>NZ_KB905486.1 GCF_000382445.1 Phocaeicola massiliensis B84634 = Timone 84634 = DSM 17679 = JCM 13223 | reverse complement strand
AAACTAGAAACCACGGAAAAAGGATTTATTGCAGAGATAGCAGACATAAAAATGTCCGATAAATATGTTATCCTGACTAGTTTTATGGTAGACCACGCTTTGCTGTTCGACCGTGTTACAGGCAAGTTTATCAGGACAATAGGAAAAGTAGGACAAGGGCCTGGAGAACTGCTCTCGCCATGCTATGTAGGAATACAAAATGACAGTATAGTCTATATCTCGTCCACCTATACTTATGCACTTTTTGCACATAAGATTACAGGGGAATTTATCAAGAAGATTCCTTTAGAGCCTAATGTACAATATCCGACTATGAATTTTGTTGATGATTATATCATTCATTATCCCGGAAATGCGAATATTACCGGCTTATATGCCAATGTCTATGTGCAGGATTGGGATGGCAATGTCATACAGGAAAGCGTACACCAATTTCCCGGGAAGTTTACTGAAAACCTGTGGGTAAATCTTCCAATTGTATGGACCTATAAAGGTATACACAATGTATTTTCTTGTGCTACTGATACGGTATATGCTGTTACAAAAGATTCCATTTATCCGCGTTATTACATACCGGAAGGAAAATACAAAAGAGAAATTTGTGACCGTCACACCAAAGTTAACTGGGACTTCTTTACGGATGCCATACAGTTGGGAAGCATTGCCGAGACAAAAGATTTTTTGCTGTTTAGTTTCGATTTGCATCAAAAGTACTGGTTCTGCCGTTACAATAAGCACAACTCAGAAATCGATATTTGGAAACAAGACAGCACAGAACCCACAAAAGCATTTGCAAAGAAACCGGTGGGTATCACAAACGATATTGATGGTTATAACCTTTCTCTATCCGGATTCCGATATATTGACGACAGGCATTTTGTTCGTTTCATCACCCCGGATAACGCCGATGAGATTAAGAAGATAGTATCCGAATCCACTAACGTGAAGTTCCCCGAAAAGCGTCAGCAACTCTTGGAACTGATTGACTCGCTGGGGCCGGATGATAATCCGATTCTGGCTATTTATAAACTGAAAGATTAACATAAAAACAAATCAACCATGAAACAGCTAAAGAAAATCAAATTGAATGACTTGAATGAAAGCGAATTAAAAGAACGCGAAATGAATGCTCTTTATGCAGGTCGTGCATGCAGTTGCAGTTGCTCTGCACCCGGTGGTTCATCAATTTCCGATAATGGAAATGGTAACTATCGAATTGGTGAAAGTGGTGGTCACTCTATTTCTGGTACACCTGCTATATGCTTCACTAACGAGTTTGGAAACGGTATTCAAGGTGCTGTTGATAATTGGTAACACCTAAAAGTCAGTAAATAGGCTTACCAATCTGTCATTCTGTACTGAAATGGAAATAATAGTTCAATTTGAATATGTATTCCATTTCACTCAGAATGACAATATATCAT
>NZ_KB905485.1 GCF_000382445.1 Phocaeicola massiliensis B84634 = Timone 84634 = DSM 17679 = JCM 13223 | reverse complement strand
ACGAGTTAGAACTCAAACAAATGAAGGGTCGTATTTCAACAGCGGCTCCACAAACACTGGCGTGCCTGCTTCAAAGCCTCCGACCTATCCTACACATCACGTGCCCAAATTCAATGATAAGCTATAGTAAAGGTTCACGGGGTCTTTTCGTCCCATCGCGGGTAATCGGCATCTTCACCGATACTACAATTTCACTGAGCTCACGGTTGAGACAGTGTCCAGATCATTACACCATTCGTGCAGGTCGGAACTTACCCGACAAGGAATTTCGCTACCTTAGGACCGTTATAGTTACGGCCGCCGTTTACTGGGGCTTCAATTCAATGCTTCTCTTGCGATGACATCTCCTCTTAACCTTCCAGCACCGGGCAGGTGTCAGGCTGTATACAGCGTCTTTCGACTTCGCACAGCCCTGTGTTTTTGTTAAACAGTTGCCTGGACCGATTCTCTGCGCCCTCCCGCTAACGGGTAGGGACCCTTTTTCCCGAAGTTACAGGGTTAATTTGCCTAGTTCCTTAACCGTGAATCACTCAAGCGCCTTAGTATATTCAACCCGACTACGTGTGTCCGTTTGCGGTACGGGTACCCTGAAGGTTATGTTTAGCGGATTTTCTTGGCAGTATGATTACATGCACTGTTGGATTGTCCGGAAGGACGCTCCATACTGTCAGGTTCGAATCTTGTGGTGGATTTGCCTGCCACAATCAACTTCTACACCCTTTAACCAGCTATTCCGTCAGCTGGCGGCATTGTCACGACTGCGTCTCCACGTCACCCTAAAGGGTAGTACCGGAATATTAACCGGTTCTGCCATCGGCCTCGCCGTTCGGCTGAGCCTTAGGACCCGACTGACCCTGATCCGATTAGCGTTGATCAGGAAACCTGAGTCTTGCGGCGAGGGGGTTTCTCACCCCCTTTATCGTTACTTATACCTACATTTGCTTTTCCACACGCTCCAGCAGGGCTCACGCCCCACCTTCGACGCAGAGTGGAATGCTCCCCTACCGATCATTATATGATCCCACTGCTTCGGTAAACAGCTTGATACCCGATTATTATCCACGCCAAACTCCTCGACTAGTGAGCTGTTACGCACTCTTTAAATGAATGGCTGCTTCCAAGCCAACATCCTAGCTGTCTTAGCAATCTGACTTCGTTAGTTTAACTTAGCTGTTATTTCGGGACCTTAGCAGGTGGTCCGGATTCTTCTCCTCTCGGGCACGGACCTTAGCACCCATGCCCTCACTCCTGACCTCAAACTAATGCGCATTCGGAGTTTATCAAGACTTGATAGGCGGTGAAGCCCTCGCATCTTATCAGTCGCTCTACCTCACATTAGTAATGGTCAAGGCTGCACCTAAATGCATTTCGGGGAGTACGAGCTATCTCCAAGTTTGATTAGCCTTTCACCCCTACCCTCAAGTCATCCAGAAGCTTTTCAACGCTTATTGGTTCGGTCCTCCATCCGGTGTTACCCGGACTTCAACCTGCTCAAGGGTAGATCACTTGGTTTCGCGTCTACCACTACCGACTATACGCCCTGTTCAGACTCGCTTTCGCTTCGGCTACA
>NZ_KB905484.1 GCF_000382445.1 Phocaeicola massiliensis B84634 = Timone 84634 = DSM 17679 = JCM 13223 | reverse complement strand
TGTAGCCGAAGCGAAAGCGAGTCTGAACAGGGCGTATAGTCGGTAGTGGTAGACGCGAAACCAAGTGATCTACCCTTGAGCAGGTTGAAGTCCGGGTAACACCGGATGGAGGACCGAACCAATAAGCGTTGAAAAGCTTCTGGATGACTTGAGGGTAGGGGTGAAAGGCTAATCAAACTTGGAGATAGCTCGTACTCCCCGAAATGCATTTAGGTGCAGCCTTGACCATTACTAATGTGAGGTAGAGCGACTGATAAGATGCGAGGGCTTCACCGCCTATCAAGTCTTGATAAACTCCGAATGCGCATTAGTTTGAGGTCAGGAGTGAGGGCATGGGTGCTAAGGTCCGTGCCCGAGAGGAGAAGAATCCGGACCACCTGCTAAGGTCCCGAAATAACAGCTAAGTTAAACTAACGAAGTCAGATTGCTAAGACAGCTAGGATGTTGGCTTGGAAGCAGCCATTCATTTAAAGAGTGCGTAACAGCTCACTAGTCGAGGAGTTTGGCGTGGATAATAATCGGGTATCAAGCTGTTTACCGAAGCAGTGGGATCATATAATGATCGGTAGGGGAGCATTCCACTCTGCGTCGAAGGTGGGGCGTGAGCCCTGCTGGAGCGTGTGGAAAAGCAAATGTAGGTATAAGTAACGATAAAGGGGGTGAGAAACCCCCTCGCCGCAAGACTCAGGTTTCCTGATCAACGCTAATCGGATCAGGGTCAGTCGGGTCCTAAGGCTCAGCCGAACGGCGAGGCCGATGGCAGAACCGGTTAATATTCCGGTACTACCCTTTGGGGTGACGTGGAGACGCAGTCGTGACAATGCCGCCAGCTGACGGAATAGCTGGTTAAAGGGTGTAGAAGTTGATTGTGGCAGGCAAATCCACCACAAGATTCGAACCTGACAGTATGGAGCGTCCTTCCGGACAATCCAATAGTGCATGTAATCATACTGCCAAGAAAATCCGCTAAACATAACCTTCAGGGTACCCGTACCGCAAACGGACACACGTAGTCGGGTTGAATATACTAAGGCGCTTGAGTGATTCACGGTTAAGGAACTAGGCAAATTAACCCTGTAACTTCGGGAAAAAGGGTCCCTACCCGTTAGCGGGAGGGCGCAGAGAATCGGTCCAGGCAACTGTTTAACAAAAACACAGGGCTGTGCGAAGTCGAAAGACGCTGTATACAGCCTGACACCTGCCCGGTGCTGGAAGGTTAAGAGGAGATGTCATCGCAAGAGAAGCATTGAATTGAAGCCCCAGTAAACGGCGGCCGTAACTATAACGGTCCTAAGGTAGCGAAATTCCTTGTCGGGTAAGTTCCGACCTGCACGAATGGTGTAATGATCTGGACACTGTCTCAACCGTGAGCTCAGTGAAATTGTAGTATCGGTGAAGATGCCGATTACCCGCGATGGGACGAAAAGACCCCGTGAACCTTTACTATAGCTTATCATTGAATTTGGGCACGTGATGTGTAGGATAGGTCGGAGGCTTTGAAGCAGGCACGCCAGTGTTTGTGGAGCCGCTGTTGAAATACGACCCTTCATTTGTTTGAGTTCTAACTCGT
>NZ_KB905483.1 GCF_000382445.1 Phocaeicola massiliensis B84634 = Timone 84634 = DSM 17679 = JCM 13223 | reverse complement strand
ATGATATATTGTCATTCTGAGTGAAATGGAATACATATTCAAATTGAACTATTATTTCCATTTCAGTACAGAATGACAGATTGGTAAGCCTATTTACTGACTTTTAGGTGTTACCAATTATCAACAGCACCTTGAATACCGTTTCCAAACTCGTTAGTGAAGCATATAGCAGGTGTACCAGAAATAGAGTGACCACCACTTTCACCAATTCGATAGTTACCATTTCCATTATCGGAAATTGATGAACCACCGGGTGCAGAGCAACTGCAACTGCATGCACGACCTGCATAAAGAGCATTCATTTCGCGTTCTTTTAATTCGCTTTCATTCAAGTCATTCAATTTGATTTTCTTTAGCTGTTTCATGGTTGATTTGTTTTTATGTTAATCTTTCAGTTTATAAATAGCCAGAATCGGATTATCATCCGGCCCCAGCGAGTCAATCAGTTCCAAGAGTTGCTGACGCTTTTCGGGGAACTTCACGTTAGTGGATTCGGATACTATCTTCTTAATCTCATCGGCGTTATCCGGGGTGATGAAACGAACAAAATGCCTGTCGTCAATATATCGGAATCCGGATAGAGAAAGGTTATAACCATCAATATCGTTTGTGATACCCACCGGTTTCTTTGCAAATGCTTTTGTGGGTTCTGTGCTGTCTTGTTTCCAAATATCGATTTCTGAGTTGTGCTTATTGTAACGGCAGAACCAGTACTTTTGATGCAAATCGAAACTAAACAGCAAAAAATCTTTTGTCTCGGCAATGCTTCCCAACTGTATGGCATCCGTAAAGAAGTCCCAGTTAACTTTGGTGTGACGGTCACAAATTTCTCTTTTGTATTTTCCTTCCGGTATGTAATAACGCGGATAAATGGAATCTTTTGTAACAGCATATACCGTATCAGTAGCACAAGAAAATACATTGTGTATACCTTTATAGGTCCATACAATTGGAAGATTTACCCACAGGTTTTCAGTAAACTTCCCGGGAAATTGGTGTACGCTTTCCTGTATGACATTGCCATCCCAATCCTGCACATAGACATTGGCATATAAGCCGGTAATATTCGCATTTCCGGGATAATGAATGATATAATCATCAACAAAATTCATAGTCGGATATTGTACATTAGGCTCTAAAGGAATCTTCTTGATAAATTCCCCTGTAATCTTATGTGCAAAAAGTGCATAAGTATAGGTGGACGAGATATAGACTATACTGTCATTTTGTATTCCTACATAGCATGGCGAGAGCAGTTCTCCAGGCCCTTGTCCTACTTTTCCTATTGTCCTGATAAACTTGCCTGTAACACGGTCGAACAGCAAAGCGTGGTCTACCATAAAACTAGTCAGGATAACATATTTATCGGACATTTTTATGTCTGCTATCTCTGCAATAAATCCTTTTTCCGTGGTTTCTAGTTTGAGGTATTCCACATTATCCACGATGTCACTTAACACTAACGGCTTTCCGCAATCGGTCAGGTCTTCTGTGAAATTGATAACCCGAAAGGCAGGCTCCTCCACTATAGTGTCATTGGCTACCGCTTCTTTATTGTTTGCTTTGTGCTGGCAAGAGGAGCAGAAAGCGATTGCAATTATGAGGAAGAATAAATACTTTTTCATATTGATATTTATTAATGATATATTGTCATTCTGAGTGAAATGGAATACATATTCAAATTGAACTATTATTTCCATTTCAGTACAGAATGACAGATTGGTAAGCCTATTT
>NZ_KB905482.1 GCF_000382445.1 Phocaeicola massiliensis B84634 = Timone 84634 = DSM 17679 = JCM 13223 | reverse complement strand
AAAGGGTAGTACCGGAATATTAACCGGTTCTGCCATCGGCCTCGCCGTTCGGCTGAGCCTTAGGACCCGACTGACCCTGATCCGATTAGCGTTGATCAGGAAACCTGAGTCTTGCGGCGAGGGGGTTTCTCACCCCCTTTATCGTTACTTATACCTACATTTGCTTTTCCACACGCTCCAGCAGGGCTCACGCCCCACCTTCGACGCAGAGTGGAATGCTCCCCTACCGATCATTATATGATCCCACTGCTTCGGTAAACAGCTTGATACCCGATTATTATCCACGCCAAACTCCTCGACTAGTGAGCTGTTACGCACTCTTTAAATGAATGGCTGCTTCCAAGCCAACATCCTAGCTGTCTTAGCAATCTGACTTCGTTAGTTTAACTTAGCTGTTATTTCGGGACCTTAGCAGGTGGTCCGGATTCTTCTCCTCTCGGGCACGGACCTTAGCACCCATGCCCTCACTCCTGACCTCAAACTAATGCGCATTCGGAGTTTATCAAGACTTGATAGGCGGTGAAGCCCTCGCATCTTATCAGTCGCTCTACCTCACATTAGTAATGGTCAAGGCTGCACCTAAATGCATTTCGGGGAGTACGAGCTATCTCCAAGTTTGATTAGCCTTTCACCCCTACCCTCAAGTCATCCAGAAGCTTTTCAACGCTTATTGGTTCGGTCCTCCATCCGGTGTTACCCGGACTTCAACCTGCTCAAGGGTAGATCACTTGGTTTCGCGTCTACCACTACCGACTATACGCCCTGTTCAGACTCGCTTTCGCTTCGGCTACAGGCCTCATGACCCTTAACCTTGCCGGCAACGGTAACTCGTAGGTTCATTATGCAAAAGGCACGCCGTCACAGCTTACGCTGCTCCGACCGCTTGTAGGCGCACGGTTTCAGGAACTATTTCACTCTTCTGTTCGAAGTGCTTTTCACCTTTCCCTCACGGTACTGGTTCACTATCGGTCTCTCGGGAGTATTTAGCCTTACCGGATGGTCCCGGCTGATTCACGCAGAATTCCTCGTGCTCCGCGCTACTCAGGATACTACTATGCTTCGACAACATTCGAATACGCAACTGTCATGCTCTATGGTCTTTCTTTCCAGAAAGTTCTTCTCTGCTGTTTTCATGCAATGCCGTAGTCCTACTACCCCGGTCATGCCGTAACATAACCGGTTTGGGCTATTCCCCGTTCGCTCGCCACTACTGGGGGAATCATTATTATTTTCTTTTCCTGCAGGTACTAAGATGTTTCAGTTCCCTGCGTTAGCCTCCAACCGAGTTGGATAATATCTCTTCAAGATATTGGGTTGTCCCATTCGGAAATCTCCGGATCAAAGGTTATTTGCACCTCCCCGAAGCTTATCGCAGCTTATCACGTCCTTCATCGCCTCCGAGAGCCAAGGCATCCGCCATGCGCCCTTGCTTACTTTCTTTATTATCGCACACTATTGCCAGTGCGGGATGATATATACTTTTAGCTTTTTACTACTAAAATTACTGTTTTGCTTGTACAATATGTCATAGATCGTTTCTCTTTTCAGAGAGAGTGGAGAATAACGGATTCGAACCGTTGACCCTCTGCGTGCAAGGCAGATGCTCTAGCCAGCTGAGCTAATCCCCCGAACTTACTGAGTTCGTAGTCCCAGGCAGAGTTGAACTGCCGACCTCTACATTATCAGTGTAGCGCTCTAACCAACTGAGCTATAGGACTGTCAGGTTCAACCTAGTCTACCTTTGTTTAGACT
>NZ_KB905481.1 GCF_000382445.1 Phocaeicola massiliensis B84634 = Timone 84634 = DSM 17679 = JCM 13223 | reverse complement strand
AAAGGGTAGTACCGGAATATTAACCGGTTCTGCCATCGGCCTCGCCGTTCGGCTGAGCCTTAGGACCCGACTGACCCTGATCCGATTAGCGTTGATCAGGAAACCTGAGTCTTGCGGCGAGGGGGTTTCTCACCCCCTTTATCGTTACTTATACCTACATTTGCTTTTCCACACGCTCCAGCAGGGCTCACGCCCCACCTTCGACGCAGAGTGGAATGCTCCCCTACCGATCATTATATGATCCCACTGCTTCGGTAAACAGCTTGATACCCGATTATTATCCACGCCAAACTCCTCGACTAGTGAGCTGTTACGCACTCTTTAAATGAATGGCTGCTTCCAAGCCAACATCCTAGCTGTCTTAGCAATCTGACTTCGTTAGTTTAACTTAGCTGTTATTTCGGGACCTTAGCAGGTGGTCCGGATTCTTCTCCTCTCGGGCACGGACCTTAGCACCCATGCCCTCACTCCTGACCTCAAACTAATGCGCATTCGGAGTTTATCAAGACTTGATAGGCGGTGAAGCCCTCGCATCTTATCAGTCGCTCTACCTCACATTAGTAATGGTCAAGGCTGCACCTAAATGCATTTCGGGGAGTACGAGCTATCTCCAAGTTTGATTAGCCTTTCACCCCTACCCTCAAGTCATCCAGAAGCTTTTCAACGCTTATTGGTTCGGTCCTCCATCCGGTGTTACCCGGACTTCAACCTGCTCAAGGGTAGATCACTTGGTTTCGCGTCTACCACTACCGACTATACGCCCTGTTCAGACTCGCTTTCGCTTCGGCTACAGGCCTCATGACCCTTAACCTTGCCGGCAACGGTAACTCGTAGGTTCATTATGCAAAAGGCACGCCGTCACAGCTTACGCTGCTCCGACCGCTTGTAGGCGCACGGTTTCAGGAACTATTTCACTCTTCTGTTCGAAGTGCTTTTCACCTTTCCCTCACGGTACTGGTTCACTATCGGTCTCTCGGGAGTATTTAGCCTTACCGGATGGTCCCGGCTGATTCACGCAGAATTCCTCGTGCTCCGCGCTACTCAGGATACTACTATGCTTCGACAACATTCGAATACGCAACTGTCATGCTCTATGGTCTTTCTTTCCAGAAAGTTCTTCTCTGCTGTTTTCATGCAATGCCGTAGTCCTACTACCCCGGTTATGCCGTAACATAACCGGTTTGGGCTATTCCCCGTTCGCTCGCCACTACTGGGGGAATCATTATTATTTTCTTTTCCTGCAGGTACTAAGATGTTTCAGTTCCCTGCGTTAGCCTCCAACTAAGTTGGATAATATCTCTTCAAGATATTGGGTTGTCCCATTCGGAAATCTTCGGATCAAAGGTTATTTGCACCTCCCCGAAGCTTATCGCAGCTTATCACGTCCTTCATCGCCTCCGAGAGCCAAGGCATCCGCCATGCGCCCTTGCTTACTTTCTTTATTATCGCACACTATTACTAGTGCGGGATGATATATACTTTTAGCTTTTTACTACTAAAATTACTGTTTTGCTTGTACAATATGTCATAGATCGTTTCTCTTTTCAGAGAGAGTGGAGAATAACGGATTCGAACCGTTGACCCTCTGCGTGCAAGGCAGATGCTCTAGCCAGCTGAGCTAATCCCCCGAACTTACTGAGTTCGTAGTCCCAGGCAGAGTTGAACTGCCGACCTCTACATTATCAGTGTAGCGCTCTAACCAACTGAGCTATAGGACTGTCAGGTTCAACCTAGTCTACCTTTGTTTAGACT
>NZ_KB905480.1 GCF_000382445.1 Phocaeicola massiliensis B84634 = Timone 84634 = DSM 17679 = JCM 13223 | reverse complement strand
AGTCTAAACAAAGGTAGACTAGGTTGAACCTGACAGTCCTATAGCTCAGTTGGTTAGAGCGCTACACTGATAATGTAGAGGTCGGCAGTTCAACTCTGCCTGGGACTACGAACTCAGTAAGTTCGGGGGATTAGCTCAGCTGGCTAGAGCATCTGCCTTGCACGCAGAGGGTCAACGGTTCGAATCCGTTATTCTCCACTCTCTCTGAAAAGAGAAACGATCTATGACATATTGTACAAGCAAAACAGTAATTTTAGTAGTAAAAAGCTAAAAGTATATATCATCCCGCACTGGTAACAGTGTGCGATAATAAAGAAAGTAAGCAAGGGCGCATGGCGGATGCCTTGGCTCTCGGAGGCGATGAAGGACGTGATAAGCTGCGATAAGCTTCGGGGAGGTGCAAATAACCTTTGATCCGGAGATTTCCGAATGGGACAACCCAATATCTTGAAGAGATATTATCCAACTTAGTTGGAGGCTAACGCAGGGAACTGAAACATCTTAGTACCTGCAGGAAAAGAAAATAATAATGATTCCCCCAGTAGTGGCGAGCGAACGGGGAATAGCCCAAACCGGTTATGTTACGGCATGACCGGGGTAGTAGGACTACGGCATTGCATGAAAACAGCAGAGAAGAACTTTCTGGAAAGAAAGACCATAGAGCATGATAGTTGCGTATTCGAATGTTGTCGAAGCATAGTAGTATCCTGAGTAGCGCGGAGCACGAGGAATTCTGCGTGAATCAGCCGGGACCATCCGGTAAGGCTAAATACTCCCGAGAGACCGATAGTGAACCAGTACCGTGAGGGAAAGGTGAAAAGCACTTCGAACAGAAGAGTGAAACAGTTCCTGAAACCGTGCGCCTACAAGCGGTCGGAGCAGCGTAAGCTGTGACGGCGTGCCTTTTGCATAATGAACCTACGAGTTACCGTTGCCGGCAAGGTTAAGGGTCATGAGACTTGTAGCCGAAGCGAAAGCGAGTCTGAACAGGGCGTATAGTCGGTAGTGGTAGACGCGAAACCAAGTGATCTACCCTTGAGCAGGTTGAAGTCCGGGTAACACCGGATGGAGGACCGAACCAATAAGCGTTGAAAAGCTTCTGGATGACTTGAGGGTAGGGGTGAAAGGCTAATCAAACTTGGAGATAGCTCGTACTCCCCGAAATGCATTTAGGTGCAGCCTTGACCATTACTAATGTGAGGTAGAGCGACTGATAAGATGCGAGGGCTTCACCGCCTATCAAGTCTTGATAAACTCCGAATGCGCATTAGTTTGAGGTCAGGAGTGAGGGCATGGGTGCTAAGGTCCGTGCCCGAGAGGAGAAGAATCCGGACCACCTGCTAAGGTCCCGAAATAACAGCTAAGTTAAACTAACGAAGTCAGATTGCTAAGACAGCTAGGATGTTGGCTTGGAAGCAGCCATTCATTTAAAGAGTGCGTAACAGCTCACTAGTCGAGGAGTTTGGCGTGGATAATAATCGGGTATCAAGCTGTTTACCGAAGCAGTGGGATCATATAATGATCGGTAGGGGAGCATTCCACTCTGCGTCGAAGGTGGGGCGTGAGCCCTGCTGGAGCGTGTGGAAAAGCAAATGTAGGTATAAGTAACGATAAAGGGGGTGAGAAACCCCCTCGCCGCAAGACTCAGGTTTCCTGATCAACGCTAATCGGATCAGGGTCAGTCGGGTCCTAAGGCTCAGCCGAACGGCGAGGCCGATGGCAGAACCGGTTAATATTCCGGTACTACCCTTT
>NZ_KB905479.1 GCF_000382445.1 Phocaeicola massiliensis B84634 = Timone 84634 = DSM 17679 = JCM 13223 | reverse complement strand
AGTCTAAACAAAGGTAGACTAGGTTGAACCTGACAGTCCTATAGCTCAGTTGGTTAGAGCGCTACACTGATAATGTAGAGGTCGGCAGTTCAACTCTGCCTGGGACTACGAACTCAGTAAGTTCGGGGGATTAGCTCAGCTGGCTAGAGCATCTGCCTTGCACGCAGAGGGTCAACGGTTCGAATCCGTTATTCTCCACTCTCTCTGAAAAGAGAAACGATCTATGACATATTGTACAAGCAAAACAGTAATTTTATTAGCAAACAGCTAAAAGTATATATCATCCCGCACTGGCAACAGTGTGCGATAATAAAGAAAGTAAGCAAGGGCGCATGGCGGATGCCTTGGCTCTCGGAGGCGATGAAGGACGTGATAAGCTGCGATAAGCTTCGGGGAGGTGCAAATAACCTTTGATCCGGAGATTTCCGAATGGGACAACCCAATATCTTGAAGAGATATTATCCAACTCGGTTGGAGGCTAACGCAGGGAACTGAAACATCTTAGTACCTGCAGGAAAAGAAAATAATAATGATTCCCCCAGTAGTGGCGAGCGAACGGGGAATAGCCCAAACCGGTTATGTTACGGCATAACCGGGGTAGTAGGACTACGGCATTGCATGAAAACAGCAGAGAAGAACTTTCTGGAAAGAAAGACCATAGAGCATGATAGTTGCGTATTCGAATGTTGTCGAAGCATAGTAGTATCCTGAGTAGCGCGGAGCACGAGGAATTCTGCGTGAATCAGCCGGGACCATCCGGTAAGGCTAAATACTCCCGAGAGACCGATAGTGAACCAGTACCGTGAGGGAAAGGTGAAAAGCACTTCGAACAGAAGAGTGAAATAGTTCCTGAAACCGTGCGCCTACAAGCGGTCGGAGCAGCGTAAGCTGTGACGGCGTGCCTTTTGCATAATGAACCTACGAGTTACCGTTGCCGGCAAGGTTAAGGGTCATGAGGCCTGTAGCCGAAGCGAAAGCGAGTCTGAACAGGGCGTATAGTCGGTAGTGGTAGACGCGAAACCAAGTGATCTACCCTTGAGCAGGTTGAAGTCCGGGTAACACCGGATGGAGGACCGAACCAATAAGCGTTGAAAAGCTTCTGGATGACTTGAGGGTAGGGGTGAAAGGCTAATCAAACTTGGAGATAGCTCGTACTCCCCGAAATGCATTTAGGTGCAGCCTTGACCATTACTAATGTGAGGTAGAGCGACTGATAAGATGCGAGGGCTTCACCGCCTATCAAGTCTTGATAAACTCCGAATGCGCATTAGTTTGAGGTCAGGAGTGAGGGCATGGGTGCTAAGGTCCGTGCCCGAGAGGAGAAGAATCCGGACCACCTGCTAAGGTCCCGAAATAACAGCTAAGTTAAACTAACGAAGTCAGATTGCTAAGACAGCTAGGATGTTGGCTTGGAAGCAGCCATTCATTTAAAGAGTGCGTAACAGCTCACTAGTCGAGGAGTTTGGCGTGGATAATAATCGGGTATCAAGCTGTTTACCGAAGCAGTGGGATCATATAATGATCGGTAGGGGAGCATTCCACTCTGCGTCGAAGGTGGGGCGTGAGCCCTGCTGGAGCGTGTGGAAAAGCAAATGTAGGTATAAGTAACGATAAAGGGGGTGAGAAACCCCCTCGCCGCAAGACTCAGGTTTCCTGATCAACGCTAATCGGATCAGGGTCAGTCGGGTCCTAAGGCTCAGCCGAACGGCGAGGCCGATGGCAGAACCGGTTAATATTCCGGTACTACCCTTT
>NZ_KB905478.1 GCF_000382445.1 Phocaeicola massiliensis B84634 = Timone 84634 = DSM 17679 = JCM 13223 | reverse complement strand
CATGCAGCATCATATTTAGGACCACTATCCTTATAATGTTCCAGTACTTTTTCCAGCTCTATTCGGTTCTTGCCTGCGGCATTCAGGGAATACTTCAAATCCTTTTCCCGGTAGCACGAACTAAAACAGATAGTGGATAATATAACAATTAAATAGATATTAGTTCTCATAAATTTTTATCTGTAAACGATTTGAAAGAAGTATGAAGCGTTTTGGTGGAAAATATTTTATATAACCAATATTACCAAGCCAGACATTGCTTCAGTCTCTAAAGGTTGTAAACATTATATCTTCTAATCAGAACAAATGTTACAACTAAAATTTCTTTTTATTCTTTCTTATTCCCATGATTTTTCTTTGAAATGTAATCTATTAGCTCCTCTCTGAATGTCTGCTCTTTTAAGTCTCCAACCTTTAAAACTTTAGAGTTTTTACAATTTAAAACGATAGATAACCGTTTCATCATCAACATACCGGATAGCGTAAATATAATTATTATCCAAGCAAATATTACTTATAGAAAATGGCAAAATGTATTTTTTAATTTTCTCACCATTCCAGTCAAAACACAATACTTCATTAGATACTTTACCTGATTTACTTGCTTCAGTGTAACTTTGAGAAGAATAAGTAAAACAAATAAACTCATTAGACACTGCCATTTTCATCAAACCTGCAATGCTTTTATCATAATCTATAGCATAACGCTCTCCCTTTTTCCATATCTGTGGCACATGTTGAAAAGTAGATGTATATATCTTGTATACACCAGTGTCTGTCATCTCATATATTTCAAATATATCTGATGACAATATTGAAAGTACAAACCTATTTTTTCTATTATTTGAACCTGCCAAAGACTGAAAAATACTTCCCTTATCTATATTTTGTACTTCATCGCATAAAAAAGGTAAATCAAAGGAAGTGTCAATTATCTCGTTGTTTGCATCCAAAATACCAAATAAGCCTTTACTAAAAGAACCAATAGCAATTTTCTTATCGTTCACTGGACAGATTTTCCGAGGTCTAAAATCTACATTATACGGATATTTTTCTTTCCTTATGCTTATTGACTGCCTATGGCTCAAAATATCAGGCAAAGAAACATAATTTATTTCTTTTTTGGCAGAAGTTAAGAAGACCAACAAAGAATCTCTCACAAAAAAATCTGACCCAAAATCAATAAATTCATCAGGACCTTCTCCAACGGTCCCCCACCTAGATACCATTTTCCTTTTTGCAACATCAATAAACGAAAATTGGTAATCATCATTTATATGCCTTAATACTAATATATTATTAGCTATACTCATATCCCTTACACTTCCTAAAGGTACATCTTTGTCAGCAAAAATGCTATCATAAACAACTACCTTTTCAACAATGTCAAAGGAGTTAACACCTACAGGCTTTTCATTGCAAGAGCTACATAATACAATTAATAACAGGAATAATAATACCTTATAATTTTTCGCTTCCATTTTATCGTTGTTTTAACGTAAGGGTAGAGTGACTGATTAAATGTAACCATTCTATTTTCCGCTACGACAATTTTATCGGCTGTTTTTCAGCCGATAAAATAAAAATGTCCGTAAGAAAATAGTTTAGTTTTAACATTCCGATTTATAAAAACATGGCAGAAGAGCCTTCTTGTCGCAGTCCTTACCATGAAGAATACATTCAAACAAGTGCTTCAGGTAATCCTGAGGATCTATATCGTTCAACTTACAGCTTTCTATCAGGGAGAAGATGAATGCCGAGTTTTCTGCGGCTGCCTCACTTCCTATATTCATACAGTTCTTGAGCAGCAGCTTTACAGGTTTCATTCTTTGCTCACAGAGATTGTTGGATATTTCCGCTGAACCGTCCTTGAGGATATTTCTCAAGGATTTCCACTGGTTTATCGTGTAGTTCGCAGCCTTTCTTATCAGTTCGTTAGCCATGATCTTCGCATCCTGCATCATCATGACCACCTTATGATGTATACGTTCAAGAACAGGTCCCGTAAGTTTAAGTCTTTTTTCCTTTATCTTCTCACTGCTGAGTTTCATTGTGCGGAACAGGTCTTCATTCCTGAATAAATCACCGATAGAATCTATTATGTCCATCGCCGTCCTGTCTGATGGCAAAGCATCAACCCACAACCTCCTGCAGTGCGTCCAGCATCCTATATGAAGCACCTTTGAGCCTTCTCCGTCATACATTCTGTAAACCGTATATCCGTCTGTAGATATAGATCCCATAAAATGATCAAGGAAGGTCTTTGCCACATCAGATGCTCTGCTGCCGTTATTGTAATGATAATAAACCAACTTGACATGCTTTGCAAAGAAAGCCCATAAGTACTTTCTCCTGTAAGCCTTACCTTCCGGTGTTTCAACTCCAACGAGTTCGGTAGTCTCATCAACCATAAGGTATTTTGCCTGTTGTACAAACTTCTTGAAGACATCTTCCATAAACTCCCTAAGCCTGGAGATTCCGTTGTGGATATAGCTGTTCAGCGTGGTATTGCTTATATGGATGCCTTCTCTTGCAAGCAGTCTTATCTGTCTGTTCTCAGGCATGCTGAAGTCATATTTCAGACAAAGCAGACGGGCAAGCAGTTCAGGAGAGAAGATTCCTCCAAGGTTTTTCAAGGGATGCTCCATCGTGTTAGTGAAAGTGCCGTCTGCAAGCTTTACCCTTGCCACCTTGTACACATGTTCCACGTTATGGGCACGCACATGTTCTATAAACCTGTATTCCCACACATCAGCCATTCCGTTGCGGTTCATAAGCCTTGCACCATCCGGGAGTTGGTAATAGTCTTCTATTTCATGTACCACTACCTTGTCCACCTTCAGCCTGGTCTTTTCCGCACGTGGTGCGGTTTCCTTTCTTCTTGAAGGCTTGCTGTTCTGTGCTGTTGCGTTATCGGAAGAGGTATTGCCACCAGCTTCGTTACCATTGGCCTTATTATCATCATCACCTTTCTTGTCAGAACCGTCATATTCGGACTTCTCCATTGCAGACTTGTCAATGTTACGGTTGTTCAGCAGCCTTCTTTGCTCAGATGTACGGCCGAAACGGTGTTTCCTGCTGTCTTCAAGCTGAAGTCTGAGATTGGATATCTCGTTTGCAAGCATCATGTTCACCTCGTCTTTTGCTTCAAGCTGCTTCCTCATAAGTTCCATTTCTTTCCTGTAATGTTCAACCGTGGTTGATTGCTTTTCGAGGGATTCTTTGAGGTCATTGATTGTATCAATCAGAGTTTTTGAGTTCTCCTTGTTGGATTTTTCAATAGACTCAAGCCTCGCAATCAGTTCTTTATTCTGTTTGCGAAGCCCTGCTTTTTCCTCATTCGCCAGACCCAGCTGGCAGCAAAGTAACTCGTATGCTCTTTCATCAATCATGATATAAAGGTACGAAAAATCAGGCAGTTACGCAAACTTTTTATCGATTATTTTTGTATTATTCCATTGTAAATCAACGCCTTATTATTCATTCTTTAGGAGTTACATACATTCTGTCGACTACGATACTTTCCGTCAGGTAAGCCATGTCAGACCACTGTATCCGGTAGCATTTTGACACCTCGTCAAACACAGGTTTCTTGAACTTTCCAATGACAGGACGTTTCTCGTAAAGCACATAAAAACCGCGTTCGTAATGAAGTATCTTGACGACCTTCCGGTTACGGGACATGAACATATATACATTGGACGCATCACTAGGGTCAAGTGACATCTCTTGCCTTATACTTTCACACAAACGGAAGATGCCTTTCCGTAAATCCACATTACCGTTGAACAGGTAATAGTTCAGGTTAGCACTCAGTCCAAGCATATCATCCTATCATTTTATTAAGCAACAGACTCAGATCAAGAACGCTGGTGTTTCTCAGAAACAATGTCGCTCCAGATGTCAATTGCAGTTTCACCCACTTAATAGGAGGTTCGCCTTCCGGTTGTTTCACTTCCATCTTAACAGTTGGACTGTTGCAAGGTTTACCGGTTATCTGGACTTTAGCAACCTTGGGCTGATCAACCTGAACTGTCTTGCCTAACTTCTCGCTCCAAAGCTGATGACGTTGCCAGTTCATGAACTTGTCGTAGTTTACTCCATAATCCGCACAGAACTCGCGAAGATCCTTGGTCTCGCTGCATAACTGGTAGAGGTCATATACCTCCTGATAGTTTACTTTTTCTTTCGCCATAATCATTGTTGTTATTTGGTTATGGCGCAAAGGTAGGTTTGTGAATAATGTGCGTCAAGGCGGAAAATAGAATGCTTACTGATTAAATATAAACACGTTACTTATTTAATTAAAAATCACTCCACCCCTATGTGTATTAAATATGTGATAAATATTTTAAAGGATTACATATCCAAAATAAAATTCAGCTACCATCTAGCTTGCTGTCTACGCTTATCTTTTGAAGGGTCTGTCGGATGTAATGCTTCACAATCATAATCAGGATCACTAATACAATCATCTACATTAGGCTGTTCCAATCTTGCTAACGCTTCGACATTCGCCAAAGCCAATTCCGACATTGGTTCTGCCTTTTTAGAGTTATACACATTAAATCCTGCTATCAAAGCAAACGCAGCAACCAGTGTTGCTTTCAAAACATTCTTTTTTATCTCTTTTCTATTTTTTAATAATTATTTAAGTTTGTCTTCATCTTTTAGCCCCCCCCTTCTGACAGAAGAGACATGCTCCTGTTAGAACGCCGTGTGATTAATAGCCTGCCTGCCATTTATTCCAATTCTTTATAGTATATGCTCTAAAATATTTATAATTAAATTAGACCATTCAACTCTAAATATCCGAACTGTATATCATCATTGAACGACATGATAATTCTATTGTTGTTGTCATCATAACAGAAGTCTGCTATTTTCCGATTTATATCTAAAGTTTTAAGATAGTTTCCCTCGGTATCGAAAACAAAAAATTTTGTAGGATAATAATCATCGGTATGCTTGTTACCACCTGAATATGAAGCGATAATCTTATCTTTGGCTAATACTACTTTACTATAGTAATGAGTTGCAGTCGGCTCTTCTTTCCATTCCGGCCCATAAATATTATATTTCAAATTTCCCATTATATCAGTTATTACCATTAAATCATAGCCTGTATAGCACTCCACGCAGATGTTTTTAGTTTCTGAAGCAGCAAAGCAAACACGTTTATTTTCTATTTCAGGATGGTTTTCTTTCAAAGGAAGTATTTTACCTGTTTGCATATTAAGACGTGCCAACATTTGTTTGAAAGAAGAAGAACTGGTAGGGGAAATCATTCTGCCTATAGCCAACGTATCGCTGAAAAATTGATATACATCTGGGAATATTCCTTTATCCATCTCCATTTTCACGTTTGGTATATAGAAAGAATTAGCAAACGCACTATCCACATTGTAACTGAATATTTTTTGTTTTCCATAGTCGGATATATATAAATTCTTATGTATATTGTCTATGCCAATATTTCCAAGAATTGTAATTTCACCAGGTCCTTGTCCCAATTCTCCTATACTTTGCACGTAAGTAAAATCCTGCATGTTAAAAATATGAATAAGCTGGTTTGAGGATTTATGGTCTGCAATAATCAGATGATTATCCATAGAATATAAACGTGTTGTAGAGCCTATCAAAATATCGCCAGTCTGGAATTCTTTTACTTTCTGATAACAGTTTTCTATTTTGTTACGAACTGTCTGGTGTTTTTCGGTTGTCGCATTATTAGTGCAACCGGTTATGGCTAACACAATAAATAATATGTTTGCTATTTTTCTTAACATAAGTATTTGCTTTTAAAAAGAGAAAAGCAAAAATTAGGATAAGATTCAATTATCACAAATTCTATTTTTCTCCTTCGTTTTTACTTTTAGGGAATTCAATCAAGCTGTTCGGCTATTAATTCCTCTTTTTATAGATTTGCTTCTCTATAAGTCGGAAACCAGTAATGGCATAAACAACCATCACCATTATCCAAACAACCATTTTCGCACATTGGGTTTTCACCATCATCAGCCAATGCTTCCACATTAGCTAAAGCCAACTCAGACATCACATCCGACTTCTGAGAGTTATACACATTAAATCCTGCTATCAGAGCAAATGCAGCAACCAATGTTGCTTTCAAAATATTCTTTTTCATCTCTTTTCTATGTTTCGATGATTAATAAAAGTTGTTTTCATCTTTTGTCGGAAAGAACTCCACCGCAGAAAAAGCAAATACATGACTTGCAGATTCTGATTATTTCCATATATGCATACTCTTTGTCGACTATTTATTAAAAAGTAAGATTATATAGAAATAGCTTTTCCCCTAATGTGCATGAGAATGCAAATATAGTAAAAGAATATTTTATTCCTTGATAACCAGCTTCTTTATTTCCTCTCTCATCTGTTTTATTGCTGTGGATTGTATTTTCGGTTCTTTTTCCATTATCATCTTTGCATCCTATTCCAGTTTTTGTCGTTGATAACCTCCCAGTTCCGCATGTGGTTTTGCCTAATTTTTCCTCTATCCCGCGTATCCTATAGAATCCGTTCCTTATTTCCAGCGTATCTCCCGGCAACCGGTGAATCTTCACCTCCTTGCCTTCCAATGCATCCCAGATATTGAAGATGCGGGTTCCCATTATCCATTTGTTCACCAACACATTATTGCCTGCCTGTAAAGCGGGATACATGGAGTCGGAAGGAATATGGAAGGTGGTGAAAGTGGTGACCTGAAAGAAGAACCATAAAATTACCAAGACACAAAGATAAAAGAAAAGGCCCGATTACCTATTTTAGCTAATATTTTATTCTTAAATTTATATTATCAATCACATCTCATACTTCATTAAAATGGATTCCCTCTCATCTTCTGGATACGTTACAGCGTATATGCAATTTGAGATTTCATCTATTGCAATATTTTTTAATAAATTATTAACTTTGAAACCTTCTTTTAAGTTCCCATTCCAATCAAACTTTAAGATGTAACAAACCTTTCCTGTTTTCCCAAAATCTTTATTGGCAATACCCCAATATAAAGCATAAATATGCTCTTTTGTTGAATATAGCATTCTGTAAGTTCGTGTTGTTTCGTCATTTTCTGATGAGCTATAGATATCTTGATTCCCATCTTTAGTATGCCTTGAAACCATTTTAGCATTCATGCTAAAATACTCTCTCACCTTTATAATTTTATTATTTTCAAATCGATAAAAGACGAGTTGGTCATGGAAATATCCCGCAGCAACAAATCGAGATTGATCTAAATTAGTACAGAGAGTCGTTTGGTTTTTTAGAAAAAAACTATTTTCAACTTCCACACCGGTATTATCTCCGGGAAAAACACCAAATTCCGCAATAATATCCGCTTTAGAATTCAATAAAGCAAATTGTTTTGCATTAAAACATCCATTTGCTAAAAAATAATCCCCAAACGCAACAATATCATAGGGACAATCTGCATTAAATCGCACTTTACGATGAAAAGTATTATTATTTATTTGAATCTTATGCTCATTAATTTTATAGAAAGAAACTTGTCTTAGCATTCCATCAAAAAAAGCCAATGAGTTATTTTTTGAATTATAAGTTATATCTCTTAAATTAAGAAATTCATTTGGCCCTTCTCCAATATTAGCAATACGTTCGATTTTATTGGTATTTATCAAATCAATCATCGTTATTTGTTTACCTTCATATTTATCTATCATTAAGAGCTTATTATCCACAATATTCATTTTTAAAGGCCGTCCAATAAACAAATCTGATAAAATTTGTTTTCCCTTTATTGTCTTAAAGTTTTTTGTTGGAAACATTATTTTATTGTTTGATACACTTGTACAAGAAATACACAGCAATAAAAGCAAAAATAATATGTGTTTATATATGAGTTTCATGGTACTTTTATTATAAGAGAGACCTAACTTTTTTAAATCTCTCCTTTTATTTAATGGGATTAATCTTTATTAAGTGTAAATGTACCTAATCCTTCTATAACTAGAGTACAACAATATACCTGTTTATCAGTACTGCAGTCACCACACTTTTGGCTTAATTCTGATTCAGCCAATGCTTCCACATTAGCCAAAGCCAACTCAGACATCACATCCGATTTCTGAGAGTTATACACATTAAATCCTACTATCAAAGCAAATGCAGCAACCAGTGTTGCTTTTAAAATATTCTTTTTCATCTCTTTTCTATGTTTCGATGATTAATAAAAGTTGTTTTCATCTTTTATCGGAAAGAACTCCACCGCAGAAAAAGCAAATACATGACTTGCAGATTCTGATTATTTCCATTAAGTTTGCATCGGACTA
>NZ_KB905477.1 GCF_000382445.1 Phocaeicola massiliensis B84634 = Timone 84634 = DSM 17679 = JCM 13223 | reverse complement strand
ACCAAAGTTTTTGCAGAACTAAATAATTATTTATTTTACTGATAATCAATACTTTGGTGTACTATCTCCAAGTGTTTCCCCTTCATTTAAAGTACCAAATAAGCAATATTATGAAATATTTTCTACTAATATTCTACCATAAATCAGAGTTCTGATATGCTAAAACAGCTCTGAATAAAACTTATTCTTGCAATATCGTGGGAATTTTATAACTATAATGTACTCAACTTAAAAAGGCCGTGTTATCATAAAACACGACCTTTTATTATATTCAGTAAGCTTTTACATTAATATCCAGGATTCTGTTGCCCTTTCAGTTGTGGATTACTATCCATTTCATCCTTCGGAATAGGCCATACCCAACGATTATCTGTAGCTTCTTTTTCAATATCAGTACCCAAAGCAGGCAAATAATCGTCTCTTTGAGCATCAGATGAGCTACGCTTCATACCAATTTTCCAACGCTTCATGTCAAACAATCTATTGCCTTCAGCAAACAATTCTCGTACGCGTTCATCCTGAATTTCCTGCATCAAAGCTGCGCCATTGTAAACTGTTTCAGTCCATCCTTTGATACGTATCTTTTTTAGTTCATTCAACATCTCTGAAGCTTTATCTTCTTGATTCAACATTGCATAAGCCTCAGCAGCAATCAGATACATTTCAGAAATACGGAAAGCTTTTAACTTATTGACATTATTGGATTTTCCTTCATATAATTCAGGATTACCCGGCCATTTACTACAATAAGTGACCTCAATATCATCACCTACTTGACGGTCAATCAATCCGGTTGTGAAATAAGCATCGTAACGGATGTCATTTTCCTTATCGTACAAATTTAAAACAGACTTAACAGGTAAATAACTAGGGCGAGGCAGTTTGTCAACTATTCCCATAAAAGAACTACCTAAAGCGTTTGAACCGGTTTCTGTCTTTGACATTGCGAACTGCCAGATAGCTTCTGTACCAACATCGTTCAACCACATCTTTTTATACGCATCTCCATCAGATATCAAAGTATAGCGCTTGCTATTGATTAATCCTTGTGCAGCAGCCGCAGCATTTTGATAATCTTCCATTTCCAAATAGACACGTGCCTTTAAAGCTTCAACTACATCTAAAGTAATATATGCAGACTGGGCTTCTCCTTGAATTCCTACTAAGTTGGAAGCCTGTTCCAGATCTTTTACGATAAAATCGAAAGTTTCTTTCAGGCTGCTACGACCGGGATATTTGGAATAATCCGAACTAGGCGCATATTCTGTAACCAAAGGTATTCCATAATCACTTCCGGCAGATGCGGGATCGTAGTTCTTACAATAATGCAAGGCCAATTCAAAATAAGCATAAGCTCTGGAAAAATAAGCTTGTCCTACATAATGATTGATATAAGCTTTATCATTTTCACTTAATTCCGTATCATTTGCCAAGATATTCTGACCGCCCTTTATTAAATGATTGGCATTGGCTATGATGTAATAATTATCGGCCCAACATCCCGAAAATGCTCCATCTGTGATTTCGAAAGCCCAACGATAAAAATATCCATAGGTATTACCATAATCTGCTGTGGCAGTCAATAGTCCGGATTGTACCAACGCATCCATTGAATAAGCATTTTGGACGTATCCTCTCCATTCAGCATGAAGCATATTACTAAAGGCTTGACAGTCCTTTACGGTCAATATTGATTCATCCGTAGGTATTGATGTGCTAGGCATTTCGTCCATATTACATGAAGTAAATGCTGCACAACAGGCTATAATTGATAGTATAATTGATTTCTTCATATTATGCTTTATTTAAATTTAGAATGTTAATTCAGCACCAATCGTAAATTGCTTGGTATTAGGATATTTTCCTAATTGTAAGTTTGAATCTACTTCAGGATCGGCACCCGTATAGTTGGTTACGGTCAACAAATTACGTCCAACAGCAAAAATACGTGCTCCTTTGATGAAACCGGTCTTATGCAACCAATTTTCCGGCAAAGTATAACCGATAGTCAGGTTTTTCAGACGAAGGAAAGAAGCATTCTCAATCAAGTGAGTGTCAAAACGCAATTCAGAATTAGCAGCAGGAATATTGGTTACTTGTCCCGGAGTCGTCCACATATCAAGCATATCCGTTGATTGGTTTAACTGACCTGCAAAATTCGGATTGTTGTAGAAGAAAGCATCATTATTAATAGTATACTTTCCTAATACATAAGAGAAGTCGGCATTAATGCTGAAACCTTTCCAGAAGAATGAAGTACTGAAACCACCGGCCCATGGAGCATAACGTTGCTTTCCTGTAAATACAGCGTTATCTTCAGAATAAGTTTTGGTCTCATTACCGTCTTTATCCAACCAAATCTGCTGTCCGTCTGCCGGGTCTACTCCTACCCAACGAACATAATACAGTTCACCATAAGGCATTCCTACCTGATATTTAATACCGGTATTGGCTACAACATACTCATCACGTCCACCAAACAACTCAGTAATCTGGTTCTTGTTATAGTTAATATTGGCCGAAACACTCCATTGCAGATTTCTACGGTTAATAATATCGTATGAGACTGTAGCTTCAAAACCACGGTTAAACATACTACCGATATTTCCCCAACCGGAACTGTGACCTGTTGTATATGAATAAGGAATAGTCATCAGCATATCTGTGGTTTTCTTATCATAGTATGCCAAGTCGATATCCAAACGATCAAACAAACGTGCACTCAATCCTATATTTATAGTCTTTTGTTTTTCCCAAGTTAAACCATCATTCTGAACAGAAGAAATATAGAATGTTTGATCTCCATTATACTTGCCGGTACCCACTAAGCCCAAAGAAGGATAATAGGGATCACCATCAAATGCAGAGTTACCGGTCGTACCATAGCTGAATTTTACTTTTAGGTCTTTCAGCCAATCAATATCTTCCATGAACGCCTCTTTGGACACATTCCACATGGTACCGACAGAGAAGAAAGAAGCCCAACGATTATCACGTCCAAAAATAGACGAGCCGTCAGTACGGAAAGAAGCGTCAAAGAAATATTTCTCACCAAAATTGTATTCCAAGCGACTAAAATATGAGTTCATCACTTTTTTCTTTTTGCTGGCACTCGGCTGCTTAGGAATAGTACCATTACTCAGCATAGGCAGACGACCATCTGTTATGTTATCCACACTGGCACCAAACGAACTTCCATTATAAATAATAGATTCTTGTCCAACCAATGCCGATATATTATGCATTTCGTTGATACTGAATTTGTATTCGGCTGTATTGGTAAATGTAAATGAAGAATAACGCTGGAAAGATTCGGATGCAGAACCCTTTTGATTATTATAATCAGCGGGCAGACTAACATAACGATATCTGTAATCGAAAGCATCTATTGCCTGTGCCGCACGGATTGTCAGTCCTTTTATTGGTGTTATCTCTTCAAAAGCATTACCATATAGACGTATTTTATTCTTTTCTGTAGGTTGATTTTCCAGCAGATAATACGGATTCCACAATCCAATTTTATCTAAAATGTTTTTTCTTTTTCCATAAGAAATAGAACCATCTGCATTTTCTATGATTTCATAAGGAGTTTCATAAGGGATGGCCCATTTACTTAAAGTCGCTACGTTATACCAACTATTTCCTGTTCCGGCAAAACCGTTAGTTTCAAAATCTTCATAAGACAAACCTAAATTCAATCCAACCCGGAACCAATCTGAAACTTTAGTATCAATATTACTACGTACTGTTTCACGTTTCATTCCTGAAGCCGGTTCAATACCCTCTGCATCATAATGGCTGGCAGAGATAAAATAATTGGTATTGTTGGCTACACCGGTAATACTTGCATCCAATTGATAGGTCGGTGCATTATCTTTAAAAAAGTAGTCATACCAATCTGTAGATATACCGTGTTTCAATGCAAATTCTTTATTAGCCTGAAAAGCTTCATTAGTCTTATAATTGGGATTGACAGTTTCACAGAAATTGAAATATTGCTCTGAGTTCATTAAAGTGATATTTTCTACAGCACGCTGAGAGATACCGTATTGCCCCTTTATGGTAACAGTCGGTTTGACACCTTTACCGCGTTTGGTAGTAATTACTATAACACCATTAGCAGCTCGTGAACCATAAATAGAAGTTGAAGAAGCATCTTTCAAAATAGTCAGATTTTCAATATCATTAGGGTTAATGGCCGAAAATGCACCACTTGAAATAGGAGCACCATCTAATATAAATAAAGGTTCGCTGGAAGAGTTGATAGAACCGATACCACGTAAACGCATAGAGACTCCTTCGCTAGGTTCACCGGAAGAAGTAAAAACTTGTAAGCCGGCAACCTGTCCTTGTAAGGCATCCGCAAAGTTCGCACTTGGTCTATTGGCTATCTTTTCAGATTTTACAGCAGCAACAGAACCAACCATGGAGCCTAACTTCTTGGCACTACCATAAGTACCGGTAACCAATACCTCACTTAATAATTCCGTCATGGGTTTCAAAGTCACTTTTACACTCGGTTTAATAGGCACTTCTTTGTTCTCCATACCTATAAACGAAATAACCAAAGTCTTTGCAGAACTTGGTACATTTGGTAATTGAAATTTACCATCCATGTCAGTAACAGTACCTACAGCAGTACCTTTCACTAAAATAGAGGCGCCAACTACGGGTAATCCGTCCTCTTCCGAGATAACAGTACCTGTTACCTTCGTGACCTGAGCGGTTACCAGACCTATACCTATAAAAAGACAGGTCAATAACAGCATAAATTTTCTTTTCATAAAATTCTCTCTTAAAGTTTAACTTTAGATTAATATAAATTCATTCACTCTAACAATTGGCAAAGATATGAATAAAATTGTAAAATCAAACAAATAATGGTAAAATTCACAAGTATTTCCTCTATTATCATGCTTTTAGGGAGTTTTATCTCACAAAAAAAATAAAATTCACTTCATTTTTATTCGATTTTTTAATATTAGCAATAGAGCGACTTTCAATCTGTAACCTGCATTTTAAATATATATTAACTTATAATTGTTAACATATTGGGCAATCTTTCTAAGTTTATATAAAGAAAAGAACAAAAACATCTTCAAATGCTTTTTTAGTGTTCACTTTACATCTCATCATAGAATATAGTATTTCAATATTAGAACTAAGAATTATGAGAAAGATTAGTTATCGTCCTGTTTACAACCGGAAAAAATGTTTGAATTCCAGAGGAACAGCTCTGGTCCAAGTAGAAGCTTACCTCAATAAGAAGAAGGTCTACTTTTCCACCCATATCTATTTACGTCCAGAGCAATGGGATGTAAAGAAGAAGGTTATCAAAGATCATCCCAATCAAGATGCACTTAACGGAATGCTAAAAGAGTTTATAATTGAGCTGGAAAGAAAAGAATTGGCTTTGTGGAGGCAAGGTAAGGTCATCACATTAAATCTTATAAAGGATGAATTTAAAAGTAGTACGGATATTTCATTTTTAAACTTTGTGCGTAAAGAAATAGATGCATCTCAGTTAAAAGATAGTACCAAGCAAAATCACTTAACGACTATTGGATTGCTCCAATCATTTAAACCATCAATTGAGTTTAAAGATCTAAATTACAATTTCATAACTAGTTTTGAAAAGTATTTGTATGACGCCGGTTATCAAATGAATACTGTAGCAAAACACATGAAACATTTAAAATCGTTTGTTAATGCGGCAATAAATAAAGGATATATCGATTTAAATGATTATGCTTTCAGAAGATATAAAATTAAAATGAAAGAGGGAAAACATGTATTTCTTTTGCCTGATGAAATGAAAAGATTGGAAGAATTATCTTTGATAAATCGGAATATGCATTTCCAACATACATTGGATGCATTCTTATTCTGCTGTTATACAGGATTACGTTATTCGGATTTTACCAATTTAACAGAGAAGAATATTGTTAAAATAGACAGAGAATTGTGGCTGATATTCAATTCTGTAAAAACAGGCATTGAGGTTAAGCTTCCTTTAAATCTGCTATTTGGCGGAAAAGCTTTGAACATACTTACCAAGTATCAAAACAAGTGGAATACTTTTTTTTCACTGAAAAGTAATTCCAATATTAACAAAGAATTAATTCGTATAGGTAAATTGGCAAATATAGACAAGCATTTTTCATTTCATACAGCCCGGCACACCAATGCTACCTTATTAATATATAAGGGGGCCAATATAACAACTGTACAGAAGCTATTGGGACATAAAAATCTGACTACAACGCAGATTTATGGTGAAGTTATGGGCAGTACTATTGTCCGTGATTTAAAAAAGTGTCAGAAAGGAAAAGATTAAATATTGCTGACATATTAATTATACACCTGGTATCAGGTAGAAAATAAGTAGAACAATTATCTCTTTTATCTGTCACATAAAGAAAAGCTCTTCGAGTATTTTGAGTTTTATGTGTGACAGATTTTTCTTCTGCAACATGCATGTTTGCCTTGGCAAGGTCAAAGGAATGGATAATTCCATTTAAGTAAATGGTTTGCCATGTGATGACTGAAACCATAAAAACAACTGTTTTTTGTCCTACAAGTGAAAAATACGTTTCTTCCTTCCTCCTTTCATCAGTCGTTAAAATGCTCTGTTGATGGATAGTCAGTGGTGAATGAACATCTCATCGTCATCCTTTCATTCTCCTTTCATTCGTTAAGTTTGGAATCGCTGTGGGCAGCTTTGAAGGGACTTGGAAAGAGTGACTGAAACAAGAATGAAAGGGGCTCTGTCATTATTAACCAATTGATTATCTGCATGTTTTGGTAAAGATGTAAGGATGAACGGAAAAGAAAAAATGATTGACTTGGTGAAGGGGTACAATCTGCCTTTACAGGAAAAACATACCGAGCTTTTTAAAAAAGACCTTGCTATGTTCGAAAAAGACTTTGAAGTTTTTTAAAAACATCAAGGTCTTTCTGCAATATGCAGTGTGAGCTGCCTATTTTAAAATGTGTACGTACGCATCGGGCTGCACATACGGTGGCATCAGCCTACACATATATATGCGTAAGCCTACACGTACGTACGCATCGGGCCACACTGACGTACGTATGCATAAGCTTACACATATATATGTTATGACTGTAGGAAACAAATTGTTGATACAGAACTTAAACAATCTGATCCATATACCTACAGAATAGTGTAAACTGATTTAGTTAAACACTACCAATACAATCTTATTTCATGGTAGAATTAAAGTAGGAATTGTTTATTAATTATAATACTACAGCAGTATTCAGTGGATATATGCATAATGCGACATGGTTGTTAATATATTAATTATCAATGCTATACATATGTATTTAGTTCTGCAAAAACTTTGGTTATTTCGTTTATAGGTATGGCAACTCAGGAAGTAGCAATAAAGGCAAACTTGCAGATATTTTTAAAAGCTGATGCAGAAGTACTTGATGAGGTGATGGTTGTGGCATACGGTACAGCTAAAAAAGCTTCATTTACCGGGGCAGCCTCAACAATTTCAGCAAAAAAAATATTGAAGGATATTCCGATTAATTCATTTGAAGAAGTCTTGCAAGGTTCTGCTCCGGGTGTTACGGTAAACAGCAATAGTGGACAACCCGGTGCAGCACTTTCTATCCGTTTGCGCGGTACAGGCTCCATGAATGCCGGAAATGAACCTCTATATGTCATTGACGGAATTCCCGTAGTATCTGGAGACGTTGCTGTTTCAGGAGTGAGCGGAGATACTAAATCTTTTAATATTATGTCTTCTTTGAATCCCAGTGATATTGAAAACATAACCATTTTAAAAGATGCAGCAGCGGCATCACTCTATGGCTCCCGAGCTGCAAATGGAGTTGTCCTGATTACTACCAAAAAAGGACAAGAAGGAAAAACAACCATAAGTTTCAAAGCTAATTGGGGCATAACCGATTGGGCTACCAAAAACCGCGAGACTGTTAACGGTGACCAACAAAGGGAGTTGACTTATGAAGCCTTTTACAATGAGGGTATACTATATAAAGATTACGATGAGGTCCAAGCCAAGCAGTACGCCCAACAAAATGTAGATGTGTGGGCGCCTAAACTGGACCGCTATTCCGATTGGGAATCAGCCCTGTTTAAAAGTAACGGCTCAATGGAGAACTATGAGTTTGCAGCTCAAGGAGGTAATGAAAATACAAACTTCTATGCTTCTTTAGCTTATAAGAACGAAAAGGGCATGGTAGAATCATCATGGATGAAAGGCTTCTTCGGTCGTGCCAATGTAAGCCACAAATCCAATGATGGCAAAATAAAAATGGGAGTTAATATTTCCATGTCTAAACAAAGCAGCTCTCAGGTTTCAGAGGGATACGCTTATGCCAATCCCTACTTTGTTACACGTTGGTATGCTATTCCTAATATACCAATCTATAACGAGGACGGAAGTTTTTATGAAGGATTCCCTATTGCCAATTTAGGCGTTGCCAATCCGGTAAAAGACATGAATCTAGACAAAAGTTTGTCAAGCGTATTCAGAAGTTCCAATTCTTTATGGGCGTCTTATGAAATTATAAAAGGGCTTATCCTGAAACAAACATTGAGTTACGACTATATCATGAATGAAGCTACCACACACTGGCCAAAAGCTTCACACAACGGTAACTTACATCAAGGATTAATGATTAAGATACCCTATCAAAATCACAATATTTACTCCTCAACTGTTTTAAACTACATAACAACTATTAATGAAAAGCATAATGTAGATGTACTTATAGGATGGGATGTTGATGATAAAAAAGAAACTTATGTAGAAGCTGTCGGAAAAGGATATTCCACAGACTTACTACCTGAACTGGAGAACTCTTCTACTCCCATGACTGCTTCATCGGGATACTCTAGAGACAGATTATTATCTGTTTTGTCACGTTTCAATTATGATTATGCCGGAAAATATTATATTTCCGCCAACTACCGTCGTGACGGGAGCTCTCGCTTAGGGATAAATAAGCGTTGGGGAAATTTCTGGTCAGTTTCTGGTGCGTGGAGAATCAGCAGTGAGAATTTTATGCAGGGATTACCTTGGATCAATGACTTAAAATTAAGAGTTTCTTATGGTATTAACGGTACATTACCAAGCAAACTTTATAGTCACCTGAGTTTAATGAGTACGGGGTATGACTATCAGGACAAACCGGGTATTGCACCAGGTACAATTCCTAACCCCGATCTTGCATGGGAAAGAAACAAGAACTTCAACGTAGGTTTTGACACTCGCCTCTTTGAGCGTTTGAGTTTCTCATTTGACTATTACAATCGCTTAACTACAGATTTGCTTCAAGATGTTCCAACTTCAATGACAGTGGGTTTCACTTCTGCGTTAAAAAACGTAGGCTCCATGATTAACCGTGGCGTTGAGATTGACATTAGTTATGATATTTTCAAGCACTCGGCTATTCAGTGGACTACCGGTCTAGCCTTGTCACACAATAAAAATAAAATTGATAAATTATATGATGGCAAAGACATTATTAGTGGTTCAAGCATCTTACGTGAGGGAGAATCCTATTATTCATGGTGGGCCAGAGAATGGGCAGGCGTTGATCCTCAGACAGGTGAAGAACAATGGGTACTGAACACCCAAAATAAAGACGGCTCTCTGAATAAAGAATTAACAAAGAACCCGGGAGAGGCTCAACGTATTATTATTGGCACTCCTGACCCCAAATTAACCGGCGGATGGAGAAATAGCCTTTCATGGAAGGGACTGGAATTCAACGCCCTGTTCTCCTTCTCTCTAGGAGGGAAATTATTGGATGACGCTTGCTTAACGTATACAGATACTGATGGCGAAAACGCTTATTATGCAATAGGCAAACAGCAGTTAAACAGATGGCAAAAACCGGGAGATATTACAGATGTTCCGCGTCGTATAAACAACTATACATACGCCCGCTATTCAAGCGACCGTCACATGCACACCAATAATTATCTCCGTTTAAAATCGGTTTCACTTTCTTATTCTTTGCCCAAACAATGGCTCAACCCCTTAAACATAAATAATTTGCGCGTGTTTGTTTCAGGCAGCAATTTGCTGACATTCCAATCTTATGACAATGTGGATCCGGAACAACCTATTAATGGTAATGTAAATTTTGCATTTCCGGCAATGAAAAGTGTCAGTTTCGGTCTGGAACTATCACTATAACCTATAAACACAGAAATAATTATGAAACATAATAGTTTAAAATTCTTATTCATAGCGGCATCCATTTCTATAGGATTGTCTTCATGTGATGGCTATCTGGATCAGATGCCTTCTAACGCACTGCCTTCCGATGAATCTATTAACAATATTGAAGATGTAGGTTCTGCTCTAAATGGTGTATATTCAGGTTTACTGTCTAGCGAATATTACGGTGCCGATTTCATATCAAGAGCAGAAGTAGGAGGTGAAGATGTACAAACTTCGACTCCAAGCAAAAGAACTGAAAATTTTTACAAATTCATGTATCGTCAGAATAATGCGCCGACAGGTCTTTGGAAAATACCCTATCAGGTCATTAATCGGGTAAATGTTCTTCTGCAAGCTATAGAATCGGGTAAAATCACGGCTTCTCCTCAATTAGACAATGCAAAAGGAGAAGCTCTTGCAGTCAGAGCATTGTGTAATTTTAACCTTAATATAGTATACGGTTATCCTTATCAAAAAGACAAAGGAGCTTCTTTAGGAGCACCTATTGTAGAAAAGGTCTTGACGGCCAACGACATGCCTGCCAGAAACACGGTTGCCGAAGGCTATGAAGCAATAGAGAAAGATTTAACAACAGCTTTAGGATTGGTTTCTGATAAAGTCAACGATGGGCATTTTAATAAATGGGCAGTACTAGGATTGCAGGCTAGGGTTTATTTGTATAAAGGCAATTATGACGCAGCGTTCAATTGTGCTGAAACGATTATAAAAGAAAGTCCTTATAAACTGATTCAAAACGCAGACTATCTTGCTGCTTGGTCTAATGAATATACCTCAGAATCCATACTCGATTTGCATGTTTCAGATTTGTCTTCCGGTAATCGTGAACTCTTTGGTTATTTGGTAGATCCTAAAGGGTATGCAGCTATAGCTGCAACTGATGCCTTTATCGAACTGCTAAATGAATATCCTAATGATGTCAGATTAGGACTTTTAAAGGAAGATGCTGCAGGAGTTAAATGTATTATTAATAAATACCCGGGAAGGAATGGAGCCTCTACGGTTAATAATATCAGAGTGATTCGCTTGTCTGATATCTATCTGATTGCTGCAGAAGCTGCTTTGCGCAAATCAAGTCCAGATCAAGCGAAAGCAAATAGCTATTTGAATAAGATTATTAAAAGGGCTATTCCAACAGCATCGGATGTTGTCGCTACATTGCCAATGATCGACCGGGAAAGAAGGAAGGAGTTAGTATTGGAAGGACATCGTCTCAATGATATTTTACGAGTTGGAGGAACTGTAACAAGAGAAGGAGGCCGTCACTTCTTGAATAATACAGACTTAATAAGCCCTAACTGGAATGACTACCGTTGTGTTATGCCTATTCCTCAAGCTGAAATAGATGCTAATGTAAATCTGCAAGGACAACAGAATCCTGAATATTAACACTATTATATAAAATGACTTGATACCTTGGTTTGAATTCTACAGTGGGGTACACTGTAGAACAGCCATAAAGTATCAAGTCATTTTTATTCCATATGGTAGGTGTAAAAGATACCTTAATCGTTTTTCCATCAGAATTCTCGGACAAAGACTTCCTTTTCTTCACAGAAAAAGAGAGAGGCTATCCTATAAAGTACGCATTTGAAAATAAATGGAGTTGTTATTTTCTTTACAACCGCTTCAACCAGAGTTCGAAAAAACGGTCATAAACGCTGTATACACCTAATTCAGCAGTGACAAAATCTTTTTCCAGCAATCCTTTCAGTGCTCCCTGTACACTGCTTGCCGTCAGTTTGTAAGTGTGGAGAAATCTGGAAGAGGTGACTTCCTTTATCCTGCCTTCCTTGCAGATGGCTATCAGCACCTCCTTTTGCTTGGGTGGAAGTTGATAGAGTAAAGAAGAATAGGTAAAATCCATCTGCGATAAAATTTCATCTAATGCCAATTGGATCTTTCCAACCGTACAGGTTTCTTTTTCCATGGTATCCGCATAGAGGAAATTCATAACAAACTGGATATACCAAGTGGTACCGTCAAACAGCCGATATACTTCTTCTATGGTGTCCTTATTGATATTCTTTCCATTCTCTATAAAATGCCGTTCAATGAAAGCGGCATAGCTTCCAATTCCTATGGGTTTCAAATCCAGAATAGTAGTACTTTGATAGAAAGGACGTGAAGGAGTGGTGAATATTTCTCCCATCATATGCCGCTGAGAACCCGAATAGATGAAACAGGCATTGGTGCAATGCTGTATATAAGTCCTTAGTGTCGCTTCTATGTTTTTCTCGGGATATTTGGCTATCACCTGGAATTCATCTATGGCGATCAGGCAAATTCTGTCCGCTTTCTTCAAGTAACTGAAAATTTCGTCCAATGTTACTGAAGGGTTTTTGATATCGCCCATTTCCAGATTCCAACTGGGATTGCCCGTTTCATCAAAGGTGATTCCGGTACGAAGGGAAGATAAAGTGGATAGAAATGTTTCCCATATCTTCTTCCCTTGGGGTTTCAGCCCTTGCAATATGCTCTTACCGAATTCAAAGACAAATTCTTGCAGATTCTTGGTAGCGTAAATGTCTATCAGGAAAGTGTAATAGTTGTTTTTTACTTCCGGCTGGTGGAAACAGTGTTCTATCAGTCCTGTCTTTCCCAACCGCCGGGGGGAAATGAGAGCTACGTTGTTTCCATTGGTGATCTGCTTCGTCAGAAAACGCGTTTCTTCTATCCGGTCACAGAAATATTTCTCTGAACGATAACCGCTTGTTATAAAAGGGTTCATTTTTACCATAGTCACATACTTTTCCACAAAGATAATTATAATCTTATTATAATGCAATTATCATCATGTGTTTTGATTTCGTTAATAAGGCAGGTGTCTAGGCGTTTCTGGCAAAAAATGTCATTTGATTGCAAAATAAATCTTGTTTCTGCCATCAGTCGTTTCTTTCATACGCACCATACATTTGAAGTGAAAGTAATGAAATTTATTTCATATACGAATAATATAAAGGTTTATTTAGTAAAACGACATCAACACAATTTCATTTTATGGTAGAATTATAGTAGCACTTACCTATCGATTATGGCGCTATAGCCATATTGGGTGTATGTTAGCGTCATATGATGATATTGATAATTAACTATTAATCAATGTATTGTGTATAGTTTTAGTTCTGCAAA
>NZ_KB905476.1 GCF_000382445.1 Phocaeicola massiliensis B84634 = Timone 84634 = DSM 17679 = JCM 13223 | reverse complement strand
GTAACCATTCTATTTTCCGCTACGACAATTTTATCGGCTGTTTTTCAGCCGATAAAATAAAAATGTCCGTAAGAAAATAGTTTAGTTTTAACATTCCGATTTATAAAAACATGGCAGAAGAGCCTTCTTGTCGCAGTCCTTACCATGAAGAATACATTCAAACAAGTGCTTCAGGTAATCCTGAGGATCTATATCGTTCAACTTACAGCTTTCTATCAGGGAGAAGATGAATGCCGAGTTTTCTGCGGCTGCCTCACTTCCTATATTCATACAGTTCTTGAGCAGCAGCTTTACAGGTTTCATTCTTTGCTCACAGAGATTGTTGGATATTTCCGCTGAACCGTCCTTGAGGATATTTCTCAAGGATTTCCACTGGTTTATCGTGTAGTTCGCAGCCTTTCTTATCAGTTCGTTAGCCATGATCTTCGCATCCTGCATCATCATGACCACCTTATGATGTATACGTTCAAGAACAGGTCCCGTAAGTTTAAGTCTTTTTTCCTTTATCTTCTCACTGCTGAGTTTCATTGTGCGGAACAGGTCTTCATTCCTGAATAAATCACCGATAGAATCTATTATGTCCATCGCCGTCCTGTCTGATGGCAAAGCATCAACCCACAACCTCCTGCAGTGCGTCCAGCATCCTATATGAAGCACCTTTGAGCCTTCTCCGTCATACATTCTGTAAACCGTATATCCGTCTGTAGATATAGATCCCATAAAATGATCAAGGAAGGTCTTTGCCACATCAGATGCTCTGCTGCCGTTATTGTAATGATAATAAACCAACTTGACATGCTTTGCAAAGAAAGCCCATAAGTACTTTCTCCTGTAAGCCTTACCTTCCGGTGTTTCAACTCCAACGAGTTCGGTAGTCTCATCAACCATAAGGTATTTTGCCTGTTGTACAAACTTCTTGAAGACATCTTCCATAAACTCCCTAAGCCTGGAGATTCCGTTGTGGATATAGCTGTTCAGCGTGGTATTGCTTATATGGATGCCTTCTCTTGCAAGCAGTCTTATCTGTCTGTTCTCAGGCATGCTGAAGTCATATTTCAGACAAAGCAGACGGGCAAGCAGTTCAGGAGAGAAGATTCCTCCAAGGTTTTTCAAGGGATGCTCCATCGTGTTAGTGAAAGTGCCGTCTGCAAGCTTTACCCTTGCCACCTTGTACACATGTTCCACGTTATGGGCACGCACATGTTCTATAAACCTGTATTCCCACACATCAGCCATTCCGTTGCGGTTCATAAGCCTTGCACCATCCGGGAGTTGGTAATAGTCTTCTATTTCATGTACCACTACCTTGTCCACCTTCAGCCTGGTCTTTTCCGCACGTGGTGCGGTTTCCTTTCTTCTTGAAGGCTTGCTGTTCTGTGCTGTTGCGTTATCGGAAGAGGTATTGCCACCAGCTTCGTTACCATTGGCCTTATTATCATCATCACCTTTCTTGTCAGAACCGTCATATTCGGACTTCTCCATTGCAGACTTGTCAATGTTACGGTTGTTCAGCAGCCTTCTTTGCTCAGATGTACGGCCGAAACGGTGTTTCCTGCTGTCTTCAAGCTGAAGTCTGAGATTGGATATCTCGTTTGCAAGCATCATGTTCACCTCGTCTTTTGCTTCAAGCTGCTTCCTCATAAGTTCCATTTCTTTCCTGTAATGTTCAACCGTGGTTGATTGCTTTTCGAGGGATTCTTTGAGGTCATTGATTGTATCAATCAGAGTTTTTGAGTTCTCCTTGTTGGATTTTTCAATAGACTCAAGCCTCGCAATCAGTTCTTTATTCTGTTTGCGAAGCCCTGCTTTTTCCTCATTCGCCAGACCCAGCTGGCAGCAAAGTAACTCGTATGCTCTTTCATCAATCATGATATAAAGGTACGAAAAATCAGGCAGTTACGCAAACTTTTTATCGATTATTTTTGTATTATTCCATTGTAAATCAACGCCTTATTATTCATTCTTTAGGAGTTACATACATTCTGTCGACTACGATACTTTCCGTCAGGTAAGCCATGTCAGACCACTGTATCCGGTAGCATTTTGACACCTCGTCAAACACAGGTTTCTTGAACTTTCCAATGACAGGACGTTTCTCGTAAAGCACATAAAAACCGCGTTCGTAATGAAGTATCTTGACGACCTTCCGGTTACGGGACATGAACATATATACATTGGACGCATCACTAGGGTCAAGTGACATCTCTTGCCTTATACTTTCACACAAACGGAAGATGCCTTTCCGTAAATCCACATTACCGTTGAACAGGTAATAGTTCAGGTTAGCACTCAGTCCAAGCATATCATCCTATCATTTTATTAAGCAACAGACTCAGATCAAGAACGCTGGTGTTTCTCAGAAACAATGTCGCTCCAGATGTCAATTGCAGTTTCACCCACTTAATAGGAGGTTCGCCTTCCGGTTGTTTCACTTCCATCTTAACAGTTGGACTGTTGCAAGGTTTACCGGTTATCTGGACTTTAGCAACCTTGGGCTGATCAACCTGAACTGTCTTGCCTAACTTCTCGCTCCAAAGCTGATGACGTTGCCAGTTCATGAACTTGTCGTAGTTTACTCCATAATCCGCACAGAACTCGCGAAGATCCTTGGTCTCGCTGCATAACTGGTAGAGGTCATATACCTCCTGATAGTTTACTTTTTCTTTCGCCATAATCATTGTTGTTATTTGGTTATGGCGCAAAGGTAGGTTTGTGAATAATGTGCGTCAAGGCGGAAAATAGAATGCTTACTGATTAAATATAAACACGTTACTTATTTAATTAAAAATCACTCCACCCCTATGTGTATTAAATATGTGATAAATATTTTAAAGGATTACATATCCAAAATAAAATTCAGCTACCATCTAGCTTGCTGTCTACGCTTATCTTTTGAAGGGTCTGTCGGATGTAATGCTTCACAATCATAATCAGGATCACTAATACAATCATCTACATTAGGCTGTTCCAATCTTGCTAACGCTTCGACATTCGCCAAAGCCAATTCCGACATTGGTTCTGCCTTTTTAGAGTTATACACATTAAATCCTGCTATCAAAGCAAACGCAGCAACCAGTGTTGCTTTCAAAACATTCTTTTTTATCTCTTTTCTATTTTTTAATAATTATTTAAGTTTGTCTTCATCTTTTAGCCCCCCCCTTCTGACAGAAGAGACATGCTCCTGTTAGAACGCCGTGTGATTAATAGCCTGCCTGCCATTTATTCCAATTCTTTATAGTATATGCTCTAAAATATTTATAATTAAATTAGACCATTCAACTCTAAATATCCGAACTGTATATCATCATTGAACGACATGATAATTCTATTGTTGTTGTCATCATAACAGAAGTCTGCTATTTTCCGATTTATATCTAAAGTTTTAAGATAGTTTCCCTCGGTATCGAAAACAAAAAATTTTGTAGGATAATAATCATCGGTATGCTTGTTACCACCTGAATATGAAGCGATAATCTTATCTTTGGCTAATACTACTTTACTATAGTAATGAGTTGCAGTCGGCTCTTCTTTCCATTCCGGCCCATAAATATTATATTTCAAATTTCCCATTATATCAGTTATTACCATTAAATCATAGCCTGTATAGCACTCCACGCAGATGTTTTTAGTTTCTGAAGCAGCAAAGCAAACACGTTTATTTTCTATTTCAGGATGGTTTTCTTTCAAAGGAAGTATTTTACCTGTTTGCATATTAAGACGTGCCAACATTTGTTTGAAAGAAGAAGAACTGGTAGGGGAAATCATTCTGCCTATAGCCAACGTATCGCTGAAAAATTGATATACATCTGGGAATATTCCTTTATCCATCTCCATTTTCACGTTTGGTATATAGAAAGAATTAGCAAACGCACTATCCACATTGTAACTGAATATTTTTTGTTTTCCATAGTCGGATATATATAAATTCTTATGTATATTGTCTATGCCAATATTTCCAAGAATTGTAATTTCACCAGGTCCTTGTCCCAATTCTCCTATACTTTGCACGTAAGTAAAATCCTGCATGTTAAAAATATGAATAAGCTGGTTTGAGGATTTATGGTCTGCAATAATCAGATGATTATCCATAGAATATAAACGTGTTGTAGAGCCTATCAAAATATCGCCAGTCTGGAATTCTTTTACTTTCTGATAACAGTTTTCTATTTTGTTACGAACTGTCTGGTGTTTTTCGGTTGTCGCATTATTAGTGCAACCGGTTATGGCTAACACAATAAATAATATGTTTGCTATTTTTCTTAACATAAGTATTTGCTTTTAAAAAGAGAAAAGCAAAAATTAGGATAAGATTCAATTATCACAAATTCTATTTTTCTCCTTCGTTTTTACTTTTAGGGAATTCAATCAAGCTGTTCGGCTATTAATTCCTCTTTTTATAGATTTGCTTCTCTATAAGTCGGAAACCAGTAATGGCATAAACAACCATCACCATTATCCAAACAACCATTTTCGCACATTGGGTTTTCACCATCATCAGCCAATGCTTCCACATTAGCTAAAGCCAACTCAGACATCACATCCGACTTCTGAGAGTTATACACATTAAATCCTGCTATCAGAGCAAATGCAGCAACCAATGTTGCTTTCAAAATATTCTTTTTCATCTCTTTTCTATGTTTCGATGATTAATAAAAGTTGTTTTCATCTTTTGTCGGAAAGAACTCCACCGCAGAAAAAGCAAATACATGACTTGCAGATTCTGATTATTTCCATATATGCATACTCTTTGTCGACTATTTATTAAAAAGTAAGATTATATAGAAATAGCTTTTCCCCTAATGTGCATGAGAATGCAAATATAGTAAAAGAATATTTTATTCCTTGATAACCAGCTTCTTTATTTCCTCTCTCATCTGTTTTATTGCTGTGGATTGTATTTTCGGTTCTTTTTCCATTATCATCTTTGCATCCTATTCCAGTTTTTGTCGTTGATAACCTCCCAGTTCCGCATGTGGTTTTGCCTAATTTTTCCTCTATCCCGCGTATCCTATAGAATCCGTTCCTTATTTCCAGCGTATCTCCCGGCAACCGGTGAATCTTCACCTCCTTGCCTTCCAATGCATCCCAGATATTGAAGATGCGGGTTCCCATTATCCATTTGTTCACCAACACATTATTGCCTGCCTGTAAAGCGGGATACATGGAGTCGGAAGGAATATGGAAGGTGGTGAAAGTGGTGACCTGAAAGAAGAACCATAAAATTACCAAGACACAAAGATAAAAGAAAAGGCCCGATTACCTATTTTAGCTAATATTTTATTCTTAAATTTATATTATCAATCACATCTCATACTTCATTAAAATGGATTCCCTCTCATCTTCTGGATACGTTACAGCGTATATGCAATTTGAGATTTCATCTATTGCAATATTTTTTAATAAATTATTAACTTTGAAACCTTCTTTTAAGTTCCCATTCCAATCAAACTTTAAGATGTAACAAACCTTTCCTGTTTTCCCAAAATCTTTATTGGCAATACCCCAATATAAAGCATAAATATGCTCTTTTGTTGAATATAGCATTCTGTAAGTTCGTGTTGTTTCGTCATTTTCTGATGAGCTATAGATATCTTGATTCCCATCTTTAGTATGCCTTGAAACCATTTTAGCATTCATGCTAAAATACTCTCTCACCTTTATAATTTTATTATTTTCAAATCGATAAAAGACGAGTTGGTCATGGAAATATCCCGCAGCAACAAATCGAGATTGATCTAAATTAGTACAGAGAGTCGTTTGGTTTTTTAGAAAAAAACTATTTTCAACTTCCACACCGGTATTATCTCCGGGAAAAACACCAAATTCCGCAATAATATCCGCTTTAGAATTCAATAAAGCAAATTGTTTTGCATTAAAACATCCATTTGCTAAAAAATAATCCCCAAACGCAACAATATCATAGGGACAATCTGCATTAAATCGCACTTTACGATGAAAAGTATTATTATTTATTTGAATCTTATGCTCATTAATTTTATAGAAAGAAACTTGTCTTAGCATTCCATCAAAAAAAGCCAATGAGTTATTTTTTGAATTATAAGTTATATCTCTTAAATTAAGAAATTCATTTGGCCCTTCTCCAATATTAGCAATACGTTCGATTTTATTGGTATTTATCAAATCAATCATCGTTATTTGTTTACCTTCATATTTATCTATCATTAAGAGCTTATTATCCACAATATTCATTTTTAAAGGCCGTCCAATAAACAAATCTGATAAAATTTGTTTTCCCTTTATTGTCTTAAAGTTTTTTGTTGGAAACATTATTTTATTGTTTGATACACTTGTACAAGAAATACACAGCAATAAAAGCAAAAATAATATGTGTTTATATATGAGTTTCATGGTACTTTTATTATAAGAGAGACCTAACTTTTTTAAATCTCTCCTTTTATTTAATGGGATTAATCTTTATTAAGTGTAAATGTACCTAATCCTTCTATAACTAGAGTACAACAATATACCTGTTTATCAGTACTGCAGTCACCACACTTTTGGCTTAATTCTGATTCAGCCAATGCTTCCACATTAGCCAAAGCCAACTCAGACATCACATCCGATTTCTGAGAGTTATACACATTAAATCCTACTATCAAAGCAAATGCAGCAACCAGTGTTGCTTTTAAAATATTCTTTTTCATCTCTTTTCTATGTTTCGATGATTAATAAAAGTTGTTTTCATCTTTTATCGGAAAGAACTCCACCGCAGAAAAAGCAAATACATGACTTGCAGATTCTGATTATTTCCATTAAGTTTGCATCGGACTAATCCTCCTTTCTTTAAGAAGAAACCCAAGGGAAGGAAGGGTTTCTCTAAATTAAACTCTATTTATTTGGCATTCCCTGCTATCATTAACCGAAGCGGGGATGTCTTTGTATTGCAATACAACATCTTATTTAAGCGACGAGTAGCCTTTATATAAGTTTCTGGCTTCTTTGCCTTGAAATAATACCAAGCGAAGAAACGGTGGCTGACGCAATGCATATCTAATTCTTAAGATGTAATATCTGTAATATCGGATTGTCATCCGTATTCTCTTCTTTCCTGTATCCAAAGACAAATCGGTTGTGATTGCAGGACGAAGTCATATAGGTATATTTAACTCTGTCAATATCATTCACCAAACGTTTCCCTATTTGAAGATCTCCATTTTGTTTATTGTATAAAAACACTCTTAAACCTGATTCCGCACGCCAATATGTTGCGTACAACCAATGGGAACTTTCTATATAATTTGTCCGAATGAAATCGGGCAAATGTTGGGTGGAAACATCTTCTGTATAGGATTGTGTAGGAAGTGGATAGATTTTAAAAGGTATTTGTTGTCTTAATGCTCCTTTCTTATCATAACTGTAAACTATATTATCAAAAGGAGGTGCCATGAAAGTTATCTCGTTGTCATAACCCATTAATTCCCAATTAAAATTGCATGGCAAATTGTAGGTTCGTTTTATTAATTGCGTCGACTTATGATTCTGCGAAGAATAAGAATAGACTCCTCCAATGCTGTCCGGGGCTCCCAACATTGATAATAGATATCCATCAGCGGTCTTCTTGAAATCTGAGGGATATATATCAAGTACTGTTTTATCAATGAATTTATCATCAGGGGAATATCGCAGGATGGATTTATTCCAGCCGTCCAATAATAACAGTTCCCTGTTGTCGGCATCATATTCAAACTGTATCAGGTTTATATATTCTCCGGGACCGTTACCCTGATGATGAAGTGAGCGTATGAATTTCCCTTTTGTGCTATATATCCAAACGGACTGTTGTGGGGTGTCTAAAATGAAGATGTATTGATTGGTCAGGATAGCATCCGTTATCTCCCTTATTAAACAATCATCTTTTGTTTCCAATGGTATATAACTCAAGGAGTCAACAAATGAGGAATAATACAGGGTATCACTATCTGTTGCCATCAAATCTATCTTGATTGAAGTAGTATCCTTTTGTTCTACACAACTTGTGCACAACAAAAGGAACATGAATATACATCTATACATAATTAGCGGCAGTTTCCCCATGTTAATTTGTTATTGCAAGTATCATAAGGATGCGTCAGTTCGCAACGCTTGCCCGTAAGATTTCCATCTGAATCTTTACAATCTCTTAGGCCATATCCATAAGAGGTGTTCACATCAATTTCACCGCTAGCCAATGCTTCCACATTAGCTAAGGCCAACTCAGACATCGCATCCGACTTCTGAGAGTTATACACATTAAATCCTGCTATCAGAGCAAATGCAGCAACCAGTGTTGCTTTCAAAATATTCTTTTTCATCTCTTTTTATTCTTTAAATTAAGCTATTGCGTAAATTTTCACAGATTGTATTTAAATGATACAAGCTTATCTTCCGGGTCCTGAATAATTCCATATCCCATTTGGTTCTCTTCATCAACGGCAAAACACATTACTCGTTGCCCTGTTTTCAGTAACTTCACAGGATTTCCTTTCCAGTCAAGGACTAGAATATTCCTTTGCTTTCTCTGTTCCGGGTCTTGAGTCAAGAGATAAATATGATTTTCCGTGCCCACTATGTCGACAGAGACCGGGTCGCATCCTTCTTTCATCTTTGCGAAGACAACATGTTCGTCAGTACTGAATTTATATTGATATTTTCCAAGTTGCTTTTTAAATTTCAGTGTCGGACATTTTTTACCTGACGGGTCATATTCATAGATTTCCAAAACAAAATAAGAGCATGAAGCAAATAAATGTTTTTGAGGATTTACTGCAAAATGGCATTGATGAAACATAGCTTTAGATAAGTGTGGAATATCTTTTTCTGCCTCCCAGAAGTCCGGGAATTCACCAAACTCTATTAACTCATCACTTTTTTGTAAGTTCATCCACGCATATCGTTTCTTCCAAAAACCGGACAACACAAATTGAGTATCGGTTAATGGAACGAAACAATCCGCCTCTGTTTTAACTTGCAGATCTCTTACCAGTTTTGGGGTTTTATGAATAGACTGTGTTGATAGATGATTTAACTGATGAATAGGACGACTTAAAATCCATAAATTATTATTCGACAAAAGAACTTCTAATGGGGATATTAGTTCATTGGGGCCCTCTCCCTGCCCCAATAATTTTCTTTCTACTTTATTACTATTAAGATTGAACACAGTAAGTAAAGAATCTCCATAATAATCATTTATCAGCAAAAGGCTATCTATTTTAATAATCTGCATGATATCACCTAGTATTTCAGGATAATCTATGTCCTCAAATACCAACGTCTCTTGATTGGAAAACTTATATCCTATAGTTGTATCCGTTGTATGAGTGGTACATTGAACAAAACTTAAAGTAAACAATCCTAATAATATAATTTTGATATTCATAAATTCTTGGTATTAGATAAAAAACGAGTTCAAATCATTCACTAATTTTAGTCAGTTCCAATCCAGTGTTTTTTTCCAAACTAAATAGTATCTTCTCCGTTTCTGTCATAGTAGGTAACAGAACCGCCTGGGTATATTATCCATTGACAAAGATGTCTTCCACCCGGACATTCTGTGGGAGTAAGTGTCTCACCATCATCAGCCAATGCTTCCACATTAGCCAAAGCCAACTCAGACATCACATCCGACTTCTGAGAGTTATACACATTAAATCCTGCTATCAGAGCAAATGCAGCAACCAGTGTTGCTTTCAAAATATTCTTTTTCATCTCTTTTCATTTTTTCGATGATTCATTAATCTTGTTTTCATCTTTTGTCGGAAAGAACTCCACCGCAGAAAAAGAAAATACATGACTTGCAGATTCTGATTATTTCCATTAAGTTTGCATCGGACTAATCCTCTTTTCTTTAAAGGAGAAACCCAAGACTCTAGGCAGGGTTTCTCTAAATTAAACTTTATTTATTGAGCATACTCGAATTTAATACTTTTCCAACTCTACTTCCCCTACAGTGCATTTAATCATAGAGGATATTAAAGACCTCTAATGGAGCTGATAATATCTACATTCAAGGTTTCATAACTAATGGAATCCGATAAGCTGTTTTCATTGAATAACAATACAGAATTTTTCAATGCACACCATCCTGTAAAGCAACTATATCGTTTTCCTGCTAGTTTACTTTCGCCCATAATATTAAAATCTTTATCAAAAGCCATCATGTAAATAGGTCTACTATCAAGTAATGTTTGCACAGACTCTTTTTCTGAAAAATCAATTCCACCTATGTGTAATCGAATATATGTTTTACATTCCGGTAAATACATAATATCGTAAAAGTGTACATTTTCGATTCGGTGTCTCTCCCAAATTGAATACCCATTAGCATTGCACGTCTGTGCTTTATTTGAAGTATAGCAACTTGGGGCATCTATCAATAATTGTTTTCCGGAATCCATGTCTAATAGATATATTGTAGATTCGTATGGATAATTATAGATTATTTTATTGTCTACAAAATTAACATTAGGTGCATCCATATCTGCATATAGCAAAGATCCTTTTGGATTTATTATTGAATATGAAAGTGGGTATGTCTTAATTATTTTTCTTTTTTTTATATCATATTCTTCTACTATAAAATCGTCTTTTCTAGTTAAATACAACAATGAATGTCGTTTTGGGTTATAAGAGAACTTAGCTGTATTCATAGCGTAATTAGTATTTATAATTAAAGATTCTCTATCCTCTAAAGTAATTTTTTCGTTTACTCTACCCGCACTATTTAATAGATACATATAAATTCCATCATAAACCCAAATAGAATCTTTTGATAAAGGAAATATTCCAGCTACTCTTCCTGGTATTCCATCAGGCCCTTCTCTTTGTAATGGTATAGATGATATCTCTTTGTGATTATATAAATCTATTAAGTCTAATGAATGTAAACGATAATTATATGCGATAATTCCATCTATATTTTGACAACTAAAAGGAGAAGTTATATGGTAGGATTTAAGTTCTAAAATATCATTAGAAGGAATTATCTTGATTGACTCTATATCATATGCAAGAGAATCTTTTATATGATGGGGTTGTGTGGTACGCTGATGATCACAACTTACCATGGCTAGAAATATTAAAAAAAATAATCTCATAATAAATTTAATTTAAGCCAAAAGAATATTCAAACCATCTTTATTAAGTTTTAATATCCCTTTGGCTTTATTTTTTAGCAATAAGACGATGAAGAACAGGGATCACGACGTGTATCTGTACTTAAAACACATTCGTTCCAAGGTTTGTGTGCACACGGAAATAAACGGTATGACCAATCGTCTTCTCCGGTAGCCAATGCTTCCACATTAGCTAAAGCCAAGTCAGACATCACATCCGACTTCTGAGAGTTATACACATTAAATCCTGCTATCAAACCGAATGCAGCAACCAGTGTTGCTTTTAAAATATTCTTTTTCATCTCTTTTCTATGTTTCGATGATTCATTAATCTTGTTTTCATCTTTTGTCGGAAAGAACTCCACCGCAAAAAAACAAACAATCCATTTGCTAATTGCAGAAGAGAATTCTCCTTTATCGTCTGCTTTCATTGATCAATCCAAATTAAGAACTATAATGTTATAGTCTAAATCTTCAGACTGCGATATCGCATAAAAATCACCTTGCCTAGAAGAATATATAAACAACAGAGGAAAAGTTTATTTTTCCCTTTCTCGTTCTTCTCTATTTGTAATAGACTTTTATACCGGTAACCATTCTATTTTCCGCTACGACAATTTTATCGGCTGTTTTTCAGCCGATAAAATAAAAATGTCCGTAAGAAAATAGTTTAGTTTTAACATTCCGATTTATAAAAACATGGCAGAAGAGCCTTCTTGTCGCAGTCCTTACCATGAAGAATACATTCAAACAAGTGCTTCAGGTAATCCTGAGGATCTATATCGTTCAACTTACAGCTTTCTATCAGGGAGAAGATGAATGCCGAGTTTTCTGCGGCTGCCTCACTTCCTATATTCATACAGTTCTTGAGCAGCAGCTTTACAGGTTTCATTCTTTGCTCACAGAGATTGTTGGATATTTCCGCTGAACCGTCCTTGAGGATATTTCTCAAGGATTTCCACTGGTTTATCGTGTAGTTCGCAGCCTTTCTTATCAGTTCGTTAGCCATGATCTTCGCATCCTGCATCATCATGACCACCTTATGATGTATACGTTCAAGAACAGGTCCCGTAAGTTTAAGTCTTTTTTCCTTTATCTTCTCACTGCTGAGTTTCATTGTGCGGAACAGGTCTTCATTCCTGAATAAATCACCGATAGAATCTATTATGTCCATCGCCGTCCTGTCTGATGGCAAAGCATCAACCCACAACCTCCTGCAGTGCGTCCAGCATCCTATATGAAGCACCTTTGAGCCTTCTCCGTCATACATTCTGTAAACCGTATATCCGTCTGTAGATATAGATCCCATAAAATGATCAAGGAAGGTCTTTGCCACATCAGATGCTCTGCTGCCGTTATTGTAATGATAATAAACCAACTTGACATGCTTTGCAAAGAAAGCCCATAAGTACTTTCTCCTGTAAGCCTTACCTTCCGGTGTTTCAACTCCAACGAGTTCGGTAGTCTCATCAACCATAAGGTATTTTGCCTGTTGTACAAACTTCTTGAAGACATCTTCCATAAACTCCCTAAGCCTGGAGATTCCGTTGTGGATATAGCTGTTCAGCGTGGTATTGCTTATATGGATGCCTTCTCTTGCAAGCAGTCTTATCTGTCTGTTCTCAGGCATGCTGAAGTCATATTTCAGACAAAGCAGACGGGCAAGCAGTTCAGGAGAGAAGATTCCTCCAAGGTTTTTCAAGGGATGCTCCATCGTGTTAGTGAAAGTGCCGTCTGCAAGCTTTACCCTTGCCACCTTGTACACATGTTCCACGTTATGGGCACGCACATGTTCTATAAACCTGTATTCCCACACATCAGCCATTCCGTTGCGGTTCATAAGCCTTGCACCATCCGGGAGTTGGTAATAGTCTTCTATTTCATGTACCACTACCTTGTCCACCTTCAGCCTGGTCTTTTCCGCACGTGGTGCGGTTTCCTTTCTTCTTGAAGGCTTGCTGTTCTGTGCTGTTGCGTTATCGGAAGAGGTATTGCCACCAGCTTCGTTACCATTGGCCTTATTATCATCATCACCTTTCTTGTCAGAACCGTCATATTCGGACTTCTCCATTGCAGACTTGTCAATGTTACGGTTGTTCAGCAGCCTTCTTTGCTCAGATGTACGGCCGAAACGGTGTTTCCTGCTGTCTTCAAGCTGAAGTCTGAGATTGGATATCTCGTTTGCAAGCATCATGTTCACCTCGTCTTTTGCTTCAAGCTGCTTCCTCATAAGTTCCATTTCTTTCCTGTAATGTTCAACCGTGGTTGATTGCTTTTCGAGGGATTCTTTGAGGTCATTGATTGTATCAATCAGAGTTTTTGAGTTCTCCTTGTTGGATTTTTCAATAGACTCAAGCCTCGCAATCAGTTCTTTATTCTGTTTGCGAAGCCCTGCTTTTTCCTCATTCGCCAGACCCAGCTGGCAGCAAAGTAACTCGTATGCTCTTTCATCAATCATGATATAAAGGTACGAAAAATCAGGCAGTTACGCAAACTTTTTATCGATTATTTTTGTATTATTCCATTGTAAATCAACGCCTTATTATTCATTCTTTAGGAGTTACATACATTCTGTCGACTACGATACTTTCCGTCAGGTAAGCCATGTCAGACCACTGTATCCGGTAGCATTTTGACACCTCGTCAAACACAGGTTTCTTGAACTTTCCAATGACAGGACGTTTCTCGTAAAGCACATAAAAACCGCGTTCGTAATGAAGTATCTTGACGACCTTCCGGTTACGGGACATGAACATATATACATTGGACGCATCACTAGGGTCAAGTGACATCTCTTGCCTTATACTTTCACACAAACGGAAGATGCCTTTCCGTAAATCCACATTACCGTTGAACAGGTAATAGTTCAGGTTAGCACTCAGTCCAAGCATATCATCCTATCATTTTATTAAGCAACAGACTCAGATCAAGAACGCTGGTGTTTCTCAGAAACAATGTCGCTCCAGATGTCAATTGCAGTTTCACCCACTTAATAGGAGGTTCGCCTTCCGGTTGTTTCACTTCCATCTTAACAGTTGGACTGTTGCAAGGTTTACCGGTTATCTGGACTTTAGCAACCTTGGGCTGATCAACCTGAACTGTCTTGCCTAACTTCTCGCTCCAAAGCTGATGACGTTGCCAGTTCATGAACTTGTCGTAGTTTACTCCATAATCCGCACAGAACTCGCGAAGATCCTTGGTCTCGCTGCATAACTGGTAGAGGTCATATACCTCCTGATAGTTTACTTTTTCTTTCGCCATAATCATTGTTGTTATTTGGTTATGGCGCAAAGGTAGGTTTGTGAATAATGTGCGTCAAGGCGGAAAATAGAATGCTTACTTTATACCGCTACCTTTTGTGTCTATAAAATAGCCACAATAAGCACCTACTTCCTTAATGCCACCTAATACAACATGAACTGCAAAGGTATTATTTTAAATGTAATAATTGTAATCTTATTAAGTAGTCATTGGTCATATCATCTACTTTAATCCATGTATGATCATCTAAATAAAAAAGAAGATGATTGTCTATAACCTCTTGTGCCATATCGTTGTCTAAATGTTCCGAAATAATTATTTCTTCAGTTTTTCTATCCAATAGAACCCATTTTATATTTTTCTTTGCTATATTCTGCTTATCAAAAGTTTGAAAAGAAAGTAACAAATAATTTTCCGAACAGGCAAAATTATGTAGAATGGAATAACCATCCAGTATTTGGGGAGTAATATCTTTTAAACCCATCTTTTCAATTGGAATTCTTTGACGTATATCAAAACTATACATATTCTCCATTTTGTCAAATGTCACTAATGAAAGTTTATCCCGGTTTCTATCATAATAATAAACCATAGAACCATTGTTATTATATAACATTGGGAAATAATGTAGTCGGCAATTTTCTGTTATACTAGAATCTAAATGTATAACTGTCTTATCTAAAGAATTTAAAGTCCAAATACCTTCCTTTTGCTCATTATCAGTATAAATTGGATAAAAATAAGTCATACTATTTTTATCCAATTTGGCCATATCTATAAAAAAGTCTGAAACAACATACGAAGAAATATAATCGCCTGAATAATCATACAATTTTATTTTCATATCACCTTTATCGAAAATACAGAGCTGTTTATTATAGGTATCCAAACAAAAAGCTCCAATTATCTTGATTTCTTCCGGTCCTTCCTTATATTGGGTTATCCGCTTTAAAAGTTTACCTGTGATAGCATCAAAAATAAGAATACCTTCCGATTTCCGGTCTTTGATAAATATTTTGTTTTCGTCTAAATAAAGATTCTCAACTCCATATATTGGTAAACTGTCATTCAAATGCAAATCCACATATTCTATATTTTTCACAAAAGTGGAATATTTAATGGAAGGAACAGTCTTACTTAAATCTATTTCCACACTATTCTGATTTTTAATACCAATACAAGATGGCAATAAAATAAAAAAGTATATAATCCAATTATATTTCTTCATATTCTTTTATATATTAATTAATCTCCACAGGTAGTATATTTTCCAGAACATTCATCAGAATAACGTCCTATTTTACAGCAACTATTATCGATGTCTAAGTAGTATCCTCTCCAATTTATTCCTTCACTTTCACCATTACTAGCCAATGCTTCCACATTAGCCAAAGCCAACTCAGACATCGCATCCGACTTCTGAGAGTTATACACATTAAATCCTGCTATCAGACCGAATGCAGCAACCAGTGTTGCTTTCAAAATATTCTTTTTCATCTCTTTTCTATGTTTCGATGACTTCCACATTAGCCAAAGCCAACTCAGACATCACATCCGACTTTTGAGAGTTATACACATTAAATCCTGCTATCAAACCAAATGCAGCAACCAGTGTTGCTTTCAAAATATTCTTTTTCATCTCTTTTCTATGTTTCGATGATTAATTAAACTTGTTTTCATCTTTTATCGGAAAGAACTCCACCGCAGAAAAAGCAAATACATGACTTGCAGATTCTGATTATTTCCATTAAGTTTGCATCGGACTAATCCTCCTTTCTTTAAGGAGAAACCCAAGGGAAGGAAGGGTTTCTCTAAATTAAACTCTATTTATTTTGCATTCCCTGCTATCATTAACCGAAGCGGGGATGCCTTTGTATTGCAATACACGGTTATCATCTTATTGAAATGACCTTTTTCTTCTGCCTCATACGTCACTGTCAATTCCAATGACGCGCCGGGACGGACAGGTTCCTTGCTGTAGCTCACCTTGGTGCAACCGCAAGATGTAGTGACATCCTGAATGACCAGCAGATTGTTGCCTTCATTGGTCAATACAAACTTGTATTCCTGCTTTTCCGATTGTGGAAAAGTCCCGAAATCCATATTGGCCGTATTGACGGAAACGTCTGTCATGGCAACTGCCGAAGAAGGCATTTTGCCATTGGTCAATCTCTGCAGATAGAGTTCTTTCACCTTCGGGTTGTAAACCGGGTTGCCTATCGCTATCACTTTATTTTCCCGGTTTAATAAAAAAGATTGAAATGTCATTTCACCGGGAAAACGGTTTAATGCATTAAAATCGTCCTTTTCATCGAAACAAACCGGATAAGTGAAGGCATCCCTCCGGGTAATGTAACGCAACTCTTTTACATCCTTGGGGTGGAAATAGAACACAAAGGGCACTTTCCCCTGAGCCAATGAATCTACTTCGTGCATGAATTCCTTCCAACGAGGCAATTGCAACTTGCAACTGGTGCAACCTACAGAGTCTACATAAGTAACTATCTTATATTCGGCATCTGCGAAAGAAAAATCAATCGTGTCTTTCCCTTGAATGGTGAAAACTGAATGGGAAGGAAAGGAAATCTCTTTCCCATCCCATTCCCTCACCAAACGAGCAATTTTCTCTTTTTCTGATTCCTTGCAAGAACATAATAAACAGAAAAGGGACAATATAGTGAATAAAACCTTCATTTATTGTAAACCGTAATGTTCCACTATATACTCTACTTTGCTGTTATTAATAGGGCAAACCAAACTTCCTGATGAATAACACCGCTGAATTACAGGTTCTTCACCACCTGCCAAGGCTTCTATGTTTTCCAGCAAGTATTGACTTGAAGTCTCTTTTTTATTAGATACTTTACACACCAACAGTGCCACTACCGTGAGCACAAACAATCCTTTTAAAATGTTTCTCATAATACATTTCTTTTTAAAACGATGCCAAAGGTATGGGAGATAAATCAATAATCCAAGGGTTTTCGTCAATAGTTTTCTGAACTCCATGATAATTCAGAAAGTTCAGAAAAGTTCAGAATTCCATCAGGCTGTTTTTGACCAAGAAAGTCCCAAAAACAATAATTTATATTACCTTTGCGGATAATAAAGAATGGAATATGAAAAAGAAAATCAACCGGTACATCCCTCTTGTAATATGTATTACAGCTGAAATAGTAATGATAATGCATTCGTTTAATAGCACACTCCAAAAAACGAATGGTGAAATAAATGGTGTCCTAAAGGAAGTAATCGTTGATGATTATCACACAAGATCCGGGAAACTTCCACTCGTATCGAGCCAGAAAGGGAAAAACAAAGTAAAGCAAACCTATATAAAGACAGCGACCGGTAAGACTATCTATACATTTAAGGACAGCGTAGATTCAGAAGCAGCATGTAGGTTAACAGAAGAGTATGTCATGGGCCGTCTTAATCCTCTTATTCCTGATAACGTCAACAAGAAACTTCAAGAAGGAATGAAACGACATTCCATAGATGGAAAAACCGGCATCGTATATCGTTCGCCCAACACATATACCTACAGCAATAAAGACTCTTTATCATATCATTCGGCAAGTTATCAAACTCCTTTCTATGCTTTAGATATCGCAAAAACATATCATGTAAGCGCATGGATAGACTATGACTGGTTGCCTCTGCTCATTAAACAGACTCCATTTTATAATTTTCTGCTTATTATTTTATTAGCAGGTGCAATTGTCTTTCTATTGATTACCCTTATCAAAAAACAGTATTGCTTTCCTAAAGCGCCTTCCTCTGTTATGATAAATGACTCCATCCCCGATGGTTGGTACGTCAGCCCTGACAAAAAATTATATATAAATAAAACACCATGTCAAATTCAGCCCCGTAGCCTTCAGATACTACAACTTTTATACGATGGGCAGGACAAAGAATACATCAGTCGTAAAGAGATAAAAGAAAAAGTATGGGGAAACGAAGCGGCAGATGTAAATAGCAGAATTGATACACACATCAAGCACATCCGTGAAGCTTTAAGAAATTCTCCTTACGACATTGTAACAGTAAGAGGCAAGGGTTTTAAACTGTTCTTAAAACCCATCGACTCCAAAGCAACCCAACCATAGCTAATCAAATATATACTTCACTATCTGATTATCCGTATTTACATCCGTTGCCAACAAGCAATGAATTGCCCCATCCACATAGATGCCTGTAATCGAACGGTCTAATCCAGTTATTCTATTCTCCCGTCCCGCCTATTTTCTCAATAAGAAGAGCACTTTTTCTCTAAAAAACCTTTCGCCAGTTTTCCAACGGCTCGTCCCCTATGCGATAAGGCAATATCCATTCACAGAACTCGTCAAATGAAAGAGAGTGCCGCCACGGTCTCTTCTGCCAGGCAGCAAAGGCCAAGTCTATATTTTCAATTAAATACTCAGCCTTTATAGCGTGACAGTCATACACCTTGGGTGTGCTCTTGTAAGAGAACTTACTCCATTTGTCTTGCAAATCACGAGGAAAATGTTTTTTATGGAATATGACGGATTGTATTTTTCTCAAACTGTCCAGGCCGGAACTTTTTGCATACGAATAATATCCCGGCATATTCTTTATGAGAAAACATGCAGCATCATATTTAGGACCACTATCCTTATAATGTTCCAGTACTTTTTCCAGCTCTATTCGGTTCTTGCCTGCGGCATTCAGGGAATACTTCAAATCCTTTTCCCGGTAGCACGAACTAAAACAGATAGTGGATAATACGATAATTAAATAGATATTAGTTCTCATAACCAGTTTGTTACTTATACTCTTGAAGGCTTTTGGACTGTTTGCCGATGTTCTATAACTTATACTTCAAAATGACAGGCGGCTCCATGACAGACGGACGTGAAGCACAATAAAGCGTATCCTCTTTCCTATTTATGGATATGGAATACACATATCGGTCTAGTTTATAGTTGCAAAGCAAGTTTCCGTCAAAGTCCAGTTTGAATATTTCCACAGGTGAGAGATTTTTCATGTCGAAATGCTTGTTGCCTTCATAAACCAAATAAATATGCTTGTCGGTGATATAATAATCCGTATAAGCATGATAATCACATTCATCAGCAAAAGTGACGAAGGCTACGGGAGCATCTATTTGCCTCCGGGTATACTCCGGTGAAAAATGGTCGGGGCCGACCAATTCGCGAATCTGCTTTAATGAATCATTATAGATTCGGATGGCATCACGATGCATGTCCGCAGTCCACAACTCCTGAGTTTGTGGGTTCTTAAACAGACGAGCACCATTCACGGAAGCCACAAAGAAAGGAAAATCATCCATTCCCTTGCCACTGTCCTCTCCTTTTTGGTAATAGCCGATGGGAGAATCCACTTTGCTGAATTGCTTATCATCCAGATACCACATGTGATATCCTATGTAGCGGTTATCATCCAATAGGCATAAATCCGAAGTAGGCAAGACTTCCGATGAATATCTGAATTGCTCGTCGGGAACGAACTTGCGGCTATTCAATAAGGTCTTTAAATCGACGATATAACAGGTCTTTGAATTCGGGTCTTGCAAATAGAAATTGTCGGAAGCATTAGAGTGAAGTCCTAAAGCGCAGCTGAACATTTCTCCCGGTCCGTTACCTTTTGTTATCAATTGTGCCAACGGCTGCAATGTGTTCAGGGAATAGAGTTCGAGCAGGAACTCGCAATTGGGCTGATTCACCACTACAAGCACGCTATCGTTCATCACACGGAAACCGGCCGGGTTAAGCAGGCTGTCAATTGCAATTTCTTGTGGATTACTCAATTCTTTTGTTGTCTGAAAGTCCTCACGAGAAAAGGAAACGTCTCCGGCTACCTCCTTCTGAGGCATGCAACTGCTGAGGAGTGCTGCTGCTATTACAGCAATTAAATTCTTTGTTTTCATATTCTATTTGTTTTCAATGGATTAAAATCTCTCCAATAGATGGTTCGGGTGCATTTAGAAGAGAGTCGCAGGGTGGGAAGAACATCTTCCGGCAAAGAAAAATATGTTTATTTCCACCCTCTTTCTGCTCTCATGAGTTTTACTGTTTTTATAATCCTTTCTGTTATCTTTAAACGAAGCAGAGAATGCTTTTGATTATTGCTATTTTTTACGCTCTTCAAGGTGAATTTGCGTTTCTGCTTTTCTGTTTTGAAGGATGCAAGTCGGATGATACCATAATTATTAATCGGTAATTTTACAAATTCTTATAATTGGATTATCATCTATGCTAACTGCCGAGAGTTCATCCTGTATTTTTTTGTCTTTAATTTTACTATTCCCGTCTATGTAGAGTTCATTGTCGAAAATAGTAAATAAATAATTTTCGTAAGAATAAAAGTTCACTTTATATTTCTTGATATCAATGATGAAATCATTAAATAGATTTTGATCAGTTATTTGATGGAAAGATACATTACTATTATCGTTTTTATTATAATAGAGGAAGTGTTTTTTCTTATTATGGAAATAAGAGAGCAATATATTATTGTGAAAGTTGAGCAATGAACTTATACCATACGAAAAAACATTTTTGCTCATTTCATTTTGGAATTCCATGATGTTTTTATAATCTTTCTCGAAATATGAATTCGGAATTCTTGAAGCGCCAAAATTTAGATAGTAGCGAGGAATGCAATTTGTTGAAGTTAAAGTGTAAATCGTGTCATTATACAATTCGTAGAATAAGAATTCATTTCCATATTTACTAAAATTAGTGTTATTATGAACATGTAGATAATTGGACTTTTTCTGAGAAATAGGGTAAAATCCACCTGATACACTCTGCTTAATGTTATTATAGATTGTAAATTTATAACTTTGGTTTTGTGATATTTGATTCCCACTATATAAAATACTCGTGGAATCATTAAAAAGCTGCATCCCAATGGCCCAAAAATTAATATCTTTTTTATTCTGAAATTTCCCTTTCATATCGTATTGTAATATTTGTTTTTTTCTCGTATCCAATATGTGCATTGTCTCATTCTTAGAGCAAATATCAAAGTCAGATAATCGAAGATATTCTTCTGGTCCATCACCTTGGTGATTAACTTTATATTGGAATTTTCCGGTATTGTCAAAAAATAAAATAGAGTTATTGTCTCTAATTATAATCTGATTGTCAATATAGAATATTGCCTTTATACTGTTTATTAAACATGAATCATTTGTTTCAAGTTTTATGTAACTCACCTCTTTTGAAAGATTTGATAAATTGAATGGATTATTGGCTGAATTTTCTATGTCAATCCTTATAAACTTACCGTTCTCATTTTGAGGATGTGTGCTACAACCACATAGCAATAATATTAATAATAATGTAATGATAGATAATTTCATAATTGATAAATTTTAGTGGATAATAGAAAGATTAGTGAGAAAAGACATAAAATGTTTTCTATTATCCACTAGTAAATATTTAGCATCCGCTACAAGCTGCAGCTCCGCAATCGTTATCACCAGGGCAGCAGCAATAGTGACATTGGTTATTCTCATCAGGCTCTGTTCCATACAATAAGCCCTTTCCAATACCTTCTTCACCGCTAGCCAATGCTTCCACATTAGCCAAAGCCAACTCAGACATCACATCCGACTTTTGAGAGTTATACACATTAAATCCTGCTATCAAACCAAATGCAGCAACCAGTGTTGCTTTCAAAATATTCTTTTTCATCTCTTTTTGTTTTTTCGATGATTCATTAATCTTGTTTTCATCTTTTATCGGAAAGAACTCCACCGCAGAAAAAGCAAATACATGACTTGCAGATTCTGATTATTTCCATTAAGTTTGCATCGGATTAATCCTCCTTTTTTAAGGAGAAACCCAAGGGAAGGAAGGATTCCTCTAAATTAAACTCTATTTATTTGGCATTCCTACTATCATTAATCGAGGAAATGTTTATCTGTATCAGCTTATACTCCGGAGACAAAACTATCGCATAGACGACATCACCTTGAGAATCACCACATATTCTCAATATCGGGAATTGCATATTCAGAATATGGGTAAGGTTCAACTCATAATCATAAATGAAGAGTGAATGAGGAAGGGTGGAAGGGTCACGTGGAGAGGCTCCTTTGGGTTTCTCTCCTTCCACCACCACATCCCTGTCAAGCGTTACGATATGATTCTTGGTCAATGCCAGTTCCATCGCGCCGCGCTTGGAATCTTTAGCCGTCACCAAGTTCCCATCCTGAACGGTGTAGTCTATCTTTTCGGGCAGTTCCTTGTCCAATGACAGCTTGCATCCGTCCAAAGAGTAAGTGGCAAGATAAGGGAAAGACATACTGCTGTATACTAACCTGTTCCGGTTCGCATTATAGTCCATGTTGCCCTGATAAAGATAGAAGGCATTCCCGACTTTTTCCGACAAGGGGAACTTGCCTCCTGCTTGGGTCGTTCCGTTGCATGACACTTTAAACAGATTTTCCGCACCGGGAGTCAGAGCAATTATAGTGCTTTTGCCCACATGGAGCATCCTGGTTACTTCCGAGTTCTTTTCAAGGCTGCCTCTATCCACGTGGCAAGCCCCATCCTCACCGAAAACATACAAATGCTCTATTCCTTTCTGCAAGTCACTTAGATAAAAACCCTCTGTAGAAACTGAAGGAATCGGCATTGCAAAGTCATTCGGGCCATCACCCATATTACCAAAACTGTACACCTCCTTACCGGATGATGCATCTACCACATGAATAAAATTATCCGCTTCTGTCACATCGTGCCAGTACACGCGTCCATTTAAAGCCGTAATTTTTCCCGGCATACTCGAATAGATACTATCTGTTATGGTAGTATATGCAATATTGCTAACTCTTTCAAGCTCCTGCTTTTTCTTCTCAGAAGCACAGCCGGACATCAAGATACCGGCTATCACAATAAAAAATAATCTTTGCATAAATTCCTTCTCTTCTTTGGGGAATTGGTACAAGCCTAGTCCCAAAAGCAATTAATATTTTTGTTCTTAAAGAGGGTTTGAATCTTTATTAGCTATTCGCCTTGGGTATTGAATAAGAATATAACTTGCCATCTTTTCCTCTACAAGTATAATTTTCCCATACAGCAACACAATCTGTTCCATTAGTAAAGTCTTCACCAGATTCTGCGTCATCAGCCAATGCTTCCACATTAGCTAAAGCCAACTCAGACATCACATCCGACTTCTGAGAGTTATACACATTAAATCCTGCTATCAAACCGAATGCAGCAACCAGTGTTGCTTTCAAAATATTCTTTTTCATCTCTTTTCTATGTTTCGATGATTCATTAATCTTGTTTTCATCTTTTGTCGGAAAGAACTCCACCGCAGAAAAAGCAAATACATTACTTGCAGATTCTGATTATTTTCATATCCATACCATAGCCTATTGTTTATTGGAGGCTAAATTAAATAAAAGAAACTATTCATGCCATATAACTATTTGAGGTTCTTCTGTATTCGTCAGTCCTATAATGTTATTACAAGAACTCAATGTAAAAAGAGAAATATCAATATTGGGTTTGTATTTGCATATAAGATTACCTTCCCAATCAAATTTCCAAATCTCATTATTCAAACGTTTCAGGTTCTCTTGCGAATTTACATCAAATAATATATAAATGTAATCATCGGTTACAGCAAGATTTATGGCACCTTTCATGAACGAAGACCTTAATTGTGTCTGGCTGGATATACCTTTATCCGTAAAATCATATTCATAAGCCGATAGCAACACCTCTTTTTTGAGAATATACTCTCCTTTGTGATTCTTATTGTATAAATCTAGGACATGAGAATCAGTTACAGCAACTCCTTTTGTCCTTGAATAACCATATCCTCGTACTTGATGAAACATTCTTCTTACTGCTAGTGGGATATGGGCTTCCTCGTTCCAAAGTAGGGGATAATCACCCAATGCAGCTACTTTCTCTCCCAAAGAATTGAGAATCCAAAAACGTTTATCATCAAACATACCTGAACAAAAGTAAAGATTATCCTGAAATGGAAACAACAAACTTACTTCCATAGGTACTGTAATCTTTTTTTTGACTTTACCACCCTGCAAGTCAATATTATATAATGTCCATTGAGGACGTGAAAACATAAACAAAGAATCCTCTTTGATAAATATATACAATGGAGACAAAACTTCATTGGGACCACTGCCTTTCACTCCCAACTTGGCTATTGGTTTATTATCTTTTAATGAAATGCAGTGAATTAAGGAATCTCCATAAAAGTCATTAATAAACAATACTGAATCCAAGGTGGTTAATTGAATAGGAAGACCTATAAAATCCTGAATATTTGATTGCTCTAAATATATATTTTTAATATTTGATTGTTTATTCGTAGTCCGAGTACACCCGAACAAACAGAATAGAAATAATAGATAAATATACTTCATATAATTTCTTCAATATCCTAGGCAAAATCAATAGAAAGAAATTATATTCTTTGTTTTTGCCTAGGAATTCATTTATAAAAATAAAATCATTCGCATTGAGAGCCCAATATTTTATTTTTTATAAAACAAATGTACTGTATTACCAACTAGAACTCTAGCACATTCATCAGTACCTCCTGGGCATTCAACAGTTACAGATTCGTCATCAGCCAATGCTTCCACATTAGCTAAAGCTAACTCAGACATCACATCCGATTTCTGAGAGTTATACACATTAAATCCTGCTATCAAAGCAAATGCAGCAACAACTGTTGCTTTCAAAATATTCTTTTTCATCTCTTTTATATGTTTCGATGATTAATTAAAATTGTTTTCATCTTTTGTCGGAAAGAACTCCACCGCAGAAAAAGCAAATACATGACTTGCAGATTCTGATTATTTCCATTAAGTTTGCATCGGACT
>NZ_KB905475.1:359666-362245 GCF_000382445.1 Phocaeicola massiliensis B84634 = Timone 84634 = DSM 17679 = JCM 13223 | reverse complement strand
TATTGCCTCAAGTCGCTTTATGGGGTAAGGGGATAGTATGCGCATTGAAACGGACGCGAGGACTTAATGGCTGTCTTACGAATCAAAAGTCCATTTCTCTTGTAGGTAGCACTTCGGGAATGGAGTTGCGGATTTAAGGTTCGTTACATTGTAAAAATGTGGCAACATGCATAGGTCCTTTCTTACTTTTTAAGTCTTTCTTTTATCTCATTTGCTTCTTTATTCAGTTGTTTTGCAAGACTATCTTTGTATGCTGCCATTTCAATCATTTCATAATGGTGACGAACAGAATCCTCATAAACTGCAACACTATTTTTTACATCATCGATAACTTTCTCATCTCGGCAAACAGAGAAATGCTTTTCGATGTAGTGAATATTCGGGTCATCAGATGGAAGTACCATCTTTAATGCCCTATATTTCAAGTCTGCCTCCTCCAAATCTTGGTGCTCTCGCCATTGGGTGAGGTTGCCCCAAATGGAGAGGACAAGAGATAGAGCCAAGCCACCTGTAAAAAGAAGAACATTCTTTGAGGTTGGCTCGAAGCGATGGGTTACAACCTTCTTTTGAGGTGATTTATTCATCACTTCAAGTTTATCTTGTAATGCCTTTGAGGAAACATCATTCCCTTGTGTCATCTGCTTGACTGCATCAACCAAGAACTTGCTTCGCTGCTCATTTTTGCCAAGTTCAACCTTAATAAGGTCAGCAAAAACAACAATGGCATCTCTTAATTTGGATATTTTACCAATGACTTCCTCTTCCTTGCCAAACATAGCAATGATTAATTTCTCCAACTTGGTTGTGTCATTACTTGCAGGATTGTTTTCCGTTCCTGCGTTCTTTGTGGAGTCAGAAAGTTCATCGACTTTCTGCTCCAATCTCTCAACTGTGCCGTAGATGGCTTCCAATAGTTCTTCTTTCATCTTTCTTTTGTTGTTTGAATGGTTTGTAACTTGCATCAAAGGCTAAAGCCTCTTCTGCGTTTCTTCTTTTTCTTCTTGGCTGATTCATCCTCTGGGAAAGGCTCAAAGAGCTGAGCGTTGGCAGAAGCAAAAAGTCCAATGGAAGAAATACCGTCCCAAGGGTCTTGACTGCTCTCCGATATGGATGGCTCCTGGTTGTTCTTGTGATTGCCTTGCTCGTATTGCTGAGCAGATTTGGCTCTTGCTGATAAAAGGTTCTCCGTTCCCTCTAATCTCGCATTCAGTTTGCCAAAGCTATAGTCTCGGCTAATCTGCGTACCCTTGAAGCTATATCCATCCTTGCAGAAACGGATACCTTGAACCTTGGTTTGCTCCTTGTCCTTATAGACAAGTTCCAAGCGAACACCTCGCTTTGCAAGTTCATTCTTGAACTTTTGCCAATTATCAGCGACTTTCAAGGCATCCTTGACAGCATTGTGAATCTCGTATTTGGCACGCTCAGCATTGCGCAATTTACGAGTATTAGTCTTACTCTTGTCCGTTCCATAGGTCAGTCCATACTTGGATTTTAGAGCCTTGGTCACTTGCTCATTACGCCTGTAATCATTCCTGTCTGATATGAGTTTGCCCTCATTGTTGATGCGGTTGTACACGACATGACAATGTGGATTGTCCGTATTGTGATGCCTTACGATGATGAATTGAGTATCTTTTATCCCCATCATCTGTATGTATTCAAGGGCTATCTTAGCCATGAATTCATCCGTCAAACGTGGCTTGTCCTCGGGCTTGAAGCTCAATGCAATGTGTCCCACAGGCTTCTTAATCCTTGGATTTAGCTGCCTCTGTAGCTCAAAACTTTGAGCCATCTCGGCATTCGTGCCGAGTAACACTCCATCCGAGGCGATGATTTTCGCCTCGTCCTTGCCTGTAACATAACGGATGCAACCACCAAATGAGCTGCCCTTCTTTAGCTTGCCTATCATGTGGTATCCTCCTTTCTGCCCATACTACTTGGCTTCGGTTTATAACTTGCTTGGCGATACTCGCCAAGGATTTCTTTCAATCTTCTCAACAAGTCCACCACATACACATGGGTTTCATGGAAGCCTCTCTGATGCGACAGCTTGGCAAGTTGGTTGAGGTTGTTCGCCATGCCTATGAGATTCTTGGCAATGGCAACCGTCTCAGTGTTATGTCCGCTGACCACTTCGCCATTCAAGGCTGACTCTCGGATGTACTCCGCCAACTTGCGATTGGCTTTTCTCGCCCTCAGTCTCAGTACCTCGTAGCTTGGCTTCGAGAACTTCACAGTGACAGACTTCGACAGCTTGCGAACCCTGCCTGCGGGCGGTCTTCCGCCCTTTCTCTTGTCTTGTTCCTGTATGTTTGTCATTCTATATACTGATTACAGTTGGTACACTCACTTTCTGCGACCGTTGGGAGCAAAATCCCTCCGCCCTCATGGTGGAGCGAGGCGTTTTGGGATTCCCAAAACATAACCTCGCTCCCTCTCAGAACACGTTAGTTGGAACTACAGCCTTTCAGCTATCCACGTCCAAGGTCGCAGACCTTAATTCTCACAATTTGCGCCAAGCCTCGAAGTCCTCTTCATAAAGGCTTAGGTGGTGGCGCACGATGTTCTCGATGATG
>NZ_KB905475.1:349064-356416 GCF_000382445.1 Phocaeicola massiliensis B84634 = Timone 84634 = DSM 17679 = JCM 13223 | reverse complement strand
GCTCTCAATGCTGTCAATACGGAAGGCTACCGCAATGACGAGTTCAAGGCTATACACATCATAGCTGATGCGGTCGTTCTTCCTGACATGACGGCGTACACCCTGCTCTTTCAGAATGCCGTCCTTGAATACAGCCTTGACAGCCTTGCGCACATAGTAGCCGAATACATTATACATGTCGGCAATCTCCTGCATGGTCATCCATACAGTATCGGTCGGCATGGATACCGTTCCGCTCTCGCTGACAGTTATAACTCCTCTGTTCATTTCCCGTCCTCCTTATTTTTATTCTGGTCAGTTTCTTTTGTTTCTCTGCGCAGCATCAGCTTGTCCATGTCCTTGGATATCTTGTCATCGGTGATGACGGCATAGACCTGGGTGCTTCGCAGGTTGGAATGCCCCATCATCTTGGCGATGCTTTCCATTGATATGCCCGAAGTAACCATGTTTACTCCGAATGTATGTCTTGCAACGTGTGCGGTAAGGTTCTCATTTATACCCAAAGCCACACCGAGTGAATGAAATTCAAACCACATGGAATCACGTGAAGAAAGAGGGAAAACAGGTTTGCTATCATCCGCTGTATTGTATAGCGACATTATTTGTTCAGCTATCGGATGCAAGGGAATGAACGCTTCGTTGTTGGTCTTTGCTCTTTTCTCACGGATGTATTTTCTACCGTCTGCCGTCATCCCGATATGGTGTGGATACAGGTTACGTAAATCGACATAAGCCAAACCTGTAAGGCTGGAGAAAACAAACATTCTGCGTGCCAACTCCAAAGCCTTATCCTCCATAGGAGTCTCCATAATGAGCAGCAAGTCATTTCTGGATATATGTCTACGCTTTGGTGAGCCTTTCTTTTCATATCCGACATCTTCCAATGGATTGAATTTCAGCAGACCTCTGTCAACAGCGATATAAACCAAGCGTTGCAGCCAACAGAGATTATGGTTCGTATTGGATGCACTATACCCTTTGCCAATCAAGAACAACTTATAAGATTTGCCAAATTCCTCAGTCAAATCTTCAAATGCAATGTCATTCATTCCTCGTAACCCGATGAACTCTCGCAAGTTTAGCTGCGATGTCTTAGATTGGCGATAAGAAGATGTTGAGTTAATACGGATGGAGCGCAGCCTAAGGCGTTCACGCTCCTCCTCGCCAGTGGCAAGCAATGTCATCGGGATAGTATTTGCATCAACAATAACATTCTTCAGAATCTCGGCGGTGACGATGCCCTTTTCCTTTGTTGCCTGCTCGTAGGCTTCGTCAATTCTTAGTCTGAACGCTTGCAGTTGTCCGTTCACTCTTGCATTCTTGGCTTCACCTTTTTTCGTGTCCCATTCTTCGGGAGCACAGTACAGACCTGTTGCTATGGCTGACACTTTGCCGTCAATCGTGATACGGCAAAATATAGATGTGGTTCCGTCTGCCTTTACTCTTCCACGGTTGATATAATAAAACTGCTTGTATGTACTTCTCATTGTTATGTTCCTTTCTTATTTTGTGAAAATATTACAGGACAAACTTGAAGTCTTTGTTGGCTTCGATGAACTTGTCCATATCCTCAAATAGCTTTTTCGGGGTGACACGTGCATAGATTTGCGTGGTCTGAATGTTGTTGTGACCAAGCATTCTGCTGATAGTCTCTATCGGAACACCTTCTTCGAGCGTAACGAGCGATGCGAAACTGTGCCGTCCAACATGATAGACCAAATCCATACTTATGCCAGATAGTACTCGGAGACTTTTCATGTTACCTCTCAGCACTCGAAATTCCTGTGGCGGTAAAAGAGTAGGTCTTGTCGGGTCTTTGTATTTCTCCAACATGGCAAGCGCCTCTGGCAGTAACTTCACACGTGCAAGCATCTTGTTCTTCTTTCTGTGGTATTTCAGCCAAAGGCTATCCTCCTCATCACGAAAGAGGTTTTCTTCCGTGATAGAAACAGTATCGGCATAAGCCGTGCCTGTATAGCAGGCGAAAAGAAAAAGGTCACGGGTCAAAGCCAACGATTTTCTTCGCTCTGGTATTTCGAGGTCACGAATTTTCAGGAAGTCCTCACGTGTCAATGCCTTTGGTGGATTCTCTTTCTTTTGAGGTAGCTTGAAGTGCATGAAATGATAACGCTCGGAGTGTCCTGCCTTGAAAGCTATTCGGCAGGTCTTCTTCAATATGGCGAGATAGTGGCGGACTGTATCAAGTGCAAGACCTCTCTCGTCCAAGCAAAAGTCCATGTACTCACGGATAAACTGCTCGTCAAGCTCACCGAATGCCACATCGTCAGTTCCATAACGCTTCTTGACGAACAATCCCAATGTCAGGCGAGTGTACTGGTAGTTTGGCAGCGTGCCTTTCTTGTAGTCGATGCCGATTCTTGACTCAATGTCCGCAATGATGGCGTCAAGCTGCTTCAACAAGGTCATCTGAGTGTCTGCACTGCATTGAAACAGATCCTTTATCGCCTTTGCGTCAAAATCCGTCTTGCGCTCCACAAGTGACTCGTAGGCTGAGTTTATTGCCAGCAACAGCTTGTCAATCTTGGCGTTCACTTCCACAGCTTCCTTGCTCTTGCCGTCAAGTCTGCTCTCACGTGGATTCCATAACTTTGGCATACATGACAACTTGCAACCGAACTGCGCCATTGTTCGGTTGAGGGTGATGCGTCCCATGATGGGAGCCTTACCGTTCTTGTCCAATCCGCTCTTTTTAAGGTAGAGCAGCACCTTGAATTTTTCAACTTTCATCTGCTTACTTTTTTAGTTTGCAAAAATAATCAATCAGTAAGCATTCTCTGTCATTGAAAGTTGTGCAGAACAGTGCAACAAACACTGGTGACAAACTATTTGTTTTTCACCTCGTTAGCAGTGTTGGTTTCGGTAACTGACCGCTAACGGTTTGGTAACTGAAATAACTCAATATCCTGCTCGGCTTTGCTTTGCAGCCAATTGGCAGAATTATGAAATATTGCTCATTCTCAACCACTTGCAGTTCATTTCTCTCATCTTCACTTTCCGTTGCTTTTGCTTAAATTGTGCACTGTGCCCGCCACTCTTTTATCACAAATATCATGGCAAATGGAGCCAACATTAAAACCGCCGCTTCCCTTGCCGGCCACTCAACAACCAGACACACTGAAAAGTATGTACATATAATAGATGAACTAAAGCAAAAAGCTGTCGATAGTTTACCGGATCTAACTATCAACTATAAATAATAAAAGGGTCCTCTACAGGACCTCACCATATTAAGCCTTCCTTCTATACTTCTGATATACTGAATATTACAAAGGGTAGATAGTATTCGGCACGAATACTACCTACCTGTCAAATGTCGTCAATCATTACTTTAAATGCAACTATAAGCACCTATTGAATAAATACCGTGTAAAATATGCAAAACTCTTATTAGACAAGGGTAAGTATACCCCGGAAGAGCTTGTCAAGCTCTGTGGATTTACATCCAGAAGTGTCTTCTATTCTGCTTTTACTAAAGAAGTTGGCATGGTCCCTTCACGGTACCCCGATAAATCATTCAAAATTCCTTTGAAATACGATTGAGTCCTTTGATTAATAATAAACAATTGAGTTTTTAAATTTATAAATTTAAAGTTTTTCTATTATGAACAAAAAATTTTTAAGTGCAATCCTGTTCGGAGCCTTAATGGTTACCTCAACAGGAACGTTTGTATCTTGTAAAGACTACGATGACGACATCGATAATCTTCAGGGACAAATTACTGCAAATGCCGATGCTATTAAATCTTTGCAAGAACTTGTAAATGGCGGTGATTATGTGACTGGTGTAGAGAAAACAGATGCCGGTATTGTGTTTACTTTCAGTAAGAGTGGTTCTAAAACTATTACACTGGACACTGCAGAAGATCATGGTCAGGTCTTTGAATTAAAGAATGGCGAAATCTACGTTGATGGCAAAGCAACCGGTATAAAGCCTGCTGCAGATGCAGAAAAGGCTCCAGTAAAGGCAGTTGATGGAGTTTGGGAATTTTTGAATGCCAATGGCGAATACCAATCTACCGGTATACCAGTATCGGGTGTGACTGTGGTTGGTTCTCAAGCAGATGGCTTTACTTTAACCATTGTGGATAAAGACGGAAAGTCAACAGAAGTAAAAGTTCCTTCTGCAGCTTCACTTATTACTTCAATCGTTTTAAAAAATGATGCATCTACCAACGGATTTGTTATTAGTAAAGCTACATTTACTAAACCTAGCAAATGGGCCGGCAAAAAAGAATTGCCTGCTGACAAATCAGTTGTCTATTCTTCTTCTACTATTGATATTCGTGTCAACCCGGTAGATGCTCCTGCTACGGAAGCAAAATATTATCTGACTAATACAAAGAACCAAACTTTGAGTAATATTGCTTTAGATGCTGAAGCAGAAAGTGCTGACGATGCAATTACGATTGGTGGTATCAACGGTCGTGCAGCTAATACCGGTAATGGACTGTTTACGTTAAGCATGAAGCAATATATCTTATCAAAGGATGATGCTAAAGCATTTGACAAAGAATTAACAGATAATGCAAAGGCTCGTGATATGGATAATACAAGTGTTACAAATTTTAATGATTGTGTAGCATTTGCTGTCAATGCAAACAACAAGGCACGTTCTGCTTACAATTTACCTATTGGAACTAAAGTAGCTGCTGATTTGACTAAGATTCAAGTGAAAGATATGGCTTCTTCTGAGGCTACGTTAGCTGCGTCAAATCCTACTAAAAAAGAAATCACCGTTGTTGTTGGTAAAACATATACTATTAAAGAAATTGCAGATGAAGCCGGATTAATGTACGATATGTATTTCTCATTGGCAGAAGTAGACAAAAAGACTTATGGTGTGACTTATGATGATTTGACTCATACATTTACAGTTGCCAATAACCCGGACGTTTCTACTGCTGCAACAGGTTTTGACTTGACTATCAATACATTGTCAACTAAAGGCCAGGTTAAAAAGGCTGTTTATACAGTTAAGTTGAGTTCTGCTATCGAAACACCATCTACTTATGAAGCTATTACTTATGATGTAGCCAAATTAAAAGATACTGATGCTTCCAATGATGCATTTACTCTCGATATGGACATCATGAAGACAGCTCTTGGTGATAAGTGGGCTCAATGGGCTAACACCGTAGGTCTTGATAAAACAGCATGCGCTATTTATACAAAGGCGGATTGTAGCGATACTCCTAAACAAGTTGGAGTAACTGGTCTGAAGATTACTTTAACCGCTTCAGATAAAACAACTCCAGCAACGGTTAATAACTTAAAATACATTGTTGTCAAAGTAGATAAAGCGAATGCTGATGACTTGAAACTTGATAAGCAATACTACTTGAAGGTTACATTCAAAGATAAGGTAGGTACTGCAGAAGTCAACAATATCGTTGTTCCTGTGACATTTACAGCTCCTTCTGTAGCAAGCCAATTTGAATTGAAGCCTGGTTACGTTGTAGATGGAACTATCAATGCTTACTATTACGATCTTACAGAGGATACAAAGAAGAACATTGCATTGAGCAGATATTTTGCAAAATCTGACGCTAATGCAGTTGTTGCCCTTGATACAGAAAAAGAAGTTAAGGCTAAGGACAATCACTCTTATCGTTCTGGCGGTTTGGCAACATTGAGTGAAGCTACTATGGCCGGAAATGTAACATTGAATGCTTCTGCTACAGACAAAGACGGTGGCAATGCTGTCGCTCCAGATGCTACTACCGGTAAAGAATTTGGTTATGGCGAAACTCTGACTGTTAAAGCAACGAATGATAAATATTCTGATACAGGATGGACATATAGCACAGACAGCAAGAAAGCTTATAGCTTCACTATCAAGATTATGAGCCCGATTATGGAAGGTACGGTCAAACCGGTTGAAGGTTCTACAATCAAAATCAGTGCCAATAGTACTAAGGGATTTGACATTACCAAGGCTATGATTACCGGTGTAGACTACAATAAGAATCCTTATAATGTAGTACCGGATAAGGACGTTACTTCCGATCCGACTAATCAAGTAGACAATACTGTGAAGGCTTGGGATAATGAGCAGATTGCAAATGTATACGTAACTAAGAAAGGTGACGATAATACTTATATCAAGGATATAACTTTGATAGGTCAAAAAGCTAAAACAGCCGATGCTGCAGCTGTTGCAGGTGCTATTAATGTAAAAGCAGATCCTCTGCCTAATGAACAAGAAACAGCTATTATTGTAAATGTGAAAGATGCTTGGGGCTATACTATTTCTGAAGAAGTTTCAGTAACTATTCTGAAAAACTAATAATTTAGTACCTCATATAAATGAAAAAGCACCCACAATTATGGGTGCTTTTTTATTTATACATATGAAAAGCCTGTTACTTCTTATATTCAATTGTCGCCTGAGTTTTGATTCCTGCGTAGTCTGTGAAAGTAACCACCAGTTCACCTCCCTGACCTGCATTCAAACCAGCAATTTTCACACCGGTATCACCTGTTTCCAAATTAACACCCGTACCTGCACTTTCTGCAGATTTAGCGAAGCCAACTACGACTGCACCTGTAGCTGCAGAACCTGTAGTAACTTCGTATCCACCTAATTTATGATCATTGCTTGCAGATGTAGGGATAGCAGTGGTACTTACTGCAATTTCTTCATCACCATATTGCAATGCAAGACCATTTTTCGGTTTGTTTGCGGTTCCGTCTCCTGTGAGAGCTGCAATAATACCGTCTGCATTAACAGCAGCTACTGTACCTGCAACGCCGTTCGTATAGTAAACCAACTTAGCTTTGTTGAAAGCAGGAGCAAGTTTCATGGTAAACTCTTTAGATACTGAGATAGTATTGTCTGCTGCAGCATTACTTGCACCTGTCAAAGCATTAACTGTTACAACTTCCTTGTTGGCTTTTACTTTGTAATCAGTAGTTTTAAGGAAGCCATCTTTAACTACGTCTGTGAAAATAATTGCATCTACATTTTTAACTTCACTTGCATCTGCTTTCTTGTATGTATAAGTATAGCCCGGCTGAGCATCAGTCATACCAGTACCATCAGCCTTCTTGTTGATAGTATACAAGTTAGTTGGCATTGTAAATGCAGGAGTATTACCTGAGTTATCAATTACAGAACTTAATACGCCTTCATTCCATCCTGCATATTGATTTGCAGTATAATAGTCATCGAATTCAGGTTTAGAAACTGTTACAGGAACAATTACCTTCTTCAATTCATTACCCTGAGCATCTTTCAATGTCAAAGTCAAATTGAATGTACCGTAGATGTTTGCAAGGTCTTTGGCTGCTGTTGTATACTTGCTGCCAGTATAGTTCAAAGTAATAACAGC
>NZ_KB905475.1:341859-346809 GCF_000382445.1 Phocaeicola massiliensis B84634 = Timone 84634 = DSM 17679 = JCM 13223 | reverse complement strand
CCTTTCTGTACAGCCCACGCGTTACCTGACGCCTTATATTCAGACTTCACGAATGCCTTGGTTGCATCATCATAGAAATACCAGAAGCCGTCCTTTACATAAGGAGCAGTGCTTTCTCCCTGGGGAGTAGTGCCTGTAGTGGCAAAGAAGCCTGTAGGAGTACCGTCGATGCTGATTTCACCTGTTGTCTTGTCGATGACAACCGTGCTGCCTGCAGGTGTGCCGGCAATAGTCAGGTTGTAAGAAGTACCATCGCTGACAGATACTTTCAAACCGCCCTCTACAGATTCAATCTTGGTTACATAAGCGCCACCGGTGGTGACTTTCGATTCAAGGTCTGAAAGCTTTGACTTGATATCGGTCAACTCCTTGTTGATGTTGTCGATGTCATCGTCATAGTCTTTACAAGACACAAACGTTCCTGTAGAGGATACCATCAAGGCTCCGAACAGGATTGCACTTAAAAATTTTTTGTTCATAATAGAAAAACTTTAAATTTATAAATTTAAAAACTCAATTTGTTTATCGTTTTTAAAGGACTTGGTTTCATTGATTTATATGACCTGCTGTTGGTGTATTTCATTCTTTCCCAATGAGTTTTCCATTGTCCCGGAGAGGCCGGAACAGGTTTCCGCAGCTTTTTCCCTCCGCTTCCGGTAATGTGCCGGTGGAATTCCCATTATCTTACCGAATGCATCATAGAACACACTTCTGGAAGTGAACCCGCAACGCTTGTCAAGCTCGGTGATAGCGCACTCGTTGTGGTCTATCAGGTGCTTGGCGTGAAGGATGCGGTATTTATTCAGTAAGTGTTTAAAGTTGCATTTAAAGTAATGATTGACGACATTTGACAGGTAGGTAGTATTCGTGCCGGTTGCAACAAGAGGATATTACGTTGATTATCAGTGGTATTTGAGAAAGAGAGGCAATTCGGGATTTATCCCTTATTTTGTATAGATTCCATATAAGCATTGGAGGTATTCCACAATTTCATCAAAAGAAATAATATTAACAGGCAAGGGAAGAAATGGGATGTTATCAGAGTAAAACGAAAGAGGCATACAATCCTCACACTAATGTTATACTGTCAAATAAAAAAACGTTTTTCATCTAAAAAAGATCGTTGTTTTTCGTTGTTATCATGTTTCCGTAAAAGAGGGAAATAAATCCCATAAATAAAATGTCCCTCCTTCTTGTCCGGTTCCCCTTAAAAGATTATCTTTGCTAAAAATAAAGCGGCATGGGAAAATTTATCAATCCGTTTACGGACGTGGGTTTCAAGAAGATATTCGGCCAGGAGGTCAGCAAGGATTTGCTCATAGACTTCCTGAACGACCTGCTGGTGGGTGAGAGGTCCATAAAGGACATCACTTTTCTGGATAAAGAGTTGTTGCCCGAATACATGGGTGACCGGGGTGTTATTTATGACATCTATTGCACCACGGAGGCAGGGGAGCATATCATCGTGGAGATGCAGAACCGACAGCAGACGAACTTTAAGGAGCGTGCGTTGTTCTATCTTTCACATACCATTACGCGTCAGGGTGAGAAGGGAGCCCGCTGGGAGTTTGACCTGAAGGCCGTTTACGGTGTCTTCTTCATGAACTTCCGTCTGGAGGACACTCCCCACAAGCTCCGCACGGACATTGTCCTTTCGGACCGTGATACGCACGAAGTGTTTTCGGACAAGCTGCGGTTTATTTTTATCGAGCTTCCTTCTTTCAACAAGGAGGAAGAGGAATGCGAGACGGATTTTGAACGTTGGATATATATACTCAAGAATATGGAAACGCTGAACAGACTTCCTTTCAAAGCGCGCAAAGCCGTCTTTGAAAAACTGGAGAAGATTGTGGATATCGCTTCCCTGAGTAAAGAGGAGCGTATGAAGTATGATGAGAGCATCAAAGTATACAGGGACAATCTGGCAACGATTTCTTTTGCTAAAAATCAGGGGAAAGAGGAAGGGTTGAAGGAAGGAATCGAAAAAGGATTGAAAGAAGGGCGCAAAGAAGGCATTCTTTCTGTAGCCCGCAATTTAAGGTCCGGTGGAATGTCCGTTGAAGCCATTGCTGCTGTAACCGGATTAAGCATCAAAGAAATAGAACAGTTGGATTGACCGGATATATCCTTTTATTTAACATAATAAGGCGGAAGAGAAGCATGAAGCTTTCTTCCGCCTTGTTTTATTTCCCGCCATAAAATCAAGTCCTTGTCAAGATTGCTTCTGCCATAATCTATAACCAAGATTATGAATGCTTATATGGAATCTATACAAAATAAGGGATAAATCCCGAATTACCTCTCTTTCTCAAATATAACTGATAATCAACGCAATATCCTCTTGTTGCAACCGGCATTTTTTTATTCAATAGTTATAAATATCAAGAAGTTCTTTCTAAAAATAACTAATACTTGTTTATCAAAATCTGATATTAAGATTTCATTTTCTTTCTAGATAAAAATTCTTCATTTCTTCACATGACAATAAGCCCTGGCCAAATACAAATAGTGTTAGTTGTAATAAGAATATATTCCGCTTATTATCAACGATATTGAAGAAAGAGAGGCGATTAGGGATTTATCCCTAATTTTGTATGGGTCCTATATAAGCATTTGTAGTCTTGGTTATAGGTTATGGCAGAAGCAATCTTGATAAAGCTTTGAATTTATGACAGAGAATAAAACAAGAGGCCGTTTCAAAAGTGAAGTGCACTCCAAAAGTGTGGCAGCCCCTTTGTCTTTTCTCAAGATTTAGAAAAGAAGATATAAAAAAGGCACCCCAAAGGATGCCTTTCTATTATCGAAAGAAGTAGATTACTTCTTATATTTAACTGTTGCAGTGGTGATGATACCCAGTTCATCTTTGAATGTCAATACTAATGTACCGCCTTGACCTTCTTCCAGACCTGTTACCTTGATACCGGTTGCATTGTTTTCTGCCTGTTGAGCAGCTTGCTTCTTGGTAGCATCACCAGAAGTAGTAGTATACTTATCAGCGGGAGTTCCCATCGTTACAGTACCGAATGAATTTTCACTCTCATCAAGAGATGCATAGATTGCATAAGTGCTTGCAGGAGTTCCACTCAAATTAGCTTGTTTTGTTACCGTAAACTTCTGACCAAGTTTTCCCTGTACATTGTAATTCTGATCAGTAGCAGCATTATCAGCAGACAAGTTAGCAAAGTTCACAGCCATTTCGCTGTCACCGAGTTTCAGTGCAAGACCGTTTCTCTTTTCAGCAGCACCGGTCAACGGAGCAATCATGTCTGTTTCTGTATTTACAATCGCATCTACTGAAGCACCTGCCTTGTAGTATACAAGTGATGCACCTTCGAAGACACTCTTAGCTTTTACTGTAAATTCAGAAGAAGTTACCTTAACTTTGTAAGTGCTGGAAGTATTATATTCGATTTCCAAAATTTCAGCACTGGCTTTTGTCTTGAATGTATTTACTGCAAGTTCCTTACCATTATCAACGTTTTTCAAGATTTTAGCATCACTTGTTGACAAATCGCCAAACAGAGTCGTAGCATTTTCGTTTTCTGCAGCCTTACCATCATAATCGGTATATGTTACTTTCTCTGTATAACTTACAGAAGCTGAAGTAATAGCAGTACCGTTTGCATCTTTCTTGCTTACAAAGATATTTTCAAGAGAAATAGAAGGTTTGTTTCCAGCAGCCTTCACTAAAGCAGTCGTATAAGTGTTATCTGCCCAAGCAGCATATTCATTCTGTTCATACAAGTCACCGAATGCAGGTTCTTCTACGGTTACAGGAATTTCAATGGCTTTCACTGCATTTTCACCGGCTTTCAAAGTCAATGTCAAAGTGAATGAACCAAACATATTGGCAGAACTTTCTGCACCTGATTTATAAACACTTCCCAATGTAATGACTGCTTTCTTGATAGAACGAAGGTCTTTAGAAGCTCCATTCAAATCAACTTCTTCATCTTTTTCATTCTTATAGACAATGCCATTGCTATTTGCCAGACAGACCTCATAAGGAGCATTTTGAGCACCTAATGCACCATCAGTCAAAGCAAAGAAGTCTTTATTGTTTGTTGTCAAAGCAGATTTATTAATTGACAAAGCCTGGTTAGCATCCAGATTAGCGAATGTATCACCCAAGTCAATTGTGAATGATTGGCCGGTTTTTATTATCTTAATGTCAACCGGAGATACACTTTCCGACGGTGCTTCTGTTGCGCTGGCAATATTCAAAGCAACTGTGTGTGTTGAAATATGACCTGTTACGTCCAAAGCATAAATAGTGGCCTCCAAATCTTGACCGGCTGCCGTAGCAGGAACAGTCATTGTCATACCATCAACAGTAATACCTGCTTTTTCTGCTTTTGATGCATCCAACCCTTCAAATTTGATATAAGAATCGTATACATTATCCTCCTTGACAGCTAAAATTGTAGTGCCTAAAGGAACTGTATTTCCATCTTCACCGTCAATTACGACACTGGTTATGCTTTTATCAGACAAAGCTTTGTTGGTTTTACTTTCTGCATCAGTTTGTGTATCTATAACGAAAGCGTATCCTGTCATCACAGTACCGTTCACTGCCAATGCATATTTCACGTTTCTGTCCACACCGTTTTCTTTCTTGGTGAAAGCGGTAGCTATATTATCGGCGGTAATGGTTTCATTCATTTCGATAGACAAATTCCACTTACCATTCATAGAAACGGCACGAGGAGCTGTAGATTCTGCATCTTGTGGAGTTGCCACCACTTTAACAGGAGCCGCCTTGCCTTCTACGTCTACCAAAGTCAATTCCTGTGCACCCAAGTCATAAGATTTAGGTGAAACTTCAGCTACTTCCACAAGGTTGCTTAATTGACCAATCAAGAGTTGCCCTGCAGTCACGTTGCCTTTCTTACCTGCCCAAGTTACATCGGCACCGGCTTTTGACCATGCGATATTTTTACCTGAAGTCCA
>NZ_KB905475.1:328689-338880 GCF_000382445.1 Phocaeicola massiliensis B84634 = Timone 84634 = DSM 17679 = JCM 13223 | reverse complement strand
AATGCTTATATGGAATCTATACAAAATAAGGGATAAATCCCGAATTACCTCTCTTTCTCAAATATAACTGATAATCAACGTAATATCCTCTTATTGCAACCGGCACGAATACTACCTACCTGTCGAATGTCGTCAATCATTACTTTAAATGCAACTTTAAACACTTGCTGAACAAATACCGCATAAGATATGCTAAACAATTAATATCCAATGAAGTATATTCTCCAAATGAACTTTATAAACCTTGCGGTTTTTCCTCTCGAAGCGCTTTTTATGCAGCATTTAAGAAAATTATGAGAGTATCTCCTTTATATTATCAAAAGTATTATAAAGACAAGCAAATATAGCAATATTGAACTCATATACAGTTACTTAAATCTTGAAAAAAACAATAACAATTCTATTTTTTTTAAATTTATAAATTTAAAGTTTTTCTATTATGAACAAAAAATTTTTAAGTGCAGTCCTGTTCGGAGTTTTGATGGCTTCATCTACAGGAACGTTCGTGTCTTGTAAAGACTATGATGATGACATCAAGGATTTACAAGAAGAACTGAATAAAAAGGCTTCACTTGAGGAAATGACTCAAAAACTTTCCACAATGGAAACTGCTGTGGCTGATGCAAAAAAAATAGCAGAGGAAGCAAAAGCTAAAGCAGAAGAAGCTTTGAAAAAAGCCGAAGAAGGAGGCAGTGGTAGCGGTGAGGTTACTTCGACAGACCTTGAGAACTTGAAGAAAGAACTTCAAGCACAAATTAGCAAGCTTGCTTCTTTAGAAAGTGTAGACAAAAAAATCGCAGCTTTGAAAGAAGAGTTAACAGGTGACTTCATTACTTCAGAAAGCTTGCAGGCTTTAAACGAGAAGGTAGATAAATTGAGTGCCGAAGTCATGCAGATTATAGGTCATCGTTTGACTAGTCTTGCTTTAATTCCAACAGAACATATCAATGGTATTGCCGCTATTACTTTGACTACTCTACAGTATACTCCTCAGAGATATAAGGCAATGGAGGAACATGAATCGAACCCTGGTAATCATACCAATCGTCCTGTTTTAGACCATGAACCTGTTGGTGAAGCACGCTATATTTCTACAGAAAAGAATGAAGCTTATTTCCATGTAAGTCCAAGCATGGGAGTGCGTACCGAAGATATTGAGCTGCCATCATTTGATTGTATCACATCAAAAAACACACAAAGATCTGCTGATGTAACATCAAACAGCCCGATTGTACCGACAAGCAAGGAAATTAAGGACGGAGTATTGACTGTTACATTCAAAAAAAGTGAAGATTTCTTAGGCAAACAGATTACTACAGACAAGGTAGACAACACAGAAACATTCTATATGGCGTCTTTGAAAGTTCCTGTTACTGAAGCTAATTACACAGAAACAGAGAAAGCTGACAAAGAAGCAGGAAAAATTGAGGGAGTATATGTAAATTCTGAATATTCTCGTATAGAGGAAATTGTGGCTATCCCTTATTTGGCTAACTCTAAGACTGATTTTGCAAAACCGATTGAGGGCGAATTTGCAGATGAGATTCAAAAAGATGCAGACAACAAAGATATTTATGTTCATTATCATGATTCTATTTGTCTGTATGGCTCAACCAATAATCAGTTGGTGGATGTTGAGCAGGCATATAATGAACCGCTTGACTTAAATAAATTGGTTACTGTTTGTACTACTACTAAAGCTAACAAACATGCAGAACACAGAGAACTGGAAAATTATGCAGATTATGGATTAGAATTCCGTTTTGCTCTTGCTCAGGCTGAATATCTACAGGGTGACCGCAAGACTGACGAACAGGCATTTGCTAAAATATTAAAAGGCAATATGCTGAAATCGGAAGTTTATGATGTGGATTTGGCAGATAACGAGTTCTCAAGAGCTTCTATCGGTCGTGAACCCATTGTACGTGTATCATTAATCGATACAAAGAATGGTAATGCACTGATTGCACAACGTTACATTAAAGTGCGTTGGATTGACAAAGCTGAAGAACAGACATTAAAACCGTTCAATTTCACTGAAGACATTATCAGTTGCAAGGATATGTTCCAGCAATTGTTCTCTCAGGATATGAATGAAGCTATCTACCATCAAGTTCAATTCAATGGTGGACAAAGTATGAGTAAGACTGAGTTCCACAATGTATTCAAGACTTTAAAAGTGAAGAGTCTGATGAAAGATGGTCAAGCAATGGATTTAAGTAAATTCACTGTTTCTACAGATGCTGCTGCCGATTGGAATGAAGGTAGCAAACAACAAGAAAAGGATGGAGCAGAAGCATTGAAGAATGACGTAGATTTGTTGTTCGGTTTCTTGGAAGACGCACAAGACAATACTTCATACAATCTGGTATGGGCTATGAACCCTGCAACTGTAGGTGCCCTTAAGGATAATGGAAATGGTAACTACTCTTCTACATTTGATATCGAAATTGAATATGTAGATGCTGTAGGTACTGTAGGTAATATCACTCAGCACTTTACTCAGGAAATAGTTGCTCCGAAACAAGAATTTGCTTACCAAGGAACATACTGGAAAAATGGTACAGGTGAAGGTATATTCAACGTAAATCCGCTTGTATTCACAACTAATAACAATGGTTGGAATAATGGAGCAGGAGTTACACCTGATCATGAACATGAGTATAATGGAACTGATTGTGAATTGAAAGCTTATAGCCATATTTCCGCAGACCTTGTTAACGGATATATCTACCAATCTACAAGTGCTAAACCTGAAAATTTGGCTCAGTTTATTAAGAATATCCGTTCTTGTGCCGATGTAAGATTTGTATTTGATGAGGCTCGTTTCAATAACTATGATTATTTGGCAGGATATCATGTAAGCCAAGATGGTATTTCATTATGGAAGGGTACTGCACCTGCTACATGGAATAACTTCGAATACGTCCAGGAAAATAAGGAAACTTTAGCTGCAACTATCGAAAACAAGATGGGTGCTGGAGAGTTGTCAAATACTCAATACTTGCCATGGGACTTCAATGAAACACTGGGTTCTGGAACGGATGAATGCGAAAGCCACGTTCGTTTACACGAATTAGACAAACTGAATGGTACACCTGCAGCTCAGGCATTGGTTGGTAAATCTGTTCCTGTAAACTTGGTTGTTGAATACAATGAGTTTAATATAATTCCTGTTCAGAAATTTGAAGTATTCTTCATTGATCCTTTGACTATTGACGGTAGCATTAACGGTAACTTTGTTGATGCAGAAATCGATGGTAGCTTCTTGAATGTAGCAAACGGATTCAACTTTACAGACTGGAATGGAAATAAAGTTGCAGCTCGAGACCTTACGGAAGTTAAGGACGGTGAATATGCACATGAATTGTATGATTTCTACGGTGTTCACAATGTTAAGTTCTTAACAGATAAAGTAACTACCAGCTTGTCATATGATGCAGCAACTAACACTTACAAACATACCGAAGGTGTGAAAGACGGTAAGTTGCCAACCAAGGCATCACTGAAACAGATGGAAGCTACTGAAAATGGTGGTGTGGTTGATAAAGCAAATGCTCAAGAAGTAGCTTCAGATCCTACCCACTTGGCATACTTCAACAATGAAGGTACTCCGGTTAATGTTGATTATAAGATGTATATCTCTGTTGAAGTTGCTCATAAATGGGGTGTCTTGAAGAAAGAAGCTCTCGAAGTGAATGTTCACAAGGCAGACGGTACTCCCAATAACTAATATTTAGGACTACAATATGAAAAGGACGCTTTTTAAAAGGAGCGTCCTTTTTTTACGAAATCAAAATAAAAATAAACATGAAGTTATTTACTTATACGCTGATTCTTCTTTACTTTTATATATTTTCCTCATGCAAAGGAGATAGCAGTAATTCTGCTCCCTTTGATGGTGTGTTTGTTACGGAATCAGGGATAAAATTTGAGTTAAAAGAAGATTCAACCACACTTATCCTATTTGACGATACCTTAAATTATGAAGGTGTATGGTCTATACATCATACTAATGAGTCAGAGTATGCCAATATAGAATTTGCCGGCAAACCGGACTATTATTATTTAAAAGATAAGAAAATCTATCGTAGCAAGAGAGAGATGGAAAGTGACTGGATGGGAACAAAAATACAATATCTCAATTGATATTTATAACATTGATGCTATTAAGAAACTTTATTTTATATCATAAATATAGAAGGGCGGTCTTCAATTGAGAAAACTACCCTTCTTTTCACCAAAATATTATAAAAGCGGCTCTCTTATTCCGCAATCATAATTACTACACGGTTCCAGTCATTTGTTGTGAAAGGCTGCACCTCGGAACCCTTGCTGTCCACACTCAGTCGGTCTGCACTGATGCCGTACCTGTTAATCAGTTCGTCGGCCACCATGCGTGCACGTTTTTTGGCAAGCTCGGCATTGACCTTTGCACTTCCCGTTCCCTTGTCGGCGTAACCGGTGATGGTTGCCTTTGAGCGGGGATACTGCTTCATATAGTCCGCAATGGCCAGGATGTTGACCTGCTGGTCCTCGGCGATGTCCGTCTTTGCCAGCCCGAAGGAAACGTGGCTTTTGATGCCCGGCACGCTCTTTTCCACCTCGGGACACGGAACGGGTTCGGGACACTTATGGCTGTCGATTGCGCCCTGCAGCTCGTTGATCTTGTCATTGAGCGACTTCACGTATGACTCGCTGTAACGTTCGTTCCTGTACGCCACCGGCTTGCAGTCGGGACATTTCAGGTTGAATCCCGTACCGAACTTGTAGGTGATGCCCACCAGCACGTTGTAATAGGAATCGAAGCTGTGGTCGTCCCGGCGGTTCCAGCGGTCGGAAACACCGTTTGCCAGGGCTTCAACATTGAAATCGAAGGCTTTGTTCAGGCGGAAGCTTGCCTGGATGCCCAGCCTTGCCATGAAGCTGCTCGCCCCCTCGTCAAAGGTCCGGTTGTAACCGACACCCGCGATAAGGCGTGCATTGAAGAAACGTTCGGGATTGCTCCCGCAGAACAGGCTGCTCATGTTGAACAGGCCGTCCACGGTGGCCGCACCATAGTAGAACCCCTCGGCGGGCCTGCTGCCGCTTCCGGCCCTTCCCCTCCAGCCGCTGACAGCCAGACGGGCACCCACATAAGGATTGAAGTACTTGCCGACAGCAATCTGTCCTGCCGGAGAAATCAGTTTGCCGATACCCGTGCCGTCCAGCGAATAGGAGGCACCAAGCTGGCCCTGGAGGAACCAGTTGTCATCCGTACTCTGAGCGTTGGCGCTCATACCGGCACCCGCCAGTAATAAAGCTGCAATAATCACCTTTACTTTCATAGTCACTACTGTTTTAATTGGTTATTTGTTTCATCCAGCCGCTTGCGGAACCATTCACCCGCCCGCTCTGCGATATGTGCTTTCTGTTCGGGGGACAGACGCGAGCCGTAGCTGCGGAAGATATAGACTCCCACTTCGTTGTCCTTGTTCTGGAGAATGGAGGATTCCAGCAAAACGGAGAAATCCTTTTTGATTTTCCCGTGGCTTTCCCCTTTCCCGGCCATCTCGTCACCGAACCGGTCGACAGCCAGCAGGAAGTCCTGCAGCCTGTCGTTCAAATCCGTCCCCGAGGTGAGGACCAGCTCTCCCAGAACCACTTTTACAACTCCCTTTTCAGTCACCACGGGAAGCGTAACGGGGAACAGGTCATCGGAGGAGGCCTTCAGCACCAATAGGGACACTTCAGGTGAGGTTTCCCCCAAGGTAAAGCGGAAAGTGCCGTTCTTCACGATGGTACTGTCATACGTTTCCGGAGTCAGTGCGTGGCGCAGGTAAACCTGCTTCCCCTCGTAGTTTTTGTCCTTTACCGTCCCTTCTATGGTGCATCCTTTGGGAACAGAAGTACACGCACATAATGACAGGACGACTATCAGAAAAACGGTCATTTGCGCTAGAAAACATGTTCTTTTTCTCATCTTTCTCATTTGAAAAAAGCCGTCCGGCTAAATCGCTTTAGCGGAACGGCCTTTTGTTATTTACTACGTAAACGGGTTACGTCAGAATCTGATACCGAGCTTCAGCACCGGCATATCAAAAATCTTGATATTATGGTGTGAGGCGTTGTACTTGTCAAAACCTTTGGGGCACAGCTGGATGACATCGTAACGGTAGGCCAGGGGTTGGAACTGGAATCCCAGCACCAGGCCCGGGGCCAGGCTGTATTCGATACCGGCTACACCGGCAGCCTTGATGCCGAACATCTGACCGGCACGGCTGCCCGAGAGATAGACCTGGGTAGGAAGACCGCCGAGTTCGTCGGGGTCAACCGGTTTTCCGGTTTCTTTATCGGTTTCTACCATATCTTCATCATAATAATTATCGCCTGTATAAGGTTCTGTAGTCTCGATACGTGCCATCTGGAAGCCTAAAGAGCCACCCAGATAGGGATGGATGCGAGGATTGCTCACTTTGAAATAGCGGTTAGTTCCCACGCCAACGTACCAGTTGTTGGTCATCCGTGCACTAATGTAATCTTGTGCCGGGATAATCATGTCGGGTACTTCCGTATAGTTGCCTTCCACATAGTCTTTCTTGGGAGTCAGGTTGATATTCATGCTGAACTGGAAGTTGATATCCCAGCAGTCAGACAGGAAATATTTGCCTTCAATACCCAGAATGTTGGTCAGACTATTGTTATTCAAACCGTCAATGTTCAGGTATCTGTTTAAGTCCCCCTGTGATGCCTCACCTTTGTCGGGCAGTCCGACCGAACCGCCGGTATTGGTGAAGGCAGGGAGCAGGTAGGAGGTTTTTTCATTGTAGAAATTGTTACCTCCGCCCAACAGGACAGATACTTGCCACTGGCCTTTCTTGGGAGCAAACAACACGCCATCACTCTCACTGCCCACAGTCTGCGCCAGCAAAGGCGCAGAGAGGATAGTGAGCATCAGTAATGTGCATAGTTTCTTGATCATCGTATAATTACGTTTTTACTTAATTATTCTGCTACTTTACTGTAAAGAGCCGCAGTAACTTCTTGAACTTTGTCTGTCCAATAAGTCAATTCCTTAACTGCTGCCTCATAATTAGCCTTAGCATTGTCAACTTTAGCCTGAGCCCATTCAATTACATGTTGAGCAGACATATTGCCATTCTTATAAGCATCAAGCATTGCTTCTGCCTTAATCAATGCAGATTCAGCGGCAGGAATAGTTGTTTCTTGTAAAGTCTTGATTTCATCCTTCAGATTTCCAATCAGAGCAATGTATTTTTCTGTTTGTTTCAGAAGTTCCTCGTCTGCCCAATCTGTATCAAATCCACCAACAGATCCTTCAACCGCATCAATAACATTGCCAATCTTTTCACTCAGAGCTAAATCTGCTTCAATACCTAATTCCTGAATAGGAGCATTGATGTTATCGGCACATTCTTTTTGGGCAGCACTTGCAGCATCGATCAATTCTTTAGCTTCAGCCATGAAGTCAACTTTTGCTGCTGCAATGGTTGCTTTTACTTCTTCCAATGCTTTAACAACTGCGGCAAACTGGTCAACCTGAGCTACAGATTCTTCAGCAGTCTTCACTCTCTTTTCTGCTGACAATACCTTGCCGCATGCACCAACTCTTTCAGGTGTCTTTTCCCATTGTGCCTTGATCTCAGCATCAGAAGGTTCTGTCTCACGGCCATATTTTGTACCATTAACAGTATAGTAACCCAATGTTTCAACATCTCCATACAATGCTTCTGAAGCATCCAGCAATACACTACGTACATCATCCACTGTATTAATCTTCTTCAAGGCAGCATCAGCTTTTACAGACGGTTGTTCACCGGGGGTTACAGTTTCAGCTGTACCTTCAGTCCAGAAAACGTTTAACTTGTCTTTTGTTACCGTGCTTTCAGTTAAGCCAAAGTAAGTTATCAAAGCTTCCAAATAACTATCTTTATTATTTGCATCGCTCAACCATGCCTGGACACTTTTAGTGATAAATTCCGTTCCAATTCCTACGGCCTTGTTCAACTCTAATGTAACAGTGTTGCTTGTAAGTCCGGGACCAGCATTAACAGCATTATAATAGGTAACAACCGCATCTGCAAAAGCCTGGCGAGCCTTTATTTGTGCCTTTACCTTTTCAGTACCCGAGAGGGCATCTGCTGCAGCTATTGCTTTAACGTAAACGTCAGCGGCTGTTTCTACAGCCTTTTTATCAGCAGTTTCAGTGGCGTAAGCTTTAGCTTTTCCCCATGCAGTAACGGCATCTTTCCAAGTTTTAGTAGCACCAGTCTTCGCTTTTTCCATTGCTGTCAAGTTCTCTTTAGCAGCAGCCAGTTCCTTGTTTGCCTGTTCTATATCAAGACTTGGAATATCACCTTTTGCTTTATTCAAGGTTTCAATAACAACATCAATTGCTTCATTCATTTTTGCATACTCAGTTCCCTGACTTCCGTTGAAGACAATAGCGTCATCTAACAGTTTTACACCTTCCGTATTCCAATATTCATAAGGTGCTACACCATCTTTTTCGGCATCCAGTTTTGCTTTTTCCAAAGTAACGGTTCCATTGTCCTTATTATCCCTAACAACACCCAGCAAGTTAGATTTATCTAATGCAACAGTAAACTGATTAGCACTATTATCATAGGTTACATAAGAACCGGCTTTAGCGAAGTCTAACGCTGATAATTTTTCCTTCAAAGCATCAGAAGCTTTGATTACAGCATTATCTTCTGCACTTTGAACAATCTTTCCGTCTTTAAATGTATTTGTTTTGAAAGCAGCGGCATTGTCCAATGCTTTTTGCATAGCCATTGCCTTATCTGAATTTTCAATAACAATTTTGTTGGCAGCAATTGTTTTATCTGCTACTACATCATTCAAAGAATCTTGCTTTGCTTTATATTCAGCTTTTACTTTCTTCCAGTTAGCTAAAGTTTCGCTTGATTCCAAAGCAGCCAAAGCTTCTTTTTTGATACCTAATTCAGCAACGGTAACTTCCAATGTTGTTTTTGCTTCAGCTACTGCTGCATTGAGCTTAATTTCACTGATATTCTCAAAGTTTCCAGCGTTGACATCTGATTCATACGTATCATATGCAGCTTCCAAGATACCCTTAGCACTATTTTCCTTATCAACTTTATCGTCTTTAGAAGACCATGTTACTTTTCCTGTAGTTTTATCTACACTGGCAGTGTAACGAGTGTAGCTACCACCATATAATTTGGCGTATGCATAAGAATACTCTCCTTGAACATAATTCAATTGTCCCAGTTCCGCTTCACTCAGATAGTTTTTTGACAACTCGATGGCTTTCATAGCATCCTCGTAATCTTTTCGAGCTTGTGCTAAAACAGTTTCTGCGGCTAATCGATCTGCTTCCCAAGTAAGTTTGTTCTTAGCCAAATCAGCTTCAATTTTTGCCAATTCTGCAGCCCAATAAGCTTTTTCTGCCTCTGTTTTAGCAGCTTCAACTTCATTTTTCAGCCTCTTCTCTTCATTTTCCAATTCTTGTTTTGCAGCCATAGCTTCTGTCCATTTAGCTTGAGCCAAATGTTCAGCAGCATATGCATTCCTCAATGCAGCTTCCGCTGTTTCTACTGCAACCTTGGCACGCAAGAGTTCAGCCTTGGCACCGCGAAGATTTTCGATACCTGCGGGTTCATCGTTGTCGATACATCCCGTGAAAGTCACTGAAGAGCCGGCCATAAGAGCTCCGAACAGGACTACACTTAAAAATTTTTTGTTCATAATAGAAAAACTTTAAATTTATAAATTTAAAAACTTGATTTGTTTTTTGTTTATTATTTTATAAAGGACTTAATCGTATTCAGAAAGAAACGGGAGCATATTCCCGGGATACCGTGAAGGAACCACACCGACTTCTTTGGTAAAGGCAGAATAGAAGACACTTCTGGATGTAAATCCGCAAAGCTTTATCAATTCATCAGCCGTGCGCTTTTCCTTTCGTAGAAGGAATTTGGCATACTCCACCCGACATCTGTTCACCAATGTCTTAAAGTTGCATTTAAAGTAATGATTGACGACATTCGACAGGTAGGTAGTATTCGTGCCGGTTGCAACAAGAGGATATTACGTTGATTATCAGTGGTATTTGAGAAAGAGAGGCAATTCGGGATTTATCCCTTATTTTGTATAGATTCCATATAAGCATTCATAATCTTGGTTATAGATTATGGCAGAAGCAAT
>NZ_KB905475.1:0-327579 GCF_000382445.1 Phocaeicola massiliensis B84634 = Timone 84634 = DSM 17679 = JCM 13223 | reverse complement strand
CAACGAAAAACAACGATCTTTTTTAGATGAAAAACGTTTTTTTATTTGACAGTATAACATTAGTGTGAGGATTGTATGCCTCTTTCGTTTTACTCTGATAACATCCCATTTCTTCCCTTGCCTGTTAATATTATTTCTTTTGATGAAATTGTGGAATACCTCCAATGCTTATATGGAATCTATACAAAATAAGGGATAAATCCCGAATTGCCTCTCCTTTTTAAATACCATTGATAATCAACGTAATATCCTCTTGTTGCAACCGGCACGGATACCGAAGCGGGTATTATTGAGAAATACTTTTCATTGTCTCAGACCGACACGACCACGCTGGAAGATATTGCCCTGAAAGCGGACGAAATGAAAATCGGGGACAACTACCTGTGCCTGCACACCCTCTCGGACGTGGAAGACCTGCCGGGGGAAGTGGCAACCGACAGCCGGTACGAGAAGTTATCGACCGACCGGAGCGACTGCCGTTTGTCCTTTGCGGCTCCCATCGGGCTGCTGCTGCCGTGCAACCATATTTATAACCAATATGTGTTTATCGACGACAGTGCCGCCAATTTGCAGAAATTCGAGAAGATGGCGAAGAATATGCACTCGCTTTCGAGGTACAGCCGTTCCAACCAAATCAACAAGGAGTGGATCGACGAGTATCTGAACGAGGCGCATAGTTTCGGGCTGACTTCGGTACGCTGCCATTGCAACGTGATGGCGTGGAGTGATGACCGTGAGGAACTGAAACGGATTAGGAACGAGGTAGGAAGTCAGTTGGCACAAATGGAGTGCAAGCCCCGCCACAACACCGTCGATACGCCGACGCTTTTCTGGGCTGCCATTCCCGGCAATGCCGCCGATTTTCCGGCAGAGGAAAGTTTCTACACGTTCATCGAGCAGGCGGTCTGCTTCTTCTCCCAAGAAACGAACTACCGGAACTCGCCGTCGCCCTTCGGTATCAAGATGGTGGACAGGCTGACGGGAAAGCCGCTGCATCTGGATATTTCCGACCTGCCGATGAAAAAGGGAATCATCACGAACAGAAACAAATTCGTGTTGGGGCCAAGCGGTTCGGGAAAATCCTTTTTCATGAACCACCTTGTCCGCCAATACTACGAGCAGGGCACGCACGTGGTTTTGGTAGATACGGGTAACTCCTATCAGGGGCTTTGCGAGATGATAAACAAGAAGACCAAAGGAGGCGACGGGATTTATTTCACGTACACCGAAGAGAAGCCCATCAGCTTCAACCCGTTCTACACGGATGATTTTGTCTATGACGTGGAGAAAAAGGACAGCATCAAGACACTGCTCCTGACACTCTGGAAAAGCGAGGACGATAAGATTACCAAAACGGAATCGGGTGAATTGGGAAGTGCGGTAACGGCGTACATCGACCGTATCAAGGCTGACCGCAGCATCACGCCCAACTTCAACACGTTCTACGAGTTTATGCGGGACGACTACCGCCACGAATTGGAAAGCCGGGCAATCAAGGTCGGCAAGGATGACTTTAACATCGACAATTTTCTGACTACGCTCCGGCAATATTACAGTGGCGGACGGTATGACTTCCTGCTGAACTCCCGTGAGAACATCGACCTGCTCGGCAAACGGTTTATCGTATTCGAGATTGACGCGATTAAGGAAAATCGTGAACTTTTTCCGGTTGTCACCATCATTATCATGGAGGCTTTTATCAACAAGATGAGGCGGTTAAAGGGTATCCGCAAACAACTTATCGTGGAGGAAGCGTGGAAAGCTCTCTCTTCGGCAAGCATGAGTGAGTATCTGAAATATCTCTATAAAACCGTCCGTAAATACTTTGGCGAAGCCATCGTCGTGACGCAGGAAGTGGACGACATAATCAGTTCTCCCGTCGTGAAAGAGGCGATTATCAACAATTCCGACTGTAAAATCCTGTTAGACCAGAGAAAGTACATGAACAAGTTCGATGCCATTCAGGATTTGTTGGGGCTGACGGACAAGGAACGGGGGCAGATACTCTCCATCAACATGGCGAACAATCCGAACCGGCTTTATAAGGAGGTGTGGATAGGTCTTGGCGGAACGCAAAATGCGGTGTATGCGACAGAAGTTTCGGCGGAAGAATATCTGACATTCACGACGGAGGAAACCGAAAAGATGGAGGTGCTTGCCCTTGCCGACAAGCTGGGCAGTATCGAGTTGGCAATCAAGCAACTTGCCGATAAGAAAAGAAGTAAAACCTAAAAAATCAATTGACATGACATTTATTTCAAAAAGCCGGCTTATCGAGCTGGCGGGCTATGCCCTTGCCTTGTCTTCCCTGCTGCTGACCGCCTGCGGGGAAGCAAAAGAAACTAATTTGGACAAGCTGTGCGGTAATTGGGTAAGCGTGGGCAGAAAGCCCGACGTGCTGGTGTTCAAAGAAGGCGAACAGTACAAGATAACCGTTTTCAAGAAGTCGGGTGTCAGCCGCAAGCTGAAACCGGAAACCTTTCTGATTGTGGAGGAAAGTGGAAATCTCTTTATCAATACGGGCTACCGGATTGACATCGCCTACAACGAGGAAACCGACGTGCTGACCTTTTCACCGAACGGTGACTACACGAGGGCAGGCGAAAGACCATAGTAACAACCATTTAATAAAGTAACGTAATGAGAACGAAAATAATCATGCTTTTCAGCCTGTGCCTGCTCCTTGCAGGCAGGGCAAGCGCACAATGGGTGGTGACAGACCCTACCAATCTGGCGCAGGGTATCGTGAACACGACCAAACAGATTATACAGACCTCTTCGACGGCTTCCAACATGCTGAATAATTTTCAGGAAACAGTCAAGATTTACGAGCAGGGTAAAAAGTACTACGACGGTGCGCCCGTATAGGCGATATAATAAATATAGCATTGGCAAGCTATTAGGTAAGTGTTCCAATATTTACCTATCATCACCAGCTTATCTGCCCACGAAAGGACGGCAGGGAGTATAGCACGCTGGAAAGCCATAAGTCAATTAGTTATCAAATTGCAACTGAATGGTGAGATGAAACAGATAGATACGAGGATAAAATCCAAACTGATTGAATGATAGTCCAAGTGAACCCAGTATGTTTTATAGTGAAAGATAACTTAACTCGCTATACCGTAATACCTCTGTTGCGAGCGTCGTGTAGTAGAGGCAGGAACAAATTACGGCACAACCGCAGTAAGCGGTAACGGGCGGAAGTCATATCCGATAATCTATCATAGCCATGTTATTATATCGTAAACGGGGATTGCCTAAATCGGAACGCCGCAAGGCTATTAGGTACAGACCTATGAAAATCCGACAAGGCAACGGAGCTTCCGTAGTAGTCTGAGCAGGGGAAAGCCCTGTACATGGCGAAGGGAAGCAGCTAATAATTTTAATGCAAATAACGGAAAATGTGAGAGACATTATGAGAAGTCCAGAGTATGTATTAAACAGTCTAACGGAACACAGTGAAAATTTGAATTACAAGTTCGAACGCTTGTACCGTATCTTTTTCAATGAGGAAATGTATTACGTTGCCTACCAACGCATATATGCGAAACCGGGCAATATGACAGCAGGTGCAGATGGGAAAACCATTGACCAAATGAGCCTGAACCGAATTGAACAACTGATAACATCGTTGAAAGATGAGAGTTATCAGCCCCAACCCTCAAAACGGGTGTATATCCCAAAGAAAAATGGGAAAATGCGTCCATTAGGTGTACCAGCTTTTAACGATAAATTATTGCAGGAAGTGGTCAGAATGATATTGGAAGCCATCTATGAAAGACAGTTTGAAAAAACGTCGCATGGCTTCCGACCCCTAAGAAGCTGCCACACTGCCTTGTCTGATATTCAGAAGACATTTTCGGGCGTGAAATGGTTCGTAGAAGGTGATATTAAGGGATTTTTCGACAATATCAATCATGAGATACTGATAGGTATTCTGAAAGAACGTATCGCTGACGAAAGATTTATTCGCTTGATTAGAAAATTTCTGAATGCAGGATATATCGAAGACTGGAACTTTCATAACTCCTACAGCGGAACACCGCAAGGCGGAATTGTCAGCCCTATCTTGGCAAACATATACCTTGATAAGTTGGATAAATTCATGAAGGAATACACTGAAAAATTTGATAAGGGGAAAGAACGGAAAAGAACCAAACAGGCAGTATCACTTGAAGGCAAACGACACCGTATTCTGAAAAAGTTGAAAGTGGTAAAAGACAAAAATGAAAGGTCAGAATTGATAAGACAATATAAGGCTTATCAAAAAGAAGGTTTGCAGTATTCTGATGGTGACGAAATGGATATGAACTACAGAAAACTCAAATACGTGAGATATGCGGATGATTTTCTAATTGGAATCATTGGCAGTAAACAAGATGCTATCATCATCAAAGAGGACATAAAGAACTTCCTCTATGAAAAGTTGGCTCTTACACTGTCCGATGAGAAAACACTTATCACCCATGCTGAAAACGCTGCAAAATTTCTCGGATATGAGATTTTTGTAAGGAAATCCAATGACACCAAAAGAAGCAAATACGGAGTACTAAGACGTGTCTTCAATAAGAGGATACAATTGGCACTTGGAAAGGATACGTTTAAGAAAAAGTTGCTCGAATATCGTGTTTTAGAAATAAAGATACACAACGGCAAGGAGTATTGGAAAGCAAAATCCCGTCCCAAACTTTCAAACAACAATGACTTTGAGATACTTGACAGGTACAACAAGGAAATAAAGGGCATTTACAATTACTATTGTTTGGCTAATAATTGTAGTAGTCTGTCAAAACTTGGGTATATCATGAAATATAGTATGTACAAAACATTTGCGCAGAAATATCGGACAACGATGTCGCAAATCCGAAAAAAGTACACCAAGAATGGACTTTTTTCAGTTAGATACTATTTAAAGAACGGTACTGCCAAAGACTTGACCTTTTATCATGGTGGGTTCAAAAAGAAAAATCCAATGAACATTAAGGATTTAGACAACTTGCCCAAATTCACATATCATCCTACAAACACAAGTCTTATAGATAGGCTGAAAGCGGAAAAATGTGAATTATGTGGAGTAGTCGATAAGTTAGTGATGCACCATGTGAGAAAATTAAAAAATCTTCAAGGGAAAACTACCTGCGAAAAACAAATGATGGCTCGCAAACGAAAGACTATTGCCATATGTGGTAAGTGTTACAAAAAACTCAGTAACAATGAATAGATTGATATTATTAGTAGAAAGCCGGATACGCGGAGACGTGTACGTCCGGTTTGGGGGCGAGCTTCCGAAAACCCACCGTAGTAATACGGCAGGGCGTTGGATGCTTAGCCTACCTTTGAAATCTGTAAATAATCTTGTTAAGGATGCACGCAAGGTACAGAAAACCATCCTGATGATCGGTGAAATTTCCGACACCTACGTCGTGAGTTTTCAGAAGATGATGCGCGACGAGAATTATACGGTGGAGGAACTCGGAGCGATAGCTTTCGGCTACACCAAATTGCTGGAAGAGAGCAACGACGTGCTTCAGGAAATGAAAGGGGTGGTGAACATCACCACGCTTTCACTCAGCGACAAGGAGCGCATGGACGTGGTGGACAGGTGCTACAACTCGGTAAGGCAATACCGCAATCTGGTCGGGTATTATACCAACAAGAACATTGCGGTGAGCTACCTGCGCTCCAAGAAAAAGGGGGACACCAACCGGGTGCTGGCTCTGTACGGGGACACTAACGACAGATATTGGTAAGCCATGCTGTTGTTAGCCGCCGATTTCAGTAACCTGCATGAGATATTGAAGAATCTCTATGTGGAAATGATGCCCCTCTGCTCCAACATGGCAGGGGTGGCAAAAGGGATAGCCGGATTGGGAGCGTTGATTTACGTTGCCTCCCGTGTATGGCAGTCCCTCGCAAGAGCCGAACCCATCGACGTGTACCCGATGCTCCGACCGTTCGCCATCGGTATCTGCATCCTGTTTTTCCCCACGATTGTGCTCGGCACGATTAACAGCATATTGAGTCCCATTGTACAGGGAACGCACGGGATGCTGGAAACACAGACAATGGACATGAACAAGTACTGGGAGATGAAGGACAAGCTGGAATATGAATCCATGATGCGCAATCCCGAAACCGCCTATCTGGTCAGCAACGAGGAGTTCGACAAGCAGATTGACGAACTCGGATGGAGTGCAAAGGACATCGCCACGATGGGCGGCATGTACGTCGAAAGAAGCATGTACAATTTCAGAAAGGATGTGCGGGATTTTATGCGGGAGGTACTGGAGCTGTTGTTTGCTGCCGCTGCCCTGCTTATCGACACGCTCAGGACGTTCTTCCTGATAGTGCTATCCATACTCGGCCCGATAGCTTTTGCCATATCGGTCTGGGACGGGTTTCAAAGTACGCTTTCACAATGGATGTGCCGCTACATACAGATATACCTGTGGCTGCCCGTATCGGACTTGTTCAGCAGCGTACTGGCGAAGATACAGGTGTTGATGCTTGAAAACGACATCAAGGAGTTGCAGAACAATCCCGATTTTTCAATCGACTCGTCCAATGGCGTTTACATCGTATTTATGGTAATTGGGATACTCGGTTACTTCACGATTCCTACGGTGGCGGGCTGGATTATACAGGCAGGAGGAATGGGCAGTGCAGCCCGTCCGATCAACCAGATTGCCGGACGTGCGGGTGCTATGACGGGAGCCGCTGCCGGAGCGGTGGCGGGTAATCTCGCCGGACGTGCCGGACACGCTGCCGGTAATGCTGCCGGAAGTATGGGACGGGGTGCTGTGAACGGGGCAAGGAAAGTGGCGGGAGCCGCCGGACGGCTGTTCAGGAGAAAATAAACAATCAATAAAAAAGTAAAACAATGGAATTTAAGTCATTAAAAAACATCGAGAGCAGTTTCAGGCAGATACGGCTGTTCGGCATCGTCTTTCTGGTGGTCTGCCTGGCAATCACGGGTTACTCCGTATGGAGTGCCTACTCGTTTGCCGAAGCGCAGCGACAGAAGATTTACGTGCTGGACGGTGGTAAATCGTTGATACTCGCCCTCTCGCAGGATTTGTCGCAGAACCGTCCTGTGGAGGCAAGGGAACACGTGAAGCGTTTTCATGAGCTGTTCTTCACCCTCTCGCCCGACAAGAGCGCGATTGAGGGGAACATCAAACGAGCCTTGCTACTGGCGGACAGGAGCGCGTTCAACTATTACACCGACTTTGCCGAGAAGGGGTATTACAACCGCATCATTTCGGGAAACGTGAATCAGGTGTTGCAGGTGGACAGCGTGTCGTGCAATTTCGACACCTATCCTTACAAGGTAAGCACTTACGCCCGGCAAATGATTATCCGTGAAAGCAACGTGACTGAGCGGAGCCTTGTCACAAGGTGCAACCTGCTGAACTCCGTCCGCTCGGACAACAACCCGCACGGCTTTACCATCGAAGCCTTCGAGATTATCGAGAACAGGGACATCAAGGTACAGAAACGATGATAGGCAGGTGCATGACAAAAATACAGGATTGGGCGGACGAAAAGCTCCGCCGCCTGTGCGGGCGCATCACACCCGGAAAGCGGCTGGCAGTGCTGCTGACAATGTTCCTCTTTTTCAGTATCGCTTCGGTGTACATCTTCGTTTCGGGGATTTACAACATGGGAAAGAACGAGGGGCAGCACATCGAAATAGAGCATATCAAACTGCTCGAACTGCAAAGGAAAGACAGTATTAACCTAATAAATGATTACGACAATGGAACAGACGAATGAAGCGAGAGCAGAGGATAAGCCCGCTTATTCTATGCCTTGCAAAGAGGATGAAGCCGCAAGGCAACAGATTCAAGAGAGTAAAAACGAGGTGAAGCCGCCCAAAGAGCCGGACAAGCCCAAAAAGGAACTGACCGAAGAACAGCGGCAGAAACAGAAGAAGCTGATTGTCTATCCGCTTATGTTCATCATCTTCGCCATAGTGATGTGGCTGATATTCGCACCTTCCGAAAAGGAGGAAGAGCAGGGACAGTCCGGTTTCAATACCGATGTTCCCGCACCGGCTGACAATGCGTTGGTGGGCGACAAACAGGCGGCTTACGAACAGGATTTGTTCAACCGCAAGCAGGATGAGCGTCGGGAACAGATGCAGGATTTGGCTTCGATGTTCGGTTCGGGGGAAGAGCAGGCGGAAGAAATGCCGACATTCGACGAACCGGAGGTCAAGCCGAAAAGTGGCTACGGTGGTGGCGGCAGTTCCCGCCCGAAAGAGACCATCTATGCCTCCGCCAATGCCTACCGGGACATGAACCGGACGCTCGGCAATTTCTACGAAACCCCGAAGGAAGATCCCGAAAAGGAAGAGATGCGCAAGGAATTGGAAGAGCTTCGGGAAATGGCGTACAACCGGCAGACGGAGAAGGAAACGGCGGACGAACAGTTGGCATTGCTGGAAAAGTCCTATCAGTTGGTGGCAAAGTACATGCCTCAGAATCAGGGACAGCCGTTTACCGGACAGCCGGCAGTTACCACCGCTACCGAAAGCAAGCCGACTGAAGCATATAAAAACGGCAAGGCGCAGGTGAATACCGTCGGGCAGGTACATGAACGGGTGGTATCGGGATTATCGCAACCGATGAGTGATTCGGCATTTGTCGCCGAATATTCCAAAGAGAGGAACATGGGGTTCCATACGGCAGTCGGCACGGCTGTACAAACAGAAAAGAATACCATACGTGCGTGCATCCATGATAATCAGACCATCACGGACGGGCAGGCGGTAAGGTTGCGGTTATTGGAGCCAATGCGTGCCGGAGAAACGGTCATCCCGCAAAATGCGCTCGTTACGGGAATGGGAAAGATACAGGGCGAAAGGCTCGGCATCTCCATCACTTCGCTGGAATACAGGGGGATGATTATTCCGGTGGAACTGACGGTTGTCGATGGCGACGGGCAGGAAGGCATCTTTATTCCGGGTTCGATGGAGATGGACGCAATCCGTGAGATAGCCGCCAATCTGGGCGGTAATCTGGGGACAACCATCAACCTGAACCAACAGAGCGCGGGCGACCAACTGCTGACCGATTTAGGCAAGGGGGCGATACAGGGAACCTCGCAATATATCGCCAAGAAGATGCGGACAATTAAAGTACATCTCAAGGCGGGATATAACCTTATGCTTTATCAAAAGAAACAGTAAAACCAATTTATTATTAACCGGGCAATATTGCCCACCACTAAAATCCAAAGTAAAATGAAAAGAGTATTTTTAGCTATCGCCCTGACGCTGGGCGTAATGGGTGCGAACGCACAGAATGTAGAACAGCCGGAAACGGAAGTCGTAACTTTTCAAGCGGACACTTATCCGCAGGAAATGTCGGGGGACGATTATAACGGGCTGACCAAGAAGCTGACTTTTGACCGCATGATACCGCCCTATGGTATGGAAGTGACGTATGACAAGACGGTACACGTCATTTTCCCGTCCGCAGTCCGTTATGTGGATTTGGGTTCTCCCAATCTGATTGCGGGCAAAGCCGACGGTGCGGAAAACGTCATCCGTGTGAAAGCGACGGTAAAGAATTTCCGCACGGAAACCAATTTTTCAGTAATAACCGAAAGCGGCTCGTTCTACACGTTTAATGTGAAGTACGCCGATGAGCCGTTATTACTGAACATCGAGATGAAGGATTTTATTCATGACGGCAGTACGGTGAACCGTCCGAACAATGCCCTCGACATCTATTTGCAGGAGCTGGGCAGTGAATCCCCGAAGTTGGTGCATCTGATTATGAAGTCCATCCACAAGAACAACAAGCGTGAAATCAAGCATATCGGGGCGAAATCTTTCGGCATCCAATACCTGCTGCGTGGGATGTACACGCACAACGGGTTGCTGTATTTCCACACGCAGATCAAGAACTCGTCCAACGTGCCGTTCGATGTAGATTTTATCACGTTCAAAATCGTGGATAAGAAAGTGGCAAAACGTACCGCTATTCAGGAGCAGGTAATTTTTCCGCTCCGTGCTTATAACTATGCCACCCGTGTAGCGGGGCATAAAGATGAGCGCACCGTCTTCACAATGGAGAAGTTCACCATTCCCGAAGACAAGCAGGTGGTAGTTGAATTGCACGAGAAATCCGGCGGTCGCCATCAGTCCTTTGTGATTGAGAACGAGGACATCGTGCGTGCAAGGGTGATTAACGAACTGAAAGTGAAGTAAGATGAAGAAGTATCTATTTGTAGCTGTAGCGTTGCTTGCCCTTGTGGGGCAGGCAAACGCCCAACGCTACCTGCCGGGTATGCGTGGTGTGGAACTCAGAGGCGGTTTCGTGGACGGGGTACAGAAGCCTGTAAACTATTATCTCGGTGTGGGGTTATCCACCTATACGAAGAACGGCAACCGCTGGGTATTCGGTGCGGAATATCTCAACAAACAATACGAGTATAAGGACTTGCAGATACCCAAAGCGCAATTTACGGCGGAAGGCGGCTACTATCTGAAAGTCCTCTCGGATGCTTCCAAGACGTTTTTCCTCTCGCTTGGCGGCTCGGCTCTTGCCGGATATGAAACGAGCCGGTGGGGAGACAAGTTGTTGCCGGACGGGGCGACACTCCGAAATAAGGATTCGTTCATCTATGGCGGGGCGGTAACATTGGAATTGGAAACATACCTCTCGGATAAGGTGGTGTTGCTGCTCAACGCAAGGGAACGGGCGGTTTGGGGCAGTTCCATCGGACATTTTCACCTGACCTTCGGGGCAGGAATAAAATTCATCATAAACTGATTACAACCATGAAAGTAAAGATTATAGCTATATTGGCGGTGGTATTGACCGGATTGTTATTTACCTCCTGCGATGATAAAATAGAGGTGCAGCAAGCATACGACTTTTCGCTGACGACCATGCCCGTGCAGAAACGCATCAAGCTGGGTGAAACGGCTGAAATACGTCTGCAACTGCATAAGTCGGGAAACTACAAGGAAACGGAGTTCTTCATTTCCTACTTCCAACCCGACGGGCGTGGGAGCCTGCGGATGGACGACGGGACTGTGTTTGCTCCCAATGATTTCTACCCGTTGAAAAAAGAAGCGTTCCGGTTGTATTATACCTCCGAAAGTACCGACCAGCAAACTATCGACGTGACGGTATGGGATAGTTTCGGGCAAAGGTTCGATTTGAGTTTCTCGTTTCAGAATGATTCGGATAAGGAGGGGGAAGAATGAGTTGGATTATCGGGTACGGGGTATTTCTCACCTTATTTTATGGGTGTATGGCACGAGTGTTAAAGAATACCCCGACGGATAGGGAATTGTGGGGTGAAGAGTTGGAATAGCCTTGTATAGAATGGCAACATGTTACTTTACAGCCTTTTACGGACTTGTTTCGTAAAAGGCTGTTTTTTGTGTCAGTCTATTATATCCGTTGCGGAAACATCCGTATTTTCATCACGAAGTTTCCGGCGTATCTCTTTGGCTTTCTTCTGCTCCTTCTTTTTCTTTTCCTGTTCCGCCATGATTTGCTTCAGAGGCTTGACCGTTTCGGGTGCTTCCCGCTTGAAGCGTTTGTAGTAAATCTCTTCGATGAACTGCGGTAACGGTGCTTTCCATGTTTCCTGTGTGTGGTTGTCAATCTTTCCCAACTTATCGGGATTTAAGCCGAGTTCCCTTGCCATTTGCACATGTTTGTCTGAAAGATGGTGCTTCTTCTGCGCCACCATCCATTTCTCTAATATTGCTTTCTTTACTCCCATGAAGTTCTATATGTTATTGTCCTGCAAATCGTTGTCAGTGCGAAGATATGAATTTGCCGTTTCACCAGCCAAAAATAACGGCATAAAAAACAACCCTCTGAAAATTCAGAGGGTTTAACGAGGGCTTTTTGCTACTTTTGAGCCGCCTGCTCACTGTCAAAAGTAGTGCCGGGCGGTTTTCACCGCCCGTTCTGTCATAGTCTTGTGTACAGTCCTGTAACCGAAGTGAACATTTCTTCCAGCATATCTGAGTAGACACCTTCATGCAGCGCAATATCCTTTTTTGATACTTCAAATGTCTTTTTGCTGAATGTCTGACGGAAGAACTTCATAGTATAAGTGTCCGTTTCTCTATCCAAAATGATTTCAAGCCGATTGGCGGAAGTCTTGTTCCTTGCAAGGTTCATTCTTAACCCGTTTCCCAAATCTATAAATTCCTTGCTTCCCGTCATGGCAATAAACTTACCGCTGCCAAGCTGTTCTAAAATAGTCTTTGCTACCATTATTTGCCCTCCTTGTTCTTTAGCCATTCATCCCTGCGCTGCCTGCATATTTCCAATGTTGGGGCGACTGTTGAGAATAACTCACCGTCTTCTTCATGGCGGTAATCGTATTGGCAATACCTGCTTTTCCTGCGCAATCGGGGCATCAGGTTAAAATACACATAGTTTTCTTGTCCTGCCATGCAGGTGGATACTCCGTTGTTGTTTAATGATTTCATGTCTTTTACTGATTAAAATTTGTACCAACTATCGTGATAATTATCTCCTATAAGAGTGAACACGCCAATTAATTCACTCTCTGTTGCAAATTTCTTGGCTTCCCGAATGGTCGGAAATACGTCTATCTTCCGAAAGCCTATGAATAATGTGTACATGGTTTATCTCTCCCTCCATATCGTTATCGGTGTATATCGTTGCAGCCACACTATAATGGATGGCATATTGTATTTGGAAGTGATTACTGCCGAATTATCGCCAATCTGCGTGAAGCGTGTGCTTTCATAAGACTCTATCCATTCTTTGAGAGTGGATGCTCCCCATGTTTGGGGAGTATCGAATATGCCGTTCAGTTTTTCAATGCTTTCATCGAATGTTACTATTATCGTTTCGTATGTTGTTTCCATATTCTATAATATAAATGTGTTATGCTGCCATCCGTTTACGGATAAGGCGTTTGTTCTTGTTTACAAGTTCAATAATACGGTCGTGGTATTCGGTGTTCTTATTGCAAACGCCACGACTTTGCAGAACTTTCAGTGTTTTGAGCGACACTTCTATCGTTTCTACCCGTTTGCCGTCTATGCAGGCAGAAAGTATAAGGCTGTCGGGCTTGAGGTAGTATTCGTTGGAATACACGCAATGGTGCATGGCTGTTCCCTCTTCCAAAAAATCCAATACGCTTTCCAATACCCGTACTTGGATTGTACCGTCCGTAAAGGCGATACCGAAGAATTTGCCTTTGAGTTCTTGGAAACGCTGTTCATTTTCCAATGCTTTGTGTTTCTGCTTCTCAATCCGTTCACGCTCCATACGTTCTGTTTTCTTTCGTACAAGGCGGTCATGCTCGGCTTTCAAATCGGCAGGGCAAATGTATTTCGGGCTGTTCGTGTCCTTTCCGAAATAGCGGAGCAGGTCGATGTAGTCGCACCATATACCTGCATCACCTACCATATAGCCGTTGCGGGTTGCGATGCGGATGGCATTCCAATAGGTGGAGATACTTTTAGACGAATGGTGTATGAAATAACTTAGCAGACTGTATTGTCCCGTTTTTATCAGCGTTTCCGCTTGGTTGTTCTTCAACAGTTCACAGAATAGCTCAAACGGTTGGAGATTATGAAACTCCCCTTTAAAGCCGTTACGCTTGAGTTCGGGGATTACTCTTATTCTCGGATAAGTGCAGGCAGGAGTTATGTCATATACCCTGTGGTTTCTGCGGATTTCCATTGAACTGCCTTCCTGCCACAAGTCATAATAGATGAAAGCTATACCTCTCAATCGGGCAATCGTTTCAAATTTACCATTGGGGGCAATCCAGCGTTGTGCCACTTCGTCAATGGTATATTCGGCAGGTTGCCCGACCTTGTAATAAGCCTTTGCAAAGAAAAAACGTATCACTTGATAGCCTTTGCAGGTGGTAATCATGGAAAAATATTCAATTTCTTTGAATACCCGTTTTCGGGTGGTGTGGACTTTCAGTTCCATTCCGCAATGAGGGCAGGTGCAACCGCAAAGCGTGTCTGCCAATGCCCCGTTTCCTTGCCATTGGTGTCCGCACTCGGTGCAGGTAACAATACCTTTGGCAGACCTGCGCCCGACGTGTTCAAAGCAATGACGGAAAGCATACTTTGTCTGTATCTCGGTGATTTCGGGTAATCGCTTGCTCAATGCAAAAACCTCTTTCTGTATCTTCGTTTTCGGTTTCATAATCTTAGAATAAAAGTGTCATTTGTCCGTTATTGCTGTTAATACTCTCTTTCTTAGGGGCAGTCTTGCGCTTCGTCATTCTGCTGTAAGCCTCGTTTTCGGCTCGCTTGATAGCTTCCTTACGTGCTTCCGTCTTTTCTTCCTCCGTCAATTCAACGTGATGATTGACTATCACTTTACAGTCTATCGGCTTGCCTACTTCAATGTCGGTTTCATCGTAGTAGTGTACGGCTTGCCCGAATATTTCATCATCAGAGAAACCGTTGCAACCGCTTTTCTGAACATAGTTCAAAATATAGGTTATACAATCTTCTATGTTCTTTAGTGGGTTGCGGTATGAACGGGCGAATAATTCGTCATACTCGGCACGTTGTTCTAAATAACTCTGTATTTCTGTTTGGAAATGGGTTGATACTTTCATGTTGCTATGTATTTCGGGCAGGCGGTAACCTGCCCTATGGTTACTATTTGTTGATAATTGGTTCTAATACGGGATAAGGCTGGGTAACACTGACTGTCATGTTATCATTCTTGGCAAAGTTCTCTATCCGTTCCATTGCCGCATCGCTTAACGGTTCATAGTACTGTATTTTGCGATTGTATGAGATATGCGCCACTTTCATATAATCCCCGTATTTTCTTCGCTGTCTGTCGCATACTGTTACTCCGTTACCTAAATGGCAAAACATTAAATCTTCTTTCATGGTGCTGTGATTATTTGATTTCTATTATTTTGTTAATTGTACCGTAAAGCGCATTGCGAAGGCTTGTTTTATCGGGGGCATAATACTCACTCCATTGCCCGTACTGATTGACAAGGTATTTGCGGAGAACATCTGCAAAATCAAAGCGATACCCCATTAGAGGAATGGCGGTACGGAAATAGGAATTGTTCTTTATATTTTCTGCAAGCCAATTTTTCTCGGTTCTATCCATTTTTCCGTTTCCATTAAGTTTTTCACGAAGCATATATGCTCGGCTGTTCTTCAATGTGTCAAGAGGGCTTACGTCCCAACTGACGAATTTTACTGCAATAGGCAATATTTCCATATCTGTATGCTTTAAGAGATGAGTAACCAAAATATTCCACCGATGATTAAGGCATAAACAAGGCAGTAAATGACTATCGCCAACGCTATGGTAAAGACCAAACGGATTATGAACTTGCCTGCCATTATTCCCACTAACCACCACCAAAAGCTACCGCCCAAAATGGCTGAACCTGCTACGGCAACGAGTGCCAATACTGCTATTTTATACCTTGTTTTCATCGCTGTTGTTTTTTAAGTTTATGCGGATTCAAGAGGTGAGGGAGTTGAGTTTCAATTATTTTATCTGCCTCTCGGTTATCCGACTTTTTTTTTATGCGTCTTTCTGTCGGGTCGGTCGTTTTCGTTTCAGGGGCGATAATGGTGTAGGGTTTAGGACAAACAAGGTTTATGAGAAAAATACTCTCCGGACGCAGTACGGCAGGAAGATTTTTATCAGAACCGCTTGCGGCTCGACCTTGTTTGTCCGTGAAGAACCCGTAAATACCTTTGCCCATGTAACGAAAATGACTGATGCGATAGAATGTATAATCAGTCAAATGGAGGTAAACGAATGAAGAGGCAGATTTGGAATTGTATTATATTGATGCCATAGTAGTTGCCTACTATGGTACTTGTATTTCCTCAAATCATTGATTTGTATATCATTCGCTGAGAAATAAATGGTAGGAGAAGATATATTCTTTTCTTTTTTCTATCTTTGCACTCAGCGATGCAAATAGCATCGTGGTAATTTGTTCGTTTACTTAAACTCAGAAATCGCCAATTTCCAAATGCAAGAAGTAAATGGACTGGAAAGGTTATATCTTGACGTAACCTGCCGGTTCATCTTGCATTGGGCGTTTGGCGATGCCTTGAGTTTGTGGATTGGCAGAGTTACGTCATTTTTAATATAATAACCATATGAAACTACAAGCAACAGCCCTACAAGGCATCGTGAAATCTTTGGGCAGTAATGAACTTTTCTATTTATTGCCGATTCAGGATTTGTCAGCATTACAAGAATTGAAAGGACATCTGACTACGGCAATAGATGTATTGAGTAATATTGAAGAACAAAGCACGGAGCATCGTTTGGATGCCATTCGTACCTTAAACAGTTTTGTCGCCGCCTTAAGCCTGCACGATGGTGACCATTACGAAGCGATGGACACGGCTTTTGAAGAGGTCATCAAGTAAATGGTACTATAAGAAAGTTCGCATAGCCGGAAAAAGAAATATCCCCTGCCTGCAAGTGATTGTTCACTGCTGGCAGGGGATTGTTCTATGGCTATGTTATAACCTGAATACGGTTGCCCTATTTATGGGGTAATGGTATTCGGATTTAAACAAGGTCTAATATGCCTATAAAAAGAGTAATGATTTAATCTTTAGATTTTTGCAGAACTTCTCTTGCTATATTCATTTTTTGCGTTACCTTTGCACAAAGAGTTGTTTGACGAAATGCAAAGCACAGAACTTTACTGAAGTTACATTGTCGCTAAATCGTTACCAATAACTTTCTTCTTTTCTACTCTAAACTGTCATTCAGGCAGATACAGAAAATTTTATTATCCTTAGCAAAGATAATCTTTTAAGGGGAACCGGACAAGAAGGAGGGACATTTTATTTATGGGATTTATTTCCCTTTTTACGGAAACATGATAATAACGAAAAACAACGATCTTTTTTAGATGAAAAACGTTTTTTTATTTGACAGTATAACATTAGTGTGAGGATTGTATGCCTCTTTCGTTTTACTCTGATAACATCCCATTTCTTCCCTTGCCTGTTAATATTATTTCTTTTGATGAAATTGTGGAATACCTCCAATGCTTATATGGAATCTATACAAAATAAGGGATAAATCCCGAATTGCCTCTCTTTCTCAAATACCACTGATAATCAACGTAATATCCTCTTGTTGCAACCGGCACGAATACTACCTACCTGTCGAATGTCGTCAATCATTACTTTAAATGCAACTATAAACACTTGCTGAACAAATACCGCATCCTTCACGCCAAGCACCTGATAGACCACAACGAATGCGATATCACCGAGCTTGACAAGCGTTGCGGGTTCACTTCCAGAAGTGTGTTCTATGATGCATTCGGTAAAATAATGGGAATTCCACCGGCACATTACCGGAAGCGGAGGGAAAAAGCTGCGGAAACCTGTTCCGGCTTCTCCGGGACAATGGAAAACTCATTGGGAAAGAATGAAATACATCAACAGCAGGTCATATAAATCAATGAAACCAAGTCCTTTAAAAACGATAAACAAATTGAGTTTTTAAATTTATAAATTTAAAGTTTTTCTATTATGAACAAAAAATTTTTAAGTGCAATCCTGTTCGGAGCCTTGATGGTATCCTCTACAGGAACGTTTGTGTCTTGTAAAGACTATGACGATGACATCGACAACATCAACAAGGAGTTGACCGATATCAAGTCAAAGCTTTCAGACCTTGAATCGAAAGTCACCACCGGTGGCGCTTATGTAACCAAGATTGAATCTGTAGAGGGCGGTTTGAAAGTATCTGTCAGCGACGGTACTTCTTACAACCTGACTATTGCCGGCACACCTGCAGGCAGCACGGTTGTCATCGACAAGACAACAGGTGAAATCAGCATCGACGGTACTCCTACAGGCTTCTTTGCCACTACAGGCACTACTCCCCAGGGCGAAAGCACTGCTCCTTATGTAAAGGACGGCTTCTGGTATTTCTATGATGATGCAACCAAGGCATTCGTGAAGTCTGAATATAAGGCGTCAGGTAACGCGTGGGCTGTACAGAAAGGCGATTCGGTGGTTCTGCACATCCCCAATGAAGCAGGCGTGATGCAGGAAATTACCCTGCCGACTTCTTCTTCGGCTCTGACAGCACTTAATGCAACTCCGAGCAATTGGACTTCAGGTAAAAATATCGCATGGTCAAAAGCCGGTGCCGATGTAACTTGGGCAGGTAAGAAAGGCAATGTGGCTGCAGGGCAACTCTTGATTGGTCAATTGGGAAGTGAAACTGCTACTGTTACTCCCGCTTCTTATGATTTGGGTGCACAAGAATTGACTTTGGTGGACATCGATGGCAAAACAGCTCCTGTTACTGTTACAGCTACAGCTGCAGAAGGCGACTATGTAACCGATCGTGCCGCTTCACCTAGCGGAAAATGGAATTTGGCTATTGCAATGACCGATGAAGTTACCGCTGACAATATTGCCACTGCTTTCACCAAGAAAGTAAACGGTGTAGATAAAAACGTGAAATATGCTTTGGCTGTGAACGGTACTGTAATGACAGGATATGAATATGTTATTGACACTCAGACCGTAAACGAAAGCAAGACTAACACGGCTTATAATAAAGCCAATATTGGGTTGGCAAGTGCAAACGTGGCTTTAGGAACTTCTACTTTGTCACTTAATGCCGCTACTGCAGCTCAGGCTTATGATTCTTATTTAACATTCGAAGGCGCAAGTAAAACTTTAGCCGAAGCCAAGGGTATCACGGTAGACGGTATGAACATTACTGTTCCTGCTACTGCTGCTGCAACTCTCGGTTTAAGCGTTACTGTTAACATTCTTGATATCACAGGCAAGATTGCTAAAAAGGACGTTGTCCTTACGATTGCAGGTGCTTCTGTATCTGAGACAGAAACTGTTGCTCCGGTTAGCATCAAAATCAGCACAGTGAACTCGTTCTCTGTTGATTTGGGTACTATCTTTACCAACTTGGATGCAAACATCGCTCAGAATGCAGATGCAACTAAAACAACTGTAACTACTGCAGACGGTAACTTCTTTGCTCTGACTAGTGCAACTTCTATTGGTGATGGATTGTATAAAGTGGCTGAAAACACTGCTATTGCATTCAAGAAAGCAGATGGCGGTGCTGCAACAATTGCTGCACGCAATGCTATCAAAGCTGTTATTACTTTGAACTATACTGGCAGCAAGTATACAACAGCAGCCAAAGACCTTGCAAACATCTACGGTACATTCAATTTGACTTTGACATTGAAAGATGCTCAGGGTAATGAATTGAAGAAGGTAATTGTTCCTGTAACAGTTTCTAAACCTGAATTCGATGACTATTATACTGCAAATCAATATGCAGGATGGAATGAAGGCATATTAAGTTCTGTAATTGATAACTCAGGTAATAGTCCTGCATTTACAATGCCAACTAACTTGTATACTATTAACAAAAAGGCTGATGGTACTGGTATGACTGATGCTCAGCCGGGCTATACTTATACATACAAGAAAGCAGCAGTTGATAATAGTGAGGTTAAAGAGGCAGCTTCAATTACTTTCACAGACGTCGTTAAAGATGGCTTCCTTAAAACTACTGATTACAAAGTAAAAGCCAACAAGGAAGTTGTAACAGTTAATGCTTTGACAGGTGCAAGTAATGCTGCAGCAGACAATACTATCTCAGTATCTAAAGAGTTTACCATGAAACTTGCTCCTGCTTTCAACAAAGCTAAGTTGGTTTACTATACGAACGGTGTTGCAGGTACAGTAGCTGCTGTTAATGCAGACGGTATTATTGCAGCTCTCACAGAAGACAAAACTGCAAACAAACCGAAAAATGGTCTTGCATTGCAATATGGTGATGAAGAAATTGCAGTAAGTACCACTGCTATCCCTGCATCTGCAAGTGCCTCTAATAAACTAGGCGGATATCAAGTTTCTACAGCTAATGCCACTTCAGGTGCAACAATCAAAGTTGGCTTCGCTAAATCTGCAGAAAGTGCAGGTGGTAGTGTTACTTTGGAAGCAGGTGATACCGGTGTGAAAATTACTGGCTTGAATGCAGGTCAGGGAGGTGAACTGGTGGTTACTTTCACAGACTACGCAGGAATCAAAACTCAGGCGACAATTGAATATAAGAAGTAACAGGCTTTTCATATGTATAAATAAAAAAGCACCCATAATTGTGGGTGCTTTTTCATTTATATGAGGTACTAAATTATTAGTTTTTCAGAATAGTTACTGAAACTTCTTCAGAAATAGTATAGCCCCAAGCATCTTTCACATTTACAATAATAGCTGTTTCTTGTTCATTAGGCAGAGGATCTGCTTTTACATTAATAGCACCTGCAACAGCTGCAGCATCGGCTGTTTTAGCTTTTTGACCTATCAAAGTTATATCCTTGATATAAGTATTATCGTCACCTTTCTTAGTTACGTATACATTTGCAATCTGCTCATTATCCCAAGCCTTCACAGTATTGTCTACTTGATTAGTCGGATCGGAAGTAACGTCCTTATCCGGTACTACATTATAAGGATTCTTATTGTAGTCTACACCGGTAATCATAGCCTTGGTAATGTCAAATCCCTTAGTACTATTGGCACTGATTTTGATTGTAGAACCTTCAACCGGTTTGACCGTACCTTCCATAATCGGGCTCATAATCTTGATAGTGAAGCTATAAGCTTTCTTGCTGTCTGTGCTATATGTCCATCCTGTATCAGAATATTTATCATTCGTTGCTTTAACAGTCAGAGTTTCGCCATAACCAAATTCTTTACCGGTAGTAGCATCTGGAGCGACAGCATTGCCACCGTCTTTGTCTGTAGCAGAAGCATTCAATGTTACATTTCCGGCCATAGTAGCTTCACTCAATGTTGCCAAACCGCCAGAACGATAAGAGTGATTGTCCTTAGCCTTAACTTCTTTTTCTGTATCAAGGGCAACAACTGCATTAGCGTCAGATTTTGCAAAATATCTGCTCAATGCAATGTTCTTCTTTGTATCCTCTGTAAGATCGTAATAGTAAGCATTGATAGTTCCATCTACAACGTAACCAGGCTTCAATTCAAATTGGCTTGCTACAGAAGGAGCTGTAAATGTCACAGGAACAACGATATTGTTGACTTCTGCAGTACCTACCTTATCTTTGAATGTAACCTTCAAGTAGTATTGCTTATCAAGTTTCAAGTCATCAGCATTCGCTTTATCTACTTTGACAACAATGTATTTTAAGTTATTAACCGTTGCTGGAGTTGTTTTATCTGAAGCGGTTAAAGTAATCTTCAGACCAGTTACTCCAACTTGTTTAGGAGTATCGCTACAATCCGCCTTTGTATAAATAGCGCATGCTGTTTTATCAAGACCTACGGTGTTAGCCCATTGAGCCCACTTATCACCAAGAGCTGTCTTCATGATGTCCATATCGAGAGTAAATGCATCATTGGAAGCATCAGTATCTTTTAATTTGGCTACATCATAAGTAATAGCTTCATAAGTAGATGGTGTTTCGATAGCAGAACTCAACTTAACTGTATAAACAGCCTTTTTAACCTGGCCTTTAGTTGACAATGTATTGATAGTCAAGTCAAAACCTGTTGCAGCAGTAGAAACGTCCGGGTTATTGGCAACTGTAAATGTATGAGTCAAATCATCATAAGTCACACCATAAGTCTTTTTGTCTACTTCTGCCAATGAGAAATACATATCGTACATTAATCCGGCTTCATCTGCAATTTCTTTAATAGTATATGTTTTACCAACAACAACGGTGATTTCTTTTTTAGTAGGATTTGACGCAGCTAACGTAGCCTCAGAAGAAGCCATATCTTTCACTTGAATCTTAGTCAAATCAGCAGCTACTTTAGTTCCAATAGGTAAATTGTAAGCAGAACGTGCCTTGTTGTTTGCATTGACAGCAAATGCTACACAATCATTAAAATTTGTAACACTTGTATTATCCATATCACGAGCCTTTGCATTATCTGTTAATTCTTTGTCAAATGCTTTAGCATCATCCTTTGATAAGATATATTGCTTCATGCTTAACGTAAACAGTCCATTACCGGTATTAGCTGCACGACCGTTGATACCACCAATCGTAATTGCATCGTCAGCACTTTCTGCTTCAGCATCTAAAGCAATATTACTCAAAGTTTGGTTCTTTGTATTAGTCAGATAATATTTTGCTTCCGTAGCAGGAGCATCTACCGGGTTGACACGAATATCAATAGTAGAAGAAGAATAGACAACTGATTTGTCAGCAGGCAATTCTTTTTTGCCGGCCCATTTGCTAGGTTTAGTAAATGTAGCTTTACTAATAACAAATCCGTTGGTAGATGCATCATTTTTTAAAACGATTGAAGTAATAAGTGAAGCTGCAGAAGGAACTTTTACTTCTGTTGACTTTCCGTCTTTATCCACAATGGTTAAAGTAAAGCCATCTGCTTGAGAACCAACCACAGTCACACCCGATACTGGTATACCGGTAGATTGGTATTCGCCATTGGCATTCAAAAATTCCCAAACTCCATCAACTGCCTTTACTGGAGCCTTTTCTGCATCTGCAGCAGGCTTTATACCGGTTGCTTTGCCATCAACGTAGATTTCGCCATTCTTTAATTCAAAGACCTGACCATGATCTTCTGCAGTGTCCAGTGTAATAGTTTTAGAACCACTCTTACTGAAAGTAAACACAATACCGGCATCTGTTTTCTCTACACCAGTCACATAATCACCGCCATTTACAAGTTCTTGCAAAGATTTAATAGCATCGGCATTTGCAGTAATTTGTCCCTGAAGATTATCGATGTCGTCATCGTAATCCTTACAAGATACAAATGTTCCTGCCGAGGTAACCATTAAGGTTCCGAACAGGATTGCACTTAAAAATTTTTTGTTCATAATAGAAAAACTTTAAATTTATAAATTTAAAAACTCAATTGTTTATTATTAATCAAAGGACTCAATCGTATTTCAAAGGAATTTTGAATGATTTATCGGGGTACCGTGAAGGGACCATGCCAACTTCTTTAGTAAAAGCAGAATAGAAGACACTTCTGGATGTAAATCCACAGAGCTTGACAAGCTCTTCCGGGGTATACTTACCCTTGTCTAATAAGAGTTTTGCATATTTTACACGGCACTTATTTAATAGATGTTTAAAGTTGCATTTAAAGTAATGATTGACGACATTCGACAGGTAGGTAGTATTCGTGCCGACTATTGAACTAAACTTCACCAAAGAAAGCTTTGGATCTAGAAATACTTTTCTTACTTCTAAGTTATACACAATACTTTTATAGATTTCATAATCGACCTTTCTTCTAGAGTTTCCTTCCTCAGACGACACAGTATTCCACTGCTGTTCCACTTCCTTAAACAGCTTATCTTTCTGTAAAGCGGCAGAAAGATCATTGTTCGGTAATCGAAAAAGGGCATCCATCATTTTTTAGTCAGTTTCTATAATAGCCATAATTTCATCGGACAAAAGTACCCATTTTACTCTATTCTGCAACACTTTCCACTAAAAATATTTATAAAACACAGGATTTTTTTAAGAAATAGGAATATTCACATATTTTTTACCTGTAAAAGCGTAGAAAATGCATACTGTCACACATTAAATAAACCGGAAGAAAGGCTATACACATTATTATATATATAAAAGTTGATGCACGTAACCCCCATGTAACATAGGAAGTTCAAACTTGGAGATGACTTTATTGTACCCAAAAAGAACAAAAAAACATTCTTTTAAAATTTCAGAAAAAAGAAGATATATGTCTTCTAACATAACAATCATTCAAATTACCGACTAAAAGTTGCGAAAGCAGCCATTTACCTATTTTTTTGTTCACAGAACAACATCATTTAACAAAATATCGATTTTGTTTACAACTAGTAAGTTATTCTCTAATTTTGACTTATAATAAAAGAATCCTTTATACATAATGCATAGCAACAGTATATCTTGAAAAGGATTATTCATGCTTTTGAACAAAATTCATTATCTTTGTTTCCCAATCAACTAATAATTGCTATGGTAGATACAACGCATATCGTATTCTTTTCGCCTACGCATACATCGGCGAAAATAGCTCGTGCCATCGGAGATGGTATAGGAATGGAACGCAGAATAGAAACAGACCTGACACTTGATGAGAGTATCACACCTATTGAAATTAAGAATGCACTGACTATTATCGCAGTGCCAGTTTATGCCGGCCGAGTGGCACCTATTGCCCTACAGCGAATCCGACGATTAAAAGGAGAAAATGCTCCGGTTGTTTTGGTTGCCGTTTATGGCAACCGGGATTATGAAGATGCATTAGTCGAACTAAGAGATGAGACAACCCGCTTAGGTTTTACACCACTTGCCGCCGGAGCTTTCATCGGGGAACATAGTTACAGCCGCCCCGGAATGCCTGTTGCCGAAGGACGACCGGACGCTAACGACCTGCAAATAGCAGAGCAGTTTGGTAAAGACTGCCTCAAAAAGCTCAAGAACAGTGAGGCTCCTGCCGATTTCTTTATCAAAGGTAACGTTCCTTATCGCTATGTAGCGCCGTCTACCCCGGCCGCTCCTCTATGTACAGAAGAATGTTTTGCCTGTGGCGAGTGCATTGAAATTTGCCCCACACACGCCATTTACCTTAATCAAGAAGGAAAGATAGAAACTGAAATAGCGAAATGCATCAAATGTTGCGCCTGTGTAAAAGAGTGTCCTAACGGAGCACGCATATTTGATACCCCTTATACTCCAATGTTGCACGAGAAATGTGCAGCCCGAAGAGAACCGGAACTGTTTCTTTAAACAACAAACGATGAAAAGTAGAGAACAAAGAGTATTGGTAGGCATGAGTGGCGGGATTGACAGTTCCGCCACCTGCATCATGCTGCAAGAACAAGGATATGAAGTGGTAGGAGTAACAATGCGTACATGGGATGTACCTTCAAAATTCTCCACTCCCGGACAGACAGAACCCGATGATGTGCTCGAAGCCCGGGCATTGGCAGGAAAATTAGGTATAGAACATCATGTAGCCGATGTACGTGAAGAATTTAAAGAAGTTATTGTCAAGCATTTCATTGACGAATATATGAAAGGACGCACTCCTAATCCTTGTGTAATGTGTAACCCGCTTTTCAAAGAACGTATTCTGTGCGAATGGGCAGACCAGACTAATTGTGCCCACATATCTACAGGTCATTATTGCCGTCTGGAAGAACATAACGGACACCTATATATAATAGCAGGAGATGATATGACCAAAGACCAGTCTTATTTCCTGTGGAAACTTCCACAGGAAATTCTGCGCCGTTTCATCTTTCCACTCGGAACATATACCAAGCAAGAAGTACGGGAATATCTTCGTCAAAAAGGTTTTGAAACAAAAGCACAGGGAGGCGAAAGTATGGAAATCTGTTTTATCGAAGGAGACTATCGTGATTTTCTTCGTTCTCAATGCCCGGATATCGATACAAAAATAGGACCCGGATGGTTTGTCGATAATAAAGGGTTAAAAATAGGGCAACACAAAGGCTTTCCTTATTATACTATCGGACAACGAAAAGGACTGGAAATAGCCTTAGGTCGTCCGGCTTATGTATTAAGAATCAATGCAGAGAAAAACACCGTCATGCTGGGAGATGCAGAAGAGCTGAAAACCGAATATATGTTGGTGGAAGACTATCAGATAACCGATATGCAGGAACTGATGCAATGCAAAGATTTAGCTGTCCGCATCCGTTATCGAAGCAAGCCCATCCCTTGCCGTGTAGCTGTTCTTGACGAAAAACACTTGCTGGTGCGTTTCTATTCCGAGGCTTCTGCCATTGCTCCGGGACAGTCTGCCGTATTTTACGATGGACGGAGAGTATTGGGAGGTGCTTTCATTGCATCTCAACGGGGAATCCGTAAAATAGCAGCCGATAACCAAGATAAATTATAAACGATGAAAATACACTACGAAATTATTATTATAATGTGTTGTCTGCTCAATGCCTGCCAGCCGGCTTCCCAAAATCCTCGTATTTATGACTCAGGAATTTCGCAGGAATTGGCAGAACTCAGAAAACAAGAAATCAATGAATTGAAATACGACCTTCGTTTATCTATTCCAAAACAAAAATCAATGCCGGTAGAGGGAGAGATACACGTTCGGTTCCGGCTGAACAAAGCACAAGAGGTTATCCTCGATTTCAGAGAAGAAGCGGATAAGATAAAAGAAGTATCCGCAAACGGACTGCCGACATCTTATGAATTCCGTAACGAACATATTATTCTGCCGAAGAATACAACACAGAAAGGAGAGAACGACATATATATCCGCTTTACTGCCGGCAATCAGTCTCTGAACAGAAACGACGAGTTCCTGTATACCTTGTTAGTACCCGACAGGGCGCGAACCGTTTTTCCGTGTTTTGAGCAACCTAACCTCAAAGCCTCTTTCACACTGCAATTGGACATCCCGTCTGAATGGGTTGCCGTCTCCAACACCTATATTAATAAGGAAGAAGAACGTGAAGGAAGAAAAAGCATTTATTTTGCTCCGACCGAGCCATTAAGCACTTATCTGTTCTCATTTGTTGCCGGAAAGCTGGAAAAACAAGAATATAAGGAAGGAAGCAGAAAGATTTCGGCTTACTATCGGGAAACAGACCCGAAGAAATTAGCACAATTAGATACTATTTTCAAGCAAGTTATGGCTTCCCTCCATTGGCTAGAAGATTATACCGGGGTCTCCTACCCGTTTGCCAAATATGATTTCATCATTCTACCCGGTTTTCAATACGGAGGCATGGAGCATACCGGCGCTACTTTATATAACGACAATCAGATGTTTCTGAGTGAGCATCCTACCCCTGATGAAGAGTTGAGACGTACCGAACTTATTGCACACGAAACAGCTCATATGTGGTTTGGCGACTTAGTTACAATGAACTGGTTTGATGATGTATGGACAAAAGAAGTTTTTGCCAACTACTTCGCCGCCTGCATCAGCGAACCTTTATACCCGGACATTAATCATCAATTGAACCGGATTAAAACATTCACTGCTTCTTCACTTTCGGAAGATCGTACTCCCGGTACGACCTCCATCCGCCAGCCGTTGGACAATTTAAGAAATGCCGGACTGATTTATGGACAAATCATCTATAATAAAGCTCCCGTGATGATGATAAAACTCGTAGAACTGATGGGAGAAGACAAGTTCAGAGAAGGAATCCGGGAATATCTCAACACATATGCCTACAGTAATGCCACATGGAATGATCTGATACGCATTTTGGATAACAAAACGGCAGAAGATTTGGCTGCTTTCAGTGATGTATGGGTAAATCAAAAAGGAATGCCCACTATACGTTTTGCCCAAAAAGACGGGAAACTGCAAATCTGTCAAGAAGACCCTTACCACCGGGGAATCACTTGGCCCCAGCGCTTCCATGTCACTTTATGTGGTGAGCAACGGGATAGTATTCTGGAAGTCAACCTGACCGACAGTTTATGCACATTACCACTGCCTTTCCCCGTCCGCTATATTCTTCCAAACACAGACGGCCGTGGTTATGGTCTGTTCATACCCGACAGTCATACACTACCATGGCTGCTGGCACATTGGCAAGAAACAGCCGATGACACCGCACGAGAAGCCTTGCTTATGCTTCTGTATGAGAATTATCAAGCCAAACATTTCACAGACGAAGAATGGAGCAGCAGTTTGTTAACCGGACTTAGTAAAGAAAAGAATCCTTTAATAGCCTCAACCATTATCGGTTATTTGGGAAATCCTCTCCGCACATTAACATTTGAAAAGAAACAAGAAATGGAAGAAGCAATGTTCCGCCTTAGCGAAACTCACACCATTCCCTCTTGCCGCATCCAGCTTTTACGAAGCTTGATTCAAAACGCTACATCTGACCGAAGCTTACAAAAGCTCTACAGCATTTGGACAAATCAATCCGACAAGCAACTGAATGAAAGAGACTATACAACTTTGGTGTATATTCTCTCACTTCGTATGCCGGAGCAAAGCAAAACACTTCTGACCACCCAGCGTCAACGTCTCAAAAATCCCGACCGTTTACGTGAATTCGACTTTATCTCACGTGCAGTCACCCCCGATACACTGGAACTTGATGCTTTATTCCGGTCTTTAATGTTAGCAGAAAATCGTAGAATAGAGCCTTGGACTGCCACCGTATTAAGTTATCTGAACCATCCGGCCAGAGAAAGTTATTCGATAAAATATATCCGCCCGGCATTGGAAGCTTTGTTGGATGTACAACGTACCGGAGATATTTTCTTCCCCAAAAACTGGGTAAATGCATTGCTCTCCCAGCATCGGAGTCCTGAAGCGTATCGTGAAGTGGAAGCATTCTTTGCTGCACACCCCGACTATCCGGTCTTGCTGAAAAACAAGATTCTCCAAGCGGCTTATCCGCTTTACAGAGCTAATAGACAAAAATAAGAATCAAGGAAGTTGCATAACCCCGCGATAAACAGCGTGTCGTAAAGTGCCCATTTCATCGTCGCTATCATAATCCCAGTACATAGCTCCCAGCATACCCTGCCGGTGCAGAAAGCGACATTTAAGCTCGATGGATTGGGCATTTTCATAATTCACGACGACTGTTCCTTTGGAATTAACCAAATAAGGAACTTGTGCCACACTATCCCAGCGACTATACAGACTGTCGATAGATATGATATGGCGATAATCCAAAGACTCAGGCGCCTCGTTGGTTCCATGTCCATAGAAAGGAATCCCCAATACCAGACGCTGTACCGGAAAACCACCGGCAATATGCCCGGCCACTGCCTTCTCACACGACCATTCCTCCGTCATGTCCGAACAATGCAAGGCAGCATGATGAAAAGGCGCCTCTTCCATATCATAGGCCATAATATTTACATAATCCACATACGGTTCGATAGCTCTAAAATCATAATAACGCCCGGTGGCAGCAGTAGCTATCGTCAGAAGTTTGTCCTTCCCGACAGCCTGCCGGACATCACGCATCAAAAGAGTAAAATTCTCCTTATCGGCAGAAGAAAAAGATATGCCGGCCGTTCCACTACCCGGATACTCCCAGTCAATATCAATACCATCCAATCCAAATTTATCAATCACTCTTCTGCAATCGGCAGCAAAAGCAGTACGAGTACTGTCATTGGCCGCCATTTCACTGAAACGGCTACTACCCCAGCCTCCCACAGACAATAAGACCTTTAAAGAAGGTTTTTCCTTTTTCAAACCCACTATCATCTGCAGGCGAGGCTCGTTATCTATCCGTATTCCCTTGTTATCATCCGCCACATGCCCAAAAGCATAATTGATATGAGTCAGGCACGATGTTTCGGGAGTACTTACTCCCCATGAAGTAACATAAGCCAACACCACATACCGAGATTCATTTCCCGGCATACCGGTATCTGCCGACTTCTTCTTATTCAGACAAGAAGCCAATAATACAACCAGCAGCAGAGATAACAGCCTGAATATTTTCATCCCAAAGGAGATTGATTATTTACTCAACTCGCGCGAACGTTCTCCCAAATATCCTCCATGATGACGTTTGCTATATTCCTCAATGGTAAAACCGGTACGTTTCATGGTTTCCACTACCAGGATATCTCCAATCACCGTCATCACGGTAGTAGAAGTGGTGGGAGTCATACCCAATGCACAGACTTCATCGGGATGTCCGGTGCATAAACAAATATCAGACTCACGAGCCAACGGACTATCCGCATTTCCCGTTATAACAATATATTTCAGCGTTGGGTTCAACGTATGAGCCAATTGTGTGAGTTCCACTATTTCGCGGGTCTTACCGGAATTAGAAATCAACAACAACAAATCATTCTCCTGCAATATGCCCAAGTCTCCGTGTTGTGCTTCGCTGGGATGCAGAAATACTGCCGGAATGCCGGTCGAACAAAATGTGGTAGCAATATTCATGGCTATCTGTCCGGCTTTTCCCATTCCGGTAGTCACCAGTTTACCCCTTTTGTTATGTACTTGCTCAACAATCAGAGCTACAGCCTTCTCATAAGCATCCGAAACCGGAATATTTAATACGGCTTCCGCCTCTTTCTTCAACAATTCGTGTATAGATGTCATCATAAGTAACAGAGATATTTATTTTAATAGTTCGGTTAGTTCTTCCCGGTTATCCGCCACGGCATAATAACTGTTCAGCGGATGATGTGCAAAATGCTGCGTTTCCAGTCCTTTCAGAAATTCCACAATGCCATTCCAGAATCCATTGATATTGTAAAATATGACTTTTTTATGGTGATAATCCAATGTGGCTGCAGCCATCACATGAAATATTTCGTCCAAAGTACCCACTCCGCCCGGCAGTGCCACCACTACATCCGCTTCGTGCAACATAACATCTTTGCGGTCGCTCAGATTGTCTGTACGAAAGGTAACATCCAGCAAATCGCTCACCCTTCCGCGTTCTTCCAATTTGGTAGGAACCACGCCCATCACCATACTTCCGTTTTCTTTGGCAGCACGGGCAACACATTCCATCAAGCCGATATTGGCTCCGCCATATATCAAGGTCTTTCCGTTTTGTCCCATCCAAGTTCCCAGTTCACGCGCTTTATCGAAGTAAACAGGGTCTATATTATCAGACGCAGAACAAAAAATAGCAATCTTATCCATTCTCTTGAATTCTGTTATTGAATACAAATATCTGCATTTTTTGAAGAACAACAATAACTTTTGTTGTATTTTTGTCCACCGAAACAGAATTGAACTAAAAAACAATGTCCTATAATACTTTCACTTTGTCAAACGGGCTGCGTATTATTCATGCACCCAACCTCTCTAAAGTAGCCTATTGCGGTTTTGCGGTAGATGCCGGAACACGTGATGAATATGAACAAGAGCAAGGAATGGCGCATTTTGTAGAACACCTTATCTTTAAAGGTACAGAGAAAAGACACGCCTGGCATATACTGAACCGTATGGAAAATGTGGGCGGAGACCTCAATGCCTATACCAATAAAGAAGAAACAGTAATTTACAGCGCTTTTCTGGCAGAACACTTTCCGCGTGCAGTAGAACTGCTGGCAGATATTGTGTTCCACAGTACTTTCCCCCAACATGAGATAGACAAGGAAGTAGAAGTGATTATCGATGAAATCCAAAGTTATGAAGATAGTCCTTCCGAACTTATCTTTGATGACTTTGAAGAACTGATATTCCCCAATCACCCCTTAGGAAGAAATATTCTGGGAAAACCGGAACTCTTGAGACAATTTACCAGCCGAAATGCGTTGGAGTTTACAGCACGCTTCTACAAAACAACCAACATGGTCTTTTTTGTGCAAGGCAATATCGATTTCAAGAAGGTAATCCGGACAGTAGAAAAAGCTGTAAGCGATATATCGCTGAGCGAAACAAACCGTCAGCGTATCGCTCCCTTTACCTATATTCCACAGACACTGACCATCAACAAAGACACCCACCAGGCACATGTCATGATAGGCAGCCGGGGATATCATGCATACGATGAAAAACGAACCGGACTCTATCTGCTCAATAATATATTGGGAGGACCCGGCATGAACAGCCGCCTGAACCTGGCACTCCGTGAACGCCGCGGACTGGTATATAATGTAGAGGCCAACCTGACTTCTTATACCGATACGGGTGTATTCTGCATCTATTTCGGAACTGACACAGAAGACGTGGACCATTGCATCCGACTGGTACACAAAGAACTGAAAAAGCTACGTGACAATAAACTGACCGGTGCCCAACTGACTGCCGCCAAGAAACAGATTATCGGACAAATCGGTGTGGCAAGTGACAACTTTGAAAACAATGCACTCGATATGGGAAAAGCATTTCTGCATTACGGCAAATTTGAAGGTCCGGGAGAAGTCTTTAAACGTATAGAAGCCCTGACTGCAGAGCAATTACTGGAAATAGCCAATGAAATGTTTGCCGAAGAATACCTTTCTACACTTGTATACTCATAGAAAATCGTATCTTTGCAAAATAAAACCCAACTAATATCATAATGACATGAAAAAGCTTCATTTATGCCTTATCAGTACTTTACTGGCTGCCTCTATGCATGCACAAAGTATTGATTACACAAAAGGGCTGAGCATTTGGTTTGACAAGCCCAATAATCTGGACGGACGTGCTTCTTGGTATGCCCCGACTGCCGACAAATCATGGGAAAGTAACTCTTTGCCAATCGGGAACGGAAGTCTGGGAGGAAATATATTGGGCTCGGTAGCTGCCGAGCGTATTACACTGAATGAAAAGACTCTATGGCGCGGTGGTCCGAACACAGAGAAAGGAGCTGACTATTATTGGAATGTCAACAAGGAATCAGCTCACCTATTGCCTGAAATACGACAAGCATTTGTTGAAGGGAATCAAAAAAAAGCAGAAGAGCTTACCCGCCGCAATTTCAACGGACTGGCAGATTACGAACCCAGCCGCGAAACTCCGTTCCGTTTCGGTTCTTACACCAGTTTGGGAGAAGCATACATTGAAACAGGACTGAGCGAGATAGGCATGACAAACTACAAACGCGCCCTCTCTCTGGATTCCGCTCTCGCTGTTGTAAGCTTCCGTAAAGACGGTGTAAACTATGAGCGTAAATATTTTGCATCCTACCCCGACAGTGTTATGGTTATTAAGTTTACAGCCGACAAACCGGGTATGCAGAATCTTGTATTCAGTTACGGAGCAAACCCCGAAGCAACAGGCACCATAAAAGCGGACGGAAATAACAGCCTGCTTTATACCGGACGTTTGAAAAACAATCAAATGAAGTTTGCCCTTCGCATCCGTGCCATCCATAAAGGAGGAAACCTGACTGCCACTGACGGGAAACTCATTGCACAAGGAGCAGATGAAGTCATTTTTCTCTTAACAGCTGACACCGACTACAAATTGAACTTTGACCCGGACTTTAAAGACCCGAAAACATACGTAGGTGCAGACCCGGAACAGACCACTCTTGCCATGATGAATACTGCCGCCGGCAAAAGCTATAATGAGTTGTGCGAACGCCACAAGGCTGACTATACTAACCTGTTTAACCGGGTAAAACTGACACTAAACCCTCATGCCCCCATGACGTTACAGTATCCGGCAGTTACCGATCTGCCCACCTACCAACGTCTGGCCCGTTACCGTAAAGGCAATCCCGACTATAAACTGGAAGAAATTTATTATCAGTTCGGCCGTTACCTGCTGATAGCCAGTTCCCGTCCCGGCAACCTTCCCGCCAACCTTCAGGGTATGTGGGCCAATGGTGTGGACGGTCCATGGCACGTGGATTACCATAACAATATCAATATCCAGATGAACTATTGGCCTGTCTGTTCCACTAATCTAGGCGAATGTGCATGGCCATTAATCGATTTTATCCGTACATTGGTAAAACCGGGAGAAAAAACAGCCCGGGCATACTTCGGTGCACGTGGCTGGACAGCATCCATCTCCGGCAATATCTTCGGATTTACTTCTCCGCTGACAGACGAAGATATGTCATGGAATTTCAATCCCATGGCAGGACCATGGCTAGCTACTCACATATGGGATTACTATGACTACACACGCGACAAAAAATTCCTGAAAGAAACAGGGTATGACCTGATTAAAAGCAGTGCCAACTTTGCCGTAGACTACCTGTGGCATCGCCCTGACGGTACTTACACAGCCGCCCCATCCACCTCTCCCGAACACGGACCGGTAGATCAGGGAGCCACCTTCGTACATGCCGTCATTCGCGAAATTCTGTTGGACGCCATCGATGCCAGCAAAGTATTGGGAGTAGACGCTAAAGAACGTAAACAGTGGCAACACGTATTGGACAATCTGGTTCCCTATCAAGTGGGTCGTTACGGTCAACTCATGGAGTGGTCGGTAGATATTGATGACCCCAAAGACGAACACCGCCATGTAAACCATCTGTTCGGCCTGCATCCGGGACATACAGTCTCTCCTGTCACGACTCCCGAATTGGCACAAGCCGCCAAAGTAGTATTGGAACACAGAGGTGACGGCGCGACCGGTTGGAGCATGGGATGGAAATTAAACCAATGGGCACGTCTGCAAGACGGGAACCATGCATACAAGCTCTTCGGCAACTTACTGAAAAACGGAACAATGAATAACTTATGGGACACTCACCCACCCTTCCAAATTGACGGTAACTTTGGAGGCACGGCAGGCATTACCGAAATGTTGCTGCAGAGCCATATGGGATTCATTCAGTTATTGCCCGCACTTCCCGACGCTTGGAAAAACGGTGCTGTAGAAGGATTATGTGCAAAAGGTAATTTTGAAGTCGACATAACATGGGAAAACGGTAGCCTGAAAGAAGCCACTATCCTGTCTAAAGCAGGTGCTCCCTGCCATGTGAGATACGGCGACAAGACGCTTACCTTCAAGACCTCAAAAGGCAAAACTTACAAGATTGCAATGGAAAACGGAGAGTTAAAAACCCTCCGTTAAACCCTCATTCCACACGTACGTACGTGTGAGCTCACGCGGACGTACGTGCAGGCTTACACGAACGTATGTATAAGCCCACGCGGACGTATGTATAATTCCATGCATACGTCCGCGTTTTTAATACCTGGAAACAGACCGTTTATTTGCCCTCTTCCATACTCATGGCAATCCCCTTTTCCAGTCCGCGAAGCTCGGAAAGACCGCGCATACGACCCAGGCAGGAATATCCCGGATTAGTCTTTTTCTTTAAATCATCTATCATCTGATGACCATGATCCGGGCGCATCGGAATAGACACACCACGTCGCTGTTGCAATAACAACAGGTTTTTCATCACATGATACATATCCACATCACCCTCCAAGTGGTTGGCCTCATAGAAATTTCCTTCCGCGTCACGCTGAGTACTGCGGAAATGCACAAAGTTGATACGGTCACCCCAACGTGTCATCATTCCTGCCAAATCATTGCGTGCAGACACACCCAATGAGCCCGTACACAGACACAGGCCGTTAGACGGATTAGGAGCTGCTTCAACCAACTTCTCAAAATCCTCTTCCGTGCTCATGATACGAGGCAAGCCAAGAATCGGCTGTGGCGGATCATCCGGGTGGATAACCAATTTCACTCCGACCTCATCTGCCACCGGACAAATCTCTTTCAGGAAGAAAATAAGGTTCTTGCGAAGCTTTTCCGCATCAATATCTTTATAACGGTCTAACTCTTGCTGGAACTGCTCCAATGTAAAGCTCTCTTCAGATCCCGGCAAACCGGCAATCATATTCCGGGTTAAACGATGGATTTCTTCCGCATCCATTTGGGCAAAACGAGCCTTAGCCTTTTCCCTTTCCTCTGTCGAATATTCTTTCTCTGCACCGGGACGCTTCAAAATAAACAAATCAAAAGCCACAAACGCAGCCCGTTCAAACCGCAAAGCCTTCGAGCCGTCGGGCAAAGTATAAGCAAGATCGGTGCGTGTCCAGTCGAGTACCGGCATGAAATTATAAGTAACAACCATAATGCCGCATTCTGCCAGATTACGTAAACTCTGTTTATAGTTCTCTATATACTTCAGATAGTCTCCTGTCTGAGTTTTAATATACTCGTGTACGGGCACGCTCTCAACGACACTCCAAGTCAGCCCCACCTCTTCTATCATTTTTTTGCGCTTCATGATTTCCTCTACCGTCCACACTTCCCCATTGGGAATATGATGCAAGGCAGTAACAATACCGGTTGCACCGGTCTGTTTGATGTCCCATAAAGATACAGGATCATTCGGGCCGTACCAGCGCCATGTTTGTTCACATAGTATCATAACCAATCAAATATTACATTGCAAAAATATTAAATCCGCCGTCTACTACTGCCACCGTACCGGTTACAAAAGACGAAGCTTCACTAATCAAATATTGTATTGTTCCACACAACTCTTCCGCACGACCGAAGCGTTTAAACGGAGTCTGGCGAATCACATCATTTCCACGCTCTGTGTAGCTTCCGTCTTCGTTAGTCAGCAAAGCACGGTTCTGTTCGGTCAGGAAGAAACCCGGAGCAATGGCATTGACACGAATACCTTCACCGAATTTTGTTGCCACCTCATGCGCCATGAATGCAGTAAAATTGGAAATACCCGCCTTGGCAGCCGCATAACCGCACACACGAGTCATCGGACGAAAGGCAGCCATAGATGAGAAGTTTACGATAGCACCTTTTTTCTGTTCCACCATCGGTTTCAAAAATACCTGAGTGGGCAGTACTGTACCTGTCAGATTCAGGTTCAGCACTTTCTGAAACTCATCCACCTTCAAATCAAAGAAAGTACCTGTAGGAGCAATAGTTGCCCCCGGCATATTTCCTCCGGCAGCATTCAACAGCGCATCCACACGGCCATACTTAGCCAAAATATCTTCCAGATTTTGTTGCAAGACAGCCTCATCCAGCACATTAGTCACCAGGAACATGGCTTCCCCACCTTTTGCTTTGATATTTTCCACAATGGCATTGCCCACTTCTGCCTTACGGCCCAGAATCACTACCTTTGCTCCTTCAGCAGCCAAGTGCGCAGCGATGGCCTTCCCTAATACACCTGTTCCACCGGTGATAACTACCACCTGATCTTTTACACTAAATAAATTATTCATGATATTATAAGTTTAATGGTTCTATACTATCTCGCAAAACGAGTAAACTCTCCGGCCCCATATTAAATAAAAGGTCGGCTATACTCAAATTCGGCAAAAAGCCGTGTTTTTCTTTAAACACCTGATAGTAAGGCTTAGGGATAAAGGCAGTATCTGCCACACGATAATCACGTTTAGGATGGATAACTTCACGAAAATCATCCTCTCCGGCAGCAAATTCGGTACGATAGCCGGCCGTTCCTTCCATCTGGGGTTCGATATCAATTAAACGGCATATCAAACTACATAATTCCTGATTGAAATCCCATAAAAAAGGATATTTCTTCTCATAAAACACACGGAAGTCGTCGGCATAATAATCAAAGAAAGGACTATGCTTATAAGCGGCTACCAAAGCATGCCAATGTATATGCCGCCAGTTACCGTGATCAGAGATACGGACATCTTTCATCAGACATTTATTACTGTCACTCTTTTCAGTAGGAATAGTCAATGCCAACGGACCATCGGCTGCTGCAATCACACAACGATTACGGTAAGTCTGTTTCACATAGTTGTCATAACGCTCCACATACACCTTATCGTATGCAAACAATTTGGTATAATATTCTACCGGAGCTAAATAGGCAGAGCCTACATATATTATTTTCTCCATTATTGTACTCGTTCAAAAAAGCGTCCTTTCCGTGAGGAAAACCAGATGCGCCAGGCCTTGCCTATCAAATGATCATCGGGTACCAGCCCGAAAAGACGCGAGTCACATAGATTTATCGGATTATTGGATGCCATCCAATAATAATTCTTCTCGAATGTATAAGCCGAAACCGGCTTGTCCTCCACCAGCAGAGTATCTCCTTTGACAGAAGCCCGCTTTCCCTCATGGCGCATAATAGTATTACACAGCAAAGTCACATTCCACGGATATACCTTTACCGATCTGCCTTTGGCCGGAATCACAAACGGATGACTCTTGCTCACCTCCTTCTGATACAAGGGAAGCAGACTCACTTTTCCTGCCAGCTTCTGCTCAAGTAAATAATACTCATAGTGACTGAAACTGCGGATATACCTTTCATCCATATACCCTACCAGCTGATTTCCTGTAATACCCAATTGCTGCATAGCCAGCAACACAGTATCTTCTGCCGTATGCGGATATACATAAAGAGACTTGCTGTCGGGGCTGAGCACATGCTCGTCCGTCAGCAATAACTCCTCATTCAACATTAATGTATCTCCCGGAATACCGACACAACGGCTGATAAACAACTCGCGGTTACCAACCATTGTCTGCAAAGAGCGCGGGCTGGGATTATTGAATAACACGATATCCCCTTTCCCGACCGGTTTTTCCAACCATCGCCAAGTGGAAAAAGGCACACGAAACCCGTAACTCCATTTATTCACCAAAACCCTCTCGCCCTGATAGAGGCTGTTTTCCATGCCGGTAGAAGGAATGGTGCAGGAGGTGAAAGCGAATGTCTTTATCAGCAGCACCAAAACGACTGCCGTAAGCATTGCCTTTATCCATATTGAGACACGGGGAATGTGCACTATTTAATATTATCTACAAAAGAGAACAATCTGTTCCAGCGTATCTTGCCGTCCAGCCAACCGCGGTCGGGGTCAAGAGACAACCAGATAAAGATAGGTTTTCCCACCACATGATCCTCGGGCACAAATCCCCAGAAACGGGAATCGGCGGAGTTATGACGATTATCACCCATCATCCAGTAATAGTTCATCTTGAATGTATATTCGTTTGTTTCCTTTCCGTTGATGTAAATCTTTCCATCTTTCACTTTCAGGTCATTGCCCTCGTATGCATGGATGGGACGTTCATAAACCGGCAGATTATCCAATGTCAGTCGGATTGTCTCACCCTTCTTCGGAATCCACAAAGGACCATAATTATCGGTAGTCCAACCGGTCAGTTTATTCAGCGGATACAGGCCTCCCGCATCATCACCCGGAACATTCTCGATACCGGCCACTATATCCTTACGTGCCAATAAACCGGCTTTTGCCTTCTCTGTCAAAGGAATATTATAAGCCGAAGCCTCCGGATAATAATAAGCCAAATCCTCGTGGCTGATACCCAACTCGTGTGCCAAATCATCCGGTATGGCTTTATGCACCTTCACCAGATAGCGATATTGCACGTTATCAGGTTCTTTATTTGCCTTCCCATCCAAATAGACAACACGGTCTTTTATTTCAAGCGTTTGTCCGGGAAGTCCCACACACCGCTTTACATAGTTCTCGCGACGGTCTACGGGGCGGGCAATCACTTCGCCATAAGTACCGGCATTCTCATCGATATATTTACGGCCTGCCTGATAATAATAATCAAACACCATCCGCTGCTGTTCGGGAGTCATTCCGGTCATATCCACCGGTTTAGTCAGTTCTTTACCGGCCTGATAGCTCACACGATAAATATCATCATTGGGCACATTTGCCATCACCGTATCTCCGGCAGGGAAATTAAACACCACAATATCATTCAACTGCACATCCCCCAGACCTTTTACACGCTTATAGTCCCATTGCGGAAATTCCAAATAAGACTTGCAATTGAAAACAGGCAATGTATGCTGTGCCAACGGCATGTGCAACGGAGTCTGCGGTACGCGGGGACCATAACTCAACTTGCTGACAAACAGATAATCACCCACCAGTAATGACTTTTCCAGTGAAGAAGAAGGAATCACATAATTCTGGAAGAAATACAAATTCACGAAGTAAACTGCCACCAAAGCAAAAACGATAGCATCTACCCACCCCATCACGGTCACCACAGTGGGGTTCTTTGACTTTCTCCACCAGGTCCAAGGAATCTTCTTCGTAATATATGCATCGAAGATAAACGGCACTACCACCAGTCCCAGCCAGCTTTTCAGCCAAACGAGAAACACCAGCCAAAGTACCAATACAATGACAAACTTAATCCATTGTGCACGTGTTGCTTTTATCATATTCTAAAATTGAAATAAATCATTCATACCTAAAAATCCTTCGTGCTGAGCCGTATATTCGGCAGCCAAAACTGCACCCAAAGCAAATCCTTTACGATTCTTTGCATCATGGGTAATCGAAATACTGTCTGCCTCCGAATCATAACGAATAGTATGAATACCCGGCACTTCACCTTCGCGAACAGAGCTGACGGGAAGCTCATCAGGAGCATAAACCGTATTGCCCGACACGCTGCCATCCGGTGCCACCAAAGTTCCCTTCACCCATTTATCCTTGCGGTCGATATTCTCCAAAATACCTTCTGCAAGAGTAATCGCTGTTCCGCTCGGTGCATCCACCTTATGAATGTGGTGCGTTTCCACCATAGAGACATCATAAGCCGGGAAGTTGTTCATAATTTTAGCCAAATACTTGTTGACAGCCGAGAAAATAGCTACTCCCAGACTAAAATTGGACGACCAGAACAAAGTCTTTCCTCCCTCGGTACAAAGCCTTTTCACCTCTTCACCGTGGCGATCCATCCATCCGGTACTGCCCGATACCAACTTCACCCCGGCTGCAAAAGTCTTCATATAATTATCGTATGCCACTGTAGGATTAGTGAACTCAATAGCCACATCCGCCGATTTGAAAGCTTCGGAGTTAAAATCTTCCTGATTATTAATATCTATAATACTCACAATCTCATGTCCGCGGGCAATGGCAATCTTTTCGATTTCCTTACCCATCTTTCCGTATCCAATTAATGCTATTTTCATTGTATGTCTATATATTTTTGCTACAAAGATAGCTTTTTTCACTGTAAACCATTACATTTGCCTAACATTTACACCTCATTAACATGGAACAACTACTACATTACATTTGGAAACACAAGATATTTCCGCTTCAGGAACTAAAAACCACAACTGGCCAAAAGGTTGAAATCATAGATACGGGACTGGCAAACACAAATGCCGGTCCCGATTTTTTTAATGCAAAAGTCAAACTGAACGGCATTTTATGGATAGGCAATGTGGAGATACATGAACATTCTTCGGATTGGTTAAAACACGGACACCATACAGATGCGACATACGACTCCGTTATTCTGCATATTACATCAGATGCGGATATTGATGTGCACCGTACCAATGGCGATCCTATTCCTCAATTGATACTCACCTGCCCCGACTATGTTTGCCGGAACTATCACGAACTGGTTGAAACAGAAAGCTATCCGCCTTGCTACCGCATCATCCCCACCCTTTCCATTTTTACGATACACTCCTGGATGTCTGCCCTACAACTGGAACGTTTCGAACAGAAAGCCTCGCAACTATCGGAACGGCTCAAACGTTGCAACAGCAATTGGGAAGATGCCTTTTTCATTACTTTGGCACGCAATTTCGGCTTTGGCCTCAACGGAGATGCTTTTGAGACTTGGGCAAACCGGATTCCTTTACGGGCAGTAGACAAGCATCGGGATGAGTTATTTCAAATAGAGGCCTTTTTCTTCGGACAGGCAGGACTGCTTCAAGGAACGGCCGGCGATGAGTATTATTTACGTTTGAAAAAGGAATACGAATACCTTTCGCATAAATTCGGACTCACCCCGATGGATGTTTCTCAATGGCGCTTCCTGCGTCTGCGCCCCACCAATTTCCCCCATATACGAATAGCACAACTGGCAGTGCTGTATCACCGCTCTTACGGACTGCTTTCGCGCATCATGGAAGCGGAAACAGTAACCAAAGTGCATGAAATCCTAAAAGGAGGTACTTCAGCATATTGGGTAAATCACTATACTTTCGAACACCCTTCGCCTTCCCGACCAAAAACATTAAGTAATTCTTCTCTTGACTTACTTATAATCAATACAGTAGCAACTTTTCTATACAGTTACGGAGTACACAAAGGAAAAGAAGAGTATTGTGCACGTGCCGGTGCTTTTCTAGAGGAACTGAAGGCAGAATATAACTATATTACCCGCATGTGGGAACAATGTGGAATAAAAGCAGCCAATGCATCAGATAGTCAGGCACTGATACAACTAAAAAAGGAATATTGTGACAAAAAGAAATGCCTGTATTGCAGGATTGGATATGAGTATCTGAAAAGAAACTAAAGGTAATGCTCCTATCCCGATATGAATGATAAAAGAAGATTTAATCAAATAAGGAAAAAGAAAAGCATAAAAAGAGAGGACATCCTCACAAGATGCCCCTCTTAAATTATTCCATAAAACAACAACTGCCGAAACCGCCTTTAGAAGGCCTTCTTATACAATTCCAGAATTATTTCTTCCGTCACCTCACGCGGATTGCCCGGAGTACAAACATCTGCAATGGCAGAAGCAGCCAAACGAGGCAAATCTTCTTCTTTTATACCGAGTTCCGACAAGTGTTGGGGGATGCCGACCTTGACAGACAGAGTCTTGACTGCATCAACAGCTGCTTTTGCAGCCTCTTCCCGGCTCATTCCATCTTTATAAACATTCATTGCTTTCGCAATATCGACATATTTAGGCAAAGCAGCCGGAGCATTGAATTCCATGATAACAGGCAATAACAAGGCATTTGCCACACCATGAGGAATATCGAAAATAGCACCCAACGGATGAGCCATGCCATGCACAACACCCAAACCGACATTCGAGAACGCCATACCTGCAATGTATTGCGCTACCGCCATGCCGTTACGCGCCTCAGCATTCGTGGGGTCGGACACGGCTGTTTCCAAATGACGGGCAATCATTTCGATTGCTTTAATCTCAAACATATCACTCATTTCCCATGCACCTTTAGTTATCAAGCCTTCGATGGCGTGAGTCAGAGCATCCAGTCCGGTAGAAGCTGTTAATCCTTTAGGCAGCGTATACATCAGCTCTGCATCGACTATGGCGATGGCAGGAATATCATTGGGGTCAACGCATACCATCTTTTTATGATTCTCTTCATCTGTAATGACATAGTTGATAGTCACCTCGGCAGCAGTACCGGCCGTGGTGGGCAGTGCAATGATAGGAACCGACTTCTTTTTAGTAGGAGCCACGCCTTCCAGCGAAACAACATCGCTGAATTCAGGATTGTTAGTAATGATACCGATCGCCTTGGAAGTATCGATGGACGAACCGCCACCGATGGCCAGAATAAAATCTGCACCCGATTTGGCAAATGCCTCCACTCCCGCTTTCACATTGGCGACAGTAGGATTCGGTTTGATTTCACTGAATATTTCGTATGGAATGCCTGCCTTCTCCAATACCTTCAATACCTTGTCGGCAACACCGAATTTCAGCAAATCCTTGTCTGTAGATACAAATGCTTTGTGCAAACCAAGACGGTTAATCTCTTGTGGCAACACTTCACGCGCGCCCGGTCCGAAATAAGACACTTCGTTCAATACAAATCTGTTAATCATAGTTTTTTTATTAAGTTGATATGCTACAAAAGTAGTACAAATTCCCGATAAACTGACTTTTCGAAAGAATTCTTATAGTATGTTTTTAGACATCAAAGCAATGCCGACTGCTTCAAGATACTTATCTACATGAGAAGCCTTCAGAATAGCCTTCTTCAGCTTTTTATCCATATCGGGCAAAAGATATTCCCAATAAGGCTTTATTTTGCTCAAAAGTTGTGTACCCCCTTGCAGGTAAGACTCGTAATGGTAAAACAGACGGTTATGGAAAACATTTACCTTGGCATATAATTCTTCACGCGGAAGAACAATGCCTTCCCGATATTCCATGGCAAGCGCAGGATTGGCTAACAAACCGCGCCCTATCATCACTCCATCCAAGTCGGGATACTCCTCTTCGATTCGCCGGATATCATCCGGTGTATGCAAATCACCGTTATAAACCAGCGGATGCTGGCACATCTCAGCAAACAGTCTCAGTTCTTTCTTATATACCATACCTTTATATTGCTGCCGACCTATGCGCGGATGCAATATAATCCGTGTAAGAGGTACCGCATTCAGCAACGGAAGCACCTGTCTCCACTCATCATAATATTCCCATCCAAGCCTCATCTTGACTGAGAATTTCATTTCAGGATAATGTGCCAGCTCATTCAGAAGCACTTTAACCTCTGACGGATAAGGCAAAATACCGGAGCCCTTGTGCCGCATGGTAAGCAGCGGAAACGGACAACCCATGTTGATGTCCGCTTCACGATATCCGCGTTCCAAAAACAAACCGACCAGCTTTTCCAACTCTGCCGGCGTAGAAGCTATCAACTGCGGAATCAAACAAGTCACCTTGTTGTTTTCCTTTTCAATGTCTCGGATATCCTTGTTTCGGAACTCCCCTTTCTCTACGCGTACAAAAGGGGTGTAATAAGCGTCAATGCCACCGAATAGCTCATGGTGGATATTGCGCCACGGGGCTTCAGTGAAGCCCTGTAACGGGGAAGCATACAGTTTCATCATATCTTTATTCTTGTTTCACTGCAAAGAAACATAATTTTCCTTACCTTTGCTATATGGAAAAGTATATTTATGAATTAAAAATGAAGGTACGCGACTATGAATGCGACCTGCAGGGAATTGTGAATAATGCCAATTACCAACATTATCTGGAACATACCCGCCACGAGTTCCTCACTTCGGTAGGTATCAGCTTTGCCAAACTGCACGAAGAAGGAGTGGATCCGGTAGTGGCTCGCCTCACCATGGCTTTCAAAACCCCACTGAAGAGTGGAGACGAGTTCGTATCTAAACTCTACCTTAAGAAGGAAGGCATCAAGTATGTATTCTACCAAGACATTTTCCGCCTACCCGACATGAAGGTAGCCATCAAAGCAACCGTAGAATCGGTTTGTGTAGTAAACGGCAGATTGGGTGACAGTGCTCTGTTTGACGAGACTTTCGCACCCTATCTGAACAAACAATGAAAGACGAACAACTATATTCCATAGCCCTGACCCGCATTCCGGGCCTGGGGCTAATCGGCATCCATAAATTGGTCGACGCATTGGGAAGTGCCACTGCCGTATTCCGCAACCGGAAAGACCTTTGCGAACTGGTTCCCGGTATTTCTCCCAAACAGATAAAAGCTTTGGATTGTCCTGAAGCGTTCCGTCGTGCCGAAGAAGAGCTTCTTTTTACCGAAACGAACCGCATCCGTTGTCTGACACTGACCGATGAGGACTATCCTTCACGGCTGCGTGAATGTGATGACGCTCCCCTTGTGCTCTACTATCGGGGAAACGCTGATCTGAATGCTTTGAAAATAATCAATATCGTGGGTACACGCCATGCCACTGCCTACGGTCAGGATATCTGTATCCGATTCTTGGAAGAATTAGCCGCAATGCTCCCGGAAGTACTTGTCGTCAGCGGATTGGCCTACGGCATAGATATTCATGCTCACCGCGCTGCATTGGCAAACCACCTCAATACAATTGGAGTATTGGCACATGGTCTGGACCGCATTTATCCTTCTGCTCATCGTAAAACGGCAATAGAAATGCTGGAACAGGGAGGACTGTTAACTGAGTTTATGAGTGGGACAAACCCCGACCGACAGAACTTTGTCAGGCGAAACCGCATCGTGGCAGGGATGAGCGATGCCACTATTGTTGTTGAGTCTGCCGACAAAGGAGGCGCACTGATTACAGCCGGCGTTGCCGGAAGTTATCATCGGGATTGTTTCGCCTTTCCCGGACGGATAAATGATGAATTCTCCGCCGGATGCAACCAACTGATAAAAAGCAATCAGGCTGCCCTAATCTTATCAGCCAAAGATTTTGTAGAAACCATGGGATGGAGTGAAGATAAAGAAAAAACATCATCCACACCCCGGCAACGAGAACTGTTTCCCGACTTAAGCGAAGAAGAAGAAAAGGTGGTAGGGTTATTGAAAAGCAGACCCGACGGGTTGCAAATCAACACATTGGTGGTAGATACCAATATTCCTGTCAACCGAATGAGCGCCCTGCTCTTTGAACTAGAGATGAAAGGGGTACTACGGGTACTTGCCGGAGGAATATACCGTTTATTATAGCATAATCACCGCAGAGGCAGAAGTTTTTCTTCCCCCCCTGCGGTGTTACTGTCTTCCATCAACAATTAAAGAACAATCTTATCTGATACCAATCTCTGCAAATCCCATTGTCTCGCCTTCATTCACCATCTTCACTGCTTTCAGCATTACATAACGCGCCTTTACAGGGGTGAAATAAACCGATTGCAATATCGGATTATGCTTGATATTAGAGAACTCGCCTTTAGTTACCACATTATTTATTGCATTGGCATCCGTACCTACAGATATCTCATAACCGGAAATTAAACCTTTATTATATTCACTTTGGTCGGGCAGATAATGGAAAGAAGCAACAGTCTGTTCCTCTCCCAAGTCAACAACTACCGTGTTACCATCTACAAAACACGTTGTAGTATCATCCTTATCTGCACACTTCTTAGCTTCCGACTCATCTACGCCGACTAATGTAAAAGGATAGCTCTTTATATCCGCAACTGTATTGTCAAACGATACATCAGCAGTCTCTCCGGCATAATAGGCTTCTACATTATTAATACAGAGACAAGCACGGGCATCCGTAAAGTTCACACGAAGCTTATCGGTTGTTACAGTCTCAAAACGGAGCAAACGTTTATATCCCACTGTTGTCGTTTCTTCATTCAACTTCACCGGCAACCATTGACCATCCTTATTATATTCCACAACAAAAGATTTCACACGCTGTCCCAAAGGAATATATTCTTGCAGCATCATGCGGTTCACCTTCTCCTGTTGCGGCAAATCAAACTCTACGGTTGCCGACACCACACCATCATTGGTAGCCCAATAAGTATCGTAATCATTATCCGTCATGGCCTTAGCTGTATATTTCCCTCCTCTCTCGTCAGAAACCTCAGCAACGACACCCGACAAAAGATTATGTGCCAATTGCTTCTGAATATTTTTATGGAAATCCACTGCATTAGCAGAGTCAACCGGATGAATCAATCCATTTCTGTCTACCGGAAAATTCAACAGCAAAGTTGCATTGTGACCCACACTGCGATAGTAGAGGTCTGTCAGCTGTTCTACTGTCTTCACACGATTATCTTCCTCCGGATGATAGAACCATCCCGGACGAATGGAAACATCACACTCTGCTGCCACCCATTGATTACCGTCAGCATGACCGTATTGCAATTCTCTATATTTAGGATAACCGGGATAAACCTCTCCGGCACGCAAGAATGACCAGTTAGTGGCTCCTGCAAATCCGTTCTCGTTTCCCACCCAACGGCAACCGGGACCTCCATCGGAGAAGACAACTGCCTGAGGCTGATATTTATCAATCATTTCATAAGCGCGGTCATACTGATAATAAGTCTTCCGGTCGATAGTACGTGAATCTTTCGCACCACCATACCAACCATCACCGCCATTGGCTCCGTCAAACCAAATTTCAAACACCGCACCATAATTAGTCAACAGTTCATGCAGTTGTTTATAGAAATAGTCCACATATTCCGGTGTGCCATAAATAGCCTGATTTCTATCCCATGGAGAAAGATAAACAGCGAATTTAATGCCATACTTTTTACATGCCTCCGACAACTCACGGACAATATCCCCTTTCCCATCTTTATAAGGAGTATTCCGAATACAATATTCAGTCAGTCCCGTCGGCCACAGGCAAAAACCGTCATGATGTTTGGCTGTAAGAATTACCCCTTTCATACCGGCAGCAACAAAAGTCTTCACCCACTGTTCGCAATCCAGCTTCGCAGGATTAAATGTTTTCGGATCAGAATCACCATATCCCCACTCACGGTCATTAAAAGTATTCAGACCGAAATGCACAAAAGCGTATGTTTCCATCTTTTGCCATTCCACTTGTTTGGCTTCGGGTATCGGAAGAATAGGTTCGGGAGCTTTTACAACCGGCTCACAAGCACAAAGCAAGCTCAAGGCTGCACCAACACAAAAAAGATTAGCGTGTTTTTTCATAAAATTATAAATTAGTTAGCATATAATAATGCAAAGATAAACTTTTTTGGAGAAAAGAGAAGATTAAAAAAGAAAAGGAACAACGCCTTGCCCCCTTCCCGTTAATCTAAATTCAACACTTATTATAATAACTATGTTATTAACTATAGCATACATAGGGTTTTAAGATAATCCCATAAAATAGAAACATTTTGCTTTTACAGACTAGAATGTCTACTTTGAGCATTTACAGCTTCAACCCTTCTTTATTGATAGCTGTGCAAAAAATGCACAGCTATATTATTCTTTTTTAGATATTACCAATTCGGATTCTGAACCAAATTAGGATTTAGCACCAGTTCATTAGTTGGCAACGGATATAACCATCTACGGTCATCATTACTCCATTTACGACCGGCATCATCAATAGCCTTTGACGGATACTGATACAGATAAATCGCTCCCTGATATTCTATAACAGGACGCCCTTTATCACCACCAAATGTAACATTGACTGCTTCGTATTCTTTTTCTACAGTCGGGGTAATCTTCAAGCCAAACATAGTTTTTGGATTTTCCATCAGTTTCATAGCATTCCAACGCTTCAAATCATCCAAACGGTGATTTTCAGCCACTAATTCAATACGACGTTCACGACGAATCTCATACAACAAATTGGAAAGTTGATATCCGTAATTAACAGGAGCAGCATCGGCTACAGGATTCATAGTCAAATGAGCCATCTCTACACGGTCGCGCAACTTGTTGATAGTTTTATCAAGAATGCTTTGGCTGATATCTCCCAATTCCGCATGCGCTTCTGCATTAATCAGTAATACTTCGGCATAACGATAAACGAACCAGTCATAGTACGTATTACGAGCTTCCGCCTGTTTGGTATTGGCTGAATGGTATTTAGTACACGGATAACCAGTTACACTTTTGCTGGCGCTACAGTCAGCTACCGGATTTTGACTCGGTTTTCCATTCTGTACTCTATAAGGCTTATGCTGATTATCAATCAACTGGTAAAGACGCGGATCACGACCCGAAATTTCAGCTTCTTGATTTTCATCTCCCTTATAACCTGAGTTTGTATTATAAATAGGAGTACCGTCTTTCATCAAGAATGATTCAATAAAATCTTTACTCAAACCTGTACCGTTTTCACCTACCTGACGTCCAACTTCATGAGTCAGCACTCCTTCTTCATAGAAACGACAGAGAATACCTTCTTTACAGTCCGACAAATCTTCCTGTACGAACAAATTAGCATAATACAGCGGATAGCCTTCGTAAGCTACCGTTGCAGCTCCTGCATCCGAAGCCTTTACAATGTCATAATTTCCACTATTCATCATAGTTTCCGTCAAAGACACCGCTTTCTGTAACAACGTTTGTGAAGTCCATTCTGTAGTAGGTGTTTCATTATGATACTTCATGTAAGTTCCGAAGTACAGACAAATACGGGCCAACTGCGTGCGGGCAGCATCTTTATTAAGACGTCCCTTTTCAGAATCAGACTTTTCGGGTAACCACTGAATAGCAAATTCAAAATCTTCTATCACTTTACCCAATACAAAATCGCGACTATCCCGGGCTTTATAAAGTTCTTCCGTATCGCTAGTCTGCAAATCTTTATCATACCAAGGTACATCACCAAATTGCTTTATTTTGCTGTAATACAGCAAACCTCTCATGAAACGTATTTCAGCTACGTATTTATTAATTTCAGCTTCGGATCCTTCCACGGTTTGATAACGCTGCAAGAAATAGTTACAACTGCGGATATCATTCCAATACCATCCATTACTGCTTGATGCCGAGGCCGGTACTGTATATTCGTTAAACAAATAGCCACTATAATCTTTCGGTACAAAGTTGTCACTAGTATTGTCACCTGTAGCAGTCGGAGAAGCCAACAAACCATACAGACCATTGGCATAAAGTTTCAAATCGTTGGTTGTCGTCCAATACGTCTTGTCTGTAATAGAGTCTATAGGTGACAAATCGGTATAGTCACAAGAACTAAGAACGGCTCCAGCGAATAATGACACGAATAATATATTCTTTATTTTCATAATATAATTCCTTTAATAAATTAATTTTTAGAAGGTTAAATTCAAACCGACAGAAATCTTCTTGTTAATAGGATAAGTCATGTTATTCAATGTTTCCGGATCGTAAGAATCAATCAACGGAGTAAATGTCAACAAATTCTCTCCCTGTACAAACACTCTCAAACGAGATATTTTCACCTTCTCAGTGATACTGCGTGGAATAGTATATCCCAATACCACATTCTTCAGACGAAGATAAGCAGCATTTTGCAAATAACGAGTAGATACCTGATGGTTACCACCGTTCACACCGTAGTGATGCAGACGCGGGAAATAAGCATCGCGATTGTCTTCTGTCCAGTAATCAAGAGATGAAGTAAGCGGTGTACACCATTCATCAGTGAATCCCCAAAACTGAGAACCTCCTAACCAATAGTCTCTCTTACCAATACCTTGCCAGAACATTTCAAAATCAAACCCTTTGTAATCGAAACCGGCAGTAATACCATAAGAGTAACGTGGAGTGCTGTTACCTATAATCTTACGGTCACCAGAGTCATCCAACGTATTCTTTCCTATATCGATTTTCCCATCATTATTCAAGTCTTCGTATTTCACATCACCGGCACCCCAACTACCACCTGACAGATAAGATTGGTCTGCTGCTTTCGCATCCTCGTCACTTTGGAAAAGTCCATTAGAAACATAACCCCAGATTTCGTTCAGTTTTTCGCCCACATAGTGTGTACCAAGTAATTTAGTAGGATTAGAGAATTTGGTAATGCTAGCCTGATAATCAGACAATACACCTTTAATATGATAACCAAATCCATTACTCAGCCGGTCATTCCATTCCAATGAAACTTCCCAACCTACAGTTTTCATGTCAGCAGCATTTTCTTGCGGAACAGAAGTTCCCAAAACAGCCGGCAAAGCCTGTCCTGCCGTAAGCATGTCTTTTGTATTACGACGATACCAGTCAAAGCTAGTGTTCAAGCGTCCACCAAAGAAAGAAGCATCAAAACCAAAGTCTATCTGGTTTACAGTCTCCCAAGTAAATGAAGCACTCACCAATCCGGGAACAGATACAGCCACAGGGCGAGTTCCGTTAAGCAATGCACCATATTTTGTATTGATTCCATAAGTAGCCAAATAAGGGAAGTTACCATAGCGACTTTCATCCAATGCCTGATTACCTAATGAGCCGTAAGAAGCACGAAGCTTAAAGTTGTCAAACCATCCTCTAATCGGTTCCCAAAATTTTTCTTCGGACACACGCCAAGCTACTGAAGCTGATGGAAAAAATGCGTAGCGATCACCATGTGGGAATTTAGAAGAACCATCGTAACGTCCGTTCAGTTCCAACAAATACTTGCCCTTATAATCATAGTTAATACGAGCAAAGAAACCGTTCACAGACCAATGAGTTTCCGAACCGTTCATCGCCATGTCACCATAAGCCAGATTCAGCGAAGGATTGGAAGAATCAATCAAATTCTTACGTCCTGCATAGTGATATTTCTTATGTTTATTTTCCTGATTATAACCTACCATTACCTTAAAATTATGTTTCTCCTTCAAAGAGAAAGTATATTCAGCAAAGGCATTGAAAGCATTGTAATAATCATCATTGTTGGTTACAGTCACACTGCTTGGATTAGTCCACGGATAATAGTTCTCTGTACCCGGAACAGCCGTATAATCATAGAAGTTCTGTACATGCTGATTAGATGACTTACCATAGAAATTCCATGTATAATCTGCATTGATTACCAAGCCTTTGATAGGAGTAATTTTCACAGCACCGGTCATCCACAAATCATTCTGCTTGTACTGTGCATTACCACCTTGTTCCATAATGGCTACAGGATTGGTGTAGCTGCCTTGTCCGGCGTAATGTCCATCCGGATGTTTTACTGGCATCAGCGGGCTCAAGTCACCCTTCATCATACCCGAATAAGAAGACAGCCCTGAATAAGCGGTAGAGTTCATAGCTGTAGTACCACCGGTAGGGTGCAACTCATCGGTGTAAGTATGAGCAATCTTTGCCGATACATTCAACCATTTAGTGATATTGGATGAGATATTTACATTAGCATTATATTTATTGTACTTATCGTCTCCTGCTTTCAAAATACCACCTTGCTCGTTCATACTTACAGATGCGTAGTAAGTAGTACGGTCATTACCACCGCTGATGTTGGCTGTATAGATTTGCGAGAAAGAAGTTTTATATAATTCGTCCCACCAATCGGTATTACCGCAATATCCGTATTTATACGTATCATAAGCTGTATCAAAGAATACCGGAGAATCGTATTTACCATTAAAGTAATCTTCGGCATACTGATAGACCTGCGATTTGAAATAATGACCGCTACCACCATCATTCTGATAAGCTTCATCCATCATAGTAAGATACTGCATAGAGTTTACATTGTGGAAAGTCAATGCCGGTGACTGCCAATAGCCCGTAGCTGATAAAGAAACAGTCGGTTTGTCTGATTTCTTACCTTTTTTGGTTGTAATCAAGATAACGCCATAAGCAGCACGAGCACCGTAGATAGAAGCAGAAGCCGCATCTTTCAATACTGAAATAGACTCGATATCATCCGGGTTTACCAAGTTGGTATCCATCTGTACATTATCCACCAATACCAATGGGCTACCACCATTCAATGACGTATTACCACGGATATTAAAACTGGAAGTAGCACCCGGAGCACCACCGTTGTTCATCGTGATATTCAAGTTGGGAACAACACCTTGCAATCCCTGTCCAATATTGGTAATAGGACGGTCTTGCAATACCTTCCCATCAACAGCAGCTACCGCACCGGACAAATTAGCTTTCTTCTGAGTACCATAACCCACTACTACAACTTCATCCAATACTTTTGTATCTTCCTTAAGAACAATAGTTAACGGTTGCCCATTCCATTTTACTTCCGTATTTTGATAACCCACAAAGGAAACAACCAATATACTTCCTTTAGTAACCCCTGATAATGAAAAGTCTCCATCGAGACCTGTAATTGTACCATTAGTGGTTCCTTTCACCACTACAGATGCCCCTATGACTGTTTCTCCCGTCGTATCTGTTACTACTCCGTTACAAACACCATTTTGCTGAATCTCTTTTACGCCAGCCGTTCCCCACTTGGGAACTGCATACGCTGTTCCTGCTGATATCGCAGAAAGGAGCAACAGCACTCCAACCGTTTTCATGTCTTTTAGCATAGTATTGTTTTTTTAAGGTAAATAAAAACTTCTAAAAAGAAGAGTCTCACAAACGTGTTTATCATATATCACTGCAAATATATACATTTATTGGCAGAATCAAATTTATTTTCATTATTTTTTTTATAATTCTCTAAAATTCTTATCCCCTTTGAAGAAACACACATCGAAAACACTTCAGCAAAAAGAGAACTCAATTTATTTTATATATTATCTCCAATGCCTGTCTGTAGAAAATGGATTAATAGAAAATTAGCAGGGAACATCATCTGTCTTCGCAATCTTGAACAGAAAGCAGTTTTTAGGAACAGCATAAATTTCATCGAGCAACTGTCAGTGTCTCTGTCCTGCCTGAATACACGACTTGGCAAAGCCTATTGTGATTACTTAATTACGGCTATGGTTAATATATATTTTGCTTTCATTAATAAAAGAAAGAGCTGCAGAAGCTTTTTATGCTGACGGAGTACTTCACAGTCAACTAGCACTGAAGTGATTATCTGTAAAACCAAGCAAATGTTTTCGCATCGTTTACCCATTTGCACCGCTTGTTCAAGAAGGAAAAGCCCAATATGGGCATTTCACAAACAGCCTATTTATAAACCAACAAACGGATATTTCGTTGTGAATGAATAAAATAAGCAAAGTATGTCAGAAAAAGGAATAAGAGTATGAGGTCATAAGTAGGTGCAACTATTCTGGGGCAGTTATTATTTTTAGGGATTTAACATATCAAGCAAATACTTGTCACCGGATGTTATTTCCTCCGGTTTTCAAATGCTGCATATGTTTTGAACTCTTTAAGTCGTTTCATTAACCGGAACAAGCATTTTCGTCCTTTCGATTATGCCTGCCTGTCCGTCGAATTACTACAGTCTCCCACAGTGGACTGTATAGTCCGCTACCGTAGACCGTACAGTCCGTTACAGTAGACTGTACGGTCTGCTGTGGAAGACTGTAATAATCTTCCGTTTAAAAGGACTTGGCTGAGCCTAAGAAACGGCTTATTCTTCCCTTTGTTTGTGATATGATATTTAAATCCCCAAGAGAACAATGTACCCCCTCATTCTTATACAATAAAGAACGGAAGGTTTTTAAGAACAAACGAAACTATCCCCACTAAAATTCTATTAATCCTAGAAAGTGGGTGTACATATAGTAGTTTTCAGATGGAAATAAAGAGATGGAGAACATGATTCATAAGTAATAAGATAGAAAGAGAAACTTATAAAAAAAGGAAAAGGAGCAACGCCTTGCTCCAACCTTTGTTAACCTTAAATCTAATACTATGAAAAAAATCACATAACAAATATAAGATTTCCCTTTATTCTCTCCAAATCTTTACTTCAAATCGGGCTTCCTTTTAGAATTATTTCACAGAATAAATCCGTTTTCGCACACAATATAACAATACGATAAAAAAGGAGTATCAAAATAAAGAATATGAAACATTTCACTAGCAACAAGTCCGAATAATAAACTTACCACCCGCTTTATTTCCACAATCTCCCCTCAAAACTTGCAAAATCCTTCCAATCGCTTCACAGACCCTTTCAACTCCCTAAATAGGGCGTTTAATAAGTTTTTTTTCAGATTATATCTTCTATATTTGCCTCATATAAAAAATGATTTATGGGAAAATGTACTACTATATTCAGCATATTCGTGCTTTTGTGCCTATTGCCCCCAAACATAGATGCACAGCCAATAGAGTACAAAAACCAAAAGGAGAATACCGGCAAGACAATACTTGCTGTAAAAAACAATTTATTGTACGACATAGCGCTAGCCCCTAACATCGAGATAGAAGTTCCCATAGGAAGACAATGGTCATTGAACGCCGAATATAAATGTCCCTGGTGGTCTGATAGCAACAAAGAAATTTGTTATCAATTGCTATCGGGCGGCATAGAAAGCCGGTTCTGGCTGGGCAACCGCGCCGGGCGCCGCCAGTTGACGGGACATTTTATCGGGCTATACGCTGAAGGGGGCATTTACGACTTCCAATATAAAGGGGACGGTTATCAAGGGAAATATTATGGTGCAGCAGGATTCAGTTATGGGTATTCCCTTCCGGTATCACGACATCTGGCATTCGAATTCAGTCTGGGCATCGGATATCTGACAACAAAATACCGAAAATATACCCCGTACGAAGAATCACTAGTGTGGACAAGTAGCGGACAATACAACTTCATAGGCCCTACCAAAGCGAAAATCTCGCTTGTATGGTTGATAACGAAGAGGAGAGAAAGAATATGAAACGAGCACGCTATTTATTCCTTGTGCTTTTCTCCTCACTACCGGTAATGTGGGGGTGTAGCCGCCGCACGCTTTTAGATGATTATCCTGTCACAGGAATCAATATTTCGCTCAATTGGGAAGGGGTGACCGATCATTTGCCGGAAGGCGTCAGGGTTATTTTTTATCCGAAAGACGACCAAGGAAGAAAGATAGATACTTATCTGCCGGTAAAAGGCGGAGAGGTAAAAGTGCCTCCGGGACACTATTCGGCTGTAATTTACAATTATGATACCGAAGTGGTGCAAGTAAAAGACGAAGGAAGTTATGAAACAATAATGGCGTGCACCGGAAATTGTACAGGGCTGGGCATCAGTGAAACAGAAAACATGGTATGGGGACCGGATGCTTTTTATATGCTGTCTCTGAATGATGTGGAAGTCGGGAAAGAGAATGAATTGCCTATGCTGAAGGTGAAACTCAAAGCTGTGGTAACGACTTACACTTTCGCCATAAAGACAGAAGGATTAAAAAATGTCGCCTCCGTCATTGGCAGTGTTTCCGGAATGGCAGAATGTTATCACCTGGGTAAAGATGCAGGTGTATGCCGCTTTGCTCCCATTTATTGCGAAACCGGCAAAGGAGACGGAGTCATAAAAGGTAGTTTTACCTGTTTCGGTCATCCCAAGCTGACGCAAGCCAGAGCCGATATCGCCCGGTTTTTGGAACTGATTATAGTTAGGGTGGATGGTTCCAAACAAGAGGCGAAAGTAGAAATCACGGAAGCGGTGAGACCTCCCGATGACGGAGATGAGCCCGGAGAAGGAGACCATAATCCTCAACCTCCGGAAATAGAGATTAAGCTGCCGGAGGATGAAAAGATTGTGGTGGATGATGTGGAAGTTCCTCCTTCGGGAGGCGGAGGTATCGGTGGCAATGTTGATAATTGGGAGAATGAAGAGGATGTGATATTACCCGTTAATTAAAATATGAAACAAATGAATTTATTAACTTTAAAACATACGAATATGAAAAAGATTTTATTTGCGGCTGTAGCTGCATTAGCAATCACAAGTTGCTCACAAAATGAAATGGATGGAATTGATAATGGACAAAAGGGTAAAGCTGAAATTAGATTTGGTTATACTCCAGTAACAAGGGCTACAGTAACAACAACAAATAGTTTAGGGAACTTTACAGTAAATGCATATTCTAGTGATGGGGCTACATACTCCACAGATGCATTAGATGTAATTTCAAACGGTTACTTTACAAAAAAAAATGGAGAAGATGTATGGGAATCTACAGAAAAGTATTATTGGCCAGTAGGGAAGAAGATGCATTTCTTTGGATATGATACCACATCATCTGAAGCAACATTCACTAAGGAGACTGCAGGATACCCAACACTTAAATATACCATAGCAACAGACATAACTTCGCAACATGATTTACTTGTTGCAAAGTTAGAAAATCAAGAATATAGTACAACAAACGCCGTATCTCTACCGTTTAAACACGCACTGACACAAGTGTTATTTAATTTAAAAGGTGATGATGAGACAGTTACATATACTGTAAAATCAGTAGCTATAAATGGTGTATTTAAAGATGGTAAATATAATTATGAGACTGGGATATGGACTGATCACATTAATAAAGAGGAAACCGGCTACGTTGCAACCCCAACAAACGCAACAGTTGTTAATGGAACAACAGCTACACTATTAGGTACCTATACAGACAATAATGACTATAACAGCACAACATTAATGTTAATGCCACAAACAGTCCCCGATGATGCAACGATAGTAGTAACTTATTCAGCTACAAAGAAATATGGTGATGTAGACACTGAGATTCATGCAGAAAGCAATCCTATTACTGTAAGTTTAGGAGGAAAAACATGGACAGAAGGCAAAAAGACTACTTATACACTCATATTAAGTGGAGATAAAGTTAAAATTGATGGTAAAATTGACACTTCTGATGATTGGGCAACTAATGGTGATAGTGATATTGACATTAACAAATAGACCTATCTTGTTCGGAAAAGTAGTTTTCCTCTAACATAACTCTTTAGCTCCGCAAATAAAATAGGTTCTTGGGAAAGGCTTATTTCATTTGCGGAGCATTTTTATCCCTATACTCCATCCATATACAAAACACATTAGGAAATCCCAGATTTATCTATCATTGTATCATTCTGAATGCAATGAAGAATCCGAATATAGCCATTAAGGATTAACAAACCATTCGTTTTACTTGAAACGGCAAAACAATATCATATCTCAAAAAAACTTTTCTAATTCCATTCTTGCATCATCTCCCCACCATAAACAATAACATTATTTCACCTTATTCATTGTAAATCAAATTATTTATTTTATTTTTGCCTGTACACAAACCAAAGCCCCCACTTTAATGCCTGATGTCTTTTGTGGAAACACGGACAAATGTCAAATGTGTCCAAAATCAGTGGAAAATGCAGTATTCCACGTCTTTCATAAGCAAGGATTCCATATCCCTGTCATAAGAAGTGAGTTCAATTTTATGCTCTTCATCCTGAAAGGAGAAATATTGGTAAATAGCGAAGAGTATGCAGGAACTACTGTCAAAACGGGAGAATTCATTTTACAACCTATCACCGCCAAAATTGAAATATTGGCAATGATAGATACGGAATGTATTTATTACCGCTTCAATCAACCGGAACTGTTTTGTGATAAACGTTACCACCATATTATGAATGACATCCCAGGACCTCTGATCAATACACCCTTAAAAATCGTCCCTGCACTGGAATATTTTCTGATATGTACCAATACGTACTTATCAGAACCCAAAATCTGCCGTGAACTCCTATCCCTAAAACGCAAAGAACTTGCTTTTATATTAGGACACTATTATACTGATTATGAGCTGGCATCCCTCATACACCCTCTTTCCCAATATACCACTTCATTCCAATACTTCGTCATTCAGAATTACAAAAAAGTAAAGACTGTAGAAGAGTTTGCCCAACTGGGAGGTTATAGCCTTACCACTTTTCGTCGTATTTTTGATGCAATTTTCCATGTTCCCGTTCACGAATGGATGACCGAACAACGAAAAGAAAGCATTCTTTATCAGTTAAGGGACGACCGGTTATCTATTTCCGAAATCTGTTTCGGACACGGTTTTGAATCACTCTCCAATTTCTCCAACTTCTGTAAGAAGTACTTCGGAGACTCTCCGCGAAATCTCCGAAAAGAAAAAAGTGCCGAGATACAGAAGATATTGCAATAAAAAATGCCCCGCCAAAAGGCAGGGCACTCTCAAATATCAAGTAAAACTAACCGTAATTAGTCTTTCAGCTTCGCAGCAATAAATTCACGGTTCAAACGAGCAATATTGCTGATAGAAACCAGCTTCGGACATTCTGCTTCACAAGCACGAGTGTTTGTACAGTTACCAAAGCCCAGTTCATCCATTTTGCTCAACATAGCTTTCGCACGGCGTGCAGCTTCCACTTTACCCTGAGGTAACAGTGCCAATTGGCTGACCTTTGCAGAAACGAACAACATAGCAGAACCATTCTTACATGCAGCAACACAAGCACCGCAACCGATACATGCAGCAGCATCCATAGCCTCATCGGCAATAGGTTTCGCGATAGGAATTGCGTTAGCGTCAGGAATACCACCGGTATTGATTGACACGTAACCACCCGCCTGCATAATCTTGTCGTATGCGCTACGGTCTACCATCAAGTCGCGGATAACCGGGAAACCGGCAGAACGCCAAGGTTCAACAGTAATGGTATCACCGTCTTTGAAACGACGCATATAAATCTGGCAGGTAGTAGCACCTGTAGCAGGTCCGTGAGGATGTCCGTTAATGTACATAGAGCACATACCGCAGATACCTTCACGACAGTCGTGGTCGAATACGATAGGTTCTTTACCTTCATTGATAAGCTGCTCGTTCAAGATATCCATCATTTCCAGGAATGAGGTATCACCCGGAATATCTTTCATTTGGAAGGTATCAAAATGTCCTTTGTCCTTAGGACCTTTCTGACGCCAAACTTTCAGTGTGAAACTTATATTTTTATCCATGATTTCTATACAATTAATAATTAAGACTTATAGTTACGAGTTTGAACCTTAACGAACTGATAGTTCAAATCTTCCTTGATCAATTCGGGTTCTTTTCCTTCACCTGTGTATTTCCAGCAAGCTACATACGAGAACTTGTCATCGTGACGAAGCGCTTCACCTTCCGGAGTCTGGTGTTCTTCACGGAAGTGACCACCACAAGATTCCTCACGGTTCAATGCATCGTAAGCCATCAGCTCACCGATTTCGATGAAATCAGCCAGGCGGATTGCCTTTTCAAGTTCCACATTCAATTCATTAGCTTCACCCGGAATGCGAAGGTCGCTCCAGAAGGTCTTTCTTACTTCTTTCAGTTTAGCCAGAGCAGTAGTCAAAGATTCCTTGGTACGTCCCATACCTACGAAGTCCCACATGATGTGACCCAGTTCCTTGTGAATAGAGTCTACCGAACGATGACCCTTGATATTCATCAGTCTCTGAATCTTATCGTTTACAGCCTTTTCAGCAGCCACGAATTCGGGAAGGTCTGTTGAGAAACGGGGAACCTGAATCTGGTCTGACAAATAGTTCTGGATAGTATAAGGCAATACGAAGTAACCGTCAGCCAATCCCTGCATCAATGCAGATGCACCCAAACGGTTTGCACCGTGGTCAGAGAAGTTAGCTTCACCGATAGCATACAAGCCCTTGATAGAAGTCATCAGTTCATAGTCAACCCAGATACCACCCATTGTATAGTGAATAGCCGGGAATATCATCATCGGAGTCTTGTACGGATTTTCGTCAGTAATTTCTTCGTACATATCGAACAAGTTACCGTAACGGGCACGAACTACATCTTCACCCAGACGGTCGATAGCGTATTTAAAGTCAAGGAATACAGCCAGACCTGTGTTGTTCACACCGAAACCGGCGTCGCAACGTTCTTTCGCAGCACGTGAAGCAACGTCACGGGGAACCAGGTTACCGAATGCCGGATAACGGCGTTCCAAGTAGAAGTCGCGGTCTGCATCAGGAATATCGGTCGGTTTCTTAGTTCCTGCCTGCAATGCCTTGGCATCTTCCAGCTTTTTCGGAACCCAGATACGTCCGTCATTACGCAATGACTCGGACATCAAAGTCAGTTTAGACTGCTTGTCACCGTGTACAGGGATACAGGTCGGGTGGATCTGTGCAAAGCAAGGATTGGCAAAGTAAGCACCTTTGCGGTAAACCTGCATAGCAGCCGAACCATTTGACGCCATAGCGTTGGTAGACAAGAAGTAAGTATTACCATAACCACCGGTACCGATAACTACCGCATGAGCAGCAAAACGTTCAATCTTACCTGTAACCAGGTTGCGGGCGATAATACCACGGGCGCGTTCCACACCTTCGTTATCCTTAATCAGCACAACGTCCAACATTTCATAACGAGTGTACAACTTCACGTTACCACGCTGAACTTCACGGCTCAATGCAGAATAAGCACCCAGCAACAACTGCTGTCCGGTTTGACCGCGGGCATAGAATGTACGTGATACCTGAGCACCACCGAATGAACGGTTATCCAGCAAACCACCGTATTCGCGAGCGAAAGGAACACCTTGAGCTACGCACTGGTCGATGATAGCATTTGACACTTCTGCCAGACGATAAACGTTAGCTTCGCGTGCACGGTAGTCACCACCTTTGATTGTATCGTAGAAAAGACGGTAAACAGAGTCACCATCATTTTGATAATTCTTAGCAGCATTGATACCTCCCTGTGCAGCAATAGAGTGTGCACGACGAGGAGAGTCCTGGATACAGAAGTTTAATACCTTGAAACCCAGAGCACCCAGTGAAGCAGCAGCCGAAGCACCTGCCAAACCGGTACCTACCACAATAATGTCAAGACGACGTTTGTTGGCAGGGTTTACCAATTTTTGATGAGCTTTATAATTGGTCCATTTCTCGGCTAAAGCGCCTTCAGGAATTTTAGAATCTATAGTAGCCATATTCATTTACAATTTTATCATTTACAATTTACGATTAGCAAGCACCACAAGCGAGTGATTTCACGAAGTAGATAACGACTACTGCTGCAAAACCAAGAACTACCAAAGTAGAGTAGATGTTACCAATAGTCTTCCAACGCTCGAACCAGATTTTATTGCTCCAGCCCAAAGTCTGCAAAGCACTCCAGAATCCGTGAGTCAGGTGGAACCACAAAGCTGCTAACCAAATAAGGTAAAGCACTGTAAATACGGGGTTGCCAAATGTTTCTTTAATGTAAGCGGCACCGTCTGTAGGACCGAATGCGCCTAAATCATGAACACCGATAATTTCGGCAAACTGCATTTTGTACCAGAAATTGGCAAAATGAAGAGCCAATCCGGCAATAACGACAATACCCAGAACAAGCATGTTCTGAGATGCCCATTCTACCGACTTAGGTTTAACGTTCACTGCATAACGTTCGCTACCGCGAGCTGCACGGTTCTGCATGGTCAACCAGAAAGCGTAGATGATGTGAATTACAAACAGAGCAGCCAGTCCGGCAGTTGCAACCAACGCGTACCAGTTAGCTCCCAAGAATTCACAAATCATGTTGTAAGCATCTTCCGAGAAGAGCGCAACAAGGTTCATCGCCATGTGAAACGTCAGAAACAGGACAAGGGCGATACCTGTGACACTCATCACCACTTTCCTTCCAATAGATGAATTACTTAACCACATAAATGATTGAATTTAAATTATTTAATTGTTAGAACTAAAAATTCCGTTAAAAGCTGTGTATTCACGATGCAAAAGTAAAGGAATTCTAGCGATAATACAAGGAATTATGGAAATTATTCTTTAATCAGCCTAGGAACAAAGAGAAGAAAACATAATTTCCTATCTTTGCGGCAGCAAACTATAAAATATACAATGAAAAAAAGTATCTTTCTACTTCTAAGCTTATGCCTCAGCATGCAACTATCTGCGCAAAACTGGGACATCAACACGGTGAAGACCATCAACAAATGGGATGTACACGGCCTCAGCCGTGGATTGTCAGCAAGCGGCGTTATCCTGCCTGTAGGAGTGCCCGCCGCCATGGGAATTTATGCATTGATAAAAAAAGACCAGCCGTTACTGAAAGATGCCATTTATATCGGTACAAGCGTGATTGAAGCAGTAGGCATCACCTACGCAGCCAAGCACATCATAGGACGCGACCGCCCTTTTGTAAAGTACCCCGATAAGATTCATGTTTACGGAGCACCGGATGCAGACAGCCCGTCATTCCCATCAGGTCACACAGCTGCCGCCTTTTCCCTGGCAACATCTCTTTCAATCACTTATCCCAAATGGTATGTCATCGCTCCTTCGGCAGTGTGGGCTTGCGGAGTAGGGTTTGCCCGGATAAACCAAGGAGTACATTATCCAAGCGATGTAGTGGCAGGAGCTGCCATCGGAGTGGGATGCGCTTTTGCAAATATTTATATCAACCGCTGGCTGAATAAGATATTATTCAAAAAGAAATAAAACCTGAGAAACAATCATTTCATTATAAAAACATTTACTATATCAAGGTCACTCGGCAATTCTATAACCTCCTGTGGTTTACCCCATTCGGAAAAGAAATGTGTCAAAACGTGGATAATGCTGTCGCTTAGCTCGTAGGGGCGAGGTTCGCTCGCCCGAAAACAGTTTACTTTGTGTCTTCGGGCAGGCAAACCATGCCCTTCTATAAGTTTGTCATTCTGCGCACCAAAAGAATCTCAGAATGACAAACTTACCATATTAATACAGCCCGACTACTGTTTCTTTTTCAACAATCCTTCAAAATCCGGTTGTTCCAACAGTTCCAAAGCCTTCCTGATGCTTTCGTTAGCATCATTAATAACGTGATAATATTCATTCATATCCCATAAATCACGAGCTATCAACGCCTTCATCTGCAATTTCAGCAAAGGCAGGGCTTTTTGATATTCTTCCTCATTATATTCCACGCCCATCTCTTTTCCTGTCGCTACCAATTGCCGAAGCATATCCGGAGAAACTTCGAACTTCTTATGGAAATCATCAAACTTCTTATACTTAGACAACCATTCGTCACGATGTGCATCTATCTGCCGGAAGTGCACTTTCATCAATACCCCCTTATCACGCAACTGACGATGATATTTAGTATAGAGCGTCGTATCAATCGGCACAAAATAATCCGGCATAATGCCACCTCCACCATATACCGTACGTTCTAATTTATGAGTCTTAAACTTAAGAGAATCAGGAAAATGAATACTATCGGCACTCAGCATTTCCCCTCGGTTATAGCGGTCTATCAAATCTTCATTATATTTTTCAATACTTTCGTAAGGCTTCTGAATACAACGCCCTGCCGGAGTATAATAACGAGCCACCGTCAAGCGAATCATAGAGCCATCGGGCAAGTCGATGGGACGCTGCACCAGCCCCTTACCGAAAGTGCGGCGACCAACCACTACTCCTCTGTCCCAGTCCTGAACAGCTCCGGTCACGATTTCACTGGCAGAAGCCGAAAACTCATCCACCAGCACAATCAGACGCCCATCCCGGAAATCTCCGGTACCCTTGGCAAAGAACTCGCTACGAGGATTCCGGCGTCCTTCGGTATAAACAATCAACTCTTGTTTTTCCAAAAATTCATTTGCCAAATCGATGGCAGCATTCAGATAACCTCCACCGTTACCCTGCAAATCAAGCACCAAATCTTTCATGCCTAGTTTTTTCAGTTCAGCCAATGCCTTCTTAAACTCCTCATGCGTGGTAGCACCAAAACGATTGATGCGGATATAGCCGATTCTATCTTTCAACAGATAAGAAGCATCGAGGCTGTAAACCGGAATTTTATCCCTTTTCACCGTAAAAGGAAGCAGTTCCCCCACTCCACGGCGCACAATTTTCAGATTCACTTCCGAACCCTTCGGCCCCTTCAAACGGCGCATGATATCTTCCGTGCTCATCTTCACACCGGCAATAATCGTATCATCCACCATTACAATGCGGTCACCGGCCAGAATGCCAACCTTCTCAGAAGGACCTCCCGATACAGGCTGTATAACGAAAAGAGTATCTTCCGCCATATTAAACTGAATACCGATTCCTTCAAAATTGCCCTGCAACGGCTCATTCATTTTTTTTACCTCTTCCGCATCCGAATAAACAGAATGCGGGTCAAGCTGTTCCAGCATCTTTATAATGGCTTCTTCCACCATCTTGCCTTCATCCACCTTGTCGACATACAGATTGGCAATGGCAAACTCCGCCAATTGCAGTTTACGGGCCGGGGAATCCACTAAAGACTTTCTTTCCTGTGCCCGGACAGCACAGAAAGAAAAAATGCAGGCAATCAAGCCTGCAACTAAATACTTGGTATATTTCATCATTAATCTATTTTCATTCCTTCAGGCAAAAACGGAGTAACATCTTTACCGAATTGCAATAATTCCCTCACAATAGTAGAACTGATAGAAGTCAGTTCGGGCTCGGTAAACAGTAAAATAGTCTCTATTCCCGCCAGCTTCCGATTGATATCGGCAATGGTTTCCTCGTACTCAAAATCATGCACGGTACGAATGCCGCGCACGATAAACCCGGCATTCTGTTCTTTGGCAAAATCCACCGTCAGACAGTCATACGCCTCCACCCTGATACGAGGTTCATCGGCAAACAATCCGCGAATCATTTCCAGACGTTTATCCATCGGGAACCAAGTCTTTTTATTATCATTAATACCAATACCGATAATCACCTCATCCATAAAGGTCAATGCCCGTTTTACAACCGAATAATGCCCGATGGTGAAGGGATCGAATGTTCCCGGAAATATTGCTCTTCTCATCTCACGCTATATCTTCTTCTATAACAAGGTTTTCAATTATAAAGTTTTGTCTTTCCATGGTATTCTTACCCATATAGAATTCCAACAGTTCTTTCACCAAATCAGTCTTTCTAAGGCTTACCTGTTCCAAACGCATATCTTTTCCGATAAAATGCTTGAATTCATCGGGTGAAATCTCTCCGAGTCCCTTAAACCGAGTAATTTCAGGATTGGGACTCAACCGTTCGATAGCAGCAATCCTTTCCTCTTCCGAATAGCAATAGACAGTTTCGTACACTCCCTTCTTACGGTTACGCACGCGGAACAAAGGAGTCTGCAAAATATACACATGTCCTTTCTTTATCAAATCGGGGAAGAATTGCAGGAAAAACGTTATCAACAACAGACGTATATGCATGCCGTCCACATCGGCATCGGTTGCCACAATCACTTTATTATAACGCAGTCCCTCTATGCCTTCTTCTATGTTAAGAGCCGCTTGCAGCAAATTAAACTCTTCATTCTCATACACCACCTTCTTGGTCAGCCCGTAAGAATTCAGCGGCTTACCGCGAAGGCTGAACACCGCCTGCGTGTTTACATCACGACTTTTCGTGATAGAACCGCTTGCCGAATCACCCTCGGTGATAAAAATACAGCTTTCCTCTTTCTTATCTCCCTTTGCATCATTGAGGTGGAAACGGCAGTCGCGCAACTTACGATTATGAAGGTTCGCTTTCTTGGCACGTTCACGGGCCAGTTTAGTCACACCGGCTATCGCTTTACGCTCTTTCTCGGATTCCTGTATCTTTTGCAACATCACATCCGCCACGTCCATATGCTTGTGCAGATAATTATCCACTTCCGTCTTCACAAAATCGCCTACGAACTTATTCACCGTAGGACCGCCGGGAGCCATATTGGTAGATCCCAACTTAATCTTTGTCTGACTTTCAAACATCGGTTCTTCCACATTGACGGCAATGGCTGCCACCAATCCGTTACGGATGTCCGCATAATCCATATTCTTATTGAAATACTCTTTAATAGTACGTGCAATATGCTCCTTAAAAGCACTTTGATGTGTACCCCCCTGAGTGGTATGTTGCCCATTGACAAACGAATAATACTCTTCGCCATACTGTCCGGTGTGCGTAAAGGCAATCTCTATATCCTCATCTTTAAGATGAATGATGGGATACAGACCCGTAGCCGTCATATTATCATTCAACAAATCCACCAGCCCGTTGCGCGACAATATACGCTGTCCGTTATAAATGATAGCCAATCCCGTATTGAGGTAAGTATAATTGCGCAACATCGTTTCCACAAATTCAGAGCGGAAACTATAATTTTCAAATAAAGTATTATCCGGTTCAAAGAAGATATAAGTACCGTTCTCTTCCGAAGTATCTTCCGTCCGGTCTGTCAGCAAATCTCCTTTGGCAAAAGTAACAATACGCACCTTCCCTTCGCGGTAGCTTCGCACTTCAAAGCGCGAACTCAATGCATTGACCGCCTTCACACCGACACCATTCAGCCCGACACTTTTTTTAAAAGCCTTGCTGTCATATTTGCCACCTGTGTTCAGCACGCTCACTGCCTCAATCAGTTTTCCCTGAGGAATACCACGGCCAAAGTCGCGCACACTGACACGAAGTTTATCTTCTATTGTAATTTCAATCTTCTTGCCCGCCTGCATTTTAAACTCATCGATACTGTTATCGAGTACCTCCTTCAAAAGAACATAAATACCGTCTTCTGCATGCGCTCCGTCACCCAACTTTCCAATATACATACCGGGACGGGTACGCACATGCTCCATATCGCTGAGGTGGCGGATGTTATCGTCGGTATATTCTACGGCGGAATTGTTTATCAGTTCGTTGTTTTCTTCCATATCTTAGTAACGGTTACAAAATCAGTTTCTTCACGAGTACATTGTCAGACGATGCTTTTCTTATAAGCACGACGGCGCTTATGCTGTTCAGTCTCGAAATACTCCCACTGTGCCTGCACCTTTCCGTTCAGCTCCAGTTCCGGATTACTTTCGGCATACTTGAACCCCAATTGCTGATACACAGGAATCAGGTCGGAGAATAACAAAGCATTCACCCCTTTGTTTTGGTACTCAGGCTTCACAGCCACCAACAGTAAATCGAGCATGGGAGGATATTTATGCATAAACAGCACCTTCATCAAGTGATACCATCCCATAGGCAGCAAACGTCCTTTTGCCTTTTGCAATGCTTCAGACAAAGAAGGCATTGAAATACCCACAGCAATGAGTTTATCGTCGGCATCCGTAATCAGAGTCACCATACGCAAATCCACGATAGGCAGATACATCTTGATATACTGGTCAATCTGTCCTTGTGACAATGCCGAAAATCCATAAAGGGGCGCATATGCCTCATTCATCAGCTCAAAAATAGCCTGACCGTATTCGGCAGCAATCTTTTTACCCGATGTATATTTCTTAATCTTCAGATTAAACTTACGCTGAATCAAATCGCTGATACGCTTATGCTTGTCGGGAATAGCATCAGGCACATATATCTTATACTCCACCCAGTCGGCATCTTTCTCAAATCCCAACTTTTCCATATGTTGCGGGTAATAAGGATAATTATAAATAGTTGCCATCGTGCTCAACTGGTCAAAGCCTTCAATCAACATTCCTTCCGCGTCAAAATCAGTAAAGCCCAAAGGTCCTTGAATAGTATCCATGCCCTTCGATTTTCCCCATTCAGACACAGCATCCAGCAGTGCACGTGATATTTCTATATCATCCAGAAAATCAATCCATCCAAAACGTACTTCCTTTTTCTGCCATGTTTCATTGGCACGATGATTGATAATTCCGGCAATACGTCCCACCACTTTATCATCTTTATAGGCCAAAAAGTAAACAGCCTCGCAAAACTCAAAAGCAGCATTCTTCTTCGGGCTGAACGTATTCAGCATATCATCGTACAAATCGGGTACGGAATAGGGATTATCCTTATATAACTCGTAATTAAAACGTATAAATGTTTTTAGTTCCTTTTGGGTACTGACTTTCTTAATGGTAATAGCCATGTTCGATTTTTATAAAAATTCAGGCGGTAAAGATAGCTGTTTTTAATTTAAAAAGAGGTGATTTTCACACCTTTTTTCATTGTTGGGCAATAAGATAGGCCGTATAAGCCACATAACACACCATCATCAACACCCCTTCAGGGCGTGTAATGGTACGTTTTTTGAAGAACCATCCCACCAGCCACAACAGCAGTGCGGAAGCAATCATCACCGTCAAGTCAAGATTATTGATGCCACCCATCGGCAAAGGTGAAATAGTTGCGCTACATCCCAACACAAAGAATATATTAAACAGATTGCTACCTATCACATTTCCGATGGCAATACCCGGATTCTTCTTCAATGCAGCCGTAACAGATGTGGCCAGCTCGGGCAACGAAGTACCTCCTGCCACCAAAGTCAATCCTATAACAGATTCGCTGACACCCAGCGACCGGGCAATACCGCTTGCTCCTTCAACAAAGAGTTGCCCGCCAAAGATGAGACCTGCCAGTCCACCCACTATAAAAAGAACAGATTTCCATACAGGCATCTCTTTAATCTTCTGTTCTTCTCCCACTTCTTCGCCTCCGTTTCGTGCAATGGCAAATGTATATCGCAAGAAAATAAGAAAGAAAGCGAGCAGAATAAGTCCGTCAATCCGCCCGATTATATTTTCATTGCCTTGATCGAGCATCACATCATTGGCACAAAAGAAAAGTACCAGCGAAGAAAGAATCACCAGCGGTATTTCTTTGCTCATGGTTCCCTCACCAACTTTGATGGGTAGTACCACCGCCGTGCAACCGATAATCATCAAAGCATTGAATGTATTACTACCCACCACGTTACCGATAGCCATCTCTGCACTTCCGTTTAAAGCAGAAAGTACACTGATTACCAACTCGGGTGCGGAAGTACCGAAAGCCACGATGGTGAGACCGATTACGAGGTCGGAAATACGAAAACGCTTGGCAACAGCAGCCGAGCCGTCAGTCAGGCCGTTTGCTCCCAGCAATATAAGGGCTAAACCGCCGATTAAAAGAAGGGTGTCTAACATAATAGAATGTATAATTACGATTTTACTTGTGCAAAAATACATATTTATTAAGATCGGGAAAAATATACAGATACAAAAAAAGCAGGGTACGCCTTCTTTCCCGCAAATCAGAAAGAGACGTACCCTGCATATCAGAGTTTACCTATTATCAGATAATTAATCTCACAGATAAATTACTCCTTTTCTGCAAGAACTTTCACTTTAACAGTAGCAGTCTTAGCGTAACCCCAAACGTCTGTTACTTTAACCTCTACTTCTGTAGTGCCTTCGTAAGCAACATTCATCGGTCTCAAAACTACATAACCAGGAGTTACTGTATCTTTAACCTTAGTTGCAGGCTTAATGTCTTCATTAGCAATAGCTTTAATAGTATTCTCGTTCATAGACTTGAATGAGATACCCTTCATGTATGGACTGGTCCACAAATCAGCTGTTGTTTCATTGTCTTTAAACTTATCTTTGAAGATATTATATTCAACCTTAGCATAAGTCTTAGTAGTCAAATCAGCATCAGTCAATTTAGCTGTACCATCTTCTGTAGCAACCACTTCGATTATATCACCACTAGCAGCTTCAACGATACCTTGCTCAATCGGACTGACAATCTTAATAGTGAAAGCATTATCTTTGATTTCTTTGTCTGACCAAGTGTACTTACCAACATACTTAGTAGTTTCACCATCAATCAAGATATTGATCGGAGTGTTGTAAGCCTTTTCCTTATCATCCAAAACAATAGCCTGATTAACACCTGTACGCTTTTCGCCTGTACCCATGTGAGCCAAGTCTACGACCGGATTACCTTCTATTTTCTGTTGAGGATCAATAATGAATTTAACAGTATTTTCATTTTCGAAAGCATCCTTCAACTGGTTTTTAAACGCATACTTCAATGAGTAGAATACAGCGTTGTTGTCAGAAGCATAATCCATTTCATTCAATACGCCAGTACCATTGTTAGTGCCACCAAATACTACCTGCTCTTTCTGCAACAGAGTTGACAACGCAGGGATACCTACGGTCAAAGGAATCTTAACTGAGCTCAATACGTCACCGTTTTCATCCTCGAAATCAGAAACAATGTAGTATTCCTTATCAAATGGATATGTTTCTTGATTCCATTCGTGATTCGGAATGAATTGCAACTTAGCAATATTGAGAGCTGAAGTAGCAGGCTTATTGTCTGCTGTCAGATAAGCAATATTATCATCATCAAATCCTGTAACTGTAATATCATCACCGTCAGGATTTACTTGTTTAATCACAGTCACAATGTCGTGAGCAAATTTATTCCAATTAACTCTTTCTTCAGCTGTCATTTCATTGAACATCTTGTCCAAAGAAACTGTAAACTTATCATCAGCAGCCTTGGCAGGAATGATATGGTTAACAGGATCGAGAACTACCTGATCCTTAATTGTACGTTCCATACGAACCCATACAGTCTGAGTTACAGATTTGATTCCCGTTTCTGTCAGTTGAATATAGTTGAAATAAACAGGGAATGAAGGAATTGTCTGTTTGTCATTATACTTATTTACTGTAAATGAATTACCATCAATCACAACACCCCAGTTCTGAGCTATATATTCATCTACAATAATTTGGCTCTTGTAAACAGAAGTCGGAACATCAAAAGTAAAGGTATTTGGTGTACCTTGTTTAACAATCACATAAGCATTGTCTTCTGTACCAGAAGTAGATTCATAAATATTAGTGCTTCCTTTCTGTGTAGCCTCAACCAACTTTTTCTTATTCAGAGAAGCACTCACCGCATCCAATTCAACCTTATTGAATGCCAAGTTGAAGTTTGACAAGAAGTTTGGAGTCTTTACAGCAAATGCAATATTAAACTCATCATCCTCTATTTCACCACCAAATTTTCCAGTCAAATCAGTCAAAGCATTCAAACCTGTCAATTCCTTGCTCGACAAAGGAATAGCCCACAAGCCATTAGCAGAAGCAGCACGAGTCACCAAGCCTTTGAATGCTTCGGGAGTACCTAAAGTTATAGGAGCTTCGTCCATCTTAGAATTAACCAAAGACATAGCCACTGTTGATAAATCAGCAGAAGCGGGAGCTACACGAATCACCAAAGACTGACCAGCAAGAGAAACCACACCTGTTTTGGCAGCAATTTCACCTTTTACTTTTTGAGATTCATCGGCATCCACCCATTCCCAAGGCGCCTTAGTAGCTGTATAGAAAGCAGAGTAACCCATCTCATATTTGTTATCGTGAGAAGCAGCATCAGAGAATGCAGTAAAATCACCCTTAGCGTCCAAATAACCAACTACTTCAAGTTCTGTGATAGTAGAAGAAGTAGTAGGCAACTCAACTACAGTAGTAGTGCCATCTGCATTGAATACAGTCAATGTACAAATACCATCAGTAACTACTGCAGTAACACCCGAAACAGGAATTTCAGTTACGTCATATTCACCTTTGTCATTCAACACGGCCCAATATCCCCCTTCAATCTTAACGGGAGCTTTTTCTGCATCTTTTGCAGGGAAAATACCTGTAGGCTTATTGTCAACCAACATTTCGCCTGTTTTTTCGTCAAAAGTAATTTTTTGAGCACTTTCACCTGGTTCACCATCTTTTACATTCAAAGTAACCGTTACAGGGCTACCCTTGGAGAAAGTAAAAATCATACCCTTACCGTCAGCGGTAGGAGTAACACCGGTCACATAGTCACCGTTGTTTACAGCGCTTTCCAAAGCTGCGATCTGAGACTTGATTTCCGTCAACTCTTTATTGATTTCGTCAATGTCATCATCGTAGTCTTTACAAGACACAAATGTTCCTGTCGAGGTAACCATCAAGGCTCCGAACAGGATTGCACTTAAAAACTTTTTGTTCATAATAGAAAAACTTTAAATTTATAAATTTAAAAAACTAAAATTGGTTATACATAATTTATTGATTCTGAGTGCTGTGCTCTCATTTCATATTTCATATAACGTTTGGGAGAAACACCCGTCACCTTTTTAAAAGCAGCATAAAACACACTTCGCGACAGGAACCCGCAGCGTTGGGGCAGCTCCTCCGGCGGACACTTGCCCGAACGGAGCAGTTCCTTGGCATATTCCACCCGATACGTGTTCACCAACTCTTTCAGATGGCAACCGAAGTAGCGGTTGACCACATTCGACAGATAAGTCTGGTTCGTTTCAATCATATTGCTCAGCTTCTTCAGTGAAAGCTTCGGGTCAAGAAACACTTGGCGCACTTCCAAATAATACAATACATATTTATATAGCTCACAATCGACTTTCCTTTTCGGAACCACTTCGCTGTCCGCATACTTCTGCTCCCAATAAAGCCGGGCAGCCCGGAAGAGCAGATTCCTCTGCCTTTCGGAAGTAAAAGTGCGCTTGTCGCGATGTAGAAACAGGTAGTCCATTGTACTCTCTTTTTATCGTCTCTATTTCAAATAAATACACATCTTTCAAACCCTTAAAAAAGAGTTGCGTTCGGTGCATCTCTTACTAAGAGATACACAATCGCGCATAAATAACTTATTATTAATTATTTAAGTGAGCATAAGAGTATCCTGAAACTTAAGACTAAAGATATTTTTGCATTTGTCTTGTGATTTTTCTTCTCAAAAAGTTTTAATTATCAAAACTTTGTGTAAATTTGCAGCGAAAAGTGTATCTCTTAGTAAGAGATACACTTTTTTTCTTCTTTCTCCTGAAATCTTATTCACCACATCCCCAACAAGTTAAGTACCATCAATCATTTGTTTTACATCCAACTCGCAAATCTTAACAGATGTCAATGTATCATAATGAAAAGACCTTGAAGTTTTCAAAAAAGACCAAGGAGTTTCTGAGAAAGACTTAAGTGTTTTTCAAAAAGAACAAAGTCTTTTTCTAAAACACTTTTATCGATTGATAAAAAGAAGAAAAAGGCAAAAATTAACCCGGTAGAAAGTTTATTGCATACCTCCTTTCACACATAACAACTGCTGAAACCGCCTGTTTATGAGAAATTAGTGTGAAAGGCATCATCACTTTGCCCTTCATACTAAACTCAAAAAGAGAATAGATTATGGAAGCGATAAAAGGTATACCTTACGGAATGTCAAACTTCACGGATGTGATGGAACAGAACTGCTATTATGTGGACAAGACAATGTATCTGCCCTTATTGGAAGATCAGGCGCACTACCTCATTTTTACTCGTCCCCGACGTTTCGGAAAGAGCCTTTTTCTGGATATGATCCGCAGTTATTATGACCTTTCCCGAAAGAATGACTTTCGACGGGGATTGGCGTCCGGCCCTTGATTTTATAGCCCGCGCTTATAAGGACAACTCATCGGTACGCAGCAGCATAGAGGGCGAAAGGAACATTCAAGGTTTCTTCACAGCCTACCTGAGTATCAATGCCTATTACCTGACCATGCCCGAAGTGGAGCTGAACCACGGTTTCTGCGACATGTTCCTCATGCCGGACCTGCAGCGATATCCTGAGGTGGAGCACAGCTACATTCTGGAACTAAAATATCTCCCGAAAGACAAGTTCGAGGCACAGTCGGCGGAACAATGTGATGCAGTTCTGCGGATGGGAGCTGGCAAGGATGGAAGAGGTATAAATTGTCCTCCCGATAAAACAGATGCACCGGACTGGGACTGCCCGATGTAAAACACAGTGGAACCTGATACAGTACATACGAATGCATAAACTTATGCCTGCGTACGTTCAGGTTCACACGTCACTTCCGCTTGTTGTCGGATAAGCCATTGCGCTTTCAAAAAAAACTTTATCTTTCTAATAATCTCGGCATGTTTTGTAATCCACACTGATTACACCACCTCCTCATTCTCGTTTCAGCCGCACTTCCCAAATCCCTTCAAACTTGCCTTCAACGATTCCATTACCTCCCGAAAAGCCCGTTGAAAAACCCTTAAGCCGGCTTTGGAAACAATTCCCCCTTTTCAAGAATATCCGGACTTAGCCCTTTATAATATGTTGACATCCGTTAAGATTCTCAAGTCAGGAGCGAAACAGATGATTAGCGAGATTCAATCATCTGGAAATGTGATGAATAAAGTTTTAGGAGATAGAAGAAAAAAAGTGCATCTCTTAGTAAGAGATACACTTTTCGCTGCAAATTTACACAAAGTTTTGATAATTAAAACTTTTTGAGAAGAAAAATCACAAGACAAATGCAAAAATATCTTTAGTCTTAAGTTATAGGACACTTTTTTATCGGCTTAAACTATTAATAATAAAGCGATTATGTGCGTTCGGTGTATCTCTTACTAAGAGATGCACCGAACGCAACCCTTTTTTAAGGGTTTGAAAAGTGAGTAATTATCTGAAATAGAGACGATAAAAAGAAAGTACAATGGACTACCTGTTTCTACACCGCGACAAGCGCACTTTTACTTCCGAAAGGCAGAAAAATCTGCTTTTCAGAGCTGCTCATATTTATTGGGAGCAGAAGTTTGCAGGTCGTGAGCCGGAGAAAGCAAGAAAAGTCGATTGTGAAATATATAAATATGTATTGTATTACTTGGAAGTGCGCCAAGTGTTTCTTGACCCGGAAATCTCGCTGAAGAAACTAAGTGGAATGATTGAAACGAACCAGACTTATTTATCCAATGTGATAAACCGCTACTTCGGCTGTCACCTGAAAGATTTACTGAACAAATATCGGGTGGAATATGCCAAGGAACTGCTCCGTTCGGACAAATATTCACCCGAGGAGATACCCCAATATTGCGGATTCCTGTCGCGAAGCACGTTCTACGCCGCCTTCAAGAAAATGACGGGCTTATCTCCAAAAAGATATATGAAATATGAAATGAGAGCACAGCACTCAGAATCAATAAATTATGTATAACCAATTTTAGTTTTTTAAATTTATAAATTTAAAGTTTTTCTATTATGAACAAAAAGTTTTTAAGTGCAATCCTGTTCGGAGCCTTAATGGTTTCGTCAACAGGAACATTTGTGTCTTGTAAAGACTATGATGATGACATCGAGAATTTGCAAGGCCAAATCAACTCTAACAAGGATGCTATTGCAGCTTTGCAGAAACTGGTAGGAGAAGGAAAATGGGTAACCAACATCTCTCCTGTTGAAAACGGTTTCGCTGTAACCATGAGCGACGGTACTACTACCTCCATTACAGGTATCAAGGGGGCAGATGGAAAAGACGGTACTGAATGGACTATCGGTGAAGACGGTTTCTGGTACAAGGACGGTGAAAAGACCACTTCTCAAGCTATAGCAAAAGATGGAGAAGATGGTAAGCCGGGAGCTACTGCTCCTTCTCCCAAAATCGACGCCAATGGAATGTGGGTAGTTTACGAATGGGATGCCGTTAAAGGTGAATTCGTAGAAAAGACTACTGAAATCTCTGCACAAGGTACTAGTGCCTATGTTGTAAAGAAGGATGGCGTTTATGTATTGCATATCGCTGACGAAACCGGCAAGTTCCAAGAGGTGACTTTGCCTGCTACTTCTGATGCATTTGTAGTGGAAGCTCCTGCTGCTGTAGTTAAGGTTAAATTCCAAACTGCAAAGTGGCAACCTGCTGTAAAGAATACTACAGAAAAAGCAAAGAAGGCATATAAGACATTGACTGAGAAATTCACTGACCTTGCCGGTATTGCTGCAAATGCTATAGTAAAACAAGGTGGCGAATTGCCGATATTGGTAAATCCCGCAAATGTGGAATTGACTGATAAGTTTGATTTCTCTTTGCAACTGGCTAAAGGAAAAGTTCTTGATATTGCATTGTCTAACCCTGTTAAAGGTATTGCAGACGACTGGAAAGTAAACAATGGTAGTATGTCTAGAGCCGCTAAAACAGAAGATTGCTTGTGGACATTGGACGTAGAACCTGCATACAATGAAAAAGATAAAAAATATGCAACTACTGAGAATGAAGAAGCATCTTTGGTTGTAGAAAACGAAAAGGGTACAGTTGTCAAGACTGCTTTTGCATATCAAGTTTCTGCAGACGATGTGAATGAAAACGTTGATGTAAACGCTGGTACTGTAACTTATGCTCCTACTATTGATTTGACAGCTGTTGATGCTAAGACTGAAAAAGCCGGTATCATCTATGCAAATGAATACAAAGGTAAAGCTATTGTAAAACTCCGCGACCAATTGAATATTGAACAATATGGTTTGTCTTTGGACGGAAATGTATTGACTATTGCCAATATGCCTGCCAATGTATCTGGCATTACTGTTAAATTGAACGTTATAGCACTTGGTTTGAATGGTTCTGCTGTTGATGAGGATATTGATGTAACAGTTAATCAGGATATTCAAGTAGCCGGTGGTTTGGAAGACAAGAATGTAACATTATCTACTGAGAAAGTTAGCGGTGCTTATACACAGAATGTTCTTTGGGATGTTGCTGACTTCCAGTTTACTACTGCAACTCAGAAGGATGCATTCTTCAAAGCTGGTAAGACAATGAGTGTTTATCTGTTGGACGAAAATGGTGACAAGCCTGAAACAGCAACATATACTTATACAACAGATGATAACAATCTTGCTCAGTATAAGAGTGACGGCAAAGCAACAGCTACATCATACAGTGACTTCGCTAAGTTCGGCTTTAGCTTGAATGCTGCAAACTATGTACCCGGAACTTATGCAATTGTATTTGAAGCAACAGACGGTGCTGCAACAATTGTGAAATCTGAAGCTACTATGATTGTTTCTAATCCGAAGGCAGAAGATATCTTCAAGTTGGTACCTGACTTTACTACAGCCAATGTATTGCAAGTTATCGGTGACTATACAATCGTAAATAATAAGGTGGTTTACGATTTGGAAGACGGTATCTTGGCTCCTGATTTCGCCGGTAGTGATGTAACTTATATCGACTTGGATCACAAAGCTTGGGAAGAAGCGATGGGTGCTGATACAGAAATGGGCGCAATAGACTGGATTGATGATCAAGGTCGTTTAAGCGTATACCAAAATGCTTGGAATGGTGATGATACTAAAGCTAACGAATATATGTTGAACAAGGAACGTAATATCCGTGCTACTTATACCTTGTATGGCAATGCTAAAAACACTATTGACTATGACTTCAAGGTTATTGTTAAGAGCTCGGTTTATACTGCTGATGGTTCTAACGTAACAGTAAAAGCTATTACTGGCGCCTTTGGTAAAGAAGTTAATATGACTTCTAATATCTCTGCTGTTTATGCTTTGGGTATCAACAAGGGCAAGGCTCTGACATTATTCGGAAACGCAGGCGGTTCTACTCAAAAAGATGTTACTGACTATGACGCTCCTAAGAAAGATGCTGCCGGTAAGTATGTAGTGAATACTGATGCTACTCCTATCGAAATTGCGAAGGCTGACCTGATTAAATTCGGTATGACTGTTGATGCTTATACTGCATTGGGAGCAGATGATAAGTTCTTCTTGACTGTTGAAAACAATGATGTAACAGTAGGAAGTGAGAATAGTACTTTGAAAGGCTGGGAAACTATCATGACTGAGGTTAACAAGTATTATACTTATAACAACGGAACATGGGGTGACAAGGCTGGTTTGTCAGCAGACGAAAAAGCTGCAAGAGACGCCAGTGCTGAAGTTGCTTTGTTCAAAGCTTACAAAGATAAGTTGGCATACGATACCAAGAAAGAAACTGTAACAACTCAAGCTAAACCGGCTTCTGATGAAATCAAGTCTGTAACATTTGCATGGGACGATACAAAATTGGCTGAGAAATTTGTGACATCAACCACAATCGGTACTGACGGTAAATTTACAGCTAAAGCAGAAGCTGACATTAAAGCATCTGATTTGGTTAATGGTAAGGCTGAGCTGAAAGTGAACATGAAGGTTACAGATAAGTGGGGCATGGTAATGACCAAGACTTATACTGTTACTATTAAAAAATAATCATACTATAAAGTAAAAGTCCGCTTCTCCTTCGTGAGAAGCGGCTTCTACCCAAAGTAGAAATTATAGACTCTTTCAAGCGGGGAAAGAAAACACTTCCTATCAACGGAATGGTTCTTTCCCCGCTTTTTTATATCAAATGATAAATAGCTGGCAGTTTGTTATTTATATGGACACAAATTGAATATTCATAAGCTGCCATTGAAAAAAGAATAATATATAATCTTGAAGATATGGTTTATATTGAAAGTGCGGAAGCTAAAAAAGAATTGGGTAGAATTGATGATATTTTAAATGAAAAACACCTTCTAATCGGAGGTTTGGCTGTAAAATACTTCTATCCGGCCAGAGAGTCTAAAGACATAGATCTTGTTTGCTCTGATGCAGTCAGAAACACGATTATTCGTGAATTATATCCTACAAACGAATGGGATATTTTTGATGAGAATATGGATGAATATCGTCCTGATTACCATATAAAGAACAAGAAAAATGGCTTAATCATTTCTTTTGGTCCCAAAATAAAAGAAAGAGAACCATATGCAGATATCGATTGGGATTTATTAGTAAAAGAATACTCCATAGCATTTGAAAACAAAAGAGTAAAGTATAAAAAGATTTATATACCATCGGCAGGTGCATTAGCGTTTACCAAATTAATATCTTTTGTTAATAGAGAAACACACAAAGACATACAGGATTTGCAAGACTTTGTCGATTTAACCAATCATAAGTCGTGCGCTTTAGATGATTTATTCAACTTGATTGATAGAGTTGCCGATAAATCCAAATTACGTGAGAACTTTTGGAAGAAAATAGCATCAAAAAAAGAGTGCGCCTCAATTATTGCAAAAGGAAATATATTTAAACTGGCCGATTTTTTCACTGAAAGCAAACCGTCTCCTCAATCTAATGGCTTCGCTGATGCTACAAATAAAGTGAATATCTTAGAAGATAATCCTATTATCTTTTTTTCGCAAAAGAAACGTCCCTTAGAAGCTGATATATCAGACAATTTGAAGAATGCCGAAGAGTTCTTTTTTATGGCAAGAACAGGGGTTAACTTTTTAGGCTCTCATAAGTCTGCCGTATGTCATGCGATAGACAATGGCTGTGTGTGCAAATTTCTTATTGTGAATCAACACTCACCGGCTATCGATTATGGACAGTTAAGACCTATAGTTGATAGGAAAAATGTGCCGGTGTCATATCAGTGGCTTCAAGAAATCAAAGAATATGATAAAGGCAGAAACAGAGTGGAAATCCGTGTTCTGAATAATTTCCCTCCTTTCGGCATTGAATATTTTAAAAAGAAGGATGGCAAAAAGATAATAAATGTCAGACCCTATTTTTTGACAAATTATGAACCTGAAAAAAGGCCGCTATTAATGGTTAAAGAACACAGCGAATGGCAAAACATCTTTTATAGCGAATTTGAACAATTATGGGAAAAAGCTCAGATTTGGGGAAATACACGAGGATGGGGAAAACCCAAACGCATTGTTTTGGATGGTTCGCCGGGAGGAGGTAAAACCACTCTGCTTAGTGGAACATCACAAAGAGATATATATAATAGAGAATTTAAAGGCATAAATAAATCAGGGTACACTGTGTTTGGAAATTTAATAAATGCTTCTATAGAAGATATGAGAAGAAAAAGCGCAAACAAAAGCATCCAACCACCTGATGACTGGAAGTTGTTTTTTGAATGTGCAACAGACCGTGCCATAAAATATTATGAAGCTGCCAAACCTGATTTAATCACTTTCTATGACAGAGGAATTTTCTATTTGGAAATAATGGCTGAGAGAAATAACTGCAAAGAGATGTTGCCTGAGAAGTACTTTTCATTTATAAATGAAAATAGATACGATGATCCTATTTTTATTGTTCATCCTATTTTAGGTATCGAAATTAAACCATTGGAAGGTGATAGTAAAACAAGGGTTTTTACTGACGATGAAAGGATTGAACAAGACAAGAAAATTGTCGCATTATACAAACGTCACAGATATAGGGTTATTGAAATTCCATCACCGGATAGCCCGGATTTGATAAGAAACTTCGAAGTGGTTAACAACAGTGTCAATGACCGTCTGAGTATAATTAAAAAAGAATTAGGCTTATGAAAACACCACAATTATGGGTAACCATCGATAAACGGGGCTTTTCAAAAGAAGGTCTCAAAAAATTATTGGAATATAATATTGCAGGTATAAGAATGAATACCGGACGATGTCCGTATACATGGATTTATGAAGTGCTTGAAGAATTGAGCAGGCTAAATTATCCACTATCTCAAATTCTACTTGACATAGGAAATACAAAGCCACGGCTTCATTTAACTGAGACAAATGGTATGGAGTTGGACAATGGTTCCCTATTTTCAATTTCAGACCAAGCAAAAGATGGAGTAAATGCCATATTACCGCATAAGCGTTTTTTTGAAGAAGTTAATTTAAATGATATTGTATATTTTGGTGATGGCGAAATTGAAGCTGTAGTCGAAGGGGTTCATCAGAATACAGTAACATTACGCTCCCTTTCCGGTGGCAGACTTGGCAATCATGTTGCAATCGGCATCAAAGGAAAAGAGTTTTTTAAATTTCTTATTGATGAAAAAGAAATCGCAGAAGTAAACTCAGTCCTGCATCGTTTCCCAATCAGTCTTATTTTATCTTTTATTGAAAGCGGAGACAATCTTGTTTGGGCTAAGAAGGTCTTTCCTCACGCGGCTTCTGTCATTCCCAAAATAGAAACCGGCACGGCAGTATCTAATATTGAAAGTATATTAGCACAGTCGGACACAATATTTGTTGGACGTGGAGATCTGGGGCTCTCATTGGGTATTGAAAAAATAGGAATCATACAAAAAGAAATCATACAGAAAGCACAAAAAGCAGGTTGCAAAATATCTATTGGAACAGGAACTTTGGACTCTTTAAAATGGAGCCAAATACCTCTTCGTGCAGAAATTATTGATATTACTAATTCGTGTTTAGAAGGAATTGATTACATAGCATTAACATCCGAAACAGCAGCTTCTCAACATCCATTCAAAGTACTTGATTTCATACAGCACATATTGAATTACATCAAAGGCATTGATTAGAGGTTGACACTAAGGGGTGATTCATATGAGATACCAACGATGCCGCGGCTTTCTTTCCTGACAAGTATCGGCAAGTTCTGCCAGATAAATATTTTCTGTGAGTTGAATAACCTGCAAAATATCCGTATGTTTCCCTCAAACCTGTCAGCCATACCCCGGCTCGGCAAAGGATTTCCGTATCAGCTGACGGATTTGAAGTTTTTTGTACCTAATACGGTATCCTTTTAAGATACAAACTTTTTTAGAAAAGTTCTTTCAATACTTGCTTGTTGGCTTCATCGATTACAGCCGTATCCAACGATGACAAATAAATCATGGTCGTTCCTTCGGAATCATGTCCCATGCTTTCGCTGATGACAGACAAAGGAATACGTTTATGTTTTGCCACACTGGCCCATGAATGGCGCGCGCAGTGCATTGTCAACGGATGGGTTAGTCCCACCATCCTGCCTATATCCTTCAACCTGCGATTCATGAGAGTGATGGCATTTTTATACTGCCTTCTTTCATCCACACCGTTGTCCTTAAGAATGGGGAGCAGATAAACAGTGTGATTCCAAGAATATTTCTTCACAATATTTTCCATGCATCTCTCCCACCTGATATGGAGTAACTGCCCCGTTTTCTTCCTTTTATACGATAAAATACCCTCCGACAAATCTTCTTTATGCAAATAGGCCATATCTACAAAAGACATTCCGCGGGTATAGAAACTAAACAAAAACATATCACGCACATAATCCAAGGTAGAATTTGGAGGCAATTCCAACAATCTTATCTGCTTTATCACACTGAGGGGAAGAGCGCGCTTGATAGTTTTACACACTCCTGTATAGACGTGCTTAAAAGGATAGCGTTGCAAAGTAATTCCTTGCTCCACGGCACGGTTGTATACAGCCCGAAGTATGCGCATATAGAAAGAAATAGTATTCATACTTACCCCATTCACCTTTAAATAGGTTTCATAAGCCACCATCATGTCTGAGTCCATTTCACTTAGCGACACATCCTCGCCATTCGTAAATCTCATAAAACTATTAAACGCAGTCGCATAGGTTTCACCTGTGCGAGTTTGTTCCAACTCTTTCAAATGAGTAATGTTCGTTTGCATAAAGAGTGCCAGAGACTTTTTACTTGAACACCTGTTCTTTAGGTTAATTGTAATCATCGTAATCTAATCTTTAAATTATTTTTTTGACTTAACAGCATCCGACAAAGATAAGTTGTCTGTTTTTTTATTCCTTTGCAATTAGGAAGATAAAACGATGAGGACATAAGGTATTTTATAAAATAGGATATTCTGCCATACTTGCCGAACATGCATATCTGTATCAATCCCGCTAAAAAAAAGAATCTCATTTTCTAGAATTATATTTCTTCGACCTGCCTAAAATCCCCCATTTCATCGGAAGAACGGTTAAGGGAAATAAATCTCATTTCCACTTAACCGTTCTTATTTACAGCATGATTGGCAAACTGACCTGCCATAGAAAAAAAGAAAAGTTGTTCTCCACCTTTGTGACAAAAACAAAGGCATACAAGGGGAAAAATCCGCCCCCGACTACAGGCGGTTTTGAATATCCGTGTTACTCAAATTATGTTTTTTACGCTTGATATCGGCACCGAAGTTATAGCTTACCCCGATACGGAAGCTCGTATAGGTAAAGGTATTGTTGAACTTCGCATAGAGTCCGTTGGAGTAGCTGGTCCCCTGCATATTCTTCACCAAAAAATCACTTACATTCAGGCTCAGATTCAGTTTGTTGCCCAACATACTATAACGGATACCTCCACTGGCTCCATAGGAACCTTCCCGATGACTCACCTGGTCATGACTCGGTCCGGAATAGTAACCGGAAAGACTGGCAACCAACGTTTTGGCTGTATTCAGATAGAATGTGTTACGGATATTGATGTTATAATCCCAACCGGAATTTTTAGGATGGGTTTCGGGCGCGCTGGAAGTGGTCCTGTTATACTTTAACGTGTGCTGGGCAAACGTCTGCAACCACCCCAAACGGAACGTATAAGAGTTGGTAATACCGAAAGAACGGTTTTTCATATAGTTGTCCCACAATGAGGAAAGGACATGCGTTTCCTCATTCAGCATCAGCCGCTGCGAGAATACATCAGTGGCATACGAATAGAATATAGAGAAATTCAAGTTATTCTTCAGGGTATAAGAGAGCTCTGCATTATAGCGATAACTGGGTTTCAGGTCTTCCTTTCCACGATGCTCGCTATATTTGTTTTCGTAAGTAAGGAAAGGATTCACCATATTCTGTGCCGGACGCGAAATGCGGCTGGATATATTCATATTCAACACATTATCTTCATTCGGCTTATACATCAGATAGAAAGTAGGGAACAAGCGGGTATAGTCATGCTTGTCCGTTGTCTGCTGGGACTCGGAAATGCCTGTTGTCCGAGTGTGCTCCAGACGTAGACCGGCTTTCATTGAGAAATGGGAGCCAAAGTTATGGCTATAGTCGGCATAAAGGGCATAGATTTGTTCTTTATACCGGAAAAAGTCATTTTGAGTGAAAGACACATTGGAGTTGTCATAGTTCAGACGGTTACGCGTGTCGGTAAAAGATGCTTTCGCACCTGTCGTAAAGCTGTAACTGTCACCGGGAAGGATGAAATCGAGTGCAGAAGAGATTACATCTACCGTACGGCGCTGATTCTTATCATAATTAAACTCCGAGCCGGGGATTATTTCTCCTGTCGGCAGGTGGCTTTCAGAATCAAAATCGAAGAATGTATTGGACTTGTCTTTCAGATAATCGACATCCCATATCATCTTGTGTCCTTTATCTCCCCATGACTTATCGACATGGAAGTTTACATTCACACGATTCTGTGAATAGTCCTTATCATCACGGCCGAGCATAAATGAATCGGTACGAAGTTCCTGAATGTCGTGCACTTCGGTACGGTTGTCCGTTACATTATTGGGAGCACTGTTGATATAGGTAAGTTGGGTACCTATATTCCATTGTCTGCCCATATCGATATCTATCCCTCCGTCTACATAAAAGGAAGAAAGAGAATAATCGCTTTCGGAACGGCTGCGCCATGTCTGGTCGGTATAGAAACGCCCGTTACGCTCCACATAGCCGGTTTTACCGTAAGCTCCGCTACCGTTCAGGTAAGCGGTTACGCGTTGACGATTGAACTGTAGGCTCAGGCCGCCATACCCATAGTTATATTTCTCACCATACAGATAAGAGCCGAAAGCGTTGCCTCCGATATGGTCTTTGACACGTTCCTTGAGGCGGATGTTAAGGATACCGGCATTGCCTTCGGCATCATAGCGGGCAGGAGGAGTGGTAATCACTTCTACCTTGCTAATTTGAGAAGCACTGTAGGAGCGAAGAAAATTAATGAGTTCCTCACCGGAGAGTTTGGTCTCACGGTCGTTGATATAAATCTTGATTCCTCCTTTTCCTATGATGTCGACTCCGCTTTGAGACACGCGCAAGCCGGGTACATCGTGAAGGAGATCCAATGCATTACCGCCTACGCTGGCAATAGAGTTTCCCGCATCAAAGACCACACGGTCTATCTCACGCCTGATAACGGGCTTGGCGGCTGTCACAGTCACCTCACTCATCGCTATGGACGAGTTTTTCAATACCAAACTGCCTAAATCAGTATCTTTGGATAGGGTAAGAGGCAACGACAAATCCTGATAGCCCAACAGGGTAACACGCAGTAAATAGTTCCCTTTGGGTTCTTGCAACTGGAAGCAACCATTCGTATCGGTAATCATTCCATCCTGATACATACTGTCAGTGGAGTGAAGCAATATGACGTTGGCCACTTCGACAGGAGTTCCCGTCTCATCTTTCACACATCCTGATAATCGATAAGTTTGTGCCGTGATTGTTCCCCATGTACAACATAAAAGGACAAATAGGGAAACAAGTCTTTTTCGTAATAAAGTTTTCATTCTGTAATTCGTTTTGTTTAGCACAAAGGTAACAGCAAGAAGGGGCTTAAACACACTAAATCAGGAAATAAAAAGTCTTAATCAGAGAGTATTATTTCACTGATTATCAAATAGTTTGATTTATAAAAGTCTTAAACAGGGCGAAGCGAATCTTAATGGAGACTAAATCCGTATTATGTTGCCTGCGTATTATTTATATATTCCACAATATCTCCTTTCTCATCCATTCCCAACTTCTTTCTGATTGCTGTTTTGCGAACATACACGCTGGCCACGCTCTGTTGTGTCACCACCCCGATTTCTTTTGTCGAGAAGTCGGCGCACAACAAACAGCATACCTGCTTTTCTTTCTCGGAAAGCAAGTATCCGTAAAGCGTCTCCATCCGGGAATAAAATCCGTTATAAATAGTATCGATAACCGGATAAAGATCGGCCCACACCAAAAGAGCCTCGACAGGGACTTCTTTGTTGGTAATCCCCGATATGCGGCGCAGCAAGTCCTGATTCTGCGAAGTGGGAGCAGTCGCCACCAAACGGATAATACCCAGTTGCTTCAACAGTATCTTTTTAAAGAAGGCGCTGTCATGCTCTGACTCACTCGCTTTATTCGCGTCTTCCAATAGCCGGGTAAGTGTTTCGATGCGGTCTTCGGCTTCCGCCAAACGCAGGTGTCGATTGCGAATATAAAAGAAAACACACAAACCACCCACCGCAAAGATAAATAAGAAAGTGACCAGTAACAGTTGTGTACGCTGACGGTCGATTATCAATGTATAATTCTGACGTTCGAGCTTAATTTTTGTATCCATCTGTTGCTGTATGGTGCTCTGCTTGTTCCAATCTGCCAAGATAAGGGAATCGCCAAACCGTCCGGTTCTAATCGTCGAGATACTACCTTCCATAGCGTAGTCCACCACATTCTGTAATTCATAGAGCAAAAGGCGTGTACTGATGTTCACACCGGACTGCTGCTCTGCTTTCGCTTCAGCTTGCCACGCCATATCCAGATAATATGCAGCCGAATCAAGTTGCCGCAAATAAAGAAAGTTCTCAACCAGGATTGCATGGGTGACAGCCATCTTTTCACGATATACCGGCATCAACTCCCAAACACGGCGGATTAGTGCATTTGATTTCTCCACCTTCTCGGAACGCATCAGGTTAGAAGCATAGTTCCGCATATAATGGCATAAATATGCTGTATCTTTATTGGCTTCAGCCATCGCAATGCTCTTCTCATAATAATAAGTGCAAGAGTCATCGCCAACCAGCCCAAGATTAATGGCGAGAAAATAGAACATTCCTGCCAAAGCAGGGGAAGTAGTGTCAGGGGAATAAGCCAAGGCCTCTTTCACATGGCTGGCCACCTCACGGTAATCTCTGCGAAGCTCGTAAACAATATTCGCCTTATAATAAAGCAGGTCGCGGACATTGACGGAGTCATTGGCTTGCTTTGCCTGTGCCACTCCGCTATCCAGCTCTGCAATGGCATCATCCAACCGGTCTATCCATTTCAGATAGTTCGCCTTCAGAATATAACCTTTCATCACTTTCTCTCGGTCGCCATGTTTGCGGAAGTAATCCACCGCTTTAGGCAATAAAGAATCTTCTGTCATCGATATATTTCTCGCGCTATGGACCATCGCTTTTATCCATACATAACTCATCAGTTCTTCTTCCGAGAAGTCGGCCAAATGTTCTTGCTGTTGCGCAAGCAGAGACAGGACACTATCAGGATAATTCGTCATCAATGAATCGGCGCGTTGCAGTAAAGCACGGTGATTGGACGGACGACATCCGGCAACAGACAGTAATATGATAATAATTCCCCAAAGAAAAGGTAATTTCTTCATGATATAAATGACAAAGTTATGCTACAAAGATACAAGATTTAAACAAAAACGCATGGTTATTCCTTATAAAGAATTATATTTGTAAACGAACTCTACAAACCCCATATCTGTTATGAAAAGGATAGGATTCATATATTGGCTGACAGGGTTCTGCGTACTCTGTTCCTGCAACTCGAAAGCGGAAAACGACGCGCAACAATCCGCCATCTTCGAAGCCCGGGATTCCATTGCCGAAACTCCTGCCGAAATTATGGTGAAAGAACTGGCTGCCGAAGATATAAAAATAGAAAAAGAGCTGCTTTATGACAAGCATACTTTAAAAGATATCTACCCTTATAAGGATACAACACGCTGCTTTCAATGGGAAAAGATAAAAGAGAGGTTAGCTTTGTTGGAAAATATCCGGCAGAAACCATCACAATGGTGTATCCTTCAGAATTATAAGAACCGGAATGGAGAAGCTCCGCTGGTCAAGAATTTTAAGCGGGATGCTTATAAACGTGTGGCTGATACTTTAGGGGTGGAACGATATCAGGGAGTACCGTTATATGAGCTCAATGATACGCTCACTCCGGTACGTTATGGACTGGATGGGTTGCTGACGCGCCATCTGGGTACAAAAGGAAAGTTTACGAAAGTCACACCTGTATATATAGGAGGAGAATGGTATGCACCTACCAAATATGTGAAACTCATTCCCGATACTGTCGTTTTTGATAAAGCTATCTTTGTAGACCGCCATAACCAGAATATCACGACTCTGGAACGAAAGAAAGAGGGGGAATGGTTGGTACGCAGCATGAATCCGGCAACGACAGGGCAACGGCGGCCGCCTTATGCACAGCCCACACCATTGGGTATGTTTGTCTTGCAAGAAAAGAAGCCAAAAATGATTTTCCTCAAAGACGGTTCCACCGCAACCGGAGGATTTGCTCCTTATGCCAACCGCTTCAACAATGGTGGCTATATTCATGGTGTGCCCACCAATGCACCGGCAAAAGGTATTATCGAATATAGCTATACGTTAGGAACGACACCCCGTTCGCACATGTGCGTGCGCAACGCAACATCACATGCCAAGTTTATTTTTGACTGGGCACCTGTTAATGAGACAATTATATTTGTTTTGGAATAGAAATGTGCGTAACTTTGCACCCATTATTTAGTTTTCACCTATGTACAAAGCTTTTTTATTTCTATTCCTATTTCTTTTCCCATTCAGTAACGTATCTACTCGGACGTCTGTCTCCGAGGAGATGACAGATATGGTCATTCCTGAAAACGAACTAACGGATGGCGAAGTTTTATTTGAAGAAATGAATTTGGGAGGAATTGTAAACTTTCCGGCATTCCGACAAGCTGTGCAAGGTTACAACAAAATAGAACAGAAAAAGAAGCCCGTATTAACTCTTATCGACTTCACCAAACCATCGACCGAAAAACGTCTGTTTGTTTTCGATATGAAAGAAAGAAAGCTACTTTACTCATCGGTAGTCGCACACGGCAAAAACAGTGGGGAAAACTATGCCACTTCTTTCTCCAATGCGGTCGGCTCATATAAGAGCTCACTCGGTTTCTATCTCACCGGAAGCACTTACCGGGGAAAGAACGGTTATTCATTATTATTGGATGGACTGGAAAAAGGAATTAACGACCGCGCACGCGAGCGTGCCATTGTAGTACATGGTGCTGCTTATGCCAATCCTTCCGTATGCAGGGGCGGGAGATTAGGAAGAAGTTTCGGATGTCCGGCATTGCCGCAGGCACTTACCAAACCGATCATTAATACAATTAAGGGAGGCAGTGTGCTCTTTATCTATGCCAACAATAAAGAGTATATGGCAAAAAGCACTATTTTACCGTCTCTACAACCGCAGGAGTTATTCTCCGAAACTCGAAAAACGACGAACCGGGCTTCTTCTTTCTAGAATAAAAAGTTCTTTTCTATTTCTTTTCCTTCCTTTTTTCCATAAAAACTAAAAGGAAAACACACATTAAGTCATACTCAAATGGAATTATCCAATCAAAAAAGACGGAAACAAGTGATAATTCTATCAAATGTTCATCCCGCCAATCAACGAGAATCGCTTAAAAATTTCCATCATGCATCCTTATCCGAATTAGAGGATTTATTTGTACTTTTGCTCGCAAACAAAAACACTCAACAGTTATGGTGCTCAATTATATTTGGATTGCCTTCTTCCTAATCGCCTTTGCAGTTGCATTGGTAAGACTTGTTTTTCTAGGAGATACCCAGGTCTTCCCCGAGATTATCAATTCAACCTTCAGTTCTTCCAAAACTGCATTCGAGATTTCATTGGGATTGACCGGCGTGCTTTCACTCTGGCTCGGAATTATGAAGATAGGCGAGAAAGGGGGAGTCATTGCTTTGTTCTCTAAATTGTTGAGCCCTCTGTTTTGCAAACTTTTTCCGGAGATTCCCAAAGGGCATCCGGTGACCGGGAGCATTTTTATGAATCTGGCGGCAAATATGCTGGGATTGGACAATGCTGCCACACCGTTAGGTTTGAAAGCGATGGAAGGCTTACAGGAACTAAACCCAAAGAAAGACACAGCCACTAATCCGATGATTATGTTTCTGGTCTTAAATACCTCCGGGCTGACACTCATTCCAATCAGCATCATGGTATATCGTGCCCAACTGGGAGCAGCTCAACCGACTGATATTTTTGTACCCATTCTTCTTGCCACTTTCTTCTCAACGCTTGCCGGAATTATCACTGTCAGCATTTACCAGAAAATAAACTTGCTTAACCGCACTATCTTGTTATTTCTGGGAGGAATAAGCCTTTTGGTAGCAGGTATCATCTATTTCTTCAATACTCTTTCCCGAACACAGATTGATATTTATTCCACCACCACTGCCAACGTCTTCTTATTCTTGATAATTATCGGTTTCATCATAGCAGGAATGAAAAAGAAAATCAACGTATATGATGCTTTCGTAGAAGGAGCAAAAGAAGGATTCAGTACCGCTGTACGCATCATCCCCTATCTGGTTGCAATCTTGGTTGCAATTGGTGTTTTCCGTGCTTCCGGTGCGATGGATTATCTGATTGACGGCATCGAAGGTGCAGTCAAACTATGCGGCATCAACAGCGATTTTGTGGGCGGACTGCCTACTGCCTTAATGAAACCGTTAAGCGGAAGCGGAGCCAGAGGACTTATGGTAGATGCCATGACGACTTACGGTCCGGACTCCTTCGTCGGGCGTCTGGCGTGTATCTTTCAAGGCTCTACTGATACTACCTTTTATATCCTCGCTGTCTACTTTGGCAGTGTAGGTATCGTAAAAACCCGCCATGCGGTGCCTTGCGGACTGTTGGCAGACCTGGCAGGAGTGATTGCGGCTATCTTTATTTGCTACCTTTTCTTTGGATAAAAGAGGATTATCAGAATACTTTATCTATCTTTGCCCGTCTTTAAAAATGAGAAAAGTATGATTAGTTATCAGACAGAAGGCATTGAAATGCCTGCCATCAAGAAAAGGGAAACTACAGAATGGATAAAAAAGGTTGCTGCCGACTATGGAAAAAGAGTCGGTGAAATAGCTTATATCTTCTGCTCGGATGAAAAGATTCTGGAAGTAAACCGCCAATATTTACAACATGATTATTATACGGATATCATTACTTTCGACTATTGTGCCGGCAACCGTCTTTCGGGCGATTTATTCATCAGTCTGGATACTGTCCGTACGAATGCAGAGCAATTCAACCAACCGTATGAGCGGGAGCTTCACCGCGTCATTATACATGGTATCCTGCATCTCTGCGGCATCAATGACAAGGGTCCCGGAGAACGCGAAATAATGGAAGCAGCAGAAAACAAGGCATTGGAAATGCTGAGTATCTGAACCGCTTCTTCCATTAATATATCAAGCACTCCCTGTCACCGGATGCTGTCTTCTCCGATTTTCAAACTCTGCATACGTTTTGAACCACCTAAGTCGTTTCATTAGCCGGACTATGCATTTCCATCCTTTCGGTTATGCCTGTCTGTAAGTCGGATTACTACAGACTTCCACAGTGGACTGTATAGTCTGCTGCAATGGACTGTAATAATCTTCCGTTTAAAAGGCTTTGACTGACCCTAAAAAACGGCTTATCCTTCCCTTGGTCGGTGAGTATGAAATGTCGAATCCCCAAGAAAACAATGTGCCCCGAAATACATCGCCCCAAACAGAGAACTTCAATAAGAAAACACTCGATTCCTGACAAAATAATCCCTCGATTCTCTTTTTTATCATCCTTTTTCCTCTCTCTATCATTTTCTAACAATCCCTCAACCTACTTTCTGACAACTTTTTAGTAATTTTGCCACGGTAAAAAGAAATAAATCAATGGATTTTAAGTACGACGTAATTGTAATTGGTGCCGGACATGCCGGTTGCGAAGCAGCCGCTGCCGCAGCGAATCTGGGTTCAAAGACTTGCCTTATCACGATGGATATGAATAAGATTGGGCAAATGAGTTGCAACCCGGCTGTGGGAGGCATCGCAAAAGGACAAATCGTAAGAGAGATAGATGCGCTGGGAGGATACATGGGAATTGTAACCGACCGCACTGCTATCCAGTTCCGCATGCTCAACCGCTCAAAAGGACCTGCCATGTGGAGTCCGCGTGCGCAGTGCGACCGCGGTAAATTTATCTGGGCATGGCGTGAAATATTAGAGAACACACCCAATCTGCATATCTGGCAAGATACAGTAGAGGAGTTGATAGTCGAAAATGGTGAAGTAACCGGACTGGTCACTTGCTGGGGAGTTACATTCCATGCAAAATGTATCGTGCTGACCGCAGGAACTTTCCTGAACGGGCTGATGCATATCGGCCGCAAAAAGCTGGCGGGAGGACGAATCGCCGAACCTGCTTCTTACCATTTGACCGAGTCTATCACTCGTCACGGAATCATTGCAGGACGAATGAAGACCGGTACTCCTGTTCGTATTGACGGTCGCAGTGTACACTATGAACTGATGGAAACACAAGACGGAGAAAATGACTTTCACCGTTTCTCTTTCATGAGCGAACCGCGCAAGCTGAAACAACTGCAATGCTGGACTTGCTTTACAAATGAAGAAGTACACAAGATTTTGCGTGAAGGACTCCCCGACTCTCCCCTTTTCAACGGACAAATTCAGAGTATCGGGCCTCGCTATTGCCCCAGTATAGAAACAAAAATCGTAACCTTCCCGGATAAAGAACAGCATCAGCTTTTCTTGGAACCCGAAGGCGAGACAACGCAAGAACTTTACCTCAATGGCTTCTCTTCTTCTCTGCCAATGGATATCCAACTTGCGGCCTTGAAGAAGGTACCGGCTTTCAAAGACCTGGTTGTTTATCGCCCCGGTTATGCCATCGAATATGATTACTTCGACCCTACCCAACTGCAACACACGTTGGAATCGAAAGTAATCAAGAACTTGTTCTTTGCCGGACAAGTGAACGGAACGACCGGTTACGAAGAAGCCGGAGGACAAGGTATCATTGCCGGCATCAATGCACACATCAACTGCCACGGTGGAGAACCATTCACCTTGGCACGAGACGAAGCTTATATCGGTGTATTGATTGACGACCTCGTGACAAAAGGTGTCGACGAACCCTATCGTATGTTTACCTCACGCGCCGAATATCGCATCCTGCTCCGCCAGGATGATGCCGATATGCGTCTGACCGAACGGGCATATAAACTGGGACTTGTCAAACAAGACCGCTATGAGCATCTGTGCAGTAAACGTGAAGCGGTAAACTCCATCATTGATTTTACCAGGAAGTTCTCCATCAAAGCAGCACTCATCAATGACGCTTTGGAACATTTGGGAACCGCCCGCCTCACTCACGGATGCAAATTAATAGACTTGATAAACCGCCCGCAAATAACAATAGAAAGTATTGCCGAGCATATCCCCTCGTTCAAAGAAATGCTGAATAATATAACCGACCGCAAAGAAGAGATAATCGAAGCAGCCGAAGTTCTTATCAAGTATCAGGGATATATCGACCGTGAGCGAATGATTGCCGACAAGATTCACCGCCTGGAAGCTATCCGCATAAAAGGCAAGTTTGATTATAATTCGCTGAACTCGCTTTCTACCGAGGCCCGTCAGAAATTAATAAAGATAGACCCTGAAACATTGGCGCAAGCCAGCCGCATCCCGGGAGTTTCGCCCAGCGATATCAATGTTCTGCTGGTGCTTCTCGGAAGATAAAAAGGCAATGTTTCACGTGAAACAAGTTATTTAATTATTAAACAATAAAACGCTGGTTATGAGCAAAGAAACGCTATTAGCTAATTTAAGAGAAATACCTGATTTTCCTATCCCGGGTATTTTATTCTATGATGTCACTACACTGTTCAAGAGTGCCGAGTGCATGCAGGAAATGTTGGACACATTATATGAGATGTACAAGGATAAAGGCATCACCAAAGTGGTGGGTATCGAATCACGAGGATTCATCATGGGCGGTGCTTTGGCAGCACGTTTAGGTGCAGGTTTTGTAATGGCACGCAAGCCCGGCAAGCTCCCTGCAGAAGTTCTGGAGGAAACATACGCCAAAGAATACGGCACCGATACCATCCAAATACACAAGGATGCCATCAGTGAAGAGGATGTTGTTTTGCTGCACGACGATTTATTGGCTACAGGCGGAACAATGGCAGCCACCCACCGCTTGGTACAAAAATGTGGTGCCAAGAAAGCATATATCAATTTCATTATAGAATTAAAAGGACTGAACGGGAGAAAGGCATTTCCTGCCGATATCACAGTGGATACACTGCTGCAATTATAAACTTCGCCTGCAGTCGAAAAATGTACCTTTGGGGGTGTGTCAAAACCAAACCGGTCTATCCGATCGTCAGCTGTAGGGGCAGGGGTTGCCTGCCCGAAGACACAAAGCAAACTGTTTTCGGGCGAGCGAACCTCGCCCCTACGAACCAAACGACAGTATTATCCAGGTTTTGACACAACCCCATATTCCGAATAATGTATCCGCGAATATCTGCAAATAACCAAACATTACCCCTACAACCAAAGATAGTATATAAACCTTTGGAGCAGACGTATGAAATCCGTCTTTATCCCAAAACAATAACATTGTAACAATATGGAGAAAAAAGAAGAGATTAGCACCAATGAATATCTGAGAGGAATTGTTCTCAACCTTCCCGAAAGCCCCGGCATTTATCAATATCTGAACGCCGAGGGAACAATTATCTACGTTGGAAAAGCCAAGAATTTAAAGCGCAGAGTCTCTTCTTATTTCAACAGAGAACATCCCAATGGAAAGACACGAGTATTGGTCAGCAAGATTGCAGACATCCGTTATATCGTAGTAAAAACGGAAGAGGATGCCCTCTTACTCGAAAATAACCTAATCAAGAAATACCGTCCGCGTTACAACGTTATGCTGAAGGATGACAAAACCTACCCTTCTATCTGCGTAAGTAACGAATACTTTCCCCGCATCTTCAAGACACGTAAAATTATACGTAACGGCTCCGGCTATTACGGCCCGTACAGTCATGTTCCATCGATGTATGCCGTACTCGATTTGATTAAAAAGCTCTATCCTATCCGTACCTGCAAATTAAATCTTACCCCGGAGAATATCAATGCCGGGAAGTTTGATGTCTGCCTGGAATATCATATAAAGAATTGTAAAGGGCCGTGCATAGGACGCCAATCTCACGAAGACTATATGAAAGATATCCGTGAAATCAAAGAGATTTTAAAAGGCGATACACAGATTGTAAGTGACCTGCTCATGGAAGAGATGCAAGCCCTGGCTTCCGAAATGAAATTTGAGGAAGCGCAAAAGATAAAGGAAAAGTATGACCTCATAGAAACCTATCGTTCCAAAAGCGAGGTTGTCAATTCCATCATTCATAATGTCGATGTATTTTCCATTGAAATGGATGAAAACTCGGCTTACATCAATTACCTCCACATTACCAACGGCTGCATAAACCAAGCCTTCACATTCGAATATAAAAAGCGTTTGAACGAAACCAAAGAAGAGCTTTTGCAACTGGGAATCGTAGAAATGAGAGAACGATACAATAGTACTTCACGCGAAATTATCGTTCCTTTCGAGGTGGATATGGAGATGAACAATGTAACTTTCACCATTCCCCAAAGAGGTGAGAAGAAACACTTGCTCGATCTATCCGTCATGAATGTAAAACAATATAAAGTAGACCGCCTGAAACAAGCGGACAAGCTGAATCCCGAGCAAAAGAAAGTACGCATCCTGAAAGAAATACAAGACCAGCTCCACATGGAGAAAATGCCCGCCCACATCGAATGTTTTGATAATTCCAACATCCAAGGCTCGAATGCCGTAGCCGCCTGCGTGGTATTCAAAATGGGTAAGCCCAGCAAACAAGACTATCGCAAATTTAATATTAAAACCGTAGAAGGACCCGATGATTATGCCTCCATGAAGGAAGTTGTCCGACGCCGCTACACACGCCTTATCGAAGAAGGTTCTCCCCTGCCCGACCTCATCATCACCGATGGTGGAAAAGGACAAATGGAGGTCGTTCGTGAAGTTATCGAGGACGAACTTCATCTGCGTATTCCCATTGCCGGACTTGCCAAAGACCGCAGACACCGCACTTCGGAACTGCTTTACGGATTTCCTCCGCTTACCATCGGCATTAAACAAAGCACACCGTTATTTCATCTTCTAGAGAATATACAAGACGAAGTGCACCGATTTGCCATCACTTTCCATCGCGACAAACGAAGCAAGAGTCAGGTAGCCTCTGCCCTGGACAGTATTCCGGGAATCGGCGAGAAGCGCAAAGCCGCCCTTCTGAAAACGTTTAAGAGTGTGGCACGCATAAAAAAAGCAACACTGGAAGAAATAGCCGCCGTAGTGGGCGAAGCTGCCGCTAAAAATATCAAAGAAAGCCTTACAGAATAGAAGGGATTTTTCTACCTTTGCATATATACTATCTGCAAAAAACGATAAAAAATAAAATATGAGAATAGTTATACAACGAGTAAGCCATGCATCCGTCACCATCGACGGGGTCTGCAAGTCGGCCATAGAAAAAGGATTAATGATATTAGTAGGTATTGAAGAAGCTGATAATCAAGAAGATGCAGACTGGCTATGTAAAAAGGTAATCGGCTTGAGAGTTTTTGATGATGAAAATGGAGTAATGAATAAGTCCATTCTGGAAGCAGAAGGTAATATATTGGTTATCAGTCAATTTACATTATTCGCCTCCTACAAGAAGGGCAATCGCCCCTCTTACATCCGTGCTGCACGACCGGAAACAGCTATTCCCTTATATGAATACTTCTGTAATGAACTCAGTATCGCTCTTGGACGCGAAGTGGGCACAGGAGAATTCGGAGCCGACATGAAAGTCGAACTTCTGAACAACGGCCCTGTTACTATATGTATGGACTCAAAAAACAAAGAATAATATGACACTGGAAGAAGCACAGAAAGAAGTAGACCGCTGGATTAAAACATACGGCGTGCGCTACTTCAGCGAACTGACCAATATGGCCGTACTGACTGAAGAAGTGGGTGAACTGGCACGTATCATGGCACGTAAATATGGTGACCAATCCTTCAAGGAGGGCGAAAAATGCAACCTTGCAGACGAAATGGCCGATGTGCTTTGGGTACTCCTCTGCCTCGCCAACCAGACAGGTGTAGACCTGACGGAAGCCTTTCATCGGAATCTCGAAAAGAAAACAAACCGAGACAAAGACAGACATAAAAACAACCCCAAATTATAAAGAATTATGGAACATAACCACGATTGTAGCCACAGTCACGAGCATGGTCACGAACATGAGGATGCTCACGACAAGTATATGGAAGCACTTGCCAAATACAACACCCATCTGAATGATGAAGATGTAAAAGCAAAAGTTACCCATTTCATCGAAGAGCATTTGGCTGAAAACAATACACCGGAAGTTAAGAAATTCCTCTTCCACTGCATTGATCTCACCACATTAAAATGTACCGACTCGGAAGAAAGCGTAATGAAATTTACCGAAAAGGTAAACGATTTCGTTGACAAATATCCCGATTTGAGCAATGTAGCCGCCATTTGTGTTTACCCCAATATGGCAGAGATAGTAAACGACACACTGGAAGCCGATAACGTAAATATTGCCTGTGTATCGGGGGGATTTCCCTCTTCACAAACATTCATTGAAGTGAAAGTGGCAGAAACTGCCATGGCTATTCATAGCGGTGCAGACGAAATAGACATTGTCATCTCGGTCGGCAAGTTCCTGACCGGTGACTATGAAGGAATGTGCGATGAAATCGAAGAATTAAAAGCAGTCTGCGGAGACAAGCACTTGAAAGTAATTCTGGAAACAGGAGCACTCGGAAATGCTTCCAACATTAAGAAAGCATCTATTTTATCGATGTATTCGGGCGCAGACTTCATCAAAACTTCTACCGGTAAAGAAAATCCTGCCGCGACCCCCGAAGCTGCCTATGTGATGTGTGAAGCCATCAAAGAATACTATATGGTTACCGGCAGAAAAGTCGGCTTTAAACCTGCCGGAGGCATCAATACCGTGCACGACGCATTGGTTTACTACACTATCGTAAAAGAAATATTGGGCGAAGAATGGTTAACCAATGAATTATTCCGCTTAGGAACAAGCCGTCTGGCTAATCTGCTCCTCTCCGAAATTGTTGGTCAGGAAACTAAATTCTTCTAATCACTACACCATACAACTATTACAACCGATTCCATCGCTGTGAGAAGCAATTCCACGACGATGGAATTGTTTTTATACCAATAAAAGGATAAACAGGAAGTTATTTCTCACGTTCTATCACGTAATCAATATAAGCAGTCAAAGCATCTTTAATGGTTGTATCAGCAGTAGAAGGAAGCAAATCCAATGCTTTATTACGATAATCCACCATCACCTGTCTGGCATACTCTATACCGCCATTCTTTTTCACATAATCGATGAAGAGGGATATTTCTGCATCTGTAGCATCCAAGGATTTAATGCGAAACGCCAATTGGCACATCTTCTCATCACCCAAAGTATTCAGCACATGCAATGCCGGCAATGTCAACTTACCTTCGCTCATATCATTGCCTGTCGGCTTACCTATCTCACCGGAAGAGTAATAATCGAAAATATCATCCTTAATCTGGAAAGCAATCCCAATCATCTCACCGAATAACCGCGCATTTTGCACCATTTCATCGGAAGAGTTGACAGCTACTGCCCCGGCTTCGGCACTGGCTGTAAAGAGTGCGGCTGTTTTCTTACGAATCACATCATAATAGACTTCTTCAGAAAATTCAGAAGCATTGATATTAGTCAATTGGATAATCTCACCTTCGGCAAGATTCTGCCCAAGCCGTGCCACCAAATCGACAATACGGATAGAACCTGTCATGGCAGAATGTTTCAGACTGGTAGCCAACATATAGTCTCCCACCAACACAGACACCTTATTATTATAAATAGCATTTACCGATGACTGTCCGCGGCGTTTATCACTTTCGTCCACCACATCGTCATGCACCAGACTTGCTGTGTGAAGCAACTCCAATGAAAGAGCAGCATGAAGTGCAGAATAATTGATTTCACCGAATAATTTGGCCATCAGCAACGTCAGAATAGGACGCATCATCTTGCCATTCCTCTGCTTAATATAGGTCAATACCTCACTAAGTAAAGGATTGGAACTTTGAAGCGAAGCGTCAAACAAGGATTTGAACTCTTCAAACTCCTTAACAATAGGCAATCTGATTTGCTGTAACTTGTCCATACAGGTTAATTTGAGCACAAAAGTAGTAATAAAACGCGGAATACGGTATTTTTTTGTACTTTTACCATGAAAAAACTAAAGATTTTTAAGAATGGACAAACTTTTTCTGCTGGATGCATACGCATTAATATATCGCGCATACTACGCTTTCATCAAAAGCCCGCGCATTAACTCCAAGGGTTTCAACACTTCAGCCGTACTCGGCTTTGTCAATACACTGGAAGACGTATTGAAGAAAGAAACCCCAACGCACATTGGTGTGGCATTCGACCCTGCCGGACCTACTTTCCGCCACGAGGCATACGAACAATACAAGGCTCAGCGCGAAGAAACGCCCGAAGCAATCCGTTTGTCCGTACCTATCATAAAAGACATTATCCGCGCTTACCGCATTCCCATTCTGGAAGTGCCGGGCTATGAAGCCGATGATGTAATCGGTACACTTGCCACCGAAGCCGGACGGCGCGGTATCACTACCTATATGATGACTCCCGACAAGGATTATGGTCAACTGGTGAGTGACAATGTATTTATGTACCGACCCAAATATGGTGACAAGGAATTTGAGGTGATGGGTATCGAGCAGATAAAGGCAAAGTTTGACATTCAGTCACCTGCTCAGGTCATTGATATGTTGGGACTGATGGGCGACTCGTCCGACAACATTCCCGGTTGTCCGGGTGTAGGCGAAAAAACGGCACAGAAGCTCATTGCCCAATATGGCAGCATCGAAAACCTACTCTCCCACACAGATGAGTTGAAAGGGGCATTGAAAACAAAAGTGGAAACTAATCGAAAAATGATTGAGTTCTCCAAATTCTTGGCGACTATTAAAATTGATGTCCCCATTACATTGAACATGGATGAACTGAAACGCGAAGAACCCGACGAAGAGGAACTTCGGAAGATTTTTGAAGAGATGGAATTCCGCACGCTCATCGACCGCGTTTTTAATCGTGAAAAGAAAACGGCTTCGGCAGGTGCGACTTCAATGTCACACGACAAAGCACAAGGCTCACTTTTCGGTGACCAGCCTTCACTATTTGACCAACCGAGCACTTCACCATCTTCACAGGCTTCATCACAAGGCAATCTCTTTGCAGAATTTGAAGACGAGAATACAGGAAACGGAAATTATTCAAATCTCGCATGTTTAGAAAATTCAAAATACGACTATCAACTTATTGATACAGAAGAAAAAAGAACCGAATTAATACAAAAGTTGCTTACAAAAGAAACTTTCAGTCTAGACACGGAAACAACAGGAACCGATCCCATCACCGCAAAACTGGTAGGAATGAGTTTCAGCTACACCGAAAACCAAGCTTTCTATGTCCCCGTTCCCGCCGAACAAAACGAAGCACAAAAAATTGTTAATGAGTTCCGACCGGTATTTGAAAAAGCAGGAGTACTGAAAGTGGGACAAAATATCAAGTACGATATGCTGGTGCTAGGCAACTACGGAGTAGAGGTTTGCGGTCCGCTGTTCGACACTATGGTAGCACACTATGTGCTGCAACCCGAACTGCGCCATAACATGGACTACCTTGCCGAAATCTACCTGCATTACCAGACGATTCATATAGAAGAACTTATCGGACCTAAAGGCAAAGGACAGAAAAATATGCGCGACCTCCCTCCCGAAGCTATATATAAGTACGCGTGCGAGGATGCCGATGTCACCTTAAAGCTAAAGCATGCACTGGAAAAGGAACTGAAAGAGCAAGGAGCCGAAAAACTCTTTTACGAAATAGAGATGCCCCTAGTCCCCGTCCTCGTCTATATGGAAAGAAATGGCGTGCGTGTAGACACGGAAGCACTGAAACAAACCTCGGAACATTTCACAGCCCGCATGAATCAAATAGAAGAAGAAGTACATCAATTGGCAGGGACAGAGTTCAACATTGCATCGCCCAAACAAGTGGGGGAAGTCTTGTTTGACAAGCTACGCATCGTAGAAAAAGCCAAAAAGACAAAGACCGGCCAATACGTGACCAGCGAAGAAGTATTGGAAAGCTTGCGCGGAAAGCATGAAATAGTGGGCAAGATTCTTGAACATCGAGGGCTGAAGAAACTACTCGGAACTTATATCGATGCCCTACCCCTTCTTATTAATCCGGCAACGGGCAAGATACACACGTCCTTCAACCAGACCGTGACCGCCACAGGACGCCTCAGTTCGAGCAATCCGAACCTGCAAAACATCCCTATCCGCAACGAAGACGGCAAAGAAATCCGCAAGGCATTTATCCCGGAAGACGGATGCGAGTTCTTCTCTGCCGACTATTCTCAGATAGAGCTCCGCATCATGGCCCACTTAAGCGGTGACAAAAACATGATAGAAGCTTTCCGCGAAGGAGACGACATCCATGCCGCTACAGCCGCCAAAGTATATAAAATAGCCATCGAGGATGTGACACGCGAGCAACGCAGCAAGGCCAAAACCGCCAACTTCGGTATTATCTATGGCATATCGGTATTCGGATTGGCAGAACGCATGAATGTCCCCCGTCAGGAAGCCAAAGAACTGATAGACGGCTATTTCGATACCTATCCGCAGATCAAGGAATATATGGACAAGAGCATCGAACGCGCACGTGCCAACGGTTACATCGAAACTATTTTCGGCCGTAAACGCTTCCTGCCGGACATCAATTCACGCAATGCCGTAGTACGCGGATATGCTGAACGGAATGCCATAAATGCTCCCATTCAGGGAAGTGCAGCCGACATTATCAAAGTAGCCATGGTTAAAATATTCCAACGCTTTCAATCTGAAAGTATACGCTCTAAAATGATACTTCAGGTGCACGATGAATTAAACTTCAGTGTTGTGCCCGAAGAGAAGGAAAAAGTACAGCAAATCGTAATGGAAGAAATGGAAAAAGCCTATCTGATGCAAGTGCCTCTAAAAGCAGACTGTGGCTGGGGAAACAATTGGTTGGAAGCACATTAAAAAGAACATATAATCACTAACACGCTATATATAAATATATTAAAGGAGACCTGCAGTTGGTCTCCTTTCTTTATCTGCCTATTCTGATTGTATACTCAAAAATCTATTTATCCTCTTTCCCTAAAGAATCTCCGGTCTGCCAGTCCAAAGATAAACAACCGCCATTCACCCACTATTCCTCTGTTATTCAAGATAAATACATAAACTCCTTTCTCTCTCTTTAAATACATTCTGTTACATATTGAAAGTATCTAATTCTTAATATTTGTTTATTTAGTGACATATTGCAAAAATATCATCTTTTTATTGCAGGTTTGTTAGGTATTTCAATTTCTTTTTGTACATTTGCACCGCTTTTAAAAACAATATGAAAGTAACAATCTAATATACTGATATCATGAAGAAAATTATTTTTTTGAAAGGAATGCTCTCTGTAGTAATGTTGTTTATTGCCAGCCTTACAATTTCCGCAGCAAAGCCGGGCGACAACCTGGTTCACAACACTGAAGAAGTAAACGGAGTAATCATTTCGGAAACTGTTTTCAAGATGGACGGTAATATGCTGACCAATTATATGAAGCACAATTATAAGTACGATACAAACCAACAACGTACCGAAGATGAAAGTCAAAAATGGAACAGCAACAAAAACTGTTGGGAAAATAACCTCTGCATCCGTTATATTCACGGAAATAAGAGCATTACTACCGAATATTATAAATGGAATTCTAAGAAGAAAGAATATATACTAGTACCTGAAATGACCGTAACTATGGATAAATAAAATGTTCATTTAACTAACAATCTAACACTTTTCATAAAATTTTAAACAAAAAGGCAGTCGCGATGACTGCCTTTTTTCGTAGCTCCAAGCCAATTCTATCTTTAATATGAAGCACGATAAAAAAAGAATGGTTATCTTTGCAGGCAAATTAATGGATAATAATCAAAAAAACAGATAGATAATGGCTTTACAATGTGGCATTGTCGGCCTTCCGAACGTAGGAAAGTCGACACTTTTTAATTGCTTATCAAATGCAAAGGCTCAAGCAGCCAACTTCCCTTTTTGTACAATCGAACCAAATGTCGGCGTAATCACTGTTCCCGATGAACGTTTGACCAAGCTTGCCGAGCTGGTTCATCCGGGACGCATCGTTCCTACCACTGTCGAAATTGTGGATATTGCCGGTCTGGTGAAAGGCGCCAGCAAAGGCGAAGGGTTAGGAAACAAATTCTTAGCCAATATTCGTGAGACAGACGCTATCTTACACGTACTCCGCTGCTTTGACGATGAGAATGTAACTCACGTGGACGGAAGTGTAGACCCTGTACGCGATAAAGAAATCATCGATACCGAACTTCAGCTGAAAGATTTGGAAACCATTGAAAGCCGTATCCAAAAAGTGCAGAAACAGGCACAGACCGGAGGTGACAAGGCGGCTAAACAAACATACGAAGTGCTTGTCAGATACAAAGAAGCATTGGAGCAGGGCAAGTCTGCCCGCACCGTACAATTTGAAAGCAAAGACGAACAAAAAATTGCCAAAGAATTGTTCCTGCTGACTTCCAAGCCAGTGATGTATGTGTGCAATGTGGACGAAGCAAGCGCAGTCAACGGTAACAAATATGTTGAAATGGTGCGCGAGGCCGTCAAAGAAGAGAACGCGGAAATCCTAGTGGTAGCTGCCAAAACAGAAGCCGACATTGCAGAACTGGAAACATACGAAGACCGTCAGATGTTCCTTCAGGAAGCAGGTTTGGAAGAATCGGGTGTCAACCGTTTGATTAAAGCAGCTTACAAACTGTTGGATCTGGAAACATTCATCACAGCCGGAGAAATGGAAGTAAAAGCATGGACTTACCGCAAAGGCTGGAAAGCTCCCCAATGTGCCGGAGTCATCCATACCGACTTTGAAAAAGGCTTTATCCGTGCCGAAGTCATCAAATACGAAGACTATATTCAATATGGTTCGGAAGCGGCCGTCAAGGAAGCCGGAAAGATGGGCATTGAAGGCAAGGAATATGTGGTACAGGATGGCGACATCATGCACTTCCGCTTCAATGTATAAAACAAACGATTAATATGAATAAATTTCTTATCATAGGAACCGGCGGCGTGGGAGGTAGCATCGCCGGTTTTCTTGCTTTAGCAGGAAAGGACGTAACGTGCATTGCCCGTGGCAAACACCTGGAAGCCATCCGCGAAAAAGGACTTCACCTGAAGTCGGATTTAAAAGGCGAACATTATCTTCCCGTAAAAGCCTGCACAGCCGAAGAATATAACGAACAGGCAGATGTCATTTTCGTTTGTGTAAAAGGATATTCCATCAACTCCATTCAGGATGTTCTGGAACGCGCCTCGCATCAAGACACCTTGGTAATCCCCATATTGAATGTTTACGGAACCGGCCCCCGCATCGGCCGACTTGTTCCACGTGTAACGGTACTCGACGGTTGCATATACATTGTCGGTTTCGTGTCCGGCACAGGCGAAATCACGCAAATGGGCAAAATATTCCGCCTTGTTTTCGGAGCACGCCCCGAACAAGAAATAGCTCCCGGACGACTGGAAGCCGTTGCTAATGCACTGAGAGATGCAGGCATCAAGGCAGACATTTCGGAAGACATCAACCGCGACACCTTCATCAAATGGTCTTTCATCTCCGCCATGGCATGCACAGGAGCTTATCACAATGTCCCGATGGGCGCATTGCAGCATCCCGGCGAAGAACGCGACACCTTCATCGGCCTGTCTCGCGAAAGCAGCGAAATGGGACGTCGCATGGGCATCATATTCCCCGAAGACCCGATAGAATACAACCTGAAAATCATTGATAAGCTAGACCCCCAAAGCACTGCCTCTATGCAAAAGGACATTGCCAAAGGACATGAATCGGAAATACAGGGAATGCTGTTCGATATGATTGAACTGGGCGAGAAACTGAAAGTAGACATGCCCACTTATCGCAAAGTAGAAAAGAAATTCAATAGTTGTCATTCATAAACCCCAAGATTATGCATCAATTACTCCATATCGTGTGGAATCCCGAGATAGAAGCTTTCTCCATCTTCGGCATCACCATCCGTTACTACTCCATCCTGTTTGTCACAGGGTTGATTCTGGCCTATTGGGTCATCTCCAAACTGTATAAAGACCAAAAGATTCCGTATGAGAAATTTGACTCCCTCTTTATTTACTGCCTGCTGGGTATCGTTGTAGGCGCACGGTTGGGGCATTGCCTGTTTTATGAACCGAGCTATTGGCTTTCCCACCCTCTCGAAATGATTCTTCCCGTCAAGTTTACAGACGGAGGCATCAAATGGACAGGCTATCAAGGTTTAGCGAGCCACGGAGGAACCATCGGATTGCTACTTTCCCTTTGGTTTTATGCCCGCAAAATGAAATTAAACTACCTTTCGGTACTCGACAACATTGCCATTGCCACCCCTATCGCCGCCTGTTTTATCCGTTTGGGCAACTTGATGAATGGCGAGATAGTCGGCAAACTGAGTAATGTGCCCTGGGCGTTCATTTTCCCCCGCGAAGGAATGGAACCGCGCCATCCGGCACAACTCTATGAAGCCATAGCCTATCTCATCATCTTCGTCATAGGACTGTCTTTATACAAGAAATACAAAACCTCCCTCCTTCCGGGGTTCTATTTCGGCTACTGCCTCACCACCATCTTCGTTTTCCGCTTCTTTGTAGAGTTCATCAAAGCCAGCCAAGAGGCATACGAAGACAGCATGATGCTCAATATGGGGCAATGGCTCAGCATTCCGTTTATCCTTATCGGAGCACATTTTATGTATCACTCTTTCAAGCCGGCTAAAAACAAATGAAACATATCATAGACATTGACACCTGGGAACGTCGGGACAACTACAATTTCTTCCGCACTTTCCACAACTCATGGATATCCATTACCAGCGAAGTAGAGTGCGGCGAGGCCCTTGCTGCGGCAAAAGCCTCCGGACGTTCTTTTTTCCTGTATTATCTCTATGCCATACTCCGGGCCGCCAACGAGGTGAAGGAATTCCGTTTCCGCACGGACAAAAACGGACAAGTAGTCTATCATGACCAAGTGGACATCATCTCACCCATCGCCGTCCCCGGCAAGACTTTCTACACCGTGCGCATCCCTTACCACGAGGATTTTGAGCGTTTTTATGCCGAAGCATACCACATCGTCCATCATATTCCCGAAGACGGCGACCCGTATGGAGCCGAAAAAGTGATTGCAGAGCAAGGTGATTTTGACATCATCCAACTGAGCGCCACGCCTCAGCTTTATTTCACTTCGCTCACCTACACGCAGATGGCTCCCGACCATCCACTGGACTATCCGCTGATGAATGCCGGCAAAGTAGTGCCACGCGAAGGAAGATTGGTTATGCCCATTGCTTTCACCGTAAGCCATGCTTTTGTAGACGGAGCGCACATAGGGCAACTCTTTCAAAAAATAGAAATGATACTGAAAGAGCTGGCTCAGTGAATAGAGGCTAAAAAGTACGAACGTTTATTTGTAAAAGCAGCGGAAAGAGCGTATCTTTGTTTACACTAGTTCAAAGTGGACTCATAAATAAACTGAATTATGGAATATGTATCATCAGATATGAAGTTGTTGCCATACGGCATGATGAATTTCGAAGATATTCGTCTTGACAATTATTATTACGTGGACAAGACTTCGTTTATCCCTTTAATAGAACGTTCGGACCGGTATTTCTTCTTTATCCGTCCACGTCGTTTCGGCAAGAGTCTGACACTGAATATGCTGCAACACTATTATGATGTGCGTACCCGTGACAAGTTTGACGCCCTGTTTGGCGACCTCTACATAGGGAAGCATCCTACAGATGACCGCAATAGTTACCTGGTGCTGTATCTCAACTTTTCCGGTATTAATGGCGAATTGCACAATTACCGCAGCGGACTGGATGCACATTGCAATACCTGTTTCAATTACTTTTGTGATATTTATGCAGAGTATCTGCCGCAGGGCATCCGGGAAAAGTTAGATAAAAAAGAGGGAGCCGTTGAGCAGTTGGACGTTCTCTATCATGAATGCGAACGTGCAGGCCAAAAGATATATCTCTTCATTGATGAGTATGACCACTTCACAAATGCCATCCTCTCCGATGCCGACAGCCTGCGCCGATATACCGAAGAGACGCACAAAGAAGGTTATCTGCGCGCTTTTTTTAACAAGGTGAAAGCCGGGACTTATTCCAGTATCAAGCGTTGCTTTATCACCGGTGTAAGCCCCGTGACGATGGACGACCTGACCAGTGGCTTCAACATCGGTACCAACTACTCTCTCTCATCGAAATTTAACCAAATGATGGGGTTCACCGAAGCCGAGGTACGCGAAATGCTGGCTTATTATTCTACCAAAACCTCTTTCAATCATACCATCGATGAGTTGATAGGGCTGATGAAACCATGGTATGACAGCTACTGCTTTGCACAGGAGTGCTATGGAGAAACTACGCTATACAATTCCAATATGGTGCTTTATTTTGTCAAAAACTATATAGACAATAATGGCAGAGTACCCAGAAATATGATAGAGAGCAATATTCGTATCGATTACGAAAAATTGCGTATGCTCATCCGCAAGGACAAAGAGTTTGCGCACGATGCCTCCGCCATACAGACCTTAGTGAGCCAAGGTTACATTACCGGCGAGTTAAAAGAAAGCTTTCCGGCTGCCAACATTGTGGATTCCGACAATTTCGTGAGCCTGCTCTATTATTTCGGTATGCTTACTATCAGCGGAATGTATAAGGGAAAGACCAAACTTACTATTCCCAACCAAGTGGTGCAGGAGCAGCTCTACACCTATCTGCTGAACACGTACAATGAAGCCGACCTCAGTTTCAGCAACCATGAGAAAGACGAGCTTGCTTCGGCTTTAGCCTACGACGGGGCATGGCAATCTTACTTCGGCTATATAGCGGACTGTCTGAAGCGTTATGCCTCGCAACGCGACAAGCAGAAAGGCGAGTTTTTCGTACATGGTTTCACTCTTGCCATGACAGCTCAAAACCGCTTCTACCGTCCCATCTCCGAGGCCGACACTCAAGCCGGATATGCTGACATTTTCCTGTGTCCTTTGCTGGATATCTATCCTGATATGCAACACAGCTACATCATCGAATTGAAGTATGCCAAGTACAAAGATCCCGAAGACCGTGTGGAGGAACTTCGGAAAGAGGGTATTGCCCAAGCCAATCGGTATGCAGATACCGATACGGTGCAAAATGCCGTGGGCAGCACGCAGCTACACAAGATTGTTGTGGTGTATAAAGGAATGGAAATGAGGGTGTGCGAAGAAATATAATTCTCTCTGCAATATTTATAAAGCAAACATTGATATCAAGGCACACGAAAACAAAGATAGCTTTTATGGGCTGTAAAAATATGTCCGTATCTTTTCCGGAGCGTCACAGTGGTATCATGAATCGATATATTGTTTGATTTGTTCCATAGGTATTCCTAATTGTCCGGATATCTCGTCCATTGATGCTCCATTGTTACAGAGCATCTTAACCATGGAACGAATCATCTGCTCTTTCTGTTCAATGACCTGCTCTTTTTCCTCAATGACCTGCTCTTTTTCCTCAATGACCTGCTCTTTTTCCTCAATGACCTGCTCTTTCTGCTCAATGACCTGTTCTTTCTGCTCAATGACCTGTTCTTTTTCCTCTATCACCTTATTCTTGAGCATTATTGTCGTATCCCTGTCCTCTATTTCCGAAAGAATCTCGTCCTCTATCTCCATGGCACGGCGAACGGCGGGTGCGGCAGCGGCCTTCAGCAGGCGGTGCACCACATACTTCACTTCCTCGTCCATGTGCTCATCGTTTATTTCCAGATAATGCTCGCTGTCGGGCTGCCGGTATTCCTGGTCGAACACGCTCAGCAGACGTTCCAGGCGGTTGCGGGTGCGTCCGGTGAGGAACGGGATCTGTACGATGATGCTGTCATGCGTCAGACTCTCGATGAAAGGGTCGGGAGCAGGGAGCGGATGGTCATCATAGTCCAGATAGCTGCGGCGCACATAGACCACCGGCTCGGTGAGGTCGCCCAGGGGATGCCCCAGGATGTAGATGGAAATGATGGGCAACCCATAGGTCCGTTTTTGTCCGTGCTCGTTCTTCTCTTCGATGATGTTCTCCTTGTTGAGGTACTGCGTACCCAGGTACTGGCGGAAGCGCAAGGTCTCCGTAATCAGCCAGGTCTTTTGCAGCTCGATAAGGACAAGGTGTTCCGAACCGTCGTGCTCGCGAATCTTTGCCGAGAAGTCGATGCGGAAGAGCGAGATGCGTGTCTGCTCCATGGATGTATACTCGTGGCGGCGCATCTCCAGGTCTATGATCTCCTTTTTCAGCAATGCGGAGAGCAGTATCTTGGCCACTTTCTTGTCTTCCATCAGGAATTTGAAAACAGCGTCGTAAATAGGGTTGGCAATGATGGTCATAATGCTTATGGTTTGATGATGAAACAAATGTACTTCTTTTTTTTGAATAGCAAGCGGATGGAAAGGTTAAATTCTTCTATCGGAAAGGAATTACGGGGCCCTGTCCATGACGCGAGCAATAACCAGTCAAAATGCCGATGCGCTTCTCGTCCGCATCGGCATTCTCATTTTGACGGATTGTTAGTTTAGTTTTTATTCATTCCCTGAAAGCACTATCGATTCATTGCATTAAAATTTATAACCGACACCGGCGGACAAGCTCAGTCCATGTCCTTCGTGATTCAAAGCATGTTTCATTTGCAGTCAACAGACAGCAGCCAGTGTTTACGCTCCAAAGATATTCCGGGTTAGTAGATTTTTAGTGGGAACAACCATACAGCTTAGCAATGCGGAAAAGAAAGAACTTCTTTAGCTCTGAACAGTTTGATTTTAGCATTGAAAGATTCTGGCGCAGTAGAAATTACATGGGGACACTTTTCGGACAAGATTTGATTAGTTTCCTCCCCCTCCTGACAAACGTTTTTTTGTTCCCTTGACTTTGGCATAGCCTTAAAACATAGAATTGTCCTCTTATTTTTGCCGGTGAGCCAGTTTTACACGTACGTACACAAGGGCTCGCACGTAAATACGTGTAAGCCTATATATGCGTACGTGTAGGGCTGTGCGTCAGTATGTGTGGGTGCATGTCTGCTAACACTCAGGTTTCATTTAAGGTCATAAGTATAAATATAGTCGGGTCGGCCGGAATTAACAGCATAAAGAATATCATCTTCCGATATAGCATAGATGTCAAAAGGGAAATCAAAACAGATGCGCTTCTTCAATTCGCCTTTCCAGTTCCAAAGTTGCAATTCCTGGATAAGCTTCTCGTCCGAATAGATTTCTTCTGTACTATATTTGTTATTATACAAAACGGCAATATATTTGGAATTAAACTTTAATTCATGAAACACCGGCCTTAGTTCAACAGAAGTCGAAGGAACACAAGCATTGTCTATTACCTGTATATGTTTCAACAAATTACCCTTTATGTCATAAATGCGTATCAAATTCTGATGAAGATAGAAATCACATATACAATCATGGGCAACATCTCCGGCTGTCAGTTTATAATTAGTAAAGAATCGCCTCTCTTCATTCTCTGATTTCCGGGGAAATTCTCCAAAAGAACTATATCCGCCATTCTTATATATAATATGTTCACCGGTGCTTCCGTTTGTCAAACCTGCCAATATGTAGTAATCATCCTCCAATCTTACTAATTGATTGATAGCATCAGGAAGAGTGATATCATTATTCCTTTTTATTACCAGCGTTTTATCCTCAAAGCAAACTTCTCGCTCTATATCAGAGTCCAAGATAAAGAAGCTGCTATCGGTAGAAGCGTAATAATCACATCGCGGATTTATTAACTCATTAGGGCCATTCCCTTTCCTGCCACATGAAAACAAATGAGCAAAATCATCACGGTCCCAAATGGAATAAATGGAGTCCTTCAATTTGGGCTCCATTATAATCAGGTAGTTCTGCCAAACATTTATGCTAAGAGGATATATTAATAAACTGTCAGTGGGATATAATTTGAAAGATAACTGTTCAACCTCTATGTCTTGCAAACATATTGAATCTTTCTTATATTCATCACAACAGCATAAAAGGAATAATATACCGCATAAATATAATTTAAATCGTGTTCTCATACTCAGTCATAACGATCATAAAAACATTACATTTCTCCCTGCCTGCAACTTACATCTTTCAGTTTCCCCTGAAATCCATTCAGCGTATCTCCTATCTGCTGCAAAGGAAAGACCAAGGTTTCTTGATAGCGCATCTCATCCATCGACTTATATTTGGGATTATAAACCCGCATGGTTCTGCCTTCCAGGCGCTCCTGCAATTTACCGTCCACATACAGGGAAGTACCCTTATAATCTCCTTCGATGCGGATGGAAGACCATCTGCCGGCCGGAAGACGATAAGAATTAAACACAAATGTGTAACCGTCGCGAGAGAAGGCAATCCGCCCCGTATTCTCCCAGTTTGTATATACCGTGGCATGAGCGCCTTTAAACAGCACACCGCTGATATTCGTCTTTTCGTCCGGACAGATTTTGAATTCCACCGTATAGGGATAACCCACTTCCTGCAAAGCTGTCTGAACCGTATCCTTACCGGTAAAGAGCAGTTCCTTGCCGGGAACCGTCAGGGCGACATCTTTATTGGGAGAAATTTTACCCGACAGGTTAATGCCCGGCGCTTCGGGCATCTCTTTGCAAAGAGCCTCAAATGCTTTATAAGGCACTTGTTTGTTGTCTCCCTTCCACAGTCTTTCGGTCAGCACCTGAACGGCCGGAAACGTACGGATATGCACATCCTGTTGCGAAATACCGTTGCCACACTGGTCATTCCATACGGCAAACATTCCGCCCAATACCCCCGGAGTGCCTTCGGGAAGTGTCTGCTTGCGGTTTATCATCCAGGGAGTCCATGTCTCATACAGCCATTGATGGTCCAAAAACTCGCGATAGTAGCCCGCACCGGGCACAATATACAGATAGGTATCGCAAGTATTGATAAGCTTATATCCATCTTTTAAAGATACTTCCGGATCTACCCAGTCATACGACCACGCATTTACCGTTACTCCCTCTGCCTTTACAGGAGTCTTTCCGGGAAGCCATTTCAAGCCTCCCCACATACGCGGAGTCTTACCATACTTCTCAATGTACTTCAAGTAGCGGTCAGTGAAATAACGATACTGCTCGGCTTCTTTCTTATTGTATTCATCCGTACCGATATGCACATCAGGGCCTATAAACACGGGATTCTCTCCTCCGATATACTCGTCCAGCAACGAATCTACAAAATGATAGGTTTCCTCCTTATACAAATCCAAATGGTCCATACCATACTCTTTGCTGCCTATTTCGGGGTTATAGTGAGTGAACGCCAATGAATGGGCAGGAATGTCTATTTCAGGAATCACATTCACCCCATATTCCATACCCAGCCGTTGCAAATCGGTAAACTCTTTCTTGGTATACGAGCCGTCTTTTGCGGTCAGACCGGGAAAACGTTCACTTTCAAGACGGAATGCAGCATAAGTCTTGTTCCAGTCATTGTCAAAGAACTGAGGAAAGCCGTTATCGTTCAGATGAATCTGGAACTCATTCATCTTATAGAAAGAAAGTATCTTCACATATTGCTTCAAATAGTCCAATGTAAAGAACTTGCGGCCGGCATCAATCATAAAACCACGGTTAGGAAATAAAGGGAAGTCGCGTGCCGTTCCTTTCGAAATCTTTCCCTGCTGCTTATAAAGCATCTGTAGCAGCGTACGGGTTCCCCAGAACACTCCCTTTCGGGTGGGCGCTTCAATCCCGGCATACCGGTTCACCGACAGTTTATAGCCTTCATCACCCAACTCCTTGTCCGGCTTCATCAAAGCCATATAAATATCATTTTTGCCCGGTTTGCCGATTTTCACGGAATAGTTCCACCCCATCATCAAGCTCAAGTCATCTGCCAATATCTCGGCGGTAGACAAAAGCACAGCCTCATCAGCAGGGTTGACGACAATATTACCTTCGGCAGGAAGAGCCAGTTTGCCACTGCCACCTTTCCATTGCTGAAGAGCGGGAATTACTTGGGGACACGGTTCTTGTGCAGAAATCGCGCAACATGCTATCCACAGACAGCATAGAATAAAAAAATTTTTCATAAGCATTGAGGTTTAAAAAAAGGTTGTATCAAAAGTATATACCGTTGACGATTTGACAGCATCATCAACGCTTTGACACACCTCCGACTATTTTCTTGATATCATTCAGTTTATTCAAAGCTTCAAGAGGAGTCAGATTATTGACATCCAAATTCAGAATCTCATCACGTACCTGACACAGTACGGGGTCGTCCAGTTGGAAGAAACTAAGCTGCATCCCATCTCGGCCGGAAGCTATCTCCGCCGTCGGTTTGGCAATTCCCTGCTGACGGTTGTCCGTCTCCAATTGGTGTAGGATATCGTTTGCACGTTTCACGATACTCTTCGGCATACCGGCCATTTTCGCCACATGGATACCAAAAGAGTGCTCACTGCCTCCCCTCTCCAACTTACGCAGAAAGATGACTTTATTATCGACCTCCTTCACCGATACATTGTAGTTTTTAATGCGTTTGAAGGATTTCTCCATTTCATTCAGCTCATGATAGTGAGTAGCAAAAAGCGTACGCGCCTTTGCACGCGGATGTTCATGGATGTGCTCCACAATCGCCCATGCAATAGAGATGCCATCGTAAGTGGAAGTCCCCCGACCCAACTCGTCAAACAGCACCAGACTGCGTGGAGAAAGGTTGTTCAGGATATCTGCTGCCTCATTCATTTCTACCATAAAGGTAGACTCTCCCACCGATATATTATCGCTGGCACCCACACGGGTGAATATCTTATCCACCATACCGATACGGGCACTCTCTGCAGGAACAAAACACCCGATTTGCGCCAACAGCGTAATCAATGCCGTCTGGCGAAGTAAAGCCGATTTACCTGCCATATTAGGTCCCGTGATAATGATAATCTGCTGACTGTCGGTATCCAGATACACATCATTGGCAATGTACTTCTCTCCCACCGGAAGCTGTTTCTCTATCACCGGATGGCGTCCCTGCTTAATATCCAGCACATCACTGTCCTCTACTATCGGACGGATGTACTTATTCGCTTCGGCAACATTGGCAAAAGCAAGCAGACAGTCCAGACGGGCTATCTGATTGGCATTTATCTGAATGGCAGGGATATATTCGGCAAGGGAAAGAACCAAATCATTATAAAGCTTGGTTTCGAGTGCCATAATCTTATCTTCCGCACCCAGAATCTTTTCTTCGTATTCCTTCAGCTCCTGTGTGATATAACGCTCTGCATTCACCAACGTCTGTTTGCGAATCCACTCGGCAGGCACTTTGTCCTTATGTGCATTACGCACCTCTATATAATAACCGAATACATTGTTATAGGCAATCTTCAAGCTGGGGATGCCGGTCTGGTCACTCTCACGCTGCTGCAACTGCAACAAATAATCCTTCCCCGAGAAAGCAATGCGGCGCAACTCGTCCAGCTCTTCACTGACTCCATCGGCTATCACACCTCCCTTGTTCACCAGCAACGGAGGATCATTCTTTATCTGTTTGGCTATTTTCTCGCGTATATTAAGACAGAGATTGAGTTGTTCACCAATACGCCGCAAACTGTCATTATCGGCATTCAGGCAAGCATTCCTGATAGGCTCGATGGCTTGCAGCGCCACCTTCAGCTGAACCACCTCACGCGGAGAGATACGTCCCACGGCAGCCTTGGACACGATGCGTTCCAAATCACCGATGAGATGCATTTTCTCTTCTATGAACTCTTTAAAATCCGGTTCGCGGAAGAAATACTCCACCACATCCAAACGTTCATTGATAGGCTTCTCATCCTTCAATGGAAACACCACCCAGCGTTTCAGCAGACGTGCTCCCATCGGACTGATGGTTTTGTCGATAACATCCAGCAGGCTCGTACCACCATCATTCATACTGCCCAGCAATTCCAGACTTCGGACAGTGAATTTATCCAAGCGCACATAGCGGTCTTCCTCAATACGCGAAAGCGAAGTGATATGGCCGATTTGATAATGTTGCGTCATGTCCAGATATTGCAGAATGGCACCCGAAGCGATGATGCCGTTCTTAAGATGCTCCACACCAAAGCCTTTCAAATTCTTCGTTTCAAAATGTTTCAGCAGCTTCTCGCGGGAAGAAGTCTCGGTAAACACCCAGTCTTCCAGCTCAAACGTAAAGAACTTATTGCCGAAGTTACCTTCGAACATTCCCCGCTTTCCACGTTCAAACAAAATTTCTTTGGGAGCAAAGTTATTCAACAGCTTATCCACATAGTCAAACGGTCCTTCCGCCGTTAGAAACTCACCTGTAGAAATATCCAAAAAAGCAACACCACACGCAGACTTGCCGAAATGAACTGCCGCCAAAAAGTTATTTTCTTTATACGAAAGCACATTGTCATTGATGGCAACCCCCGGAGTCACCAATTCGGTAATACCCCTCTTCACCAGCTTCTTTGTCAGCTTCGGGTCTTCCAACTGGTCGCAAATGGCCACACGCTTACCGGCACGTATCAGTTTCGGCAAATAAGTATCCAAAGCGTGATGCGGGAAGCCCGCCATTTCCACACTCTTACCTTGTCCGTTGGCACGCTTGGTCAGTGTAATTCCCAGTATTTCAGAAGCAACAACAGCATCTTCGGAATAGGTTTCATAGAAATCTCCACACCTGAAAAGCATAATCGCATCGGGATGCTTTGCCTTCAACTCAAAAAACTGCTTCATCATCGGGGTTAAAACCACATCGTTTGCCACTGTTGTATCCTTTCTTTTTAAAATTCTTAAATGTCGGACAAAGATAGCAAATCGACTTTTGATTTTAAAAAAGTGAAAGGAAAAGTTTTACACTATTTATCCTTTCCGCAGCTACACAATATCTACAATAATCTTTGCTTCTTTCAATTTTCGGAGCATCTTTGCTTCTTTCATTGAGCGTGCCGGCATCTTGCCATGAGCCAACCGCCATACTTTCCACGGAGTAACCTGATACTTGAATGCCAGACTACAATAAACAATATATACCCAATAAATACCAAAATATTAACCGCATAGTCATTTTATTGTTTATATCTTTGTGCACATAAACAAATAAAGACAATGAAAAAGATAGAAGTAAAAGAGCTGAAAGACAACATGTTTGAGACAATCAGCAAAGAATGGATGCTGGTAACCGCCGGTACAAAAGATAAATTCAATACAATGACTGCCAACTGGGGCGGCATCGGATTCTTATGGAACAAGCCGGTAGCCTTCATTTTTATCCGCCCCGAACGCTACACGTTCGATTTCATAGAGCAGAATGATTATCTCACTCTCTCTTTCTTGGGCGAAGAGCATAAGGATGTTCATAAAATTTGCGGTTCTAAGTCAGGGCGAGACATAGATAAAGTGAAAGCAACAGGACTTCAGCCCTTATTCACCGAAAATGGAAGTATTACTTTTGAACAGGCCCGGCTGACCTTTGAGTGCAAGAAACTGTATGCCGATATGATTAAGCCGGAAGACTTTATCGACCAAAGCATTATCGACCGATGGTATGGAGAAGCACACGGAGGCTTTCACAAAATGTATGTGGTAGAGATTGTCAATGTATTGGAGGCAATCTCATAAAACGCGCGGCTGAGTTCCTAAAATGGAAAGCATATATCCTGTTCTTGGCACAGTTTCCAAGGACAGGCTCTCGTCTTCCGACAGATATTTCCGCAATCTCGCCACATAGTTATTCAAACTCTGCTCGCTGCCGGAAGTACCCTCCCACAGTTCCTGCACTATCTGTTCGCGACTTACTGTTTGATTCATGTTCTGTGCCAACAATTTCAGCAGTTTATATTCAAAATCAGTCAGCCTTCTCACAGGTTCCTCGCCTTTGAACAACATACTGTCTCCGGCTCTCAGATTGAACATTCCGATGGATAGTCCTTTCGGATGAAAACATGGCGTGTGCCTGCGTATGTAAGCCACCAACTCCTCCATTTCGAAAGGCTTTCGCAGATAAGCGATGCCACCTGCATCCAGCGCCCTTGCCACTTCCGAACCGGCTATGTGTGAAGAGACAAATAAAACCGGTGTATCGGGAGCCGTCAGCTTGAGTTCCGCAACGGCATCTATTCCATTCTTCTCTCCTATCTCTACATCCAGCACCATTATGTCCGGCTGCATTTCCTGAACCACACCCTGAATCCCTACCAGCGTAGTGCAATACTCCGCAGCATAGCCCGAAGCCCTTAATGCCAAAATCACCACTTGACCCAATGCGATGTCATCGTCTACAAACAAAACTTTTGTCTTCTCCATCCGTCTTTTCTCCTTTCAATCAACGACATGGAATCATGAATGTAAAAGTGCTTCCTTCACCTTCGGCACTCTTCACCATTATCTCCCCTCCATGTTCATTTATAATATATTGGGATTGCGCCAATCCTATGCCGTAACCCTTCTGCTGTTGCTCTTCGCTTCGGGGGACCCGATAGAACTGGGTGAACAATTTCTTCTGATGGCATGGGGCGATACCCCAACCATTGTCTTTGACAGATACACGCAACCGCTCATTCACAATGGAGAGCGAGACCTCTATCCTCACTCCTGCATCCGAATATTTCAAGGCATTCTCCATCAGATTGCGAATCACGTTCTCTATATACATACCGTCGGCCATTACCTGCAAACCCGCAGGAAGCTCATTGATGATGCAGATGGCATGGGACTTGCCCGGATAGAGGCAGGACAACTCCTTCTTCACTCCCTCTGCCATTTCCGGAACATCGATCAGGCTTTTATTCAATACCACCTGATGACGGTCCATGCGTGCGGTCATTAATAAGGCTTCTATATTGGAAATCAAACGCCTAACACCCGCTTTACTCGTTTCAAGCATCTCCTTGGTCTCTTTGTCGGGTGCTGTCTGTTTCAACCACCCCATCATCGTAATAACACTGTTCAATGGAGACTTCAAATCATGAATAGTGCCATTGATGGTCATCTCCCTCTTGCGAAGCAATGCTTCCTTCCGGCGAATGGCAGTCAGCTGGAAAAACAGACAAAGCAATACCAGCAACATCATGCAGGCAGAAAGAGCCAGCGTCCAAAGCTGATGTCTTAGAAAATGAGACATAGGAATATCTGCCTTTATCTGAAGATATTGCAAGCCTTTTGTGCCAATAGGATGAAGCTGAGATACATAATCAGGCGTATGGCTTTCCAAGTCTCCAACAGAAGAAATCATTACGGTGTCTTTATCATAAAGAAGGAATTGATGAGGATGACGGACAATGCTGTCTGACGCACGCCAAAGGCTGTCCAAAGTGTTTAAATTCAAAGGAAAACCAGCTGCTTGCAAAATATCCTGCTCCAACCCATGAATTCTTTCCGCAGCAAATTTACCTGCAGCAATCTGTTTGACAGTGGTTGAACGAATCATATCTGCATCTTGAGGTGACAAACGAACAGTATCCGGCTTTTGTAACTTTATCTCCGATGAGTATTCCTCGGTAGTAGGTATCATGCTTATAGACTGCAAGACTCTTCGAATCCATTTCTCGTCTTCTATTGCCTTTTCTGTTTCCATCTCTATCTTGATTATATTTTCAGTTACATACTGATTATACAAGCCCCAAATGTATTTAGCTTGTAAACAGACTGTTGCAACTATGGCAATGAATGTGATATAATAATATTTCTTCATCTTATAATCAATTCTACAGGACAAAGATAATTGTTTCCAGTCAAAAAGATTATAAAATGATTATGTTTTTATTATAAACGCTCCATACAGAACTACTTACCTTTGCAATAGCAAAACTTAAAAAACAATTGATATGACAAAAACACTCATTACACTCCTTTTGGGAGTCATATACAGTTGGCCGGCTATAAGCATGGCACAAGAGGTGGATAATCTGAAAATAGAAGTCACCGGTTCCGTTATCGACAGCCTGAATAATGAACCCATACCATACGCTTCTGTCAGCGCTCTCCTAATGCCCAATCAAACCTGCATTGCAAGAACTGTCCCACACCGTAACGGAACCTTTTTACTGGAATTAAATAAAGATTCTCAATACGCTATAATCATATCCTGTATAGGAATGAAGACCGTAACAAAGAATATAAAGACCGGAACATCTCCTATTAACCTCCATCATATTATGCTGGAAGAAGATTCACAACAGTTGGGAGAGGTGGAAGTCATAGCAAAGAAGCAGCGCATATCACTGACCGACAATGGTTTCTCTTACAGTTTTAAGAACGACAAGACTCTTTTGGCCGAAAACCTTCTTTATGCAATGAAAAAAGTGCCGCTTGTCTCTGTAAGCGGTGATGGAACGCTTTCCGTAAAAGGAGGTTCAAATTATGTCATTTATCTGAATGGAAAACCCTATACTTTGGCCAACTCCAATCCGAAAGAAGTATTACAAAGCATTCCGGCCTCATCCATAGAAAAGGTGGAAGTCATCACCAACCCGGACTTGCGATATGGCATGTCAGAGGGTGGCTCTATTCTAAACATCATCACCCTGAAAAACCAACCTAATAACTACCGCATCATTCTGAATGCCGGCGGAAATACACATCCTGCGGAAAATGCCGGCGTAAACATTCTTTTTACTAAAGATAAACTATCGGCTTCTTTCGGTTACAGTTTCAATAATACACAGCTCGACCACGTACCATCATCGTCCTATACAGAAACATTTCTGAATGAAACGGATAAAACAGTCACCACACAGGAATGGGAAACAGACGGAAATATAACAAATCATCTGATAAAAGGACTATTGGAATACAACATAGATACACTGAACTCTGTCTATGCTGATGCCAACTTCATGCTACAAAGGATTAACATGAACACAATATATAACAATAATTACCAAACACCCTCAAATCCTTATTATCACTCGAATGTATTTGACAAAATAAACCAACACGACGGTGCCCGTGAGATTAATCTGTCATACAGAAACTTATATCCACACAAGAAAAGAGAACGGCTCTTATTAACCTATCGATATGCATTCAACCCGGATAATAAGAAAAACAATGTGACTGAACGCTCCTTCACTGACTCTGAAAATAAAGACTGTTATAATGAATACATCCACAAAGCCAATACAAAAGGTGGATTAACCGAACACACGGTACAAGCTGATTATACTATTCCACTGAATAAGCATACTCTTTCTATAGGAGCAAAAGATATTTATAGAAGGAGCACGTCCAGTCCATTATATTATGAGTGGAATCCCGAAACAGGGACATGGATAGAGGGAAACAAATATGCGCAGAACGAGATAGATAAGTTCAAACAAAAACAGAATATATGGGCTGCTTATTTATCTTACCAGCTACGCCTTAATCAATTTTCCTTCAGTGCCGGTGCTCGTATAGAAAATACTTATAACAAAATAGAGTACAGCAATGAAAAGGAGAATGAGTACTCCTATCACACATTCGACTGGATACCCCGTTTGTTCCTATCCTATACTTTATCACAATATTCCAGTCTTTCTTTATCATATTCTTCACTGATAAAACGTGCTTCCATCTGGCAGATGAACCCATATCAGCAGCAAGTTGATGAATTCTCTGTAGAATATGGTAATCCCGATATCCGCTCGGAAAAAATAAACCAAATGAACTTATCCTACTATTATTTCTCTAACTCTGTCACTTTTGCCACATGGCTGGACTACTCAAACACAGACAATGCTATCGTCAAATATCCATCCCAACAGAATGAGAAAACAATAGCATATACTTACGACAACTTAGGAAGCTATAATAAAATAACAGGTTTTATCTATATTAGTTATAGCCCCACAGAAGCATTGTCCTTCAATATCAACGGCAGAGTAGGTAAAACCTATATGAAATCTACGCGACTTGATTTCAAGCAACATGCCACGCACTATTCTTTAAATTTAAGCGGAGACTGGAATTTGAAGCATGATTGGACAATAGGAGCACAATGGGGTATTTTTCAGCAAGAACCTGAAATGCAAATAGCATATAATAAGTTCCAAAAGTATTCCTGCTATGTACAGAAACGAATGTTAGACAATAAATTGAACATCAGATTAAATATTAACAGCCCCTTTAGAAATGAGAAATATCGTGAAGCCGTACAGCATGTGCAAAATAGTAATTTTTCAAGGCAAACACGATTTGGTATCGTCGCACGCAGTGTAATGATTGATTTGTCTTATTCATTTGGGTCAGGAAAAACCTCGGCGAAACGAAAAGTCATAATTAATAATGATGACCTTCTTCAAAACACAGGTGTTCGCTGATATCAATACAATTACCAGCAAGACAGATAGGAATGGCGCAGGAAATACAGAAAAAACAGACTCTAAGTTTTTTCCTTTCTACCACCAACACGATTCCATGCAGTGCGGCATTGCCTGCCTGCAAATGATATGCAAATACCATGGGAAAGAGTATTCACAAGATACTCTTTCCCGCTACTGCTTTGCTACCAACGAAGGCGTGTCGCTGCTGGGCATCAGCGAAGCGGCAACCCGACTGGGACTGCACACCACGTGCGGACGGGTAACAACAGAACAATTACACAAAGCCCCCCTGCCCTGTATCCTGCATTGGAACCAAAATCATTTTGTAGTACTCTACCGGATAAAGAAAGGTAAAATATTCTACATTGCAGATCCCGGCAAAGGACTTGTAACCTATGACAACAGGGAATTTAAAGAACATTGGCTCAGTACCCGGTCTAATGGAGAGGAAAAAGGAATAGCCATGTTTTTACAGCCTACACCTGCCTTTTATAAGCAGCAGGAAGAAACAACAAAAGACAAACGCTCTTTCCGTTTCCTGCTGGGTTACCTCAGACAATACCGACGCTACTTCGGACAAATCATACTGGGGGCATTAGTGGGCTGTCTGCTGCAACTTATCTTTCCATTCCTCACGCAAGCGATTGTAGATGTGGGCATCGTCCATCAAAATCTGAACTTTATCTACCTCATCCTGTTGGGGCAACTGGTGCTGACCATCAGTCGCGCTTCGGTCGACTTTATCCGCCGATGGATTTTGCTGCATATCAGTATGCGAATCAATATTTCGTTGGTTTCCGACTTTTTCATCAAATTGCTTAAACTCCCTATGTCGTTCTTCGACACCAAACTGATGGGTGACCTGATGCAACGCATGAACGACCATAACAGGATAGAGAAGTTCCTCACCACCCAAATGCTGAACGTTACGTTCTCACTGCTCAGTTTCGTGGTGTTCGGCTGTGTATTATTCAGTTATAATCTGACCATTTTCTGCATCTTTCTGCTGGCAAGCGTTCTTTATGCTTTATGGATTGCCTTGTTTCTGGGAAAAAGAAAAATTCTGGATTATGAATTATTCGAAAAACAGGCAGAAAACAGCAACAAGACCTACCAATTCATCACTGCCATGCAGGAGATTAAGCTGCAAGACTGCGAGCAACGCCGGCGATGGGAATGGGAAGATGTACAGGCGGATCTGTTCGGCGTGCAAATGAAAAGTTTGAAGCTGCAACAAACACAGGAGGCCGGAAGCATATTCATCAACGAAGTGAAAAATATAGTGATAACCGTGGTTGCTGCTACCGCCGTCATCCACGGACAAATGACACTGGGTATGATGCTGGCAGTACAATACATCATCGGACAACTGAACAGTCCGGTGGAACAATTGATGAGCTTCCTTTATTCATTGCAAGATGTGAAAATCAGTCTGGAACGCATCAATGAAATTCATAAAATGAAGAATGAAGAGAATGAGCACAGGCTATTGAACGAAATACCCGGTATCTCCAATGACCTTTCTTTTGAGCATGTCGGCTTCAAATATGACCCCCACAGCCCGAAAATGACCATAGAAGATGTAAGCCTCACCATCCCCGAAACGAAAGTGACTGCCATAGTGGGTGCTTCGGGCAGTGGAAAAACCACCTTGCTGAAACTGTTGCTGGGGTATTATCCTGTAATGAACGGAGAAATAAAAATAGGAGAAGCCAACCTGAACAGCTTCAACCTGAAATGGTGGCGCAGACAGTGCGGGGTAGTAATGCAAGACGGAGTGATATTCTCCGAATCCATTGCCCGAAACATCGCCGTAGACGACGGAGACATAGATGGAGAAAGACTGCTGCGCGCCGTAGAGATAGCCAATATAAAAGAATTCATCATGAGTCTGCCCATGCGGTTCAGCACCATGATAGGCAGAGACGGAATCGGATTGAGCCAGGGACAGAAACAACGTATACTGATAGCCCGTGCGGTCTATAAAGATCCGTTATATATCTTTCTGGACGAAGCCACCAATGCCTTGGATGCCAAGAACGAACGCACCATAGTCGAGAATCTGGATCAGTTCTATAAGGGAAGAACAGTCGTGGTGGTAGCCCACCGGCTCAGCACCGTAAAAAATGCCCATCAAATTATCGTGTTGGATAAAGGACGTATAGTGGAGACAGGTAATCATGCTTCACTGATAGAGAAAAAGGGGGCCTATTACAATCTTGTAAAAAACCAATTAGAACTGGGTAATTAGAAAAAGGAGAAAATTATGGCAGATTTCAATAATATAGAACTAAGAAGTGAAAAGGTAAGGAACATCATCGGCAAAGTACCACCCGAAATCATACGCACCGGAATAGGCGATATCACCGTCATTCTACTGATATTAATATTGGCGGCATTCTTTATTCCTTATCCTGAAAATATCAAGGCCACAGCCACCGTAACAGGAACTGATGTAACCGGCTGCATTCATGCCGAAGTGCTTATTCCCTACCGATACATTACAAAAGTGAAGAAAGAAATGCCTGTAGAGATGGAATTCGAAGGATATGAAGCAGGCCGGTATGGTTATCCACATGGGAAAATAGTGAACTGCGCGAATACAATAACCGTAATGGAAGGAAATAATTTCTTCAAAGCCGAAATAATAATAAACAATAAGCATGCTTCTTATCCCATCCTTAAAGATATGAAATGTAGTGCCTCTATCTTGCTTTCAGACGAAAGTATAGCTTACCATATCTTTCCGGCGCTAGGGCATTAAACTTTCAGAAAGATCTCAGCCTCTTCAAAAAAGTTCTTGAAACGCATAATGGCGAAAATCCGTTTCTTCCTACCTCCTTTCATCTACCGCTGAAACGCCCTGCTGATGGGGGTTCCGGTTGTGAAGGAATATCGTGTCATCCCCCTTTCAGCCTCCTTTCATTCATAAAACTTCTTCCGGCTTTTGAACTTTTTCGATAACGCTTTCATTTACGGTAGTCTAAAAAGAGGTGTAGAAAGTACACAAGGGAATTACTGAAGGCAGCTTGTGAAAGGACTCGGAAGCACGGCTGAAAGGAGGATGAGGGGATGTCCTGTCAGTCTTAACCGACTGATTATCCGCATGTTTTGGCTAAAATGTAAGGATGAACGGAAAAGGAGAAATGACCGACTTGGTGAGGATGGTTCCATCTTCCCTTACATAAAAAACATACCGAGCTTTTTAAAAAAGATGGTGATGTTTTTAAGAAACATCACCATCTTTTTGGAAAACATCAAGGTCTTTTTTGCAGCATGGGAGTGTGTAAAAACTAAACCTCGCCCCTACGAACCAAAAGACAGCATTGTCCACGTTTTGACATATCCCCCTGTTTGTAAAGTGTGTACGTACGCATCGGGCTACACATACGGTGGCATCAGGCCACACGTATATACGTATCGAACTACACGTACGTACGCATGAACCTGCACGTATATATGTCATAGTGTCAGGCTCCGTCATATCGGACTCGCTAAGTATGGGTGATAAGGGCCGGAATAACAAAAGCCCGTCAAACATGCAATTTGATGGGCTTTTATCTTTAATAAGTAGTTTGTTGGACTACCAGGATTCGAACCTGGACAAACAGAACCAAAACCTGTTGTGCTACCATTACACCATAGTCCAATCATTATGTGCTTTCCTTGGAAAGCGGTGCAAAGATACGTTTTTCTATCTATATAGTCCAAATATTTTCGCACTTTTTTTTGCTACAATATGCAAATGCTTATCTTTGTAAACCTAATTAAAAGATTTCGATACGATGAAAAAACTTCTAGCTTGCATTGCGCTGGGCTGCATAGCAACAGCGAACAGTTACGCAGGAACTCCACTCTGGATGCGTGACGTGCAGATTTCCCCGGATGGGAAGGAAATCGTTTTTTGTTATAAAGGGGATATTTATAAGGTGCCCGCCAAAGGAGGCACTGCCACCCAACTCACCACACAGAGTTCTTACGAATGTACACCTATATGGTCGCACGATGGAAAAGAGATAGCTTTCGCCAGTGACCGGAACGGAAATTTCGATGTATTTGTAATGCCTGCCGACGGCGGACCGGCAAAACGGCTCACCACTCATTCGGCAACGGAATTGCCTTCCGCTTTTACCTCGGACGGGAAATACATACTTTTCTCCGCTGCTATTCAAGACCCTGCCAACAGTGCCTTGTTTCCCACATCGGCCATGACCGAGCTATATAAAGTGTCGACCAAGGGAGGACGAACCGAACAGGTGTTGGGAACTCCTGCCGAGGCTGTATGTTTTGATAAAACCGGAAAAACCTTGCTTTATCAAGACAGAAAAGGTTTTGAAGATGAATGGCGCAAACATCATACCTCTTCCATCACCAGAGATGTGTGGATGTATGACACGCAAAGCAAGAAACATACCAACCTTACCCGGCATGCAGGTGAAGACCGGAATCCGGTTCTCTCACCGGACAATCAGACTGTCTATTTCCTGAGCGAACGTGACGGGGGAAGTTTCAATGTATATTCGTTCCCGCTCAATGCCCCACAATCCGTCAATCCCGTGACAAGTTTCAAGACCCATCCGGTTCGTTTCCTTTCTATGGGCAGCAACGGAACTTTGTGCTATACTTATGATGGCGAAATCTATACCCAACAAGGAAATGCCGCCCCGCAAAAAGTAAAAATAAACCTGATACGTGACGATCAGGACAAAGTAGCCGACTTAAGTTTTACCAAGGGCGCTACTTCGGCCACGGTGTCACCCGATGGAAAACAGGTTGCATTCATTGTACGCGGAGAAGTCTTTGTCACTTCGGCTGATTACACTACTACCAAACAGATTACCCACACCCCGGCACGCGAAGCAGGGGTAACCTTTGCACCCGATAACCGCACACTGGCATACGCCAGCGAGAGAAACGGTAATTGGGAATTGTATCTGGCTAAAATAGCACGCAAGGAAGAAGCCAACTTCCCGAATGCCACTCTTATCGAAGAGGAAGTATTGCTGCCGTCCGCCAAGGTGGAACGCGCCTATCCCCGGTTTTCACCGGACGGCAAGGAACTTGCCTTTATCGAAGACCGTAACCGCTTGATGGTGATGAATCTCGATACAAAAAAAGTACGCCAGGTGACAGACGGTTCCACATGGTATAGCACCGGAGGAGGCTTTGATTATGCCTGGTCGCCCGATGGCAAATGGTTTACATTAGAGTTTATCGGAAACAAGCATGACCCATATTCGGATATCGGCTTAGTCAATGCACAGGGAGGAGATATCATTAATATCACTAACAGCGGTTACACCAGCGGTTCGCCCCGTTGGGTGCTCGACGGCAATGCGATTCTGTTCATCACCGAACGCTATGGCATGCGCAATCACGCTTCATGGGGGTCATTGAACGATGTCATGCTGGTATTCCTCAATCAGGATGCATACGACAAGTTCCGCTTGAGCAAAGAAGACTACGAGTTGCAGAAAGAACTGGAAAAGGAACAGGATAAGACCAAAGAAGACGAATCGAAGAAAGATAAGCAAAAAGATAAGGATAAAAAGGAAGATACCAAAGAAGAGAAAGTAAAGGACATTGTGGTCGAACTGAAGAATATGGAAGACCGCATTGTGCGCCTCACTCCCAACTCATCGAACTTAAGCAGCGCCATCATCTCCAAAGACGGTGAGAAGCTTTATTATCTTTCTGCTTTTGAAGGCGGATTCGACCTTTGGAAACTGGACCTCAGAAAAAAGGATACCAAGTTGCTCCACAAGATGAATACCGGCTGGACAAACATGGAAATGGATAAGGAAGGAAAAGAAATCTTTGTTTTGGGCGGAAGCACCATGCAGAAGATGAATGCCGCTTCCGAAACATTAAAGCCCATAAGCTATAAGGCAGATATGACGATGGACTTGGCAGCCGAACGCGAATATATGTTCAATCATGTCTATAAACAGCATCAGAAGCGTTTCTACAATCTCAATATGCATGGAATAGACTGGGATGCCATGAGTGCCGCTTATCGCAAATTCCTGCCGCATATCAGCAATAACTATGATTTTGCCGAGATGCTGAGCGAATGGTTGGGCGAACTCAATGTGTCACACACCGGAGGACGTTATTATTCCAATCTAAAGGGAGATGCCACAGCCAACCTGGGACTGCTGTACGACTGGAGCTATGACGGCAAGGGGTTGCTCATTTCCGAAGTGGTGGAAAAAGGACCGTTCGACCATGCCCGCTCCAAAGTAAAAGCCGGAGATATTGTAGAGAAAATAAACGGAAAAGAAATTACTGCCGAAGCAGACTATGCGGCACTCTTCAATAATTTAAGCCGGAAGAAGACGCTGGTATCTCTCTATAATCCTCAGACCAAAGAACGCTGGGAAGAAGTAGTGATGCCTATCAGCAACGGTGCATTCAACGAACTGCTCTACACACGCTGGGTGAAACAGCGTGCCGCCGATGTGGATAAATGGTCCGGCGGACGTTTAGGTTATGTACATATCCAGTCGATGGGTGATGACAGTTTCCGTTCTGTTTACTCGGACATCTTGGGTAAATACAATGATCGCGAAGGAATTGTCATCGACACTCGCTTCAATGGCGGAGGCCGCTTGCACGAGGATATAGAGATACTATTCAGCGGTAAGAAGTATTTCACTCAGGTGGTACGTGGACGTGAAGCATGTGATATGCCGAGTCGTCGTTGGAACAAACCGTCCATCATGCTGCAATGCGAAGCCAATTATAGTAATGCACACGGTACTCCGTGGGTTTACAGTCATCAAAAACTGGGCAAACTGGTGGGTATGCCTGTACCGGGCACCATGACGAGTGTATCGTGGGAAACGCTTCAAGACCCTTCATTGGTATTCGGTATCCCTATCATCGGTTATCAATTGCCGGACGGAAGTTATCTGGAGAATACACAGTTGGAACCGGATATCAAGGTAGCCAATGCACCGGAGACAGTTGTTCAGGGCGAAGATACCCAGTTGAAAGTGGCTGTGGATGAACTGCTGAAGGAGATAGACGGGAAATAAAGTGCGAATATGAAGTTATAAAAAAGTGGAAGGAGAGAATGTGTATGTTCTCTCCTTCCGTTCTTATATCTATCACAAAGAATCTCTCTTTCCTTATTTGGCAATCACCAGATAATAATTCTTCTTTCCGCGTTGAACCAACAGGTATTTTTCATCCAGCAGGTCGGCAGTAGTGATTACTTGGTCAAAGGCATTTAATTTCTCTTTATTCAGCGAAACGCCTCCACCTTGAACCAGCTTACGCATCTCACCTTTTGAAGCGAAGACAGCAGCGTTATCGACGAATAAATCTACCGCTTTCACACCTTCTGCCAATGCATCACGTGATACCTCAAACTGGGGAACACCTTCGAATACGGCCAGCAACGTGTCTTCATCCAGTTTCTTCAATGCCTCCGAAGTAGCATTACCAAACAGAATGCCTGATGCCTCGACAGCCGCATTGTAGTCTTCTTCCGAGTGAACCATAACAGTCACTTCCTTGGCCAGACGCTTCTGCAATACACGCAAATGTGGAGCTTCGGCATGTTCTGCCGTCAATGCTTCCACTTCTTCCTGACTCAGTGAAGTAAAGATTTTGATGTAGCGGGCAGCGTCCTCATCACTTACATTCAACCAGAACTGGTAGAATTTGTAAGGAGAAGTATAACGGGGATCCAACCAGATGTTACCTGATTCAGTCTTACCGAACTTGCCACCATCGGCCTTTGTAATCAACGGACAAGTCAAAGCAAATACTTCGCCACCGTTGGTACGGCGGATCAACTCGGCACCGGTAGTAATGTTACCCCACTGGTCTGAGCCACCCATCTGAAGTTTACAGCCTTTTGTTTCGTATAAGTGCAGGAAGTCATAACCCTGCAACAGCTGGTAAGTAAATTCTGTAAATGACAAACCGTCACGGGCTTCACCGTTCAAACGTTTCTGTACAGAATCCTTAGCCATCATATAGTTCACTGTGATATGCTTACCTACCTCACGGGCAAAATCAAGGAAAGTAAAATCCTTCATCCAATCATAGTTATTCACCAATTCGGCTTTGTTGGGAGCATCGCTCTCAAAGTCCAAGAACTTGGCCAGCTGCTTCTTGATGCAAGCTACGTTGTGACGCAAAGTCTCTTCTGTCAGCAGATTACGTTCCTGCGATTTACCGGAAGGGTCGCCGATCATACCGGTTGCACCACCTACAAGAGCCAACGGCTTATGGCCGCAACGCTGGAAATGACGCAGCATCATCACACCACACAAGTGGCCGATATGCAAAGAGTCAGCAGTAGGGTCGATGCCCAGATATGCTGTAACTTGTTCTTTAGCCAATAACTCCTCGGTGCCCGGCATCATTGTGTGCACCATTCCACGCCATGTTAATTCTTCTACAAAATTCATCGAATGATTAATCTATTTAATTGTTTGATTTATACTTTAATGCCACAAAAGTACGACTCTTTATCTGAAGAAACAACTCTTATCGCTGAAAAAAGATTTTTCCCGCATTTTCGGCTATCTGCATGGAAAGCTCTTCTGCGGTCACCCGCCGCACTTCGGCAATACTCTTTATGATGTCACGGACGGGCATCCGGCTTTCATCCGTCTCGGTCAGCAAGCACTCCAAAGGAATCTCCTGCAACACAGGTAGTTGATACTTCTCTCCTATCGAAAGACGAATATCCTCACGCAGCAACATCCGGGCTATATTCACATTATTACGGAAGCCGTGTACCACCCACGGCACGTTCGGACGGAATTTCCTTTTCAGTTCCACCAACTCGTTAAAGGCTTTCACACAATGAATAATCAAGGGTTTTCCCATCGCTTCCGCCAACAAAATCTGCTTCTCGAAAACTGCCATTTGAAGTGCCGGTTTTATCGGCATCAGTTTATCAAGACCTGCCTCACCGATAGCCAGCACAGCCGGATGCTCCGCCGCTTCACGCAACAGCCTCCACTCTTCTTCGCGCACCGCTCCTGCCTTCCACGGATGAATGCCCACAGAATAATAATTCCCCTCAATAGGAGAGAAAACGGCAGGTTCTACATTCCAAATGCTCTCGCCCGCTATCGGAGCTGCATAATGACTGTGAATATCAAGTAGCATAAATGATATAATTTAAGGAACAGGGTCGTATCCCGAACCACCCCACGGATGGCAACGCAACAAACGACGAACGGCCAGATACAATCCTTTAAAAGGACCGTGTTTCTTAATCGCCTCGATAGCATATTCGGAACAAGTAGGAACAAAACGACAGGAAGGCGGAGTCATGGGAGAAATATACCCTCTGTAGAAATAAATAGGGAGTAACAGAAGACGTGAAAGCAGCTTTTTCATTCTATTTTTTCCATTATATGAAACAGCAATCTCTTCACTTTCCCTTCTATCTCGGCCGAAGGATGAATCTCATTGTCCAACCATATAAAGGCTAAAACCAGTCTTTTATTCTTGGCAACCAGTGCATCCGTCAATAGCTGTTTGTTCTTGCGGTACGCTTCCCGTACCCGGCGCTTCACCAAATTGCGTTTCACTGCCCGTTTAAAGCGTTTCTTGGGAACACTTATCAAAATAGAAACAGGCGCCTCCCCTTCCGAAGCATCCAACCACATATACACCACACGCAGGGGGAAAGCCGGAAAAGACTTGTTTCCACCGGCAAAAAGACGTTCTATCATCGCCTTGCTATTCAATCGTTCTGCTTTGCTAAGTGTATATTCTGCCATAGTTTTACTTTTCCATATAAAAAGAAATCGGGGGTTTCGAATCACAAAGTTATAACTTTTTGATACAAAACCCCCGATTTCGGGCTATAAACTAAAAAATTTAATCTTTGTTACGTTCACGGATAAACATATCCAATGCAGCCGTCATTGAAGGAGCTTCTACAGTGGGAGCTTCCAGGTCAAGGCGCAAACCGGCATCTTTTACCGCTTTAGCTGTTGCAGGACCAAAACATCCGATGGCAATCTCTTGTTGATCGAATTCAGGGAAATTTTTCATCAACGAGTTGATTCCGGCAGGACTGAAGAACAGCAACATGTCATAATCAAAACTTTCTTCGGGAGTGAAATCGTTGCTTACTGTGCGATACATCACTACCTCGGTATGTTGAATCTTCTTAGCATCCAATGCGTTTCTAATTTCGTCATTATGCACATCCGACATCGGAACAAGATACTTCTCTGTGTTATGTTTGATAATAGACGGAAGCAAATCTGCAAATTTACCGGTTGCCCCAAAGAATACTTTGCGTTTACGATATTGCACATATTTCTGTATATACAAAGCAATTGTTTCAGAAGTACAGAAATACTTCATTGTCTCGGGTATGGTAACACGCAACTCGGCACACAGACCGAAAAAATGATCAATAGCGTGTCTTGAAGTAAATATCACTGCTGTATGATCAAGAATAGAGACTTTTTGTTGTCTGAACTCTTTGGCTGACAAGCTCTCAACTTTGATGAACGGGCGAAAATCGATTTTCACACCGTACTTCTCAGCTATATCGTAATAAGGCGACTTCTCAGAAGTCGGTTTGGGCTGAGAAACGAGGACTTTTTTTATTTTCAATGTACTAAAAATTTAAAACCAAAATGTTGTTCGCTATAACTATTCCCCTCCACAGTATCAAGTCAGGGAGAATTTCTAGCGCACAAAAGTACAGAATTAAATGGAGAACGCCATAAATTCTGTTGAAAAAGTTATGAATGCACTTATAAAACAGCAATATTTTAGCAATTATTATAACAAAACCGATAAAATAAGGTGCAAGTTGCGGCGATAAATCAAAATAAACAATCAAAAGGACAATGGGAAAAAGCAAAAAACCGGCTCCGATTATCACATTAAAATATGACTCTATCCAAATCATATTCTTGGTTTTGTTAAAGAATATCCAATTTACAAAGTTATACGCCAACCACTTAAACAACAAGAAAATGACCACACATCCGATGAAAGTGCTCAATAGCAGATAGTGGGGTACAACGCGGAATAAAAGCAAATCGTGGTCCGAAAAATAATCATATACACAGAAACCGGCAAGGATACAGGTTTGGAATATCAAAACCAATGTATAACGGACATCCGAGGCAGTGGTATCATCAAATAAACTGGCACGCTCTTTCGACAAGGAAAAATTCTTAAACTGTTGCTCCAGATGTTTCTTTCCATGGGCAAGAACATAGGATACCAAAATGAAACACAGAAACAAAACACTGGTCACCATCCAATCCGACCGCAGTTGATAGGGTATTGGTTCTCCTTTCATCCCTTCCTGAACGGTGACATGATGCACCTTTTGTGTCAAAGCCGTATCTACACGGCTCTGTTCTTCGGCATACAGCTGAAGCAGATATTCTATTCCGGGATGACAATTTTCGCTCATATCGCTGCAAATTTACGGATTTCTTTGTTCCAGACAGGTGTTGTATAGAGTAAATTTACAGCCTCTTCGGGTTCAGAAGCTACTTTCCAAATGGCACTATGCTCTTTTCGCATAAAGTTTTCGTCCACTGCTCTTTGCAACATATCCAACAGGGAGTCATAGAAGCCGTTGATATTCAAGATGACAATGGGATTGAGATAGAGCCCTAATTGCTTCCAAGTAATGATTTCAAGTAATTCCTCCAAGGTGCCGCAACCACCCGGCAAAGCAATCACTCCATCCGACAGGTCGGCCATCATTCGTTTGCGCTCGTGCATGGTTTCGGTTTCAATCAGCTTGGTGAGTCCGGTGTGATGCCATCCCTGTTCTACCATAAAATGAGGGATAACACCGGTCACAGTGCCGCCGGCAGCCAATGCCGCATCGGAGGTTGCAGCCATCAAGCCGATACAGCCTGCACCATTAATCAGATTGATTCGCTTTTCCGCCAAAAGACGCCCCAATTTCTCGGCAGCATCAAAATATTCTTTTGCTATCTTTGTGCTGGACGCACTATATACACATACGTTTTTTATATCATTCATTCTTGTAAACTCTTATATTTTCGGGCGGAATGAATCCGCCCGAAAACACACAATATCCGAATCCGGCTTTTATAAACCGAATGCTTCCTTTATCTTATCCACATAATCCAGCTTTTCCCAAGTAAACAATTCCACTTCCATTGTCTTTGCTTCATGATACATAGATTCATATGTCTTGGTCACTACTTTGGGTTCACGTCCCATGTGTCCGTAAGAAGCTGTTTCTTCATAAATCGGATTGCGCAGTTTTAAACGTTCTTCGATAGCCTTCGGACGAAGATCGAACAGTTCGTCTATTTTTTGGGCTATTTCACCATCGGTCATTTTCACATTGCTACGGCCGTAAGTGTTTACATAGATATTGATGGGACGAGCCACACCGATGGCATACGAAACCTGAACCAGCATTTCATCGGCTACGCCGGCTGCCACCATATTCTTGGCAATATGACGGGCAGCGTATGCAGCACTACGGTCTACCTTGCTGGGGTCTTTACCGGAGAAAGCACCACCACCGTGAGCACCTTTTCCACCGTAAGTATCAACGATAATCTTACGTCCTGTCAAACCGGTATCCCCGTGAGGACCGCCGATAACGAATTTACCGGTAGGATTCACATGATAAACTATCCGGTCATTGAACAGAGCCAGAACGTCTTCATTATGAATCTCTGCAATGACACGGGGCATCAGGATTTCAATTACATCTTTGCGAATCTTCGCCAGCATCTCTTCATCAGCTTTCAACTGAGCTTCTTTAGAGGCATCAGCCGGAGCCACGAACTCATCGTGCTGGGTAGAAACCACAATGGTATCGATACGGACAGGCTTTCCGTTATCATCATATTCGATAGTCACCTGACTCTTTGCATCGGGACGGAGGTAAGTCATTACCTTTCCTTCACGACGAATTTCAGCCAAGACCATCAGCAGTTTATGCGCCAGGTCGAGTGACAGCGGCATATAGTTTTCTGTTTCGTTGGTAGCATAACCGAACATCATTCCCTGGTCTCCGGCACCCTGATTCATCGGATCTTCGCGTTCTACACCACGATTAATGTCTGCACTTTGCTCGTGAATAGCCGAGAACACGCCACATGAATTTCCTTCAAACATATATTCGCTTTTGGTATAACCGATACGGTTAATTACCTCACGTGCAATGCGTTGTAAGTCTACATACGCTTTTGTTTTCACCTCTCCTGCCAGTACTACCTGTCCGGTAGTCACCAGGGTTTCGCAAGCTACTTTCGAACTGGGGTCGAATGCCAACAGTTTGTCAAGCACAGCGTCCGATATCTGATCGGCCACTTTGTCGGGGTGTCCTTCTGACACCGATTCGGATGTGAATAAGTATCCCATTTTGAATATAAAATTAAGAATTTAAAACTAAAAGTTAATTCGTTATCAAACGGGGGAATTAAATCAGAGTAGGAATTATACGGAAGAAAGTCAATGTATTTTTTAGCATTTTTTTCTGTGGTTGCAAGCTACTCAAATCTCTCCACTGTTTTTAACGGTCGCAAAGATAAGCATTATTCTCCAAGCCGCATACTATTTAGCAACTCTTTAACACAGGTTTCTTAATTATTTAGAAGAAATTAAACCGAGTCTGTCCGATTTGCGTTAATTTTGCAACATGAATAAAGAAAAGATTGCATTTATACCACGACAATATTTAGCTGTGATAGCTGTATTGCTGGCTATCATGATGTCGGTTTTGGATGGGACAATTATGAATATCGCCCTGCCTACGCTAGCACACGATTTCGATGTAACACCCTCAACGGCCATTTGGATTGTTAATGCTTACCAATTGGTCATCACCATGACACTGCTTTCTTTCGCCTCATTGGGCGATATCTATGGATATAGGCGGATATTCCTTATCGGCATTTCCATTTTTGTCGGTGCATCACTTGCCTGCACCTTATCCACTTCATTCTGGATGCTGACGGCGGCACGCGTCATCCAAGGATTCGGAGCCGCATGTGTAATGAGTGTCAACACGGCACTTATCCGACTGATTTATCCGCCACAAATATTAGGTCGCGGCATGGGAGTGAATGCCATGGTCGTTGCAGTTTCGGCAGCCGCCGGACCATCCATCGCCGGCAGCATTCTGGCGTTGGGAAGCTGGCACTGGCTGTTTGTCATCAACATCCCGTTAGGACTGGCAGCGCTTGTCATCGGCCATCGTTTATTGCCACACAATCCTCCTGCCGAAAAACGACATAAGTTCGATAAAATCAGTGCAATAGCCAATGCACTGACTTTCGGACTGCTGATTTATTCTTTGGAGGGCTTTGCGCATTCTGAAAACCGTGACTTCATCGGTCTGCAAATTGCGCTTCTCGCCATCATAGGAACCTTTTTTATCCGCCGGCAACTCAAGCAGGAAGCCCCCATCCTGCCGGTCGACTTAATGCGTATTCCCATCTTTGCACTCTCCATCGGTACATCCATCACATCATTCACGGCACAAATGTTGGCAATGGTGTCCTTGCCTTTCTTCATGCAGAATGTACTGCATTATAATGCCGTCGAAATCGGACTGTTGCTGACTCCCTGGCCTTTGGCCACGATATTGACAGCCCCTCTTGCCGGACGACTTGTAGAGCGTGTGCATCCGGGACTGTTGGGAGGAATGGGAATGGCCGTATTTGCAGCAGGACTTTTCTCACTCTATATTCTTCCCGAGCATCCCGAAAGTTGGAATATTGTATGGCGGATGGCTCTCTGCGGTATGGGCTTCGGACTGTTCCAGACTCCGAATAATGTCACCATTGTTTCTTCCGCACCCACCCGGCGAAGCGGTGGCGCAAGCGGTATGCTGGGAACGGCACGGTTATTGGGACAGACATTAGGCACCACCCTGGTGGCATTGCTCTTTCGAATGTTTCCCGAAGGAGACCGCGCACAAGCCTGTTTGTTTCTTGCCATATTATTTGCCATTGGAGCGGGAGTAGTGAGCAGCATCCGAATGACACAGGCTTCACCGGCAGGAAAAAAGTATTGACCGATACGGAAGAATCTGACGGGATTCTCTCATGACAGCCTTTATTTTATCCTAATGAAACCGAAGTTGTAAGTCCTTAAAACTTACTTCCTGCATTGAAAAGATAAAAATAACTTCCAATGGATACAGAATGTCTCAAAAATAATATAAACGAGTAGCCGAATAATATTTTTTATCCTTACCTTTGAAGCGTTTCAATTTAAATAATACCGGATAAAACATGAAAAAGACACTCTTTCTGGCTGTTACAGCCTTACTGACGCTTTCGTCCGCACAAGCTCAAAATACCTTAAGGTTAATGACTTACAATATCAAAAATGCCAACGGCATGGATAACGTACAGAATTTCCAACGTGTGGCCAATGTGATAAATAATGCCTGCCCCGATGCCGTAGCCATCCAGGAACTGGACAGTATGACCAACCGCAGCGGAAAAACATACGTGCTCGGCGAAATAGCCGAACGCACGCAAATGCACGCCTACTTTGCTCCCGCCATTGATTACGACGGGGGGAAATATGGCATCGGACTACTCACCAAACAAACTCCTATCCGCATCCAGACCATGGCTCTGCCGGGACGTGAAGAGGCCCGTGCACTCATTATGGCCGAATTTGAAGACTATATCTATTGTTGCACCCATCTCTCGTTGACGGAGGAAGACCGAATGACATCACTGGAAATGATAAAGAATTTCGCTGCTTCCGCCAAAAAACCTTTCTTCCTTGCCGGAGATATGAATGCCGAACCTCAATCCGATTTCATTAAAGGGTTGCAAAAGGATTTTCAGATACTTTCCAATCCGAAAGTACCCACTTTTCCCGCCCCCAAACCGGAAGAGACACTCGACTATATTGTTACCCTAAAAAATAATGCCAAAGGATTTGCCGCCATCTCCTCCAAAGTGCAGGACGAACCGGTAGCATCCGACCACCGCCCGTTGGTGGTAACCCTCCGCACAGCAGAAAAGGCAGAAAAGATATTCCGTACAAAACCTTATTTGCAGAATCCGGTAGGAAACGGAATCACCGTGATGTGGGAGACTACCGTACCTGCCTACTGCTGGGTGGAATACGGAACCGACTCAACCCAACTGCAACGTGCGCGCACCATTATGGACGGACAAGCGGTGTGTAACAACAAACTGCATAAAATCCGCCTGGACGGTTTACAGCCGGGACAGAAGTACTATTACCGCGTCTGCTCACAAGAAATTCTGCGCTATCAGGCTTATAACAAAGTATTCGGCAATACCGCCCAATCGGAATTCAGCGAATTCACTCTTCCTGCCCCCGACAGTGATAACTTTACTGCCGTAGTATTTAATGACTTACACCAACATCCCAAAACTTTCCGCGCTTTATGTCAGCAGATTCAGGACATCGATTACGATTTTGTTGTATTCAACGGTGACTGTGTAGACGATCCTGCCAGCCACGAACAGGCAACTGCCTTTATCAGTGAACTGACTGAAGGAGTACACGGAGACTGCGTACCTACTTTCTTCATGCGTGGCAACCATGAAATACGCAATGCCTATTCCATCGGTCTGCGTGACCATTATGATTATGTAGGAAATAAAACCTACGGTTCCTTCAATTGGGGCGACACACGCATCGTGATGCTGGACTGTGGTGAAGACAAACCGGATGACCACTGGGTGTATTATGGTTTGAACGACTTTACCCGGCTGCGTAACGAGCAAGTGGACTTCCTGAAAAAAGAACTGGCATCCAGAGAGTTCAAAAAAGCCGAAAAGCGAATCCTGATTCATCATATCCCTTTATATGGAAACGACTATAAGAACCTTTGCGAAGACTTATGGAAACCATTACTGAAAAAAGCTCCTTTCAACGTCAGCCTGAATGCACATACCCACGAATATGCCTATCATCCGAAAGGAAAACTGGATAATAATTTTCCTGTCATTGTCGGCGGAGGATATGATATGGACAGTGCCACAGTGATGGTTATCGAGAAAAAGAAAGGCGAATTGAGAATAAAGGTATTGAATACCAAGGGAGAAATTTTACTCAATATTACCGTATAAAACACTTAACCACAGATGGAATTAAAAAGAAAAGAAACCATAGGCTGGATAGACCTGTTACGTGTTATCGCCTGTTTTCTGGTCGTATTTGCACATTGTTGCGACCCTTTTGTGGCGCGCTTTGATACAGACCGCAGCACTTTCCTGCAAGGGTGTGCTGCGGGAAGCGCAGTGCGAAGCTGCGTACCTCTGTTCGTCATGATGACCGGAGTTTTGCTTTTTCCCCTCCGCAGCAGCATGAACGAGTTCTACCGGAAACGCATCGGGCGCATTGTGCCACCCCTCATTTTCTGGTCGGTCATGCTACCGGTGCTGTACTTCGTATACCTGAACTATATTGCCACCACTGACAACCCCACCATCGACATGTCCACCTTCACGTGGCAAATGACAGTGACGAAGATTTGCACCTTTATCTTTAATTTCAACTACGACACCACGCCCCTTTGGTATCTTTATATGCTGATAGGGCTGTATTTCGTTATACCCGTTTTCGGGGCATGGCTAGACCGAGCCTCACAAAAAGATGTCAAGCTGTTCCTTCGTATTTGGGGAATCTCCTTATTTCTTCCCTATCTGAAAATGGCAGCTCCCGCATTGGGATACATCGGTAATTGGGGCAATATGGATATTCTGGGGGTGTGTGACTGGAACGCTTTCGGCTCCTTCTACTATGTGTCAGGCTTCATCGGTTATCTGATATTAGCTTATTATCTGGTGAAATACCCTTTGCAATGGAGTTGGAAGAAAACCCTCTCCATCGGTATACCTATGTTTGCAGCAGGATATGCCATTACATTTGGAGGTTACCTTATCATGCAGGAATACTTTCCGGGCAATTATGCCTATTTGGAAATCGTATGGCTATTCGGCGGCATCAATGTATTTATGATGACCTTCCCTGTGTTTGTCATTATGCAGAGAATCAAAGTGCCCTACTCTCCTGCCCTTTCCCGACTGGCCTCAATGACCTTCGGTATTTACCTTTGCCATTTTGTCTTTGTGCAAATAGGGTATGATATGTTTGCCGCATGGTTGCCTAAAGGAGTTCCGGCAGTGGTTCATATTATCTGTATAGCTGTGGCTGCCTTCTTCATCAGTTATCTGATAGTCAGAATGATGTCGGCATTCAAGGTGACACGACGATTTGTGGCATAACACTGAAAATATGATTGGTAATGCAAAGTCTATTGCTGTTGCTTCAGATATTCCATTGTTTGCTTTAATACCGGATGCACCACTTTGGGTGCTATCTCTGCCAATGGTTCCATTACAAAACGCCGTTCATGCATAAGGGGATGAGGCAGAGTCAAAGCAGGTGTATCCAATATTAAATCACCATATAATAAGAGGTCAATATCAATTAAACGGTCACTATAGTTACCATCAACAGACTTCTTTGTGCGACCTAAATCACGCTCTATCGACTGAGTTTTTTCTAAAACTTCAAAGGGAGAAAGAGAAGTATCGACACAACAGGCAGCATTCAGGAAAGAATGCTCGGAAGAGAAGCCCCAAGGAGCAGTAACATAAAAAGCGGAAAGGGAAGTCACCTTCCCTATCCGCATATTTATTTGTTGCACAGCCGTATGCAAATTGGCTTCCTTATCGCCTAAATTAGTTCCAAGCCCTAAATAAACCTTCATACACAGTGCCTTTTACTTATCTTGCTATTTATCTAAAATCAGCATAGCATCACCATACGTACCAAAACGATAATCTTCCTTCAAAGCAGTGTTATAAGCTTCCATAACCAAATCATAACCACCATAGGCAGCCACCAGCATCAGTAATGTGGAAAGCGGCATGTGGAAGTTAGTGACCATGCTGTTGGCCACCGAAAAATCGTATGGAGGAAAAATAAACTTATTTGTCCAGCCTTCGAATTCCTTGAGATGCCCGTCTGTACCGACAGCCGTTTCTATTGCACGCATCACAGTAGTACCTACCGCACAAACACGTCTGTTCTCATCTTTTGCCTGATTGACAATATTACAAGCTTTAGCATCAACAAACATCTGTTCAGAATCCATCTTATGCTTGGTAAGATCTTCCACATCAATTTCGCGGAAATTACCCAATCCGGCATGCATTGTCACATAAGCGAAATCTATTCCCTTGATTTCCATACGTTTCATCAACTCACGGCTAAAATGAAGTCCTGCCGTCGGAGCTGTTACCGCACCTTCATTTTTAGCAAAAATGGTCTGGAAACGTTCTGCATCTTCTTCTTCTACCGGACGACGGATGAAACTGGGCAGCGGAGCCTCACCCAAAGCATAAAGAGCTTTCTTAAACTCATCGTGAGGACCGTCATAAAGGAATCGCAAAGTACGTCCGCGAGAAGTGGTATTATCAATAACTTCGGCCACCATAGAGTCGTCATCACCAAAATACAACTTATTACCAATACGGATCTTACGTGCCGGATCTACCAATACATCCCACAAGCGAAGCTCCTCATTCAGTTCACGCAACAAAAAAACCTCGATACGTGCACCGGTTTTCTCTTTATTTCCATACAAACGCGCAGGGAAGACTTTCGTATCATTAAAGATAAACACATCTTTATCATCAAAATACTCCAAGATATCCTTGAATACCTTGTGCTCGATTTGGCCTGTTGATTTGTGAACAACCATCAGACGCGACTCATCTCTGTACTTGGCCGGATGCAAAGCTATCTTTTCTTCCGGCAGTTTAAATTTAAATTGCGACAGTTTCATCTTATCTCTCCTTATTCGTTTATAACTTCAATTTCTTGTCGGTCAAGCCATTCGGGAAAATCCTCCACTTGCATACAGTCCTCCAGTTTTACTTCACCCACACGGGTACGAATCAAACCTATAAGGTGTGCACCGCTATTCAGAGCTTCACCAATGTCACGAGCCAACGCACGGATATAAGTTCCCTTACTGCAAACTACCCTGATTTTTATCTCAGGAAGATTACACTCCAACAACTCTATCTCGTCTATTACCAGCGTTTTAGGTTTCAGATTTACCTCCTCTCCCTTTCGGGCAAGATCGTAGGCACGCTCACCGTCAATCTTACAAGCCGAAAAAGCAGGCGGTATCTGCTCAATACTGCCTATGAAACGTTTCAATGTTTCTTCCACCAATTCACGGGTGATATGCTCCGTGGGATAAGTGGCATCTATTTCTTTTTCTAAATCATAAGAAGGAGTGGTAGCACCCAGTTGCAGCGTAGCCACATACTCCTTAGTATGATATTGGAACTCTTCAATCCGCTTTGTTGCTTTGCCCGTGCAAATAATCATAACGCCTGTAGCCAAAGGATCCAACGTTCCTGCATGCCCTACCTTCAACTTCTTCACACCCAACTTGCGGCAAATGTGATATCTTATCTTATTGACCACTGCAAAAGAAGTCCACTTCAGCGGTTTATCAAAATATAAAACTTCTCCTTCTTTAAAATTCATGCTTCTTACCCCTACGGTTATGCTGCCAATGAGCAAGCTATCGTAATTGCTCCTACAATGGCACAATAGATAGCAAAATAAATCAACTTACCCTTCTTCACTATATTAATCATCCACTTGCAAGCGATACAACCCGAAGCAAAAGCAGCTACAAAACCTACCACCAACGACAAAACCGAAATGTCCGTTGTTCCTGCTGCAGCTCCTTTCACTATCTTCATTCCATCCAGCAACGCCTCACCCAAAATGGGAGGAATCACCATCAGAAAAGAGAATTGTGCCAGTTTAGCTTTATTGTCTCCCAGCAACAAGCCGGTAGCAATGGTACTACCCGAACGGGATAATCCCGGCAACACAGCACAAGCCTGAGCCAAACCTATGATAAACGCATCACGCATACTAATATTCTCTTTCACACGAGGTTTTGCATAGTAAGAAAAAGTAAGCAATAAAGCCGTTACCAATAACATACAGCCCACAATCAGCAACCCTGAGCCAAAGATTTCCTCTACATAATCTTTAAAGAACACCCCTACGATTCCGATAGGTATCATAGAAACAAGAATATTCAATACATACTTTGTTTCCGCATTCATCTCACACTTAAACAATCCACGGAAAATCCAGTCAATTTCTTTCCACAAAATAACCAACGTACTCAACACAGTTGCCACATGCACTGCTATGGTAAATGTCAGATTATCTTCACCTTGTATTCCAAACAAAGCCGATCCGATAGCCAAATGACCACTGCTGCTGACCGGCAAATACTCTGTCAATCCTTGAAGCAAACCAAGGATTAATGCCTCAAACCATTCCATACACTTTTACTTTTTTATTCTTTCGTTAGTTTCGGCTTTCGCACAATACCATATATCATAAAAATAAAACCAAAAAAACATACAGCAGGCGCCACCTTGATTCGACGTACACTGAAAATATCCGGCTCAAAATACCCTTCTGTAGAACTAGGGCCTGTCATCAACAGGAAACCGATAATTACGACTGCCATGCCTATGGCCAGTAAGATAAAATTTGTTTTATCAAAGGCAAATTTCTGTTTGTCCATATCCTTTTAATTAGATGTAATAAAGCGCACCGGCTTTCATACGCAAATATTTGTTTATTGATATATAAGCACACATAAAGGTGATAATCACACCGAAAACAAAAACTGACGACATCACCAATAACATCGTCATGGGGGTAATAATCTCTATCAATTCGGGTTCATATCTCACAAGTGCATAAGCCATCCCGATTAATGCCGCATCAGCCATTACAGCCGCCAATACACCAATCCATATATTCCGAACCAAGAAAGGTTTCCGAATAAATCCCCAACTCGCTCCTACCAGTTTCATGGTATGAATTAAAAAGCGTTTAGAATATATAGTAAGACGTATGGTATTGTTTATCAATGCAAAGGAAATCAATGTAAGAAGTGCAGCAAGTCCAAGCAACAAGAAGCTGATTCGACGAATATTACTATTCACCGCATCCAGCAAATCTTGCGGATAATTAATCTCCATCACCTTCTTGTTAGCCATAATCTTCTCTTCAATCCAGGCTATACTATCCGAATTGGCATAATCTGCATTCAACTTTATCTCAATGGAAGCCGTAAAGGGATTATACCCCAAAAACTCAGCAGGGTCTGTTCCCATCGCCTCTGTCTGCTCTTTTAAAGCTTGCTCTTTAGAAATATAATAAGTTTCCTTAACGAAAGGCTCTGCATTCAACTTCTTTTGGAACTTAATGGCATCTGCTTCCTTCATGTCATCGCTAACAAGGACGGAGAAACTGATATTCTCACGAACATACTTAGAAAGATTATTGGCCGACAACACAAAGAAGACCACCATACCCAATAAAAGCAACACCAACATAGTGCTAATGCTGGAAGTAATGAACTGCATATCGAAAAAAGACGTCGATTTCTTTCCCATAATTACTTCTTTCTGAATACATAAATCATTGAACTACTGCGCCCCTTTCTGGCCAAAGTGCTAAACCAAGCCAACAATCCCGTCCACATTCCTTTCAGAAAAGAAAAACGACTACCTTTATATTTCTCTGTCAACATAGAAACATAGAAGGCATCGAATGGCATCGGATGCTGTTCGGCAAGTTTAAAACCATGCTTCACCCCGAATTGTTGCATCACAGACGGTGTGAAATGCCATAAATGACGGGGAACGTCATACGCAGCCCACCATTCCTTATACTTCACCGCATCATACGAAGATGGATTGGGAACTGCAACAATCAGCACCCCTCTGTCCTTCAACAAGGCTGCCAACCTTTCCCAAGTTTCATTCAGGTGTTCCAAATGTTCCATCACATGCCACAGGGTAATTGCATCAAACGAATGATCAGCATATCCGGCCAACGCATCTTCCGCATCTACATCTAAGTCAAAATGCTCTTTGGCAAACGCACGCGCTTTGACATTCTTCTCTATCGCCCGCACTCGCCAGCCGCGTTCCTTCATAGCATTACTAAAGTATCCCGTACCGGTTCCGATATCCAGCAGACTGCCTTTACTCAGCCCGGACGTACGTTTAATCAGTTTGGCCTTACGGGATAACATATACTTGCGAACCTGATGATACACCCGGTTCATCAAGCCTTTATTGGTATCGCTGTGTGAAATATAATCGGGAGTTTCATAATACCTGCCTATTTCCGCCTCTACCGGCACTTCTTGTGTAAAAAGAAAGCCGCAACGGGTGCACCGCATCACCTCGAACTTTTCGCCCGAAGCATAATTATCTGTACAAGTTATTGCATGTTCTAACTGTTTTCCGCCGCACAACGGACAAGTATCTATCTTGAGTCTGTTCACTTTTAACCCTAATTTGCTGCAAAATAACAAATAAAATGAATTACAATGACTTTCCTTTAAGTACTTTTAAGAGTATAAGTTAACTATGCATTTTGCTTTTTCCTATTTTTGCATATCTAACTTTAATTCTAGAGAATAAATGGAAAATAAAAGACTGCTTCGCTCCAATAACAGAATGTTAGCCGGCGTATGTGCAGGAATAGCCGAATATTTCGGCTGGGAGGTATCGACAGTGCGTATAGTTTATGCTTTGGCAACCATTTTCACCGCTTTTTCAGGAGGAATCATCTATCTGATTCTGTGGATTGTAATGCCCGAAAGAAGATATCGTGATGGCTATGAAGACAGAGTAAAAGAAAAACTACACAACCGCTAACTCCCAACCGTGTCAGGCAATACTCAGCAACTCTACTTTAAATATTAAAGTAGAGAAAGCAGGAATCGGACCACTGGCACGACTTCCATAACCAAGGGTATAAGGAATATAAATAATCCATCTATCCCCTATATGCATTTGCCGGAGCGCTAATTGCCATCCTTCGATGACATCACACAGGCGAAATGCTTCGGGACAATTACGGCTATAAGAATTATCAAACTCCTTCCCATTTATCAGGCTGCCTTTATAATGAACAGTAACGATGCTACGAAGAGTGGGTGAAGCCGTTCCGGTACCTGCCTGCAGCACCTCATAGAATATCCCGCAGGGTAAAGAGCAGATATCTGCCCGGGTAGAAAGAACCTGCAAATACTGCAAGTTCTTTTCTTTATATGCTTCTTTTTTTCCCATCAGAAAACTTCTTCTCCTTTCAGTGTGGCAGAACTGGCTTCTGTTATGCGTACATTTACAAAATCGCCGATACGGTGATTTCCGCGGTCGAACACCACCACTTTATTCTGCTGTGTACGACCGAATAATTGTTCTTTCGAACGTTTCGACACGCCCTCCACCATTACTTCAAATGTCTTTCCTACATCTTTGGCATTACTTTCGGCGGAAAGTTGGTTCTGCAACTCAATAATTTCATTCAAACGGCGAATCTTAACTTCTTCGGGCACATCATCCGGCAAATGTTTGGAAGCATATGTTCCGGGACGTTCCGAATATTTAAACATGAAAGCAGAGTCATAAGCACACTCACGCACTAGAGACAAAGATTCCTGATGGTCCTCTTCCGTCTCAGAGTGATAACCCGAAAAAATATCTGTACTTAATCCACAATCGGGAATGATTCGACGAATAGCCGCCACTCTGTCCAAATACCATTCACGGGTATATTTGCGGTTCATCAATTTCAATATGCGCGAACTTCCACTCTGCACAGGCAAATGAATATGTTTACAAACGTTTGGCACTTCGGCTATCACCTGCAAGGTTTCGTCACTCATATCCTTAGGATGCGAAGTGGTAAAGCGGACACGCATTCCCGGAACAGCCTCAGCAACAGTGCGAAGCAACATCGGGAAAGTAATCACTTCATTCTCTCTCTCAAAACGATAGGAATTAACGTTCTGACCCAGCAAAGTTACTTCTTTATAACCTTTATCGGCCAAATCACGCACCTCATTCAGGATACTCTCTACATCACGGCTACGCTCCCGGCCACGAGTATAAGGCACAATACAATAGTGACAAAAATTATTGCAGCCCCGCATAATGCTGACAAAGCCCGAAATATGGTTTCCGCAGATACGTGAAGGAATCACATCACGATATGTTTCCGTGGTCGACAATTCTACATTAATAGCTTTCTCTCCTGCTTCAACAGCAGCAATCAGGTCGGGCAATGTAAGATAAGCATCCGGTCCCACAACCAAATCAACATGATGATTCTCAATCAAATCCTCTTTTACACGCTCAGCCATACACCCCAGCACACCGACAATCAGGTTTCTTTTTTTATTTTTCCTCATGGAATGAAAAAACTCCAATCGGTTCAAAATCTTCTGTTCAGCATTGTCACGAATAGAACAAGTGTTCATAAACACAGCATCCGCATCCTCCAAAGCATCACATACACTATACCCTGCCATCTGCATGATAGAAGCAATCACTTCACTGTCCGCCACATTCATCTGGCAACCATACGTCTCAATAAACAGTTTCTTGTTTTCCTGTTCAGTTGCAGATTTAAAGTCTGCTCCTGTTGTTTCTTTCATCATATTCTCTTTTTATAAATTCACTGCAAAGATATTGAGTTCCCGGCAAATTTCCTCATATCCTGTTTGATTTTTGCATATTTATAGATTGATATTCAGACCGAAAAGACATAATAAAAGCCATTAGAAGCCCTAATAGTTAAATTATCATAATCAATGAACAAAAAACTCCGTTTGCGTTACCAACGTATTTAGATAATTTGCATCTTTGCTTTTGAAAAACATTAGATTTTTTCATAGTTAAGGTTTAGGTTAAAAAAATAGGGGAAGACAACTGTGAAGTTCTCTTCCTTTTTTCTTTGTTTCATTTCCTTAAAAGAAGTTTCTGACACAGATACCAAAGAGCACTTTTGAAAAACGAAGTCTTTTTGGGATAGCTCCCAATACATTATACTTTCCTTGTTTATTTTGCCCTTTTATGAACGAAGTTATAAAATAATTTTCTAACTTTGACCGTTCATTATCAAATTTACTAAATAAAGAAAGCCTATGGAAATTGTCCAAGTATTAATATTTATGGTAATCATTGCAATTGCCATTGTGCAACAAATTACCAAGGCTAAAAAAGAAACGGGCACACCTTCTCCTCGTGAAGTTCTTACTGATATGTTTCCCACAATAGAAGAAACGGAGGAAGAGGAGCAGACTATTTCACCACGCCCTATAAAATGTACTCCTCGGCCCATCCGCAAAAAGAAAGAAAAGCCCTTATCAGCACCAATTGCCAACGAGAATACCCGACATACTCCTTCCGATGAAAAAAAACGCATCGCGCTAAACACACGCGAAGAAGCACGACGGGCCTTTATTTACTCGGAAATTTTCAATCGAAAATATTAATAACAACAATACTAACAACCAGAAAACACATTGAATATCATGGGATTTAATATCATTTCAGCAGCCGAAGCTGCCAGCTATGTAAAACATGGCTATAACATCGGACTTAGTGGCTTTACTCCGGCAGGGACTCCCAAAGCCATAACTCCTGAAATCGCAAAAATTGCAGAAGAAGAGCATGCCAAAGGTAATCCGTTCCAAATTGGTATTTTTACCGGTGCTTCCACAGGAGATGCCACCGATGGGATTCTGTCAAGAGTAAAAGCTATTCGCTATCGCGCCCCTTATACCACAAATCCTGATTTCCGTAAAGCGGTAAATAATGGAGAAATAGCTTATAATGATATTCATTTGTCACAAATGGCACAAGAAGTTCGTTATGGTTTCATGGGTAAAGTAGACGTGGCTATTCTGGAAGCTTGCGAAATCACTCCCGATGGAAAAGTATATCTGACTGCCGCCGGAGGTATTGCTCCGACCATTGCACGATTGGCAGATAAAGTGATTATCGAACTGAATGCTGCCCATAGCAAGAACGGCATGGGACTGCACGATGTGTACGAACCGCTTGATCCGCCTTATCGCCGCGAGATTCCCATCTTCAAACCAAGTGACCGTATTGGTCTACCATACGTACAGGTAGACCCAAAAAAGATTATCGGTGTAGTGGAAGTGAATATGCCTGACCAGGCACGTTCATTTACAGCGCCAGACCCCATCACCGACCGAATCGGACAAAACGTAGCTGATTTTCTGGCTGCCGACATGAGACGAGGCATCATACCTGCAAGTTTCCTACCATTGCAGAGTGGAGTAGGTAATATTGCCAATGCTGTATTAGGTGCACTAGGACGTGATAAGACAATTCCTGCTTTCGAAATGTATACCGAAGTATTGCAAGATGCTGTGGTAGACTTGATTCGTCAGGGACGCGTTAAGTTCGGAAGTACTTGTTCTTTGACAGTCACCAATGAATGTTTGCAAGGCATTTATGATGACATCGATTTCTTCCGGGATAAACTGGTAATGCGTCCGTCCGAAATTTCAAATAATCCGGAAATAATCCGCCGTCTCGGTGTTATCTCTATTAATACTGCCATCGAAGCAGACATTTACGGCAATGTAAACTCTACCCATATCAGTGGAACCAAGATGATGAACGGTATCGGTGGTTCGGGTGACTTCACCCGCAATGCTTATATTTCCATCTTTACTTGTCCATCCGTTGCCAAAGAAGGAAAAATCAGCGCCATCGTTCCTATGGTATCTCATGAAGACCACAGCGAGCACGACGTCAATATCATTATTACTGAACAAGGTGTTGCTGACCTCCGCGGAAAGAGTCCGGTGGAACGTTCGCATGCCATTATCGAAAACTGTGCCCACCCGGATTACAAGAATATCCTATGGGATTATGTAAAGATGGCTTCAAAGGGGCAGACCCCTCATTGCATTTCGGCTGCATTGGCAATGCACGATACATTGGCAAAGAAAGGTGATATGCGCCTGATTGACTGGGCAGAATACAAGTAATAACCATTTGCTTTTACAAAAAAACAGTCCGAATAATTTTCAAACTACCCTAGGGTAATGAAACAATTACTATACAGTAATTGCCTATTTACTCTAGGGTAATTCAGCAATTATTATACAAACACGCAACTCTTCTACCTTTTAAAGTAAATGACATACCCAGCCTACCTGTCTTTCTAAATATTATGACAGAATTTACAAACTATAAATACGGATAAGAATGATAAAGTAATTGTAGGTTTGTGAAAAGAACTACTTATTTACTCTGAATAAATTCTTGTTCAAGGTATATACAACTATTTTATCACTTTTCAACTGCTTACCTACTTTGCTCAATCCTTTCAGTGAGGTATCCCAACGACTGTAGGATTTCAGCACAGGATGCAAAGTAGAAAGTACCATGGGAGAGAATAAGCCATTCTTTGTATAGAACAGCCCATCCCGATAAAACACGGCATGGATGATATGATTATAACCATTATAAAAGGCTAAGATACAGTTATCGGGAAAAGTAACATTTTTTATTTCCTTATAACGACACGGATAAGAAGCTGTGGAGGTTAAAAAGTAATCAAAAAAAGCATTCAATTCCTCTTCACGCCTATACGTAGTATTACGAGTAATCACCGGTTCGGTATAAATGCCATACGTTTGAAATAAAGCATCCAACGCATAAAAAATACAAGTTTGATAGTTATTCTTCAGCATAGGAAGGGGGCACTCCATGCGCAACATGGAATCTTTCAACACTTCAATCATAGCCTCATCCAATTTCTCAATACAGGCAGAAAAACGGGCAAAAGGATATATTCTACTCTCTACCACTAAATTGCGTAATTTCTTTTTCGATTTACTATCATAATCATAACCCCGATATATCTTCGAACGTACCCGATAAGTGAGTGTATCATTATTCCAAACTGCCTGAAAAATAGAATCAGAAACAGAACTATCTACTTGGGGTTCCACATGACATATTGTATCCAGATAATGAATGAGCGAATCCACATAAAGGCCATCGCCAAATGTTTCAACACCGTAGCGCAATGCCTCTTTTTCCCTTATAAAAATCAAACTATCACTCTTCCATTTTATTTCCGGAAACTTTATTTGAGAAAAAGCAGCCGCACAAATACTTAAAACAACATATAATACAAAGATTCTTTTCATAAGCAAATACGTTTTAGGAGTGCATGTGGACAACCAACAGAAAAACAGGATATTACGACAAATATAATAATTTATCTACAATGTTTCACGATTGTAGCCAAAAAAACTATCTGAATATCAGCCTCAGCAAGACATTCCTGAATGAAAAGCTACAAGTAAAACTGGCAGGCGAACATTTGCTGAACAGACGCATGAGCCTATATGACGGACGTATAAATAACATCTACTTCTGGCAAAATGAAGACCAGGACCAGCGACATGTTTCTTTAAGTGTGGTTTACCGTTTCAACAACTATTCAAAGAAATATAAGGGACAGAGTGCTGCCGATGATGTATTGAACCGCTTGTAATCTCTTCTACCTTTTCTTGTAAAAACGGTATCCAAACCCCAGCATCAGGTTGTTGGGGTTCTTAAATTTACTCAACTGATAGCCGACATGCAAAAACAAACGCGGTGTAATAGAAGTCTTAAGTGCCAGAATTTGATAAAACCCCTCCGTATCATCACCACTGCATATCAGATTCCGTCCGATACCGGCATTGATAGAAAAAATAGGCATAACCAGCTCCCCACGGACAGAAAGACCTACAGCAAACTGCTTGTGAAAAGGAGGACGATGGAACTTCACATCACTTGACGAACTTTCTTCTACTCGATAATCTTTGATATTAGCACTCTCGTCATATTGAGCATCCACAGACACACCGGCCCTAAAATACTTGTTGAAATTGTACATCGGATTAAAGTTCAACCCAACAATACCAAAAGAGCCGGGTACCAAACAAACGTCATAGCCATCCACGAATCCTCTTTTACGAGTAGCGCCATACACCACCAAGTCATAACTGATATAAGGTTTGATGGACAGCGATTTAAAACCTTGTACAGTTGTAGCCCCGTCTCCAAAAGTACGCACAATACCTACTCTTCCACCAATGGGATTGACACCTGAATTGGGATAATGTGTATTTCCATTGGAATAATGAGTAAAATCCATACCGGCGGTCAGACTCCATTGCGAATTAAGCTGCCAATTCAGGAAAAAGCCCAAATTGATGTAAGCATTGATTTTAGACCCGATAACCTCATTCTGCGGATTATATGTCCTATCATATTTCTTCCACCCGAAAGAAGCACCGAAATTCCATTCATAATCAAATGACAAACGGGGTGACAACTGCGCTATGCGTGACCCTTGAAAAGCATATACCGCTATGGGATTACCCAGTTCGGAAGGGCAGAAGAATGTATTGTAAGAAACTCCAATACCCTGATAAGCATGAGGATACAACCGACCTAAAGATGAATTCTTATCGAATTGAAAAGCATATTTCAGGTGTACAGAAAGAGCCTGCCTGATTCGTTGTTGATGCATATTGTCACCATCAAAGAAATCATTGGTAGGGGTCACATAACTGGGACGTACATCTAAGCCGAGTCTATGAATCAACTTATGGCTTACTGTGTCATTCTTTAATACATCCGGTTGCGTAGCCGTCTGAGCCATCAAATTTCCACCCATCGGGCAAACAGCCAAAAGGCCGGCAATATATAATAAGAGTAATTTCGTTTTCATTGTTCTAATTATTGAGCTTCTCACTCTTTATGAAATATCCTTTGGGCATCTTGCTTTGCAAAGTACCGGTAATGACTTTCTCTTTTTTTGTTTTGGGATGAACGGCATAAAGAGTAAAATTAGTCTCAAACCATTCATATTCCAGCAACAGGGTGATACGCTGCGAAGTTTTGGGCGGAGTAGTGACCGCCTCCTTTTCCGTATCAGGAAAAGGCAAAGGCAATTGTTGCATATCAGAAGCATATCGCGCCAGTTCTCCGTTCATCACCAGATGGCCATCTACAATGCCGGGAATCTCAACCTCCGGCTTACTATCTGCCAACAAATTAAAAGCCTCGGGATTATTACTGGTGAATTGTATCTGCCGATGCTCATCTTTGAAAGGGAAGATATAGTTGGTTACGATTGACTCATCTCCCCTGTTATTGACCACTATGCTCTTGCGCTCTTCTATTTGTTTATCCGTATAACTATAGGCATCAAGCGAATAAGTGATACGGTCAAATATATATCTGTCGGAAGGTGTTATGGATACATATATTTTTTTCGTTTCATATTCGTTACTTACCGTAACGCAAAACTGAAAAAGAGAAGAATACATATTTTCGTTTACTGTTATCTTCACCTCCCTAGGATGAGTACGCTCAATGGCAAAATCAACCATCTTATCTTTATAAATGATATCATCACAGACTATTTTGCCCAATCCTTCCAAAACAGGTGACTGATTCTGCGAAACTATATTACCATCTTTATCATAAACCGAATAATATAATGAAGAGTTATCATAATAATCATACACTCTCAGCAGGTCCCAATTGGAAGACTTAAAACGAATAGTCACCGAATCACCGTTTCCTTCTAAAGTCACATCAGAAACAGAAGGCTGAAAATCTTCAACGAAGACATCGCTATTACAACCGGATAATCCCATAAGGATAAAAATATATACTACGATATGCAGGAGAGTTTTCATGTTGTTTTGTGTTTTTCTTTCACATGGGCAAAAATAACATTTATTTCCGAACAATGCCATAAATACAGGCATATTTATCTGATTTTCCGTAAATTTGAATTCTTGCAGTCTTCATCACATATTTAACGTTATCGTCTTCTCTATATTAATTTGCTGCACAAAACAGGCATCATGGCTCACAACCAATAATGTTCCCCGATACTCCTTCAAAGTATCAGTCAATATCTCCATATTCATAATATCGATGTTATTGGTCGGTTCGTCCACTATAAACAGATCGGGAGTTTGCGTACTCACCATCAGACAGCAGAGAGAAAGTCTCATCTTTTCACCACCACTCAGACAACTACATTTCTTATCCCAACCGGACACAGGAAAAAGAAAGCGGTTAAGAATGGTTTTAAGCTCATGGTCATAAAGTTTATTGTTAAAGGAAAAAAGCTGTTCAAAAACTGATAAGTCATCATGAATAATAGAATATTCCTGGTCAAGATAAACACATGTCAGCCCATCCATTCTCGTCAGTTCACCTGCAGTAGGAGAGAGGGTACCGGTCAGCAATTTCAATAAAGTAGTCTTTCCACTACCGTTAGCCCCTTTCAGATGAATACGATCCCCACTTTGTATCACAAAACTAAGAGGAGATTTCCACAATTCTTCAGACTGATAGGCATAATTCAGGTTCTTGGCAGTAACCAGTACCTTGCCAATATGCAAGGAAGAAGAATTAAAATCCAGCCTCATTGTCTTCATGTCCGGTAATTCACTCCGAATATCAGTAACACTCTTTGCTAATGAATGTATTTTATCGGTATGAACATTGTTCAAGCGTACAGAACTTTTTTCTGCCTGATCTTTAAAAGTATTCATAGCCATCTTGCCAACTCCACTTTTTATATTCTGCTTCTTTCCACGCACATCGTGCTTCTGTTGACGCTCCATCACTTCACGTGCCTGTCTGCGTGCCTTCTGTAACTGCTTCCCATTCTCTTCCAACCGGGCTTGCAATGCTTGAACGGCCAACTCCTTCTGCTCTTTGTAAAAGTCATAATTCCCCGCATAATAAATTACTCCTTTCGACGTGAGTTCGTAAGTGGAAGAAAGCAGATTAAGCAATATCCGGTCATGGCTGACTACCAACATATCGGACGAAGTGGAAGTGATAAAGCGATATAATTTTCCACGGCTCACATCATCCAAATGGTTAGTCGGCTCATCCATCAGAATAAAAGACGGTGAATGTAAAGCAATTCCTGCCAAAAAAACCTTCGTCTTTTCTCCTCCACTTAACAAATGCATGGGATGGGAGAGAGGCACTCCCGGCAATCCCCATTCATGTAAAGCGGCAACCGCCTTTTCTTCTATATCCCAATCATCATCCAATACCGTAAAATGCTCCACAGAAACATCTCCCTGCAAAATGGCATGAAGTGCTTGTATCTTTCCTTCAATTCGCAAAGCCCCGGCTATCGTCAGATGATTAAATTGTCCGAAGTGTTGGGGAATATAATAAGGTGGTTCCAAACAAATCACTTCACCTTCCGAAGGTGATAATTCTTTTGTTATCAGCTGCATCAAGGTTGATTTTCCTGATCCGTTATTCCCGATAAGCGCTACTTTCTCACCTTTCCCCATAGAGAAACTGACATTACTGAAGAGCACATCTTTATCAGGATGCATATAAGTAACCGACTGTATATGTATACACATACTGTTTCTATAAAATTAAAATGTTAATACTGAAATGTATATTGTGGGAATAGAGGACAACTATTACACAACAAACGAATTCACTTCGCCTGCCGTCCCAACATGAAATAAATAGTTGTTTAAAAATAGATGTTTAGATTCTCATCGGAATGCTTTTAGATTTCGGGGACAAAGATAATTGTTTTTCAGTGATATACAAAAGCAAACGATAAATTTACTTATAATACATTATTCACCTGTCACCGGATGTTGTCTCCTCCGATTTTCAAACGCTGCATACGTTTTGAGCCCCCTAAGCCGTTTCATTAGCCGGACTAAGCGTTTTCGTCCTTTCGATTACGTCTGTCTGTAAGTCGAATTACTACAGTCTTCTGCTTAAAAAGCCTTGGCTGACCCTAAGAAACGGCTTACTCTTCCCTTTGTTTCTGAATGAGCTTTAAATCCCCAAGAAAACAATGCGACCCCGTTATCCCACACTCCAATACCATAAAGAGAAGGAAGGTGTATCGAAACTCTCATAAACTAAAAATCACCCTCGCCACAGGTAGTTGTAGCAAGGGTGATTTCGATAAAACCAACTAATCACCAAACCATTAGAATGATTCGATAATCAGCTCTGATACCAACATTCTTCAATAGCCTCACCAAAAGCCTTGAATTGATATTAATCAAAGTCAGGTAAAGTAACCGAGAAATTAGGATTCGGTATATGCTGTGACTTGATTACTTCTTTCATTTGTTTTACAATTTCAGGATGTTCGGCTGCTACATCATGGTCTTCGTGAATATCCTCGGCAAGATTATAAAGGAAAGGTTTGCCACGTTTCACTACCATCTTCCAATCACCCATGCGGACACCTATCTGGTCAGTTTCGTCAAATTCCCAATAAAGGAAGTCATGTTGCTTTTGTCCTTCCTGTCCGGTCAAAGTAGGATAGATGGAGATTCCATCGAAATAATCAGTACCTTTTTTCTTTTTATTGGTATATTTCTTCACGTAGTTCTTCACGCCTGCCACATCACAGAATGTCGGCATCAAATCATAAAACGCCAACTGATGGTCATTAACTTGTCCGGCTTTTACTTTACCCGGCCAGCGAACAATAAACGGAATGCGGATACCTCCTTCGTGACATTGACGCTTCAAACCGCGCAACTTACCGTCACGTCCAAAGAATGTAGGATCTGCACCACCTTCCTCGTGAGGACCGTTATCGCTGGTAAAGATAACCAGTGTATTTTCATCCATTCCCTTTTCTTTCAGCTTCTTCAGTACTTCACCCACATAATGATCCAAACGGGTAATCATACCGGCAAACTGCGCATGTGTATGAACAGAAGCATTGTAGCGAGAACCTTCCGAACCTCCCCATGTCTTGTCATGGAAGAACTTTTTCTGATATCCTTCCAAAATAGAATCCTCAGGTTGAACTAATTCTGCATGAGGCAATGTATAAGTAAAAATACCAAAGAACGGTTGTTTACCATCTTGCTTATCAAGCCATTTCATGGCTTCCTGATGAATCATATCGGCAGAGTATTGCGGACGTTTATAGTATTCTTTGCCGTACATGGGATATTTGATATTTTCATCCATTATCACACGCACCACAGCCGTATCACCTAATGACTTACTGTAACGGTTTAAAAAATTAGGATAGTAAAGATGAGCCTGAAACTGACATATAAAACCATAAAACTCATCAATACCCCGTTTGTCGGGAGTAGAAACAGAACCTTCATATCCTCCTGCCCATTTACCGAACATACCGGTAGTATAACCATTATCCTTCATTATCTCGGGAATGATTATGTGTTCGGGGTCATAAGGATGCTGTCCCACCACTGAATATTCTTTGTTATTACCATACATCACGATGGGAGCGTCACGCCAATACTCTTTATTTCCACGCACTTCACAGTGACCGGTATGCTGTCCTGTCATAAACGAAGCACGGGAAGGTGCACTGACCGGACTTCCTGAATAAGCCTGAGTAAAGCGCATACCCTCTTTGGCCATATTATCAATATTAGGAGTACTGATATATGATTGACCGTAACAACCCAAGTCACCATATCCCATATCATCACACATAATGTATATGATATTTGGCTTCACATCATGACTCTTTTGTGCATAAGCACCCAATGAAGTAAGGGCAAGTCCACTGCCCAGCCATAAAAGTTTTTTGTTCATTCTATATATCTATTAAAGGTTAAACGCAAAGGTATACAAAAGCAACTAATATTATTGATAAACAGTGCAATTTATGAATTATATTTCAGACAACAAAGAACATGAATAAAAAAATAATCTTAACTTTGCTCTTATAAGCAACCATATTACAAACAGCAAGTAAAATGAATAAAAAACTATTATTCACCCTGTTACTGACAGGGACTACCTCCGTCGGACATGCTACCGATGAGGCCAGACTACTACGCTTTCCTGCTACAAACGGACAGGAAGTTGTGTTCTCCTATGCAGGCGATTTGTACAAAGCTCCCCTGAAAGGCGGAGAAGCACAACGCCTCACTTCGCATATCGGCTATGAAATGTTTGCCCGTTTCTCGCCCGATGGCAAATCTATCGCCTTCACCGGACAATATGACGGAAATACGGAAGTGTATCTGATATCTGCCGATGGAGGAGAACCGACCCGACTGACTTACACTGCCACCAACAGCCGTGATGACTTGGGAGACCGTATGGGGCCTAACAATATCGTCATGACGTGGAGCCCCGACGGTAAGAACATCGTCTATCGGAATCGTATCAGTGACGGATTTGACGGAAAACTCTGGACGATATCCAAGGACGGAGGCATGTCTCAACTCATTCCATTGCCCGAAGGCGGATTCTGTTCTTACTCTCCAGATGGTAAGAAGCTGGCTTACAACCGTGTAATGCGTGAATTCCGTAACTGGAAATACTACCGTGGCGGAATGGCTGACGATATCTGGATTTACGATCCTGCAAACAAAAAAGTGGAAAACATTACCAATAATGTGGCGCAAGACATTGTCCCCATGTGGATAGGCGACGAGATTTTCTTTATCTCCGACCGTGACATGACCATGAACATCTTTGTCTACAATACCCAAACGAAACAGACTGAGAAAGTTACCAACTATACAGACTACGATGTCAAATTCCCCAGCTCGAACGGCGAAGTCATTGTATATGAGAATGGAGGATACCTTTATAAACTCGACCCGAAGACTCGCCAAACCGAAAAAATATCCATTACTTTAAAATCTGATAATATCCTTGCCCGCAAGGAAATGAAAAAAGTAGGGGGAAATCTGACTGCAGTCAGTCTTTCTGCCGACGGACACCGGGTAGCGGTAACTGCTCGCGGCGAGGTGTTTGATGTTCCGGCAGATAAAGGAGTAACCCGCGACATTACTCGTACTCCGGGGGCCAACGAGCGCGATGCAGTTTGGAGCCCGGACGGAAAATACATCGCCTATATCAGCGACCGGACCGGAGAAACTGAAGTCTGGCTGCAACCCTCCGAAGGCGGAGAACCTATCCAACTGACTGAAAACAACGACACCTACATCCGCCAACTGATGTGGAGTCCGAACAGCAAAAAAGTGCTCTACACCGACCGCAAAAACCGTATCGTGGAAGTAGATGTCAACTCAAAATCCAAAAAAACTGTCATGCAAAACCCTGAAGGAGAGTTTTATTCAGTCAATTACTCTCCCGACAGCCAATGGATTACTTATACCAAATCGGGCAAGAACAACATGTCTGTGGTCTATGTATACCATCTTACTTCGGGTAAAGAATATCCTGTAACAGAGAAATGGTATGACTCTTCATCACCCTGTTTCAGCACTGACGGCAAATATCTCATTTTTACTTCCGAGCGCGATTTCAACCCCATCTATAGCCAGACAGAATGGAATCATGCTTACAACCGTATGGGGGGAGTATATATTGCTTTACTCGCCAAAGATACCCCATCTCCTTTCCTGCCATCAGACGAAAAAATCAGCATCGAAGATAATGCTCCCGGAAACAAAGCCGCAACCAAAGAAAATAAAGCGGATAACAAAGCCGATCAAGCAACCGGAGTAACCATCGATACCGAAGGATTGCCCGGACGCTTGCTCAAACTTCCTCTTGCGGCAGGCTATTATTATCAACTTTATTCCGACGGAAAAAAAGTATGGTATTCCAACTCCGGCAACACCAAAGTATTCGACTTGGCTGAACAAAAAGAAGAAATCGTGGCCGAAGGAGCCAACATGAGCGTAGCCGAAGGAAACAAAAAAGCCATCTTCTACAAAGGCGGCGACTTGTATGTATGTGATTTCCCTTGCAACAAAGCTTCTTTGGACAAGAAAGTAAACCTCGACAACATGATTGCCCCGATAGACTATCCACAAGAATGGGCACAAATTTTCGATGAAACCTGGCGGGCTTTCCGCGATGGTTTCTATTTGGAAAATATGCACGGAGTAGATTGGAAAGCCATCAAAACAAAATATGCCGCTTTGCTTCCATACGCAAAAACCCGTTTAGACCTCAACTACATTATCGGTGAGATGATTGCCGAATTAGCCTGTGGACATGCGTATGTGAACCCCGGAGAAATCAAGGGTCCCGAACGCATCAAGATGGGTTTGCTGGGAGCCGAGCTGAACCGCGATAAAAGTGGATTCTACCGTATCGAAAAGATTTTACCGGGAGCCATTTACAGCCAGAAGCTCCGCTCTCCGCTTACCGAACCGGGTCTTGGCGTAAAAGAAGGTGACTACATCACTGCCGTCGACGGTATCCCGACTACCACTGTAGACAATATTTATAGTTTACTAATAGGCAAAGCAGGTGTACTGACCGAATTAAGTATCAACAGTACTCCATCAGCCAAAGGTGCACGTCAAGTAGTAGTAAACCCGATCGACAATGAATATCCGTTGTATCACTACAATTGGGTGCAAAACAATATCAAGAAAGTAGAAGAAGCCACCAACGGCCGTGTAGGTTATGTCTATATCCCCGATATGGGTCCTGACGGACTGAACGAATTTGCCCGTTATTTCTATCCACAGTTGGACAAGGAAGCACTCATCATCGATGACCGTGCCAATGGCGGCGGCAATGTCTCACCCATGATTATCGAACGTTTGCTTCGCCGGCCTTATCGTCTGACCATGAGCCGCACATCCACAAAAGTGGGAACTATTCCCGATGCCACACTGGTAGGACCGAAAGTATTGCTAATCAATAAGTATTCGGCTTCGGACGGTGACTTGTTCCCTTGGAGCTTCAAAGCAAACAAAATCGGTAAAGTAATCGGTACCCGGACTTGGGGCGGCATTGTCGGAATCAGTGGTCCGCTGCCTTATATGGACGATACGGACGTACGTGTTCCCTTCTTTACCAACTTCGATGCCAAGACCGGTCAATGGATTGTGGAAAACCATGGAGTAGACCCCGATATCCTGATTGACAATGACCCGATAAAAGAACAGATGGGAGAGGACCAGCAACTGAATAAAGCCATAGAGGTCATTATGCAAGAGCTGAAAGACCGCAAACCATTGCCTAAAGTTCCGGCTCCGAGAACATTCAAGGACTTGGGATTGAAACAATAAATATCACCCGGTTGCTCTATGCATTCAGGAGTGTCAAAATTAAGATGGTCTATCAAACCGTCAACTGTAAGGGCAGGGTCTGCCTGCCCGAATACATTCACCAATACACAAAGTGAACTTTTTCGGGCAAGCAGACCTATCCCATCAATAAAAACATTAGAAAACTAAAAACAATATGAAACACATCCATTACCTGCTGTTATCAGTACTATTGGCATTCAGCTCTTGCCAAAACAATGAAGAAACCGTAATTGAAAATAACTTTAAAGGGCATTACAAGATTACCGCCATGGAATCAGACCAACCTCTTGACCTGAACAATGACGGCATCAGTTCTTCCAATCTTTATGAAGAGATAGCTGCCCCCGTACACGGCAATAATAAAGACGAGACGCCTATTCCTTTCTATCATTTTGAAGAATGGAGCAACTACGCCGAAGTCCGCCCGGCTTTCGATGACCAACCTGATTATCAACTGCTGCTACTAAGACTTCCTTTGCAAGAAATCATTTTTCAGAACCGGAAAGAAACAGAACCTTATCTGGCATTCTACACACACGACTTGACTGATTACGAATATACACTCACCGAAGATTCGAGAGTGGATTTAAGATTGGTCAATCCCGGTGCGGTCCGCCTGGGTGTGGTGGAACGACTGGAAAGAACCGGCAAAGACACTTTTGTTGTAGAAATGACAGCCCGTTACTTTGACTTCTTCAACCATCAATGGACTTATACCCGCATCAACGTAACCTACGAAAAGGTAGAAAGAAGCTCCGAATGATGTAGACACAGAAGCCCCATGTACCGGATTATTTTCTTTCCCCGTTCTTTCTGTTATCTCCCCGACTTTCATTATCTTTGCAACCACTTAATAACAAAGATATTAAATAACAAAAATAAATCATGGAATACAATTTCAGAGAGATTGAAAAGAAATGGCAGCAACGATGGGTAGAAAATAAAACCTATCGGGTGACTGAAGACGAATCAAAAAAGAAATTCTACGTGCTTAATATGTTCCCTTATCCATCGGGAGCAGGATTGCATGTGGGACACCCGCTGGGATACATTGCCAGCGACATTTATGCACGTTACAAACGCTTGCAGGGCTTTAATGTCCTCAATCCGATGGGATATGATGCTTACGGACTTCCTGCCGAACAATACGCTATCCAGACCGGACAGCATCCCGCCATCACTACCGTCAACAATATCAACCGCTACCGCGAACAATTGGACAAAATCGGTTTCTGTTTTGACTGGGACCGTGAAGTCCGCACTTGTGAACCGGGTTATTATCATTGGACACAATGGGCTTTCCAGCAGATGTTCAACAGCTTTTATTGCAATACCTGTTCATCGGCACAACCTATCAGCAAACTGATAGAGCACTTCGCACAGAAAGGAACCGAAGGACTCGATGTAGCTTGCAGCGAAGAACTCAGCTTCACAGCCGGAGAATGGAATGCCAAGAGCGAAAAAGAACAACAGGAAATCCTGATGAACTACCGCATTGCCTATTTGGGAGAAACCATGGTGAACTGGTGCCCGCAACTAGGAACTGTTCTTGCCAATGACGAAGTGGTGGATGGAGTTTCTGAACGCGGCGGTTTCCCCGTAGTACAGAAAAAAATGCGTCAATGGTGCCTGCGCGTTTCGGCTTATGCACAACGGCTCCTTGAAGGACTGGATACGGTGGACTGGACAGACTCACTGAAAGAAACCCAGCGCAACTGGATTGGCCGTTCGGAAGGTACGGAAGTACAGTTTAAGGTAAAAGACAGCGATATCGAATTCACTATCTTCACTACTCGTGCAGATACCATGTTCGGTGTAACCTTCATGGTACTGGCACCCGAAAGCGAACTGGTCGCCCAACTTACCACTCCTGAACAAAAAGAAGAAGTGGACGCTTATCTGGACCGCACCAAGAAACGTACCGAACGCGAACGCATCGCCGACCGCCGTGTGACCGGCGTATTCAGTGGTTCGTATGCTGTCAACCCGTTCACCGGCGACGCCGTTCCCGTATGGATTAGCGACTATGTACTGGCCGGATATGGTACAGGCGCTATCATGGCGGTTCCTGCCCATGACAGCCGTGACTATGCTTTTGCAAAGCATTTCAACCTGCCTATCATTCCACTGGTAGAAGGTTGCGATGTAAGCGAAGAAAGTTTCGATGCCAAAGAAGGAATTGTGTGCAACTCTCCCCGCAAAGATGCTACCCCTTACTGTGACCTCTCATTGAACGGTCTGACCATCAAAGAAGCTATTGCAGCTACCAAAGAATATGTAAAAGCTCACAATTTGGGACGTGTAAAAGTGAACTACCGTCTTCGCGATGCCATTTTCTCACGCCAACGTTATTGGGGCGAACCGTTCCCGGTATACTACAAAGACGGTATGCCTTACATGATTGATTCATCTAAGTTACCGCTTGAACTTCCCGAAGTTGCCAAGTTCCTGCCTACCGAAACAGGCGAACCTCCATTGGGACATGCCACCAAGTGGGCTTGGGATGTGGAAAAAGGTGAAGTAGTGGAAAATTCTTTGATTGACAACGTCCATGTATTCCCGCTCGAACTGAACACCATGCCGGGCTTTGCCGGTTCATCCGCATACTATCTGCGTTATATGGACCCGCACAACAACCAATCGTTGGTATCGGAAAAAGCAGACCATTACTGGCAGAATGTAGACCTCTATGTAGGTGGTACCGAACACGCCACCGGTCACTTGATTTATTCCCGTTTCTGGAACAAGTTCCTTCACGATCTGGGCATAAGTATCAAGGAAGAACCGTTCCAGAAATTGGTAAACCAAGGAATGATTCAGGGACGAAGCAACTTTGTATATCGTATCAAAGATACCAACACCTTTGTATCATTGAACCTGAAAGACCAGTATGAAACTACTCCGCTGCATGTGGATGTGAACATTGTTTCAAACGATGTGCTGGATACCGAAGCATTCAAGGCATGGCGTCCCGAATACAACAATGCCGAATTCATCCTTGAGGATGGAAAATACATCTGCGGCTGGGCAGTAGAGAAAATGAGTAAATCAATGTACAATGTAGTCAATCCCGACATGATTGTCGAAAAATACGGTGCCGACACCTTGCGTATGTACGAAATGTTCCTCGGTCCGGTAGAACAATCCAAACCTTGGGATACCAATGGTATTGACGGTGTACACCGTTTCTTGAAAAAACTCTGGAACCTCTTCTATAGCCGTACAGATGAATTCCTGCCGGTAGAAGGAGAACCGACCAAAGAAGAATTGAAAGCCATCCATAAACTGATTAAGAAAGTAACCGGAGACATTGAAACCTTCTCTTACAACACATCTATCAGCGCTTTCATGATTTGCGTCAACGAATTGGGCAGCCTGAAATGCCGCAACAAGGAAGTATTAAGCCATCTGATCGTCCTGTTGGCACCATTCGCCCCCCATTTCGCCGAAGAACTGTGGGAAGCACTGGGCAATACCACCAGCGTATGCGATGCACAATGGCCTGTATTCAATGAAGAATACCTGAAGGAAGATAGTGTGAAATATACTATTTCATTCAACGGTAAAGCACGCTTTACCATGGAATTCCCTGCTGATGCTGACAATGATACCATTCAGGCAACCGTTATGGCAGACGAGCAGGCACAGAAATGGATTGAAGGCAAGACTCCGAAGAAGGTAATTATCGTTCCGAAGAAGATTGTAAATATCGTACTATAATCGTCTATGGATAAGATTCTAAAAATCAGACTTGGTAGAGATGTAAAGGACTATTTGTCCATTACTTTCGGACTGATGTGTTATGCATTGGGATGGGCAGCATTTTTGCTGCCCTATCAAATAACCACAGGTGGAGTAACCGGTATTTCGGCTATCATCTATTATGTGACGGGTGTGGAAATTCAAGTTTCCTATTTCATAATCAATGCCCTCTTCTTAGGATTCGCATTGAAGATACTCGGCCCCAAGTTTAGTTTGAAAACAGTTTACGCTATCTTCATGCTGACATTTCTGCTTTGGCTTTTTCAGGCAATATTAAAAGGGCCGGATGGTAACTTACCACAATTATTAGGTCCCGGACAAGAGTTCATGGCTTGTGTAGTAGGTGCAGGATTGTTAGGTTTCGGCATTGGCATTGTGTTCTGCAATAACGGAAGTACCGGAGGGACAGATATCATAGCCTGGATTATCAATAAATATAAGGATGTAACGTTAGGCCGAATGATGATGTACTGTGATATCGTCATTATTTCTTCCTGCTATTTTATCTTTCACGATTGGAAGCGAGTATTATTCGGATTTTGTGTCTTGTTCATCATGAGTATTGTGATTGATTATGTAATCAACAGTACACGTCAGTCTGTTCAATTCCTCATCTTTTCACGTAAGCATGATGAAATAGCCGAAGGCATCACCAAGCAAATCGACCGCGGAGTAACATTGCTGGACGGCACCGGTTGGTACAGCAAGCAAAACATAAAGGTCGTTGTGGTATTGGCAAAAAAAAGCCAGTCACTGGATATATTCCGTTTGGTGAAAGATATTGACCCCAATGCATTCATCTCACAAAGCAATGTAGTGGGAGTGTATGGCGAAGGGTTCGATAAATTGAAAATAAAATAAATTCTATCCCTTGTTTCACCGTCCCTGCATCTGAAAGTGGGACGGCGGCCCAAGGGTAGGATTACCCATCTTGCTCCTGTCCTTGTCAATCACCACCTTGTGAAGAATCTCGTAAATCAACCCGCCTACATCTATCCCTAAATTAAACTTATTGAACTTATAACAAGGAACTACTACCGGAACCGTTTCCCAACCTCCACGCAAAGGATTGTAATAGCGCTGCACTCCCATTTCCACACTGAACCGTTCGCTCATATCCACCGTCATGCTGGCACCATAACTGTGCGATTCCATACCATACGTCTGACCTCTATAATAAGAACCGAATACTTTAAAGGCAACACGGTCTGAAGCCCGATACATCACTGCACCCGAAGTTCCGAAAGACTGCCCAACAGCGAAAGGCATATTCATTTTCATGGCATCGACACCCACCTGTACGCTCCATCGGGGATTGAACCTGTACATGTATCCCAACGAAGCTTTATTCATCAGTCCGATACCAGGCAAAGCAGTCTGCTCTCCCGAACCATAAAACACTCCATTTTCAAATCCTTTTATTATCCCTCCGGTGCTGTAATCTCCCCTGAACATAGGTGAAGGATTTGTATAATAAGGAAGAACAAGTGGCTTCTTTAAAGAAAGACGAAGTAAAGAATCGGTTGGAGTAGGTTGGGGCAGAGGAAAACTTAAAGTCTTTTCATCCGACACAGAAAAATCTTCATGCAGAAAAGAAACAGAAAAAGAGTTTCCTTCCTGTATTTCGGACGATGTCCGCACACTGTCACGAACAATGCGTTTCACATCCTCTTGAGCAACCATGTCTGATGAAACGCCCCAAAGCAACAAATATATTCCCATGCGGACTATATTGTTAAATAAATCCGATTTCCACTTCATAAACCCTTCTGTTTTAAATATACCGCAAATGCAAATTTAATAAAATCTATTGCTTGGCAATCATTTCGGACTGTTATTTTCTTAAAACAATCTATATAAATAAGTACATGCCAACGGCATATCAAAAAGATGGAAGTATTTTCAAAAAACTCCAGGAACTTTTTTTAAAATCTCAAGGTCTTTTTAATGAAGAATTATCGTCCGTTCTCATCACAAAAAAGCAAGAACTAACCCGATAGAAAGTTTATTGCATATCTTCTTTCACACATAACAACTGCCGAAACCGCCTGTTTATGGGAAATCATTGTGAAAGACATCATTCATGCTCATCGAATGTGAATTATGTGAACAAGACGATATATCTGCCCTCATTGGAAAATCAAGTCCGACCATCTTGCAATAAATGTTATTACTGTTTATTATCTTTCTTAGGTTTCAAAGTCACTAAAATGACAACCGGATTATCATCCTCTTTTATATTTTTCAGCAACTCATCCAGTTCCTTTTTTCTCTCAGGCAAGAGACCGGTTGAATAACGCTTTTCTTTATCTTGCAGGAGTCCACCGGCATAATAGACCATCAGTAAATGATTGTCATCACTTGTCCATGCAGGATGGATATCATAGCCACCGGCCAGATTGTCTTTAATAGTAACATTAGTAAAGGTTTTCTTCTCTTTATCATATATTCCCAAACGAGAAATATTCTTCATTCCATAATTCACAAACAAATACTGAGCTGTTTCCTTAGCCCAATACACCGATAGAAACTGAAATCTTTTCTTAGGGTCAACTTCATCAGCAGATACATCAATATCTTTGCCGGAACAATCGAATTTATAAACCAACTGACGTTTTTTGGGCGATAAAATCTTAAATATTACATTCTCCAAGGCCGGCTTATAGAATAAACTATTATCATAATTATACATAAAATCACGGGAAGTCAGAATCATACCGTATTTCTTATTCTCCTCCAAATGACCACGCCACTTACTTACAGTCTTTCCATTCTGACTGTCGACCATATATAACTGTATCGGATTCGCCTTGTCAGCATAATAAATATCATTACTATACAAAATATGATTCTTGTCAAACAATCCGGCTGCTCCCATATTTAATTGGGGTGTAGGAACACTCCTCACAAACGTTCCGTCAAATCCATAACAAGTCAAAGTAGTCCAGTTCTGAACATATAATAACTTGTTTTTCCAATCGCCGAAAGCAAATAAACCTTGCAAGTATTCTTCCGGACCCTGACCTTTACTTCCAATCTTATTGAGGAACTTTCCATTCTTATCAAAATGAAAAATGCCACTTGTAATAATGTCTTCCCCTGTATACTGCATGATGTAGAACTCATTATTCATCAGACAATCATCGGTTGTCTCCAAAGGCACATACCTGATATCTGAAGCCAACTCGTTTAACATTATCTCTTTAGGAGATTCACTGATGGCTTTTGCCAAATTAATGACCACAGGTTTTTGAGCTGAAACCGACAAAACACAGCACAAGCATAAAAAAGAAAACAGATACTTCATATTCATTTTTTATTAAATTAATAATGTTCTTTATTTTAATTCCGCTACCAACAGAGTCGGATTAGCATCTCCTTCCTTATCTTCGCGTATTGATATCAGATGACGCTGAGTAACAGAAGTAAACGAACGACAAACAAACTTTTCTTCACTAGGGGAAAGGTCATCTGTGAAACAATCTTCATAATTATTAGCCTTGCACATCCAGTCTTGCTTGGAACACAGCATCCAATAAGCTTTCTCTTTATAACCATAAAAAAACAACAAGAAATCTTCTGTTTCATATACACCGGCTATATTTATCATATTTCGATTCTTTTTGGGATTAAAATAGTCATCCCGATTCTCATTATCCACCATACCGATATTCAATTCATATCTTCTATACTGCTTCAAACCATCACGCAATACACAAATAACATTCTTCAACGGATTTTTATAATACACCTCATTTTGATAAGTATATAGCAAAGGCTCTCTCAATAATAATCTGATTTTATAATCTTCCGGAACAGTAGAACGTACTCGTTGTATTAATTTTCCATCCTGACGAGAAGCTCTCAACAGTTCATAATTTTTTGAACTATGATAAAACATATTATTAGCATAAATAATATCATTTTCCCTCAACACCACTTGATAAGTATAAGCATTATGAATAGGTATTTTACGCATAAATTTTCCATCATACGAGTAAATAACAAAGTTGTTTCCTCTACTATCAACCACCCAAAGCTCTTTTTTATCCTCATCCACAGAAAAAGAAAGGGAACGAATATACTCTTCCGGTCCTTCTCCCGAACAGCCTATCTTATTAAGAAACTTTCCATCCTTTGAGAAGCGATAAAAAGCTCCCGGTTGTCTTTGATCACATACAAAAATATATTCTTCACCATAGTATATTTTTAAATCAGTACCCAATAGACATTCCTCCGTTGTTTCCAATGGAATTACCCGAACACTTTTGGCTACCTCACTCAATTTGATTTCCTGTTCTTTTCCTGCATTGCCCAATATATCAATTTTCTGCTGTGAAAAGGATGGCAATATAGCCACACATAAAAAAGTAAATAATAGTATACACTGTTTCATAACATAACTATTTTAGAGATTGTAAAAGCACATCAATCATTAACTTACCATTTTCTACAGCATAATCGGACACACATATTTTTTGTTTTTCATAGCCGGCTATCGAAACATAAACCGTATCCTTTTTCCCAACCGACAACTGATAGTTCCCATCGATATCACTGATAGTTCCAAATGATTTTCGAGAAACAAATACAGATGCAGCTACTATTTTCTGTCCTGTTTCATCTGTAATTTTCCCCATAAGCGTTACCTGCTGAAAATCTGTAACCTCTGCACTCGATACCGGAACTGCAAATATCCAGACATACAGCAATAATAAAGGAACAAGAGCTACTGTCCAACATTTTTGTATGCCGTGAGAAGAAGGCTTTTTCAACATGGAAAGACGCATTAATCGGGTAGAATATGCAAACGGATTAACCAAGCTTTTCATGGTTCCATATAACCAATATCGGGTAAGTGTCTCCTTATAAACATCCATTCCCGCCACATTCCCGGCATTACTATCCGCCAAAAACTCATGGTTTTCCACCAAGTCACGTTTATACAGCCAAGCAATAGGGTTGAACCACTGTATGATACAAAAAATATCTCCCAACAATAAATCAACGCAATGCCATTGGCGAATATGAGTCTCTTCGTGTGCAAGAATCACATTTTTATCCACTTCTTTTATCCCTTGTGGAAGCACTATATAACGAAGGAAAGAAAAAGAAGATTGAACCATCGGTGTCTCTATCGAAACAATACCGCAAAAAACTTCTTTTGAACCGTTGCGAATACATCGGAACAACCGGAAAACAGTCCACATACGAGATAACAAAAGTACAATAAGTCCCGAAATATAAATGAGACAACCTATCTGACTGAAATTGACAGATTCATTGACTTTCATTTCTATACTTATGATATTGCCAATTCGAAAAGCCGTTTCCGGCAAATCAGTCTCACTGACCGTTGGCACAGCATAATATAGAGGGATAAAAGGCAGTGCTAAAGCTATAAACATTCCCGCTAAAAGATATACCCGATTAAATCTGAAAAAGGTATTTCCACGCAATGCCCAATGATATAAACTATAAAAAAGGGTGGTCAGCAAACAAATTTTTAAGAGTAATATCCACATAATTACTCCTTCCCTTTTTCATTTTTCAGTTTCCGTCTGGTTTCTTCCAACAGTACATCCAACTCTTCTGCCGTCATATTACTTTCTTTGGCAAAAAAAGAAGCCAAGGATGAAAAGGAGTTATCAAAATAACGGCTGATAAAGCCAAAAAGCTGTTTGCGGGAGTACTCTTCTTTTTTAACCAAAGGATAATAAATGTAACCGCGCCCTGTACCCGGTTTATGACTGACCGCCCCTTTGTTTTCAAGAATACGAATAATAGTGGATACGGTAGTGCGCGAAGGTTTTCCTGCGTCATCCATACACGAAAGTATATCCTGTACGGTAGCTTCCTCCAACTTCCATAAATAATGCAATATTTGTTCTTCTGCCTTTGTTAGTTCCATAACTTATTAGATTGATAAGTACGAACTAAATATATGACTAAATTTTTAGTCATTATCATTTAAAGGCGAAAAAGAACTATTAATTAACTATATTTATAAGTTTATTTAGAGTGTCATTACATATAAGATAAGTTTGTAGGGGGAGTTTCCACAGTAACACACAAGATGCCAGTTTAATAACCTAAACGGGACAATAGATATTTCGTCCGGCGAGCTGATACATTCTTTACAACGAACCGTTGCATTCATTAATCATCACCATCGGTTCTATAATCAGTGCCACTGATTTATTAATCACTACCACCGATTAATAAATCGGTGGTAGAAATTAACGAATATATCAAGAGCCGATTGGCTTTATATATGGAGTCTGATTGCTATCCGAAGTAAACATAACAAAATAGACTGCTATCTTCCTTGCCGGCTATATTTATTCTGTCAGGAATCACCTTATTTTGGTTCATTCTCAGTATCTTTGCATTCAATAAATACGATGTAAGATGAAACGAAAATTAGTATTTGCTACAAACAATGCTCATAAACTGGATGAAATATCCGCTATTCTAGGAGAGAAAGTAGAATTATTGAGCTTGAAAGATATCCATTGCGATATTGATATCCCCGAAACTTCTGATACATTGGAAGGTAATGCGATGTTGAAAGCTGAGTATATTTATGAACACTACGGTTTGGACTGTTTTGCCGACGATACGGGTCTGGAAGTAGAGGCACTAAATGGAGAACCGGGTGTTTACTCTGCCCGTTATGCAGGAGGAGAAGGACATAATGCGGAAGCCAATATGCAGAAATTATTGCAGAATATGCAAGGAGTACAAAATAGAAAAGCACAGTTCCGCACTGTTATTTGTTTAATAACGAATGGAAAGAAGCATTTATTCGAAGGCGTAGTAAAAGGTGAGATTATCAAAGAGAAACGCGGTGACTCCGGTTTCGGGTATGATCCTATCTTTATGCCTCAAGGATATGAGCAAACGTTTGCCGAACTGGGAAATGAGACGAAGAATAAAATCAGCCATCGTGCATTGGCGGTGGAAAAGCTTTGCCGGTTTCTGAAGGCGTAAAAAGTGAAAAGGGTAGTATAAAAATATCATTTTGCTAGTAGGGGCGAGGTTCGCTCGCCCGAAAATAGTCCACTTCATGCATTCGGGCAGGCAGACTCTGTCCTTATAGTTGATGGATTGTTCCAATTGATACGATTAAACATATACTTATGAAATGCAGTAGGTGTAGCACGTAACATTGCATCAAAACCAACTTGTAACTTTTTCATATATCCCTAAGTTATTTCTGCAAATTATAGTTCTATCACTTGTTACTTCTATCAATCCTCATTCATATTTCTCTATAGCTTGTATAGTAGAGTCTATCTCTTTTATAAAATAATCAAAAGATTCGGGATTTATCATATTAGGAATCTGAACCAACAAATCATATCCTTCATCTATGGCCAACAAGCGGCTCCATAACAAAGCGAAAGAAAGTTTCTGGGCATAGATACGCTTCACTTCCGGTTTTGCATCCAGGCAGTCATTCCGTTCTTTTTTCAAGGTTTGATAAGTAGTATATAGCACATCAGCCGACTTTATAGAAGCATAAGCCTGAATAATACTCAACCCCAGCTGCCTATCTTTTATTTGTGGAAAAAGCGCCGAACTCTTCATCAGTTCCAAAGCATCAGTAGTAAAAGTAATAAATGAAGTTTGGAAAGGCATATTGGAATAATACTCCAATGAATCTTTCGATACCACCAAAAGACTATCCTTGTTTCTTAATAAAAATTGTGCAGCGCGTATTTCCCGCTCTACTCTCTGTTTTCCGCCTAAAATGGTTTCCCTGTTAGTCTGTAGTTCCGCTTTTACCAAATGAAGCGCACTCTTCACATCCCGCTGCGTATTCCGTTTCTCTATCCAGTCACTTCCCATAAAAGTAAGGATGATACCCAGCACTACAGCAGTAAAATTGCATACAAAATCCCCTATCCTACGATTCTTGAAAAGGAGCGTCATTCTTTTCCATAGTATTTTTTTCATTCTATAATCCTTTTTATTTTCCTATCGAAAATAAATTTGGCGGAATAAACGATTCCTTAAGGACACATTATTCCGCCAAAGTAAATTGTTTATTAATATCCCAAAAAGTCGCCCTTACTCTGAAACGTATGGAATAAACGACTTTTTATTTTCATAATCCCAGTTTCTCCGAGATTTCCAGCATCTTCTTGATAGGTTTTACCGCTTCTTGGGCTATCGCTTCATCCACTGTCACTTCCGGCCATTCATACTTCAGTGTATTATACAGCTTTTCCATGGTATTCAACCGCATGAAATTACATTCATTGCAAGCGCAAGTGCTGTCTTCGGGCGGAGCGGGAATAAAGTTCTTTTCAGGACATTGTTTACGCATCTCGTGCAAAATTCCACTTTCCGTAGCAACGATAAAATCCTTTTTATCACTGGCAATGGCATATTTCAGCAGACCTGCCGTAGAACCTACTTTATCGGCCAGCTTCGCAACAGCCCCTTTACATTCGGGATGTACCAGAATAGCCGCATCGGGATACTGTTTTTTCAAAGCTGCAATTTTTTCAACAGAGAACTGTTCATGCACATGGCAGGCACCGTTCCACAACAGCATATTACGTCCTGTAATCGAATTTATATAGTTTCCCAAGTTACGGTCCGGTCCGAAGATGATTTTTTCGTCTGCCGGGAAGCTTTCCACTATCTGCTTGGCATTGGTGGAAGTCACCACTACATCAGTCACAGCCTTTACTGCAGCCGTTGTATTAACGTATGAAATTACGGTATGCTCCGGATGTGCTTTAACAAACTCTGCAAAAGCATCGGCAGGGCAACTATCGGCCAAAGAACAACCGGCATTCAAATCAGGTACAAGCACTTTTTTATTCGGACAAAGAATCTTAGCTGTTTCTCCCATAAAGTGTACACCGCACATCACAATAATATCGGCATCTGTTTTAGCCGCCCATTGTGCCAATGCCAGACTGTCACCTACAAAGTCAGCCATATCTTGTATTTCACCCGACTGGTAGTAATGTCCCAAAATAAGTGCATTCTTCTCTTTACGCAACTTATTTATCTCTGCTTTCAAATCTAAGGTCTTGTCCACCGGTTCGGCAACATACCCCTTTTTCAACCATTCCTCTTTATTCATTATTTCTATGTTTTTTCTTTCTTCTCTTAAAAAAAGAATTTATAGTGATGATAATTGTCGGTTAATAGTGTTAGTAAAAAGTAGACTGCTTTTCTTGCCTGAGAAGTTATTCATTCATGGTGCAGAGATATGAATAAGTAATCAACGGGCTTAAAGTCTGATAATACAGTCTTTATCTTTTCTATTAACAAACTGTTGATAATATGCAAAGTTAAAAACTTTATGGTTATGAACGCCTAAAATAGTGATTAAATTGTGTTGATATTGTCGGTTTAAGTTCTTGAATTATTCTTTGGATTGTTGATTTCTGTCATTCGATATATCTTTTATTGAAATATGCAAGAAATACTTTTGAAATGATATGCTCATTCTTTTTACATGTTTTCAACCGTTATCAACAGGGTTATGTGAATTAGTTATTATCTTTGCAATATATATTAATAGCATGTAGAAAAAGATGAGAAAATTGAAAATAACGGAGCTTAACCGTCTTACAGTAGATGAATTCAAGCAAGCAAACAAGTTACCGTTGGCAGTGATATTGGATGAAGTACGCAGTTTGCATAATATCGGTTCCGTATTCCGCACATCGGATGCTTTTCTTGTAGAACGTATTTATTTATGTGGTATTACCGCCACTCCTCCCCATCCTGAAATGCACAAAACGGCATTAGGAGCCGAAGATACTGTTGACTGGAAGTATGTGAAGCATACATTGGAAGCAGTGGAAGAACTTCATAATGAAGGATATACGGTGTTGGCTATAGAGCAAGTGGAAGGAAGTACCATGCTTGACGAGCTTGAGCTTGAGCCGGATAAAAAGTATGCCATCGTAATGGGAAATGAAGTGAAAGGTGTTCAACAAGAAGTAATTGATGCCTGTGACGGTTGCATCGAAATTCCTCAATATGGCACAAAACATTCATTGAATGTATCGGTTACTACCGGCATTGTACTTTGGGAGTTTGCAAATAAATTGATTAAGTTTAGAAAAGAGTAACTATAAAAGAATGAGGAACTAACCGGATTTATATTTGTCCGTTTTCCACCAATAATACCACCCGTTCCGTCAGCTTATCCTCCGCTTCGGGATGATATTCTTTTTTCAGGCTTGCGCCGAACAATGCGGCAAAAGTCTGATAAAACCCTGCTTTAAAGGGACCCATAAAAGCTTTTACCAATTCGTATGAGGAAGAATCGGTTTCGCGGTTTACCAACTTTATCAACAGTTTGCCCTGTGCAAAAGTTAATTTCTTCATGACAGGAGTATATTGCTCTTTCAGTCCTTTTTCAACGAGTTTCAGATGTTTCTCTCTGGCTTTTTTATCAGGGAGTGTTTCCAGATATTCGTAGGTTTCGATAATGGCACGGTTGATGGCACGAGCCAAAGGCAAAGTCTTCTTTACATTCCTTACCAGGCGGTAATATTCCCGTCTTTCTTTTTCATTTTTAAATTTTAATGGCTTGAATACGTATACATTAGGTAGCCGTAGTGAAGGAATGGTATCCCCTTTGTATACACATACAGGCACCATGTATCCGTTTATAGTCGTTGTCGATTGCTGAGAATAGGCAGCAATGACTATAAAGGAAAGAAATAAAGCTATATAGAGTTTCCTTTTCATTTCTATGCAAAAGTAGTAAGAAATGTGGTTACTCTTGCTTTGAATAAAACTATTTAACTTAAAACACACCAATAAATTACAAAATGAACAGATTGTTGAAATCAATGTTAATTACTTGTATTACAATAGGCTTTTCTGTGAATAACTTATCAGCACAAGAAGCTTGGGAGGAATTGGCAGAGCAATTAATTGATGAAGAAGGAGGAGAAGTTTTTCAGTGGGAGAATAATTTTGAAGAGTTATCGGAGTTAAGAGAAAATCCTATCAATATCAATACGGCAACAAAAGAGCAGTTGGAGAGATTTCCTTTTTTGTCTGACAAGCTGATTGAAAATATCTTGTATTATCTTTATAAGTATGGACCGATGCTTAGTGAGAATGAATTGTGGATGATTGAAGATATTAACAGGCAGACTATTCGTTGTTTACAACCATTTATTTGCTTTAAACATACTGAAAAAGAGGAATATAAGCCTACTTTGAAACAAGTGTTGAAATATGGAAAACAAGAGTTATCAACACGTGTGGATATGCCTTTTTATACTAAATCAGGGTATAAGCTTCACACCAAGGAAGAATTGAAGAAGAATCCTAATAAACAATACTTGGGGTATGGGTATTATCACAGTCTGAGATATAGTTTTCATTATCGGGATAAGATATATTTGGGACTTACGGCAGAAAAAGATGCCGGCGAACCTTTCTTTGCCGGACAGAACAGAAAAGGATATGATTTTTATTCACCGTACTTGTTCATTCGTAATATGGGCAGAATCAAATCATTGGCTATCGGTAATTATCGTTTAAGCTATGGTTATGGACTAGTTATTAACACTGATTTCGGAATGGGTAAAACAGCTACGCTTTCTACATTGGGAAATAAGAATCGGGGAATTCGCAAACATTCTTCGACAGACGAATATAATTATTTTCAGGGAGCGGCAGCCAGTTATAAGTTGTCGAAAAGGTGGACGACAGATGCTTTTTATTCTTACCGGAAGATGGACGGTATTGTGAATAACCGGTTTATAACTTCGTTGAAAAAGGACGGATATCATCGTTTATACAGGGAATTTGAAAAGAAGAATATGATTACTAATCAGGTGATTGGTAGTAATTTAAATTATAATGGGAAGTATTGTGAGTTAGGATTAACAGCGGTTTATAATGTTTTCAACAAGCCGTTGAATCCTGACTTAAAACCTTATAATAAATTCTATCCTCGGGGCAAAGACTTTTATAATGTAGGAGGAGATTACAAATTTTTTTGGAAGCACTTTTCCTTTTTGGGTGAGACTGCTATTGATAAAAGTGGTGCTGTTGCCACTATGAATATGTTGAGTTATTCACCGAAGGGAGGAACACAATTGATAGTTATGAACAGATATTATGATGCAAAGTATCAAAGTATTTATGGTCGTTCTATAGGAGAAGGAAGTAGTGTACAGAATGAAAGTGGATTTTATATTGGATTGGAAACTAAGTTATTACGATATATAAGGATGACTTGTTATGGAGACTTTTTTTATTTTCCATGGAAGAAGTATTTGGTTAGCGAACCGGGAACCAAAGGTTTTGACGGCTTGATTCAGCTAAGTTATTCACCTACTTATCAACTGGAAATGTTCATAAGGTATCGCTATAAAAACAAGAAAAAGGATTTCACGGCAGAGGATAAAATCAAGCAAACGATTCCTTATATACAACAGAAATGTCGTTATCAGTTGAATTATTCACTGAAGGATAAACTGTTGTTGAAAACAATAGCAGATTATGTTCGGGTAAACTATCGAAACCGGTCAGCTTCCACCGGCTTCTTATTGTCGCAGAGTGCCGGTTATAAGTTCAATGATTTGCCTTTCCAATGTGATATAAGTTGTGTTTGGTTTAATACGGATGATTATGATTCGCGGTTAACCATTTATGAAAAGAATGTGCTTTATGCTTTTTCCATGCCTTCATTTTATTATGAAGGTACGCGACTGGCAATAAATGTACGTTATGAATTGAATAAGCATATCATGGTTCAAGCTAAATACGGGATGACGCATTATTTAAATCGGGATGTTATCGGTTCGGCGTTGGAGGCCATTGATGGAAGTACAAAGGGTGATCTTTATTTGCAGTTGAGGATGAAATTCTAAAAACATTATGTATTTTTGCACTGTTATCAACAGAAAAATAACTATGTCAACAGTCATTTATCCTTCTCCTATATTCGGTCCGGTGCATAGCCGTCGTTTGGGAGTTTCTTTGGGAATCAATCTTCTTCCCGAAGACGGCAAGTTTTGTTCTTTCGACTGTATTTATTGTGAGTGTGGTTTTAATAAAGACCATCGTCCGAAGAAGAAATTACCTGCCCGTGAGCAGGTTCGTGAAGCTTTGGAAGCCCGTCTGCTCGATATGCAGCAAAACGGTCCAAAACCGGATGTCCTGACTTTTGCCGGCAATGGTGAACCTACTGCCCATCCTGAGTTTGCCGGAATTATAGATGATACGTTAGCGCTTCGTGATAAATACTTTCCGCAAGCAAAGGTGAGCGTGTTGAGTAATTCTACTTTCATTCATAAAGCGGAGGTTTTTAAGGCATTAAATAAGATAGACAATAATATCTTGAAGCTGGATACGGTGAATGTTGATTATATCAATAAAGTAGACCGTCCTACCGGACATTATGATGTAAACGAGATTATAGAAGAGATGAAAGCTTTCAAGGGTAATTTGATTATTCAAACTATGTTTATGAAGGGGGAAAGCCAAGGAAAAAGTGTGGACAATACGACAGATGAATATGTTCTTCCCTGGTTGGAGGCAGTAAAAGAAATAGCTCCCCGCCAAGTGATGATTTATACAATAGACCGTGAAACTCCTGACCATGATTTGAAAAAAGCTGCTCACGAAGAGTTGGACAGAATTGCAGAGTTGGTAAAAGAAGCAAATATTCCTGTTTCGGTTTCGTATTGAAACTGAAACAGGAATATGAATGAACAATCCGATAACACAGAGTTACGGAAAAGTATTTTATCTTTGTGGGTATAAGTAAATAAGGAAAATTGTCAGGATATGGAGAAAGGAATAAAAGCATACCATTCATATTTAAGTTTCGGTGATGCAAAGGAAGCGTTATCAGAGACTGTTTGTGAAGATTTGAACTTAGATGATTTGTGCGAGCAGCTAGATTACACCTCTTCTTGTGTAGGAAGACAATATCTTTATCATATTTTATGTACCGATAAGATTTCCGATGTTACCGCGCATGAACAATTCATAGAGCAACTGCAAACAGATTATCTGCTTCGGAATAAACTGGTAAATGCTCTTCAGAAGTTGAATAAACCGGATGCTTACTCCATAGTGGATATTTTGGCCGAAAAAGAACATACCTATTCGCGCGGTTATTTATTGTTGCTCCAAATATGCAGGTGGTTACCTGCTGTATCTCTAATCTTGATGTTTCAAATTCCTTCTTCACCTGTTCCTCTTTTATTTTTATTAGTATCTTATATATTTAATGGATACTTACATTTTAAACAGAAAAACATTCTTTCATGTTATTATTTCTCTGTACCCCAGTTATATAAGTTGTTGAAAACAGCCGATTACTTAAGTGCTGTTCCCTCATTCCTGTCTGTAAATGTTAAAATAGAGAACACTATCCGAAATTTGAAAGAGCTTGTCCGCAAACTGGGCTCATTCCGTTTAGGTATAGCGTTAGAAAGCGACTCGGCCATGATTGTTTATCTGCTGACTGAGCTTATTAATATTTTTACGTTATATTCCACTATCAATATTGTAACCTCTTTTCGGTTTATTCAAAAGGAAAAAGAAGAAATAGAACAAGTGTTTTGTTATGTAGGTTTTTTGGATTTGCTGTGTTCCATATCGTTTTTGCGTGAACAGATTCCTTATTATTGCAAGCCTTCCGATAATAAATCGGGCGAACGCTTGTATGCCGATAGTATATATCATCCATTGATAAGGGGATGTGTTTCTAACAGTGTGTCGTTATCGGATAAGTCCATGCTTATAACCGGCTCCAATATGTCGGGAAAAACCAGTTTTATTCGCACTGTTGCCATTAACTTGCTGACAGCAAAGACATTGAATACTTGTTTTGCAAAAGACTTTCGGATAGATATAAACAGACATCTTTATTCTGTGATTCACACAGAAGATAATCTGTTGGAAGGGAAAAGTTACTTCTTTAAAGAAGTCGAGAATGTGAAAGCAGCTCTTGATAAAGGAAAAAAGGGAAATTATCTATTGGTTTTCGATGAACTGTTCAAAGGGACGAATACAGTGGAGAGAATAGCGATTAATTCTGCCGTATTTTCGGATTTGGCAAAGACGGATAATTTGGTCCTTGCATCAACACATGATTTGGAACTGACCGCATTGCTTCATAGTCAGTATGACTTATATCACTTTAGTGAAACAATAGCCGATGACAAACTTCAATTTGATTATAAACTGAAGAAAGGAGTGGCGCAGGAGGGAAATGCCATCAGGATATTGGAATTGTGTGGTTATCCTTCCGAATTGGTTCAATCGGCCAAGAATATACTTCCTTCGATACAGTGATATTAATCCCCAATGAACGTTGGTTAAGCCTTTCTATAAGCAGAATTACTACAGTTTCCCGCAGTGGACCGTATAGTTTTCCATAATGGACTGTGACTGTAATAATCTTACGTTTAAAAGTCCTTAGCTGACAGTAAGAAACAATTTAGTTTTTATGAAGGTAGAAGTGACAGTATGCTCTAACATCACTAAATGCGGCATGGGAGTGTTTTTCAGCTTAGCAATAATACAAAGCCTACTCCCCGGATATTCTTCAATTCGATGAGAGGTTCATCTTTCAGTGATTTCCGCAGGTTCGTGATAAAGACATCCAAACTGCGTGAGGCAAAATAATCGTCCTCCGTATTCCAAAAGCGACTTAGGATAGCCTTCCTTTCCACTATTTCATTTATGTTTTCGCACAGGAGCTGAAGTATTTGGGCTTCGCGCACCGTCAGGGTTTTGTTCTCTCCGTTTTCATTGTTATGCAGTGTGGCATGTTTGGCATCCAAGGTGAAGCGTCCCAATGCATAGTGTTCATTTTCATTGCGTAATTTGACTCCTGCCTTCATTTTCAGGATGGCGTGTATATGTGCGTCCAATTCATCGGGCACAAAGGGCTTTTTCACATAGTTATTAACCCCCAGTTTATATCCTTCTTTCACGTCTTTGGGAGATGTCAATGCAGAGGTGAACAAGATAGGAATATCCCCATCCATTTCGCGGATACGTTCCACCATTTGATAACCGTTCATCACAGGCATATCGATATCCGAAATAATAATATCAGGATGATATTCTTTCCAAGCTTTCAGTCCTTCCGCACCATTGGTAGCGGTTATCACTTCGTAGCCACCGATAATTTCCTGCAATTCATTCTTTACGATGTAGCTGAAAGTGGAATCATCCTCCACTAATAATAGTTTAATCATAGCTTTCTATTATTTTAGGTATTAACAGGCTGAATTCACTGAATTCCCCTTCTATACTGTTAATATATACTCTTCCCTCGTGGGCTTCCATTACCTGATAAACATAGTTCAACCCTAGTCCGAATCCTGAAGGGCCTCCTTTTCGGGTTTGTTTAATGGCCGATGCACGCTCAAACTTCTCGAAAATCTTCTTTTGGTCTTTTTGCGGAATTCCAATACCATTGTCGTATATGTTGATAATATCATGGTTGGCATCACTTGAAGAACTGATGTTTATCTTTACCGATTCCTTGGAATATTTTATGGCATTGTCTATCAGATTACTGATTGCTTCCTTCAGAAACTCTTCGTCGGCATATACTTTTTCTGTTTTTAAGTCTGTAGTGAAATGGATTGTTTTTTCAGTTTTTATGGTGAACTTTTCAATTAAGTCTTCTATCATGGGAGATAATGGAACTTCTTTTTTGTTCATCTCCAGTTTGTGCTGTTCCAGTTTCGCCAGCGTCAGCACTTTGTTGGAAAGAGCCAACAAATGTTCCAGTTCATTTTCCACAATAGTAAAATAATGGTTCTTTATTTCCGGCTTATCATCCAGCTTTCCGCTATGCAGCCTGCTGGTGCACATGATGGCAGAGCTGATGGGCGTTTTCATGTCATGAATCATGGCGTAGGAGAAATCTTCTTTCAGCCGGGCTATTTTCCTTTCTGTGATGATGATTTTTATTTGGTAAAACAATCCGATGAAAGCGAATACTACCATAACCGCTGTAGACAGCAACAAGATTCCCATGCGTGCAAATATGCTCCAATGCGGATTCACCAATATCATTTGTACAGTTTGTGATAGGTCTGTGCGGATAGGAATTTCCTTAGAGTGAATGGCATTCCATAGACAAAAGTTTCCTTTTTTGCTTTGTTGAAGCACTTCTCCGGTCTTCGGATTAATAAGATTCAATATGAAATCGCTGCTTATTTTATGCTCTAAGAGGAGAGTGGAAGCGATGGAGTCCACGTCTTCTATAGAGATATAATAACCTAAGTTATAGAGTCCTTCTTCTAAATAAGTGATTTCGGGGATGCTGTCGGTTGCTGCTTCTCCTTTTATATTTGTTCCTTTAGGGGTCTTATTAAGACGAGTAATAGCCTCGTCTTCCATTCCTGTATATAGAATTTGATTTATTTCTTCAGATATATTGTTTCTGATAAGTATATAAGTATTGCATAACCACATTAATTGTAATGCTAATATGGAGGTTAAGCTTATGGCAGTGATTATTTTCAAGTACTTAGTCTTTATCATGTAGCAAATATAATAACTTATTCTTAAAATCGGATAACATTTTTATAACATATTATTATACAATTTCCTATTATGTTTGCAACATCAAACTAAAACTCATACATATAATTTAAAGATATAATATTATGGAAAAAACAATAGTAACATTAAGCAGTAAAGAACAAACTTCTATTTATGGAGGAGACATGAAAAGAATCTATAATTGGGAACCAAGGAAGGATAAAAATCCAAAACCTCAAGTTATATGGACAAACAATTAACATAAAGATAACAATTCAATAACAAAGGGGTAAAAAAAGACAGCTTATCTTTGTTGCATTAGATGTTTGGCAAATTATGTCATGGACTAACACAAGAAAATGGTGCCGATGTTTGTGGTAGAGTATTTTAATTGATAACAAAAAGATGAGTGTGTTTTATAAAGATGTACTCATCTCTTTAAAGATTGCATTATGAGGAAAAAGCTGTATTATATGGGTTCTGGATTTTTCTTTATCTTAGGTATTGTATTATCCAATACTTACAGACCGTATATTTATGAGAATCATATTTTTGATTTTCATTTGGCTGATACAATAGGAAATTTGGTAGCAGTGCCTTCTCTCTCTTTGTTATTATTGGCTATGAGAAAATATGAGAGTTTATCTAAAGCTATTCTTTATAGTATTTTTGTTTTTACTTTATATGAAATAATTCCATTTGGAACTTTTGATTTTTATGATTTGATAGCAACATATATCAGTGGATTATTAACTTATTTAATTTTTCTGTTGTTCAAACGAGTGAATAAGAGATAGGTATGCCTACTTTTCAGAAATTCTTCGCTTGATTTTAGCGTGTAAAAGTAGTTCATGTGAAAATAACAATTCAATAACAAAGGGGTAAGAAAAGACAGCTTATCTTTGTTGCATCAAAACAAGCAGAGAGATATGAAATAAACGAGTATAAACGAACAAGATCAGGAAGGGAAACGGATGAATGGCATGCCTCATCTTTTTGCTCACCGCTTGTTCAGACGAAGAATAAGGGACTGCCCGAGTCTATAAATAAGGGAAATAATAACACAAACACAAAACACGATAAAAATTTAATAAAATGGAAACGCTGACGTTAGCAGAATGTATGAATATTTATGGTGGATGCTATATTTACAGTAGCAGTACTAGTCTGACTAGTGTATTTGTAGTACCCAGCCGTTTTAGAGAATTATTTTTTAGTATATAACAACAAAACACAAAATGAAGTATGAAAAAGAATGATTATTACATGATGAAGCCACTCAGTGGTGAGGAACATGTACAGGTATCGGGAGGTTATGTGCCTCCTACGGAGGAACAGATGGAAGAACTTCGTAAAATATATGGGCCATTAGCAGATCTTATTTGCTGGTAGCTTCTATCTAGATGCAGAATGATTGAATCGATAAATTTTATAAAATAGAAAACAATAATTATATTTAATATTATGGATAATTTAATTAAAGAGTTAGATTTGCAAGCACAGAAACACATTTCTGGAGGCTTTTGGGATTGGGTTGTTGGTACATTCTTAGGTGGAATGCTTTATGATTTAACATTTCATACTGGCGAAACCATAGAATCATTTAATGCCGGTCGAGATGCAGCTAATGCTATGTGGAATAAATAATCATCTAAAAAAATGGAAAAGTATTATATTAGTTTATCAAAATATGAAGAAATAAATATCGCAGGTGGTTTAAAAAATGTTTGGGAACTACTTGGCTTTTTATTCCAATGTGAGTATAATGGATTTGAGGCAAATAATTTTGCTCCTTCTGTAATGCCTTATAAATAATTTGTTTAACTTTAAAATTGAATGTGCCATATTAGTATGGCGCATTCAATTAAGATATTATGGGACGCCTGATTATTTTCAAAAGAGACAATGTTATGTATTTGTCTAAAAGAACAAGATTAGTATTTTTTATAGTCTGTGTTTCTTTACTCCTTGTTATTTCTGTTATCAATTTTGCTTATAGACCCTATATTTATGAAAATGGTATATATGATTTTTATTTTGCAGATACCTTTACTAATATTTGGGGAGTTCCTATAGCGACTTGTTTGGGCATGGCATTGACACAGAAATTGGTATATAAGGAAATATATTATAGTATGGCAGTTTGTTTGGGGCTGATATGCTATGAAGTTATAGGATTGACTTTTGATTATAAAGATATAATTGCAACTTTTATAGGTGCTTTATTATCTTATGCAATCAATAAAATGGTTATTCGATATAGTTGTTAATTAGAAGATAGGTATACCTACTTCTCAGAAACTGACTTGTTGTGGTGATATTTGTAAAAGATATGAATTTGAAAGATTAATACTTCGTTAAATTTGTAACTAATCCGTTGAAAATAAACAAGTTAATTTAAATAATTTAGCAAGATAAAATAGGTCAAGTAACTGATTTTCAGCATCTTTAATGGTAAACCACCACACATTAAAGTAATGAACAAAACAGCATTTGACCAATATGAGGAAATCGTAACCGATGCTTTGAAAAGTTGTTCTGCGAAGTTACGCAAAAGTTTTAAAACAGCATTCATCCAACTCATGATTTTGTATATGGTACTGCCAAGAAAGATTAATTTCACCCAAATGGGGCGTTACTCAGACAGCTCAGAGCAACGCTTCCGCCAGTTGTTTGAACGTGAGTTTGACCGGATGCAGTTCAACCTCTTCCTCATGCGGCAGCGTTTTGGTGAAAGTACAAGAAAATCCATTGCCATCGACGCAAGCTACATTTCAAAGTCGGGAAAGAAGACTCCTTATATCGGCAAGTTCTGGTCGGGATGCGCTTCTGCAATGAAACGGGGACTGGAGATTCTCGGTATCGGCATTGTCGACATTGACAGTTCATTTTATATCCTATTTTTTTTCCCTTCTATAATAGTCTTTCCATATAGCGACAAAACTTTTATCTACAGAATTATTTATATAATTATGTGCATGTTATTACTTTTTGTCATTTGGAGGTATTATAGTGTACAAGATTTAATTGTATCTTTCAGTGGGGGTGCTTTTGCTCTTGTTGGCTCTTCTGTCCTAGCTTCTTTACTTAAAAAAATATCTAAATAAAATTTCCCGTAATTCCTTATAATAGGAAGTAGCATTATCTTTCTGAATAATTTTAGTTTGATAAAGCAGTTGGGAATGGATGGCGATAGAATATAAATGTACAGTGAAAGCAGAATAGAGAATTATAAGAATTATGTATCATGTTTTATGGATAAATAATTAACCTAATGATAACAATCCGATAACACATTTCCTTTTTCTTTCCTTTTACTTTTGCGGTATAAATCAGTAAAAGTAGAAATGTTATGTTATTACCAAACGAATGGATAGAGAACAGTATTGAAACATACATCTATCAACACACCACAAAATCCCAGATTATCTATTGGGTGGTATTGGCTGCCGTTGCTGCCGCTATTATTGCATTGCCTTTTATCTATGTAGACATTTCCGTGCAGGGAAGTGGGGTAGTGAGGCCGGTGACTGAAAAAACCGAAATAAAATCGGCTATAACAGAATTGGTAGATTCTGTTTATGTACGCGAAGGCGATCGGGTAAACAAAGGAGATGTCCTTCTCCGTTTCCGAACTAATAATTCCGATTATAAAATCAATTATCAGACTAATCGTCTGAATGATTATCAAGCACATTTGACAGATTTAGCTTATCTGGCAAAAGGTGAATGCCCTGTGGTGTTCCATTCTCCGGTTCGTCAGCAGGAATATACCTATTTTATCAAAAAGAAAAAAGAACTGGAAACCTCTTTGGCGCAGGCGGAAAAAGAATATATGCGCAATAAAAACCTGTTTGATAAGAAGGTGATTTCAGAAGAAGAATATGATAAATATTATTTCCAGTATCAGAGCCAGCAAAATGAATTGGCTTCATTGATACAAAGCCAGTTGAGTACATGGCAGGCAGATATGAATACCTATCGTAATTCCCGTAGTGAAATGAATACCACCTTGCAGCAGGAGTTGAAAGATAAAGAACTCTATATAGTCCGTAGTCCGGTGAGCGGAACCATTGACCAGTTTTCGGGCATATACAGAGGAAGCAGCATACAGGCAGGGCAGTCATTGGCAGTGGTCAGTCCGGATTCTACCTTGTGTATGGAGATATATGTCACGCCCAGGAACATAGGTTTTATGAATATCGGGATGCCGGTCAATGTACAGGTGGAATCATTTAATTATAATGAATGGGGAACATTACCCGGAAAAGTAACAGAAATTTCATCGGACTTTCTGACGGACAGTCAGGGAAACTCATTCTATAAAGTGAAATGCCGGATGGAACGTAACTATCTGATGCTGAAAAGCGGACAAAAAGGAGTCTTGAAAAAAGGTATGACCGTCAGTGCTCATTTTATGATAACCCGGCGCTCATTGTTTGATTTATTGTATCAGAAGATAGACGACTGGGCGAATCCCAAACAATATGAGAATAAAAGAATGATGGCTAAATTTTAAACACGAATGCAAGATGAAAAAAGGAGTTAAAATCAAACAGTTTGATATTACGGATTGCGGAGCGGCTTGTCTGGCTTCCGTATGTGCCTATTATGGTTTGCAGTTTCCCATTGCACGTATCCGCCAATATGCGTTTACCGACCAGAAGGGAACAAATATTTTGGGGTTGATAGAGGCTGCTAATAAGTTGGGCTTGTCAGCTAAAGGAGTGCGAGCTAAATTCGAGGCATTGTATATTGTTCCTAAACCTGTTATTGCTCATGTTATAGTACACGAACAACTTCAGCATTTTGTAGTGATATATAAGGTGGAGAAAAAGAAAGAATACATAGAATATATGGATCCGGGTGACGGGCGGATGCATCGCGTGACCAATCAGGAATTTGAGAAAATGTGGACCGGTGTACTGGTGTTATTGGAACCGGAAGAAACTTTCAAGACCGGAAACATGAAAACCGGTATGACAAAGAAGTTCTTTTCTCTGCTGGCTCCTCATAAAAGCGTGATGCTGCAAGCCGTGTTTGGTGCGCTTATTTATAGTATCTTGGGTTTATCTACCTCCATCTATGTAGGTAAAATTACAGATTATGTATTGGTAGATAAAAATATCAATTTGCTTAATCTCATGGGAGTTATCATGCTGGTCATCCTGTTATTGCGGACTTTTATCGGAGCAATGAAAAGTATTCTGGCTTTAAAAACAGGGCAACGGATTGATGCTGCACTTATTTTGGGATATTATAAGCATCTGTTGACTTTACCTCAACAATTCTTTGATACGATGCGCGTAGGTGAAATTATTTCGCGCGTCAATGATGCAGTGAAAATCCGTAATTTTATCAATAATGTTTCGTTGGATTTGGTGGTTAACATCATGATTCTTGTTTTCTCTGTATGCCTTATGTTTGTTTATTCCTGGGAGTTGGCATTGATTACTTTAGTGTCTGCTCCCTTATTCCTGCTTATTTTCTGGGGGTTTAACAAATTGAACCGGAAATATCAGCGCGGTATTATGGAAAGTAGTGCTGATTTGGAAGCGCAATTGGTGGAATCTCTTAATTCTATTTCTACTATCAAACGATTCGGTATAGAAGAATATGCTAATTTGAAGACGGAAACTCGTTTCGTACATTTATTAAAGAATACATATCGCAGTATATATGGTTCCATTATGGCGCAAGGCGGCATTCAGTTTGTATCTACAGGCATTACGATTGCCGTTCTTTGGTTAGGAAGTCTTTTGGTGGTTGATCAGGAGTTGACACCCGGCGCTCTGATGGTGTTTTATTCTTTGGTTGGTTATGTAATTTCTCCTATCGGCTCGCTGATTTCTTCCAATCAGACTATCCAGGATGCACTGATTGCTGCCGACCGCTTATTCCAGATTATGGACTTGGAACGTGAACAGGATAATAACCAAAAGATAATATTAGAACCGGATATGGTGGGCGATATTATGTTTGAGAATGTTTCGTTTCGCTATGGTTCGCGCAAGGATGTGTTCAAGGAATTGAGCTTGAAGATAGAAAAGGGGAAGACTACTGCTATAGTGGGAGAAAGCGGGTCGGGCAAGACGACTTTGATTTCGTTATTACAGCATATTTATCCTATACAGGAGGGCCGCATTCGCATAGGCGATTATGATATTGCGCAAATAGATAACCGCAGTCTTCGTCGCCGGGTGGGAACAGTACCTCAACAGATTGAATTATTTGCCGGCAGCATTGCAGAGAATATAGCGGTAGGCGATTTGCATCCGGACATGAAGAAAATTGTAGATTTGACGGAACAATTAGGTTTAAAGGATTTTATAGATGGTTTGCCTAAGGAGTACCGGACTTATATCGGTGAACATGGTGCATCCTTGTCGGGTGGCGAGCGGCAGCGGCTTGCTATAGCGCGTGCCTTATATAAAGAGCCGGAGATACTTATTTTTGATGAGGCGACATCTTCGCTTGATTCTATTTCCGAACGCTATGTAAAGCAGACACTTGATGCATTGGCACGGAAGGGGAAAACGATTATCGTGATTGCTCATCGGTTGAGTACAGTGAAGAATGCAGATAAGATTGTGGTGATTGATAAGGGACAAGTAGTTGAGGCAGGTACTCATGAAGAATTGTTCAATTCGGATGGAATGTATCATCGTTTGTGGAAGGAACAGTTTGATGAAATAGGTTAAAGAATGAATAGTATGAAAAAGTTAATAGTTGTAACTGTTGCAGCCATCGCATTGATAGCAAATATGCAAGCACAAAATAAGAAGTGGAGTCTCAAAGAATGTATAGATTATGCCATACTGCACAATATAGAGGTGAAACAGAGTCAAAACCGGATTAAAAGTTTAAAAGTAGAGAGAAATACACTGAAGAGCAGTTTTCTGCCCAATCTGAATGTAGGAGCTTCACAACGTTTTTCTTTTGGCAGGGCTTTGAATCAGGATAATACCTATGAGGATAGAAACATACAAAATTCTTCATTCTCTGCCAGTACCGAAATGCCTCTTTTTACCGGATTCAAAACAAGTGCATCCATTTCTCGAAATAAATTCGATGTATTGGCGGCCGAGGCAAATAAGGAATTGATAGAAAACAACTTGTCACTCAATGTAACCAACTATTATTTTCAGATACTGTTGAATAAAGAAATTTATCGTATCGCTCAAGAACAAATCCGGTTGACAAAAGAACAAGAAATCAGAACACGGATTCTGATAGAGAATGGAAAAGTTCCGCAGTCTCAATTATATGATATAAAAGCTCAATTAGCTGATGATGAACTGGTGGCAACAGAAGCCAGGAACTCGCTGCGGCTTTCTTTTCTTGACTTGATGCAATTGATGGAGTTGAAGGGTGAGGAGTATTTTGATGTAGATTCTTTGGATGAAAGTATAGTTTCTATGGAGTCTGTCACTCCTGAGGGGATTTATGCCTCGGCATTAAGCTGTATGCCTCAAATAAAGCAAGCTCATTATTCTTTGCAGAGTAAAGTGAAAAGTATAAAAGTTGTCAAGTCAGGATATTACCCGCAGCTTTCTTTGGGTGCCGGAATCAATACCGGTTACTATTATTCTCGTGGTGCAATGAATCCATCTTTTCATCAGCAGTTTAAAAACAATATGCAGAAAAGCATTTATTTCACATTAAGCATCCCTCTTTTTGACCGCTTCTCTACCAGGAATCAGGTAAAAACAGCGCGTTTGGAAGAGAATAATGCCCGCTTGTCATTGGAAAATGAAAAGAAAAGCCTCTATAAGGATATTGAGAAAGCATATATGGATGCGCTGGCAGCTTTTGAGAAATACGAGTCTACTACCAAAGCGGTAGTTGCCAATCGGGAGGCGCATCGGTATGCGTTAGAGAAGTATATGGCTGGAAAGTCGGCTGTATATGAGTATAATGAGATAAAAATGAAATTGGCAGATGCGTTGTCCCAACAATCACAAGCTAAATATACCTATTTACTGAAAGAACGGATATTGGCATTTTATTCATGCCACTCTTTAGCGGACTTAGAAATTGTTTTGAATTAGCAACATCAAAGTCTCAAATTCTATAGATACACAATTAACATGACGATAACAATCCAATAACACAGAGTTTGGGAAGAGCGATTTACATTTGTGATATTAACATGAATACAATTTACTAACTAATTAAAAACTTATAGGTATGCATTTTTTCTCTGTTTATTCATTATTTGTGTCTATAGGGAGTTTGTTCGTTTTCTGCTTCCCGGAAGAAGCTTCTGATGTTGGTGTAAAATCAATGCAGAGTTTGCCCAACGTCCAGGTTTGTAATACTGAGGCTAGTATTCCGTTTGACTCAGTAATTTGTTTGGATGATAATAATCGTTGGGAGGTTAGTCAATGAAAAAAGAAGAGCTATAGGATGGGGGCTATGGGTATTATACGCCTTTTCTTTATTTTGTTCGTTTCATTTTGATTGGGTATCACAATACAGGGATTTCTTTGCTGTCTATTTTTTAGACGCTTCTTCTGTGGTATGGTACTTGATTTGCAAGAAGTAAAAATGAACGTTACTCGTTTGTTTTGCCTCCTACATGGCAATAATTAACCATGAAGGTAGCTAAACGAACGAGTAACGACACCTATTTTTGGTATAATTGTTTTATTTCTCTACAATGGCTTTGGCTTTCTCCAGAGCTACATTGATATTGGGACAAATGTTGTCTTCGCCGAGCAAGTCATAAAAACCGGCTTTCTCCAATACTTTATGCACCTTTTCGTTTACGCCTGAAAGTACGATATGGATATTTTCTTTCTTAGACATTTCACAAAGGTTAGTGAGGTTGTGAATACCGGTAGAATCAATGAACGGCACTTTACGCATACGGATGATACGCACTTTCGGGCGGTCGCCCAGTTCAGACATGATTTCTTCAAATTTAGTGGCGATGCCGAAGAAATACGGACCATTGATTTCGTATACTTCTACGCCTTCGGGAACCATGAGATGCTCTTCGTGCACTTCCAAATCGGATTCATTATTAGGATCGATTTCATTCTTGATAACCGAAATATCGGTGGTTTCCATAACGCGTTTCATAAATAGCACGCAGGCAATCAGCAATCCTACTTCAATAGCGACTGTCAAGTCGAAAATGACTGTCAGGAAGAAAGTGATCAATAACACTGTCACGTCCGATTTCGGATTCTTGAGTAATGCTTTAAAGGTACGCCAGCCACTCATGTTATAAGATACAATGACTAACACGCCGGCCAGACAAGCCATCGGGATGTATTGTGCCAACGGCATCAGGAAGAGCAGGATGAGCAGTAATACGACAGCATGAATAATGCCGGCCACCGGAGACTTTCCCCCATTGTTGATATTGGTCATGGTACGTGCGATGGCTCCGGTAGCAGGAATACCTCCGAAAAGAGGAGCGATGATATTGGCTGCACCTTGGGCTATCAGCTCTGTGTTTGAATCATGACGGTCACCGATTACACCGTCGGCAACGGCAGCCGAAAGTAATGATTCGATGGCACCCAATACAGCAATTGTGATGGCTACGGGAAACAAGTTCTTGATTGCTTCCCAATTCAATTCGGGTACCACTGCATCGGGAAGTTGTGATTGAATGGTGAATCGGTCGCCAATCGTATCAATGCAGGTAATTCCTCCGTATGTTTTCATCAGATAGACTGCAATCGTCACTACGATGATGGATATTAACGAACCGGGAATCTTTTTTGAGAATTTGGGAGTGATGGCAATGATGAATACACTGACCACACTGACAATGGCATTCCACCAGTTTACTGTATCAAAGTGGCGGAAATAAATCATCCATTTGCCGATAAAGTCTCCGGGGACTTTCTCTCCGCCAAAGTTGAGTCCGAAGATATCAGCTATCTGTGTAGTGAAGATGGTAACGGCAATACCACTGGTAAAGCCGACAATGATGGGATAGGGAATGAATTTGATGACAGCTCCCAGTTTAAACACTCCTAATAAAACAAGGAGTACACCTGCCATCAGTGTTGCCACTGTCAGTCCGCTGATGCCATATTCTTGTATGATACCGTAGATGATAACGATAAACGCGCCTGTCGGTCCGCCGATTTGTACTTTGCTTCCTCCCAATAAAGAAATGATAAAGCCTGCAACAATAGCAGTGATAATACCTTTTTCGGGAGATACTCCTGAAGCAATACCAAATGCAATAGCCAGAGGAAGTGCAACGATACCTACGATAATGCCGGCCATGAGGTCGGCCATGAAGCTCTCCTTCGAATAATTTTTTAATGTAGTGAAGAGCTTCGGTTTAAATTCAAATGCTTTCATTTTATAATTTACTTTATGCTACGAAATGTGTTCAACACAGAATGGAGGTGCAAAATTAGACAAAATTTATCTATAAATTAAGGGATTATTGATTTTAAGTTCTTATTTTTGTTGCATGAAGGGTGTTCTTCGTATATTATTGGGGAGTTTGAGCATAAATAGCTTTCTTGTTTAAGAAACTTTTGTAGTTGATGAACATATTCAAGCCGTATTGCGTTTATTTTATATAAATAGAATGTTTAATTAAACATAAAATTATAATTGTAATAAATACAAATTTGAAATATAATATATATCTTTGTGGTATAAGGCAAGGGTAATAAAATAATAACTAACCAATAAAACAAATAATTATGGCTAAGAGCATTAAAGGTACACAGACAGAGAAAAACTTGTTAACTTCATTTGCAGGTGAATCACAAGCTAGAATGCGTTATACTTATTTTGCAAGTACTGCAAAAAAAGAAGGTTATGAACAAATCGCTGCTATTTTCACAGAAACAGCTGATCAGGAAAAGGAACATGCAAAACGTATGTTTAAGTGGTTGGAAGGTGGTATGGTAGAAATTACTGCCAGCTATCCTGCAGGTATGATCGGTACAACAATGGAAAATCTGAAAGCCGCTGCTGCCGGAGAAAATGAAGAATGGACGACTGATTATCCTCACTTTGCTGATGTGGCCGATCAGGAAGGTTTTCCTGCTATTGCTACGATGTATCGCAGAATTGCTGAAGCAGAAAAGGGCCATGAAGAAAGATACTTGGCTTTATTGAAGAATGTGGAAGAAGGTACAGTATTCAAAAAAGCAGAAGAGACTGTATGGCAGTGCCGTAACTGTGGTTACATTTATGTAGGTACAGAAGCTCCTGAAGTATGTCCGGCATGTTTGCATCCGCAGGCTTACTTTGAAGTAAAGAAGAACAATTATTAATTGAGATAGAATTATCCGTTTACCGTGTCCGGCTTCTCCCGATTGGGGGAAGCCGGATTTTTGTTTCATTAGAATATCCTGTATGATTTAAGCGTAATGATGCAGGGTTGAAAAGACTTTGGAGTTTTTTTATAATGCCCGATTGAAATTAAAACAAATGCTTTTGTAATATAAAATTAACCATTCGGTTAAGATAATGAAATTGGCTGTTCATGCCATCGTAACGTCCCGACTGTACTTTTGCGGCAAATTAATCTAAAGTATTTATGGGAAAGTTCAATTATTTGTGGTTTAGGAATATTCTGTTGTTATCAGCAGGTATGTGGGGATTGGCTGTGCCTTATGCTGTTGCTGATGATAAAATGAAGGAAAGTCCTATTACAGAACAGGTTCGTACAAAAATTCAGGTGTCTGGAGTTGTTGTGGACAGCAATGGCGAACCATTGATTGGTGCAACGATTCGTGAAAAAGAAAGTGGAAACGGAACAATAACCGATGTAGACGGAAAGTTTACACTTTCCATTCCTGTTGATGCCGTAATTGTGGTAAGTTATGTGGGATATCGGGACAAACTTATTGCGGTGAATGGGAAAACATCTTTTAAAATAGAACTGGAAGACGATACGGAAACGCTTGGTGAGGTAGTGGTCGTGGGATACGGTATTCAGAAGAAAGCCAATCTTTCGGGGTCGGTAGACCAAATCACTTCAACCCAGTTGGAGCAACGACCTATGACGGATTTGTCGAAAGGATTGCAGGGAATGGTACCTAATTTGAATGTTGATTTTACCAGTGGAGAGCCGGGACAGGCTGCCAATATTAATATTCGTGGTGAAGCTTCCATCAACGGTGGTTCTCCGCTGATTCTGATAGATGGCGTAGCTTCGGATGCTGAAGAGATGAATCGCTTGTTACCCGAAGATGTAGAGAGTCTTTCGGTATTGAAAGATGCTTCTTCGGCTGCCATTTACGGTGCCCGTGCCGCTTTTGGGGTTGTTTTGATTACGACCAAGCAAGGGAAGGGCGATAGAATTCAGGTGAATTATAACAATAATTTCTCGTGGAAGCGTCCTTCTTCATTGACTGAAAAAACTTCCGATCCTTATATTTATTTGAAACTGAAGAACATTGCGGTGTTAAACACTCCTTGGAGCTCCGGTCATGTGACCAGTGACGAGCGTTTGGAGTGGGCACGTCAACGTTCTGACAATCCCGATGGAACGGAAGCCATACGCCTGAATCCGTTGGACAACACGCAGTGGGAGTATATGGGTAATCGCAACTGGACAAATTATTTTCTGGATAAGAGTACATTCAGTCAGGCACATCAGCTTTCCATTTCCGGTGCGACAGAGAAAACCAAGTTTTATTTGTCGGGAGGTGTGGACAGTGAAGACGGTGTTTTCTCAGGTGTGGTAAAAAATGACAAGTATATTCGTTACAGTATGCGAGGCAAAGTTAATTATCAGATTTGGAACTGGTTGTCTGTTTCCAATAATACCTCTTTTGTCTCTACTACCCGTAAAAAACCGAGTTATTATAATTTGAGTGATTTTTACGATGCAGAGCCTCACGACATGGACGTGAACCCCGACGGTACATGGGCAAACAGTGAACTGGGTATTGCATTGGCACAATTGGTGGACGGAGGCGAGGAGAAAACCGTTTACGACCGTTTGCAAAGTACTTTCTCGGCCGAAATGAATTTTTGGGAAAGAATGTTGGTGCTGAACGCTAACTTTACTTTTTCAAAAAGCCATGAAGATTACGACTGGTATAAGACTAAGTATCGCATTGGCTACGGACCGGATGATGTTCGCGAACAGGGTACAAGCCGTGCTTACAAAGGCAGTACTTCCGAACTATATACCGTGCTTGACTTGTATGCCACGTTGACCAAGTCGTTCGACAAGCATTTGGTGAGCGGTGTGTTAGGTTTCAATCAAGAATATAGCCGTTGGGACAAATTCACTGCCGACCGTTACGACATCATATCTACCTCTTTGCCTTCCATCGGCTTGTCCTCAGGCGAACAGTATGTAGACGAAACTTATAAGGATTGGGCTATTCGTGGCTTGTTTTTCCGTGCTAATTATATGTATGACAACCGTTATATTTTTGAATTGAACGGCCGTTATGATGGAACTTCACGTTTCCCCAAAAACAAACGATATGGCTTTTTCCCTTCGGGTTCGGTAGCATGGCGTGTCGATGTGGAACCTTTCTTTGAACCGCTCCGGTCTTTATTCTCACAATTCAAGATACGTGCTTCGTATGGTTCATTGGGCAATCAGCTGGTAACCGAATATGGATATATTCCTTCTATGAATTCGTCATTGGGCAGTTACCTGATTGATGGAAAATTGCAACAAACCGTTACAGCTCCGGGCTTGGTTTCTCCCGATTACACTTGGGAACAGGTGCGTACATTGAACGGAGGTATTGACTTGGCGTTGTGGAACAATAAATTGGTGGTCTCTTTTGACATTTACCGTCGTGATACAAAGGGAATGCTTACATTAGGAAAAGAATTGCCGGGTGTGTTGGGCAAGACAGAGCCGAAAGAGAATGCCGCCGACCTGAAGACAAGAGGATGGGAATTGTCTGTCGCTTATCGGGATGAGTTTCAACTGAAAGGTAAACCTCTGAATTGGGGGGCACGCTTCGTATTGTCCGACAATCGTTCATGGATTACAAAGTTTGACAATCCTACCAAAAACCTTAGTCAATATTATGAAGGACAGGAATTGGGCGAAATTTGGGGATTGCAAAGTGATGGGCTGTTCAAGAGCAAGGAAGAAATTGCTGCGTTGGATGAAACAGAAATTATACCTTGGGGTGCATTGGAAATCGTGGAAGGATGGCCTAAATACAAAGATTTGGATGGCGACCAGCGCATAACGAAGGGTACTACTGTAGACAAACCGGGTGACTTGAGTGTTATAGGAAATTCATCACCTCGCTTTCGTTTTGGTTTAAACCTGAATGCAGAATGGAACGGGTTTGACGTATCGGCTTTCTTGCACGGAATAGGCAAGCGCGATTATTACCCTGTCAGCTATCTATATTGGAGTTTCTACCAACAACCGTATACCGGCGGACAGGTGCATGCTTTTGATTTCTATCGCCCTACGACAGACAGCGATGTAGAAATGGCCAAACATTCCCAGTCTTACATCAATGCGGGCTTGGCTAATCAGAATCTGGATTCTAAATATCCGGTGTTCCAGTCTTGGCTGGCCGATAAGAATTTGGGAACAGGCATTAACGGTATGGGGCTTGCCATTCCGCAAACCAACTATATGTTGAACGGTTCTTATCTGAGAATTAAGAATATAACGATAGGATATACATTACCGGCCCGTTGGACTAAGAAGACGCACTTGAACCGTGTTCGTATTTATGTCAGTGGCGACAATCTCTTTGAATGGAGCGGGCTGAAGAAATATTTCGATCCCGAAGCGGTAACCAATTCCGATTCTTACGGATATGTCTATCCGTTCAACCGCCAATATTCGTTTGGTATAAATGTAACTCTCTAAAAAAGAAATATTTAATAGAAACATGATAATGAAAAGTAGATTTTATATATGGCTTAGTTTGGTAGCAGGTTTGTTGGCTACTTCATGCAATGATGCCTTTATGGACCGTCAGCCTCATACAGAAATAGGTGCGGACAGTTATTTCAATACGGAAGAAGATTTGAAAATGTATTGTTATGGCTTGATCAACACACCTGGTTATAACTATACGGCAGATGCCGGTACAGATGACCAGGCTACTACAGATAATGTAGAGGTAAAGAACATCATGACTTCGGCCAATCCTACGTCGGTAACTATTTCTGCAGGTTGGTCGTGGGAACGCCTGTACAATATCAATTTCTTCTTGGAACGTTGCGAAAAGGCTGTCGTTCCTTCCGATGTGCTTGCACATTATCAGGGAATAGCCCGTTACTACCGGGCTGCCTTTTATATGGATATGGTGAAGCGTTTTTCGGATGTTCCTTGGTATGATAAGACATTGACCACTGATGACCAGGACTTATACAAAGGGCGTGACAAACGGGAGGATGTGGTTACCAAGATATTCGAAGACTATCAGTTTGCAGCAGAGCATGTAAAAACAGGGCAACCCAAAGGAACCATAGACAAATGGATTGTGCTGGCTACCATGGCACGTCATGCGCTTTATGAAGGTACATACCGCAAATATCACGAAGAATTGAATTTGCAGAATACGGCAGATATTTATCTTAGAATAGCAGTGGATGCTGCATCGCAGATTATGGAAGAGGGTGGTTTCAGTTTATATAATACGGGAAATCCTGAAAGTGATTACTCAACCTTGTTCAATTCGTTGGATCTGACTACTAATCCTGAGATAATTCAGGCCCACTATTATGAAAAAGCTACTGCTAGCAACGGATTCTGGGCTTATATGTTCGGAAATTATATCCCTTGTCCTACCAAGGACTTGGTGCAGGCTTACTTGATGAGTGACGGCTCTTACTATTCTGCCCAGCCGGGATATGAGACCAAGCAATTTGTCGAGGAGTTTCAGAATAGAGATCCTCGTATGAGCCAAACATTGGCTTATCCGGGGTGGGAATTGGTGAATACCATGACTTATGCACCCGGTGCAGGTATATATGTGCAGAACTTGAATAAGAATTTCTCCGGTTATCATCAAATAAAAGGTTTTATCAACAACAAGGATCAAGATTATTATTACAGCATTGACTATCCGGTCATTCGTTATGCCGAGGTGTTGTTGACTTATGCCGAAGCACGTGCCGAACTGAATGAACTGACTCAGAGTGATTTGGATAATACAATCAATTTAATCCGCGACCGTGCCGGTATGCCTCACATGTTGCTTTCTCCGCAGGCTGACCCTGCTTTGCAGGAAGCTTTTCCCGGAGTGTCTCCTTTGCTGTTGGAGATACGTCGCGAACGTCGGGTGGAACTGGTATTTGAAGGATTCCGTTTTGACGATTTGATGCGCTGGAAAGCCGGAAAATTGTTGGAAAAGGAACCGGAAGGACTTTATTTTCCGGGATTGGGCAAATACGACTTGACGGGTGACGGTATAGAAGACATTTATTTGATTCCTTCGGATGCGAACATTCCTGCCGAGGCCGATAAGGAAACCAATTCGTTGGGAGAGAAACTGGTGTACTACAGAACAGGAAGCATTGACGATGTAAATGCAACGGTTTATTTGCGCGAAGGAACCAAAGGCAATATATTAACCATTAAAGATATGGGTACTTTTCAAGAGCCTAAATACTATTATCGTCCGGTGCCCAAGCATGAAATGGATTTGAACCCGAATTTGGGTCCTCAATTATTTGGTTGGGAATAATAAATATAAGAATAGTTATGAAGAAAAATTGTTTGAATTGGTTTTTGTCGGCTGCCTTTTTATTTTTGTTGGGCAGTTGTGCAAACAAAGTGAAACCCGGGCAAGAACCGGAAGTGAAAGAGAAGTTTACCTTTGCTTATTTTACAGATGTTCATTTGAACAAGGATAATCGTGGCAATGGTGATGTTGCTTTGCGCATGGCATTGTCTGACGCAAAGAACAAAAGGGTGGACTTTATTTTGTTTGGAGGAGATAATGCGGATACCGATGCTTTGGGAGATGCAGAGCATACGGCAGATTCTTTGCATGAACGTTTCAAGTCGATTGTAGATGAGGCTGGAATCCCGCTTTATTTCACGATAGGAAACCATGACCGTTATTATCGTCGGAATGGCGAGACGGATACATTGGGATTCGGCTTGTTTGAAAAGTACTTTGGAAACACATTCGGTTCTTTCGACCATAAAGGAGTGCATTTCATTACACTAAACGGTCTTTTCCCTTGCGAAAAAGGCCCTTATTCGGTAAGCCCTGAAGAAATGGAATGGCTGAAAAGCGATTTGCAAAAAGTGGGAAAAGAAGTTCCGGTGGTAGTATCCATTCATGTGCCTATGCTTTCGCTTTACTATCCGGTGGTGGAAGGTAATTTCAAGGGAGCCGACATGATATGCAACACTAAGGACGTTTTTGAGGTGCTGAATGGTTATAATGTGCAGCTTGTCCTTCAAGGACATCAGCATATTTACGAGCAAATTCAGGAAAGAAACCGCTGGTTTGTCACCGCCGGAGCAGTGTCGGCATATTGGTGGGGAGGCGCTTTCCTTGAAACGGAAGAAGGTTATTTGCTAGTTCGTGTGGACGAGAATAACCGTTTCAGTTGGGAATATGTGGATTATGGATGGAGTGTAGGAAATAATAATAACTAATGTATATGAAAACAAGAAATGTATGGATACTGGCAGCTTTGTTGTGCGGTCAGATAGGTGTGCAGGCTCAGGAAGCATTGCCCAAGGAAGTCAAAGTAGGTAAAGAACGTATAAAGGCGCGTCATGAAATATGTCTGCCACAAATCGATGACTATCAGTTGCTGAAGTGTGATTTTCATATCCACACTATTTTTTCCGATGGTATTGTGTGGCCTTCGCTTCGTGTGCAGGAGGCATGGGAAGAAGGATTGGACGCCATTGCAATAACTGATCATATTGAGGGCCAGCCGGCTCGCCGGGGGTTGCAGACAGGTAATCACAATTATTCGTTTGATGCTGCTCGTGAAGAGGCTTTCCGGAGAAATATCATTTTAATAAAGGGAGGAGAAATTACCCGTTCCATGCCTCCCGGACATTTGAATGCTTTGTTTGTGGAAGATCTGAATGTGCTCGACCAAAAAGACTATATGAAAGCCATCGAGGAAGCGCACAATCAGGGAGCGTTCATCCAGTGGAATCATCCGGGATGGGGAGTGAACGAAATCAAGTGGCACGATGTGCACGAGGAATTATACAAGAAAGGGTGGTTGAACGGCATTGAAGTGTTCAATGAGTTCGAGTGGTATCCGGTGGCTTTGGATTGGGTCAATGAAAAGAACCTGACATTGCTTGGCAATACAGATGTGCACGATGTTATCGAGCGTTTGTATGATTTTCAAACAACCACTCATCGCCCTATGACTTTGGTTTTGGCTAAAGAAAGGACAGAGGAGGGAATAAAGGATGCTTTGTTTAATCGGCGTACTATGGTCTATTTTTACGATAATTTGATGGGCAAGAAAGAATATTTGGATAAGTTCTTTTGGGGAGCAGTTCAAGTAAGTCCGGTTTATTATAGCAGTGAAAAGCGTAATTATCTGGAAATAAAAAACAGTAGTGATGTACCTTTCAGATTGAAGAAAGTGGATAAAGCTCGGAAAGGATATCCCGAACGGATAGAGATACCGGCAAGACATTCTGTGACAGTTGTTTTGTCTAAAGATGACAATAACACAGGCAAGGTTCAATATGAGGTGGAGAACTTGATTGTTTCTCCTCGTGAGAAATTGCAAGTTGCCTTATTCTGATAGAATTGTCAGCTGTAGGGGCAGGGTTTGCCTGCCTGAAGACACAAGCCAACTGTTTTCGGGCGAGCGAACCTCGCCCCTACGAGCGAAACGACAGCATTATCCACGTTTTGACACACTCCCTTCGTTTTTGGGTTACACTTCTTTGTAAACCATCATTTTCATACCTCGATATACTACAATGATTTTTTATATCCGAAGTAGATATTCATTTCAGCAAATTTCCCGGTAAAGTCAGTTTATTCTCTTTTTGACTTCGGAAGATAACCATGGTTTGCGGTTGCTTTAAATCTGTTTCTTGAACTGCTTTCTGCAAGTCAGCCAGGTTATTCACGGTTTTGCCGCCCAGCTCCAAAATCACATCGTTGGGGCGGATATAGTCACGCAACACACTACCCAGTGCATTGACCGAAATGACATAAACGCCGCGTTCCGTATCCATACCGGTGGCAGAACGTTCGCCCAGGGTATCCAAGTTTTTAATTTGTAGTCCTTGCCATTCGATAGTGGCATGTGCTTTTCCTTCTTCCATGAGAATGGGTTTGGGAAATTCGGGCGTCTTGGCCAAAGCTTTTAATCGGGGTGAGACAACTCCGAATCTATCCATGTCAAAGTTGCGGAAGCCACAACGAAAAACAGCGTCCGAATGGTTGTCAATCCGATAATCTCCCCGGCTCGGGTTAAGGAAGGCAGGGGTGCATACAATGGAATGTGCATCGGTATTCTGTTTGCGGGCTTTTTGGTAAGCAGTGCTGTCGGTAAAGATGTTATAATCCACTTCCAGACCCCAATGGCGGACTTGAATCGGCCGGTAAGAAGACATCACAATATTACGGGTAAACACATCACCGCTGTTCTTAAACCATACGTGAGGATGGAAAGAGTTATTGACTATGATATTGTTTTCTACTACCCGATAGAAGCCTTCACGCAGTTTGATGCCTCCGTTCAGACACAGATTGTTATAAATGTGGTAATTACCGGAGCCGTCATCCAAGTCAATGTCCCAACCTCTGTCGCAGCGAAAACGATTATACCGTAATACGATGGGAGAAGTGACGTCTGCCAGAATCAGTGAGGCTTCGGCATTTACCAACGAATCCATTACCTGTCGGTGAGGATGCCAGAAACGGTCACGTCCCCAGGAATTGAAAGAGCCATGGTCACCGGTTTCTTTTACCGTGTCAAATACATCGTTGAATTCGATGATATGCCCGCCCCAAGTTCCTTCGCTGACGTTGATGCCGGCACGCGGAGTATCATAGATGCTATTGTGGCTGACTGTGATGTGTCGGCACATGGATAGCTCCACTCCCGTAATCTGTTTCTCGAACAGACCGATGGAGTGAATCAGATTGTCATATACCAGACAATGAGCCGGATAGTTATTTCCTATAGGACCGGGTGTACGATCCAGTTTCCCGGCCGGTACAAACTCATTATATTCGAAGCTTGGAGAGCGGACAGCATTCGGGTCTCCCACAAAGCAAACAGCACTGGCTCCGATACGGGTAAAATGAGAACCCGATACGGTGGAGCGGCGGTTATAACAGGAGAAGAAGACTGCGTTTCCTCCCAAATTATGAAGATAGCAATCTTTCAGCGAGCAATCTTCCGTACCTTCAAACACCACGGCACCACCCCGATAGACCATCCAGTCCGAGCGGAGCAACGGTTCGTATTTATTCATAAAAGTACGCAATGTTTGTGTCAGTTCGATTCCCTGTATAGTAATGTGAGTGACCGGCTGTTGTTCCGAACCGCGGAATTCAATCAGATGCTTGAGTATGGGAGTCTCGAAGACGGCTGTTTCTGCGTCTTCGTCCGGCATGGGATAATAATATAAGGTGGAAGATTCCGCCTGATAGAACCATTCACCCGGAGCGTCCAATTCTTCGAATATATTTTCCACCATCCGGTTTTTGGCGTGTAATCCTGATTGGCGGTTGTTCTGCCATCCGCCTTCCAGTATCAGTTTTCCGGCTTTGTCTTTACCGGTGATGCGGTAGTGAAAATCACCCCAGTCGCTTATGTGCATGGCATGGAGGTATCCTCCTTCGGGATGTTTCCAGCTCTTTACCCTCCGGGGAGCGGTGGCATCGGCTGAGGTACCGTTGAAACGCACTGCTGTGGAATCGAAATTGGGATAACGTGCCATGTGGCGGATGTTTCCGTTACTCAACAGCATATCCGGGTGACGTATGTCATCTTGGAGAACAGCTGTCAGGATACCTTTTTTATAAGGCTTCCACACAGGGTGTAATACTTTTCCGCCGGATAGCGTTACTTGTTCATTGCGGAAGGCACGTATGGATAATGGTTTCTCTTTTCCACCGTCTTCGGGGGTGAAGATTAAAGGGCGTTCCAGCCGATAGATACCTTTACGCAAATAGATGGTTGTTTCTCCCTGAGCTTTTCGAGCTTCCAATTGTGCCCGTTCAATGGTTTGGAAAGGTTTCTGAAAACTTCCGTCGTGATTGTCATTTCCATTGGGAGCCACATAATACTGATTCTGTGCCCACAGGAACAATACTTGTCCCAGCAGGCATAGAGTCAAAATGCTTCGTTTCATTCTATTATTTATTTTCTGCGTTAGCATGCGGATAATCAATCGTGTAGTGCAGGCCGCGGCTTTCTTTGCGTTCCATTGCCTGACGCGTAATCAGATATCCGATGTTAATCATGTTGCGCAATTCACACAGTTCGCGTGATGCCTTGCAGCGTTTAAACAGTCGTTCGGTTTCTTCATACAGGATGTCCAAACGGTTCCAGGCACGAATCAGGCGCGTATTACTGCGCACGATACCCACATAGGCTTCCATGATTTGGTTCACTTCTTTCATGCTCTGTGTAATCAGCACACGTTCTTCATTATTCATGGTGCCGTCATCGTTCCATTCGGGAATGTCCTCATTGTAATCATACCGGTCGAGCACACTCAAAGCATGTTTGGCCGCAGCATCGGCGTAAACCACTGCTTCAATCAGTGAGTTGGATGCCAGACGGTTGCCGCCGTGCAGTCCCGTGCAGGAACACTCGCCGATGGCGTACAGGCGGTTGATACTGGACTGTCCGTCCAAATCCACCTTAATGCCTCCGCACAGATAGTGAGCTGCCGGAGCAACAGGAATATAATCTTTGGTGATATCGATACCCAGACTGAGACATTTCTTATATATATTAGGGAAATGCTTCTTGGTTTCTTCCGGGTCTTTATGAGTGACATCCAGATAAACATGGTCTTCACCGCGCTGTTTCATTTCACTGTCGATGGCACGTGCCACGATATCACGCGGAGCAAGAGACAGACGCGGATCGTATTTTTGCATAAACTCCTCACCACTCTGGTTTTTCAACACGGCACCGTAACCGCGCATGGCTTCAGTGATGAGGAAGCTGGGACGGTCGCCCGGATGAAAGAGGGCAGTGGGATGGAACTGAATGAACTCCATATCTTTCACTGCGCCTTTGGCACGATATACCATGGCAATACCGTCACCGGTGGCTACCAGCGGATTGGTGGTATTGCGATAAACGGCTTCACAGCCTCCTGTGGCCATAATAGTCACTTTGGATAAGAAAGTATCTACTTCTCCGGTGCTTTCGTTCAGCACATACGCGCCAAAACATTTGATGCCCGGAGTATGACGGGTGACGATGATACCCAAATGGTGTTGAGTAATGATTTCTACTGCATAATGATCGGTAAAAACCGTAATATTGGGGTGGGCTTTTACAGTTTTGATGAGGCTTGTCTGTATTTCTGCGCCGGTATTGTCTTTATGGTGCAGGATACGGAACTCGGAATGTCCTCCTTCTTTATGTAAGTCAAACTCTCCGTTTTCTTTCTTGTCAAACTCTACTCCCCATTTTATTAATTCTTGAATCTGCGATGGAGCTTCGCGCACAACTTTTTCCACGGCTGCACGGTCACTAATCCAGTCACCGGCAATCATTGTATCTTCAATGTGCTTTTCGAAATTGTCTACTTTCAGGTTGGTAACAGATGAGATACCTCCCTGAGCAAAATAGGTATTGGCTTCTTCCAGCCCGGCTTTACAAATGAGGGCAACCTTGCCTTTGTGAGCCACTTTCAGTGCGAAGCTCATTCCGGCAATTCCGGAGCCGATCACAAGGAAATCGAATTTTCTAACCATGATAATGTGATTTATGGTTGCAAAGGTAAAGAAAACCTTTTTTCATTGTACATTTTAATGCTGTTATTTGCTGCCTTTTTTTGAAAGATACGGTATGATATGTATTTTATTGGTGTTCTTCTTTTCGTTTAAAATGGATTCGTTTGTTGTTTTATGGTCGTGGGAATCTTGTTCCGTGATTGTGGGGATGGAAGAAAAACAATCAGCTCTTTTAAAATAATTGAGAACAAATGATTAACTTGCGCCAAAATTTAAAATTATGATGAATCGGACTTTCCATGTAAAGATTTCAGGAACAACTCATTTGTTTCTTATTTTGTTTACTTTGATCATGCTGGTTGCCTTTTGGTACAAAGGGGCGGCACTGATAGGAATGTTTTTCGCTATGATTGTCATTATCAATATAGAGCGTATCATTCATTCCACCTATACACTGACGGCAGACGGAAACTTGGTGATTTATAACGGACGTTTCCAGAAGGAGAAAAACATTCCGCTTTCACGGATTACGGATGTAGAACTGAAACGTCTCTTCGGATTGAAACACCTGAGATTCACCCGATATGTATTGGTGCATTATGACAATGATAAGGTGATAGACCTTCTGCCGGAGAAGCCTGAGGAATTTATGAATGCATTGGTCAGGCGGTTGGAACATAAAGAAGAGGATGAAGATACTTTTTGAAGAAAATATGTAGCAGGAAACCGGTTATTTTAGTATCTTTCGGACATACAACCTTTAAAATCGGAAAACATGGAACAAGTATTTAAGACAAAATGGGTTCCCGATTGGCAATATGTAGAAATGGGGGTCGCCATATTGGTCGTGATTGTTATCTTTTTTTGGCTGCAGGAATGGACGGCTTTGGGTGGTTTAATTGTACCTCTCATGCTGTTTTATTCTCAGTCGAAGACTATTTATACGATTAAAGATAGCGGTGTGCTGGAAGTTAAATCGGTATGGGGCAAAAGATTCTGTGTGGATGGCATCAGGAAAATTACTTACCAGCCTCATGTCCTTGGGATGCAAAAGATAAAAGTTGAACATGCACAAGGATTTGTGATGATAAGTCCCGACAGGCCTTTGGAGTTTGTGGAAGCTTTGAAGAAGGTATGTCCCGGCCTGGCGGTCGAAGGTTTTGAATTGATAAAGAACTGATTAATTTTAATAAATACCATGAAATATCAAATTGCGATTATCGGTGGAGGGCCTGCCGGCTATACTGCTGCCGAAGTTGCCGGAAAAGCCGGCCTCAGTGTTGTGTTGTTTGAAAAGAGGAGTCTGGGGGGCGTGTGCCTGAATGAAGGTTGCATTCCCACAAAGACATTGCTCTATTCCGCCAAAGTGTATGATTATGCCAAGCACGCTTCCAAATATGCGGTCACTGTGCCCGAAGCTTCTTTTGACTTGGGCAAGATTGTTGCCCGGAAATCAAAGGTGGTGCGTAAGCTGGTGTTGGGCATCAAGGCGAAACTGACTGCCCATCAGGTGAATATAGTGACGGGAGAGGCTACTGTCATAGACAAGAATACGGTGAAATGCGGCGAGGAGATTTACGAATGCGAGAACCTGTTGCTTTGTACCGGTAGCGATACATTTATTCCTCCCATTCCGGGAGTGGATGGCGTGGATTATTGGACACACCGTGATGCATTGGACAATAAGGAAGTGCCTGCTTCACTGGCCATTGTCGGAGGTGGCGTAATCGGAATGGAATTTGCTTCTTTCTTCAATAGTTTGGGCGTACAGGTTACTGTGGTCGAGATGATGGATGAAATCCTCGGTGGAATGGATAAGGAGCTTTCGGCAATGTTGCGTGCCGAGTATGCCAAGAAAGGAATTAAGTTCCTGCTGAGTACCAAGGTGGTAGGAGTGGCAAAAGAGGAGAACGGAGTAACGGTCTCTTACGAAAATGCAGAAGGGGCGGGAAGTGTTTCAGCCGAAAAGTTACTGATGAGTGTAGGCCGTCACCCCGTAATGAAAGGTTTCGGATTGGAGAATCTGAATTTGGAATTGACGGAACGTAAGTGCGTCAAGGTGGACGAACACATGCAGTCCTCGGTTCCCGGTGTCTATGTGTGCGGAGACTTGAACGGTGTCTCATTGTTGGCACATACGGCCGTGCGCGAAGCGGAAGTGGCTGTTCATCATATTCTTGGAAAAGAAGATGCGATGAGTTACCGTGCCATTCCGGGCGTAGTCTATACCAATCCTGAGATAGCGGGTGCAGGCATGAGTGAAGAAGCTCTGCAGGCTGCCGGCATTACTTATCATACCATAAAACTACCGATGGCATATTCCGGTCGCTTTGTGGCGGAAAATGAAGGAGTAAACGGGGTTTGCAAAGTATTGACTGCCGACGACGGAACGGTATTGGGTGCCCACATGCTGGGTAATCCTGCTTCCGAGTTGATTGTGTTGGCGGGCATGGCTATCGAAGACCGCAAGAAAGTGGATGATTGGAAACGATATGTGTTCCCTCACCCCACAGTAGGAGAAATCTTCAGAGAACTGTAAACATTCTCAAAGAGTATCCTGCCTAGCATTCCACCACCCGGTACACATTCCCCTTAGCGGTATGTACCCGCTCGGCCGGGTGGTGGAAAGGCTCTGCACCTCCTGAGGTTCTCAACTGTTTAATACCTTCTTATGGTATCCTGCTCTATAAAAAACACTCTTTGGTTCACTATCCGTTCGGGCAAAGTCAACCAATATAATGCATTTTCTGGTATCTGTTCGTATGTTTGCGTAGAATCTGTTGAGCTTTTGCAAGGAATGGATACAAAGGATTCCCTATCAACATCCCAATAGTGCAATGTATAATTCCTACTTCTTTTTTTCTTATCGAATGTATAACTGAACTTTTGGTCTGACCGGGGTATAAACAAATGCACTTCACCATTTGAACTCACATAAAAAGGAGCGGTCAGGTAACGTAAAGCACCATTGTCTGTTACGTCAGCTACCATAAAGATATTATCACCCACCACATTTTTAAAAGAACACATCCCGTTTTCTAAATATGAGCCAACAGCCAATGGTTTCCATTCATAATAATTATGTACGCACAAATAGGCCTTGTCGTGAAGATTGTTTTTTTCCTTGTCCAAGATAGGTACTTCAAATTCGGTTGTTTTATCAAGATATTCATGGGTTACATCACGCCATAAAGGAGTATTGAGGAATGTCTGATAACCGCCTGTCGAAGAAATCTTGCCGTAATGCAAAGGATTGAATTGGTAACGGTAAACCTTGGCAGGCCTTCTGTGCCGTTTTTGAGAAAACATTCTTGCATGGACTTCCGGCTGGTCTTCTCCGGGACCAAAGCTATAAAATCGTCCGTCATTCCAAACCGCGCACCAGCTATGCCCCAAATCCATTTTCGGCCAAATGGTAAAATCAACGGCAACAGGTATACCTATCGCACGCATTATAAATGTACCCAAATTGCAAATGCCGTCACAGCGGCTAATTCCGGACTGATAAGTCTCTTCGATGGTCGGATAGAAAGGCAGGCCGGTATCTTGGTATCTTACAACCGATTTTAAATGTTCATTCAATGCCACGCAAGCTTCCAGCGGTGTCTTTACTCCTGCGGAATCCAACAAAGGCAAGAACCGCTTCATCATCTCTTCACGCAAGAAAGATATTTGCTCCGTTTGCACCCTGTAAGGAAGTATATATGCGCAAAACACTTCAAAAGGCACATCCCTTGCCCAAGGCTTTTCCCATGCCATGAAAGCCAAATCTATATTCTTAATCAGAAAAGAACTGTTAACAGAGAGGACATCATATATCATATCATGTTTTTCCAGATACCCACACCGTGTCAATGAGTCGCAATGCATTCCCAGTTCTTCCTTGTTCTTGAACTTGCATATATCAGGCCTATATTTTTCCCCTTCCGGCGATAAATAATAGTCTTCCTGCGAATAATGATAAGGCATATTCTTGATAAGGAAGCAGGATGCCCGGTATTTTAAAGAATCGTGCTTGTAATGGCCAAGAACTGCCTCTAACGCATTGCGGTTTTCTCCAGACAGCTTCAAGGCTTGCTCGAGTTCACCACCGCTACGGCTTTGCGAACAAGCAGCTATAAAGCACGACAATATTATATAGGTTATAATTCTCATCACACTACTCTATTCTTTTAAATACTCTGTTCCAACGTATCTTTCCCGTATCACGGCTGCGCGAAGTAATGACCAGGGTGGCCTTTCCCACAATAAAGTCTTCAGGTATCAATCCCCAAAAACGCGAATCTACGGAATTCATGCTATTGTCCCCACTCATGAAATAATAATTGCTCTTAAAACGATATCCGTCCAATTCTTTATTGCCCAAATAAACTTTCTCATCCTGAAACAGCACTTCCTCACCCTGTTCCCACACTATTATTTTTTTGTACAGAAGGTAGTTTGTTCTGTTCATTGGAATGGAATCGTTCTTTCCCGGTATATAAAAAGGACCGAACTCTCTGATGTTCCATCGGACAATGCTGTCGAAAGGAAGCGTGTAATATTGGTCGTCAGGAATATTATCAGGATTAAATTTCATGATTCGCTTTTGAGATTCAATATTGCCGGCCAATACATTCCCATCACCAATCATATAGATTCCGTCATGGATAAACAGAGTATCTCCGGGGACAGCCACACAACGCTTTACATAATAGTTTGATATGTTCATTTTCATATTCTCATCCCATTGATTCCACTCCGAATAAGGAAAATTAAAAACCAAGATATCATCCCTTCTGACCTTAGAAAAGCCAGACAATCTGTATACGTCAACCTCTTCGCCTTTCAGAGCAGTCCAAATGTTAAATATCCGTGCGCCTAAAGCCGGTTTACAGACAGATATGACATCCCCTTCTATCAATGTAGGCTCCATCGAGTCACTGGGAATTTTGAATGTAGCGAACAATAATATTTGCGCCAAAACATACAGCACCAACAGCGCGGCCAAACCAAAGATAGCATTAACTGCCTTATTCATCCATTTTCGAGCCCTCTTCATGGTTATAGTTATTTGACAGGTTTATCTATAATTTCATCCCAATAAGATTTTTCCATCTGAGGGCTGGAGACAGGATTGCCGACTAAAACAACCCGGTTATGCTCATCCAATAGAAAATATTTATCAGAAGAAAATTCATTCAATCTACCAATTCGATTATCTGCATCAATACAGACCGGATAGTCGGGTAAATCACAGTCCAGCATAAATTTCATCTCTTCCACGTCATTAGGAAACAAGAAGAAAGCAAATGAAACTGATTTGCTTAATGACTCGTCCGCCTTGATTTTAGCAATCAAATCGCTCCATCTGTCCAGATACAATTTACACCCCATGCAGTCTGTTGTATCTGCATAAATAAAGAACTTCCATTTCGACTTGTCAAAATCAAAATAAATCGTATCCTTTCCGGCTTTTGTAAATACAATATTTTCAGGAAAGGAAATTTGCTTGTTTTCCCATTGTCCTTCATTCGATTTGCAGGAAACGAAGAAAGCCAAAGGCAATATCCACAAGAGCCATCTATTTTTTAATTTTGTCATCCTATCATTTTTTATGGTTTTAGTACCCTAAACTCGCACTGAGATGTGCCTAAGTTTCCTAAGCCATCCGTTCCTTCTACCACGCCCACAAAGCTTGTATTGATGTCCGAACAGAAGAATTCTACTTCGGCTATTCCTTTCTCATCGGTGACAATGTCCGGTTTCCACAGCAAGACGTTCCGCGCATCCGGTAGCGGACTTTGCACGTCCAGCTCATCGGGTTGGTAGAACTCACGCGTGCCGTAATAGCCTTTCACACGCCACAGGTTGTTCATGCGGAGAAGTTCTTCTTCGGTAAATTCCTCACCTTTCCAAATAATCTCGTCTAGTTTCGTTAGAATCCATTTGTTATTCTCTCCTTTTGGCTCATATTTTATGAGATAATATTTCCGACCGATAACGGGGGAGCTTATTTTTCCAGGAGGAGGTACCGGACATCCTATAGGATGATGTGAATAACCTTTATAATCATTAAGGTACTCTATATTACCTCCCCCCGATATACACCCAGAGCATACCCATGCTGCTCCAACCTTCATTTGTGCCAAGCTATCTAACCTTCCCATCATCTTATCCCGAAATACTCTTCCTTTCTTACCTGTAACTGTTATCTCGGATAAAAGGATACTATTATCCTGACTAATAACAGGATAATCAAGCTGCAATTCCGAAAACACTTGCGAAGGATTCATATATGGGAAATAAGACTGACAAGACTTCCGCAAGCTATCCACCTTACTGAAAGATTCTTCTATCACAATGGAAGGCTTGTATTCATCTTTATCCAGCATCGGCTTCAAATAAACATATCCGCCTCGCAATCCGAGCATCAAGTCCGTCGGCACCACGAACTTTCCCAAAGAGTCTATAAACACAAAACGGTTTTCAGTGTTCGGACCGGAAACTTGTAGCAACTGCTCTCCATTTCCCAACTCTTTCTGCTTCTTTTTCTTACCGATAATCTGCCTTCCTCTGATTTCATCCGAAAGGAAACAGTCCGCCAACATTGCCGTATCAGCTTTTTCCCATACATACCTGCGCCACCCTTGGGTAAGCAGCAACAGGTCGAGAGCAGCCTGGCGGTCTTTGTTGTTGCTATCAAAGTAATACGCCGGATTATGGATATTACCCTTTATCTCGGTGGAAAGGTAGCAATACGAAAGCATATTCTCAGGATTCAGTTCATTCTGATAAGCACGGTCGAAAATGCTCAGCCCCAGATGCGCCTGTACAGGATTGCCCTTCTCGTCCGTTACCTTTACGTTCAGTTTGCCCTTGCCACGGGTAAAGTAGCGCGCACTGTCCGTGTTCAACTCGATGTGCAATTTCCGTTCGGGATGGACATACACCAAGCGTTCCGCCATGGGCTGACCATCGGCATTGTATAAAGTAAACTCGGCAATGCCCTGCATCGGAAACTCTTTCAATGGGATTCGGATTTTCAATCTCTCGCTCAAGGTGCCTGTTGCCGTGCAGCAAAGCCCGCCGCGCATTTTGCCTTCCAGCTTGATTGCCTGCGCCGCTGCCCCTTTCGGTTGGGAAAGAAGAAACTCCAGATACTCATCCGTCTGTTTACGCAAATGGACGGACAACCCCGAAGATACCACTTCCGCAAATGGGAACTCCCTTCCATCGGACAACACCGCCTTATATGAAGCTCCTTTTATCGGAAGGATAAACACAAAACCCATACCGTCGTGCACGGACTCTAATTTAGCAATGTCCTTACCATTCTCCAGCAACCGGCCTGCCACTTTTGCCGGCATTCCTTTGACATCCAGTACTTTGAAAGCCACCTTGGTGGGAATTCCGTCAATCAGATAACCACCTTCGGGAAAGAAGGAAAACCGGGCAACAGGTTGGTCTTTTTCCTGCGGGGGATTCGTTCCTTTGTAGGCTATGCTCTTTATAACACGTATCTTCTTGGGATAGACCGGACGCAACGTGTCATTCAGAAAAGAAAAGCGGGTATAGGCATGGATGCGGTAATCGCCCTCCTTCAAGTCCTTGTCCACATAGACGTGCCCCTCGGTAATGCCGGAAAGGATGGGGTATTTCTCCTGCCACACGATGCTGTCCTTGGCATTGAGCATTTCCACAAACAGCGTCTTGCTTCGGTCGGAGAGGGCAAGGCTCTGAGCGTCCAAAGTGTAGGTCTTGAACCAAAGGTCTTCACCGGTCTCATAAATCCCCTTGTCTGTCTGGAGGTATAGAAGTTCCCTGCACTCCGAAGGCGTTTCTTCCTGCGAATGGCAAGTAAACGTATGACCAACAAACAAATACAGGAGAAAAAATAATAATAACCTTATATTATAAAGCCGCATTTCCATTATTTTTTTATGATAAAGATTACTCTTTATGCTGTTGTTTTAATAGTTTCTCCAAATTATAAAGAGCAGAAGTCAGTCTTCCTCCCTCAAAAGTCCGGGCAGCCAAAGGACGGCAAGCAATGGCAAACAAAAAGAAGACAAGGGACAGTAAAGACATGAAAAATCGGTTACTTCCAGAGATATTATTTATGTTTGCTGTGTTCCTCATAATCTTTAATAAAGATATGCCTTTTAAAGACCGGGTATTTTTATCTTACCATCAATTATGTATTGTTAAACTATTTTATACTACTACGGTGACTGGCAAGTCCGCAAAGCCTGGTTACCCATTGATTTTACGTTGTTTATCAGGCATTTATCCGGCATGAACAAGCCTAACGAACCGCTGATAAAGCTTCCACTATTGCTAATACGATTCCACTACCCGGTACACATTCCCCTTGGCAGTATGCACCCGCTCGCCCAGCCGGGACAGGATGCGGCTCAGGCTGTAGACGGTCATGCCCCTCATGACCGAAGGGTGGGTGGCTTTCATGCGTTCGAATAATTGGGTGGCGGAAAGGGTCAGCACTTCCTGCGGATGGTCCTCTTGGGTGGCAAAGCGGAAGCAAAGGCGGAACACCTCTTCTTCGGGTATATGTTTGTAGAACAGGGCGTTGTGTTGCTGTATGGCCTGTTCCTCTTCCTTGTTAAACCAGCCGCGTTCACCGGACAGAAGTTCCGCCTTGAGCTGGGCGTACAGTTGCTCATGCTCTACAGGCGTGACGCAGTCAATGGCGTGCTCCAAGCTGACACAGAGAAAGCGGCGTGAGCCGGTGCGGTCCACCAACAGGTCCTCCCGGTTGCTGGTGCCGATAAACGAGGCGATGCGGGGAAGTGCCGAGGCACTGCGTTTGTAGGCCTTGCGGATATTCAGTGCGGAAGCCTGCATCAGGTTCTTCAGCAGGGGCATTTTGGATGCACCCAACTTGTCGAATTCATCCAGATTGATCAGGCCGTAGGCGGCAGAACGTACTTTTCCCTAATCCTTGGCGGCTGCTCACCAGCAGGGGAGCCACGCTGTTGGTACTGTTGGTATCCGACCGGAACTGCATCCATTGGGCGGAGAGTCCCAACATCCGGCGGTGGAAACCGTTCACCCATACCGGGTCGTCGGACACCCGGCGGGCAAGTGCGGATACGCGGTCCTTGCCGTCCCATTCGGGAAGTTGTTCAAAGTAGGCTGTAAAGGGATGGTATTTGCTGATGCGGCGCGAGCGCACAAAGCGTTGGATATCCCTGTCTCAGCAGTCTATGCCTGTTTCGATGGCTTCTATGCTGAGTGTGTTCATCCATCGTTCGTCCACTTTGGTGTAGCGCAGGTGGGTGCCGGGGATGGTCCGACAAAGCGGCATCAGTCCGTTGAGGGCGGATACGAGGTCACGGCGTGGTGTTCCGTCGGAGGGAACAGGAGCTGACAGGAATTTGCTTCCGAAGAAGACTGTTTTGAGGGTGGCAAATACATTCATGAGACACTTTTTTAGATTTGACGAACTACAAATATAAAACATGAAAAAGTGTTTGTCAAGAGGGAAGACAAACTAATCCAATCCCGGCACAGAATATGACGGAGCCTGACACAATGACATATATACGTGCAGGCTCATGCGTACGTACGTGTAGGCCGATGCGTACGTACGTGTGGGCTTATGCCACCGTATGTGTAGACCGATGCCTACGGGGGTCAAAATGTGGATAATGCTGTCGTTTCGTGCGTAGGGGCGAGGTTTGCTCGCCCGAAAACGGTTTGTTTTGTGTCTTCGGGCAGGCGAACCCTGCCCCTACAACTGACGATGGGATAGCCCGGTTTCGTTTTGACACACTTCCCATGCTGCAAAAAAGACTTTGATGTTTTCCAAAAAGACCTTGATGTTTAAAAAAAGCCTCAAAGTCTTTTTAAAAAAGGTCGTTGTGTTTTCAGAAAAGCTCGGCATCTTTTTAATAAAGCTCGGTATGTTTTTCATGTAGGGGCAGATTGCATCATCCCCTCATTAAGCCGGTCATCCTTCTTTTCCGTTCATCCTTACATTTTAATTAAAATACTCACATAATCAGTCGGTTAAGAATGACAGCACATCCCCTCATCCTCCCTTCAGCCGCGCTTCCCGAGTCCCTTCACAATCCCTTGTGTACTTTCTACACCTCTTTTCAGCCTGCCCCTACAAGCAAAATGCAAGAAACGTGACAATATGATTGAAATGTATACTTATTTCTCATAAAGACTATGGTTTGTCCGCTTTTAACAAAGAAAAAACACTGATAAACAACAAAATAACCTCTTTCAAGAGCACAAATTCGGGGTCACAAAAGCATAAAGGTGGTCCCTGGACCTAGTGAGCCTAAATAAGACAGTCAACACACTGTTATTCAACACTTTGACTACATCACCACTTTGCAAACCCAGCACCATTTTCCAACTAGACAGAAACAAGTATCCAAAGCATTGCTTATCAACATATTAAGTTCGTTTTTCAGCACTATAACGCCCCTCCCAAAAGGCCTTGGAGTTTAAAAAAAAGACTAAGGTATTTGCTAAAAACTCCTTAATCTTTTGATAAAACACTTTAGTCTTTTAGAGCCTGTTCAAGTTTCATTCGAAAGCTCTTTAATTTTGGTGCTACTTTATAAATCATTTATTATCAATGCATTTAAAAAAATCATACAACCAGACGCAGTATTTTACATTCTGCTGCATTATATAAAATACAAGAAAACCATTATTAACCTTTTAATCACCACCTTTATGAAGAAGATTTTAAATTATTTATTCGTGTTATGCCTGCTCGTTGGAGCATACGGTTGCAGCGATGATGACAGAGATGTAAAACGGATTTATCCGGAGGAAAAACAAGAACCTTTTGAAAGAGAGAATTTGAAAGGATATTTAAGGTATGATAATTCCCTTAAAAGATGGATAATCTATCCTGTTGACGAACCGGAATTCCGAACAGGAGATGAAGATAGTATATCTTTTTTAATTGAAAACATGAAGGATGAATACAAGGCTTATGAAGGTGATGTTACCTTCAGTGGCACCCTTTTATATTTATATTATGAAGCGAGATTGCCTATAACAGGTTGCCATGGTGGTACTTACATTTACTCTCTCCATCTAAAAGACATTCAGAAAAGAGAACCGGCAGAAAGTCCCTACTAATTGATACGAAACAATTAATTTTAAATGCATAATACTATGAACAAACTTTTTACTTATCTGCTTGCATTATGCACGGCTACTTGTCTATATGGTTGCAGTGAAGAACTAGAGGAAATGACTTCTACAGAAGAATCTCCTTCAAACATTGTCAGCCGTTCAATCCCTGAAAGTTTTTCTTGTGGAACGATAGAAACAGACCCACCGGCATGGTATTTCAATACTCCTCGCGTTTTTAATAACAATAGCATTTATACCTTAAATATTTATATCCATGTCATTAGAAGTTCTAGCGGAGTGGGATTTAATAAAGAGGAAGTAGCGCAAACAGTCATAACTAATTTAAATGGTTATTACGCTTCTGCAAAAATCAATTTCTATTTATTAGGAAGTGACTATATTGATTCTGACCGATATAATAATTCAACATTATCTATCTATAAAGAAATTTGCAAACAGAATTCACATAACAATGCTATTGATATTTATGTGTTATCAAGTGGGAAAAATTGGAACAATACTACAGGAATAGCAAATGGGATTGTAAGTTCTGCCTGTGTTATACAATCAACTTACTATACAGAAACTACTGTACCACATGAACTAGGCCACTGCTTCGGATTATACCACACGCACCATGGTACTGCAAAAGATTCTGAGGGAGGAAAAGCAGAACTTGTAAATGGAAGTAATTCGGCAACAGCCGGCGATTATATGACCGATACTCCCGCCGATCCTTGTGAATGGAATATTTTTGGAGAATACATAGGCACAGGAACAGATGCCAATGGTGACTTTTATAACCCGGATCCAAAAAATCTAATGAGTTATAATGGTTATTATAGACACAAATTCTCTGCAGAGCAAATAGCCAAAATGCGCAGCATCATTAGCCAAAGAGAAGAAGTAAGCCCCACTATTCATCAAAAACAGATTATCGGTCCCAAACATTTCTCCAACAGCGGTACCTACTCGCTGAGTGTATTAAATGCCGATGAAAGCGTGAGATGGGAAGTAACGGCCTACAGTGAAAACGGTTCTACCAAAACCACCTATACCACTTCTACATTGACTTTGTCTTCCACCCAGCCAACCTATTACAGTATCGTGGCTTCCATCACATCGCCTGCCGGAACCAAGTCTGTCACAACCCATGCCACTTGCAATGAACCATCTCCCTACATCGGAAGCTTGTATTGGGAAACCAACCAAGGGCAATACAGCATTACCGATGCCACAAACTATGGCGAACCCTCTATGTATCCGGAAACATCAACCTGAGCCTGGAATATAGAGACAAGGCAGGAAACACATCGGATGCTCTTCCGGGAGCTGACTTTATGTGTACCACAGCAAGTAATCGCCTTGTGCGTGGCAAAACATTTTCGTTGACACCCGCCGACTGCGAAAGGGATTTGTATATTCGGGCCAAAGATGCCTGTGGCACGGCAGAATCGTTTTTCGTCATTCCTTGCCAAGTGACGAACTATTATTATGATGTCAATGTAGCTTTGGGTGAAGTTGCCATTGGTGTAGTGAAAACCGACAATGCAGAAGTAAACGCCATTTTGACTGCCCAAAAAGCAAAACAAGCTGTTGTCTTTAATGCAGCAACAGATGTCAAAATCAAATCGGTAGTAGTTTACACAGAAAACCGGCAAGTGCTTTATTCCAAAGAATACGCCATGGGAGTTTCTGAAATAAAGATAGATGCAGTCTCATGGGCTTCGGGAGTTTATCACTTAAGCATTTCGAACGGAACGGAAGTGCGGCATCAGAAAATAATGATTCCATAAAAACATACCAACACAATAAAGAAGGTGTCTCGAAACTCTCATAAGTCAAAAGGGGTTGTGTCAAATAAGTTATTGGGGTCATTGGGCGGACACATGGGTCCGCCCCTACCGTAAAGTATTATCGAAAAAGTTCAAAAGCCGGAAGAAGTATTACAGATGAAAGGAGGCTGAAACGACAATACGGAATGTCCATTCACTACCGGAAGCCCCATTAACAGGGCGTTTCAACGACTAATGAAAGGAGGAAGGGAGAAACAGATTTTCGCTTTCTTTCTTGCAGGTTCCATGCTTTTGTTATATATTGCCACCCTGTTTTAAACAGGCTTAGAATGAATTTTATTCTTGGAAATACATCTATCAATGAAACGAGCCGTATTATTTTTATTACTGAACTTGACTATTTGTGCTATTTATGCCCAGAGCCAACCTGTTTCCCAAAGGCTGGATGCTTTGCTGAACGACGAAATCCTGAAAACTTCCGAAGTTGGTATCACGGTCTTCGACCTGACCACGGGTGAATCTCTTTATCGGTATCAGGATGAGAAACTGTATCGCCCTGCTTCCATTGAGAAGGTGATTACTTCTGTCACAGCGCTTGCCCGTCTTGGGGCAGATTATACAATGGATACCCATCTTCGCTATACCGGGAAAATAGAGAATGATACACTGAAAGGGAATCTTTATCTGATAGGGGGCTTTGACCCGGAGCTGATGGATGAAGACCTGGATAGCCTCGTGGCGGCGGTGGAAGCGCAGGGTATCCGGTATGTGACGGATACCATTGCTGCCGATGTATCGATGACGGATTCCGTATATTGGGGACCGGGGTGGTCGTGGGATGATACTCCTTATTCATTCCAGCCTTATCTTTCTCCTCTGATGCTGAATCGCGGTTGTGTGGATGTGTCCGTTTCACCTGCTCAGAAAGATTCTTTGCCGACAGTGCGTTGTACTCCGGTTTCAGATTATTACCGGGTTTGTAATCGGGCAGTGAGCCGTAACCCGCAGGCAGGGAAATTGGAAATCACCCGCAATTGGCTTTCCAATGGCAATGTAATAACGGTTTCGGGCAATGTGTCCCGACCCTATACAGGACAGGTGAATATTTATACTTCCAAAGACTTTTTCTTCCATACGTTTATCCAACGGTTGAAAGAGAAGGGAATTACCTCCGGTGTGCATACTTATGCAGATTGCCCCGTCATCCATGACAGCATTGCAACCTTTTGCACCATCAGAAGACCCATCAGACAGGTATTGGAACGTGCCTTGAAGAAGAGTGATAACCTGTGTGCCGAATCCATGTTTTATCACCTTGCCGCGCAACATGCCCCACACCATCGGGTGACTGCCGATGACGGGACGGATGCCATCGCCGATTTTATGAAGACCGTGCTCGGTTTTAATCCCGATAACTATAAAATTGTAGACGGCAGCGGCGTTTCCTTATATAATTATATCTCTCCGCGATTGTTGCTGGAGTATTTGAAGTATGCCTATTATCACCGGGATATCTTTTTGCCGCTGTATGATGCCCTTCCCATTGCCGGAGTGGACGGCACGTTGCAATATCGCATGAAGCAAACCAAGGCGCGGGGGAACGTCCGTGCCAAGACCGGTTCGGTGACAGGAGTAAGTTCGTTGGCGGGATATGTGAAAGGGGCCGACGGGCATCAGCTGGCTTTTGTCATCATTAATCAGAACGTGCTGAAATTAAGCCGTGCGCGTGTTTTCCAAGATAAGGTTTGCGACATCCTTTCCCGATAGCGGCGATGAGTCGCCCGGAGTGTGACGTATTTGGGAATAAGTGAAAGTGATTTTGCTGTAAACTGGACAAAATTTACACCTTTTCTGAACGATTACTGTATCTTGAAGTGGTGGATGTTTTGTAATTTTGCCCGAACAGAAAATCAAATGAATACCATCAAACACAATAAATAGCGTATGAAAACAAATTATGAAATTCGCTATGCCGCTCATCCCGAAGATGCCAAGCATTATGATACTGCAAGGATACGCCGCGACTTTCTGATAGAAAAGGTTTTTTCGGACAATGAGGTTAATATAGTGTATTCTATGTACGACCGTATGGTGGTAGGGGGAGCCCGGCCCGTAGGTGAAGTACTGAAGCTCGAAGCCATCGAGCCTTTGAAAGCTCCTTATTTTTTGACCCGTCGCGAAATGGGTATATTCAATGTGGGAGGTCCCGGTATGGTAAGAGCCGGTGATGCCGTGTTTGAATTGGATTATAAGGAAGCTCTTTATTTGGGAGCGGGAGACCGTGAAGTGACTTTTGAAAGCAAAGATGCCTGCCTGCCCGCCAAGTTTTATTTCAATTCCACTACCGCACATCGTAATTATCCCGATAAAAAGATTACCAAGGCAGATGCCATCGTTGCCGAAACGGGCTCGTTGGAAGGCTCTAACCATCGTTGCATTAATAAGATGTTGGTAAGTCAGGTGTTGCCTACTTGTCAGTTGCAGATGGGAATGACGGAGCTGAAGCCGGGAAGCGTGTGGAATACCATGCCTGCACATGTGCACAGCCGCCGCATGGAAGCCTATTTTTATTTTGAGGTTCCCGAGGAACATGCTGTCTGCCATTTTATGGGAGAAGTGGACGAGACACGGCATGTGTGGATGAAAGGAGAGCAGGCTGTCCTGTCTCCCGAATGGTCTGTTCACAGTGCCGCTGCTACGCATAATTATACCTTTATCTGGGGAATGGGTGGTGAAAATCTTGACTATGGAGACCAAGATTTCTGTCTGATAACAGACTTGAAATAATAAAAATGCGATGTAAAAAAGAGTTTTATTAAATGTTTTGTGTACGATAACGGAAGATTTTTATTACCTTTGGGCATCGTAATGGATAAGAAAATACAAGAAATAAATTATTATACTAATAACATTAAATTAATTACTATGGTGAATTTTTCATTGGAAGGTAAGGTAGCTCTTGTAACAGGTGCTTCTTACGGAATTGGTTTTGCTATTGCATCGGCTTTTGCTGCAGCAGGTGCCACTATTGTTTTCAACGATATCAAGCAGGAATTGGTAGACAAAGGCTTGGCTGCTTATCAGGAAAAAGGTATCAAGGCTTTCGGTTATGTTTGTGACGTTACCAGCGAAGAACAAGTGAACGCTTTGGTTGCACAGGTAGAAAAAGAGGTAGGTGTTATCGATATCCTTGTAAACAATGCAGGTATTATCAAACGTATTCCGATGTGCGACATGAGTGCGGCAGAATTCCGTCAGGTTATCGACGTTGACTTGAATGCTCCGTTTATCGTGTCTAAAGCCGTTATCCCCGGCATGATTAAGAAAGGTCATGGAAAGATTATCAATATCTGTTCTATGATGAGTGAGCTGGGACGTGAAACTGTATCTGCTTATGCAGCTGCCAAGGGTGGTTTGAAGATGCTGACCCGTAATATTGCTTCTGAATATGGTGAATACAATATTCAGTGTAACGGTATCGGTCCGGGTTATATCGCTACTCCTCAGACAGCTCCGTTGCGTGAACTTCAGGCTGATGGTTCACGCCATCCGTTCGACCAGTTCATCATTGCCAAGACTCCGGCTGCACGTTGGGGAACTCCTGAAGATTTGCAGGGTCCTGCTGTGTTCCTGGCATCAGATGCTTCTGATTTCGTCAACGGTCATGTGCTTTACGTTGACGGCGGTATTTTGGCTTATATCGGTAAACAACCCAAATAATATAAAGCCCGGAAAGGGTTATTTTCAGGTACGGATGGGGGATGTGTCAAAACAGCATTATCCATGTTTTGACACAACCCCATTCTCCTTTCATTAATTATAGATAATATGAAGAAAATCTTTTTAGCAGTGGCAGCGGCATGTTCGTTGTGTTCTTGTTCGCAACAGCAGCCGGTTACTGTAACTGTTACCAATCCTTTGGCTATAGACCGCAGCGGCGAGATGGTGGAAGTATCCATGGCGGAAATTTCATCTAAGTTGCAATTGCCGGATACGGCGCAAGTGATTGTATTGGATGAAAACGACCTGGAAGTTCCTTATCAGGTCACTTATAATGATATGCTTATTTTCCCCACCTCGGTAAAGTCATCTTCCACAGCCACTTATACTATTAAACCGGGTAATCCGAAACCGGTGGATGTCATTTCCTGCGGTCGTGTTTATCCCGAACGTGTAGATGATATTGCTTGGGAAAACGACCGTGCGGCTTATCGCGCTTATGGTCCTGCACTGCAGGCAACCGGAGAAAAGGCTTACGGTTATGACGTATTTACCAAACGTGTTCCCGAACCGGTGGTGGAAGACCGCTATGACGGCGAGTTGAATAGGAATATCTCTTATCACGTAGATCACGGTAACGGTATGGATGTATATGCAGTAGGACCTACATTGGGTGGCGGTGCGGCAGCTTTGTTCCCCGACAGCACCATTGCTTATCCGTATTGTTGGAAAGAATGTGAAGTGTTGGATAATGGTCCGCTTCGTTTCACGGCAAAATTGGTTTATAATCCATTGGTTATAAAAGGAGATAGCAATGTAGTGGAAACTCGTGTTATTTCGCTGGATAAAGGTTCACAGTTGAACAAAACAGTGATTTCTTATACTGATTTGAAAGAAGTGACTCCTATTGTAGCCGGTATCGTTATCCATAAAGAAAATCCGACAGGATATTCTTTCGATTCCAATGCCGGGTATATTGCTTATGCCGATTCTACTCAGAATCCGCGAAATAATAATGGCGTTATTTATGTGGGTGCTGTATTTCCTGCCAGTCTGAATGCTGCAAAAGCCCAGCTCTTCCCCGAAGCAGAACGAAAAGAACATGGTGGCGCCCTTGGACATGTGTTGGGCATCAGCGACTATGAACCGGGAACCGAATATGTTTACTATTGGGGTTCCGGATGGAGCAAATATGGTTTTGCCGCCGATACCGAATGGACGAAATATTTGGAGAATTTTGCCCAACAGGTACGTAACCCATTGACAGTGACTGTGAAATAAAAGAATATAGTGGATGATTAAAAAGTTACCTGAAAAAGCCGTGTGCTTCAAGGTAACTTTTTCTTTTTATTGAATAACTGGAATACGATGATGAAACAAAGAATAATTATTGGTTTCTTATGTATTTGTCTGGCAAGTATGGCTTTTGCTCAGGAGCGTATCCGTATTGAACATGGACCTTATTTGCAGAATTTGAAAGAAACGGAGACAACCATTGTATGGATGGCCAGCAAGCCGTCTGTCGGTTGGGTGGAATTAGCTCCCGATGACGGTAGTACATATTATCAAAAAGAACGGGAGAAGTTTTTTGATACAACAAACGGTGTGAAGAACACTTCCTTGTTGCATGTGGTGAAGATTAGCGGACTAAAACCGGGTACCGGTTATCGTTACCGGGTATACGCACAGGAAGTTTTGGACCATCAAGGTGTGGAAGTGACTTACGGAAAAGTAGCGGCAACGGATGTATATGGTGCCAAACCGCTTGTATTCACTACAAACGACCGTCATAAGCCGGAGACTTCTTTTGCAATGATTAATGATATTCATGGTCGTACAGACGATATTCCGAAATTGCTGGAGGTTGCAGACTACAAAAAGATGGATATGATTATCTTTAATGGGGATATGTTGACTCAGCTAAAAGATGAGTCAGGGTTGTTCAGCGGATTTATGGATGTTGCCATAGATTTGTTTGCAAAAGAAAAACCGATGTATTATGCACGTGGCAACCATGAAACCCGCGGACTGTTTGCCACTTCTTTTCAGCGCTATTTTTCGCCTAAAGAACCTCATTTGTATTATCTGGTGAGACAGGGGCCTGTTTGTTTTATCTTTTTGGATACAGGCGAAGATAAACCGGATTCCGACATTGAATATAGTGGTATTACGGATTATGACCGTTATCGCACGGAACAGGCGCAATGGTTGGCACGGGCAGTGCAGTCGGATGATTTCAAGCAGGCAAAGTACAAGATTGTCATTGCGCACATGCCTCCTTTACCCGATAAAAACTTGTGGCATGGGCAAATGGAAGTGCTTGAAAAGTTTGTTCCTATATTGAATCAGGCCGGTGTGGATGTTATGCTTTCGGGACATTTACATCGTTATTTTAACAACAAACCGACCGATAAGGTGAAGTTCCCTGTCATTGATAATGCACATAAGACAGTTATTAAGGCAGTGGCAGAGAGCAATCAGCTGGTGCTTGAGGTGAAAGATCTGCAGGGGAAGCCGGTAGATACGATTGTAATCCCTGCCAAATAAATGAAAGCTGTTTGTCAGCTGCCCTAAGCGTTTTCTTCTTTTGACACATCCTCCTACAGCAGACGATTTGATGGGCCATTGGGGAGTTGCCACACTCCCTTTCTTTCCCTTGTTGCGCCTTAAAAGTTCTTTTTGATGATTTCCTGCATTACTTCCGAGTTCCTGTCTTCGTCATTCGCTTCTTTTCTCAGTTCCAGCAAGCGTGCCTTCATCTCTTTGATAACCGGAGCATACTCGGCATCTTTATATGCGTTGTGATTTTCGTGCGGGTCTTTCTGCAAGTCATAGAACTCCCAAGCCGGAGCAGTCGGAGTATCGTCCGAACCGGTGGCATCCAGCTTATTGCCGTAAAGGAACATCAGCTTATAGCGTTCATTGCGGATGCCGATGTGTGCCGGACGAATGGTGTGGTGTGTCCAGTAACGGTAATACATATCTTTGCGCCAATTTTCGGGTGTGTTTCCGGCAAGGTTGTCCCGGAAACTTTGTCCTTGCGATTTGTTTGGAGTCTTTACGTGGGCATAGTCGGCAAGCATGGCTGCAAAGTCTGTGTTCAGAATAATATCCTTGTTGCGTGTGCCGGCAGGTATCTCTTTGGGATAGCGGATGACAAACGGCATGCGGAGTGGTTCCTCATACATCATTCGTTTATCAAAGAATCCATGTTCTCCCAGGAAGTATCCTTGGTCTGATACATAAATGACGATGGTATTCTTTGCCAATCCTTTTTCGTCCAGATAGCGGAGCAGTCGGCCGATATTATCGTCGATGGTGGCACCGCAGCGCAGATAATCTTTTATCATTTTCTGATATATCTTCTTTCGGGCGGAGATACTGTCCATGCCTTCGGTGCTGAAGGGGAGTTCGGGATATTGGCACCACCAGGGGCCTTTGGATGCCTGTTCCCATCGCCATCCCATGTTCTCAAGCTGACGTCCGGTGAAGGTGCGTCCCGAAGCAATGGTATCGAACTCCATCATGGTGTCGGGTTCGGGAAAGGTTACGTCATCATATAGATGTTTCATGCGTTCGGGGAAATCCCACGGCTCATGGGTTGCCTTAAAGTGGCAGCAGAGCATGAACGGTTTATCGGTGTTGCGTTCTTCCATCCATTGGATACATTTGTCTGTCACCAAGTCGGTGGAGAATCCTTTTTCTTCTGTGCCGTATCGTCCTTCGGTATCATCTTTCCAGTTTTCGGCTGTTTTGAAAACCGGGTTAATGTATTCTCCCTGGTCGTGAAACACGCTGAAGGTGTCGAAGCCGGAGGGTTGTGTCTTGAGGTGCCATTTACCGAAAAGGGCTGTCTGATAGCCGCCTGCCTGCATTTGTTTGGCAATATTGTCCTGGTCGCGGTCGAAGCTGTCTTCCAATGTTCTTACACCGTTGAGGTGGCTGTAGGCACCTGTCAGGATGGTGGCGCGACTGGGAGCAGAGATGGAATTGGTGCAAAAGCAGTTGTCCAGCACGCATCCTTCATCGGCAAGGCGTTTGATATTGTCGTTCTTTACATACGGAGCCAGTATACCTCCGTAAATGCCCCATGACTGTGAGGTGTGGTCATCCGATAGAATGAATAGGATATTGGGGCGTTCTTTGTCTTGTTCTTGCGCTTGGAGCTCTCCTGCCGACAGTGGTTGGCAAAGCAATGCGCCGGTCAGTAATTGAAGTGTTTTTCTTTTCATCATGGTTTTGTGTGTTTTTATTTGAATGGTTATCCGGCTGTGATTAGTCGAACACCTTGAATTCATATCCTTGTTCCAGTAACCATTCAATGGCTCTCGGCAATGCATATTTCATGTTTTTTTCTGCTTTAAGCGAGTCGTGGAAGGTGATGATGGAGCCGTTGCGCACATAGTGCTTGACCTTGCGTAGCACTTGCCGCCCGTTCAGTCGTTTGCTGTAGTCGCGGGTGACGAGGTCCCACATTACTATCTGGTATTTGTGGCGGAGCACCATATATTGCATCCAGCGCATGTGTCCGTGTGGCGGTCGGAAGAGGTTGGTGTGAATCAGTTCGTTTGCCTTATCGGTGTTGGCCAGATAATTATCGCTCCGGTATTCGAATCCGCGAATATGGTTAAAAGTATGGTTGCCCAGCCGATGTCCGCGGTCTACTATCATCTTGAATTCTTCGGGATGCTTGCGTACATTGTCGCCCACCAAAAAGAAGGTGGCTTTGATATTGTATTTATCCAGCAAATCGAGCACCCATGGCGTGATTTCGGGAATAGGTCCGTCATCAAATGTAAGATAGACCGCTTTGACATGCTTATCCATGCGCCAGAAGGCGCGTGGATAGAGCATGCGGAGTATCAGTGGCGGTTGTTCTATTAACATAAGCGTGCGTGCTTTTTATTTTCTTTTTCCGCCTACGCGGTTGTTGAATACTTCATAAAGTTCTTCAAACTTCTTGACATAGTGTGCCGACATATCCGATTTCGGTTTCTGTTCGCTTTCGCTTTCCACACCGCTTGCGGTATTGCAACGTGCCAAAGTCTTGTTGAGTTCGTCCAGAATATAGAAATTGCGGACACACTCTTCATACGAATTGGCCAAGCGCTGGTCGTCAAGGCTCAGATACCAGCTGATATATTCCACTGCCTTGTTTGCCAGGTCGCTCAGGATGGCTTCTGCTTTTTCCGTCTCGCCCAAAGCCAGATAATCGTCTGCCATTTCTTTCGAGCTGCTCATGATATAATCATGGGGCACGGTTGTGCTGGGAATTACTTTCAGACTATAGTCGAGAACTTCCAGTGCTTTGTCTTTCTTGCCTTCCTTTATCAGTTGGCTGGCAAGTTGGATAAACATACGGCGGTGTGTCAGGCACATGCGCATGACTGTCTCGTCAATATAGATATTCGGATTGTCAATGCCTCCGAACTTAAACTTGTTCATCAGGTTGTCATACATTTTTTCCGAATCGATGCGTGCGTTGAGTGCTGTGGTATTGAACGGAGTGATGCGGTAGGCAAGACCTTCCTGAATGAAGTTGTTGCCTAAGTTCAGGTGATTGTCGCTGCCCACGGTGATGGCCATGTACAACGGACGTTCCCAGTTGGTGTTTGCCAGCATTTCGAGCATCATCAGTTCACTCTTGTAAAGCATACGCTTGCCTTTCAGTGAGATATTCATATACTCGGGTATCTCACCGTGCAATGAGTCGGGAATCATCATGCCCGAGCGTTTGATGGCTTCTTTGTCCAGCTTGATGACGATACTGTCTGTAGGAATCATCTGCAGACCTTCTTTCGGAGAGCGTACCCAGTATTTCAGGATATTCTTCAGTTCATAAGGATTCTCTCCGAACTCTCTCACAGCATCTTCGGGGTTTTGTTTATAGAAGTTCTTGATGCTTTCCATTACTTCGGGACGGATGGCAACGGCTTCGTTATGTCCCTGCACATATTCCAGGCGACTCCAGTCGATAGGTACGGCAGGTGAATCGTATGCCTGACGCTTCATCTGGTCAATATACCAGTCTGTCTGCAGGTAACTCAGGTTGCACACACGCACGTCGGTGCGGAAGCCTTCTGTCTCCTGATTATACCACAAGGGGAATGTATCGTTGTCACCATTGGTGAAGATAATCGGATTGCCTTCTTCCTGAACAGTGCTCAAATAGTTTTGTCCGAAGTCGCGTGCCACATAGCGGTTGCTGCGGTCGTGGTCATCCCAAGTCTGGCTTACCATTTGGATGGGAACCAACAGGCAAACAACTGTTGCAAGAATGGATGCCGGTTTTTCACCGATTTTCTTCTGTAACCATTCTGAGATACCTGCCACACCCATACCAATCCAGATTGCGAAAGCATAGAACGAACCGGCATAAGCATAGTCGCGTTCACGGGGTTGAAGAGGTGTCTGGTTCAGGTAAAGCACAATGGCAAGACCGGTCATAAAGAACAGGAAGAATACAATCCAGAACTGTTGGATACCAATCGGTTCATAGATTATTTTTCCGTCCGGTGTGGTGATGCGTCTCACTTTGTAAGCCTGCCAGAACAGACCGATAAGTCCGAGTAAAAGAGGCAGACAGTAGAATACATTATGCCCTTTATTGTTCTTCAGGTCGGAGGGGAGCAGGCTTTGGTCACCTACCAGGAATTTGTCAATGACCGGAATGCCGGTAATCCAGTTTCCGTGTTCTATTTCTCCTTGTCCCTGAATGTCATTCTGACGTCCGGCAAAGTTCCACATAAAGTATCTCCAATACATGAAGTTCACTTGATAAGAGAAAAAGAACTTGATGTTCTCCCATTGGGTAGGAACCTTTACCATCATCATCTGTCCGCATTGGTCGTAAGGCACTTGTGTACCTTCCACGCCGCCCAGCCAGTCTTCGTAGGCTTGCCGGTGACCGGGTGCATCGCTGTACATACGCGGGAACAGCATATTCTGTGCATACTTATATTCTGTTTTATGGCGAACCACTTCGTAGCTGTCTTTTTCGTCGGGAGTAGCTTTTTCTTTCCGTTGATATACCGGAGCTCCTTCTGTCACATCATACACGCATCCGCCGTCCACTTCCTTCAGTGCCGGTTTTGAGGTGTAAGCCTGTCCGTAGAACAAAGGACGGGTTCCGTATTGTTCGCGGCCAAGATATTCACCCAGCGTGAAGATATCTTCCGGTGAGTTCTGATCCATCGGTGTATTGGCTGTGGAACGAATCACGATGAGCGCGTAGGATGAATAACCTACCATAATCATCATGATGCAAAGCAAAGAGGTATTGAGCGTGCGTGCACTGATTTGGTATTTTTTGTCCAGCTTGGCAAACAGGTAGATACCTAATGCTGCCAAGACAATGATGCCGATGAACGTGCTGCTCCATCCGTGTCCGTAGAATGGGATGCCCAGCATGGCAATGGTGACAAGGAAGGAGATGTTCATGCGTTTGCGGCTCTTTTCCACATAACTTTCATATACTCCCCAAATGATGGAGGCGGCCAACAGGATGATGTAAACAATCAATCCGCTGTTGAAAGGCATTCCTAATCCGTTGACAAACAGTAGTTCAAACCATCCGCCCACTTTCACTACGCCCGGTACGATGCCATAAAGCACAGCAGCCACCAGCACCATCGAGCCGGCTAAGGCAAGCAGGCTGCCTTTCAGGTTGGCATCGGGGTTCTTTTTGTAATAGTAAACCAATACAATGGCGGGGATACACAGTAAGTTAAGCAAGTGCACACCAATGGAAAGTCCTGTCAGATAGGCTATCAGAATGAGCCAACGGTCACTGTGAGGTTCGTTTGCCACGCTTTCCCACTTCAGGATAAGCCAGAATACCACTGCTGTGAACAGGCTGGAATAGGCATATACTTCACCTTCTACGGCACTGAACCAGAAGGTGTCGCTCCATGTGTAAGCCAAAGCTCCCACAAGACCCGAACCCATTATAGTAATGAGTTTGCCCAATGTCATTTCGTTATCGTCGGGGCATACCAGTTTTTTTACGAGGTGTGTGATACTCCAAAACAGGAATAAGATACACGCCGCACTCATCAGGGCACTCATGGTGTTTACCATCCGGGCCACTTGGCCGGGGTCGCTTGTGAACTGGCTGAATAAGTTGGCGGTAAGCATAAAGAAAGGTGCGCCGGGGGGGTGTCCTACCTCAAGTTTGTAGCCGGTAGTGATAAATTCCGGGCAATCCCAGAAGCTGGCAGTCGGTTCAATAGTCATGCAATAGGTAATTGCTGCGATGACAAAAGTAACCCAACCAACCAGATTGTTTACTAATTTGTACTGTTTCATGAAATTATATTTGTTTCGTTAACATTCGATGGGCACAAAGATAGTAAAGAAATAGTTATTTACCGTCTGAATGTCTGTTATTTAGTGTTACGACTGTTAGTCTTAGAGTTTTTTTTGTAATTTCGCCTCACTTATTAAATCTAAAGAATATGAATTTCATGAATAGAGTAATTGTCGCTTGTTGCATTTTGTTATGTACTTCTGTATGGAAGATAAGTGCTCAGGATTATCCTTTCCGCCGGGCAGACTTGCCGGTGGAGGAGAGAGTGGAAGATTTAGTCCGTCGGATGACACTGGAAGAAAAGATAGACTTGTTGGCAGGTTATCAGGATTTCTATCTTCATCCTTGCGAACGATTGGGTATACCTGCTTTCAAATTGGCGGACGGACCTTTGGGGCTTGCTTCATGGGGATTGTTCGGCAAGGCGACAGCCTTTCCGTCGGCATTGTCTTTGGCGGCATCATGGAATAGGGACTTGGCAGCCCGGGTAGGCGACTGCTACGGACAGGAATGGCGTGCCCGGGGCATTCACTTCCTTTTGGCGCCGGGAGTGAACACTTACAGAGCTTCAAAGGGGGCCCGGAACTTTGAATACATGGGTGAAGACCCTTATCTGTCTTCGGAGATGGTTGTTCCTTTCATCAAGGGGGTGCAGGAAAGGGGTGTGATAGCCACCGTGAAACATTTTGCAGCCAATGACCAGGAGTACGACCGTTATAGGGTCAGTTCGGAAGTGTCCGAGCGTGCGTTGCGAGAGATATACTTGCCGGCATTTAAGGCAGCAGTGCAAAAGGCGGGGGTGAAAGCTGTGATGACCGGCTATAACTTGTTGAACGGCGTATATTGTACGGAAAATAAATATCTTATCGATATATTGAAGAAGGAATGGGGATTTAAAGGAATGCTGATGTCCGACTGGGCATGTACCTATTCGGCAGACAAGGCTGCTAACCATGGACTTGACCTTGAGATGGGCAGTAACGACTGGTTTGTCAGAGAGAAATTGTTACCTCTCATTGAACAGGGAGTGGTGACGGAGGAGACTATTAACGAGAAGGTACGGAGGATTTACGGAACCTGCATCGAAATGGGATTTTTTGACCGCCCGCAGTTGGATACGACTATTCCTGTTTATAACCCGAAAGCCAACCGAATGGCATACGAGGCAGCCAAGGAGGGAATGATTCTTCTGAAGAATGAAGATAACCTGTTGCCGTTGAAGCGGGTGACTAAGATTGCAGTAATCGGACCCAATGCTTGTTATAACCTGGTGACGGACAGGCAGAATAATGTAAACGGCACTACTTATGGGGGTGGTGGCAGTTCTAAGGTACATCCTTGGCATGTTACTTCTGTTCTGCAAGGGATAGAGGCGGAATATCCCGATGCGGAAGTGTGGTATGCGGAAGGAATATCCAATGCATATAAGCCGAGATTGTTCCGTTCTGCTAAGTTTTATACCGAGGATGGAAAACAAGGACTGAGAGCAAAATATTATAAAATGGGGCAAGGTGACGGCAGTGCTTTGCCCGATAAGCTGATGCAGCAACAGGCGAAGGCGGCGGGAAGAACGGAAGATAGTGATAATGGTGTTTCTGCTGTTTCGTCTTCTGTCTCTGCAAAAAGTTCGGACAAGGAGCCGGTGATGGAAAGAATCGACCGGCATGTGGATTTCTCTTGGTGGGGAACTCCGAAGGAAGGTTTGGGCGAGGATTATCGTGTGGAATGGGAAGGCTATGTTCCCGTGGAACGGAATGACAGTCTTCTGTTCTTTGTTGACGCACAAGGAGGATACCGTTTGTGGATTGACGGAAAGTTGTGCTTGGATGCCTCTGCTTCTCAGTCTTTTGATTGCAGGCAAGTGGCAGTGGACGGTCAGAAGGGGGCACGGCTGCATGTGAAGTTGGAATACCTTAACCAGCGAAGTTTGCCGGCAGAGATTCGTTTGGGATATGATTATAAAGGCAATCTTGATTTTTCGGAAGCTTTGCGGTTGGCACGTCAGGCAGATGTGGTGATATTCTGTGGCGGTCTGGACGGCAGCATTGAGTTGGAAGGACGTGACCGTCCGTTTGAACTGCCTTACGGTCAGGATATATTGATAAATCAACTGGCTGAGGTAAATCCGAATCTTATTGTCAGCCTGCATGCCGGAGGCGGTGTGAGAATGAGCCCGTGGATTGACCGGGTAAAGGCAGTGGTGCATTTGCTGTATCCGGGACAGGCAGGAGGACGAGCGTTTGCCGAAATGCTGTCGGGAAAGGTGGTTCCTTCAGCCAAGTTGCCTTTTACCATAGAAAAGAGATGGGAAGATTCTCCGGCTTGTGGCAATTATGATGAGACACGTAAAGAACGGAAGGTGTATTATAATGAAGGAATATTCGTGGGTTATCGTGGATATGACCGGAAACAGGTTGAGCCGCTTTATCCGTTTGGATACGGTTTGTCTTATACTTCGTTCGAGTATTCGGATTTGCAGTTGACGGAAATAGACAAGAAGAACAAGTCGGTTGCACTCTCTTTCAATATAACGAATACGGGAGGCTATGAAGGAGCGGAAGTGGCTCAGGTATATGTGCGTGATATTGCTTCGAAGGAAGCACGTCCGTTGAAGGAGTTGAAAGGTTTCCAAAAAGTATTCCTTCGTCCCGGTGAGACAAAGCATGTTTCGGTGACATTGGACAGAGATGCTTTTCAGTATTTCAGTGAGAAGAAATCCGACTGGGTGTTTGAATCCGGGGAGTTTGAGATATGGGTAGGTGCTTCTTCCAAGGATATCCGTTTGAAAACGAAAGTAAAGATGTGATAAACATAATTATCCACTGTAGGAGGCCGGCTGAAAAGTTTGGCAGCTCATTCTGTCATTCTGAGTGCAATATACTTTTGGGGTCAGCCTCTTACGGTAGATAATTATTTATCTTTGTTTTCAGTCTGCCCGTCTTCGTGGCAGTGACATTTCAGTATGCGATGGGGGAAATTGCCGTGTCCCAACAGTTCAATGGGGCATCCGAAGTGCTCTTCCAGCCATTCGGTGGGAACTTCTGTATCGGGGTGATAATCCAGTGTTTCGTTGACACAGGCTATTGTCTTCACGTTCTGCAAGACAGTGCCGATATCGTGGCTTACCAGGATAATCGCCCGTTCTTTATTGATTTCTTCCAGCAAAGAGTATAATTTTGCTTCAAAGCGTTTGTCTATGTATGTGTTAGGTTCGTCCAGTATCACCACTTCCGGGTTGGATACAAGTGCCCGTCCCAGAAGTGCCCGTTGCAGTTGTCCGCCACTCAGCTCACCGATAGCACGTCCTTCCAGTCCTTCCAGTCCCATGCGGGAAATGATTCTCCTGACCTGTTCATGCTGTTCCGGGGAATAGCGGTGCAACAATGATTTCTGTTTGCTGAGTCCGGACAATACAACTTCGTATATCGAGATAGGAAACTTCTTATCAATGCTGTTGTACTGAGGCAGGTATCCCATGGTTATTTCCGGCACTTCTTTGCCGTTCTTATAAAAACGGATGGTGCCTGATACCGGTTTCAGCAGTCCAAGGATTAATTTAATCAGTGTCGTTTTTCCGCCTCCGTTAGGGCCGATAACACCTAGAAAATCATGCTCATATACGTTCAGGTTGACACGGCTGAGTACGGTCTTTCCATCATAAGCGGCAGAGATATCGTTTAGTTGTATAATAGGATGGTTTGTCATAAGCACTTTTATTTGGTAAGGGCCTTTGCTATATTTATCATTTCTTCCTGCCAATCATAGCTCAGCGGATTAATCGGGATAACATCTACTCCCAGTTCATCGGCTATCAATTTGGCGTTACGCGTATCAAACTCCTGCTGTACAAAGATGACGTGAGCATTGTCACGGCGGCAGGTCTCGATTAAATTTTTGAGATGAGCAGGCGAGGGTTCTTTTCCTCCTTCTTCGATGCTGATTTGTTTTAATCCGTAATCGCGGGCGAAATAGCTTAATGCCGGGTGATAAATAAGAAAAGTGGTATCTGCATGTTGCAGTAGTCCGCGAAGTTCATTGTCTGTCCGGGTGATAATGCCTTGCAAACTATCCAGACGATGTTTGTAATAGGGTGCATTGGTACTGTCCAACCGGCACAGGGCAGCATAGATGTTATCAGCTATTATAGCAGCATTCCGGGTTGAGTTCCAAATGTGTGGCTCGATGCCTCCTCCATGATGATGGTCACCATGGTTGTGTTCTTCCTCATAGATAGGGTCTATACCTTTAGAAGTATCGAATACTTTGAGGTGCGGGGCGTTGGAAGTCAATTTATCCATCCATGCTTGTTCGAATCCAATGTAACCGATGCGTAAGTAGGCAGTACTTTTGTCCAGATTGACCAACTGTTGCGGAGTAGGGTCGTAAGTCTCCGGGCTGCTGCCCTTAGGAACCATACTGACTACATTATATTTATCTCCGGCAATGACTTCCGTGAAGTATCGCAACGGCTCGAGTGTAACGGTTAATGTCTCTTTGCCGGACTGTTGCTGCTTGGAGCCGCAAGCACTCAGGCAAAGCAGAGTGACGAGAAAGAGAGCGATTCGTTTCATATTTTCATTTATTGAGCGTTTATTTTGTGGCACGTAATATTTCACGTTTTCCACCCGGAGGTCCCGGAAGACGTTCCACTGTAAACCCGGCTGCCTGCAACATTCTTCTTACTATCCCTTTGGCGCAGTAGGTGGTCAGGATACCTCCTTTGTTTAATATTTCATATAGAGAGTTGAATAGAGACTGTTCCCACATTTCCGGCTGCTTTTCGGGTGCAAATGCATCAAAATAGATAATGTCATAACCGGATAGAGAGGTCTGTCTTGCTTCTTCCGAATGAAAAAGGCGGGTAAAATCCCCTTCTATCTTATGGAGTGTGAACCACGGAGAGAGTACCTCGTCCGTTTCCCATCCGGCACGGTGAATGGCGTAGTAATCGTCTTCGTGTCCTTTTCCTATAAGGCCGGGATAATTCAATTTATGTACGGTATCTTCGCTTAGCGGATACCGTTCGATGCCTGTATAATATACTTTCTTCCGAATCTCTTCTGCGGTAAGCAGGGTGAGGAAAGCATTCAGGCCTGTGCCCAGTCCTATTTCGAGAATACGCGGTTCGGCAACCGGAGAATGCTTCAGTCCCATTTCGATGAATATATGCTGTGACTCCGTCAATGCTCCTTTTACCGAATGATAATGCTCATCCAGCTCAGGTACATAGAGTGTATAACTGCCGTCTGCTGTCTGTTCCAGTTCCATAAAATTACTTCATTAAAGCGGAGGCTTCCAGCACTCCCCAAACCAACAATGCATATCGAAGTACCTTTCCGATTGTCATGGCCAGAATGACAATCCATATATTGGCACGCATCATGCCCAGTACGATGGAAATGGCACTTCCCAAAATGGGAATAAAAGCAAAGAATGCCATCCATGCTCCCCGTCCGTGTACGAACTTCTCGGCACGGTCCATTTTTTCTTTTTTGACATGGAAATATTTCTCTATCCATTCCATGTTACCCAAATGTCCCATCCAGTAGCAGGTCATGCCTCCGGATACGTTTCCGGCTGTGGCTGCGGCAATACTTATTACCGGGTCCAGTCCCAGCGGACCGACACAAGCTGCCAGTACAGCTTCCGAACTGAAAGGAAGAACACTGCCGGCAATAAAAGAGCCGAGAAATAGCCCCCAATACCCCCAGTCTATCAGGAATTGAAGAATTGCATCCATAAATTATAAATAGCTAATGTTATTAAGGTAACAAATGTAATGATGAAAAAGATGCCGGAAAAGCGATTACGGGTTAAAGTAAATAAATGTCCTGTTAAAATGGACATCATAATGATTTGTAATTGCAACAACACATTGAAGTGCTGAGGTTGTAACAAACCTAGTGCATAAATCCATGCTTCGACGGCTATCAGGAATGAGAGGAATAAACGTGTACGCGTCTTGTCTAAATAGGAAACTATAAAATAGTGCACGCTGCATGTCAGTGATATCAATGTAATGCCTCCCCACGAAATAATTTGATCGGGAGTAAAACCGGTATAGTGGATAGGCTGGAATTGTATTAATGACTGCAATGGGCTGTAAAACAGTTCTATTTTACCGTTATAAAAGGCATAGCCGAAGAGAAACCAATAGGGAACTATCAGCCCAACCAGTCCGGCAAAGAATGTTTTTGCCGACAAAGAACGAAAACTGATCATACTGATATAGAACAAAGGAGCGAAATACAATAGTTGTGGAAAAGCCAGACTACCGAGTCCGATAAAGAAAAAGGAATGAAAGATGTTCCCCGATGCCTGTCCGGATTCGTAGCTGCGAAATAATTGGAACAGAGCAATGATAAATGCCGGTGGAACGAGATTGGAGATATGGAATGGATGAAGAAACATACATGCCGATATGATAAACCCAAACAGGCTGACGTGCAGCATCGTCCGGGTTCGTATCAGGGTGAAGGCTGTATTTATTTCAATCATCATGTATCCGGTCAATGCACACGATATAAAACTAATCAATTCATTCCATGAATGAATGCTGACTCCCCATAAAAACAGGCATATAAGGATAACAACGGGAAGGGTTAACCTTCCCGTCGCTATCTCTGTCTGGAGTTTATTATAGCCTGTCATGCATTATCTTTTCAACTATGACACCATTAAAGGTCGAATCCGATATCCGAGCGGAAATACTTCTTTTCGAAATCAATCTTCTTGGCATTGGCAAAAGACCGGGCCAATGCCTCTGATTTATCGGCACCGTATGAGCTGACTGCAATGACACGTCCGCCGCTAGTTACTACCTTTCCGTCTTTCAATGCGGTTCCGGCATGAAATACGATACTGTCTTCAACAGCATCCAGCCCGTTGATGACAAAGCCTTTGTCGTAGTGCTCGGGATATCCGCCCGATACCAGCATGACACATACGGCAGAACGCGGGTCTATTTCCAATGTCTTCTCATTCAGGTTGCCGGCAGCCACTCCTTCAAAGAGTTCTACCAAATCACTCTTGATGCGAAGCATCACACTTTCTGTTTCAGGGTCGCCCATGCGGACATTATATTCAATCACCATCGGTTCACCTTTTACATTGATAAGACCGAAGAAGATGAAACCTTTGTATTCGATGCCTTCGGCAGCCAGTCCTTCCACAGTGGGACGGATGATGCGGTCTTCTACCTTTTGCATCCATTCCTTATCGGCAAACGGAACAGGAGAAATGCTACCCATGCCACCGGTATTCAAACCTTTGTCGCCTTCACCTATGCGTTTGTAGTCCTTTGCTTCGGGCAGAATCTTGTAGTTCTTTCCGTCTGTCAGAACGAATACGGAACATTCGATGCCACTCAGAAACTCTTCAATGACTACAGTGGCGGAAGCATCACCGAACATACCGCTCAGCATTTCTTTTAATTCTTTCTTGGCTTCTTCCAGTGTAGGCAGAATCAATACCCCCTTGCCTGCACACAGTCCGTCGGCTTTCAGTACATACGGAGCTTCCAGTGTTTCGAGAAATGCCAAACCTTCTTCCAGATTAGCGGCAGTAATGCTCTTATAACCGGCAGTCGGAATGTGATGACGCTGCATGAATCCTTTTGCAAATTCTTTGCTTCCTTCCAGTACGGCACCCGCCTTTGACGGACCGATAACAGGTACGTTTTTCAGTGCTTCGTCATTCTTGAAGTAATCGTATATTCCTTTAACCAGTGGGTCTTCGGGACCTACCACTACCATGTTTATATCGTTTTTTACTACAAACTCTTTGATGGCTGCAAAGTCGTCGGCTTTGATAGCTACATTTTCGCCTACCTCGCTTGTTCCGGCATTTCCCGGAGCTATATACAGTTTCTCAATCTTGGGGCTTTGGGCAATCTTCCATGCCAGGGCGTGTTCGCGTCCGCCTGAGCCTAATAGTAACAGTTTCATATTCTGATATTGAATTTATTATTTTAGATGGTCTTCAAAATAGCGGGTAATGTGTTCGTATAAGTGAACACGGTCACGGCCGAACATATTGTGTCCGTCTTCCGGGTAGATGAAGAAGTCGGGATGTGTACCTGCATCAATGCATGCACGCAAGAAGGTGTAGCTGTGTTGTGGTACACAGGTGGGGTCTTCACCACCATGAATCAGCATCAGCCGTCCCTTCAGGTCGCCGGCTCTCAATTTCAGATTTGCTTTATTATAGCCTTCCGGGTTGCTGAGCGGACTGTCCATATAGCGTTCGCCATACATTACTTCATAATACCCCCAATCGATAACCGGACCACCGGCTACACCTACCTTAAAGATATCATTATAGGTCAGCATGAGATTGGTGGTCATGAAGCCGCCGAAGCTCCAACCATGTACACCGATGCGGTTTTCGTCTACATAACCGAGTGATTTCAGAAATTCCACTCCTTTTACCTGATCTTTCATTTCTTCTGTACCCAATTGGCGGAAGGTGCAGTTCTCAAACTCCAGTCCGCGATTGTCACTGCCGCGGCTGTCGACAGTCAGCATTACATAACCCAGCTGGGCCATGTAAATATCCCATCCTCCTGCACCATAGTTGCGTACATTGTGTATCATCTGTGCATGAGGACCGCCATAAACATAGATGACTGCCGGATATTTCTTGTTGGGGTCATAGTTTACCGGTTTTATCAAACGATAATAAAGATCTGTCTTGCCGTCGGCCGCTTTAATGGTGCCAAGGGTGATTTCGGGCATATTGTAAGCATCCATCGGATTGGCAGCAGTCAGCAAATTGATATTTTTTCCTTTACCCGAAGTAGGAACAATGTCGATATTACGAGGGACTGTGGAAGAAGTATAGTTGTCTATCACATATTTACCGCTTGCCGACAGTTGTACATTGTGCATCCCATCCTTATTTCCGATGAGACGGCGCTTTCCGGTTTTTACATTCACGGCGTATGCGTTGCTCTGTAACGGAGAAACCTCGGTGCTTATGATGATGATTTCTTTGGCTTTAGGGTTAAAACCTAAAATGTTTTTCACTAACCATGTGCCTTGGGTGAGTTGCTTCACATGAGTATATTCATAGCAAGTTCCATCTGTTTCGGTACGGAATGAGGTCGGTTCTGCTTTCAATTGTGTATCCATCAGATACAGATGGTTATATCCGTCACGTTGGCTTTGGTAGAGAAATTTTGTTTCATCCCAGGGTAGGAACGTGAGTATATGTTGCGGCTCTACATATTTGGGATGTTCTTCTACATAGAGCACGGCATCTTTTTCTCCGTTTTCTGCATTGTACCGCACTAGTTCTGCATGATTTTGGTCACGGTTCAATTCTATCACATAAACGCTTTTTTCGTCCGGGCTCCAGCTGATGTTAGTGAAATAGCGGTCGGTCGGGTCACCGACTTTCAGGTAAACAGTTTTTTCGGTTGCAGGATTGTAAACTCCCACGGTAACTTTATGGCTGGTCATTCCTGCCATCGGATACTTGTCCGGTTCGAGGGTGGCGATACGGGTAGTGGTATTCACTTGCGGGTAATCCGTTACCATTGTTTCATCCATGCGGTAAAAAGCGAGCAGGTTTCCTTTCGGACTCCAGAATGTACCTTTATAAATACCGAATTCCTGACGGTGTACACTTTGACCGCATACGATGCCTTTGGGTTCATCGGTTACTTGGTGGGTTTTACCGTCTGCTGTGGTTACAAACAAATTATTGGCAATGGTATAAGCCAGCGAACGGCTGTTTTTGTTCCAGTCTTGGTTGGCTGCTTTGGCAGCGATGGGCTGGCTCCATATTATTTCTTTTTTGTCACAGTCAATCAGCACTTTGTGGGTAGATGTGTTTACCAGCATCCACTTTTCGGCATATGGAAAAGATACATTGTATAAATGATTCATCTTTCCCAGTTCCTTGGCTGCCAGTAAGTCATTTGTGTCTTGTAAGGTGAAGAGAACAGTCTCTTTTCCGTTGGTCGGGTTCACCGCTTTTACCTCTTCTATGTCGGCGTTGACACATACGTCTCCCCACCATTTCAGTCCATGCAGATTCTTGGGTTGCAGATTGAAATAATTGTTTCCTCCCGGCATCAAATCTTCGAGAGTAAAACTTTTCTTATCTTGCGCTATAACATTCATAGTAGAGATACATGATGTCATTAATATAAGTAGACTTTTTAGTATAATATTCTTCATAGCTTCTTATTTTTTCCCAACCTGAATTTCTGAATCAGAATCTCAGGTTGGTTATTTTTTTACTATTTTTCCTCTCTTTTAAAGCGTGGCTTGAATTCTTTTCTTTCTTCGTTTCCTCTGTCTTTTCTGTCTCTGTTCTTGAAATCTCCACGTCCTTCGCGTTTGTCGTCAAAGTTGCGTCGTTCGCGCCGTTCTCCGTATTCCACTCTTTCACTGTTGCGACGGGGACGAGTATCTTCGCGTCGTGGTTTGAAATCTCTGTCTTTATTTTCAGTGCGGAACTCTTTATATTTGCCGTCAAACAATTGATATTTGCGGAATTCACATTCCAAAGCACCATTAAACAGCGGTACTTTGACTGATGGTTTCAATCCGATCTGATCGAAGCATTCTTCACGATAACTCAATATCCATGCATCATTTCCGGCAAATGCATGTTTCAGTCGTTCGCCAATCATTTGGTATAAACCTAATAAATCGTTTGTCGAAATACGTTCACCGTAAGGAGGGTTGGTGATGATAATACTCTTTTCTTTCGGTTGTTCGAATTGCTGGAACGGTTGTATTTTTAAGATTACCTCTTTGCTCAGTCCTGCTGCTTTCACATTATGTGTTGCAATTTCATTGGCTTTCGGGTTATTGTCATATCCGTATACTTTGTGTGTGAATTCACGTTCTTGTGAATCATCGTTATAAATCGTATCGAATAATTCTTGGTCGAAGTCATTCCATTTTTCGAAAGCAAATTCTTTGCGGAATACGCCCGGAGCGATATTACGTGCAATCAAGGCTGCTTCGATAGGAATAGTTCCCGAACCGCACATCGGGTCTATCAGGTCACATTCGCCTCTCCAGCCGGTCATTAAAATCATACCGGCTGCCAGTACTTCGTTCAACGGAGCTTCTACTGCCTCCTGGCGATAACCGCGGCGATGTAATGATTCGCCGGAACTATCGAGTGACAAAGTACATTTGTCTTCGGCAATGTGTATGTTCAGTGCTACATCAGGGTTATTGATGCGTATGGAAGGGCGTTCGCCGTTCTTCTCGCGGAAGTAGTCTACGATGGCGTCTTTCACCTTATAGGCTACGAACTTTGAATGGCGGAATTCATTCGAGAATACTACTGCATCTACTGCAAAGCTCTTGTTGGTGTCTAAATACTCTTCCCATGCGATGGATTTAATAGCTTCGTACACTTCATCAGCATTTTTGGCTTCAAAGTGTTTAATGGGTTTCAGGATACGGATGGCTGTACGCAGATAGAAGTTAGCCTTATACATCATCTCCTTGTCGCCGGTAAAAGATACCATGCGTCTTCCTATTTCTATATTGCTGGCTCCCAGCTCGGTGAGTTCTTTTGCCAGAACCTCTTCCAGTCCCTGGAAAGTCTTGGCGATTAGCTCGAATTCTTCCTTCATTTTAAAATGATAATTACGTAATTTCAATTGATGCGACAAATTTAGTGATTTTCTCTTTGCTATTCAATTATTTAGAAGATTATCTGTTTTTGAGTAGTTAAATAAGGCATAAAAGAGGGCAGAAAATAAGATTGGCAATGTTTGTTAAAGGTGTGGAATATTGAAAAAGACCGTCCCAACACAGTGATTGAGGCGGTCTTTTGAGTTATCGGTAAATGTTACCTTTAATGTAGACATGCCTGTCAAACCGGTAACAGTAATACTGTTAGCAACCGTGTTCCGGAGTGAAATAGATTATATTGGCTATTGGTAAGCAAAGGGTTTAAAGTTCCTGAAATCGGCACTTATCCTATCATTCAGGTTTTTGACTAAGTAATTGGATTGATTCGGTAAATTCAGCTATAATCTCCGATAAATTTGGATTGTCATTACGAAGAATTATCGTTGCAAAGTTTACGACACCTTCTTCATCAACAATTGAAGATGAAATCATTGTAAAAAGAGCCTTCCGATTATAAGTGGAGAACCAATACTCAAACAATCGGCTACGCATACTTTGCTTGCTGTCACCGGTCTCACAAATATAGAGCAATGTTGAGTTGTTGTTCCTGAAAAATTCATCAACGATAGCAATAATCGTATCACGTACTTTATGGTCACGGGGAGATTTATGGTTATTGATATTGGCTATAATCAATTGATATGAGTTCTGTGACAGTAAAATATCATCTTCCATAAACCCTACAGAATAATGTACTCCCCCGTCTGTAAAGAACTGATAAAATCCATCTTCTCCGGTCGTTTCTACCGGATATGAAGAATTTTCGTGAAAGAAGCTGTTTCATAATGCAAAAAAGGTTTCAGCCTCCTTACCTGTACGTTTTTTATAGGCTTCCTTCATTGACTTTTCCAAATTAGCCAGACAAGTACGTTTCTTTTCTCTTGCTGCTTTAAATTTGGCTAAAGTTTCTTCTTTTGTTGCTTTTGTTTTTACCATAATATCTATCCTTTCCTTTGGCAAAGATAATACTTTTTGTTGAGAATCAGATTCTTTTGTAGAACCTTATAATATTATAACTTTCTCTCTTCAAATCAGCAGAACAATGATTATAAAACGACACAAGCGCGTCGCTCTGTTGTTTGATGAGGATTTTTTGGGGGGACACATTGACGAAGTCAGGGCGTAAAAGAGGACAGAAAATAAGATTGGCAATGTTTGTTAAAGGTGTGGAATATTGAAAAAGACCGTCCCAACACAGTGATTGAGGCGGTCTTTTGAGTTATTTATAAGTAGGGTTTATACTACTTCATTATTTGGCGGGCTGAATCTGTACGGTAGATGTATAGACAATGCCTGTAGCATCAGTCAAAGTAACTTTTAATGTTGACATACCTGTTAAACCGGTAACTTGAATACCAGTAGCTGTCAAAGTTACGGTTGCACCGGATTCAATTGTAAATTCAGCTTTGACATCATTACCTGTTGCAGTACCTGTTACTAGTTTGTAAGTTGCTTCATTAGAGTTAGTTAATCCTGCTGTTGGAGCGGTAGTAATGTTAGTATTGTTTACAGCTAATGTTGATTCATCCAATTCCAATTCGATGCCGGTTGCTTTTCCTGAGGCATCTAAGATAATATCACCGGTACTGATAGCTACACCTGCAAGAGGAGTAACAAGTTTCGATGTATAAGAATCAGATGCTACTGTAAATGCTTCCTGCAAAGCATCGAACTCATCACTAGTCAAGGTTGAGTTTAGATCAGAAATTTGAGCCTGATAGAACAACGGATAATATGCTGTCATGTTTGCGAACGTATTTTCTTTCAGAGCATCTCCTGTAGCATTGTATACCACTGTCTTATCCAGAATTGCTAATCCTCCTCTGCCGCTGATTCTTGCTATTCCGTTCTCTGTTGAAAGTTCAACATTACTTGAGGTAGCTATCGGAGATTTAGAATCAATATATTTCACGTCATATACAACTTGTGAATACTCTGCATCTGCATAGTTGGCAGTCTTATTAAAGGCTTCGCCAAATCTCAGTTGAGCATCATTTGTAGGTTCAACATAAATTCTAGCATTGAATTCAGTCTTGGCAGCATTCCATTCGGTAGCAGTCTTTTCAAACATATCAGCGAATGAAGGAACAGTCACATTGACCGGCATATTAATCTTAATGATTTCATTGCCTTTGATATTTCCGCTACCTGTTACATAATTCTCATCCATTACAACAAATGACAATTGATAGTCACCCGGTTGAGCATCAGCAGCTACTTTACCTGTTACTTCCAAATCAATATAACGCAAGTCAAGAATATCGTCTGTATCATCTGTCCATTGTGTTTCGTCAGCTTTCAGATATGAAACAGTATTGAACTTATTGTAAGTAGAGTTACTCAATGCAGTATTATCTCCTATCAAGAAGCCGGTCTGACTCTTTTCTTCTACTACATAGAACTGAGCTGTTTCACGTGCTGCTTCACGAGTTGCGGCAGGAATATTCTTGAATACATCACCTAAATCGATGCGTACTTTTTTCAGAACATCGGCAGCAGTTGCGGCGGGTGCAATCTGATGGGTTGTAGCAGCGATACTCTGAGCGGTTACTGTGCTACCGATGATATTGAATGTAACTTCGTTGTCGGTAATTGCAGATTCGTAACCGTTGATAGCCATTGTATGTACAATACCCTTGATAGTTACACCTGTAGCAGAAGCAGGAACATTGATAGTCATACCGTCAACAGTGATTCCGTATTGTTCTGCCAAAGATTTGTTTGTACCTTCAAAAGTGATGTATGAATCATACAAATCATTCTCTTCGATAAACAGTTCTGTGCTTCCGGTGGGGAATTTACCAGATGATAAATCTGCTACTCGTCCGTCTGCAGCTACATATTTTATATCAGTATTGGTTAGACCTGCAATGGCTGCGGAAACAGAAGACTTATTATCGCTGGGTTTAACAGCCAATTCATAAGTAGTATAAGGAATACCGTTTACACATAATGTGTATGCCATATGTCCGGTACCGGTAACAGGATCGTAATCGAATATCTTTGCAATGTTGGTTGCAGTAACGTCGTCTGTCATTTCGATAGACAAATCCCAGCTGCCGTTAGCCGATGCAGCACGAGACATTAATCTGTTGTTTGCAACAGCAGTTATATTTGCCGGAGCTACATTGCCTCTTGAATCGACCAAAGTCAGTGTCTGTGCTCCTAAGTCATAGCCGGCAGGAGTAACCTGAACCTTTACGACGTTAGTCTGACCTACCATCAACTGATTTCTGGTGATAGCACCTTTTTTACCTCCCCAGTTAGGGAATGCGATACGGGCAGTACCCCATTGAAATGCAGTGGCAGTTCCTTCAATATCAACGAATTCAGGATTCTCTTTTTGGAACTGTACAGAAGTCAATGCAGCAGATGCTTTCATCAACTCAACAGTTTGCAATTTGCCGTCTGCATCGGGCAGAGTGATGGTTACGGTACCTGCGCTTTGATTGTCCAAAATAGCATATTGACCAACCTTGATGCCGGTAGCTGTACCATTGATTGTCAACTCACCGTTTTTCACTGCGACTGTGTCACCTACCTGACCTATCACTTTTCCGTCTACTTTAAGGTCTTTGCCTTCAATAGTAATGGTTAGTTCGTCTACATCAGGAGCTGTTGTTTTAATGGTATACGTTTTTGTACCCGTACCGTCAACTACAGTCAATACACCTGTCTTTTCGTCGAAAGTCACACTGGTCACACCCTTGTCGCCAATCTTTGACTCCAATTCAGACAGTGTGGTTTCAATCTTGTCAATCTTGCTGTTGATTTCGTCGATATCATCGTCGTAATCCTTACAAGACACAAATGTTCCTGTCGAGGTAACCATCAAGGCTCCGAACAGGATTGCACTTAAAAACTTTTTGTTCATAATAGAAAAACTTTAAATTTATAAATTTAAAAAACTAAAATTGGTTATACATAATCTATTGATTCCGAGAGCTTTTCTCTCTTTTCATATTTCATATAACGTTTGGGAGAAACACCCGTCACCTTTTTAAAAGCAGCATAAAACGCACTTCGCGACAGAAACCCGCAGCGTTGGGGCAGCTCCTCCGGCAGACACTTGCCCGAACGGAGCAGTTCCTTGGCATATTCCACCCGATACGTGTTCACCAACTCTTTCAGATGGCAACCGAAGTAGCGGTTGACCACGTTCGACAGATAAGTCTGGTTCGTTTCAATCATCTCGCTCAGTTTTTTCAGTGAGAGCTTCGGGTCAAGAAACACTTGGCGCACTTCCAAATAATACAATACATATTTATATAGCTCACAATCGACTTTCCTTTTCGGAATCACTTCGCTGTCCGCATACTTCTGCTCCCAATAAAGCCGGGCAGCCCTGAAAAGCAGATTCTTCTGCCTTTCGGAAGTAAAAGTGCGCTTGTCGCGGTGTAGAAACAGGTAGTCCATTGTACTCTCTTTTTATCGTCTCTATTTCAAATAAATACACATCTTTCAAACCCTTAAAAAAGGGTTGCGTTCGGTGCATCTCTTAGTAAGAGATACACCGAACGCACATAACCGCTTTATTATTAATAGTTTAAGCCGATAAAAAAGTGTCCTATAACTTAAGACTAAAGATATTTTTGCACTTGCCTTGTGATTTTTCTTCTCAAAAAGTTTTAATTATCAAAACTTTGTGTAAATTTGCAGCGAAAAGTGTATCTCTTACTAAGAGATGCACTTTTTTTCTTCTCTCTCCTGAAATCTTATTCACCACGTTCCCAACAGATTAAGCATCATTAAGTGTTTGTTTTACTTCTGTTCCGTAAATCTTAACGGATGTCAACGTATCATAATGGAGAGATTTTGAGGTTTTCAAAAAAGACCAAGGAGTTTCTGAAAAAGACTTAAGTGTTTTTTGAAAACATTTAAGTCTTTTTTAAAAGCTCAAAGTCTTTTCTCAAAATACTTAGATTTTTTGGTCAGATGTATTATTCTGATGTGATTTGTATTGCAATTCATTCATATAGAAAACGTGTTTTTATATGTCAAATGGATGATGGGTGCCATTCATTTTAGCAGGATGATGGATTGCTCTTTACTGATTAGTTGCCTGAAGATGATATATTAAAATTGAAAGTACGCATACTTTCGAATGTTCCTAAAAGTATGCATACTTTATTTTATTTCTGATATTGCGATTCCGGCAATTCTGAAAATTGGTTCTTAGAATGACGACGAGGATTTGAAAGCTTCAAGAGCGATGGTTGGTTGCCCATTGTTGTCAAAAGCACCAAGTGTATATGCATTCCAATTACCATAAGCTTGTGGCTCCCAATAAAAGACACCCAGACATTGGGTAATCTCTTTTGATTTGGTGATGAGACTGGATAAAAATTGGTAACATTCTTCGGCTTCATCCCATGGCATACCTACTTCACAAAGCATAACTTCGGAGCCATAACGGTCAATCATGTCTCTCATGTTAGCTATACAGTTGTCTGTCATGCTTTGCCAAGTGTCGGCTTTTGGGTAGAGAGACATTCCGATAACGTCCCATTTGCCACCATTCGCTTTCAGTCCGTCAAATAACCAGCGGTAGAGTGAATTATCATCGCCTGCCTGTAAATGTACAATGACTTTGGTTTCATTGAATACTGATTTCACGGCATTGTATCCGGCAGTGGTGAGGGCAGCATATTGTGCCATGTGTTCCGAGGCTTTTCCTTCGTTCCACAACATACCGTTTCCGGTCTCGTTTCCTACTTGTACCCATTCGGGGGTGATGCCTTTTTCTTTCAGTGCAGTAAGTACATCGCTGGTATGTTCGGCTACGGCATTTTGGAGTTCGTCCAAAGAATATGTATTCCATGCAGCCGGTTTAGTTTGTTGTCCCGGATCTGCCCAACTGTCGCTGTAATGAAAATCAATCATCAGTCGCATACCCAATTGATGAGCACGCCAGGCTTTTACCAGTACATCGCTTTTATTACACCAACCGTTGGTGGGATTCACCCATACACGCAGTCGGATGGAATTCATTCCCAATTCGCGGAGCAAAGTTATACATTCCGTTTCGCGTCCGGCAGAGGTATAGAACTTGGTTCCGGCTTTTTCCATTTCGGTGAGCCAGCTTACATCGGCTCCTTTGGCAAATCCACTCATGTCATAAGTCGGTGTTTTGGGGAAAATCGGTTTGTCATTATCACTGCAAGCAGCTGCTCCTAAAAGGAGCAGTCCGGCAAATAGTATATTTCTTAATTTCATCATTTCTTCTTTATTTTAGGGTATATGTTCTGTTTATTAAATCTACTGTCAGTGTATAAGTGCCGGGAGCGAGGACGGCATCCTCAGTTATATTTGTTCCTTTGTAATAAAGTACACCGTCAGTACCGCCAAATTTATAAGTCCAGGCAGTGTCTAGAATAATTTGGATTCCATATTCCGAAGCTTTTTCAATGGTAACATTTCCGCTGAATACACCTTTGTCTGCTGTTGCTGTGAGTGTGTGCAGTGTCCAGTCGTCATTTGCTCCCGAGTAGTAGATTTCATTGCCAATGGCGGTCAGTTGGTAAGTCTGTGCTTTCAGCGAAATGTCGAAGAAGTAAAGGCCTTCTGCCGGTGCGGGCAAGTTTGTTCCGCTTTGGAATGCCAGTGTACCTTGATAGGCATCTCCGCTTGCCAAAGTATAGACATCTTCCCAGTTGCCGTCTTCTATGGCTATCTGATAACCCCATTGTGAACCGGTGTTTACAGCTCCGGCATAACTCAGATTATCTTCGTCATAGAGTGACAGTTTATTATCGAAGGTCCAATTTTGTCCTTCATTGATGGCGTCATCGACTCCAGGAAGGTAGACATATGGGTTGATTTCGGTCGGTTTTTCATTTCCGCTTTCAACTTCGACTTTCCATGCTTTCGGGTTACTCAGATCGAGGATTAGTGTACATTCTCCTGCAGCAGGTGCATTGATGATGATATCTCCTGGTTGTTGCCCGAAGGTAAGGGTTTCTCCATTTTGGGCGAAGGCAATGGAGGTAGCAATTCCCGGATTTGTATCAGAATCCGAATTGTCTGTTCCGGTAGAATAGTCATAGAGTTGTCCGGTTCCTGAAGTGCGGATGGTGAGGTTACCGGCTTGTGCAGCGTTGAAAGTCATTGTCCATCTCATATTCGGACGGTCGAAAGTCATTTCGCCTTCGATATCTCCGTTTACGGTCAGGTTGGAGATATAAAGTGCCGACCATACTTTTTTGTTGGTATTGACATTTACATAGTAGCAACCGCTGAGGGCAGGGAACCAGAAGTTCCATTTCGTATTTTCGGATGAGAGAAGGAAGGCTGTGCCGGATACACCATCGTTGCCCCAAATAGTACCATCACCTTCGCGTAGGTAATAGTTATACCACGAGGTTGCACCCATAAATCCTATATATTCTCCGTTGGAAGTGGCAGAATAGAGGCTGTTACCTGTTTCTTCCTGTTTGGAGTCGAGTATATATCCGACACTCATGTCGATGCTGTAGGGAGTTACGGATACGACCGTTGTATTGGTATACACCGGTTTCATATTGTTTCCGGTGGAGGATTTCACACGAAAATAGAGAGAGTTTGCTACGTTTGGTGTGGCTCCCAGGTTTTTGGCTATCGTGTTTAGTTCTGCACCCGTATATGCTTTTGACAGAGATGTTTCAACTGATTCCGTTATACTGTTCGAGAAATCTTCGGAGGTAGAAACTTGCATGGTCATGTCGGTCAGGTCAGGGGCTTGCATATCAGGGTCGCTCACAGTCAGGGCATCTTTTGTCCATGCCAGTGATAGCACAATTTGCTTACTATTTTTTTGAGTCAGCATTACTGTGTTTTCAGAGGCTATCAAGTCACCCGGCTCAAGACTGTTCAGATATATTTTTTCTCCGTCTTTTTCACAAGCGGTAAAACAAGTAATTGCCGCCAGTGTCAGAAAGAAATTCTTTATTGTTTTCATATTATGTATATTGTTTTAATAGTTTTCGTTATATAAGTTTGGGTTGGCAGTCAGGTCTGTTTGTGGAATGGGGTAAATATTGTACTTATTGTCTACCGCCATGCCATCTTTGACACCACCTTTCCATTGCCACAGATAAGTTGAGGTAGTAAACTTGTCATAGCGTATGAGATCAGTGCGGCGGGTGCATTCCCAATATAGCTCGCGTGCGCGTTCGTCCAAAATGAAGTCTGGTGTGAGTTCACCGTTTGTAATGTTTCCGGCGTCACTGCCGAAAGCACGTTCACGCAGCTGGTTGATGTATCCCAATGCAGTGGCAGTATTACTTCCTTGTCCGCCGCGAACCACTGCTTCTGCCAACATCAAGTATACATCTGCCAAGCGGAACATCGGATAGTCCGTATTTACACCACCGTCTACCGTGTTTGATGCAGCTTTACCTTCATCGGTTAGGTTTGTCCATTTTTCTACAAAGTAACCGTTGTTTTGACTGTCAATGGCATCTAGGTATTGTGTTTGTCCTTCGGTGAAGAACATAGCGCGTCCGTCTCCTTCTCCGAAAAGTGCAGGCACTTCGCCACGGACACGAAACATACCCCAACCTTGTGTCACTCCGTATTTTTCCGGTTTCTGATAGTCGGAGGTATTACTCACTTCGCCACATATAATATAGGTAGTAGAACCCCATGATACAGTATGTTCGGCATCTACAGCCAGTGGAAAGATGATTTCATTAGTACGCTTATGATTGTCGGCATTAAATAATTTGGCATATTCCGGCTCTAATGAGTAACCTTCGGCTATAACTTGATTGCAGGCAGTGATACAATCGGTGTATCGTTCTGTACCTGTGTAAATTTTCGCATTCAGATAAAGTTTTGCCAAAAGCGTATAAGCAGCTGCTTTTGAGGCGCGTCCGTATTCGGCTTCAGTGCGTGAGAGGAGGTCATTATCAATCTCTTTCAGCTCCGATTCTATATACTCAAAGACTTGCTTGCCTGTGTAGCGGGGCGGGATAAAGGAACCTATGGGGTCATTTTCGGTGACAAAAGGAATATTCCGGAATAAATCGAGTGCATGAAAATAGGTCAATGCACGAATAAAACGTGCCTCAGCACGGTAATGACGAATGTTTGTCTGGTCATCTTCTGAAAATCCGGCAATCTGTTCATCACCGGCATTACGCAGAAATTCATTGCAAAGTGCAATGGTATAGTAGATATGGTAATACATATCCGACACCCAGGTGTCGTTGGCATCCCAACTCAGATATGTCAGGTCACCCACTTTGTCTCCTTCCAGCCATGTAGAAGCCACTTCGTCTGTTCCACATTCCTGAAGGTTGAAATAACAACGCATATAGTCTTGCCCATTGTTGCTGTTCAGGTCGGCATTACCGCCTCCTTTTTCTTGTCCGTTGATGACAAAGGAAGCATATAATTTAGCCAATACCTGTTTGTAATTGCTCGGTTCGTTATAAACGTTGCCTGAAGTGGTTTCGATGTGTGGTGTCTGATTCAGATCGTCCGTACACGAAGAAGAAAGAGTCAATGCACCGGCAAGCAGTGCGGCATATATTAATTTTTTCATTGTGATATTCATTTGAAGGTGATTAAAATTCAAGTCCCAAGCTCAATGAGAAAGTGCGTGGGCGCGGATAAAAAGATACATCCATGCCATTGGGTACTTCCGGATCTACGCCACTGTATTTGGTGATGCAGAACACGTTTTGAACCATGGCACTGGCATTCAGATTGAACCATTTACATATGCGGCCAAAATTGTAACCCAACGTCAGGTTATCCATTTTCAGAAAAGAGGCATTCTCTACATAGTAATCCGACAGATATTGGCGGTTTTGAAATTCTGTCTTCAGGAAACTGCGGTTCAGGTTGTTCAACTGATAAGAGTTGTAACTCACTGTGCTCCATGCACCGGTATTCATAGACATGCCATTGTATACATAGTTACCTACATTGGCACGGAAACTCATACCTAAATTCCATTTTTTATAGCGGAGGGAGGTACTTAAACCGAATATGAATTCGGGGGCGGGTGAATGGTAGCGGTAAAGGTCGGAAGAGTTGATTTCATCGTCACCATTCAGGTCGGCGTAAGCTCCTTCGATGGGTTTGCCTGTTTGTTCATCATATAATTGATGGTAGACATAGAACATATAGGGCTCATATCCTTCGCTTAATACTTGGAACTGATATCCGTCAATAGATGGACCTACGGCAGTGTTGGTGGTTGTCGAACTTGGTGTGAGAGATAGATTTTTTACTTTCATATTTTGCCAGGTCATGTTAAAACTCAAATCCCATCCCCAGTCTTTGGCTTGTATAGGGCTGGCGTTTAAGGTGAACTCAATACCGTGACTGTCTACATTTCCCACATTGGTGGTAATGGTTTTGTCGAAAGTAGTTCCGGCAGGTGCGGGGACGGTGGCAATTAAGTCTTTGGTTTGGCGGGTATAGAAATCGAAACTACCGGTAATGCGGTCTTTCAAGAAGCCAAAATCGAAACCGGTGTTCCATGAGGTAGTGGTTTCCCATTTCAGTAGTTTGTTGTATGACTCGGGGCGATAAGTATAATAGTACTCATCACCGAACCGATATTGTGCGCCGTCCTGACCGGTGGTATAAATGGGCATATAGCCATAGTTGCCGATACCGTCTTGCTGACCGGTGACACCATAGCTGGTTCGGATTTTCAGGTTACTTAGCACCGGATTGTCTTTCAGAAATGATTCTTCGGTCACTCTCCAGCCTAAAGCTACGGATGGGAATGTTCCCCAGCGAGTATCCGAATCAAAACGGGAAGTACCATCGCGGCGAACGGTAGCTGTGACCATATAGCGTGAGTCGAAGGTATAGTTCAAACGGGCATAATAAGATATCAGTGTGTGGCGCTGGTCGCTGGCAGCAATGCTGGTCTGTATTTCTCCCTTTGTATTCAGTTCGGCATAAGCCGGACTGGTGCTTTTCCAGTACTGATAGTCATATCCAACAGTAGCATCGATACTGCTTTTCCATGAATCTATATATTTATTGTAGTTCAGGTAAGTAGTGAGCAGATGGTTTTCGTTGTTTTGCGGGCCATATTCGTAATCCCGGCCGGCAGTGGTGTAATATTGCATGGCTTCGGCCGGTACATATACATTCCCTTTTCCTTCGGCATAATCATAACCCAATGTGGCATGGAATTTAAGTTCGGGAAGGAAATGCATTTTATAGTCTATATCGAAGTTGCCGATAAAACGTTGTACTTTGCTGGTAGAGTTGTTTTGTTCAATTCTTCCCAATGGGTTCAGAACGGCTGCATTGACCGGTGCGCCGGTATTGTCGAGCGCTTCGTTATAGCCGCCGAAGTTTGAGTTTCCCGAATAGACAGGCAGAGTAGGGTTGAAGGTAGAAGCTGCCCAAATAGCTCCGGTTTCGGCAAAACGGTTATTGTTGACCGAGCCTTTAGCATTGATATTGAGCTTCAGATAGTCATTAAAGAAAGAAGGTGACAGTGAAAGGCTTCCTGTAAAGCGTTCTGCGTTGTCGGTTTTTAGGATACCGTTTTGGTTGTAGTAGCCCAAAGATACGCGGATAGGCAGATTCTTTGCCAGGCGTCCGGCGATGCTCAGGTTGTTGTCTGTACCGAAAGCGGTATGGTAAATTTGGTTGTTCCAGTCTGTGTTGTCATTTCCGAGCAGGGCTTGTTGGGCCACAGTACCGTGACTCTTAATAACGTCTACAAATTCATTGTGTGACAACATATCTGCCATTTTTGTGCGTGTTTGTATGGAGTTGGTGGTATTGAAACTAACCTTTATCTTATCACTGTTTCCTTTTTTGGTAGTGATAATAATTACACCATTGGAGGCGCGTGAACCATAAATAGCAGTAGAGGAGGCATCTTTTAATATCGTCATGCTTTCGATATCGCTTGGGTTGATGAGGCTTAGGAAGTTACCATTGTTTCCGCTGATACCACCGCTTTCGAGGGGAACACCGTCAAGTACGATGAGTGGGTCATTACTAGCGTTTAATGAGGCTCCTCCACGGATACGGATGGTACTGCCTGAAGTGGGTGAACCACTGGCAGACATGATTTGCACACCCGAAACTTTACCATTGATTAATTGTTCGGGAGAGGATATCAGTCCTGAGTTGAAGTCTTTGCTGCTGACATTGGATACAGAACCGGTGAGGTCGCTTTTGCGGGTAGTTCCGTAACCGATAACCACCACATCGGTCAATATTTGTGTGTCACTGTTTAGCTGTACGTTCAATATATTGGTTCCTTTAGGAATAGTGACACTCTTAGAGTTGTAACCTACATAAGAGAAAAGGAGTTCGCTGGCATCTGAAGGAACAGTGAGGGAATAGTTGCCATTAAAGTCTGTCACTGTGCCGATTGTTGTTCCTTTTACCACAATACTGGCGCCGATGAGCGTTTCGTTGGCTTCATCTGTCACTTGTCCGGTGAGGGTTCTTGTTTCTCCTGTCTGTTGTGCGAGGACAGGAGAGATGCCTAACAACGTGCATAGTAACAACAGTGTTACTGTGCCGCGCAGATTTAAGATTTTGTTTTTCATGAGGTTTTGTTTTTTATGGTATTATTGTTTATTTATTCCAGCCATGCCTTTTTTATTCTTATCTCTTCTCCGTCATTGGAAACTTCCAGAGTTTCTATTTTTTCTATCTGAAACGGAATGTCTGTTACCGGCTCAAAGTATTCTGTTAAAAATGTGGGATAGGCATGAGGTAGCAGTGCGGTTGCACTTTGTTTCAATTCCCTGAGCGGTATCCGAATTATACCATCCTGACCGCAGGAACAGGGAGCTTTATAGGTGTAACCGTCTGAAGTAATGAAACCGGCCTTTGTTTTCATTACCTTGCCATCCAGTTCCAAACAGAGGTATTTAATCTGTGGCAACCGTAATTTTTTTCCTTCTATCTCCTGACGGATATATTTCTTAAAAAAATGGTGGTTACTGCCTTCGGGCAATGTATAGTGTTCCATTCCGTTCCATTCTTCACAAACTGAAGAGGATACCAGTTCAATCGCATTGTCGGGGGCGGTGACTTTGCTTTCCCAGTATTGCTTGTCAATATAGTCCCAATCTAATGGGCTACCTTCTGTTCCACTGGGAAAAGTTTGTTGTTTACCGCCCCGGCATACGATTACATTATACCTGAAAAATCCTTTTTTTACCTCTGTGCCTGGCACGATGGCTCGATAAGTATAGCCATGCGTATGTGTCATTTTGATGTAGGGATTTGTTTCGTTCCAGAAAGAAACCTTGTCTGTATAGATAATGATGGAGTCGGGGTGTGAAGGCCCGATTATCTGTGCCTCTATAACCAAATCTTTTCCAGCATCAACGGTCTTGGTAGGTTGATGGATAACAGTGAAGTCTTTGCGTTGTCGGATGTTTGGCTGTACATATTCACCTAATCGGATATTCTGCCATCGGGTATCTTTGTTCCATTTATTAACCGGATTATAGTCCTTACGTTTCAGTAGGTAAACACCCGGTCTTAAACATGGAAGTGTACTGTTGATTGCTTCTATATCCAGAGAATTTCCGTCATTTAGTGCAGTAGCAATAAAATCTTCCCCTAAGTCGGGAAGGCGGAGTGTCATGTCCCAAGCATTGTTTACTATTGTCACTGTTTCCTTCTTCAAAGAGGGTTTGGCAAAAGGGTCACTGACTTGTATGGCATCTGGTAATACTTCCAGTCTCCATATACCATTTTCCAATCGGTCGACAAAGTAAGCTCCGGTTCCTTCATATTTGATAATGGGAGAACTACCACATCCGGCTATAGCCTGTAAATGTTCGATAGCAACTGGATGGCTGTGGGTGGTATTAGAATAGAAGAACGCATCCGGTCGATTTAATTCACTTAAATCTTGCTTATAGCTGACATGTACATTCGTAAAGACTGTATCATTGGGGTAAGTGCCGAAAGATTCACCTCTCTTTATGTTGCGGGCAACCTCTGCAGCTATTTTCATGCTGATTGCTTTATGTGGAGTATATGCCAGATTTAAAAAGTGAGTCTGATATTCGGTATTGGCGTATGCTATATCAATGGGGTCATAGGAAAATTGGGTAATCCATTGAAAACCGGCAGTGCGGAAGCTGCGTGCTATGACGGGATACATATAAGAATACATGATATCTGCCGGGTCGAACTCATAGACAAGACGTGCTTTTTTGTCGAATCCTTTTATATGTGAGAATGGAATGTTGTAGGAATCTACATGAGGCAGGAAATTACCTTTGCGAGTGTAACCTGCTACAAGTCCGATGGGATACCATTGATAGGTTGTTCCCTGGATGGCTGTGTCATAGTAGGCTTCTGTTACATGTTGGTTATGGCTTACATTATAGAATACCGGTTTCTGATTACCTGCTTTCTTTAAAGCTGTCAGCATCCGGTCTATATAATTTTTTGTTTCTTCTTTTGTCCCTGGATGACAGGGTTCATTGTTTATTTCAAAACCGATAATATATGGATCGTCTTTATAAGCCAATCCGGTATTGGGATTGATATGGTTAATCAAGGCGCTAATATATTTCTCTTGGGCAGCAATGGCTTCAGGATTCCGGTGTATGTCGCACTTATCATAATTATAGGAATATCCTCCGGTTGGTTTGTTATGTTCAGGATATCCATTACCAAAGTTGGTTTGTGAAGTAATAACAATACGAATGTCCCGTTCTCTTAGACGCATCAGCAGGTAATCGAGTAACTCCAGATGCTCGTTGTCTATCAAGTTGCCTTTGGCATCGCTGATTTCGACATCCCAGATGTGAATACGGTAGGCGTTTAAACCCAGGCGTGCTATATGGTATACATCACGGTCTATGGCATTTTTATGGTCTATGCTTAGATAGTTCATGGCACGATAGGCATGAGCAAAAGGCAATGTGTAATTCACTCCATAGAAAGAAGCTTCTTTCCGGGTGTCACTCCAACGCATTACTCCTTTTCCATCAATATAAACGGTAGGGATTTTTTTTGCGTAGCCTGCCAAAGTAAATATACAGAAAACAAAGATAAGAAAGTGTTTCATCATATAATTAAATTTATGGTTTCGTTTTGATGGAAACAAAAGTAGTGGAGGGCTGCTTTAGAAAAAAGCAGAGATTGGACATAAAAGGACAAAAGTCGGACAAGAGGAAAAAATATCGATGAAATGGAGGATTTTTTTTATTCTTTTTCTATAAATTGTTTTGGTGTCACCCCAAATTCATTTTGAAAACATTTGGAGAAGTAGGAAGAACTGGAGAAGCCGACCATGTACATTACTTCAGCTACTGAAAACTTTTTCTGTTCCAATAGCATGGCGGCTTTTTTCATGCGGATATTTTTAATATATTCTACCGGTGAAAGTCCGGTCAGTTGTTTTACTTTTCGATAGACTTGTTTGTTGCCGATTCCTGATAACTCGCAGAGTGCATTGACATTCAGTTCAGAGTCTGCTATATGATCTTCGATAATACGTGTAATATCTGCAAGGAATTTTTCATCATAAGATACAGCCTCAATCTTTTTGGGTGTACTGATGGTCTCAATGCGTGCCACAGCTTCCAGTGTTCGTCTTTTACTGATTAACTGTTCTACGCGTGATAACAGAATTTCGGCTTCGAAGGGTTTGGTGATAAAGGCATCAATATTTAATTGGATGCTCTCCAATTCAGTATGTTTATCGTCTTTACCCGTTAATAAGATAATGGGAATGGTAGAGGTGGGGACATGTTTTTTAATATGCCGGCACATCTCCATTCCATCCATCACAGGCATCATCAGGTCAGTGATAATCAAGTCGGGAAGTGATTCCATACAGCGTTTCAGCCCTGTTTTTCCTTCCGGGGCAGTCAGGCAATGGTAATGGGAATGAAGAATGTCGTGGATAAAGTTGATAATTTCGGGATTATCGTCTACAATTAAAACAGACGGAAGGGTATCGGTGCTTTCGCATGTTTCTTTTTTATGATTTTCAGGCTGTACTTTGGATGGAAATGTTTCAGCTTCTTGAAATATTGGGAGAGTAATTGTTACGGTGGTTCCTTTATTCTCTTCCGAAACAAGGTTGACTTGTCCTCCATGCAGCTCAGTGTAGGTCTTTACCAGATAAAGGCCGATACCTGTACCCTCTTTCTTTCCTTTAGTGCGTGAAGACTGAAAAAAACGTTGAAAAATATAGGGCAGGTCTTGGGCCGGAATACCTTGTCCTGTATCTGATACGCTGACGGACAATTCTTTCTCTTTGTATGATAGGGAAAGAGTAATGCTTCCTCCATCTTGAGTGTATTTCAGTGCATTGGAAAGTATATTGTTGAGGATTGACTCCCATTTGACGAGGTCGATATCTAGATAAATTTTTTCTTGGTTGGTTTTGAATTGGGTAAGAATATTCTTTTCCTTTGCCACCTCTTCATAAGATTGAAACTGCGAACGGGCAAATTCTACCATTTCCGTATGTGAGAGAATAAGTAAGGTATTGGAGTCACTGTCTAAACGATTGAAGTTTAACACTTGATGAATCAGTGAATTAAGTTTAATAGCATTACGCTGTACCCCTTCAAGCAATTTTTTTTCTTGTGGATTTTTGATTTCCGGCAATAGTTTACTGACCGGAGCAAGAATCAGGCTGAGTGGAGTCTTAAAATCATGGGACAGATTGGTGAAAAAATCTATTTTTTGACGTGATTGTTCCATAATTTGCTTTTTCTCTATACGTTCTATATGCAGGCGATTTTTCATACGGAAGAAGTTGATAATCCATGCGGTCAGTCCTGCCAATAAAAGGGAATAAATAATTTTAGCCCAAAGTGTGTAATACCAGGGTGGGCTGATACGGATTTCCAATGTATAGGCATCTTCCGAAGGCTTTCCGTTTATATTCAGTTTGCTGATTCTCAGTGTATAATTCTCATAGTCCAGATTGTTATAAGAAATTCGGTTGGTATTAGGGCTCAGTAGATTCCATTCTCGGTCTACTCCTTCCATGCGGTATACAAATTTATTTTTTTCTTCTAATGAATAAGGCAGATCGGAGAATTCGATGGCAAAATTGTTTTGGTTATGATTTAATTCGATATGATTGGTATAACGGATACTTTTTCCGTTGTTCTCTGTTAATTTTCCATTAATATATAGGGCAGTCACTATCAGGGGACGGTTATTGGGAGAAAGATTTAATATATCCGGTGAAGTAATGGCGTATCCGTCCACGTCTCCCAAATAGATTTCACGTGTGGTTCTGTCGTAATACATACTTGTAAAACGTTTGTTGGTAAGAGGGAGTCTGCGGGTGTCCGATGTTTTTTTATTGATTACCCAAAAACCATTTGAAGTGGATATCCATATATGATCTTCGACTTCCAGCATAGAAAAAACTTCATTGCTGCTGAAACTACCGAAACGAATGGTGGTGATCTCATTGTTTTGAGGGTTAATGCGAAGTATTCCACCTCGGAATCCTGCCCAGATATAACCTTGATCATCGCATAAAATGAAATTTGGCTTTTGGTTTCCTGTTATGGAGTCGGTTTGTAGATGAGTGATTTGGTGAGTATGGGGATTTATTTTGTCGATGCCGTTGTTATAGACAAGCACCCATACATTACCTTTGTGATCGGGAATGAGTTGGTTGATAAACATACCCGATAGTCCGTCTTTTATAGAAAAGTTATAGTCGGCAGTGTAATACTCCGAGTTACTTTTCATCATTTTCTGCTTGTCCACTACAAAGATTCCTCCCAAACAAGTGGCTATCCATAATTTTCCTTCCGAGTCTTCCATCAGATGGTAAGCCCAGTTTGCATTATTTTTTCCTGTGCTGTCTACTATATTATAATGTATGAATTGTTGGGTAGTATAATTATAACGGTTTACGCTTCCGTCTGTAGCAATCCATAATTCATGATTATGGTCTTCGGTGATATGACGGATGCGGTTGTGGGCTAAGTTATGCCTGGAATCTCCCATTTTATACCAGATGGCATCAGAAGTATCTTTTATTGACCGCTTGGAACGGATGATACCGTTGCTTCCGCCAAACCAATAGTTGTTACGAGTATCTTTGAAAATGGAGAAAAATTGGTTGCCTTCTCCTGTTCCTGTCATTTGAGAAATCGGTATATACTGGAAGGCATTATTGTTGTGTGACAGAGAAATGCCATAATTGGTGCCTAACCATACATTTCGTTCGCGGTCTGTGAAAATATTCCATATGATATTGTCGGCAAGCGATTGCAAATTTCGCGAGTCATGTCGGGTATGCAATAATGGCTCATTTTCTTTGTAGATGTAAAGGCCATTGTCTGTGCCTATTAATAGACGTTGTTTTCCATCTAGTGCCAACGACTTGACAGAGTTGGCATGAACTGTTTCTATCTGTTCTATGTCTCCATTGGCAGGAGTATATTTAAAGAGACTTCCTTCCGTTCCAATCCAAATACATTTTCGGATAGTGTCTTCCAGCAGGGAATTGATAAACTGATTATTTTTATGTTGGGAAACGGGCAGTGGAATGTATTTAAAACTATCGTTTGTAGATGTATATTGGGAAAGTCCGTTGTAAGTTCCTACATAAATATGATTGTCCTGTGAACGGATAACAGAGTAAACAATAGTATGGGGAAGTCCTTTATATGTTTGAGTGTCGAAACGTTTAAGAGTTCGGCTGCTCAGTGTGTAATTATAAAGCCCATTCAGCGTTCCTATCCAAAGTGTTTCTCCTTGTAATGCTAATGAACGTATATCGGCGGGGAAGGTGATTGGTGGTGTTTCGTATAGGTCTGTTTTATAGTTATAGACTAACATTCCATTGTCTGTTCCCAAATATAAAAAGGTATCATTGATGATTTGTCCGCAGTAAATCCATGCATTGCTTTGTTCGTCGGGGGCAGGATGCGATTGTACGGAATACCCGTTATAACTGAATAATCCTTTATTTGAGCCAATCCATATCATGCCTTGTTCGTCTTGTAAAAAGCAATTAGTAACGGATGCCTCTGTGCTAAGATTGATATTCTCAAAAATCTGATAGTTTGCTTGCTGCCCGAAAACGGATGTAAAGCAAAGAAGCATATATATAATTATATAGATGGTATATTTTTTCATATCAGATATTTATATCACTCTCTCATGGGCAAAGATAAATGATTTCTTTGAATATTGTGTAAAATATGGGGGAATCTCTTTGTTTCTCTGTTACTGTTGTAGTTTACCTATATCTGCCTGTATGTCGAAGTTGTATTGATCGGCTTCTTTAGAATGATGAGGAAATATCTGTCTCTCAGAAAGTGAGTTCCAGTCCGTCAGAACCATAAAGAGCATCGATTACTTTCTCCCGGTTAGGGAATAAGAACAAGGTATCGGGCTGACCGGCAGAACGTATTCTGATGTGATTAATTGAAAGGACAGAAAAAGATGGTTTGGATGTCGGTAGCTTATGTTTTAAACAGGTTGGCTTTAGTTTGGGATGGAGGAGTACCGGTGCTCCTTCTTTTTATATTTCATTTCGTTTTTTATCACATTTCGTTTTCGTCTTAAAATATTATGTTATCTTTGTGAAAAATTACTCACCTTGATGTGTCTTAAGCTTTGTCTGACAATTCTATTTGTTTTATGTTGCTGTTGCGGCAAAGGGCAAAATGAGGTTGCTGTGGAAAACGACAGCATATTGATGGCATATTATAAAAAATGTAAGGCGAATCTGGACTCTCCCATTGCTTTGGATATGTGTGATACTCTGTTCGTGCGGAGCGAGAAAGCGGGTAACAGACGGTTGATGGCTATTGCAAAATGTTTGAAACTGGATTATTATTACTACAAGAATGATGAGGAGAATATTCTGAAGAGTGTGAAGGAGGCAAAGCTGATCAGCCGGAAATATAATCAATTGAAATATTATTATTTTGCATGGGGGAGTCGGCTGATAATCTACTATCTTAAGCAAAATAAAGCAAATATCGCTTTGTATGAAGTAAAGAAAATGCTTCAGGAAGCCCGGAAGGATAATTATATGCGGGGAGTTGCGGAGTGTTACCGTTGTATGGCGAACATTTATCTTACGCAGGATAATTACCGGTTAGCTTATGATAATTTTAAGAAGACGATAGAGATAGTAGAGGAGAATAATATTGCAGATATCAATATCCCGTCTTATTATGCTTCGCTTGCTCAAGCGGCTGTGGAGTTGAAAAGATGGGATGAAGCAAAAGAAGCTCTGGAAAAAGGAATACTTTTGGCACAAACGGATTACCAGTCTTTTACGACCCGTAAAGCGTATGCATTATATTATATAAAGAAGGGGCAGTTGAATGAGGCATGGAAATATATACAGGATATTGAGAAGTTATTTATACAGAATAAGAATATGGTCACATATATTATGGGGCTTTATTATCTCAAGGAAACCTATTATAGTGTTGCCGGACAATATAGTGAGGCGCTGAAAATGGTGGATGCAATGATGAATGACTCAACTCCCATCCGTTCTAAATATATGGATTATAAATTGGTAAGGGAACAGGGGAATATTTATTGGAAGATGGGTGACAAGCTGAAGGCTGCCGAGTTTTACTATGATTATATTGCGGCTACCGACTCTGTCCGTACAAAAGAGTTGCAGAATTCTGCCACCGAGTTTTCTTCTATTTTGGAGTTGGAGCAGCTGAAGAATGAAAGGAATGAGCTTCAGTTAAGTGTTCAGAAAGATCAATTGCATACCGTTTATTTGGTTTTGATATTCGTTGTCTTGTTTTGGATAATGAGTGGAATTCTGTTCTTTCGGATTTATAAACTCAATAAACGCTTGAAAGCGTCGGAGCTCATTGTTAACAAACAGAATAAGGACTTAAAGATTTTTGCCGATGAGTTGATGAAGGCCAAAGAACGGGCTGAATATGCAAGTATGATGAAAACAACCTTTATTCAGAATATGTCTCATGAGATTCGTACACCGTTGAATTCCATAGTGGGCTTTTCTCAGCTATTGGTGGATATATATCAGGATAATCAGGAAACAAAAGAGTTTGTTTCAATTATCGAAGTCAATAGTGCCAATTTGTTGAGGCTGATTAATGATGTGCTTGATATCTCTTTTCTTGACCAGTCTGAAGAAGTGTCTTATGATAAGGTGGAAGATATCAATGTAAGTTGCCTGTCGGGGATAGAAGCTGTTCGGACGTTGGTGCATGAGGGGGTAGAATTGGAATTTCGTCCTTCGGTAGAGAGGTGTTTGATTAAGACCAATCCGGGTAGGGTCTCACAAATATTGATTCATCTTTTGCAAAATGCGGCTAAGTTTACCGATAAAGGTTCTATTGTGTTAGATTATGAACTAAACAGAAATGAGCGGGAAATCATTTATCGCATTACGGATACAGGAAAAGGTATTCCGGCAGATAAGCAGGAATATGTTTTTGAACGTTTCACCAAGTTGGATGACTTTACTCAGGGAACAGGGTTGGGGCTTCCTATCTGCCGGTTGATTGCTGAAAAGCTGGGTGGAACACTGGTTATTGATAAAGAATATACAGTGGGCTGCCGTTTTATTCTGACTCTCCCGCTGATTGAGGTTTAAATTTTCTCTCCTTCTTTTGTTTTGCGTTGCACGATGCGTGCTCCGGCAGGAACATTTTCGGTCACCCATATATTTCCTCCTACGGTTGCACCCTTACCTATGGTCACGCGTCCCAAAATGGTAGCATTGGAATAAACGATTACATCATCTTCCAGAATAGGGTGTCGGGGAATACCTTTGATGGGATTGCCATTGTTGTCCAACGGGAAGCTTTTGGCTCCCAGCGTGACACCTTGATAGAGTTTTACGTTATTGCCAATGATACTGGTTGCACCAATCACCACGCCTGTTCCGTGGTCTATTGTGAAATGATGTCCTATTTTTGCTCCCGGGTGGATATCTATTCCGGTTTCCGAGTGTGCCATTTCTGTAATGTATCTGGGAATCAGAGGTACACCTAATATCAACAATTCATGGGCTATTCGGTAGTTACTGATGGCACGGATGGCAGGATAGCAGCTGATTATTTCACCAAAACAGGTAGCGGCAGGGTCTCCGTAATAGGCTGCTTCTACATCGGTAGCCAGAATGCGGCGCATTTCGGGCAACTTACTTATAAAACGAGCGGCAAGCAATGCTGCTGTTTCACGGCACGGTTCATTGTTGTTCGTGTTTTCGTTGTTATTATTTTCTTGCCCGAAACACAAACCGGCTTGTATTTGGTCCGTCAACAGGTCGAATAGGTTTTCTACATTTACTCCTATGTGATAAGTAATGGTATGACTGTTGATAGTAGAATTACCAAAATATCCGGGGAAGAGGATGGAACGGGCTAACTCTACAATTTTATATAGTGATTTAGCGGAAGGCAGAGGGTCTCCGTCTTTGTGTTGATGAAACAGTCCTTTATAAGATTGGCTGTCGGAAAGTTCATCTACTGCTTGGGTCAATATGCCGGTATAGTCGAATGAAGTCATATATATCATTGTTAATGAGGACAAAAGTAAAGAAATTCTATATCATTGCCAATAAATGGAAGGAATATTGGGTTTTATAGTTTATTTTTGCAGAAAAAAGAAGATGTTTTATGGCAAATAAGAAGAATCCTTTCGCAGGCAAGGTAAAGCAAGGGAATAAAAAAAAGCCGAGTGGCAAACGGATTGGGAAGTCAAAACCGGATAAAGCGAATAATCAGTTGAATAGACGGGTAAAATAAGCGTTCATTTATGATGTGGAAGAGCGTTTTCGTTTCTTATGGGGGTGTGTCAAAACGTGGATAATGCTGTCGTTTAGTTCGTAGGGGCGAGGTTTGCTCGCCCGAAAACAGTTTGTTTTGTGTCTTCGGGCAGGCAAACCCTGCCTCTACAGCTGACGATGGGATAGGCCGGTTTTGTTTTGGCACCCTCACGAACGGAGTGACTCTCCTTATTTCTCCACCAATGCAAAGTCCAGCTGTTTCTTCTCCAGGTTGGCACGTGCCACTTTAATGGTGACAGGGTCACCCAGGCTGAATTTCTTATGATGACGTCGCCCTATTAAGCAATAGTTCTTTTCGTCAAAGTCATAATAATCATCGCCTAAGTCGCGCATAGGAACCATGCCTTCGCACTTATTCTCATTGATTTCAACATAGAGTCCCCATTCCGTTACTCCCGAAATAACTCCTTCAAACTCCAAGCCCACACGTTCACTCATGAACTCTACTTGTTTATACTTCACCGAAGCGCGTTCTGCGTTTGATGCAATTTGCTCCATTTCAGAACTATGGTCACACAAATCTTCGTATTTATCCTTTTGTGCCGTTCGTCCTCCTGCCAGATAGCGGGTGAGCAAGCGATGTACCATCATGTCCGGGAAACGGCGGATGGGAGATGTAAAGTGGGTATAGAAATCAAAAGCTAATCCATAATGGCCTATATTAACTGTTGAATAACGTGCTTTCTGCATGGCACGCAAAGAAACAGTTTCTATCAGGTTTTGTTCTTTCTTGTCCTTTATGTCATCCAGCAGGCGGTTGATGGATTTGGAAACCTCTGACTTTGAGCCCGAAGTGCGTATTTTATAACCGAAGCGGTTAATAAACCAATTCAGGTTTTCCAGTTTGTCGGGGTCGGGAAGGTCATGGATACGATAGGGGAATACTTTTGCTTTTTTATTTTTGGGCACTTTGCCGATTGTTTCAGCCACGGTACGGTTGGCAAGAAGCATAAACTCTTCAATCAGCTTGTTGGCTTCTTTGGACTCTTTGAAATAAACACTTAACGGTTTCCCTGTTTCGTCAATCTCAAATTTTACTTCAATGCGGTCAAAGTCGATGGCGCCTGCCGCCAATCGTTGTTTGCGCAGGATTTGAGCTAACTTGTTCAATTCCAGAATTTCTTCCTTGTAATCACCTTCACCGGTCTCGATGACTTGCTGTGCTTCCTCATAGGTAAAACGGCGGTCACTCTTAATCACTGTATGTTTGATGCGTGAATTCTTCACTTCACCTTTTTCGTTCATATCGAAAATGACAGAGAATGCCAGCTTTTCCTCATTGGGGCGGAGAGAGCAGATGAAGTTACACAGGCGTTCGGGCAACATTGGAATGGTGCGGTCTACCAAGTAAACGGAAGTTGCACGTTTTTCTGCTTCTTTGTCTATTGTACTTCCTTCTTTTACATAGTGTGTAACATCGGCAATATGTACTCCGACTTCCCACAGTCCCGGTTTGATAAGCCGGATGGATAGAGCATCGTCAAAGTCTTTTGCATCTTTGGGGTCGATGGTAAAGGTCGTTACGGCCCGGAAATCTTCCCGTTCGGCATAGTCGGCTTCCGTTATCTCGGCCGGAATCTTTTCGGCGGCGGCCTCTACGTTTTTGGGATATACATACGGCAGTCCGTATTCTGCTAGAATGGCATGCATCTCAGTGGTGTTTTCGCCTGCCTTGCCCAAGATGTCCATAACTTGCCCGATTGGGTTTTTGGCTTCTTTCGGCCATTCTATTATTTTTACGACAGCTTTATCGCCATTTTTCCCTCCTTTCAATTTATCTTTGGGAATGAAAATGTCATTTGCCAGCGTACGGTTTTCGGTAACAAGGAAAGCATAGAATTTGTCGACTTTCAATGTTCCGACGAATGTATCGTTTGCCCGTTCGATGATTTCAATTACTTCTCCTTCGGGGTTGCGGTTCTTGCGTTTTGCAAACAAGGCAATTTTGACTTTGTCGTTGTTCATGGCGTGTGCCGAGTTTCTTTCGGCTATAAAGATGGTCTCTCCTCCGTCCTCCGGGATGAAAGAGTTCTTACCATTGCTTTTACGCTGAAAAATACCCGTCATAATCAGTCCGTGGTCGTTCAGCTTATATTGCCCTTTTTCAACTTCTTGTAAGAAATCATCCGCTATCATTTCGAGGATGATGTCGGCGCAAAGCATTTTAAGAGGATGAGTAGTTAAGTTTAACCCGCTTGAGAGCTGTTTGAGGCTGAATGTTTCATTCGGCTTGGCACGGAAATAGTTGATGAGGCGTTCTGCCAGTTCACTCTTCTTCATGCGTTTTCCTGCTTTTTTTTCTTTCTTTTTAGCCATAAATGGGTATTTTAATGTATTATGTGCTACAAAGTAAACAAAATAATTGGAATAGCGGTTCAATAGATGCATTAAATTTGGTTGAATATGAATGAAACGTGCTATCTTTGTCCGTTCAAAAATGACGATTATGGCTGAACTTGAGAAAAGAGCTAGAGAAAAAGGAATCTATAAAGTTACTTTATGGGGCAGCTTTGCTAATTTCCTGCTGGTTATTTTTAAATTTCTGGCCGGGATAGCAGGGCATAGTGCTGCTATGATGGCAGATGCCGTACATTCTCTTTCCGATTTCGTAACGGATGTGGTGGTCATACTGTTTGTTCGTATTTCCAATAAGCCTCAGGACAAGGGACATGATTACGGCCACGGCAAGTATGAGACTTTGGCTACTGCCTTGATTGGAGTGGCACTTTTGGGAGTAGGCTGCGGAATCTTATGGAACGGTGCCGGCGAAATCTTGGCCTTTATGCGCGGAGAACAGTTGCGTGCGCCCGGAGTGCTTGCATTGATTGCGGCTCTTGTCTCTATCTTATTGAAGGAGATATTGTATCAATACACTGTCCGTATGGGCAGAAAGTACAACTCTCAAGCAGTGATTGCCAATGCATGGCATCATCGGAGCGATGCATTGTCTTCTATCGGAACGGCTTCAGGTATTGGCGGAGCTATTCTGCTCGGTCCTCATTGGGTGGTGCTCGACCCTATTGCCGCCGTGATAGTCAGTTTCTTTATAATGAAAGTGTCTGTCAAGCTCTTGGTCCCTTGTATTGATGAACTGCTGGAAAAATCATTGCCCGAAAGTGTGGAACACGAGATTGAGCAGACGGTCCTGGCTTTCGACGGGGTAACAGAGCCTCATCATTTGCGCACACGGCGTATCGGGAATAACTATGCCATAGAGATTCATGTCCGTATGAATGGGGATATACCGTTATATAAAGCTCATGAGACAGCTACGGCAATCGAACGGAAATTGAAAGAAAAATATGGAGAAGATACCCATGTGGGTATTCATGTGGAACCGGTGAAGTAAAATGTGATAAGGAAGAATGGAAAAAAGAATATTGGTAACCGGAGCAAGCGGGTTTATCGGCAGTTTTCTGGTGGAAGGTGGCTTGGAAAGAGGCATGCAGGTATGGGCAGGAGTGCGTAAAAGCAGTAGCCGCAAGTATTTGAAGGATTCCCGTATCCGGTTTGCCGAACTGGATTTTGCTCATCCCGGAAGGCTGGTGGAACAATTGACGGTTCACAAACAAATGCATGGAGGATGGGATTATATCATTCATTGTGCGGGTGTGACTAAATGTCGTCATAAAGAAGAGTTTGAACAAGGAAATTATATTTATACCCGTAATTTCGTAGAGGCGCTGCAAGCATTGGATATGGTTCCCGAACAATTTATCTATATCAGTTCGCTTAGTATCTTCGGACCTATACGTGAAGAGAATTATGCGCCCATTAATGAACATGATACGGCGATGCCCAATACCGCTTATGGAGTCAGTAAACTGAAGTCGGAACATTACCTGCAATCATTGTCCGGTTTCCCGGTTGTGATTTTCCGGCCGACCGGAGTCTATGGCCCTCGAGAGAGAGATTATTTCCTGATGGCCAAATCAATCAAACAGCACGTAGACTTTGCCGCCGGCTTCAAACGTCAGGACCTTACCTTTATCTATGTGAAGGACTTGGTGCAGGCAGTCTATCTGGCTATAGAGCATAAAGTGAAGCATCGTGCCTATTTTGTAAGTGACGGAAATGTATATTCCAGCCGTGCTTTCTCCGATTTAATACAAAAAGAGCTTGGTAATCCGTGGGTTATACACTTTAAATGTCCGCTATTTATTTTAAAAGTTGTATCTTTGCTCGCTGAATTTTCAGCGCGTTGCTTGGGAAAGGTAAGCACGCTGAATCGTGATAAATATAAAATAATGAAACAACGCAACTGGCAATGCGACATTACTCCTTTGACGGATGAATTGGGATATCGTCCCGAATATCCGCTGGAAAGGGGAGTAAAAGAGATTATTGCCTGGTATAAGAAAGAAGGATGGCTTTAAATTTATTCAAACGTGTAGACAGTGTAAAAGGATTGTTTGCCGTCGAGAGTATCAGCTTGATATATAATGCTCTCACTACGATTATGGTTTTGATATTGTGGCCACGCATGGATCATCCCGGCACAATGTTGCTGGAACGTGCAGGTATTGTGGTTATCACTTTTGCATTGATATATTTGTATCATAAATATCCTTGTAAATTATCCGCATTCATTCGTATGGCTGTACAAATGGCGTTTTTGGCTTATTGGTATCCCGATACCTTCGAGTTCAACCGCTTGTTCCCGAATCTGGATAATTTCTTTGCCTCTGCAGAACAATTCCTGTTCCGTTGCCAGCCATCGGTGGAGTTCAGCGAACTTTGCCCGTCCATGTGGTTCAGCGAGCCCTTTAATCTAGGCTATTTTGCTTATTATCCGATGATTGCGATAGTGACAATCTATTATTTCCTTTTCCGTTTTGAATGGTTTGAAAAGGTATCTTTTGTATTGGTTACCTCATTTTTCATCTATTATCTTATTTATATATTGGTCCCTGTAGCCGGTCCGCAGTTTTACTTTCCCGCCATCGGCATGGATAACGTGATGGCGCAACACTTTCCGGCGATTGGAGATTATTTTAATCACAATGATATTCTGTTGCCCGGTCCCGGTTTCGATCATGGTTTCTTTTATAATCTTGTAGAGGCTTCTCAGGAGGTGGGCGAACGTCCTACCGCGGCTTTCCCCAGTTCGCATGTCGGTATTTCCACTATCATCATGATTATGGCCTATCGGGTAAATAAGAAGTTATGCTGTTTCCTGGCACCCTTTTATGTGCTTCTTTGCTGCGCCACGGTTTATATTCAGGCACATTATCTGATAGATGTGATTGCCGGTTGGGTTTCTGCTGTTTGTATTTATATTGCGGCTACGTGGATGTATAAACGCTGGTTCGCTTCGGTGGTGTTCCAATTGGTGGCCAGATAGAAACGGATAGAGAGGCAGGCGGTTTCTTATTGTCGGCTAAGGCTTTTTAAACGGAAGATTATTACAGTCTACGGCAATGGACTGTACAGTCCACTGTAGCAGACCGTACGGTCTACCGTAGCAGACTGTACGGTCCATTGTGGCAGTCTGTAGTAATCCGACTTATGGAAAGGCTTAATCTGAAGGGCGGGAATGCTTGTTCCGACTGATGTCGGAGCAAATTGATTTAAAAAAAGTGCATAAAGGATGCAACGTTTGCCCGGTCAGATACGTCTAACATATATAAAAACGATAATATTATGAAAAAAACAGTATCTATTTTTATGTTATTTGCCTTGGCGTTAGTATCTACAACGGTATGGGCAGAATCTTTGAGTGAGAGAATCAGAGCAAGTAAGAACAATGTGACAAAGGAAGTGAATGTGGGCGGTTTTGATGCGGTCTGCCTGAATGGAAGCAGCAAGATTATTTATACCCAAACTTCAGGGAAACAGGAACTTGAGCTCTCTGTACCGGATAACTTGCAGGATATTGTGCAAGTGTATGTAAAAAATCGTACCTTGATTATTGAGTTGAAAAAAGGATATTCCGTTTCTTTTGAGAATGGCGCCAGCCTGGAACTACGTGTAGCTGCACCCATGGTGAGAAGTGCAGTGATCAATGGTTCGGGTGATATTATCTTTGAAAATGGAGTTGACGTGAACCATGGCATTGACTGGACGGTGAATGGCAGTGGTGACATTGACGCCGACAAGGTGAAATGCCGTAAGATGAATGTCGCTGTCAACGGTTCGGGCGATATTGCCTTAGGTGATGTTTCGGGAGTGGAAATGAATATGGCTGTCAATGGTTCGGGTGATGTTGCTGTGAAGAGCATTTCGGCCGATAGAGTGAATAGTGCTGTCAACGGTTCGGGTGATGTGAATATAAAAGGTATTTCGGCTGATGAAGTGAATGGTACTGTCAATGGTTCGGGCGATGTTACGTTATCGGGCAAGTGTGCGAAAGCTAACTATTCGTTAAGCGGTTCCGGTGACATTGCGGGTTCTTACTTGAAAGCAAAACAAGCTACGGTTTATACGTCTCCGCGTAGTACCGGCGACATTTCGTGCTATGCTTCCGAAAAGATAATCATCAATAAAGAAGGCAAGAATAGCGATGTGTCTTACAGCGGAAACCCCCGTACTGTAGAAAAGAACAGCACGAAGGGCAGACACCATCGGCATTCCAATGATGATTAAAGAGTATAGTTGCCTTTTATATAGTCAAGGATACTGAAAAGCTCCTTTACTGTTTCGGCACGAAGCATGGCGATACGCGTTTCCTTAAAGTTGGGAATTCCTTTAAATATGGGAGATGCAGCCAGATGGCGGCGTACATGCAATATACCGCGGCGTTCGTCCAGCAGATTGACGCTGTCCAACACTTCCCGGCGGAGGACATCCATTTTCCAGTCGAAAGACAGAGGTGGGAGTTCTTCGCCGGTTTCTATATAATGCTTCACTTCTTTGAATATCCAGGGGCGTCCGAAGCTGGCACGTCCGATCATGATGGCATCTACTCCATAGAGGTCAAAACACTCTTTGGCACGTTGCGGTGTGGTTACATCTCCATTGCCGATGACAGGAATATGTATGCGCGGATTCTTCTTTACCTCGCCTATCAAGGTCCAATCCGCTTCACCGGTATACATCTGTGCACGTGTGCGTCCGTGGATGGTTAACGCTTCGATGCCGCAATCCTGCAACTGCTCGGCCAGGCTGACAATGATTTTATGGTCGTTGTCCCATCCCAAGCGTGTCTTCACGGTGACGGGAATCTTTACTGCATCCACCACGGCGCGGGTAATTTCCAGCATCAGCGGAATATTCTGCAACATGCCTGCGCCTGCTCCTTTGCCTGCGACGCGCTTCACGGGGCAGCCGAAGTTAATGTCCAGAATGTCAGGACGTGTTTCTTCCACTATCTTGGCGGCCTCTACCATTGTTGCCGTATCTTTTCCGTAAATCTGGATGGCTACGGGGCGTTCTTCGTCATTGATGTTCAGCTTTTGCATGGTTTTCCCTACCGAACGTATCAGGGCATCGGCCGACACGAATTCGGTATATACCATGTCGGCACCGAACTTTTTGCACATCAGGCGGAAAGCCGGGTCGGTCACATCCTCCATCGGAGCTAATAAAACGGGGTGTTCTCCCAAGTCTATATGGCGTATTTTCATATTCTAACAGTTATTTGGCTGCAAAAATACGGAAAAAAGCCTACCTTTGCACACACATAATCAAAAGAATAATGAAACCTTCTATAAAAGACTTTGAAATAATGGCTCCTGTCGGCTCGCGTGAGTCGTTGGCTGCCGCTATACAGGCAGGTGCGGACTCCATTTATTTTGGTATTGAAAGCCTGAATATGCGTGCCCGGTCTGCCAATACATTTACTATTAATGATTTGCGTGAGATAGCGCAGATTTGTGATGCGCATGCCATCAAGAGTTATCTGACCATCAATACTATTATTTATGACGAGGATATTGCCTTGATGCGTACAATTGTGGAGGCGGCAAAAGAAGCCGGAATCAGTGCTGTGATTGCTGCCGATGTTGCTGTGATGGCTTATTGTAATGAGATTGGACAGGAGGTACATCTCTCCACTCAGTTGAATATCAGCAATGCAGAGGCTCTGAAATTCTATGCCCGCTTTGCCGATGTGGTGGTGCTGGCACGTGAATTGAATCTGAAACAGGTGAAAGTGATTTATGATACTATCCGGAATGAACAGATAAAAGGGCCGAAAGGTGAGCCGGTCCGGATAGAAATGTTCTGTCACGGAGCGTTATGCATGGCAGTGTCGGGCAAGTGCTATCTCAGTCTGCATGAGATGAATGCGTCCGCCAATCGTGGCGCTTGCATGCAGATTTGCCGCCGTGCATACGAAGTGAAGGATAAAGAAAGTGATATAGAGCTGGAAGTAGACAATAAATATATCATGTCTCCCAAAGACTTGAAGACCATTCATTTCATGGATGAAATGATTGAGGCCGGTGTGCGTGTGTTCAAGATTGAAGGGCGCGCCCGCGGCCCTGAGTATGTACGCACGGTGGTGGAATGTTATAAAGATGCTATCCGTTCTTATCTGGAAGGTACGTTTACAGAGGAAAAGAAACAGAAGTGGGATGAGCGCCTGAAAACAGTCTTTAACCGCGGATTCTGGAATGGTTATTATCTGGGACAGCGATTGGGTGAATGGAGCAGGAATTATGGTTCCGAAGCCACCGAACGTAAAGTATATGTGGGAAAAGGCATTAAATACTTCTCCAATATCGGTGTGGCTGAGTTTCTGGTGGAGGCGGCCGAAATGAAGGTGGGTGACAAGTTGTTGATAACAGGGCCTACCACAGGTGCCGTATTCTTCACATTGGATGAGGCAAGAGTCGATTTGAAGCCGGTAGATGTGGTGCGGAAAGGTCAGCATGTTTCATTTAAAGTTCCCGAAAAGATACGCCCCAGCGACAAGCTTTATAAGTTGGTATCTCCCGAAAGCTTGAAGAAGAACTGAACGGGTTTATCAACGTTGGTATAGTAAATAGAGGATGATAGAAAAGATTTCATCTAAAATGTTTATCTTTGCAACTCAATAACAAATAAGTACTTACACGCTATGAATATAGAAGAAAAACTTACCGCGTCCATTATCAGCGCTATCAACATGCTGTACGGACAGGAAGTACCAGCAAAAATGGTACAGCTCCAGAAGACCAAGAAAGAGTTTGAAGGACACCTCACATTGGTTGTTTTCCCTTTCTTGAAAATGTCTAAGAAAGGCCCTGAACAGACTGCACAGGAAATCGGTGCATATTTGTGCCAAAATGCTCCTGAGCTGATATCTGCTTATAATGCGGTAAAAGGATTCTTGAACCTGACTATTGCCTCGGATTGCTGGATTGAGCTGTTGAATTCCATTCAGGCTCAACCGGAATATGGCATCGAGAAAGCTACTGAAAACTCTCCGCTGGTGATGATTGAGTATTCTTCTCCGAATACGAACAAGCCTTTACACTTGGGACACGTCCGCAATAACCTGTTGGGTAATGCGTTGGCAAATGTAATGGCGGCAAATGGCAATAAGGTGGTGAAAACCAATATTGTGAACGATCGTGGAATCCATATCTGCAAGTCTATGCTGGCTTGGCTGAAATATGGTAATGGCGAAACTCCCGAATCGTCAGGCAAGAAAGGCGACCACCTGATTGGCGATTATTATGTGGCTTTTGACAAGCATTACAAAGCGGAAGTAAAAGAGCTGATGGCTCAATATCAGGCAGAAGGGATGAACGAGGAAGAAGCTAAAGCAAAAGCTGAGGCTGAGTCACCTTTGATGCAGGAAGCCCGCGAAATGCTGCGTAAGTGGGAGGCTAACGACCCCGAAATCCGTGCGCTTTGGAAAAAGATGAATGATTGGGTGTATGCCGGTTTTGATGAGACCTATAAGATGATGGGGGTTGGTTTTGATAAGATTTACTACGAATCGAATACCTATCTGGAAGGAAAGGATAAAGTGATGGAAGGTCTTGAAAAGGGCTTCTTCTATCGCAAAGAAGACAATTCGGTATGGGCCGACCTTACTGCGGAAGGATTGGATCACAAGCTGCTGCTCCGTGGAGACGGAACTTCGGTGTATATGACTCAGGATATCGGTACTGCCAAACTTCGTTTTCAGGACTATCCTATCGATAAGATGATATATGTAGTGGGAAATGAGCAGAATTATCATTTTCAGGTATTGTCCATCTTGCTTGATAAGCTGGGCTTTGAATGGGGCAAAGGATTGGTTCACTTCTCATACGGTATGGTAGAATTGCCGGAAGGTAAGATGAAGAGCCGTGAAGGAACCGTGGTGGATGCCGATGATTTGATGGAAGCTATGATTGAGACTGCGAAAGAAACTTCAGCCGAGCTGGGTAAGCTGGATGGCTTGTCTAAAGAAGAAGCCGATGATATTGCCCGCATTGTAGGCTTGGGAGCTTTGAAGTATTTTATCCTGAAAGTGGATGCACGTAAGAACATGACGTTTAATCCGAAGGAATCCATTGATTTCAATGGCAATACAGGACCTTTCATCCAATATACTTATGCCCGTATTCGGTCGGTGTTGCGTAAAGCAGCCGAATCAGGTATCGCTATTCCCGAAGTGATTCCGGCAGGATTGCAACTGAGTACAAAAGAAGAAGGCTTGATTCAGATGTTGGCTGACTTTAAGACAGTTGTGAAGCAAGCAGGTACGGATTATAACCCATCTATTATTGCCAACTATACATACGATTTGGTGAAGGAGTATAATCAGTTCTATCATGATTTCAGCATTTTGCGTGAAGAAGACGAAGCACTTAAGATTTTCCGTCTGGCATTGAGCGCCAATGTGGGTAAGATTGTAAAGAGTGCGATGGGTCTGTTGGGTATTGAAGTGCCGGAGCGCATGTAAGCAGCTCACACGCAGGGTGTAATCTCAAAGCAGATGGCAAAAAAACAAAAATACTATGTAGTATGGAAAGGAGTCAGTCCGGGGGTATATCATTCCTGGACTGATTGCCAGTTACAGATTAAGGGTTATGAAGGTGCACTCTACAAATCCTTTGACACCCGGGAAGAAGCAGAACAGGCATTTGCTTCCTCTGCGTTCCATTATGTGGGAAAGAATACGGTGAAGAAAGAAGAAACTCCCCGGCAACTTCCCGAGAACTTTGATATGAATTGTTTGGCTGTCGATGCCGCTTGCAGCGGAAATCCCGGTCCTATGGAATATCGTGGGGTTTATCTTCTTACCGGACAGGAAATTTTTCATTTCGGTCCTGTATATGGAACCAACAATATCGGTGAGTTTCTTGCCATTGTGCATGCATTGGCATTGATGAAGCAAAAAAACATCAATATGCCTGTTTACTCAGATAGCCGGAATGCCCTGAGTTGGGTGAAACAGAAAAAATGCAAGACCAAGCTCGAACGTACGCCAAAGACCGAGGAACTATTTCAGATGATAGAGCGGGCCGAGAATTGGTTGAAAAATAATGCTTATACCACTCCCTTGTTGAAATGGGAGACCGACCGGTGGGGAGAGGTTCCCGCAGACTTCGGGCGGAAATAAAGATATCTATAATAATTTAAGGATATGAAGAAACGGATTGCTTATATCAGCCTGTATTTCTTTACGGTCTTACTGATATTTATTTTGCAGAAGCCATTATTTATGCTTTATAATGGCGCTATTGAAAAAGGATTCGGCTTTACTGATTTTCTGCACGTGATGATTCACGGGGCCGGTCTTGATGCGGCCATGACCGGTTATCTGACCGCATTTCCTTTCCTTCTTATATTAATTAGTATTTGGTTTCGGCGGTTTCCGTTGAAGAAAATCCTTTGGGGATATTATGCGTTTGTTGCCACTCTTGTCTCTGTTATATTTGTGGCAGACATGGGGCTTTATCCTTTCTGGGGCTTTAAACTGGATGCATCTGTTTTTCTTTATATTGATTCTCCCAAAGAGGCTTTGGCAAGTGTTTCGATTGGTTTCATCCTGCTGCGGGTGTTGGCGATAGTATTGCTTATTGTGCTGAATACGTGGATATTGCTGAAAATAACTCCTTCGGTATTAACTGCTGCGCGGAAGAGGGTGGCAGCCACAGGAGCCATGTTGCTGATAGGCGGCGTATTGTTTATCATTATCCGTGGGGGAGTTACCGAGTCGACTTCCAACGTCGGTCAGGTGTATTTCAGCAGCGAGCAGTTTTTGAATCATTCGGCTGTCAATCCTGATTTCAGTTTGCTTTCTTCTATGGGGAAATCGCAGGACTTTGCTTCTGAATTTAATTTCTTCGAAGAAGAAAAACGCGCCGGGTTGTTTGACGGGCTTTATCCTTCGACAGATGGAGACAGTATCATTGAGGTGTTGAATACAAAGCGCCCCAATATTCTTATCATTTTGATGGAGAGTTATGGAGGTACTTTTATCGAACCTCTGGGCGGTATTCCCGATGTAGCTCCTCATTTCAACCGCTTGACAGAAGAGGGCGTTTTCTTTACCAACTGTTATGCCAACAGTTTTCGGACTGACCGCGGTACTGTCTGTACCTTCAGTGGATATCTGGGACTTCCGACGGCCTCGGTCATGAAAATCCCGGCAAAGAGCCGCACTTTGCCTTCCATTGCAGAGGAATTGGTGAAAGCGGGGTATAAGACCGATTTTCTTTATGGAGGAGATATCAACTTTACCAATATGAAGAGCTATTTGTTGAGTAAGGGCTATCAGCGTCTTACTGCCGACAAAGATTTCTCTTTAGCCGAACAGACCAGTAATGCATGGGGAGTAAATGATGATATTACATTTGAGTATCTGTACAATCAATTGAAAGATAGAAAAGAAACTCCGTGGCACACGGCTTTTCTTACTCTGAGCAGTCACGAACCGTTTGAAGTTCCTTATCATCGCTTGGACGAACAGATTCCCAATGCCTTTGCCTTTACAGATGATTGCCTGGGCAAATTTATAGAGAAATTGAAACAGACTCCGGTGTGGAAAGATTTACTGGTTATCTGTTTGCCCGATCATGGTTTTTATTATCCCCGTGAAGGGCTGAACACTTCCCCCCGATTCTATCACATACCCATGCTGTGGCTTGGAGGAGCAGTGAAGCAACCGGTAAAAATAGACAAGATTATGAATCAGGCCGATTTAGCCGCTACTTTGTTGGGGCAACTGGGTTTGGATCATTCTTCTTTCAACTTCAGCCGTAATGTGTTGGGCAGTGATTACACCTACCCGTTTGCTTTTTATAGTTTCAATAATGGCTTTGCTTTCCGTGACAGTACGGGAGTGACAGTGGTTGATAATAATTCGGGAAATATATTGCTGGAGGAACCTGCCGGAACCAATACCCGTATAGACAAAGGCAAAGCAATTCTTCAAAGTGTATACGACGATTTGGGAAGACGATAAACGGTTTGTTATCCTTTCTCCTCCTTCTCCGGAGTGCCGGTACCCATGTGTAGGACATGAGAGCCCGGCAGCTTTTTTAATGTAATTGTTTGATTCCGAACGGTGTCTCCGTGATACCTGTTTTACGTGTATTACGACGGATATTGATATTCTTTTCTATCGATTCCTTTGTCTTGTAAGGGCGTTTATGATCCAGATGGAGTACGATGGCAGAATAGCGTATCTGTTTGGATTTGATTCCCAAGTTGAACATCCGTTCTCCGAACTCCCTGTCCTGTCCGCCATAATGCATTTCTTCGTTAAATCCATTGACGGTGAATATATCTTCTCTCCATCCGGAGGCGTTGCAACCGTTCCATGTGGCTTTGGTCGGGGTGATGGCGTTCATAAAACGCGTAAAAGTCTTATTCTTAATAAGCTTGGTACATTTGAAGTTGCATTTCATGTGCTGTTCTTTCAGCCAGGAGAGAGAGAAGGCATTCTCACTCTTTATATCGTTATAAGTAAGCTGTTTGCTGATATCCATCGGCAATTTGAAGTAGCCTCCCGATAGGAAATAACCCTTTTCGGCGTATGCGGCATGTGTGGCTATAAAGTCTTTGCGCGGAATGCAGTCCTGATCCGTGAATATCAGATAATCAGATTCGGAAGCCAGAATAGCACTGTTCAGGATTCGTGATTTCTGGAAGCCGTTATCTTCATGCCATACATGCTTGATAGGTAGTTTGTCTTTAAAACTTTCTATCAGCCGGCGGGTGTCTTCTTTGGAACCATCGTCGGCAATGACAATTTCATCCGCAGGATGTGTTTGAAAAAGATAGCCCCAGAGGACTTTTTCAAGCCATGCCGGGTTGTTGTAAGTAGAGATAATTACTCCGATACTGTAGGCAGAAGTTTGCTTCATAATTTATTGTTATGATATAATGTGGACAAAGATAGATTATTTCTTTGAAAAGAATAAAGGGTTCTACTTATTTTTACTACTTTTGTTGCCTGTAAGCCAATATGGGAGAACTAATAAACTAGAAAAAGATATAATGAAAACTATTTCTTTTAATAAGGTATGGCTGACCGGTAATGAAAAAAATTATATAACTCAGGCATTATCAGAAGGAAAAACATGTGGCAATGGTAACTTTACTCATAAATGTCAGTCTTTCTTTGAGGAAAAGCTTGGAAGTTGTAAATGTTTACTGACCACCTCTTGTACTGATGCACTTGAAATGTGTGCTATGCTGGCCGGCATTCAGCCCGGTGATGAAGTTATTGTGCCCTCTTATACTTTCGTTTCTACAGCCCTTGCCTTTGTGAGGCAGGGAGCCAGGATTGTTTTTGCCGATAGCCGTATGGATAACCCCTGTATTGACGAGCAGAAGCTGGAAGCCCTGGTAACTCCTCGTACCCGTGCCATTGTTCCTGTACATTATGCCGGAATAGCTTGCGATATGGATGTTATTCTGGCAGTGGCCGAACGCCATAATTTGCTGGTGATAGAAGATGCGGCGCAGGCAATAGATAGTTTCTATAAAGGGCGTCCGTTAGGCAGTATAGGTCATTTGGCCGCTTTCTCATTCCATGAAACAAAGAATATCCAGTGCGGCGAAGGTGGCTTATTGGCCATTAATGATCCCCGCTTTGTGAAGCGTTCCGAAATCCTTTGGGAGAAAGGAACGAACCGTGCCGAATTTTTCCGGGGTGAGATTAATAAATACGGCTGGGTGGATACAGGCTCTTCTTTTCTTCCGCCCGAGTATGTGGCTGCTTTCTTGTGGGCACAGCTGGAAGCATTGGACTCCATCCAGCAGAAGCGGAAAGAGATTTGGAATATGTATTATCAGAACCTGCAAGGCATTTCGAGCCTGTCGTTGCCTGTGTTGCCCGATTATGCAACAAATAATGCCCATGCCTTTTATGCTGTGTGTGCCACTCCCGAAGAAAGAACGGCATTAATCCGTTATCTGAAATCTCATGGTGTCTATTCTGTATTCCATTATTTGAGTCTGCACAAAAGTGATTTTGTGAAGAATCAAAAGTGGGAGGTAGAAGAGTTGCCACAGGCAGATAAATACACAGACTGCCTGGTGCGTTTTCCGTTGTTTTATGCTTTGGAGCCCGATGAAGTGAAGTATATCTGTGAACAAATCAAGTCTTTTTATACATCAGAGAGAGATGAAGCTTCATTTGGTGAACGATGAGAAGATTATCAATCGTACGATTGATGCCTTCGAAGAAGTGTTTCCGGGGGAGAATCTGTTTGTTGTGACCAATCGCACTTCTTCCTTTAAATGGGTAAGAAAGGAAACCAATGTACTTTCGCGGACAGAATTTTTTGCCCGCAAGGATGAGTTTTCGTTCTCTGAGGTCTATATTCATCTGCTCAATAAGCGTAAGATGGATGTTCTTAATAAACTGGATTTGCAGGGAGCGGTTGTCTATTGGATTGTATGGGGGATGGATTTGTATAATAAGCTGTTGGTCCCCAAAGGTTTCCGTATGATTGATCCCACTACTTCCTATTATAAAAGAAAAAATCGGCAGAATATGTTGTGGCGTCCGTTTGATAGATGGAAACAGCAATGGAATGCCCGAAAGACAATACGCTTCATCAAGCAGAAAGTGGATTATATTGTTACTGATACGACAGAAAACGATTATCAGTATTTAATGCGCTATTATCCGGAATTGCAATCAAAGCCTTGGAAAGATTTCTTTTACTATCCTTTGGACATTATTTTGGGTAAAGAGCTGATGAATAGCGAAGTCTGCGGCAACAGCATCATGATTGGCAACTCCGCTTCCGGCACTAACAACCATGAGTATGTGATGCGTATTCTGTCTAAGCTGGATATCGGTTCGCGACGAGTGATTGTTCCGTTGAGTTATTCGGGTAAGAAAGGATATGTGGACCATGTTCTTCAATCAGGCAGATTGCTTTTGGGTGAGAATTTTTCGCCGTTATTGGATTTTATGCCGTTGGACGAGTATAATCGTCTTCAGTCGGATGTCAGTGTTGCCTTGTTCGGCAATTGGCGGCAGGAAGCTATCGGAAATATTATTGTAGCACTCTATTTGGGAGCAAAAGTATTTCTTTCGCATGTAAATCCGGTTTATGAATGGGCACAGTCTCACGGGCTGACTGTTTATGAATTGGAGAAACTGTCACAAAAAGAGCTGGATACACCCTTAGACCGTGAAACGAAGTTGAAAAACAGGCAGATACTTTTGTCGCTCTATACCAAAGAGAGAATGTACCGTCTGATAAAGGACTTATCCGTCTGATTGTTATTCTATCTTATTTTCTAGGCAGACTATTGAGAAGTCTCTGTATTTTTACTTAATTTTGTACCCATCTCAACTTGGAACTTGATTTAGAGCATGAAAGATAAATTGCTAAGCAAGCAAGGATGGGTGATATTATTGATATGTATCATCTCCTTTTTTATTAATAATCGGGTTGTTGTGCCGGATATCATGGAAGCACGCAACATGGTAACCGCCCGTGAAATGGTACATGACGGCAATTGGCTGGTACCGACCATGAACGGAGATTTGCGTTTAGAGAAACCACCTTTACCGACGTGGCTGACTGCAGTGGCGGAGATGATTTCGCCCGACAATCTGGCTCTTCAGCGTGCGATGGCAGGTTTTGCAGCCATCTTGCTGGTTGCCTTCTTCTATCTCACGGCTGTGCAAGTGATGCGTAATAAGCGTTATGCCTTTATTTCCACCATTTTGCTTTGCACCTGTTACAATATTATTCTGATGGGGCGTACGGCCTCGTGGGACATTTATTGCCATGCATTTATGATGGGGGCGATTTATTTCCTTATCAGGGCATTTGCGGCCAAAGCCTGTTCTTGGAAAGACTTTACTTGGGCAGGCGTATTTATGGGGCTGTCGTTTATGAGTAAAGGTCCTGTCTCCTTCTATGCCTTGTTGTTGCCGTTCCTCATTTCTTATTGTTATATCTACCGGCCGTCGATGAAAGGGAAGTGGAAAGCTCTTGCGGTGATGATTGTTGTTTGTCTGATTGTTGGTTGCTGGTGGTATGCGTTTATCTATCTGTTTCATGGCGATGCCATGTCATACGTGGCAGATAAGGAGTCGGCAGCATGGATTAACCGGAATGTCCGTCCGTGGTATTACTATTGGAGCTTTTTCCTCGAAACCGGAGTATGGGCAATACTATTGCTTTCCTCCCTGTTTCTCCCGTTATGGTCTAAAGAAGACAGAAAAAGGAAAGAATATCTTTTCCCTTTGCTATGGATGCTCTCCACCGTTGTCCTGCTGTCGTTGTTGCCGGAAAAGAAAAACAGGTATTTGTTACCGGTATTAATGTCGGCTGCTTATACAATGGGGTATCTGATTATAGTCTGGGCAGACCGGTTGCGCTCTCCGCAAGCATCGAAAGCCGATAAAGCGGTGTATCGGGTCAATGCATGGCTGGTGGCAGTGGTGGTGGCTGTTTTGCCGATAGCCGGATATTGGTTTGTCTATCGTCCCGGCTATGTCTCCTTGCCGACGCTGGCTGTACTTTCGGTTCTGATTTGGGGGATAGCTGCCTGCCTTATCCGGTCGGCAGTAAGATTACAGCCGATTAAACTGGTTGGCGGAGTGCTGATTCTGTTCTTGTCGGCAGAATGCTTTATGCTTCCTTTATTGGGAAATGTCATTAACAACCCGGAGATGAAGAGTGTTTCCCGGACGCGGGATTTGGAAGAACTGAAAGATGTTCCTTTCTATTATAATCAAAAGGATGAATTAAGAATAGAGCTCGTTTATGCCGCCGGACGGAAGATTCGTCCGTTGGATATGGCACATGCGGATTCTGTAAAATCGGTTCTGCCTTGTGCCATACTCACTCACGGCAGAGCGGAAGAAGAATTGCCGGTAAAACTTTTGAGAAGTATTGATACAACATATATTGGACAATATGATGATAATCGCTGGGCAAAAAGCAGTAGCCGCTACAACGATAAGTTTGTTTATCATATAACTTTATTGAAGAAAAAATGAACAAGACAGCAAATTATTCATTGACTATTGTTATTCCTGTTTATAATGAGGAAGACAATATAAAACGTTTGCAGGAAGTAGTTGGTGCTTATCTGCCGGCATGTCCCGTGCCTGCATGTGCACTTTTTGTGAATGACGGCTCTAAGGACAGAAGCTTGGAACTTATTCAGGAAGCGTGCAAGGACACTTCGCATTTTTATTATATCAGTCTGAAACAAAACAGAGGCTTGTCTGCCGCCATGAAAGCAGGTATCGATACGGCCGAATCAAAGTATGTCGGTTATATGGATGCCGATATGCAGACCGATGTGCGTGATTTTGACCTGTTATTGAAGTATGCTCCTGAGTATCCCTTGGTGATGGGGATTCGTGCCCGGCGCAAGGATTCTGCGTTCAAGCGGATGCAGTCCAAGATAGCCAACTCCTTCCGCCGTATGATGACGCACGACGGAGCGACCGACACGGGCTGTCCGCTGAAAATCCTTCATACCGACTATGCAAAGCGTGTTCCGTTCTTTACCGGCATGCACCGTTTCCTTCCGGCATTGATACAGTTGCAGGACGGAGGCAAGTTTTATGAGATACCGGTGAGGCATTATCCGCGTCAGGCAGGCGTGTCGAAGTATCATCTGTGGAACCGACTGATTTCGCCGTTCAAGGACTGTTTTGCTTTCCGCTGGATGGCACATCGATATATCAACTACCAAGTGGGAGAGAATAACCTATGAGTATACTGATTTTCTGTATCGGCTTATTGGCTCAGGCTTGTTTTTCCGCCCGTATCCTGATACAATGGTTTCTTTCGGAAAAGAAACATGAGGTCATTTCGCCGACACTGTTTTGGGTGTTCAGTTTGATAGGCTCCTATTTGATGTTTTATTATGGCTGGTTGCGCAATGATTTTTCTATCATCGTGGGGCAGTTCATTTCGTTTTATATCTATATCGGCAATTTGCGTCTGAAAGGCGTGTGGCGGCGTATTCCCGTCCTGTTCAGGATACTGTTGGCAGTCACTCCTTTATTGGCAGCTATCGGTACATTGCAGGACAGCAGCCATTTTGTTGAGAACTTTTTGAAGAATGAAGATATACCTGTGTGGCTGATTGTATTCGGCACTGCGGGACAGTTTATTTTTACTTTCCGTTTCATCTATCAGTGGATTTATTCCAGCCGTAAACAGGTATCGGCGCTTCCGCCTACCTTTTGGGTAATCAGCCTCGTAGGATCTTGCATGATAGTGATTTATGGTGTGCTGCGCCATGACCCCATTTTGATTTTGGGACAATCCTTTGGGTTCTTGTCCTATATCCGCAACTTGATGATTGGTCATAAAAGTCAGAAAATAAAAGAATAAGATGATGAAAAGAATATTAGTGACAGGAGCAGCCGGCTTCATCGGCTCTTTTCTGGTGAAGGCATTGGCAGAGCAAGGCAATGAAGTGGTGGGCATTGATAATCTGAACGATTATTATGATGTCAATCTGAAGTATGGCCGTCTGAAAGAGTTATGTGGCATCCAGCGGGAGAACATAGAGGAAGGCCGACTTACTGTCAGCACATTATATTCCAACTATCGTTTTGTGAAAGGCGATATCACAGACCGTGACTTGCTGGCTGCGCTGTTTGATGCGGAACACTTCGACATTGTATGTAATCTGGCGGCACAGGCGGGAGTGCGTTATTCCCTTGTCAATCCCTATGCATACGCAGAAAGCAACCTGATGGGGTTCCTTAATATTCTGGAAGCCTGTCGTCATCACCATATAGAGCATTTGGTCTATGCCAGCTCCAGCAGTGTGTATGGTATGAATGAGAAAGTGCCTTTCTGCGAAACTGATATGACCGATACTCCGGTCAGTCTGTATGCTGCCACTAAGAAGTCGAATGAACTGATGGCGCATGCTTACAGCAATCTTTATCATATTCCCGCCACCGGTCTTCGCTTCTTCACCGTCTACGGGCCGTGGGGTCGACCGGATATGGCGCCGTATCTCTTTATGAAATCAATTACGAAGGGAGAGCCCATCCGCGTGTTCAATCATGGAAAGATGCGCCGCGATTTCACCTACATCGATGACATTATTCAGGCAGTGGTACACATCATCGGAAGTAAGCCTTACGAGGCGGAAGTTCCCTTTAGGGTTTATAATATCGGACATTCCCGTCCGGTAGAGCTGATGGACTTTATACACTGCATAGAGCGTGCCACGGGCAAAGAGGCTGTTTGCCGGTACGAAGAGATGCAGCCGGGTGATGTGACTTGCACGTATGCAGATACCACCCGTCTGGAAGAAGATTTCCAATATGCTCCCAGTACGGAGATACAAGATGGGATACAACGGATGTATGAGTGGTTTGAATCTTATTTCAATAAGAACGGTGCCCATTCGGGAATTCCTTCTACATGTTGCTTGTAAAGAGAACCATCTATTGTGCGGAATAACAATAGAGGTGTTTGGTTTTCAACAGAATTATCATAAGCATGAGTTCTATCAACCAGTGGAAGAGTTTTTTCCATGTTTAATTAGTATATGCTTTCAATAATTTTTTTGACAGCTCATCCTACGCTTAAGCTCTAGTTCTGCACGACGAGAACTTTCATGCGCAGCTATTCCAACCGTTCCATCAGTACATGAAGTTGTTCATCTGTAGGTTCTTCCACCCCTAAAATAGCACCGATGAATGAATCTTGGCATATTTATGTATTCGTATGCATACGCAACATCACTGATGCACTGCATTGCCTGTTAAGCCTTCCTCTCCCTCCCATTAAGCTCCCGTTTGCTTTTCCCTAAGCCTTTTTCTGCCCCATGTTCTATCTCTCAACCGTTGAGAGATAGTAAGTGAAAGTACTTAGGGATATGGAACGGAGTGCTTAGGGATAGGAATCCCGGAGGATAACGCGGCGGAACGGGATGCAACAGGGCATGTCGGCGTTTATGGATACGTTTCTATATAAAAAATAATGGTAAATAATGGTTTAGTTGTTTTTTATTGATAACTTTGTTGCTGTTGGTATTCAAAGAGTAGATGATGAAAAAGGGGGCTTATGTGTAGAACTTCTTCGTATATCGTGGATGTTTGTAGTGACGTAAGTTGGATATATTTGTTTTGAATAGTAATTATTTAAATTCTTTAGTCATGCCAATACTCCAAGGTTAATAGTATGTTGCTATAAGGTTAATGGCTCGATAAAACAATAAAAGCATGAAAGTAAGTTTAGTTATTTCAACTTATAATTGGAAAGAAGCACTAGGTTTGTGTCTGTTAAGTGTAACGCGACAGACTGTAATACCCACAGAAGTTATAATAGCTGATGATGGTTCACGTTCGGATACCAAGTTGCTGATTGAAGAATTTAAGAATCATTTTCCTTGTCCCATCAAACATGTATGGCACGAAGATAATGGATGGCGTAAGTGCATTATCATGAATAAAGCATTTGCAGTTTGCGAAGGTGACTATATAATAGAGATTGATGGAGATATCATCATGCATTCGCATTTCATCGAAGACCATGTTACCGAAGCTACTCCGGGATGTTTTTTAGTTGGAAGCCGGGGCAAAATAAATGAGAAACTGTTGAAGCGGCTACTTCAACGGCAAGATTATCAGTTATCTATTTTCACTCAAGGCGTGTGCCGGAAACTGAATGTATTGCGCTTGCCGTGGCTTACGCCTCTATTCTTTTTTTACAAACAGAATCAGAAAGAGAGAGGATGTAATATCTCATTTTGGAAGCAGGACCTTTTAAATGTCAATGGCTATGATGAACGCTTCTTGGGGTATGGATATGAGGACATTGATCTTCCGGCACGTTTGCGTCGTTTAGGTATAAAAAAGCGTTTCATAAAATTCAAAGCTATAGAATACCATATCCATCATAAAGCTGCTTCCACCAAAAAAGACATGAGCGCCAATGAAAAGATATTCGAAGAAAACAACAGGAATGGAGTCATTAAGTGCCCTGAAGGAATCGATCAATATCTTTAATTGGCAACAGACGTGTAATACATTTTTAGGTGTATTACCGTCTGAATACTGCATATCTGACGGTAGCTATTGCATGTTTGATAAAGAGTTCAATCTTTCTACCCGGCTTACGTTTTCTCCAGCTACCGAAAATCCGGTGCTCGGCGAACGTATCGGGGGTAGTGGGATATTTGTGTCGCGGGATTACATAATGCGCCGGGTAAATAATGATATCATCGGGCAGATGTTGCTCCTTGTCTTCGGGCAGATAACCTCTTCTCTTGGCAACATCGTACATTGTGATGGGAGATATAATGGTATTATAAGTGCCGTCGGGATTTAAAAAGGGGTTTGAATTGTAATACTCAAAGACTTCCTTGCAGAATGCGTTTCCTTTCTCTCCCATGAAGAAAGCCGCTTGCAACTGTGTCATCTCATTTTCCTGAAAGGTGACAAAGCCATGCTCCGGTATAAGATGGTCGAAGCGTTTCAAGATAAAGATATCACTATCCATATAGATTCCCCCTTCATTGTATATAGCATAAAAACGTACGGCATCGGCGGCAAAAGCCCATTTTCTGGCCTCTAATGCTTCGTTTATAAAACGGCAACCTATGGCTTTGGCATCTTGATACGTCCAATGTTTTACCTGAAAATCAGGTAGTATGCGTTTCCATGTATCCAGGCAAACTTTTATTTCTACCGGGAAAGGGTCATTGCTGAACCAGCATAAATGGATAATTTTAGGTATCATGAGATATTGTTTTATTAGTTATTTCTTTAGGAACATATTAAAGACGCTCAATAGCTTCCTGTAAGGCTTTTCGTACAAAATAGCCTTGACTTAACCGTTCTCCTATCTTTGCCGTCCTTTTTTTCATTTCTGCATATTCCTCTTCACTTAATGTATTTAAAATCTTCTCCAGCTCTTCTAGAGAATCCACACATATTCCGATGCCGTTCTCGCGTACAAAATCTGCTAATGCAGCTTGTTTCCAAATGATGACAGGCAATTGGCACCGGATATACAGGGATGTTTTATGAGGATTGTTGTATTGCAGATATTCTCCAAAGTCTCCGGTGCAGGTAGAGACAGAAGTGCCGTCCCATACCAAGCCAAAATCTCCCTGGGCTGTGGCTATCAAATCATCAGACTTCACAAATCCCATATAGTTGAAATGTTCTTTCCCTTTTGCCTGATTTATTTCAAAGCCGTTGCCATACAAATTCAGGCTGAAAGAATGCACAAACGCTCCCACTTCGTAAAGAAATGCATTTTTACGGGGGCTCAACGCTCCGGCATATAATACGCTGTATGGTTTTTCTGTGTTTTGTTTGGGAGCAGCCGATGTCTCCGACAGATAATCGAAGATTCCCAAGACGCCAAGTTTAGCCTTGCATCCGTTATCCTCCAGCCATTTTTTCATCTTCTCGTTGTGTGCTATGATGTAGTCGGCATGGTTCAATCGGCTTATTTCTTGTTTTACCGTCAATGCTTTACGGCGGAAACTGCCTAGGTCATGAATAATCACAATGACTTTAGCTCCTCTTTGATGGGCCATGTTGCAGACAAAGGTGAAATATTTCTTTAACGGATATTGAAGCACCAGATAGTCTCCTCTGTGTAGGCAGAAAGGGGCTTTCAAGACTCCGGCTAAAGTGAAGAGGAATGAAAGCACCTTGTTTCTGTAAGTTGTCTGCTTAAGTCCTACATTTTTGAAAGACAGGTCTTTCATAATCTGTTCAATATCTGTCTTTGCCTTATTTCCGGCACTGGACAGTCCTTTGTAATTGCGTGACAGGTAGCAGTTCATCTATATTTATCCTTTCGTTTAATTCTCTGAAAGTTTATTTGAACAAAATTACAGAGATTTTTTGTATTTACGACGATTTCTTTAAAGAATATCAGTAAATACACAGAATTATTCTGCTGACAGTAATTCATGGTATAAATCTATGTATGCTTTTATATGTTTTTCGTAACTGAAAGAGTATGCATGTTCTTTCATTTGGTCAATTTTTTCTTTTTGTTCATAAAATAAGGGTAGGTTCTTCCGAATGCTTTTTGCCATTGCTTCCGGTTCCAACTTTTCCCAAATAAAAGCAAAACCGTTACTGATTTCCGGGAGACATGTGTAGTTTGATATAAATACAGCTTTCCCGAATTGCATGGCTTCGATGACCGGCAACCCGAATCCTTCACCTCTACTGGGGAATAAGAAGGCTTGGCAATTACGATACAGCCATATTTTTTCTGTTTGCTCTATCATACCTGTTACAAACACATTTCCGACTGCTTTCTCTTTGATTTGTGTTCTTATCTCGTCTGCATATTGGAAACTGTCTTTTCCACAGATATAGAGATCATATTCGGGTAAAAACTTCATAACATCTACCAACAAGTGGAAGTTCTTTTTGGTACGTATTTCTCCGATAGTGAAGAAAAAAGGACGACCTGTTGCAAATTTCGGTTGTTTGCCTTCTTGTTGATCTATTCTTTCTACTCCATTATAGATAACACGGATTTCTTTTCCATTTAAGTTAGTGTATTTTTTTTATTTCATCTGCAACATAATGAGAAATAGTTGTTATGATAGTTGCTTTATCTATCTTCTGTTGTATTCTTTGAAGAAATTCTTGTCTCTTCTGTCCTTCTTGTTCAAATAAGAAGTTTAAATCATGTATGGTAAATATAAATTTTGGACTCTGTCGATATAATTTATTATATTGGTTTACAGAATGCCATATATCTACTTTGGGAAGAGTGAATGGAAACCATTTCCTGATTTTTCTGTTTCTTACCAGTACGGATGTTACATTTTTGCTATGGATTTTTGGGTAACAGTTGGGCAGCAAATAAAAAAAATGCAGCCCTTCTATTGGTAAGTTTGCAAATCGTTTTGAGTAATTAATAGCTATTTGTCCGAATCCGCAATTAGGATGCTTTAAGTCGGATAGATCGATTAAAATATTCTTCCTTTTTGCTTTGTTCATAAGTTAAAGTTTTAGTTCCTTGTTTGTTTTCTCCATAATGTAAGTGCTGCATTGACCGTATCGTCCATGTCAGCGTATGCGTATTGCGCCAACCGTCCGCCGAACAGAACGTTAGGGAGTTGTTGGGCCAGCTCTTTATACTTCTGATATATTTCAGTGTTTCGTTTGTCATTGACGGGATAATAAGGCTCTTTGCCCGGTTGGAAATCGTCAGGATACTCATAAGTGATGACAGTGACGGGCTGTGTGCCGTATTCAAAATGCTTATGTTCGATGATGCGTGTGTAGGGAACTTCGCGTTCGGTATAATTCACCACTGCATTGCCTTGGAAGTCTTCCGTGTCCAACAGTTGATGGTCGAAACGCAGGCTTCTGTACTCCAGACGGCCGCAACAGAAATCAAAATACTCGTCGATACATCCGGTGAAGAGCACTTTGTCTGCCAATGCATTTAACTCTTCGCGATGCTCGAAGTAGTTTGTGCCCGGGCGCACGTCAATACCTTCCAGCAGGGCATCAATCAATACATTGTATCCGCCTTTGGGGATGCCCTGATAAGCATCGTTGAAATAATTATTATCATATACAAAGCGGAAAGGAATACGTCTGATGATGAATGCAGGTAATTCGGTGGCCGCCCTGCCCCATTGTTTCTCTGTATACCCTTTTATCAGACAGCGGTAAATGTCTTTTCCGCACAGTTTCAAAGCCTGTTCTTCCAGATTGGCAGGCTCGGTGATATGGGCAAACTCCCGGCGTTGCTCTTCTATCTTCTCCTTCGCTTCTGCCGGGGTTTTTACTCCCCATAGCTGATAGAAAGTATTCATATTGAAAGGAAGATTGTATAATTTATCTCCGAAACGAGCCAAAGGAGAATTGGTGTATCGGTTGAACTTCACAAAGCTGTTCACATAATCCCATACTTCTTTATTGTCTGTGTGGAAAATGTGCGCGCCGTATTTGTGTACATGTATGCCTTCCACGTCTTCGCAGTATAAGTTGCCTCCGCGTTGGCCGCGCTTGTCAATGACAAGGCAACGCTTGCCGGCACATCGGGCTTCGTGTGCGAATACGGCTCCGAACAATCCGGCGCCTACTATTAAATAATCATACTCCTTCATTGTCACTTCTTTTCTTTTTCTTCTTGTTGTCTTCTTATCCACTCTTCTTTGGTACGTTTCCAGCGTTTGTGGCTCCATAACCAATATTGAGGCACTGCGCTTATCATACGTTCCAAGTTATGAATATACATATCTGTCAGTTGGAAATCGGGCACAGCTTTGGCGTTATCGGTCAGTTGTTTGAACTCGCAATGGTAATATCCTCTCTTTATCCGTTTCACATCGGCATAATAAATCAAGGCATCTACCTGTTTACCTATTTTCTCCGTTCCGATGAATACCGGAGTTTCACGATGGAAGAAGTCTGTCCAATGGTGGATGCTGTTCCACTTCGGAGCTTGGTCGGAGATAAAGCCGATGATTGTTTTCTGCTTGGCGCGTTTCAATTCGATGATTCGGCGGAGCGTCTCCTTCATCGAGATGCATTCGCCGCCGAACTGGTTGCGCAGGCGAAGGAAGAGCCGGTCGAAGGCTTTGTTGTATAGCGGGTGGTATATTTGTCCGCACAGTATATCTTCCGGTACCCAATAGGGCAGAGAGGCAATCCATTCCCAGTTACAATAATGTCCCAAATAAATAAAGCAGAAGTTCTTATTCTCTTCTTCCAGTTTCTTTACTATCTCGTCTATTCCTCCGAAAGTCATCCTTCGCTTTAATTGTTTTTTCGAGATAGAAAACAACTTGATTGTCTCTATCATATAATCGCAAAAGAAGTGATAAAATTGCTTCTCGATACGGATAAGTTCTTTTTCATTCTTATCGGGGAAAGAGCCGGTGAGGTTTTGCCGAACCACCTTACGTCGATAGCGAATACAGTAATAGAGCGGATAGTAGAGTACATCGGAAAAAATATATAAGAAGCGTAATGGTAAAAGCGAAAGCAAGTACCAAAAGAAAAATACAATATAATATACTACCTTCATTGTCTGTTACTTTTTTATTCCGATTAATGCCTGAAGCCTGCGTTTTCTTCGTCGTTTCTGTTCAAACTGGAGAAGGAATTGAAATACTTCCAAAGCACATTCTCTTGGAGGCCATCCTCTTAAATTGGCATATTGCATTACCACATATCGCAGGAGTGCTTTGCTGTGTGTGAGACGCTTCAAGTTCTCCAGACACTCTTTTCGGGTGAGAGCACATTTAAACTTGGAACGGTTGGTATCAATTAAAGTGAAATGATAATGACCGTCATTGTCTGTGCAATAAAGTATGTTGGTCAGGTTTAAGTCGCCATGTAATACTCCTTTTTCGTGCAGTTGCACCATGAACGCAGCCAACTCGTTTGCGGCATGTTTGTCGAACCGGCGTTGCCACAGCACTTTGGACAGGGGAGGGAAGTCGCATTGGGTAGAGATAAAATAGCCGTCCAGAAACAATCCTCCTCTTTTCTTTTCAATATAAGCCACTTCGTGCGGGGTGTCAAATCCTCTCTTGCGCAGCATGCCGGCAAAAAGGTAAGCCCGTTCCGTTTTGCTTTTCTTGAAAAAAGTGTAAACAATCCGTTGAATGATATTAGGTTGCTTATATTTTTTTACTACCAACCATTCGTTCTTCACCCGATAACGTCTGACTTCGTTTCTACCTTCATACAGCAGCTCTCCTTCTTGTGCGAAATGTTGGGGTAGCTGCTTGATAAAATCGGCAGTTTGCATAAAATCGGGATGAATTACAATTTTCATAGAGTATGGTTTATTCTTTTTTTAAACGATAACCTGTTCAATACGGTGCACTACCATTTCGGGAGTGATTCCTTGCAGACATGCATAGTCCTTGCGCCAACAGGGTTTATTCCCGAAAATGGAACAGGGGCGGCATGGTAAATCCACCTGTACGGCGTTGTCGGGCAATTGTTTCCATCCCATGAATCCGGCGTATGGATGTGTGGCACCCCAAATGGAGACCACCGGAATGTTTACCAATGATGCCAGATGCATATTGGCAGAGTCCATAGACAACATAACGTCCAGATGGCTCATAAGTGCCAGTTCCGAGTTCAGTGTCAGTTTACCTGCCGTGGATATAACGTTGGGATATTGACGTTCCCATTTTGCCAGTACTTCAATCTCTTTGGCTCCTCCTCCGAACAGCAGGATTTTCGTATTCTTGCGTTCAGACAGCAAGCTGATTACCTGCTCTTGCTTGGATAAGGGATAAATCTTGCCTACATGGGCGGCAAACGGAGCAATGCCAATCCATTTGTCCGTGCCTTTGTCACCCGTCAGCGGCTGCATGCACGAGATATTTCCCTTGCCCTTGCCGAAAAGCGATTGGAAATTTAATTTTACCGGATAACCTATATTCCGGAATACCTCGGCATATCGTTGGAATGACGACTTTTGCCATTCCATCACTTTGTTTCTGGCACGTACCAATTTCCTTTTTCCACTGCGTCCCTTGTCCAGATGCGCTACCTTCACGCCGGCCAGTCTGAATCTTATTCGCAGATATTTACTGCGCAATACATCATGGAAATCTGCTACGGCGTCGAAATGCTCTTTCTTCAGATCCTTGTATATCCATTCCAATCCCATGATTCCTGCATGCTCTCCCTTTAAATCCACTCCATGGAAAGTGATATTGGGAGGTAATCCGTCAAACAAAGGTGCAAGCGTATTGCGGCTCAACACTGTAATTTGGTGTTGAGGATACTGAACGGCAAACGAATAAATCACCGGAATGGTCATCGCCACATCGCCGATTGCAGAAAAACGGATTACCAGAATCTTAGCCATGAGGAGATAATTTATTTCTTTCCGTACAAAACGGGATTCAATGCCGGATCGTTATACATCTTCATCTGCTTATATACTTTCATATATTTGCGTCCCGCTTCGATATCGGCTATCAATTGGTCAATGGCAGATGAGAGATCTTTTTGCTGTTCAAGCAGGATGTTCAGTTTCTTTTCACATTGTGCGTGATGCTCGGGAGACACGTCGGTGCGTTCCACTTCCTGACGCATGTGATAGATTTTCAGTGCAAGGATAGAAAGCCGGTCGATGGCCCATGCAGGACTTTCGGTGTTAATCGTTGCATCGGGCTGTATTTTTACATCTTTATATTTGTCAAGGAAATAGCTGTCAATCAGTTCCACCAAATCAGTACGGTCTTGATTGGACTTGTCGATACGGCGTTTCAGTGCCAATGCTTCCACCGGGTCAATCTGCGGGTCGCGAATAATGTCTTCAAAGTGCCATTGTACTGTGTCAATCCAGTTTTTCAGATAAAGATAATACTCGATGCTTTTCACTTCGTATGGATTGTTGATGGGAGTATCAACATTATCTGTCTTGTGATAGTCATTGATAGACTGCACAAAAATGGGCTTGCATAGTTCTGTAAAACTCATACCTTGTTCGTTTTAAAATTATTGGAAAGACAAATCTATGCAAACTTTTCTAATCAACCAATTATTATTCGGTAAAAGTGCCTACCTTTGCCCTAATCCTAGTTTTTTTAGAAGATGAAAGTAATTGTAGACAATAAAATCCCCTATATTAAAGAAGCTGTAGGGCAGATAGCCGATGAGGTGGTATATTTGCCGGGTGCTGCTTTTACCCCTCGGGACGTGAAAGATGCCGATGCTTTAATTATCCGTACACGTACCTGTTGTAACCGCGAATTGCTGGAGGGCAGTTCTGTGAAATTTATTGCGACGGCAACGATTGGTTTTGACCATATCGATGTGGATTATTGCCGTGAGGCGGGTATCGCATGGAGCAATTGTCCCGGATGCAATGCCGGCGGAGTGGAGCAATATGTGCACGCTGCACTTCTGCTGCTCAAGCGCCTGCGCGGAATGAAACCAGAAGATACGTGTATGGGCATTGTGGGAGTAGGCCATGTAGGTAGCCGCATCCGGCGAATGGCTGAGGCTTTGGGAATGAATGTGTTGCTGAACGACCCTCCCCGTGAGGACAACGGTGAGCAGGGTTTCACCGATTTGCAGACTTTGATGCGCAAATGTGATATTATCACTTTCCATACTCCTTTATATCGCACGGGGATGTATAAGACTTTCCATTTGGCGGATGCTTCGTTTTTTGCCTCTTTGCAACGCCGCCCTGTGATAATAAATACTTGTCGCGGAGAGGTCATTGACACTCCGGCACTGTTGAGTGCCTTGAAAACAGGGCAGATAAGCGATGCGATAATCGATACTTGGGAGCATGAGCCCGATATAGACCGTGAGTTGTTGCAAGCCGTCTTTTTGGGGACGCCTCACATAGCCGGTTATTCTGCCGACGGGAAGGCGAATGCCACCCGCATGGCTTTGGAAGCTGTTTGTCGCTTTTTCCATATAGATGCTTCATTCAAGATTGTTCCTCCAGACATGCCGCCTATGACTTTGTCGGCTGATAAAGAGGAAGCTTTCTTACAGGTTTATAATCCGCAGCGGGATAGTGATTGGCTGAAGCAACGGCCGGAAGAGTTTGAACAGTTCAGAGGGAATTATCCGGTGAGAAGAGAGCTTTTATGACTATAAAGGCTTGAATGTGAGAAGGAATTGTTTATCTTTGTGTGTTATCTGTTAAAACAATGAGTTATGGGCAACAAGTTATATCCTATTCTACATATTGACTTGATTCAGAATCGACCAATCCTATTCCGGTGATTTATCAAAGCGGATATTTGACTATTAAAGGGTATGACGAGCGTTTTGGCATTTACCGTTTAGGTTTTCCAAACCGTGAGGTAGAAGTTGGTGATTATGATTCTTTTTTCCGTCGTTTGCAGAGTTTCTTTGCAGATACTCCATACGAGATGGTGCGTGAATTGGAACTTCATTATCAGAATGTTCTTTTTATTGTCTTCAAGCTGGTAGGCTTTTATGTAAAAGTGGAATATCACACCGTGAGGGGGCGTGTGGATTTAGTGTTACAGACAGACCGTTTTATTTATGTAATGGAGTTTAAACTGGATGGAACGGCAGAAGAAGCATTGCGACAGATTAATGAAAAGCGTTATGCACAACCTTTTGAACTTGACGGCCGTAAACTGTTTAAAGTAGGAGTTAACTTCAGTGCGGAGACGAGGAATATAGAGAAGTGGATAGTGGAAGAGTAAAAAATCCCCGACTTATCACAAGCCGGGGATTTTAGTTTTTAAAGTTTTTCTATTATATAAGGGGCTCTCTTTGCAGAGAGCGCTCTTATTTTTTTTGTGTGATTAACGTTTGTTTACAGTCATCGGCAATTTGATAACTACGTCATGTCCGTACATATCTTTCGCTGTGATAGTCAATGTAGACTGAACAGGAGCTGTCGGATTAGTAGTAGAAGATTCTGCAACAGCGTTAAATTTAACGATGTGACCATCTGCTATTTCTACATCGAAATATTCTTCTTCACCGTTAGCGTCAGATGTCAGGGTAGCATCTTCAATCACTAAACTAGATTTATAAGTATCATTCAAGAATGCACTGTAACGACCATCCCATGTACTTACACCATAGATGTAAGTATCTGCTTTCAGATCTGCATCTGTACCATAAGTCAATTCTGTATAATACGGTAATTTATCCACTTTTAGTTCTTCTGCAGTTGCCCAATGCCAGCTGTAAGTATTGTTATAGATACAGTTGTAGATAGTTTGGAATTCGGCAGCAGCTCTGGTTACATCTACGTATTCTGCACCTTCTTTTACAGAAGAAATCTTACCGTAATTATAAACTACCGTAGTGACATGTTTATCGTTGTTATTGATATAGTCTTTATTTACAACCAATTTTTCGTCACCTTTGACTGTGATTGCAGCAGGTTTGTTGTTTTTATCAACAGTGGAAGTTGCGAATGAAATATTGTACTGAGCAGGAGTTCCCTTACCGAAGTTGAATATTTCTGACATTTCCATAGTACCTTCTGTAGCTTGGCTTGCAGCCCAAGTATCAGGTATCATGTAGCAGTTGTAGATGCCTTCAGCTACCTGAGCAGTCTTGATAGAGAAGCCTTCAGGAATACCGGTTGGCAAAACTTTAGTCATAGACAGGTTCATTGTAGCCAATACATGACCGCTTTCATTCTTGATGGTCAATGTTCCGTTATAGGCCTTATTATCTTCATAACTAGTCCAGTCAGGAAGAGCAGGCATAGTATAAACTTTAGCTACTTTGCTGAAGTCTACATCAGATAGATTGTTGGCTGATAATGTATTGTATATCACCTGATTGTCCTTGTCAACAAAATAAGCATGGAATACAGGAGTAGTCTCATCAATCTTATCAGTTGTCCACTCAGCAGTTGTAGGTGCAGTCAGCTTAGTTAAAGAAACTGTAATTTCTTCAGATTTAGTGGTGGTAACTGCATCAGGACTTAATGCGGTAATCTTAGTGTCTACAGCGTTCCAATCAGCCGATTTGTCACCCAAGTTCACATAGAATGCTTTACCGTCCGGGTCAACCAAAGTACCATCGTAGTTAACAGCGAATACACGGAAACCGATGATATCGTTGATAGCTGATTTGCTGTCAATAGTAATTTCTGTAGAAGTTCCTTCAACTACGGTATTCAAACCTGTATAAGTATAGCTGTTCCATGCGTTCAATTCTGACGGAGCTGATTCAACAGCATTTTGTTTATCCAATACAACATAGATAGCTCTGATATTTGTAGGAGCAACTACTTCATCGTTAGAAGAAGACAGAGCAATTTTTAAAGCTTGTCCTTGTACTGCAGGATATACTTCTTCAGCAGAACGATTATCATCATTTATTGTGTTATCAGCTGTTGGTTTGACAGCTGCTTTGTCTTTCCATTCTAATTCCTTGTAATCAATAGTAGCTGTTTGTTCTTTCAAACTCAAACTAGTATTACTAAAACGGTTGTTGATTTCAGCTACATTCTTAGTATCAACAAAATAGTTCAATTTATTAGCTCCTTCAAATTCTTTCCAACCTAAAGTCAGATCATAAGAAGAAGTTACATATCTTGTTTCTGAAGTGCTTAAAGTATTGTTTACTTGTGCGGCGAACAAGATTTTTTTACCCTCATTGCTGGTAGCTGCATCGAAAGCTTTTCCGTCACCGTAGTTCTTTAGTTGAACAGTTACGTTCCACAAACCGCTTTCGTTGGCAGCGCGGCTCAACAGTACCTCAGACTTTTCAACTTTTACTACTTCCAAGATTCCGTCCAAATTTTCACCCTGGCTGTTTACCAAAGAAATCATGTCCGGTGTCAGAACAGCGTTGGTAGGAGAAACACGAACCAAGAATTGTCCCGGAGTTTGAACTTCAGCATCTTTTGTAAAGGTAATCTTGTTGCTAATGCCTTCGCTGAATACATTTTCTTGTTCGATAGCTGTACTCAGCATGATAGGAGCAAAACCACTTTCCTGATCAATAGCATAAGATTTAACTAATTCTACGCTGGTTACCAAATCTGCAATTTTGCCAACAAGACCTTCTACTTCGCCGATTAACTCTTCCATCTCGCCACGGAATTTATCGATGTCTTCGTTTACAGCATCTTTCAGTTCTTTTTTCAATGCTTCAACATCGATAGTAGCTTTTTCCAATGCTTCGATACGTTTTGTCAGGTCAGCGATTTCATCAGCGTTTCCACCTGCTTCTGCTTTTTTTAAAGCTTCTTCGGCTGTTGCTTTAGCAGCGTCAATGGCAGCTTGCATCTGAGCTAATTTGGCTTCCATATCTTCTTTGGTTGCCAGCTTGTCAATTTGTCCCTGCAAGTTATCGATGTCATCATCGTAGTCTTTACAAGACACAAATGTTCCTGTTGACGAAACCATTAAGGCTCCGAACAGGATTGCACTTAAAAACTTTTTGTTCATAATAAAAACTTTAAATTTATAAATTTAAAAACTAAAATTGGTTATACATAATCTATTGGTTATGAGAGATGTACTCTCTCTTCTCATGCAAAAGATAACGTTTGGGAGATACGCCTGCCAACTTACTGAATGAGGCATAAAAGGCACTTCGCGACAGGAATCCGCAACGTTGAGGCAATTCCTCCAGCGGACACTTGCCCGAGCGAAGCAGTTCCTTGGCATATTCCACCCGATATGTGTTCACCAAATCTTTCAAGTGGCAACCGAAATAGCGGTTTATCACGTTGGATAGATAAGTTTGGTTCGTTTCAATCATCTCGCTCAATTTTTTTAAAGAGAGCTTTGGGTCGAGGAATACCTGGCGCACTTCCAAATAGTACAATACATATTTATATATCTCACAATCGACTCTTCTTACTTTTTCTACTCCCTGATTTGCGAATTTTTGCTCCCAATAAAGATGAGCTGTTTTGAAAAGCAGATTTTTCTGCCTTTCGGAAGTAAAGGTGCGCTTGTCGCGGTGTAGAAACAGATAGTCCATTGTATTCTATTTTTATCACCTCATTACAAGAGAAATACGCATATTTTCACCCTTTTCTAAAGAGTTAAAATCGGTAGATCTCTTAGTAAGAGATACACAGTGCTATGTTAATAAGATGAAAACCAATAGATTAAGTCTCATTAAAAAAGCCCTATAATTCATGACTAAAGATATTTTTGCATTTGTCTTATGAATTTTCTTCTCAAAAAGTTTTAATTATCAAAACTTTGTGTAAATTTGCAGCGAAAAGTGTATCTCTTACTAAGAGATCTACCGATTTCTTCTTTTCTCATGAAAATATATATTTCACATTATCAGGTTATTACTACCCGTTTGATACGTATTTATTCCCTATCTCGTGAGTATTAAAAAGTGCAAAACAATTTTTTCAAGAGCACTCGGGCATTTTTTGAAAAGACTTAATTGTTTTTGAGAAGGATTTAAAGCTTTTTCAAAGAGTGATAGCTCATCTCGAAAAGCATATTGCGATTGCTTAACCTCGGTCTTGGTTAACGGAGATTTTACTTTCATTAATTAAAGAAAAGGCGGAAACATTGTCTTCGTTTTATATCCAACTTGAGAATCTTAACAGATGTCAACGTATCGTAATGAAAAGACCTTGAGGTTTTAAAAAAAGACCAAAGAGTTTCTGAGAAAGACTTAAGTGTTTTAGAAAAAGACCTTGGTCTTTTTTCTAAGACGTTTCGACCTATTTATTTCACTTGTTCCTCGTATTTTTGTATCTTACTTATTTCCTTTCACGCTAACGTTTTGTGTAGCAACAGGTTGACTTCATGATATGTGTGAAACCTACTTTCAACTAATCTTGTTGAGGCTGTTTTTAACCGAGGCAATATAGGAAAGATTATAAGTCTGAATCAGCCGATATGCAATGCCAGCAATACCGTCAGTGGCAAATAATCTTTTAGGTCTTCTCTCAATAATTTCAGAGCCTGCTGAATGCGGTAGTCTATTGTCTTGGGGGATACATTATAAGTAACGGCGATATCTTTATAGCTCATGCCTTTAAAGCGATGCATAATGAATGCCGTTTGATAGGATTCGGGTAATGCGGCTATTGCCTTTTCAATTCTTTTGGTCAGTTCTTTTATTTGATAGTAATTCACATCTTCCGGCATTTCCTGATTCTTGGTATAGAAAACTGCTTCTGCCCGGTTGATGATTTCTTTCTTGGCTATCAGATTCAATGCCCGGTGGTAGGTCATTTTAAAAAGATATTGGCTAAGGGAAGATTCGATTATTAGCTCCGAATGTTTTTCCCATATCCAAAGCATGATTTCCTGAACAATTTCTTCCGCATCTTCCAGCTCAACAAAGCGGCGGGCATAAGCGCATAACATCGGATAATACTTCCTGAACAGACTGTCGAATGCTTGTTGTTCCCCCTTTCGGAGGGAACTCAATAGAGCCATATCTTCCATATTTCTGTCTGTTTTCATCTTGATTATTCCTCGTTAACTCGTCTGCAAAGATAAGTTTTTCATTTATGCTTTTAATACTAAAACATCTTTTTTCAAAAAAATACCATTTTTTGTTTAGGAATCTTTCTTCGGGGTTTGTCTTAATAATAAATGAGCTCTCAAAAATGACAGATACAGATAATACATATAACAACATAGAGGAGCTGTTGCCTCGTTTCTGTGAAGGAATGACAACAGCGGCAGAAAGTCGGTTGGTGGAAGAATGGATAGAACAAGATGAATCTCATCGTAAAATAATGAATCAGATTCATGCGCTTTATCTGGCCACCGATACATTGCATGTGATGAAAAGTGTAGATACGGAAAAGGCATTAAGGAAGGTAAAAGGTAGGATGAACAAAAAAAGAATCTCTTGGTGGGAATGGACACAACGAATAGCTGCGATGTTGTCCATCCCGCTATTGATTGCTGTTTTGTGGATGTATCAGGATAAGGATGAGCAGCAGGAGGTGGCTCAAATGGTTGAAATAAAGACAAATCCGGGAATGACTACCTCGGTTGTATTGCCCGATAACACTGTTGTTTATTTGAATTCTGAGTCTTCATTGCGTTATCCTTCCCGCTTTGTGGGCGAAAGCCGTGAGGTGGAATTGATTGGTGAGGCTTATTTTGATGTGACGAAGGATGAGGAAAGACGTTTTGTGGTTTCTACTGCACATCAGTCACAAATAGAAGTATACGGAACCGGTTTTAATGTGGAAGCTTATGCTGCCGATGGTCGGATATCGACTACACTGGTGGAAGGCAGTGTCGGCTTTTTCTTTAAAGATAAAGCAGGAGAAGCTAAAATGATAAAGTTGAAACCTTATCATAAGCTGGTGTATACTCCGGAATCGGGTGAGACGAAAATGTTTGCTACTTCTTGCGAATCGGAGATTGCTTGGAAAGATGGTAAAATAGTATTTAAAAATACCTCTATGGAGGATATTCTCCATATGTTAGGCAAACGTTATAATGTAGACTTTGTTGTGAAGAGTAATCGTATTAAGGAGTATTCGTTTACAGGAACATTCTCTACACAGCGTTTGGAACGTATCTTGGAATATTTTAAAATCTCGTCCAAAATAAATTGGCGTTATTTGGACAGTGATGAAATTTCCGATAAGAAACAGCGGATAGAGATATATTAAATAAAACCTTATTAACCTTTTAGAAAATATTATGAAACAGAAAAGAGCGCCTTAAAACAAAAAACATGCGGAAGATATTGGCGTATCTACCGCATGGAAAAATGAAAACTTTTTAAAGCTTGTTTGGCGACAAGCTAAGATAACATTTTTATTAACCTCAGTCTTTACAAAATTATGCAAAATCCTTTTAGCATCCAAGTATTCTGGATGATAAAGTCGTTATGGCTATCATTTAACAAAATCCCTTTGTTTATGAGACTATGTGTTCTATTTCTTGCCTGCTCATTGAGCTTGACTCATGCAGCAGAAACGTATGCGCAAAAAACAAAAATCAGCATTGATGCTAGTAATCAAACAGTTGAAACAGTATTGAATCAGATTAAGGCAAAAACCGGTTTTGATTTCTTTTTCAATAATAAACATGTAGACTTGAATCGTCGTGTGTCTGTTTCGGCTAATCAAGGAAATGTGTTTGAAGTTCTGGAGAAGGTATTTGCCGGAACGAATGTTACTTATTCTGTTTTAGATAAAAAAATAATTCTTTCTACAGAAGGAACTAAAGCTGTTAAACAGGCTTCTACAGTGGTAAGTGGTACGGTACTGGATGCGACCGGTGAACCTATTATCGGTGCCAGTGTAGTAGAAAAAGGTACAACAAACGGTACTGTTACCGATATGGATGGTAAATTTACTTTGACTGTAAGTTCGGCTAAAGCGGAATTGGAAGTTTCTTATATTGGTTATAAGACACAGACTTTGAAATCTCAGGCCGGCAAGCCATTGTCTGTTACTATGAGTGAAGATACGGAAATGTTGGATGAAGTTATTGTTGTCGGTTATGGTACAATGAAGAAAAAAGACTTAACCGGTGCTGTTGCATCTGTGAAGATGGACGATGCTCCTGTGGGTACGGTATCTACTATCAGTCACGCTTTGGCAGGTAAGGCAGCCGGTTTGCAAGTAAATATGGTAAGTGCACAGCCGGGTAGTGGTTCTAACTTCCGCATCCGTGGTGCTGCTTCTGTCAATGCCGGTAACGATCCGTTGGTGATTATCGATGGTTTTCCGGTAAATCCGACTTCGGACGATGCTATTAAAACGGGTAAATATGATGCGGGTAGTTCGGATAATATTTTGGCTTCTATCAACCCGAATGATATTGAGTCTATCGAGGTCTTGAAGGATGCCAGCTCTACAGCTATTTATGGTGCACGTGCCGGTAATGGTGTAATCATCATCACTACTAAAAAGGGTAAAACAGGTGCTCCGAAAGTGACTTATTCCGGTACGGCTACTGTTCAGACACTGGCAAGTGATTATGATATGTTGGGTGCTCAAGACTTTATGATACAATCCAATCGCTATGCCAAGGAAGAATGGATGAGAGCGAACGGTATCGGTGTATATGGTGGAAAAACCGAAGGTGAGGCTTCTACTGCTTATAAGCCTTATTATACAGATGCTCAAATCAATGCTCCTGCCCATAATACAGATTGGTTTGACGAAATTACCCGTACAGGTTTTCAGACTCAACATAATATATCTGTTACAGGCGGTACTGAATCAACCAAATATCTGGTTTCAGGAAACTTCTTCAAGCAGAACGGTGTAGTGAAGAATAATGATATGGAACGCTATACGGGTCGTATTAATTTGGAACAGAAGGTTAGTAAGTATGTTAATTTAGGTGTTAACATGACTTTGTCCAGAAATCAAACCAATAACGTGCCTTTAGGTTCGGGACAGAATGAGAATGCAAGTATTATGGTGGCTGCTGCACAGTTTAATCCGCTGTTACCGATCAAAGATGAAAACGGGGATTACACATTGAACTCTCAGGCTGCTTTCTTGCCTAATCCGGTATCATTGCTGGAAATCACAGACAAAACAATGAAAGAGAGATTGCTTGCTACTGCGTTTGTTGAAGTGAAGCCTATTCAGGATTTGACTTTGAAGGCTAATTTCGGTATTGACCGTAACTACCAGAAGCGTAGTGTTTATATGCCCAAGACTACTTTGTATGGTCAGAAGAAAGGCGGACAAGCCGATATTGCTCAATATGACAAATCGGATTATTTGATGGAACTTACTGCTAATTATACCAAGAGATTGGGAGATCATAATTTCAGTGTTTTGGCAGGTTATTCATTCCAACGTTTTACAGATGAGTCATTGTATGCCGGCAACAGCCAGTTCTTGATTGACGGTTTCTTATATAATAATTTGGGAGCCGGAGCTTATCCGAAACCTTCTGTGGGCTCTTCGGCCTCAAAAGATGAAATGGCATCTTTCTTTGGTCGTGTAAATTATTCATATAAAGATCGTTATTTGCTGACTGCTACGTTGCGTGCCGATGGAGCTTCCAACTTTGCAGAAAATAATCGTTGGGGGTATTTCCCGTCGGTAGCTTTGGGCTGGAGATTTACCGAAGAAGAGTTTATGAAACCGATGACTTCTGTTCTTTCTAATGGTAAATTACGTGTCAGTTTCGGTCAGACCGGTAACTCTAATATCGGTAACCGTGCTATCAGTTACTATCAGACCGGTAATAACAATGAATTCGGTGGCACAGAGTCTATTGGCGTGTATTTGAGTCAGATGGGTAATCCTGATTTGAAGTGGGAAACTACTACAGAATGGAATGTTGGTCTTGATTTGGGATTCTTCAATAACCGCTTGAACGTAACTGCTGAATATTTCCGTAAGGTAGTTTCCGATTTGCTGGCTGAACGTAGTTTGCTCACTTTTAATGAGGCAGATAAAATTGCCGCCAATATAGGTAAAACCCAAAGTCAGGGATTTGAATTGACAATAAACACTACTAACTTTAACTCAAAGAATTTTAGTTGGAATACAGACTTTACTTTCTCATTCTATCGTGATAAATGGAATACTCGTGATGCAAGCTGGAAGCCTGCTGCTTATTCACAGTATAATGCTCCTATCCGTTATATGTACGGATATCTTTCAGACGGTTTGATTCAGCCCGGAGAAACAGTAGACTATATGCCGGGTTCACTGCCGGGACAGGTAAAGATTAAAGATATTAATGGTTATGTATATAATGAGGATGGTTCTGTTCAGGTAGATAAACACGGTATTCCTTTGAAGTCCGGTAAACCTGATGGTAAATTGGATGATGCCGACAAAGTAATATACGGAAGTTCGGACCCGGGTTATTTGATGGGATTGAATAACACTATCCGTTATAAGAACTTTGATTTTAATATTTATTTCTATGGACAATTCAATGTCTTGAATGCCGGTTCTTATAAAGACCTTTGGTTGACAGGTGCTGACGGTATGACAGGTATTGTAAATATGTATCGTGGCTACAATATGCCTACCAGTGCAGCGGAAGTATGGACACATGATAATCAGTCTGCTTCTCGTCCCGGTTATTTCCAGAACAAGAGTACTTGGGGAATTGGTGACTATTATCTGCAAAAAAGCTGGTTTGTACGTTGCCGTAATATAACTGTGGGTTATACTATCCCGGTTAAAAAGGCATTGTCGAGCATTCGTGTTTATGCAGATATCAATAATCCGTTTACTATTACTCCGTATGACGGTCTCGACCTTGAGACAGATAATTCTGTTTGGGCATATCCTAACGTACGAAGCTTTAGCTTAGGATTGGATATTACATTTTAATAACCTATAAAAGATAAGATTGAAATGAAAAAGATATTATCAATATTTTCCGTAGTATTGGCTGCGACTGCATTTTGTCCTTCTTGCACTAATCTGGAGTCTGAAATGTATAATGTGATTAATCCCGGTATATTTCCTAAAAATGAAGAAGATGCGAAGGCTTTGGTGACTTCTGCCGCTTATGCTCCTTTCCGTTCGAATTGGTATAGCGGATTGTATGCTTCTTCGCAGGGAGGTATTCATGTCATCAGTGATATGAGTACTGATATCGGTGATTGTCAGTGGGATGATGCAGTTTGGCCGGATATGATTCAGATGAATTTTACAGCCAATTCCGGTGGGCTGACTACTACTTACAGTACTTATATCCGCGATATAAGTAAAATGACTTTGACTATGGAGCGTATTGTCAATGTTCCCATGAATGAGGAAGTGAAAGCACGTTTGGATGCAGAATTGCATTGTGGACGTGGATGGTTGGCTTATATCCTTTATGATATGTATGGTCCTATTCAGATTGCTTCTTTGGATTTGTTGAATAATCCATTGTCTGATGAAGTAGCTCCTCGTGTATCGCGGGAGGAAATGGTGAAATTCATTGAAGATGATTTGAAGGCTGCCATTGCTGTTCTTCCGGCAACTTATAAAGTATCGGATACGAATTATGGCCGCTTTACCAAAGGGTTGGCCTATACTGTATTGATGAAACTTTATATGCATGAACAGAATTGGGCAAAAGCTGTAGAATGTGGTTGTGAATTGATGAAGCCGGAATATGGTTATAGGTTGATGGATAACTATAAGGATATTTTTACATTGGAGAATGAAGGCAATGCTGAAACAATTTGGGCATGTGTTTGCAGTCGCAGTGTGAATCAGCAGATGTGGCTGGCTCATGTTATTTCCAGCGAGTACCCGACTAAAAATCCAAATATCCAGAAATGGGGCGGCTATCGTGTTCTTTGGGATTTTTATCATACTTTCGATTCGGCTGACAAGCGTTTGGAAGTATTGGTAGGCGACTTTGTTGCAGAAGACGGAACTCACTATAATGAAGAAAATCCCGGTTCTGTATTGATAAAAGGCGCAATGCCTGTTAAGTATGGTGAAGATCCTGATGCTACCGGCGAAGAAAGTCAGGTTGACTGGATTGTATACCGTTATGCCGATGTGCTTACTTTGTTGGCTGAGGCGATTGTTCGCGAAGGTAATACTGTGACTCCGGAAGCTGTAGAACTGCTGAATATGGTACATACACGTGCCGGACTTCCTGCTTACACTATGGCTGACTTTGCCGGAGCTGATGCCTTCCTTGAAGCGGTGCTGACAGAGCGCGGACATGAATTATGGTTTGAAGGTGTTCGCCGTTCGGATTTGATTCGTTATGGAAGATATATTGAGTATGCTCGCAAATACAAACAGTCGCCCACAGCACAGGATTATATGACCCTGATGCCGCTGCCGCAAAGTGTAATAGACGAGAGTAAAGGTAAGATTATCCAAAATCCCGGATACTGATAATTAAGATAAAGAGGCTGCTGGGAAAATAAATCCGGCAGCCTTTTTTAGAACTATATCTTTTATTTATACCTTTGACTCTCTAATCTAATATCTCATTATTATGAAACAGCGTTTGTTGGCTTTGGATGTGCTTCGCGGACTGACGATAGGAGGCATGATACTGGTGAACAGTCCCGGAACATGGAGTTATGTTTATCCCCCTTTATTACATTCTTCCTGGAATGGTTTGACGATGGCGGACGTCATTTATCCTTTGTTTATGTTTATGATGGGAATGTCCATGTATATTTCTCTGAAGAAATTCTCCTTTACTTTGGATAAGGCGTTATTTCTGAAAATTATTCGTCGTACTTTTCTTATTTTTATTATCGGTACATTTATTTATGGTACCGCTACTTTTCTGGGCACATTGCGTGAGGCGTCTCTGCAACCCGATTTTGTTGGCAGTCCTTGGAAGGCGGCTTTTGCATCGCTGGCTCATGTACGCATATTGGGTGTGTTGCAACGCCTTGCATTGTGTTATGGAATAGGCTCATTGCTGGTCATTACGGTCCGCCATCGTTATATCCCTTATCTGGTGGCAGTCATTTTGATTGTATATTATGGAATCTTGTTGGTCGGCAATGGATTTGTATACGGCCCGGAGAATATTCTTTCTCATGTGGATAAGTCTGTACTGGGGTTATCACACATGTATAATGACCGGGGAATAGACCCGGAGGGAGTGTTGAGTACGATTCCTTCTATTGCCCAAGTTCTGATAGGTTTCTGGTTTGGAAAGATTTGCATGGAGACCCCCGATATGAAAGATAAGTTGAACCGTTTGTTCCTTTATGGAGCTATGGGGCTGATAGCGGGCTTTCTGCTACAGGATGTATGTCCTCTGAACAAAAAGGTGTGGTCGCCTACATTTGTGTTGGTTACTTGCGGTTTTTCTGCTCTTCTTTTGTCTATTCTGCTGTGGTATATCGATGTGACGAAGAAATATCAGAAGACTTGGATTTTTGCCATATTTGGTGTAAATCCGTTGTTTTGCTATGTACTTAGTGAGATATTATATATATTAGCTGACAGTTTACCACTGCAAGAACAGAATATGCACGACATTATATATGCCGGTTTATCCGGTTGGTTGGGTGATAATGCCTTTACTTCATTTGTCTATGCTTTTCTTTTTGTGGGAGTTGTATGGTTGGTCGGAGCATATTTATATAAAAAGAAGATTTATATAAAGATCTGATGGAATTAATAAAGCATTCATTAATGGTTGGTTATTTATTATGAATAAATTATTGTTATGTGTGTTAGCTTTGGGCATGTCTTCCATGACTTTTGCCGGTAATGAAAATGTATTTGATCCTCCTGTTATGGGCTGGAGCTCGTGGAATACCTATCGGGTGAATATCAATGAGGCTTTGATAAAGAAGCAGGCCGATGCCATGGTGCAGAAAGGTTTGAAAGATGCAGGTTATAATTATGTCAATGTAGATGACGGATTTTTTGGTTGGCGTGATGAGCACGGCACGATGCAGACTCATCCGGAACGTTTTCCGAACGGACTGAAAGGGGTGGCAGACCATATTCATTCTTTGGGACTGAAAGCCGGTATTTATTCGGATGCCGGAAGCAATACTTGCGGTTCCATTTGGGATAAGGATGTCAACGGAGTAGGTTCGGGCTTGTATGGTCATGAGCATCAGGATGCCGATTTATACTTCAATGAATGGGGGTTCGATTTCATTAAGATAGATTATTGCGGTGCTTCTCAGGAGTTGAGTCTGGATGAGGAAAAACGATATACGGAGATTCGCCGTGCTTTTGATAAAGTGGCGGGTAACCATGTTTCCATTAATGTGTGCCGATGGGCTTTTCCGGGTACATGGGCAAAGAATATCGGCTGCTCTTGGCGTATCAGTAGTGATATCCGCCCGGAATGGGGGTCGGTGAAATATATCATTGATAAGAATCTGTATCTTTCTGCGTATGCCGGAGACGGTCATTATAATGATATGGATATGCTGGAGATTGGCCGTGGACTGAAACCGGAGGAAGAAGAGGTGCACTTCGGTATGTGGTGTATCATGAGTTCTCCCTTGTTGATAGGCTGTGACCTGACAACGATTCCCGAGGCTTCTTTGAAACTCTTGAAGAATAAGGAACTGATTGCCTTAAATCAAGACCCGTTGGGATTACAGGCCTATGTGGTGCAGCATGAGAATAAGGGCTATGTGCTGGTAAAGGATATAGAACAGGAACGCGGCAAAGTGCGTGCGGTGGCTTTGTATAACCCTTCGGACAGTATTTGTGATTTCTCTGTTCCCATGAGTGTTTTGGAAATGGGAGGTAAAGTGAAGATGCGTGATTTGGTGAAGCAAAAAGACCTTAAGGCAGTTCAGGGGACACTGAACCGGCAATTGCCTGCACATAGTGTCCTGATTTTGCGTATGGAAGCAGAGCAGCGTCTTGAACCTGTGCGTTATGAGGCTGAGTGGGCTTATTTGCCTTGTTTTAATGATTTGGGACTGCGCCCGAAAACCATTCTGTATGCACCGATGAAGGAAGCGTCCGGGGGGATGAAGGTCAGCTATCTGGGAGGACGTGCCGAAAACTATGCCGAATGGAATAAAGTATATAGTGAAAAGGGCGGAATGTATGAAATGACCATCCAATATGTGCCTCATGCAGACCGCAAACTGGAAATTAAAGTAAACAATGAAAAGAGTATCCTGCTGAAAGACCTTGCCGGAACCGATGGACAGCAGCTTGCTTCCGTAACAGTGCAGGTGCGTTTGAAGCCGGGAAATAATGTAGTCCGTATGGGAAGTCCTTATTGCTGGGCACCCGATATCGACTGCTTTACTCTGAAGAAAATAGAATAATAGGATTTATACCATGAAGAAAAGTTGTTTGATTATAGGAACCTTGTTATGGGGAATGAGTGCTTTTGCACAGACTACAATATGGAAACGCAGTGGATGGGAATGTCGTATTTCGGATAAAGGGACATTGGAGCAGATTGTTTTTAAAGGCAGTCAGCGTAATGATACGGTGCCTTTTTTCCATGATAAGAGTAATATGGGGCCCAGTTTCTACGCCAATATGGGTAACGGGAATATAAAAGCGGACTGGATACCGGATGGATATCGGTCTTACCGTGCAACCATCGATGGTGTAGAGTGCCGTCTTACTTATAAAGAATGGAAAGGACAGCCTGCTATGGAGGTTATATTGGAAAACAAGGGAAATGTTCCTTTTCAACCCGTAAAGGCAGGATTGAAATTGGGGATTGATACTTATATGGATAAGTATCCCGATTGGTTCGGTAAGTATTTCCCAACGCTGATGATGAACGAGAAAACTCATTTCTATGGTTATCTTCAGACTCCGTCGGGACATACATTGGGTGTTGTCTCACCGCAGCCTGTTGCATCATGGAGCGTGGATTATAACTTGGGATATCAAGACCCCGCTCCTCATTGGTTTATGGGACATCGTATCGAATCCCTGAACCTTGATTTGATGAATGCACTGCCTTTGCCTCAGCATTGTCCGCAAGATTTGTGGATTTTGAAACAAGGGGAACGTAAAACGTGGACGATTGCCTTTGTTGATATCAATACTCCGGGCGAATTTGAAGAAACGATTCATAAGGTGGCCGGTGTGCCTATGATTCGTATGCCTCAAACGGTGTATCAGCCTAAGGAGACTGCAACATTTGAAGTACTTGCAGCCGCTCCGACTGTCGAAGTGACAGATAGTGAAGGAAAGCTTCAGAAGGTTACAGTGAAAAGTAAATCGGGTCATGTGAAGGAGGTATCTTGTATGCTTCCCTCGGTGGGACTGTATACAGTGAAGGTTACAGACGGTGACAAGCAGTCGCAAGGTGTATTGTCTGCCCACGCTTCTTGGGAATGGACTATGGAGCGTGCCAGAGAAGGTGCATTGAAATATCATCAGAAAGCAACTTCCCATATCGAGAGTTGGTATGGTTTCCATTCTTCCTTTATTGCAGCCAGGTATTTCCCTGAAAAGCAACTGGATGAGGCTTTGCGCAGTCGTTTTGATTATTTGTTCGGGCTGTTGCACGACCGGACAAAGATGGTGCCGTTATATCATGCCTCACGTATTCAGAATACATCGGGAACAATAGGATTGTTGGTTGATAAATATGAAGCCTATGGCGATGTAGAGGATTTGAAGAAGGCTTCTCGTCTGGCGGACTGGCTGATGAATACCTGGCAGCGTAAAGACGGAGCTTACGTAAACCATAATACGGTGTATACCAGCGTTATTTATGTAGCGAAAAGTATGTTGGAACTTACTTTGGTCGAACGTGAACTGGGTAAGACGGAGAGTGTGTGGAAAGAGGCTGCCGACCGTCACTATGCTTCTGCCAAACGTGCCATCGACCAGTTGGTGGCCTCACAAGGCGATTTTGAGACCGAAGGTGAGCTGACTTTTGAGGATGGGATGGTTTCCTGTTCGGCGCTTCAGATTGGTATGCTTGCATTGATGCAGCAGGATGAAAAGGAGCGCAAACATTATACGGATGCCATGTTACAGATATTGAACAGTCATGATTGTCTGACTCAGTTGCGTGTTCCCGATGCCCGCCGTCGTGGAGGAACCATGCGTTATTGGGAGGCTCAATATGACGTGCAGATGTTGCCTAATATGTTCAACTCGCCTCACGGCTGGAGTGGCTGGCGTGCTTATGCCACCTATTATGCTTATCTGTTGACCGGTGAAGAACGTTGGTTGAAAGAGACATTTAATGCCATGGGAGCTTTCTCCAATTTGATTGATTTCCGTACGGGAGATTTACGTTGGGCTTTTGTGGTCGACCCGTATCTGAAAGTGAAGCAGGCTTGTAGTGCCGATACTCATGTGACGGAAGATTCATTGAGTTTTGGCAATCCGCATCCCGAATTATATGATACCCGTGAGTTTGTGATTGGTGAGCAATATGTAAATATGATTAGTGATTGGCAGACAGTCAATACACAGGATAATGATGTGCACGAGCTTTTTAAATGTATCGGTGAGACAATGTTGACCAATGCGTTTGTTGTAGAACGGCCCGATGGCGAAGTGATAGGCTATAACTGCCGGGTAACCCGTCAGGGAAACAAGCTGACCGTAAAAGCAAATGAAAAGCAGATAGTCAATCTGCACTGTAATTTGAGAAAAGCCTATACCGTATCATTCAATGGTAAAACTCAAGACCTGAAACAATCGTATTTGGGTTGGGCTTTTGGAAAGGACATTTATCTATAATTGATTCTATGATATGAAAACACACTCTTTGCTATTATTGCTTCTGTCTTTTGTACAGGTGTTTCCACTTTTTGGGGAAACACCTTACAAGGAAGAACGCCGGGTTATCTATTCCTCGGAAGCGCCGGAAAGACCTTATCTCTTGCAGCCCGGACATAGTTTGGAACAAACTGTATCATTTCCCAAACGTGCTTACCCCACTCGTAAGTTTCTGCGTGTAACGGGTGGAGTCAAGATGCCTGCTCCCTTTCAGGAACGTGGTGAAGAGATGTTCCGTCGAAGTGAGTTTTTTATTGATGACAATTTGGATTCTGTCGTTACTCGTAAAGATCGCTACTCCCTCTATTTCAAGGGAGAGAATGATGCTTTTGAGCGTTATGCCTACTTCCGCGTCATGGGAGAGGCACTTAAACCGGGGAAGCTGACTGTGCATCTTCCGGTGGTTCGTCGCCGGCAGCTGACTGTAGACGTTAAGGGTCGGTTCGGATTGGAACTGGAACTTTATTACAAGAAACCCGGACGGGCGGCGCAGGATATTTTTGATACTCCCGACAGCGTGTTATTTGTGCCTGTCCCTGTCGGCACGGGAAAGTATCAGGATGTCAGCCATACTTTTACATTGCCCGATAACGTGGCTTGCGCTCTGCTGTGTGCAGGAGGAAGCGGTTTCAGTGGTGAATGTTGGCTGGAAGCGCCCCGTTTGGAGCAGAATGGCAAAACTGTGTGGCATGTCCCTTTCACCAAGTTTGCACAGAAAGCGAGTCAGGTGGATTATTGGGTAGGATGTAATCTGGCGACTCGCAGTTGGCCGCGCTGGAGGCTGGAATTTGATGGTCGGGAAGTATTCGAGGGAAATATCTTTGACCGTGCTTCCAATGTGTCCGATTTCTATATCCTGTTGCCCGGAGACCTGCAGGGAACAGGCTGTTTTAAGCTCTCTTTGTTGAAAGAGCCTCACCGGGCTGCTTTTCCTTACGAAATGCGCACGTTGGAGGTGATTGAAGAGACTGCCCGTGACTTTGAAATTATTTCAGTTCCTAAGTATGTTTCCAAGTCCGCTTCTTTCGGCGTGTTGATTGAGACAAACCGTCCGAATGTGAAATTGCAAGTAAAGAGCGATGCCGCTCTGCAACCGGCCACGCAAGAGGTCCGATTTAAAGAAGCCGGACTGCATGTTGTAGAGTTCAGGGCGGATTCTTGTCTGACCGATGTGAAGATGGAATTCAGCGACGGTAGCCGTAGCGAGTCTGCTGCGATAGAACAGATTGTGGAACGGGCTCCCGAAAACATCTATATTTCTTCAGGAGATGAAATCTATATCGACAAGCAATATACTCCATACAGTTATTTCTTTAAATGGTATATATCGCAACGTGTAGGCAACTGGTATCAGTTCCGCCCCTCTTACCAATGGAGTGGATGCCGTATCACCGACCCGGAAATAATTGGTTATTATACTCATTTGCTTGATGGTTTGAAGATACCATACGCATGGCAGGCAGAAGGCAGAACCTTGGCAGGTAGTCGTCTGAATCCGTCGAATGAAGAACTTGCCTCCCCCATGTTCCGTGGAAAACAAGCCCATGAGAATGACGGTGGTTACTATTATTGGCAACATTTCAAATATCAGGGATTGCATTCGGACATGGCTGCCCGTAATCGTCCCTGGGGAGGTATCTTTGCAAAGCATCGTCCTATTTATACAGACCACGGCACATTTATCCATTATGATACGGAGGCTGTGACCGATATGGCGGACGGAGCCCGCAAACTGGTATCCAACTTGCGCTACTCTAAAGGAGAAAGCGTGCGTCATACAGGTCCGTCTTCTCTATTTCGTTATTTTTATCAGGCAGGTTATGAATGGGTGGGAGCCGAACAAATGTATGGACCTGAAGAGACGATACTTTCTGCTTTGCGTGGTGCGTCTTTGGCATACAGTCGTCCGACATACGGCTCGTTGCATGCCATGCAATGGGGAAGCGGTCCTTTCACCGACCCTAAACATTCGTTGCGTCTCTATCTTTCACTGGCTGTGGCTTATATGCACGGTTCTTCACATATAAATACGGAAGAAGCTTTGTGGACAGATGAATTTATGAACGACCGTTATTCTCCGTCGGGCAAGGAACATCTGGCAGCACAGCATCGTGTCCTTGATTTTATTGAAACACATAGCCGTCGTGGAGAGTTTCATAGCAATATTGCTGTGATTCAGGGACGGAATGATGCATGGAAATCTTTTGGGCGTGGCAGTTTGTGGTCACAAGAAGGCGAGAAATGGAAATTCAACAAGGCTTGCGAAAGTTTTGACTTGCTGAAAGTGTTTTATCCCGACCACATCATTGACGGATGCGGTCCCGAAGGATGGTTTACCTCTACGCCTTACGGTCCGGTGGACTTGCTGCCGGTTGAGGCTCCGCAAGATGTAATGAACCGCTACAAAGCCATGATTTTCTTGGGATGGAACACATATGACAAAGGTGATTTTGAACGTATCCGCGATTATGTCTTCCATGGAGGAACACTGATTTTGTCTGCTGCCCATATCAATGCCTGTCTGCAACCGGATGAAAAGCCTTGTTTTCCGCAGGATGATGCACCCGTTCGTGAACTGTTGGGAGAAGACTATCGGAGCCTGATGCAACAAACAACATTGAACTATGGCAAAGGAAAGGTCATCTATTTCCCGGAAGCCCTTTATCCGGCAGAGGATAAACTGAAGGCAGCTTATATAAAAGTGATGCAGGATATTGCCGCTTCAACAGTTCATCCGGAGGCGGAGAACGGTTGGATAGAGGCAGCTCCGTCGGTAGGATTTACGGCATGGCAGGACGGTGAACGTCGCACGCTTTATGTTTTGAATACGGATTGGCAGAGTGATGAGGAAACGCATCCTTATACCTTTATCTATGGAAAGGGTAAGTTCCGCTTATCTATAGCCCGTTATCAACTTGGCACGATTCATTGTGCGGCTCAGTTGGCGGCAGCTCCGTCAAGTAATACCACCGATGTACTTTCTATTGTGAAAGAGTCTGACGGATGGACGGTGAGGGTTCAGACTACCGGTCCCGATACCGTTAAATTTATGTTTGCAAGCAATGGTTTGGAGAAAGAAGTTTCTTTCTCTTCTCCCGGTATACACGTTTACAAGTTGTCTTTATAAACAGCATATTAACTTCTAAATCATAAAATGAACATGAGAACGATTTGTCTTATTTGCATGCTCTGTCTGGCAGTGGTTGTTAAAGCGGCTTCTCCCATACAAGGCTTATTGGAACGCATTGATAAAGGAGCTTCGCGCAAGTTTGTCATTGAGCAGGTGAAGTCACCGACCGATTTCTTTGAATTAGACCAAAAAGGTGATAAAGTAGTGATTCGTGGCAATAATTATGTGAGCATTGCCACAGGAGTGAACTGGTACTTGAAATACTATGCAGGTATTCAACTTTCGTGGAATGGGATGACGGCGCAACTTCCTGCCGTTCTTCCGGCCGTGCCTCAGAAAGAACGTCATGAAACGGATTTGAAGTATCGTTATGACTTTAATTATTGTACCTATTCCTATACCATGGCATTTTGGGACTGGGATCGTTGGGAGAAGGAAATTGACTGGATGGCATTGCATGGCATCAATCTTCCTTTGGCAGTGGTAGGTGCAGATGTGGTGTGGTATAATGTATTGACCAAACTGGGCTATACCAAAGACGAAATCAATGAATTTATTGCCGGTCCTGCTTTTCAGGGATGGTGGTTAATGAATAACCTGGAAGGTTGGGGCGGTCCTAATCCCGATAGCTGGTATAAACAACGTGAAACTTTACAGAAACAAATCTTGAAGCGTATGCGTGAATATGGCATCCGGCCGGTATTGCCGGGTTATTCTGGCATGGTTCCTCACAATGCCAAAGAGCGTTTGGGGCTGAATGTTTCCGATCCGGGCTTGTGGTGCGGTTATCGGCGTCCTGCTTTCTTGCAGCCCACCGACCCACGTTTCAACGAAATTGCTGACCTTTATTATAAGGAGATGAGTCGTCTTTACGGCAAAGCCGATTTTTATAGCATGGACCCCTTCCACGAAGGAGGCAATGTGGCAGGTGTCGATTTGAATGCTGCAGGCCAGGCCATTTGGGGAGCAATGAAAAAGGCAAATCCGAAAGCTGTCTGGGTGGCTCAGGCATGGCAGGCGAATCCTCGCCAAAAGATGATTGAAAATCTTCCTGCCGGAGATTTGATTGTGCTCGACCTTTTTGCCGAGAGCCGTCCTCAATGGGGTGATCCTGAGTCTACCTGGTATCGTAAGGAAGGTTTCGGCAAGCATGACTGGCTTTACTGTATGCTGCTGAACTATGGTGGCAATGTAGGTCTGCATGGAAAGATGAAGCATGTCATCGATGAGTTCTATAAGGCAAAAACATCTTCTTTCGGCAAGACAATGAAAGGAGTGGGTATGACTATGGAAGGTTCGGAAAATAATCCGGTAATGTTCGAGCTGTTGTGTGAACTACCTTGGCGTCCGGCCCGGTTTGATAAAGATGAATGGTTGAAAAACTATACAGTGGCGCGTTATGGCAAGGCCGACAAAGCGGTTCAGGATGCATGGCTGCTATTGAGTAACACCATTTATAACTGTCCGGCAAAGAATACCCAGCAGGGGACACATGAATCCGTTTTCTGCGGACGTCCGGATTACGATGTTTATCAGGTGTCCAGCTGGAGCGAGATGGAACCTTATTATAAACCGGAAGATATTATCCGTGCGGCAGGCATAATGCTTTCGGCAGCTGACCGTTTCAAGGGGAATAATAATTTTGAGTATGACTTGATAGATATTGTCCGTCAGGCAGTGGCAGAAAAGGGGCGTTTGGTTTATCCCATTATGATAGATGCATATAAGGCAGGAGAAAAGGAACTGTTTGCAGCCTCTTCACAACGTTTCCTCGATTTGATTCTTTTGCAGGATAAATTATTGGCTGCCCGTCCTGAATTCAAGGTAGGCACATGGATTGAGAAAGCACGCAACTTGGGCACGACTCCCGAGGAAAAAGATTTGTATGAATGGAACGCACGCGTGCAGGTTACTACATGGGGAAATCGTGTGGCAGCTGATGAAGGCGGACTACGCGACTATGCACACAAAGAATGGAACGGTCTGTTGCGTGATTTCTATTATAACCGTTGGAAGGTGTGGATTGACCGGCAAAAGGCACAGCTGAATGGTGCGCCGGTGAAGGCAATAGATTTTTATGCCATTGAGGAACCGTGGACAAAGCAGACAAATCCTTATTCTTCTCAAGCCGAAGGCGATGTGATAGAGGTAGCCAAGGAAGTATATGCCAAGATTACCGAATAGGTTATCATTATAATATTCTCTTTCCCTATGCAGAATTGATTTTTATCTCTCACTGCTCTCACCCTTATTTCGAAACGACAATGTACAGGGCGTTTCAGGGTGAGAGATAGGGGTGAGAGATTCCTTCAAAGGTGAGAGCATATCTCTTATTTTTGTCCAAAGTTGCATTATTTGTATGTTTTTTCCTATGTAAGTATGTGCAGACACCTTCTTTTCCGCTTTCCATAGCGTACGTTCGCATGATGTTTTTCATACGGTTAAACAACCTGTTTCATGCAGTTGAAACAGGTTGTTTCATTAGGGAAACACATTGATTCGGACTAATGTATATTTCATCCTGGCCGAACGTATGGAAGGTCACGTTTATTGTTTTTGCTTTGAACTGCTAATCGAATGAGAGAAAATCTTATCAGTCTTGTAAAAAGAAGAAACATTGTTTGAGTTTTATAAAGAAAATGTCTGTACCTTTGTCGAAAGGTCTATGAAAAAGAATAAAATACGTCATTTATAAACTATTAGAGCAATGTATTCTATCATTAAATGTTATTTGCGGCATATACTTGCTGTATGTGTGGTGTCTTTGTGCGTAATGACAGGCACTGCCGCTTCGTCGGTGAAACTGGATGTGGACTGGCCACAGTTTATGAGTAAACAGGACATGGTGTGGGAAACACTTCCTGAGTATTGGTATGAATCAGCCTATATGGGTAACGGTATGTTGGGGCTGATGATTTATAAGGAACCGGGACAGAACTATATTCGGTTGGAAACAGGAAACTGTGCAGTACACGACCATCGGAAGGGCAAGAACGACTTGTTCAGCATCGGACGTCTGCTGACCGGACATTTTGCTTTGCATCCGAAAGGTGAGATTTTGGATGGAAAGATGCGGGTGGACTTATGGAATGCCGAGACTACTGCCGACATTGTCACTACAAAAGGAAAAATTCATTTACATAGCTTCGTGCATAGCGATAAGATGATTATCGTCACCAAGACCACTACCGAAGGCGAGGAAAAAGATTTCCGTTGGGAATGGGTGCCGGCTCCTTCAGAGAGCCCGAGGTATCTGTTTGCCAAAGGAGAGGGCAATTGGATTAAAGTGCCCGAAGATTATCCGCTTAATCCGGCTCCCGAAGTAACCGGAACAGAAAAGGAAGGAATGTCTTATCAGAAACTTCAGGCGGGAGGCGAGACGGCGGTTGCATGGAAAGAAACCGTGAAAAAAGGAGAACGTGTGTTGTGGGTGAATCTTACTCATTCTTATCCCGAATCCAATGCCCGTGAAATCAGCCGGAACGAGCTGGAGGATGCATTGCGGTGTGGATATAAGAATTTGCAGAAGACGCATCGTCAATGGTGGAATGCTTATTATCCTGCCAGCTTCCTTACATTACCCGAAGGTGTGAAGGAGAATTTCTATTGGATACAGATGTATAAATTAGCTTCGGCGACGCGTGCCGACAGAGCGTTGATAGATTGCACCGGTCCGTGGCTCACCAAGACACCGTGGCCGAATGCGTGGTGGAATCTGAATGTGCAGTTGACTTACTGGCCGTTGAATGCTTCCGACAGACTGGATTTGGCTGCTTCTTTGGAGAATGCTCTTTATAATAATGTGGAACAGTTGCGAAAGAATATCCCGGAAGCGTATCGGCATGACGCTTTGGGACTGGGACGTACCAGCAACTTCTATTGCGCTACAGAGCCGGTCGGTATTCCCGGAGTGAGTAAAACGGCCGAAGTGGGGCTGCTCACTTGGGCTTGTCACAATCTTTGGTTGATTTATCGTCATAAGATGGATGATGCACTTCTGCGCGATAAGTTGTTTCCGCTATTGAAGGGGGCAGTAAATTATTACCTGCATTTCTTGCAGAAGGAAGAGGACGGGAAGCTGCATCTTCCTGCTACTTATTCTCCCGAATATGGAAGTGCAGAGGATTGTAATTTCGACCTTTCCCTGCTTCGCTGGGGATGTCTGACTTTGATACAATCGGCAGAGAGATTGAAGATAGACGATCCGTTACTTCCTAAATGGAAAACCGTATTGGAGGAGCTGACTCCCTATCCGATGGACGAAAACGGGCTGTTTATCGGGCGGAATACGCCTTATGCGTTTTCACACCGGCATTATTCGCATCTCCTGGCGGCTTATCCATTGTATACATTAAACAAAGAACACCCTGAAGATGTGGATCTTATTGAGAGATCTCTTCATTTCTGGCAATCGAAGACAGGAGCTCATCAGGGTTATTCATTGACCGGAGCTTCTTCCATCTCATCTGCACTGGGAAAAGGGAATGATGCATTGGCTTATTTGAATAAGCTGTTTGGACGTTTTTTGAGTGTGAATACATTATATAGAGAATCTGGACCGGTTATTGAAACACCATTGTCGGGTGCGCAGTCTATACACGATATGTTGTTGCAGAGTTGGGGAGGCAAGATAAGGGTTTTCCCTGCCGTACCGGATGCGTGGCAGGATGTGGCTTTTGACGGGTTGCGGACAGAAGGAGCTTTCAAGGTCTCTGCCAATCGGAAAGCCGGGAAAACGGAATTTATACAGGTGAAGAGTTTGGCCGGAGAACCTTGTATCCTTGTAACGGATATCGCACGGCCTTTCTTTAAAGGCAAACGTAATCTGGAAGTGAAACAGTTGGGTGAGCATACGTATCAAGTTGATTTACAGAAAGGCGAGGAGATGCTGGTTTATCCCGAAGGTACTTCACCTGATTTGATTATTCGTCCTATTCAGAACACTTCCATTCACTGTTTTGGAAAGAAGCTGAAAGATAAAAAATAACCTGTCATGGGAGTGTGTCAAAACTAAAACGACCTATCGTCAACTGTAGGGGCAGGGTTTGCCTGCCCGAACCAACGGGCACGACCTTGGGAGTAATACACAAAGCAAGCTGTTTTCGGGCGAGCGAACCTCGCCCCTACTAGCAAAATGATAACATTAGCAATGTTTTGACACATCCCCATTGATTGGCATAGGCACGGATTACATGAGTATTTTTTCAATCACTTGCGGGAAGTGCTCATACTCCAACGCATGCACTCGTGCAGCTAAAGTTTCCGGTGTGTCATCGGGCATGACGGGACATGTAGCTTGAAATATGGTATCCCCTTCGTCGTAATGTCCATTGATGAAATGAATGGTGATTCCGCTTTCTTTTTCCGCTGCGGCAATGACAGCCTCATGCACACGGTTGCCATACATCCCTTTGCCGCCGAACTTAGGAAGAAGAGCGGGATGAATATTTACTATTTTATTCGGATAATCATGCAAAATATCATCGGGTACTCTTAGCAGGAAACCTGCCAAGGCGATAAAATCTGTTTGATAGCGGTGCAGTACTTCCAAAGCTCTACCCTCTGTAAAATCCTGAGCCGGAATAAATTCGGTAGGAATTCCCAGTTTATCAGCTCGATTCAATACGCCGGCTTGTGCTTTATTGGTTATGACAACCACTACTTTTGCCGTTTTTCTCTCTGAAAAATACCGGATAATATTCTCGGCATTTGTTCCTTCCCCTGATGCTAAAATTGCGATTCTCTTCATAACTTTACTGGTTTTGGTGCACATAAAACAAAAAAATGTGCAAAAATTTGCATTTATTTGCCTGAATATTTGCGCAGCCCAAGAAATATTTATTCCTTTGCAACCGCAAAGAAAATAAAATTATTCGATTAATTAACTAAAATTTGAAAGTTATGTCTGAAATTGCAGAAAGAGTAAAAAACATCATCGTTGATAAATTGGGTGTAGAAGCATCAGAAGTTACTACAGAAGCTAGCTTCACTAATGATCTGGGTGCAGACTCATTGGATACTGTAGAATTGATCATGGAATTCGAAAAAGAATTCGGTATTTCTATTCCTGATGATCAGGCTGAAAAGATTGCTACTGTTGGTGACGCTGTTTCTTATATTGAAGCTAACGCTAAGTAATTATCCTTATTTTATAATATGGAATTAAAAAGAGTTGTAGTAACAGGTCTTGGTGCGCTTACTCCGGTGGGTAACACTGTTGCCGAAACATGGGAAAACCTTGTGAACGGTGTCAGCGGAGCAGGACCTATTACTCATTTCGATGCGTCTAAATTCAAAACACAGTTTGCTTGTGAGGTAAAAGGGTTCAACGGAGCCGATTTTATCGACCGCAAAGAGGTGCGCAAGATGGATTTGTATACACAATATGCCATTGTTGCCGCTAAAGAAGCAATTGCAGACTCGGAAATGGACCTCGAAAAAGAAGATCTGAATAAAATCGGAGTAATATATGGTGTAGGTATCGGTGGTATTCATACTTTTGAAGAAGAAGTGTTGGGCTATGCTCAGACAAAAGATACTATCGGACCGAAATTCAGCCCGTTCTTCATTCCGAAAATGATTGCTGATATCGCATCCGGACAGATTTCTATCATGTATGGTTTTCATGGACCTAACTTTACAACGACCTCTGCATGTGCATCTTCATCAAATGCTATCGCTGACGCATTTAACTATATCCGTTTGGGTAAAGCAAATGTGATTGTAGCCGGTGGTGCCGAAGCTGCCATCTTCCCGGCCGGTGTAGGTGGTTTTAATGCTATGCATGCTCTTTCTACCCGCAATGACGATCCTCAGCATGCCTCTCGTCCATTTAGCGCAAGCCGTGATGGTTTTATCATGGGTGAAGGTGCAGGATGTTTAATTTTGGAAGAACTGGAACACGCCAAAGCACGTGGAGCTAAGATTTATGCAGAACTTGCCGGTGTAGGTGCTTCTGCTGATGCTCACCATCTTACAGCTTCTCATCCCGAAGGATTGGGAGCAAAATTAGTGATGCTTAATGCTTTGGAAGATGCAGAAATGAAGCCCGAAGACATTGATTATATCAATGTTCACGGAACTTCTACTCCTGTAGGCGACGTTTCGGAAGCAAAAGCTATCAAAGACGTATTTGGAGAACATGCTTATAAGCTGAATATCAGCTCTACTAAGTCAATGACAGGTCACCTGCTGGGTGCTGCCGGAGCAGTAGAAGCTATTGCAAGCGTATTGGCTGTAAAGAATGACATTGTTCCGCCGACGATTAACCACGCAGAAGGTGATAACGATGAAAACATCGATTATGAGTTGAACTTTACGTTTAATAAAGCTCAAAAACGTACCGTAAATGCTGCGTTGAGCAATACTTTCGGTTTTGGTGGTCACAATGCATGTGTAATCGTGAAAAAATACGCTGAATAATCGTGTTTAGCAATATAACAGATAGGATAAGACTTCTTTTTCGTAAGGATAAGGAGTCTTATTTTCGTTTTTATAAGATGTTGGGTTTTTATCCCAGGAATATCAGCATCTATGAACAGGCTTTACTTCACAAATCTTCGTCTATAAAGTCTGAGCAGGGGCGTTTGCTTAATAATGAACGTCTGGAGTTTTTAGGAGATGCCATTTTAGATGCAGTGGTAGCAGATATTGTTTATAAGAAGTTTGAGGGAAAACGTGAAGGTTTTCTCACCAACACTCGTTCTAAAATTGTTCAACGCGAGACTTTGAACCGATTGGCTATAGAAATCGGTTTGGATAAGTTGATTAAATATTCTGCACGTCAGTCGTCTCACAACAGCTATATGTGTGGCAATGCGTTTGAAGCATTGGTCGGAGCTATTTATTTGGACAGGGGGTACCGTGCTTGTAAGCATTTTATGGAGCATCGTATTATCGGTCCTTATATTAATTTGGAAAAGCTTTCACGAAAAGAGGTTAATTTCAAATCTAAATTGATTGAGTGGAGTCAAAAAAACCGTGTTGAGCTTACATTTGAACTGATTACTCAGTCACATGATCAATGTTTCAGTCCGACATTTGAGAGTGAAGTGCTGATTGAGGGTATTCCGGCCGGAAGAGGAATCGGCTATTCAAAGAAGGAATCCCAACAAAGGGCGGCTCATGAGGCTATGGGCAAGATAAAGGACAGTGCTTTCATGGAAAGTGTCCTGGCGGCTAAATCGGTACGCGAGGCACCGCAGGAGGAGGTTATGCTTCCCCGGGAAGAAGCTGTAGAGACTGTAATCAGTGCTGTGTCCGAAGAAATCGGTATTTCTGAACTCAACGAACAAATTATCAGTGAAGCCGAGGAGATGGCTTTTAAGGAAGTGAAATAATTGCTTATTTGAATATACGCAAAAAGTCGGAATTATTTCCCTTCCTGTTTTCTTTTGAAATGAAATAATTCCGACTCTTATAGAGTTTTTAATCAATTCTTTACACTTCGTCCGGCCATGGACAGGGTTTGTTTGTGGCTTTAAAGCCGGGGCGTTGCCCTCCTACATTGCGTAAGTAGGTACCCAATTCCTTGGATAAGCGTTTAACAATATCAGGGTGTTGTGCGGCTACATCATGTTTTTCTCCGATATCTTCGGGGATATTAAACAGTTCCTTTTTTCCGGTCTCATAATAATAGACCAATTTCCATTCATCTTTTCGGATGGAGCAGTTCAGGTTGATGCCGGGACCGTTATTTCCCCATATATTCGGGAAATTCCATACGATTGCACGTCCTTTGGAAGGGTCTCCGGTTCCTTTTAGCAGCGGCATGAAACTGGTTCCGTCAAGCGGTTGTACAGTTCTATAATTTTGGACTCCTGCCATTTCGAGGATGGTAGGATAGAAATCTTCAATCATCAGATATTTGTCACAGCGGGTGCCGGGACTGACTACACCTGGCCATTTGACAATCATCGGCTCCCGGATACCCCCTTCGTATAAAGAGCCTTTCCCGCTGTTTAACGGATAGTTTTGGGTATGGAGTTCACCGTCACGCCATGCCGGTTCAGAAGCCAGTCCGCCGTTGTCGCTCATAAAGATAATAATTGTATTGTCTGCCTCATCATTCTTATCCAGCCAATCCATCAAGTCTCCCAAGCTTTTATCCATTCCTTCAATGAGCGAGGCATAGGCGGCTTCTTTCTCGGTTAATCCTTTCTTAAGATATTTGGGATAGAAACGCATGTCCTTGTCTATGGGTATATGAATGGCATAATGTGACATATACAGGTAGAACGGCTGATTATATTTTTTCGCTTTATCCAGTGCCTTGATTGCTTCACGGGTTAAAGCTTCTGTTGCAAATACGCCTGTTCCCCAGTAGTTTTCCAGTCCGGGAATAGCCATAAGTGAGTAAGGTTGGCCGTCTCGTTTGTGACCATAGTTCTTTTCACTCAGATAAGTGGCGAGTCCTCCGGCGGCATGTCCGGCAATGTTGACTTCGAATCCCCAATGGTTAGGGTTTTCGCCCGGGGTATCGATGGAGCCGAAATGAGCTTTACCACAGTGGATGGTGTGGTAACCGCTTTGTCTTAATAAATCGACAAAAGAGGTTCCGACAAAGGTATTCGGAGTGCCTTCTACCTGACTGACCCCATTATAATTCCAATCCGGCAATTGAACCGTTTCACTTTGGCGGTCGGTGGTTTTGTCTCTTTCAAGTGTCCAATTGGTTACCCTGTGGCGTGCGTTGTTGACACCTGTGATCAGGCTGCATCGGGTTGCCGAACTGATGTTGCAGGCATAAGCCTGTGTAAACATCATGCCTTTTTGGGCCAAACGTTCCATATTGGGAGTTTCGTAGGCTTCATTATAATGTGTTTTCTGTGTCCAGAAAGGTAATGAAGTGTCTTGCCATCCCATATCGTCCACCATAAATAAGATGATATTGGGACGTTGTTGGGTTGTTTCTGAAGACATTTTTTCTTTTGCTTGCGTTGAGATTCCTGTTAAGGAAGCGAGAACGAAAGATACAAGTAGTTTTTTATTCATATCGGCTGGTTTTATAAGTTATTTTTCAATTACAATTTTTTGGGGGGTATTTATGGAAATACTTCTCAGTTCTTGCTTGCCGGCTTTTTCTATCCATACTTTTAGTGTACCCGTACATAGTACGTTCAGCACCAAGCGGTTCTCTGTTAAAGAGATAGTTTGGACGGTGGCCGGGGACAGATATTTTTCCTGTATGCCAATGACTGCCCATCCTTTCCGTATGGGGCAGAGATGAAACAGTTTGTCTGTAAATCCGATAAGTTCGAATGTACTGCTGTCTGATAGTTCTTCTGCCTTTTGTGATTCCCAATTATAAAGCAGCACGCGTTCTTCGAGGGTGGCAGACATTTTCTCAAAACTGTTCCGAAGAGAATAATCTTCTTTTTTTATAGTGGCCTGGACTTGCTGATGTCGGGGGGAAACATTCAGGTTGTAACAGATTAATGTCATTGCTCCGTTGCCTGAGGGAGCTGCTACTCGATATGCTTTTCCACTCCATAATGGATTGGTCAGTATAGATTCCGGCATAGGTACGGCAGGAGCTTCGGGGCGGAATAGTTTGCCTTGTTCGTCAATTAAGGGAAAGATGTTTTCCTTGATAAAGTCCCCGGGGGCGTCCGACAGGTAGACCGGACCTCCGGAAATGGCCTTGGAACGTGCCATCAAAGTGCCACAAACGGTATCGCAGGAATGAAACATATCATGGTCGGGCCATACGGTTTGTCCTAGTAACAGGGTATTGGTATAAGACTGGAATAGATGTGATTTTGCCATATTCTCATCATATTTCTTATAGTCTATGCTGACACGGGTGCTGTTGCTGTATGACGTATGGTCGGTATTGATGACGTTCTGTGCCATACAGTTCATTAGTCCCATATTTTGCCGGTGGGTCTCGGCTTCCAGGCTTCGGTTACAGTCGGTTGCCTGGCGGATACTTTCATGCCCTCCCATGTAGAGTGGCAGCGTAAAAGCTTGGTTATCTACTTTCAGAAAATCGAATCCTTGTTCTTTTAAGGTGCTGACGTAGTAGCGATAGAAGGAACGGATGCGGGTGCTGTCCGTTCCTGGCAGAAGGCTGCCGGCGTGTGGGTATAGGGCTTGTCGGACGACTTGTGGAAATCCGTTTTCGGGGGATAATCCCATCCAGTATCCCGAAAGGCTGTACCACAGTCCGATCCATTTGATTTTATTTTCTTTTTTGTATGACATGATTTTTTCCCATCCCGACGGGAAACGTTGTTTATCCGGTATGAAACCGGTCAGTTGCCTGTTCTTGTGGGCGAGATGACCGTCGTCAATCAGTACATACCGGATAGGAATACCGGATGCCTCTATCGTTTTCATATCGTTTATTATCTTGGATTCGTTTATGTCATCATGATAATGTTCCCATGTACACCAACCGAGATAGCGGAAAGCTTCGAAATATTCCTTGGCTGTACGGCTTTTTAAGTCGGCGGTTTCTGTATTTTTCATCAGTGCTTGATAGGCTTGCCGAATGGTTGAATAAATATCTTTTCCTTGTCGGATGAGTAGAAGAGGGACTTCCGGTTTCAGATAGTCTTTTCCTAAGGTGGATACATATAGGGTGACAGAGCCGTTATCGTTTACTTGCAGCCAGCTTAAACTGTTACGGCCGGCAACAGCTTTGGCAAACAAGTATTCTCCGTTTGTCAGTTCCAGCAGTAATGCATCTCCCAACGTAGATGGGGCTGCATTGGAAGGTATTCCCGGATAGCGGGTGTCGGTTAATTCTTTTAAATCGTTGAACACCCAAGGTAGGAGCCGGTTGGTATTGTTGGGCCATTCAAAATCTCCCGGACGGGAGTCTCGGCTGAAGAAAATACCTCGGACGTACCCGGGTAACCGTACCGGACAGGCAATAGTCTGGGTTTGTCCGGGTATGGATTTCTTATAGGGTATGGGAGAAGAAATGGAAGTTAAATCAATCGTATCTGTCATTGACAAAGCGTTTGTGTTCTTGAATGACTTTCCTTTTTCATATGTGTAATCTGTTTGCCCGAAGGATTTCGGACAAACAAATACATTGCAAATCAGGATACAAATGAATATTGCTTTATATTCTCTCATGATTTTTTATTTGAAGGTTATGTTATAGGCACTGAAATGTCTGATTTCGGGTACGGCAACGGATTGGGTTACGGTGAGGCGCAAGGCGGTGGTTTCTACCGGTTCGAAGTGCGCAATGCGTTTATGTCCCACAGACTCGCCGGAGCACACTGTCTGCCATTTTCCGTTGACTTTCGCTTCTATCTTGTATTGGCGTATTCTTTCGCCTTTGGCAATGTCTTCTTGGATGATGCAGTAGTTGACCGGTTGTTTTTCATTCAGATTCAGCGTAAGCCGTTGCTTCCGGCCTTGGGTTTCCGCCAATGGTGTACCAAAGCGCCGGTTTATTTCTTCTCCCCATTCTTTTAAACGCTGTTCGTCACCTGCCGGCAATAGCCCATCGGGATTTGGGGTCAGCCCGATGATTAACGTAGCGTTGCGGCCCACTGATTTTTCGTACATATCCATCAACGTTGTCAATGGATAGATATTATTCTCGTCATCGGGTTCCCAAAACCATTCGTGGCGGCCGTTGGCACCACGCAGGGGGCTGTCTGCCATAGCCGGTACCCAGTATTTTCCTTCGGGGTCACCTTGTTTTAATAAGGCTATTTGGTCTTTTTGGCTTTCAATACGTTTATGATGTGAACAGGGGGCCGGGAAAGTGGACCAGCAGGGGTATCCCACTGTGCCGGTTTCTGAACCTCCCCAGCGGAAATCAGCACGGTCTATGTTGTGGTAGAACAGGCAGTCTGGCTGGTATTTATTGACGATGGGTTCTACATCAGGACCGTCACCTCGTGGGTCATCGGCTCCGCCATCAAACCAAATCATATATAAATCTCCATAGCGGGTGCAAAGTTAATACACAAAGTTACTACAAAAAAGTGAAATGCGGAAAGAAATAGTGATAGAATTGAGTTACAAGGGTTTCAGTCGTGCTTCCGATTATTCGTGAAGCCA
>NZ_KB905474.1 GCF_000382445.1 Phocaeicola massiliensis B84634 = Timone 84634 = DSM 17679 = JCM 13223 | reverse complement strand
ATATCTGAAGATCAATCCCCTTCAGGAACTCCATGCTATTCAGTTTGAGATGACCCAGCCCCAGGCCAATAGATGGATTCACCTTCTTTCTGAGATTCTCCGGCGTACATTGAAAACGCTTGGTGAATTGCCTGACCGTAACTCCAAACGTCTGATACACATTCTTCAAGGGTGCGAAGAAGTCTTGTTGGACGGAACCGAGCGACCTATTCAGCGTCCTTTGGATGAAGACTGGCAGTCTGCATGCTATAGTGGTAAAAAAAACTCATAGCATAAAGAATAACCTGTTATGTACTAACAATCTTCGGATTGTATGGTTGAGCTCCACATACAAAGGTCATGTCCATGACAAAAAGATTTGTGATGAAGAACCTCTTCTACTTCCCAAAGGTATTAGGCTCTGGCAGGATACAGGTTTCATCGGACACAAACCGGATGGAGTTGAAATATGCATGCCCAAAAAGAAACCTAAAGGGAAAGAGCTTACTTGTGTTGAAAAACAAGAGAACAAGCGGATTTCCGGAGTTAGGATTAAAGTGGAGCATGCCATAGGTGGTATGAAAAAATGCCGTATTGTCAAAGAACGATTCAGATGCCATAAATTCGGTTTCGAAGATATGGTGATTCTTATTGCTTGTGGATTACACAACTTCAGAATCAGTCACAAAATGAGTCATATAACAAATTAATCTATATAATGTTTAATGAATTGAAAACGAAAGACGATGCGTGGATGCAGTCCATCCACGAGCGTATCGACCGGCTGTCGGCGATGATTGACGGCATTTTCGGAGATGGCGCGGTTCCGCCAAAAGAAGACGTGTACCTGTGCGACAGTGAGGTGGCGTGTATGCTGAAAGTCAGCCGCAGGACATTGGGCGAGTATCGGAGCAACGGCACGCTGCCTTACTATGTACTTGGTGGCAAGGTCTTGTACAAGAGGAGCGAGATCGAGCAGGTGTTGGAACGGGAATATAGGAGTGTCGGCAAGGCGCGGGGAAGCGGATGAAGATTCCATTTACCTGTTTTTTACGCACTTGTACAGGCTGCGGGCATTAAGACTGTCCGCATAAAGGCTGGACGTTTGCGTGCGCCAGCCACAGACTGTTTTTTAGAGGTGAGGGAGTTTGCCGTCTGGAAAAAGAACCTCTTTTTGGACTTTGGCACAAAGTCGTCCCCTGCCCGGTATCAGACTGTAATTCCTGTATGCAATCCTTTTCTGACTGTTCTCGTAACAGTCTGTTTCAATCCTGCCTGACCTTTGTTTACTTTTCATAAAGAGACTGTACCGCCTTTGTGACCGGGATATGAAACCGAAAGATTGTTTTTGACGGTTGCTAAAAAAGAAAAATCAAAGGTGTTTTGCATGTTCCGTAAAAAATCGTACCTTTACATAAAGTGAGTTGCACATCAACGCAATTGATGCAAGTATGTAGAAACCAGAACGGTTGCCAACTCGTTACCTCGTTTTTTGATGATCCGCATAAACTTTTATTCTTAGCGGATTATGTGATTCTTTCAAAAATAATCTCTATTTTGGGAATACGGCTTTCTGAATATCGGAAATTCTATGTGCCTGCCGTTTTACATCCCCTCCCTACAATCTACAACGACATGCTATCAGAACACTTCCCCATAAAATTTCTATTTTTCCTGTGAAATTATTCTCTTATTCAAAAAAAATAGTATCTTTGTCCTATAAAAGTTGTTCATAAGTATGAGACTGTAAAGTACTGAAATTAGCACAATCTCCAAATCGTTACCTTAGACTTTTCAGAACTTCCATAAGCGTTTGTCTTTCAAATTAATCCATCAAATTGATAAGAATTTAAAGTATAAAAGAAGGCACTTTCATTACAACGGCATATTGCCATGCTTTTTGGGAGGATTACTTTGGTTTTTGTTGTGACACATATCCAAAGCCTGAGCCAGTTTATATCTTGTATCACGCGGCATAATTACTTCATCAATCAAACCGCGTTCGGCTGCACGGTAAGGGTTGGAGAACTTATTCTCATACTCCTTTATTATCTCCTGCTTCTCTTCGGGAGTCGATTTACGATACAGGATGTTTACTGCACCCTCGGCACCCATCACTGCAATTTCCGCCTGTGGATAAGCCAGATTCACATCAGCACCTGTCGGCTTGCTGGACATGACGATATAGGCTCCACCGTATGCCTTACGGGTAATCAGGGTTACTTTGGGAACTGTGGCCTCAGCGTATGCATACACGATTTTCGCACCGTGGCGAATAATACCGTTGTGCTCCTGCACCGTACCGGGAAGAAAACCGGGAACATCCTCAAAAGTAATCAAAGGAATATTGAAACAGTCGCAGAAACGGATGAAGCGAGCAGCCTTGTCACTGGCGTCGATATCGAGCACACCGGCAAGGTAAGCGGGCTGGTTGGCAACGATACCCACCGAACGACCTCCCAAACGACCGAATCCCACTACCACGTTCTTGGCAAAATGAGGCATTACTTCGAAAAAGTACTGGTTGTCCAGCACCGGTTCGATAATATCTTTGATGTCGTAAGGCATATTGGGGTCTTCGGGAATAACGGTCTGAAGTGCTTCTACCTGGCGATGAATATCATCCGTACAGGGGGCAAGGGGAGCATCCTCCATATTGTTGGAAGGCAAGAAGCTCAACAACTCGCGAATACTCATCAGAGCTTCCTCTTCATTATTACACATAAAGTGAGTGACACCACTCTTGGAACTGTGAGTATAAGCGCCACCCAGTTCTTCTTTTCCTACCTCTTCATTGGTCACCGTCTTTACCACATCGGGACCGGTAATAAACATGTGGCTTTGCTCTTTCACCATAAAGATAAAGTCGGTCAGTGCCGGAGAGTAGCAGGCACCACCCGCACAAGGACCCAAGATGGCAGAAATCTGAGGAATAACACCCGAAGCGATGGTGTTCTGATAGAAGATAGACGCATAACCGGCAAGACTGTTCACACCTTCCTGAATACGGGCACCGCCCGAATCGTTCAGTGCAATAACAGGCGCACCGTTCTTCAGGGCAAGTTCCTGCACCTTGACAATCTTGGCTGCATTGGTTTCACTCAGCGAACCACCGTGTGCGGTGAAGTCGTAAGCATACACAAAAACCAGGCGGCCGTCTATCTTTCCGTAACCTGTCACCATTCCATCTCCGGCAATCTGTTTTTTATCCATACCGAAATTGGTGCAACGGTGGTTCACCAACTTGTCCAATTCATTGAACGTACCTTTGTCAAGGAGCATTTCAATACGTTCGCGGGCAGTCATCTTACCCTGTGCATGCTGCTTCTCTATCTTGTCCACACCGCCACCCAGCGATGCCTTTTTGTCCAGTTCCTCAAACCGGCTGTATATTTCTTCTCTTGTCATGGTTCTTTCAGTCTTCTTTTATGATATCCAATATTATCAACTCCTGATTGGCATTGACGGCATCGCCCTCCTGCACCAGAATATCCTTTACGACACAATCCGAACTTACTTTGTAGTTGCTCTGCATCTTCATGGCTTCCAGCACTACCACGATGTCTCCCGCACTAAGGCGGTCTCCCTTTTGAACGGGGATTTTAACGACCTTACCCGGCATGGGTGCAATAATCCGATCGTCTTGTTTCTCTTCTCCACCCTTCTTCATGCGCAAGTACTTGGTCTGCGTATCCACAATATCTACGTGATAAGAGCGATAAAACATATTCACGTCATAACTCTTACCACCTTCACCGCGAATCAACTCGGCATTAAACGAATTGCCATCGTGAAGAATGGAGCAACTTCCGTTCTCAGCCATCACAATATCCACATCGTATGGTTTTCCATCGATAAGGAACTGTACCTTATTACCCTCTTTGCTCACCAAAGTTACATCGGCGATGCGGTCTCCTATATGTATTTCCATATTTCTTTTCCGTTTGTTTAGATGCGTAATACTCCCTTCTGCAAACCGAACTCACGCCAACGGCTGATGGGACGACCGTCGGGCAACTGTGAACTCTTGTTTTCTTCCAGATTCATCAGATAATCGATGTAAGAGGCAATCATGGCAATATTCTCGATTTCTTCGTTGTTGCCATTACTGCGCAACAGCATACGGGAATTCTTCTCGATAAACAACGTATTATATTCGCCTTTTACAAAGTCGGGCGTATGCATGATACGTTTCAAATAACTGAGATTAGTCTTCAGTCCGGTAATTTTATATTCATAAAGCACTCGGCGCATACGCTCGATGGCATATTGACGGGTGGTGGCCCACACAATCAACTTACCGATCATGGGATCGTAATAAATAGGTATCTCATACCCTTCGTACACATAGCTGTCTATACGGACACCGATACCGTTTGGTTCAGTAAGCTGCTTGATAATACCCGGCGAAGGCATGAAATTGTTTTCCGTGTCCTCGGCACAGATACGGCATTCGATGGCGTGGCCGCGCTGAAACAGCTCTTCCTGTCTGAGATGCAACACCTCATCATTGGCAATACGGATTTGTTCCTTTACCAAGTCCACACCAACTACCTCCTCCGTAATAGGATGTTCCACCTGAAGGCGGGTATTCATTTCAAGGAAATAGAAGTTACGGTTCTTGTCCACCAGAAACTCAATGGTTCCTGCACCCGAATAGTTCACTGCCTTGGCTGCGGCAACTGCCTTTTCTCCCATCTCCTTACGAAGTTCGGGAGTAAGAAACGGTGAAGGACTTTCTTCCACTATTTTCTGGTTACGACGCTGAACAGAACATTCGCGGTCGAACAGATGAACTACATTGCCATGATTATCACCCAGAATTTGAAATTCGATATGGTGAGGTTCTTCCACAAACTTCTCCAGATAAACAGTATCATCTCCAAAAGACGACATGGATTCCGAACGGGCAGTATTATAAGCTTCCACTACCTCATTTTCATTATGAATAAGACGCATACCCTTTCCGCCACCGCCCATTGAAGCCTTCAACATCACAGGATAACCAATCTCATTGCAAATGCGGACTGCTTCCTCAGCACTCTGTAACGGCTGTTCCGTTCCGGGAACGACTGGTACACCGGCTGCAATCATACGTTTACGGGCAGCAATCTTATCGCCCATCGCCTCCATTGTCTCGGCAGCCGGACCGATAAAAATAATACCTTCTTCCTTACAACGGCGGGCAAAGTCTGCATTCTCGGATAAGAAGCCATAGCCGGGATGAATGGCATCGGCATGATGCTGCTTGGCAGCTTTGATAATATTATCTATATTCAGATAACTATCCTTGGAAGCGGCAGGGCCTATCAGACAGGCTTCATCTGCATACATTACGTGCCGCGCTGTGCGGTCGGCTTCCGAAAAAACAGCCACAGTGCGAATGCCCATTTCCTTACAGGAACGCATTACACGTACGGCTATCTCGCCACGATTGGCGATTAGAACCTTTTGTATCATAATCCTTCTTTTTACCTAAAACGGTCGCAAAGTTAGCTTTTTTTTGCACAAAAACTAAAAAAGTGTGCTTAAATATTGCGCCAATACACGCGCATGATTCTGCTCCTGATTCTTCGAAGCATAAAGGAGTGTAACCTTTTCATAAGGTTTTATCCTATCAATGAACGTTTTAACAGCAGTGAGCGTTCCAGTTCCTTTTGGTACATATCAGCAAAGGCTCCCCATCTTTTTTCGACATCAGCATGAAACCATTTACGCAAATCATTGGAAGGAGTCAGTTCTTTTGCCCAATAATCGTATTTCAGATACTCCCGTTTCATGCCTCTGGGCCAAAGACGGTCGACCAATACCCGATAACCGTCATTGGACGAAGGAGTCTCATATACCCTTTTAATATTAATTTGAGTCATAGTCAGTTTTTTTAGGTTTAATGGCTATAACCCTTTTTGGATAGAAATGTTCACTGATTATAAGATAAGTTCATAATCGCTGACATCAAGCCAACGCCCGAACTTCAGTCCAACCTCCTTAAAATGAGATACTTTTTGAAATCCCAGCTTAGTATGTAAAGAAGTACTGTCTTCATTCGGTTCCGTCAGACAAGCTATCAGTGCATGGTAACCCTCCCTCCGGCATTCTTCTATCAAACGCATCATGAGTTGGGTTCCCATACCTTTCCCAACACAATCGGGAAGAAGGTAAACAGTTGTCTCCAGCGTATGTCCGTAGGCCACACGCTGTTTCCAGGGATGAGCATAGCAATACCCCACAACTTTTCCGTCTGATTCACAAACAAAATAAGGATAATGAGCCGAAATCCCGGCTATCCGACCACGCATATCCTCTTCGCGCACAGGCTCAATATCAAATGTAACCACACTATGTATTACATACTCATTATAAATAGCCGCAATCGCTTTAGCATCTTGTAATTCTACCCTTCTAATCATAACGGTATTTATTTAAAAACACAGGCAAGATATAAAAAAAAAGCTATCTTTGCAAACAGAAAACAATATTAAGAATGAAGATTCTCTGGATAGACCTCAACTGTTCGTATGCTCACTCTTCACTGGCACTCCCTGCCTTGCATGCACAAATGGCTTCAGACACCTCTGTGGAATGGGATATAGTATCCGCTACCATCAATGAAAATGTAGGGATGATTGTCGATGAAATCTATCGCCGCCGGCCCGACATACTTGCAGCCACCGCCTGGCTGTTCAATCACGAACAACTGATGCATATCACTTCCCGCGTAAAGGCATTACTGCCGGATGCCTGTCTCATTTTGGGCGGTCCCGAGTTTTTGGGAGATAATGAAGAGTTTCTGCGTAAGAATCCTTTTGTCGACTGTGTATTCAGAGGAGAGGGAGAAGAAGCGTTTCCGCAATGGCTGGCATGCCGGAAACAGCCTGAGAAGTGGAACACCATTCCGGGGCTCTGCTATCTGACCGCCGAAAAAGAATATAAAGACAACGGTTTAGCCCGCGTACTGAACTTTTCCGGCCTCGTTCCTCCCGAAGAAAGCCGTTTCTTTAATTGGAGCAAACCTTTTGTCCAGTTGGAGACCACACGCGGTTGCTTCAATACTTGCGCCTTTTGCGTAAGCGGAGGAGAAAAACCGGTGCGCACACTGTCCATCGAAAGCATACGCCACAGACTGCAAATCATTCACAGCCACGGCATCAAGAATGTACGTGTGCTCGACCGCACCTTCAACTATAATCCGCGCCGCGCCAAAGAACTTCTCCGACTTTTTCTGGAGTTCTCACCCGACATCTGCTTCCATCTGGAAATTCATCCCGCCCTGTTGTCTGAAGAGCTAAAAAAAGAATTGCGACAATTACCGGCAGGACTCCTTCATCTGGAAGCCGGTATTCAAAGTCTGCGTGAACCCGTTTTAGAGAAAAGCCGAAGAATAGGCAAACTCTCCGATGCATTGGAAGGATTGAAATTCCTGTGCTCACTATCCAATATGGAAACCCATGCCGACCTGATTGCCGGACTCCCGCTTTATCGCTTGGATGAAATATTTGAAGACATATATACCCTTGCGGGATATCGCGCCGGAGAAATCCAATTGGAATCTCTTAAGCTATTGCCCGGAACAGAGATGCGCCACCGGGCAGACGAATTAGGTATCCGCTACTCTCCCCTTCCGCCTTATGAAGTATTGCAAACCGGAGAAATCAGTGTAGGCGAACTGCAAACAGCACGCAGACTGTCCCGCTTGCTCGATGCCTTCTATAATACTCCCGCGTGGCAGGAACTGACACGGGAACTCATACTGAACGACAGGCGTTTTCTATATAGATTTCTGGCTTATCTGACAGAAGCCAATCTCATTGACCAACCCATGAGTCTGGAGAGACGCGGATTAGTTCTATATGAATATTGCAAACAATATTATCCCGACTATCGGACACAAGCCTCCATAGCATGGATAGAAGCAGGCATGTCACTCAAGAAACTTCCGGCAGAACACGTGAAAACCAAGCGGCAAATTCCACCCGAACATTGGGAAGTGATCTATGGCAACTATAAACCCGAACTACGCCTCTGCTTCCTGCCTGTAAGCACCGACACGGAACATGGTTATTGGTTCGGTTTCGAATCGGAGATACAAAAAATAGCACCGGTCTTCAAAGCGCGGACCTAAAGCAGGCTACACCTTATTATATATAGACATAAAACCGACTTATTTATGACTCAAATCATCGAAATACTGGAATACAAGCCGGAATATCTGGAAGCCACCCGGAAATTCCTGACTCAACTGACTACCCGACCCATACAACTTACAGAAGAAGCCTTCAGGCATACACTCGCGTCAGCGAACAGCCATCTCTTCTTCCTGCTGGATGACAAAGCGGTGGCAGGAATGCTGACCGTCGGAATCTATCATTCCCCCACCGGCGGAAAAGCATGGATAGAAGATGTGGTGATAGACGAAGCTTATCGCGGAAAAGGACTCAGTAAGATGTTGGTGCGCCACGCCATCGATTTCGTGAAATCGCAAGGCATCCCCGCGCTGATGCTGACCTCCAACCCTAAACGGACAGCCGCCAACAAGCTGTATCAGACAATGGGATTTGAACAGAAAGAGACCAATGTATACAGAATGAATTGCTAATCTTAACACGATATAAACCAAGAAAGCATGAGAATCAGAAAAACAACCCTCAATGACCTGGAGCCGGTAATGGCCATGTATGACTATGCACGCAAGTTTATGCAAGAGCACGGCAATCCCAACCAATGGATAAACGGCTATCCCTCTGAGGAATACATCCGCCGCGAAATAGCCGACGGACACAGCTACATATGCGAGAATGAGCAGGGAGAGACGGTAGGAACCTTCTGTTTCATTGTCGGAGAAGACCCTACCTACGCGGTTATCGATAATGGCAAATGGCTGAATGATGCCCCATACGGTGTGATTCACCGCATGGCCTCCAACGGGAAAGAGAAAGGAATTGCAGACCAATGCATCCGATGGTGCTTTGAGCAGCATCACAACATACGCGTAGACACACATCATGACAACTATGTAATGCAAAACATCTTGAAGAAAAACGGTTTCGAGGAATGCGGAATTATCTATACACACAACGGCAGTCCACGTATCGCATACCAAAAAAACGTATAAAAAAACAATAAAACACACATTTAATACTATGAAAACATTTTATATTATATACTTGCTACTTGCCTGCCAAAGTATCATCACCGGTCTTTCAGCACAAACAGTCAGTGGGAAATTAGTAGATGAAAAAAACGAACCGATGCCATACGCCAATGTAGTACTGCTATCACTCCCCGACTCTGCCTTTGTCAGCGGAACAATAAGCGGAGACGACGGAACATTCAGCCTGAGTGCAACAGCACAACCTCAGATAGTACGCATTTCCTCTATCGGATACACCACCATATACAGACCGGTGAATCCTGCCGACATGGGGATTGTCCGACTGACAGCAGACACACACCAACTGGGTGAAGTAACCGTAAAAGCCGACTTACCCAAAATGCGTCTGAAAGGCGATGCGATGGTGACTACAGTTGCGGGCAGCGTATTGGAAAAGTCCGGTACAGGCAACGACCTGCTCGACAAGATACCGGGTATCTCGGCTGAAGAAGGAGCAGTGAATGTATTCGGAAGAGGAACAGCGGAAGTCTACATCAACGGAAGAAAAGTGAGAAGCAGCTCGGAGCTGGAACAACTCTCTTCGGACAACGTAAAGAGCGTGGAAGTGGTACGCAACCCGGGAGCACGCTACGACGCTTCCGTAAAAGCCGTTGTCCGTATCCTCACCAAAAAGGCACAAGGCGAAGGATTCGGTTTCGACAACCGGCTCGTGACTCGCAACCGCCGCACGTATGGCTGGACCATCTATGACCAGTTCAACTTCAACTACCGGAAAAACGGTTTCGACCTTTCCGGCACTTTATTCGGCGGCAAATTGCGAGGCGGGAACAACCAACAGATTGTCATTGACACCTATTTGGACAAGTTATGGCAACAAAAGATGGATGCCACATACGCCAAGACAAAACGCAGCAACATAGAAGGCACGCTCGCCATGAGCTATCAGTTCAATGAAAAACATTCGATGGGAATACGCTACAACATAGACCGTTACATGTCTACCCATGAAGACTGGCGGTATCTCACACAAGTGTTGTGCGACAACCAACCTTACGAGAACAGCTCCAGCCAAATGATTATCCACAACCCTTCCACCACTCACAACCTGAACTATTACTACAACGGACAGGCAGGCAACTGGAATATCGACTTCAACGCCGACGGCCTATGGAGCCCTACCAAAGAGATACAAAACACAACGGAAATCATTAACGAACACAATGAAAACCATATCAATACCCTGAACGAAAACAACAACACGCTTTATGCTGCCAAGTTGGTACTCTCACATCCTCTGTGGCAAGGGAACTTATCGTTCGGAGGTGAATACTCTCATACCAAGCGCACCAACCTTTATCTCAATCCGGAAGGTATCCTTGCCAATGACGACAGCGAGATAAAGGAAGGAGCCGCCTCCATGTTTGCAGACTACACCCGTTCCTTCGGCAACGTAAGCATACAGGCAGGCATCCGATACGAACACGTAGGCTTCGACTATTACGAGAAAGGCAAACACATAGATGTACAAAGCCGTAAGTTCGATAACATTTTCCCTTCGCTGAACATCAACTTCCCCATCGGAAAGACACAAGTGCAGCTCAGTTATGCAGGAGACATCACCCGCCCTTCTTATGACAACCTGCGGAATAGTACTTATTATGCCAACCGCTATACTTATCAGACAGGAAACCCTTTCCTAACTCCGACCATGACGCAAAACATATTACTGGCTGCCTCTTACCAATGGCTGAATGTCTCCGTGGGATACAGCCGCGTGAAAGATGACATGATACAGATATCAGAAAACTATTCGGAAGAGAATCCCACCATCTCGTTGATGAAAGTGGTAAACACCGAATCCTACGACCGCATGACGGCATCACTGACAGTGGCGCCCACCATCGGGCTGTGGAAACCGCAGTTCACGGCAGAGCTCTACAAGCAGTGGTTCTCCATCAAAACCCACAACGGCATAAAGTCACTGAACAACCCTGTCGGTACATTTGTCTGGCGCAACAACTTCTCGCTGCCTGCCGGTATACTGCTTGATATAAACGCCGTTTACACCACCTGCGGCCACAACCAGAACATATACCTGCAAAAAGATGCGTGCAATGTGTCGCTGGCTCTATACAAAGCATTCTTCAATAACCGGCTGAGCATGCAGCTGCAAGCCAACAACCTTTTGGAAACCGACGATGCGGACATATTGATATACAGCGGAATACGCACTATGAGCGATTATATAACCCAGTTCCGACAGGTAACTCTCACCTTGCGCTACAAATTCAACGCCGCAAAGAACAAGTATAAAGGAACAGGAGCCGGACAAAGCCAAAAGAACCGTATATAAACAACGGACATGGCTCCTTCCGGAAAGCAATAACATTATCGGTGTGACTGATATAAGACAAAGAAAGGAAATGCTCCCTTTCACCAATCCGATAAACAGCGGGAACCCTGTTACCAATGCAAACATTTGAATATTGTTTATATAATTGATTATGAAACATTTTCTATCCATATTATTTATATTTTCTCTCAATCTTGTCAGCCCACTTTTAGCGCAAGACAAGAGTTCGGTAGATATGTCTGCTTTATTAGAGAATAAAATATGGAAAGTGCAATTACCCCAAGACAAACAATATGCAATAGAAATGGAATTTCGTAGTGCCGAATGGAAACAAAGTTTTCTATATGATAAAAAACAAAACCCAATATGCTATTCCTATTCTTTGCATGAGGATACAATCAAAGTTTTTGAATCGGGAAAAGATTATATCATACAGGAACTGACAGATAGTACGCTGGTTCTCCAATATCTGCCGGAGATTTTGACAATCGAAGTTGCACCTGTCAGATGTACAACAGATAACAGTATTCAAGGACAAAGGCAGAACGAAGAACGCCTGGATAGTATTTGGCGCAAAGAGGACATTTGGAACAAGGGTGTTGCTAAAATAACCGGAGAGCCTATTAAGGATTTATCCACGATAGAACCTCCCCGATGGGCAATATGGAATTACGATTTGGAAAAGTATTTTGTTTCTCGAATGAAATACCCCAAAAAGTTGCTGGAAAAGAACGTGGCAGGCTATTCCGTTGTAATGTTCTCTCTTGATACTTTAGGATTGCCTCGTGGAATAAATATCCTGACGTCTATTCATAAAGATTTTGATAAAGAGGTAATCAGACTGACCCAAGAGCTTCCGCACTGCCTGCCTTGCAGGGACAAGAACGGCAAACGGATGGAATGCTTTTATACAGTGTATGTACCATTTTTACCGCAACATTACAAAGACAGGGTAAAAACGGATAGTGTTAGAGAAGAAGAACTGAAACAGTGTCTTGTAGAATGGGAAAGCGGGTCTTACTTTCAAAAAGGAAATCCGTATGCAATTACCAACTACATCAATGAACACTTGAGATACAATCCTAAAATGTTGGGCAACAAAAATCAAATCAGAGGAATTTACACAATACAGATTGATTCCTACGGAGAAGTGTCAGAAGCTAAAACCATGAGAAGTTGCAGAATCCCGGAATGGGATAATCAAGTATTGCAAATCATAAAAAGCATGCCACGATGGACCCCGGCAATCAATTATTGGAAAGGTGAATATTGCAACTCCGTTTGGACTGTACCTGTTTTATTCAAGAATGATAGTCCGACAACTCCTATCAACCCTCACACCGATGTTTCAGTTATCGGTTATAGCACTTGTGATACCCCTGTCTTGATGCGATACGATGCCACACTGACCGCCCATACCACAGAACCTTATTTGGAGGTGGGTGTTCCGGTCTGTTATCTGAATGAACAGGGTGACACCATTGTGCCATACGGCAAGTACAGATACTGTCAGACAGATACTATCAAAAAACTAGGTTTTGTTTATGAGCACAAGCCAAAGGACGCTCGAATAATCTGCATCAATAATGCGGGCAAAGAACTTTTCTATGTATTCAAATATGATAATGGTCCCGACTACATACAAGAAGGGCTTTTCCGTATAATGAACGAGGATGGATTGGTAGGTTTTGCCGATTCATTGGGTAATGTGGCCATAAAGCCTCAATTTAAATTTGCTTACCCATTCGAGCACGGCAAAGCAAAGGTTACTTTCTCCGGTGAGAACAAAGTAATTCCCGATTCCAAAGGCGAAAAGCATTACCGGAATAACTCTGATTGGTATTATATAAATAAGAATGGTAAAATAATTAACAAGTAGATATGTATGAAAAATCTGATTTACTTATCTGTCCTTTTGTCTGTTTGGTCGCTGAAGCTGAATGCACAGGACATTGATTTTCCCCTTTTACAGTCGGAAATAGAGAAGTACGAAAGTCGTGTACATATCCAAAGGCTTCCCAATGTTTACGTTACGCATCCGGACGCTTACAAAATTCGAACCCAACAACCCGTTTACCCGTCCTCAACCAAACGAATTACGTTGGATGTAATCAATGTAGATGCTCCTACCGCCGAACCTGAATTACATTGGATGAAGTACAGGAAAGGCGGCGAGTGGAAAGAGTTTCCTTTCATTGACAATCTTGCCTTTGCTGGCGTGGGCAGAGATTTGTCTAAAGGCGATACGTTGCCCGAACACATTCACATGTCTGAGTTTAAATATCCGTTGAAACCGAACAAGTACCAAGTTCACTTTTACGTGTTCTCCAATATCTACACGTATTGCAACCTGACAGACATGGGGATTCAGCCCGTGAAAGGGACAGAGATGCAGGGAGCTTTTAGTTTTAGGGTATTGGAATCCGATAACGATTCTATCCGCATACAGTTTGAAAACCATACCAATCTTTCGGTACAACCGCTGTTTCTTCCGAGCATAGGAACGGATGAATTGTATATGGTACATCCGCTTACCCGCTCCGGTTCGAGAGATGAATCTGATTACATGAGGAGTTGCGCACGTTTGGAAGCAGGAGAAGCAATGTTGTTTTCCATACCTGTATCATGGAATGTCAGTCGTATTACCGACCCTAATTACAAACAACGATTCAGTTCCGGGAAATTATCTCCCGGCAAATACAAGATAGGATTACAATTGGAAATATACATGAATACAGAGTTTGAAGTAAACGCAGAAAGAAAAAGCAAGGTTGATGATAATACAGCAAAAATGCAGTCTATTAAGTGGTTAGGTGTTTAACTCATAATACTGCATAAGCTGAAAAAGGAGGTCCGATAAAAGCTGCGAAAGACTTCAGTTCCCATATCGTTACTGATATAACAGGAACAAGAAACGGCACAACAGATTCTATTTCAGTAATTTGCACAGTTTTTCATACCTGAGGACAACTCGCTTGATATTAACTTTGTAACGATCAAAAAAGTATGAAAACGAGTATGAGCAGATCGACCTTCAAAATCCTCTTCTACGTGAAGAAGGGCAGCGAGAGAGCCAACGGCTATCTCCCCCTGATGTGCCGTCTTACGGTAGACGGCGAAATCAAGCAGTTCAGCTGCAAGCTGGACGTGCCCCCGAAACTTTGGGACGTGAAAACGGCACGTGCCACGGGCAAGAGCGCCGAGGCGCAGAAAATCAATGCGGCGGTTGACCGGATACGTGTGGACGTGAACCGTCGTTACCAGGAACTGATGCAGTCCGACGGCTATGTCACTGCTGCCAGGCTGAGGGATGTCTACCTCGGACTGGGCGTGAAACGGGAGACTTTGCTGAAACTCTTCGAGCAGCACAACGAGGAGTTCATCAAGAAAGTGGGACACAGCCGCGTGCAGGGAACATACAACCGCTACCGTACCATATACAGGCACCTTTGCGAGTTCGTCCCGAAAGTATACCGCCGTGACGACATCCCCCTGAAGGAACTCAACCTGACCTTCATCAACAACTTCGAGTATTTCCTGCGTACGGAGAAGAAATGCCGCACCAATACCGTATGGGGTTACATGATCGGGCTCAAGCACGTCATCTCCATCGCCCGCAACAGCGGTGCGCTTCCCTTCAACCCCTTCGCCGGGTACATCAATTCCCCCGAGAGCGTTGACCGAGGCTACCTGACGGAGCGTGAGATACAGACGTTGATGGAGACCCCGGTGAAAAGCGGGACCTGCGAACTGGTACGCGACCTCTTCATCTTCTCTGTGTTCACCGGACTGGCATACGCGGACGTGAAGGCACTGACGACCGACCGGCTCCAGACCTTCTTCGACGGCAACCTCTGGATCATCACCCGCCGTCGCAAGACAAACACCGAGTCCAACATCCGCCTGCTGGACGTGCCCAAGCGCATCATAGAGAAGTATAAGGGACTGTCCAAGGACGGTCATGTATTTCCGGTACCGAGCAACGGCAGATGCAACACCATATTGAAGGAACTTGGCAGGCAGTGCGGTTTCAAGATACGGCTGACCTATCATGTGGCCCGGCATACGAACGCCACCACCGTGCTGCTCTCGCACGGTGTACCCATCGAGACCGTAAGCCGTCTTTTGGGGCATACGGATTTGAAAACCACCCAGATATATGCCCGGATAACCAACCAGAAGATCAGCAGCGACATGGAAATCCTGTCCCATAAGCTGGAAAAGATGGAGAAGGAAATATGCGATGCCATCTGAGGAAATGGTATTTATGAAACAGATGATTTTCCCCTTCCTCATCAAAGTTCGTCCGTCCCTGCGGGACTCCGCGTTTTCCCTTCGGTTTCCGGCAGAAAATTTCCGTACGGCGAAATTTTCTGCCGGAAAAACGCTCCGAAAGCGCAGGGACGGACGTAAGAGGGATTCAGAAGGCGAAAACTGCGACCGACGTAGTGCATGTGCGACAAGGAAAAGAACTGTCCGGGAGCCCCCTTTTCATGCCGTACCCCGGCATGAAACCACTTTTCTCTCCGGCTGTGGTGAAGGCTCTCCTGCTCCCTCTGCATTGCATATGCGGGTTGTTTTGCCCATATCCACGTCCGCCGGTATTGCCTGCCCTTTCCTTGAGAAAAACGGCTTACCGCAACGGGTGGCGTGACACAGACTTTTCCGGATATGGAGGAACATTCCGGAAAAAAGAGTGGAAGACGGGCTATTATTTGGCTGTATAACAACAAAGTTGTATTTTTGCAAAAAATAATATTATGGCTATAACTATCAAGAACATTCCGGTTTTGGAGGGCGTTACGGCGGAAGATTTCGTACGCAGTGCAGACAAGAACGCCGCAAAGGTAACACCCCGGTTATCAGTGGAGGCAAAGAAACGGTTGCGAAAAGTATTGGAGAAATCCCGTTCATTCCGGTTCAATTAACAGCAATGGACGGTATTTCTTTATATGATGATTGTGTCATGCTTGCCTATAACAAGGAAGTACGGAGGAATTGCCTTCCTTTCACTTGTGGCGAGAATGACCTTGATGATTTTTTTCTCAATGATGCCGATCTGTATGCGGATGAACTCCTTGGGAAAACATATTGTTGGGTGACGACTGAAATCCCGCATCGTATTGTGGCCTTGTTTACCTTGTCCAATGACAGTATCAAGACCAGATTAATATCCCCCAATGATAAAAACAGGCTGCAACGCAATATTGTAAATCCTAAACGTGGACGCAGCTATCCGGCCGTGCTGATAGGAAGACTGGGGGTCAACCTGGAATATCAGGGTACATCAAGCCACGTAGGACGGCAACTGATGGCTTTCATAAAAGACTGGTTCCGTCATGAGGACAACAAGACAGGATGCCGTTTTATCGTGGTGGATGCATACAATGAGGAAAAGATTCTCAGGTATTATGAAAGAAACGGTTTCGTTCCACTCTATAAAACAGACGTGATAGAAAAGCAATATTATGATATTCCGCAAGATGAACCTTTGAAAACCCGTTTGCTGTATTTTGATTTGAAAAAGGACTGACATAATAATATATCAGTAAAATCCTTTAGGGTGACAACGGGTTCCAAAGACAGGCTGTCGCTACGATTACCTGCCATATGGCACCGGCCGTTTTCTTGATGGCGGGCGGTGGATTTCATGGGAAGCCAATCCGGAATGACAAGTAATGCCGCACCTGTGGCATAATAGAGCATTATTTTGAAGGCGGAGACTTTGTCCGGTTCTTCTTTTTCCAAGGTTTTCCGTCGGATGTCTTCAAGTTTTCCACACTTGTTTTAGAATAGTCCGCATTATCAGCAGATTGCGAGTTTCAGTCTGCCGTTCCGATTCTCTTTATTGCATCGTAGCATGTCGTTGATATATTCCAAATACTTATCCATGAATAGGCGACTTATAATTTTGTCTCAGGCAAATATCGAGACACACTCCCGAATGAGGTCTTCCATGATTTTAAAAGACTCCGTATTTCGGAAGGAACAACGTACACATACAATTTCTCCGGAACGGCCGACTTTCCTGTCACTTCCCTGTAATCCTCCCCAAAATCAACACCGCCGTATAAACTGCATGAAAGCCCGGGCACGCTTCCTGTTTCCAATCCCATATCTGCTCCTTCCGCAACATCACGTATTGCCGTTCTCATTTCATATCCTTGAATATTTCTCCAAACATACCAAAGACAGAAAAGCTGCATGGAATCTAAATTCTCACCGGACAGACAATAGATAGAAGGAAGGAATCCATCATCCTCATTTCTTGCGGCAAAAATAGTTGTTTTTCAGGCCGGTCCCGCAAGGCGGCCCTTCGGGCTGGTTGCACGTGAAAAAATCTTCCTCACGCTTCGCGTGAGCGTATTTTTTCACGGCAAGCCTTGCCGGAGACCGCCGAAAAACAAACTGGAGGAAGCACAAGAAATAAGAATGCCTACCCGTGTAGGCCATGTATAACTCAAAAAAATATAAAGCTATGGCAGACAAGAGCGCAGAAAAGGAAAGACTGTTCAACGAGTGGTTCACTGCATCCTATGACAGGTTGAGAGGGACGTTACGCCGGTACGGAATGCTGGACGAGGACAATTTCCATGACACCTACCTTTTTGTAAGAAGGCAGGTGCTGGTTCCCGGAAAGGACATAACGGACTATGACGCGTATTTCATCGGATGCTACAAAAAGGCGGCCCTGGTAAAGATTAAAAGGGAGAATCGGTATGCACACCCTGAAGATGATTTCTTCCTCCGATGTGGCGAAGAGGCAAAATTCCTTTCCGAGGACGACCTGAATGGGTGCGAGCGGCTGGTAAGAGACATACTGCGTTTCGTAAGGCAGAAGTTCTCCTACGAGGAGTACCGGATGTTCATGCTCAGGTTCTATGAGGCGCAGTTCTCGTTCAAGGCACTGGCGGAATGCATGGGCGTATCGGCATCGGCCATATCACAGAAAGTATGCAGGATAGTGGACGCGGTACGTACCCACAGCGGTTTCGCATGGAGAAGCCGGATGCTGGCGGTGGAAAGCTTCATGTATTAAAAAAACGAAAACAGTTCAACCGATAAAAGAAAGACAATTATGGCACTGATAGTATACAACAGGGAAAACTCCCGTCCGCAGGAAGTCACATACAAGGGAAAGCGGACCATCAACCTTGACAGCAGGGGGACCGTCTATCTGTCAAAGACGATGTCAATCGAATTGGGAATCCTCGGTGGCGGACGGGTGAACTTCGCCCACGACGACGAGACGGATGACTGGTACATCTGCCGGGCCGATGACAGCGAGGGGTTCATTGTCTGGAAGGATAAAAGATGCGCAAGGTTCTCGGCGGGGTTTATCGTGCAGAGACTCATGCGGCAGGCGAAGGTGGAGAGGAAGAGCGTGCAGTTCATGATGGCGAGGATGCCGGTAGAGATTGGCGGAGTGGCCTATTACAAGATACTGCTCTCGAATCCGATACTCAGATAGAGGCATGGGCCGGAGGAGTCCGGCTGTATATGACATGACGGAGACAGGTGCATCCGACGGGACAGGAGCCCGGAGGATGTGCCTGTTTTTATGCGCCGCCATGTTTACACACGGACATGCGGTTGTCACCGGCCGGCATAAGGTCACTCCGAAAAGACCGGGAAACGGCATTGCCGGAGGATAATGATACCAGTACGGAATGTGCCGCCATTACGGAAACGGATCGTCCCACCGGTACACGAACGGCCCGCCCCAATTTCAGAATAACATAATGACATAATAAAATAAGAGTCTTTTTTTATAATGGAATCCCCGTATCTTATTGCCATATCGGAAAAATGTTTCCATGTCCCGCCATGTTATGCCAATGTTGTCACCGGATCATAATTCATAAAGAAAAAAACACTCTGTGTATAAGTACTTTACGAGCAAATTAAAGTCGTTCATCCGGTGGAAAGAAAATGAAGGAGCGACCGGTATGACAACCGACCGCCCCTTCATTCACGATCCCGTACGGAACTTTTCTAAAGTTCCTCCGGCCTGGTTCTCGCCTCCCGGTAGCAGCCGTCAAGCAGCTTCTCGATGTCGGAAGAACGGTACAGTATCTTGCCGCCCAGCCGGGTGAAGGCAAGCAGGCCGCTGTCACGGTACTGTTGCAGGCTGCGGCGGCTCACTTTCAGCTTTTCAGCCAGTTCGCGGTCCGTATAGAAGTTCTCGCCCGCCATCGCCGGTGACCTGCCGGCAAAGAGACGCTCCATGGAAACGGAGAGACGTTCGACGGTGGAGAAGAACTCTCTTATATGCTCGCTGCTCTCACGGGTGAGCAGACGGTTATCGGTATTCATCATGACTTGATCTTTTTTTTGTTCGACATTCGTTTTTCATGGCCTTTCAGATCAACCTTCCCATATTTTCAGCCCGCTTGCGGCGCTCCTCCACTATCCGGATGATGCTTTCCACGTCCCCGGGCTTGTAATAAGTCTTATGGCAGATCTGTGTATATGCCAGCGTGCCGTTGTCACGCAGGGTCTGCAGGGTTCTCGGGCTGACCTTCAGCAGCAGGCACACCTCCTGGTTGTCCAGCCATTTCTTCTCTTCCATGTCACCGTACAGCCGGCAGAGGGTGTCCAGCCGGTCCGCAAACGTCCGGAAGGCCGAGAGCATCGCCTCGAAGGTCCTTGCCTCAATGTTCACTATTTCCATAATCACTGTAATTTCAGGTTTGACATCTGTTTCATTCTCTTTTCGGATCCGGATTCCGTGCCGCAATTTAGTGAATCCCGGCGGAACGTCCTGAATTTCAAGACAGGATGACTACCTTTGACACCATATGCGTACTTGTTTCATCCGCAAAGTAAATGATTGTCCCCGGATATGGTTCCGGCCCTTCATCAAATGTCATTATATGTCATCAGATGTCATGGAAATCGGATTTTAACATTCATTTGTTTTCAGCAGACAGACGTTCAGATCCGTTCCCGAAGAGTGGGAAATTTCCGGTGCGTATATTTGTGAAGTCATCACCGTCAGACTGATCCAACAATATGAATAACACGGCAAACCCCGCCAATCGGACCCGTCCGTTTCACAGCACTTGTTATTATCGTTTTATTTGCTTCCGACAATCGGGCAAACGGGTAGACCGTGCCCACAGTATCAACCATCTAAAATCCATGTACAATGAAAAGTGAACCGACTGAAAAAACGAAAGGGAAGAAAATGGCGGTATCCGAAACCGCAGACAGAAAGAACGGCCGTAGTCCCGGAGCCGGCCACGACGAGTGGTGGGAAAGACTCATGATGGAACCCGGTCCGGGGGAATCCGCCGGTACGGATGCTTCCGTGACGGAATCGATGATTCCATCCGGGCTCGTTGCGGAGGAGGTATCCGGGGAGGCGAGAAGAAAGGACACCCCGCCGGAACCGGAAGACCCCGTGAGAAGAAGAACGAGCGGCAGGCAACGCAGGGCCTCGCTGGAGGAGTACCGGGAAACATACCTCACCGTCCCGAAGATCAGGAACCGCAAGACGGTGTTCGTCAGTGAGGATGTGAGGGACGAACTGGACGCCGTCGTCCGCAGGCTCGGCGGGCGTGGCATGAGCGTTTCCGGACTGCTGGAGAACCTTGCCAGGGAGCATCTTGCCGCCTACCGTGGGGACATCGAGCAGTGGAGAAAAATCTGACAGCCTGTTACCGGGCGTGGAGTATACCCGATGTATGCACTGTTCCCTGTATACCCGCTTCAATGTGGAAAATGCGGGGGGATTTTTCTGTGGGGGGAGCAAGGGTATGTTTCCGGATTCCCGAAAACCCTTGCTCCCCGCGCCCGGCGGTTGCTGGGAGGGCAAATCCGCTCCCGCCGGTCGCAGATTTTGGAATGAAAGAAGTACGGACGAAAAAGAAAAAACATATGACAAACGATGTGAATGGGATGAAGAAAAAATGTGGCCGTCCGGCACTGGGCAGGACGCGTAAATTGACCAGAGGCGTGACGGTGAAGTTCTCCCCCGTCAGCTACGAGGCTCTCAGGTTCAGGGCAGGGAAGTCCGGCCGGAGTCTGGCGGTCTATATCAGGGAGGCAGCACTGGCGGCCACCGTTACGGCAAGGCATACACCGGAGGAGAACGCACTGTTGCGCAGCCTGGCGGGAATGGCGAACAACCTGAACCAGCTGACAAAGCTCTCGCACCAGACCGGCTTTTACAGGACAAGGCTGCTGATAGAGGGGCTGCTGGGAAAGCTGAAGCGGATCATGGATGATTACAGGCCGAAAGGAGGATAGCCTCATGATAGGGAAGATCAGGAAAGGCCGCTCGTTCAGCGGCTGCATACGCTACGTGACGCAGAAGGACGACGCAAAAATCATCGCCTCGGAAGGCGTGCTGCTGGGAACGGTGGAGGAGACGGCACGCAGTTTCCGGTGGCAATGCCTGCTGAATCCGGACGTGGCGAAACCGGTGGGGCACATTGCGCTCAGCTTCAAGCCGGAGGACGCACCGAGGCTGACCGACGCGTTCATGGCAAGGCTGGCGGAGGAATACCTGGAGCTGATGGGGATACGGAACACGCAGTTCATCGTGGTGAGGCATCACGGGACGGACAACCCGCACTGCCACATCGTCTTCAACCGGGTGAACTTCGACGGGAAGGTGATTTCCGACAGCAACGATTTCAAGCGCAACGAGAAAGTGACAAAAATGCTTAAGGACAAGTATTCGCTCACCTATTCCGAAGGCAAACAGTCCGTTAAAACGGAAAAGCTGCATGCTTCCGAAAAGGTGAAATACGAAATATACCGTGCGGTCAAGGAAGCTTTGAGGAGTGCAGATACATGGAAAGAATTTCAAAATAAGCTCTTAAAAATGGGCGTGGAAATGGAATTCAAGTACAAGGAAAACACTAATGAAGTGCAGGGCATCCGCTTTATAAAGAACGGTCTGTCATTCAAGGGAAGTGGGATTGACCGCAGTTTCAGCTGGTCAAGGCTGGATGCGGCATTGGACCATAACCATGTCACGTCCCTGGAAAATGACGTTTCCCAAAAGCAACCGTACCATGAACAAAGTCATGGTTCTGTTATTGATAACCTGGTCGAAGTCACCGGTACGGGTGGCGTGTTCATGCCGTCGGTGGCACCGACGGAGGACGAGAAAGAGGCGGAACGCCTGCGGAGAAAGAAGAAGCGCAGGAAAGGAAGGAGTTTGTGAACCATATGTATAACAAAAAACTTTGAAAGATGAAAGAGGAAAATTATCTGGAAGGCATCTACGGATGCCTTGAAAGGATCGAGAAGAAAGTGGAGACGCTGCCCGTGGAAGGCACAAGCCCCGCAGTTGGAAACCGGACCAGTTCCCCGGAAGGGATTGCGGAACTGAAAATCCGTCTGGAACGCCTGCAATCCGCGGTGGAGAAAAACGGCTTGGAAATAGCAGCGGTACGTAACCATACCGTCCGGTTGTCGGAAGGCTGGCCGTTGTCTGCCGAAACGTTTGCCGGGGAGATGGAAAAGATTAGATACTGCCTGAGTCAAGACTGCCAAGCTGTAAAGGAGACAGTGAGACGGCTGGATGAGAGAATGGTCCTGCTGAAAAAGGAACCGGAGCGCAGACTGGTGACCTACCGTCTGGAAAGCGCATCCAAGGCAGTGGTAACGACAGCTTCAGCACTGATCCTGGCACTGATCATTTCCGTCTGGACCAACTGCAACCAGTACCGCACGAACCGGCTTTTGAAAGATGCCGATTTGAAATACCGAGCCATCAGGATCTGCCTGCCGGGGGATGATCCCGACATCGCCTTCCTTGAGAAGCATTTCACCATCAAGCGGGACGAGGAAAAGATCCGGCGTGTGGAAAGGCTGGTGACCGCTTTTGAGGACTCGGTCAGGAACCGCATCCGTAACCATGAAATGGCAGCCTACAAGGACAGTCTGGCGCACCGGCTGTTCAGGGAGGCACAGGAAATCAGGAAGCAACTGGACAATCCCAATTCAAAATGACTGCACTATGGCAACAATCAGAACCAAATTCAGGTCCTCGTCCGCGGAAGGCAGGGAGGGCGCACTGTATTATCAGGTGATTCATAACCGTGTGGTCAGGCAGATCAGTACCGGATACAAACTTTTCGCTTCGGAATGGGACCAACGTTCCGAAGCGGTCATTCCCTGTCAACATCCTGCAGGGATGGAACGGGACAATTATCTTCTATCGGTAGGGGAACGGATAAGACGGGACAAAATCCGACTGGAAAAGGCTATCAGGACATTAAGCCAATCCGGTCCGTTTACAGCGGATGATATCGTCATACGTTTCCATGACAGCGGACAAGAACCTTCGTTTAACGACTATATCCGGCAACAGATAGTAAGGCTGAAACGTTTGGGAAAGATACGGACCTCTGAAACCTATACAGCCGCGCTCAAAAGTTTCAGCAGTTTTATGAAAGGTAGCGATATACTGTTTGGCGAACTTAGCTCTGACTTGCTCATGGAATACGAGGCTTATCTGAAAAACAGGGGGAACTCACCCAATACAATCTCGTTCTACATGCGCATTCTGAAAGCGGTCTACAACCGTGCGGTGGAGAACGGACTGACCGGACAGCGGAACCTGTTCAAGTCTGTTTATACAGGTGTGGAAAAGACCTTGAAACGGGCCATTCATTTAAATGATATCAGGCGTATCAAAAGACTGGACTTGTCCCTGAAACCCCACCTTGATTTCGCACGTGACATGTTCCTGTTCTGCTTTTACACACGGGGGATGTCCTTTGTGGACATGGCTTATCTGAAAAAGGGAGACATTGCGAACGGAATCCTGACTTACCGCAGGAAAAAGACCGGACAACAGCTGTTCATCCGATGGGAAAAGTGTATGCAGGAGATCATCAAACTTTTTTGTTTATCGGTTCAAGATTTCAAAGTTGTTCATTAATTGCTTTGTTGGTTATATCCAGAGTATTATTTGTAAGAGACTCTACGAATAAATGATGATAAGACCAGTTAGTTTATCGCTTGTTTTATAATTTCATTGCGATATTCGTTCGGTGTGCAACCTTCCATCTTCTTGAACCAACGTGTGAAATGTTGCGGGTATTGGAAACCCATTTCATCTGAGATTTGACTGATACTTTTTTGCGTGTTCATGATGCGCTCTTTGGCTATATCCATAATTTTTTGCTGGATATGCTTGATTGCTGACATACCGGTTTCCTTTTTTACCAGGTCACTGAAATAATTGGTGGAAAGACACAGTTGGTCAGCGCAATACTGTACCGTCGGAATACCTTTACTCGTTGGCAAGGCAGAATGATAGTAATTATTGAGCAACAATTCAAAACGCGCCAACAAATCGTTGTTGGCATTTTCCCTTGTAATGAACTGGCGGTCATAAAAGCGGATGCAGCGGTCAAGGAGAAGCTTCATGGTATCAATAATCAAAGAACGGCTGTGCTTGTCAATAGGATGCCTCAATTCTTCTGCTACATTGTTTATACATTCAATGACTACTTTGCGCTCCTGTTCTGACAGGTGCAGTGCTTCGTTGGCATTATATGAGAAATAAGAATACTCTTTTATTATATGTGCAAGGGAAGTACCGCGCAATAGTTCGGGATGGAACATCAGGGCCCATCCGGCCGGCTGGTGCAGACTGCCATCATCGTCAGAACCCATTACCTGCCCCGGAGCGATAAACAGCATGGAGCCTTTTTCATAGTCATAGAGGCTCCGTCCATAATTCATCGTACCGCAGTCAGTATCTTTCAGCAACACAGCATAAATGTTGTACAGTTTCTTTGAGTGTCTGATGGGCTGCACCTCGTAACAATTCACAACGCTGACCAACGGGTGCAGAGCTTCGACTTCGAAAAGGTCGCAGTACTGCTGAACTGTATCTATTCTTGTTATATCTCCCATAACCATCCTTTTGTTTTTTACAAAAATAAGTATTTATATTGACATTGCTGTCTGAGGAACAGCTGTTTCTTTTCTATCCCTTATTTATTTTATTCCATGACGACAAAGTTAGTTCATTCAATCAACGAACATATAACCCTAATCACAGACTGTCTTACCATTTTCACAGATAACATTTAACCCGGTCCAAGCCCGATGAAAGTGGTAATTTTATCAGTGATTGAGGTCTAATCTTCAGTATGTGAATGCTGTAATTTTGCAAGTGAAACCAAAAAGGTAAATAAGATGAAACCAAAAGCTTTATTTGTCATGTTAATCTTATGGCTTAGCTTCACTACGATTCAAGCGCGGTCAACCGAAGATGTCCCGGATAAGGGAACTTATGCAAAATTTCTGTTGGTAGGATGTTATATGAAGCCAGACGAAGAAGGTGTCAGAATGTACCGGTTTGACGGACAAACTGCCGATGTCGACTATCCGTGTGGGCTGAGAGGGATTTCAAATCCTGCTTTCCTTACATCTGATAGCACTGGTAATCGAATTTATGCCATAGGCGATGATGAAGGGAAAAGTTCGACTGCCAATGCTTTGCTTTTTGATAAGGAAAGTGGTCTGCTGTCTCTGCTTAACTCGCAATCTACAGACGGTGAACTTCCTATTTATATTACTCTCAGTCCAAAGGAATACTTTGTTCTGACAGCAAATTATAAGGGTGGCAGCATCACGGTATTCTCACAGGATAAGAAAGGAAAGTTGCAACGTGATACAAAAATAATTCGTTTTGCTGGAAATGGGCCGAATAAAAAAAGGCAGGAACAATCGCATCTGCATTGCGTGACCTTTACACCTGATGGCAAATTCCTTCTTGCTACCGATTTGGGAACAGATTGTATCTATCTGTTTCCGATAGGCAAACGACCGGAAGCAGGTAAGGCTCATTCTCTGTTGGATGAATCAAGAGTAGTCCGCATACAGATGGATTCCGGCTCAGGACCTCGACATATATGTTTTCACCCGAATGGCAGATTTGCTTATCTCATCAGTGAACTCTCGGGTAAAATAACTGTATTCTCCTATAATGAAGGCAAGTTGGAACGTTTACAAACAATTGTCTGCGACCCTTTCGTTGCAGAGGGAAATGCAGATATCCATGTTTCATCCGATGGCAAATTCCTCTATGCTTCCAAGCACTTGAAAGAAGATGGCATAATTGTTTATTCCATTGATTCCCAAAAAGGAACATTGGTTCAAATAGGATTTCAGCCAACAGGTCTTTATCCGCGAAGTTTTGCCATCTCTCCGGATGGTTGCTATTTGGCAGTGGTTTGCAGGGATGCCAACTGCATACAGATATTCGAAAGAAACCGAAATACGGGGTTACTGAAGAATACGGGAAAAAATATCCGACTGGAAAGACCGGCGTTTGTCAAGTTCTTATAAATTCATCACTAAACAGAAAGCAATATGAACAAGTTAATTACAACCATCGCCTGCCTGATATGCTGTATCGTTTATACGCAGGCACAAAACAAGAACAATATGTTAAGCAAGAAAGAACAAAGTATTGCCGCCATCAGTATGTATGCCGCACGTGGCAATCAGGACAGCCTCAAAGTGATTCTTGCCAGAGGACTTGACTGTGGGCTGACCGTGAGCGAAGAAAAAGAAGTACTTACCCAGCTCTATGCCTATTGCGGCTTTCCACGCAGCATGGGTGCATTGGTTACGCTGATGAATCTCACCAAAGAGCGTGCAGCACAAGGCATAAAGGATGAAGCCGGACGGGAGCCTTCTCCGGTAAAGAGTTCGGATATGTTTGTTGTCGGTGGACAAAACCAGCTGAAACTGTTCGGTCGTCCGGCACTAGGAGAAGTGCTGACATTTGCTCCGGCATTGGACCAATTTCTGAAAGCTCATCTGTTCGGTGACATATTCAGCCGTGACAATCTCGACTGGCGTACCCGTGAACTGTCTACTGTGGCTGCCTTGTCGGTGTTGGACGGCGTGAAGAATGAGTTGAATACTCACATTGCCCATGCCAAGCACAACGGCGTGACACAGGCTCAGATAGACGAAGTACTTATCATGGCGGCACGCTGTCGGAACGGAATGGTGTTTTCTGAATCCGATGAACCGGCAAAGACTTTTCAAACAGATCCGACAATTACTGTCCGTAAGGTCTTTTATAAAAACAGGTATGATATCATGCTTTGCGCCGAAATGTACCTCCCGAAGGATTTCAATGAAGCGCAACACTATGCAGCCCTCATCATCGGACACCCGTTCGGGGCTGTGAAAGAACAGTGTAGCGGACTCTATGCACAGGAAATGGCACGGCGAGGCTACGTGACTCTGGCTTTTGATGCTTCCTATCAAGGCGAAAGTGGAGGAGAACCGCGTCACACGGTATCGCCCGACGCATTGGTGGAAGACTTCAGTGCTTCTGTAGACTGGCTCGGACTACAACCGTTTATTGACCGCAACCGTATCGGTGTGATTGGCATCTGCGGAAGCGGCGGGTTCTCTGTCTGTGCGGCTTCTCTCGACCCCCGCATCAAGGCATTGGCAACCGTGAGCATGTATGATATGGGGCGTGCCACCCGTAACGGTTTGGGGGATTCGATGACGGATGAACAAAGACGCAAACTGTTGGATGAAGTTGCCGAACAACGTTGGAAGGAAGCAGAAACGGGAGAAGCACGTATCCGCTTTGGCACACCGGAGAAACTGCTGGGAAATGCCAATGCCGTGCAGAAGGAGTTTTTCGATTACTATCGCAACCCCTTGCGTGGCTATCATCCGCGCTATCAAGGTATACGCTTTACCAGTCAGGCGGCATTGATGAACTTCTATCCGTTTGCCATGATTAAAGAGATTTCACCACGCCCCGTGCTATTCATTGCAGGCGAGCATGCACATTCGCGCTATTTCAGTGAGGATGCCTATCAAGAAGCCAGCGAACCGAAAGAACTGTATATCGTTCCCGGAGCCAATCATGTAGACTTGTATGACCGGATGGATAAGATACCGTTCGAAAAAATTTCGGAATTCTTCTGGTATGCTTTGCGGTAATTCAGATGAAAATGGTAATGCTATCCGTGATTATGATACAGCAAAGCGAATACGCAGGAGGGTAACTTTGCAACAGAAACAATTTAAAGATTATAGTATTTGCAACCAGTTATTACTCAATATTTTGTGAGTTATAAGTCAGAAATATGGGCATAACCTTTAGGGGTACATTCTAAAAGGTGAAGATTTAACCTTTTTATTATTTCTTAACACTCAAAGAGCGGTGGTAGAGGGTATTTTCCCTCTTTTCGGTACTTTATTGATGGTTCGATGTTCCCATCTTTCCACATTGCTTGGCTCGTTCGCACAAGCCACTACAAAGGTACTACAATTTCCAATAAAGGCAAGAGGACAGCAATTCAAATCTATTATTTTTGAGGGAGTGAAATCTGCCGCTTGCCAAATTTCTCTCTGTCGAAAATAATAGTCCTCTGAAAAGAATGAAAACAGCATTGATAAAATTGCCTTATTAAGGGGGGGCTATGCTGTTTTATGCTATTATTTCGTCAGTCGTTTATCTCCGTTGCCGGATGCAGTTTTCAGCCAAGCCGATGAATAAGAAAAGGTTTTGGAGCTGTTTACTCTCCAACGGAGGACGAAACTGCTCCAAATGGTTTACCGCTTGAACTTTTCGTTTTCTAAAAGAGGTTTGGCAACCTTTGCATCCGACAAAAGGAGATAAATGACCAGATATATAACAGTAGTATTACATTAAGGTAAAGAACAACCATGGTATAGTATTATTGCAATTTAACTATTTAAAGTTTGTTTATAATCAAATCATTTAAAGATTTTTGTCCTTCTATGATTTTTTGTATTTGATAAATGTCGTAATTAAATAAAAAATATCACGCATAATGACTTTTTCTTTTTTCTAAATTTCTTCAAATGACAAATTATTGTTACCTTTGTAATGTAATGTAGTTAATGGTTGCGCTTATAAAGTCCTTGGAAAGGATTTATGTATAAAAGAGGTAGATGTTTACTCTGTTCTTGTTTGGATTATCAGCATCACTGATATGAAATAACAAAAAAAATATACAATGGCTAAGCGGACGGACAGGCAGGGAAATAGTACAGATTCCCAATCCCCCTCTTTATAATACATTGCGTATAAGATTTATTAACTGTCTGGTCTGGGGAATCTACAGAGATTTAACGAATCAAGATGGGAAGAGTCAGTCTTTGTCTTGTCATAATGTTCTTCATCTGTAGTGCTCAAAAAATTGATGCACAAGTACAGAATATCAGAGAGAAACAAGATACCATTTCGGCGACTAAATCATTAGAGCATATCAGGCCCGAGAATATCAAGAAGGGACCATTGAATAATGCTTTGGATGTATTGAGTGGTCAGTCTGCCGGTGTGAACGTCACCACTAATGGGACTGACAGGCTCGCTATGCTGAATAGTATCCGTGTGCGTGGTACCACATCCATTATGGGTGGCAATGACCCGTTAGTAATTATTGACGGAGTGACATCTGACATCGCTACGCTATCTACCATATATCCCGCAGACATCGAGAGTTTCACTATTTTGAAGAATGCTACCGAAACGGCAATGTACGGTTCCCGTGGTGCTTCAGGTGTAATTGAGATTAAGACCAAGAAAGGAACGGGGCGAGGTTTCGAAATATCATATGATGGCAACTACGGATTCGAGTCAATGTATAAACATCTGCAAATGCTCAACGGCCCGGAGTATATAGCTACAGCAGAGGCACTTGGATTAGATTACAATAATGGTGGCTACAACACCAATTTTCACGATGTAATTACTCGTACGGGCTTGATACATCAGCATCACTTGGCTTTTAGCGGTGGTTCGGAAAACTCAAACTATCGAGCATCGTTCGGTTTTATGGATCATAATACAATTGTCAAAGTTAACGATTACCGAAATTTAGTGGTAAAACTTGATGCTACACAAAAGGCTTTCGATGGTCGCTTAGTTGGCGATTTTGGTGTATATGGCTACTCGTCAAAGATACACGACATTTTCGATACACGAATGCTGTTTTACTCGGCAGCTGCACAGAATCCTACATATCCAGCAGGAACTGATGTTAATGGCAACTGGGTGAAGAACTCGGCTGCATCACACATCAACCACCCCGGAGCACTCCTCTATGAGAAAAATGACTCCGAAGAACGGAATTTCAATACACATTTGGGGCTGAAATTTAATATCCTTGACAATTTGATATTGTCGGCTTTCGGCTCTTATTCATATTCATCTACGGGAAATGCTCAATTTTGTCCTACATGGGTGTGGGCGCAAGGCAATGTTTATCGTGGAGAGTTCAAGGGTGAAGACTACTTTACAAATGTGTCCCTCTCATATAACAATGCTTGGGGAGACTCACACCTTGATGCTGTTGTTGGCGCAGAATATCTTAAACAGGTAAGGACTGGTTTATGGGTGCAGGCAAAAGGAATAACAACAAATGATTTCTCCTATAATAACATCGGAGCAACATCATCGCGTCCTTTCGGTGGTACGAGCAGTAGCTATGAAGACCCGTCACTTGCTTCAATAATGGGTAGTGTCACATATAGTTACAAGGATAGATATTCTATTGCGGCAGCACTCCGTGGAGATGGCTCTTCAATGGTAAGCGATAACAATACTTTCGGATTCTTCCCATCAGTATCACTGGGTTGGGATGTAAAAAAAGAAGGCTTCCTCTCTGATACTGACTTTATAACAATGTTGAAACTAAGAACCGGATATGGTCGGTCAGGAAATCTTGGAGGTATAACATCCTATACAACACTTAATACCGTAAAGGAGAATGGTATCGTATCCATCAACGGTGCACCTACCGTAACAATGGGAAGTATACGCAACACGAATCCGGACCTTAAGTGGGAGACTCGTTCAACATTTAATATCGGTTTTGACTTAGGTATATGGGATAATCGGTTGATGCTTACCTCGGAATTATATTACTCAAAGACAACTGATATGCTCTATGAGTATGATGTTCCCGTTCCGACCTTTGCGTTCGATAAACTGATGGCAAATATCGGCTCGATGTCTAACCAGGGTGTCGAACTAGGAATCTCGGTAGTTCCCATTCAACGAAAGGATATGGAGATGAATATCAACTTCAATATGTCCTACCAGAAGAATAAGTTACTTTCGCTTAGTGGAGAGTATAATGGTATGCATATGACAGCTTCAGATATTACTCCGATTGGCTCGCTTTATGGTGCAGGTCAGAACGGTGGAGACAATAATGTAGTATATCAGATTGTAGGTCAGCCATTGGGGGTATTCTATCTACCTCACTGCAAAGGGCTTAAAGAAAATGAACGTGGTGGCTACAGTTACGATATTGAAGATTTGAATGATGATGGCGAGATTGATTTTAGCGATGGCGGAGACAGGTATATAGCAGGTCAGGCAACCCCCAAGGTAACTATTGGATCAAACATCAGTTTCCGTTACAAGTCCTTTGATATTGCCATGCAGATAAATGGTGCTTTCGGTCATAAGATATTCAATGGCACGGGCTTGGCTTATACCAATATGTCTATATTCCCTGACTACAATGTATTGAAGGGTGCTCCTGAAAAAAATATTATTGATCAGAATGTTTCAGACTATTGGTTGGAAAAAGGTGACTATGTAAATATTGAACATATTACCATAGGCTACAATATTCCAATGAAATCCAAGGCTGTGAAGTCATTGCGTCTTTCGGCAGGCATTAGCAACCTTGCAACAATCACAGGCTATAGCGGTCTTACTCCAATGATAAACAGTTATGTAGTAAGCAACACTTTGGGCATTGACGACAAACGCACCTATCCTTTATATCGTACCTATTCGTTAGGTCTTAGTATTCAATTCTAACCGCTTACAGTTATGAAAAGATATATAAACATATTGATGGTTGCTTTGGCAACGATGATGACCTCTTGTCTTACTGAAGACCCTAGAGATCAACTTTATGAAGAAGACATTTACAACAATGCCAACAACATATATATTAATGCAGTGGCTGTGCTCTACAATTACATTGGTGGCAGTGCAGACAGTGAGGGTTTACAGGGGACCTGTCGTGGGATTTATGACTATAACACACTTACTACAGACGAAGCCATGATACCTATTCGTGGTGGCGACTGGTACGATGGAGGTTTGTGGACGAATATGTATCAGCATAAGTGGAGTCCTAATGATTTACCACTCTACAATACTTGGAAATACCTCTACAAGGTTGTTGTGTTATCGAACAAATCTCTGCATATCATCGATAAGTATAGCCATAACCTATCTGAGGAGCAGAGAGTGGCCTACGAAGCTGAGGTGCGAGCTCTGAGAGCACTTTTCTACTACTACATTATGGATATGTATGGCAGAGTGCCCATCGTAACATCCTATGAACAACCGCAGGATGAAGTTGTGCAGAGCGAGCGTAGCGAGGTTTTCCGTTTTATCGTGAATGAGTTGCAGGAGGTTGCCGAGTTGTTGCCAAATGAGCGTAGTAATAAGATGGGTAACTACTATGGTCGTATAACAACACCTGTAGCTAATTTCCTTTTGGCTAAGTTGGCTCTTAATGCCGAGATATATTGTGATGATAATTGGACTGATGGCGTTCCACGGAACGGTAAAGAGATATTTTTCACCGTCGATGGTGAGAAACTCAACGCTTGGCAGACCTGTATCAAATATTGCAATAAACTTGCCGAGGTAGGTTATCGGTTGGAGGACGATTATAGCTATAATTTCTCTGTGCATAACGAGAACTCCAACGAAAACATATTCACCATTCCGTTGGATAAGAACCTCTATGCTGCGCAGTTCTGGTATCTCTTCCGATCACGACACTACAACCATGGCGGTGCGTTGGGTGGCTCATCGGAAAATGGTACCAGTGCCAATATCTCAACAGTCTTAGCCAACGGATACGGCACAGATGATGTAGATGCTCGCTTTGAAAAGAACTTCTATGCCGGCATCGTAGAGGTTGATGGAAAGCCTGTAATGATGGACAATGGACAGCAGTTGGAGTATTTCCCATTGGAGCTAAAGTTGAATCTTACGGGAAGCTCCTATGTCAAGACAGCTGGTGCTCGTATGGCAAAATATGAGGTTGATAGGACCTCACATTCCGACGGTAGACAACCGGATAACGACATCGTGCTATTCCGCTATGCCGATGCTCTCCTGATGAAGTCCGAGGCAAAGGTACGTAATGGTGAGGATGGCTCGTTGGAGTTGAACGAAGTCCGAGGTCGTGTTGGTATGCCATATCGAGAAGCTACGCTTGAGAACATATTGAAAGAGCGTTTGTTGGAGTTAGTATGGGAAGGCTGGCGACGACAAGATATGGTGCGTTTTGGAGTTTATCACAAATCATACGATCAGCGAGTCCAACTGGCTGATGAGAAAAATGGGTATACCACAGTTTTTCCTATTCCACAAAAAAGTATAGACTTGAACCCAAAATTGAAACAAAATGTTGGATATAAATAACTTTAGCCTATGAGTATTCAATTTGACATTGCAAAACAGATTATAGCTGAAACATGCCCTAATCGCAAACTTAAGTTGGAGAATATTCGCCTTTTTGCAGATATTATTCAGCCTAAGAAATATCAAAAAGGTGATATAATTCTAAATGAAGGTGATATCTGTAATTGCCTATTTTATATAGAAAAGGGATTTATTAGACAGCACTACCTAAAGCATGATAAGGATGTGATAGAACATTTAGCATGTGAAAAAGATGTTGTCTGGTGTATTGACAGCTATTTTAACCGAGAGCCAACACATCTTATGATGGATGCTGTAGAAAACAGTGTTTTATGGGAAATTCCGCGTGATATAATGGAAGAACTTTCTGATGCTAATGGTGATATAGCTTATCTATATCGGAGTTTTTTTGAAAATTCCTTAATGTTATCACAATTAAAGGCTGACATTTTACGTTTCGAATCAGCAAATGACAGATACGCTAGATTACAGCAACATTTTCCTGAAATAACTAGAAGAGCACCTTTGACAATGATTGCTTCATATCTTCAGATGACATTGGAAACATTAAGCAGAGTACGTGTATCAATAGCTAATGCTGAGAGCAAATAAAGCAAACTAACTATTAGGACTTAACTAACATCAAAAACAGGTCAGGATATAGCGTCCTGACCTGTTTCTTTAATAAACTTAAAAGCTATGGATTAATGAGATGTTAGTCATCGTCATCATCATCGAATTCATCCTCATCGTCGTCATCATCATATTCTATTGCTTCACTTTCTTCAATAATGTTACTAAAAGCTCCTGTTAAATCAAAATGATAGTTCTTTTTATTGTTAGAATATGGAAAATAAGAAGGAAGAGCCAACTTTGAACAAGGTAACGTTCGTAAACGGTGTGCAGATTAAAAACAAAAGTGGAAAGCACTGATGTGGGATAATTTTATCTATTATGGTAAGATTAATCAAAACAGAGACAGTCATAAGTGTACTGATGGGGCATTTTATAAAGAAATTATTGTTTATCTTGCTGTTTGTCGGGGTACTGATTGCTCCGGCAAACGCACAAAACGAAAAGAATATGTATTCGTACAAGAAAATTGGCAACAAGTATATTGTCAGCATTAACAATCATACTGAAATTGTGAAAGCCCTGAATGCTTTCTGCAAGGAGAAAGGAATTCTGTCGGGTTCTATCAACGGGATTGGTGCTATCGGAGAGCTGACCCTCCGTTTCTTCAATCCCAAGACAAAAGCATATGATGATAAGACATTCCGGGAGCAAATGGAAATATCCAACCTTACAGGGAATATATCATCTATGAATGAGCAGGTATATCTTCATTTGCATATAACCGTCGGCAGGAGCGACTATTCCGCTTTAGCCGGACATCTACTTTCCGCAATACAGAATGGTGCAGGGGAGTTCGTGGTGGAAGATTATAGCGAGCGGATAAGTCGCACATATAATCCGGATTTAGGACTGAATATATACGATTTTGAAAGATAGTTGCCTATAAATATCGCTTGGAATACAGGATAATACATCATTCAGCTTAGATAATATATATCAAAAAAAGTTTATCAATTCTGTCACGTTAACTTTGCAACAGAAATAATTTAAAGACTATCAAATATGGATAAAGACAAGGATATGAGCCGCCGGAGATTCCTTAAAATGGCGGCATTGACAGGAGCTGCCATGTGTGTCGGGCCTACCTTGAACAAGGTAACGGCAGCAGAACGGGTATGGATGGGGAAACAACAAGTTGCAAACAACATCCCTGCAGGCATGGCGGCGGTGCGCACTCGGCGAACATTGGGACACGGAAATACGGCATTCACTGTTTCTGCAATGGGATATGGCTGTATGGGCTTGAACCATAACCGCAGCCAGTACCCGAGCAGGGAAAAAGAAATCGCCCTGGTGCATGAAGCTGTTGAACGTGGGGTGACCCTTTTCGATACAGCCGAAAGCTACGGCTACCACATCAATGAAAAATTGGTCGGCGAAGCCTTGAAAGGATATACCGACCGGGTATTTGTGTCATCGAAGTTCGGACATAAGTTTGTAAACGGTGTGCAGATTAAAACCGAAGAGGACAGCACTCCGGCCAACATCCGCCGGGTTTGTGAAAACTCGTTGCGCAATCTCGGAGTTGAAACATTGGGCATGTTCTACCAGCACCGCATAGACCCGAACACACCGATTGAAGCGGTGGCTGAAACATGCAGCAAACTCATCAAGGAAGGTAAAATCCTGCATTGGGGCATGTGTGAAGTAAACGTTGATACCATCCGCCGTGCGCACAAGATATGTCCGGTTACGGCAATCCAAAGCGAATATCACTTGATGCACCGCATGGTAGAGACGAACGGAGTGTTGGAGCTGTGCGAGGATTTGGGCATCGGTTTCGTTCCATACAGTCCGCTGAACCGTGGTTTTTTGGGCGGTATGATCAATGAATATACCAAGTTTGATGTTACCAACGACAACCGGCAGACCTTGCCACGCTTCCAGCCCGAAGCCATACGCGCCAACTATCGTATTGTGGAAGTTCTTAACGCTTTCGGCCGTACAAGAGGCATTACCCCGGCACAGATAGCTTTGGCCTGGCTGATGAACAAGAAGCCTTTTATCGTGCCTATTCCGGGCACCACCAAACTCTCTCATCTGGAAGAGAACCTTCGTGCCTGCGACATCCGTTTCACGGCAGAAGAGATAGAAGAACTGGAAACAGCCGTAGCTGCCATTCCTGTGGTGGGTAGCCGCTACGATGCCTTGCAGGAGTCTAAAATCCCAAAATAATCCGTGTATGAAGAAACAGATATTTTACATGACGTTCATCGCTTTACTGTCGGGCTGTAATTGTTACAAAGGGAATATTCTGCAAATAGAGGAACAAGGCAGTTTTGCCGTAGGTGGCACCGTACTGACCGATTCATTGGGACACAAATACCACGGCGACCATGCTTATGTATTTTATCAGAAACCGGTTGATGCACGGAAATATCCGCTTGTTTTTGCACATGGTGTCGGCCAGTTTTCCAAAACATGGGAGACCACTCCTGACGGACGCGAAGGGTTTCAGAATATATTTCTTCGCAAAGGTTTCTCCACCTATCTTGTCGACCAGCCTCGCCGGGGAAATGCCGGACGGAGTACGGAAGCTGTCACACTGGAACCGGTATTCGATGAAGAAGAATGGTTCAACCGTTTCCGTGTGGGAATCTATCCTGATTATTTCGAGGGTGTACAGTTCAGTCGCGACCGGGAAGCCTTAAACCAGTACTTCCGGCAGATGACGCCGACCATCGGACCTTTGGACTTCGATGTCTATTCCGATGCCTATGCTGCTCTTTTTGACAAAATCGGTCCGGCCATATTTGTCACTCATTCACAAGGCGGTCCGGTGGGTTGGTTTACTTTGCTCAAAACGAAGAACATCAAAGCCATTGTAGCATACGAACCCGGTGGAAGTGTACCCTTCCCAACCGGTCAAGTTCCCGAAGAAGGCAAAGTCTTGACACGGTCTAAAAAAACAGAAGGAATAGAAGTCCCTATGGCAGTTTTCAAGAGATACATGGAAATTCCCATCATCATTTACTATGGGGATAACCTGCCCGAAACAGACGAACATCCGGAACTTTACGAATGGACACGCCGTCTGCATCTCATGCGCAAGTGGGCCGAAATGCTCAATAAGCTGGGCGGTGACGTGACGGTCATTCATCTGCCCGATGTCGGTCTGCATGGGAATACGCACTTCCCGATGTCGGATTTGAACAATGTGGAAGTAGCTGACCTGCTGTCGAAGTGGCTGTATGAGAAACAGCTGGACAGATAGAAATTAACAGAGGATAACCCCAAAACCTAAATAAAAATAGTTATGAAACTGAAGTGCTTATTGGCAATGCTGCTCTTAACCTTCCTTTCGTGCAGCAACACTCCGGCTGTTGAAGATAAGATAGATTCGTTGCCTCACTCAGAGCCGGGGAAAACATTGATAGTCTATTTCTCATGGAGCGGACATACGCAAACTGTAGCCAACATTATCCATGAACTTATTGGATGCGACATGGTGGAGATTGAACCGGAAGAACCCTATTCTGATGAATATAATGAAGTGGTTGACCGTTTCAAAAATGAAAGAGACAATCATATTCTTCCAGCTCTGCGTACAAAAGTAGAGAATATGGATGATTATGATACATTGATTATCGGTAGTCCTATTTGGGGTGGTCTTCTGTCTTCTCCTGTAAAAAGTTTCCTGTCCGGTTATGATTTGTCCGGGAAAAAGATACTCCCATTCTGTACACATGGAGGAAGCGGAACAGCACAAAGTGTGGATAATATCCGCAAACTATGTCCCCATGCTGAAATATTGCTGTTTATGGCAGTCAAACTGCAAACTCTCGGAATGAAGTGAAAAAATGGCTGTCAGAAGCCGGATTTTCTGTCGAATTAAATTACGCCCGTTTAATAGTTTTAATACTGAAATGAAATATCCTTTGTTATCCGCACTCTTTCATCCCCTTTTTCAGAGATTTGCAGATAGACCAGTAGTTGAGATTAGGGAATATGAGATTGTCTTCCTGACAGGGTCGGTAACGCTCGATAATCTGCAAAGGAGTATCCAACAGTTTCACTTGGAACGGCACTTTTGTCTTGTACCGTTTGGACAATATCCACTTCTCACCATTCACTTCTACGATGTTGCTATTGGTTAGTTCCTTGATGTCCACGAAAGAGAGGGCAGTGAAGCTGGCGAAAACAAAAATGTCACGAATATAGAACAGTTGGACATCCCCAACTCGTGCGTCATCAACGTTTTCAGTTCATCTTCCGTCAGGAACTCACGTTCCGTCACATTAGGGCTGATGTGGAATTGGGCAAACGTTTTTTTCGGTATTAGTCCGTTAAAGTGCACACACATGACAACGCCTTTCAGCCACATGCATTTTTCCCATATCGTCCCGTTGTGAAGTCCCGCTTTCGTTGATAGGTAGGCTGCAAACCCCTTGATGAAGTCGGGCTTAATCTCCAGCATGAACATATCCGTCCGTCTGTAAAAAGACTTGATGAACGCTGCCACATGGTTTCTTGCCACCACCCGTGAACGGTGGTTGCCATTACCCTGTCTTTTCCGACACGCTTCTTGAATACTTCGTTCTCACGTCCGGACGCTTTGAGCAGTGTCTCATACTCACTGCCGATACCCTGATAAGCATTGCTCACCATTTCAGCCGTCACGAACGCTTCACGGTCGAATATACGCAGGTAGTGCTTGATGATTTGAGCCTTGATGTTGTCAAGGGCAAGGTTGATATCACGTACTTCCGCACTCTTGCCTTTCGCCCTGTTCCCTTTCACGTCCCAAAGCGTTTTCGGGATACTCTACTTATAGCTGAACTGCGTCACAATCCCGTTAATCGTTACCCGTCCTATGATGCGGACAATATCGTTTTTCTCCTTGTTGCCGTTCACGTAGAACAGCACTTTGAATGTACTTCTTGCCATACTCGTTTTTTAAGTTTAAAATTAAGTATCAATGAGTTATGCCTTGTAAACCAACCGAAGCCATACGGAGAAAAATTCAGCACGGAGTATCAAAAACCACCTTTCACGGGGTAATGATTTAGCAACCTTTCTACTTCATAAATTTACTTTTTTTTGCGTTACCTCCTTTTATGCCTTTGTCCTCATTTGTCCTCACAAACGCTTTATTCATAGCCGTTTTAAAAACATTTCCGCCTTTCTATTCCTCTTTTCCACAGATTTTTAGTAAATTTATATCCGTCTAATTTTTAAGGTCCTATGTTCAGACTCAATCTAACCAAACATTGCATAAAGTGGTACTGTTTCATCCAAATGCAACTGATGGACACGTTCGTACATTATTTTGTGCTTGTATCGTTATATCTATTGCAGCTATTATCTGTAGTTCATTTGTATCCATGGCCCATTACAGACAGGCGTTATTCAGTATGACTTATTTTTCCTCCCTGGTGTTTTTTTGTGGAGTATGCATTGCGCATTTGCGGCACCGGTCAAATATCCGGATAGAGACATAAACCGTACACGATGGAAATATATTTTTTCATTCTATGGTTTGTGGACTCCGTGACCATTCTCCCTTATATGTTAACCTATATGTATTGGGATACGAATATTGTCCATGTCATTATCCTCCTTTACATTTTTATTATTGTCAAATAGATAAGATACTTACGGAAGAGTGGGTTATGACCTATATACCTGCGGTATCATGGTCTGTTTTTCTGCTATTCTGCTATACTATATAGAGCTTAATGTACAGCTTGAGGATTTCAAAACATTCGTGACGGGCTTTGGTGGGCAGTAATTCTAAGACTTTAAATAAAGAAAAATTAAGCCACCCCTTAAAAAAAAGAGATATTTCCTTTCAAAGAATTCATTTCTTTTATTACATTTGTATTAGTCTTTTGAAAATAGAAGATTTATAGTAAAGCGTTAAGGCATTATCCAAGTTCAGGAAATCCCCAATTTCGAAACAACAATTGGATAATACATTGGACGCTCCACGTTCTATCTATATAGATTTTTGTTATATATAGGCGTGGGGCTTTGTGTATTATATGTTGTTGAGTATGGGGATACTTCTGAACGGTAATACCAAAGTTCCCACGCTTAACTTTATATAAACACAACTCCAGGGAACAGGGTTGGCTTATAATAAACATTATGAAAGCAACTTGTTTTAAAAGCGAGACAACTGTCTCCAACGACTTTCCCCCTTTGTTTGTTACTGTCTTTTGTGGAATATTCTATCCTTTCATTTCCATTCCTGTCTCTTTCGGAACATACCGTTCATTATCATACAAATTACATGCCAAAGCACTTTTCTGCCTTCTCCTGCTATGGTACTAGATAATAGTAACTCCCCCTATCACATAGAGGAAGAACTTTGGTTACAGATACTTTCTCTGTCAAGAGAGTTGCAGGAGTGTAAAGCTAGTCTGCACCATAATACTTTGGACTGTATTTCCGATAAGATTGAAGGAATAGAAAGAGAACTGGATGTCTTATTGGATATTCTGCAAGGGAGGCAAGACAAAAAGACATCATAGTGCTATTTTTTATGACAATTTGTCTACGCCGATAAGTTATCCTATTATTTAAGCCTCGTTTAAGAATTCCGTTTTATGGGTTACCCACAATCGAATGGAATTTTTATATACTGAGAATAACACATGATATTAGTAATGGATTTTCAATATTCAGAGTGATAATGGATAAACGAATAGAAAACGCCATGAATGAGTTGATCAATACAGAAATATGGTCAACCGGTTTATACCTGTCATTGCAGGTTTATTTTGAAGATGAACGGCTTCCAATACTTAGCTCCTGGCTGAACTCCCAAGCACAGGACAATATGAACAAGGTTTATCAGATGATGAATCGGATATGCCATGATGGAGGATGTGTTGTAATCAATGAAATGAAACGGGATACACATGAATGGACAACGCCATTGAATGCCTTGAATGAATTGCTTGAACATGAGCAGTACATATCACGTCAGGTAAACACATTTCTCATATTATGCTGGAATGTAAGCATGTCCTTCCATTCTTTCATCAGCGGGCTGTATGCAGACCGTATATATGTAAGTACGGCATTTATGGAATTGTTACGTATCCTCGCCAAGGAAAACGAACGGAAACTACCTTATTTTTGACGGTATGGATTTAAGATTGATGTTATGCAAAATTTAATATTGCAGAATGCTATCTGGTATGTTTTTTGCGATATAATAATCGATAATAAACTATATGTCATCATGGATATATTTGTATATTTAACATTGTGTTTCACTTCGCTATTCACCTTGATGGACCCTCTTGGAGTGATGCCGGTATTCCTGCAAATGACTGATGGAATGGATACGAAAGAACGCAGATATATCGCCTTGAAAGCATGTACCATTGCATTTATCATATTAGTCCTTTTTACATTATCGGGCAGGTTTCTGTTTCATTTTTTCGGCATCTCAACAAACGGATTCCGGATTGTGGGAGGTATCATCATCTTTAAAATCGGATATGATATGTTGCAGGCACATTTTACCCATGTGAAACTGAATGAAACTGAACGAAAAGAATATTCCAAAGATATAACCATCACACCTCTTGCCATTCCGATGTTATGCGGTCCGGGAGCGATTTCCAGTGGAATAACATTGATGGAAGATGCTTCGGAATATACTTTCAAAATAGTATTGCTTGGCGTAATCGCTTTGGTCTGCATTCTTTCCTTCTTTATTCTGTGCGCGTCCACCCAGCTTTTAAAAATCTTGGGAGAGACGGGAAACAATGTGATGATGAGACTGATGGGACTTATTCTAATGGTGATCGCCGTGGAATGTTTTATCAGCGGGATACGTCCGGTATTAATTGAAATCTTGAAACAAGCCCATGCTTGTTCTTAAAGAAGAGAGATAATTTGGATTTATTATTAACATTAAAAGTTTGATTCATCATGACTGAAAAATTGCAAAATGCTCTGAATGAGCAAATCACAGCAGAATTATGGTCTGCCAACCTGTATTTATCAATGTCTTTTTATCTGGAAAGAGAGGGCTTTTCCGGAATGGCTCGCTGGATGCAGAAACAGTCTGCAGAAGAGACCGGGCATGCATATGCCATTGCCGGGTACATGATTAAGCGTGAGGCAACCCCGAAAGTAGACAAGGTCGATGTGGTTCCACAAGGTTGGGGCAACCCTGTTGAAGTATTCGAGCATGCTTTGGAGCATGAAAAACATGTTTCCAAACTGATTGATGAGTTGGTACAGGTAGCATCCGAAGAGAAAGACAATGCCACTCAGGACTTCTTGTGGCAATTTGTTCGTGAGCAAGTAGAAGATGAAGCGAATGTACTCAATATTGTTAGTCATCTGAGGAAAGCCGGAGACTGTGCTATCCTTTTTATGGATGCAAAACTGGGTGAACGGGAGTCATAAACCAGAATAATCAATAAAAATAAATAAAATGAAAATAGTAGATTTATTGGGAGGAAAGGCTGAGTACTACCTGAACCATACATGTAAGACGATAGACAAACAACTTATCCATATTCCGGGACCGGATATGATAGATAAGGTATGGATGAATTCCGACAGGAATATCCGTACATTGGAAAGTTTGCAGGCTTTATACGGACATGGACGTCTGGCCAATACGGGCTATGTATCCATTCTGCCTGTAGACCAGGGCATAGAACATTCTGCAGGAGCGTCTTTCGCCCCCAATCCGCTTTATTTCGATCCCGAAAACATCATAAAGCTGGCCATTGAAGGAGGGTGTAATGCCGTGGCATCCACATTCGGTGTGTTGGGCGCCGTGGCACGCAAATATGCACACAAGATACCTTTTATCGTCAAGCTGAACCATAATGAGTTGCTGACTTATCCGAACAGCTACGACCAGGTAATGTTCGGTACGGTGAAAGAGGCATGGAACATGGGAGCCGTAGCTGTCGGTGCTACCATTTATTTCGGTTCGGAACAAAGCCGCCGCCAGATAGTGGAAGTGTCACAGGCTTTTGAATATGCCCACGAACTGGGAATGGCTACTATTCTGTGGTGCTATTTGAGAAACAGCAGCTTCAAAAAGGATGGTACCGACTATCATGCCGCTGCCGACTTGACAGGACAAGCCAACCATATCGGGGTTACCATTAAAGCCGATATCGTGAAGCAGAAGCTCCCATCCAATAACGGCGGTTTCAAGGCTATCGGATTCGGAAAGACAAACGAGTGTATGTATTCGGAACTGACCACTGACCATCCGATAGACCTTTGCCGTTATCAGGTGGCGAATGGCTATATGGGACGTGTCGGATTGATTAACTCGGGCGGTGAATCCCATGGGGAATCCGACCTGCATGATGCTGTCGTAACGGCAGTAGTAAATAAGCGTGCAGGTGGTATGGGGCTGATCAGCGGTCGTAAGGCTTTCCAGAAACCGATGAAAGACGGAATTCAACTTCTGAACACCATTCAGGACGTATATCTGGATTCTTCAATAACCATTGCATAAAGAAGAAGTATCCATGAAAAGAATAGTGTTATTACGTCATGGCGAAAGTCTATGGAACAAAGAAAACCGTTTTACTGGATGGACGGACGTGGATTTAAGCGAGAAAGGAGTTGAAGAAGCCTGCAAGGCAGGCGATGCATTACGGGAGGCTGGATTTTCTTTTGAGGCAGCTTACACTTCTTACTTGAAACGTGCCGTAAAAACGTTGAACTGTGTCTTGGACCGGCTGGATAAAGACTGGATTCCGGTTGAAAAGACCTGGCGGCTGAACGAGAAGCATTACGGCATGCTTCAGGGACTGAATAAGAGTGAAACAGCGGTCCAATATGGTGAAGAACAAGTACACATCTGGCGAAGAAGCTATGACGTGGCTCCCGCTCCGGTAGGCAAAGATGATCCCCGTAATCCGGGCATGGATATCCGCTATGCCGGTGTACCAGATAGCGAACTTCCCCGTACGGAATCCCTGAAAGATACTATTGGGCGTGTCATGCCTTACTGGAAATGCATCATCTTTCCCGCATTGATGTATAAGGACAGCCTGCTGGTAGTCGCCCATGGTAACAGCCTGCGCGGAATCATCAAGCATCTCAAAGGAATTTCCGATACGGATATTTCCAACCTGAACCTGCCTACGGCAGTTCCTTATGTCTTTGAATTTGACGACAGGCTGGTTCTTGTCAAGGACTACTACCTTGGAAACCCGGAAGAGATACGGAAACGGGCAGAAGCTGTGGCCAAACAAGGGATGGCTAAAAAATAAAAATCTGTCTATCAAGCAGATGCTTTTTTTTAAGTTTTAATTATTAACTTTTAAAGAGGAGGTAAAAATGGTACCTGTAAAAACAAACCAGAATTGGTTACCGAGTATTTTTAACGATTTCTTTGACAATGAATGGATGGCAAGAGCAAACGCTACGGCTCCAGCCATCAATGTGATTGAGAATGAAAAGGACTACAAGGTAGAACTGGCAGCTCCGGGAATGACCAAGAATGATTTTAAGGTAAGTGTGGATGAAAGCAACAATCTGGTAATCTGCATGGAAAAAAAGGACGAGAAAAAGGAGGAGAAGAAAGACGGAAAATACTTGCGCCGTGAATTCTCCTATTCCCGATTCCAGCAGAGTATCCTGCTGCCGGATAATGTGGAAAAAGATAAAATTTCGGCCAAAGTGGAACACGGGGTCCTGTTTATCGATATTCCCAAAGTCGTAGATAAGAAGGTTCAGGAAACCACCAAAACTATTGATGTCAAATAAGATATCTTGATGAGACTCTACAGAAGGCATTTCTTATTATCAGGGAATGCCTTCACCCGGATATTTGAATTCCAAAATAAATATAATGAGAGGATTTGATTTCGATAAAGCGCTGGTAGCCCTTCAGAATGAACTGCATTGTTTTGCATATAAACTGACTGCTGACAAGGATGAAGCAGAAAACTTGTTGCAGGAAACAATGTTGAGGACGTTGGATAATAAGGATAAGTTTGATTCCGGTACGAATTTTAAAGGCTGGATGTATACCATCATGCGCAATGCATTTATCAATAATTGCCGGACAAAGAAAATACGAGGGAATTTATATGTATTATCAGAACCTGAATATCATTTCCTGTTAAGGGACGACTCTTTCATTTTCGTGGATAACGGGCATGATGCAAAAGAGATAAGGGAAGCCCTTAAAACATTGCCTAAAGCACATTATGTCGTTTTTATGTTGTACCGGAGTCAAATATCGGGAAATAGCCGCAAAGATAGGAGTGTCACTGAGTACGATAAAAAGCCGTATCTTTTATAGCAGAAAAAGGCTAAAACAGTTGCTTTCTAATTTTGCCTGATTAATTAAAATATAAAAAACAAATTATGGATAACAAGTATATTGGAATTCTGACTTCCGGAGGGGATGCTTCAGGAATGAACGCGGCTATCCGTGCCGTGACCCGCGCCGCCATTTTTAACGGATTTAAAGTGAAAGGAATTTATAGAGGTTACGAGGGGCTGATTGCCGGTGAAGTGAAAGAACTCACGACGGAAGATGTAAGTAGCATTATCCAGAGGGGAGGCACCATACTGAAAACAGCTCGCTCCGAGACTTTCACCACTCCCGAAGGACGCAAGAAAGCTTATAAGGTCATACAGAAAGAGAACATCAATGCTTTGATAATTATCGGTGGAGACGGTTCCCTGACGGGAGCCCGTATCTTTGCGGAGGAGTATGATGTGACGTGCATAGGATTGCCCGGCACCATTGACAATGACCTATATGGTACCGATTTTACCATAGGATATGATACGGCATTGAACACCATTGTGGAATGCGTGGATAAAATCAGGGACACGGCAACCTCCCATGACCGTATCTTCTTTGTCGAAGTGATGGGGCGTGATGCGGGCTTCCTGGCACAAAACAGCGCAATAGCTTCCGGTGCTGAAGCGGCCATCATCCCGGAGGACAGGACGGACGTGGACCAGTTGGAAACATTCATCGGGCGCGGATTCAGAAAGACGAAAAACAGCAGCATCGTAATTGTGACCGAAAGTCCTGAAAACAAGAATGGAGGTGCCATATATTACGCCGACCGGGTAAAGAAGGAATATCCCGGGTATGATGTCAGGGTTTCTATCCTGGGCCATCTGCAACGGGGTGGTGCTCCGAGTGCCAATGACCGTATACTGGCAAGCCGGCTGGGTGAAGCCGCAATCCAGGCCTTAATGGAAGGCCAGCGAAATGTTATGATAGGCATACGGAACAACGAGATTGTTTATGTTCCTTTTGTCCAGGCAATCAAAAAGGACAAGCCTATTGACAAAAGCCTGATCCGGGTCCTTAACGAATTATCGATCTAAAATAACCGTTAATATGTCAGAAGTTGCTCCTTTAATATCGGATCTTGCCATAATTCTGATTATTGCCGGTATTGTAACCGTCATTTTCAAGTGGCTGAAGCAACCGGTCATATTGGGCTACATTGTAGCCGGTATTATGGCGGGTCCTTCCGTTTCTCTGGTCCCGACTGTTTCCGATCCTGCCAATATCAAAATATGGGCGGACATCGGTGTCATTTTTCTGCTGTTCGCGATGGGACTGGACTTTTCGTTCAAGAAATTGATAAATGTGGGCATTACGGCTATCGTTGCCACTGTCACTATTGTATGTGGCATGATGTTCATAGGTTATACAGCGGGGAATGCAATGGGGTTCTCCCACATGAGCAGTATTTTTCTGGGTGGAATGTTGTCCATGTCGTCCACGGCCATCGTATTCAAGGCCTTCAATGACATGGGACTTCTCCAACAGAAATTCACTGGCATTGTCTTGGGGATTCTTGTTATCGAAGATCTGGTGGCTGTAGTGATGATGGTTGTTCTTTCCACGTTGGCGGTAGGCAAACATTTTGAAGGGAAGGAGATGCTGGAAAGTATATTGAAGCTGGCCGCTTTCCTGATTTTCTGGTCGGCATTGGGTATCTATCTGATACCTACCCTGCTGAAGAAGATACGCCGTTTCACCAGCAACGAGATTTTATTGATAACCTCTCTGGGACTTTGCCTGGGAATGGTGATGATTGCGACAAAAGCGGGATTTTCTGCCGCATTGGGAGCCTTTGTCATGGGGTCCCTGCTGGCAGAGACCGTTGAAGCGGAAAAAATCGTACATATCGTACAGCCGGTAAAAGACCTGTTCGCTTCCATATTTTTCGTGTCGGTAGGAATGATGATCGATCCTGCCATGATGTGGGAATATGCCGTCCCTATTTTCATCCTGACATTGCTGGTACTGTCCGGTCAGGTACTGTTCGGGAGCTTTGGTGTCTTGCTTTCCGGCCAGCCGTTGAAAATTGCCATACAGTCCGGCTTTTCACTGACACAGGTCGGTGAATTCGCATTCATCATCGCATCTTTAGGCGTCAGTCTGAATGTTACGGACAAGTATCTCTATCCGGTCATAGTGGCAGTATCTGTCATAACGACTTTTCTTACCCCCTATATGATACGGCTTTCGGAACCAGCATACCGGTTTATAGACATCCACATGCCTGAATCCCTGAAAGATTATCTCGTACACTATACGTCCGGGGCAATGACTGTAAAACACCAGGGTACTTGGCATAAACTGATCCGGTCTATGCTGGTGTCTGTCACACTCTATCTGGTCGTATGCGTTTTTTTCATCACTTTATATTTTTCCTATGTGCATCCTTTGATTAGGAAAAGTCTGCCGGGAATGGAAGGGAACTTGTTGGGCTTCATCATCATCTTTCTTGTCATATCCCCGTTTCTATGGGCCATCATCATGAAAAGGAACAATTCAACCGAGTTCCGTAAACTCTGGACGGACAACAAGTTCAACAGAGGGCCTTTGGTATCAATAGTACTTGTCAAAATACTGATCTGCACGATTATCATGATGAGTATCATTACCCATCTTTTCAATGTTGCCTTGGGAGCCGGGTTGGTAGTCTCTTCCATTATCATTGCCGTCATTTATTTTTCCAAGCGGATCAAGAAACGGTCGCTGACTATAGAGAGACAATTTATGGCAAACTTTCAGGGGACGGACGGGAATGGACTTTCTACAGAAAGTGATACAGGCTCCACCCTTGGCAGCAATATCCCGTTCAAGGAATTACATTTGGCGGATTTCACAGTATCCCCTGATTCCATATATGTGGGCAGAACATTAAAAGAAAGCAGCTTGCGCACCTTGTTTCAGATAAATGTGATTTCAATCACCCGTGGAGAAAAACGCCTGGATATACCACAAGGGGAAGAACATCTCTATCCATATGACAAGGTTACGGTCGTAGGTACGGACCGACAGTTGGAAAGCTTCCGGACATCCATGGAGCAAAAGAAGGTAGAAAGGAACGGGAACGGAACATCCTCGCAGGATGAGATGGAAATAGGGCAATTTCCTGTCGAAGGAGGTTCACCATTGATCGGAAAGACGATCCGGGAGGCAGACATATCGGATAGCATCATTATCGGAATAGAGAGGAGTACCGTGAATATTATGAATCCAGACCCTGATACAATTTTCAAGGAGAATGATACGGTATGGATTGTCGGTAAACGAAAAATAATAAAAGGACTGAATAAAGATTAGGACTTATTTAATTAAAATGTCATGGAATATTCAAGTTATAATGTAAATACCCCTCAGTGGAGGGAGATTACAGTAGGTTCACATCTTCCTGCAGAACTGCGAAAACTTGCAGAAATCGCACATAATCTCTGGTGGACATGGAATGATGACGCAAAGAAACTGTATTGTGATTTGGATTCGGAACTTTGGAAAGAGGTGGAACAGAATCCGGTATTGTTTCTGGAGCGGATAAATTATGAGAAGCTTGTAGCGCTGGCACATGATGAGAACTTTGTCTATAAAATGGATGCCGTCTATTCCGCCTTCAAAAAATACGTAGATGTGGAACCGGATCACCAGCGCCCGTCAATAGCTTATTTCAGCATGGAATACGGCTTGGATGAAGTCCTTAAGATATATTCCGGCGGTTTGGGAATGTTGGCGGGGGATTACCTGAAAGAGGCGTCGGACAGCAATGTGGACCTTTGTGCCATAGGACTTTTGTACCGTTACGGTTATTTTGACCAGTCGCTTTCCATGGACGGCCAGCAGACAGTCAATTATAAAGCGCAGAATTTCGGGCAGCTCCCGATTGAAAAGGTAATGCAACCGGATGGGAAACAACTGGTAATCCACGTCCCCTATGCCGACAGTTTTGTGGTACATGCCAATGTCTGGAAAGCCAGTGTGGGGCGTATTCCCCTTTATCTGCTGGATACGGACAATGAACTCAACAGCGAGTTTGACCGCCCTATCACTCACCATCTGTATGGAGGCGACTGGGAGAATCGGCTAAAACAGGAAATACTGCTTGGCATAGGCGGGATGATAACGCTGAGAGCTTTAGGTATAACGAAAGATGTATATCACTGTAATGAGGGGCATGCCGCACTGATCAATATCCAGCGGCTTTGTGATTACATAAATGGCGGCTTGAATTTCGGGCAGGCCATGGAGCTGGTACGTGCTTCCTCACTTTATACCGTACATACTCCCGTACCCGCTGGTCATGATTATTTTGACGAAGGGCTTTTCAATAAATATATGAAGGGATATCCTGGCAAGTTGGGTATAACCTGGGATAACCTGATGGATCTCGGGCGTCACAATCCGGGAGACAAGGAGGAACGTTTCTGCATGTCTGTCTTCGCCTGCAAGACCTGCCAGGAGGTAAACGGTGTCAGCAAGTTGCATAAATCGGTATCCCAGCAAATGTTTGCGCCGATCTGGAAGGGATACTTCCCGGAAGAGAACCATGTGGGTTATGTAACCAACGGGGTACATCTGCCTACCTGGTGTGCGGCAGAATGGAAAAAGCTTTTCAAGGACAATTTTGATGAGAATTTTTTCTGCGACCAGTCCAATCAGAAAATCTGGGAGGCCGTCTATGGCATCCCGGATGAAGAGATATGGAATACCCGGTTAAAACAGAAAGCAAAATTGCTGGACTATATCAAAAGCAAATGCAGCAAGGACTGGCTCAGGAGTCAGATTGATCCGGCATTGAGCGTTTCCATTTTTGAGAGATTCAATCCCGATGCTCTTCTAATAGGCTTCGGACGCCGTTTTGCTACATATAAGAGGGCTCATCTTCTGTTCACGGATATAGACCGACTTGCCAGGATTGTGAATAATCCGAAATATCCGGTACAGTTCATCTTTGCAGGCAAAGCCCATCCCAATGACGGTGCCGGGCAGGGGCTGATCAAGCAAATCGTGGAAATATCCCGGCGTCCGGAATTTTTAGGTAAAATCATATTCTTGGAGAATTACGACATGGACCTGGCACGCCATCTTATCTCGGGGGTGGATATTTGGATGAACACCCCTACGCGGTTGGCAGAAGCTTCGGGTACGTCGGGCGAGAAGGCATTGATGAACGGTGTGCTTAATTTCTCCGTGCTGGACGGTTGGTGGTATGAAGGATACCGTAAGGATGCTGGATGGGCACTGACTGATAAAAGGACTTATCAGAATGAACAGTACCAAAACCAGCTGGATGCCGAAGCCATCTATTATTTGTTGGAGCATGACATCCTGCCACTGTATTACGAGCATGGGGGGAAGAACTATTCGGAAGACTGGGTCAAGTATATCAAGAACTCAATCGCACAAATCGCTCCCCATTTTACCATGAAAAGACAGTTGGACGACTACTATGACAGGTTCTATAACAAACTGTCAGAGCATTTCCACATTCTGGCAGCCGACAACTTTGCGAAGGCGAAAATGATGGCTGACTGGAAAGCAAACGTCCGAAGCAGATGGGATGCCATAGAAATCAAATCCATAGAGGCAGGGAATGGGCTGAATGCCACGGTTGAAGCCGGAAAGGAATATGAGGTGACGGTTGTCGTTGATGAGAAAGGCCTGGATGACGCAATCGGAATAGAATCGGTCATTATCAGGCGTGAAGACGGTCAGGATCACATATATGAGGTTATTCCCCTTTTGCCGGTTTCCAAGAATGGGAATTTATATACCTTTAAGGCGACATCCGGCATTTTCAACGCTGGAAGCTTCAAGCAGGCCTTCCGTATGTATCCCAAGAATGCTTTGTTACCTCACCGACAAGATTTCTGTTATGTACGATGGTTTTAATGAACAGTAAAAGGATATGCAAAAACAACGTATGAGCGGGCAAAATCAAAAAACAGATAAACGGATAGCATGGCCGATCATCATCATGAACTTCACGGGAGTGTATGACTACGAGGCGTTTGCCTGGAACAATAAATTTATATGGCTGGATTGTCGTCATCTTTATGGTACAGATGGCTACTGTGACAGGGAGGGGGCTTTGGCTTTGAAGGGGATGATTGCTGATTATCCGGCGGAGGGAGTCCATTTCATCGATTCAGGCAATTATCATTATTTGACTAAATTCTGGACAGACAAACTTGAAACTCCGTTTTCGCTGATTGTGTTCGACCACCATCCCGATATGCAGCCACCGTTGTTTGACAACATACTTTCTTGCGGAAGTTGGGTAAAGGATATATTGGACCATAACAACAACTGCAAGAAAGTAATTATCGTAGGTTCTTCAGACAAACTGATACAGGCTGTGCCGAAAGGATATGAAAGACAAGTTCGGTTTTACAGTGAAACTACGCTCATGCACGAAGAGGGTTGGCAGAACTTTTCTTCCGGACATATCAACGGACCGGTTTACATTTCCATAGACAAGGATGTCTTGAATCCGGCTTCGGCAGCAACAAACTGGGATCAAGGTTCTCTCAGCTTATGGGAATTGGAGAAACTGCTGGCTGTTATTCTTCAGAAAGAACAGGTAGTAGGCATTGACATCTGTGGGGAATGCTCCACAACACTCAATCTTTTTGAAGAAAAACGGGAAACCGTCATGGATAGCCGGGCAAACAAAGAATTGCTCAGATTTATCCGGTCATCCTCCGGCCTTCAATAGAATTAGTTTTTTTGTTATTATAATTATCATATAAAAATAAAATAATTTAGCTTTATGGAAACAATTGTTCGTAGAATTGGACTTGTTGCACACGATGCAATGAAAAAAGACATGATAGAGTGGGTTCTCTGGAACTCGGAACGTCTGATAGGACATAAATTCTATTGTACGGGTACAACCGGTACACTAATTAAAAAAGCCCTTGAAGAAAAACATCCTGAAATCAAATGGGATATCACAATCCTGAAATCTGGTCCTTTAGGAGGTGACCAGCAAATTGGTTCGCGGATCGTAGAAGGAGAAATAGACTATCTGTTCTTTTTTACAGATCCGATGACACTACAGCCGCATGATACGGATGTGAAAGCATTGACCAGACTGGCTGGAGTTGAAAATATTGTTTTCTGCTGTAACCGTTCGACTGCGGACCACATTATTACGAGTCCCTTATTCACTGACCCAACTTACGAACGTATTCACCCGGATTACACCAATTACACGCAGCGTTTTGAAAACAAGGGAATCATATCTGAAGCAGTGGAGCAAGTGAAAAAGCGGAGGAATAAAAGTGAGAATAACATTTCTAAATGAACTGTAATAAGTAGTAGAATATTTATAAGGCTATCTAAGAAACAAGTTGTTTACATCTTTCAGAATAGGTATCAGCTGAATAGTAATCTGCTAAGTTTGTGTCAAAACGTTGGCACAAACTCTTTTATATTTTACAGTTCTGCTATATTTTCTTTTGGCTATGCTGCTTTTTCCAGGGGCAGCGGATTTTTCCGGTTGGCAAGCTTTCCTTTAAGCGTATAGCCTAGCCAGTCTGAACATGAAGAATTTCAGATCAGCCACCCCTCTAAACTGGCTTCGAAGAGCTTTGATTTTAGCATTGAACGACTCCGCTGAAGCATTTGTCAATCGTTCTTCAAAATTTTAGGGGAAATACCTAAAGATACAAAAAGCCAACTAATTCGCAATACTTTTAGTATGAATTAGTTGGCTAATTTTATAGGATTTACTGAATATCCCCTAGTTAAAACAGCTATGCACAATTCCTTTTATTCCGTTTTCAGGTATATGGCATACAAATTGTCAATAATACCATCTGCTAAGCCAATGACCGGAACATGGATATACTCAGCTTTGACAATACCTGCAATTATCAGAAATATCTCAGCGGCGGGAACAATAACATCTGCACGGTCAGTTTTCAGATTAAATTCTTCCATGCGCTGTTATACCGGCACCACGAGTGACCGTTTCTCCGGATGGTATGAATTTGAAGTATCAACATAAAATCGGATTGTTATGGAAACCGTATGTTTTGAAAGGAAGGCGTTCGAGGAATTTGCCATGAAAATCGAACGGTTCATACATAGGGTGGAGGGAATCCCCATCTGGATTTGAAAGGCGTGAAGAGGACGGCTGGCTGGCTCGACCACCAGGATGTCTGCCTGAAGCTGAAAATCAGCAAGCGCACCTTGCAGACCTTGCGGGATAACGGCACGCTCGCCTATACCAAGATAGGCAACCGTACCTATTACCTGCCGGAAGACGTGGAGCGTATCGTCACGAAAGTGGAGGACAGACGCAAGGATGCACGCTACAGGGGGCACACCATTTGAAGGAATTGAACTGAAGTATCAACAAAAGACAAATGAGCAGTATGTATAATAGAGTTTATATCGAATAATTGATTAAAGCGTTCTTTGATTTATCTTTGTGATCTAAAAAGTTCAATTGATGTATTACGACAAGATTCGCCACCGTCATAGCCAAGTGCTTGCTGCGACAGGATTAACTCCTGCTGAGTTTGACGCTTTGCTAATAACTTTCAAGTACCATTGGGATGAATATTACAGCCATTTTACCTTGGAAGGTAAAATGCGCCAACGTATATCTTACAACAGTGTTGTCTCTGATTCAGGACAAAATGTTCTTCATATTGGTATATCTGAAGACCAATCCCCTTCAGGAACTCCATGCTATTCAGTTTGAGATGACCCAGCCCCAGGCCAATAGATGGATTCACCTTCTTTCTGAGATTCTCCGGCGTACATTGAAAACGCTTGGTGAATTGCCTGACCGTAACTCCAAACGTCTGATACACATTCTTCAAGGGTGCGAAGAAGTCTTGTTGGACGGAACCGAGCGACCTATTCAGCGTCCTTTGGATGAAGACTGGCAGTCTGCATGCTATAGTGGTAAAAAAAACTCATAGCATAAAGAATAACCTGTTATGTACTAACAATCTTCGGATTGTATGGTTGAGCTCCACATACAAAGGTCATGTCCATGACAAAAAGATTTGTGATGAAGAACCTCTTCTACTTCCCAAAGGTATTAGGCTCTGGCAGGATACAGGTTTCATCGGACACAAACCGGATGGAGTTGAAATATGCATGCCCAAAAAGAAACCTAAAGGGAAAGAGCTTACTTGTGTTGAAAAACAAGAGAACAAGCGGATTTCCGGAGTTAGGATTAAAGTGGAGCATGCCATAGGTGGTATGAAAAAATGCCGTATTGTCAAAGAACGATTCAGATGCCATAAATTCGGTTTCGAAGATATGGTGATTCTTATTGCTTGTGGATTACACAACTTCAGAATCAGTCACAAAATGAGTCATATAACAAATTAATCTATATAATGTTTAATGAATTGAAAACGAAAGACGATGCGTGGATGCAGTCCATCCACGAGCGTATCGACCGGCTGTCGGCGATGATTGACGGCATTTTCGGAGATGGCGCGGTTCCGCCAAAAGAAGACGTGTACCTGTGCGACAGTGAGGTGGCGTGTATGCTGAAAGTCAGCCGCAGGACATTGGGCGAGTATCGGAGCAACGGCACGCTGCCTTACTATGTACTTGGTGGCAAGGTCTTGTACAAGAGGAGCGAGATCGAGCAGGTGTTGGAACGGGAATATAGGAGTGTCGGCAAGGCGCGGGGAAGCGGATGAAGATTCCATTTACCTGTTTTTTACGCACTTGTACAGGCTGCGGGCATTAAGACTGTCCGCATAAAGGCTGGACGTTTGCGTGCGCCAGCCACAGACTGTTTTTTAGAGGTGAGGGAGTTTGCCGTCTGGAAAAAGAACCTCTTTTTGGACTTTGGCACAAAGTCGTCCCCTGCCCGGTATCAGACTGTAATTCCTGTATGCAATCCTTTTCTGACTGTTCTCGTAACAGTCTGTTTCAATCCTGCCTGACCTTTGTTTACTTTTCATAAAGAGACTGTACCGCCTTTGTGACCGGGATATGAAACCGAAAGATTGTTTTTGACGGTTGCTAAAAAAGAAAAATCAAAGGTGTTTTGCATGTTCCGTAAAAAATCGTACCTTTACATAAAGTGAGTTGCACATCAACGCAATTGATGCAAGTATGTAGAAACCAGAACGGTTGCCAACTCGTTACCTCGTTTTTTGATGATCCGCATAAACTTTTATTCTTAGCGGATTATGTGATTCTTTCAAAAATAATCTCTATTTTGGGAATACGGCTTTCTGAATATCGGAAATTCTATGTGCCTGCCGTTTTACATCCCCTCCCTACAATCTACAACGACATGCTATCAGAACACTTCCCCATAAAATTTCTATTTTTCCTGTGAAATTATTCTCTTATTCAAAAAAAATAGTATCTTTGTCCTATAAAAGTTGTTCATAAGTATGAGACTGTAAAGTACTGAAATTAGCACAATCTCCAAATCGTTACCTTAGACTTTTCAGAACTTCCATAAGCGTTTGTCTTTCAAATTAATCCATCAAATTGATAAGAATTTAAAGTAAAATAATCTCCCTATGAAAGCTGGAAATATGGATCAAGTCAAAAAGTGTGTGGGCATAATATTTTGAAAAAAATCGGGTTACTTATTATTCTTGGAGATTTAAATATCATATCACAAACAAAGGGAAGAATAAGCCGTTTCCCAAGGTCGGCCAAGGTATTTTGAACGGAAGATTATTACAGTCTGCGGCAATGGACTGTACAGTCCACTATAGCAGACTGTACGGTCCACTGCAACGGACTATACAGTCCGCTGCCGGAGACTGTAGTAATCCGACGGACAGACGGGCATAACCGAAAGGACGAAAACGCTTGGTCCGGCTAATGAAACGGCTTAGGAAGCTCAAAAACGCATACAGGGATTGAAAACCGGAGTAGACAACATCAGGGGACAGATGTTTGATTCATATGTTAAATTCTTCATATTCAGGCTGGCTATGCTATACGCTTAAAAGAGAGCTTGCCAACCGGGAAAATCTGCTGAGCCAGCAAAGGTATATGCATGAAGGGAATTGACAAAACTTAATCCCCCAAGAATTACAACTGAGCCATACAGACAATTAACCAGAATCGCATAATCGCTGATAAAGAGAAACTAAAACAGCATAAGCATAACGCAAAGGCTCGGCAATACAGAAGTTCACGCCTAATAAATCAAGGTGTTTGTCCTCAATGCGGAGGACATCTCATTTTGAGGAAAGGCAAGTACGGCACTTTCTATGGATGTTCAAACTTTCCCACATGCAAGTTTACCATAAACTCATAAATAGCAATCCTTGTTTTATATAGTATCAGAACATAAAACTAAACCCTTTCTTTCGTGATACATTGAATCGTTCAATTTCTATAGAAAGTGATTTCTTCAACTGCCTTGCCATAAAGTCCAAAAACGGCTGATTAGTTTCTTCATTCTGACATTGGCGCAGGGAAAGAATATATTCTTCTCTATCTTCTTTAAATATTTTGGTCGGAAAAAGGTGATAGCAAAATTGGATGTAGTTCATCAGTAATCGAACCGTTCTTCCGTTGCCATCCACCCACGGATGAATAGTTACTAAATTAAGGTGGGCATTAAAGCTCAATTCGTATTGTTCTCGAAGTGTTCCCATTTTTTTTTGCTTCTCTTGAAGAATCGCACAAAGTTCATCCACCTTAGCAGGAACTTTCAAATAGTTCATATAAGAATGTCCACCAACCCCAGCCGTAACACCACATAGACGGAACTCTCCTTTAGAAGAATCAAAAGAGCCGCCCAACACACTGTGAACGCTGCCAGTAGTACGCATCAACATTGCATTCAACCTTTTCAGAAAAGCAGGAGTTATAGGTACAAGACTGCCTGATTCAGTTTTGGCAAGTTCATACGCTTGCTTCAAATCTTCATTCATCAGATGATGCACAAGCGGTTTCCCTTTCGCTGTTACTCCCTCGTCAAAGAGAAGCTGCGTATCAAGTTCGGTCAACGTTGAGCCTTCTATGGCTGTGGAATGGGTAATGAGAGAATAAAGGTAGTACTTGTCATAGTCCACCGCTTCACTGATACCAAGTTTTTGAAACTTCTGGTACAACAGTTCTATTTCTTGCCAAACACCTTGTTCCATTACTTTTATTTAATAGGCTTTATTTCTTTTCAAAGGTAACTTATTTATTACGTTCAACCAAAAGAAATAATGACTTACTGCTATATTTTTTGCACGTGTGGGGAAAATGTGGGGAAAATTCAAGCAAAAGAAAAAGCTAAGTATTGAATTATCAAATACTTAGCTTTCTTTCTTGTACCCAGACCCGGTACAAGCCATAGAAATCATAGGAAAATAAAAGAATTTATCTTCCTTATTATCAACTATTTGAATATTTCCTATTTTCTCTATTTTTGCCATATTTTGCCCATTTTCCGTTATTCAGTACACTTTTAGTACACTTTGAAATATCATTTTCTTTTGTACCTTTGCAATATTGGAAAACAAAAGAAAATCAACTATTTAGCGTAATCACCCGGTTATGGTACCTAAATCGGGATAAAACCTCTAAACAATGGCAAAGTTAGAAAATAAAACGAAAGAAAACCCCAAGTTAGAGCAAAATAAGCTCTCGGATGGTAGAATCAGCCTTTACTTAGAGTATTATTTAGGTAGAGAGGAAAAGCCCGTATTAGATGAAAACGGCAATCAAGTGTACTATGATAGTGGAAAGATGCAAGGTAAGCCCAAGTTTGCAGTAAAGCATAACAGGCGAAAAGAAAACCTTAGTCTGTATCTGATAGATAAGCCCCGTACCCCTGCGGAACGCCAGCAGAACAAAGAAACATTGGAGCTTGCCACAAAGATACGTGCGGAGCGTGAGCAGGAATTTAAAGAAAGTATGTTGGGCTATCGGTTGAAAAAAGATAGAACGGTCAATTTCTTAGACTATTTCCAAGCCTATATCAACAGTTATACCAAGAAAGATATTCGCATGGTACAAATTGCGCTTAGCCGTTTTAAGGACTTCTTAAAAGAGCAATACCCCATGAATGAGTTTAGTATCAAACCGGAACTTATCACCAAAGAAATGATGGAGCAGTTTGTAGCCTATTTGCAATCCCGAAGTGTGGGTGAAGGTGCTAAAAGCATTTACCAGCGTTTCAAGAAAGTTATTCGATATGCGATTGACCACGATGTAATGTTGAAAGACCCATGTAAAAGTGTTACCTGTAAAGTGGATAGCCAAATGCTTCGAAAAGATGTTCTTTCTCCCGAAGAAATACAAAAGTTGGCGGCTTGCCATTATGACAACGAGAACCCGAATGTCAGACGGGCTTTTATCTTCTGTTTATACAGTGGTTTGCGTTTCTGTGATGTAAAAGACCTTACCTATAAGAATGTGGATTACGCTAATCGGTTATTGAAATTTGAACAAAGCAAGACAAAGGGACATTCTGCCAGTAGTGGTGTGGTTATTCCCCTGAATGATGGTCTATTGTCTATCATTGGTGAAGCCCCGGCAGATAAAAACTGTTTGATATTCGATTTACCTACTTACGAAAGTTGCTGTAAATCAGTAAAGCGTTGGGTAAAGAGAGCCGGGATAGACAAACATATAAGCTGGCATTGTGCCCGGCATTCGTTTGCCGTGAACATTCTGAACAATGGGGCAAATATCAAAACCGTAGCCAGCCTTTTAGGGCATAGCGGATTGAAGCATACGGAGAAGTACACCCGTGCGGTGGATAAATTGAAAGAGGAAGCAATAAACAGCTTGCCCGAACTAAAGTTTTAACCATAAAAGACTTATCTTTGTAACTATGAACTTTGAAGCATTAGTAAAACATATCAGCACGATACAGAACACGTTGCAGGCACAAGCCGCACATGCTGTAAACCTTGCCCTTACTTCCCGTAACTGGCTTATGGGTTGCTATATTGTAGAATTTGAGCAGAACGGAGAAGACCGTGCCGCCTACGGTGAACAACTGTTGAAGAAGCTGGAACAACGACTGAAAACAAAAGGTCTGAATGAACGTAGATTCAGGGAATTTAGACGGTTGTACCTTGTTTATCCACAACTAAAAGAACCTGTTACACAATACATTGCATCACAAATTCAAATTCGGCAGTCATTGACCGCCGAATTCACTGAACCAATTCGGCGGTTGGTGACCGCCGAATCTGAAAATGGAGTTTGGAAACTATCAACAGAATACCCACAAACCGAAACATGGATGATTCCGGCTGATAGATTATTCAATAGATTATCTTCCACCCATTTAAACACTATATCGGGAATTGAGAACCCGGTAAAACGTGCTTTCTATGAAATGGAAACCATTCGTGGCTGCTGGTCTGTAAAGGAGTTGGAGCGACAAATCGCATCTTTATATTACGAACGTAGCGGACTATCCAAAAACAAAGAAGCCCTCTCCGCTTTAGTCCAGCAACAAGCAACCTTATTACAACCTAAAGATGTTATCAACACCCCTGTTACTTTGGAGTTCTTAGAGTTGAATGAACGTGCATTGGTGACAGAAACTGATTTGGAACAAGCCATTCTTGACAACCTGCAACACTTCCTGTTAGAAATGGGACATGGCTTCTGTTTTGAAGCCCGGCAAAAACGTATCTTGATAGACGAGGATTATTTCTTTGCCGACCTTGTGTTCTATCACCGCATTTTGAAATGCCATGTTATTGTAGAATTGAAGATAGATAAGTTCCGCCATGAGTACGCTTCGCAACTAAATATGTATCTGAACTATTTTAAAGCGGAAGTGATGCAGCCGGATGATAACCCACCTATCGGCATTTTGCTCTGCACCGAAAAGGGAGATACCTTGGTTAAGTATGCCACTGCCGGGTTAGACCCAAATATTTTTGTGCAAAAGTATAGGATAGAACTTCCAACAGAAGAAGAAATAAAAGTATTCATTTCTTCCTCAAACTATGAGAGTTACAAACTTTAAAATTGGCGAAAAGAAAAAAGATTGTTTCTTCTTTCGCCAGCACATATATTTTGCAGGCTACAAAAGTTAGTTTGGTACGTTTTGGATATATATACAAAAGCACAAACTAAACTCACAATAAAGTAGATTAAAAAAAAGAGAAGATGTTTTGATAAAGTCAGGAATCTATTTTCCCTTTTTAAGAGAACAACTCACGAGGTTATTCTATATTTTAATTGCAATTAGTTTATAGTATGGAAGATTTTAACTCACAATATGCCAACCATTCGAAATTAGAACAGCTAAAGCAGTTCATTTTGGAACATGGTACTTATATCGAACTCAAAAAGGGTGAACAATTCACTATTCAAGGCAAAGTGAATCATCGGGGAGCTTATATCGAACACGGCTTATTGAGATATACTCGTGTGGATGAAAAAGGGAATATACATATAGTAGGATATACTTTCTCCGGAGAGTTTACAGGAAGTTTATGCACACTTATAGAGCCTAATCAACCGTCATTAGTAACAATTGAAGCCGTTTGCGATACAAAGATTTGTTATATACCCTATTTAAAAGTAGAGGAATTCTTTGCCACAAATGTAGAAACCATGCAAGTAAAATGTACTCTTATTGAACAATCATACTTATTAATGTATCATAGATTAATAGATATGTACTGCAAGACTACGGCAGAACTGTATCTTGACTTATTGAATAGATGCCCCGATATTCAAGAGTACATTACGTTAAAGGAGATTGCCTCTTTCTTGCAAGTCACACCGGAAACAATCAGTCGCATACGCCGTGGACTGAATAAATAGCTTACGACAATGAAAGATTTTAATTCATACCTCGACAATTTAGACTATTCCCTCGTAAAAGATTTATTTCATGAAAAAGGGAAGCAACGTATATACCACAAAAAAGATTTCTTTATTCGTCAGAATGAAATATCACGTTTTGCCGAATGGGTAGAAAACGGTACATTCCAATATACATATATTGATGGAGAGGGTGAAGAACACATTGTTGGATACGCTTTCACCAACGAGTTTGTATGTGACTATTCTTCTTTAATGAGAAGTGGCTTATCGTTAGTAAATATTCAAGCCATAACAGAGTGTTCTGTATATGAAATATCCCGTCATGACATTATTGAATATTGGGAAACGGATATGAAAACTCAACGATTCGGAAGGCATGTGGCAGAGAGTCTATTTGAAATGGTATATGAACGATTACTTGATTCATATTGTACGCCTGAAATACGATACAGGAACTTGATGGAACGTTGTCCTAACTTGAAAGAAGTAGTTCCTTTGAAAAGCATCGCTTCATTCTTAGGGGTTACACCGGAAACCATTAGCCGCATACGCCGCAAGTTAGAGATATAACTCACCTTTTAACAATTGTTATATTGGGGTCTTGATAATTGTCAAGACCTTTTTCCTCCACCTTTCATTACTTTGCACACATTGATTAAAAACTATTAGTATGATACGGAAATTAATGAAAGAAGAATATAAAAATGCTATAAACTTATCCTATCAAGTATGTATAGAGTGTGGCATTAACGATTTTACGGAAGAAGGGATTGAAACCTTTAAAAGTTTCGTGTATGACACATCGTTGATGAATACGCTTGACATATATGGGGCTTTTGACAATCATTTATTGATAGGAATAATCGGTGTACATCGGGAAAGGCAACATATATCCCTCTTCTTTGTCTTGCCACACTATCATCGGCAAGGAATAGGAAAATCGTTATTTGACTATATGATGAGCAATTGTAATTTTACTTATATAACAGTTAATTCTTCAACCTATGCAGAAACTTTTTATACATCTTTAGGCTTCAAAAAAGTGGGTAAAAAAGAGATTAATAAAGGTATTGTTAGTATCCCTATGAAGAGAAATATATAATTATTGTCAATCACTTAAAATAGAGATAAGATGAAAAAGAAAATTACTTTATGTATGGTGCTTTCCACATTCATTATTTGCGCCATGTTATGTCTGACAAATTGTAGTAACGATGATGCCCCTACTTCTGTCTTCACCCCCGAAGCCCTGAAGCAAACTACTTGGCAAGCGCAAATGACCGTGTACAATATCGAAGATGAGATAGACTACACAAAACAATCCATTCTTCAGTTTACTAACGAATCAGAAGGCATTTATACAAGGACGAACGAAGAAGACGGATATATGTGGAACACAGATTTTACTTATCAAGTAAATGGAAAAATCATCACGTTCGACAACATAGCAGGTCCGTGGACAGTGATGGAATACACAGGAACACATCTCGTAATGGAAGCCTATAATCCCAATAAGATGGTGTGGACGTTGGAGAAGATGTATTAACCTAAAAATAGCGGATATGAAGATTTCAACAATTCTCTTTTTCTGCCTACTAATGACAGCTTGTATGCAGACAAAATCCTTTCACCGGACAAACGGCTGGTACTACGTAACATCACAGACTACAGACAGCCTTTCACAAACACCTTTCCTTACTGTTATGGATTTCGATTCTTTACGTTTGGAAACTGATGCTTTTGGACACTCGGTCATTACCGGTGTCTTCCTCCAAGATAAATTGCCTATATGGAGAGAAGCCACAACAAAGAGTGTAGGAAAGTACATCGCTTTCGTTTTCAATGACACGGTGATAACTGCTCCTCAGGTTAATAGCCCCATAGAAAGCGGATGTTTCCAAATTTCCAATCCGCATGGATATGATTTGGAACGTATCTTTAGGGAACTACAAAAAGAAATTGATATATCAAGGTTTGGAAATTAAATGTTAACTGGAAAATGGGAACATTAGGTTGCATAAATGATATGCTACAACGGGACAAAGAGAACCGTGAGCTTCGCAAGTTGAATAGAGACAGGATGAAAGAACATCACAAATATCTTGTAGGCAAAGGTAAAAATGCTGATTTATCCAATGTTTCCATTGAAAAGATAGAAGAAATCCGTAAAAAAACCATAGAAAAGGAGCAATCAGACCAAATATATATGTTTAGGATATATATATTTCTTACAATATGCCTTTTAGTGCTATTTTTATTGGGATTACTTTGCTATAAACTATTTTTCTAAATTCCCCCAAAACAACAACTTGCGGATTACAATATTATGAATTGAAATAAGCCTTTTCCTAAGTCTCGCTAAGGCTTATTTTTTATATGAATACATACATGAATCTAATTTTAGAACAGCGATTTTTCCGCTTATTGTCGGAATATTCACAACGTAAAGTTTCTGCATCGGAGTTTACAGAAGCTATTGAGGAATTGGCTACGCATGTAGCCGATTTTGGTATCAACGAACAGGATTACAGTATTTTACTTCGCTATTTTTCCTTTGGTTTACACCGTCTTAAATCGTATCGTGTACGGTTTGAGCAAGAAAAAAATGCCCTATTTGCATTTAATTGATGAAGCGATAGGACTTTTGAACACTGAAATACGCCTTATTGAATGGCGCATCAAATACCCGGAACAACTACAGCAACGCATCAATAAACAGCCCCTTTCCCCTCTCTACCTCGCCGACAAAACAACCCTTATCAATATCATGGAAGTGGTAAGCGGCTTATTCCTCTCCAAAGACATCGTTTATCAGAACGGTAAACCTGCCTATTTAGTGGACTTATCCAAAGGTTTTGAATGGTTGTTTAACATTAAGATAAGCGACTGCCACCAAAAACATGAGGACGTGATAAAACGGAAGCCGGGCAAACTCACCGAATTTCTTAATGGACTGGCAAACCTAATCAAAAATGAACATGATAAGAAAGGATATAGATAATCAGCAACTTATGATTTATTTATAGGGGACTCCATTAGTTCTCCTGTAATTTCTTTGTATCCGTTTTTAGAACTTTGCTTCATCAATCGATTGACAAACAAAATGTATAATCTGAAAAATGAAGCAATTATGTATATAGACAATGACGAATTTGGTGGATGGATGCAGAAGCTGTATGCCAAACTGGAAGAACTCTGCAAAGATGTACGGGTACTACGCAATGCAGACAGGGTACTGCCCGAAGATGATAACCTATTGGATAATCAAGACTTGTGCCTGCTGTTCAAAGTAAGCATCAAAACCCTGCAACGCTACCGGGCTATCGGTGCGTTGCCATACTTCACTATCAGCGGAAAAGTGTATTACAAGGCTTCCGATGTCCGGGAGTTCATCAAGGAAAGGTTCAGCGTCACCACGCTACGCCAGTTCGAGAAAGAACACTGTACGAAGAAAAAGAAGTGAATCTGAAAAGCCGGAACGGTGAATGTGCTTCATCCATCCCGGCTTTCCCCGTTTATGGCTTACCCAGCTTATCAGCTTCTTTCTTTAGCTGTTCGGCTTGCTCGTTCAACAGCCTTGCACGTTCCAGTGCTTCCGCCTGCTTTTGGATGCGGTATTCAAAATCCATCACTGAATCGGTCAGACTTCGGATAAAGCCGTTATCCCGTTGCCATTTGAACTTGTTTTCCAGTATATCAAAAGTTTCCCCGTCTGCCTGTCCTTGCATCAGCAAATAGCGGTATTTCATATCGTTGTCCTGTAACTGCTGCATACGTTCAGCCAAACGGATATTCAAGAATATGGAAACGGAACAGATAACCAGCACTGCCGAAAAAAGGAACAATCCCGGACGAATCCAAGAAGCGACCTTGTTGCAAATCCGTTGATAGAGCGGTAAGGGTATAGCTTCCTCTTTATCCGTCTTGCAAGAGCCCAAAGCATCAAGCATTACCTTGAAACAACGGTAGGTTTCCAATACTATTTTCTTGGTGTCCTCGATATGTTTCTGCTGACCTTGCATCCTATTCCTTATCTCGTCAAGCTGGCTTCGGATAGCCTGCAAATCCTTTTCGGGAACAGCCGGGTTACTGTGCAATTCCGACAATGCCTGTTCGATTGCGTTCAGTCTTTCAAGAGTTTCCTCCCGACTGGCTGGCGTTACCTGTGCTTCCTGCTTCTCTTTCAATTCAGTAACCATTGAGAGAAGCCCCTCTAAAATCAAATTTTTCTCCATGTGTTTACAAATTAAGTTGTTTTTTCTTTTTCTTCTTCTTTCTTAAATTCAAGTTTGGTTCTTCATCCGCAGGGGGTGATGAAGCGGTGAACAGACTGAGTGAGCCAGTTATCAACGGACTGTCAGTCTTTCCCTGTGTCGGCAATGGCTCCCGAACGGGTGTAAAAGCTGTCTGCCGTTGATTTCCGACCGTATTCAGTCCTGCATCCCCGAAACATTTATCCAGTTTGGAGAAACTAAAATTGCGGTCTATCTCCGAACCCTTGAACGTGTATTCGCCTTTGGAAAAGGAAACGCCCTGTATCTCGCCCGTCTGCCCCTTGTACTTGAACCGGACAGTAATACCCTTTTCCGCTAACCGCTCCTGTAACTGCCGCCAGTTCTTGAACTTCCCGATTTCGTTCTTTACAGCCGTGTAAATCTCGTATTTCGACTTGTCCGGCTCTTTCAAGCGGTGCTGCTTTACCTGTTCTTTTCCACCAGCAAAATAAAGCCCGTGTTTGGTTTTCAGCTTCTTGCATACCTGCTCGTTACGGTACATATCGTTCCTGTCCGAAATGGTCTTGCCGTTGTTGTCTATGCGGTTGAACACGATATGCACATGTGGGTGTTCCCGGTCTTGATGGCGCACGATGATATACTGCGTATCGGTGATTTTCATTTCACGCATATACTCCTGCGCAAGCTGTACCATCTTCTCGTCTGTCAATTTGGGTGCATCCACTGCCGAATAACTTAACGCAATATGTCCGACAGGCTTCTTCAAATCGGGATTCATCCCGGTCTGCATACAGAAGCTGCGGATTATATCGCCCCGGCTTTCAGTCAGAACCCCGTCCGCATGAAGCAAAACCGCCTGCTCCTTACCAAGCACATAGTTCACACAGCCCTTAAACCCGCTTCCCTTTTTTATTTTTCCAATCATCCGACAACTGATTTATAATTTCGACAATCCTGTTTTTGAGTTTCACCAGTTCCACCGCCACCAGTGCGAAACCTCCGGCATTCGCTCGGTGCGCCAGTTGGTTGATGTTGTTGGCTTCCCCTGCCAGCTTGCGGATGGTGTCCGCATCCTGCCTATTCAGCCGGGGTATGACCTCTGCCGAAACAACCGCCTGCCGGACATACTCACTGACACGCAACCCGGCTTCCCCGGCTCGCTTCCTGATGGCATAATACTGCAACTCGGTCAGCTTCGTGCTGACTACCCGTTGCTGCTTCTCTATCCGTTTCTTTGCCGGACGTCCCCCCGGCTTATCCTTTATATTCGTCATAGGTTTTTACATTTAAATGGTATCTTAAAAATTGCGACCAACGGGAGAAATTTTCTTTGCTGTCAAGCAAAGCAAGGTAGTTTCGGTTTACCGAAACATAACCTTGCTCTCCAAATTAAACCGCCTGTCGCTGGTAATCCTGCCGGACTAAATGCCCCTGCCCCTTTTCTGTCTTGGGGCGGCACGTTGTCCGGTTTCCTGCTTTATCTCCTGCGCTTGGCTGGTGCTGTTCTTCTGTTCCTGCTTCCTGCCGCACAGGTAATCGTTCAAGTCCGAATACCCCCTGTAATTGCCCGAGAAGTCACGCACACGGTAGGAGTATTCCAATTCGATAGCCCGTGTCGCTTCATATCCTGCCTTGTCATTGTCAAGCATACAGTGGATGCGTTCATACGGGTACAGCACGTCAATAGCTTTCGGCACATTGACAGTAGAGTTGAGTATGACATAATCCTGCCTGTCAAGGTCGGGCATGGTCGGGCAGTTCTTCATCCGGAGCGTGAGGAAAGAAAGATAGTCCATAAAACCCTCGAATACCAAACACTTCTCTCTCGGCTCTCCCTGCTGCCGTATATGGGTGATGTCTTTCGGGGCGATGCAGCCTTTGAAAAAGGAATTGCGAACCTCGTAACCTCCTGCTATGTTCGGGAAACCGATAGCAAAGAACGGTCTGCCGTTATTGGTAAAATGGAGTTCCTTACATTCTCTTTTTGCCAGTTCGATATTGATACCCCGTCCCTCCAAGTAACGGAGCAATGCCGGATGGGTCAAGTCACGGACTTCCAAATGTTGGAAACTCGGTTCTGTCCTACGCTGGGGAAAAGAAAAACTGACCGGGCGGACGTGCGGTGTCTGTTCCGCTATCCGGTTTAACAGGTATGGCAGGCTGTCGGAGCAATAGAGTTCCTTTGCCAGTGCGATGATGTTGCCGCCCTTGCCTGCGCCAAAGTCATACCAAAGGTTGCGGTCAGTGTTCACCTTGAAAGACGGTTCGTGTTCCTCCCTTAACGGTGATTTGTACCATAAGCCGTTACCCTGCTGCTTGACAGGAGAGTAACCTAAACTATGCAGATAGTCTGCGATGGGTATTTGTTTCACATCTTCGATGTTCATAACATTTTCTTTTTTGGGGATTAAAAAATAGTTGAAAAGTGCGCCAGTCCTGTTTAGTCCGTTATATATATACCCGTACCATACTAAACCTGCCTGTTCCGATACAGGGAAATAGTAAGTCCGTTCCTCTTATATATACACCCGGACTAAACCAAACTGACTTTTAATAATGGAAATCGGGATTATAGCGGTAGCCCTTGCCCTCTTTCACAATCATGCGCTTGTTCACAAGGAACTTGTTCAAATCCACATGGATATTGCGTCCACGCTTGTAGCCGATACTTGCATAACCCTGTTTCAAGGTCTTTAGGACATTCTCGTAACCATATATGACCTGTTTGCCAAAACCGTTTTCCAAAGCTGTCCTGTGCTGTTGCTCCGTCAGTTCTGCCAGTGGAAAGCCCCTGTCTTGGCTGGGTTGCTTGAATACATAACCGTCCACGGCTTCGGGCAATGCGCTGTCGTTGATACGGAATGCGAACGGGTCAAACTCCCGGTCACGTATGTGCATCGCCTTTACCTCGCTTATGTTGCCGTCCTGCGTACTTTTGGTAATTTGCAGGACGGTTTCAGCCTTATTGTTCAGTTCCGTACCGATATGCCCCCTTGTGTTGTCATCCCCCTTGTTCAAATGCAGTACGGTATGGATATGCAGGTTATATCCGCTTGACCAGCGCATCAAGAGGTTGATTAGGTCAGTCGATTCGCTGGGGCTGTTGATGTCATACATCAAGTCACGGATTCCGTCAATGATGAGCAACCCCACATCGGGCATATTTTCAAGCATATAACCGATAATCTGTTTCCGCTTATCGGGTGTCTGCTCCCTTAGCACGATGAAAACAAAATCGTCCCTGTCCTTGTCGGTAGGCAGTCCGGCAAGCCGCAAAATACGCTCCATGACCTTGTGGCAATGGTATTTGCTCTGCTCGGTATCTACATAGAGGATTTTCCGTTTGTTCGGTGGCAGGTATGCCGAATACTTCAATACCTCGTCATTCTTCAACGCTGCCGCAACGATAGCGGAAATGTTGAATGTCTTTTTGCTCTTGGCTTTACCCGTGGATGCACTGAAATTACCCAACGTGCCAATGGTAGAGCCGTTCACCCAGAGTATTTCGGGCGGCACTTCGTAAGTGTCCGTCACCTTTAGATGAATGGTTTTCCAAAGGGCTGCGAAATCCTCTTTCTGCATGGTGATGTCCTGCCCGGCTTCTGTCGCTTTTCTATTTTCCATAGCCGTTATTTCTTTAGAGGACGGTTAAGGATATACTTCTGCGCTTCCTGCTCTATCTGCGCCTGCGTCTTGACCGGGTTCTGACGCAACCATGCTTCCAACTCCGCTTTCTCAAAATAAAGCATTTTGCCCTGCGGCTTGTAATGGGGTATCAAGTTACCCGAAGTCAGCTTGTACAGGTAACTTTTAGAAAGGTTCAAGAACTTGCTCGCTTCATCGAAGCTAAGCACGTTCTTTGAAAGGAACAACATCTTTTCGAGTTCGGAAACTCTTAACTCTAAATTTTTTTCCATATTGTTTAGGAATTTAGGTGAAACAATATGAAGGTGCGCACCCTCGTTTTTTTGTTAACGGGGGCAAAGTTAAGAGCTTGAAAATGAAGTCTAATTGACCTTTGTTTGAGCGTTCAATCTATGCTCAACCTTTTTGCAGTTGTTTGATGTATTTGTCTATGATTTCATATCCTTTCGGATAGATGTTTTTCGCTTGGTCTGTCGCACTCGACAGGTCAGTACGTGTAAGCGGTTCACCTTTTATCTTCTTCAATATCAGTTTATTGTTTGCTATGACAGACTGCCATTCATAAACGATGTAATTATAACAGCTAAGTTGCATCATAAGATAGGCTAACGGACGGGTATTATTAACTTTCAATACCCCATTCAGTTTGCAGTTGAAAAAATCGGTAAGTATTTTGGCACTGACGGTAGTAGTAAACATATTCGCTTCATTCACACAGTCGGTCAGAAGTTTGATTTCATTAGCTTTCAACGTGGACTTGAAAGGATTGCTTTTGCCCACAATCTTGGTTGGATTAGTATCTGCACTTTCCTCTTTCTCTTTTGGCAAGGCTTGCTCTTGGATGGCAACCGCATCTGTATGGTAATTGCTTTCCTGTTCTTGCAGATAGCGCAAATATTTGGAAAGCACGACAAGATTAACGATAATGGACAAATAAGGAAGCCGCCCATCATAACAGGACGGTTCATGCAAATATGCATCCATATCAAAATCAGAGCAGCGGAAACCGATATACTTTTTTCTTTCATCAGAATTCAAGTCCTCAAAATAACCACTTTCCCACAAAAAATCGGGAATATCCATGTCCAATACAATGTTACGCACGACACGGTATTTTTGTTGGATGGCTACAATATTTTCAGTCACACGGAAAATTTCTTGTCGCAAATAATCCTTTAGCTGGGCTTGCGTCAAATATTCACGTTTTAAAAATAGTGCATCTACTTTAGTTTTATAGTCATGAGCTATACAACTATCTAATATCTTCTGTATTTCTCTGAAATTGGTTTCTATATGATTTTCCATAATCGTGTGCCTTTAAACGTTCTTACTACAAATATAAGGTAAGAATCTCACTTTTCCCGAAAACATCGGCAATAATAAGGAAGAAAAGATAGGATAAGCGTTAAGAAATTATAAAGATATGGGGAAGAAAACTATTAAAGTACACCTTTTCTTTGTATTCGTCATTCAGTACACATTTAGTACGCCCTATAAAAGCAGAAAACCCTGATAATCAGGTGATTATCAGGGTTTATTCGTACCCAGACCCGGGGTCGAACCGGGATGGAAGTGAATCCACTGGTGTTTGAGACCAGCGCGTCTACCGATTCCGCCATCTGGGCATCTCTTGAAACATTGTTTGTTTCTCGATTGCGGTTGCAAAGGTACGACTTTTTTTCATACCTGCAAACTTTTCGGCGTTTTTTTTCAAAAAAAGATAAATATACCATCATTTATGGTAGATTGAACAAGAAAAATATAAAAATAAGCCTTATATTAGCACAAACTTTAAAACGATTCAATATCATGACGAACAGCAATAACTATTGTGTGATCATGGGGGGAGGTATCGGAAGCCGATTTTGGCCATATAGCCGCAAAAATCTCCCTAAGCAATTCCTTGATTTCTTTGGTACAGGACGTTCTCTTATCCAACAGACATTAGACAGATACAAGAAAATCGTCCCATTAGAAAATATATTCATAACGACCAATGTACTATATAAGGAATTAGTCCAAGAACAACTTCCCGAATTAAAAGAAGAACAAATTTTATTGGAACCGACAAGGAGAAGCACGGCACCATGTATTGCATGGGCTTCCTATCACATCAAAAAAATAAATCCCAATGCAAATGTCATCGTTGCACCATCTGACCACCTGATTCTAAAAGAAGAGGAATTTAAAGAAGCTATCATAAAAGGATTGGAGTTTGTTTCACACTCCCCACAATTACTTACCCTGGGAATTAAGCCCAACCGCCCGGAAACCGGTTACGGTTACATACAAATAGATGAAGAAAAACAAGGAGATTTCTTTAAAGTCAAAACCTTTATTGAGAAACCGCAATTGGAGTTTGCCAAGGTATTCGTCGAAAGTGGAGAGTTTTACTGGAATTCCGGAATTTTCCTTTGGAATATCAATACAATTATCAATGCCTTTAACGAAATAATGCCGGAAGTATGCTCCAAATTATCTGAAGGCGAAGAAGACTTTGCCTCATGTCCCAACATATCTATTGATTACGGCATTATGGAAAAAGCAAATAATGTCTTTGTACAACTATGTGACTTTGGATGGGCTGATTTGGGAACATGGAGTTCTCTCTATGACGTTTCGCCAAAAGACGTAAATGAGAATGTAGCAATCAACGGTAATTCCTTATTATATAATTGCAAACAGAATGTTGTTGTAGTACCGGAAGGAAAGTTGGCAGTACTTCAAGATCTTGAAGGCTATTTGGTTGCTGCAACCGACAATGTGCTGCTTGTCTGCAAAAAAGATGATGAAAGTGCCATCCGTAAATTCGTTAACGATGTTCAGATTAAACTAGGCGATAAATTCGTATAACAACAGAAGTACTCCGGAGTCTATATAACAAAGGGCGCATCTTTCAATCAAGATACGCCCTTTTTATAATATAATAGAAAAAGAGGATTACTTACTTCAGGCCTTCCCAGGCTTCATTAATTGTTCTAGCTATCTCAACAAACTCTTCGTTAGCAAGTTTTAATTTAGGATTTGAAAAAATCATATCCGACTCCTTTTGAATTGGAATTAAATGAATATGAGCATGAGGTACTTCAAGACCAATAACAGCTTCTCCTACCTTCTTACATGGGAAGGATTTCTGTATAGCCAATGCCACTTTCTTTGCAAATACATGCATAGAAGCCAATTCATCATCCGCCAAATCAAAGATATAATCCACTTCACGCTTAGGCACTACCAATGTATGTCCTTTTGCCAACGGATTGATATCCAGAAAAGCGTAAAAGTCTTCATTCTCAGCTACCTTATAACTGGGAATCTCACCAGTAATAATTTTACTAAATATTGTTGCCATATCTATGAGTATTAAAGAAGGCAGACCCGCACGAAGCGACCCTGCCTTATACATTAAAACGAAATGTTTACTACTTCCAAACTGATTTTTCCCTGAGGGATAGTAATTTCAGCTACATCACCCACCTTTTTGCCTAATAAGCCTTGTGCAATCGGTGTATTAACAGAAATCTTACCCAATTTCAAGTTTGCTTCGCTTTCAGCCACGATAGTGTAAGCCATCTTCATGCCTGTTTTAGCGTTCTTCAATTCTACTTTACTCAAAATCTGGACTGTGTCATTTTTCAGTTTCGACGTATCGATAATCTTTGCATCACCAATAGTAGTTTTCAACTGATTAATTTTCATTTCCAACAAACCTTGTGCTTCCTTTGCAGCATCATACTCTGCATTTTCCGACAAGTCTCCTTTGTCTCGAGCCTCTGCGATAGCCGATACAATTTTGGGGCGTTCTACTGACTCCAAATATTTCAACTCTTCCACCAATTGTTTGTAACCCTCTTCTGACATATAAGCCATAATGTTTTCCTCCTTTTTAATTATTATATATTTTTCATTGTTTATATTCACTCCTATAAAAACAAAAAGAATTCCGACACTGAATATGTCGGAACCCTCTCTATTATTTTAAGTTCTGCAAAGATAGTTTTTTAAACAATACGAGTCAAGTATAAAACCATGCTATGTAACATGTTTAAACAAATCCGACTCATTATTATGTTTTTACAAGAGTTTTTTGATAGATTCTTCCAAATTAGTAATTGTTTCACCACGTGCACTTAATTCGTTAGCACGGTTCACCAAGAACACAGCAGGCAAGTTAGTCACACTATATAATGTAACATACTGAGAATATGCTCCATTAGCGTCACGCACACAAATCCACGGCAAATTATCGGAAGACGTCTTCCAGAAATGTTCATCGGCATCCAACGAAATCTGGTAGATTTCCAGGCCTTGAGATGCATACTTATTATATAACTCGCGCAAAGCCAAATTATGAGCAGCCGACATAGCATTATTATAAACCGTAAAGTCAATCAATATCACCTTGCCTTTCAAATCCGTCAAACGACGTACATTTCCCTTGATATCTTTCAACTCAATATCAATGATGGTAGCCTCTTTTATCTTGTCCTGCGGAATATCCAGTTCTGTCTGCCGCGGAGTCCGTGTATTCTTCATACCTTTAATAACCATATTATAAAGGTTGCGAGAACGGTCTGCATGCGGATAAGTATTATTCAGACTGGTTGCCACAGCTGCAAAACATTTAACATCATCTTTATTGGTCAACGGATCAAAAAGCATATACCCATTCAAAGCTTGGAACAAAGCAAAATATGCATAAGTCATATTAGGAGCCGCAAAAATATATTCACGTTTCACTTTATTCTTATAGTTATTGACCATTGACACCAAACTGTCTTGAGCAACCCCGGCCGGAATGTTACGGTTATGCGCCAGTTGATCCACCCGTTTTTGCAAATCAGCCAACAATAATACCAATTCTTTTATTTTCGTATTATTTTCCGATCCTTCAATAGAATACCCTGTTGCAAAGTCATTAGCTCCGGCCTTTACGGTCAATGTCTCAATAGAGTCAACCGAGAAGTTAATCACCTTATTATCCAGACGCAAACGATAGAATTCCGGTGACTCGGGACGCTTTCCACTAAAACTGAAAATTCCGTTACTTCCCAGTTTCGCAGAATCGAGTGCCACAATACCATCCAGTCCCGACGCTTCAAAATACAAAGTCTTATTATCGGCACCGCTAATCTCACCTGAGACTTTAAATTTCGGTTCATTATCGCAAGCGCTCAGTACCATCAACAGAAGTGCGAGCAAAAAATATACATTCTTTTTCATCGCTAAAATTAATATAATGTGTGTTTTCTAATAAATTTCTGCTGCAAAGATACGTCTTTTCACGGTTTGTCAAAGCATTTATCCAGCTTCTTACGCATTAAAATAAAAAAAACGGTAATCTGTGTAACTTTTTGGCTCATTTTCACCCAATTAGAAGAATAAATACCTATCTTTGCACGAATTTTAGACGAAAATTATATTAAAACATTTTTTATGATTAATCCAATTGTTAAGACAATCGAGCTTCCCGATGGTAGAACCATTACGCTCGAAACGGGAAAGCTGGCAAAACAGGCAGACGGTTCTGTAATGCTCCGCATGGGTAACACCATGTTGCTAGCTACTGTTTGTGCAGCAAAAGATGCAGTTCCCGGTACAGATTTCATGCCCCTTCAGGTAGAGTACAAAGAAAAATATTCAGCATTCGGACGTTTTCCCGGTGGTTTTACCAAAAGAGAAGGCAAAGCTTCGGATTATGAAATTCTGACTTGCCGTTTAGTAGACCGCGCCTTGCGTCCTTTATTTCCCGATAACTTTCACGCAGAGGTATACGTAAACATTATCTTGTTCTCAGCAGACGGAGTAGATATGCCGGATGCATTGGCAGGACTGGCCGCTTCAGCTGCATTAGCTGTTTCTGACATTCCATTCGGAGGTCCGATTTCAGAAGTACGTGTAGCACGTATCAATGGTCAGTTTGTTATTGACCCGACTTTTGAGCAACTGGAAAAAGCCGACATGGATCTAATGGTTGCTGCTACATACGACAACATCATGATGGTAGAAGGTGAAATGGATGAAGTAAGCGAACAGGATTTGCTGGCTGCCATGAAAGCCGCTCACGATGCAATCAAAATCCACTGTAAAGCTCAAATGGAATTGATGGAAGAAGTGGGTTCTACTGTTAAACGTGAATATTGCCACGAAGAGAACGATGAAGAACTCCGCAAAGCTGTCCATGACGCTTGCTACGAAAAGGCATACGCTATTGCTGCATCCGGAAACAGAAATAAGCACGAACGCCAAGATGCATTCGATGCTATCCGCGAAGAATTCAAGGCTCAGTATACAGAAGAAGAACTGGAAGAAAAAGCTCCGTTAATCGACCGCTATTATCACGATGTAGAAAAAGAGGCAATGCGTCGTTGCATTCTTGACGAAGGTAAGCGTCTTGACGGACGTCAGACCACAGAAATCCGTCCCATCTGGTGTGAAGTAGGCTATCTGCCCGGTCCTCATGGTTCTGCTATTTTTACTCGTGGTGAAACTCAGTCTTTGAGTTCTGTTACATTAGGAACAAAACTGGATGAAAAAATGGTAGACGATGTATTGGATCAGCATAAAGAACGCTTCCTGTTACACTACAACTTCCCTCCTTTCTCAACCGGTGAAGCTAAAGCTCAACGTGGTGTAGGCCGTCGTGAAATTGGTCACGGTCACTTGGCATGGCGTGCATTAAAAGGACAAGTACCGGCTAACTATCCATACTCTGTACGTGTAGTTTCTGATATTCTTGAATCAAACGGTTCATCTTCAATGGCTACTGTATGTGCCGGAACTTTGGCATTAATGGATGCAGGTGTACCAATGAAGAAGCCCGTTTCAGGTATTGCAATGGGATTGATCAAGAATGCCGGTGAAGAAAAATATGCTGTATTGTCTGATATTCTTGGTGACGAAGACCACTTGGGAGATATGGACTTCAAGGTTACCGGTACCCGTGACGGTATTACTGCTACACAGATGGATATCAAGGTCGATGGTTTATCATACGACATCCTGGAAAAAGCATTGAATCAAGCCAAAGAAGGACGTATGCACATTCTTGATAAGATTACTGAATGCATTGCTGAACCTCGTGCTGAACTGAAGCCCCATGCTCCTCGCATTGAAACAATGACTATTCCTAAAGAATTCATTGGAGCCATTATCGGTCCGGGCGGAAAGATTATTCAAGGTATGCAGGAAGAAACCGGTGCAACTATCACTATCGAAGAAGTAGACGGTGTAGGTCGTATTGAAATTGCCGGAACTAACAAGAAATGTATTGATGACGCTATGCGTATCATTAAAGGTATCGTTGCTGTTCCTGAAGTTGGCGAAGTATACGTAGGCAAAATTCGTTCTATCATGCCTTACGGTGCTTTTGTTGAATTCCTGCCCGGCAAAGACGGTCTGTTGCACATTTCCGAAATAGACTGGAAACGTCTCGAAACAATCGAAGAAGCCGGTTTGAAAGAAGGTGACGAAATCGAAGTCAAATTACTTGATATTGACCCGAAAACAGGCAAATTCAAACTTTCTCGCAAAGTATTGCTGCCTCGTCCTGAAAGACAAGAAAAAAAATAAAACTATTCAACTCTTATATAAAGCGCAATCTGAAATATAGGTTGCGCTTTTCTTTTTATCACAATCATATAAGGACAACAATAAAAAAGCGCAACCAATAATTAGCTGCGCCATCTGATTATCCTGCGGAATTCTTCCACTTAATTGATATGCTGCTTATGAACCGGAATTAATCTTCCTGAACTTCAAAATCATCTTTACCTACTCCACAAAGAGGGCAAACCCAATCATCTGGAATATCTTCAAATGCTGTTCCCGGAGCGATTCCACCTTCCGGATCTCCTACTTCTGGGTCGTATACCCAACCACATACTACGCAAACGTACTTTTTCATAATTGTTTCAGTTTTATGTTTCAAATGTTCTTTTAATAAATACATAACAAAGTTACTACAAAAAAGTGAAATGCGGAAAGAAATAGTGATAGAATTGAGTTACAAGGGTTTCAGTCGTGCTTCCGATTATTCGTGAAGCCATCGCAATCACCGCTGAAGCCAAATCAGGACGCCGCTACGTTACTTGTCCGTAACCATGCCCGAAAGGGCGACAAACGGACACGGATAGCGAAACAAGGCGTTAAGGATTAGTGAGTTACTGACAACCCACGCAACAAATCCGGTTACGGAAAAAGATTGCGCCGTTCCTCCCCGTTTTGCGTACCGACAACGGACTCTTCACCAACTAATTTTGAACCTAAAAAAATTAAGGACGATGAAGAGTACATTTTCAGTAATCTACTACCTCAAGCGTCAGGTAGTGAAAAAGGACGGGACAGTACCCGTCATGGGACGCATCACGGTGGACGGCACCCAGACGCAGTTCAGCTGCAAACTGACCGTCGATCCCAAGCTGTGGGACACCAAAGGGGGACGTGTCACGGGCAGAAGCACGGCGGCACTCGAAACGAACCGCATGCTCGACAAGATGCGTGTACGCATCAACAGACATTATCAGGAAATCATGGAGCGTGACAACTTTGTCACGGCAGAGAAGGTCAAGAACGCCTTTCTCGGACTGGAACACCGCTACCACACGCTGATGCAGGTGTTCCGCCAGCACAACGAGGACTACGAGAAACAGGTGGAGGCCGGCATGAAAGCCAAAGGTACACTCTTGAAATACAAGACCGTTTACAAGCACCTGCAAGAGTTCCTCTCCATCCGCTACCGCGTGAAGGACATCGCGCTGAAAGAGCTTACGCCCGCCTTCATCTCCGACTTCGAGATGTTCCTGCGCACGGACAAGCACTGCAGCACCAACACCGTGTGGCTGTATGTCTGCCCTTTGCGGACGATGGTGTTCATCGCTATCAACAACGAGTGGCTCACACGCGACCCGTTCCGGGAGTACGAAATCAAGAAGGAGGAAACTGTGCGCAGTTTCCTGACGAAAGAGGAAATCCGGCTGCTGATGGAGGGCAGGCTGAAAAACGCCAAGCAGGAGCTTTACCGCGACCTCTACCTGTTCTGCGCCTTCACCGGCTTGTCGTTCGCCGACATGCGCAACCTGACGGAAGAGAACATCCACACCTACTTCGACGAACACGAGTGGATAAACATCAACCGCCAGAAGACGGGCGTGGTGTCCAATATCCGCCTGCTCGACATCGCAAAGCGCATCATCGACAAATACCGGGGTCTGTGCGGGAACGGCAGGATTTTCCCCGTTCCCCACTACAACACGTGCCTTGCCGGAATCCGTTCCGTCGCCAAGCGTTGCGGCATCACCAAGCATATCACGTGGCATCAGAGCCGCCACACGGCAGCCACGACGGTGTTCCTCTCCAACGGCGTACCCATCGAAACGGTGAGTTCCATGCTGGGACACAAGAGCATAAAGACGACACAGATATACGCGAAAATCACCAAAGAGAAGCTCAACCAAGACATGGAAAACCTTGCGGCAAGGTTGAACGGCATCGAGGAATTTGCAGGTTGCACCATCTAAAACAGAGAAGCCATGAAACGTGATATAATCATCATAGAGGACAACACGATCAGCGTAAACGGTAACGAGATATGGATGACCGCCACAGAAATCGCCGGACTGTTCCACACGGGCGTCCCGGCAGTGAACGCCGCCATCAGAGCCGTCCGCAAGCCGGACGTGCTGAACGACTACGAAGTGTGCCGCTACATGCGGCTTGAAAACGGGCTGCACGCGGATGTTTACTCTCTTGAAATCATCATCCCCGTCGCCTTCCGGCTGAACACCTACCATGCGCATGTGTTCCGCACGTGGCTGGTAGAGAAAGCACTCTCGAAGGAAAAGCGGCAGGCATACGTGATGTTCATACAGAACGGAAAAGCCGGGTATTGCTGATAACGCATATAAATAAGAAAAAGGAAACGGACAGCCCCGTGAAGGAGTTGTCCGTTTCCTTTTTTCATGCAGCCGCCTTATTCCATCGGCTTGCGATAGTTCGCCTCCAACAATTCACGCAACCCCGATTCAGGGTAAAGCACCTTCCCTCCCAAAAGGATAAAGGGCAACACCCTGTTGTTGCGGTACTCCTGCAAGGTGCGGCGGCTGACACGGAGCAGTTCCGCCACCTCCCTGTCCGTCAGGTAACGCTCCCCGTCCAACGGCGGGCGGTAACTTTCCAGAAAGGCGGAGAGCCATTTCGAGCCTTTGCGCATGTTCTGCACAAGGGTGGCAAGCGGCTCGTCCTCCATCGTAAACACTTCATTGTTCTCGTTCATCATCATTTCGGATTCAGTGGGTTGTGAATAATAAAAATCATTTTCCGCCGGGATAGAGCGTGCCGACAAGCGGAATGAGCCTTTTGACCTCCTCCGGCTTGTAATAGAACCTGCGGTTAATCTGCGAGTAGCCGATAAGCCGCCTGTCGCGCAAGGTCTGCAACGTGCGCGGGCTGATCCTCAACTGCCCGCAGACCTCCTCGCCCGTGAGCCACCTTTCCATCCGCCCGCCGTCGCTCCTGCGCCTAAGGGTGGCTACCTTCTCCGCGAGGGCGTTGAAGGACACCACCATCATCTCGAAGGTCTTTTTCTCGATAGATACTATTTCCATAAGCAAAACATTTCAGAGTTTGCCGCAAAGGTAACGAAGCCGCCATGAACACGCACCGTTTCCCGCTAAAAGGCAGCTTGTTGCGCCGTCTGTCCGGGTTACGGAGCCATTATCCATAAAAATCTTACGTGAGCCACGTAGTGAGCTGTTAAAGCCCCTTTGGTTTATTGCCGAATTTTGCCGCAGAAACCAAAAGAAAAGACTGAATATGAAAGTGATAACGATGGAAAGTTCCGCCTTCACCGCATTGACGGAACAGATAGCCGAGATAGCGGCACACGTGCGTGCCGTTTCCGGCGGGAGGAAGGAAGAATCCCCCGACAGGCTGCTCACCACCCGCGAGGCGGCGCACCTGCTGAACGTGAGTTGCCGCACCCTCCAGCGCATGCGCAGCGAACAGCGCATCGCCTATGTCGTGCTGCGCGGCAAGTGCCGCTACCGGCAGTCGGAAATCGACCGCCTGCTCGAAGACAGCACCATTACGGGTGATGCCGCGACACCGGAACAGATGAAACGCAACCACACGCTGCGCACGGGCGGCAAACCCAAAGGAAGGAGGACGTAGGACATGGAACTGCTTACCCGCAACAATTTCGAGAACTGGATGCAGAAAGTTATGGAACGGCTCGACCGTCAGGACGAGATGCTGCTCTCCATGCAGCCGTCCGGCAAAGCCCCGAACCCGATGGACGGGATCAGGCTTTTCGACAACCAAGACCTGTGCATGCTGCTCCAGATCAGCAAGCGCACCCTGCAACGCTACCGCAGCATCGGCGCATTGCCCTACAAGACGCTCGGCAAAAAGACCTATTACAGCGAGGCGGACGTGCTGACGTTCCTCTCCGAACATGTAAAGGACTTCCGCAAGGAAGATATAGCCTTCTACAAGGCTCGTATCCATAATTTCTTTCAAAAATAACCATTAAAACATTTTTCAGATGGCAAAGAAAAAAGACGAAAAGGACGTGCTGGTTGTCCGTGACGAGAAGACGGGCGAAATCAGCGTGGTAGCCGGGCTGAACGCCGACGGCTCCCCCAAGCGTATCCCCGCGAAAGCGGAGAACTCGCAGAGCTTCCTGCAATTCGACCGGCACGGCGACGTGCTGGACAACTTCTTCAAGAACTTCTTCCGCCAGTGCAAGGAACCCAGCCGCTTCGGTTTCTACCGTGTCGCGGCGGACCAAGCCGACAAACTGCTGGAGGTTATCAAGGACTTGCTGAAAGACCCCGACGGCAACAAGGAGATGCTTGCGCCCCACAAGGTGGACACCTCCGGCTACGAAAAGAAAGTACAGGAGGAGCAGTCCGCCGAAAAGCAGGAACAACCGGAACAGAAACAAGATGACGAACCTAAAAAACAGGAAGAAATGGAACAGAAAAACGAACAGAATCAGGAAAGCCCGCAACAGACGCAGGGCAACCGGGGCTACCAGCCCATCGACGAGAGCAAGATCAACTGGCAGGAGTTGGAGGAGAAATGGGGCGTGAAGCGCGACGACCTTGAAAAGTCGGGCGATCTTAACAGGATGCTCAACTACGGCAAGTCCGACTTGGTGAGGGTGTCGCCCAATTTCGGCGGAGAGGCTTTCGAACTGGACGCCCGCCTCTCCTTCAAGAAGGACGGCGAGGGCAATGTCAGCCTTGTGCCGCACTTCATCCGCAAGGAGCAGAAGCTCGACGAGTATAAGGAACACAAGTTCTCCGACGATGACCGGAAGAACCTGCGCGAAACGGGCAACCTCGGCAGGGTCGTGGACCTCGTGGACAGGGGAACGGGCGAGATCATCCCCTCGTTCGTCAGCATCGACCGCAAGACGAACGAAATCACGGATGTCCCGGCAAACAAGGTGCGCATACCGGAGCGCATCGGCAAGACGGAAATCACCAAGCAGGAGCAGGACATGCTGCGTGCCGGGCTGCCCGTGCGTGACAAGCTCATCGAGCGCAAGGACGGCAGGAAGTTCGTCACCACCCTGCAAGTGAACGTGGAGCAGCGCGGCGTGGAGTTCGTGCCGGGAACCGGCAGGTCGCCCCGTGCCGTCCAGACGCAGGAAACGAAGAACAACCCCGCACAGGGACAGGCGCAGGGTACGGAGAATGCCGCCAACACGCAGAAGGAGCAACGCCGCAACACGTGGACTAACGCCGACGGCAGCATCCGACCCATCAGCAAATGGAGCGGCGTGGACTTCACCGAGCAGCAGAAAGCCGACTACGTGGCTGGCAAAGCCGTGAAATTAGAGAACGTGACCGACAAGCAAGGCTTCCACGCCACGATGTACATCAAGTTCAATCCGGAGAAGGGACGCCCGTACCGCTACGACACCAACCCCGACAACGCTCAGAAGGTCGCCCCGTCCAACGAGAGCCGCACGCAGGTGGCGGTGAACAGCGAGGGCAAGACCAACGAGGCTACCAAGAACCTGAAAGAACCGTTGCGGAAGGGACAGACCGCCCCGAAGGACACCGCACAGCAACAGCAGCAGGAGAAGCCGCAGAAAAGAAACAATAAGGGCATGAAGATGTAATCCGGTGTCCGCCACTAAATCCGAAGTACCATTTGTAAAATTCAAAACGACAGAAGAATATGAAGACAATCATTGCAGAAAAGCCGTCTGTGGCACGTGAGATCGCCCGTATCGTGGGCGCGACAAAGAGAGAGGAAGGATATTTCGAGGGAGGCGGCTACGCCGTGACATGGGCGTTCGGACACCTCGTGCAGCTTGCCATGCCCGACGGCTACGGCATACGCGGCTTCGTCCGTGACAACCTGCCCGTCATCCCCGACACCTTCACGCTCGTCCCCCGCCAGACCAAGACGGAGAAGGGTTACAAGCCTGACAGCGGTGTGGCGGCGCAGATAAAGGTTATCGCCACCCTGTTCAACAGGAGCGAACAAATCATCGTGGCGACCGATGCAGGGCGTGAGGGTGAGCTTATCTTCCGATACCTCTACCATTATATCGGATGCACCACCCCGTTTGTGCGCCTTTGGATAAGCTCGCTTACCGACAAGGCTATCCGCGAGGGGCTGCGCAACCTCGAAGCGGGCGGCAAATACGACAATCTCTATCTTGCCGCCAAAGCGCGGAGCGAATCAGACTGGCTCGTGGGCATCAACGGCACGCAGGCACTCTCCATCGCCGCCGGACACGGCACATATTCCATCGGACGGGTGCAGACACCTACATTGGCAATGGTGTGCGCACGCTATTGGGAGAACCGCCGCTTCACACCCGAAGCCTTTTGGCAGCTCCATATCGCAACGGACGGCTGCGACGAAGGAACAGTGAAGTTTTCCTCTTCCGAAAAGTGGAAAGAGAAAGAGCCTGCGACGGAACTGTATGATAAGGTGAAGTCGGCAGGCACAGCCACCGTCACGAAAGCCGAACGCAAGGAGAAGACGGAGGAAACACCGCTCCTGTACGACCTGACGACGCTCCAGAAGGAAGCCAACGCCAAGCACGGCTTCACGGCGGAACAGACGCTTGAAATCGCGCAGAAGCTCTATGAGAAGAAGCTCATCACCTATCCGCGAACCGGAAGCCGCTACATACCCGAAGACATGTTCGCTGAAATCCCCAAGCTGCTCGCCTTCATCGGGGCTTTGCCCGAATGGAAAGGCAAGGTGCAGCCGAAAGCGCAGCCGACACGCCGCAGTGTGGACGGCGGCAAGGTGACGGACCACCACGCCCTGCTCGTCACTGGCGAGAAGCCGCTGTTCCTCTCCAAAGAGGACAGCACCATTTATCAGATGGTTGCCGGGCGCATGATTGAGGCTTTCTCCGAGAAATGCGTCAAGGACACCGCCACCGTCACGGCGGAATGTGCCGGAGTGGAGTTCACGGTGAAAGGCAGCATCATCAGGCAAGCCGGATGGCGTGCCGTCTATGGCGGGGAGGACAAGGAAGAAACCGCCATCCCCGATTGGCGGGAAGGCGACACGCTGACGCTGAAAGGCTGCTCCATCACGGAGGGCAAGACCAAACCCAAACCGCTGCATACCGAAGCGACACTGTTGTCGGCAATGGAAACGGCGGGCAAGGACATAGAGGACGACGCATTGCGTCAGGCGTTGAAGGACTGCGGCATCGGCACGCCCGCCACCCGTGCGGCGATTATCGAAACGCTCTTCAAACGCGGCTACATGGAACGCTGCAAGAAATCGCTTGTGCCGACAGAAAAAGGGCTTGCCCTCTACTCGGTCGTGAAGACGATGCGCATCGCCGACGTAGCCATGACGGGCGAATGGGAGAAGAATCTGGCACGCATCGAGCGCGGGGAACTGCCCGCTGACACCTTCCGCAGGGAGATAGAGGCGTACACACGTGAAATCACCTCCGAACTGCTCTCGTGCGACAAACTGTTCTCCCGCAGGGATTCCGGCTGCAAGTGTCCCAAGTGCGGGACGGGCAGCATGCAGTTCTACGGCAAGGTGGTACGCTGCGACAACGCGGAGTGCGGGCTGCCCGTGTTCCGCCTGAAGGCGAACCGCACCCTTTCCGACGACGAGATCAAAGAGCTGCTCACCGACGGGCATACGAAGCTGCTCAAAGGCTTCAAAAGCAAACAGGGCAAGAGCTTTGATGCCATAGTCGCCTTTGACGGGGACTATAACACGACTTTCGTGTTCCCCGAAAGGAAAACGAGCAGGAAATTTTCAGGACGGAAGAAATAGTATTACCTTTGCCACTGGTTCAGAGTAATGAATTGTTCTTCGATACCGGATTACACTCATACTTTGGATTTAGTGGTGGCACTCGGAGGGATACCGAGTGCCTTTTCTTTCTCCTTTCCAGACGATTATCCACGTCATTACCAATCCACTAAATTCCAAAGTAATGAACAACAAGAAGAAAAACGAGGGTCAGACCGACTTTTCCTATTACGGTCTGTACCTGCTGGACTACCTCCGCACGAACAGGTTTGAACAGGCTTCCGATGATGCCTTCATCCGGGAGCGTGCCGACCGTGCCGCCGAAACGTATGAGCGTGTGCGGCTCGAAGGCTATCCGCCCGAAGGGGCGCAGGAGTTGGCGATGGACACGCTCCTGCGGGGGCTTCGCTATTCCAAGTACGCCATCCTCCGCGAAGTCGTGGAAAACGAGTTTGCCAACGAAGTGCCGGAAAAGAAACGCGAAGCCTTCATCCGAAAGCTGCTGCCGCCTGTCGGTAATGTATTCTCCGCCTATGACCTTTCGGACGACAACTTCGCCCTGTCGCCCGAATACGACCTGCTCTACACGGAGCTGACGGGAGCCGCCGTCCTTTATATCGACGAGTATGGCGTTTAACCGCAAACAACGGCTGCGGGACAACATCGAGGCGATACGGACGGCATTCATCCTTGACAGGGAACGGAGGACGGCAACCGCCGAGGAACAAGCCATACTTCGGAAGTATTGCGGTTTCGGCGGATTGAAGTGCATACTGAACCCGGCAAAGGAACTGACGGATGCCGTGCATTGGGCGAAATCGGACCTCGAACTGTTTGCCCCTACGGTGGAGCTGCACAGGCTGGTGCGTGAAAACAGCAAGGACGATACGGAGTACAAGCGGTACGTGGATGCCATGAAGCAGTCCGTGCTGACCGCTTTCTACACCCCGCCGGAGATAACCGGCACTATCGCGGATGTACTGCATGAACACGGCATACGTCCCGATCGCGTATTGGAGCCGTCGGCGGGCGTGGGCGCATTCGTGGATGCCGTGCTGGAAAACAAGCCGGACGCGGATATCATGGCTTTCGAGAAAGACCTGATGACGGGCAAAATATTGGGATACCTGCATCCAGACCAAAAGGTAAGGGTGCAGGGATTCGAGAAGATAGAGAAGCCATTCACGGACTATTTCGACCTTGCTATCTCGAACATCCCGTTCGGCGACGTGGCTGTGTTCGACCCGGAGTTCACGGGCAGCCAAGACCCGGCAAGGCGTTCCGCACCGAAGGCAATACACAACTACTTCTTCCTGAAAAGCCTTGACGCGGTGCGTGAGGGCGGCATCGTGGCGTTCATCACCTCTCAAGGGGTACTGGACGCACCGTCCAACGCGCCCATACGCGAGTATATGATGCGTAATGCCAATCTGGTGGGAGTCGCACGCCTGCCGAACAACCTCTTCACGGACAACGCGGGTACGGAAGTGGGTAGCGACCTGATTATCCTGCAAAAGAACAGCGGCAAGAAACGGGAGCTGTACGATTATGAAGAGTTGTTCGTGCAGACGGAAAAGACACCGATAGGTAGTTTCCAGAACGGGTATGTCGGCAGCATCGGCATGATTCCCCACTCGGATCTGATAAGCGGCACAGACCCTTACGGGAAACCAGCCTATAAAGTCATGCACCGGGACGGCATCGAGCAAATGGCGGAGGATTTGCGGGAACATATGGATATTGAGCTGTATAAGTTGGACAAAAAGCTGTATGAAATGCACAGCCTGCATCCGGCACAGGGGAAAAGCACGGTGACAGAAACCATTTCCACACCGGTTGTCACTCCTGAGATACAGCCACGTCATGAAATGGCAGTGAAGCCCGAAGCGGCAACACCGCAGCCGGAGGAAGAAAAGTCGGAGATAGAGCCGCGCCGCCCCGATTATTCGGAGGGCGTGCAGCTCTCCCTGCTCGACCTCTGGGGCATGACGGAGGAAGTACGCAAGCAGGAAGCACCCGCCAAGAAGAAAAAGACGGCGAAAAAGGAAAGCCCGGCAAGGCGCATGCCTCCCAAACCGCAGGCGCAGGTTACGCCGAAGGTTACGACCGCACCGCCACAGCCGTCTGCCGCACCGCCGACGGAAAGCAGGGACAGCCATGAAACAAAGCCGGTGAGTGTCGCAGCCAAAGCCGATCCGGATGATATTTACGCTACTTTGGATTGGGACACCAATCCGCCCATCAACGGCTTCTATGAAATGATGATGGACCTCACGCCGGAGCGACGCAAGGAACTTCGCAGGCTGGCGGCACAGCATCAGGAGAAACGGCAGCATGTCCCGGACGTGAAAGCCGCGCCGGAGCAGGAAACACGGCAACCCGAAACACAGCCGGAAGTTGCCGCCATTCCTGTCGCTCCCGCAACGGAAGCGGCTGCAACCTCCCTTTTTCCCGAAATGGAAGCGGAAAAACCGAAAGAGGAAGCTCCCGACCTGTCGCCGCGTCCCTACCACCGCACGCCGGAAATGCACTTGCGTGAAGGCTCGTTAGTGGCTGACAGTGGGCGTCGTAACATCGGTTATCTGAAAGACATCACGCCTTACGGCGCGACATTCCAGCCGCTTGGACTGACAGGCTATCAGAAAGAGAAGGCGTTGCTGTATGTGTCGCTCCGTGACGCATACGAGCGTCTGTACCGTTATGAATCGAACAGGCGCGAGGAAAACCCGCAGTGGCGTGAGCATCTGAACACCTGCTATGACGAGTTTGTCATGCGCTACGGCAACCTCAACGCCAAGCAGAACGTGAAACTGGTGGTGATGGATGCAGGAGGACGCGACATCCTTTCGCTGGAACGTGCGGAGGACGGCAGGTTCGTCAAGGCGGACATTTTCGAGCGTCCCGTTTCCTTCTCGGTAGAGAGCCATGCCAACGTAAGCTCTCCCGAAGAGGCACTCTCCGCATCGCTCAACAAGTTCGGCACGGTCAATCTCGACTATATGCGGGAGATAACCGACAGTACGGAGGAGGGATTGCTTGACGCCCTCAAAGGACGCATCTTCTACAACCCGCTCGTAACCGGTTACGAGATAAAGGACAGGTTCATCGCCGGGAACGTGATAGAGAAGGCGGAACGCATCGAGGCATGGATGGGCGACAACCCCGAAAACGGGCGTATGCCGGAAGTGAAGCAGGCGTTGGAGGCTCTGAAAGAAGCCGAGCCGCCGCGCATCGCTTTTGAAGACCTCGACTTCAATTTCGGGGAACGCTGGATTCCGACGGGCGTATATGCCGCCTACATGAGCCGTCTTTTTGACACGGACGTGAAAATCGCCTACTCCGCAAGCATGGACGAATTTTCGGTGGCGTGCGGCTACCGCACCATGAAAATCACGGACGAGTTTTTAGTGAAGGGCTATTACCGGAACTATGACGGCATGCACCTGTTGAAACACGCCCTGCATAACACCTGCCCGGATATGATGAAGTCCATAGGAAAGGATGAACACGGAAACGACATCAAGGTACGCGACAGCGAGGGCATACAGCTCGCCAACGCCAAGATTGACGAAATCCGTAACGGGTTCTCGGAATGGCTGGAAGAGCAGTCGCCGCAGTTCAAGGAACGGCTGATGACGATGTACAACCGCAAGTTCAACTGTTTCGTGCGCCCGAAATATGACGGCTCACACCAGACCTTTCCGGACCTCAACCTCAAAGGGCTGGCAAGCAGGGGTATCAAGAGCGTCTATCCGTCGCAGATGGATTGCGTCTGGATGCTCAAACAGAACGGCGGTGGCATCTGCGACCACGAAGTCGGTACAGGCAAGACGCTGATAATGTGCATTGCAGCGCATGAGATGAAGCGTCTGAACTTGGCGCACAAACCGATGATTATCGGGCTGAAAGCCAATGTCGCGGAGATTGCCGCCACCTATCAGGCGGCATACCCGAACGCGCGGATTCTCTATGCCTCGGAGAAGGACTTTTCGACCGCCAACCGCGTGCGTTTCTTCAACAACATCAAGAACAACGACTATGATTGCGTCATCATGTCGCACGACCAGTTCGGCAAGATTCCGCAGTCGCCGGAGTTGCAGCAGCGCATCCTGCAAGCGGAGCTTGACACGGTGGAGGAAAACCTCGAAGTCTTGCGGCAGCAGGGCAAGAACGTATCGAGGGCGATGCTGAAAGGTCTGGAAAAGCGCAAGCACAACCTTGAAGCGAAGCTGGAGAAGGTGGAACACGCCATCAAGTCGCGCACGGACGACGTGGTGGACTTCAAGCAGATGGGCATCGACCATATTTTTATTGACGAATCGCATCAATTTAAGAACTTGACTTTCAACACGCGGCATGACCGTGTGGCTGGTTTGGGCAACTCGGAAGGAAGCCAGAAAGCCCTGAATATGCTTTTTGCCATCCGCACCATACAAGAGCGCACGGGTAAGGACTTGGGGGCGACGTTCCTATCCGGCACGACCATCAGCAACTCGCTGACGGAACTGTACCTGCTCTTCAAGTACCTGCGCCCGAAGGAACTGGAACGGCAGGATATCCGGTGCTTTGACGCATGGGCGGCTATCTTCGCCAAGAAGACGACCGATTTCGAGTTCAACGTGACGAACAACGTGGTGCAGAAGGAGCGTTTCCGCTACTTCATCAAAGTGCCGGAGCTTGCCGCCTTCTACAACGAGATAACCGACTACCGCACGGCAGAGGATGTGGGTGTGGATCGTCCGCACAAGAACGAGATACTGCACCATATACCGCCCACGCCGGAGCAGGAGGACTTCATTCAAAAACTGATGCAGTTCGCCAAGACGGGCGACGCCACGCTGCTCGGTAGACCGCCCCTGTCGGAAACGGAAGAGAAGGCAAAGATGCTGATCGCCACCGATTACGCACGGAAGATGGCTCTCGATATGCGCATGATAGACCCGAACTACGAAGACCACCCCGACAACAAGGCTTCCCACTGTGCCAAGACGATTGCGGAGTATTACCATAAATACGACGCGCAGAAAGGCACGCAGTTCGTGTTCTCGGATCTGGGGACGTACCAGCCGGGCGACGGGTGGAACGTGTACAGTGAGATAAAGCGGAAGCTGACGGAGGACTACGGCATACCGGCAAGCGAGGTGCGCTTCATTCAGGAGTGCAAGACCGACAAGGCGCGCAAGGCGGTGATAGACGCCATGAACGCCGGAACGGTGCGCGTGCTGTTCGGTTCCACCTCCATGCTCGGAACGGGCGTGAATGCGCAAAAAAGGTGTGTCGCCATCCATCATTTGGATACGCCTTGGCGACCGTCCGACCTGCAACAGCGTGACGGACGGGGAGTCAGGGCAGGCAACGAGATTGCCAAGCATTTTGCCGGGAACAATGTGGATGTCATCATCTACGCGGTGGAAAAGTCGCTGGACAGCTACAAGTTCAACCTGCTGCACTGCAAGCAGACGTTCATCTCGCAGCTTAAAAGCGGGGCGATGGGCGCGCGTACCATCGACGAGGGGGCGATGGACGAGAAATCGGGCATGAATTTCTCGGAGTACATGGCGTTGCTCTCCGGCAATACCGACCTTTTGGACAAGGCGAAACTGGAGAAGCGTATCGCATCGCTTGAAGGGGAACGCAAGTCGTTCAACAAGGGCAAGCGCGATTCGGAGTTCAAGCTGGAAGCCAAGACGGGGGAACTGCGTAACAACACGGCTGTCATCGAAGCCATGACGGAAGATTGGAACCGCTTTCTTTCCGTTGTGCAGACGGACAAGGAGGGCAACCGCCTGAATGCGGTCAAGGTGGACGGCGTGGATTCTACCGATGAAAAGGTTATCGGAAAGCGTTTGCAGGAGATAGCCAAGAACGCCACTACGGGCGGGCTGTACAAGCCTGTCGGGGAACTTTACGGCTTTCCGATAAAGGTGGTAAGCGAGAGGATACTCAAAGAGGGGCTGGAGTTTACCGATAACCGCTTCGTGGTGGAGGGAAACTACAAGTACACCTACAACAACGGGCATCTGGCGATGGCTGATTCGGTAGCCGCCGCACGTAATTTCCTGAACGCATTGGAGCGGATTCCGTCCATAATCGACCAGTACAAGGGAAAGAACGAGGTGCTGGAAAAGGAAGTTCCGCAGTTGCAGGAGATAGCGGGCAAGGTATGGAAAAAGGAGGACGAACTGAAACAGCTTAAGTCCGAACTTGCCGCACTTGACCGAAAGATACAGCTGGAACTTGCGCCGCCTACGCAGGAAGCCGACGAAAAAGAAAAGGATGGACAGGAGGTCAAGCCTGTTTCGGAAGGTGTACGGAGCATATCGCCACAACAAACTGATGATGCACCGCAGATACGCAGCCCGGTGAATGAGCGAAATCCAACGGGCAACATCATTGGCGACCATGTCATCATCGGACGACCGGGTTTTCAGTTAAAGAATAAAAACCGATCGAAAGGGATAAAAATTTAAAATTAGGAATTTTATATAAAATATTAATAGGGGCTATCCAAAAGGTCTAAAAGTAAATCATATCCCCTCTGCAAGTATCTGTAGGAGAGTGATTGCAAGACTTTCTTTCTTTTTGGGCAGCCTCTATTAAATTTATTTGCTCTTTCTTGATTTATGTTTATAAACATTATACCAAAAACATTCCAACTAACCTTGTTTATGTTTTGTCAGCCACCATTTGCACAACCATATTTGACTCCCAAAGAGAATGAATTCGATAAGATAACTTGCTGCATACCCACAATAAGGGGCTAAATAGAATACGAATGGGAAATAGATAACAGCACCGACAACAGATTGCGTTATGTAGTTGGTTAAACTCATTTTACCATAAAGCTGTAATGTGGAAACCGCTTTATTTGACACATTCCTTATGACACAATAATATGAACGAGAATATTTCTACAGAATCATCAGTAAAACAGAAAAAAATACTAATTTTGTTTTTGATGATCCTTCCAAAAGGAATTAGAAAAAATGTCTAATTCTAACTTATAGAGGAAAAAGCAACAATTAAATATTAAAGAATAAAAGATACGAAAAATATGACGCCAAAAGAGATACTACAAAAATGGATTGACTGCTTCAACGCCGCCGATGCAGTCGCTTTGGCAAACTTATACGCTCAGGATGCCATAAACCATCAAGTCGCAAACACCCCAGTTATAGGAAAAACAGCTATCCATGAAATGTTTGTAAATGAATTTGCAACCTCAAAAATGGTTTGTATTGTTGAGCATATATTCGAGGATGGAGAATGGGCTATCATGGAATGGAAAGATCCGCTCGGGTTGCGAGGATGCGGATTCTTTCATGTGCAAAACGATAAAATAGTTTTCCAAAGAGGTTATTGGGATAAGCTCAGCTTTCTCAAACAGCACGGTTTACCCGTAGAGAATAGTGATGAAAATCCAAACACATAACACCGTCCGATATGGGAATCATCATTCATTCTTTAGAGTCCGTTTCTTTCAAAGATTTGTATGCGGCATTCTCATCTGCATTCAAAGATTATGATTTCTCTTTGAATGCGGATGAATTGCGACGCATGCTCGACCGACGAGGATACAATCCACAACTATCTTTCGGAGTATTTTTCGAAGGACGGCTGATTTCTTTTGTGCTTAACGGAACAGGCATGTACAACAACATCTTGACTGCCTATGACACAGGGACGGGAACCGTACCTTCATTCCGGGGATTACACCTAACCCAAAAAATATTCACTTTCAGCCTCGAATTGATATGTCAACAAGGAGTTCGGCAATATGTACTGGAAGTTTTGCAACACAATCACAAAGCAATAAAAATATATCGCAAATTAGGCTTTGAAACACAGAGAAATTTCAACTACTACTCTGCCAAACTGAGCGATATTGTTCCTGTATTGCAAGTAAACCATACCGCATGTCGCATACTCCCATCGGATTTAAAAAACTGCCTTAACCAAACGGCCTGGTTCGATTTTCATCCTTCATGGCAAAATGACAGGGCTTCACTGGAACGCGGAATCGACAATTTGGACATATTGGGAGCTTATGAAAGAGAAGAACTTGTCGGATTTGTTATCTTTGAACCGGCATCTGGCGATATTTCATCCCTCGCAGTTGCAAAAGATTACCGGCGTAAAGGAATAGGCAAGTCTTTGCTTAAAAGTGCTGTCAGTCATTTTCAAAGCGATGTACTCAAATTTACTAATGTTGATTGCGATTGTGAATCAGTCACTGGTTTCTTGTCATCATTAGGACTTACCCCAAAAGGACAACAGTTTGAAATGGTCAGAAAAATTTAACCTACATTTATATGAATAGCCCTCATCATCAAATAACAAATTAATAATACCAAATAAAAATACGTATAGATTAAAAAAGTTCTTTGTGCTTTTGTCAGGGAACTTTTTTTTCGTAAATTTGCGTTCAATTATGCGGCAGTAATAATATACATATTAATACGAGTTAAGAATCCTGTAGTTTTCTACATGCTACGAGGAGGTATTAAAAGGTGCGTTTCGGCAATGCATCTATTGTAGTATATTATTGCTTAATCAAATGAACATTATAAATTTAGGAATTCTTGCTCACATTGATGCAGGAAAAACTTCCGTAACCGAAAATCTGCTATTTGCCTGCGGAGCAACGGAAAAGCGCGGCAGTGTTGATAAAGGTGACACCATAACAGACTCTATGGATATAGAAAAACGTAGAGGAATTACTATTCGGGCTTCTACGACATCTATTGTTTGGAATGGTGTGAAATGCAATATCATTGACACTCCGGGACACATGGATTTTATTGCAGAGGTGGAGCGGACATTCAAAATGCTTGATGGTGCAGTCCTCATATTATCGGCAAAGGAAGGCATACAAGCACAAACAAAGTTGCTGTTCAAGACTTTGCAAAAACTGCAAATCCCGACAATTATATTTATCAATAAGATTGATCGTGCCGGCGTAAATCTTGAGCGTTTATATCTGGACATAAAAACAAATCTGTCGCAAGACGTCTTGTTTATGCAAACGGTTGTCGATGGAGTCGTTTACCCGATTTGCACCCCAACAGATATAAGGGCAGAACACAAAGAATTTGTATGCAACCATGACGACGATATATTAGAACTATATTTGGCGGATAAAGAAATCTTACCGGCAGATTATTGGAATGCGATAATCGCTCTTGTGGCAAAAGCCAAAGCCTATCCGGTCTTGCATGGATCAGCAATGTGCAATATTGGCATCAATGAGTTGTTAGACGCCATCATTTCTTTTATATTTCCTCCGGCATCAGTCCCCAATAGACTTTCAGCTTATCTTTATAAAATAGAACATGACCCCAAAGGGCATAAAAGAAGTTTTCTAAAAATTATTGACGGAAGGCTGAGACTTCGAACCGTTATAAAAGTCAATGATTCTGAAAAATTCATCAAGATTAAAAATCTAAAAACCATTTATCAGGGCAAAGAGATAAATGTTGATGAAGTGGTTGCTAATGATATCGCAATTATAGAAGATATAGAAGAATTAAGAATCGGAGATTATTTAGGTGTTAAACCTTGTCTGATTCAAGGATTATCTCATCAGCATCCCGCCCTCAAATCTTCTGTCCGACCAGACAAGCCCGAAGAGAGAAGCAAGTTGATATCCGCTCTAAATGTATTGTTTATTGAAGACCCGTCTCTGTCCTTTTCCATAAATTCATATAGTGATGAATTGGAAATCTCGTTATATGGTTTAACCCAAAAAGAAATCATACAAACATTGCTGGAAGAACGATTCTCCGTAAAGCCCCATTTTGATGAAATCAAGACTATCTACAAAGAACGACCTAAAAAGAAGGTGAATAAGATTATCCATATCGAAGTCCCTCCCAACCCTTACTGGGCCTCCATAGGACTGACTCTTGAACCTTTACCGATAGGGTCAGGGTTGCAAATCGAAAGTGAAATCTCCTTTGGTTATCTGAACCATTCTTTTCAAAATGCCGTTTTTGAAGGAATCCGTATGTCTTGCCAATCGGGATTGCATGGATGGGAAGTGACGGATTTGAAAGTAACCTTTACTTATGCCCTTTATTATAGTCCGATAAGTACCCCTGCCGATTTTAGACAATTGTCTCCTTATGTCTTCAGGTTGGCTTTGCAACAATCAGGAGTGGATATTCTCGAACCGATGCTCTATTTTGAGTTACAGATACCACAAGTAGCAAGTTCCAAAGCTATTACAGATCTGCAAAAAATGATGTCTGAGATTAAAGGTATCAGTTGTAATAATGAGTGGTGTCTTATTGAAGGGAAAGTTCCATTAAATACAAGTAAAGACTATGCCTCAGAAGTAAGTTCATACACTAAAGGCTTAGGCACTTTTATGGTTAAGCCGTGTGGGTATCAAATAACAAAAGGCGGTTATTCTGATAATACCCGTATGGAAGAAAAGGATAAACTTTTATTCATGTTTGAAAAATCAGTATCATCAAAATAATGGAACGATCCAGGAATTTCTATAAGACAATACGGTTGGGGTATATACTTATCTCCGTTCTTATCGGATGTATAGCATATAATAGCTTCTATGAATGGCAGGAGATAGAAGCATTAGAACTTGACAATAAAAAAATAGACGAGTTCCGAAAAGAGATAAACAATATCAATATTCAAATGATAAAATTCTCTCTATTTGGTGAAACAATACTGGAATGGAACGATAAAGATATCGAACATTACCATGCACAGCGTATGGCAATGGACAGTATGCTCTGCCGTTTCAAAGCTACCTATCCGGCAGAGCGTATAGACAGCGTACGCCATCTTCTCGAAGATAAGGAACGGCAGATGTGCCAAATCGTGCAGATACTTGAACAGCAACAAGCCATCAACGATAAGATACCCCGTCAAGTACCCGTAATCGCGCAGAAAAGTGTGCAAGAACAACCCAAGAAACCTAAACGAAAAGGATTCTTGGGCATCTTCGGCAAAAAGGAAGAAGCGAAACCAACTGTGACTACCACGATGCACCGTTCCTTTAACCGGAATATGAGAACCGAACAACAGGCGCAAAGCCGTCGCTTATCGGTTCATGCCGATAGCCTTGCCGCACGAAATGCGGAACTTAACAGGCAACTGCAAGGACTGGTTGTTCAAATAGACGGGAAAGTACAAACTGACCTACAAAAGCGGGAAGCCGAGATAACAGCCATGCGGGAACGGTCGTTCATTCAGATTGGGGGCTTGACAGGGTTCGTTATACTGCTACTGGTCATATCATATATCATCATACACCGAAATGCCAACCGCATCAAGCGATATAAACAGGAAACCGCAGATTTAATTGAGCGACTGCAACAAATGGCAAAGCGAAACGAGGCACTGATAGCCTCTCGCAAGAAAGCCGTTCATACCATTACCCATGAATTACGTACACCACTGACGGCAATAACGGGTTATGCCGGACTGATGCGGAAAGACTGCAATACGGATAAAACCGGGACGTATATCCGAAACATTCAGGAATCTTCTGACCGCATGCGTGAAATGCTGAACACCCTGCTGAATTTTTTCCGGCTGGACAACGGCAAGGAACAGCCTAATTTCTCCGCATGTAGGATTTCCGCAATCACACATACGCTCGAAACGGAGTTTATGCCAATCGCCATAAACAAAGGACTGACTCTGACAATACATTGCCACAAGGATGCCTTTGTATGTACAGATAAGGAACGCATCTTGCAAATCGGGAACAACCTGCTGTCCAACGCTATCAAGTTCACGGAGAACGGCAGTGTTTCTTTGCGGGCAGATTATGATAACGGTCTGCTGAAACTTATCGTCGAAGATACGGGTACAGGTATGACCGAAGAGGAACAGCAACGGGTATTCGGGGCGTTTGAACGTCTGTCAAACGCTGCCGCAAAGGATGGCTTCGGATTAGGTCTTTCCATTGTTCAGCGTATTGTGACAATGCTCGGCGGCACAATCCGTCTGGAGAGCGATAAAGGCAAAGGTAGCCGTTTCACGGTGGAAATCCCCATGCAGACAGCCGAGGAACTACCGGAACGGATAAATCAAACACAGGTTCATCATAACCATACATTCCACGATGTGGTTGCCATCGACAATGACGAAGTGCTGCTCCTGATGCTGAAAGAAATGTATGCACAGGAAGGGATACACTGCGATACCTGCACCAATGCTGCGGAGCTGATGGAACTGATACGAAAAAAGGAATACAGCCTTCTTCTGACGGATCTGAATATGCCGGATATAAACGGTTTCGAGTTGCTGGAACTGTTGCGCACTTCCAACGTTGGCAATTCAAGGGATATCCCGGTAATCGTGACAACCGCTTCGGGCAGTTGCGGCAAAGAGGAACTTATAGAACATGGATTCACAGAATGCCTGTTCAAGCCGTTCTCCATATCTGAACTGATGGAGATTTCAAATAAATGCGCCATGAATGCGGCACAAAATGAAAAGCCGGGTTTCACCTCCCTGCTATCCTACGGCAATGAAGCCGTCATGCTGGAGAAATTGATAACGGAAACAGAAAAGGAAATGCAGTCGCTCAGGTATGCGGAACAACGGAAAGACCTTCCGGAACTGGACGCCCTAACACACCACCTGCGCAGCTCTTGGGAGATACTCCGTGCCGACAGACCGTTGAGGGAACTTTATAAACTGATTCATCACAATGGCACACCTGACGACAAAGCAATAGGCAATGCCGTAAGAGCTGTGCTGGATAAGGGTTCGGAGATAATCCGGCTGGCAAAAGAAGAAAGGAAGAAATACAACAATGGATAAGATAAAAATCATCGTGGTGGAGGACAACATCGTGTATTGCGAGTTTGTCTGTAACCTGCTGGCACGTGAGGGATTCCGTACCGTGCAGGCTTTCCACCTCTCGACAGCGAGGAAACTTCTGCAACAAGCCGCTGACGGGGACATCGTGGTTTCAGACCTGCGCCTACCTGACGGCAATGGTATCGACCTGTTGCGTTGGATGCGCAAAGAGGGTATGACGCAGCCGTTCATCATCATGACCGACTATGCCGAAGTGCATACGGCGGTTGAAAGTATGAAACTCGGCTCGCTGGACTACATACCCAAACAACTCGTGGAGGACAAACTCGTGCCTCTTCTCCGTACCATACTGAAAGAGCGGAATATCGGGCGGAGCCGTATGCCCGTGTTTGCCCGTGACGGTTCCGCCTTCCGGAAAATCATGCACCGGATAAGGCTGGTAGCACCAACCGACATGAGCGTACTGATATTCGGAGAGAACGGCACGGGCAAGGAGCATATCGCCCACCATCTGCATGATAAAAGCAAACGTTCCGGCAAGCCGTTCGTGGCTGTGGACTGCGGATCGTTAAACAAAGAGCTTGCTCCATCGGCATTTTTCGGACACGTCAAAGGCGCATTCACCGGTGCGGACAGTGCCAAGAAAGGATATTTCCATGAAGCCGAAGGCGGCACGCTGTTTTTGGACGAAGTGGGCAACCTCGCACCGGAAACCCAACAGATGCTTCTGCGTGCCATACAGGAGCGGCGATACCGCCCCGTTGGTGACAGGACGGATAGAAGTTTCAATGTCCGTATTATCGCTGCCACCAACGAGAATCTGGAAAAGGCGGTCAATGAAAAGCGTTTCCGGCAGGACTTGCTGTACCGTCTGCACGACTTCGATATAACCGTTCCGCCGCTGCGTGATTGTCAGGAAGACATCATGCCGCTGGCAGAGTTTTTCCGCGAGATTGCCAATAATGAATTGGAGTGCAAGGTTAGCGGATTCAGCTCCGAAGCACGGAAAGCGTTGCTGACCCATTCATGGCCGGGCAACGTGCGCGAGCTTCGGCAGAAAATCATGGGCGCGGTGTTGCAGGCACAGACGGGACTTGTCACGAAAGAGCATCTGGAACTTGGGATAACCGAAACAACCTCTATTACCGGCTTCTCCCTACGCAACGATGAGGAAGATAAAGAGCGGATTCTGCGTGCTTTGAAGCAGGCTGACGGGAACCGGAAGGTCGCTGCCGAATTGCTTGGAATAGGCAGGACAACACTCTATAATAAACTGGAAGAATATGGATTGAAGTATAAATTTGAGCAACCATAGCCCGCAATTCGCTGAAAATGGCTATCTTTGCATGACATATTAGAAGGTAACGGCGACTGGCAGAGCCTTTTGCCGCCTATATATAACATAAGACCGCAAGGCGTTTCGAGCGAAAATCTGGTAAATTTAGTTATATCTCAAAATTTCACATCATAATATCTTGTAAATTAATAGTTTATATTGTGATGTGTTTTTATCAAGAAACAAATTAGGAACAGAAACACGAATTATCTTATTTTCTTGTTTTTTTGTTTGCACTACCTTTCTTTCTCTTCACTTGTTCGTACTTTGAGTATTTTTCCAAGTCTTTTCACACGATTTTCATCCTCTCGCCAAGAGTGATTGTTGCAGTCATCTATGGATGAATAACTACAGCCAAAAGAAAAAAGGACAAATCTCTGTTTCTTTCAAGGAACATTGTTTTTTGCAAAGGTAACCATTTCCCTCAAAACACCTATACAGGCAGTCCAATATATCTGCCTATATTTAGTTTACTTTAGTTTAGCATATATATAAGCTAATAGACTAAACTAAACCTTTACCGAAGTTCTCCCCCTTACTTTTATATTCACAGTCAAAAGAGAAGATAATCGCACCGATATTTTCTTTTTTCGCTGCATCCCAATTTTACGGAAGTTCCTTTTATCGTAACTTCTGCCATAGGCATTCTATCCTCGCATCCCAACTTTCGGTCTGCCTGATGAGAATTGTGTCGCAAAGGTACTTGTCATGTCTTTCTTGTATTCAAGGTCACAGCCTGACGGTTCCCGACAAAATCTCCACGCTCCGCTTTGCAGAGGTCGTATTTGGTCGTGAAACCCTGCATAAAGAGCCATAACACCTTTTGAGGCGACATAATTTTCAATCAAGCCCGAAAGTAGCTGAAATGCTAAAAGAGGGAAAATAAAAAACTTAAAACTTAGGATTATGGCAAACTATGCAACAAACATTTTCTACGCAAGGACGGAAAACAAAGCAGACCTCGACAAGATAGAGGCATTCTTGGATGACACTTTCGACGGCTTTGTCAATAGACACAGCGATAGCGTGGATGCGGAGTTTACCTCTCGTTGGGTTTATCCGGAAGAAGAAATCGACAGACTGATAGCTTCGTTGGAAGCCAAAGACAAAACTTATATCAAAATTCTGTCCTACGAATTTACAGACGAATACGTGAGCTTCAGAATCTTCTCACAGGGGAAATGGGATATCAAGTTGTAACCGTAAAATGACATGACTTATGTACGAATACGAAGAAAATAGCGAAATTATAGGTGCGCACTGCACCTTGCTTACCCCCTATAAAGGCTACTCTGAGGGAACAGTTGTCGGCGACTTCGGCAATAAAATAGTGGTGCGTCTTAGTAGTGGCAAAGAGGTGGTCGAGTATCGTGATGAAGTGATTATTTACGATTAAATACAAGAGCGATGCAGCAGATAGCAATGAAATTCGTCCAATGGGACGTACCCGAATTAGAGAAGCTGAAAGACAGCAGGGTTTACCAGTTACGGGAACAACTTGATAACGGAGACAAGTTGAGCCGTGAAGACAAGAACTGGATTACCCGAAACGTGAAAGAGTGCATCCATTTCAAAAGAGGTATCGCATTGATGGGCTACTTCTTTGATTTCTCCGATGTTCTCAAACGATATTTCGTAAAACAGCACGGACATATCGCCGAGTATTACGCCATTGACAAAACAGCGTTGCGCTCTGTCCTGTATGGTCGAATAGAAGACATAGTAGAAGTAGAATTAAAATCAAAGAAACATGAAAGCAACGATTGAGCATAGCTTTTGTCCTTATTGTGACGAGGTAACAGAACTCTACTTCCGTATCATCAACACGATTCTTTTCTCAACCGATGAAGCGGAACTGCGTACCGGCATGGAACGCCTACAAGAAAAAACACGCCTTGATGATTATTTCGTCTTCGGCTATGGCAAGCATCACCTATGGGTTTGCCAAAGACGTCCCAGTAATCAAAAAAAGATTTTCGAGCATCGGGTAATCATGGCAGAATTTTGATGATACAGGCAGGCAGGAACGGGATAATCTTCCATTCCTGCCACGCCGCATTCCCTTTTTTACATCTATCTCTCTCTTTTGGCTGCGCCATATCCTTTTGTAAAAAACAGCCATTCGTGAAAAGCTCCGTCCGCTTTTCCGAAAAGCAGGGTTCTTTCCTTTTTCCCTTTTGTCCCCTTTTCTTTCTGCCGGACGGGAACATGGCAGTACCCCGATATCCCGTTCCGCCTTTTGTCGCCACTTCGTTGATATTCCCTTCTGCGGTACCGCAACCTGTTGTCAGTTCAGTGTTCTGTTTGTAGCCACCTCAATTCAGTCCGACCGAATTACACGAAAATACCTGCCGATTCTGCGGACTTACAGCCGAAACGCGCACCATTGTGCCGGTGGACGGATTGCACTTTCACTTCCCCTGCAACTACGGTTTTCCGCTCATTTTCAGAATAGTTTTCCGCCGAAGTCATCATCATTTTCCGATGCAAAGATAGTATGCAGACGGGAACGACTTTGGAAGTCTTGACCAATGGCGCAGCCGTACAATCTTCCTTTATCGAGCCTTCCGGTTTTGCCTACGGACAAAAATAAAGAGTATTGATGCGTCCGGCCTTGGTGCATCCCCTTAACTGCACCTACTTTTTGAGGCAGCGTAAAATTGATTTAATAACTTCTAAAAACAATTCATTATGAAAAAGATTGAAAACAATTTCGTAGTAACCGGTTTCGTAGGAAAGGATGCAGAAATCCGTCAGTTCACCAACGCAAGTGTAGCACGTTTCCCTCTGGCAGTAAGCCGATTGGAGAATAATGGCGAGGAATCCAAACGCGTTTCCGCCTTTATGAATTTTGAGGCGTGGCGTAAAAACGAGAACACCGGGTCGTTCGACCAACTGACCAAGGGTACGATGCTGACCGTCGAGGGGTATTTCAAGCCCGAAGAATGGAGCGACCAAAGCGGTGTGAAACACAACCGTATCGTGATGGTCGCCGTCAAGTTCTATCCGCCCGTCGAGAAGGAGGAAACTCCTGAAAAGCCGGCCAAACCAGCGAAAAAAGGCAAGAAATAATCCTTGCCTTATCACGACAAAAGCGGCCTTCGGGTCGCTTTTGTTTTACTCATTACGGTGTTGTTGCACCATCTGTACTTTTATACTCTACTTGTTCTCTTTTACCGCATTCAGAAATGCTTTGGCAGGTTTGAATGCAGGGATATTGTGAGCGGGAATTTTAATTGTCGTATTCTTCGAAATGTTCCGGGCCGTCTTTTCAGCTCTCCGTTTGATGATAAAGCTACCGAACCCGCGCAAGAACACCTCGTTTCCCGCAACCATCGACTCTTTTACATTTTCCATGAATGATTCTATCACAGTCATCACCACCGTTTTCTCTATTCCGCTCTGCCGTGAGATCTGAGCGACAATTTCCGCTTTTGTCATATTGTTCTTGATTTTTATGAATACGGTGCAAAATTAACAAATATCTGCCAGTTACAACAATCCGGAGTTATTTGTCATCCCGAAAACTGCTTTTGCTGAATCCTCCGAACACGCCCCTCAAAAGCCTGCCCACTACCAAGAACACCAGCAATAAAATTATAATATCTCCCATAGGTCTTGTTTTTATATAGTTATATCCAACTTAAAGATACGAAAAAACGATGAATTACGCAAGCAATCTATTGATTTTCAATATCCATATTGATTTATAAGTTCTATTTCCGGATGCCCGGCACTCGTCCCGGTGTTCGGTTAAGCTGAACCTTGTATTTATTGAGAATGCTGTACACGGTGCTTTTACTTTGGACACCGCTTTCTTTCCAAATATCACGGATTGAATACCCATTGTTATACATATCCACGATTTTTTTGTCCCGTTCAGTTTTACTCATACTTTTTTTGGAAATCGGAATACTGATACTCTGCTGCAGGCGTATAATTTTATCCGACGACTTCCGCAAAACAGCCACTTCCTCCGGTAATGCCCCGAACATGGCCAATACTTCCGCCGGTGTCGTGTCCGGAAACAATTTGTTGTCGGTGTCAATTTTATCGTGAATGGAGATAATACGCACGACCTTGATGCGGCATAGCTCAATCAATGCCGATAGTTCCCGTAAACCACGAACGGCATTGCTGAATTTTGACATCACCAATTCGTCTCCTCTTTCAAGATTCGACATCAGTTGTTTCCATCTCGGCCTAAGCGTCTCGTGTCCGACCGATTCTTCAACCACCTGTACACACCCATATTGGCGCATCCATTCCTTATCCGCATCAAACGCATCGTAGGAATTAGCCTCGAATATATAACCGACTTTTGCCATATCAATATACAATATTCATGATAACAAGTGCAAATATACAAGTTTTATTCGAGTATATGAATCATACTATATTAAAAAACGAAAATCGTACATTTCCACGTGTTTTATCTTCACTTGTTTTCATTGGTAATCATACTATTAAGTACGATATTAAAAAATGCACAAAATACGGTTTTTCGGATGCGAAGTATCAAAAATAATATATAGTTTTGCACTAAATAGTACGAAATGATATAGTATGAAAAAATTAAAATCGAACTTAAAACAGCCGATAATCTTTGCCAAAATAATTGCCGTTTCGATTGCCATATTCCTATGCGCGTCATGCGACAACGGCAATGGCAAACGATTGGCGAAAGCCAAGAATGACCCTGCCGGAACATACAGGGAATACCTGTCCGACATACGCAGGCAGAAAAAACTCTCCATTAAAGAATTGGCCGGACACCTCAAGCAATGGCAAACATTGAGGGATTCCGTATTCCTGCATCTCGAATGTGATACGCTTGGCCGGCTTCATTCCACTGTAAGAGAAGAGTGTGAACAGATACATGATTCCATCCGCATGGAATTTTCACGGATGGTGCTGTCTCAAACACGCACTTATAAGGATATACTGTGGGTAAAAGAACAAATCTCACCGCATCTTGAAGACAAAGAGTTGCATCGTGCGGCTGAAACAATCCGACCGTTCTTTGCCTCATTGGATAACCGGCCCGTCAGTCAGAGAAACCGACAACACATTCTTGCCACTTATCGAACTACCCTTGCTGAAACGATTGATTACGGTATTCATTGTATGGCAGACCTGACGACCTTTATCGAAAAGGAGGATGCCGTGTACCGGGCATTCCTTTCACGTCTGCCTGATTTCGACGGCGAGAATCTTTCCGACATCACTCATGACACGGAACGATGCTGTGCACAGATATTCCTTGCCGCCGAACGGAACGACATCACCTATCGCAATGCCATGATTTATCTGGCCATGCGCACCAACCGCAGGCTGATTCAGAATATCCGAACCTGTATCGACGACATCTGCAATAAAAAAGTCAAGACACCGGCACAGGCACAAGCCTACATCTGGATGCTTCTCCAGCCTTATTCGTCGTTGGACGGTTTCTGCCTGGCGTTGCTTTCAGCCGAAGAAAGAGAGCAACTCGATATGCTTGCCTCGCAGACACCCGACGCTTTCAGGGAGTTGGGCAGGATGCTGCACCCCGGAGACAACCGCTTGGACGAGCTGCCCGGAATGCTGATGGAGGCATTCATACACACGCTGTAAAATATAACAACAGAAAAAGATATGAATATGTTACGACATTTTTATAATGACTTCATGGCATTCGTCCCCCTGCAACTTCCGCAGTTGCTCGATGTGACGACGATGGAAGAACCGCAGTTCTACGGCGACTATGTGCTGCTTACGTTTCCGTTGCGCACCCCTTACGAACTGGACGAAGTAATGGATATGTTCGAGGACGACATGGAGTTGATCACGCTCTACCACCATATTCCGATGCGGACGGAAAAATTCGGTCACAGCACTTGTGCATACTCGAATCCCGCTTTCGGACAGATGTTCAAGATGAACGCCAAGACGGATACGGAGGGCAATGTAAACAGCATCCTTGTCACCATCTATGATTCTTTGGAGCAGATGTACGGGGACTTATGCCTCGACTTGGAACTACACTCCAAAAGCGGGTTCCTGAAATACAAGAAAGACAAGTCCGACGTGCTGATGAATTTTATATGAGAAACACCTTATACCGACAGATGGTCTATTGCATCAATGCCTACCGGACGTGGATAGAGGTTGCCGATGACAATCTCTACAAGGAGCATATCATCTCAAGAACCGACCGCACCGACTACCTCGTTTCCCGTACATTGGTACTGCGTGCCTTCAAGACGAACGGCATACACGCCGAGGGTACGACATGGACTATTCCCGAACACGAACTGGACAAGGCTTTGGCCATCTACCGAAAGCAAGACATTACATTCAAGCAGCGCATCAAGAAAGCGGCCATGTACTTTTCGCCCAAGGATGCCGAAACCCTTATCCGGCTGGCGACATACGGTATTGTCCAGTTGGAACTCATTGTGCGTCCCACTCCCATACCCGAAAAGCCCTATTACTTATGTTACTGAATATCCTGCTACTCATTTTCTGCGCGATACCTTTCGGGGTATCAATGTCATTGTACAAGAACAACAAGCGGTTCATGACACCCTTTTACATGGCAATGGCACGAAGCGGCAACGCCCGTAAACTGTATGTGCAAGTATGGCTGATATGCCTGCTTCTTTTCCATTATGTATATGCCTGTGGACATATGGGTGAGTTTGGAATCCTACTCTCTACCGGTGTCTGTGCCGCAATGTTTTCGTTCCGACGGACGGACAACTGGTTACGCAGGTTGCTTGACCGCCCCCGTGCATTTGTCACACTCGCATCGGGCGCACTGGTCATCGGCTTTGTGCCGCATCTGTACACCTTGGCGATAACCATTGCCTATCTTCTTCTGGCAGCCCTGTTCTATCCCTCCGTTCGGGTCATGTCCGAATGCAAGGATACGGACACACTTTCCGGATGGGCAAAGCATCCCGGAATGTTGTCAGAATCCTATCACGAGAATCATCACGCAAATCTGCCGCATGAAGCGGACAGCGGCAACACTGATATATCCGCACAATATGAATCATTAAAACCGAATGAAAATGAAAAATAACCAAAAGATACCTGTTTCCATATTGGCAGACAGGGAGGTATTCGAATATCTCAAGGAGAAAGGGGATGAACGCAAAACACGCACCGAAGCGTACTGTGACCTGTTGGACAAATCACTGGCAGGTTTCGTTTCTCCGTTTTTAAGAAAGAAGGCCTACGTGCTGCAACCCAACCAGTGCCACCTGACCGTTTCCGACCTCGCATCGGAGTGGCATTGGCACAGGGCTACCGTCCGTTCTTTTTTGAGTGCAATGGAGGCATTCGGTTTGCTGACCCGCATCCAGCTTCCCAAAAGCGTGGTCATTACCATGACCGTACAATCCGGTCAGGCAGCACAGCCCCGCAATGCACAGGAGCAGCCGGACTTTGCCAGACAGCTCCGTGAGGTATTGTCCGATTGGGTAATCGGCAAAACGACCGCTGCCGAAACTGGCGTAATATGTGGACAACTCGTAAGTCTGGCAAAGACTGAAATTGCCGACCGTGACACCGGACTCTGTTTGGACACCCATTCCAACACGACCTCCGCACATTCCGGCACTTTGGTCACGGAACATCGTGAAACAGCCTTGTGCTGCATCGCCCACGCCGCCCTGCAAAAAATCCTGCACAAGTCGAGATTCGATGACAGTTCGCCGCTTGTGGATTTCTTCCGGTTTGACCTCGGTGAAGAATGGGCTGCTTTCATCGAGTCCGCCAAAGACCTCGCCGGGCTGATTCTCGACACCGAGGCATCAGTGACGGACTTCGACATGGACGAAGACCAAGAACGCCTCAAATCGCTTCGCAAACCTTTTTTATCGCTTCTGGCAAAGGCACAGGCGATGGTGGATTGAACCGGGAGTCGAAAACAGATTGTATAACGCGAACAATCCACCTCCATCCCTTAACGGTTATCCTGCCGGTTATAGGAGGCACACGGGCTTGCCCGTCTGCCACGAAACAAAGGGAAGGGGGAGCCTAATACCCCGATAGGTCTCCGACCGTCGGTAGGCTGTCCGGGCAAGCAGCAAGCTGGGACAGGACGGATTGTCCAAACAACACGAAAAGAGTATGGCAGATCAAAAACAGGTACTTGATATGCAGGTGTCGAAAGGCATCACCGCAGCCCAAAGCAACGAACATTTGCGTGACCGCAGTGAAAGGGCGGAAAAGTACGCTATGAATAAGGGGAATTACGACCCCACACGCAAACACCTGAACTTCGAGATTGCGCCCGGAGGCAAGGTACGTCCCATTGACACGAGCCGCAACATTCCCGAACGGATGGCGGACATATTGGAGAGGCGTGGAATCAAAGACCCCAACGAAGGACTGGCAGAACCGAAGTACCGCACGGTGGTGAACTTCATTTTCGGCGGTTCCCGTAAGCGGATGCACGAACTCGCGTTCGGCACGCAGAACGTGGATTTTGATGAAGGTGCGAACAATACCCGTATCAAAAGAATGAGCGATATTGAACGCTGGGCGAAAGACGTCTATTCATTCGTGAGTGGCAAATATGGCGAGCAGAACATCGCCGCATTCATCGTACACCTTGACGAATTGAACCCTCATGTGCATTGTACTTTGTTGCCAATCAAAGACGGCCGCTTTGCGTACAAGGAAATATTCGCCGGAAAGGACAAGTTTGAATACAGCGCAAGGATGAAACAGCTTCATACCGACTTTTTCGCCGAAGTCAATACAAGGTGGGGAATGTCGAGAGGAACAAGCATATCCGAAACAGGCGCACGGCACAGGACTACCGAAGAATACCGCCGTATGCTATCGGAAGAATGTACGACCATCGAGGAAAATATAGACCGCCACCAAAAGGTGCTGGCAACCCTTCAATCGGACATCCGTCTGGCAGAGCGCAGGGTCAAGGGGCTTACGACAATGGTCGATAACCTTGAGAAGTCGAAAGCCGAAAAAGAGGCTCTGCTATCGGCAGCCGAACAGGATTTGAAAGCGAACAAGGGCGATGCGGAACAATTAGCCGCACAAGTTAAAAGTCTGGAGAAAGAGCTGGCAGGCATCAACAGGCAACTGGCAGACAAGCAGGAGAAGTTACAGACGGCTGACCGGCAGCTTGCCGAGCTGAAAGAGAACATGGATGCCATTGAGGAACGTACCGGGGAACTCAAGGAGGAAGCCTACAAATACTCCCATGATATACATTCCAAAGTGGACACGTTGCTCAAGGATGTCCTGCTGGAAAATGTGGTCGGCGAGTATAGGAACGTATCGGCACAGATGGACGTGGCGGAACGGCAACTGTTCGACGGCTCGCTCGTCCAGTCCATAGCGGAACAAGGTACAGACGTGATGCACTGCGCGACGATGCTGTTTCTCGGTATGGTCGATGATGCCACCACTTTTGCCGAAACTCGTGGCGGCGGAGGTGGCGGCAGCGACCTGAAATGGGGGCGCGATGAGGACGAGGACAACCGTGCATGGGCACTCCGCAGCATGAGGATGGCGAGCCGCATGATGCGTCCGGCCATTGGCAAGAAACCCAAACGGTAAGTGGCATACGTCTCATGACAAATCAAAAAGTATAACGAATAATATCATTGGAATATGACGAAACAAATCTTTTTTATATTGGCCGTGCTTTGCACGTTGCAGGCACAGGCAAGTATACAACCCGTACAGGTGGATACTGTACAACATACACCGTACTATAATGTCTCGGAGGAACTGCAACCGATACAGCCCGTCTATCTTGACGGAGTGGTACTTCCGGCATCCCTGACTGGCAACTGGTTTGTCAGTATTGCCGGGGGTACGTCCGCCTTTCTCGGCACACCTCTCGGCTGCGAAGACCTCTTCGGACGCTTGAAACCCTCGTACAGTTTCGCAGTCGGAAAATGGTTCACTCCGTCCGTCGGCGCACGTATCAATTACAGCGGTGTGCAGTTCAAAGATGGAACATTGTCCAATCAGGACTACCACCATATCCATGCGGATCTGCTGTGGAATGTCCTTGGCTGCAGATATGCCCGGCAAGAACAGGTACGCTGGAATCTTGCTCCCTTTGCCGGTGTCGGCCTGTTGCACAATGCCTCTAACGGGAATAATCCCTTTACTGTTTCGTATGGCGTACAGGGAGAATATCGGATTTCCAAACGAGTAAGTGCCATGTTGGAACTCTCCGGCACGACCACCTTTCAGGACTTCGATGGTTACGGACGCCCGAACCGCCTCGGCGACCACATGGTATCGCTGACCGCCGGTTTCACGTTTCATCTCGGAAAGGTCGGTTGGAAACGCGCGGTTGATGCGACATCTTACATTCGTCAGAATGAGTGGCTCGTGGATCATGCCAATATCTTATCCGGAGAAAACAAGCGTTATAAAGACTGGTACGACCGCAACCGACGGACGGTCGCAGAATTGAAGAAAATTCTGGAAATAGAAGGATTGCTTGACAAGTACGGTCATCTGGTTAATGACGATGAGACCGACCGCCGTCAAGGTTATCCCAGAAATAATTACAGCGGATTGAACTCACTACGGGCAAGATTGAAAAACCGGCATTGGGATGGAATCTCGCCGCTTGATTCTGCAAGTATTGGATATGGCAACAACGGAGATGATGCCGAGAAACCGGGCATAATCGTCTCTGAAAGGACGGAACTCATACAAGCCGGGAATTGCATCGGGTCGCCTGTCTATTTCTTTTTTAACCTCAATACGGCGCACCTGACGGATGCTTCCCAAATGCTTAACCTTGATGAACTGGCTCGCGTGGCCAAGAAATACGGATTATCCTTGAGAGTAACCGGTGCGGCCGACAGTTCGACTGGAACTCCTGTGCTTAATGGTTCATTAAGTACATCGAGAGCGGATTATATCGTTGCAGAATTGAAAAAGCGTGGCATACCGATCGAACGCATCGTCAAGGTAAGCAGAGGCGGCATAGCCGACCATGTACCGGTCGAAGTCAACAGGCATACGAAAGTAGAGTTGTTCTTTTAGTTTTTACATTCACTTTCATCGAGTCCCTCAATCTATAATTCGGATTGCAGGGACTTTTGTTATCAATGAGGGTAATAAGATTATAGGTTTCCTGAATCCTGATTACGCTTCGTATGACTGATAATATTTTCTGCCGAATTATGAAATAATCCGCTTACAATCACAAGATATTCCGGTAGAATACCATCCTTTCCCCAAAGCAGCTCTATCCCGAAAAGTTCCGAGAGTGTTCGTGTCATATCGAACCCGAATGCTTCAAGCGAGGGACGTACTTTGTCCGGATGCAGGCAAGGACGGTTGCATTTGCGGGCGCATTCGGAATCGGGACAGTATAGGCATTTTCCTACATAGGCGAATGCCCGACCTCCGTATCTGTGCTCCATTTCCAGCAATTCCCTTTCTATCCTGAGCCGTTCCGGTTTAATCAATTCCTGCGTTCTGTCTATCGGAATATTTTTCTCGACCGGAATTATTTTCGTGGCCATCAGGTGGGCATATTCATATTGGCGCAGAAATTCTCCGGTATCGAAATCGAACGGCGGGCATCCCCAACTATTACCGTAGTTGGGGCATTGTTTGCAAAATTCGACAAAACGTTTTTCGTCCCGGAAGCGTGAAATATATTCGTCCACGCTGATATTTGCTGTGAAATTCTCTATGATATATTCCTTAGTCATTGTCCCACTTTTATGAATCCTGTCGTGGCATCGAACGTCACACAATTATTTCGGAACAGCCGCTCGATGCAGCCGCTCCGGCGCATCTCTTCGGTCGGCATATACGACAACTGGGGTGGGTCGATAAGGGCTATCGCATCGGCAAGCGAGAGGGCGATATCCAGCTCGTGCGTGGAAAAAAGGATGCACTTGTTTTCTTCATGCGCCAGCCGTGCCAGCAGTGTACACAATTCGTAGCGGTTGGGCATATCGAGAAACGAGGTGGGTTCGTCGAGCAGGATAATCGGCGTATCCTGCGCCAACGCCCGTGCGATCATGATGCGCTGGCACTCGCCGTCCGACATCTTGTCCATCGTGCGCTCCGCATAAGCCTCCATGCCCACCGAGGCGAGCGACCGCATGACGATCTCCTTGTCGACCTCCTGCATCTTTCCAATCCAGTTGGTATAGGGTGCGCGGCCGATAGCCACGACATCCTTGCATTTGAGATTGGCGATGCGTGTGCGCTCGGTCGTGACGAATGCCAGCGTTCTGGCCATTTCTGCTGCTCGCATATCGGCGGCGTTATGCCCGTCGAGCAGGATTCGGCCGGTATAACGGCGGTTCAGTCCGGCGATGGCTCGAAGCAGTGTCGATTTGCCCGTGCCGTTGCGCCCGATAAGGGCAGTCAGCCTGCCCTTTTCTATGGTGGTTTCCACCTCGCAGAGCAAGGTGCGCTCGCCGTAGCCTATGGAAAAATCGTGTAACTTTATCATGCGGTGACGGATTTATTGCGCAAGACCACCCACACCACGATGGGGATTCCCAGCAATGCGGTGATGGCGTTGATCGGCAGGGTGAACATTTTAGAAACGAGGTCGCAAAGAAGCAGCACCGCCGCACCCGAAAGAACGGTTCCCGGTACGAGTACCCGATGGTCGCTGTTGCGGAACAGCATTCTCGTGACGTGGGGCATGGCCAGTCCGATGAAGCCTATCGGACCGCAAAAGGCGGTCACCGTACCAGCAAGCAGCGTCGTGGAGAGGAACAGCAGCCCGCGCGAGCGTCGGATGTTCAGCCCCATCGTCACGGCATACTCCTCGCCGAACAGCAGTAAGTTGAGCGGCTTGATCGTCACCACCGCCAACAACAGTCCGGCGATAATCGACGGGACGAGTACCGCAAGCTGGTCGAAGGTCACGTCGCCGAGCGACCCCATCGTCCAAATGACAAAGGCTTTCAGGGATTCTTCCTTGCTGAGATATTGCAATATCTGTACAATCGCGCCGACTCCCGACGAGAACATCATGCCGAGAATCAGAATCACCATGATGTCCTTGATGCGGTGGCCGACGGCGGCGATGACGACCAGCACGAGCGCCGCTCCGAGCCAAGCCGCCCCGGCAATGCCTATCGACGAACCGAAGCCTGCAAGCACGACGAGTGCCACGCCGAGGCTCGCGCCCGAACTGATGCCGAGCACGTAGGGGCCGGCAAGAGGATTGCGGAAGAGGGTTTGCATCTGAAGACCGCTGACCGACAGAGCTGCTCCGGCCAGCAACGCGACCACCGCCTTAATCAGTCGGATATTCAGTATAATTTTCGCCGTCGCCCGCGGGCAGTCGCCGCCCGTCAAAGCCGCCCATACATCGCCGAGCGGTACGGCGACTGCCCCCACCGCCAAATCCAGCAGAAACAGGAAAAGGGTGAGGGCGGCCAGCATGGCAAACAATATGGCGGAACGGGAGCGCATCTATTTCAGTTGCTTGTAATAGACGAAATCTTCCTCGACCAGTTCGGGGTGGAATATCTTCACGAGGTCTCGCAGCACGAGGTCGGGATTTACGACCGCCGACTCATAGTAGTCGTTGCCGCCAGCAGCATTGGTGCGGGCGTTGTTGTTATAGACCTGTCCACCACGGAAACAGCGGGTGTCGATGAACTTCGGGCATGCGGCTTTCAGTTCATCAAGCGTGTTCGCCATCCCCACATGCAGCCACATATCGGCTTGCGAGGCCAGCAGATACGCCTCTTCGAGGTCGATGGGCGCGGAAGCGTTTCCTGTGTTCTTCTTGTAGATGTAATCGCCTCCGGCATCTTTGATTAACCGGGCGACATAGCTTTCGGTCGAGGGCATGAACCAGCTGTCGCCGTAAGGCGTGTTGAGCATGACTGACGGAGCGTCGAGGATATTGTCCGCTACTTTCTTTTTCAGGACATTGTATCTGACGGGGATTTCCGCGAATACTTTTTCGCCCTCCGCCCGTTTTCCGATAACCTCCGAAAGTGCCACCAGCCATTCGGCTTTGCCCAGCGGAGACTCTTCGAGGTAATCGCCGACATACATGAACGGGATATCCAACTCTTTGAGCTTACCCTCCATCGAGCTTGCCCCGTTCACGCCGTAAAGCAACACGAGGTCGGGGTCAAGCGAGAGCAGCAGTTCGTAATTGATGTTCCCTTCGTAGCCCACATCTCCAACGCTGTCCCGCCGTGCCTGAATGTCGGGATTGGAGATGTAGTCGATGCCTGACACGCCGACTACGCGTCCCGTTTCGCCGATTGCGTCGAGCATGGCGATATGGGTCGAGGACATGCAGACGATGCGCTCGGCATCCCCCTTGAGCATCTGACCGGTGAAATCCGCCGGAACCTCTTCGTCATCACGGGCAATGAACAGGTTCGTAGTGATGCTGTCGGCGCCCTGCCAAGGGTTCGTGACGGTAACCAATACGCTCTTTTTGCCGTCTGCACCTTTTATGTCAAACCCCGAAGCGTATTCAGGTGTATAGACCGTTCGGTTGAAATCGGCGAGTTTTGAACTTTTATTGTGGCAGCCTGTGAATGCCAATACAAGTAGCAACAGCAGGCTTAAATTCTTTAATGCTTTCATATCGTTACATATTTGTATTTTCGGACTTTTTCTTGTTTTTCCCGAACTTCGGGGTAATGCCGATGAAGAACTCGAAGTTGATGCCGGGCATGGGGCGCGAGAGTACCGAAAGGTAGTCCTCGTTGAAGAGGTTGTTGACGGCGAATTTTAACTGGATGTCCACCGGTTTGAAAAACAGGTTTTTCTCCAACGAGACATTGCTCATGAAATATTCGGGCAGGTGTCCTGTCAGCGTATAGTCGTTGCTCGACATGGTGTAACGTTCCGAGTAGAACGCCCATTTGTAAAGGAACGCCCAAGTCCGCCACGACAACCGTCCGGTCAGCGATGCGGAGTGCTTCGGCACGTAGGGTAACTGCTTGCCCACTGACTGGTCAGCAGGCGACATCTTCTCACCTTCATTGATGGAGGGTGTCCACGAATAGGACCCGTTCAAGTCGATGAGCCAATCTTTCGCCGGCTGCACGGCGAAGTTCGCTTTGACCTCGACGCCGTAGGCGTGGACCTTCTTTACGTTGCGGGGCGAGAAGAAGCCCTTGGTGGTGGGCAGCCAGATAATCCAGTCGTCGATGTAGGAGTCGAACCAGTTCGCACCGCCGCTCAACTTGTAAATGCCTTTCTTGCCGACATCGAAACTCACCCCGGCATCATAACTGAAACCTTGTTCGTTTTTCAGGTTGGGATTACCTCCCGGCAAAAAGTATAGGTCGTTCAGAGTTGGGAAACGGTAGTTACGCGATATGGATGCTTTCAGCATCACATTTCCTTTCGGGGAAATGATACCGTCAATGAAGAAAGCCGGAATGAGTGGAATCCAATCGGAACCATACATCTCTTCCCGCAGTACCACCGACATACCCAAGCGGTCTATCGGCTGCCACTTGGCGGATACGGAGCCGGAGAGTTCCACGCGCCCCTTGTCATAGCCCACGATGGCCTTGCCACCGTCCTGCAAGATGATGTTCTTGTCCTCGCTCCGTACCAAATGCTGGTGTGCCGATACATTGGCGGTGAAAAACCATTTTTTATCCAAAGAATACTCTCCCTCCGCCTGACCGTAAAACGTGTTTACCTTGCTGCGGGAGCGGGTCATCGACGCCCAGTTGTCAGGTGCGACCTCACGCTTGTAGTCGTAGGCCATCCATGTGTGTATGTAACCGCCTTTCACGCCGAGTTTCCAGTTGCTTTTCATGTGATCCCAGGACAAGACGCTGCGGAACGTCTGTTCTCGCTGGCGGTTCTCGAAGTCGGTTGCATCTCCATAGTCGGTCGTCAACATCGGAAGTTCCCGGTTGGAGTTGATATACCAGGCGTTCAGCCCGAAACGGTCGCCTTTCCCGGTATTGTAATACACTTCCTGAAGCAAATGCAGGTCCTTGAACGCCCCGGAGCGGTTGCGCTCTTTCGGGTGATACTGTCCGACGATGTTCTTATCCTCGTCGTAGATGTTTATCTTTTTGTCGTGGTTGGTGTACTTGTAATCGTTAGGCGAGGAAGAATAGACCGCACGGGTGGAGACGTGCCACCGCTCACTTCCGTAGGTGAAGCGGGCGAACTCATCGAAGGTCTTGAACGAGCCGATGCCCTGCACGTACTGGGCGTTGAACCCTTCAGCGACTTCAGGAGCCGTGCCGAGTTTGACCAGACCGCCCAGTCCACCGCCCGTTTCGTTCACCGATGAAGTACCGTGCAGCAGCGATGCCCGGTCGATGAAGTAGGACGGAATGGTGGAGAAGTCGGTCATGCCGAGCATGGGGTTGTTGATGCGCATCCCGTTCCACGTCACCTGCGTATGGCTGGGCGACGTGCCTCGGAAGGCGACGGTCGAGAGCGTGGCGCGGCCGTAGCTCTTGACAAACACGGACGAGTTGAACGTCAGGATGTCCGCCATCGAGAGGGCGATATTTTCTTTCAGTGCGAGTGAATCGAACTTCGTCTTCTGCACGCCGATTTCCTTCATCGGCCGTTTGCCCCATACGGTCACCTCGTCTATCTGGTGAATACGCCGGGTGATTCCCTGCGCAGACAGCACGGATGGACAGACAACCAATATTGAGAAAAGTAAATATTTTGTATATGTCATTTCCTTTTGTTTTTAATATGGTTATTTACCGCAGCATATGCAGAGAATGATGCCCGCATAAAATCTTGATAGGCATTGAATCCGTTTTCTTCAAGCAGTTGGTCGTATTCGTCCTCGAATGAAAGTTCCTGATGAACCGTCTCTTGTTTCTCAATGTGGTGTTTTACCCGATTCAGATCATTGAATGACACGCTAAACGAATCAAATCCGGCTGCCCATCCTGAAAAATCCGCATATTCCGGATATTTTCGATAGACAACGCCTGTAGAACTTTTTACTTTATTGATAATCTTTGCGAAGTCCGTGGGAGATGGTATCTCTACAAGTATATGAACATGATTGAGAAAAGCATTGCAGGCATAGACATGACAGCCTTTCCTTGTGAAAATTTGTACCATCTGATCGAGAATCATTCCTTTGGTTGTCATTGGAATCGTCATCTCCTGTCTTTTCGTGATGAAAATAATATGGTATATATGCCGCAATTTATTCTTCATTTCCAACAAAATGCACCGGGGATAATCCCGACATAAAATTCATCTATCAATTTCCCTTCGGGCGAGTAGCGGTATATCATGCCCTGCTGCTGGTAATCGATGGCATCGGCGATGTACACTTCTCCGTTGGCGGGGTTTACCGTCAGTCCGTAATAAATCGTGCCGCTGTATTCGAGGAACGGACGTACCGGCACATGGCTGGCTGTCACGTCCATGCTCCAAATGGCCTTGTTGATCCAGTAGAGTTTGTCCCTGTCGCCATTGAGCTGCACCTCCGAGGGCCAGTCGCCCAACTTGAACTTGAACTGCTTCTCCACGGTGAAGGTCTCGGCATCGATGCGGTAGAGCGACGGGGCTTCGTAACCGTAGGGGCTGCCCTCATAACCGCCGTCGGTCACCGTCCACATTTTGTTGTACTTGTCCATGACCAGCGATGTCGGTTGTATGCCGACCTTCAGTTCATCGACTACTTGATCGGTTTCGGTGTCGATTTTGATGATGCGGTTCTGGTAACTCCAGCAGTTGCAATAGACGTATTTGCCGTACTGCACCATTTGCTCCGTCGAGCCGCTTTCCATCGTCATGTCCGGCACTTGAATATAGCCGGTAATTTCGTATTTCTTCGGGTTGATGATGAAGATGCGGTTGTCCCACAATTGGGTGACGTATGCTTTTTCGTCGCTTAGGAAATGAATGTAGCGCGGTGAGGTCAGGTTCTCGATGCGTCCTACCTCCTTGAAGGTGTTCAGGTCGATGGCGAAAATCACGTGGGAGTTGTTCACCACGACCCAGCCCTTGTTGTCGTAGATGGTCATCGACTGTGCCACGTCGCCGAGTTTCATGCCGTTGGCACGGAAGAAGATTTCGTTCTGCACCTGTTTGGTTGCCGGGTCGTAATAGGACAAGGTAGCATTGCCGTACTGGAAGTTGCCCTCGTTGGTGATGAACAGTCCGGCTCCCGTGGCGTTGAAATCTTCCACGGCATCGCCGTAGTCCCACTTCATGCAGGATGTCAAGGATAGTGTCACTCCGACAACTACGCTCCATAGCAGATATTTCAATTGGTGATAGGTCATACCGTTATTTTTATAGTTAATCCCCGGCAGCTTACCTTACGGTAAGCATACCGAGGATTGGCAGAAAATTTATTGTTTCGTTATCTATTCGGCAAGCTTGTACTTCCCGTCTTTCATCTCTTGGAAAGTGGGGTTGTAACCACATTCTTTGACAGACCATTGAGATTCTCCTGTTAGAACATTGTTTTCAAACAGGTATTTGAAAGAACTGAAATCAGTAACATCTCCTTGCCCGCTTATACTAATCCCTTTTGCTGATTTGAGACCTGAAAAATCAATGGACAAAATACCATTAGAACCAAAATCAGAATACGGGCATGTTATTGAAAGATTTTCGGATATTGATTCTACGTTAGGATAAGATACTTTATCTACTTCCATATCAAACATAAAAGAAGATGTTGCAATATCAAACTTCCCATTTATCGTTTTTAATTTGGGACATAGAATATTAGTAGCCTCAATCTCAAACTTAATTTGTGCATCAGCTCCATCCGTTCCAATGCTTTCCAGATTGGTAAACTCAATATCATTCTTAAGTTTGTAAGTCGTAACTGAACATGAACCGAGAATTTTTTTCAATAACGGGAAGGTAATATTATTTGCATTCCTATTTGTCCCTAATGTTAAGGTCCCTCCAATTTCCTGCAATTTAGGAAATTCGATTTCCGCCGCCGTATTAACACTTCCCGAATTCAATGCAATAGTCATATCTCCTGCCACACGAATAAATGGCATAACAAATTCTTTTACATAAAAATAATCTATGCATTGGAAGTCACCCTGTATATTTGAGATTCCTTCCAACGTAAATTCTGTCAATCGACAATCTTTAGGAAGTAGAAAAAGGCTACCGTTAAATGTTTCCGATCCTACGATTTTATTTAGTTGCTTACATTGTAGGGTAAGTGTATTTCCGTTAAAATTTATCTGGGACAAATCCAGTTCTTCTATGAGCAGATTAGTTAAAGTCATATCACCGAGTACATCTTTCAAAGAAGCTATATTGAGTTTATTGACTTTATTCGCATCCACACTGGTCTCTCCGCAGGAAATAAGACCGGGAAGTTCAACAATGGAAATTTCTTTGCAATTTTTTATAGTTAGTCCTCCAACCGAATGTAATTCGGTCATTGCAAGACTTCCGATGGAGGACATATCGGAGAATGAGGCAGTACCGGCCACACTTTCCAATGCCGGTAGATAAATTCCTTGCAGTTTGGGAAAATATTGGATTGTAAGTTCATTCCCGACCTGTTTGAGCGCTGAGAAAACAATGGCTTCGGTTGTCGCTGATTCTTTTTGTGCTACCGAACCTTTGACAATTAAGGAAGCTCCGACAGATTCAACGGCATTTGCATCCAAATCAAGTAAAGCATCGGAAGTTATATACATATCCTCACCAATGAACTCGACTTTGGGTATAGATATTTTTTCAATGACAGAACTGTTAACGACAAAATCACCGGTCACTCCAAGCAAAGAGGGCAGATTAACCGTTTTGAGCATTATGTTTTTACTGGCAGAAGTTGTCGAACCTAATTTGAAACTTCCGAGTTGTTCCAGATTATCCAACCCGGTCAAATCCGTTCCTTTGTAAGACGGATTGATGACAAGGGAGTTACTGATTTGTTTCAGGTTGGCAAGTCCGTCCAGATTGGTGATTTCTTCTCCGTCTGCCGTTCCGATGGTCAGGCTGCCTTCGATTTTGTTTATTCCTGTCTTTGCAAAATTATCAACCTCGGCTTGCGTGGCAAGTACTACGCTGCCGCTCTGTTCGATGTCTGTATATTGATAAGTATAGGAATATACTTTGCTATCCTGCATTTTGGAGGTAACTACGAATTTCCATTCATTCTCCCAATCCTCTATGGTCGATGGATTCGGGTTAATAGAGGCTCCCTCGCAAAGGGCATACTCTACGGTAGCCCCTTTCAGACTGGTATTATAAGGTATCTCAACTGTAATCTTGTCCCCGACTATCATGGCTTGATAGGTAATGCCATCTACAGTTAGAGCAAACTCGGAGATGAAGTGATCCTTGCCGTCTATTCCGCTTACTTCAGGGTCGTCATCACTACATGCAGCAAGGCAGAGCGTAGCGAAACAGAATAGGATGAAATGATATATTTTGTTCATAATGAATTTTATTTGTCGTTATTGTTGTTTTCATCACAGAACTTGAAAACTTCCGTGGAATTTTCCCCTAACCATCCGGCTTTTACATTGACTCCGGTCTGCACCTTGATAAAGTCGATATGGGAAAGGTTTGCAGACGTGCCGTCGATATTGAGCGCATCGGAAATCTTAAAATAGTTTCCAAGTGCTCCCGCGTTAGGATTGTCTTTATTGGGCATATCATCACCAATATTATCGGCATATCCCCACCCGAACGGATTATTGGACCACATGCCTGTCGACGGGCTTTGTTCGGTACGTGCTTTCAGGCATGTGCCGTATAACGTATAGGAATCCTCTTCAATCCACAAAGGATAATAAAACTCTTGCGGGTGATAGTTGCCGAGACGGTCAATCGCCCCTTTATTTCCCTTGTTGTCTTGCCATTGGGTGTCCATGTTGGGACCGGGACGGAAATAAGTTACGGCATAGTCCTGAATGGTTTCGGGTTTTCCATATTCAGAACCCTTCAGTTCATACCATTCATCGTTGGGCAAGCCGTCTCCATTGACATCTTGCATTACCCATACAATGCCCGGTTCATTTGACGAATCAAAGGCATTTCCTTTGATGGAAAAATCATAACCGCCTTTGTTTTCGATACTGTGGTCGAATCCTACTACAATATATCCTCCCCAACCTCCGAGAGAAACATATTGTTCATTATCAAGACGTTTTTGTGCGTAAGCACAGGCTGCTTCGTGCGTGCTTTCCCCATTGAAACCTGCTGTATTCGTTTCGTTTACAAATTGTCCCGGAGCCGGAACAAATTCATATACTTTATTGCTGTAAATGGAATTTCCGGCAGCAAAAGGTCTTTTTCCGGCCGCTTCACAACATTTCACCGGAATATTGACACTGACTTCATCGACACCGGAGACCGAAATATTACGGGTGAGCACTGCTTTTGTATCTTGATTGTCGTATTTCACAGTAAAGGTAAGCGTGTGTTCTCCGGTTTTAGCGGGTTTGAAACCGTAAACCAAAGAATTGGCTCCCTCAATCGGTTGCCCGTCCAAACTCCATTGATAAGAAGGCTCGGCACTTATTGATACAAAGGGGCGGACAAACAAAGTACGTCCTAATTCTACGTATTTGGTATTATTCTCGGTAAAATATAAAGATGACGGAACTACGATTTCAATCGGAAGTTTATCGACAACCTCAATAGAAACTGTCTTCTTTGATTGTCCGTCTTCATTTGTTACGGTTAAGGTCAGTTCATAAGTTCCCAACTCATCTTGCTTGAATGTATAAGTATTTTCCGTTCCGACTTCGTTTCCGTTAAGAGTCCACAAATAAGTAGCTCCTTCTGCATTTTGAATGTCGGGTGTAAGGATATACTCACGTCCTGCGACAACTTTAAGCCCTATAGAGGGGGTTACCAATGAAATAACGGGCGGAGCCAATTCATTGACATCCACACGAATTTCTTCCTCTGTGCTGGCATCCCTCGTATCCACACGCAGGGTAACGTAATACGAACCGCATTCGTTGAAAATGTATTTCAATTGAGGCTCGTCGGAAATGATACGACCGTTGCATTTCCATGAATAAACGGCGTAATCGACATTCTGATAGGTCGGCTCAATAACGACCTCTTTTCCTATCTTTACAACGTAGATTCCGTCCTCGCTATCCAACTCAATGACAGGAGGCAATATCACGTCCTGCGATATTTCTTCGTCTTTGTTGCATGCAAATAGAAATATCGTCAAGGAGAATAAAAGCAAATACTTCTTCATTATATTTATAATTTTAATGCTGAAATTCCCTTGAAGAAAGTATTTGATTCCAATCTCCATTGGGATATAATAAAAAGGGGCAAATACTTTGCACTTGCCGTTAAAAAGCATTTGCCCCAAATTCATGTTATTCGTTTACGGTTACATCAATATCGTCTATAGCAACGTAAGCAGGAGTGTTCAATCCGTATGCGCTTGAATCGCTTCCTTCGAAATTGATAGCTACAGTACATACGCTGTCACCTAAACCGCTTAAATCCACTTGATTCCATCCGGTACGGATTTTATTGGTCAAACCTGATTCTGCATCTTTACTGGAATCGAAGTTTGCCAAATAGTATTCTACTTCCTTACCTGTAGGTTTACCCGTCGCATCCAACGCAACAAATACCACCTTAAACCATCCTTTTTGTGCCGACAAAGAGCCTTGTGTAAACGAGTTGCCATCCTTCATGACTAAGTAGGTATAAGTCGTATTACAAACCCATACGCTGTTGAATTTACCATATTTCGGTGTACCCTTGACAGGAGTGTTTGTGGTAACGACTCTGTAGCCGGTTGCATCGGTCAGGTAAATCTTCGCACATTTGTCATAGGTTGCTTGTGAATCATTGTATGAATCGCTATAACCGAAAGCTACAGCAAAATTTTTACCGCTATGACCGCCGTTGGGCCAGTACACGCTACATTGGTTTTGATAATCCCCCTGTGTCAGATTATGGAAATTAGAGATGGCAAAACCACCATTCCAAAATTCATATTCCCAAGGCTGTCCGCTTACCCATTCTTGTTCCAAATAGTTAATCGGGAACTGAATGTACGTACCGGTTTGCCCGATTTGAGTGATGTAGCCGGTCGTTACCTGCTTGCCGTTGGCCGTGGCAGAATAGAGATTGTTTCCATACTGGTCAGAAGCCATTACGCTGGAAGGTACGTTATCAAAATCGATAAGCGCATTGGTAGAACTTATCGCGCGGGTTTGAATCGCACTCTCCTCATACGGAGCAAGGAAGTCATCGTCGGATGAACATCCCGTGAACACTGCGGCGGCCATTGCTACAACAGCCATTGCCAAGAATCTAAAATTCTTTTTCATAACTTAATTATTAAAAGTTAAACAAAAAGTTTAAACACACATTCGTTTTTATTGCGACAGATTTGCAACGAATGAGAAATCGGTTATCAAAAAGAATATAGGTGCCTGTGGACGAGCCTCTGTTCATTTTAATCTAATGCCAATTATCCCGTGGTCACTAAATCTATCTCATCAAGCAGGTCTTCTGGCTCATCCCGCTTATCGCGCCTTCCCAGCTTTCACCAGTGGCAAAGAGTGCGATAAACTTTAATAGGACTTACAGCTGCGAGTACAGCTCCGGATTTTCACCGGGATTCCCTTTTAATTCCGTTCGACGCTTCGATTGGAAACTTGACTGGTGCAAAGTTAATGGTTATTTTTTAATCTTGTTTCTTTTTCTGTGATTTTTATTTCAAGAAAGGATTATTTTATGGCGCGAATTGTATTTTCATGTTAATCAAGCATTTATAACAACCACGAATAGTCTTTTCCCCTTATGAATAATAGCGTTTCTCAATTATGGTCTCTTTTCATCTCACGTCGGCAATTCTCTTCGGAGAGATTTTATATGCAAAGGTACAGCGTGCGTCTGGTCGTCAAGTATCGCTTTCACTAACGGTTCCCGGATATTCTTCACGGCAGCCTTCCACAAATCGAAGATTGACTTTCACTCCCCACCTCGTTGCAGGGCATAGTCGGACGAGCCTGACTGTGCTCTTACATTGGGCGGTTGGGTATTCCGTTTCATCCCGTACACTGTTTACTTGCCTTATCCGTCCTTTTCCCGCTGTCAGTCCTGCATAAAAATCATTCCCCGACGAGAAGCCAAAAGAGTTTCAAGAAAAGGAAAAAAAGAAAATATTTGACAATCTAAAATTTACAATTATGCACAGCAGGATTTTTCAAATTTCAACGGAGCCGATAGACAAAGAAAACTATCTGAATGAGGACACACTCCAGCAAGGAGACGGGAGCTTCTATGACTATTGTTCAGAAATAGACGAGGAAGACCGTAAAGAGGATATTGCCAATTTGGTCAATCATGCCTTGCCCAAAGGAATGTTCGAGCTTATATCCGATGACACCATGCGCTATAATGGTGGAATAGAGCAATGGAAAGAGGAGTATGTCGCCAATATCAAAAAAAGAGCGAATGCTCTTACGGCAGATAATATGTTGGAATGGGGTTCGACCTATTATCTCAAACAGGCAGTGGAAAATCCGTTGGATGTCGCCTATCATTTCTATTTGGATGGCGATGGCTGCAGTCTTTTGCCGAACAGTCCTTTACGTTTATGGAGTTTGTTTGTAGGCTTGAACCGGGAACGATACTCTACATCGGAGGAGTTGTTGATTACCACTTCTGATGTTTGTCCGAAACATTGGCAACCACCCGCCTCAAAAGTGGGTGGTTGCTCTCTTTTTTGCACAGGCTCCCCGGTTACTTTTATAAATATGCTCTGCAGAGCTTCCGCCACCGGTTTCACAGCCGGTATATTCCTGTTTTAAGGGTATAATCCCTTCACAGCCCCGACATACGCCGCAGGTCTGTTTTCGTGTGCAAAGGTACGGTGGACGAACATTGCCCAAGTACCGCTATCGCTACCTGAAATAAAATTTGACGACAACTTTCCGTAATCGGAGATGACGGTATTTCATAAAATTTCATTGCAGGTTCCTTGCTCATCGTTCTTGCATCCCCCCGTTTGTGACGCACATGAAAACAACCCCTTTGGGCGAAGTCAAAAGGCTTCAAGAAAAGGGAAATAAAAAAAACAATAAATCAAAAGACAATGAGCAAGTACGATTTCATCAAGCAAGGCAACCTCCTTTTTTGGCACACTGCCGATAATGATATAGAATGTCGAATTATCTCAACTCCCGAAAAAGTGGATAGTGACAGCATCATCTTAATCTCAACAAGCTCTTCCGAGACAGAGGTTTTGGCATCGGAGTTATTACCTATTGGCTCATCAAGAAGCCACAAAGAGGAGTTTATGCGCTGGAAGAAAGAGCGTGAAGCCGAGGGCATGGAGTTTTTCAGCCGGTTGTCCGAAGTCATGGAAACAGACAGTGATTTGGCTGTAGGCGATATGGTGGCGTTTACAAACGACTACGGGGTGGTATTTGGCCCCAAAGAAGTATTAGCTTTCAGAAAACCTTGGAATGGCTATAGATGCGTATATATCGACAGTGATGCTTATTGGTTTCCAGACCGTCCCGAACAACTCACCATACTCAGCAAAGGAGGTACAGAATGACAACAAACGACATACTCAAACGACTTTGCGGCAATATTGCCGCAGGTCGTTTCAACTGGCGAAAATACTGCACGCCGCAATCTTACTTCGGTTGGGAGATTTGCGTTACCCCTCTGCATTGCTCTTACGGACAGATAGGCTACACCGTTCATTTCCCTTATACCAATATACCGGAAGTGGAATACGATTGGGAAATGGGCAAACTGACCATTGACGGCGAGAAATGGAAAAGTTATTTGCGGAACGAATAATAATAAATATCAATATGGCACAGAATTTTTATACCAAATGGCAGGACGCTATACTTGCAGATGCAGGAGACTATGTTTCAAAAGAGTACCGCAGTTTCCAGACAGCATTGGTGCGTGAGATTTCCAAATATGCCGCAGCCGTTGGTGCAAAGGTGGCTTCCAATTCAAAAGGGCATTATGACACCTCCTGCTTCATTGAGCGCAACGGCAAGTTCGTTTACATCAGCCACTCTTCCGGTCTGTCACGAATGGGCAGCGGCGTAAGAATTGAACTCGATTCGTTTCTGATACGGACAGCTCAAAATGGAAAGGACTACCGAGGGGGATGTAACCAGTATTGCGACATAGCAAATTTACAGTCTATGATAGACGGTTTGTTGGGGAAATAAACTGCAAAAAAGATGCGGAGCCAACCAGTTCCGCATCTTTTTCTTTCCATCCTTACCGGCGCATACCGCTGCCGTATTCTGCCTCTTGTAGTTCTGCCCGATACTCTTCCAGCTCGTTCAGCTTCTCGTTCACGGCTTGCAGATTGGCATCCAGCCCGACATTGTGGTCGTAAGGGAAACGATGCTGCGCGACCAGCCCGGCATTGGTGGGTTGCCCGACATCAAGCGTATCGGATTCCTTGTTATATTCGACATATAGCACTTCACCGTTCGGCATCTCGAAGGCCGGAATCTTTTGATACGCCAAAGCGGAGAACTGTTCCGCCGCCATCTCCCTGGCAACCCCTTTTATTGTATCTCCGGCGATATCGACACCGTAACGCCGGATATGGTCGCGAATTTCCTGCTCCGTGAATTTCAACATCACCTCGTAGGTTCCCCCGACACTCCCGTTGTACACGACAGCGAAATTCTCATCCTCGGCAATTAGGCTGTCACCCTTGTTGTTCGTGGCTGATAAATAAGTATGCTGTTCGTTGATGCCGTTGCCGTCGTAATACTCCTTGGCAAGCGTCAGCAATCCCTCGCAATCGCCTTTCTCCCGGAGTTCGTCAAGCGGCCTCGTGTCATCCGAAAATTGGAGATACGCGACAGAGGAATAAAATGTCTTCTCCTTTGCCGCCGCTCCGTTTTCCTGCTTCTCGCCGACATTTTGTTCCAGTTCTTGCGCTATCTTATCCACCTTCTGGGTAATTATCGAGGTTGCCCTTTTCACGTCCAGGAGCGTTGTCTTGATGAATTGCGGCGATTCCTTCAGCTCATCGAGCCATCCTTTGAGGTATGCACAACTTTCTTCCTTGATATGCTTGGTCATGCCGTAACGCTGTGCGACCAGTGCGCTACCTAACTCTGCCACCAGTTCCTCACGGGCATATTCAGGAGAACCGAAGGTAGTCGGCTTGAACCGATCGAGAACACCCTCCGCACCGGTCGAGTGCGTCATCTCATGGAACAGTGTCCCGTAAAACGATTCTCCCGATCTGAACTGTTCCTTTTCCGGCACGATGATTTCATTCTTCGTGATGGAATAGTAGGCGTCATTCTGATATTTCGGCGTAATCGGACAAATCCACAGGTTATCCCTTATCATCGTATCGACTGGGGCAAAACTGTAATGCTCGCCCTCCTCGATTGCCGGACGCGAATTTTCCTGCTCCAGTTTTTGCCACAGCTCCGGTCGCGCTTCCTGCAAATTGGTCTGCGCAACATTGAAGACCCTGAAAACCTGCATCTTCGGATAAACATTGTACTGTTCCTTTTCGTCATCGGAGAGTTTCTTGTAATCGTCATACTTGATTTTCTCCTTGGTCTCCTTATGGATACAAGTGAACGTGGTGAGCATGACCGGAAAGGACTTCTCGCCACGAAGCACGGAGACACGCGGCAGTTCCTCTCCATCCTTGCCGGACTTATTGAGCTTCTGAACACAATCGAAGGTGCAGAAACGGGGAATCTTGTACCCTTCTTTCTCGCAGTGCAAAAGCAGCATAAAAGCATTCATCCCGTTGTACTCGCGCCCGTGAAGGTTGCGAGGCCACTGCAACGCACCCTCGGTAAACCAAGGCTTTTTCCAGTCCTTTTGAATGCCCTCGATTTTCTCGATCATCATTTCGGCGAACAGGTCGAGAGCCTTGTCCTCGCTGTTCGGTCCGTCGGCATTCTTCTTTCTGTAACCGGCCATATTACTTACTGATTATAGTTAGACGAATCCGCCACATATTGCGTCAGTTCCTCCACCTTGCAGGAAAGATTGATTTTCCCGTTATGTGCCGACAGGTTCATTTCACCTATGGCATCCACCTTTATACCCGGCTGTAGCCACGCATCGCGCTCCTTGCCGAAACAGAAGAAGCGCACCCACTGGTATTCGAAGCCGTCATCGACCTTCTCCGCACTGAACGCCGAGAACACCGTATAAGGCTGGTCTTTCTTATCCCTTTTCTCCTCGATATTCTGGCCGACTTTACCACGAAATGCCAGCTCACCCTTGACGCAATCCGCATCATCCGTAGCGGCATTGCAGATTTCATCGGCGAACAGGTTGAAATAGAGCTTGTCACCCCGGCGTTTGAGATACATCGTACCCCTCACTTCCACACGGGAGCCGTTCCGATAACCGGTGGCTTCTTCCTGACTGCACTCCTTGCGGACATCCACCTCGATAGTATGCCGTCCACCCGTTGCCGGAATCTGTACCCGGAGCGGAAATGCCATAAACTCCTTTTCCTCTCTGTTCTTGCGAACCGACGCATCGCGGCCGATAACGCCGCATACCGTAACATTACATTTAATCATCTGTTTTTTGTCTTTAATGATACATGGATCATCCGACAAGTGATACATGGGTTGATTGATGTTGAACTGTTGGAGGGTACGGTCAGTCAGGCGCACGTATCATCGCCCAGACCATCCATCCGGCGATGGCTAATTGCACGCCCACGACAACGAGCGTCCCGATCCACCCCAACAGCAGGTAGCAGAACCGGACGTGCAACGCAAGGATGGAGACTCCCGCCAGACATTTGCATAGCTGTATCATCACGCATTTTACCATATCGCCATGCCTTTATCTTCGCAGGTTTTCCGTCTGTCCCTGTTGCCGGGACATCTCTTGCTCGAAATTCTGTGAGGCCGCTTCCGACAGGATAACCGTATTCAGCATACCGGTTACACGCATCCGTTTGGTCTCTTCCGTGAGTGTGCCGTTGTTCAACGTGGCAGACAACCGGTTCAGCTCGGAAGCGGTCAGCTCCCGCGAGACACGCAGTTCCCCATTGTCCGCTTTCAGAATGGCCTTGCCGTTCTCGCCGATAGTCAGGTCGCAGTTCTTCATATTCGGCAACAACGGCTTCAGGTCGATGGTACGAAGATCCATCGCGGTGGATATCATCGCCTTCTGTTCCTCTTCGTTCCGGTTGTCAATCTGTGTGGCCAGCAGCATCAGGGAGGCGAAAGCGGTCATCGCCATCTCCACAATCGGGTCGTTGCATCCCGACATTCCCACACCGCTATCCTCCGACGAAAGGAGTTTTTTCATCCATCCGTCGGGCGAAAGGTTCTTTTCAGGCACGGTATCTTCCGCCGCCTTGTATTTGGCGAGCAGGTCATTCCCGTTGTGCAGCATTTGCAATTTGATATGTCCTTTCTGTGCGATTTCAGCCAGATACGCCGCAGGGTCTATATCCCGTTTCGTCCCGTCGGCATAGATATTCTTCACACCGAAATGCAGATGTTCCCCGGTCGTCCGTGTTCCCGTATTGCCCGATGTGCCGAGCCGTCCGCCGGCCTGTACCGTATCGCCGACCTTGACGGAAATCTCCTTGAGGTGCATATAGGTACATTGTACCTTGCTGCCGTCCGTCCGGGCATATTCCACCGTCAGCGACTTGCCGCCGGGCGTATTCTTGTTCTGGTTTACCGCCACGACCTTGCCGCCGTTCTCCGTAGCCAGTACCGCATCGCCTTTGCAACGTATATCCACGCCCTTGTGCATCTGTTGCTTTGTGCCGTCCAACGGGTCTTGCCGTGTTCCGAACGGAGAGGTAATGAACAGAAATTCCTCCCGTTCCACCGGGAACGAATACCCCGTTCCATGTTCCGCACCTTCGGAGGTCTGGAGCGGATTGTGTTCTACCCCGAACTGCCTGCCTTGTGCCGCCATCTCCTGCATCACCTGCCTGTCATACTTCTGCAAGCCGTTCTGCTCAATGATTTTTTGCAGGTTCTCGGCATACTTGCCGCCTGTGGCGTAACCGGCTTTCTCAATGCTTTGTGCCCAGCCCTTGTAATCGTCCGGGGAGAGTTTGAAGCAACCGGCATAGCGGCTGTTCTCCTTCAAAAAGCGGGAGTGATGCTCGTATGAATCACCCACGCTGTCATAGCTGCAGAACTTTTCATTCGGCTTATCATCGGTGTAGATTCCGTATTTGCCGCCTCCGGCAATCCACGAGGGTGTCGCCTTGATGCCGAAATGGTTGTTCTCGTTCCTCGCCAGACGGCTCTGTCCGTTGCTGCTTTCCAGTATGCCTTGCGCCAATGTGACGGAAGCCGGAATGCCATACCTGCGCATCTGTGCCATCGCATAATCCGCGTATTGCAGTGCATATTCCTGATTCTTGCTCATAATCGTCACTCCTTATCTATGAATACCCCTATGTGTTTCCTGCTCGTCCTGCCGTTTATCCTGTAGCTCTATCTCACTGATGGCGACACGCTCACCGGCACGGACAAGTTTGGGCAGATAGCTGTCCAGTTGCGTCCTTGGGAACTCTGCGAAAGTCGAAAATCCATGTTCCGGATATTCCTTGACCGTAATTCCCAGTATTTTTGCTCCCTTTGCCGCATCCTCATTATAAAGCCGGTACACTTCTCCTGCACGAATCAGATACAGGGCGTCGGGATGCTTTTCCTTGAGGTTGTCCCAAAACTGCCGTTTCGGAGACATATTTTCATCATTCGTCTCTTCCGACCGATTTTCCGGCACCGTCTCATTCTGTTGCCGTACCTGCTCTTCCGCTTTCTGTTCCCCGACGGATTGTCCCTTTTGCAGCACATCGGCAAACAGCGTGGCCGCCAAATGCCGCTTGTAGCCGTCCCGGTCTTCCGCCACCCACATCCGTTGCCACTGCTGTGGAGTGACGCTGCGGGGCTGCAGCTTTTGTCCGTCGATGGTTGCCACACACTGGATTCCATCCTGCCTGGTCTTGAAGATGGCAACACGCTGAATACGGTTCAGGTCAATCTCCGGCGTATCGCTGCCGAACAAATCCACTTTCAGGTCGGGCTTGACCTCCGCCAGTGCATAATACTTGTGCGCCAGCTCCATCCGTACCTTGTCGATGTTGTCCATCGCCTGCTTGAGCGTGGAGAAAAAACGGTTCACATCCTCCTTATCGGGATAGACGCTGTACCCCTCCTTGTTTTCCGGCTTGATATAGAGTGCCCAACGGTTCTTGTCGTCCTGAATCATCTGCACGGCATCGAACCCGACCTCATTCGCCCGTCTGACCGCCTCCGACACGTCCAGCGTGGAGAGCTTTTCCAACGTGTAGTTCCTTAACCGGGCCAGTGTCACCATTTTTTCATTGAAATAGCTGTCATCGGGTCTGTAGCCCAATGCACCGTCAGTATTATAGAAACGCACCTGCTCGATACCCTCTTTCTGCAATGCCCGTTCGATACGTCCCTTGTTCATGCCGGGAATCTCGTTGTTCGCCTCGGTCGAAGCTCCTGCCGGCAAAATGACATCTGCCGATTTTGCCTCCCGGTCTATGACGAGGACGATGCTTTTCGCCGCCTTGTCCGGGTGCTGGCGGATTTCATTCGCCACAAAGTAATGCTTGTGCATCTGTTCCTGCATGGTCGTGGTCTGCCGTCTGTTTCGCAGGGTGGCGTACTCAATTTTCTCGCCCCGTTCCGCTTTTCGGATAACATCAAGCGCATTGTTCACGTCGCTTTCGAGAGCGTCCATCATACACGGATTTTCCTTGAACTCCCGGCACCAGTAATCCACCGTCTTCAGGCTTGCATCGGACAGACGGGCGGGCAGTCCCAGTTCCAGCATTTTGATACCCGAAGCCAGTTCCACGACCAACCTTTCATATTTTACCGCATCCTCCGACGGGGCCACGCCGTTCTTCATGACCATGCCTTCACGGGCGAGCCGCTGTTGATGCCCCGTAGCACTCACGATCTGCCGCAAGGCTTCCTGCATATAATCGTGGTAATGTTCAAAATCCTTTTGACGCGGCATATAGACCGCATCTTTGTCCGTCTCGTAATGAGGAACTCCGCTACCGTCCGAGCGCACGGGAACGAGGTTGTCCCGCATCTTCAATAGAAAGTCGTTGAACCGGGTGCGCAACCTGCGGTTGTCCGCCTCGGTATATCCTCTTTCCTGAACACTGCCATCCTGCTTTACCGCATCCTCGTAAGCCGGCTTGTCAACGTAGGGCAACGTCGTCTGGTCGATATTGAAAAGCGTGCGGATCTCCCGGTTGTGGACACCCTTGAACTGTGCCTTATGCTCTTCGTCCAATTGGAGATAGGCGGTACGGTCGATGGTCTCATCCGGATTGTTCCGGTTGACATACTTGTTCCAGTTATAGAACAGGAACGGTACGCCCTGCTCATGCTCCCGCACCGCAGCACCCCGTACCTTGGTTTCACAGTAAAGCGTGAACAGGTTGGTCTTGCATCCGTTATTGTCCGAATGCAAGGCCATAAAGAGGGCATTGAACGGGCTGGCCGAGACCCCTTGCGGATAGAGCCGGGGAAATCCCTTGCCCGATACGTTGAGCCAATGGCCGCCAGCGTTCGACGCCCCGCTCAGTGCGGCAGACAGCAGTTCCGCCTGCCTTGCCTCGGCTTTCTTCTCGATTTGCGACTTTTCTTTCATATCATCATGCTTTTATTGTTCATGGAATTATTGGATGCCCCGTGTACGCACGACCGTTTCCCGCTGTCCGTCATCGTAATTCTGCGAAGCGATATGGCGCAACTGGTCGCTCTTGGCAAGCACGGCGTTCGCCAGCGTGTTCAGCGGCAATGCCCCTGCACGGTAAGCCTCCGCGACGGTCGGCGTGAGCTGGATGGTACAAGGCACACGGTCTATCGTGGCGATGAGCGTACTGCCTTGCAGTACCGGGTTCACAATACGGGGATTGAGCGGTTCATCGGGATAACGGCGGTACTGGTTCTCCGTCTGTTCGGCAGCGGACGGCATGGGTCGCCCCAAAGCCTCGTGTCCCGCCTTGTTCAGCAGGTTTGCGCCGCCCAGACCGACAAGGAGCATCTTCAGCAGCGGGTTACGCACGAACAGACCGGCCACAATACTCGCTATCGGCAGCAGGTTGTCCCCAAAGCGCAACGATTGTGTCTTGCCGGTAAAAGCCCCCAACAGGATGTCGGGCAGCATGGCCATGACATATCCGAGGTTGCCCGTGATATCGCCCAATCCCTCTAATCCCAACGTACTGAGCAATCCGCTCCATCCGTTCGTGTTGGTCTGCACAGCCTCTCTCTCTTGCTTTTCTTCCTCACGTGGAATAACCACCTGCCGTTCCTCTTTCTCCACTTTTTCCCTCTGTTCCGTCTCCGGCTGCGTTGATTCCTTTTTGGCAGTTACAGCCGTTGCATTCTTATATTTCTCCAAATGCTTCAAATAGGCTTCTTCCTGTCCGGGAGCGACGACCAGCGGCACATCCTTGTACCGTTCGGCACGTTCATTCTTCTTTTCAGGGTGTCCGGGTATTTCTGGCATTTGGAAAGGGGTAAACTTTGGTGTCTGCATCCACTTCGGGAAACTGAAATCCATCACCGGTATTTTCTTCTTCAACCGCTCGTTGGCGGCCACGATGAGCGCACTGTCACCCGTCTGTACCGTTGCAGCCTCCTTGCGGAAGTCCGTAAATACGTTCCGTTCGCTGCCGAACACCCCTTTGCTGATACATTGCTCCACAGAGAGCTTGGGCGACTTTTCAGGCTCGAAGCGTGAGGCGACTGCCGAGATAGCCACGTCCGCCCCGACAAACTTCGCCAGTGTTGCCCACGAACCCACGCCTCCCATCATCACGGTATCTGCCGTTGCGCCCAGTACCCGACCCGCGCCTTTTTCCCATCCTTTCGGACGGTAGGCGGCTTCGCCCCGTGCCTCGATTTCCACAGCAAGCGGCGAGCGGTTGAAGGTCTGCGAAAGTCCAAGCAGGCTTGATTCTGCGGCTTTGCGGATGATGTAGTCGGCTGACGATTTCGGCATACGCTCCTTGACCAGCCGGTCGATCATCAGTTCCTCCACCCGGTAGTCCATATAGGCATAGGCAAGGTCGCCGCCTAATTGTTCCGACAGTTCATCGTAACGCTTGCGCCCGATTTCCTGCACGACAGTATCGCGCCATTGCCCGGCCATGTATGCGAGGTCTTGCTGTATCTCTTTGGAGCCGGTAATCTCCGCCTTGCACATTCCGATATAGTCCTCCGTTGTCTTCGAGTTCCATTCGCCCGTGACCTTGAGTACCTGGTACGGGTCGCCCATCGGCTGTGCCGCAGACGCCATCGCGCTGAGTATGCCGCCCAAAGAGGTGGAATACTCCCTCATTTCCTCGCCCTGTTTCTTCGTGAGGTAAGCCTGTGTCTTCGACATGACGGGCGCAAGGTGGCAATGGAAATAATCGCTCACAAGACGTTCTATTTCCGCGAATTGCCGGCTATGTCTGATTCCATCCATGTTGTGTATTATATATTTATCTGTTTCAATAGCTGTTCTTTCGTCTGCTCGATGGCGTTGTGGTAAACCTCCATCTGCCGGGGAAAGAACTCTTCCAGCCATGCGTCCTTTTCGATGTTGTCCTGCATGAACCGTATCGCCTGCTCCCGTTCGATTTCGACGGATGTCTCGCCCTCTTCCCGATTGTTGAACCATGCCTTGGTCCACCAGCGCACACCCGCCCGGTCGGGATAGACCGTGACAAGCCTCGGTATGTCGAAGCTCTGTATGTCGATGTCCAGTTCCGCCAACGGGTCTATGATGCCGCCATAGGTCAGGGCTTCGTCATGGAGTTTTTTTTTATGTCGCTGCTCGCAGTGGAGAGGTACACATCATGCCGCAGGGCGAGGTAATGCAGGAAATCCGCAATAAGGAGGTTCTGCACCTTGCAGGCCAGCGGCATGGCCTTGTGTCCCAGTCCGAGCGGATTGGCCATGCTCGGCATATTCTCGTAGAAATACTCCTTCATCGCACCCACCGTGAAGATGTGGCGTAGCGACTGCTCCGTATTCCGGGGCAAGGTGTATGCTCCATGCCGCAAATCCTCCATATAGTGCGGCAGGAAGTGCAGCATCAGTTCCTCTATCTCCCTTTTGTCCCGTTCATAATCGGTTTTCAGTTCCATCTCCAAGCCGGATAAATAGTCTGTCTCGTGTCCGCCGGCCTGACGCATTGCCTGGATATTCCCGTACAGCATTGTCAAGAATTCCAACGGGTTCAGTTCCTCGCCCTTGAAGCGGACGGTCATGTGCAGTTTGTCACCGCTCAAAGCTACCGTCTGTCCGGCCTTTACACGCTGTCCGAATTGAGCGAAGACATTGGACAGATTTCCGTATGTCACCTCATACTCCCCGTAGCGGATGGTCTGGCAGATGCCGTGTCCGGAATCGTTGCCCACGCCCGACACAATGCCGCTGGCGAGGGCAGAAAGCATATAGCACCGCACGTTGAAGTCAATGCCGTGATGAAAGAATTTCTCGCCCGTCGCCGGGTCGGTCTGTTCGCCGTAGCCGAGCGACAGCTCCACGTCTTTGCCCTGCTGTTCCTCGAAAGGCATACAATAACCGCTATCGGATTGCAGGATCATTTCTTCTGTATATTTCATGCTGTTTACCTATTGATTCATATCCCTATCTTCTCATCCCTCCGCCATGCGTCTGTTCCTCTGCCGGAAGTTCGGGCGTCCGGGTGCGCTGCACGTTTTCTGTCTCCGGCGTTCGGAAGACACCCGCATTGTTGCCGATGAGCATCATGCCGAGGAATGCGCCGGCAATCTTGCCCAGCCAGCCGAAGCGTCCGAATATGAGGAACGCCGCCGCAACCAGCCCGGCAATACTCAGCCCCGACACGTTGCCGCTGCCGAGGTTACGGAAAAAGTTGCCGAACATATCAAGGCCTCCGCCACCGGAGGCTTGGCGCAAAAAGTTCGACACACCGTTCAGCTTGTTGTCGATGCCGGTTACCGCACCGCTGACCGAACTGACGGCTTCCCCGGCCTTGCCCGTCAGTTCACGCACTCCGTCCGCCGTCTCCGCGAGGGTATTCGTTGCCGGTTCGCCGATGACCGCATCGCTCACGATACGCACCACGCTTTTGTCGGTGGTCAGCTTCTCCCAGCCCACATAACCGACCGCACCGCCGATGGTCGCCGTCTTGACGGCCTGACCCGCGCCACGCAAGGTCTGCGAAGGGTGCAGCACTGCCTTACCCATACTTTTGCCGGTAGTCGCTGTAGCCGTACCGACACCTTTCATGGCCTTGCCGCCATATTTCAATAGTGTACTCCAAACGCCCATACGTTGTCTGTTTTTAAGGTCTTACATTTCTTCCTATCTGCCGCCAGCGTCTTTTGGCGGCTTCCACGATATCCCGTTTGTCGGCTGCCGGGCGTGCCCCCTCGTCGATTTCACGCCAGATGTCGCCCATCGTCGTGTATTTCACCGCCTTGGTCAGCCGTTGCAGTTTCTTGTTCATCATCTTGAGCTTCGGACGGATGCCAAATACGATTTCCATGCGCTCCTTCTCCGTCATTTTGTTGTCTGACAGGCACGCCATGCGGATGTCATTCACAATCTCCACGCTGTTCATAATCAGTTCCCGGTAAATGCGGTTCCGTTGCGTGGAGAGAGCAACGGCCAGCGCGTTGGGACTATTGCGGCTTACCTGTCTGGTAAAGTCTCCCATATTGTCCGTCAGCCTTGATATTTCGTGGTAAAAACCGTATATCTGCGCTGCGTAGCAGATTATCGACCGGAAAGAGTCCAAATAGTTGTTGAACTCCCGTTGCAGGTCGGTCGTGGCTTTCACTTCCTCTTTCGTCCACAGGTGTCCGGTGGTCTGCATCAGCATGACTTTCTCCTGGTTCTTCAGCTCCTTTTCCGCCTTGTCGGTATAGAGCAGGATCATTCCGGCAAGCACGGGGTCGTTTTGCGCCCGAACCTTGCCGATACCGATGCACAACAATAAGATGCCTATCCAAATCGTCCGTTTCATTGTCAGTTCCGTTTTTATCGTGCGAGGACGGCAGCCCTGCGCCAACGGGTCATGGCCATCCGTGCCGCCTCCCCATTGTTGCGGTCGAGCATCCCGGCCGTCACATTGTTCCACACGTCATTGAGGGTATAGTATCGTATGCTCAGGTAGAGCAGGTGTAGCTTCCGGCTGAAAACCGAAAGTTTGTCGTTCAACGCCCACAAGGTCTTGCTGCGTTCCGCACCCGTGAGCATATTCTCTTTGCCGCCCTTGGCCACTGCGTCATTCAGGAGCGTGAAGACCGATACCAGTTCCGTTGCCGTCTCGATATACAGATTGTTCATGCTCATGGAGGCGATGATGCCCTGCGGGTTGTTTCGGATGGCGTTGCCCAATTTCCCTAACGTGAGAAAGATTCTCACGCCGTCGTTGTAGAGATGGGTGCAGGCTTTCAGCGATGAAGCGTAGCCGCTTACCGTCTTGAGATAACTGTTGTACTGCTTCTCCCATTTGTGGATGCGGTTAAACTCGGCGGCGATGCTGTTCTGCAGCATAGCTGTCTTCGTCTGACCATTTATCTGTTTCTCTATTTGGTCATTGATAACCTCGTTGCCCTCGGCCAACGCCATCCATTCCAACGGATTGGACGCCGTGATTTGGGCTTTTGCCCAGTGTGGCATCAGGCAGAGGGCAAAAATGACCAGACTAATGATTCGTGATTTCATATATTCCCTTTTTTCGTTTGTTATACTCGACCCGTTCCCGGATAAGCGTTACCACATCGAAGTTGTGTCTGATGCCTACCAAATCAAGCCGGGGTGTATTCCTGTCCATCGAGAAGATGCGTACCGTCTTTAGGCCGCAAAGCTGCTGCATGAGGCTTTGGTGTTCCACAAAGTCCACGATACGATATTGTTCCATGTAGTCCGTCTTCCGGGACAGCACCCCATGCCTGCTGATAAGCTGCTCGCTACCGATGTGGTAGCGTGTCCGGCGCAGATAGATGAAACGGTACAGCAATGCCAAAGAAAGCAATGCGGCAACCGATACGGCAAGAGCTGTCAGAGGCAGTCCCTCCATGCCACCGTACACCCATGCTGCACAGCACAATACGATTGCGGGCAGCTCGTCGATGACGAACTGTCCGGCGTGCGGTTGCAGCACGATGCTTTGGAAATGTCCTGTGGGTGCATCGGTCATCATCGGCGAAAGTGTGTTTGTTGTTCCTCTTCCGGTGACTGTTCTCTCGCCTGTGTCTCATCGACCGTCTCTTCCTGTTTCTGCCCGGCCAAAAGCTGTTCGTTCCAGTCCTTGTTGGGATAGGTAGGCTGTTCACGGACAAAAGAGGCGTCATTCGCCTTGTCCAGACCGAGGAACTCCCGCAATCCTTCACGGAACTCCTTGTAATTTCCGTTCATGATATCCGTCTGTTCCCGTATGTCGTCCGGATGGCACAGGCCGCTCGAACGCATCGACATGGCTTCTTCCCATGCGGATTCATATTTCCCGTAGCTCGACCGCAAAGCGTCGGGCAGCAGGTCTATGTCTCCTTCATCGAGGTTCTTGCCGTCAGCGACGGAATCCAGATAAGGCTTCCGCTCCGGTGTCTCCTCGATGGTGGAACGGACAGCCCGGTACATCTCCTGTTGCAGGTTCTTGGCAAACTCGATTCCCGCAAGGTCGGTATCGAAACAGATGTGTTGCTTGGCAGGAAGCGAGAGCGTGAGGACACCCCGCATCTGTTCCACCGTCGGGTTACCGCCGGTAGATATGAAGACCGCTTTCCGCAAATCCTTGTCGTTGGCCTGATGAAGCTGGTAATAGGCCATCGCGTCGTATGCACTCTCGAACCAGTAGATATGCTTGGCTTCGGTAAGCGTAGTTTTGGCTGGGCTGGCAATCCATAGCCCTTGGCTCGAATTGCTCCCTTCCGCCTTCCCTTTATAACTGCCGCTGCCATCCATGCGAGGGCGCCCTCGCTCTTCCAGACCGACAACCTGTCCCGTATCTTTCGGAACGGTCAGCGGAAAGGCGAGGTTGGTGTATTTCATGCCGTCCTCACGGTGTTTCGTCGCCAGACAAAAGTTCCGGTGGAAGGCGTATTGCGTGTAAAGGTCGATGCCCCGATGCTTGAAGAACGGATAGAACTTCTTTTGTGTCGCCCGATCCTGCGGATTGAACTGGTGAATGTCGTAATCCGCCATGTCAAACGGCTTCACATCCCGTTTAGGCTGGATAATCCGGGTATCCCGGTCAGCGACGGGATGGTTCAGCAACCGGTTGCAGACAAGGTTTACCAGTCGGTCGGGAGACACACCGGCATGGTATTCCGCAAAAAAATGCGGATGCTCCTTGATAAAGGAAATGATGTTATACGACTTCTGCTGTTGCGGTTTGAAACAGCATTTCCCTTGCTGCGTGACAATGAACTTGTCGTTGCGGATGCGCCGCCCCTCGCTGTCCAACCGGACATACGAGGGATAGCGCAGGCCGTCACGCCGGTTCAGGTGATAGCCCGCGTCGATAAGCACGTCCTGAATGTTCAGCCTGCGCAGAAAATCGTCATAAGTCAGTTCGCCCTCTCTCATGGTTTACCTCCCCATTCTCATATCATTGATTTCACGGTTCATCTCTGCCTCGAAACAACGGATGGCCACATCCCTCGGCGTATCGACACCCGGCTTGAAGTACGGGCGTGGCGGACCGCCGAAACACTCGCCGTAGAACTCCGGGGCATGGCAGTGATGGTGGATGCCGTGTGCGACACCCGCCGCGACTACCGTACCTGCGGTGAGGGCGGCAAAGATTTTCGTGCCGAGACCCCGCTGTGCTTCCGGGCGTGTTTTCATGTCCACTTCGCTGAAAATCTTGGAAAAGAGCTTCATCCGGTGATAGTCATCCACAGCAAGGAACTTGTCGTAGTCCCGTTGGGTTATCTCATGGCTGATAGCCTGACCGTCGATAACGGCGGTCATCCTGTATTTCCCCTCGGTCTGTGCCGGTTGAACGGCTATCTGGCTCACTTCGACTTCCCGCCCGTGTTTCTCTTCCCGATACCATCCCTTGTTTTCATTCAAAAACTGGAGGTCACGCCCGTCCACTACCGCACCGATATTTCCCTGTACGGATTCCTCTTGCTGTTGCAGCGAGGTTTTCACTGGCATAAAAGCCTCTTGCTCCTGCCGTTGGCGTTGTTTCAAATCCTGCTGTACTTCGGGATGCAGACCGATAGCGATGCGTTGATCGCTGTTGAGAGCCTCCATCGTCACTTTGTCGGAAAAGTCAGCCCCGATAATGCCGTTCAGCAGTTCCAGACGTTTCTCTACGGGCTGCTCCTCGATGGGTGCGGCAACCAGTGTCCTCACTTCCTCTTCCGTCAGGTCATAGACCATATCGGCTTGGACGCTTTCCGACTGCACGGTCAGCGTCTGCTTTTCCGCATCCACGACAAGACCGTGCGAGGCAAGGCACTCCGCCCATTTCTCGTTGGAGAAATAGACCGGAGAGGCTATAAGCTCCTTGTACGGCCGTGCCGGTTCCTTGCTGCGTGGACGGCTGACCATCGGCGTGATAGCCGCCTGCAAGTCCTGCAGCACATCCCGTTGCTGTACGGGCTGCTCCTGTTGATGCCCCTTGTAATAGAAGCCGTAACCGCCTGATTGCAGTTCGCCGGGCTTCATGCGCCCGTCGGGGCGTTCGGGTACGATGGACGGCCCCGGAAAGAACAGTTGGCCGCCGACCCTGCGAAGGTGGAAGCCCAACTGGTTGCGAGGTGTCCAGCCAAGGAACGGCGGGGGCATTCCCATACGCCCCATGCGCCCGTACTCGCCGATGACGATGCGGTAGCCGTGCAGCCCCATAGCCACACGACCGTTGGCATTGCGGGCATGGACGAAGTTCTTGGGCATATAGAAGTCCTTGCCCACGATGCTCGTCAGCACGTTGTAGGCCTTCTTGTTGGCAGTGTTCGTTCCCCAGTCCGTGAGTGCCAACATCTGACGTTCGGTGATCGGATAGACCAGCAGGGGCGAGTCATGTCCCTGCACGATCAGCCGATACCCTGCATCGTCAAGTGCAACATGGGCTTGAAGCCCGTTGCGCATCAGCATATCGCGCATTTCGGGCTGCAAGTCCATCTGCCGGGGATTGGTATTCGTTCGTATCGCCATAGTCTGATTGTTTTCGTTATGCGTCTCCGCTTTCCATTGCTGCCTCCAACTGTTCGTCCTTGAAGCGGACGAACTCGGCGGCGGATTCGTTGCCGACTGCAAGCCCTTTTTCCTCGCAGTAACGGGCGTATTCCTCCTGCCAGTCGGCGGAGAAATGATTGACGTAATCGAGCCAGCCGTATTCGCCGCTCTGCATCTTCCCGACAAGTACGTCTTCGGGATAATATTCGTTCTGTGCCATAATGTACGGATTGATGTTTTACTTATGGAGAGCTGTCGCACGATTGCGCTCGCCGCTCTTCTTCTGTTCGTTCCACAGCTCTTCGGTGTAGTCTTCCTCCGAAACGTAGTCAAGGTTACCGTCATCGTCCATGACCCAGCAGCCGTAGCACCCGAAGGTGTATTTGTCCCACTCTCGCTTGGGTTGGTTGCGCCATTGCTGCGCGTCGCCCGAACAGATGCGGATGCCGGTCTTGGCATGAAGGTCGATGCCCACTGTGGCAGGCTCGCCGCCCACGACTACCGTCAGCGGCTCGCCGTGCTGCATCCCGTTTACCTCCACCGTACCGAGGCGCATGACCTCGGCCAGCACTTTCAGGTTGCGTGCGATGATGGGCGTGGGGACATACATCACCTGTTTCGTCTCGGCGTCAATCTGTACGAAAGCCTTGCTGCTCCGTCCGTCCGACATTTCCACATCGGCGACAATCGCCTTGCCGTCGAGCAACTGTTTCTGCTGTGCTTCGTCATACCGCTCCAGTGGAGAGGATTTCAGTGCCGGATAGAACACCACATCCACCTGACCGTCGTCCATGCGGATAAAGGCAAAGCGGCTGCGGCTCTCGATTTGCCCGCCATGCTCGTCAGTGACACGCACGGGAAGCACGGGAGAATGCCGGCCGTTGCAGATGTCTTCCAACACACGCATCGGCAAGTCCTCGATCATTTCCCTTGTAAGACCGAATCGTTCCAGTGTCGAAAAGGGTAATTCATCAAATTCAATCTGAACTTTTTTCATACTATATTCATATTATAAAATTGTACTATACAAAGATAGAGACATCTTATTATGACGGACAAAAATACAGCTATATAAATGGTTGTAATATGCTGTTTTTATCTTCATTAGTACAATTATCTAATCAAAATCGTACTAATAGACGCAAAATATCAAACCAATACAAGAAATGACGGTAGTTTGTTTCCGACATGAAAACTCCCGTTATAACTTTGCCGAATGAGAAAAATTTTACTGATAGCAATATCGGGTGTTTCATTCTGCACGATGCCCGCTCAGGCGCAGTTCAACACGATTGCCAAGACACCAGAAAGATACAAGGTAGAAGCCTTGCAGGAGGGTATGAAAAAGCCGGAGCCGACACCCGAAAGCATGGCTCCTGTACAGGAGACTTCGACAAAACCTGCCGATGAAAGTAAGAAGTTGTGGATTGACCGTTATCTCAGTGTGTCTTATCCATTGCAGCGCATCAGAATTACATCACCATACGGCTACCGGAAAGACCCGTTTACCGGAAAGAGGAAGTTTCACGGCGGTATCGACCTGCACGCACGGGGCGAGCAGGTATTGGCCATGATGGAGGGGGTGGTCGTCAAAGTGGGACAGGACAAGACGTCCGGCAAGTATGTGACCCTGCGGCACGGAAATTACACCGTCAGCTATTGCCACCTTTCACGGGTGCTGACCGCCAAGGGTACGGTAGTCCGTCCCCGTGATGCCGTCGGTATTACCGGCTCGACCGGACGAAGTACAGGCGAGCACTTGCACATAACCTGCAAGCTAAATGGCAAGAGTGTCGATCCGTCGGTCGTTTTCGATTACATCCGGACTACACAGCAGGAGTGCATTTCAGCTTTGAGCAGACTGTTGTAAGAGTGTTTATGTCGCCAAACGCTAATCGAAAAGAGTGTCATTAGGTGATGTGGTTTTCGATTAAAACAGGGAACTTTTCATTTTGGAACTTATCGTAATTTTTTATTTGAATGATTGTGAAACCAAGACCGAGTAGGGAGATCGGACTCTAACGGTCTATCCCGTTGCGGGAGAGGACGCCTTCCGTGTAATAATGTTTGACTTCTCGCATCTCCGTGACCAAGTCGGCTATGTCGATCAATTCTGCCGGAGCGTACCGTCCCGTGATTACCAACTCTGTCCCGGAATGTCGTCGAGAAATCGCCGTCAATACCTCCTCAATAGAAAGCAACTCGTAATACAGGGCAATGGTTAGTTCATCGAGCACGACCAGATTATACTCTCCCGAAGCGAGAATTTGTTTGCAGCTTTCCAATCCCGCATAAGCTGCGTCAATATCTTCTTGTGCCGGCTTCTTTTCAATAAAGCACCCCCGACCGAATTGCTGGATGCGGACGTTGTTAAACAGATGTTCGATCTTGGTTTCATTATATTTCATGTTCTTTACGAATTGTCCGATGAAGACGCTTCCTCCGGCACACAAAACTCGAATGGCAAGCCCAAATGCGGCCGTTGTCTTTCCTTTCCCGTTGCCAGTATAGACATGTATATATCCTTTGTTTTCCATATTGTTGATTTATGATTGCAAATGTAATCCGTGTTATGGTTCGGCGGAAAGATGGGCAAAACAATAAGTATAGGTTTGAATCGTGCCATCCTCAAGCCGGATGTCATAACTTTGGCTAAAGGGAGTTCCCAGTCGGAAAAGTACGGGTGAGGAGAATATCGGTCCGTCGTAGCAGAACGTGTGGTATTCTCCGTTTTCTCCGTTGTGATCCATTTCCTTGGGGAGAGAGGCAATAAAGTCGGCATCTACCTCGCGACCGATGGCATCCATTCCCAAGCCATCGGCTTGCGTGGTCACGATGACCGTCTTCAGTCCGGAAGCGAGGTATTGCTGCATGACGATTTCCGAGGAGACTACTCCCCATAACGGCTCCACAACCTCTATTCCGAGTGGTGCGAGTTGTCGCTCCCTGTAGGCACGGACATCGTGCAAGTAAATATCCCCGAAAATAAAATGGGTTACTCCTTGCTCCTTGAAATGTAGGGCTGCGCAAGTCATGGCCTCTGCGTAATTTTCAAGGTTCCCCTGGGGTGTGAGATTCACGATATGCAGGGGAATACCTATACTGTCTGCTTGTGCCTGAAGCAAGGGGAGTGGGATACCGTGCATGCTGGAGCGTTGCGAGTCACGATTGATTGTGGTGAGCAGGGCAACGATGTCGTATAGCTCCGATTGACGAGCTCGCCAAAGGGCATGCGCGGAGTCTTTTCCCCCGCTCCAGTTGAATACGGCTTTTATCTTTTCCATTCGATGTTCGTAAAACTTCATGCTTCCAATAACTCACTCGTTTTTGCCCAATAGTAGTAGGCTTCCGGTAGGTTGCTTCTCAGCTTATTCAGTTTGTTGGGCAGCGAAGGTCGGATGACCATATCCTTTATATCGGCAGGGTTGTTGGAATAAGATTCTATTTCATTGATTCCCTTTTCAATTAACGTGGCTAAATAAGCCGCTCTTGCTGCATCAATAATGGCATGGTCTATCAGATAACGCTGCTTGTACATGAATGATTTGACACGGATGATTCCGTCTTGTATCAGGTCGAAGTCTCCTTCTCCGGCTTTTCCCCGTGTGGAGATACAAAGTGCCGTTTGGCGGATGTCATTGAAAACTTGCCCTATGTCCGTTCCGAAAGACCGGTATGAAAGTTCGACCACCGCAATCTTACGGAACGCTTCTTTGGTAATCTGCAGGTCTGAAACATTTTCAAACAGCCGCCCCACATCATAAAGCTGTTTGGCTATCTCCATCGAACAGGACCTTCCATTCTTGTAATAAGGTATTCCAGTTGTGTTGGGAGCGAAAGCCGTCAGTTTATCGCCCAAAATATCTTCTGCGGACGGGACTGTTACCATCAATGGTTTTCCTTCCAACCGTATGAACGGGCAGTTGATAGCTATTTGTTGGGTACGGAAATAATGAATGTCCTCGTAGAGTACATCCAGCAGGATATAGGATTGTGCATCGGTGTCATTTCGGTATGCAATCTGATAGAAAAACTTGGAATGGCTCTTGGGAATATCCGCATCATCCCGTTGCTTGCGTTCCACAAGTTCCAGATTGATGAAGCCGAAATCGGCAAATGATTTCAGATAGTCTTCAATGTTGGTTCCAGGGGGACAGATAAGATCAATGTCGATTGACAGACGATGAGCAGATTTCCCAAGTATGAGCATAAGTGCCGTTCCTCCCTTAAAAACCAGTGGACACCCGGCTTTAACCAGCATTTCAAGCAGGGACAGGGCACGGATTACTTTCTCTATCAGATTTTTATCATTATAGTGCAATTCGGATGAAACCTGTTCGATCCATTCTGCCGTAAAACACTCCTTCTTTATCATTTTATGTTCAGATTTTCTAATATGGACAATATTTCTTCTTTTGCCTTACGTCTGCCGGCATACCTGAATAGCCGATTTCGATTGACAGCGTACAGATTAAAGGCATTTTCAAAGATATGCTCGCTTTCACTGCCTTGTAGGTAGAAGAAATCCGCATCCCTCAATATATCCACCAACAGCTTTTCCAGTGTAGGCATCGGTACATCTGATACTTTCTGCAAAGGAGCTTCCGAGACCAAATTTTTCACAAAAAAGACACGGCTGTCCATATCTACATATCGGTAAATCATATCTTTGTCCGGTCGCAGATAGACGTCACGGTTCCCGTCTTTCAAAAAGTTGAAAACCGTTTCTGCCGAATCCCTGTCTGTTTCCACATAGACAACACGGTTGGAAGAAAGGTGATGCTGCAAGGTTGCGATAATATCCCCCTGATAGACGCAGAACTTCGCAAATGGGAAATTGACCAGCAACGAATCGTAAATTTCTCTTACTTCACCTATGAGTTTAGGAACAAAGGACTGTTTCATGACTTTAGCATACATTCCGCGTCCGGTTCTGACCAATGCATTTTCATTCACGAGCTTGAACAGATACCATGACAAGGAAGACTTGCTTATGCCAACCTTTTCGTGAAGATAGGCAAACAAGTCATCCATGCTGAAATCACGGTGTACTTCAGCGTATTCAAGTATGGATGTCGTTGTTTTGTTACTCATATTATATCCTGTTTTTGCCTGCAAATATAGCAAATTTTCGGCACTATTTCTGAATAGTGCCGAAAATTTGTATTTATTTAAAACAATCTATATGTAAATAACCTTTTGTCATCATCTACTAAATATCGGCACTAAATTAAAATTGTGCCGATATTTAGTGATTGTTCAATATTGTACAATGACAATTTACCAAATCGTATTTTCCTGTTTTATTGTTGTCACATCTCGTTTATCGGCAGGTCATTCTTTACTCTTTTCGTCGGCGAATGTAGGACGAAGCGCATAATCGCCAAGCCGCATTGCATTCGGATGACGAAAACAGACTGTTGCACGGTCGGTTTTCTATCCGGGTTTGGCTTATGATGCCACAGCTTCATCCTCTGGCTGCCTCAAAAAGCTGAAAACAAACCTGCACGGCAAACGAAAGCAGGGAAAAATAAAAATCAGCATGATAGTTCAACCAATTAAAAGTAAACAAGTATGGTAGAAGAAATTAGACAAGACGGCAGAGTGATATTGTCGAGCGAAGACGGTTTTTCCGTCCCTATGATTTTCAACAACCTTTGTGGAAAGAATTTCATTGGCAAAGAATACAAGGACTATATCAGGCATATAGCCTTTGAGGAAATGGGACTTAAGCCGGGTATCGTGTCCCATTATCGGAACGGTGTTCTATATAAGAACGGCACAATCCCGGAACTTTGAACAGGTAAACCAAAATAGGAACAGCAAAAATCAAAATTTATACAAATTTATACAGATATGGAAACAACAACAATTCATCCGGCAGAAGCCTATCTACGCAACGAACAAAATCCTACATCCTTATATGTAAGGATTGCAGGAAAACGCAGACGGCTGTTTATCAACCGCAACGAAAACGTCATCGGCATTATCGCACTCGGAAAACGCAAAAGCGGGTACATCTTCACAGATTGGGCAAGCATTGAGAAGATATACTATCCGTCATCCTCTCCCGAAGATGCAGCGGACATAGAAAAGAAACTGGTCTTGAAATACCAGAAACTTGCCCGGCTTGCCACGCATACGAATGATTGGCTTCGCAAAATCGCTAATGCCGATTTGGATAAATCCCTCTACGAGAACCGCATCACGACCGGCACACGCATCGACGGCAAGTGTATCGGACTTGCCACCATCGAGAAGTATTGCGGCAGTTGGGATATGGCTCGTTTCAGAACGGCACTGAAGCAAGGTGAAAAGTTTTCCACCGGACGCTTCGACTTTTGCGGCTATGACGGTACGCTGTGGTGCGAGCCACGCGAAAATGGCGATATGGCGGCAGGATTCAGCAAAGAGTACCGGAATTGTGGCAACGGCTACTATTATCTGCTTATCAACGATGAATACATGATAGGCTATGACATAGACTGAGTTATATGCAGGGCAACGACAAGACCGTATCGGGCAAAGTCTCGGTACGGTTTGTTGTTCCGATCGACCAACGACCTTTTATAAAACTCCTGTTCTCCCTCTTATAGCCTTACATCCTGCGGCCAGTTTGCTTCAAGCAACCTCACGCATTTTGTGTAACATGTTACATAAAGTGTGTGAAGCCCCTTTTTGCAAAAGGACGGACACGGACAGACTTGGCATTACAGGGGGCGGGATAAATCCTGCCCTCTGTAGTCCCAAGACAGTCCGTCGGAAAGTCCGTCCCGGCTGACCGCTTCACTCTTTTACCCATAATCTTTCCTTTTCTAACGGATTCCCATTAAACCCAAGTCCGCTGCCGTGCGACCTACGGGATAGAATTTTCCGCAAAGGTAACCGACCGTGCCAATCTTGCCAATGCCGACGTGCCGCCGCGAGTGACACGCAAAAATCTTCCTCTCCCTCTGTCGAGCGTATTTTTCCGGTTCAGCCTTGTCCGATTGTCCCTCGCCACCTTCCGAAAGCAGAAAAATCTTCCCGGCGGTCGCAAACAGACCGAACAGAGGGAAATAAAAAGAAAGGTTAAATATGAGTTACAACAAATTGAAATCATTGGTGGCAAACGTGGAAGCGATAAAGACAGCGTTACAAATCCACATTCAAGGCAGACAAGCCACACCAGAGGAAAAAGAAACCTTATCCCAATATTCGGGGTTTGGCGGTATCAAAGAAGTGCTGAACATCGGCACAGACAAGCCTGTAAGTGGCGACATGGAAGAACCGATAAGGCGGTTGCAGGAACTTATCGACACCTATCCCTATTTCACGGAAGCCATGAAAGCCTCTGTCCTGACAGCGTTCTACACCCCGAAATTCCTTATTGATGTAGTCGCAAAGCAGATACACGCCACATTCAAGGACAATGAGCTGCAAATGCGCTCATTCCTCGAACCGAGTGCAGGCATTGGCGGTTTCCTCCCGGTAGCCATGTCCGACACCTGCGGCTATGCCATTGAAAAAGACCCGGTTTCGGGTCTGATACTCTCCCTGCTGAATGACAACACGGTTACACGGACAGCCGGGTTTGAAACGATAGACGAACAGGGTTTTGAACATACGAAATTCGATGTCATAGCCTCCAACATCCCTTTCGGTAACTTCCGTGTGTTCGATGCGGAACTCTGGAAGAAAGGCGGCATATACGAGCAGGCTACCAAGACCATACACAATTACTTTTTTGTCAAGGCTTTGGAGCTTTTGAACGAGGGCGGCCTGCTGGCTTTCGTCACATCAAGAGGTGTGGCCGATACACCAAGCAACAAATTCGTGCGTGAATACCTTGTGAACCATGCCGATTTGATTAGTGCTATCCGTATGCCCGACACGCTTTTCATGTACACAAGCGGCATCGAGGTAGGCAGCGATTTACTGATCTTCCAAAAGCATACTCACAAGGCGGCACTCTCGCAGAGGGAACAGCTCTTTTTACAGGTCGGCAGGGAAAAGGCAGACACGACAGGCGCAATGACCGAATACGCCAACAAACTTTTCACATTACCGAAAACCACCCTCGCCACAGGCAGCCGCATTGCGATGAACCAGTACGGCAAGTATGTACGCAAATACCAGTGGCAGGGTGATGAAAACGCCATGTCGCAGTATCTCGCCGCATTGCTCAAACTCGACTTTGGCCGCTATTTCCGCAAAAGCCTTTTCACAAGTGAGGGACAGGACGGCATACACACGCAAATGTCCCTTTTCGGCAGTGTGGCCGTTAAGCAGCCACCAAAAGGCAGACGAGCCTATACGGACGAGCCGGAAGCGTGGATGAAAGAGGGTGCAATGGTACTGTTTGAGGGGCAGGTGGGCATTATCCGATACCGCAAATCCGAACTATACCAAGAGACGGCCACCGATTTTGTCCCGGTGGACGAGGGCAAGGTGAACACGGAGAGGGCTAACGACTATTTCTCTATCCGCAAGGCATATTTTGAACTTGCAATCAAAGAGCAGGAGGAACAGACGGAACAGCCGCATTTGCGTGAACGGCTGAACGCTTGCTATGATGCTTTTGTCGCCAAATGGGGCTTTTTCCACTCTAATGACAACAAGGAGTTTATCATGCTTGACAGCCTCGGCGTGGAAGTGTTCACGATTGAAATGCAGGTCAAGGGCGACATATTCAAATCCGACATCATGCGTGAGCCTGTAGCGTTCAAGAAGATAGACACGACCGTGCAACTGACACCGGGCGAAGCGTTGGCAAGCTGCCTTAACTTTTACGGCTGTGTGGATATGGACTATCTGATGCAGACCACAGGCAAGGACGAGGACGAGGTTATCGACGACCTCAAAGGCGAGATATTCTATAACCCTGCCACCGGAGAATGGGAACACAAAGGCAAGTTCATAGCCGGAAACGTCATCGCCAAAAGCAAGGAAACAGGCTCTTATCTTCCCGATCTCACAGGCAAGGAAAAGGACTGGACGGAAACCGCTGTAAAGGCATTGGAGGAAGCCATACCCGAAGCGATACCCTACGAGGAACTCGACATCAACATGGGCGAGCGTTGGATTGACACGAAGCTGTACGCCGATTTTGCCACAGAACTTTTCGGAACGGAAACCGATGTGATGTATTTTGACGTGAACGACACCTATTTAGTGCGGCTACAAGGATATTCCCCTGTAGTCTATAACACCTATTCCGTAAAGAATTACAACGGAGAGGATTTGTTCGTACACGCCCTGCAGGACACCGTTCCCGAAATAACCAAAGAGATAGAGCGGAACGGCGAAGCGGTACGAGTGCCGGACGAGGAAGCCATACAGGAAGCGGCCACCAAGATACAGGAGATAAGAAACCGTTTCAACCAGTGGCTCGACTGTCAGCCGATAGAGGTAAGGGACGAATTGGTAAGGGTGTACAACGAGCGGTTTAACTGCTATGTCCGTCCGCATTATGACGGCTCGGCACAGACCTTCCCGCAGCTCTCTTTCGAGAATTTTCCGTATGACAGCCTCTATCCCTCACAGAAAGATGCCATTTGGATGATTAAGCAGAACGGCGGCGGTATCTGCTGGCACGAGGTAGGCACGGGCAAGACGATGATAATGTGCGTTTCCGCTTACGAAATGAAACGCCTCGGATTGGTGCAGAAACCGCTCATTATCGGCTTGAAAGCCAATGTTCACGAAATAGCCGACACGTTCCGCAAGGCTTACCCCTCGGCAAAGGTGCTTTATCCGGGCAAAGAGGATTTCACTCCTGCTAACCGCAAAGAGGTATTCTCGAAAATCAAGAACAACAACTGGGACTGCATCATTCTGACACACGACCAGTTCGCCAAGATACCGCAATCGGAACAGACCATGATAGATATATTCACCGAAGAACTGGCCGATGTGGAGCGCAATTTGGAAGTCTTGGAACAATCCACCATGCGCTACCGCAGCGGAAAGATGCAGGACGGTCTGGAGAAGCGCAAACAGAACCTCGCAGCCAAACTTAAGGAATTGAAAATGAAAATCAACGAGCGGAAAGACGATGCGGTGGACTTTCACTCGATGGGCATAGACCACATATTTGTCGATGAATGCCACATTTTCAAGAACTTAATATTTCAGACACGCCACACGAGGGTTGCCGGTATCGGCAATACCAAAGGCTCGCAAAGGGCGATGAACCTGCTGTTTGCCATCCGTGACATTCAGCACCGGACAGGACGTGACCTCGGCGCAACATTCCTTTCGGGCACGGTGGTTGTGAACGCCCTGACCGAACTGTATGTGATGTTTAAGTACCTTAGACCAAGAGAATTGCAACGTCAGCAGATTTCTTGCTTCGATGCGTGGGCGGCGATATTTACGCAGAAAACAGCCGATTATGAACTGAACGTGACAGGTGCAATCAAGCGTAAAGAGCGTTTCCGCACCTACATCAAAGTGCCGGAACTGGCAATGTTCCTGCGTGAGATTACCGACTACCGCACCGCCGACATGATAAACCTCGATGTACCGGATAAAAATGTGCGCTTTCTTTCTCATGCGCCCACTATCCAGCAGGAGGAAATGATAGGCCGTTTGGTTTCCTTTGCACACAGCGGACAGTGGGAGGATTTGGGACTTGATACGCCCGAACCCGACAATCTCGACAAGGCAAAAATGTTGGTAGCTACCAATGTGGCACGAAAAATGGCTCTCGATATGCGTTTGTTGGGCGACAAGTTCAGCGACGATGCCGAAAACAAGGCTTCAATCTGTGCAAGAACAATCTATGAATATTATATGCGCTCAAATGAAAACCGGGGTACGCAGTTCGTGTTCAGCGACCTCGGCACATACAAGCCGAATGAGTGGAACGTATATACCGACATCAAAGAAAAGTTGGTGAACCTCGGTATTCCGACCGATGAAGTGCAGTTTATCCAGTGTGCTACCACCGAAAGGGCAAGAAAACGCCTGTTCGAGGACATGAACAACGGCAAGGTGCGTGTGCTTTTCGGCAGCACCACCATGTTAGGAACAGGGGTGAACGCCCAGCAGAGGGCTGTAGCGGTGCATCATTTGGAGATTCCCTGGCGACCGGCTGACATGGAGCAGCGCAACGGCAGGGCGGTACGCAAGGGCAACACCGTGAAACTGTGGGGCGGCAACGTGGTGGATGTGGTGATTTACGGCACGGAAAAGACACTTGATGCCTACAAATTCAATTTGCTGAAAAACAAGCAGATGTTCATCAACCAAATCAATAACGGCACAATCGCCGTGCGCCGTATCGACGAGGGCGGCATGGACGAGGACAACGGCATGAACTTCGCCGAGTTCGTGGCAATCCTTTCCGGCAACACCGATTTGCTGAACAAGGCAAAACTCGACAACAAGATTATGCAGTTGGAAAAGGAACAGACCATTTTCAAGAAAGAACGCATCCGTGCCGAGCGGAAAATAACCGCCGGACAGGAAGATATGGCAAAGACACAGCGTACAAAGGCCGGTTTCATCAAGGATTGGGAATACTTCAACTCTTACGAGGGGACAAAAGTAACACAACTTCTCAACCTGCCACAAGCTACAGCCGAGGAAACAGGCCGGGAATTACACCGCATCGCCAAAACCTACCGTAGCGGAGCGTATGGTACGATTGGCACGTTTACAGGGCTGAATTTGCTGGTACGCAGCGAGTACAGCATAAACGGTACATTTGACCGAAACACGTTCTTTGTCGAGGGGACAAGCGGGCTTAAATACCGTTGTGGACTGACAGGTGCGTTACCGCTTGGCTTCGTGGAATCTGCTCAATATCCGCAGGCTACACTAAACAAATTGCCCTCACTTATTGAGAAGCAACAAAAGACGGTGGAGCGGATTGAAAGCGAAATCCCCATATTGCAGGACATCGTTGGCCGCCAGTGGAGCAAAGCCGATGAATTGGTAAAACTCAAACTGGAGTGCAAGGAGCTGCAGCGGAAGATTGACGAAAGTCTCAAGGATGCGGAACGCTCTCTAACTCCATCCGAAACAACGGCTGCCGAATACGAACCTACTACTAAGGCCGCTTAAACCATAATCATATCTTAACCTTTTCCCTCTGTTCGGTTGCGATAACTCGACAGGGGGATTTTTCTTGTACTCCGATCTGATGGCGGCAATATCCATTTATATACACCTCCCAAATAGGCTTTACTTCACTGCTATACAGTCGATACTAAATGTAGTACATACTAATGTTAGTAAAGTAGGATATCAGGAAATCTCCCGTTGCAAAGGATAGTATGCACTACATTTAGTCAATCAGTATTTTAGTATAGTAGTAGATACTACGATACTAAAATGTAATAAAGTAGTAAAATAGTACACACTAATCATAGTAAATACTAAAAATAGTAGTATCTTTGTATCAGAAATAAAGATAGGAATTTATGGCAAAGATAATCGCTGTTTTGAACCACAAGGGCGGTGTCGGAAAGACGACCACCACCATCAATCTTGCTGCCGCATTGCAGCAGAAGAAAAAGCGTGTACTGCTCATCGACATGGACGGTCAGGCAAACCTCACGGAATCCTGCGGTCTCTCCATCGAAGAGGAACGGACGGTGTACGGAGCAATGAAAGGTGAATACCCGTTAACGGTATTCGAGTTAAATAATGGCCTTTCCGTTGTACCGTCCTGCCTTGATTTGTCAGCGGCAGAATCCGAGCTTATCAATGAGCCGGGGCGGGAATTAATACTGAAAGGGCTGATTGCAAAATTGCTTGAAACCCGTAAATTCGACTATATCCTGATTGACTGTCCGCCCTCGCTGGGTTTGCTGACACTCAACGCACTTACATCTGCGGATTTCTTGATTATCCCGGTACAGGCGCAATTCCTCGCCATGCGCGGAATGGCGAAGATTACAAATGTGGTCGAGATTGTCAAAACCCGTTTGAACCCGAATCTGAACATCGGCGGAATTGTCATCACACAGTTTGACAAGCGCAAGACGCTCAACAAGAGTGTTGCGGAACTCATCAACGAATCATTCTGCGACAAAGTGTTCAAGACCGTCATCCGGGACAATGTGGCATTGGCCGAAGCTCCGATAAAGGGTCTGAACATCTTTGAATACAACAAGAACAGCAACGGGGCAAAGGACTACATGGAGTTAGCAAAAGAAGTGTTGAAATTAAAGTAAAGACGATATGAGCAAAAGTGATTCATTGAAAAACGGCATGAGAAGCGGACTGGACGGCTTGCTGTCATCCACCGGGAAGTCCACGCAAAAGAAAGAGCCTGCACCGGTCAAAGCGGAAAAAGAACCTGCCGTGCATTGCAATTTTGTTATCGACAAGAGTATTCATACCCGGATGAAATACCTCGCTATCAAGAAGAATATGTCGCTCCGAAATATTGTGAACGAGGCGATGAAAGAGTATTTGGAAAAGCACGAGAAATAACCGGGGCGGCAATCCGCCCAATCAACTTTTATACCATACCGCTATCTTATGGCACATGTCCACAAGGTAGCGGTTTTCCCGTTTATACCCCTGGCTGTTCTCCTGCTCTATTCGCCTCTTATAGCTGCAATGCTGCATTTCCCCTTTCTATCCATTCCTCTTGCCGCTTGTCCGGTCTCGTTCCTGCCATCGCCGGTTGGTTTTCCAGACGCAAATTTGGACTGCCGCGCTTGATTTCATCGCTTTGAAGTGCATTTCTCGTAAAATTCTTCCTTTCCGTGAAAGAGTAATTTTCCGGAAAAAGCGTTGAAAATAGCTTGTTCGTCAGTCCCTTGAAGCATCTGTAAATCCCAAGCGGTTCAGGCAGAAAAAAGAACCGAAAAGAGGGAAAAATAACAAAACAAATATCAACCAATTAAATTTTATGATTATGGCAACAACAGCAGTTCAAGCAGTAGAGAAGAACATCACATCGGTAGCATTGGCAGACATTCAGTCGAGCAGTTACAACCCACGCAAGAACTTTGACGAGACAAGCCTTGCGGAACTTGCCGAGAGCATCCGTCAGCAGGGAGTGCTTCAGCCTATCGGTGTGCGCCCTATTGCGGACAACCGTTTCGAGATTGTCTTTGGAGAACGCAGATACCGTGCTTCCCTCATGGCTGAATTGGCGGAAATTCCGGCTACCGTCATGGAAATTTCAGACGAGACAGCCGAGGAAATGGCAATCACCGAGAACCTGCATCGCAAGGATGTTACCCCGATTGAGGAAGCCAATGCCTACCAAAAACTCATAGACAGCGGTCGCCACGATGTCCAATCCTTGACCGTGCAGTTCGGCAAGACGGAAGCGTATATCCGTACACGACTTAAATTCGTTTCCTTGATACCCGAAATCGCCGTGCTGTTGGAACAGGACGAAATCACAATCAGCGTGGCAAGTGAAATCTGCCGTTATGGGGAAGAGATACAGCGTGAGGTGTACGACCAACATCTGAAAGAGGGGGTGCAGTACAATAGTTGGCGAGGCATGAAAGCCTCCGAGGTGGCACAGAGCATCGAACGGCAATATACCGCAGACCTCAATCGCTATTCATTTGACAAAACCCTTTGTCTTTCATGTCCCCACAATACCAATAACATGATGTTATTCTGTGAGGGTAGTTGCGGAAATTGCGCCAACCGTGCTTGTCTTGTGGAAATGAACACATCGCACCTTACCGAAAAGGCTATGCGGCTCATGGAACAGCACCCTGCCGTTCCCCTCTGCCACGAAAGCTACAATTACAATGAAGCCGTCGTCGACCGACTTACCGCTATAGGCTACGAGGTGGAAAGTCTTAAAACCTATGCAACGAAATACCCCGAATGCCCCCAAGCTCCTCAAAAAGAGGATTACGATACCACCGAGGAATACGAGGAAGCAGTAAAGGATTACGAGCAGAAATTGAACGGCTACACCGAGAAATGCGAAGCAATCCGCACCCGAAGCGAAGCAGGAGAAATCTCCCTCTATCTCCGTATTGAGAGCAACGACATTACACTGTGCTATGTTGCAAATACCGCTACAACCGCAAACGGTACGGCAACCAAAATGCCGCTTTCACCTATCGAGAAGTTGGAAAAGCAGGACAAACGCAACAAGGAGATTGCCCTCGAAAAGACCGTTGAAGACACCAAAAAGCGGATTTTAGAGGTCGATATGTCAGAGCGCAAATTTGGGCAGGACGAGGAGAAAATGGTGTATTTCTTCCTGCTCTCCTCACTCCGCAAAGAGCATTTCAATGAGGTGGGAATTGAAGATAAAGGCTCTTATTACTACCTTACGAGCGAGGACAAAATGCGCATCATCGAGAACCTTACCGCCAAGCAGAAAGCCGTTATCCGCAGGGATTATCTGATTGCCAATTTCAAGGACGCATTCGGTAACAACGCCACAGCCTCCCTGTTGCTTGACTTCGCTCAAAAGCATATGCCCGAAGAACTTGCCAATATCCAAGACGGATATAATGAAGTGTACGAAAAGCGACACCAACGCATCGAGGAAAAGAAAGCCGCTTTGCAGGAACAAGCCACGCAGGAAGCGGAACAACCCGATGAACCGCAACCCGAAGCGGAAGCACAGACCGAACCGCAAGCGGAAGAAATAGCTGCCTGACAAATGTTGTTGTCATAACGGATAGGGGGAGGGAGAAATCCGCCCTCTATTCATTTTTGTATGCTCCGGACAAAGGACCCAAGTACCTCTTCTAACTTTCTGACGAACCCGTCACCACCCGCCCTTCTTCCATTCATAGCTTCCGTTTCCTCTCTTTTTTACCATTTTCAACTTCCCTTTTATAGCGTTTCCCCGGCTTCGTCCCCTGTCAGCCCCGGTTTGGTTTTATCAGATGCAAAGGTCGGCCGTCGCGCTTGATCCGGCGGCTTAAAGTGAATTTCCTGCAAATTCTTCCTTTCCTCAGAAAGAGTAATTGGCAGGAAAAGCCTTCCGTATGAAGCTGTACCGACAACCGTGTACCGCATCCATAAAATCCCAAAGCGGTTCCGACAGAAAGGAACCGAACGGAGGGAAGAAAAAAACAAATCATTAAAATTCAAGATTATGGACAACATCAAGGAAAGCAAGGAGTACCAGCTCGCCAAAGACTGGGAAAGGGCAGTGAACGATTACGGCTTCAACCCCAAACGGTTTGCAGCCGCTATCCCCGAAATGCACCCCACACTGCAGCAAAGCCTTTACAGGTTGGTAAAAGAGTGTATCGTGGTCATGGCGGACGAGACACGCAACTACGACGACCGCAACCGTGCATCGCACGAGGAAGCGAAGTGCATCATGGAATACCTCAAGGCTCACGGGAAACACATCCCATTAAGATAACAGATGTATGAAAACGAAAGAACTACAATTTGACGGCAATATCTACATCTGCCGTATCGTGAAATCCAACGAAGGTGAAGAATTACTTATCGGCTCTACCGCTCTGCTCGATGCACTTCATCCGGGCAGTTTCGAGGACGAAAACGAAGGTTTTGCAAGTAAGGAAGCCGAACAAATATATGACGAGGTTTTCTTTTTCACCGATGCGAAAACCCTCAAATTACCGGACGATGAACTCATCACGGAATTAAAAGAGGATAACCCCGAATGGTTCAACTAACATAAATCAATAATCATATTAAAAATCAAAGTTATGGATAAAGAGTATGTAATGCACATCGCACAGACCATCAAAGAACAATTGGTATCACTTACACCCATGCCCATTCTTATGTCGTGGGGAATCGGCGATTTTGTCGCTACGGTATTCCGGGATTTGCCGGCATTGCGGATTAAAGTAAACGGGCGGTTGCACGCCGGAAATGTCGTTATCGCACTCAACGGCTCCGATTATTATGAGGTATATCTGCTGAAAGAGAACGGTGCGGAGTGCGTCAATGAGGAAGTATGCTTCGACGAGTTGGGCGATGTCATTGACCGAGCCGTCGAAAGCGGTACGGACAAAGAGGAATACGACAAATTCTGCGACCGGCAACTTGCCGTACTTTTAAGCGGTACACGAGCCTGAATAAGCGAGCGACCGAATAACACCGCCCATTTTTCTACGTGGGCGGTGTTTTCGTGTGCGGTTGGATGCGTCCAAGCCGCAATATCCTATTATAAACTCACTTTTGAAGTCCTTGTTCCACTTTTACCGTTGTTACGGCTTGTGGGATTGTCCGGCTCCGTCATTTCCAATACCCCTGTACCAATCATCGGATTGATATAGACCTCCATAAGATTTTCCCTATCTTTCAATCCTAAATGTTGCAAAATATCAGATAGGTATTGCGGCTCAACACAGAACTCCAAGATTTGCTCTTTTCTCAAATCCTGCTTGCGAGGTTTTCTTGCGGGTTTTCTTGTCGGGTTTTCATCCCTAACTGCAAGGTCAGCACAACATAGTCCGGACGTGTTTCCTCGGCTACAGTAGGAAGCGGCCAACCCAAAGACTGCCAACCGCTCACAATCTTATCCACACCGCTACCAGCTTTCTCGGCACGCCCCAGACGCATGAACATCTGAGTGAGTAGATTGGCAGCAAAGCGAGTGCAAGACACCGGAACGCTAAAAATACCGAATAAGACCCACGCGGCACTATAATATGTTGGCATTCTGCCCTGTATATCCCGTATTTTTCGTACCTTTGCGGCACAAAAACGTATGTATATGGAACAACAGGTTATCCCATCGGATTATACACAATATGCAGAGGCAGTAGAGATAATCAAACATGCCATCGAACGCTGCCGGTATAGAAGTGCGGCTGCGGTCAACAAAGAAACTCTCTCGTTGTATTTTGGAGTGGGGAAATTCGTGTCTGAAAATTCCCGCATCGGCTGTTGGGGTACTAAAGCATTGCCTACCATATCAAAGCTCCTTCAACGGGAGTTGCCCGGTCTGCACGGCTTTTCTGAATCGGGGTTGAAACGGATGCGCTCATTCTATGAGGAATGGAGGACGTTTTTAATTCGTCCAACAGTGTTGGGCGAATTGGAAAACCATTCGTCGGAAAAGGGTACGGCTTTAATTCATCCAACAGCGTTGGGCGAATTGGATATTGACGAGCATCTACTGCTGCAACTTATCGGGCAACCGGTCAATACCGAATTTACCTGGGACGATTTTGTCAAGATCAGCTTTTCACATCATATTGAAATCCTGACTCGTTCAAAAGACATCGCGGAACGGTTGTTCTATATCCATTGTGCCGCTCAAAATGCGTGGTCGCTATCCTCTCTCAAAAATTACTTGAAAGAAGACATCTATTCAAATCGCGGATCTTTGCCGAGCAACTTCCTTCAAGTGCTGCCCGAAGCCATTTATGCCGTAAAAGCGATATTGGCGTTCAAGGATGAGTATATGCTCGAAATGGTTAATCTGGAGAATGTGGGAGAACGCGAACAGGACTGGAACGAAAAGGTCATCGAAAACCAAATCGTAACCAATATCAAGCAGTTCATTCTCCGTTTTGGAAACGACTTCACTTTTATCGACAGTCAGCATCGCCTGATAGTTGCCGGAGAAGAAATGTTTGCTGACCTTGTATTCTTCAACAGAGAACTGAATGCCAGCGTAATCGTGGAGTTGAAACGGGGCAAGTTCCGCCCGAATTATCTCGGACAGCTTAGCGGCTACCTGACGGTGTATGACATGACCGACAAGAAACCGCACGAGAACCCTTCAATCGGTATTGTCCTATGCCAGGATGCCAACCGCAAGTTTGTCGAAATCATGGTGCGCGACTATGATAAGCCTATGGGCGTGGCGACATACCGCACAGCCCAAGAAATGCCGGAGAATCTGCGCAAGACTCTACCGGACATCGACAAATTACAAAATCTGCTATCGGAAAACGATTCCAAATCGGAAACTGTCAGATAATTCATTTACGTCCGTAAAACCGGCTTTATGCCCACAAGATTTTGGGTAACTGAAATTGAATATAAAAATCCCTGCAATAATTTCGTGATTATTGCAGGGATTTTGATTTATTTCGCCCCACGCTTGTTCAGTACATCCGTTATCATGTCTTTTACATCCTGTCCGACTTGTATGAAATTTTTATACAAGATGCGTTCCCGTTCCTCCCTCGACTTAAAGGTGTAGAACTTCGGTAGCGGTACATAGGCCGCTTCCTCCGCTTTTATCTCCTTCATATCGAAATCCGTCTTGCAGAAGAACTTTGTAGTCTTGAACTCTTCCGATTCCTGAATGTTCATCGAGCCTCCTGTACCGGTTTTCGTCTTCACGAAATCCCTGGCCGTCTGTCCGCAAATCCATCCCGTCGCCATATCCGAAATTTTCGAGGCGGGTACAAGGCTGTCCATATTCTCATTGAGATTGATGCTCGTCTTATCCCGGTCGATGGTCACGCCCTTTTTGACCTGTACTACCTTGCCGAAAATGTCATTCGACAACCATTCCAGTGTCTCTTTTGCGCGAGCTGAACCGCTTACCACGTTGCCCACTGTCGTGATGATTTTTTGCATTCCCACTTTTCCGTAGTCAGCCTCCAACTGCGGCAACTCCTGAAAACCCAGCGTTACGCTTACCTTGTTGCTTCTCGCCGTACCTATCAGTCGGTCTATCTTGTGGAAATACAGTGTCGGCAGCTCATCCACGATGATGCTGACCGGAATATTCTTCCCCTGCCCGGTGTTCACACGGGTAACGAGACGGTTCAATATCAGAGCGTTCAACGCTCCGATGATACTTTCCATTTCCGGATCGTTGGCTATCAGCAGATAACTGGGTGACTTGGGGTCACTAACTTTCAGGTCGAAGTCGTCCCCATCCTTGTGGAATATCCAGTAGGATTCCTTGGTGGCCAAACGGCTGGTATAGACACGCAGCGTACCAATCATACCCTCTAATTGTTCCATTGCCTTGTTCTTGAAGGCCGTCTGGAACGGGCCGAGCAACGGCGCGACCTCGTTGTCCGTCTCCAGTACCTCAAAAATAGTCTGGTAGCTCTCATTGAGAAATGAAAGGATATGCGGCATATCCGAGTATTTTCCCAGCCAATAGGCAGGTTCCACGATGCTGCCACCCTCACGGTCACGAACGACACCCGTCGGCTTCCAGAACTTCGTCTGCGGATCTTGCCGTTTCTCCGCATATAGTTTCTTTCCGTTTGCATCGTAGGGTTCCCGCTCGTAGTTCACGAAAAAGTAGATACAGGCGGCAAGAAAGTTCACGGCAGAAGTCTGAAAGAACTGGTCACTGCCTCCGCCTCCCTCTTTCTTGCCTTTCTGCAGGGATTCCAACAGGGTTTCCGCCGTTTCGCTCGCCGCCGCAAGATTATTGATGTACTTTGCCTGAATGGGGTTCACCCGTTTGCTGTACTCCACATCCACGAAGTTGATGATGTTGAACTTGCACCCTTTGGGCAGTTTTCCGAGCTTCTGGTTTTTCTTGTAATGATAGTAAAGTTTAGTGGCAAGTGTCGGAAATTTGTAGTCATAGACCACCATCGCAAAGCCCTTGGCACTATGTTGGCGGATGAACGGTTCTATGATGCTGAACGTCTTACCGCTGCCCGGAGTTCCGACTACCCATGTTCCTCTGAAACAGTTGCTTATCGACACCCATCCCTTGCGAAATTTACCTTTGTAATAGTACCGCATCGGTATATTCACGCTATACTGGTTCTCAACCTTCTCTTCGCTCTGCTCGAAACTTTCATTCTCAAAGTTGAACCGGTCTTTACCCAGTCCCTCCTTGATGAACTTCGAGATGTTATCCAGTGCGATATGTACCAATATCACACCGACAAGCGTGGTCGCCATGTAGAAGATGATATTTAGTGGCAACGTGTAGAGCCTCGTTTCCATCGGATGATGGTACAACCACACGGAGAACACAATCAGGAACAGTCCGCTGATTAGCGGATATAACACCTGTCTCCGGGCATCGAACTCCAGATGCTTCTTGTTCCTCGTACCGATACAGGTGATGCAGATAAGCAGGAACGTCGCAATCTTGCTGTACACAAGATTACCGTCATTGTAAATCATCCACTGCTTGATGCGCCCGTGAATATCAATCAGTATGCCACCCCAGTGGTCGAGCATGGCAGGGTCGATGGCATACTCGAAGAACTCCATCAGCACGGAGATATAGATGACCGCACGGAATATCTTGTAGAACCCTTGTAATTCTTTGCTCTCTTCCATGAATCAATCCGTTGTTAATTCTTGTTTCCGACGATACCAACGGTCGTTGATTCGTATGACATCCATACCGAACCACACACCGTTTTCGTTCAGTTTCGTCTTTATTCTTTCAAGTGCTACCGGTCCTAAACCCCAGATTTCCATGAGATATTCCTCGTTGAGCTGAATCAGGTCGCCGACATACAATATCCCATGAGATTCGAGTTTGCTTCTGACTATAGGCGTCATTTTCATGCTGAATATCGGCTGTGAGAGATAATGCACCTCTTCTGCCTGAATGTTGTCCAAGGCTATCTCAAGCCCTTCTTTGACTCTCTGGACAGAATTGATGTATTCTTCCTGCTGTTGGATTTTAATTTCCTGTTGCTGTATCTCATCACGCAATTCAGAAGCCTTCCTTAAAAGTTCGGCATTGCTTCGCTTCAATTCGTCATTAACATCCGTCATCGACCGGTTGTTTAACTCAAGTTCCTTGCGTTTGCCGTTCAACTCCTTGACAACTTCCTCCAATTTGGCAATCTGGCATCTCAGAGCCGAACCTTTCCCATTGTCTGCCGCCATGTTATCCAAAAGGTAGCTGAAGCGTTGAATCAGATAATCAATGTCCTTTTTATCAGACGCAACAGAATCGGCGAGCTTTTTCAGTTTTTGCCGAGGTGATTCATCTTTGATGGGATAGTATATGAGGAAAGCCCCCAATACCATCAATACTATACAGAAAAGCATATCTATATTCATATCGTTGCACATTTTATTTGTTCATGGTAATTATAGGCCGCAGCTTATGCGCCTGTGTCTTAGGTGTCTCCTGCATCGCGCCGCTTCCTGTCGAGTAAAGCCACGCTTTCGCCGTCTCTTGTCCGGACACTTCCGTCGATGTCCAGTACCAGCAATCGTATTCATCCAACGGCAACGGATGACCGCCGCACCGTTCAATGACAGGATTGACGGTTTCCCGGACAGCATACAGCAACCGCATCTGTGCTACCGACGGGATATAGGCACTCTGTCCGTACCTCCACAGGTCAAAGACCGCTTCCGCCATAGGCGAAGCCGTCTCCCTTGTGTCGTACAGCGCAAAGGTGTTCATGTTCCCGTCCAATGCCCCGATGTCGGCCGACGTCCCTTGTGCGACACCGAGGCTGTCGGCGAATGCCGCCGGAGCAATGTCCCACAGGTAAACCGCATAGCCGTTCCCTTCCGTTCCTTCACGGCGTTCGGTATCAAAGACAACCGCTATTGCCCGCTTCCCCGATTGTTCATACTGCGCATAGGACAATGCCGTGCCGTCCTCGCAGAGAATATGCCCCGGACGTACCGCCGTATCGGGTACGTCGATATGGGCGTCACAGGCAGCGCACAATACCGCCGCCACTACCATTGCAATCCATTGAATCTTTCGTATCATGTCATTTCCGTTTTTTTGTTTTTCCTTTATTTTATCGGCAGTTTTACACCCAGCACGATACCTGTCCGCAGCAAATCCGCCCCTTTTATCATCATGTCACTCTTGACCTGCCAGTACAGCGTCCATCCCGACCGCAGCTCATAATTGTGCTCGTAACCCACATGGATTCCGGCAAGAAACTTGTTCGTGTCGCTCCCTGCCGAAGCTCCGATACGCAAGTTGCCGTAATGGTTGCGTCCACGCACCACACAAGGTTTGTACGCCACACCGAAACCATAAGTGCGGTAGTTGCGCCAGAAGGATTCCGGACAAATATGACCGCAAGATTTACATTCCGTCCATTTCAGATAGCCGTTGGCGAAGAACTCCCACGCATGACGGTAGTTCATTTCATGCTCGTAAGCAAGCGTTACGTCCATGCCGTTCTCATACAGCAATCCCACGCCGAGCGAGAGGCGGCCGCCGTTGCGTTGCGCATGGGCATTGGTGGCAAACCCTATGCAGACAAGCATCAGTAACAAAACTGTTTTCAACGTCTTTTTCATCGTCATTCCTCCTCCAATAAAGCGGTGTTAAATGAATCGGCCGACAGCACATCCTCGTAGTCGATGTTCAGGCTGATATTGCGCCCGCTGATTTGTTGTTCCGTCATTTCGATAGTCAGCAGCTTGTCGTTCGGAAAGGTCATCTTTTTCACGACAATCACGTTCCGGTAGCCGTGCTTGAACGTCTTGCCGTGTTCCAATACCAGGGCAGGAGTCAGCTCGATGGTCTGCGCGTTAGTTGCCTTCGAAAGTTTCTTGTCCGACAGTTTCACCCGTATCTCGTCGATGTCGAAACGGATGTTCGTTTTGTTCTCGATGGAAAAGTCGATGAAGAAGTAGTCGCCCACCGAGTAAATATTGTTCAGGCGCATCACCATTCGGTGCGCCTTGGTCGCCACGTTGCGGATTTTCGCGGGCGAGTTCCACACCCGTCTTGCAAAACGCACCATGTCGGCTGTGGACATCGAGACCGTAGGATTGTTGTAGGCATCCCGTTCCTGTAGCTGAATTTCCTTGTCTGCCACCGCCTCGCTTATCCGCGTGGTGTAGATGAGTGCATACTGCGTGCGATAGCGTTCCGTTACGATGGTGACGATGGCCAGCACTTCACCGTCCTCGTGTCCCGTCTCTTTGGGCTTTAACCGGATGATGTTCTCAATGGGTTGGTCGCCCGCCACCTTGTCTGTGGAAATATCCACGAAGCGGACCGGTTCCGAGGCTGTGATGACGGTCGTTACCTGTTCATTGACAGTCAGCCGTTCCATCTCTTCGTATGTACGCTGAGCCTGTGCGTTCCGTGTGGCAAAAAGTCCTGCCGCCAGAAGAAATGCAGTTATAATTATTTTCTTGTTCATATCGTTTCTGTTGATATTTTTTATTTTTTTATTTCTTTATTTCCCTTATTTCGCTTTCTTTAATCCCATGACCACGTTCCAGTTCCTCCCGAATCCGTCGTCCGGCAATTTCGCAATACGTCGGTTCAATCTCGAATCCGATGTAATGCCGTCCCGTGCGGATGGCGGCAATGGCGGTCGTACCCGAACCGATGCAGTTGTCCAGCACCACATCGCCCTCGTTGGTATAGGTGCGCATCAGGTACTCTATCAAGGCTACCGGCTTCTGTGTCGGATGATAGAATGCTCCTGTCTTGTGTTCCTTGGGTATGGAAATGACAGAGGTCGGGTACTTGTCTTCGGCAACACGCACCGGAGCCAGTTTCATTTCACCGTAACAGCGGTTCGTGAAACCGTCCGTCTTGCGCCGTCCATGATTTTTCCGTTCCGGTGGACACGGCATCATCTGAGGATGATATACCGGCTGACGGTCGTAGAACACGATGATGTCCTCATGCTGGCGTAGCGGCATCCGGTTGGCATTCAGGTGACCCGTTACCCGGTCTTTCCGCCACACGAGGTTATACCGCCACATCCGGGGTTGCGAGAGCATGAGCCGCGCCGAGAAGATGCCCTGCGCAAAGAGGATAACGGGGCTTCCCGGCTTGGTGATCCTGCGGTACTGTTCCCACAACGCTTCGAGCGGTATCTGCCTGTCCCAGTGTACCGCCTTGTTGCTACGGTTCAACACGCCGTAAGGCAAATCCGCTATCACGGCATCGACACTGCCGTTCGCCATGAGCTTCATGCCCTCGATACAGTCCATATTATATATGTTGTCAATCTCTATCATGGCTTCCGTTTTTACTGTTTCTCACGTCCGTTCACCAGATAGACGAAAGTGCCGTATTTCAGCTTTACCTTATTTTTTTTGATAGCTTTGCCGATGGCATTGCTCGTTTTCTGGTAGGCATTCGTAGCGGCTTGCATTCCCCATTGCGAGAGACTGTTGCCGTAACTGCCGGTATTCATGTTCAGATTCCCCGACACCGCACCGCTTGCCACATCCTTGCTCGTTTCCCGGAACTGGCTGTTCGGTACATAAAGCCCCTCCATGCCGTCCGTGTCGTAAAGGGACAGGCTGACCTTCACCAGTTCGTCCTCGATGAGAATGCTGGTGATGTTCCCCTTCACACGCCCCGACGAGAAGCCGCTCATGGTGGCATACAGATACGACCCTCGTTTGACCACGCACTCGTTGATCTCCACGTCGTCGAGCAGACGCAACCGCACACGCGAGCCGTCCACCGCTTTGATGTCCTCGTCGATAATGGCCTTTATCAGTTTCGGTTCACGGGCATTGACCGCAAGCGTATTGAAGTAATCCGAAGCCGTCTTTACCTTGCGTACCACTTCGCTGGGCGGTTCGTTCTCTGACGGGGCTTTTACCGAACGGCTCTCTTCCTCTATTTTTCCCTTAACCTCTATGGTTGCCGTCGGGGGTTGCGCCGATGCGGTACTGTCCGTATCGGTCGCCGGTAATACCTCATTGCGTCCTCTCAACCTTGCTTCGGCAAGGGCTTTCTCCAGTTCCGCGAGAGCTTCTTGCTCGCGCGTCTTGGCATCGGCAATTTGCGCTGCCGCAGCCTTTTCCTGCTGTTGCTCATCGAGCAGGGCGATGTCGTCCACCGTGTATTGCGATTCATATTCTTCCTTGTTGTCATCGGGTTCATCTCGTTCTATGTTATCCACTGCGGAGTAATCCTGTATCTTACCCCATGATTTGGCCATGTTCTCGTACTTGCTGCCTATGCCGTCACCGCCTTTAAGCCGGGCATCCGGCAAATCGGGGTTCAAAAACTCCGTTGTCTGCAGCGTCTTGTCCGGAATCTCCGCCGTTTCGGTCTGAAACAGGTCGAAGATGAAGTACGATGCAACCAGAAGCGGGATATACAGGACAGCCGGAAGCATATACTTCGGCTCCCTGAAATTGATTTTATCAAATATCTTCATCATACATCTTTTAATTGAGTTGTACATACTTGCCTTCAATGCTGCAGTTTTTCAGCACTTCTGCGTTTTCCACTCCGAATGCGATCAGGATGCTGCCGCAACCGGGAGAATCGCCGCGTGTTCCGTCCGGGCGGTAAAACCGGATGCGGTGGCGCAGGAATTTCATGCCCGTCGCTTTCTCGAAAATGACGTCCTGAAACATTTTGGAATCGCAACGGTTGAACAACAGCGCGATGCCGTTGCCGTGTTCCGCCAACTTTCGGACAAACTGTTCGATAAGGGGACGCGAGTACGGAGGATTGAGCCATACACGCCCTTCCCATTTCAGGGACAATCCGTCCATGTCCCGGTCATACATGACCTCGGCGGTCGGCCACAACGGACGGACAGGGGCGCAAGGGTCAAGGTCGAACCTGCCTAACGCTTTCAGCACCTCCTTCGGGGTGTACCATTCGTCCGACGAGCGGACTGATTTTTCAAATCGTGTATTCATAAGCACTCCTTTATTGCGGTTCATATTTCTTGTTCTCGTTCCGATTTTCCCTTATTTCACCCCCTTGCAGCCTCTTGTGTCTTTCCCGCAGCACCGAATCCTGCATTTCCGTCGCCGTGCGTGTCGGCCGGCTGTTGCGGTATGCCATCGTAATGCGATAGATGTTCCAAGTGAACCCTCCGATAGCGAAACCGAAGACGATGACCAGAAAAAGTATCCGGTGCGCGTTGGCGAATCCCTGTACCTTGGCGGCAGCCTTGTCGATACGTGTCGCTTGGGCGAACTTTCGTCCGGCGGACACCTCCCGCTCGTAACGGTCTTTGTATTTCGGATCGTTCTTGTCCGGCATCTTTTCACCGAAGAGCATCCGCCTGAATCCCTTGATATTCATAAACTCCGTTGTTTAGTAGTTGATCTTCGTTTTCTGTTCGATGTCCTTGTTCAGCAGGGTACGCCAGTTCACGATAAGCAGCCCATGCGGATTGTTCTCTGTTCGGGGTACACGCTTGAGCTGTCCTGCCGTCACCAGTTCACGCATCAGGATATTGCTCCGTCGCTCGATGCGCTGCCGTCCGTAGTAGGTGAACTCCATCTTCTCCTTGTTGAAAGCCACGCTGTCGCAATAGATGGAGAACACCGAACTCGTACCCAAAATGTTGGAGTAGAAACCCTTTTCCTTGAGCGTGTTGTATTGTGCCAACCCCGTCTCATCGACTAAATACATCGCTTTTTCCATCGTATAGCGGATATATTTGTCATCCGGCGGTAACGTGAAAAAATAATGATGAAACATCTCCACATGGCTTTTGGCTTCCACATCAAGCGTTTCGTCCATTGTCGTGCGATTCACGAGGATAGGCACGTTGCCGTCCAGCACATACACCTTCTTCTGCGCATCCGAGACCATCGTCCGGGCTGTCCAGATGCTTGACAAGCTGATGATGACACATCCCACGAGAAAAGCGGTACAGATGATGCCCACCAGTCTGATTTTGTTTTCCAAATTCTTGATGACCATCGGTTATTCCCTTTTACCGTTCAACATCTGTACATATTCCGTGTGCAGCATGGGTATGACCGCATCCCGAAGTTCCGTCAAAAGATTCTCGAACTCCGCCGAGAATATCTCCACGTAATAGCCCTGCATCTCCACATGGACAAGCACCCACCAGATTCCTCTTTTGCGCTTACCAGCGTTCCGCTGCAGCAGGGCAAGACGCAGCTTGTACGTTAGGTACGTCACTAAGGGGGCGATGTACCGGTCGTCGTACTCGAAGGCTTCGTCCAGTTCTTCATACTGCGGGTCGATGCGGTGGTTCTCCGCCACCTCGCAAACCTCTTTTCTCGCTCGTTCCTGTGCAAAGGACATAAATTTCTCATCCTTGCACCAGCTTTTGATTTTCTCTTGCAATTTCATGTTGTTATGATTTTTATTGGGTTTATATTATCTTTTGCGGATTATCTCATGATGCCGCCCAACCCTCCGGTTGCCGTCATCTTCGCCTGCTGTGCCACGCCCTCGCCGAAGTTTCGGGTAGAGAATGCCGTGTCGCCCTCCGGTATCATCCATGCCGCCAAGTCCGGAACAAGGTTCAGGCACTTGAGAGCTACAATCGAAGCCGCCATCAGGTAGCCCGCCGAGAAGAACGAGTTCTGCAGGTAGGCGGCCATCGTCTGCTCGCTGGCGGTTATCGCCGTCAGGTTCTCGATTTGGATGCACAATACAATGTCAAAGAGCAGCAGCACGTAGAAGCCCACGAAGTAGAGCATCGCCCCGTAGAAATGCACCGTCAGATAGCGTGTCAGCCACTTCGCCCAAGCACCTTCCCATTTTGGCAGGATGCTGAACGCCCACTGTATCGGCCCGAAAATCGTCAGCATTCCCAACAGGATTTGTTGGCAGTAAATCGTAGCCCACCAACCGATTCGGAACACCACGAGGGCAATCAGCATGATAATTTTGTCTATCCCCACGATGACACCTGCCGTCAAAGACGTGAACCACAACTTCGCCGCATCCTTTTCCATGTTCGTCACTTCGTCCACACCGGTCTGCTCCATTGTCGCCTCTATCAGATTGGGATCGGATGTGCCTGTGTGGGCGACATCCGCCTGTGCCTGCAGGTTCGTGTACATCGTGTCACGCACATGGATGAGCTGCTGAACTTCCTCGAACCTGTCCGATATCTGTGAAGCTTCGGCTTCATACAGGTCATGGGTGTACGAACCTATGCAGTTAGGGATGTAGGACAGGAAATCGAGAAAACACCAGTTGTTCCGGCTCCCCGCCATACCCGTGTCCGCAGGCGGATACCACCAGCAGATGATAATCGACACGGCAAGCGGCCTAAACAGCTTCATCACGTCCAACGGCTCGTGCTTTACCATCATCTTGTAGGCGATACCTGCCGCCATGACGATGGAGAACAGTGCCGCGAGTGCCATGCACATCTGCAATATCCACCAAAAAGGTCCCTGCGCACCGGTAAAAGTCGCGTCAGTCAGAAACTCGTTGGTCTGAAAGATGACATCATCTATTTCCTCCTCCAACAGGTTGATGCCGAAATCCGAAAGTATATCTCCGTTTGCCATAGCCCTGTCTTTTTATTTCCCTCTGTTTACACTCTCGTTGTCATCTTCGCCGTTTCCGTTGCTGCCCGATTGCGAACCACGCACCGCAAGGCGTGATTCCTGCCACCGGCTCATGGCATTGCGGACAATACCGCCTTTATGCAGGGTACGGTTGTCCGTTGCGTTCAGCAGTGCATTCGTCACCGTTGCGTTCTGACGCTTGGCAAGGTAGCCCACTAAAATCTCGTTCTGCCGTGCCACATCCTCGTAAATGCGCAGATACTCCTTCTTTCGCTGGGCATTGGGCATATAGGCGTCTTTCGTGGCTTTGATGGCACACTGATAGACGTGGTAGTATTCCGTCCACCGTTCCTTGTCGGCCGGAGTGCCACCGGACAGGAGAATACGGTCGATGTTGCGCCGGAACCGCTCCATCTGTCCGCTGACCTTATCGCCCTCGGCAAGCCATGCGATGTCCACCTGCCGGTCGGCAACGTTCAACGCCTCGACCTTCGCCCGCTTGACCAAGGCCGAATCAATGGCTTCCGCTTCGTCCACCTGGTTGTAGAGATTGATACCGGCAAGCGTGCGGAACGAGAGCTTGTTTTTGGCCGCTGCCGACTTCTTGTATTTGTTGTGCAGCACGGAATAATAGAGGTCGGGCGAGAGTGCGCCCGTACCGGTCTCCATGACCGTTACCTGATTCTGCTTCGGCGAATCATGGTTGTACGTTACATACTGTGCGTGTACGGCTGTCGTTACGGTGACCGCCACCGCCATGAGTAATAGTTTTCTGTTCATATTCTTCTCTTTTTGTCGTTAATAATCCAGTCTTCCGGCTCCGCGCCAACGCCCGAAGGCGTCATCGAGAATCTCCCGCATGGTGCGGGAGCGATATACCTTTGCCTTCCAATAGCCGATACGCACCTGTATATACCGCCATGTCTCGAAATACGCACGGTTCAGATGCCGCTCGATGTTGTCCAATGAGCGGTTGATGGCCTCCAACACCATCAGCAGGTCGGAGGTCGAGCAGGCTGCCGCTCCGGTGGCATACAGCACGAGGTCGCTCACGGACTTGTAGAGCTGTTCCCCCTCACGGGCAATCGCCCTCAGCCCCCTCGCATTGATGGAGATAATCAGGGTATCTGCGGATTCGATGCGTCCCCGTTTCAATATCTTCGCATTGAAATCCTCCAACAATGATTTATAGTCGCCGATACGGTCGCTGACCGATGTGTAGGTATTCTTGACGTTCAGCACCGTGCGCAACGACTGGTACATGACGTCGATGACATCGAACGCACGGGTGTACCGGTCAAGGTCGATATTCAGCTCTTTATAGCCCCCGACTTCCTTACAGCTGTATTCGTGCAACAGTTTGTTGCTGTACTCCAAGGTACTGCGGGCCAACAACAGGCTGCGCTGCTTCTTGTGGTCGTTGATGTAGGCTTCGACGGAGACTATATCGAAAGTCCACTGCGCCTTGGCGATACCGGGCAGCAGGAAGAGCAGCAATGCGGCTATCCGTAAAATGCGTTTCATGGCCGCACCTCCTTTCCGCCGTTTCTGCCGCCATCGTTCCGAAACGTCCGTGCGCTCTCCACCCAGCGGTCATGGCATTCCTCCACGAGCGTCAGCCTGCGGCCTTCGTCCGTGTCCAGTCCGGGCAACACATCCTTCATCACGTCAAGGATGCTCCGCTTGTAGTGCATCATCTTTTCCAGCGATACCAAGTCGGCGTATATCCTTGTGATTCTGCTGTCCACCTCCCTCGCGATTTCGAGGCGGTCGCTCGACCACAGCAGATGGTACACGTCGCCGGACGGAGTTTCCTCCAGCGGTGTGCTGCGGGCGTATTCCGTCGTGATTTTGCAGGACGGGTGTTCACGGGCGATTTCGGCGATGCGGTCGTTCACTAATTTGGTTTTCTCCGCATCCGAAAGCCCCGGATCGAGTGTCAGCACATCGGCGACGTGCGTGTCCGTATAGACCGAGGTCAGTTCCCATTGGATTTGGATGATGGCACGGTGAATCTTGATGCCGAGAAAATATTTCGGCTTGCGGGCAATCGAGACCGTAGCCTTGAATGTGATGATGCCGTTGATGTTCGGCATTGTCGCCTTGCGCACATACGAATAGCCGTTCCACGATCCGCCGTCCTGCCATGTCAGGCCGTAGGCAGCCTTGCAGTCTTGCATGATAGCTGGAATGCGGTAATAGTCATCCGTCGCTACGCTGTTGTCGTCTGCGGCTTCCGACTTCGCCTGAGCATAGTCGGACTGTTTCTTCTTCCACTCCGCGAGTTCGCCTTTCAGACGGTCTATCCGTGTCTTGTTTGCATTATACTGCTGTCGGTAAGCCGCCGCATCCTCAATGCTCGCCGTACTGATTTTCTTCAGCAGGACAGCGTTCTCGTTTTCCAATGTCCCGATTTGCGCTTCAAGATTGGCCGCTTGGCTGTTTGCCTCGTTCAACAGCGCATCCAGTTCCGAAAGGTCGAGGTTGTTTTCCGTCACCGAGGTCTGCATGGCGCACTCCTTGGTGTGGGCATTCAACGAGCTGCCGCATTTACGGCACTTGTATTGTGTCGAGCCCTGTCCGAGCGTAACCCCGTCGGAACAGGTCACGCTGATGGTCACGCTCTCGCATCCCTTCAATTTGGCGGCGTCCGTTGCTTGGTAATAGTTCCGCGTACCGGAAGATATATAATAGGTGTAGCCGTCCTCGTTTTCGTTGAACTCCGCAAGTCGGACATTCAGTTGCGCCCGAAACGTATTCAAGTCCATCGAGTAGGAATCGAAGACTTCCTCATAGACAACTTCTTCCTTATTCCAGCTTTTGCTCACATGGATTTCGTATGCGTATGCCTTTTTGGTCTGCTTGTTTTTCTTGCTGATGATATAGGCACTCATCCAATAGTTGATGCTGTAGCTGAACCCGTCGTTCTGGTTGTTCAACTGCTGCACGCGGTTTCTTGACCAACCGGCATATCCTTCCGAGTTGGCAAGTACCTGTTCCCGTTGCGAGGCGTTGGGATAGAAATTCGGGTCGCTCGTGTTGAACCGCACCCATGCGCCCCCGTTCAGGATGCTGTTGTCGTCCGTCGGAGGATAGTAGTCGCACAGCGATACGCTCCCTTGGTCACGCCGGGCAATGTACCACCGCTGCGTGTAATAGTTCCCCATCGCTTCGTCCAGGTAGTCGGTCATCCATGCCGTGAGGTTGTAGTTGCTGAAGTTGAACAGACCGGCCACGTTGTCCGGACCACCCACCATGTCAATCAGCAAGCCGCCGATGTCATGTTCCGCCTGCTCGAATAGACTCCCGTAGTGTTCATACAGGTTGCCGATTTCTTCAACCTTTCCGCCCATCAGGTCATGGAACGAGCTGCTTTGCAACAGGGCGTCACCGAGATTGGCAATGCCTGCCGTTGCAAGGCCGACACCCGTGTTATAAAGGTTGTCGAGGTCGCTTTTCAGGTTCTCGTGCGTGAAGTTGCCCGGTATGTGGGCGAAGTTGTCCATCATCCGCTGCCAGTCGATGTTTCCCGTTTCGGAGAGCTTTAGCAAGGGGGCAATCTCCGGATTGATTTCGAGAAAGGCGATGTCCGAAAAGGTCAGCGTGCTGTTGGTCACCACGCTCTCGAACTGCATACACAGACTTTTGGTATCGTCGCAGACTTTCATCAGGTAACTGCCCCAATAGATAGCCGTTTGCGGCGAATGGAGCATCTGCTTCGCCACCACCCATATCTTGGGCATGATTTTCTCCGCCACCATCCGGTAGATGCGCCGGTAGTAGTAGTTCTCCGTGCGGCTGTTCCAGATGCCGAGGTCGCTCAGGGCTTTATGCTCCAAGAACTTGGCCGCGAATATCCCGGCGGTAGCGACCTCCGCTGCCGTGTAGTGCTTGAGGATGTCATCGACCTGCTCCCGGTAGTACCCTTCGGCGACCGCTTCCGTACCGAAGGCGGCCACCATCGCCGCAACGGTACGGGTGTCGTAGTTCACGCTGTAATACTGGGCGTGAACCGTCTGGCAGAGTGCGACCGAGGCGATGGTCAGGATAAGGAGTAGTCGTTTCATGGCTGCAATGCTTATTTGGATTCATACACGGGACGGAGGTTGAGCACACGCCCCGTCTCGTTTACTTTTTGTGCAAAAGGCAGGGACTTCCCGATACCGCTGGCATCCCAGTCCCGGCAATATGCCTCGATAGCTTCCTGGTGGCTGCACCGAAGTTCCTTCTTGTAAAGCTTCAGTGCCTCCTTTTCCGCCCGTTCGGTCGTGTAGGTCATGTAGCACTCGTGCGGCTCTTCCACGCCATACACGCCGCTGGTCGTCCCCCGGCGGATGAACACTTCGCGGAAGAAGCTGCGCCCATCCTTGTTCTCCAAGCGGTTGATGGTAAATATCTTCTTGCAATCCACCTCGGTCAGACCAAGAATCTTTCGGATTTCGTCAAAGCGTTCCTTGAACTTGCTTTGATCCAGCAGCATCACCACGTCCGAGTTGTTGATGATGGCCTCCTTCACGATTTCGCTGCCGATGATGTCCTGTATCTCCTGCGTCACCACGCCAACAGAAGCCCAAAATTTACGGGCGGTCTTGTACATGAACTTGATGTATTCCGCCATGAGCGGGCTGGCAATGGCCTTCCACGCTTCCTCGATGACAAGGACTTTACGGTTCTTCTTGATGCGCATTTTCTGCAGGAACACGTCCATGATAATCAGTGTGACAATGGGAAACAGTTTCTTATTTTCCTTGATTGCATCCACTTCAAAGACAATGAATGTCTCGTCAAACAGTGCCGAATCCACTGTCTCGTTGAGAATTTTCTCATACGCACCGCCCTTGTAGAACGGCTGCAGCATGGTCGAATAGGTCGAGTAGCTGATTGTCGTGATGTCGTTTTCGGTGCAGATCTGCTCCAGACGGTCGAATGAGTAGTCAAAGAATGAGTTGAAACTCAGCTCCGTCACTTTGAGGGCCGCCCGCCGTGCCTCAAGCACCTCTATCTGTTTGCGCACCATCTCATCCACCTCTCTGGGTGGTTTGTTTGGGTTCTTTCGGCTGGCCGCCGCAAACAGGTTTTTCAGCAGTACCTCCCGTTGCTCGTCGGTGTATCTTGTAAATCCGTTGAAATAGGCATCATAGTAGTCTATGATTATCTGCTCGACAATGCGGAACTCAATTTCGGGGATTTGGCTGTCCGACCCTTTCCAAATCATCAGGATAAGGTTCTTGAGGAAGTCTATCTTCTCGATGTTGTATTCCTCCCGGTTGATGCGAAACGGATTCATCGTGATAGGCCGTTCTTCGGTATAGCTGATATACTTGCCGCCCAGATACTCGCACAGTCCCTCGTATGAGTTTCCCGTATCGACCATGACCACATCCGTTCCCTGCTCATGGAGCTGGCGCACGACCGAGTTGATATGAAAGCTCTTGCCACTCCCAGAAGGCCCCAGACAAAAGAAATTCGAGTTGTCCGTCAGCTTGTTCTTTCCCTCTTTTCCCGTGATGTCAATAGCCACCGGCACACCCTGACGGTCGGTGTAGTAAATCTTCAGCGGTGTTTCCTCGCTGTGCAGCACGCGCTCCTTGTACATCAGGCACATCGCCGCATCGGAAAGGGTCAGGAAACGGTCGTATTCCTCATTGAGCGTGTAGCAGTTGCCCGGAAACGAACCGACGAACAGTTCCAGTTGGTTGTACGCCCGCTTGCTGATATGGATGCCCATGCGCCCGAATGCGTTTTCCAAGTGGTTCGTACACTTTTGCAGGTCTGCACCGGCAGATACGGCTACCACCATGTTGAAGTGCGTATATACCAGTTGCTTGCTTTCACGGGCAATGACCTCCTGCACACGCTTGATGTCCTCGACCGCCATCTGGTTGTTCGGGTTCGGAATACTCGCGTGGCGGTTCTTCTTTTTGTCGAGCATCGCCAGTTCCCGTTTTTGGTTGGGTAGGAAGATGACTTGGTTATAGACCACCGTCTCGGCGTCCGGTATGTTGTCCACCACCGAAGCCAGATCGACCGGCATTTCCGTGTTGTTCACCTCGATGTTCGTGTACGGACGTATCATCGAGGGCAGTGCGGCACAGTCCACGTCCACAAGGCTGTACACCTTGCAGCGTTTGTCGCCCATCGACACCGTTTCATCGTCCGCCTTGAAGTTCGTCATCGACACGGTGCGGTCTTTGAAGTTCATGGCGAAGTAGCGGTCGACATACTCGCTCGCCTCGGCTTTGTTCAGGAACCTGGCCTGTACGCCGCTGTCATGCAGTTGGTCATGCACCTTGCGGATTTTCACGAGGAAATCGCGCCACTTCTTGTTGTCGAACGAGAACAGGCGGCTCTTTTTCGCCTCCTGCGTGATGGTCAGGTAGCAAAGGCTGTCCGTGTAGGGACGCCCTTTGAAGTAGCGGAAATACGACGCCGACAGGAACTCCTGCCCGTCAGCCGGTTCGCTTGCAAACTGTTTCCTGACGAAGATATCCTGCTTGTGGATGGCGTACCCTTCGCCTAAGGTCTGCGCAAGGGCGGTGAACAGGTGCGTGAAGTCGTAGTAGCTATCTATGTCCGCCGAATATTTCTGTACCGGATTCTCTATCTTAAGTACGGCGGAATATTCGCCGGTCTTGGTGTACAGCACACCCACACCGTCCGTTTCCTCCGCTGAGAAATAGATGTCCTGAAAGATTCGCTTGCGCTTGCCGCCCGTACCGAACGCATAGACCGACAAGGCCATACCCGCGCACAAAGCGACAAAACATAAAATGATGTATAGGGTCATTTCGATATACGTGTAATTAAATAGGGGCAGGTTCGCCTTGCTTCAAGACAAACCCGCCCGCGTTCAACAATCAATAAAGCCATGCACATTGCCGTGATGGTTTTTCTTTCGTCAGATCTTGCGCGAGTGGGCATACACATACACACCCGGAGCGACCTTCTTGCTATGCAGTCCTTTCCGCTGTTTGAGAAGGATGAGCACGATACCGACCGATACGACGGTAGCCAGCACGACAAGCCCGGCAATGAAACCGAGCAGGCAGTAGGCGGCGACAAAGCCGACAATGGCTCCGCACGTCGTCACCGCCGCCCAATATATGTACCGGCCTTGGATGCCCAAAAACTCAAGAGGCCGTTGCAGTCCCTTGAACAGCGGATAGTCCGGATAGCGTTCGTCCTTGCTTTTCATACTTATCCTTGATGTTTAAGCGGCAATACCGAAGAACAGAGGCAACGCCTTGGCCGCCGCAATGAGGAAGATACATGCTCCCACGACCATCATAATCTTCTTCTTGACGTCCTGCTCCTCGTTGTTCATGGCGATATATACCGAGATTGCACCCACGATGGCCACAACGCCGGCAATGGCGTAGCACAATTTCACCATAATAGGCACATACTTGGCAATCTCATCGGCGACAGTGGATAATGCGCTCGTACCGGCGGAATAGTCGCCTGCGGAGTTCTGCGCTTTCGCCACCATGCCGGACAGCAGCATGAAGGAGAACATCATTACTTTGGTAGGGATTCCGTTGACGAATCCGAATGCCTTGCGGCACAGCTGTTTGGTTTTCTGAAACATACGTTTACTTTTTTAGTGAATATTTTATTTGTCTGCGACCTGATACAAGTAAGGTTATATGCGGTAGCCGAAGAAAGCCGGGAAAACATAGAATGCCCCGATCAGGAACAGGCACGCGCCGACAAGCGTCATTATCGACTTGGTGATGCCGTCCTCGCCCGTGTTCATCTTGATGTATATCTGACAAACGGACACGATGACGTAAACCCCGGCTATGGTGCAACAGATATACTGGACATAGAGCATCATCGTCACCACGAAGTCGTGCATCGTGGCCAACGCGTCCGCTCCCCAGCTATAGTTCACGCTGCCGCTTTTGGCAAAAGCCGTGTAGGGGAACGGGAGGCACAGCGCACATAGAATCTTTTTAGCTTTCGACATCTCACAACCGGTCTTGAATTGGGTTCCACTTTATTTCCGGTCGGTTGTCTAACCGTCCCTTGGAAATCATAGCCTTGTACATCTCCTCCGACGTGCGTGCGTCCGACAGGTAAGGCGTGGTCTCTTCCATCTGTTCCTCCGCCTCGGCCTTCAGCCGTTCCAGTTTCTCCTGCGCCGTTCCCGGTTTGTCCTTGATGTCCTCCTCAGGGGATGTTTCGGAAGAGGTAGCCGTACTTTCCGTCTCGTAGTTCTCGCTACCGATACTGAAGCCGCTCTCGCTTTCCGTGACAGCCACACTCTCTTCCTCTTCCGGTGCGCCGAGGTCGAAAACTTCCTCGTCCGGTTTGTCCGTCCCCTTTTTCCCGTAGAGGTCATGCGCTATGATGACGGCGTAGTAAATGATGTAGGCAACCGTCAGGACAATGGCAAAAATGAAATATGAGTTCATGTATTTAGTATGAATATTAAAAATTCGTATTAGTATGATTTTGCAAAGAAACGCACGAAATATAAAACCATAAAATAATTGAGCATTAAACATCTGTTTCGTTAATGAGATTTGTGTAAGTTTCAAAAATCGAACTATTAAATCGTACTATATTGCAGTCTCTATGGTGGGAAATGGAGAAATCGGGGCATAAAAAAAGCTCTCGTGGTGGAGAGCTTTAGGTGGCAAAAGAGAACATTGAATATCAGCGTTTCTTTCCGCGCAGGTAGTCGTTCAGGTCTTTGTATTCCGCATAGTGGCAAGATTCATCGCTGACACGTCCGCCATACATCCCGGCAATGGTCTCTGTGGTTCTCTGCCCGGCAAGGTCATTGTCGAGATAACAGTGAATGTCCGAATACTCCTGTAAACGTGCCAGCGTCTTTTTCAAATTGTTTACCGAGTTCATCACGAGGTAGTCGCATGGTATGGCAAGACAGACCGTCCGGTCGCCTGCCAGTTTCAGTGTCATATAAGAAAGAAAATCCATGAATCCCTCGAAGACACAGACGTTTTCCTGTGTCTCTTCTGTCAGATGTCTTATCAATGAGATGTCCTTGTTATTCAGGCATCCCTTGTAATAGGCGTTTCGCACCTCGTAACCGCCTGATATATTGCCGAATGCGAGAGCGAAGTAATGACGGCCTCGCAGTTCGTAATGCACCTCCTTGCAATACATACGGCTGATGTCCGCGTCGATAAGCCGGGATTGGAGGTAAGAGAACAGGGCGTGATGACGGAGTGGAATCACGATCACGTCTTTCATTTCAGCCTCCACCGGTCGGGGTGGAGCGGTCAGCATACGGGTTCTCGGTAGTGATGCGCCATTCACAAGCCTCTCTATATACGCCAGGGCCTCGCTCACGCAGTCCGTCCGGCAAATGTATTTTGCCAGTTCCACCAGGTCGCCACCGGTCGCCTCGCCGAAATCGTACCATTCATTGATGCGGTCATTCACTTTGAACGACGGGGTACGCTCGTTCCGTAACGGTGAGAGATACCAGTATTGTCCCGATTTTATGTGCTGCGTATGGTGACCGAGACGTGCCAGAAAATCCACGATACGCACTTGTTTTGCTTCTGCTATGGTCATGTCTTTTTTCTTTCACTTGGTTTCACGAAAATGGTTTAGTTTAGTTTTTTCCTATATATATAAATACTAAAGTAAACTAAATCATACAGGCCCGCGCCCGGCATCATTCTTCATCAAAAAGCATGGCCTCGGTAGGCGTCATGTCATAATAGAACAGCTTGTCCCGTTTGATGATGAGCTTGAGGTTGTCTATCAGGTATTGCATCAGTTTTATCATGACGCTCCGACCACGTTTGAACCCGATTGCCTCATAGGAGACCATCAGGCTTTGCAACAGGTTGTCGAATCCCCGGATAGGCTTTTCCCCGAAAGCGGCGGAGAGGGCTTCCCGGTGCTGTTCGATGCTCAGCTCCGTGAACCCCGTCCGAGCCTTGGGCTTCGGGGGCTCTCCGAACGAGTGTCCTTCCGCAATGACGGGCAGCCCAGTCTCGTTGATGGTGAACGCAAACGGCTTGAACTCCTTTTCCCGGATATGGAGCGCATGGACTTCGCTGATACCGGGATTCTCGTTGCTCTTGCTGATGACAAGCACGGTTTCCGCCTTGTTGCTCATTTCCGTACCAATGTGTCCCCGCACATTATTATCCCCTTTGTTCAAATGGAGTACACAATGGATATGCAGGTCGTACCTTGAAGACCATTCCATCATCCGGTTGATGACTTCCACCGATTCACCGGTGCTGTTGATGTCAAGCATCAGGTCGCGGATGCCGTCAATGATGACCAGCCCATAGCCTTTGTTCTGACGCAGCGCATAGTCGATGACCTCGACACGCACCGACGGCGAATATTCACGCAGGCAGAAGAAGTCGAGATTCTCCGGGTCGGTTGTCGTGGGCAGCCCGGCCAGCCGCAATATGCGCTCCAATACCGAGCGGCAATGGAAACGGCTCTGTTCCGTATCGACGTACAGAATCCGCTGTTTGCCTTCGGGCAGATGCGCACGGTAGTTCAACACTTGTTTCCCGGCCAATGAAGCGGCGACAAGCGCAGAGACATTAAACGTCTTCTTCGACTTTGCCTTTCCTGTCGATGCACTGAAATTGCCGAGCGTGGCAATCGTCGAGTTGTCTATCCAGATGATTTGCGGCGGGGTCTCATAAATGTCCGTTGCCTTGATTTGCGAGGCCAGAAGGATGTCCGACAGGCGGTGTTCATCCATTCCCATATCGGCTGAGCGGTCAGTCTTTCTTTCGTTTTCCATTGCGTCTCTTATTAAGGAACGGTTCTGTGGCGGCGGCTTCCGTCGCCATGCGCACGGCCTCGTTCACTGTAGGTTCATAATTCTGCAACAGCCATTCGTCCAATTCCTCCTTGGCGAAATAGACCATTTTACCGCGCGGTTTGTAGTGCGGTATCTCCTTGCTCGATGTGAGCTTGTACAGCATACTTTCAGAAACCCCGATATACATACAGGCTTCCTGAAACGTGAACACTCTCTTGGTCGTGAAGATGGTATTTTCCAGCAACGTGATACGCTCCAAGAGACTTTCGACCGGTTCCAATTTCTTTAGTACCGATTCGATGGCGGCGAGCCGTCCGCTCATCCGCTCCATGAATGTCATTCTATTCGGCATAATAACATGGTTTGATTTTTGACAATGGAGATGCAACCTCCGTTATGCAGCGCGCTAACGGAGGTCAAAGGTATGTCCGGTAAACGAAGATGCCGTGATTTGGGGAATGATACTATGCGCGTATCATTGCAACTCTCATGCTTTTACCTTTCACATACTTCGCTTCTTGTCACTTCCTGTCATTCTTTCAGCCGGTCAATGGTCTTTCGGATGCCGTATGCGACCGATGTCATGTTGTTCTTGATGGATGACAGCGCGGAAGACAGGGTCGATACCGAAACGGAACGTGTCCCGTCCTTGGACTGCAGGAATGCACCCTTGCCGAGAACATTCTGCCACCGGGACTGGATAAGCGAGTTTTCAAGAAGCGCGTCGAACAGGATTACCACACGGCGGATATTGTTCACTCGGATGGAAAAGCCTTTCTTACAGGCGAAAAGAGCCTCCATGTCTTCAATGCGTACAGAAACACAGAACAGATGATAAGTATTGGCACAAGCCACAATACTTTCCATCTGTTCCGGGGTAAAATCACAGCCAAAAGAAAGGGAGAGATCTGCCGGTCGGTCAATGTGGGGCGGACCGAGCGGAGGCAACGATTCCGAGGTATCATACATCCGTTTCAGCTTCATGCACTCGTCAAACGTGAAATTCGGCGTAGCAAAGCAAATCTGGACGAAACGGGCGTACTCGGTCAGCAGCCCCTTGACGATGTGGATGTTCATTTCGTGGCAGTTCCGGCAGGCCGCATGGTCGCAGTCTATGTACCGGTGTCCGTTTACGAAATCGTCCACATAACGGTGGTACTGTTTACCACCCGACACAACATCGTGGAGATAAACTGTTTTTGCTTCGGTTAGCAGGGCGAAAAGTTCATTCGCCACATCCTTCTCCGCAGCGAAGTGCTGCAGGTGTTGGCTCCCTCCAAAAAGAGAGAAGGCCGTCTTCAGGTCTTTTCATGTCGATTTACCTTTTTGAGTTTATAATATGTGATGAAAGCATTAACTTCGGTTGCGTTCACAACCGGAGCAATGCCATAAATTGATGTTTGTAAATTAGACATGAACCACATAGTGCCGTCAATTAGTGAAACAAACCGTTTACAAGATTCACTGCCTCGTCCTTCTTCTTGTTGATAATCTTGGCATACACCTGTGTCATTTTTACGTCGGCATGACCGAGCAACTTCGAGACGGTATATAAATCCGCGCCGAGCGTCAGCATCATGGTGGCGAATGTATGCCGGCTGGTGTGATAGGAGAACCGCTTGGAGATTCCGGCTGCTTTCGCCCAAGGTTTGAGCTGCATCCTGATTGTATTGGCGGACGGCAGGTCGAACACATTATCTTCCGATGATTTTCCCCCACGTTCCGGCATCCACTTCAACGCTTCAGGAGAGAGGGGCAGGTAAATAGGCTCTTTGGTCTTTTTCATGGACACGGCCAAACGGTACTGTCCCCGGTCAACGAACACGTCTTTCCATTTCAACTTGATTATATCGCTGATGCGCAATCCGCAGAAGCAGGAGAACAGATACGCGCATTTTACTATCTCGTATTCCTCGTGGGGCATAGGAGTGTCAATCAACGCCTGTACCTCTTCGATGGTCATGTACGACCGCATACTCTCCGGCTTACGGATTTTCTCCGACTTCTCAAGCTCGTTGAAAGGGTTGGCCTTCATCTTTTTCTTCCTGACGGCAGAGTTCAACGCACCGTTCAACGCACGGTAATAATTGTGAAGCGTGTAGTTTGATATGTCCTTGCCTTTCGGATGATATTCCGTCAACAGATAAGTGATGTAGCCCCGGCAGAAGTCCCCGTCAATCTGATCCAGTGTGACCATTTCTCCGGCATAGTCTTTCAGTATGCGCATGGCAATCTTGATTTGGTTGCCGTCTTTCTTGCCCGCACTCTCTTGGGCTTCCATGTAAACCTTCATCCAGTCCAACAGATAAGTCTTGTCCTTACGGAATACGATTCCTGCCTCATTGCTGGTCAGTTCGATAATACGTTTCGACTTGATGGCATTGGCGGCATCCATTGTCGCCTGATTCTGCCTACGGGCATTATTATCCGTCTCCGGGATAATATACATCTTGAGGTATTCATACGTCCGCTTTCCATCGCGGTATATATCCAGATATAGACTCTTGCTGCCATCGCTCAACGGCTTCATCCGAAGACGAATCGGCTCTTTGACTTTTGTATGATTCTTAACTCGTGCCATAGGGATTCCTTTCTCATTTTTCCTATTGCAAATATACGGATAAGTATCGAGATTAAGAAACAAATAAGAAACAAAATTGCACCAAATAAGAGCCAATTCACTGAAAGTACTGAAAACAACTGAAAATAAAAATAGGCTTATAAAACACTGATTTATAGCTTATTTATTATCACTTTATTGGGTGTTGTTTGCATTTTGTATATATACTGCGTAAATCTGGTAAATTGACACTACGGAGACGATTGCGTGATGCTTATGCTATGCCTACGCATAGCGTGCATTCACGTACTCTCCGTAAAAGGCTTTACCAGAGCCGTCGCTCGAAAGTAGTGTGATTTGCACGCTACTTTTTTGTCCTTGCCCAACGAAAGGAAACGATAATGGGTAAAGTACAGATTCTTGCCGTCCTCACGATGGACGGTTGTCAAAGCTCCGAGTTATGTTGCAAAGCGTATAAGGAACTGCGCCTTGAAGATTGCGGCATCAATAAGATAAGGGAAAACGCCCTTTATCATATCACACCGGATTATTCCATATCTATGCTTGACGAATGGCGGAAATCCACAACAGACATCTGCTATCTGGCAGAAGTCACTCCTGAAAAGGCGGACTACATCAACGGGCTGCTGCGTATGCGTGTGGTGGATGAAATCATACTTTACACGATTCCTTTCATTGCCGGAACGGGAAAGCGTTTCTTCCAGTCCGCCTTGCCACAGGGACAATGGACGCTGACCTCACAGAAGGTGTACCGCAACGGAGTGGTCCGCCATATCTATAAAGCGTGCGTTTGATGTCCGGAAAGTGGACGAATGTTCAGTAAATGAACACTTTAAGCTGAATACAATTCCTGTCGGATAAATAAATTGAGAAATTATCACACTGAAATCCAGCACCTTGCAGAGAGCGTGCCGGATTTTTTCTTTTATGTACACGCTTTTTGCCAATCATATTCATGTGCGCATACCGAAAAACAGAGTGTAAAATTTCAAAATTGACAGGACATGAATTATTTCTTATTGGCGGAAACCGAGTTCTTCCGCCGTATAAACGAAGCCGGGGACTGCAATATGGAAACGGCATACACGGCTTTCGCCACGCAAGTGATCGAACTATGCAGCGGCAATGTGGACACCAACCGCACCATCATTGCGCTGGCTTACATTGAAATCGAGTTGCAGCACCATCCCGTGCGCAATCTTCCCGAAGAAAAGAGGGAGGTTGCAGCCTACATCAGCAAGGCACTCTCTTTCGTGAGGAAGATGCAGAAGTTCCTTGCCGCTCCCCAAGTGCCACCACTAATCCCCATCCGTACATCCTCCGACAACACAACCGAAAATCCCGCCTCACCCCTGCAATGGACGGGCAACGCCATCGACCTCGTGGAACTTATCTACGGCATCAACGAGATGGGCTGCATCAACAACGGCAACATGCCGCTCAAACAGCTGGCCCCGCTTCTCTACAAGATTTTCGGGGTTGAATCAAAGGACTGCTACCGCTTCTATATAGACATCAAACGCCGGAAGAACGAAAGCCGCACCTATTTCCTTAACAGAATGCAGGAGAAACTGAACGAGAGAATGCTCCGCGACGAAGAAATGGAGCGCATGAGAAGATAAAAAATATCCATTATAAATAAAAAGACAGGATGCATGTATTCCTGTCTTTTTAGTTTATATTTGATTACATACTAATTAGTTCTATATGAAACCTTTCAATCCGATAAAGATAAACTGCAAAACATTATGTCTGGGAAATAATAGAACAATTAGTGCTATTAGCATTTATAATTACTACGAACGATGAAACAACTACTTTAAGATTGATCTATAAAAATCGCCACTTTGCAGTTTGTTTTTTGTGTAAAATTCGCCAATTAAAAAATTATGATTATCTTTGCACTATAATTCATAAAGGTATGGAAACAGTAAATAGAATACTTCAAGAGAAGATTACTGCACGAATCGCGCCAAATAAAGCAGTATTAATTTTTGGTGCCCGCCGTGTTGGTAAAACGGTAATGATGCGTAAAATTGTGGACAACTATTCAGGTAGGACTATGATGCTCAACGGTGAAGACTACGACACATTAGCACTTTTGGAGAATCGCTCAATTGCCAATTATCGACATTTGCTGGATGGTATTGATTTGCTGGCTATTGATGAGGCACAGAACATACCACAAATCGGTAGTATTCTGAAGTTGATAGTTGATGAAATACCGGGAATAAGCGTCTTGGCAAGTGGTTCTTCATCATTCGATTTACTGAATAAGACTGGTGAACCGTTGGTAGGTCGCAGTACGCAATTTTTACTTACTCCTTTTTCGCAACGGGAAATAGCACAAATAGAAACCCCTTTTGAAACTCGTCAGAATCTTGAAGCCCGTTTAATTTACGGTTCATATCCTGAAGTAGTAATGATGGAGAACTATGAACGTAAAACAGACTATTTACGCGATATTGTAGGTGCATACCTGCTTAAAGATATCTTAGCAATTGACGGCTTAAAAAATTCGAGCAAGATGCGCGATCTGCTTCGATTGATAGCTTTTCAGTTGGGCAGTGAAGTTTCTTACGATGAGTTAGGTAAACAGCTCAGCATGAGCAAAACAACAGTTGAAAAATATCTTGACCTCTTGGAGAAAGTATTCGTTATATATCGTCTTGGGGCTTACTCGCGCAATCTTCGCAAGGAGGTGACGAAAGCTGGGAAGTGGTATTTCTATGATAATGGCATTCGAAATGCTATTATAGGTGCTTTTTCACCATTGGCTATTCGGCAGGATGTTGGTGCATTGTGGGAGAACTATATCATCGGAGAGCGTCGTAAGGCGAATTTCAACGAAGGGCTGCATAAGGAGTTCTATTTTTGGCGTACTTACGATAAACAAGAGATTGATCTTATCGAAGAGAATCCTAATAATCTGACCGCATTGGAATTTAAATGGGGGAACAAGATGCCGACTGTTCCAAAAGTATTTCAAGAAGCATATCCACACGTAGAGTTTCATGTGGTGAACAGGGAAAATTATTTAGAATTTGTGTAATGTAAAAATTTATAAGAGTATGTATTTAAGCCGGTTGCATATTAGTAAGTTTAGAGTATTCGATGATATCACCTTGTATTTCAAGAATGGTATAAATATACTGATTGGAGAAAATAATTCGGGAAAAACCGCAATTATAGATGCCTTACGTATATGTCTCGGATGCGGTAAACCAGATAACTTTATTTATGTGCAAGACGGAGATTTACATGTTAATCCGGAAAATCCTTCAGAAATCAACACAGTCATACAATTTGACTTGATATTTGAATTTGGAGATGCGTCAATTGAAAGGGAATGTTTCTATGATTTCATATCACAAGATAAAGACAATCCTGACAAGCAAACGATACAGTTGCATTTGAAATTCATCCAAGAAAATAATGGGAAGAAAAAATATTTCAAACGAATAATATGGGGTGGAGACAACGAAGGGCAGCAAGTACCTTATGAATCTTTACAAGAAATCTTTTATACCTATTTAAGTCCACTAAGAGATGCCGTAAGTTGTCTGCGACCTTATTCATATGACAATAAAACATCGCAGTTATTCAACCAACTTACAAAATATGACAAAGGCAACGAAAGCATACCTCTGAATGAAGAAAAGAAAAAATCACTTGCAAAAAATCTATACCAAATCTTCGAGAATGATGCTTATGATTGGAAACATATTTTAACTACAGGAAAGAGCAAAGTTAATGAGCATCTTGAAGGTACAGGAATAACTCTAAAACATCCTGATATAGAAATGCGCTATGTAGGCCGAGAGTTCTCGGATGTTGTACGTGGTATCGAATTAAAATGTCCGGTTTATAAAACAGTCGAAGCCGGACAAGAACAGAAATACTTTACCCTATCTCAAAATGGTTTAGGTGAAAACAATCTTATTTTCACATCCGTTGTCTTAGGAGATCTTATCAACAGATGCGAAGACCATGCTTTGGAAATCTACAACGCTTTACTTGTGGAAGAGCCCGAAGCACACTTGCATCCACAGTATCAGAATACTTTCTTCGAGTATCTAAATGAATTACAAAGCAAAGGACTTCAAGTATTTGTAACATCGCACTCACCGACAATTACGGCTAAATCGGATGTCAATAATATTTCCATTTTGCAACGTAAACAAAGTATTATACAGTCATTTTCATTTGATGAATTATCGGAAGATGATTATCCGAAAGAAAGTAAACGACATTTGCGAAAATTCTTGGACACGACAAAAGCTCAATTATTTTTTGCTAACGGAGTGTTGTTGGTAGAAGGTGTCGCAGAAGCGATTATTATACCCATTCTCGCAAAGAAATTCTTGACCGAAAAAATCGACTTGTGTAAAAGTGGCATTGAATTAGTCAATATCGGAGGTGTCGCATTCAATCATTTTGGGTTATTATTTAACAATGATGATGAGAGAAAGCGACTATTGTCGAAATGTGCGATCATTACAGACAGCGATCCCAAAGACAATGGAGATATATCTGACAGAGCGCAAAAAGCAAAGGATTTAGAGAAACATAACCTGAAAGTATGTTTGGCTACACACACTCTTGAGCATGATTTATTCGAACAATCTGAGCGTAACAAAGCTATAATGCGAGATGTATATCGAAAAATACATGCTCAAACAGATGATTTAAGTGGTGATTTTAATGTCTCTACTTTAATGAAAAAACTCAAATCTAATAAAGATAAAGCGGAATTTGCATTACAACTTTGTGATAGATTAGAAACCGAAGTAGCGTTCGATGTACCTGATTATATAAAGGATGCTATTTTGTTCATAGCCCCTTCAGAATAAAAGTATGGATATTCAATTATCAGCACAACAACAAGCTGTTGTAGGTTGCAACGAGCCGAGAATTGTCGTGAAAGCCTGTCCGGGAAGTGGAAAGACTTTCTCTGTGGCTGCGCGTATGGCAAAACTTTTACGAGAGAATAATTTATCGAGACACCGAGGAATTGCAGCCATATCTTTTACCAACACTGCATGTGAGGTTATACAAAAAGAACTTAAAGAGACATTCGGTTGTCGAAATATAGGTTATCCTTCATTTATAGGGACGATTGATAGTTTTATAAATACTTACATATTTCTGCCTTATGCCCATTTAGTTATGGGATGTGATTGTCGTCCTGAAATAGTAGGAACCGCATTTAATAAATGGTTTGATTATGATCCGACCCAAACAAGATATATTAGGGGTAAGCACGGTGAACGAATAATTACATCTCGTGATACCAACTACTATTTCGATCTCATATCATTTGGGCTTAATGACCAATTATTGCGATTAGCCCCATATCAGTCATATCATTTCGGAAAAGCGGATTGGGATAATCCCAATAAGAAAGATGGTTCACCTAAAAAGATTATATCTGAATTGAAAGAGATGAAATGGAAACATTTCAATGCAGGCAAGTTCAATCAGGCAGATGCGATATATTTTACATTCAGAATATTAGATAAATATCCTTCAATAACACAAAATCTTGTCCGTAGATTTCCTATATTGATAATTGATGAAGCTCAAGACACAACAGAGTTGCAAATGGCTATAATTGATAAATTATCTCAATATGGAGCGGAATCTATTATGTTGATTGGGGATCCTGACCAAGCAATTTTTGAATGGAATACTGCCAGTCCACATTTATTTATGGAAAAATACAATAATCCAGATTGGCATTCATTGGATTTGTCGGAAAATAGACGTAGCTCCGAAAAAATATGTCAATTAGCTAATCGTTTCTCAGGAAATGAAATGTGTTCAATAGCAAGTGACAAGGATTACACAGACGAGCCATGTATTAAAGGGCATCTCGACACGCCGGAATCTGTCAATCAAATTACGAATCATTTCATCGAAAAATGCAATGAGATGGGATTGGATGAATCTGAATATGCAGTTGTATTTCGAGGACAAAAGTTTGGCGAAACAAACTTTGGATTAGTAAACAATGATAGCTCATCAAGACAGAATAGTCCGTGGATAAACGGACACTACGGCGTTAGAGATATTGTATATGGAAAATATTTGATTGATCATGGAAAATATACTGACGGACTATCTCTTATAGAAAAAGGTTGCTATAAAATAACAAAGCGAGTACGGTATGTTCCCGCAAGTACAATACGAAAAGAAATAGGGGAAGTAGGGTTTAGAAGACATAGAGCAGAAATGGTTGAGTTTATTCAAAAATTACCTTCAACGAATAATACACTGTCTAATTGGATTACGGAACTTCAACAAACGGGCATAAATCTAACTGTTGATTTGGGCAAGGCGAATGTCCGTATTGAATCGCTTTTTAGAACAGTAAATCATCTCTTTCGGCAAGAGCGACCTTACCTGAAAACAATTCATTCGGTAAAAGGCATGACATTGGAGGCTATTTTAGTATTTCTATCTAAAAAAGCTGTCAGCACGAACTATGCAACGATTTTGAATAATCCTGCAAAGTATTCTGTTGACAATAATGAAGAACTCCGCATTGTGTATGTTGCATGTACACGACCTAAAAAAATGTTATGGATAGCCGTTCCATCAGACGATATCGATTGTTGGAGAAATAAATTGTTCTAAGCAAAAACAGATGATGCGATATTGTTTGCCATCATCTGTTTTTTGCTTTATATTTAACTACTTGGTAATAATATGCTTATAACGGGGCAGAACAAGGTATCAAACTTGTCCCGCCCGTTTCCGTTACCGACTGCCTCCTGTCGGCTATTTCTGCTGCAACAGATGTTTCAGATTTTCGTCATTAGCGATGCGTTCCAACTCTTCCTGAACAATCTGTTTCACCTCCTCCTTGATGCGCCTGTAATTCGCCTGCACTGTTTCCTTCATGCAGTCTTTGCCATCCTCGTCCGTGAAGTCGGTAATGATGGGTATCGGCTTGTAGGCTTTCTCCTCGCGTTTCACCTTCTCGGCATCCACGACAATCTCACAGTGGAAAATCTTCTGCTCGATACGCTCGTTGAAGTTGTCGGACACCGAACCGACAAACATGCCCTGCGTCAATCCGGAAATCTTGCTCGGCGGGATAAGCGCGTCCATCTGCGTGTTGATGGATGTAGAAACGTCCTGCCGGTTGATAGAGATAGACTGCCGTTTTTGCAACACCTTTCCGAACCGCTCCGAAAGCGTCTTGGCGGTTTCGCCCACCACCTGACCGGAGAAGATATTTCCGACAGTATTCATCACGACTTTGGCTTCTTTATCGCCATAGTCACGCACCAACTGGCTGAAATCCTGAAATCCCAGACATACGGCAACCTTGTTGCTTCGTGCGGTGGCGATAAGGTTGTCCAGCCCCTTGAAATATATCGTCGGAAGCTCGTCGATGATAACTGACGACTTCAACATCCCTTTCTTGTTGATGAGCTTCACGATACGGGAATTATACAGACCGAGAGCCGCCCCGTAAATGTTCTGACGGTCCGGATTGTTGCCCACACAGAGGATTTTCGGCTCTTCGGGATTGTTGATGTCCAGCGTGAACTCGCTGTCCGACATCACCCAATAGAGCTGCGGGGAAATCATGCGTGACAGTGGAATTTTCGCCGATGCGATCTGCCCCATCAACTGCTCGGCAGCCCCTCCGAGCCATGCGTCCATGAACGGTGAGAGATAGTTCTCCAGTTCGGGATAAGAGGTCAGAATCGGGAAAATATCCTCATAGCGGCGGTTCAGGAACTCGATGGCATGGGGGAACGTGCAATACTTGCCGTTCTGAAAAATTTTAAGATACCAGATGATAGCCGCGAAAAGGATGATGGGCGATTCCACAAAGAAGTCGCCCTGCTTCTGCACCCAACTTTTATTTAAGTTGAGCATGATGGTGTACGCGCTCTCGTAAGCGTCCGTGATGTCCTCCATGAAGTCCGGGTGAATGGGATTGCAACGGTGCGAGCGTCGCGGGTCGTCGAAGTTTATCACATAAAACTTCGGCTTCACCTTGTACCCCTCCGGGTGGTTGAGCAGATGATTATAGGCAATCGTGGACAAGTCACTGAATTTGAAATCATAGACATACATCGAGAAGCCCTTCTCAATCTGCTGCTTGATGAAATTGTTTACTACCGCGTATGACTTTCCGCTGCCCGGCGTACCCAACACGATGGACGCACGAAACGGATTCACGACATTGATCCAGCCGTTGTTCCAACGTTTCCTGTAATAAAAGCGTGTGGGCAGATTGACCGAATACTCGCTTTCGATAAGCCGTGTTTCCTGCATGAAGCTCTCGTTCTCGTTGTTGAACACGTCATCCATGAGGTTATGCTTCAACAGGCGGCTCATCCACAGACCGCCCATCAGCAGGCATACATAGCCCGTGCCTACGGTCAGCACGTAAAGCCCCGTCACCGCTTCAACCGGCAGCGGCAATGCCAGTATCCACCAATTGAGGAAGAACAGCACGAACCCTGCGGCAAGTGCCGTCCAGATTCTTCCCCAAGTGATTTTCTCTCCCTTCACACCCTTTGTCCCCAGACAGGACAGGGCAAGCAGGAGAACGGCAAACAGTTTCGTGTAGAGGATGGAACGGAACAGCCCCGCCGTGCGGTCGAAGTTCATCAGGATTCTGTCCACCACGCCGATGTCCACGCCCCATAGCCGTATGGCTTCATAGCAGAACCAGTACACGTTCATGACCACTAAAATAATACTCACGGCACGCAGAAAATCCATGATTTTCGCCAATGCCCTCAAATCGTCTTCTTGTTGTGACATAGATTGAAAATTTTTGATTGTTGATACCTCGATTACATTCCCAAGCCCTTGCGCCTTTTCTTTTTCTTCTTGCGCTGCATCGCCCGGATAAAGGCTTCCTCCTCGGCATCCACTGCCGGACCTTCGGGAGTGAGCAGACCGACACCGCCCACCGTGTCCTCGTGGTCGGATGCGGTCTGTCTGCGCATATCCTCTCCTGTTTCCACCGGAACGGACAGCGGAATCGGCGGCTGTCCGGCATAAGGCAGCGTGAAGTGTTCCTGCAAGGCGTTGGCGGAAAGCTCCTTGCCCATGCGCGAGCCATTCAGCACGCAGCCCGTGCGGTGGTCGATGAACGTGGCTCCGTAGATGCGTCCTTCCTCCGTATAGCGCAGCACGGTGTCGATACCCTTCTCCCTGAGCCGCGAAACGAACTTCTCCTTGTCATACGTGCCTTCAAGCACGGAAAGGACGGCGCGTTTTGTCATGTCGGCGAGTTTCCGGTCCTTAATCTCCTGCTTGGAACGGGCAAACTTCTTCTGCACGGCTTCATAGCCGGCGGACTTCCCGAAAAGCGAGGACTTGAACGGGTTGCCCGTCTTATTCCCGGCATCATCGGTGACGGAATAGACCAGCCCGTGATACTCGCGTCCGCGCACGTTTCCCCGCGCTTCCTCCACCGTCATATTATATAAGGAAAGGAGGGCGCGGTATTCACCCATCGTCTGGAAACGGTACTGTCCGTTCAGAGCCTTGACGGTATTCCCGATCTGCCTCTTCACGTCGCCCGCCGAAGCGTCCACCTTGCGCAGCGGGTTCTCTATCCGTTGATTCTTACGTTCCGCCGGGTGCAGCCCGTACTTTTGTTCCAGTTCCCGCCGGATGCGGTCGCTGCGACGGAAAAGGAAATCCTGATTGAGCCGCCTGCCTTTCTCATCCACATTGATTGTCACGATATGCAGATGGTGGCGGTCTATGTCCTCGTGCTTGACAACAAGGTACGGCTGGTTGCCGTAGCCGAGTTTCTCCAGATACTCGCGTGCGATGTCCTGCAATTCCGTGTCGGTCAGCACGTCGTCGGGATGCGGGTTGAGAGAGATATGGAGTACCGGTTTCTCCACCCTCGTATGCTCCGGCATACAGGCAAGAAAGCCCTCCATCGCCTTGCGTATGTCCACCGTCCCCGTGCCGTCATTGTAGATGCGGTTGGTGGTGAGCAGACGCCCTTTCGCCTCGTTGATCTTTTCCCCGTTGTAGGCAAGCGCGCCGTACAACGACTTTCCTACACTGATTTTTGCGACCATTTCGCCTCCATTTCCCTTGAAAGTTCCACAATCTGACGGCTCAGTTTCACGAGTTCGACGGTCTGTTGCTCCAGCTTGTAGAGCAACGCCATCGCCTTTTTCTCGGAAAAATGCAGCCTGAGTTCCTTCACGACTTGGTTGTAGTTCGTGCCTACCGCGCGGAACTGCGCATGGAAATCGGACAGTCTGGTGTAGTAATCCACCAGCGTCCTGTCCACTTTCAGCACCCTGAACGGCTGCCCGAAGAAGTGCGCCTTGATGAAAACCGACTTGGCGTAAACGCCCGACTTCTCGAACATGGCGAGGAAACGGTTGTGTTCCTCCTCGTTGAAACGGACGGTGTAGCGGAACACCGCCGGATCAAGTTTGGGATTTCTCCCGGTCTTGTTTCTTTTCTCTTTCATATAAACTTTGGATTTAGCGGATGGACGGCATAAGCCGCCGCTTCTTGGCACAGACACCGCAGGTTTGAAAGGCTTCCCGACTTCGGAGAGGAAGCCCGCCCCCTGCAAGGGCAAGTGCTTTTCGTGGCTGCTCAAAACGTTTTGAGCGGCTGAAAAGACATCTTGCTATGTTCAGACGAACATAAAAATCCGTCGGGGACGGATTGGGGGAATACCTTTCAAACTCCGGGCTGCGCCACCTGCGGCGAACCCTGCCGTTCGGGTGCAAAGTTACGCCCTTAAAGCGGTATCGGACAGAGGCTTGCCCCGGACAATCAGTGCCAACCGGCGCAACATGCCGCCACTTGCCGGGGAAGTGGTGCGGATTCAAAAATATCCTTGTTTATTTGCAGCATGATTCAAGAAACGAACGATTTGAAGATATGAAAAATGAGGCTTTCAAATACCCGGCAAACCGCTTCGGCGGCTATTTGCCAGACCGGATACCCGAACCTTCGGATGCCCGGCTTTCCAATGACGCGGTGATTCACGGATTCAATGACTTCATGACGCAATGTCGTCATTCACCAGTTATCCGAATCCCTGCCTCACCGTTGAAGCGGATACGTGACGAACCGGACAGGCGGAGATTCGCGGACGCGGATATACATGTCACCGATTCCGTATCGGAGCAGGAAAACAATTCATCAACCATTAAAACCAACAGAACCATGAGTAATGAAACATTCGTTGCATTCGCAACACAGAAAGGGGGCATCGGCAAATCCACCGTCACGGCACTTGCCGCCAACTACCTCCACAACGTGAAAGGACACAATGTCGCCGTCATAGACTGCGACGCCCCGCAGCACAGCATACACGGGTTGCGTGAGCGTGAAACGGGACTTATCGGCGGGAGCCTCTATTTCAAGGCACTCGCGTGTGACCACTTCCGCAAGATAAGGAAGAACGCCTACCCGGTCATCGCAAGCGACGCCCTTAACGCCCTCGATGATGCCGAAAGGATGCTTGCCGAAGAAAAGGTGAAACCCGACGTCGTGTTCTTCGACATGCCGGGAACCCTGAAAAGCAACGGCGTGGTCAAGACCCTCTCGCAGATGGACTACATCTTCGCGCCCATGAGTGCCGACCGTTTTGTCGTGGAAAGCACCCTGCAATTCGCCGTGATGTTCCGCGACAACCTCATGACGACGGGACAGGCGAAAACAAAAGGGCTGTACCTCTTCTGGACGATGGTGGACGGCAGGGAGAAGAACGGGCTTTACGACCTGTATGGGGATGTGATAGCCGAGATGGGGCTGCCGGTGCTGTCCACCCGCCTGCCCGACAGCAAGAAGTTCCGGCGCGACCTCTCGGAAGAGCGCAAGAGCGTGTTCCGCTCTACCATCTTCCCGATGGATGCGTCCCTGCTGAAAGGGAGCGGCATCCGTGAGTTCTCGGAAGAGATAAGCCGTATCATCAGACCTCAATAATCATGGGCAGCAGGAAAGTGAACACCGAAGGCATTGACGAGGAACTGTTGATAGCCTCCATCGGCAGACGCAGGCAGGACGGGACCCTGTACCACGCGCAGGAGCCGCCCGCACCTGCTCCCGAAGAAGAAAGCGTCCCTGAAACGGAACCGCCGCCCGTGCAATACACGGCAAAGGAAAAACCGCAGAGGGACACCGTCCGCCGCAAACGGCAGGAGGACGACTATTCCGGGCTGTTCCTCCGCCGCAACGAGATAAAGACGCGCCAGTGCGTCTATATCAGCCGCGACGTCCACAGCAAGATTCTCAAAATCGTGAACGACATCGCCGGGCGTGAAATCTCGGTAGGCGGCTACGTGGACACCGTGCTGCGCCAACATCTGGAACAGCACAAGGAGAAAATAAACGAACTGTACAAGAAACAACGTGAAGACTTGATTTGAATATGGAAAAGAACCAGAAAAACAGAAGTCCGCAGCATGACGGCGGCGGTATGCTTGCCCAAGTGCAGGCGAGTGTGGAAATCCTGTCCCCCGTGCCGTTATGCGGCAAATGCGGTGAGAAGGACTATGAACGGCTGTTCATCCGTGAAGCCGAAGTGAAGGCACGCGAGGGAAAGATGGCGTATGTGCGCCCGGAGTACCACGACCGCATCATGCGCATCACCCGTGTGATCGGGCATGACCGGCTGTCGCTGTCCGCCTACATCGACCATGTGCTTACGCACCACTTCAACCAGTGCGAGGAGGCGATAAAAAGCCTTTACGCCCGGAATTACGACGCAGTATTTTAACCCTCAAAAAAGAGAACGTGCATGAGTGAAACAATAAGCATGACTGATATTCTGCTGACCGTATCGGTCGGCTGCAACCTGTGGTTCCTGTTCCTGCTCCTTTATGACAGGATCATGGAAACCAGACTTGTCCGCTTCCTCAGAAGCATAGCCGGAGTGTGGCGGTCGTTGGGCGGCACGGCGGCAAAGCCCGAAGCGGTAAGGGAAATACCGCCCGCAGACACCCCGGACATCATCGGCAAGAGCCGTTTCAGGATGGCATCGACCCGGACAACCGCTGCCATACCGACGCAAGAAGCCGCCACTTCGGAAAAAGGCATTGAGCTGACGGAGGAAGAGGCTACTTTTGACGACGGAAACACGGAAACCGTGTCCCGTCCCGCCCAAATCCCGGAGGATAAACTCGACGAAACCTTCACGAGCCTCACGCCTTCGGAACTGGAGTTCGGGGAGGACGAGCCGGAGGAAGAAACGCCCGACGCGCCGAGGGCATCCGGAAGCAGCTTCGACGAGATAGACGATGCGGTCAGAACCGCCAAGAACCCGGAAGCGACAACGACGGAACGGGAGCGGGCGGCAAAGGTCTTCACCGACATGGAAGGGACGGAGCTGTACGAGAAGCTGATGACCGGCTCGTCTGAAATGAGCATCCGCATCAAGGGGCTTATCGAAATCCGGCTGAAGAAACCGAAAAAGGATTTTGTCGTCCCGGACAATATTGAGGACTTCGACATCCGCAACTATGTATAACGACTAAAAAAGAATGAAAATGAAAACGTAAGACGGCATCACCCACGCGCACGGCGGTACAAGGTACAGCCGGTCCGCAACGGACACACCCAAGTCCGTAGAAACAAACGGGCAACCCACTAAACCAAAGAAAAGTAACCGAGTATCAACCGCCCGACAAAGGACCATCCACCCTTTTGACGGCACAAAACAAGAACAGTTTATGAACAAGAACAACAGACAGAAACTTATCCTCTCAGCGGCACTTCTGGTTGCCGTAACCGCCTCCGCCTTCGCGCAGGGGAACGGCATCGCGGGCATCAACGAAGCCACCTCTATGGTGAGTTCGTACTTCGACCCCGGCACGAAACTCATCTACGCCATCGGCGCGGTAGTCGGGCTTATCGGGGGCGTGAAAGTGTACGGGAAATTCTCGTCCGGCGATCCCGATACCTCCAAAACAGCGGCAAGCTGGTTCGGAGCGTGCATCTTCCTGATTGTCGCCGCCACCATCCTGCGCTCATTCTTCCTTTAATAAACCAATGTATGGCTGAATACCCGATAAACAAGGGTATCGGCCGTCCGGTAGAATTCAAGGGCTTGAAGGCTCAGTACCTCTTCATCTTCTGCGGAGGTCTGCTGGCTCTCTTCGTCCTGTTCGTCATCCTCTACATGGTCGGCATCGACCAGTGGGTATGTATCGGCTTCGGCGTGGCATCGTCTTCCGTCCTCGTGTGGCAGACCTTCGCACTGAACGCCCGGTACGGCGAACACGGACTGATGAAATTAGGGGCAACAAGGAGCCATCCCCGATACCTTATCAACCGGCGGCGGATCACCCGATTATTCAAACGGAAACGAAAGGAAGAAACGACATGAGGAATACATCCAAAATGACAACACTGGAAAACAAGTTCCCGCTATTAGCGGTGGAGCAAGGCTGCATCATCTCCAAAGACGCCGACATCACGGTGGCTTTCGAGGTGGAGCTGCCGGAGCTTTACACCGTGACGGGCGCGGAGTACGAGGCGATACACGGCTGCTGGTGCAAGGCGATCAAGGTGCTGCCGGACTTCTCCGTTGTCCACAAGCAGGACTGGTTCATCAAGGAGAAGTACAGACCGGAGTTGCAAAAGGAGGACATGAGTTTCCTCTCACGGAGCTTCGAGCGTCACTTCAACGAGCGACCGTACCTGAAGCACACGTGCTACCTCTACCTAACCAAGACGACGAAGGAGCGTAACCGGATGCAGAGCAATTTCAGCACGCTGTGCCGGGGGCATATCATCCCGAAGGAGCTGGACAAGGAAACCGCCGCGAAGTTCATGGAGGCTGCGGAACAGTTCGAGCGCATCATCAACGACAGCGGCTTTGTCAGGCTGCGCCGCCTCTCCACCGACGAGATTGTGGGGACGGAAGGCAAAACCGGACTGATAGAGCGTTATTTCTCGCTCATGCCCGAAGGCGATGCCACGTTGCAGGACATAGACCTCTCGGCACGGGAGATGCGCATCGGCGACAACCGCCTGTGCCTGCACACCCTGTCCGACGCGGAAGACCTGCCCGGCACGGTGGCTACCGACACCCGGTATGAGAAACTCTCCACCGACCGCTCGGACTGCCGCCTCTCCTTTGCATCCCCGGTGGGGCTGCTGCTCTCCTGCAACCACATCTACAACCAGTACGTGATTATCGACAACAGCGAGGAGAACCTTCAAAAATTCGAGAAGTCCGCGAGGAATATGCAGTCGTTATCCCGATACAGCCGGAGCAACAGCATCAACCGCGAGTGGATAGACCGATACTTGAACGAGGCGCACTCCTACGGTCTGACCTCGGTGCGGGCGCACTTCAACGTCATGGTGTGGAGCGACGACGCGGAAGAGCTGAAGCACATAAAGAACGACGTGGGCAGCCAGCTGGCAAGCATGGAGTGCGTGCCGCGCCACAACACCATCGACTGCCCGACACTCTATTGGGCGGCGATGCCCGGCAATGCTGCGGACTTTCCGGCGGAAGAGAGTTTCCACACCTTCATTGAACAGGCGGTGTGCCTCTTCACGGAGGAAACCAACTACCGCAGCTCGCTCTCGCCCTTCGGCATCAAGATGGTGGACAGGCTCACGGGAAAACCGCTGCACCTCGACATCAGTGACCTGCCGATGAAGCGGGGCATCACCACGAACAGGAACAAGTTCGTATTAGGTCCTTCGGGTAGCGGCAAGTCGTTCTTCATGAACCATTTGGTGCGCCAATATTACGAGCAGGGCGCGCATGTGGTATTGGTGGACACGGGAAACTCCTATCAGGGATTGTGCGAGATGATACGGCGCAAGACGGGCGGCACGGACGGCGTGTATTTCACCTACACGGAGGAGAAGCCCATCAGCTTCAACCCGTTCTACACCGACGACTACGTGTTTGACGTGGAGAAGAAGGACAGCATCAAGACGCTGCTGCTGACGCTCTGGAAGTCGGAGGACGACAAGGTGACGAAAACCGAAAGCGGGGAATTGGGCAGTGCCGTGAGTGCCTACATCGAGCGCATCAGGGCAGACCGGAGCATCGTGCCGTCGTTCAACACTTTCTACGAGTACATGCGCGACGACTACCGCAGGGAACTGGCGGAGCGTGACATCAAGGTGGAGAAGGAGGACTTCAACATCGACAACATGCTCACCACCATGCGGCAGTATTACCGGGGCGGACGCTACGACTTCCTGCTCAACTCGGCGGAGAACATCGACCTGCTGGGCAAACGGTTCATCGTCTTCGAGATTGATTCCATCAAGGACAACCGCGAACTGTTCCCGGTAGTGACCATCATCATCATGGAAGCCTTCATCAACAAGATGCGGCGTCTGAAAGGTGTGAGAAAGCAGCTTATCGTGGAAGAGGCTTGGAAGGCTCTCTCTTCGGCAAATATGGCTGACTACCTGCGCTATATGTACAAGACGGTGCGCAAGTATTTCGGTGAGGCAATCGTGGTGACGCAGGAGGTGGACGACATCATTTCCTCACCCGTTGTCAAGGAGAGCATCATCAACAACTCGGACTGTAAAATCCTGCTCGACCAGCGCAAGTACATGAACAAGTTCGACCAGATTCAGGCGTTGCTCGGACTGACGGAGAAGGAGAAGTCGCAGATACTCTCCATCAACATGGCGAACAACCCCTCACGGCTCTACAAGGAGGTGTGGATAGGCTTGGGCGGCACGCAGTCGGCGGTCTATGCCACCGAGGTGAGCGCGGAGGAATATCTGGCGTACACCACCGAGGAAACGGAAAAGGTGGAGGTGTACCGTCTGGCGGAGCAATTGGGCGGCGACATCGAAGCCGCCATCCGGCAGCTTGCCGAAAGGCGGAGAAACAAGAACAATCAATAAACCAATCATCAACAAAAAAAGAAAAGCGTATGAGCATATCAAAAATTAAAATGCTGCAAGTCAGCAAGTGTTTAATCGGACTGGCGGTCATGGTGCTGCAATCCTGCGACGTGGCGGAGAACCGCCGCGACTTGCTGTGCGGGAAATGGGAAAGCGTGGAGGGCAAGCCCGACGTGCTTATCTACAAGGAGGGCGAAGCCTACAAGGTGACGGTATTCAAACGGAGCGGCATCCGCCGCAGGCTGAAACCGGAAACCTATCTCTTGCAGGAGGAGAACGGCAACCTGTTCATGAACACCGGCTTCCGCATCGACGTGGCGTATAACGAAGCCACCGACGTGCTGACCTTCTCACCCAACGGGGACTACGTGCGTGTGAAGCCGCAGCCGGAAACTCCGGCAGAAAAATAAGAACCGCTAAAATCCAAAGAAACATGAGAACAAGAATAACATTCGTCATCTGCCTGTGCCTGCTTTTCGCGGGCAGGGCTTCCGCCCAATGGGTCGTGAGCGATCCGGGCAATCTGGCGCAAGGCATCATCAACGCCTCGAAGAACATCATCCACACCTCGAAGACCGCCACGAACATGGTGAACAACTTTCAGGAAACGGTGAAAATATACGAGCAGGGCAAGAAGTATTACGACGGTGCGCCCGTATAGGCGATATAATAAATATAGCATTGGCAAGCTATTAGGTAAGTGTTCCAATATTTACCTATCATCACCAGCTTATCTGCCCACGAAAGGACGGCAGGGAGTATAGCACGCTGGAAAGCCATAAGTCAATTAGTTATCAAATTGCAACTGAATGGTGAGATGAAACAGATAGATACGAGGATAAAATCCAAACTGATTGAATGATAGTCCAAGTGAACCCAGTATGTTTTATAGTGAAAGATAACTTAACTCGCTATACCGTAATACCTCTGTTGCGAGCGTCGTGTAGTAGAGGCAGGAACAAATTACGGCACAACCGCAGTAAGCGGTAACGGGCGGAAGTCATATCCGATAATCTATCATAGCCATGTTATTATATCGTAAACGGGGATTGCCTAAATCGGAACGCCGCAAGGCTATTAGGTACAGACCTATGAAAATCCGACAAGGCAACGGAGCTTCCGTAGTAGTCTGAGCAGGGGAAAGCCCTGTACATGGCGAAGGGAAGCAGCTAATAATTTTAATGCAAATAACGGAAAATGTGAGAGACATTATGAGAAGTCCAGAGTATGTATTAAACAGTCTAACGGAACACAGTGAAAATTTGAATTACAAGTTCGAACGCTTGTACCGTATCTTTTTCAATGAGGAAATGTATTACGTTGCCTACCAACGCATATATGCGAAACCGGGCAATATGACAGCAGGTGCAGATGGGAAAACCATTGACCAAATGAGCCTGAACCGAATTGAACAACTGATAACATCGTTGAAAGATGAGAGTTATCAGCCCCAACCCTCAAAACGGGTGTATATCCCAAAGAAAAATGGGAAAATGCGTCCATTAGGTGTACCAGCTTTTAACGATAAATTATTGCAGGAAGTGGTCAGAATGATATTGGAAGCCATCTATGAAAGACAGTTTGAAAAAACGTCGCATGGCTTCCGACCCCTAAGAAGCTGCCACACTGCCTTGTCTGATATTCAGAAGACATTTTCGGGCGTGAAATGGTTCGTAGAAGGTGATATTAAGGGATTTTTCGACAATATCAATCATGAGATACTGATAGGTATTCTGAAAGAACGTATCGCTGACGAAAGATTTATTCGCTTGATTAGAAAATTTCTGAATGCAGGATATATCGAAGACTGGAACTTTCATAACTCCTACAGCGGAACACCGCAAGGCGGAATTGTCAGCCCTATCTTGGCAAACATATACCTTGATAAGTTGGATAAATTCATGAAGGAATACACTGAAAAATTTGATAAGGGGAAAGAACGGAAAAGAACCAAACAGGCAGTATCACTTGAAGGCAAACGACACCGTATTCTGAAAAAGTTGAAAGTGGTAAAAGACAAAAATGAAAGGTCAGAATTGATAAGACAATATAAGGCTTATCAAAAAGAAGGTTTGCAGTATTCTGATGGTGACGAAATGGATATGAACTACAGAAAACTCAAATACGTGAGATATGCGGATGATTTTCTAATTGGAATCATTGGCAGTAAACAAGATGCTATCATCATCAAAGAGGACATAAAGAACTTCCTCTATGAAAAGTTGGCTCTTACACTGTCCGATGAGAAAACACTTATCACCCATGCTGAAAACGCTGCAAAATTTCTCGGATATGAGATTTTTGTAAGGAAATCCAATGACACCAAAAGAAGCAAATACGGAGTACTAAGACGTGTCTTCAATAAGAGGATACAATTGGCACTTGGAAAGGATACGTTTAAGAAAAAGTTGCTCGAATATCGTGTTTTAGAAATAAAGATACACAACGGCAAGGAGTATTGGAAAGCAAAATCCCGTCCCAAACTTTCAAACAACAATGACTTTGAGATACTTGACAGGTACAACAAGGAAATAAAGGGCATTTACAATTACTATTGTTTGGCTAATAATTGTAGTAGTCTGTCAAAACTTGGGTATATCATGAAATATAGTATGTACAAAACATTTGCGCAGAAATATCGGACAACGATGTCGCAAATCCGAAAAAAGTACACCAAGAATGGACTTTTTTCAGTTAGATACTATTTAAAGAACGGTACTGCCAAAGACTTGACCTTTTATCATGGTGGGTTCAAAAAGAAAAATCCAATGAACATTAAGGATTTAGACAACTTGCCCAAATTCACATATCATCCTACAAACACAAGTCTTATAGATAGGCTGAAAGCGGAAAAATGTGAATTATGTGGAGTAGTCGATAAGTTAGTGATGCACCATGTGAGAAAATTAAAAAATCTTCAAGGGAAAACTACCTGCGAAAAACAAATGATGGCTCGCAAACGAAAGACTATTGCCATATGTGGTAAGTGTTACAAAAAACTCAGTAACAATGAATAGATTGATATTATTAGTAGAAAGCCGGATACGCGGAGACGTGTACGTCCGGTTTGGGGGCGAGCTTCCGAAAACCCACCGTAGTAATACGGCAGGGCGTTGGATGCTTAGCCTACCCCTCAAATCGGTGAACAATCTGGTCAAGGACGCCCGCAAGGTGCAGCAGACCATCCTGATGGTGGGCGACATCACGGACATCTACGTGACCAGCTTCCAGAAGATGCTGCGCGACGACAACTTCACGGTGGAGGAACTCGGAGCCATCGCCTTCGGGTACACGAAGCTGCTGGAGGAATCCAACGACGTGCTGACGGAGCTGAAGAACGTGGTGAACATCACCACGCTCTCCATGACGGACAAGGAGCGCATGGACGTGGTGGAACGCTGCCACTCCAAGATGAAACGTTACCGCAACCTCGTGAGCTACTACACCAACAAGAACATCAGCGTGAGCTACCTGCGTGCGAAGAAGAAAAACGACCTTGACCGCATCATGGGGCTGTACGGCAGTATGAACGAAAGATACTGGTAGCCTATGGAGTTCGACAACCTTCACCAGATTCTCCGCTCGCTCTACGAGCAGATGATGCCGCTGTGCGCCGACATGGCGGGCGTGGCGAAAGGCATCGCCGGGCTGGGCGCGCTCTTCTATGTCGCCTACCGGGTATGGCAGTCGCTGGCGAGAGCCGAACCGATAGACGTCTTCCCGATGCTCCGTCCCTTTGCCGTCGGTCTGTGCATCATGTTCTTCCCTACGGTGGTGCTTGGCACGATAAACAGCGTCCTCTCGCCCGTCGTGCAGGGTACGGCGAAACTGCTCGAAACGCAGACTTTGGACATGAACAAGTACCGTGAGCAGAAGGACAGGCTGGAATACGAGGCGATGGTGCGCAATCCCGAAACCGCCTACCTCGTGTCCAACGAGGAGTTTGACAAGCAACTGGAGGAATTGGGCTGGTCGCCCTCCGACATGGTGACGATGGCGGGGATGTATATCGACCGGGGGATGTACAAGATGAAGAAGGGCATCCGCGACTTCTTCCGCGAGATACTGGAACTGATGTTCCAAGCCGCCGCCCTCGTGATAGACACCATCCGCACGTTCTTCCTCGTGGTGCTGGCGATACTCGGTCCGATAGCCTTCGCCATATCGGTGTGGGACGGCTTCCAAAGCACGCTCACGCAGTGGATATGCCGCTACATTCAGGTCTATCTGTGGCTGCCCGTGTCGGACATATTCAGCACCATACTCGCCAAGATTCAGGTGTTGATGCTCCAGAGCGACATCGAGCGCATGCAGACCGACCCCAACTTCTCGCTGGATTCCAGCGACGGGGTGTATATCGTGTTCATGATAATCGGCATCATCGGCTACTTCACCATTCCGACGGTGGCGGGCTGGATCATTCAAGCCGGGGGCATGGGCGGCTACGGGCGCAACGTGAACCAGATGGCGGGACGCGCCGGAAGCATGGCGGGCAGCGTGGCGGGTGCTACCGCAGGCAACATGGTCGGACGTGCCGGGAAACTGCTGAAATAATCAATGTGCAATTATAAACGGAAAAAGTAAAATGGAATTCAAGTCACTCAAAAACATCGAATCATCGTTCAGGCAGATACGCCTGTTCGGTATCGTCTTCCTCTCGCTGTGCGCCGTGATAACGGTATGGAGCGTGTGGAGTTCCTACCGCTTCGCGGAGCGGCAGCGTGAAAAGATCTATGTGCTGGATAACGGCAAGTCGCTGATGCTGGCACTCTCGCAGGACCTCTCGCAGAACCGTCCGGCGGAAGCGAGGGAGCATGTGCGCCGCTTCCACGAGCTGTTTTTCACGCTCTCGCCCGAAAAGAGCGCGATAGAACACAACGTGAAGCGTGCGTTGCTGCTGGCGGACAAGAGCGTGTACAACTACTATTCGGACTTCGCCGAGAAAGGGTACTACAACCGCATCATCGCCGGTAACATCAACCAAGTGCTGAAAGTGGACAGTGTGGTGTGCGACTTCAACGGCTATCCCTACCGTGCCGTGACCTACGCCACGCAGAAGATCATCCGGCAGAGCAACGTCACAGAGCGCAGCCTCGTGACCACTTGTCGCCTCTTGAACTCGTCTCGTTCGGACGACAACCCCAACGGGTTCACCATCGAGGGATTCACCATCATCGAGAACAAGGATTTACAAACCATCAAAAGGTAAACGGATATGAAGAAAATCAAGAAATCATTTTGGGGCGCATATTGGAAACTCCATGACAAAAAGAAAATGCTGGTGGCAAGGCTCAGGGGCTATCTGGACGGTTTGCCGCCGAAGACACGCAGGCGCATCGTGCTGGCAATGCTCGCCGCATTCGCCACGCTTGCCCTCTACACTTTCGGTAAAGCCGTCTATGACATCGGCAGGAATGACGGTAGCCGGATGGTGACAGACCATGCCGGACAGGTGGAACTGTCCGTACAGCAAAAAACGGAAAATCACTTAATACCTTATTTATATGGAACAGACAAAGAACGAAACGAAGATTGAGAACAAGACGGAGAGCAAGCCCGAAAACAAGACGGCTCCCGGCAACGACAAGCCGAAGAAGGAGCGCAAGCCGCTGACCGAAGCCCAACGGCTGAAACGTCAGAAAATGATAGTGCTTCCCGCTATGGTGCTGGTATTCATCGGGGCGATGTGGCTGATATTCGCCCCGTCCTCCGGCAAGGAGCAGGAACCGGGAACAAGCGGCTACAACATCGAGATGCCCGACGCGGACAAGGAGAACCGCCGGATTATCGGTGACAAGGCGAAAGCCTACGAGCAGGGGGCAATGGAGGAACGGCAGGAGAACCGCAGCCGCGCCATGCAGCAGTTGGGCGACCTGTTCGACCGCGAAACGGCGGCAGCGGATGGGGACAGCGACTTCGACCTTGCCAATCCCGGCGGAACGGAAGAGGCGGTGAAGCCCGCGCCGAAAACCATCCAGTCCTCGGCAGCTGCCTACCGTGACCTCAATGCCACACTCGGCAACTTCTACGAGCAGCCGAAGAACGACAATGCGGAGATGGACGAACTGCTGGAACGCATCGCCACGCTCGAATCCGAACTGGAAAGCGGAAAAGAGAGAAGCTCCACGATGGACGAGCAGGTGGCACTCATGGAAAAATCCTACGAGCTGGCGGCGAAGTACATGGGCGGTCAGAACGGCACGCAGGCGGCGGGACAGACCACAGAGCCGTCCCCCGTGCAGAAAGCCGGAAAGAATACGGCAAAACCCGTCAGGCAGGTGACGCATCAGGTGGTGTCCTCGCTCGGACAGCCCGTGAGCAATGCCGAATTTGTCGCTTCCTTCTCGCAGGAACGCAACCGCAGTTTCAACACGGCGGTGGGCATTACAACCGTATCGGACAGGAACACCATACCGGCATGTGTCTATGGGGCGCAGAGCGTGACGGACGGGCAGGCGGTCAGGTTGCGCTTGCTGGAGCCGATGGCGGTAGCAGACCGGATCATTCCCCGTAATGCGGTGGTGGTCGGCGCAGCCAAGATTCAGGGCGAACGGCTCGCTATCGAAATCACCTCGCTGGAACACGACGGTACGGTTATCCCGGTGGAGTTGGAGGTCTATGACACGGACGGACAGCCCGGCATATTCATCCCCAACTCGATGGAGATGAACGCTGTCCGGGAGGTTGCCGCCAACATGGGCGGCTCGCTGGGGAGCAGCATCAACATCTCCACCAATGCCGGGGCGCAGCTCGCCTCCGACTTGGGCAAGGGGCTGATACAAGGCACGAGCCAGTATATAGCCAAGAAGATGCGCACCGTCAAAGTGCATCTGAAAGCCGGGTACAGGGTCATGCTCTATCAAGGAGTGAATTAAGGAAATAATCAAATTTTTATTTACCACTAAAAATCCAAAGTAAAATGAAAAAAGTAATCATGATGTTTGCCCTCGCTATGGGCATCGCAACTGCCAACGCGCAGGAAAACGTAACCGTTGGGCAAAGCAACGGAAGTGACCAACCGACCTTGACAAAGGAGGTCTATCCGCAGAAGGAGGCGGACGGCGACCTGTATCACGGTCTGACGAGAAAGCTGGGCTTTGACCGCATGGTTCCCCCGCACGGCTTGGAAGTGACCTACGACAAGACCGTGCATGTCATCTTCCCGGCGGAGGTGCGCTATGTCGATTTAGGCTCGCCCGACCTGATCGCGGGCAAAGCCGACGGAGCGGAGAACGTCATCCGTGTGAAGGCAACCGTGAGGAACTTCCCGAACGAAACCAACATGTCTGTCATCACGGAGGACGGGAGTTTCTACACCTTCAACGTGAAGTACGCCGCCGAGCCGCTGCTGCTCAATGTGGAGATGTGCGACTTCATCCATGACGGCGAGGCGGTGAACCGCCCGAACAACGCGCAGGAAATCTACCTGAAAGAGCTGGGCAGCGAAAGCCCGATGCTGGTGCGCCTTATCATGAAGTCCATCCACAAGCAGAACAAACGTGAGGTGAAGCATATCGGCTGCAAGCGTTTCGGCATCCAGTACCTTCTGAAAGGCATATACACGCACAACGGGCTTCTGTATTTCCACACGGAAATCAGGAACCAGAGCAACGTGCCTTTCGATGTGGACTACATCACATGGAAAATCGTGGACAAGAAGGTGGCGAAGCGTACCGCCGTGCAGGAGCGTGTCATCCTGCCGCTCCGCGCACAGAACTACGCCACGTTCGTGCCGGGCAAAAAAAGCGAGCGCACGGTCTTCACGATGGCGAAGTTCACCATCCCCGACGGCAAGTGCCTCGTGGTGGAGCTGAACGAGAAGAACGGAGGTCGCCACCAGTCTTTCGTGATCGAAAATGAGGATTTGGTACGTGCAAACACGATTAACGAACTCCAAGTGCGCTGACCATGAGAAAGCACATCGCAATAATCATCGCGTCGCTTGCACTCTTCACGGGGCAGGCGCACGCCCAGCGATGCCTGCCGAAGATGCAGGGTATCGAGGTCAGGGCGAATCTGGCAGACGGCTTCAAACCCGGCGGTAACGACGGCGGGTACAGTTTCGGGGCGGCTCTCTCCACCTACACGAAGAAGGGTAATAAATGGGTGTTCGGAGGTGAGTATATTCTGAAGAACAACCCCTACAAGGACACTTCCATACCTGTGGCGCAGTTCACGGCGGAAGGCGGCTACTATTTCAAGATACTTTCCGATGCCCGTAAAATCGTGTTCGTCTATGCGGGGGCTTCGGCTCTCGCCGGGTATGAATCGGTGAATTGGGGCGAAAAGGTGCTGCATGACGGCTCGACACTGCATGACCGGGACGCCTTCGTCTATGGCGGTGCGCTGACGCTGGACGTGGAGTTTTACGTGGCTGACCGTATCGCCCTGCTCGCCAACCTCCGGGAGCGTTGCCTGTGGGGTGGCGACACGAAGAAATTTCATACGCAGTGGGGCATGGGTATAAAGTTCATCATCAACTGATGCGCCGCATGGAACGGACGGATATAGACACTATGAGGCAAATATCCCTCGCGGACTTTCTCGCACGGTTGGGACATGAGCCTGTCCGAAGGAGCGGAAACGAGCTGTGGTATCATGCGCCATACCGCAATGAGCGCACGCCCTCTTTCCGCGTGAACGTGGCGAAACGGCTCTGGTACGACTTCGGCTTGGGCAAGGGCGGTGACATCTTCACGCTTGCCGGGGAGTTTGCCCGAAGCGGTGACTTCATGGCGCAGGCGGGATTCATAGCGGAAACTGTGCGTATGCCATTTGTCTCAGCGAAAAAGCCGTTGTACCTGCCGGAACCGTCCGAACCTGCCTTTGAGGGAGTGGAAGCCGTCCCGCTGCTCCGCTCACCACTGACGGACTATCTGGCGGAACGGGGCATCCCTTATGCCGTTGCATCCCGCCACTGCTGCCGCCTGAACTATGGCGTGCGTGGAAAGCGGTATTTCACAGTTGGCTTCCCGAACGTGGCTGGTGGCTACGAAATCCGGAGCCGCTATTTTAAGGGTTGCATACCACCCAAAGATGTGTCACTGATAAAACCGGAAGATACCGCCTCTGACGTATGCAGCGTGTTCGAGGGTTTCATGGACTTTCTGTCCGCTGACACACTCGGCATAGGCGGCAATGGCGACAGCCTTGTGCTGAACTCCGTCGCCAACGTAGGCAAGGCGGTGAAACACTTGGACGGGTACGGGCGCATCGACTGCTTCCTCGACCGTGACGAATCCGGGCGGAGGACGCTGGAAGTCCTCAAAGGACACTACGGCGGACGTGTCTGTGACCGTTCCGCACTCTATGACGGTTGCAAGGACTTGAACGAGTATCTGCAACGGACAGCAAAAAAAGAAATGAACAATAACTTAAAAATCAAAGGACAATGAACATACTGAACAACAAGAACAAGAGAACATCCATCTTCAAGGCGTTGGCACTCTGCCTGTTCGCCGCCGTGTCGCTCACGCTCGCATCGTGTGACGATGACATGGACATCCAGCAATCCTATCCGTTCACGGTGGAAACGATGCCCGTACCCAACAAGGTGACAAAGGGGCAGACGGTGGAAATCCGCTGTGAGCTGAAAAAGACAGGCGAATTTGCCAACACGCTCTACACCATCCGGTATTTCCAGTTCGAGGGGGAAGGCACGCTGAAGATGGACAATGGCATCACTTTCCTGCCCAATGACCGCTACCTGCTCGAAAACGAGAAGTTCCGGCTGTACTATACGGCTGAGGGCGACGAGGCGCACAACTTCATCGTGGTGGTGGAGGACAATTTCAAAAATTCCTACGAATTGGAATTTAACTTCAACAACCGGAACGTGAAGGACGACATTCAGACCGTCATCCCCATCGGCAATTACAAACCTCTGCCAAGATGATGCGTGTATTCATGGCTATCCTCTGTTCGCTACTGGCGGTCTGTTCCGTGTCCGCACGGGACAGCCGTCAGAAGGGGACGGACGGGCAGGCGGCAATCTACCGCCTGCCGCCTTTCGAGCGGGCGGTTCGGTGTACGAAGTATTTCGAGGGCTGGCATTCGGAGAAACACCACCCATACGTGGGCTGGGGGCATCAGGTGCAGCCGGGGGAAAGGTATTCGGCACGCACCATGACGAAGCGGCAGGCGGACGCGCTCCTGCGGAAAGACTTGCGGAAGTTCTGCGCCATGTTCCGCAAGTTCGGGCGTGACAGTCTGCTCCTTGCCACGCTCGCCTACAATGTCGGTCCATACCGGCTTTTGGGGAGCGGAAAGATACCCAAAAGCACGCTGATCCGAAAATTGGAGGCGGGCGACAGGAACATTTACCGGGAATATATCGCTTTCTGCAACTACAAGGGTAAACGGCACGCCATGCTGCTCAAACGGAGAAAGGCGGAGTTTGCACTGCTGTACATTCCGTAACATGGCAAATGCCTGACAAATGAAAATCCGATGAAGCCGCAACTTCATCGGATTTTCCGCTTTTCATACATTCGGGATTTTTCCCTTGCCGATTACTTCACCGTCCCTGCAATGCTCTATGATGCCGGGCGAAAATCCCATCTCCCCGATTGCGATGTGCCGGATATACTCTGCATATTTCTGACCTTGAAAATTCTTCCCCGTGAGGTTTTTGAAAATCATCTTTATGCTTATTCCGTCATCGCTGTGCAAGATGATTTTTCCGTTTTGTCTGATTTCTTCCATGATTGAAACTTGTTTTTGTGAATACTATCGTAGATTGGGACAGCGGTTTCTTTGCTACTTTCTTTGTCCGCCATCATGCTCACCGAAAGAAAGTAGGGCGGCTTTTGCCGCCGCCACTTAAAAACGGGTGTAGAGTCCCGTTACCATCGTGAACATTTCTTCCAGCATATCGCAGTATATGCCCTCGTGCGTTTCGATGTCCTTCGTCTTGCACTCGAATGTCTTTTTACTGAACGTTTTGCGGTAGAAACGCATATTGTAAAGGTCTAAGCCGGCATCGTAGATGATGTCAAGACGGTTTGCGCTCGTCTTGTTCCTCGCAAGGCTCATGCGTAAGCCGTTGCCCATGTCTGTAAAATCCTTGCTTCCCGTCATGGCGACAAAGCGTCTGCCGCCTATCTGCTGTAAAATCGTCTTTGCTATCATGCTTTTCTTGGTTTTAGGTTGGCGGTGCGGACACCGCCAACTTGTTTAACATTCTGTTATCTCGGCAATGGGGGTGTTTCGTTTCAGCCATTCCATCAGGCACTCCATATTGTACTCGCTTGTGATGACTGCCGTATGGCTGTTGATGGCGGTAAACCTGCTGCTCTCGTAGTCGTCTATCCACCCTTTTAGGGTATCAACTCCCCACGCTTCGGCATCGTCAAAGATGCCGTCCAATACTTTGATAGGCTGGCTGAACTTCACTATCAGCGTTTGATAGGCTGCTTTCATCGGTTGTCCTCCTTTTCTTCCTTTTCCGTGAGCCACTTGTCCCGTGCGGCTCGGCACTCGTCCAATGTGGGTTTGACACAAGAGAACAACTCTCCGTCTGTGGGGTGGCGGTAGTCGTACTGCACAAGTGTCCGCTTGCGTCTGCCGATACCTAATTGGAAACGCTCGTATTTCTCCGTACCAGCTTCCGTGCAGGTGCTTATTCCGTTGATGGTCATTCGTGTTGCCATAATCGTTGATTTTAGGGTGGTTAAAAATGTACTGACAGAATTCTGTTCTTCATCACCATTTCGGGGTCACTCGTATAGCGTTGGTGCAGGTAGAAATGGTGGGAGCCGAAGCCGTAAAGGAAAAACCTGTCAAGTTCGTGCTTCTCGGCAAAGTCCTTTACACTCCGTCTTAACTGCTCCTCACTCGTTGCAAGAGTGAGGAGGTTTACAAATTCAAGGAACATCGTGGGGATTTTATCGTCCCACAGACAAATCATGCTTTCAATTCTTACTTCCATACTATTGGGTATTATAGGTTGATACTATGCCGCTTCCATCCGCTGGCGGATAAGGTTCACGTTGCTGTTCACAAGGTTTACAATGCGGTCGTGGTACTCGGTATTGGAATTGTGCAAGCCACGACTTTGCACCACCTCCAATGTCTTCAAGGAAACCTCCACCGTTTCTATGCGCTTGCCGTCAATGGTGGCGGATAGGATAAGGGAGTTCTTTTCAAGGAAATAGGAGTTGGAAAACACGCAATGGTGCAGTTCCGTCCCTTCCGCTGCAAACTCCGCCACGCTCTCCAACACACGCACCTGCAAAGTGCCGTCCGTAAAGGCAATGCCGAAGAATATGCCTTTGAGTTTGCGGTATGCCTTCTCGTGTTTCTTCGCTTGGCGGATGCGTTCCTCCAACTTCTTGCGCTCTATCTCCTTGTTGCGCTTGTGCATAAGTCTGTCGTGTTCGGCTTTGAGGTCGGAGGGACAGACGTACTTCGGGCTGTTCGTGTCCTTGCCGAAATGACGCAGGAGGTCTATGGTGTCACGCCACATGGAGCCGTCCGAAATGGTGTAACCGTTACGGATACATATCTTTATGGATGCCCAATACCTCTCTATGTCAAAGGAACTGCGGATGTAGTGGCGCAACATGGGATATTGCCCTGCCTTCAACAGCGTTTCGGCTCGGCTGTCGGAAAGGATAGCCGTGAAAAGGTCGTAAGGCAGTATGTTGTGGTATTCGCCATTGAAGCCGTTGCGTTTCAGTTCGGGTATGAAACGCTGTCGGGGATAGGTGCAGACGGGGTTTATATCGTATGCACGGAGTTTGTTGTTCTTGCGTACCTCCATGTCGCTGTATTCCGCCCATAGGTCGTAGTAAAGTATGGACATTCCTCGCAGTCGGGCGACAGTGACGGTTGTGCCTTTGGGCGAAATCCACCTTTGCACCACTTCATAAATGGAATACTCGGCTGCCTGCCCTGCCTTGTATCGGGATTTGACGAAGAAGAAGCGTATCACTTGGTACTGCTTGCAGGTGGTGATGATGCAGAAATACTCGTTCTCGCTGAACACGCTCTTTCGGGTGCGCAACGCTTCCAGCTTCATGCCGCAATGGGGGCAGGTGCATCCGCAAACGGTGTCCGCAAGGTCGTGTTCACTCCTCCACGAATGTCCACACTCGGTGCAGATGTTCGTGCCGTCCGCCCTCTTGATGGCGTAATGCTTGAAGCAATGACGGAAAGCGTATGCCCTCTGTGTGGCGGTCAATTTGGGCAGTCGCTCGCTTAATCGTGCGACTTCCTGCTGTATGGGTGTTCTCGGTTTCATAATCAGAAATTGAATAGGTTGGGTTGTTGTACTTCTTGTGCGGTCGCTTTGGTGGCGGTTCTCGGCTTGCTGCGGTTCTGCAACTTGCGGAGTTCTTCTTCTTGGTATCTGCGGACTGCGTTCTGCCGTGCTTCCGCCTTTTCCTCCGCCGTGAGTTCCACAACATGGTTCACCGCCACGTGGCACTGAATGGGCTTGCCTACCTCTATCTCGTTCTCGTCATAGTAGTGGACGGCTTGCCCGAATATCTCCCCGTCCGTGAAGCCGTTGCAACCGCTCCGCTGCACGTAGTTGAGAATGTAGGTGACGCAATCGTCTATGTTCTTAGCAGGGTTGCGGTAGTTCTTCGCAAAGAGCGCATCTTCCGCTGCACGCTGCTCCAGATACATCTGTATCGTTCTCTTGAAATGTTCTGTTCCTTTCATATCGCTGTCGTTTTTAGATTGTCTGTTTCAGTATCTCTCTCCAATAGGTCGGCTCTACCTCGCTCAGAAGGAAGTCTGTAAAATCCCTCCGTGCGTCCTTGTTCAGTTCTCGGTAGAGTTCACGGAACACGGATATGTTGCCGTTGATGTACGTTTCCACCATGTACACGAAGATGTTGTCCACCTCGTAGTATCTGCATTGCTGCGCTACCGTTTTGCTGCTTCTCTTTGCCATGTCGGTAGGGGTTAAAGGGTGAATAACCAAAGGATGAAACCGAAGAAGGCGATAGTGGAAAGGATAGCCACGATTACGCCTATCGCCACTCGGAACACTCCGTTTACAATCTCTCTAATGATGCCCAAAGGATGCCGAACACCCCGAAGGCGGTGCGCACCATTAAGCCGCATATCGCAAACCCTATGTACTGCGCCATTTGTCTGAAATTTGCCGTTGCCGTCATATCTTCGCTGTTTTTGATTTTTTATTTTTTTAATGCGGATTCAAGAGCTGAGGGAGTTGAGTTTCAAACTATCTTATCTGCCTCTCGTTTATCCGACATTTTTTTTATGCGTCTTTCTGTCGCATCGGTCGTTTTCGTTTCGGGTGCTTGAAAAGGTAGGGATTAGGGAATGCAAGGTTTTTCGGGAAAAATACTACCCGCAGGGCTGGAGATTTTTTCCGAAAACAGGAGGCTTGACCTTGCATTCCCGTCCAATCCCGGAATTACCTTTGCGCCCAGAACGGAAATGACTGCCTGATGCGGCTCACTGAAAGACGCGAAAATGGAGGTAAACGGAAGTGGAGGCAGATTAGACAGGAAAACTTCAAAAGAGAAATCCGTGAAAAAGGGAAAACGCCAAAAAGGAAAAGGGACATAGCCGGAAGCGTGGAACCGGGTAAACCACCGGCAAGGAAGTATGATTTTATATGTCTGTCCGAGCGTGTCCGGTCTGACGGATAAAATCATTCTTCCCGGTTTGCCTGCCGTGCATGACGGCTTGTTCCATTTATGGATCGGGCGGTCAGACACGGCTTTCCGCTTACGGCTCAAAGGAACAGCGGAAAAAGAAATCATCTGCGAACCCGTAAAAGCACCTCTTTGGCATAAGCACAAAAGAAATGGGCCTTGCATCATCAGTCTAAACTGTTGTTTAGGCGTGAGGCAAAGCCCTTTTCGCCGCTTATGCGGCAGTCGGCATACGTCCGTTCAAAATCCTTTTGGGCGATGGTGTACCGACGGATAAAACCGCTTTTACGGAAAAACTTGTATGAGAAGAAAAAAATTAGGGAGATTCATTTCAAAATCTCCCGTTTTATTGTTACTTTTGCATACGAAGAGTTCTTTGAAGGTTACGCAATGCGCAGAAGGATGATGCAGTAGATAACTAACTAAATCGTAACCTATTACTATCATGAGCAATTAACCTACGCTCATTTCCAATAAATTACACTCTTTTCGTAACTTACTTCCACCATTTTCTCGCAGAAGCGTTTATACCACGCCTGTCGGTTGGCGGCAAATTCTCCGTCACCGGCTACCTTGAAATTATGGATACCCAGAAGTGAATTCCACCGGATGCCTACATAGATGCCCGGCTGGATACCATACTTACGGCAGGAGTTGACAAAGTCGCGGACAATGTCTCCTTTGCCGTCACGCCATTTTACAGCTTTCAGGCAGTATGGGTTTACGTCACTTTGCCACAATCCGAAGCCGGTTTCATGCGTGGCTGTGAGTACGGCGAATTTGCAGCCTGCGGCTTTGGCTGCCTGAATCCATTGGTCAGTATCCAGTTGGGTAGGATTAAATATATTATAATCTTCAATGGGGCTGATACGGTTATTGCCTTGTCCGTAGCGGATGCCGTCGAATACGTGGAGGTCATAATGAAATACGGCTCCCATTTCCGCTTCGTGCCATTTCAATTGATGCGGTTTGGGTACAATGATTTCCGGTTGTGCAACACTCAGTACACAGTTCATAAGGAAGAGAAGGAATGTATATAGTATCTTCATGGGTTATAAATAATTTAAAAATGGATCTTCTGTTTTTTGCAGCCATGTTTTTAATTGGCTTTTCAGTCGGTTTACCAGTTTGGGATGCTGCATAGCTATATTATTCATTTGATAAGGGTCTGATCTCCTGTCGAATAGAATAATCTTATCTACCTTTCCATCGGTTGCATGGATAGTAAACGTATGTGTGTCGGTGCGTAATCCCCGGTAGCCTGTTGCCGGATTGGATGACTGTATGTAATAATAGGGTTGGACAATGCGGTTGTTTTCTTTTCCGCAGAGGAGAACGGAAGCGAGGTTGAATGTTTGTACTTCTTCCGGTATTTGTTGCTGAAAGCCCATGATGGAAAGCAGGGTCGGATACAAGTCGGCAAAAGCTATCATGGTTGTTCGGTCGGTTTTCGGCTTTATTTTTTCCGGCCATGAGATAAGGACGGGAATTCGCATGGATTCCTCATAAAAGATATCTTTTCCGGCTTGTTCATGAGCCCCCATGCAGATGCCGTGGTCAGAAGTGAATACTACAATAGTATTTTTAAATAAACCCAAACGTTTCAATTCGTTGATTATCCGACCTATATTTTCATCGACTCCGGTCATGCAGGCATAGTAATTGCGGATATTGTTTCGGAAATAGTCACCCATTTCAGTGCCTTTGGCGGGAATGTCGGGACGGTTGGCACATAATGCCTCTACATTCAGGTTTTTATACATCTCCTTGTATCGGTCGGGCACCAACTCGTAACCGGTGTGTGGAGGGTTCATGGATACGACTAAGGCAAATGGCTGCGTTTTATCTATATGTCCGTTGAGGTACTCAATCGCTTTGTCGGCTTCATACTCCGGTCCCCATTGATTGACATAATAAAAACTGTCCCGGGGAGTGTCAGTGTCCCAGTACATGGGTTTTAAATGGTAGTCGTAAGTGCCATAAGCGGTCCAATAGTCAAAACCGTGCCGGCGTTCTTTTGGACACCATTCGTTCCAAGCAACTGCACCATGGTTGTTGTAAGTATCTATGTACGGTTCATAAGGAGCATCCAGATGCCATTTGCCGATATATCCTGTTTGGTATCCATTGGCTTTAAGTATATCACTCCAGCAGCGTGCATCTTGTGGAAGTTCTACTCCATAAGGAGCGTTGGCAGAATTGCAATTGCCTGTTACTTTGTTCTTATGCGGATACATGCCTGTCATCAACATGCCTCGTGCCGGTGAAGATACGGGATAGCTGCTGACAGCATTGGTGAAATTCACTCCTTCACGGGCCAGTTGGTCCAGGCAAGGTGTTTTGACAGGTTCTTTTCCGAGACAACCTAAAGCATCTCCTCTCCATTGATCTGCCATGATGAAGACCAGGTTAGGTTTTTCTTGAGCTTGAATCTGGAATACTGGACACAAAGGGAATGCCAGCAAGAATATATTAAGTCTTTTCTTCATAATCTGCAAAGGGTTAATAGAGGTTTCATCATTCCTGACTGATTGTGTTTTATTGTGTAATTGTCAAAAACTTAATTTAAAAAGCTCTTATTTTAAGCGTTGATAAATAGCATCAGCAAAACGTTCGCCTAATGTTAGAATGCCATATGTTCCTAAATGTACATCATCTTTAGGCGCTGGAGTTTGATAGTCATTAGATAGCATTTGTAAATCGTCTGCTGGAATTAATAATGTATTATTAACGGAGAACTCAGAGTTTGAGTTCTCGGAAACAGCAATTTGGGCTTTCCTTACCAGCTCACGTCCTGTAAAGCGGGCAGCGGCTATGGGCATGACAGTTCCATATACAAATAACATGTTTTCGCTATTAAATTCTTTTCGTATTTGTTCTATAAAATTCTTTAGGTTTGAACTATATTGGCGAGACTGTTCCATTCCGGCTATATCACGTGCATCTGCTTCTCCTTGTTGCCAAACCATAGCCCTAATAATAGGGTGATATCCTTGTTGTTTCAAACTGGTGATAGCATCTTTTACAGTCTTTATAAATTTTATGTATTCTTCGCCACGAATATTTTTCGGACGGTTTCCTGGATTCCATTGTTGATATAGATTGGAACCTGATAAAGCGTGCTTTATCAATGCAATTTGGCGCTTGGGATATAAAGACTGTAACTTTGTACCTAAACTTAATTCTATGCCGAATTTATTTTTTGTTTCAGAAGCTTGGCATAAAGGACTCCATTGCTCACTGCCTTCTCCTTTGTTGAGGAAACGAGAATAATAGATTCGGACTGTTGTGTCAATTTTAAAAGAGGCTGGGATGTTTCTAACATAAGCTTGTCCTGTCGCATTTGATTGCCCACCTATTAGGTAGACATCTATTTCTTTTGGCTGTGCTAAGATAGGTAAGATGATTCCTAAAGTAAACAAGAATAGTAATATTAATCTTTTCATAACATATTTTTTAACCTAAAATGTTTCGTAAAAATGGTAATAAGAGGAAAATAAAACAAGGTTATTACATCATAGCTTATTGCTAAACTAATTTGTTTTCGGAATAAAGATATTCATATAATGTGAATATGTTATGGGAAGGTAGGAAAACTTTTCGGAAACTTTCCTTTTCCTTCCCATAAATGCTTGTTATTGTTTTGAAAACTTATTCACCTTCAGGTAAAGTTCCATCATTTCTGCTCCATCCGGGATTCTGATAAATGGTAGAACTTTCATATTCGTTAGAACCCGGAACAGCGGTAGTCAGGCGGAATTGCTTGTTACTAATAGGATACAGATATTTGCTTGTATTCCAATTTAGTCCACTGAAACCAATATTAGCAGCATTTTTACGATAAGGTAATAAATATTTTCCTTCTGCATATGGGTCGGATTTTGCTGAAATATTGGCTGTCTTGTCTGTTACGCCATATTCTAAAAGTGTTATTTTGGCAATTGGGGTTGCAGCATCTTCGGCTTGAGGATTTGTGTACAGCTGATACATGCTATCCCAAAAATTAAATCCTTGCACATGCACATCTTTTACTTGATCCAAAGCACGCCAACGTTTTAAGTCTGCCATACGGAACCCTTCTGATACCAATTCGATACGTCGTTCACGACGGATATTGTACAGAGTTGTATTAATTTGTTGACCGGCAGAATAACTTCCCCAATCTTGCTTTTCTTTACTGATGTCTGTATTGTTTATGGTCTTTTGATAGTCTGTACTCATACCGGCACGTGTACGAAGAGCTTTCCAGTATTTATCGCAGTTGCCACCTAGATTTCCGTTTAATTCGTAATAAGCTTCTATATAATTCAGGTAGGCCTCTGCTGCACGGAAGATGGGACATCCTGTATAGGACTCTTTTGTTGATTGCATATCTCCGGATGTGTTCAATCCTTTGCGCAGACAATATCCGGTCGGATTACTATTTTCTTTTTGGGCCTCGAAAATTTCAGGGCGGTAAAAGTAGCCATATCCATCACTCTTCTTTATCCAAGTAGCGAAATTGGGATCGTCGGATAACAGATCTCCGGTTTTTAAAATCGTCTGTCCCATGCGTCCGTCTCTGTCGGTAAAGATATGTTCGTATGTATCGTCTCCTTGATAACTGGTACTGGCATAAATAGGTAGGCCGTCAGCCATCAGATAAGAATCTACCATGGAGCGCGTATAACCTGTGTTACCTCCGCCATTGCGTTGTAAATAGCTTACGACAAAGTGGAAAGAAGTGGCATCTGAGTTGACACTATATTTACGCCATAATAAAATTTCATCTATTCCGCTTAAATCAATAGAATTAAATAGTGCGGCATAATTGTTGTGCAAGCTATGTCCTTGAGCTACGATATCAGCTGCTTCTATTGCTTGCTGTAGGAAATATTTAATTTCAGCATCGATATCAAAGCTGAAATCTTTTAAATAATCCATTGAAGCACCAGGCCATCCGGGACCACCGGGAACAAATGCGCTTCCTTTATGATATTTTTCCCATGTTGCTTCAAATAGGGCTGTACGGCTTTTTACTAATGCAGCGCAGTCTTTGTTTAATCGGTTACTTACGGGAGCGTTGGGGAGCATATATTCATAGGCTTTATCTAAATCAGATAAGATAAAGCGTGCAACTTCATTCCGTGGACGCCGTTTGGAAGCTTCACGTATGGCATCGTAATCATCCGGTAATATTTCAGTCACTCAAGTTTCGCAAGTACTCAAATAATGTAATAAAAAAAGGCTAAAGAGTTTGATAATTCAATGATTATCACTATATTAATGTCGCCAAACAAACATATAGCACCCTTTAGCCATGAACAAAAATAGACATATTATCGGTGAACTCCAAGAGTTTTTTGCAAACAATGACTCCAGCAAGGCAATAAACAGCATATCAACCATTATGAACAGCATAAGGATACAAAGCAAAGTTATCGGGTCAGTTAAGAATCCGAATTGCAAATTCACCTGTCTTCAGGTGTTACAACTGCTTGTTCTGTTCCCGTTCTTTTCAATTAAGAATGCTGCCAACTATTCGTCTTCTGCCCTGGGTAAGATATTTGTCTGCCACAAAGATATGTTCTATCGTTTCATGAACGACGGCAACATCAATTGGCGACGTATAATCTACTCGGTTTTCAGGCAGTTGTATTCACGTGTGAAACGCAGAACGACATTGAAGTCGGACATCAGATGCGTCATCATCGATGATACAGACCTTCCGAAGACCGGATTCAAGACCGAGAAGATTGGCAAGGTATTCTCTCATACCCAAATGAAGCCTATACTTGGATTCAAGGCAATGTTCCTCTGCTTTACGGATGGTGTATCCCAGTTTCTCCTTGACTTTTCTCTCCATGGAGAGGAGGGAAAACGAAGCGATAAGCCACAGGGGTTATTCAAGAAACAGACGGAGGCTCGCTATTGTAAGGAACACTCAGGGGATGAGCGTATTGCCAGGCGTAGCGCTGAGTATTTTGCAAGTAAGATTGAGACGGCCATCAGCATGCTCAAGCGCTCAATCATAGAGGGTGTACGTTTCGATTATCTTCTTGTTGACAGTTGGTTTACCTGCTCTGAACTTTTGAAGTTCGTGGTCTCAAGGCACTTTGGATGCCACCTTATCGGAATGATAAAGATGGGCAAGACAAAGTATGAGACAGATCTTGGAAACAAGACAGCGCCTGAACTTATCAAGGCTCTCCAAAAATCCAAGAACGTAAAGTATAGCCGCTCAATCGGTTACTACACAGCAACTGTCTCTGCTAAAATCTCCAGCATTAAGGTCTGCCTGTTCTTCTACAGAAGAGGCAAGAACGGCAATTGGAATGCTCTGCTTACCTCGGATTTGAAACTTGATGCGAAAGAAGCCTTCAGACTTTACTCAAGAAGATGGGTTATCGAAGTGGCTCACAAAGAGATGAAGCAAAATCTTAAACTCGGAAAGAACCAGTGCAGAGACTTCGCCGGACAGATTGCAGGCATATCATTGTGCGTACTGCAATACAATATTCTCAGTTATGTCAAACGCTATGAGTCATACGAAACTATCGGAGGACTCTTTGCTGAAATTTCAAAGAACTCTGTTGAACTTTCAGTAGCAGAAAAAATCTGGCTGCTGATTGTAGAAGTTATAAACGTCATTGCCGAGGTACTTAACTGTGATGCAATGGTTCTGACTGAACAAGTAATATCAAACGATAAACAAATCAAAGCTGTGAAGCAGGCTTTCGACAGGCTGACACCAGCCGCCTGAGGAGCTACACTTTACTTGCGAAACTTAAGTCAGTCAGAATGGGGAAATCACCCAAATTCTGCAATGCTGTGAGATAAATATAGGCACGGAAGAAATATACTTCGCCAATATAGTGTCTGATATTGGCATCATTACCGGATATTTCTCCGTTTTCATAGCGTTCGGTTACAGTTTGGATAAAATAATTGGTCGCACGTATCTTACGGAAATATTTATGCCATAAGTCGTCATCGCCGACATGGTATTGTCCTTTTACGAAGAGTTTGCTTGGTGAGTCGGCAGTCTGATTGTCGGTTCCATTATCTTTTTGGAACAGACCTAAATTATAAGTAGCAGAACCATGGGATGGGAGAATATTGCCATATTCTCCATTATTTTCGTTTTCACTGTCATTGTAAAATTTAGCAGCGTAAGCAGCCAGGTCTGTTTCAGAATAAAGATAAACATTAGTGCTGACGGAAGTGATAGGTTCACAATCCAGATAGTCATTGCATGAAGTCGTAAGAGTACTTGCAGCGGCTATGAATGTATATAATAGAATCTTTTTCATATGTTTTGTTATTTAGAATGTTGCATTTAGTCCAAAAGATATAGTTGTTTGCAGTGGATAAGTTTTGCCGGAGTTTCCATCAGAATAATTTGAATAAGTTGTCTCTGGGTCAAAACCGCTAGGTAGACTGGTGATAGTCAATACATTCTCGGCACTGACATATACACGTAATTTCTGCATATGTAGTTTGTTGATGATTTGTGTCGGGAAAGTATACCCTAGTTGGATATTTTTTAAACGGGCATAGGCACCGTTTTGCAAGTAACGCGTTTGTACTTTTTGATTCATATCTTTGCTCATATACATTTTGGGAAAATAAGCATTGGTATTGGGACCAAATACAGAAGTTGTATTTTCTGGGCGATAATAATCCAAATGCTCTTTTAAGCCGGTTGATTGCCATTCTCCTCCTGAGATTCCCCAAAACATGGGACCATCCAGCCATAAATCGCGTTTTGCGACTCCTTGCCAGAACATACTAAAGTCGATACCTTTCCATTCAACTCCTAAATCTAAGCCAAATCTGAAACGTGGGGTGGAGTTACCAATAATTTTGCGGTCTCCCGGATCGTCTACTGTATTAGCTCCTTCGTTGATTACTTTATCTCCATTAAGGTCTTCGAACATAATATCACCTTCTCCCCAGCCTGAGCCCCATGAAGGGTTGTTATCTTTTGTCCATTCGTCCATTTCCGATTGGCTTTTAGCTATTCCATGAGTTACATATCCCCAAATGGCTCCTAATTCCTGATCTTTATAATAGGTGCTGAGTGATTTGGATTTGTTGGGATACTTGTCGACAAATGAGCGGGAATCTGCCATGTTGAAGCCTATATTATAATTAACTTGTCCTATTCTGTCACGCCAACTGGCGGCTACTTCCCATCCTTTGGTGCGTAAGTCTGTGTTATTGCTTGCCGGCATACCGATGCCATAGATAGAAGCAACTTCAGAAGCCGGACCGACCATATCCAATGTCTTACGGATAAAATAATCGAAATTTACGTTAAGTCGATTTCTGAACATTCCTAAATCAAAACCAATATTTAAGGATTGTACTGTTTCCCAAGTCAATGAACTGCTAATTGTTCCGGGCATACCGGCAACTGTTGGTTTAGAGTCTCCCATTAGCCAGCTTCCTCCATTGGTCTTGACTGTTTGCAATAAATACATGGGATAATAAGAATTCGTATTTTGATTACCTAGTGTACCCCAGGATACACGAGGCTTTAATTGGTTGATAATATTTTCATCTACCGGGAAAAAATCTTCGGCCGCCATATTCCAGCCTAAAGAAAACGAACCGAACAGTCCCCAACGGTCTTTTCGGAGGAAACGAGAAGAACCGTCATAGCGCAAGTTACCGGCAATAAAATATTTATTAGAGTAATCATAGTTAATACGTCCAAAGAACCCCGTTGTAGCCCAAGTGTAAGCACTGGCTTCATTTATTTTATCTTCGCCTGTTGCAGTGCCGATTTCGGGTACTGATTCGGTAATGAGATCCATACGTTTCACAGAAAGATAACGGTTGTTGTATTTTTCTGTATTGACTCCTGCCATTACTTTGAATTGATGTTCATCGAATGAAAAAGAATAATCACTATATAAGCTGGTTGTTAAATGATTGGCTTTAGTCCAATATTGCATGGCTCCGGTTTGTCCTACTGCATATTCTCCACCATATGCCAGCTCTAATGCTTCTCCGGCTACATTGTGTTCGTATACTTTATTCAGATTCTGTCTTTGTACTTGGTCAATCAAGCGTAACCCTACGTTTGCATATATATTCCAGTTTTTCAAAGGATGAAAAACAAGTTGTCCTTGCAGATAAACGTTATTATTACTGGTAATGGAACGGCTTCCATTCGTAAGTTGTCCCAATTTTCCGTTGCGCATATAGTGACCGTTAGGATCTTTAAACGGCATTGTAGGCCATAGGCGTGCCACATCATGATAGAATAAGCCATTCATGTCGCTGTAAAGAGGGTTGTCTAATTTGGTATAAACATATTTAGTATTGACTTCTATATCCAACCATTTAAAAGGCTGTGCATTAAATTTTGCATTGGTTGAAATACGTTCATAGGAATCATTTCCGTAACGCAGGTTGCCGTCTTGATCCAGATAGTTGGCTGATACATAATATTGGCTTTTATCACTGCCTCCGTTGATATTCAGGTTATGCTCTTGAGACCATGCCCATTTGTAGTGGGTTTTGTACCAGTTTACATTGTCATTGGCTTTTTCATGGAATTGCCAGTTACCATTTGCATTGGCAATAGTGCTGGTTGTAATTTCACCATTCATGTATTGCTGGATACGTTCCATGGTATCTTCATCAAAAATAGCTTTTCCTCCTCCGTTAATACTACCTTCGTTAAAATAATTAGCGAATTGATAGGAATTCATTAAATCCGGCAAATGGTTAGGACCGGCATAACGGGCATTTCCGGAATAAGAGATACTGGCTTTTCCTGCTTTACCTTTTTTAGTAGTAATCAAAATCACGCCGAATGCTGCGCGTGAACCATAAATAGAACTGGCGGCTGCATCTTTTAATACGGAGATAGACTCTACATCATCCGGATTCAGATTGTTCATATTGCCTTCTATACCGTCAATTAAAACTAACGTAGCAGCTTTAGAACCTGTAGAGATCGTACCTGTTCCACGAATGTTTACGTTCATTGTTTGTCCTAATTGTCCTCCTAATCCTCCAACAGATAAATTTAAACCGGGAACAGTACCTTGTAATGATTGGCCTAAGTTACTGACGGGGCGGGAATCTAGTACTTTAGTATCTACTGTAGCTACAGCGTCTGTCAGATTAGCTTTTCTTTGTGTACCAAAACCGACTACGACAACCTCATCCAACGTTTGTGTGTCTTCAGACATTTGGATGTTATACGAAGATTGGTTTTCATTGACTTTAATTTCTTGTGTGATGTATCCGATGAAAGAGATAACCAACACATTTTCTTTTGAAACTTGTAATGTGAAATTTCCATCAAGGTCTGTCACCGTTCCATTGGTTGTCCCTTTGACAATGACACTGGCACCGATAATAGGCTCTTTGAGCTTTTTATCCGTGACTACACCGGTGATGCTGAATTGCTGTGCGTACAGGAATGTACAGCTACAAAGCAATATCAAAAATAGAATTGAGATTTTTTTCATGCTTCTCTATTTTTTAATTAGACATTAGGTTAATACATTGCAAATGTATGTTAATCAGTGAAGTGGCTTAATACACGTTCATTTCATTCAGCATGCATGTTTAATGCATCTCTATATTTTTTCGTGAATCTTTGTTGCTATCTCTTTTTTATTTTATTCCTTTGCTATAGGTAATGAATTAAATATGAACCTTAAAATCTTATCACTGGTTATAATTGGAGTATGTATATTACTGCCGGATGTGTGTTATGCTTTTTTAGAAAAAGACGTGCATCTGCTCAATATGCAAAACGGATTGGCCGACAATACCGTATCTGCTGTTTATAAGGATAAAGAAGGTTTCGTTTGGTTTGGAACCCGAAACGGATTGAGTCGTTATGACGGCAGGCAGATTACGAATTTTGAACAAAGTAATAGTTATCCTAGTATCTCAAACTTAAAGGAGGTTTTTGACGGGGTGCTGGCATTTGTGGATAATGGTGTCTTTTCTGCATTTGATTTGAAAAAAGAGCGGTTTTTGTCTGTGGTTTCTTCCTCGGAAAAGAGGATTCCATCTTGGGGGATGTTGCAGAAGAACGATTCGTTGGTTTGGGTGATTTCCGGGAGTGAGCTGCATTTAATGAAGCGGTGCGCATCAAAAGAGGGTGAGCTTCGACTTCGGATTCAAGAAAAATATACAGGCTGGGATAATCAGGATAATCTTTTGGTTGCCATCACTTATTCTTCGGATAAAAAAAGTATCTGCCTGATTGATGAAAAAGGTAGAATTATCTTGTTGGATGCGACAAACCTGAATTCCTTTCGGGTGATTGACTTGGGGCGTACCGGTAGTCTGTCTGTAAATTCTGTTTTGTATGATGATGGTCGGATATGGATTTCTACAATTGCTCATGGGGTTATTTATTATAATGAACGAACCGGGAAAATTAAGCAGTTGACTTATCATGTGGCTCCGGTATCCGACAGACTTTCTCATACAGATGTTTTCAGCGTTATCAAATTAAATGAGAATAAATATCTGGCCGTAACGTGGAATGGATATACGGTGATGACAATAGATAAAAATAATCAGGACGAGATATTGACGGAAGTTTATAGTAACACTTCTTCTTTGATGTACCGCAATCTTGAAACGAGGATGATTGCGGCTTATTACGATTCACATGGTATTCTGTGGATAGGTACGGATGGTGGAGGAGTTATCTGGTCGGATTTGCGTATGCAGTTTTATAATTGTTTTTATCAGGACAGGCATAATGAGATTTGTTCTATTGTAGCGGATGACGATCATTATCTTTGGTTGGCAACATACCATAAAGGAATTATGCGGAGCCGGACAGCGTTTGATACTTCGGAAAAAATAGACTTCTTTCAAGTGGGAGATCAAGATGTGAAAAAACGACAGACAGTGTTGTGCAGTCTGAAAGATGAGAAAGGAAATTTATGGTTTGGAAATTTAGATGGTTCATTGACCTGTTATTGTAAAAAAGAACGCTCATTCAAGATATTGCGATTGATCACGGAAGATGGTGGCCTTAACAAATCATCTGTCTGGGCCCTATTTCTTGATAGCAAAGGTCGTTTTTGGATTGGTACACATAAAGGACTTTGGTTATTCGACCGTGAAACGAACAGGGGTAAGAAGATACATTTTAAAGTATCCGGATTACAGAACTTGTCTCCTCTTTATATTCGTGCTATGGCTGAAACCGATGATCATACGCTTTGGCTGGGCACTGCGAATTATGGTATATGTAAAGTGATAAATGAAAATGAATTGCAGACCGGCTATGAAAAGAAGTACGGTATGGCTGAGAATTCCGTTCGTTCATTATTAGCTTCGTCCAATGGCAATCTGTATGTCGGATACATGACCGGTCTGGCAGTTTTCTCTCCCGGACAGGATGCGATAACTCATGTATATACTACCCGGGATGGATTGTGCAGTAACTTTATTGGTTGCATGACTGAGGATGCGGACGGGCAAATCTGGTTGGGCTCTAATTCGGGTATTTCCCGTTATAGCCGTCATCAGCATTTGTTTTATAATTATTACATTGCGGGCAGTAACCGTTCTGTCCTGCATTGGGAGGATGTCCTGTTTTGGGGAAATAATAAAAATCTTACTTATTTTAACCCCGATGACATTAAAGCGTTTACTACTTCCGAATCTGTCGTGATTACCGGATTGGAGGTAAATAATAAACCTGTAGAGATAGGAAGAGAGGTCAATGGGCAGACCATTCTTTCACAAAGTATTTTCTATACGCCTTTTGTCCGGTTGAATCATGCGAATCGTGACTTTGCGCTGACGTTCAATAACCTTTCTTATTCTGAAAGCCAGCAGAAGTATAGTTACAGGCTTCGTCCTTATCAGTCTGATTGGCTTGTGACTAACGGAGGGGAAAAAGTTTCGTATGCTAATCTCCCTGTCGGGGAGTATGTTTTTGAGGTGAAAAATATTTATCCGGATGAAAGAGACAGTAAAATAACCTCGTTGAGAGTAGAGATTTTGCCTCATTGGAGTGAAACTTTCTTTTTCCGCTTCTGTATGATGGTGCTGGGAGGGATAATAATTTATATGGTTATGCAGCGTATTAAATTACGGCAAAAGAGGTTGGAGCACGAGTTGCGCTTGGAACATGAGATATTTGCTGCTACTGTAGAGCGTGACAAGGAGAAGCAGATTCGGATGGAACGCGAGAATTTCTTTACGAATGCAGCTCACGAGTTGCGTACACCTTTAACTTTAATCTTATCTCCCCTGCAGGAGTTGTTAGGAACCGTCCGCCCTTCAGACACCGTCTATACTAAACTGGCTGCCATGTATCGCAATGGAACCTCTTTGCAGACATTGGTCGATCATTTGCTTTATGTGCAGAAGATTGAAGCAGGTATGATTAAACTCCGGATTTCGAAAGTCGATATAGTGGTATTGGCAAGGCAGATAACCGATTCTTTTCATGAACTGGCAGAAACAGAAGGGATTAACTTTACGGTTGAATCGCTGAATGAGCCACTTTTGCTATGGATAGACGTGGAAAAAATAAGTTCGGCTATCCGTAATTTATTATCTAATGCGTTTAAGTATACATCTCCGAATGGAAAGGTGATTTTTAAGATGAACCGTATCGAGATAGATGGATATTCATTTTGCAGTATAATCATATCGGATACAGGTAAAGGAATACCGGAAGAGTTACGGGGGAGGATCTTTGAATCATTTATTACCGGAGAAAATATACCTTTGTTTTCTAATAAGGTAGGCATAGGCTTGCGTATTGTTAAAAATACGATGGATCTTCATCATGGCACGGTGACTTTGGACAGTACTCTCGGAAAGGGTAGCACTTTCACATTATTGATTCCTGAGGGAAATGCACATTTTGCAGAGGACCGGTATGAGATTGTTGGTGCTCCGGAGATGGAAGAATATGCTCTTCCGTTACCGGTAATGCAGGCGGAAGGGCAGGAAGACAAGCCTTCGAATAAAAAAACATCTCTTCTTGTTATTGAGGACAATGAAGAAATCCGGCACTATGTCTGTTCTTTATTCTGTAAAGATTATGCTGTATATGAGGCGGCAAACGGTGAAGAGGGGGTTGATGTGGCAATGAGTAAAATTCCGGATTTGATTATTTCTGATATAATGATGCCTGTAAAAGATGGGTTTACCTGTTGCCGGGAATTGCGTGAGCAGCCTCGGACAGCACATATCCCTATTTTGATGCTGACGGCAAAGGCTGAGGATGCGGATGTGTTGCAGGCTTCAAAAATAGGTGTGGATGATTATATGATGAAACCCTTCAATCCGGAGGTATTGAAGGCAAAAGTCCGGAACCTGATACTCCAGCGGGAACGCCTGAAGAGGATATATACAAAGACGTTGATGTTGAGGCAGCAGGAAAGTGAACCGGAAACGGATGGGAATAATGCTCCGGATGATTTTATACAGCAAATTATTCACGTCATAGAAGCTAATCTGGCGAATGAGAACTTTAATGTAAAAATGTTGGCGGAGCAATTGAATATGAGTCAGCCTACCCTTTATAGAAAAATAAAGCAACGTAGCGAGCTGGCTGCTATTGATATGATTCGGAGTGTACGGATGAGCAAGGCTGCCTCTCTAATTATGGAGAACAGATATTCCATTCAAGAAATAGCCGAAATGGTAGGTTATAGCGACACCCGCACACTCCGAAAACATTTCACTGAGCAATTCGGAGTGTCGCCATCCAAGTATATTGATAAGCCTGAAATACAAGGGAGTTAGCCGAAACAGATTCCCATTCGTTTTCCTTGGACAATCAGGTCATGGTTTTCGTCTACCAGTTTTAATTTGCCGGCTACCTCATTCAAAGAAACAGAGCCTATCTGAGCTCCTTGCAAGGAAACCATTCGTCCGAATTGTCCGGAAGCAATCAGTTCTGTGGCATGTCCTCCCATTCGGGTGGCAAGGTTACGGTCGTATGGAGTGGGGGAGCCGCCACGTTGGATATATCCCAGTACAGTTTCACGGGTCTCAAATCCGGTTTCATATTCTATTTCTTCGGCTATGTATTCGGCAGCTTTTTTGCCGTTGATGGTTTGGATACCTTCTGCCACAACGACGATGGAGTAGGGTTTTCCTTTTTTCAGTCTTTCGATAATGGTGTTGCCGATGTTGTGGATATTATAGGGTAGTTCCGGGATGAGAATAACATCACCGCCGCCTGCCATGCCTGAGTAAAGGGCAATCCATCCGGCTTTATGTCCCATCACTTCAATAACCATGACACGCTGGTGCGAACTGGCAGTCGAATGCAAACGGTCGATGGCATCGGTTGCAATCGTTACGGCAGAATCGAACCCGAAAGAAACATCGGTTCCCCATACATCGTTGTCGATGGTTTTAGGAACAGATACCACATTGACACCCGCTTGTGCTAATTTGGCAGCGGTTTTTTGCGTACCATTTCCACCGATACAGACAATGCAGTCCAGTCCCAGTTCATGGATATTCTTCAACATTAATGCCGGTTTGTCTTCGGAAGCGGCAGACAGACGCTTTTTAAATGGTTTTTCACGTGAAGTTCCAAGAATGGTTCCTCCTAAATTAAGCAAACCCGATAACGATTTTTCTGTCAAAGGTTCTATATCGTTGTCCAGTAAGCCTCGAAATCCGCTTCGGATTCCAAATACTTCCATGCCGTAGTGATTTATGGCTGTTTTACAAACTCCTCTGATAGTGGCGTTTATTCCGGGACAGTCTCCTCCTGATGTCAAAATTCCTATCTTCATAGCCTCTGATGTTAAGTTGTAAGCGTGCGTAAAGATAAGAAAAAATAAAAGTAATGCAGAAATCTATAAAAAAAATAATGTTATAAGGCTTATTAATACAGAAAAGGTTAATTTTGCAGGATATAACGAATTGTATATTAACGGAAATGAATTCGACCAAACTAATTAGTACACTATTCAAACCCAGACAGGCAGCTACAGCATTGTATGCCACTCAAGCGGAAGCTATTCAGGCAAAGGTCTTTAAACGTCTTATCAAAGACGCTGCCAATACGGAATGGGGATTGGAGTATAGCTATAAAGACATAAAGAGTTATCAGGATTATCAACGTGTTCCTTTGCAGACTTATGAGGAAATAAAACCATACGTGGAGCGCATGCGCCGGGGAGAAAAAAATGTGTTGTGGCCGGGTGAAGTTATTTGGTTTGCAAAGTCTTCGGGTACGACAAATGATAAGAGCAAGTTTATTCCTGTCAGCAAGGAAGGATTGCACGATATCCATTATGCCGGCGGTATGGATGCCGTCGCGCTTTATTTGCAGCAAAATCCCGATAGCCGTTTTTTTTCGGGAAAAGGGCTGATTTTGGGAGGTAGTCATGCTTCCAATTATAATCTGAAGCGGAGTTTGGTGGGTGACTTGTCTGCCATTCTGATTGAGAATGTCAATCCATTGGTCAACCTTATTCGTGTGCCCGAAAAGAAAATCGCATTGTTGAGTGACTTTGAGGAAAAGGTGGAAAAGATTGCGCGTAGCACAATGAACAAGAATGTGACCAATCTGTCGGGAGTGCCTTCGTGGATGTTGGCTGTTGTCAGACATATCATGGAAATCAAGGGCACAGATAATCTGGCGGAGGTATGGCCTAATCTGGAAGTGTTCTTTCATGGAGGAGTGGCATTTACCCCTTATCGCGAACAATACAAGCAGATTATCCGCAGTGATAAAATGCACTACATGGAGACTTACAATGCCAGTGAAGGTTTCTTTGGATTGCAAAATGATTTCGACGACCCTGCCATGATGCTGATGATTGACTACGGGGTATTCTATGAATTCATTCCGATGGAAGAGATAGAAAACGAAAATCCTCATATCATTCCTTTGGCAGACGTGGAGCTGAACAAGAACTATGCAATGGTTATCAGTACGTCTTGCGGTTTGTGGCGTTATATGATTGGCGATACGGTGAAGTTCACGAGCAAGTATCCTTATAAGTTTGTCATCACGGGCCGCACCAAGCATTTCATTAATGCTTTTGGTGAAGAACTGATGGTGGACAATGCCGAACAGGGACTGGCAAAGGCGTGTGCCGCTACCGGAGCACAAATCACAGACTACTCCGCTGCTCCTGTTTTTATGGATGCCAATGCCAAATGCCGTCATCAGTGGTTGATAGAATTTGCAGTCAAGCCGGACTCTTTAGAGAAATTTAGCAAGGTACTCGATACCTCTTTACAAGAAATTAACTCTGATTACGAAGCAAAACGACATAAAAACCTTACCTTGCAGCCGTTGGAAATTATTGTGGCCCGTCCTAACCTGTTTCATGATTGGTTGAAAGAGAAAGGTAAGCTGGGAGGACAACACAAAGTACCTAGGCTGAGCAATACACGTGAATATATAGAAGAAATGCTAAGCTTGAACAAGTAAAGAAATGAATTGGAATAGACATAAATTACCTGCTTTGCTGATGTTGATGATTGTGGTGTACTCATGCGCCAGCATGGGAAACCCCGATGGTGGTCCATATGATGAAGAACCGCCAAAGTTTGTCCGGAGTACTCCTAAACCATTTGCCATCAATAGTAAAGAGAAAAAAGTAACTATTGAATTTGATGAATTTATCAAGCTGGAAAAGGCTGCGGAGAAAGTGGTTGTATCTCCTCCCCAGTTGGAACAGCCTGAAATCAAAGCCAGTGGGAGGAAAGTAGTGGTAGGACTGGTGGATTCGTTAAGACCGAATACTACTTATACTATTGACTTCGCGGATGCTATTGTTGACAACAACGAGGGTAATCCACTAGGTAATTATGCCTTTACCTTTTCCACCGGTACGACTATTGATACAATGGAAGTATCGGGGACAGTGCTCAGTGCTTCAGACTTGGAGCCGGTGAAGAATATTCAGGTAGGTCTGCACTCTGACTTGAGTGACAGTGCTTTTATGAAGAAACCATTCGACCGGGTATCCCGTACCGACAGTCGCGGACACTTTTCCATTCGCGGTATTGCACCCGGCAAATATCGTATCTATGCCTTAATGGATGGTAATCAGAACTACTTATTCGATTCCAAGACCGAGATGATTGCTTTCAGCGATTCCATTATTATACCTGCCATGGAGGATGCCATGCGTCAGGATACGATTTGGAAGGACTCACTGACCATCGATACCATCAAAAGTGTGGGTTATACCCGTTTCCTGCCGGATGATATTATCCTGAGAGCGTTTAAGGAAGAGAATGACCGTCAATACCTTACTCGCAGTGAACGTGACAAAGAGAATCATTTTGTTCTTACTTTCAGTGCGCGGGCGGATACGCTTCCCACACTGAAAGGATTGAATTTTGACGAACGGGATGCTTTTATCATCGAGAAGACCGACCGCAACGACTCTATCTGCTATTGGATTAAAGACTCGTTGATATATCAGATGGACACGCTCGAAATTCAGATGGATTACTTGGCAACGGATACGTTGGACCGTCTTGTTCCGCAGACCGATACGCTTTTTCTGGCAAATAAGTTGACTCGTGCGGAGCGGGAGAAGCTGGAGGCGAAAGCAGCCGAAGAGAAGGAAAAGGAACGCAAAAAGAAAGAAAAGAAAGGAGAAAAGATTGAACCGGAGCCTACCAAGTTCCTTACGTTGAATGTGGATGCTCCTTCTGCTTTCGACCTTGATAGAAATGTATATCTGTCGTTCGATGAGCCTGTGGCGAGCATTGATACGGCAGCCATTCACATGGAAATAAAGAAAGACAGCCTGTGGGAAGAAATTCCGTTTCTGTTTGTCTCGGATTCAGTGTTGCCTCGCAAGTATGAGATATTGGCGGAGTGGGAGCCCGAAAAGGAATATCAGTTGTCGATAGACTCGATGGCCTTTAAGGGAGTGTATGGCCTGCATACCAACAAGGTGAAACAGACCATGAAGGTGAAGAAACTGAATGAATACGGAACCATCTTGCTGAATATTACCGGAGCCGATTCGACAGCAGTGGTAGAGTTACTGGACGGAAGTGGAAAGGTGTTGCGCCAACAACGGATAACTCCTCAGAATACGGCGGATTTCTATTATCTCAATCCCGGTACGAAATTCTATATCCGTCTGTTCAACGACCGGAATGGCAACGGTGTCTGGGACACCGGAAAGTATTCGGAGCACTTACAGCCTGAAGAAGTCTATTATTTCCCGAAAGTATGGGAGATGAAGGCAAACTTTGACTTTGAGGAGAATTGGAATATCAATGCGGTTCCGGTTGAAAAGCAGAAATTGGATGAAATAAAGAAGCAGAAGCCGGAAGAGACGAAGAAGATACAGGACAGAAACAAAGAAAGAGCTAGAAAACTAGGCCGATGAAAAAGATTATATTCATACTATTGTGTTCTTGGTTCACTATATGTGCCGCGGGAGCGCAGTGTGCTGCAAAGAATGAAGCCATACAAGCGGGCGAACTGTTGACTTATGACCTTAAGTTCAACTGGAAATTCATCTGGAAAGATGCCGGTGTTGCCCGAATGGATATGCAGGCAGTGACTTATCAGGGTAAGCCTTGTTTCCGCACTAATTTGGTGGCTGCCACAAATGGTATGGTCGATTTCTTTTTCAAGATGCGTGATACGCTGACTTGCATCACGACCAATCGGTTGGAGCCTCTTTATTTCCGTAAAGGGGCGGAGGAAGGTGACCGTTATACGGTGGACGAAGTATGGTTCAGCTATAAAGATGATAAATGTATTGCCAATCAGCGCAGGATGCGTCGGGGGCGTGATACGGTGAGGGCGCGTGACGAAAGCGAAGGATGTATGTTTGATATGTTGAGCATTCTGATGCAGGCACGCTCTTTCGATGTCGATGATTACACGGTGGGGCAGAAGATTATTTTCCCGATGGCCACCGGCACTAAGATAGAAGACCAGACGTTGATTTATCGTGGAAAGAAAGTATTTAAGGCAGAAGGCGGAGTGAAATATCGTTGCCTTGTCTTTTCGTTGGTGGAATATAAAAAGGGAAAAGAGAAAGAGGTGATTACCTTTTATATCACAGATGATAAAAACCATTTACCCGTGCGTCTGGACCTTTATCTGAACTTTGGCTCTGCCAAGGCATTCTTGAAAGAGATAAAAGGAAACAGGCATCCGTTGACATCGATTGTCGAGAAGAAGTAGGGGCGAGGTTTGCTCGCCCGAAAAGAGTTTGCTTTGTGTATTCGGGCAATCCCTGTCACTACGGGTATTGGAAATGCCTGTAGTCTTAGTCATCAAAGAGTTTGGCTTTTCTGGAAACCAGTCTCAATGTAATTTTCCCTTCATTGATTATCCTTAAGATATCCTCTCCTCCTTTATTAACCTTACATAGAGAAATTTTCGGTCCCATGATTTTATCAATGCGCACTTCTCCTACTTTATCTTCCATATAATTACCGTCAATCATACCATCTTCCATTACATCAAACCGTTGACCTTCCTTTATGGGATCATCATATCCCAGGTTGATATAAACCGTTTTGGCTTTTTTCCCATTATCACCGGCAAGTTTCAAGATACTGCCATAAACCTTAAAATAATTCTCTATAAAATTTCTCATTTCATATGACATGCCCAACAGTGAATGTTCCAGTGCTGCAAACTGACTTGCATCTTTGCCCGAAGACGAACCGGTTTCTTCGTAAATCCTTGTACCGATAGTGGTTCCGTCACTGGTACGAATCAAGTCCAACTGTAGTTTAAACTTCTCTTTAAAACTGTTCTCGCGGCTGTGGTAACGAGGATGTGAACTTCCGTCGTCAGTAGCTTCGCGTGACACTATATTCCCGCGTAGCAGATAGTCTGCCCGAAAACGGCGTGCATCTTCCAATGGGCTCAAATTAAGGTTGGCACCTACGGAAACAGCATCAATGATATTCACACGATTTGTTTGTTGTATACCGTCCAATACAACATTCCGAATGGTGCTGAGAACTTTATTGGGAATTTTGATCTCGCTATTGAAATCATCGATATAAATCGTGTATTTCTGTGCGGATACCCCTAAGGATATCAGTAATGACAGGCAAATTAACAGGACTTTGTTTTTCATTACGTCATGGATTTGTAGGGTTTGTAATGCAGTTGTATGACGAAATTAAAAATATTGTTGCTTATTTGCAAACGAATAGGGTTAAAATTACCCATCAAGGGAGTTATTTTTGAGATAAGATGATTGAGTGACTGATATAATGTTTATCTTGTATCTGTAAAAGCATAGTGGAGCAGATGGGAGTAAAGGCGTAGATTCTAAAAAGGGAGAGAGGGCTTGTTTCTGGATTGTTATCCCCAAGGGTCAAGAGAAATAATGGCATTGTGATTACCTGACTGAAAATATGAGTATAAATAAATTCTTAAAAATGATTTATGATTAGACGAATAGTATTATCTATCTTTTGTTGTTTATTGGCCTATCCTTTTTTAGTTGCCCGGCAGAGGGATTGGTCGCTTCCTACCCCCGAAGCAGACTTGCCGGTGGCCTTAATTCCTTATCCGAAAGAGATTGTGAGACTGAAAGGTGATTTGGCCTTTTCTTCTTTGAGAATTGACGAACTTTCTATGGCAAGTCTTCGGGATAAAGAACGTATTGTGGCTGAGTTTGGAGATGTTCGTCGTTTTTGGCAAATGGATGCAGGCTCGCGCGGTAAACAACCTTTAGTGACATTTCGTCAGATAAACTCCCCTTTGTCGAGTGCGGAAAGTAAAGAAGGTTATACTTTAATTGTATCTGAGAAAGGAGTGGAAATCTCTGCAGGGGAGTTTTCCGGTTTTTTCAATGCGCTACAGACTGTCCGTCAGCTGATACGTAAAGATAATAAAAAGTATAGTATGCCTTATTGCCGGATAAAAGACGCGCCGGCATTTCCGGTCAGAGGATTAATGTTGGATGTGGGGCGGAATTATATGTCTGTCCCGTTTCTCAAGTCTGTGGTACGGAGGTTGTCGCATTATAAAATAAATGTTCTGCATCTGCATCTGAGTGATGATCCGGGGTGGCGGGTGGAGGTTAAAAAATATCCGGAACTGACGGTGGAAACCTCTTTCTGGCCTACCAGACAACCCGGGAAGTTCTATACACAAGAGGATATAAAATCAATATGCGATTTTTGTGATTCGTTGAATATTCGTGTGATTCCCGAAATTGATATGCCGGGACATAGTGCGGCTTTCCGGAAAGCTATCGGTAAAGATATGCAGACGCCCGAAGGCATGCAAGTGTTGAAAGAAGCTTTGGATGAAATAATTCCATTATTCAAAGATTCTCTTTTTCACATTGGGTCGGATGAAGTTCATTTTAAAATGAAAGAGTTTATGCCTGAAATGATTCGATATGTACGCAGCAAAGGAAAGCAGGTTGTTGTCTGGTATCCGGGCTATGCACCTGACAGTAATGCTGCTCGTATGTGTTGGGGAGAGTATGAAGCGGGCTATTCGCTCGATAAGTCGGCGCCGTATATCGATTGCAATGGCTTTTATATGGATTGGATGGATTCGCAAGGAGGAGTTTTGCAGACATTTTTTCAGTACCCGTGTGAAGTTCCGCAAGCTGGGGGTAAGGCTTTAGGAAGTGAGATGTGTGTATGGACAGATGGGGTAATCAGCTCTGATGAACGTATTCTTCTGCAATATCCTTTTTATCCTACCATGTTGACTTTCTCCGAACGTATTTGGAGGGGAAGCCGTGAAAAAAGGCGTGATTTAGTGGCTAATCTTCCGGCAAAAGGTACAAAAGCATGGGAAGCCTTTAATGAATTCGAAGATAGGCTTATTTATCATCGTGACCGGTATTTTAAATCAATACCGTTTGCCTATGTTAAACAGTCGGAAATGAAATGGAGGCTTATCGGACCTTTCAATCATCATGGGATAAATGATACTTCTTTTGAACCCGAAAAGGTGATTAAGGAGAAGTATATCGTTCGGAAAGATACGCTCACCTGGAATGATACGGTAGCTTATGGGGGCGAGATTCAAATCAGAACCCTTTACGCAATGTTTAACATGCATAGGAACCAATATCGATTGGATTTTCTGCCGACTGTAATGTCTTCATCGGTAGGTAAGAAAGACGGAACTTGTTATGCGCTTACGCGTATCAAAAGTCCGAAAAACCAGGAGGTTTATTTAATGTTCGGGTTGAACGGAATGTGGGGGCACTCGGGAGGTTATCGTTCGGCGCGTGCACCGGAACATGGCAGTTGGGATTTTAGCGGAGGAGATGTATGGCTGAATGGAATACGTGTGTTGCCACCCTCTCGCTGGCCTTTTGAGAGTCTCCCATGGACAGGATGGGGGAAAGGGCGTATTGAAGTTCCTTTGACGGAAGAAGGATATTTTTTCCGTCCTCCTGTGAAAATCAAGTTGCGCAAAGGAGTTAACGAAATATTGGTTCGTACGGTCTTCGGGCATTGGAAAGGCGATAACGGACAGCGTAAATGGCAGTTTTGTTGTATGCCTGTGTTGTGGGATGGTTGCCATTATACGGAAGTGAAAGGGCTGGAATATCTTGACTGTGAGATTCCGGCTCGATGAGTCGATACTTATGGGAATAGCGGAAATATAAGTAATTCAAATTGCGTAAGCATATTGCATGGGGATGTATCAAAACGTTGATAATGCTGTTGTTTTGCTAGTAGGGGCAGGGTTTGCCTGCCCCTACAGTTGAGGGTTTGACAGGCTATTTTAGTTTTGATACACCCCCATATAGATATAAACTTTACTTGTTCAGTTTCCAGGTAAATCCGTCTTTTGTATCTTTTACTTCAAAGCCCAAAGCGGCCAGCTCGTCGCGAATCTTGTCGCTGGTAGCCCAGTCTTTGTTGGCTTTTGCCTGCATGCGTTGTTCCAGCAACATGTCTACCACTTTGCCGTAAGCCTCTTCGCGTGCTTCGTTGTTGGCAGTTTCTTCTTTCAGACCGAGAATTTCGTACATGAAAAGAGGGAATAAGCTTTTCAGTTCTTCCAAGTCTTCTTCCGAAATAGTCGCTTTCTTGTCGAGAACCGTATTAATCATTCGTGCACCGTCAAACAGATGAGCGATGACAATCGGTGAGTTGAGGTCATCATTCATCGCTTCATAGCATTTGGCACGAAGTTCTTTTATACCGTCTATACCGGTAGTCTGTTTACCCGGAGTGATGCGTTCCAACCCTTTTACGGCTTCTTGCAGACGTTGCAATCCCTTTTCGGCAGCTTGCAGGGCTTCGTTGCTGAAGTCCACCGTGCTGCGATAGTGTGCCTGAAGGATGAAGAAACGGATGGTCATCGGACTATATGCCTGTGTCAGCAACTTGTGTGAGCCTTCAAAGAACTCGCTCAGGTTAATAAAGTTGCCATAACTCTTGCCCATCTTCTGTCCATTGATGGTAATCATGTTATTGTGCATCCAGTAGTGAACCATATCGTCTCCCTGCGAAGCCACACTCTGTGCAATTTCACATTCGTGGTGTGGGAAAATCAAGTCCATGCCTCCACCGTGAATGTCGAAATGTTCACCCAGGTATTTCTTGCCCATAGCAGTGCATTCGCAGTGCCATCCGGGGAAACCGTTGCTCCATGGGCTTGGCCAGCGCATGATATGTTCCGGTTGAGCTGCTTTCCACAGAGCGAAGTCGGCAGGATTATGCTTTTCGCTTTGTCCGTCCAGTTCGCGGGTGGTATTCAGCACATCGTCCAGGTTACGTCCCGATAGTTTGCCGTAATGATGATCCTTGTTGTATTTTGCTACATCAAAATACACGGAACCTTCACTTTCGTAAGCATATCCGTTTTTCATGATTTCTTCCACCAGGCGGATTTGCTCGATGATATGTCCCGAAGCATGCGGCTCGATGCTGGGCGGAAGTACATTGAGGGCTTCCATTGCTTTGTGGTAACGGTTCAGGTAATATTGTACCACTTCCATCGGTTCCAATTGTTCAAGACGTGCTTTTTTTGCAATCTTGTCTTCACCTTCATCGGCATCATGTTCCAAATGACCTACATCGGTGATATTTCTCACATAGCGCACTTTGTATCCCAGATGGGTGAGATAACGGAACAAGATATCGAAGGTGATGGCCGGACGGGCATGTCCCAGATGGGCATCGCCGTATACCGTAGGGCCACACACATACATGCCTACATGAGGCGCGTGAAGCGGAACAAAAAGTTCCTTTCTGCGACTTAATGTATTGTAAATGGTTAGTTTATTTTCCATAATTCATCCAATTAGAAATGCAAAGGTATAAATTTAATGTGTGGAATAGGCAAACAATTAACAAAAAAAACGGATTTGGCATTACAATATGAGAGGATACTGCATGAACAGTTTGCTATGCAGGTTTCTTTTCGGCATGATTGGTCAACTTTTTTAATTAGAGTTGGGGTTGTGTCAAAACGTGGATAATGCTGTCGTTTCGTTCGTAGGAGTGAGGTTTGCTCGCCCGAAAACGGTTTGCTTTGTGTCTTCGGGCAGGCAACCCCTGCCTCTACAGCTGAAACTGGATAGGCCGGTTTAGTTTTGGCGCACTCCCTTTTGTTGAGATTTACAACTTCCCTTCGTCTCTTCTGTCGTCAATTCCCAATTTTTCGATTTCCTGAATGGATAAGCCTGTAATGTCGGAAATGGTTTCATAGTCCAGTCCTTTTGCTTTCATTTTCAGTGCATTTGAAAGTCGTTCTTCTTCTCGTCCTTTTTTCATTCCTTCTTCTCGTCCTTTTTCTCGTCCTTCTTTCAGTCCTTCTTCTGTAGCTTCCCTACGAATGTCTTCTTCCACTATCCGGCTTACCCGATAGCGATCCACTGCTTTGTCATAAGCTATTCTGTTTTCTTCCGATAAATTGGCAACAGCAGCCAATTGGTCCAAGTATTTAAACACTTGTTCCTTCAGTGCATCCGGCATTCTGTTCCAGTCATTCATATTCTTCAATGCATACATTAATTTCTCATACAATGTCTCACATTCAGCAAGTTCCTTATTGAAATAAGGGAATTGCAGATAAATTTGGCGTAGATGGGGGTTGACCACTCGTCCCGTATCCCTGTCGGCGAGCACTATATCCGTACGGAATTTCTTATCCAGTCCGTCCTCCTTGAAATTCATCAGGAAGATGCCGTATACGGTACTCAGTCTATAACGGGAGCCATACGGGACACTACTTTCACATACCATGCCGTCCGTATCCTTCTCGACGGGTATCTTTATTGTATCGGGAGGCGGAAGCTCGGTCAGCCTGCCTACGGCACGGCATACATAATACAATGTACGGTCCAGAAAATGGCTGTGCCAACGATTTTGCATCTCTACAATGATATACTCGCCACTGTCCGTGCGACAATAGAGGTCATAAATGATGCCTTTGTCATGCACATTGTCCGCATGGTCTTCCTTGTCAAGGAAACAAAGATCCTCTATATGATGTTCGCCCGCAAGCAACTCATTCAGCAGGGTGATGAGCAGCCCTTTACTGGCAGGTTGCCCGAAGATGACCTTAAACCCCAGGTCGGTAAAGGGATTGACGAATCGTGACATATTCATTTTTTATTTGAAATCAAAAGTACGCATACTTTCGGGAACACCCAAAAGATATGTGCTTTATTTTTCCGATATTGCAATTCCGGCTGATATTCAGAATCTAACGACCTTTCTGTCTTACTCTCCTTTCACACATAACAAGTGCTGAAACGTCCTGCTCATAGGGCTTTTGTGTGAAGGTTGCTTTTATCAACTTTCTTTTTCTCCTATTGGATAATTCCCCCTCCCAACACCACGTCTTCCCGATAAAAAGCGGCTGCCTGTCCGGTAGCAATGGCGGTGAGCGGCTCGTGCAATTGCACATGGAGTGTATTGTCCGCTTGCAGCGTCACTGTGCAGCGATTGGCTTGTTTGCGATAGCGTATTTTCACAATCACATCGTCCTTGCAGAGCAATGCGTCAGGATTTGTGATATTCCAGTCTTTCAATGTCATTTCTGTTTTTTCCAACGCTTTTAAATTACTCAATATCACTTTATTTTCTTCGGGAAATATCTCTTTTACAAAGACAGCACGATTTAAATCGATTCCCAGCCCCCGTCGTTGGCCGATGGTATAGAAAGGATATCCTTCGTGATATGCAATGAAGTTTCCCGTTTCATCGAAGAATTTTCCGGGGCGGATGCTGTTCTCCGGTAGTTCGCGGCGTAAAAACGTGCGATAGTCCATCGGGCAAAAACAAACGCCCAGACTGTCACGTTTATGGGCAGCTTTTAAAAAACCTCGTTCTTCCGCAATTTCCCGAACCCGGATTTTGGTGAGTTCACCCATAGGGAGCAACATCCGTTGCAGAATATCTTGTGGAAGCCCCCATAAAAAGAACGACTGGTCTTTGTCAGGGTCTGCTCCGGCAGTGATGTGGTAAAATCCGTCGATGAAACGTTTGCGGACATAGTGACCGGTAGCAAAATGATAGATGCCCAATTCATCGGCCAGCTGTTGCAGAAGTGGCCATTTGAGGTTATTGTTACAGAGCGTGCAGGGCACAGGGGTATGTCCGGCCATGTATTCGCGGATAAAATAATCAATGATTGTCTCTCGGAACATATTGCGAACGTCGTAGGAGATATGCTTGATTTTCAGTCGTTCACATAAAGTCCGTGCGTCATCCAAATATTCCGTATCTCCTTCTTTTTCATAAAAACGAAAAGTGACACCGGTCACTTCGTATCCGGCATCCTGTAACAGTAAGGCGGCAACGGAACTGTCCGTTCCCCCACTCATCCCCAGTAGAACTTTATTGTTTGGCTTCATTGGGGCAAATATACGAAATCAAAATGAGTTCTTTTATATCCTGCATTCAGTCATTTTAGTTCAATATTACTTCTCCACGTCTGTGGTTAAACTTAACCACAGACGTGGCTAATGTTAACCACGGTCGTGGTTAGAGTTCTTCACGGCCGTGAAGAAGCAATATCGAATGGCTTGTCTGACAAAGAGAATAGGATGAAAAAACGTTAATCGGATGATATATATATGCGTAGGCTTATGCGTACGTACGTGTAGCCCGATGCGTATATACGTGTAGGCTTACGTGTATATATGTGCAGGCTTATGCCACCGTATGTAGTTTGGCGTGTGCAAAAAGACCTTGAGGTTTTCAAAAAAGCTCGGTATGTTTCTTAAAAACTTCAGCACCTTTTTAAAAAAGCTCGGCATCTTTTTCATGTAGGGCAGACAGGATCATCCCCCCCCTCACTAAGTCGGTTATTCCTTCTTTTCCGTTCATCCTTACATTTTAATTAAAATACATTGATTATCAAGTGATTAATAATGAAAGGACATCCCCTCATCCCTGTTTCAGCCGCGCTTCCCAAGTCCCTTCACAATCTGCCTTCAGTACTTGTTCCGCCGGGAGAAATTTTATAAATGAAGGGAGGTTGAAAGGGTGATGAAACGATGCCCATTCACTACCGAAACTCCCATCAACAGGGCGTCTCAACGGCTGATGAAAGGAGGAAGGGAGAAATGATCCGGATGATATGGGAACTTTAAGGAAAGGAGAATATATAAAACCCTGCCATGGGGGGCTTTCCAATATCCCATGGCAGAGTTTGAAAAATTATTTTAGCGGAGTGATAGTGAAGCCCCAGCTATAAGACTGGTTCGGGTTAATCAAAGCCCATTTTTCGGGCCATGCTCCCCAGCTGTCATAACCGCCTACGCCTTGTTGCTGCATATCTATGCATACCTCTACGAAATCACGCGGAGTAATGTCATTGATATGAGTTTGGCGGCGGAGAACATTTTTTGCCTTAGCTTCGCTGCGATTGGCAATTTCTTCGGCCGAGAAATTGTTCCATTGGCGCGGACGATTAGTGGCTTCTTCCGAATCAAAATCTTCTACTGAGTTACGCAAGGCATTGAACCCGAAAGTCTTGTCGGCTGTGATGCGCAACCCTTTGCCGCCTTTTTTGCTTAATGCTACCCAACGGGTATCGACGTGATGGCCGTTTTCTTGCGGACGAACATAGGGGAAGTACATATCATCGGCTGTTGTTTTATAGAGGTCGACGATGGTTCCTGCCTTGCGGTCGATGTAGTTTTCTTCAGGGCCACGGCCGAAGTAGGCAACTTGGTTCATTTCTGCCGGCAGACGGAAACGTACACCGATACGAGGTACTTCTGCTTTGATGTCTGCTGCCTTGAAGTCACAACCTACATGTAGGCTGCCGTTCTTGCCAAAGGTGTAATTTACAATGTATTGGTTGCCGGCAGGCAATGCGTAAGTCACGCTCAGGGTGTTGTCGGCAAAGGAAGTATGGGCTACCTTGAAGTCCTTGCTCGATTGTTTCCACACGTGGGTGCGCTTGGGCTCGCCGTTACCGTAATCATTGTCATTCGGTGCACGCCAGAAGTTGGGTTGAATGCCGAAGCCGTCTTTGAAGTATTCGGTGCCGTTTACTTTATAAGAGGTAACGATGCCACTCTTTTCGTTCAGGACAAATTGCATTCCGCTGCCCGAAACTACCATCTCGTCTCCGTTCTTCACTGCTTTCATTCCCTTGCCTGCCATGAACTCGTCTTTCAAAGGCTCGATAGGCAATTGGAATTGGTCACGTGCAATTTCGTGACCTGCCGGAATCAGGATTTCAGGTTCGACGGCAATGACATGGAAATTGACGAAATATTCGGTATCTTTCTTGGCTTTCAAACCGTTTACGTTGACCGTGAATTCTTTGGAGGCCTGCGGAGCAATGTCTAACGAGACTTTTCCGCTTCTTATAATCTTGTCGTTGGCTTTCAGCTCATACACAATCATATACTTCTTCAGGTTGGTGAAGTAGAAACGGTTGGTGATAAGGAACTTGCCTTGTGCCGCATCGGTCATCTCGAAGCCTACATTCTGATAAGCATATTTCACTTCTGCCATGGCAGGATGCGGAGTGCGGTCGGGACTGACGATACCGTTGCAGAGGAAGTTGCCGTCGCTGGGTGCGTCTTTTCCGAAATCGCCGCCGTATGCCCAGAACGGACGTCCGTTTTCATCTTTCTGCAGAATGCCTTGGTCCACCCAGTCCCAAATATATCCGCCCTGCAGATTGGGATATTTGTAAATGGCTTGCCACTGTGCCCACAGACCGCCGGTGGAGTTGCCCATGGCGTGTGCGTATTCGGATGGCATGATAGGACGGTCACTGCCTTCTTTGCCAATGGATTCAAACCAGCTTGCACCGGGATACTGAGGAACGAACATATCGGTATTCCATTCCCATTGTGCGCGTTCGTAGTTCACAGGGCGGTTCATGCCTTTGGTTTCACGGTCTTTCACCCAAAGGTAAGTTTGATAGAAATTATATCCGTTTCCGGCTTCATTACCCAATGACCAGAAGGTTAAAGACGGGTAGTTCTTATTGCGTTCATACATATTGATGGTGCGGTCCATGTGAGGTTTCAACCATTCGGGGTTGTTGCCTAATGTACCGCCTTTGCGGAGGTCGTATTTCATGCCGTGGCTTTCAATATTGGCTTCATCGTATACATAGAGACCATATTCGTCACAAAGCTCATAGAACTTGCGGTCTTGCGGATAGTGGCACAGACGAACGGTATTGATATTGTGTTGCTTCATCAGTTCAAAGTCTTTGCGCATCAGTTCTTCGGGAACATAGTGACCGGTTGCTTCGTTGTGCTCGTGAATGTTCACACCCTTCATCTTTAACGGCTGGCCATTGACAAAGAAGCAGATATAAGGCTTGCCGTTTCCTGCAATTTGGTCAATCGGTTTGATTTCAAAGCGACGGAAGCCGACATTGAACGGAATAACTTCTGTTATTTTTCCATCTTCTTTTAAAGAAATCAATAATTTATAAAGGTTGGGCTGTTCGGAAGTCCAAGTCTTTACATTGTTTAATGAAGCATTGAAAGTAACGGTATTTTTTCCGTCTGCACTTACATTGCAAGGTGTCTCGGCAGAGGTAACAACTTTCTTGTCGGCATCCAGCAACTCGTAAGTTACGGTTACGTTCTTGTTGGCGGCGGTATGGTTGGTCACATTCACGTCCAGTTTGAAGATACCGTTCTTATAGGTATCGTCGAGGGTAGAGACTACTTCAAAGTCCTGAACGGCAGTCTTGGGCTGTGAGAACAAGAATACATCTCTTTCGATTCCGCTCAGGCGCCAAAAGTCCTGACACTCCAGATAAGAACCGGTGCTGTAGCGGAAGCATTTTACTACCAATGAGTTCTTGCCCGGTTGCAGATATTTGTTAATCAGAAACTCTGCCGGATTCTTAGAGTCTTCGCTATATCCGACTTCTTTTCCGTTGAGGTATACATAAACGCCTGATTTAGCTCCTTCCAGGCGGAGGTATATATCACGTCCGTCCCAATTGGAGGGAATCTCGATGTCTCGCTGATAAACACCTACCGGATTGGCCTCGGGCAAATGCGGAGGTTGCGGGTTGCTGGGCTGGAAGTCGTATGGCTGATTGGTATAGATGGCTGTTCCATATCCTTGTACCTCCCAGTTGCCGGGTACATTGATTTCTTTCCATGTAATGTCGGCGCCGGGCTGTTCGATGTTGGCAGGTAAATCTTTGTAGGCATCTACGTAGTAGAAGTTCCACTTTCCGTTCAGTAATTTGTAATAAGGGCTGTTTTCGTATTTGCCGGTCAGTGCCTGTCCCGAGTTATCGTATGACATGAAAGCCGTGCGGGGAGCTTCTTTGTTTACTGCTACGGTTTGGATATCTTTCCAATAAGGAAGCTTGGTCCCTTCTGCACTGATGGTTTGTGCTGAGAATGCACAGACAACTGTGCCAATGAGGTATCTCAATAAGGTTGTTTTCGTAATATTCATAGATTATCAGTTGTTTAAAGAAAAAGGGCGCTATTGCCGGCGCCCCTCTCTTAAGTCCTTTACATTTTATTAAAATAAGCAATTTATTGGATTTCTTCCGATAATTCAGCACCAGCCTTGAATTTGATTGCTTTTTTTGCTTTAATGGTGATAGATTCTTTGGTCGCCGGGTTGATACCCATTCTTTCTGCTTTTTCTACAACCGAGAAAGTACCAAAACCAACTAATGATACTTTGTCACCACTCTTCAGAGCATTTGAAACTGCTGAAACTACTCCTTCAACAGCTTTCTTTGCATCGGCTTTGCTCAAGCCTGATTCAGCGGCTACTGCGCTGATTAGATCTGCCTTATTCATAATGAAAACGATTAATTATTAATGTAATACAAAAGAAATTTCAAAATCAAGGACAAATATAAAGTTTCAAAATTAGAAATCAAACAGATAGCCTAAAAAAGATAAGCCAAAAATCAAAAAAACGTAAGAGAATGGGGTTTTTCTGCTAAATAACAGAATAAAATTGTAAATTTGCAAGCAATCAATGAATTATAGAAGAAAATAATATGAATAGTATACCTGTTGTAACAAAGAATATATTGATAATAAACGTGCTATGCTTTTTCGGAAGTGTGGTGGCTGCAAAGTATGGAATTGATTTAAATGATTTGCTGGGACTGCATTTTTTTCTGGCTTCCGATTTTAATCCGGCACAGTTGATTACATATATGTTTATGCACGCTGGTTTTCAGCACATATTTTTTAACATGTTTGCAGTGTGGATGTTCGGGCGTACGCTTGAACAGGTTTGGGGACCGAAACGTTTTCTGTTTTATTATATATTGTGCGGTATCGGTGCAGGTTTGGTACAGGAGGGAGTGCAATATATTCAGTATGTCACCGAATTGGCCAATTATGAGGGGGTTAATACGGGAGTTGCCGTGATTCCGATGGCGGAATATCTCAATCTGATGACTACAGTAGGGGCATCGGGGGCCGTATATGCTATCTTGCTGGCTTTCGGTATGTTGTTCCCCAATAGTCAGATGTTTGTATTCCCGATTCCGTTTCCTATTAAGGCGAAGTATTTTGTAATGGGGTATGCAGCATTGGAGATTTATTTGGGCTTCGGCAGCTCGGCTGACGGTATTGCTCATTTCGCTCACTTGGGAGGAATGATATTTGGCTTTATATTAATAATGTATTGGAGAAAAAAGAATAACAATGGGCAGTTTTATTACTGATTTAAAGAATAGTTTTAACAGGGGTAATATATATATCCAGTTTATATATATTAATGTCGGAGTGTTTGTCCTGACATCCCTGTTGGGAATTCTGTGGATGTTGTTTAACCGTAACGGTGCATTTATTCTGCAATATTTGGAGTTACCTGCATGGACGGTACAGTTTATCAAGCAGCCGTGGTCTCTGTTTACTTATATGTTTATGCATGCCGGAGTGCTTCACTTGTTGTTTAATATGCTGTGGCTCTATTGGTTCGGGCAGTTGTTTCTTTCTTTTTTCTCGGCCAAGCATTTCCGTGGGGTGTATATCTTAGGTGGGTTTTGTGGCGGTTTGCTTTATATGCTGGCTTACAATGTATTTCCATATTTCAGTGATTCGCTTTATTATTCTTATTTATTGGGGGCTTCGGCCTCTGTGTTGGCCATTGTGGTGGCAACGGCTGTCCGCGAGCCTGACTATCCGGTACATTTCATGTTTATCGGAACGGTGCGGTTGAAATATGTAGCCCTGTTTATGGTGGTGACCGATTTGCTTTTTATGACTTCGGGCAATGCCGGGGGACATATCGCACACTTGGGAGGGGCATTGGCCGGATGGTGGTTTGCTTCCGGATTGACCCGCGGGCATGATGCAACGGCGTGGATTAACCGTTTTATCGATTGGGTAGCAAGCGGATTTACGGTACACCGTTCTCCGAAGAAGCCCAAAATGAAAGTGCATTATGGCGATAAGGCGAAAGACTATGAATATAATGCCCGTAAGAAGCAGAATAGTGACGAGATAGACCGCATATTGGACAAGCTGAGGAAGTCCGGTTATGACAGTCTCACGTCGGATGAGAAGAAAAGCTTGTTTGATGCAAGTAAAAAATAGAATATGAAATATATCGGTCGGGTTTTAGGTTGGATATTATTGGGGATAAATATATGCATGGCGGTGTTATTGCTGATCTGTGCATATAGTTCTTATATCAATCCGGTGGCGCATCCTGTGTGGTCGTGTGCCGGTCTTGCGTTTCCGGCTTTTCTGATAACGAATGTTTTATTTTTTTTCTTTTGGTTGGTGGTATATCGCAGGTATGCTTTGGTGTCTCTCCTGACTTTTTTCTGCTGCTTTGGTGCCATCCGTACTTATATACCTATCAATCTGTTCGAGAAAGAACCTCCCGGGGATGCCGTCAAAGTATTGTCATACAATACGATGGCTTTTGAACAAGGACATCCTAATTTGAAGGACAACCCTAATTCGGTATTGGAATACCTGCGGAACAGCAATGCGGATATTATTTGTTTGCAAGAATATATATTGAGCAATCGGCTGGCTAAAAAGGATGTGGATTATGCCCTGAGAAACTATCCCTATAAGCATTATTATAAATTGACCGGTGCGAATGGACTGGGGTGCTACTCCCGCTATCCTATCCTGTCGGCGCATCCTGTTGAGTATGACAGCCGAAACAATGGCTCTGTTGCTTATACAATAAATGTGAAGGGGGATACTTTGTTGGTGGTCAATAACCATTTGGAGTCCAATAAACTGACAGAGAAAGATAAGGCTGTCTATCGGGAGATGATAAAAGACCCGGATAAGGTTAAAGTGTCGGAAGGGGCCCGCATATTGATAGGCAAACTGGCGGAGGCTTCGGCTATCCGTGCTTCGCAAGCCGATTCCATAGCAAAGTTGGTTGCCGGTTTTAGGGGTGGAGGAGTGATTGTCTGCGGCGATTTTAACGATTCTCCTTTGTCTTATGCTCACCGGGTAATCGGGAAGGAACTGGATGATGCTTTTGTACAGTCGGGCAACGGATTCGGGATATCTTATAATCAGAATCATTTTTATTTCCGTATCGATCATATCCTATTGAGTAAAAATCTGGAATCTTATCAATGTACGGTAGACAAAACCATAAAGAGTTCGGATCATTATCCCATCTGGTGTTTTGTGGCGAAGAAATAATTAGCAGACCTTTAATTTAATATAAGTATGAAGAAACTAGTATTTACGTTAGCGACTTGTTGTATCATGTGTGCATGTGAACAGAAAACCGAAACGAACCCGTTCTTTACGGAGTTCCGGACAGAGTATGGTGCTCCTGATTTTGATAAAATCAAGATAGAACACTATGAACCTGCGTTTTTGAAAGGCATAGAAGAACAGAATGCCGAAATAAAAGCAATTGTGGAGAGCCGGGAAACTCCCGGATTTGAAAATACGATTGTGGCACTGGATAATAGCGGAAGGACACTGGCACGTGTCAAGGGTGTCTTTTATGCATTGACGGAGGCTGATACGAATGATGAGATGAGCGCATTGAGCGAAAAGATTGCTCCTGTGCTTTCCGAACATAACGATAATATTTATCTGAATCAGGATTTATATAAGCGTGTGGCTGCTGTGTGGCAACAGGAGCAAGAAGGCAAAATAACGCTGACCACAGAACAGCATCGTCTTTTGGATAGATATTATAAGGCGTTTATCCGTTCGGGGGCAGGACTGGATGCCGGGAAGCAAAACCGCCTTAGGGAGATAAATAAAGAATTGTCTACATTGGCTATTACTTTCAGCAACCATGTTTTGAATGAAAATAATGCTTACCGGCTGGTTATAGACAATGAAGCAGAACTGGCAGGATTGCCGGAATGGGTGAAAACAGGTGCGGCGGAAGAGGCGAAGGCTGTCGGAAAAGAAGGCAAGTGGCTGTTTACCTTGCAGAACTCAAGCCGTTTGCCACTGCTGCAATATGCCGACAACCGTGAGTTGAGAAAGGATATCTATGAAGCTTATATCAATCGTGGTAATAACGGAGACGCCAATGATAATAAAGAGATTTTGAAGAAAATCATTTCTTTGCGTCTGGAAAAAGCCAATTTGCTGGGCTTTGACTGTTATTCCAATTTTGTGTTGGATGAAAATATGGCAAAGAATTCCGAGACGGTTATGGATTTTCTGCATAATCTGTGGGGGTATTCTTTGAAAAACGCAAAGACGGAAGCTGCCGAATTACAAAAAATGATGGATAAAGAAGGAAAAGGAGAGAAGCTTGCCGCATGGGATTGGTGGTATTATACCGAAAAACTTCGTCAGCAAAAATATAATCTGAATGAGGATGAGATTAAGCCTTACTTTAGCTTGGAATCAGTGCGAAACGGTTTGTATTATGTTGCCAATAAATTGTACGGCATTACCTTGACCGAACTGAATAATGTATCTGTTTACGAACCGGATGTGAAGGTGTATGAGGTGAAAGATGCCGATGGCGCTTATCTGGGCTTGTTTTATGCCGATTATTTTCCCCGTACCGGTAAACGCGGAGGGGCATGGATGAGCAACTTCCGTGAACAGGCAGGCGATGTGAGACCGCTTATCTATAATGTAGCCAGTTTTACGAAGCCCGCAGGTGATATGCCTTCGTTACTGACACTGGATGAAGTGGAAACAATGTTTCATGAATTCGGACATGCTCTTCACGGCATGCTGACCAAATGTAACTATTTGGGAGTATCGGGTACGAATGTGGCACAGGATTTTGTGGAACTTCCTTCTCAGATAATGGAACATTGGGCGGTGGAACCGGAAGTACTGAAGGTATATGCCAAGCACTATAAGACCGGTGAGGTGATTCCCGATGAATTGATTCGGAAGATACAAGACCAAAATACCTTCAATCAGGGATTTATGACAACTGAACTGTTGGCTGCTGCATTGCTCGATATGGAATTGCACAATCTGACCGACACCGCAAGTCTGGATGTGGTGGCCTTTGAAAAGGCGGTGATGGACAAATTGGGTTTGATTCCTGAAATCGCTCCTCGTTACCGTGCCACTTATTTTAATCATATCCTTAGCGGTTATGCTGCCGGATATTACAGTTATCTGTGGGCGGAAGTATTGGATGCTGATGCTTTTGAAGCTTTCAAAGAACATGGACTGTTCGATAAAAATACTGCCGACTCTTTCCGCCGGAATGTTTTGGAAAAGGGTGGGACAGAGGATCCTATGGTGCTTTACAAAGCGTTTCGCGGTGCCGAACCGAGCTTGGAACCATTGCTTAAAAACAGAGGGCTGAAATAAAATACCCCATGAAATAGAACAAATTAGGCTGCGAAATATACTTTTGCAGCCTTTTTTCTTATTTGAAATTCAAATATTTGTGTTTCATGCCGTGCGAATGTGAAAAAAAAACTATATTTGCAACCTTGTATAAACCAAGAATTAATCAAAAAGTAAAAATAATAAATTTCAAAGTAACATGCAAAACAAAGGATTTGTAAAGGTTTTTGCGGTATTACTTACCCTTGTATGTGTGTTTTATCTTTCTTTCTCTTTTGTGACCCGCTATCACATGAATAAAGCGGCGCAAGATCCGAAGGGTGAAGCACATTACCTTGATTCTATGCAGAATGAAAAAGTTTATCTGGGTAGTTATACGCTGAAACAGTGTCGTGAGATGGAGATTGGTCTGGGTCTGGACCTTAAAGGTGGTATGAACGTTATTCTTGAAGTTTCTGTACCGGATGTGGTGAAGGCATTGGCTGACAACAAAACCGACGAAGCTTTTAACAAGGCTATATCAGAAGCTGCCAAACAGTCTGTTACCAGCCAGGATGACTTTATTACTCTGTTTATCAGAGAGTATAAGAAAGAAGCTCCACAAGGAAAGCTGGCAGAATTGTTCGCTACTCAGCAGTTGAAAGACAAAGTAAATACCCGCAGCTCTGATGCTGATGTAGAAAAGGTGTTGCGTGAAGAAGTCAAAGCTGCTATCGATAACTCTTATAATGTATTGCGTACCCGTATCGACCGCTTTGGTGTGGTTCAGCCCAATATTCAGGCTTTGGAAGGTAAGATGGGACGTATCATGGTGGAACTTCCGGGTATCAAAGAACCGGAACGTGTGAGAAAGCTCTTGCAGGGTTCTGCTAATCTTGAGTTTTGGGAAACTTTCGACTCCAAGGAAATCTATCCTTATCTGACTGCTATTGACAACAGATTGCGTGCTATCCTTGCTACCGATAATGCTGCTACAGATTCTACTGCCGTTGAAACTGCCGATGCAAAGGCGGTATCTGCTGCCGATAGTCTGGCTGCTGCTTTGAAGGGAGAGCCTGCAGACAATGCTGTTGCCATGGAACAAATGAAGAAAGAACATCCGTTGGCTTCTATTCTTCAGCTGAACCCGAACGGCAGCTGTGTGGTAGGTTATGCTGATTATAAAGATACAGCTCAGGTCAATACTTACCTTGCCATGAAAGAGGTAAAAGAAATGTTGCCGAAAGACCTTCGCCTGAAGTGGGGTGTGAAAGGTGCCGATTTCGACAAGACAGGACGTATCTTCGAATTATATGCCATCAAGTCAAGCGAACGTAACGGACGCGCTCCGTTGGAAGGTGACGTGATTACTGATGCCAAGGATGAGTTCGACAGCTTCGGCAAACCTTGCGTGAGTATGTCGATGAACACTGACGGTTCTCGTCGCTGGGCTGTTTTGACAAAAAATAATGTAGGAAAATCCATTGCCATTGTATTGGATGATTATGTATATAGTGCTCCTAACGTAAACGGTGAAATCACCGACGGACATTCTCTGATTAGCGGTCACTTTACTCCCGAAGTAACAAAGGACTTGGCTAACGTATTGAGATCCGGTAAGATGCCGGCTCCTGCACGCATTGTTCAGGAAGATATCGTTGGTCCGTCATTGGGTCAGGAATCTATCAACCAGGGTATCGTTTCATTCGTTGTGGCATTGATTCTGTTGATGGTTTACATGTGTGCTATGTACGGACTGATTCCGGGTATGGTTGCCAACTGTGCCTTGGTTGTGAACTTCTTCTTTACGCTGGGTATTCTTACCTCGTTCCAGGCTGCATTGACAATGTCGGGTATTGCCGGTATGGTGCTGTCATTGGGTATGGCGGTGGATGCCAACGTATTGATTTACGAACGTACAAAAGAAGAGCTGAGAGCAGGAAAGGGTGTCAAGGCTGCTTTGGCTGACGGTTACTCGAATGCATTCTCTGCAATCTTTGACTCTAACCTGACTTCAATCCTTACCGGTATCATCCTGTTCTATTTCGGTACAGGTCCTATCCGCGGTTTTGCTACCACACTGATTATCGGTATCCTCTGCTCGTTCTTTACTGCTGTGTTCTTGACACGTGTGGTTTACGAACACTTCATGAACAAAGACAAATGGCTGGGATTGACATTTACGACAGGTATTTCCAAGAATCTGATGCAGAATGTTCATTATAACTTTATGGGTATGATGAAACGTTCGTTCACTGTATTCGGTATCATTATTGCAGCATGTGTGGTTTCGTTCTTTATCCGCGGTTTGGCTCAGAGCATCGATTTCACCGGCGGACGTAACTTTGTGGTTCAGTTTGAACAGCAAGTAGAACCGGAAACTGTTCGCGACCTGCTGAAACAGAAGATTACCGAAGATAACGTGCAGGCTATCGCTTTGGGTACAGACAAGAAAACAATCCGTATCACTACCAACTACCGTATCACTGAAGACTCTCCCAATATCGATTCTGAAATCGAAGAGTTCCTGTATCAGTCATTGAAAGACGGTAATTTGCTGGGCGAAGGCACTACACTGGAAATATTTATCGACCGTGATAACCGTGCAGGCGGCTCAATCATCAGCTCTCAGAAGGTGGGTCCCAGTATCGCTGACGATATCAAGACTTCTGCTATCTGGTCTGTATTGTTCGCATTGGTTGCTATCGGTTTGTATATCCTGTTGCGTTTCCGCAATGTGGCATATAGTGTCGGTGCAACGGTGGCATTGGCTGTCGATACCGTTTTGATTATCGGTGCTTACTCATTGTGCTATGGCTGGGTTCCTTTCTCATTGGAAATCGACCAGACATTCATTGGTGCTATCCTGACTGCTATCGGTTATTCTATCAATGATAAGGTGGTTATCTTCGACCGTATCCGTGAGTTCTTCGGCTTGTACCCGAAACGTAACCGTTTGCAGTTGTTCAATGATTCATTGAATACTACTTTGGCACGTACTATCAATACTTCATTGAGTACATTGATTGTATTGTTGTGTATCTTTGTATTGGGTGGAGACAGTATCCGCAGTTTCGCATTTGCAATGATTCTGGGTGTCGTTATCGGTACGTTGACTTCATTGTTCATTGCTGCTCCGGTTGCTTACCTGACACTGGGTAATAAGATGCCTGAAGAAGAAGCGAAGGCATAAGAAGGATTATAATTGCCAAGAGATAAAAAGAAAGGAGGTTCCGCCATGGAAACCTCCTTTCTTTTTATCTTCTCTTCTTTATCGGGCTACCCTTCCCGAGGTATTTCCTTTCATCAGACTTTCCACTTCTTCCACAGTCACCTGATTGAAGTCACCGTATACGGTATTTTTCAATGCAGATGCGGCAAGAGCAAATTCCAGTGCTTTCTGGTCATTGTCGGGATATGTAAGCAAACCGTATATCATTCCTCCTACAAAAGCATCTCCGGTACCTACACGGTCGACTTCGTGAGTAATATCGTAAATGCCTGTATATTTTAATGTTTGGTCGGAATAAAGCACGGCTGCAAGCAGATTGTGGTTGGAAGTAATCGTATTGCGCAATTCTAAAAATACTTTCCGGCAACGCGGCACTATATGCGATATCTTCTGTCCGAATGTCTCGAATCCTTTCAAATCCAACGGATAAGCAGTATCCACAGCTTGAAAGCCTACCGGAGCGATATCGAAAACTTCTTTGTATTCCGGTTCTGCACCGAAGATTACATCACTGTATTGCACCAAGGGCAACATGACATCGGCAACCGAACGCCCGTAATTCCATAGTTTTTTGCGCACATTCAAATCACAGGAAATGGTTAAGCCCATGCGGTCGGCCGTTTGTAGAGCTTCCAGACAGGCGTCGGCACCCTCTTGTGACAGTGAAGCCGCTATGCCCGACCAATGAAACCAGTCTGCATCGGCAAATATCTTTTCCCAATCTATCATGCCGGGACGCAGGGTGGCAAAAGAAGACCCTTCACGATCGTATACCACATTGGAATTGCGAAACGAAGCACCACTCTCAAGAAAATACAGTCCCATGCGTTTCCCTCCGAATACGATTCCTTCCGTACCCAGCCCGTTGGCACGGAGCGATGCGATACATGCCTGCGCCATTGCATTGTCGGGCAGCCGGGTGACAAACTCGGTGGGAATCCCGAAGTTGGCGAGCGATACAGCCACATTAGCCTCGCTGCCACCATACGCGGCAATGAATTCGTTGGTCTGGGAGAAACGGCGGAAGTCGGGAGCAGTAAGGCGGAGCATCACTTCTCCAAATGTAACCACCTTGCGGTTTGTTGAAATCATTTTTTTGTCCATAGCTTCTTTTAAATCAAAAACAGCCTTCACAACCGGCTTTCTTACCGGTGTATGAAGGCTGTCGGATTCTTTAAGACAGTATTTATTTCTTGAAACGTTCTTTCAACTTGGCAAGCATGTCTTTGGTCATGGTATCCAAGTCGTATTCAGGTTTCCAGCCCCATTCTTCGCGGGCACAAGTGTCGTCCAGTGAGTTAGGCCATGATTCGGCGATAGCCTGACGCAATGGGTCTACCTGGTATTCCATTTCGAAGTTAGGTTCGTATTCCTTAATCTTGTTGAAGATGATTTCAGGATCGAAGCTCATTGAAGCAATGTTGAATGAGTTGCGGTGAACGAACTTGCTCGGGTCTGCTTCCATGATTTCGATGGCGGCGCGTAAAGCATCCGGCATATACATCATATCCATGTAAGTACCTTTGCCGATAGGACAAACGAACTTTTCACCTTTGGCTGCCGAATAATAAATATCTACAGCATAGTCGGTTGTACCGCCGCCCGGAGGAGTCACGTAAGAAATCAATCCCGGGAAACGTACGGAACGGGTGTCGACACCGAAACGGATGTTGTAGTAGTCACTCAGCAACTCGCCGGAAACCTTGGTTACACCGTACATGGTGCGCGGATTGCGGATAGTGTCCTGCGGAGTCTTGTCCTTCGGAGTGTTGTTGCCGAATACACCGATAGAACTCGGAGTAAATACGGCGCACTTCATGGTGCGGGCTACTTCAAGTACATTGAACAGACCGCCCATACCGATTTTCCATGCAAGCTGCGGTTTGGCTTCTGCTACTGCCGACAGCAAAGCTGCCAGGTTGTAGATGGTATCAATATGATACTTTGAAACAGTTTCGGCAATCTGCTGTTCGTTTGTGATATCAACGATAGCAGACGGACCTGATTCTGCCAGTTCGCCTTTGGGTTCTGCACCGGGGATGTATCCCGCTACGATGTTACCATTATAAATACTTCTTAATTTCATTGTTAGCTCTGAGCCAATCTGACCGGTAGAGCCGATAATCAATACATTTTTCATAGTGAAATTATAATACGTTAGTTTGCTATTTGAGAGCAAAGATAGGCAGAAGCATTCAGATTTTATCAAAGTTTTCTCTATATTTTTGCAGAAATTCAAAAAAAAATAAGAACTTTGTCCGTCGAAGAGAAATATCTGAACTTAATCTTTAATACTTAATAAAAATCAAAGCTATGTATGGTAAAATGAAAGAGTTCCTCACGAAGGAACTGGCTGGCATCAAAGAAGCCGGATTGTATAAAAACGAACGTATCATTACAACTCCCCAAAAGGCTGATATCAAAGTAAATGCAGGAGAAGAAGTATTGAACTTCTGCGCGAACAACTACTTAGGATTGTCAAACAACCAGCGTTTGATCCAAGCAGCAAAAGACGCAATGGACTCTCATGGCTTTGGTATGTCGTCTGTACGTTTCATTTGTGGAACCCAGGACTTGCACAAACAACTGGAAGCTGCTATCTCTGATTATTTCAAGACCGAAGATACAATATTATATGCTGCCTGCTTTGATGCAAACGGTGGTTTGTTCGAACCGCTGCTGACCGACGAGGATGCAATCATTTCCGATGCATTGAACCACGCTTCTATCATTGACGGTGTGCGTCTGTGTAAGGCAAAACGTTATCGTTATGCCAATGCAGACATGGCTGACTTGGAACGCTGCCTGCAGGAAGCTCAAGCTCAACGCCACCGTATCATTGCTACTGACGGTGTGTTCTCTATGGACGGTAATGTGGCTCCGATGGATAAGATTTGCGAATTGGCAGAAAAATACGATGCGTTAGTAATGGTAGACGAATCGCATTCTGCCGGTGTAGTGGGTCCGACCGGTCATGGTGTGGCTGAACAATATGATGTTTACGGACGTGTGGATATCTTTACCGGTACATTGGGTAAGGCATTCGGCGGTGCTATGGGTGGTTTCACTACAGGTAGAAAAGAAATCATCGACATGCTGCGTCAGCGTTCTCGTCCGTATCTGTTCTCTAACTCGGTTGCTCCTGCCATCGTGGGCGCCAGCCTTGAAATGTTCAAAATGTTGAAAGAAAGCGATGCACTGCATACTAAGTTGATGGACAATGTAACTTATTTCCGCGACAAGATGCTGGCTGCCGGTTTCGATATCAAGCCGACTCAGAGCGCTATCTGTGCAGTGATGCTGTATGATGCAAAACTGTCTCAGGACTTCGCTGCCAAGATGCAGGAAGAAGGCATTTATGTAACCGGTTTCTATTATCCGGTTGTGCCGAAAGGTCAGGCTCGTATCCGTGTTCAGCTGTCTGCCGGTCACGAACGTGAACATCTGGATAAAGCGATTGCTGCATTTATCAAGGTGGGTAAGGAATTGGGCGTGATTAAATAATAATCCGTTCTGTCTTTCGTCCGGAAGGATGATTGATAAGGGAGTGTGCCAAACTTCTGACTGCTGTTGCTCTGTATAACAGGACAGTGTCTCGGTGTTTTAGCATTCTTCCTTATTTTTTTTGTGTTTTTTGCCCGTTTCCACCGCTTGCGGGAGTACTCTTCTTTCTCCTCTCCTTTATGTCCTTTCTTTCTGTATATTACCTCTTTTCCTCCTGCCGGTTATGGCTTTTTCTCCTGTCGGTTATTACGGTCTTCCATAGTAGACTGTACAGTCTTCCATAATGGACCGTACAGTCTGTTGCAGTGGACTGTACGGTCTGTTACGGCGGACTGTAATATATGTAAGGAAGGAAAGACCTGTGTTTAGGGTGTGAAAGGCTTATTCATAGGGTGGGGAATGCTTAAAGCCGGTTCTTGCTTTTTATCACTGAACGTGTAGGATAAGCAGTAAGGACCGGCAAAAGAGATTTTATGTAAAAGAGAGTATTTATTCTGCTTGCATTTCTACCTGCAACACATAGACAGGGAAAGCATCGGAAGAGCGCCGGATATGGCAGATTCGTAATCCTTCTTCGGTCGGCTTCCATTCGACGGTTTTCTTGTTGTCGAGCAATGTGATGCGCTTGATGCGGTCGGTGTAGCCTTTGAAGGCACGGAGTGTAAATTCACCGGCAGGCACGTGGCGTACGATAACGTAGACATGGTTGCCTTTGGCAGTATATCTGAAATCGGGAATGGCATTGACGGGTGTACCATCGAACACGGCATCGTGGAACCCTTCTTTTACCTCTTCTCTTTTTCCGTGGGCAAGGGGCGAGGTCTCACCGTAAGTATGCCAGGGCGAAGTGCCGTAGATGGCTTCCCCGTTTGTCTTTATCCATTGGCGGAAAGCGTTGAGTCCGGGTTCGGTTTGCTGCGGGAAACTGCCTTGGGGGTTGGGACCGATGTTCAGCAACAGATTTCCTCCTTTGCTGACCACGTCTGTCAGATTGCGAATCATCATGTCGGGTTTCTTGTAGACAGTATCATATTTGTTGTATCCCCAGTTGGCACCCATGGTGAGGCATGCTTCCCAAGGTTTCGGGTCTATCTCGTTCATTAATTTCTGCTCTATGATGCGGTAGTCACCCAGACCGTTTCCGATGCGGCTGTTGATGAGGCAATGCGGTTGCAGGCGCTCAATGAGCCGGCGGATGGAACGGCTTTGCTCTTTGGTTACCATTTCGGGAGTGTCGAACCACATCATGGCGATTTCTCCGTAATTGGTCAGCAGTTCGGTTAATTGCGGCAGCACCTTGCGGTCGATGTATGCCTGAAGGTTCTTATTGTCCTCATCGGGAAAATCCCACGTATTGCTTCTGCCGGCTTTGGTCGGCCAGTTGGTGGGGACATCAGGGTCTTCCCAGTCTCTTCCCAGGGAATAATAGAAACCGAATTTCAGTCCTTGCTTACGGCATTCGTCGGCCAGTTCTTTCATCGGGTCGCGTGCAAACGGGGTACGGGTAACGATGTTGTAATCGCTGCATGCCGAGTGATACATGGCAAATCCGTCATGGTGCTTGGAGGTGATGACGATATATTTCATGCCGGCTTCTTTGGCAGTCTTTACCCATTTTCGGGCGTTGAACTCGGTCGGGTTGAAGTCATTGGCAATTAAAGCATATTCTTTGACCGGTATCCGTTCATACAGCATAAAGTGTTCGCCGCCTTTTGTGGGGTGTCCCTTCCAGTCACCGGCAGTTTGTGAATAAAGCCCCCAGTGGATAAACATCCCGAATTTGGCATCGGTAAACCATTTCATGTCTTCTTTGCCTGCTCCTTTGAGGGTGAAGGGCAACAGGCAGCAGCAGAGTGTCATTAGAAAACGTGTGTTCATAAAATGTAATTTAAGATTAGAATGAGTTGTATTTCGAGGTCAAAGATACAGGGTGTATTCCGAAAACAGGGGTACATATTTTCCGATAATAGGATAATAATTGTCCATAAAGGGGGATAAAAGGGGGCAAGTGAAGTATGTTTCGGCCTGTGTGGTACCCCGGAGGGGAATCGAACCCCTATCTAATGTTTAGGAAACATCTATTCTATCCGTTGAACTACCAGGGCAACTTATCTGGCTGCAAAGGTAGTCCTTTTTGTTAAAACGGCAATATGAAAGAATGAAAAATATAAGAAAAGGGTATAGATGACAAGAGGAATAATTATTTTGTCATTCTGATGTTTTAAAATCGGCCATTGATTTACTTATCTGTCAGAAGAAGTTTTCTGATGTTCGTAAAATATACATAAAAATAACAATATGTTATTCCGGAGAATATCGCGTCGATATCATATTGATAGTGAAGTATGCTATTAAACAGTTATTTATCTACTCTTTTTCTTCGTTTGAAATTAAATATTGCTGTAATTTTGTGCACTTTGATAATCGCATGGAGATAAATGGCGGAATATTTTGTTTTTTGACAGGACTTTCCGAACTTTGCGAGCAATGAATTTATTGTAACCCTAAATTATAAGTTATGGCAGATGAAATGATAGTCAAGGAGTTGGACCAGGTTGTGGTCCGTTTCTCAGGCGACTCAGGCGATGGTATGCAGCTAGCCGGAAATATATTTTCTAATATTTCGGCTACAGTGGGAAATGATATCAGTACTTTTCCCGATTATCCGGCGGATATCCGTGCCCCGCAAGGCTCATTGACAGGTGTATCAGGTTTCCAAGTACATATTGGTGCCGGTAAGGTGTTTACTCCCGGCGACAAATGCGATGTGTTGGTTGCCATGAATGCCGCTGCATTGAAAACACAATATAAGTTTGCCAAGTCCACAGCCTGTATCATCATTGATACAGATTGTTTCCAGAAATCGGATTTGGACAAGGCGGCTTTTAAGACAGAGAATCCCATTGAGGAAATGGGCATCAAGCAGGATGTGATTGCTGCTCCTATCTCGCAGATGGTCAAGAATTGTCTGGCAGATAGCGGAATGGATAACAAATCAATGCTGAAGTGCCGCAATATGTTTGCACTGGGATTGGTTTGCTGGTTGTTTAATCGCGATTTGACAATCGCAGAGAATTTCTTGCGTGAAAAGTTTGCAAAGAAGCCGGCCATTGCCGAGGCTAATATTAAAGTAATTCACGCCGGTTATGACTACGGGCATAATACACATGCTTCTGTAGACCATACCTATAAGGTAGAAACAAAAACAAAGGTTCCCGGAAAATATATGGATATCAGCGGAAACAAGGCAACGGCATACGGCTTGATTGCTGCTGCTGAAAAGGCAGGACTGCCGTTGTTCCTCGGTTCTTATCCCATCACTCCGGCAACAGATATTCTTCATGAATTGTCCAAGCACAAGTCATTGGGTGTGACTACTGTTCAGTGTGAAGACGAAATTTCAGGTTGTGCCACTGCTATCGGTGCTTCATTTGCCGGTGCGCTGGCAGCGACCTCTACTTCAGGTCCCGGAGTCTGCCTGAAATCTGAAGCGATGAACCTGGCTGTAATCACCGAATTGCCTTTGGTGGTTGTTGATGTTCAGCGTGGCGGTCCTTCTACCGGTTTGCCTACCAAATCGGAGCAGACAGACTTGTTGCAGGCATTGTTCGGACGTAACGGTGAATCTCCCATGCCGGTGATTGCCGCAGCTTCTCCCACTCATTGTTTTGATGCTGCTTATGCTGCTTGTAAAATGGCATTGGAACACATGACTCCGGTTGTTCTTCTGACAGACGGGTTTGTTGCCAATGGTTCGGGTGCATGGAGATTGCCCGACTTGGAAAGCTATCCTGCCATCAATCCTCCTTACGTGACTCCGGAAATGAAAGATAACTATACACCTTATAAACGTAATCCGGAAACCGGCGTTCGTTATTGGGCTCTTCCCGGACAGGAAGGTTATATGCACATTCTGGGTGGTCTGGAGAAAGACAGTAATACGGGAGCTATCTCTACAGACCCTGAAAACCATAATCTGATGTGTCGCTTACGTGCCGAAAAGGTGGCGAAGATTCCTGTGCCCGATGTGAAGGTGCAAGGCTGTTCAGATGATGCCGACCTTTTGATTGTGGGCTTTGGCGGAACTTACGGTCATTTGTATTCGGCCATGGAAGAAATGAATAAGGCGGGAAAGAAAGTTGCTTTGGCTCATTTCGTTCATTTGAACCCATTGCCTGAGAATACGGCGGAAGTGCTGAAGAAATATAAGAAGGTAGTGGTGGCCGAACAGAACTTAGGCCAGTTTGCCGGATATCTCCGTATGAAAGTAGACGGATTTGTTCCTTATCAGTTTAATGAAGTAAAAGGTCAACCGTTTGTTGTCAGCGAATTAGTTGATGCTTTCACAGAGATTTTAAATAAATAATAACCGTAAAGAAAGTAAGAACTATGAGCGAATATACAGCAAAAGATTTTAAGAAAGGACAGCCCCGTTGGTGTCCGGGCTGCGGTGACCATTTCTTTTTGGCATCATTGCACAAAGTGATGGCTGAACTGGGAATAGCTCCTCATAATACAGCAGTTATTTCGGGTATCGGTTGTTCCAGCCGTTTGCCTTATTATATGAATACATACGCCATGCAAACTGTTCATGGTCGTGCGGCAGCAATTTCTACCGGTTGCAAGGTAGCTAATCCGAAACTCACCGTGTGGCAGATTTCCGGTGACGGTGATGGGCTGGCTATCGGTGGTAATCATTTTATCCACGCTGTGCGTCGTAATATCGACTTGAACATGATTTTGCTGAACAATCGTATTTATGGCTTGACGAAAGGGCAGTATTCTCCTACTTCTCCCCGTGGGTTTGTCAGCAAGTCGTCTCCTTACGGAACAGTGGAAGACCCGTTCCATCCGGCCGAATTATGCTTTGGTGCACGCGGACGTTTCTTTGCCCGTGCTGTGGCAACGGACGGTCCCGGCACTGTGGAAGTGTTGAAGGCAGCCGCTAACCATAAGGGTGCTTCGGTTTGCGAGATTCTTCAGAATTGTGTGATATTCAATGACGGTACACACGAATCTGTATACAATAAGGAAGGCCGCGCCAAGAATGCGATTTATCTGGAACATGGCAAACCGATGTTGTTTGGCGAGAACAAGGAATTCGGATTGATGCAGGAAGGCTTCGGACTGAAAGTGGTGAAACTGGGTGAGAATGGAATTACAGAAAAAGACATTCTGATTCACGATGCACATTGCATGGATAACACGTTGCAGCTGAAACTGGCTTTGATGGAAGGTCCTGATTTCCCGATTGCATTGGGCGTTATTCGTGATGTGAAGGCTCCTACTTATGATGATGCGGTTCACGAACAAATTGATGAAGTCTCAGCTAAAAAGAAATATCATAATTTCCGGGAATTGCTGATGACCAATGATATCTGGGAAGTGAAATAACGATATGGAAATTACTTTTTGACATATCGTCGAAAATAATAAATGGTTAGTAATGAGCAGCGAGAGGGCTGCCGGTTACTAACCATTTGTGATTTATGACAGTCGGATGTTAGAGTTTCTCGCCAAACGACAAGTCGCCTGCATCTCCCAGCCCCGGAACAATGTATTTGTGTTCGTCCAAAACCGGGTCGATGGCGGCACACCATAATGTGATATCATCACCAGGAAAAAGTTTTGCCATATGCTCTACTCCTTGTCGGCTGGCAATGACACAGGCCATTTGCAGTTTGGCAGGAGTACCTTTAGTGAGTAAAGCTTTCCAGGCAAGCTCCATGCTTTCGCCGGTGGCAAGCATCGGGTCGACCAAAAGCAATGTCTTGTCATTCAGAGAGGGAGCGGCAATGTATTCGATGTGTACATCTACAATACGGTGTTCATCATCCTTGTAGAAACGGAATGCGGAAACGAAAGCGTTATCGGCATGGTCGAACATATTCAGAAAACCGGTGTGCAGGGGCAGTCCGGCGCGGAATACAGTGGCAATCACTATTTTGTCATCATGCGTACTGGCCGTGGCAGTTCCCAGTGGTGTCTGTACCTGCTTGACGGAATAGGTTAGTGCTTTACTCATTTCGTATGCCATGATTTCCCCTATTCTTTCGATATTTCTGCGGAAGCGCATACGGTCGTTCTGAACATGTACATCACGCAATTCTGCTACGTATTGGTTCAGAAGCGAATTGCCTTCACTGAGATTGATGATTTTCATATCTGTGTTATTGTTATATGATTGACTTTGACCTGCAAAGAAACAAAATAAATTTCATATTTGTAAAGTGCAAATTGCATTTTTGTTACACAAATATAAATCTTTCACTATTACGGAAATTTTTCTCTAATAACTTCTTTTTTTTAAAATAAAGCACTAATTTTGTAGCGCCTTAGACAAGGGGGTGTTGAAAAACATCTTCTTCCGAAATAGAGAGTAAAAACAACATTATACAATTAACCAATTTAAATCATTTAAAAATGGCAAATTTAGATTTAAGCAAGTACGGTATTACCGACGTGAAGGAAGTTCTCCACAATCCTTCTTATGATGTACTTTTCGCTGAAGAAACCAAACCCGGATTGGAAGGTTTCGAAAAAGGACAGGTAACTGAACTGGGCGCTGTAAACGTAATGACCGGTGTTTATACAGGTCGTTCTCCTAAAGATAAATTCTTCGTTAAGAATGAAGCTTCTGAAAACTCAGTATGGTGGACTTCTGACGAATATAAAAACGATAACAAACCTTGTACTGAAGAAGCTTGGGCTGACCTGAAGTCTAAAGCAGTAAAACAATTGAGCGGCAAGCGTTTGTTCGTTGTTGATACATTCTGCGGTGCTAATGCTGCAACTCGTATGAAAGTACGTTTCATCATGGAAGTAGCTTGGCAGGCTCACTTCGTAACTAACATGTTCATCCGCCCGACTGCTGAAGAACTGGAAGCTTACGGAGAACCTGATTTTGTATGTTTCAACGCATCTAAAGCAAAAGTTGACAACTACAAAGAACTGGGCTTGAACTCTGAAACTGCTACAGTTTTCAACTTGAAGACCAAAGAACAAGTTATCCTGAACACTTGGTACGGTGGTGAAATGAAGAAAGGTATGTTCTCTATCATGAACTACATGAACCCGCTTCGTGGTATCGCTTCTATGCACTGCTCTGCCAACACTAACATGGAAGGAACCAGCTCTGCTATCTTCTTCGGTTTGTCTGGTACAGGTAAGACTACATTGTCTACTGACCCGAAACGTAAGTTGATCGGTGATGACGAACACGGATGGGATGACGAAGGTGTATTCAACTATGAAGGTGGTTGCTACGCTAAGGTTATCAACTTGGATAAAGAAAGCGAACCCGATATCTACGCTGCTATCAAACGTGACGCTCTGCTTGAAAACGTTACTGTTGATGCTGACGGTAAGATTGATTTCGCTGATAAGAGCACAACTGAAAACACTCGTGTTTCTTATCCTATCTACCACATCGAAAACATCGTTAAACCTATTTCTAAAGGTCCTCACGCTCAACAAGTTATTTTCTTGTCAGCTGATGCATTCGGTGTATTGCCTCCGGTGTCTATCTTGAATCCTGAACAGGCTCAGTACTACTTCTTGTCTGGATTTACAGCTAAATTGGCTGGTACAGAACGTGGTATCACTGAACCGACTCCGACATTCTCAGCTTGCTTCGGTGCTGCTTTCTTGTCATTGCACCCGACTAAATATGCTGAAGAATTGGTTAAGAAGATGGAAAAGACCGGTGCTAAAGCATACTTGGTTAACACTGGTTGGAACGGTACAGGCAAGCGTATCTCTATCCGTGATACTCGTGGTATCATCGATGCTATCCTGGACGGTTCTATCGACAAGGCTCCTACTAAGGTTATTCCTTTCTTCGACTTTGTTGTTCCTACAGAATTGCCTAACGTTGATCCGAAGATCCTTGATCCTCGTGACACTTACGCTGACGCTGCTCAGTGGGACGAAAAAGCAAAAGACTTGGCTGGTCGTTTCATCAAGAACTTCGCTAAGTTCACTGGTAACGAAGCAGGTAAGAAGTTGGTTGCTGCCGGTCCGAAATTGTAATCTGAATTTTACAGATTTAACATATAAAAAGTGGTTCCTGAATAAGGAACCACTTTTTTTTATGCTTGAAAATGACTAGATTTGTTGCAAATCAAAAATATAAAAGCAAATGAAATCACTAAGTATTTTCTTATTAGGTGCCGGCTTGTTTACCCTGGCATTGTGTGGATGTACATCGCAGCCTTCACAGAAAGAGACCGGAATGTCCGATAGCATTGTTAAAGTGCAAGATAATCCTGTCATTGAAACTATTATGGCACGCCGCAGTATTCGGAAGTACAAACCGGAGGCTGTGGAACGGGATAAAATGGAAACTATTCTGAACTGTGGTATTCATGCTCCCAATGGGATGAATAAACAATCATGGGAAGTGCGTGTGGTAGATAATCAGGATTTTATTAATGAGCTGACTGAGATTTTCAAGAAAGAAAATCCAAAGGCTGCTGAACGTGCCGGATTTAAGAATATGTTCAATAATGCTCCTACCGTTGCTTTTATTGCCTATGATCCCCGGTATGATATGTCTCAAATAGATTGTGGGCTTTTAGGGGCGAATATGATTCTTACAGCTCAGTCCATGGGTATAGGAAGTTGTTGTTTAGGTGGTCCTGTCCGCTTTATGAAATCTCCTGCGGCTGCCGGTTATTTGAAGAAGTTGGATTTTTCGGATGGGTATGAATTATTGTACGCTATTGCTTTTGGTTATCCCGATGAGGCTCCGGCAGCTAAGCCCCGTGATACTTCGAAAGTGAAATTTATTGATTGATTTCCCCTCCTCCTTTCCGCTTTCTATATTCGAGTGATATGTTTCTGCTCGAATATAGGAGGCAGCTCGTTTTGTATTCCTTTATCTCTATAAGCTAAAATTGTACTTTTAGAATCTATTTTTGGTGTTCTCTAATAAATTCCCTACATTTACACCCGTTTCATTTGAATTAATCTCAATAAATGATTGTAGAACCGGAAGTTGTAGGAGAATTTGCCTCTGGCAGCCATGAAGCCTTTCATAAGATATTCAAGCTGTTTTATCCTAAGGTATATGCTTTTATACGGGGATTTATAAAAGATTTGGATGATTCTGAGGATTTGACTCAAATTGTCTTTATAAAACTATGGAATAAGAGAGCGATTTTTCACAAGGTACATCATTTTGATTCTTATTTGTTCATGCTTACCAAATATACCGTTTTTAATTATATCACAACTAAAAAAGTCTCCCGGTTTACAAGCGAAGATAATGTTCCCGAGATTTCTGATGAATATACTCCTTATGATAAATTGATAGCGAAAGATTTGCAATTATTAATTGATATGGTAGTGAATGAGATGCCTCCTAAAAGGAAAATGATATATAAGTTGAGTCGGATAGAAGGACTTTCTAACGAACAAATAGCAGAGAAACTGGGGATACAGAAAAAAACGGTGGAGAATCATTTGAATATCGCTTTAAATGAACTGAGAGACGCTTTGGCTCTTTCTATTTTAGTTTATTTAATATTGCCGGTTTAGGTGTATCATAAGATAGAACTGTCTTTATTTATATAAAATGTGAAAATGAATAATTATATACATAAGATAATAGACTTTTTCTTTCATCATGAAGTTTCTGATGAGATAACGGAACGTGTTTATAATCGTATGGTTTTTCCTGTGGAAGATAAAGCAAGAGAAGAAGCTGTTTCACAAATTTGGGATAAACTGGACGATGCTTCTTGCTCTGACGAAAAAATAGAGAAGGCTTTTTATAATTTGGAGACCTCTTTAGGATTAAAAAAAGAAGAACAGACTGTCGAATTAGTACATCGGGAACATATAAGAAATACGAAAAGAATAAATTGGGGAAGAGTAGCTGCTATTTGGACTATTCCTTTCATTATGGTGTGTTTTTCGGCTTACTATTATTATTCTGCAAAGGATTATGTGAAGGAGACGTTGTCCGAAGTGACTTATATGCAGCGTTATGCAGCTATGGGTACACGTGAAGAAGTGGTTCTTCCTGATGGGAGTAAGGTTTGGCTTAATGCCGGTACTTTGTTGGTATATCCCTCCAGTTTCATATCTGAATCTCGCAATGTTTATATTGCGGGAGAAGGTTTCTTTGAAGTTTCAAAAGATAAAGAGCATCCTTTTATTGTCACTACCAACCATTTAGAGTTGGAAGTGCTTGGTACGACATTCAATATTTCGGCGTATCCGGACAATAATCAGATAATGGCTACATTGGAAACCGGCAGGTTACAGGTAAAGGTAAATAAACAACCGGAGAAATATTTTCTGGAACCCAATGACCAGTTGATATATACTCCTTCCACAGGGATAGTACAGCAGCATAAAGTGAATGCTGTTTCCCACTCCGATTGGCGTATGGGAGGGTTGTTCTTTGGCAATGTGCCGTTTAATGATGTTCTTCATACTTTGGAACGTGTGTATGGTGTGAAATTCCATGTGCGTACATCTATTTACCAGAATCAAAGTTTGAGAGTTCATTTTAATAGAAATGAATCGTTGGAGCAAGTACTTCAAATCATTAAAATATTGGTTCCCGGTATAGAATATGAAATTGTTGGCAAGAATATCTATTTAAGATAGTGGTTTAGTATTTATTAACACAAAGCCATTGGGTGTAGTATTTATTTGAATTGTCTTTCTCATGTACGTACACCTTATGTCGTTAATAAATCTAATATGAAATGAACAAGAAATTTATTCGAGTGTTGGGGCTTGGTGTTGGCTTATTTCTGGCCGGCAGCCTCTCTGTTAATGCACAGAAAGTTTCCTTCAATGGGGAACGTCTTTCTTTAAAGCAAGCGTTTGAGAAAATTGAATCTGTTTCGAAGTATAAGATTGCTTATAACACTTCACAACTGGATGTCAATAAGCAAGTTGTCTTGAATCAAAAGAATCAGGATGTATTGCAAATTCTGTCGGATTTGCTAAAAGGAACTAATTGTGTCTATCAAGTGAATGACAATTATATTGTTATCACTCTGAAAGATGATGAGAAGGTTAAGAAAATTAAGGGTACTATAAAAGATTCGGCCGGGGAACCTATTATTGGTGCCAATGTAATTTTAAAAGGAGATGCCACTGTAGGAAGTATTACAGATATAGATGGTAACTTTGATTTGTCCGTTCCAAGCAATGCTACTTTGCAAGTTTCTTATATTGGTTATAATACTCAGGATGTTCCGGTCGGAAATAAATCTTTCCTTAATATTACTCTGAAAGAAGATACGGAAACACTGGATGAAGTGGTGGTTGTAGGTTATGGCTCGCAGAAGAAAGTCAATGTGATTGGCTCTATTGCATCAGTGGACAGTAAAGCATTGGAATCTCGTGCAGTGCCTGACGTTTCTAATATGTTGACCGGTCAGATGTCGGGTGTTACCATTACACAGGAAAGCGGTAATCCGGGACAGGATGCCGGTACTATTCGTATCCGTGGTGTCGGTTCGTTTGGAGCAACTCCTAGTCCTTTGGTTCTAGTAGATGGACTTCCCGGTTCTTTGAGTGATTTGACTCCGGCCGATATTGATAATATTTCAGTTCTGAAGGATGCCTCTTCAGCAGCTATTTATGGTTCTCGTGCTGCCAATGGTGTTATTTTGGTAACAACCAAGAAAGGAAAGGAAGGTAAAGCCCGCATTATTTATAATGGTTCCGTGGGTATGAGTCAGGCTACAGAATTGCCGGAATTGGCTCATTCTTATGAATATGCAGAATTTTATAATAAGGCGATTGGAGCAGAAACCTATACGCCTGAGATGATTCAGAAGTATCGTGATGGTTCTGACCCTGACAACTATGCTGACGAAATGTATCTTGATGATCTTTTGGGCGGTCATGCACTGCAAACCAAGCATGAGTTGAGTGTAAGCGGTGGTACGGAAAAGGTACAATATATGGTATCATTGGGATATTTGCGTCAAAATGGTTTGTTGGACAATAACTATTATAACCGTTACAATGCTCGTGTAAACCTTGGTGCGGAATTGGCTAAGAACTTGAAACTACAAGTGCGTCTGAGCGGTATGACTTCCGATCGTCACGAACCTTCTACTCCGGGTTCTTTGGATATTGGCGGATTTAAAGGGATTATTTCTAATGCCGTTCGTTTTCCCGGTTTAACTCCGACTTACTTGCAGAATGGTGAGGTCGGTTTAGGACCTAAATTGCAAGGTACACCGGTGGCATGGGTAGACTGTGCGTCTTCATATCGTGAAGACTATGACAAATTTAAAAATAATATTGAATTGTCATATCAGCCGATAGATGGATTGACTTTGAAAATTTTAGGCGGTTATAATTATACATTAAGTCACGTTCGCCATTATCGTTGTGATATGATTCTTACGGGTGACAAGAGTACCGGTCCTTCTACATTGAGCGATGAAATGAAGCGAACTGTTTATAAGACCTTCCAAGCTGTAGCTGATTATAATAAGTCTTTTGGTAAACATAATCTTGCTGCATTGGTAGGATATACTTGGGAAGACGAAGGTCAGCGTACTTTATCGGGTAGTCGTAATAACTTTCCGTCTGATGACGTACCTTTCTTAGGGGCCGGAGGGGCAGACGGTCAGACAAATGGAGGCGGAGGATATGATTGGGCTATACAGTCTGTTTTCGGTCGTTTGACATATAACTATGATCAGCGCTATTTATTTGAAACAACAATGCGTTATGACGGCTCTTCTCGTTTTCCGACAGATAGCAAATATGGTTTCTTCCCTTCTTTGGCTGCAGGTTGGCGTATCTCTGAAGAACAGTTTTGGAAGGAAAATGAAAATTTGTCTTTCATTAATAATTTAAAACTGAAAGCTTCTTACGGTATATTGGGTAATAATAATATCGGTAACTATCCTTATCAGTCGGTATACTCTTTAGGGCAAGCACAGAACTATGTATTTGGCGGAGTGTACACACAAGGAGCAGCTGTTACTACTTATGTGGATCCGGGTTTGAAGTGGGAGCGTACTCGTACTACCGATGTTGGTATTGAGACTGCATTCTTTAATAATAAGTTGACATTTAATGCTTCTTATTTCTATCGTAAGACTACAGATGTATTGTATAAGCCGGCTGCAAGTTATTCTTCGATTTTCGGATTAAGTGTATCGCAAGTAAATACCGGTGAGTTGGAAAATAAAGGTTGGGAGTTTGAAATAGGTCATCAAAATACAATTGGTAAGTTCCATTATCATATTAATGGTAATTTCTCTATTATTGATAATAAGGTATTGACATTGGGTATGGGAAATGTGACCCAGAACAATGGTATGGTAGGTAACGGTAGCGATTTGTTTATCGGTTATCCGATGCAGATGTTTTATGGGTATAAGACGGACGGAGTATTTCTGACCGATGATGAAGTAGGTGACTGGTATGATCAGACTGCGATAGCCAAAGGTTCTAAAGCCGGAGATATTCGTTATGTTGATATTACAGGTGATGGCAAAGTAACACCGGATGACAAAACGTTCTTAGGCTCTCGTATACCTAAATATACTTTTGGATTGAATTTCGGTGGAGAATATAAAGGATTTGATTTCAGTGTATTGCTTCAGGGAGTTGCTAAGGTGAAAGGTATGTTGTCTGTTTATGCAGGTCATGCATTCTATCAGGAGGGTAATATTCAGAAATGGCAAATGGAGAATTGCTGGAATGTGCAGCAGGATAACCGTTATCCTGAATATCCTCGCTTGGAGATTATGTCAAATGCAGGTAGCAATAATACACTGACTTCTGATTTCTGGGTATTGGATGCTTCTTTTCTGAAAGTACGTAATGTTCAGTTAGGTTATACATTACCCGAACATATAGTTAAAAAGTTTGGTTCCACCGGTATGCGTTTCTATGTTTCTTTAGACAATCCTTTAACCTTCAAGGGGTATCGTAAAGGATGGGATCCTGAAAACACAAGTAATAACGGTCAATACTATCCAACTATGTCAACTTATACTTTGGGCTTAACTTTAAAATTCTAATGACTTATGAAAAGATTAAAATATATAGCTTTTACTGTTTTATTAGCTTCATTTTCATTGCAATCATGTGATTTGGAGCGTTATCCATTGACAGATTTGTCGGAAGATAATTTTTGGACTGATGATAAGAATGCCGAATTGGCTTTAACTTCTTTATATAGAGGTAGTATTACAAATGGTTTGGAATATAGTGTTTCGGACTTTTGGTCTTATCATGGTATGTTGTTTATGGAACATCTGACAGACAATGCTTATGACCGTCGTGGAGAAAATAATCCATTCTTTAATATTTCTAGTGGTAAACTGTTGAATAATAACTCTTTTATTAAAAACTATTGGTCATCGGCTTATAAGCGTATCGGTTTGTGTAACCGTTTCTTGGAGGGTATTGCCAATGCTCCCGAATCAGAACAGAAAACCAGAATGGTTGCCGAAGCCCGCTTTTTGCGTGCCACTCAGTATCACTATCTGGCCAGTTATTTTAAGGATGTACCTTTAGTGACCAAAACTCTGACAGGTGAAGAGGCCAATACAGTTGAAAAGGAAACTCAGGCTAATATTTTGTCATGGTGTGTGACAGAGTTTAAAGAGTCGGCAGCTGATCTGCCCCGTTTTAAAGATATTCCGAATAGTGAGACAGGACGCGCTTGCAAACAGGCTGCTTTAGCATTTTTGGGCAGAACTTGTATGCTGATGCAGGATTGGGCAGGTGGAGCAGCCGCTTATAAGGAAATCATCGATTATGGTGATAACTCAATTCATCCTGTGTATCGGGAACTGTTCCATCCTTCAACCGGTGTAGGCAACAAGGAGAATATTTATTATATATCCTATCTTGAAAACTATTTTGGTTGCGGTCTTCCACAGCATATTTTGTCTGCAAAAGACGGTGGATGGAGTCTGTCCAATCCTTCGGCCGGATTATTTGAATCTTATGAGTTTAAAGACGGAACTCCGTTCAGCTATGACGATTCACGTTACAACCCGGATAATTTAGGTGAGAACCGTGATCCGCGTCTTGATTATACCATCTATTATAATGGAGCGACTTTTATGGGTACTGAATATCGCATGAGTCCGGATTATGAAGCATCAAAGAAAGAACGTTTGGATTATTCTTCAGAAGTATCTAAGACTGGTTTTATGTGGCGGAAATATTTTGATGAGAATCCGATCAATGATTTGAATAGCTATAGTGCTGTGACTCCGGTAATCAGATATGCAGAAGTTTTATTGAGCTATTTGGAATGTTTGATTGAAAGCGGGCAGGCCATTGATCAAACAGTATTGAATTTGACCATTAATCAGGTGCGTGGACGTGCTGATGTTAAGATGCCACCTGTTACAGAAACTAATTCAGACAAATTGCGCGAATTACTCCGTAATGAGCGTCGTGTTGAATTGGCTTTTGAAGGTATCAGATATTGGGACTTGTTGCGCTGGAAACTTGCTGAGACAGTGCTTGTTGGTGAGGTATGGGGTGCTCCTTATCCTAAATCTATCACTTATGCCGGTTCTACCAAGTTTGTAGATCCGACAGGACATTGCCGCTGGTATGTAGGAAGACGAGATTTTCGTAATCCTCAGGATTATAAATGGCCGATTCCTTTGTCAGAACAAAATATTAATCCTAACTTGCGTGAGTAATTCTAACAATAGGAAAAAGTGTGTCAAAAATGCTACATTAGGTTTTTGACACACCTTATCTGACTAAAATATTAAAATATCATGAAAAAACAGTATTTGGCTTTATCTCTCTTGACACCGGTGTTGTGTCCTGCTCTGACTGCGGAAGCCAGGACTCCCAAAGAGAATAAAGTGACCAATCGTGAGCAGCCCAATGTGATTGTTATTTTGGCTGATGACTTGGGTTATGGTGATTTGGAATGTTATGGTGCAAAGAATGTGCAGACTCCCAATGTCAATCGTTTGGCGGGTGAAGGTATTCGCTTTACCAATGCTCACACCGTAGCTGCTACCAGTACCCCTTCCCGTTACTCTTTGTTGACCGGTGAATATGCATGGCGTCGTCCTGATACCGATGTGGCAGCAGGAAATGCCGGTATGATTATCCGCCCGGAACAATATACTATGGCAGATATGTTTAAAAATGCGGGATATACTACTTGTGCAATCGGTAAATGGCATTTGGGGCTGGGAGATAAAACGGGCCAACAAGACTGGAATGCTCCGCTTCCTGCTGCTTTAGGGGATTTAGGGTTTGATTATCATTATATCATGGCAGCAACAGCCGACCGTGTTCCGTGTGTATTCATAGAAAACGGTAAAGTGGCAAATTATGATCCTTCTGCTCCTATAGAGGTTAGTTATAAACAAAATTTTCCGGGTGAGCCTACCGGTGCTGATCATCCCGAGTTGCTCTATAATCAGAAACCGAGTCACGGACACGATATGTCTATTGTGAATGGTATCAGTCGTATCGGTTTCATGAAAGGCGGTGGTAAAGCTCTTTGGAAAGATGAAAATATTGCCGATTCTATTACTACTCATGCCATTGACTTCATCAAACAGCATAAAGATGAGCCTTTCTTTATGTATTTTGCAACCAATGACGTTCATGTTCCTCGTTTCCCGCACGACCGCTTCCGTGGAAAGAACCCGATGGGTGTACGCGGAGATGCTATTGTACAGTTTGATTGGTCGGTAGGCCAGATTATGGAAACGCTCGACAAACTGGGGTTGGCGGAAAATACATTGATTATCCTGTCCAGTGACAATGGTCCTGTGGTAGATGATGGTTATGATGATAAAGCAGAAGAATTGTTGAACGGGCATAGTCCTGCCGGTCCGTGGAGAGGGAATAAATACAGTGCATTCGAAGGAGGTACCGCCGTTCCTGCTATCGTGCGTTGGCCCAAGAAGATTAAGGAAAATCGTGAGTCGGATGTCTTGATGTCACAAATTGACTGGATGGCGTCTTTGGGGGCATTGGTCAATGCCAGACTTCCAAAAGGTAGTGCTCCTGATAGTTACAATCGCATCGGTAATTTGCTGGGAACAGATGATGAAGACCGTCCTTGGGTAATTGAGCTTGCTTCTAATCACGTGTTGTCTGTTCGTACCAAAGACTGGAAATATATTGAGCCGAATGATGGTCCTGCAATGATACAGTGGGGACCTAAAATTGAAACCGGTAATTTAAGCACTCCCCAGCTTTATGATATGAGGAAAGACATAAATGAACGCGCTAATGTGGCATTACAGCATCCTGAGGTAGTATATGATATGCAGAATATACTTCGCAGAGTACGTAATAAAACCATAAAGATGGAATAATAAAAAAAGAGAGGCGGTTCAACAGTAAGCCGCCTCTCTTTGATATATAGCAATTTCCTTTTATCCTCTATTTGCTCTTTTACGTTCCAGTTCATCCAAAATTACTTTACGCATACGCATACTTTTTGGAGTTACTTCTACATATTCGTCTTCTTTGATATATTCCAGTGCTTCTTCCAATGAGAAGATTACGGGTGGAATGATACGAGCCTTATCGTCCGAACCTGATGCACGCATATTGGTCAGTTTCTTTGATTTGGTCACATTGATGACCAGGTCATTTTCATGAACATGTTCGCCCACTACCTGACCTGCATATACTTCATCCTGCGGATAGATAAAGAACTTACCGCGGTCTTGCAACTTGTCGATAGCGTAAGCAAAAGCCGTACCGCTTTCCATTGCAATCATAGAACCGTTGCTACGGCGTTCGATATCACCTTTGTAGGGTTGATATTCTTTAAAACGGTGTGCCATGATCGCTTCTCCCTGAGAAGCTGTCAATACATTGGTGCGCAAGCCGATAATACCACGTGAAGGCATATCAAATTCAATATTGACACGATCTCCCTGAGATTCCATGGAGGTCATTTCACCTTTACGGCGAGTTACCATATCAATCATTTTGCTGGCAAACTCTTCGGGAACACTGATCGTGAGTTCTTCTATCGGCTCACATTTCACTCCGTCTATTTCTTTGAAAATAACCTGCGGCTGTCCTACCTGAAGCTCGTAACCCTCACGACGCATTGTCTCAATCAAGACAGAGAGGTGTAATACACCACGTCCTGATACTATCCATTTACCGTCTTCCAATTCGCTTTTGCGAACGCGCAATGCCAAGTTTTTATCCAGTTCCTTCATCAAACGGTCGTGGATGTGGCGCGAGGTCACAAATTTACCTTCTTTACCGAAGAAAGGAGAGTCATTGATAGTGAATAACATACTCATGGTAGGTTCGTCGATGGCAATGGGTGGCAAGGGTTCCGGTTTTTCGTAATCGCAGATTGTATCTCCGATTTCAAAACCGTCCACACCGATAATGGCGCAGATATCGCCCGATGATACAGCATCGGTTTTTTTACGTCCCAATCCTTCGAATGTATGTACTTCTTTAATTTTAGACTTCACCATCGAACCATCACGTTTTGCCAAAGTGATGTTCATACCTTCTTTCAATGTTCCGCGATGAACGCGGCCCACAGCGATACGTCCGGTATATGATGAATAGTCCAGAGAGGTAATCAACATTTGTGGAGTACCTTCCAGTTGTTTTGGAGCAGGAATATGTTCGATGATAGCATCCAGCAATGCTGTCAGGTTATCGGTCGGAGTTTTCCAGTCGGTGCCCATCCAGTTATTTTTGGCAGAACCGTAGATAACCGGGAAGTCCAGCTGCTCTTCTGTGGCGTTGAGGCTGAACATCAAGTCGAACACCATTTCATATACTTCTTCCGGGCGGCAATTGGGTTTATCGACCTTGTTGACTACCACTAGCGGTTTCAAGCCGAGTTGTAAAGCCTTTTGGAGCACAAAGCGAGTTTGAGGCATCGGGCCTTCAAACGCATCTACCAACAGGATACATCCATCGGCCATATTGAGTACACGTTCCACTTCACCACCGAAGTCGGCGTGTCCCGGAGTATCAATAATATTGATTTTTGTTCCATTGTAGTTAATTGAAACGTTTTTCGAAAGGATGGTTATACCTCTCTCGCGTTCCAAGTCATTGTTATCCAATACCAGTTCCCCATTGGTCTGGTCATTGCGGAACAAATGTCCCGCCAACATCATCTTGTCCACGAGCGTTGTTTTTCCGTGGTCTACGTGGGCGATGATGGCAATGTTTCTAATGTCTTGCATACTATACCTAATATTTGACTGCAAAGGTACGATTTTTAGTTGAAAAAATATTTGGCTGTTAACGTTTATTTTTTATCTTCGGTCTCTTCTTTGCTGTTAAATGTAGACGGAGTCGTTCCATAGAAATCGACAAAGTGCTTTCTGAAAGTTGGAATGTCGTTATAGCCTACCATTTCGGCTACCTCCTGCACGCTATATTTTTTAGTTCGTAGCAGCTCTGCCGAGCGTTTCAGGCGCACGCCTCTTACCAGCTCTATAATGGTAAAGTTGGTGAGCTGCTTCACTCTCCGATAGAGGGTAGGCTGACTCATATTTAGCATTTCGGCGAGTTTCTTCACATTGAACTCCTGGTTTTGCAGGTTGTCATTTATAATTTTCAGGATTTGTGTGACGAATGGGTCTTCAATTTTTATGGCTATGTCGTTTTCTTCTTGAATATCTCCGATAGCGTTGATAGACGGCATCAGCAGTTTGGTATAGATTTGTTTCAACTCCACTCTGCTCTTGATGAGCCGTTTTACTTTTGTGCGCAGAATCTCCGGATTGAACGGTTTCAAGATATAATCATCGGCGCCCAGTTCGATACCTTTCACCACGTCTTCGTCACCTACCAATGCTGTCAGCAGGATGATAGGGATATGGCAGGTTTTCAAATCTTCTTTTAAGATGCGGCAACATTCAAATCCGTCCATAACAGGCATCATGACATCGGTAATAATCAGGTCGGGTATCTCTTTGCGGGCAACTTTTACTCCTTCTTCACCGTTTTCTGCCATGATAATGTTATAGGTCCCACCGAATAACACTTTCAGATAAAGCCGGATATCCGCATGGTCCTCGATAACGAGTATTTTATATTTTGTTTCAGGGCTTTCAATCGGTCGGGGGATGATACTGTCTTGCAACTCTTGTTTCTTTTTATCCTCCACAGTGATAATCTTTGCCCGGCTGTCATCTATCTGTATATGTTCCGGTTTGACAAATACGACATATTCTTCTCCTTTAAAATGCTCTTTGCCTAGCGGAATATATAAGGTGACGGAAGTACCTATTTCTTTGTCTTGTTTGATTTGAATATCTCCATGGTGATCGAGTGCCGTTCTTCTCATAATTTCAATACCCAGTTCAGGATGCAGATAGTTACTCGGCAAGATATACCTGTCTTCTCCCAGATAGGTGACAGATGATTCTTCTATCACTTCTTTTCCATCGTCTTCTATGGTGAAAAGGCAGTACTCTTTTCCTTTCAGACTTGTGATGCTGACGACAAAGCGGATGGCACCGGCATAAGAAATATGGCGGTATGCATTCGACATTATATTCCTGAGGACAAACATAATTTTTTGCCGGTCAATCCATATTTCCGTATTTATCTTGTTGTCCTTGTCGTAATATAGATTGATGGGGCTGACATTCAGCAATTCATACGAAGCCCGCACCACTTCATCGGCTATTCTGCTCGCCGTATATGGAGCTACATTCAGGGTAGGACCGTAGTTTTCTTCCTGATGAATATTGAGCAATTGGTTACAGATATCCTGCATACAGATTGAGTTACGATAGGCCACTTTTACTTTCTGCAGGAACGATTCCGGTAAAGCCGAGTTGCTTATCATTTCTTTCAGCGGTGCAGTGACCAGTGACAGAGGGGTTCTCAATTCGCGTGCCAGCATATAGCTGATTTGGTCACGCATTTGCCGGTTCTTTTTCTCTTCAGCTCTTATTTCCGTAGCTTTTTTAAGGGGGGAAAAACGAAGCGTGTCAATATGTGATCGGCCTGAAAATACTTAATTGCTTTGGTTGTCAAAGTGTTATGGTAGAGTAGGGGAGAGTGGACAGGAAAAACGAAGCGTTTACATCGCTTTACATTAGGCTTACATTTGAGTCTCGTTTGAACGCCGTTCAAATGAAATGCTTTACATTGAACGTAGGTTAGGGGAGAAATTGGACATTGTGCTGTCGATTTACTCTCCTGATTTGTTTCCGATCGGCCCTTATGTATAAAGGTAGGTAAAAAGATCGGTTTATACAAGTGGAGTAGGGGAGTGCATACTACTCTCTCCTATTTTTTTATTAAAATTATTCCATATAAATGATATTTGGTATATTTGCAGAAAAGTAAATGCAATATAATATGACTAAAGTTATCCATGTACACCTGATTTATGAGAAAAAGAACCTCTATTTCGGTAGCATTTCCGCCATATTTGATACTTTGACAGAGAATCAGGTCGGCATCACCAAGAGCAGCCTGTTACATGCCGGTTTGACCGATGGAGCCGTAAAATACACGAAACGTGCGATGATTATCCAGTCGCACTTGATAAAGACTACCAGAAAGATTTAAAACAGTCTTAGAACGTCTATAAAGCCGCTTTTGCGGCTTTTTTTGTGTCCTTTGGGTGATATCCTTTTCAAATAGTACATTTGAAAGAAGCTACTACTTATTTGAACGGTTTGAACGATTGGAAAAACATAAAGGACGGACATTTGGATGGACACTTGGATGGACATTTTGGGCGTTGGAAAAACGAAACGTTTCGATTGGACGGACATTTGGACGGACATTTTTTTCTTGTTTTGAGAGCATTTTTCTATGAATATTTCTTTTTAGTACCTTGTTTTCCTTTGTTTATAAACTATTGCAGGGGGTAAACAATATTTCGTATATAATTATTTACTCCCCTATATTTTAGCTTATTTCTCTAAAAAACAATATTTTACTATTTTTTGCCCCCTTTACCCCATATAACGCATTTTACCCGGCGTCTGCAAGTGTTGAACTCTCCGCACCTGAAACACGCTCCAAATTGTCCTGTTTAAGTTGCACGATTGTTTGCTTAAGTACACCTATTTCCTCTGCCATCTCTCGGATAGTGGCATCTTTATCTGCTATAATTGCTAATAATTTGTCTTCTATTCCCGTACTTTCTTTTTGTGGCAGGGTAGTTTTATTATTAAAAGTGGCAGTTTGTATGTTAATCATCTCTCCCCTACCAGTCAAAAGCCATTCTGATGATATATTTTCGCATTTTGCAAAAAGAAGATCGTAGTCAAGTGTATCCCGCGACAGCCACGAGCTTATAGTTGAGGGAGCAACCCCTATTAACTTTGCAAAAACAGAGGGTTTTCCGTCACTGTAATGCTTTATAATAGCCTCTAATCTTTCTTTTTTATTCATTGTTTTTATATTTTGCGAAATTATTTCGCAGATTGTTTTGCAATTCGCGAAAGATGATTTATATTTGCCACGTGTTCAAAGTGTGAACACCGCCCCAAAGCTACAAAAAAGGCTTGAGGTGACAATGAGAAATATAAAAAGAAGAAAATGAAAGCATTGAAAGTGACTGTTGACTGGGCAGAAATGGACCTATTTGCTGCCACCCTTAAAGAGTTGAATGATGACGAAAATATTTTCGCCTACCAGATTGATACGTTGACCGGTATCGTGGTCTGCGAGAACGAGTGCGGGTTGGCTTATTGCCGTTCCTGTTTTGATTACCGGGTTGCCCCAACTATAGAAGAGGTTAAATAGAAAGTTATGAAACGGTACTATTTTGAATTGACAGACCGGAATTATAATGACCTGGGAGCCTTTATTCCGGATGGATACAATAAGGAAGTGGCTGTTAGGCGGGCGAAGAAGTGGATGGCAGAAAACAGTATCGTTTTAGCCACTTTGGTTGTGAGTAGTCTGAGAACGAGTAATGTGTTGGATGTGATTGATATTGATATACTTTAAAACGAAGATGCAATGGAAGCAAAATTTAAAAAGGGACAAAGTGTAAGAATCACCAAGAGAAACGGTGAAGTTATTGATGGCGTAATCCGCGACTGGGACTATAACATTTGTACTTTCGGTCGTGAATATAATGTCGATTATACGAAAGATGGCCAGGTCTGGACAGTGATATGTGTTCCGGAGGATGCCATACAAGAACTTCGATAGATTTTCCGGGCGGTTAGTTCAGTTGGTAGAACACGCCAAACTCCTGCAAGGGAGAGGCCATGGTCCGCGGTTCGAGTCCGCGACCGCTCGCTACAATAATTTAATTTATCAGCGAATTATGAAAGAACGAATAGTCGTAGAATACAGCGAGGTGGGTAAAATAGCCGGTTTGCTGGGTTGTTCCCGGGAAATGGTTTCCCACTCCCTTGCGTTCCGCAAGAATAGTAAGTTGGCCCGTTCTATCCGTAAGCTCGCCATTGAGCGCGGTGGAACTAAGGTAGGTGGTAACCCTCAAAAGAAGGACAGCGATGAAAAGTGAGTTGATTGCATTGTTCGGTGACCAGTTGCGCTGGTTTATGCAGCTGAGTTGTAAGCAGCGCCTTTGCGTGCTTTATTTCTGTCTGAGTTTCGGGATCCTGCTTTCCCTGGTCTTTGAGCACCCGTTGATGGAGCTTGCCGTCGTGCTGAACTTCGGGGTTTCAGCGAGACTGATAAAAAGGCATGTCCCTTTGAATAATTTGGAGGAGTGATAATCGAACAGGGAGATGGAATACTACAAGAAAACATTGTGTGTAAGCTATCAGGAACTGACTTGTGGGGATGATCCGGTGATTACCAGGGGTGCCCTTGACAAACAGTTACAACGTGGTACCATTGAACGCTCCCATCGTGGTGGTGGAGAAGGTTCCCGTGCACAAATCATCTATTCCTCCCTTCCCGATAAATACCAGAAACGTTTTGTTGCCAAGTACGGTGACCCTGAACAGAAAATGATACGTGAAATGATTTTGAGCAAAGTGAAAAAAGACGAGAATGCGGAGCGGTTCTTCGAGGAGTACCGCTATGACAAGAACGGCGAGGAAGTTCCCCTTCCCGAACGGATCCAGGCTGAGTATGTATGGAATGCCTCCGTGCTTAACGCGCTGATCAGTGAGCTGGACACGCTTCGCCCGAAACGCAACATGCTGGGCAGCAGCCGTAATGTATGGGAAACGTTGCTTCTTAGGGTTGAGGAATGGCGTGAGGAGTATGCGCATACCCTTCCGGGCAGCGAGGGCCGCCTGAAGAGCCTTATGAAGCAATACAGGCCGCAGAACTACGCGATACTGGTCAGCGGTAAATATGGTAACAGGAACACGCTGAAGATCGAAGAGGAAGCCGGACGTTACCTCGTGGCGCTGAAACGGAGCCGCGTCCCTGTCTATACCGACATGCAGATTTTCGAGGAATACAATCGTGTTGCTCCGGAACGTGGCTGGAAACCCCTGAAAAGTGCCCGCAGCCTGCGTGAATGGCTTAACAGCCCCCGTATCGAGCCTTTGTGGTATGATGCGGTCTATGGGGAGATGAAGGCGCACCAGCGTTATGGCCGTAAGCACAAGACCGAGCTTCCCTGCCGCCGCGACAGCCTGTGGTACGGTGACGGTACGAAGCTGAACCTCTACTACAGGGATGAACACGGCAATGTCCGCACCATCGGCGTGTACGAGGTCATGGATGCCTATAGCGAGGTGCTGTTGGGCTTCCATATCAGCGAGAACGAGAATTACGAAGCGCAGTACCATGCTTACCGCATGGCACTCCAAACCAGCGGGCACAAGCCTTACGAGCTGGTCCATGACAACCAAGGCGGTCATAAGAAACTGGAGCGCTTGTCAGACGGTCTACTGTCAAAGATCAGCCATATCCACCGGCCGACCGCTCCCTACAGCGGTCAGTCGAAAACAATTGAGTCGGCTTTCGGCCGTTTCCAGAGCCAGGTCCTGCATAAGGACTGGCGGTTTACTGGGCAGAACATCACCACCAAAAAGGCATCCAGCCGCCCGAACCTTGAGTTCATCGAGGCTAACAAGGACAAACTTTATACCCTTGCCGAGCTGAAGGAGAAATATGTCGAGGCACGCCGGGAGTGGAACGAGATGAAGCATCCGGCCACCGGCATTTCCCGGATCGAAATGTACAACACCAGCGTGAACGAGGAGACGGAAGCGGTGACGGCACGTGACATGGTCGATATCTTCTGGGTGATGACTTCCCGCCCGAGCACGTTCACTTCTTCCGGTATCGAGGTCACGATCGGCGGAAAGCCCCGTACCTATGAGGTCTATTCCTCCCCGGGCGTTCCGGATCATGAATGGCGCCGCCGGAATACCTACAAGCAGTTCTATGTCAAGTATGACCCGTATGATTTCGGCAGCGTCCGGCTGTACTGGAAGGACAAGGGCGGCGAGTTCCGCTTTGAGCGTGTCGCCGAGCCCTACATGGTCATCCACCGTGCCATCCAGGAGCAGGGGGAAGGCGAGGCCGCCTTCATCCGCCGGGAACAGGAGGCCAACATACAGGACCGTGTGGAACGTCAGGTGGTCGCCAAGGAAATAGAGTACGAGCACGGAGTGGCCCCCGAACAGCACGGTCTGAACACTCCGAAACTGAAAGGTATCACGGCCGAGGTACAGCGGCAGATAGACCGTCGTACAAAGAAATACAGCCAGCCTCCGGAAGAAATCGCCCTGGGGCGTTCCACCAAAGTGATCAGCAATATAAGCTGGGACCAGCTCGGTCGCCGCGAGGTGGACAAACGGAAAATAGTCGGAAAATTTTAAAGAAAATTGATTATAAAAATAGGATTGATTATGGAAATTACAATGAAAGAAAAGAATGCCATTAGCGAGCGTCTTCGCGCTTACGTGGCCAAATACCCGAGCCAGACGAAAGCTGCGGGCAGTTTGAAAGGTGTCAGTGTGGGCACTGTCAGCAATATTCTGAACGGCCGTTTCGAGAACATCAGCGATGAGATGTTCCGTAACGTGGCCTCCCAGGTCGGAGGTATGGGCACACCCGGCTGGCAGATCGTTGAGACGGGCGCATACCAGGAGATTACCGAGGTGCTTTCCGACGCGCAGCGCTGGCGCAACGTCCGCTGGGTGACCGGCGAGGCCGGCTGCGGCAAGAGTACTACCGCTCGGGTGTACCTTCAGGACCACAAGGAGGTTTTTTATATCCTTTGCTCCGAAGACATGAAGAAGGGTGACTTTGTCCGTGAGATTGCCCGCACAGTCGGGATCCGAACCGAAGGCTGTAATATCCGCGAGGTCTGGGGGCTTATCTTGGATGACATCATTCAGATGGACGCGCCCCTGCTCGTGTTTGATGAAGCCGACAAGCTGACCGAACCGGTGTTCCACTACTTTATTAGCCTGTACAACAAACTGGAGGAGAAATGCGGTGTCGTTTTCCTGAGTACCGATTATATAGTCAAGCGTATCAGTAACGGGTTGAAGTACCAGAAACCCGGTTATAAGGAATTTTTCAGCCGTATCGGACGCAAGTTTTTCACGTTGGAACCGACGGACCAGAACGATGTCTATACCATTTGTACGGCAAACGGGCTGACTTCCCGGCAGGATATTGATATCGTGATGAAGGAGGCTGCCGCTTGCGATTATGACCTTCGTCGTGTGAAGGATTCCATCCACAAGGTGAAGCGCATGAGTGATTTGTAACCCGTTCAAATATCGTTCAAACGTAATTTTAAGGATATGGAAAATAAATTTGAATACCTGAGGATAGACGGTCGTGGCCAGCTTCCTGTTCCTTGGAGTGACTATCCTGTTCTGACAGAGTACGAGACTGTGCCCGTTTACCGGAACGGTCGCGATTACCTGGATGTTCTTGTGGGGCAGCAGGACGGCTGGTGGACTTCCGGTGTGCACATGCAAGTGAACAATTCCGGCGGCGGCTTCAATCCGGGACGCAAATGGGGACAGTTTTCAACCCGTAATAATGCCCTTCTGTGGGCGCTCGGCTGGATGCTCTGCCAGAGGAAGATGCAGGGTGCCGCCCGCCAGACCGTTCTTGACAAAATTGACGATATCCGGCAACTTAAACTTTTCTGACTATGGAAGAGGGAAAAAAGGATAATAAGAGGGCCGGTATAAAACGCGCATTGAGTGTAAAGGACATCCTCAGCAAAAAGTATGAGGTGTTCCCCTTCGAGGGGAAGTGGAAGGAAGCCTTCGATACCCCGGAACGTACCGGAGTGTGGTTTATCTGGGGTAACAGCGGTAACGGAAAGACTTCTTTTGTGATGCAGTTGTGCAAGGAGTTGTGCAAGTACGATCGTATCGCAATCGATTCCCTGGAAGAGGGTACGCGCCTGACGGTCCAGAACAACCTGAGGCGCTTTGGTATGGCGGGAGTGAGCCGTCAGCTGGCTTTCATCAAGGAGGATATCCCGACGCTTAGGGAGCGCCTGCGTCGTCACAAGAGCTATAATATCATTGTAATTGATAGTTTCCAGTACACACGGATGACCTACGGTGACTATATCCAACTGAAAGAGGAGTTTCCGGACAAACTGTTCATCATCATCAGCCACGCGCGTGGCAAGAACCCCAAAGGTGACGCCGCCACGAGTGTGATGTATGATGCCGACCTGAAGATATGGGTGGAGGGTTATGTGGCGTACAGTAAAGGGCGGTACCGCGGTTCCACCAGCAAATATGTAATTTGGGAGCTGGGGGCTTTGGAGAATGGCAGTAAATAAGATAATTAAAAAGACGACGCGATGAGTAAGATCGAGAAACAATTGGATATCTGCCCACCTGCTTATATGGGTAAGGGTATGAACCGTGAGAACTTTGTCAGTACCGGTCACAAGTGCGGTTACTGCAAGGGCAACGGTTGGTTCTGGGGAACGGAAGAAGGCAGCCGTGAGGATGTGCGGAAACCCTGTCCGGTTTGTGAAGGCAGCGGTGAACTGGATGCGATTATAACAGTGGATTGGAAACCAACAAATAAATAATCATCATGGGAAAGAAGAAAGTAATAGAAAATTGTGTAGGTACCGTTACCGTTTCCACCAGAATCCAGAACGGTGCCATAACGACCACTTACCAGTTCAAAGCGGGTTTTGCCGCTCATGGCTGGACTGATAAAAGGGCTAAGGACGTTGTCCGGCAAATGAAGTCCGGTGTGAAAAATATGATTTTCGCGGATAAAGAACATTTCGGTATCACTGATACGTCCAAAGTGACATTTTACGGTGGTGTCAAAGTTCTTGAGTGCGATTATATTCTTGAAAAATAACATATTATCAACCATTAAAATTTAACTAAAATGATTACAGAAAAACAGAAAGAGGCAGTAAAGGAACTTTGTCAGTACGTAGACAACTTTTGTAAGGAAAACGATCTTAGCGCTTTTATGAGCGTTGCGGCCAGTGAGGATCATCCGGATAGGCTTGAGCAGGTTGCGGGTTCAATCGTGACCGGCAAGGGTAACCATGTTATAGGTTCCATATCCGGAACCGTTAAGGCTGACGAACGTGTCTGCATGTTGCTGTCCATGGCGCTGATGCAGGCTCAGGTAAGAAAGGCGGATATCAATATTGTCCAGTATTGGGGAAATTAGAATATGAACTGATGAATGTAGTATAAATAGCTATGAGTGAGAATAACAACAAGCAGAAACGTAAACGTGTCTGTCCGCATTGCGGCCGAAAGTTGTGGATGCGTGAGTTCTATCCGTTGAAGAATGGGGGACGGAGTTCCTGGTGTCATGAATGTGTGCTGGCGTACAAGCGTGAACAGTACCGCAAGCACCGGAAGGTTGCTGACGGTACTTTCATGCACCGGACACTGGGACGGCTCGTCGAGCATAAGGGATATTCCACCCGTATCTTTTGGAACGGTAATATGCTTTCCATCATGCGTCGCCACTATCACAATACCCTCAACCGGGAGCTGGCTGAAATGCTCGGTGTTTCCGAACGCAGCGTCACCCGGAAGGCCCGAGAGATGGGACTGGAAAAGGACAAAGGTTTTGTAGCCTCCCTTAGCCGGGAACATTTGTTGCTGGCAAACGCGAGAAGCAAGGAACTGGGATATCCGGGCGGCTTCACCAAGGGGATGAAGTTTCGGGGAAACCAGTATACCGGGAGAATAAGAGTTGAATAACATACAGCACGGTCAATATTATGAGTAAAAAAATAGTAATTGTGGTCACCGCAGTTGGTGTCCGTAAAGTAGTGGAAAAATGGCTCTGTGAGGATATGACTTGCGAGCTGGTTGTGTCACGTAACGCACGCCATGAGTGTTGTGTGGAAGTCATCTATGATAGCGGAAACCCTTCGGTCTTGCGTACCCTTTTGCAGTCTGCCGTGGGTGAAATAATAGAGTTGTGCTGATGTGGTATGAATAGTTTGAGTTAATGAAAATCTGAATAGAATGGGCATACTTGAATTTTTCGACCAGTATAAGTGTACAAAAAATGAAAAAGAGCATCTTCTTGATTATTTGTGTACTATCAGAGTAAAGAGAGTGATTAAGGAAATCAATGACCTTAAAATAAACAAAAAAAAACAGCATAGCCATGCAGATAGATATCAACAGCCGCAAGCAGTTAAATAAACCCGAGAGTTATGCGGTGTTTTATAGTCTTTTGAACCGCCTTCCGACATCTGACCGCGATGCTTTGAAGGAAAGCGTAGTTTCCCAGTACACGGACGGACGTACCACGAGTCTGCGCGACATGACACTAAAGGAATACAGTGCGGCCATAGCCGGGATGCGTAAGCTGGTGCCGCCCACTCACCAGGAAGAACTCCGGAAGATTCTCCGCCAGAAGCGTTCCGCGGTACTGCACCAGATGCAACTACTGGGCATTGATACGGCCGACTGGGACAAGGTGAACGCTTTCTGTTTGGACAGCCGTATCGCCGGCATGGAGTTCCGAGAACTTGGCTGTGAGGCGTTGGACACGTTACAGGTGAAGCTGCGTGCCATCCGTCGCAAACGTGAGAATAAACAACAGTAACAACCATTTAATTTTTTAGTTATGGACTTGAAAGAACAATTAAAAAGCCTGTCCGCCCAGGACAGAAAAGAACTGCTGAAACAGCTCCAGCAGGAAGAGAAGGAAAACAAGCGCAACCGTCGCGATGCCTACGAAGGGCTTCGTGCGCAGTTCATACTTGAAGTGAAGAACAGGCTGTTTCCGGTTGTGGATGACGTGAAGGCCTTCCGTGACTGGGTAGAGAAAGAAGCCGCCTCTTTCCGTGACCTGATGCGTGACTATGGGCAGCTCCGCAAGGATGACCAGGCGAGTTTCACCATCGTGGACGGTGACATGAAGCTGGAAGTGAGGAGTAACAAGGTGAAGAGCTTCGACGAGCGCGCCAACCTCGCCGCCGAGCGTCTGGTGGATTACCTGAAGCGTTACGCCATGAGCCGGGAGCTCGGTACCGACGATCCGATGTACCAGCTCGGTATGACCATGATCGAGCGTAACCGTCAGGGTGATCTGGACTACAAGTCGGTGAGCAAGCTGTATGAGCTGGAGGACCGTTTCGACAGTGAATACACGGAGATCATGGACCTCTTCCGTGAGAGCAATGTGGTGTACAAGACTGCGGTGAACTACTATTTTCATAAACGTGACGAGAACGGTGTCTGGCGCCGTATCGAGCCTTCATTCTGCCGGTTGTAGTTATGGAAAAGACGAAGAACATCGCGCCGCACGTCATGGCCTGCAAGCGTTGTGAAGGCAAGGGACGTATCTTTTACCTGGACCAGGGAGGAGCTCCTTTATCCGCAAAATGTCCGGTCTGTAATGGCAGCGGACGGGTGAAGGTACAGAGCAAGGTGATCACCCGCATCGAGCCGTTTGTCCCGGGTGAGGATGACACCGAACTGATGACCATGTGATTTTGTTCACACTCTAAACAGAAAAACGCCGCATTCATACACGATGCGGCGTTTTTTTATTAACATCCCCGGTTAAATGCCTAATTTTGCAGCATATACCTGAACTTATGGCCAAAGGACGAGACAAAAACCTGATAGAACTCCGTGATGAAGCCCTGTGCCGCCGTTACTATTACTGGACGGAGGTGCAGCGCCTACGTTTTGATGATGCCCTGAAAGTGTTGTCCCGCCAGGAGTTTTTCATTTCCGAAGAACGGATCATGTCCATTATCCGGCGCAAGTGCCGGGAGCTGAAGGACCTGGAGGTGAAGCCCGTCCCGAAAGTGAAGAAGCCCCGCCTGACAGCCGTCCAGCTCTCGCTCTTTACGGGAGAATAAACCTTGCCGCGCCTTCCTGCATGGCCGACTCGTCATGCAGCGTGAAGGAATAAACCGTCTCGTACACCTTGATGTTTCCCGGCAGCGAATAGTCCCGGCTCTTTACCCTGACCAGCGGGCTGGTCTCTTCCGTGCACTGGAACTCCTGCAAGGCCTTGTACAGCTCTTTGGCCTTCAGCTGCCGTTCCCTTACCTTGTTATAGGTTCCGGAGGTGTAGTGGGTGTCATCGTAGCAGTCAATGGCCAGTCGTATGGTGATGAGTGACTCGCTTTTCTGTACCCCGTAACCGAGATCATTCCAGTCCGATTCGGCGTTCCCGACGAGCACGCAGGGGAAGGTTACCGGATAGTGGTCCTCCTCCGCCCCGGCTTCAAGCTGTCCATAGTCCTCGTCAATGTATGACAGTTCAGGCATCTTTTCGGCGATGCGTTCCATGATCGCGATAAAAATTTCTTCCATGTTGTTATAAGTTTAAAATAATTCTGATTTCATTCTCCATTTTCCGGTCTATCTTTTCGGACAGTTCCCGGCTTTCTCCGATAAACTGGCGTTGCGGTATTTTTATCCGGAGCTTTTTCTTTTTGGTCAGCGCCAGCCTTTTCCATTTCAGCGCTTCCTGATTTTCCTGTGGTTCATTGTTTGCGGCAGAACCCTTCTTTTTGCCTTTTCTTTTGCCCGTGGCGGCTTTTTTAGCCTTGCCTGAAGCCTGGTAATACTTTGCCCATGCAAAACGCCGCATTTGGGGCGTAACAGTCGGATGAACTTCTCCTCCCCAGTTATTGACTGGCGCATAGACGAGTTCGTTTGCCACCCTCACCCGGTATTCTCCCGGCATGTATTTGACGGAGCTGAAGAGATGGTTCCTTCCGGAGAGCAGCGTCCCGTAGTTCCCTGCCGCATCGGTCCGTCCCGAGGACAGCCTTTTCGCTTTCGGCCACGGGTGTAATCCTCCGTTTACGAAACCTTCCCGGCGGAAGTTGTCCTGGAAATGGTCTTTTGCCATTCGTCCAGCGATAACCGGCATCTTCCGTTTCATTAGCCCATCCAGTTCTTTCCGTTTGGCTTTTATCAGTTTTGAATATTCTTTTATGTCCATGAATGACTGAATTAAAAAATAATTTTATACTTTTGCAGCAAGGCGTTTTTTATGTGCCTTTTTTGCGTTATGGAAATACCTAAACAAGTGTCGGAATTAGCAAACAGTAGCGGTTACAACTCCGTTGTCTTATCAGCCAGTTCCCCTGAAGGAAGCATCTATTCCGTGGGCTGTGTTGACGGGGATGGTTTTGAGTTGCCTGTCGGTCTTCCCGCCTTTATTCTGTTCGACGGCCAGTCCTGCCGTCTGGTGGACGGTGAGGAGGGGCTGGCACTTTCTTCCCGTTTATTTGGTGATGAATAGTCCCATGATTTTGGGATTTACCAGTTTGTTGTCTATTCTTATCACTCCCACACGGCCCGCTTTCATGCTCTGTATGTAATTGCTTGCATCATCCTTTCCGGTTTGCGGGTCGAAGAACCTTGTCTTTCCTTCAGTCACCTCCGCGCAGAACACGTGTGCGGAGCCGCCTTTCCAGGCACAATATATCTCGTATATTCCATCCTCTCTGAATTTTTCCCTGAAGTATTCCTTCAGTCGGTTTGCATTCATTACTTGATATCCCTTTCTGACCTGCCATTTATAGGTATAGTCATAATCCGGCTTTGTTCCGTCCCGGTTCAGGAAACGTTCTTCCCATGTGATACCTTGTTTTGCCATTTCATTGTATGCGCTTTGTCTGATGTTGGGGTTTGCCTCGATGTCAAACCCCAACCTTCTGAGCATGTGTGTCACGGTGCAGGTCTGGCAATTCACGCGGTATCCTTCCTCTTTTCCGAATTTCGGGTTCTCCTTTCCCTTGTTCGCCTGTTCGTATGTCATCGGCTTGCCTTTGGTAACGCCGAGTGCCTTTTCTATCTTGAGATTGTTGCGGGCGATGTCGGTTTTTTCCTCCAGCGTCAGGTTGTCCGGCATTTCGGCTATCATTTCGTTGATGCGCCTGGTCAGTGCGTCCACGGCTTTTTTTGCTCCCGGATGCGCTTCAGTAACGTAGGGGTGTTTGTCTGAAAACAGTTTGCCGTCTTTTCCCGGATTGTTTTCCAGACCGTCATGTGCCTTGTTCTGCCCGTTTTCGTCCGGTACCGCTGTCGGCGCTTCATCCGTTGATGAGAGCGTGCACTTGCAGTTCCATCTGTCCCCGGGCCTGTGCACGTTCCAGAACGGATCATCTATTGGACGTATGGTCCCCCAGAAAATCCTGTGGTCGCTTCCCGGATGTATGGATGTGGAAGGCATCCATTTGAGATTCGGCAATACGTCCTTTTCCCTTTCGAACTGCCTCCAGTCCGCGGCCTGGTGTGCCCGTATGACGGCCGTGTCGTATTCTGTACGCAGCCAATGGACCATCTGATGGTCGGCTATGGGCATGGCTTCCTTTACCCACTGTTCAAACGGCTTTAAACTTCCGTTTTTGTCCAGCAGCAGCGCTGCCATGTCGTTCTGTGCCCTGTGTACCTTGAAAGCTGCGAACACGGCGTTGTTCATTCGGATTTCCCGGTAGAAGTCATAATCCGGATCGTCGGGCTTTCGTGTCCCAAACCCCTTGTCCGCTGCCTCGTTTATTGTTTTCCATGTGGCTTCGAACAGGTTCTCCTCGATTTCCGTCAGGGGGTGGAAGTCTTTACTATAGATGTTCTTCAGGGCTTTCTTCAGTACCTCTTCATCGAACGAGAATAAAGTTTCCACCTGTTTGTCCTCCATTCTGTAGAGGTCGTTCATCACCATTCTAAAGCTGCCCCGTCTCTCCCCGGGGCTTTCCCGAAAAAACGTTTCAGCCAGTTGTACGCGTTTTTAAGGGCATTTTTCTTTTCTTTGGGTGTTCCTTTACCGTGCTTTTCCAGTTCCGGTTCTTCTTCCGGATCCGGTTTATCCTCTTCCGTCTTTTCAGTCTCTCGGGCCTTCGCCGCCTCGATTTCCGCCGCTTTCTCCTCCTGGCGTTTCTTCAGTTCGTCATAGTTTGCCGGTTTCTCGATCCCGAATTCCTCGTAGAGATAGTCGTCACCCACCGGCAGGTTGAAGTTCGTGCGCAGTTGTGTGAGGATGGACATCTTTTTCTCCGGTTCGATAAGCTTCTTTTCCGGATAGCAGAACTCCCCGCCTGTGGTGTCTATTCCGAGCATTGCGAATATGTCGGCCATGTCATAGTTGAGCACGTCGAGGATGTCCTGCCTGTCGGAGAGCGTCACTTTCTCCTCCACATCCTTGTGTACGGTTCCCAGTGCCTGTGTGCCCTTGTCGGAGGCTTCGGTGGTGAGCGTGTTTCCGAGGAACAGCTTTGAGATTTCGTTGTTGCAGCGCTCGCAGAGCTTGTCGTAGAGGTCCGCGCTCCCTGTCTTGTTCGCGGCTTCCACGAGCTTGAGCACCGTATCCTCCGCGTGCACGAAAACCGACAGGCTTCCGGTGCTGTCCGCATCGTTCAGCGCCCTCTGCCGTGCCTCGTCGTCATCCGTGGGATACGTGTACTCCCTGATGGGCGCTCCGAACACTTCCGCGAACTGTGCCCAGTCCGCCACGTCGTTACGTTTGTATATCACCCAGATAGCTGCTTTCACCAGCAGCCCGGGATCGTCGGGTGAACCGATGAACAACAGGTCCGGGTACTCGTCCCAGGACGTCCCGGTGGTGTCCGTCTGGTGCCGCAGTATGAGCCTGCGCACGGGATCGACGTGTTTGCGCGGTATCAGGTCGTAGTTCACCCATTCCCCCTTTCGGTAGAACTGCACGAGTGAGAACCCCCAGAATTTGGCGTCCAGGATGTCCCCTATGAACTTCCGGAACCATGGGGACCTGATCTGCTTGTTCACCTTCTCGTCCGGTTTCCCGTTCCTGCGGAATTCTATGGAAGATGCCAGTGCGGCATTCTTCCGTTTCTCTATGACACTTGTCAGGTGCGTGTCCATGAGTATGTCGCTGAACAGGTCGTACAGCCTGAAGCGTCTGGAGTAGTCCACATTCTCGAAAGCCCTTACCGCGAGCATGTAGTCCGCTATGTCTATACCGAACCTTCTGGGCTGTGTCAGTATGATGGTTGCGGGTCCTTTCTGCCCGGGCCTCGGCAGGTTCCCGCTTTGGGTTATCTTTCCGGCCCCTTTCTTTCTTTTGCTCATATTACCAATGGTTTACACGTTTACGGTTGCTTTTGATAAGGAAATTTGATTTTGCCGTCCTCGTCTCTTCGGACAGCAGGGGCAGGCCGTCCACCGATATCTCCTCGGCCGCCACGGCTTTCAGCCATTCGACCGCCCTTTCGTGGCGTTCCTTCCGCAGCGGTGACAGGTTCCTCGGGTTATGTATGCAGAAGATGTGGTACACGGCTATGTCGATGGCCATCATCAGGACAAGCTGGTTGCGTTTGTCACCGGTTGCCGTGAATATTTTGTCACAGTCGTAACGTCTGGAAAGGTAGCAGCGCATCTCGGCGACGGCGCGGTCCTCACATATCTCCACGACAGCGTCATCCTCCCTTGTCAGTGCGTCCAGAATCTCTCGGTGTATGCTCGCGTCGTAGTCTGAAAGTTCGATAAATTTGCTCATAATGATAGGTATTGAAGTTTACACTCTGTACTTGTTTTGTGACCGCGTGCTTTTCCTTGTGACAATGACGGGCTTTTCCGACTGTCTGGCCTTGCGGTCTATAATTCTGTTTCCCCCCTCCACGCAGTCGGGTCCGTCTGCCGGATAGGTCAGTTGGAGGTTGAACAGCTTGAACTGTTCCGCCATCCGTTTCATGTGCGGGTTGTCCTTTTCGGCCTCGTTGAGTACCAGGTTCCCCTCCCGGTTGAGCGGTTCCAGGTTCGCCTCGATACGTGTGGCCTTGTCGGTTTTCTTCTCCTCGTCCCCGGTGATGTACAGTGATATTTTCCTTTCCCTGCGTATCCGCCGCACGATGGGCTGGAATACCTGCTGGAAAAAAGGATCCTGTAATTTGTTGTTCTCCATGTAACAGTACACGGTGGTTTTTCCACCCACAAACTCCAGCAGCTTGATGTACCACTCTACAAATTCCGCGTTCAGCCCCCTGTCCAGGAACGTTTTTATCAGATAGAGCCTTCCCGCGAGTTTCCCGAGCAGGCACACCGTTTTGGTGGAACTTTTTTTCGTCTTGTTCTCTCCCGGTGCGGGGTCCCCGTATATCACCAGGAACTTGAACCTGGAAAGTGCCGGCACTTTCCCGTAGGTGATTTCCGCGAACACGCCGCCGTCCACCACCGGGTTGTTGAAGAACTCTTTCTGTGCCGCCGCCGCGCTCACCAGTGAAAGGAAGAGGTCTATATCCTCCTCGGAGTTCTTTTCGGGCCATACGGATAGCCCGTCCTTTCCCCGGATGTTGATGATATCCACGTGCCCGATTCCTTTCGCCTTCAGTTCGGTGCCCTTTTCGATGGCCCTTTTGATGCAGCAGTCCAGCGCGATGATGTTCCCGTTGAACAGGATGCGGTAGTTTCCCGATACGGACATGGTCGGTATCAGCGCCTCCTCCAGCCATTTCCATTTGGTTTTGATGCGTTCCGGGTTTCGACACTCCTCGTCGGTGTCTATATCGTCCACCAGGATGAAGTCCGGGCGGAAGTTCTTGTTACGTGTACCGCGCGGTGACTGCCCGGCTCCAATGGCGCGGAAGGAGCACCCGCACATGCAGGTGAATTCCCCGGTTTCCCACGCTCCCGGTTTTTTCTGCTGTCCGTAGTCCTGTATGATCCGCTGGTTCTCCTCGAAGTTCGCCATGAACGGCAGCAGTAGCCTTTCCGCATTGTCAGCCGAGTTGGAGATCAGCAGCACGTTGCGTATCTTTTTTGTCAGTGCCAGTTTGGATATCTCCATCATGGAGCGTGCGGATTTCGCCAGCTCGCGTGACCAGGCCCTTACCTCGTACCAGCGGTTGTTCCTCATCAGCCGCCCGGTGGCTTTCCTGTGGAAGGCGGCGGACTCGCAGGTGCAATACATGGCGAAGTAGTATTTGAACCACTCCTCGTCGTTCTTCTCCAGCCTTTCCCGCCTCTGCCTGATTTCCGTTTCCGTGTCCGTGGGGTTGATGTCCGAATGTTCTCGGACGGATGCCACCAGCTCGTTCCAGCTGTCCAGCGCGAGCCTGTCCTGTGTTGTGAGTATTTTCTTTGCCATGTCAGGATAATTTTGATTTGACAAACGCGTCCAGAAGCGGGGTGATCTCCTTCGCCTGCGTGGAATCGTAGGTCCGCACCCATTTGAGCAGGTCGGAGAACACGGAGATGATGTCCGCCAGCCCCACTTCTGTTTCCAGTTTCTTGATGGCGTTCGACAGTTTGGAAATGGTGTCCGCTTCCGCGGCGTTCGGGAACCGTTCCCCTTCCGGTTTTCCCATGATGGCGTTGTTGAGTTCCGCCAGCTGCCGGTACAGGTTCTTCAGCTGCTCCTCCCGTGTGATGGTTATGGAAGCCTTCAACTGCTCCCAGTTTCCTTTGCCTATCCAGTTGTTCACAGTCACCCGTGAAACCCCCACACGCTCGGCTATTTCCGCCTGCGTAAGCGTCTCGCGGGTGTAGAGCGTTTTCGCCCATGCCTTTTTCTGCTCGTTTGTAAGTTCGGCCATATTACCTCCTTTTTTTACGTGCAAAATTGATAAGGAAAAGGAGCGAAAAAAAACGCGCTCCGCATGATGACATTTTAAAGCGTCATGGCAATCCTTTAAAGTCTCCATGATGAAAACGCGGTTTGAAAAAGGCCTTTAATCCCCCTAATTTCGCACCGTAAACTTTTGCAGGGAAGGACCTGCCAAAACGATAGTGACATGAGTAGATTTTTCAATATGATACCCGGAACCGATGCCTGTTGCATCCTTCTTTACGGTGACATCGGTGAGTACGATGATAACGTGCGCAGCGGTGATATTGCCCGTGAACTTCTGGAAGCGGAAGCCCTGACCGGGAAGGTGGACGTGCGTATCAACAGCAACGGCGGTGAGGTTTATTCGGGCATCGCCATTTTCAATGCCTTGAAGAACAGCAAGGCCGACATTACCATCTACGTGGACGGCATCGCCGCCAGCATGGCCTCCGTCATCGCCCTTTGCGGCAAGCCCGTCCGGATGAGCCGTTATGCCCGTCTGATGCTTCACAGTGTCCAGGGCGGCTGTTACGGCAACAAGGATGAGATGAAGGACTGCATCCGTGAGATCGAGGCGCTTGAGGATACCCTTTGCGAGATGTATGCCACCCGTATGGGCAAGGACAAGGAGGAAATCCGCGCGATGTATTTTGACGGCAAGGATCACTGGCTGCGTGCCGACGAGGCGCTGGCGCTGGGGCTTATCGACGGTATTTATGACGCTGACCCGGTACCGGAGGACAGTACCCCCGAACAGGTATTTCAAATATTCAATAACCGGCTGCACAAGCCACAAAACGAGAATAGCATGAATTTAGACGAACTCAAGAGACGTCCGCGGTTCAAGAACTGTGCGACGGATGACGATTTCCTGCGTGAAATCGGACTGCTGGAAACAGAGGCTGGCAAAGTCCCGGCCCTTGATGCCGAGGTCACCCGCCTGAAGGGCGAACTGAAGGTGTTCCAGGACAAGGCGGATGCGGATGACGCTGCCGCGCGTAAGAAACTGCTTGATGATGCGGAACAGGACGGCCGTATCGATGCCGCCACCCGCCCCATCTATGAGAACCTTCTGGCAAAAGACCGGGAGAACGGGGAAAAGGCATTGGAGAAGCTTTTCCCAAAACGTAGTGTCATGACTGACCTTCGTGTGAATCCGACGGGTGAAAGCCCCTGGAACAAGCGCATGAGCGAGATTAAGGACAAGTTGAACCATAAATAAAACATTTGCCATGGCAATAGTAGTAAGAAACACGAATTACAACGGCGAGGTACTGGAGAAAATACTGGTCCTGGCCACCACCGGGAATGACCTTGTAGAAAAAGGTCTGATCATGGTGATCCCCGGTGTGGAGAAAAAAATCAGCCTGCCGCGTATCAAGACCGGCAAGATGCTCCAGAAGCGTAAGGAGAACCCGACTTTGGAAGACTCGAAAGGCAATTTCAATTACTCGGAGAAATCACTGGATCCGGAGGACTTCATGGCGTTCACGACTTTCAATCCCCGCGCCTTCGAGCATGTTTGGCGCAAGTGGCAGCCGAAGGGCAACCTCGTGTTTGCCGAACTTCCCCCCGAAGCGCAGAACACGCTTCTGGATGAACTTAGCAAGAGTGTGAAGTTCGAGCTGGGCTGGCATTACCTGAACGGCGAGTTCGGTTCGGACGACGACCACCTTTTCAACGGTATCCTGACCCAGGCGGCTAAAGATCCGGATGTGATCGTGGTTCCGGCTCCTTCCGATACTTCCATGATCGGCAAGTTGAAGGCTGTCCGCAAGGCTATTCCAAAAGCCCTGCGTGAGAATCCGAACCTGCGTATCCTGATGAGTATTGACGACTTCGACAAGTACGATGACGAGCTGACCGAACGCGAGTACAAGAACACGAGCGAGACGGACATCAACAAGAAGCGTTACAAGGGTATCACCATCGAGACGCTGAATTCCTGGCCTGATGGCCTTATCGTAGCCACGCTCTGCTCGATGAGCGCTGACGGCAACCTTTTTGCCGGTGTGAACCTCCAGGACGACGAGGAGGTGATCCAGATTGACAAGTGGATGAACTCCAGCGAGCTGTACTTCTTCAAGCTGCTGATGAAGGCCGACACGGAAATCGCCTTCGGCGAGGAGTTCGTGGTGCTTGACACCCGTGAGACTCCGGTGTTCAAGGCAGTGGAACGCAGCATTTCTGCCGATCCGGCCGCTCTTTCCTTCAAGGCCGCCGGTGAGAGCAAGGAGGTGAAGGTCACTGCCTCCGGTGATTACAGCGTGGTTTCCATTCCTGCCGGTTTCACGGCAGTCGGTACCGATGGCTCTCTGACGGTCACCGCCGGTGTGAACAGTAGCGGCAAGGCGGTATCCGGCACACTTGTACTGGGCCTGGACGCCGATCCGGAGAAGAAGGTGGAGATAGCACTGTCCCAGGCGGCCGTTGATGAAGAGGAAGGCGGTGAGTGATGGGAAAGCTGAAGTATCTTGTCATCCATTGCACGGCCACTCCTGAAGGGCGTGAGGTAAGCGGTGCGGAGATTCGCGCCTGGCATACGAACCCCGTCTCAAAGGGCGGCCGCGGCTGGAAGCAGGTCGGATATACCGACCTGTTCCATCTGAACGGCGGAGTGGAACGCCTGGTGAACAATAACGAGGACGCGAATGTGGACCCGTGGGAAGTGACCAACGGCGTGGCCGGTTACAATTCCGTGAGCCGCCATATCGTCTATGCCGGCGGGTGTGCAAAGGATGGTAAAACGCCTGCAGACACCCGTACCTCCTGGCAAAAAAAGGCGCTTGAGAAGTACGTGAAGGATTTCCACCGTCGTTTTCCCGATGTGAGAATCGTCGGTCACAATGAACTGGCGGCCAAAGCCTGCCCCAGTTTTGATGTACAGAGATGGCTTAAACAAATAGGTATAACTCAATAAATCAACAACAACATGAAAAGATTTCTTTTATTCTTTGTGCTGATACTCGGATTCGTGTCAGCAACTTTTGCCCAGACCGGTACAGTACCGGAAGTCGATTATAGCGCGATGATCACCACCTTTGCCGGTTTTGTCGGTGGCGTGGTGTTGCTCACGGAAGGGATCAAGGCTCTGTTTCCAAAAATGCAGGGCTTGGCGACACAGATTGTCAACTGGTGTGTGGGCATTGTGGCCGCCATGCTTTTATGGTGGCTGGATGCGGGCTTTGTCGCTGATGCCACGTGGTATATCGCGTTGTGTTATGGGTTCGGTGCGTCCCTTGTGTCCAATGGTGTTGCCGATACGGGCTTTGTCCAGTGGCTCATCGGACTGTTTGCGGGTAAGGATGTCGGCAAATAGGCTTTGACCTGAAAGACCAGTGTGCGTATGGACTTCAGTGCAGTCATGAATCTGGTGCTGGGCGGTGGTCTGGTAGCCACGATAATAGCCATCATCACCCTGAAATCAACGGTCAGGGAAGCGAGGGCGAAAGCGGAGAAGGCTACCGCCGAAGCCGAGACGGTACGGATTGACAACACCGAACATGCCACCCGTATCCTGATCGAGAATATTGTAGAACCCTTAAAAGAGGAACTGAATGAAAACAGGAAAGCTTTGCAGGCGACCCGGCGTGAAATGGCACGTCTCCGGAAAGCCATTGATACTGCCAACAGTTGCAGGCATCATGATGATTGTCCTGTTCTTTACGGGATGCGCGAGTACTCGAAAGAGCAGGACGGAGGTGAACCGGAACAGCAGCCTGTCGTCAAGCGCCGACAACGTGTCAAACGTGAGGCGGGGGCTGTTGATGGCGGGGATTCCGAAATCGGCGGTGAGCCTGACGATCCCTCCGGACAGCCTCCGTAAACTTCCCTCCGGTTCGTCCTACCATTCCAGGAACGGGCAGGCGGGCCTGACGGTGAAGAGCGATGCGGCCGGCAATATCATAGCGGAGGCATCCTGCGACAGCCTCCAGCGGCTGGTACTGTGTTATGAGGAGGAACTGACCCGTATCCGTAATGAGACACATGAGGACTCATTCACAGTTGAAACGGAATTTGAACGTCGCTTTAGTCCCGTTAAAATAGCGCTGGCCGCTTTTATAACCGGATGTGTTGCCGGCATAGTATTAACTTTCAAAATCAAGAAACAATGAATAAGAATTTCATGTACGGCGTCGGTGCCGTGAAATACAAGGACTTTGTGGTGGGTTACATAGAGAAGAATTCGTTTGACATGGGCGGGCAGAAACCCGAATCCGCCAAAATCGAGGCGGAGCAGGTGCCGGGAACCCCGGTGCTTATCATTCCCCAGTCGAATGGCAGCATCGCCCCCACGTTCAACGTTATCCAGCTGAACTACGAAAACCTGCATAGCTTGCTGGGTGGTACCATGCACTACAAGGAAGAGGACTCGGAAAAGAAAACCCCGATTGGTTGGACGGCCCCGACGGCAGCCGTGTTGCTGACCGGTCCGTGGGAAATAGCCCTTGTTTCGGGGCAGAGCATCCTGATTCCCAATGGCACGCTACTTTCCAATCTCGGCGGCAAGCTGACCCTGACAGAAACGGCGAAAATCGAATGCACGCTGGAAGTGGCCATGCCGGAAGACGGCTCCCAGCCCTATGGCGTATTCAATACGGATTCTATCCCGGAAGAGTGGAAACAGTATAAACTGCCTTCTGCTGAATCTGCCGCTGCTGCTTCCACTAACCCGGCCGAGGAGTAGCGTATGGACGAAGCTGTCATCAAGCAGATCCAGCGTGAGGGTGCGGACGCGCTGCTGGATATCGGTGTGAGCGTCCCGCTGAAAGCGTTTCATATCCCTTTCAGGAAATCCCCGCTGGAGCTGCGCGTGACCATGAGGCGGCCTTATATGTCCGGTCAGATTCTTTTTGCCCGGACATATTTGTCGATGGGGATCACCAGTGAGGAGATGTGGGGGTTCAGCAAGGAGGAGGAAATGCAGTTTCTGGCCTCTCACGGCAAGGCGGTGAGCCGTATGGTGGCCTATACCCTTTGTCGTGGTCCTTTCAGCCGCCGCGTGCTTTTGCGCCCGGTGGCATGGCTCATAAGGAACTTCATGGAACAGCGTTATCTGGTGGGTGCGATCAAGCGTTTTGTCAGCCTGATGGGTACCGACCCTTTTATACCTATTATCAGATCAGCCGAGCGGACGAATCCGATGAGCTTGAGACTGAGCCAAAGAAAGAAGGGGAGTTAAAGAGCCGTTATGAAGGCTCCCATAGCCCTTTCGGTTTTGTGTGGCAGATTGCCAGTGCCACCGGCTGGAGCGTGGACTATATACTGAACAAGGTGAATTACCAGACCCTGATCATGATGCTTAGTGACGCTCCCCGGTATATCCGTGACAAGTCTGGATCTTCCGGTCCTGCGGATGAGCGGAGCGCCGAGGATGAAGCGGATGGAATAGTAGGATTTTTTCAAAGCAAGCTAAAATAGATGAAACCGGTACAAATAGAATTCCTTATGGTGGACCATTTGAGCGCCCGTCTTGACAAGGCCGTGGGCAAGATCGAGCGGATGTCCCAGCAGGCATCGTCCGCCAACAGACAGATCCGGGAACTTGACAGGAGCGGTTCCCTGTTGAACAACACCGTCGGCAAGCTGGCAGCCGCCTTTACTATCAAGGAGCTGGTGTCGAACATCACCAAGGTACGCGGCGAGTTCCAGCAGCTGGAGGTGTCGTTTCAGACCATGCTCGGCAGTGCGGAGAAGGCCGACACCCTGATGCAGCAGTTGGTACATACGGCCGCGACCACTCCTTTCGGCCTGGAGGATGTCGCGCAGGGTGCCAAGCAGCTTCTTGCCTACGGGTTTGAAGCGGAGAAAGTGAACGAGACGCTGATCCGCTTGGGTGACATCGCTGCCGGACTTTCCATCCCTTTGAACGATCTGGTCTATCTTTACGGCACCACCATGTCCCAGGGACGGCTTTATACACAGGACCTGAACCAGTTCACCGGCCGGGGCATCCCTATGATCGCCGAACTGGCCAAGCAGTTCGGCGTGGCTGAAAGCAAGGTGAAGGAGCTTGTGGAGGAAGGCAAGGTCGGTTTTCCCGAAGTGCAGAAGGTCATAGAGAGCCTGACGGACGAGGGCGGAAAATTCGGTGGTCTGATGGAGGCACAATCCAAAACGATAACCGGACAGATCTCCAATATAGAGGATGCCGTTTCAATGATGTTCAATGAAATCGGGCAGCAGTCGGAAGGTGTCATCAACACCACGCTTTCCGGTGTTTCCTACATGGTGGAGCATTACGAACGTTTCGGCCGTATCCTGCTCGGGCTTGTCGGCACGTATGGTGTGTACCGGACCGCCGTCATGACAGTCACGGCCGTGAAAGGCTGGGCGGTGGCTGCGGAGGCGTTGCATTACAACTGGCTCCTGCTGGTTGAGAAAGCGCAGAAGATGCTCAACCGGACCATGCTTTCCAATCCCTATGTGCTGGTTGCGACCCTGCTTGCCGGTGTTGCCGTGGCACTGATCTCCATGAAGACGGAAACCGAACGTTTGCAGGAATCCGAGGAAAGGTATCAGCAGCAGAAGCAGAAAACCATAGAGGCCGAGGAAGAGCACAGGCGCAAAATAGAGGAGCTGTGTTCCATTGCCGGGGATGAAGCCGTGTCCACGGATGCCCGGCGTGAGGCGCTAAACAAGCTGGAACAGAAATATCCGGATATATTCTCCAAATACGACACCGAGTATGAGAAACTGAAGAATATCAAGAAAATCAAGGAAGAGATAGCCCGATTGGAAGCCGGTGAGTCCATATCCAATCCCGCCAATGAATTGAAACGTGTGGATGACAGGATAAAAGAACTTGAAGGCAAGACCCGGTTGGCAACCGAATATTACCAGGACAGCTACGGGCGGCAAAGAGCCCGATATGTCCAGAAATCCGCACGTTCAAGGGATGAGGAGGCAGAGCTTCAGAATCTGTACGGAAAACGCAAGAGCCTGAACGGACAAATCCGCAAGGACGAGGTAAATGCCTATTTCGAAAACCTGACCGGTGTGAGTAACGAGACCCTTGCACAGCAGATAAAGCAGCGTAGAACCCTGCTTGCCCGGATGTCTGTCCAGGAGAAGGAATACGGAAAGATTACGCAGGGTGACGAAAATCTTACCGGAACTTATTCCCGTGACGAACTGAAGTATCAGCTGAACAAACTGGTTTCGGAACAAAACCGGCGTAACCTGCCCACGGATTCAAGCACTGACTGGGTGGCTGCGGCAAAAGAGAAATACCAGGACGCGCTCAAGGCTTATAACGCCTTTCTTCAGGAAACGTCCAACAGCCTTTCCCGTGAGGAGTTTGAGAAGAAGGCGAAAGAACTGAAGGATGCCGTCGATACCGCCAAAAAGGAGTACGACAAGGTCAAGCCCGGTGAGGATAAGGATTCCGAGGCCGAACGGAAGAAGGCGGACAAGGCGGAGAAGGAAGCCCAACGCCGCAAACAGGTTTCTGAAAAGCTGGGCCAGGAACTCGTCGGGCTGCAAAGGAAGAATGACGAGGCGGAGATTGAGATGATGACCGAGGGGCTGGAGAAGAAGCTGCGCCAGATAGACAATGAATACCAGGCACGCAAGGATGAAATAGCCAAGCAGGAAGCCGGTTGGAAACGTGACAACGCGAAAGCGGGGCAGTCCGGTTCGCTGTCGGAAGATCAGCAGTCCGAAATAGACAAGGCCCGTGAGTTGAACGAGTCCGGCCGACAGAAAAAAATAGCGGAAGCTTATCGGGAAGAGTTCGGAGTGATGCAGGAATATTTGCAGGCCTACGGCACCTTCCAGCAGAAGAAACTCGCCATCGCGACCGAATATGCGGAAAAGATACAAAAGACGACATCCGGCAGCGAGAAGCTCTCTCTCGGTGTTGAACGTGACAGCAAACTTGCCGGCATCGAAGTGCAGGAACTGAAAGCCCGTATTGACTGGGGTACTGTCTTCGGTGAATTCGGCGGGATGTTTTCCGATATGATAAAGCCTGTATTGGCGGATGCCAGAAAATACATGCTCACTGACGAGTTCCGAAATGCCGACCATGCCAGTCAGGACGCGCTTGTCTCTGCCGTCCAGCAGATGGAGAGGGCTTTGGGCGGTTCCGGCAAGGTCAGTTTCAAGAAACTGGGTGCCGAGGTTACTGCCTACCAGAAAGCCCTTTCAGACCTGAAGGAGGCACAGGCGGTGTATGCGGACACCTATACGGCGCTCATTGCCGCCCAGAAATCATACATTGAGGCGCAACAGTCCGGAACCGAACAGGAGAAGGAGTCCGCCCGGCAAGCCCTGGAAACGGCGCAGGCTAATGCCGATGCCGCGAGTGAGAATATAAACGCCTTGCAGGAAACGGCTGACAGTGCCCGGCAGTCCCTCTCGAATACTGCCTCCGGTCTGAAGACCAGTATGGAGAATGTGAGGGACGGATTGCAGCAGATTGCCTCCGGCAGTATCAGCGGGGCGTATAATGGCCTGATCACACTCGGCAAAGGTGCCAAGGAAGTGGACGGCAAACTGGGCGAGGCTTTCGGAAAGGTTTCCGAAACACTTGAGGATGTGCCTGTTGTCGGCTGGATTGTAAGTATTATAGACCTTTTCAAGGATGGTTTGAGTGTGGTCATCGGTGGCCTGCTCGACGCGGTGTTCAATGCCGTGAGCGGTATTCTTGACGATGTGCTTTCCGGTGATCTTTTTGTGACTATCGGAAAATCGCTGCTTTCCGGTGTGGGCAAGATATTCGACGCATTGACCTGGGGCGGATTTTCCTCCTGGACGACTTCAAGCAATGCCAAAGAGGTCCAGGAAACCATCGACCGGCTGACCGAGCGTAACGAGACCTTGCAGACGGCTATCGAGGACCTGACGGAGGAGATCAAGGCGAGCAAGGGTACAAAGTCCGTGGCCGCCTACCGGGATGCCTACAGGCTCCAGCAGGAGACGAACTCGAACTATCTGGACATGGCCATGTCGCAGGCCGGCTATCACGGTTCGCATCACAGCTGGAATTATTACTGGGGCGGTTTCTCACAGGAACAGATTGACCGTTTGAGCGGTCAGATCGGGCGTAGCTGGAACGGTGACATCTGGAACCTAAGTCCGGAGGAGATGAAGAAGTTGCGCAGTAACGTGGACATGTGGACGCAGATCCAGGATACCGGCAAGGGCGGATATGGAGGTCGTCTGACCGAGAAGCTGGATGACTACATCGACCAGGCGGGCAAGCTGGAGGAACTTACCGACCAGCTGTATGAAGGTCTCACCGGTATTTCCTTTGACAGCATGTACAGCAGTTTCGTGGATAACCTGATGGATATGAAGTATGATGCCGCAGCCGCGGCGGAGGACATATCCGAGTATTTCATGCGTGCGATGCTGTCAAACAAGATCGGTGAGCTGTATTCCGACAAGCTGAAAGGCTGGTGGGAGAAATTCGGCAAGGCGATGGAAGACAATGACCTTACAGAAGCCGAGCGTAAGGCTCTCCAGGACGAGTACATGAAGTATGTCGAGGAAGCCGTCGCTCTTCGTGACAATCTTGCCGCGGCCACCGGGTACGATAACTCGGGCGGTACGAGCCAGAGCGCCAAAACCGGCGGTTTTTCAGCCATGACACAGGACCAGGGTACAAAACTGGACGGCATGTTCACCAGCGGGTTGCAACATTGGTCGAGCATCGATGAGAAGATGGAGAGCGTCATCGACAAGATGAACACCGCCGAGGGGCATCTTGCCCGTATCGAGGAGAACACCGGCACGAGCGCGTCGCACCTTGGCAAAATAGAGGAAGAGATTCGTAAAATCAATCGTGACGGAGTAAAATGCAAATGATATGGAAAAGATATTAGGCGGTCTGGTACTTGTCAACGGTACCGACATCTGGAGCACATACGGGGTGTTCCTCGTTGAGGACAAGCGCGGCGGGATGGATAACCTGACCGCCATCCTGACCCCGAGCAAGACGAAAACGGATACGGCCGTGAATATCCGGGAGGAGGACGGGGAGAAATATTCCTCCGTGCTGACGCCCAGGAATGAGGCCCGTGACGTGACGCTTCATTTCGCCCTGTTTGGCAAAACGCAGGCCGGCTGGCTGAAGAAGTATTTCGAGTTCATCAATTTCCTGAAGAAAGGCCGTGACGGGTGGCTTGAGATTTCCTTTCCCCAACTTGCCCTGACTCTCCGTGTGAAATATACGGATTGCAGCAAGTTCCAGCCTCTGACCTATCTCTGGAAGGAAGGCGTGCACGCCGGCAAGTTCAAGGTGAAGTTCCGGGAACCTGTCCCGGTCATATAAATGTGATTCAAACCCTATTCAAACGACGTTTAAATAAGATACAGACATGCTGACCATCTATGACAGCAACGGCAACAGACGGACCGATATAGAGGCGGGTGACAGCTCCACCCAGGTGAAGGAGGTACAGGGTGACAATGTCCTGACACTCTCTTTCACGCATTACGAATATATCGCCCTGGACGTGAATGACCGGGTGGACTTTGAGGGTGAGCGCTACTGGCTGACCGAACGGTACGCCCCGAAGCAGAAGAGCGGCCAGGAGTGGGTATATGATTTGAAGTTTTACGGCATCGAGAGCCTGGTGAGACGTTTTCTTGTGCTGGAGACCACCGACGGGAACACCGAGCCTGTGTTCACGCTGACAGCGACTCCGCGTGAACACGTGGCCATGATCGTGAAGTGTATCAATGACGGAATGAACCACACCACCGACTGGAAAGTGGGGCGGGTGGACGGTACGGACCTTATCGTCATCGATTACGAGGGGAAGTACTGCAACGAAGCCCTGAAAGAGATAGCCGAAGCGGTCGGCGGGCAGGCTGAATGGTGGGTGGAAGGCCAGACCGTGAACGTGTGCCGGTGTGAGCATGGCGAGGAAATAACGCTGGGCTACGGGAAGGGACTGACCGGAATCGAACGCGACACGACGGGTACCGACAATTTTTATACCCGGTTGTTCCCGGTAGGCAGCACGCGGAACATAGATCCGTCAAAATACGGGCATAGCCGCCTGATGCTTCCGGGGGGCAGGCAATATGTCGAGATACATACGGAGGAGTACGGCATCTATGACCGTTACGAGCAAGACGCCTTCAGCGGCATTTATCCCCGCAGGATCGGGGCTGTCAGCAGTGTGCGCAGCGAAGATGTGAAAGATGACGACGGCAACCCTTTCACGGTCTATTATTTCAGGGACGACAGCCTGAACTTCGATCCGAACGATTACGAGCTGCCCGACGAGACCAAACGTGTATCGTTCCAGGACGGTGACCTTTCCGGACTGGGGCAGGGTGAGGACCACTGTTTCGAGGTGAATTTCAACAGTGCCACCCGTGAGTTCGAGATTATTACGATATGGCCCTATGATGATGACACGCAACTCCCCGGCGGCAAACTTGTCCCGAAATCCGGTGACCGTTATATTCTCTGGAATATCCGTATGCCGGACGAATATTACCCGCTTGCCGAGGAGGAGTTTCTTACGGCGGTGGAACAGTTCAATACCGAACACTGGCAGGATCTTGCCGTTTACAAGGCCCCGACTGACCATGTGTGGATTGAGGAGAACGGTGTTTCCCTGTCCGTAGGCCGCCGTGTGAGACTTGAAAGCGAGGAGTATTTCCCCGAAACCGGTTATCGCAGCAGCCGTATCACGAAAATTACCCGGAAGGTGAACCAACCCGGGGAGATGGACATCGAGATCAGCGATGCCCTGCATAGTGGTGCGTTTGAACGGGTGAATGACAGTATCGGGGAACTGAAAAACTATACGAAGTCAAAGGCGGAGGGTACCGCGCTTCCTGACATTATCCGTAGCTGGGACAAGACACTGCCTACGGACAACAATCTTTTTTCTGCGCGGAGAAGCCAGGCGGAACACATCAGCAAAAAAAAGAATGACCGTGCAAAGGGGAAGATCACCTTCGAAGCGGGAGCCTCTTTCGGACAGGAGGATAATGCGGGTATTGATGACAAGGGCAATGCCGAGTTGCTGACCCTTGTCGTGCGTGAGCTTCTTCGCAGTCCGAAATTCGTGGACGGTCTTTTCGGTGAGGGCTGGCGGCTCTGGATGGAGGACGCTTTGTCCCATCTGACCATCGACAAGCTGACGGTACGCCAGGTCATGGTAGTATTGGAGCTGCTTATCGAGAAGGTACGCAGCGTCGGCGGCCAGCTTTGTGTCAGTGCCGCCAACGGGAAAATAAAGACCGCTGTTCTTGAGGGCGGTTACTGGAGGATCACCTTCGAGCAGGAGAACACTTTCGTGGCCCATGACCTCATGCGCTGCCAGACCTTCAGCGGCGGGAATTTGAAAAGCTATTGGGTTGAGGTGACCGGCGTGGAGGGTGGTTCCATCATCGTGGGCGAGGACGAGTTCGGCGCTTCCCTTCCGGAGGCTGGTGACGAGTGCGTGCTGATGGGCAACACGGAGAATCCGTTGCGCCAGAACCTGATCCTGATCTCCGCCACCGAGGACGGGCAGCCCCGTGTGGACGTGATGGACGTGGTGAAGGCGAAGAACTTCACCGGCTGCCTGCGTGCCCGTCTGGGCAACCTTGACGGTATCAGTGACGACTGGTTCCCTTCAGACAACCAGCCTCACGGTGATGGCCTGTACAGCGACAACGCCTACCTGCGTGGTACGTTCCTTCTGGTAACGGGCGAGGATATCAAGACGAAGTTCGAGATAGTCGAGGGGAAAATCGTCAGTTCCGTCACCGCCCTGCGGAATGACTTCGCCACCGAGCGCGGCTACCTGAATAACCCCGCCTTTGATGACGGCCTTATGAAGTGGAACACGGAGAACGAGACCGTGTTCTTCCTTGTGGGCAACCGGTGGATCTGGGCGAACGGTAACGTCTTGACGAGGAAGGGTGACAGCGCGAGCGTGACCGAGGATGACGGCCGTACGGTTGTCCGGATTCGTAACAAGTACATCCTCCAGAAACGTGAGAACCTGAAAAGTATTCCCTCCATGCCTGAAAATGACAGTGGGGAGAAGGAAGCCGTCCCGGTGTTCCTGACTTTCTTTTACCGCTGTGCCAAGGCCGGCACGCTGCGTGTGGAGTTTGTGGGTGTGGATAAGACAGGCTTTGCCAATTTCAACAGCATGGAGGTGGAGGAAGAACTGTCCGCGACCGACGGGTACGTACAGTACACCTGTAGCGGACTCTGGAACGGTACAGGTGATTTTAAATTGAGTTTTACCGGTGATATTTACCTGTATATGCTCATATTGAGCACCGACCGTGTGGAATCCCTGACACACCGTTATAAAACCCTTTTCGAGCAGTCGGAGCGTCTGGTAAAGATTTCGGCGGCGGTGTTCGACAAAGACGAGAACCTGCTGGAAGAGACCGGCCTGATGGTTACTTCCAAATATTCCGGGTTGTATGCCATTGACGGTGATGGAAATTTGAAATCCCTTGTAGGTGTTGGGGGTGACGGCGTAAAAATCAAGGGCGATAATATCACTTTGGAGGGGCTTGTTACGGCTAATGATAATTTCAAGATTCTGGAAGACGGTAGTATTGAGACGCGCAACGCCAAGATTTACGGTACAGTGTATGCCTATGAGGGTAAAATCGGCGGTTTTACGATTGATTCCGGACGGTTGTACTGGAAAGCCGGTGATTATTTCGGCAATGATTCCCGCAGTCTGAAACTTGGTGTCTCACAAACGGACATGGAGGGTATTGTGGATGTGTCCTTTAATGCCGCCACGCAGGGACGGTTCGGTGTCAAGGCCGTAGGCTCGAATCTGGGTGGTGCCGCTATCTATGCCTCCAGCAAGTCCTCTGGTCAGAGCTATCCTATCAGTGCCAATACTTATGCCGGCTATTTTGACGGTGGTGTGCATGTGAACGGGGCGGTGTATTGTGGTGATATCCTGTCGAACAATTACGGTACGGGATGGAGCCTGGCCAGCGATGGGACATACAGTTACCGAAAGGGTGTTTCAGGTACCTTCCAGTGGGCTGTAAAGAGTGATTTTATAACTTATAACTATACCCTTGAGGTTGTTAATGGAATTGTCGTTAAGATGACATATATCTAAAAATAAAGGATATGAAAGTAAATTTTAATGTGTATTTTAAGGATTTCGACGGTAGCGTGCTGTTGATTGATAAGAAACCCCAGTGTATGGGAGTCATAGTCTCCCAGTGCCTGTTCAACGGTACCGGTTTCCGTCCGAGCGGTAATATTCAGACGGATAATGAAAAGAAATTACATGCTTACAGTCTTTGCATGAGGATTATGGGTTCCGATGCGGATGTGGATCTGACATCGGAGGATGCGGTTTTGATAAAGGAAGCTGTTACCGGTCTTACTCCGGGCTGTTATTCCCAAATAGTGAAACAGATAGAAGGGTAATGGAGGATTAGCCATGACAAATGCGGAAAAACAGGAGATCCTGAACGCTATCAAGGCCGAGAGCCAGAGCGTTGATGAACTTGTGGAGGTCAGCTCCCTTGACAATATCAAAAGTCTCCCCGCCCTTCGCGGCAGTGAGCTGGTGAGTGCTCCGCTTACCCTTTTGCGTAAACCGGCCGATGATGCCGCTGCCACGGCGAATGCGTCTGCCACGAAAGCGGATAATGCTGCGGCTTTGGCGAATAAAGCTGCGGGTATGGCGTCTGATGCGGCCGGTACCGCCAATCAGGCTGCTGAAACTGCAAATTCCGCCGCGGCAGCGGCATCCGCGGCTGCGAAACAGGCGGAGGATGCCGCCGCCGGTGTGAACGACGGTTTGGTCGGTGGCATGACGGCCGTCCCTGATGAGGAGAACGACACGGTGAAACTCACCCTGCTGGGGAAGACCGGGACGGAGATTGCCTCCGTTGATATTCCCGGTGGTACGGGTGGTGGCGGTAACACGTATAATGTGACGGCGGAAGTCCCTTTGGAGAGCGGTTATTATGTCCTTTCCTCCGCGATCGGTGCCGTGGATGAGAAATACCGTTACAAGGGCCGTTGCATCACCTATGAAGTCTCGCAGGGCAAATGGGAGACCAAACAGTTCGTGGGGACAAGTCTGTCGAGCTGGGAGCAGGAGGCGAGCTGGGAGGACTTCGGCGGTGCCGGAACGATGAAGAGCCTGACGGTGAACGGCGAGAAGAAAGTTCCCGACAGCGAGGGCAACGTGGATCTGACCATCGACAAGCTGGAAGTGGACGAGAGCCTGGATGCTGACAGTACCAATCCCGTCCAGAACAAGACCGTCGCCGCCAAATTCCAGGAGGTGGAAGCCGGTACCGTGTTCGGCATGAGCGCGGAAGTGAGCGACGACGAGAGCAGTGTCCGCCTTGCGCTGACCAACAAGAGCGGGGCGGAGATCGCGAGCGTTGACATCCCGGCCGGCAGCGGTGGCGGCGGTGAGTCCTCCACCACCAAGATCGTGCTGCTTGCCGAGACCGACAAGAAAACCGTGAAGGAAGGCGGAGCGGTGAAACTTACCTATACCTATGACCACCAGGTTGCCGGCGGTGATGACAAGGGTAGCAGTACCGGACAGAAAGCGACCGTCACCATCCAGGTGAAGCGCGGGACGACCACCACTTATTCCTCCTCGCTGAAGGAAGTGAGCAAGGGTACCTATACCCTTGACCTGACCAAATACCTGCTGGTGGGCACGAGCGATATCTACGTCATTGCCGAGACTACCGATCCCACCACGGGTAAGGCGCAGAAGAAGCAGGCGTACGTGAGCGTGAAGAGCGTCACCCTGTCCCTTTCCTGCGGTTACAACCTGGCGGCCACCATCCAGAACGGCGGTTACGGTACCTATGATTCCGCGAGTATACCCTACGCCGTGAGCGGTACCGGCACGAAAACCGTCAGCCTGTACGTGGACGGTGTACAGCAGAACGCGCATACGGTCACCCGCAGCGGCACGACGAACGGCAGTTTCGAGGTTTCCATGACCGGCCTGTCCGTGGGGCGGCATACCGCCCAGCTGGTGGCCGAGATGGAAACTGACGACCTCACGCTGAAAAGCGAGAGCATCCATATCGACCTGCTGAAGGCCGGAACCGGCGCGCCCTTCATCGGTTTGAAGCTCATTCATGCCGACGGGCATGTCCTCGGACGGGACGAGCATCTGGAGCCGGTCCTTGAAGCCGGCCGCTACGAGAAGCTCACTTTCGACTGGGTGGCCTATGATCCCGACCGTGTGCCCGCTGAAGTGGAGTTCTGGAAAAACGGCGTCAAGAGCAGTACCGTGAGCGCTTCCCGCAGCATGATGACCTACAGTAACCGGTTTACCGAGGAAGGCACGCAGACGCTTGTCCTGAAAGCCGGTCCGACCGGGTACACTTTGCGCATCGACGTGGGTGAGAGCGGTATCGATATCAGCGAGGCCACCTACGGCCTAGCGGTCAAGCTTGACGCGGCGGGTCGCAGCAACGGGGAGAGTAACCCCGGAACATGGGAGTCGAACGGCGTGGAGACCACGTTCGAGGGTTTTGACTGGAGCAGCAACGGCTGGACGGGTGAGGCGCTGAAGCTGACCAACGGTGCGAAAGCCGTCATCGGCTACCGGCCCTTTGCCACCGATGTGAAAAGTACGGGGCTGACCATTGAACTGACCCTCCGGGTAAGCAATCCCACTGACAGCGATACCGCAGTTGTGGACTGTCTCGACAGTGGCAAGGGGCTTTATATCACCCCTTCGGAAGCGAGTTTCAAGACCGGTGAGAAAGTGTCCTATACCAACGAGGACGACGAGCTGGTGGAGCGTGAGATCAAGCTGGGCACGAATTATGTGGAAGACCGGTGGATCAAGGTGGCCCTCATGGTGGGTACCCGCAATGAGAGCCGTCTGATGGAGCTTTATGTGGACGGCAACCGTACCGGTGCCGACATCTACGACAACGCCTTCAGCTTCCGCCAGGACAATCCGAAATATATCACCATTGACAGCGCCGGGGCGGACGTGGAGGTAAAGAGCGTGCGTATCTATACCCGCCGGTTGAGTGACGACGAGGAACTGGAGAACCGGATGGTGGACAGTGTGGACGGTGAGGAGATGATCGCGCTGTACGAAGAGAACGATATCCTGGGTGATACCGACACTGTGGATATGGACAAGCTGCGTGCCAAGGGCAAGGGGGTGCTGCGTATCGTGCGCCAGAACAAGCTCGATGACGTGTATGCCGAGAACAACAAGAAGACGGACTTTTCGGCTGATATCTTCTATTACTCCCCTTTCGGATCCGAATACGACTTCGTGCTTCGTGACTGTTATATCCGTATTCAGGGTACCAGTTCCACGAAATATCCGAGCAAGAACATCCGTATCTATATCAGCAAGGGCGGCACGAACCTTAGCTTCACCGTTGGCGGCAAGGAGCAGGCGGAAAAGAAATATCCCGTCCGTCCCGGTGGCATCGCCATGAACCTGATCTGTCTGAAGAGTGATTATTCCGACTCGTCCATGTCGCTGAACACAGGCGGTGCCAAACTGTTCAACGACGTGCTGAAGGAGATGGGGCTTCTCACCCCTCCGCAGCGTTACCAGTACGAGACGGGCGGCAGCGATTTGAACGCGGTCACCGTGCGTACCGCTATCGACGGTGTGCCTATCGACATGTTTGTGGCGGCTGCGGAGGACGGCGAGAACGACTATGTGGGGCAGTACAACTTCAACAACGAGAAAAGCAAGAGCGGCGACCTGTTCGGCCTTAGTGGCGTGGAGGGTTACGATCCTGCCTGTCCCCTCACTCTGGAAATGCTGAACAATACCGAGGCCATGTGCCTTTTCAAGACCACAAGTGACGCTCATCTGGAGGAGGTGTTTGATGCCGGTGCCGAGACCAACGTTCCGGATGATGTGAAATGGGCGGGCCTTGACGAGTCGCAGCGTACGGCCGTGAAACGGTTGTACGCATGGATACGCTCGTGTGTTCCGGACGGTGCGACGAGCGCCGACCTCTCCACTTTTAAGAGCGAGAAGTTCAGGGACGAGATAAGTGACTATTTCGACAAGGCTTTCCTGCTGACGTATTACCTCTGGACGGACTATTTCCTTGCCGTTGACCAGCGTGCGAAGAACATGATGCTGCGCACGTGGGACGGCCTGATATGGTACATCACCTACTACGACGGTGATACCCAGATGGGAAAACGCAACGACTGTTTCCTGGTGTATGACTACACCACCGACCGCGACACTTATGATGCCGAGGCCGGGAAATATGCCTTTGAAGGCCGTGACAGCTGGCTTTGGAACCTCGTTCTGGCCAACCTGGACGCTGACCTGAAGACACAGGCGCAGGCTCTTCGCGGTGTACTTACCACCAGCCGTGTCCTGGACATGCTGAACGTGGAGCAGGCGGGCAACTGGTGCGACCGTGCCTATAACAAGAGCGGCGAGCTGAAGTACATCCTGCCCGCCACGCAGGAGATGTACGGCAAGGTGTGGCCGTTCATCTACGCCCTTCAGGGCAGTAACCGTGCGCACCGTGAATATTTCGTGCGTAATCGTTTCGCCCTTCTGGATGCCAAGTACGGCACGAGCAATTTCACCAGTGACAACATCGACCTCTATCTGGCACGTACGGCTGCTGACACCCCCGACGTGCTGAAGATTACGGCCAACGAGGTTTATGCTTTCGGCTACGGTACGAACAACAGTCCGAATATAGGGAATACCGGCATCATCAAGAAAGATGCGGCTGCGAGCCTTTCCATCACCGGTGCCTATACGGTGAACGATCCCTTGAGGGTTTATGGCGCGAGCCGTATGAAGGTGCTGGATATGAGCGGGGCCGCCGACCACCTGAAAAACGCTTTCGACCTGGGCAAATGTACCGTGCTGCGCGAACTGAACCTTCAAAGTTCCGGCAACGGCAGTACCGGCTGGTGGTTGAACATCGGCAACTGCAAGCAGCTACGTAAACTCAACCTTCGTAACCAGGCACAGGCGAAAACCGGGGGAAGTACCAGTACCGAGCTGGATTTGAGTGCGCAGACCAAGCTGGAAGAACTTGAGACCCGCGGTACGCAGGTGCAGAGCGTGGTGCTAGCCAAGGGTTCTCCCGTGACGCTGCTCCACCTTCCCGGTACACTGACCAGCCTCCGTCTGGAATATCTGGGCAGACTGACCACCGGCGGGCTGACATTGGAAAGCTACAGCAAGGTGAAGACCTTCATCTTTGACAGTTGTCCAGGTATTGACTGGGAAACCCTGCTGGGCCGTTGCACGGGTGTGGAACGTATCAGAGTAACCGGTATTGACCGCGAGGATGACGGTACGTGGCTGAATAAGTTTGTCGGGATGGGCGGTGTGGATTCCGATGGCAATACTACGGACACGTGCGCTTTGGTGGGTACGGTACAGCTCACGCGCTACATTGATGACGATACGTACAGCGCTCTGAAGGCGCACTTCCCGGAACTGAATATCCGGCAGCCGGAATACACGATGATCGAGTTCGACGACGAGGTATCGGATGACGCGAACGTGAGCAACCTTGACAACGGTACCGGCTACAAGTATGACAACGCGTATGAGGTGAGCGGTCATATTTCCGCCATCCTGAAGCAGCGTCACCGTGTACTTGCTAAAGTGACTAAAAAAGCGACGACGCGGGGTGTGAACATGGCGAACGTTGATACCACGGTGAACAACCTGGACGGTGAGATGACCTACTACCCGCTGGACGACACGGACAGCAACAAGTACGCCGACGGCACGGCTGCCAGACTGGACGGCACTGAAGGTGACTGGATGATGTACGAGCCCTTCTTCTGGAGCAAGGGTATCAATGATTACCTGAACGGCAAGCATTACTCCTGTTACAGCAGTAACGGTTCGGATAACATGCCTTCCGTTCCGGATGCTGACGTCCTTACGCTTGACGACATTAAGGGCACGAGTGGCGGTTATCTTTCCGGTCGTAAGATCATGAGCGGAAAGGATACGCTTTCGAACAGCTACAGTACTGACAGTACGTATTCGGTATGCAAGGTGAACGTGGACGGTTACAAGCGTGTGCGTTTCCCGAGCGTTCCCGGTACAAGCCTTGTCGGAAGCATTTTCACAGACGATTCCGGCACGGTCATCAGTTCAATCGTCGTCCCTACCTTGAGCAACAAGTTCGAGGCCGGTATGTACCTGATTGCCGATGTTCCGGAGGGTGCCACTGCTCTTCACTTCTCCATTCTGAACACGGCAGAGTTCGATAAGGTTGTCCTTTCTAACAGTGACAGGATCGAGGATATGGAACCCGAATGGGTGCCTAATGACGAGCACTTGTGTGCCGTTGTGGGCAGCAGTGTTGTCGGTTCCAAACTTCGCGCCTGCATTACCGGCGGGAGCACTACGGCGAGCATGACCTGGGCTGATTTTCACTATTACAGTGTCCAGCGCGGTATGCAGCAGATTGATGCCCTTATGCACTCGCGCATCGCGAATCTTTTCTACGCGAAGTACGGTCGTCGTGACAGCCAGGAACAATGCGGCGCGGGCTCTCACACGAACAACCGTACTACGGGTGGTACTGCCAGCCGCGGGATGACGGACACGATCGGCTACGAGGAAGCCTCCTCAATCAACCCTAATGTGACGAACAGCCTGATAGAAAACTCCGTCCACCAGTATGCGTGGTACCGTGAGAAGGATGACTACGGCGGGGCCACGGTTACGCAGGTGAATAATATTTGCTGCCTTGGCTACGAGGACATCTATGGTCATAAATATGACATGATGGACGGCGTGGACCTCCCTAATGACACGGGCAATTCCGGGAAGTGGCGCATCTGGATGCCTGACGGCAGTACCCGCCTGGTTAAGGGTTCCGTGAGCTCCGGTATCTGGATTACCGCCGTGGCGCATGGCAAATATATGGACGTGATTCCGGTGGGTTCCGTTTCGGGTTCCTCCTCGACAAATTACTGCGACATCTACTACATATCCACTGCCTCCGGCCGTGTGGTCTATCGTGGCTACAGCTACGCGGTCCCGGATGGCGGTGTTTCGATGTCGTATGCGAACTCCGATTCCTCGGATGCGAGCACGAACATCGGTTCTCGTCTGGCCTTCCGCGGCCGGCTCGTTAAGGCGTCGAGCGCCGTGGCGTTTAAAGCGATAAGCGAGGTTGCATGATCGGCCGCGTAAAGCGTCAAAGCGGGAGCGAAGCGACAAAACGTCCGGTGTTCCCCGAGCAGGGGAACGCCGTTCATTACGGGCGTCAGCCCGTCGAAAAATATTTTTTGACGTCAGGTTTTGTATCTGTTTGTTAAATAATAATTTGAAAATAGTACTTTTGCATTTGAAAGGTGGCGCCTCCCCATAGGCCGTGTGGTCTATCGTGGCAACAACAACGCGAACCCGAATGGCGGTGTTTCGATGTCGAATGCGAACAACGATTCCTCGAATACGAACACGAACATCGGTTCTCGTCTGAACAACAATCGAAAGGAAATTTTAATCGGCGTACAACACCGGGGACTTGTCCCCACCGTGGTGCCGAGGGGGGCAAGCCGCAGTAACAGCGGTCCGCAAGGGCCGGAAAACTGAAAAATAAAGTGTCGGGTAGGGTTTGGTAGGCCGGAAACGGTTCGAAGAAGCCGGGCCCGGGGGATTGAAGGCCCCGTATTAAAAGCAATAAACAGTAATTTATGCGCAGGGTTGGGTATATCATCGAGGAGATCGTGGAGCCTTCCAACATGGAGGCTTCCTTCCGGCAGGTCCTTCGCGGCAGCAAGCGTAAACGCAGCCGCCAGGGGGGCTATCTGCTCGCGCATAAGCCCGAGGTGTTGGAGGAGCTGGCCGCGCAGATCGCATCCGGTACTTTCCGCGTGAAGGACTACCGTGAACGCGAGATCATCGAGGGCGGCAAGCTGCGCCGCATCCAGGTGATCCCGATGAAGGACCGCATCGCCGTGCATGCCATCATGGCGGTGGTGGACCGCCATCTGCGGAAACGTTTCATCCGTACCACCTCCGCCAGTATCAAGAGACGGGGTATGCACGACCTCCTGGCGTATGTCCGCCGTGACATGGCCGAGGACCCTGATGGTACGCGTTACTGTTACAAGTTTGACATCACCAAATTCTACGAGAGCGTGAAGCAGGATTTTGTGATGTATTGCGTCAGCCGGGTGTTCAAGGACGCAAAGCTCGTGACCATGCTGGAGAGCTTTGTCCGCCTGATGCCTGAAGGTCTGAGTATCGGCCTGCGCAGCTCGCAGGGGCTGGGCAATTTGCTTTTGTCTGTGTATCTGGACCATTATCTGAAGGACAGGTATGCCGTGCGTCATTTCTACCGCTATTGTGATGACGGCGTCGTACTGGGTAAAACGAAAGCGGAACTGTGGAAGATTCGTGATGCCGTCCACGGGCGCATGGAGTGTGCCGGTCTCCTGGTGAAGGGGAACGAGCGCGTGTTCCCGCCGGGCGAGGGCATCGACTTTCTGGGGTATGTGACTTTCGGTGCGGACCATGTCCGCATTCGCAAGCGCATCAAGCAGAAGTTCGCCCGAAAAATGCACGAGGTAAAATCGAGAAGGAGGAGGCGTGAGCTGATAGCGTCGTTCTACGGGATGGCCAAGCACGCCGACTGTCATACGTTGTTTAAAAAATTAACAGGCAAAGACATGAGATCATTTAAAGACTTGAACGTTTCCTACAAGCCGGAGGACGGCAAGAAACGTTTTCCCGGGGTGGTGGTAAGCATCCGGGAACTGGTAAACTTACCGATTATTGTGAAGGACTTTGAGACGGGCATCAAGACCGAACAGGGCGAGGACCGCTGTATCGTGGCCATTGAGATGAACGGCGAACCGAAAAAGTTCTTTACCAACAGCGAGGAGATGAAGAACATCCTCTTGCAAGTGAAGGAAATGCCGGACGGCTTCCCGTTCGAAACCACCATCAAGACGGAAACCTTCGGCAAAGGTCGAACTAAATACATATTTACATGAAACGGGTAGAAGGAACATCCGGGATAAGACTGATCGAGTGCGTGAGCCCGGCACGCAACAGATGGCGCATCCGCTGGGATGTGCAGGAACGTGAAGACGGATCCGCTTCCTATATGGAGGAAAGCTTTGTCGGCAGACCTCACATGGATACTATAAAGTCCGTCATTACAGACTGGTATAATGAGCAAATTGACCGTGAGATACTTTCCGGTTTTCTCTATGAAGGTATGCCGGTATGGCTGTCAAGTGAAAACCAGTTCAATTATAAGGCAGCGTATGATCTGGCCGTACAGACTGGTGGTGCTACGCTTCCCGTGACATTCAAGTTCGGTACGGATGAGGTTCCCCAATATCGGGAGTTCGTCACACTGGAGGAACTGACCGATTTCTACACGAAAGCCATGAAGCATGTTCAGGACACGCTGTCTGACGGCTGGAGGAAGAAAGACGCTTTTGATCCGGAGAAGTACCGGGTGGAATAAATCCTTCGGGGGAGGATAAGAAAAAAGCCCCCGGCCTGTTAAAAAGTAACGCCAATCACTTTTATAAACATGAAACGCCAAACCGCGCGACCGGGGGCAAATACCCTCTGTCACGGTTTGACGTTTTTTTTGTTGTCTAAAAAATGATTGGCGATGCAAAGATATAATTTTTTTGTTGTATGAAAGTGATTGAGATATTAAACTTTAACCGGGAGCTGTTGAAAAGGCTTCAGGCGGCCGGCATCCGTCTGGAAGATGCCCGGTATATCGACCTGTACGCGGACTATACCCGCCTACTCGATCAAGGTGAAAAAGTCTCGTATGCTGTGGCCGTATTGTCCGAAAAGTATTCGGTGAGCGAACGCAAGGTTTATGCCTTGGTGAAACGGTTCCAGAGCGACTGCAAGACGCTTGCAGTGTGAACGGGTTGTTTTATGCCGTAGGGAGTGCCGTTTCCCCTTATCTTTAGGGTGTTTCAAATTTAGAAGGAGGAAATGGCTATGAACAAGTATTACCGTATCCTGGACAAGATTCTTGCCACGGGAAAGACACAGACCAACAAGAAGGGAAACATACAGTACCTTCTGAACGAGCAGCTCTCGCTGACACCGGCGGACCTGCTCGACATATTCGAGGGGCATAATATCGCCCGTAAGAAGCTCCGCAGCGAGTTGCAGTTATTTATGCAGGGTGAGCGCAACGTGGAGAAGTACCGGGAGGCCGGCATCAACTGGTGGGACTATTGCGGCTCCATCCTGGTGAACAGTTACCCGACCTATTTCGAGAAGCTGCCCCCGTTGATAGCGAAAATTAACCGGGAGAGGCGCAACAGCAAGAACTACGTGCTTTTCCTGGGCGAAACCGGTGCCGAGAGCAACCAGGCACCCTGTTTGAGTCTGGTACAGTTCCAGTTAGATGGCGGTGAACTGGTTCTATCCGCCTACCAGCGTAGCAGTGACGCGAACCTCGGGCTGCCTTCCGATATTTACCACCTGTACCTGATGGCGCGGCAGATAGAACTTCCCTTGAAGTCGATCACTCTCTACCTGGGCAATGTACATATCTACGAGAATAATATCCCGGGCACCCGTGCGCTGATCGCCGGTGACGAGACGGTCCGCTTCGGGTTGAACGTGTAGTTTGCTGTATATGTCTTGCAGCGGGAACAGTTCATGTTCCCCGCTGTTTTTCGTTTATTCTGGGGACCTTTGCGGCCGTTTTAAAGCAGAATGAAATGAAAAAGATGTATTTGTCCGCCCCGCTTCCTTTCGTGGGGCAGAAACGCATGTTTGCGAGGGAATTTATCAAGGTGCTGGGACAGTTCCCGGACAGCACCGTGTTTGTGGACCTGTTTGGTGGCTCGGGCCTGCTGTCACATATTACCAAATGTGTCAGGTCTGATGCCACCGTTGTGTATAATGACTTCGACAACTACCGCTGCCGACTTGTAAATATCCCGGCCACTAATGTGCTGTTATCCGATTTGCGTCGGATAGCTGAAGGGGAACCCAGAAACAAACGTATAACCGGGGAGATTCGCGATAAAATGTTTGCCCGTATTGAGAGGGAAGAAAAAGAGCACGGCTACGTGGATTATATCACGGTTTCCGCATCCTTGTTGTTCGCCATGAAATATGTGACCAGTTTGGAAGGAATGAAGAAAGAAGCCATTTACAATAGGATTCGGCAGACAGACTATCCCGAAGCAAAGGATTATCTGGAAGGACTGACTATAACCAGCGAAGACTACAAGGAAGTATTCAAACGTTACAAAGATGTTCCGGGTGTGGTGTTCCTGGTTGATCCGCCGTACCTCTCCACCGAGGTGGGTACTTACAAGATGTTCTGGCGTCTGGCTGACTATCTGGATGTACTAACCGTTCTGAAAGGGCATTCGTTCGTGTATTTCACTTCGAACAAGTCTTCCATTTTAGAACTGTGCGACTGGATGGACCGAAACCCATTTGTCGGCAGCCCATTCAAGGAATGCAGGAAAGTGGAGTTTAGTGCAAGCGTAAACTATCAAGCTAAATATACAGACATGATGCTGTACACGAAGCCGGATGAGGTGTCAGGTATAGCAGCCTAACATTGCATAAAGATAGTGAATTATTTTGAATCTGCAATGGCTTTTAAATGATATTTTAAAGCCATTTAAAGAGGGTTCAAGTGAAAGAAAAACGGTGGGCTTTGATCATGCTGAATAGGACCGCGCTCACCTTTTTTCTTGTACGTGTCGTTTTTGTACTTTTTGAAACGCATCGTTTTTGTTAAGCGGCACGTCTGGTTTTTCCGGATTTATTTTCCAGACGTTCTTTCATTCGCACTTCTTTTTCTTTATACATCTGTCGTTTCAGTGCTTTGCTGTTAAAGTAGAGCCAAGTCAGGAATATGCTTCCCATAATGATAAGTATGTAGCCGGTAATTGCCCATCCGGTGGTGGCCCAATACTTACCTACAGTGATGGCAATATGGGTGATTTGTTCATTTCCTTCCATCGGATAGGAAGGCTTTATTTCGAGTACGTAGTCTCCCGGCTCAATGTTACTCAACCTCACTTGGTCATAATCACCGAAATGCCATTTTCTATCATTGGGCAGCAGGCGATATTCCACTTTATTGGAGGAAGTGCTGTAACGCAAGTCGCTCAAATAAAACACGAGATTGTTATTGTTGTAGTTCAAGGTCAGTCGGTCTATTAAATGTGCCGGTTTGTCCAAAATAACTTGTCCGTTTATTTTTTCGCCTATTTCCACCTTATTATAATTTACATTGATGTCAGCGATATAATATTTATGCTTGCTGGAAGTTTCTTTCAGCATCCGGGGATCAAAGTAAAGCAGCCCCGTAGAGTTTACCCACAATAATTTTCCGTTGTTCAGCCGGCAAACCTGATAGTAGTTTTCCGGAAAAGCATATAAGTAGAAAGAGTTATTTTTATTGTTGATTGTTATAATGCCCGAGTTGGTGCCCAGCCATGTATTGCCGTTTCTGTCGTCTATCATGCAATCGATGTGTCCGTTGGGTAGGTCTTGGTTAAGAAGCATGGTAGACACAACGTTTTTTTCTTTTCCGTCTATTTGTATAATCTTGTTGGCGTATGATACGAATAGTTGGTTGTAGTTATTCATATAGATAGTCATAACTTTACCCGGAGTCAGACTGCTCTTTTGTTCGTATCCTCCGTTCAGTGTCACTTTTTTGCCTTCTCGGGTTGCCTGAAACAGTCCTTTTTCTGTTCCCAGCCACATGGTGCCGTCTCCATCCTCACAAATGGCGGTTATTTTCTCAATTTCTTTTGTATAAGGCATATATGCCAAACAGCTTTTGCCCTGATAGTCGTATACTATCAATGCATTTTCCGTTGCAATCCATAAGTCGTTGCGCGAGTTGAGGAAAAGTATTTTAATGGCAGAAACTTGGTTTTCTGTTGCTTCCGGTTGGGGATGAAAGGAGACTGTTTCATTGGTAGTGGGATTCATCAGGAGAATATTTCCTTTTTCATCTCCAAACCACAGGTGTCCGTTTTTGTCTTTGAACAAGCAGTAATTGCCGTTCTTTTCCGCTTTTGCCCATGGTACGAACTGTATATTTGGCGAGAGGTTTTTTGTCTGACTTTTATATATCCCCTTGTTGTCGGTGGCCAGCCATATAAATCCGTTGCTGTCTTCTGCTATTCCATTGAGAGATCTTATGTCGTTATCCAGTTGGATGCGGTTTACATTATCTCCCAGCAGATTTAATTTCAGCAGTCCTCTTCCGAAGGTGCCGACCCATAACACTTGGTTCTGTTTATCGAGATAAATGCGGGTAATTCTGTTTTTGATGATAGGTTCGTAATAACTGTCATTTTCAATCAGGTCGATGGTTTTAAAGGGAGCTTTCAGATAATCTTTATTTTCAAATTTTATCAAAGCCAACGAGGTGCCTGATGCCATTACAAACGTTGTGTCATCTGCTTGTATAATATCGCGGATACATGCATCCTGCACTATGGGGGTGCTTTTGTTCAGTTTGCGTGTAGCTTTTGTGGTTGTGTCATAGCAGATTACTCCGTTGTTGTGGTTGCAAATCCATAAGTAGTTATTATATATATGTATATTGCAAATATCTTCTGCATTAGTAATTCCTAGTTCGGCGCAGTCCAAAGATTCACTTTTCTTTTCTGTCAGATTATAGAGTATAAGTTTGTTTTCGCGGGTAAGTATATAGAGGTTATTGTCGCAACCATAGAATTTGAATGGAATCCCCTTTATATTCGGCAGTAGATTAGGTGTAATGCTTACTTCGTCTGTCTCATATTCGGTTTTCAGTTCTGCCACTCCTTGTGAGGTGATGGCATATATTTTGTCTTTTGTCACACATAAGTCCAAAATGTCTGTCAGCACTTCCGGGGTGGACGATAAAAGTGACATGTAGCATCCTTTCATTTTGTTGAAACACGATAACCTGTTCATGTTCGCTATCCGTGACCAAAGCATTTTGTCGGAAGTCTCATAAATGCCGGTAATGGAATATGGTTCTTTGTCTGCCGAATTGTAGTTGTGGAAGTGTATTCCATCGTATCGGCTCAGGCCGACATCTGTTCCCAACCATAAAAATCCGTCTTTGTCCTGATGGATTTCGGTCAAGGTATTATTGCTTAATCCCTCTTGTTTAGTCAATAATTGGATTCCTGTCTGTCGGAAAAAACTTTGTGCCTTGGTTATTTCCATACCCATCAGCAGGACAATTATAAGTAGTCCCGTAACCGGTGTTGTTAATGTTCCGCTTCTTTTCATATTCCCCTTCATTCATTTAAATATAGTGCACTTAACAATGCTATGTATTCATATCATGTTTCTTAGACTATTTTAAGGATAACTGCAAAAATAGGCTTTTATTATGTTATAATCAACGTTTTAGGTTAGAAACTTTTTAAAAAGTCGGATAAGTCAGAGGGTATACATCTGTCTTGATAGGGGGTATATCATTCATTGTTTTATTTATTTGCTGTTAATCAATATATTATGATTGAATGAAATACCATTGAAGTGCCATACGTTAAATAATAATTCAAAAGAAAGGAAGTGAAGAACCCATGTACACCTATTACATACACAGCTTCTTCCTTCCCTTCATAAAGCTTAATATCACCTCACAATCTTTTCAGCCCTGATTGATTTATAGAATCTGATACCTATAGTTTATAAGTGAATGAAGCGTCATGGCTTTTCGGGTTATAAGTGCCCCGGATGCTGACAGGAATCTGCATATATTTGATTCCGTTGTCTGCCACCTTCATATAAATATAGCTTTCCGATTGGAATATGAAGTTGCCTTCACTGTTGTCGCTGGCCAAACTGAATCCTTTCACATACCATTTCATGAGTGAAGAACTGCATTCAGCATTATATCCGTTGTAATATAAGTCACCGTCGGCATAGCCGGTAAGGTTGAGCTGAATTGTAAAGGTGTACTTACCATTGATTGTCTGGCTGGTAATCACTTTCAGTAAAGTCTGATTGCCTTTATCGGCAGCCAATATATTATGTTCTTCTTTCGCATTGGTATGTTTGCGAAGGTTCGATAAGATTTCATCTGCCTCCTTTAAACTGATAGCAGGTAAATCGTTTAGATTTAAATTGTCAGAATTGTTTTCCTCGTATGTAACACTTCTGGCGCCATACGTTCTTTCCAAAAAATACGTTGAACTTGAGTTGTCAACGGGGTCACTACTTTCTGCTGTGCAGGATGCCAAACTCATCATGATGAGTGTAGCAATCAATAAATGAATTGCCTTCATAGAACTATTTTTTTATACGTTTGAATGATTGACCCATTATCATTCGCCTCAAAAGTAGGTATTATTTTCAAATAAACAAATTATTTCAAAGATTTTTTGAAGAAAATACCCTCTTCCTGTGAATAAAATGCCTCTGATTGAATGGAACGGGGGTATTTTGAGTGTGAAACGGTGGATTATTCATAATGAATGAAACACAGGTATGTGATGAAGAAAACACCATCGGTGTTTCTTTCGTCCCAATAAATAATTCTTCGTGAACAATTCCCCGATACTTTATTCCGATGAGGGGTAAATTGATTTTCGGACTACCTTGCATTTTGCTGAAACTACCTCTTAATAAAGACTGATTCGCCAACTTCCTGTTAAAAAAATAGAGTTTATCTTTGCAACAGTAGAAAACAACTTTAGGTGAAATGAATATGGTAATAAGAAGAACTTTATTTGTATTGATGTGTCTGTTGGCTTCTTCCTTATATATGTATGGACAGATAGCCGTTAAGACCAATGTGGCGATGGATGCAGTTGCTATACCGAATTTGGGGGTAGAAGTAGGTTTGAGCAAGAAGCTGACTCTGGATGTGCCCATGTACTACAATCCATGGAAATATAGTGATAGCAAAATGCTGAAACTGGCAATGCTTCAACCCGAACTCCGCTATTGGCTTTGTGATAAATTCAACGGTCACTTCTTTGGCGCTCATTTGATGGGAGGTGCTTATCATACCACCGGCATCGATTTGCCTTTTTCACCTTTTGATGATTTAAAAGACTTTCGCTATAAGGGTCAGTTCTATGGCGGCGGTATCAGTTACGGTTACCAGTTTGTGTTGGGACGTCATTGGAATCTGGGAGCAACCATCGGCATCGGTTATGCTTATGTGCGCTATAAGAAATATGAGTGTGAAGAATGCGGTGACATGGTAGAGAAATCCCATAAGAATTATTTCGGCCCTACCAAGGCTGCCCTCAACCTTATTTATATATTCTAAAAACAAACGGATTATGAAACTGATACGCTATATCCTTTTAACATTGTTGCTGCCGGTATTTCCGGCAGGTGCGCAGAATCTGTGCGGCAGCCGGGTTCAGGTTGCAAATCCTTCTATCCTGATAGGTGACAACGGCCGGGTGATGATAGGAATGGATGTTACCCTTCCGGCCGATATGCAACTCTCTTCCAACCGTGTGGCTACACTTACTCCGGTGTTGAAGACTCGGGACAACAGTTATAACAAGGTGTTGCCTGCCATCCGGGTATATGGTCGCACGCGTAGTATTGTGCAGCAGCGTGAGCATAAAACTCCTGTGGATGCCTTCTCGGTGTTGCGCCGCAAGAACGGAACATCACAGACGGTGAATTACTCGGTGCGTATTCCTTACGAAAAATGGATGAACGGTGCAGAGCTTGAACTGCTTGCCGATGTGCGTGGTTGTGCCGACTGCCAAAAAGAAGAAAGCAATGCTTTCATTATTCGTGCCGATTTGGAACGTTACATCATGCAGCCGACTGTTGCTTTTGTTTCTCCGGCTGTCGAAGCTGTCAAGAACCGTGCCGAAGAAGGTCGTGCCTATCTTGACTTCCCGGTGAACCAGACAAAGATTTATCCCGAATACCGCCGCAATCCTTCCGAACTCGAAAAGATTAAGGCAACGGTAGATGTGGTGAAGAACGATGCCAATACGCAGATTACCGAGATAGACATCACCGGCTATGCATCTCCCGAAGGTCGTTACGCCTCCAACGCTCGTTTGGCTCAAGGCCGTGCTGAAGCATTGAAAAAATATGTGATGGACTCTTACGGTTTCAAGTCAGACCTGTTCCGGGTGAATTCTGTAGCCGAAGACTGGGATGGCCTGCGTGACTATGTGGCAAAGAGCAATTTGCCGCGCAAAGACGAAATACTGTTCATAATAGATAAGGATGAAAATGATTTGGATCTCAAGGAAGGACGCATCAAGGCGCTGGATGGTGGCAAGATTTATGCTTCACTGTTGCAGGACTGCTATCCGGGCTTGCGTCATTCGGACTACACGGTGCGCTATGTGGTGCGCGGATTCAATGTAGAAGAAGCAAAACAAATCATAAAGACACGTCCTCAGCAGTTGAGCTTGCAGGAAATGTATCTGGTGGCTCAGACTTATGCCAAAGGCAGTAAGGAATTCAACGAAGTGTTCGATGTGGCAGTGCGCATGTTCCCTGATGACCCAACAGCGAATATAAACGCTGCCGCCATCGAACTCCAACGAGGTGACTTGCAACAGGCAGCCCGTTATCTGGATAAGGCTGATGCACAAGCGAGTGCAACGCTGAACAACAGAGGCGTGCTGAATCTGTTGCAGGGAGACCTCGACCAAGCTGAGATTAATTTCAAGAAGGCACAGAGCCTGGGTTCTGCCGAAGCCGGTGCCAACCTGAAAGAAGTCTCTAAAAAAAGAAAAGATAATGCTATATTTGGAAACAGATGAACAACAAGTGAACAAACAGTACAATAAAAGATGTTAGAAGAAACTTGCTCTTTGTGAAAAGCGTAAGGTAAAATCCGGGACAGCAGAGGTTGTACCGGATTTTGAATTTTATAAGAAACAGAAGCAGCCCTGCTTATTCTGATATTGAGACAAAACTTGCAGATTCATCCCCGTGTCAGAGCCCTCTTTTTACACGTACGTCTGCATGAGGATATACATACGTAAGCGTGAGGCTATGCGGACGTACGTACAGACCTACGCATACGTACGTACAGGCTTACGCGTACTAACGTGAAATGATGCACTTCCCAAAAGACAAGGACGTTTTTTTAAAAGACCAAGAGCTTTTTAAAAAAGATAACGAGCTTTTTAAAAAAGACCTTAGTCTTTTTTACCTCTGCCCGGACTTTGTGCACCGTTACCTTCCATGAAGGTACACATGTACACTTTTTGAGGAAAAACGCTTAAAATGTCCTATTTTACATCACCCCGGGAAACTCATAAAATGAAAGGTATGTAGTTGACAATTAGTATATTATACGGAGGCGTATTTCAAAATGTGGTGAGAGTATGAGAGCATAGGTGAGAGCAAATGTTTTTTACTATCACCATATAACACATTTATAATTAACTTGTTACGCGTAAGGTGAGAGTATGAGAGATAAACGGCTCAAACTTTCCGGAGAGAAAGGCTGATGCGTACAGCTTTTCGCTTAATATGTATTTATTCTTAAAAAAAACAAGGCTTTTCAGGGTTCCTTTTCTATATAAATTGCTATCTTTGTATGTTGTAGAAACACATTAAAACATAATGGGAAAGTTTATCAATCCGTTCACCGATTACGGCTTCAAGAAAATATTCGGCCAGGAAGTATCCAAGGAGTTGCTAATCGAGTTCTTAAATGATTTGTTGGAGGGCGAACGGGTGATAACCGACCTTACCTTTCTGAACAATGAGCAGTTGCCTGAGTATCCGGGAGACCGTATTGCTATTTACGACATTTACTGCACTACGGACACTGGTGAGAAAATAATTGTGGAGATGCAAAACCGCTCCCAGGTTTATTTCAAGGAACGTGCTCTGTATTACCTTTCTCATGCCATTGTTCGTCAGGGTGTGAAGGGAGAGAGTTGGAAGTTCGATATAAAAGCGGTGTATGGAGTATTTTTCATTAATTTTCTCTTGGATGAGAACCAGAAGTTGCGCACCGATGTTATATTGACAGACCGTGATACCGGAAAGTTGTTTTCGGACAAACTGAGACAAATCTTTATTGCATTACCCCTGTTTAATAAGACAGAAGCAGAGTGCGAAACAGATTTTGAACGTTGGATATTTGTATTAAATAACATGGAAACATTGAACCGTATGCCTTTTAAAGCTCAGAAAGCCGTATTTGAGAAATTGGAAGAGATTGTCGATGTTCATTCTCTCTCCGAAGAAGACCGCGTGCGCTATGAAAACAGTGTAAATGCTTATCGTGACTATTTGGCTACCATCGACTATGCCGCCAAGAAGGGTGTTGAGGAAGGGTTTGAAGACGGTCTGCAGAAAGGCATCCAAGAAGGCATCCAAGAAGGCATCCGGAAAGGGCAACAAGAAAAAGCTCTTGAAATCGCCCGCAGTATGAAAGCCATGGGAATGACTTCAGAACAAATAATGAAGGTCACCGGCCTTTCTCTTGCTGAGATTGAATCTCTCTTATAGGAAGGAATACATAAAGAATATATTTTCACTAAAGAGGCACTTCACTTGAGACAGCCTCTTTTTTTGTCTTCTCCCTCTCCCGACCCTGATACTTTTCGCTTAGGGCATCGGCAAATCCTGCTCCGGGTACTGAACGTTTTACCTGGTGGTAGGTAATTCCCTGAATAATTTAACAATTGAAAAAAGACGACTCGGCAAACTTTCTTCCCATAGAAAATAATTAGAAAAAAGATAGTGGGTATTTTGTGCATCGCAATGTGCATATCATTCAAAATTGAATTAAATGCCCTTGAAATCACACTTTAAATGCATTTTTCCGAATTTGCCAATCTATTTTGCCGAAAACACCAATTAAGACTAACTTTAAAATGCCCTTATCTTTGTAATATCGAAAATCGAGGAATGAAATTTACAAAATAATAATTTATGGATTTAAAAATTAGAGTTATGAAGATTAAGGGTTTATTATTCGGACTGTTTGCATGCGCTGCATTGGCTGCATGTACAAACGATGATATTGTGGAGAACAATGGTAAGGGCGAACAAGAAAAAGTGAAGGCTAATTTGACATTGGTAATTGGTGCTGCTACTAATTCATCACGTGCGGCAGATAATGAAGCAGGTGATGCAATAGATCCCGGTACAGGTGGTGAATCCGGTGTAACTGATGCTGTGGTGCTGCTGCACAAAGAGGATAAGGAGTTTGCTTTCTTTTTGACTAGTGAGCAATTGAATCAACAAGGAAGTGGTTCAAGTATTACTTATGAGCCTCAACTGACAGTTGCTGAATCAGGCAATTATGGTGTTATTGTGATTTTGAACCCATGTCAGGAAATCAAAACTGCAATAAATTCGTTTATTGGCAATGGTACTCTTCCTTCAGGCAAAGAATCTATGTATGACTATATTACTAGCTATGAAGTAAAAGCCACTACCGGTGATAATCCTACTTCTGTTATTGCCACCGACAATAAATTTATGATGGTTAATAAAGTAGCGGTTGCAGCGAATGTAGTTTCAAATCAAGCAGGTACCCCCTCCACTACTTCTGTTGATGTAGAGCGTGTTGTTTCCAAGATTACTTATATGCCTACTCAAGATAACAATTTGTATAAGGTGGAAGATGTAACTGCCAAATATACAGTTACGACAGCTAGCGGTTGGCGTGTTGAAGATAACATTGCTACCTATATGACCGGTATGGCTTGTGGTACATTGAATGGAAAAAATATTTATGAACATAAGGGTGTTTATTATGAAGAAAATGGTACATATAGTGGTTCAGCAGAGCACAAAGGTGAAACATTATATAAAAAAATGACAGGGGTAGATCAGGAGCAAATCAAATGGGAAACAACACAGACAACCGGTTCTAGAAACTGGTATGTTAAGTTGGATAAAGTTGCATTGGTTAATCTTTCTAATTCTGTTTATGCAGTAAGACATCTGGCTACTGAAAGTAATTGGGATCCTAGTTTCTTTGGTACATTGTCTTCAAGCAATTACTTGATGGATCCTAACACTGTAGCAAAAAATAATGGTGGAACAGAATATGCTGACTATTTCTATAATGTAGCAAATGCTGTGAAACAAGTGCAGGTAACTAATATAAGCGATGAAGAAACGGATGCTTTTAAATCATACTTTAAGGGCCTGCCTACCGTAGCAGATGAAGATAAAGTAGGAACCACTTTGGCTTACTGTTTTGAGAATATCGTAAAGAAGGCGAACCAGAATGGAAATTATGTAACAGGTGTGATCTTCCGCGGTCAGATTTGCAATGAAGACGGTACTTCTTACAATAATAACGTATATAAATATAAAGGAAAATATTATTTGAGCCTTGCGGAAGCAGCTGCTAATAATGGTAAATCTGTAACTGAAGTTGAGGCAGACACAGATAACTTAATTACCTACGAAAGCGGTCATTGTTACTATTGTTCTAAAGACATTTTCCATCATGAAGGAAGCGGAACTATGGAGAGAGCCATTATGCGTAACAATGCTTATGTGCTGAAAGTAACAGGTTTTAAAACGATTGGTAGTGCAGAAATCGTATTCCCGACAGATGACGAGCAAGGTGAAGATACAGACAAGAACTTCTACCTGAAGTTAACCTCAACAATTCTTCCTTGGCAAGTACGTTTCAACAACATCGAATTTTAATCCGAACATAAACTCTCTAAATAAAAGTGGAGGAGCCTGCCTCCTCCACTTCTTTTTCAGAAATCACTTTTCTAACATTCCATTAAAACAAAAAAAGCATGAAAACAGTAAAAACATTCGCTCGACAATTCTCTTTTGGCCTGATGATGGCCGTGACATTGGGAAGTGCCGTTGTGTCGTGCGACAGCATACTCGATGAAGATGATGTAGATTGCTCTGTAGAGTATAGAGTGAAATTCAAATATGACTATAACATGAAGTATGCCGATGCTTTTTCTCGCGAAGTAAGCAGTGTAGCTCTTTATGCTTTTGATGACAACGGCAAACTTGTTTATCAGAAAACAGAGGCGGGGGATGTCTTGGCAGCCGATGGCTACTCGATGGCGGTCGATATGGAGCCGGGCGATTACCACCTCATTACATGGGCAGGTTTGAGCAACGAGGCTTCATTCTCTGTTCCTTTGATTACGCAGGGAGTGTCTTCACTCGAAGAACTTCAATGTAAAATGGACCGCATCTACTCTCGCGCAGCCGACGGAAGCGCTGTGGTGAGCAGTAAACTTTCTTCGCTGTGGCACGGCGAAGTGACCAAGCAGTCGTTCACTCGTGCGGCAACTCAACAAGTGGTGACTGTGCCTTTGGTGAAAAACACCAATACCATCCGCGTTATCCTCCAGCAAATGGACGGCGTAACGGTAGATGTAGATAAATTTGAATTTACGATTACGGACGATAACGGTTTGATGAACTACGACAACAAACTGATTTCGGACGAAACTCTGACATATTATCCTTACTATCGTGCACAGGGCGGTACGGTGGTAGGCAAGTCGGCACGCGCCGAAGGTGACGGTGCGGCTGCCGAAGACGACAACATCAGCGTGGCGATAGCCCAAATCACAGTAGGCCGATTGGTGGAAGAAAACAATCCTAAGCTGACTATCACCAACACCGAAACCGGCGAAACGGTTCTCTCCATCCCCTTGGTGAAATACCTGTTGCTCACCGAAGCCGAAGGTCATGACATGACCAATCAGGAGTATCTCGACCGTCAGGACGAGTACAACATGACTTTCTTCTTGGACGAAAGCATGAAATGGATCAATACCCGCATCGTTATCAATGACTGGGTGGTTCGTTTCAATGATATGAATATGTAATGTGCAACGCATAACAAAAAACAATGAATTATGAAGAAATGGTACTCATATATAATATTAGCCCTCGTTTGTATCGGGTTTGCTTCGTGTCAGGATAGCGACATGATGCCCCAACTGCAAACAGACGGTCGGGTGAGCGTGCACTTGCAGATTGCGTTGCCGGGGGGAGACTCGGCGCAACGAGGGGCAACGGCACGGGACTTTACGGATGGCGGTACGGATGATACAACTTCGGACCAGAAGGCATTGAGTGATGATGATGTATTCGTTTTGGTGTTTCAGAACGGGTCGTTGATAGACCAAGTGAAAGGATTGAGGTTTGATGCAGTCACCGGTGGTACAAATCCTTCCAACAGAACGTTGACCGGTACATTTGTTCAGCCTGAGACTGATGGAAATCTGGAATTGGTGGTTCTTACCAACTTGGTTCAGAATCAATTAGTTGATATTACTAATTCTTCGACATTATTAGGCATTCAGGCATTTTTTGATGGAAAGGAAGGCTCCTCGCCTTCAGCAATTTATGAAAGTCTGATTTATCAATATGGTTCTTCTGAATGGAATATACAGAACCGTCGCATCCCGATGTGGGGGACTACGGGAACTTTTTCATTAAACAGAGCCAATGAGTTAAAGAAGAATTGTAACTTGCACCGTGCGGTGGCAAAGTTGGGCTTCTTGATTAATGCTGCCGATGCAGAGAATGAAGGACAAGGCATTGACGGTTTCATGATTACAGGCATTAGTATCAAAGGAATGATGGATAAAGGATATTGTGTGTCACAGGCAGCGATGAGTAATGACCATTATACAATTCCTTATGTGCCTGCGGCTGCTGGAACTCAGACTATAACTTACTCTGATCTTGATGTGACTACGAGTTATAAAGACCGGATTTATTTGCCGGAGCAAGTTATTGGAGAGAATCCTCTTACGATAGCAGTGAGCTATACTTATAAAGGTAAAGCTAAAACGAAGGAAATTAAGTTTGATGAAAATGTGATTCGTAATCATTCATACCTTTACAATATCACCGCGGTGACACCTGATGATTTTGACGTCACCATATCGTATGCTGTTGAGGAATGGAAATCTGAAACAATTAATGTTCCGACATTTAAATAATTAAAAGAGACTGAATTATGAAAAGATATAAATCATTATTATCGCTGAAATGGGTAGCAGCTTTGCTGTTGGTCGTTGGCTTTGTCTCTTGTGCCGATGAAGAGATTATATCTGGGAAAACAGATGTAATAGAAGGAATTGAAACAGAAATTAATCTTGCTTTTACTTCTGCCACTCCTTCGGTACAGACGAGAGGAGCGCTAGACGTGAAACAAGAATATAAAGTTTATAATTTGTATGTCTTTGTGTTCGATAAAGCAGGTAGAAAGGAATATGGACATCTGTTTGAGTTAAATGCAACTAATTCTGATGATCAATTCTTTGATGTGCATGAAAAGGAGAATAGTGGGGATGCTACTACTTCGGGAAAAATAAAGATGAAGATATCTTCGGGTGAAAAGCGTATATACGCCGTGGCTAATGTACCTGCCGGAGACTCTCATGCATCATTACTGAATGATTTAGAAGGGATTGATGATATTGAGGGATTAGAAAATAATGTGGTTATCTCTACGAAGATAGTCGATCGTCCCAATGATAGGTTGGTGATGAGTGGATGGGTGAAAAATAGCTTACAATCGGGCACTGACCCTGAAGGATATTGTGTCATTAATCCATCGGGAACAAATAATATTTCAACAATCAAGTTGGTACGGGTGGACGCTCGTGTTACGTTTAATATATCTTTAGATAAACAGAGTGACCGTACTAATATTATTGAGAAATCATTTACTCCTTTAAAGTTTATAGTGAAGAATGTACCGACCAAAGCCTATTTATATGGTAAAGCGGACAACGAATTGGTTTCGGATTGTGAATATTTCTCTTCTAATAATGGGGAGTTTGCTAATTTTGAGACAAAAGATGAAAATGGAGTTTCTTCTTTCACCTTCTATATGATGGAAAACAAACAAAGCACAACCGGGCTTGCCGATTATGACCAGCGTGAAAAAGAGAAGAAAAAACCATTGAATGATGGATATGAGTACGCTCCCGCTACTGCCACTTTGGTAGAAATGACAGGTAGCTATTATGAAAAATATACAGATAGAGACGGTTCTATTAAAGAAAGGCATGCCGATGTGAAGTATACTGTGCATTTGGGGTATGTGAAGGGAGATGCTAATGACTTTAGATGCCAGCGCAATACTACATATATTTATAATGTTTATGTTCAAACTGTGGATAAAATACGTTTGGAAGTAACTTCTTATAATGATGGACAAGGTACAACTCAGGAAGAGCAGCCGGGAGCAGAGGGTGATATAATCGAAACGGATAAGTTTTATCAGTTTGATTCACACTTTGACCATACTATGGTTGTTTTTAAAAAGTCTGATATTGAGGGTAGGGCAGGCTTTAGAGTAAAGACTCCTTTTGATGACGGATATTATTTTATAGAAGATGAGTCCGGTATGGTGCCTGCGAATGCTCGACCTGTATCAGAGGCTAAAGACTATAAATGGGTGAAATTCATTCGTCATGAAAAGAATAGGACTAATAGGAGATACTATTATAAAACTGATAGTTATGCCAATCATGTACCTTCTAAGGCTATCACGATAGATGAGCTGTTAAAAGAGTTGCATACTACTAATGAAACAGTAGGAGCTAGTAGTGTATATGACACGAAGGGGCAAGCTGTTTATACAATGTATATTGATGAATTCTATTATCCATGTGACCCGAGAAACGGGTATTATGGGGAGCGCGATGGGAATGGGAACTTGACCGCTCAGGCTAAAGCGAAAGAGGGGACAGACTTTTGGAAACAATTTGTAAATCAACCTAATAGAGAAGTGCATATATTGTGCAATACTCAGTTCAGCGAAGACAGAGAAAGTAGCTTGACTACATCTGCCGTCATGGTAAGCCAACGCTCAATAAAAACATTCTATAATGAAAAGGCAGGAAGTGATTTGAAGACGGCATGGGGGTTGGAGACTGTGAATGAAACAGGGAAAATTGATAAACCGGATAGTAATCCTTGGAGTACATCCAATTCGGCTAAAAACGGACTTTGGAATTTCTTTCAGCAAAGTAATAATTTTAGGACGAGTAGTTGGAGTAATTATATTTCTTATTCTGTTAAAGAGGATAAGAATGGTATTCATGATTACATGAGTACTTCGTTAAATAAAAAAGATAAGTTGCTGTATGCTTGTCTACAGCGTAATAGGGATGATAATGGCAATGGTAGGATTGATGCGGATGAGGTAAAATGGTATCCGGCAGCTATTGACCAATATACCGATATTTGGGTAGGTAGGGCAGCATTGCCTATTGAAACTTATTTGTATTCGAATGAGATACCGACTTCTCAAGGATACCGCCGTTATCTGAGTAGTGATGGAAAGGAACTTTATGCAGAGGAGGGATCTTCTATCGGTAGTTTTGGATTTGTTTATGCAAACTCAATTTGGTCAACAAATGATAAAATTGAGAAGAAGTATGATTATCGTTGTTTGCGTAATTTGGGAAGAAAAACTAATAAGCCTAGTTCTGCAGAAGATAAGTCTCAGCATTACGTAACACAGAATGGAAATACGTTAACTCTTACTTATATGAAGTCTGAATCATTAAGAAGCGGTGATAATTATATGAAAAGCGAGATTACCTCTCATGACGAGAGCTCTAATTTGAACCGCCCTTATACGGCTTTTGAATTTAGAACAGAACTTGTATATAAAGATAGGAATGATGAAAAATGGTCGTGGAAGGAGATAAATACTTTGATTAATAATAATCCTACAGATTCGCCTTGTGCAAAATTTAATAGGGGATTAGGTGCGGATGAACCTAAATGGCGTTTGCCTAATCAACGTGAGTTGTCGTTGATGACCAGTAACTATGGTAGCTGGTCCGGTCAATCTTATGTACAATCAAGAACAGGGTCTAGTCTTCCTGTAAAAAGGAAGGATAATAACGGATACAGTGGAGGATATGCAGACAATAAGCCTTTTGTAACATTGGCTACTAATGAATTTAAGGGTCCTGTACGTTGTGTGCGTGATGTGAAATAATGTTTCGCTTAAAAAATTGATACTATGGATATGTTTGAAATCATGGATAGAGAATCATCAAGTCGCTCGGAAGTGTACTTGTATGAAGAGAATGGAAAATGGTATGCATACGACCGTTCGGCAAGCCTGCTCAAAAAGTTGGCTGCCGGGACTGTCAAGCTCAGGAACCATGTATGCTCCTTCTATGGTGTTATGCTGGAGAAAGTGGAGGTAGACCTTAATCTGCTGCTTAACAAGAGTTGGTTTGTTGCTCTATGCTCTGATTCGGAAATGCTGTTGCTTAAAAACGATTAAAAAGGGAATTGCTTATGTGTGAGGTCGTAAAAGTATTGGAAAGAGAGTTGGAAAACTCCGGTTTGATATATGTTTATCAGGAAGGAGGGGAAGGGAAATGGTATGTTTACGAGCGGTCTGCATATTTCCTCAGCCGGATGATGGAAGGAGTTGTATTGGAACGATATGTCATGGATAATACTTTATGGCTTGTTCGTGCGGAAGTGGATGTTGACTGCATACCTCATGATACGATTCTCAGTTACAGCAATAAAGAGTATGTGCTGAAGTATGCACCTCAAAACGGGTTTCAGGAATGGCTATCGGGAATTGAAGGAGTGATGATGCCTCACTAAATTTAGTTAGGATAAATAGAATCGGGTTTGCAGGTGTTATAAAATAGTATGAATATTGTATTTAACAAATCAATAATGGAGATATATCGATTTGCATTCATAATCTTGTTGTCGTCTCTTCTTGTTTCATGTGGAGAGAAGAAGCAGGAAACCGGAAATGCTGATAAAGCCGCTGAAAAGAAAACTCCGGCTTTTACATTACCCGAAGTACCTGTTATGTTACAATCTGTCGAAGACAGACTGCATTTTGTGGTAAACCACTATTGGGATAAATTTGATTTTAAAGATACAGCCTATATTCATGCGCCCGACATTACGGAGCAAGCAATGGCAAATTATATTGATTTGCTGACACGTGTGCCGCAAGTTATGGCGGATTCTTGCGTAACCCGCACTTTGGAGAACGTATCTTTAGAACCAAAGATGCTGAATTATTTTGTTGAAACACTGCGTAAGTATCTTTTCGACCCTAATTCTCCCATGAGGAATGAAGAGATATTTGAACCGGTGTGCCGTTTTGTTGCTTCTTATGCATCGGCAGATGAGGCAGCACAGAGCCGTGCACGGTATGACTTGAAACTGATTGACATGAATCGGGTGGGCAGTGTGGCTGCTGATTTTGTTTATACATTGGCTTCGGGAGCCCAACGGCGTATGCATGATTTACGCAGTCCCTATACTTTGCTGTTGTTCTATAACCCTGATTGCCATGGGTGTGCAGAGGTATTGGCGCATATGAAATCGTCTCCTGTACTTACTGATGCGGGTATTATGAAGCAAGTCAGTATTCTGGCTTTCTATCCTGATGAAGAGTATGAGGTGTGGAAGAATCATCGGGACGTGATTCCCTCCGGGTGGATAAATGGTTATGATAAGGAGCTGACTGTTTTGGACAGGGAACTGTATGACCTGAAAGCTATGCCAACCCTTTATTTGCTTGATAAAGATAAAAAGGTATTGCTGAAGGATGCGCCGGTGGAACAAGTGGAGCAATATTTGGCCCACTTGTTCGGCAGGTAATTATTCCGATTTTTCCATCAGCATTTTATTGCAGAAAGTGGATGGAGTGGTACCATAGAAATCAACAAAATGTTTGCGGAAAGTGGCAAGGTCATTGTAACCCACCATTTCAGCTATATCTTGAACTGTGTAGCGTCGGCTGCGCAACAGTTCGGCTGCACGTTTCAGACGTACACCCCGGATAAATTCGCTGATGGTGAAATTAGTGAGTGTCTTTACCCGGCGGTAGAGGGTGGGCTGACTGATGACCATAATGTCTGCCAGCTTTTTCACGTTGAAATCGGGGTTTTTCATGTTTTCATTGATAATTCTCACGATTTCTATGATGAACGGATCTTCGGGAAAATGAAGTCCTGCTTCTCCTGTTTTTTCTTCCGGTGATGCTTCCGGCTCGGAGGTGGGAGTGAGAAGTCGGGTATATATTTCTTTTAATTCTTCACGGCTTTTGATGAGGCGCTTTACTTTAGTGCGCAGGATGTTGGGGTTGAAAGGTTTCTGGATATAATCATCGGCCCCCAGTTCAATGCCTTTCATTATATCTGTTTCTGAGGTGAGGGAGTCAGCAGAATGACGGGGATGTGGCAGGTGGTGAGGTTTTCTTTTATCAATTGGCAGCATTTGAAACCGTCCATTACCGGCATGATGATATCGGTAATAATTAAGTCGGGTACTCCTTCACATGCTTTTTTAAAACCCTCTTCACCATTTTCGGCCATTAGTAGGTTGTATTCGTTGCTGAATATCAGCTTCAGGTAAAGGCGTATCTCCAGATGGTCTTCTATAATTAATAAGGTATGTTGCTTCTTTGTTTTGGCTGCGGAAGCCGGAACTTGAGGTAAATCTGCGGTCTCGCTCCCCGGAGGTATATCGGAAATCGTTAATGTTGCCGGGTGGGAAGGGCGCTTCTGTTCTTGAAAAACTGTACGCAAAATGGTAAGGTCGATATGGAGTCGTCTGAAAATAAAATAGATAGTAAGCAGTACTACGATAAGGAATACTGCTAATATACCGCACAGAATAGCCCAAGTGTTGGGATTCCATGCACTGTTTGTTACAAAATAGATGAAAGTCATGCCCCTATAAGTCGAATTTTGTTTTGACCGGAGCAAAGATACGGTTTTTCTTATAGAGAAAGGAATAGTTTTGGAAAAAAGTGAACCATCCGGAGAATCGCTTATTCTTCCAGATGGTTCTATAATAAAAAATGATATGAAGGGGCTTTGTTTATCTAAAAGAAATACTTCGTTTATTTCTTCGTTGCAAAGGTAGGAATAAAAAATAGAAAAACAAATTTTTTAGAGAAAAAATGAACGATATACCGATATTTTTGATTGAAATGCCGATATTATTGATGAAAATACCACTGTAATCATGCTAAAACAACAAAAACAGGCAGAGACAAAACGACATTGAACTCTTATGTCTATACATTAAAATAAAAAAATAAATTGCTTTAATTCATTGTGGTATAAAAGATAATGTCTATCTTTGCACCCGCGAAACGAATAAATTATATATCAACAAATCTAAAAATTATGTATTTAGACGCAGCTAAAAAACAAGAAATCTTTGAAAAGTACGGAAAGTCTAACACTGATACTGGCTCAGCAGAAGCGCAGATTGCTTTGTTTTCATACCGTATTTCTCACCTGACTGAGCACCTGAAGCTCAACAGAAAAGATTATAGCACTGAAAGAGCTTTGACAACTTTGGTAGGTAAGCGCCGTGCGTTGCTGAACTACTTGAAGGATCGCGATATCGAAAGATACCGTGCTATCGTTAAAGCACTCGGATTGCGTAAGTAATCCATTCTTTAGGAAAGGACTTAAGAAAAGCCGCTACTCTGAAAAGAGAAGCGGCTTTTTTTATGAGGCTATTTTACTTAGAACAGGTCGTACTCAATGGCGTCCTTGGTTATCTTTTCATTGGCTTCTATGCGTATGTAACGCGCTTTTGCCGGCTTCTTGAAGTAGTGATAACGGCAAGTGGGGTCATTCTTCAGATTTCCGAATTCAAATGTTTCTGCAAGAATCCAGTCTTTTCCATTCTCACTGAACTTGACGCTTCCTTTGACACTCATCGGCATTGCATCATTTATCTGTGGAGTATACATCAGTCCGGATATGGAATAAGGACGGTCTGCCTGCAGAGTCACCACAGTAGGTCTTTCCTGTTTGATCTTCCATTCCTTTTTAAGGTATCCCAATTGCTGCTGACACACTTCTCCCTTTTCGTTGTTCAGCAGTGCAACAGCTTTCACCATTCCGCTTTCCAAAGCAAACGGTTGGGTGTATTCTTTTGATTCTGCTGTAGGAGTACTTCCGTCTGTAGTATAATGAATCTTGAATCCGGCGTTCAAATTTCGGGCAATGTCCTGTGTATATGTTTTCCATCCGAATTTTTGTTGCATGGTGCCGATGGTTACGTTACCTTCTGTATTTCGTTTTACCTCCAGGCGGGGCGGACGGGCTGCATAGTGATAGGCTGCTACTTGGCAAATGGCCGGCTTCATGCGAGATTCCAAAATACGCAGTCTGAATTTATTGCTGGTTACATCGGGGAAACGGAGGATGCGTTTGTAGCCGATGTTGGTGCCGGTTGCCACTTCTTGCCAGGCATTGTCTATCCATGCGTCCAGGGCATGCTTTTCTACTCGTTCACTGCTCACGGTGATGGCTTCCTGAATAAGGAAACGGTTGATAGTGACAGGATCGGGGGTCTCAATAACAATTTCTTTCTTGTCCGGTCCGACTACGATATAGGTGTCTGTATTGTTGTCCAGCAGTTCTTCCGGCCCCTCGGCTCCTTGCAGGTAATCGGTAGTATAGGTTTGGTTGATCCGTTTTCCTACTTCTTTCAGCACACTGACATCTTGTGCCGAGAAGCGTCCTTCACGGTTGGGAGGAATATTGAGCAGAAAAGTGGAATTGCCTCCTACTGCACGTTCGTATATGTCGAATACATCATCGACAGAGCGGACACGCTGACGGTCATCATCGCGGTAGAACCAGCCTTCACGGATGGAGGTGTTGGTTTCGGCTTGCTGGTAGTGCAGATACTTGGCCTTGCAGAGTTGTGTGCGGCTGCCTAAATCTTCGTCAGTCATATCCGGGAAATGAGAAGTGGTGTCGGGATTTTCCGGATAGGGGATGACATTCCATTCGGTATCGCGGGTTTTTCCCGATTCGTTTCCGCACCAGCGGATGTCCTCGCGACCGAAAATGACAGCTTGAGGGGCCAGTTTGTGAATCAGTTCTTTCCAGGCGGAGTAGTTATATCTCTGTCCGCCTTTGCGCTTGGGATGTGCACCGTCAAACCATACTTCGTGAATGGGACCATACTCGGTGAGCAGCTCGAACAGTTGGTTCATGAAATATTCATTATAGTCATCAAGCATGAATCGGAAAGTGGTTTTGTTGGCGAACGGACGTCCGGGTACTTCCCGAGGAATGGTGCGCTCGGTGTATGGACTCAGGTTGCCATAGAGACCTTGAGGATGTTCTATCTGGTATAAATCGGCAGGAGAAAGGTATACGCCTAATTTTAATCCGTATTTTTGGCAGGATGCGGAGAGGTCTTTCAGTATATCCCCCTTGCCTTCGCGGAAATCTGTGGACATGATACCGTGACGGGTATAGCGGCTTTGCCATAATACGAATCCGTCATGGTGCTTAGCTGTGAATATGACCATTTTCATGCCTGCCGCTTTCATGGCTTCGCACCATTGGTCGGTATCCAGTTGTTTCAAATCAAAGACGCGGGGATCTTCCATGCCGTTTCCCCACTCCATGCGGGTAAAGGTATTGGGACCGAAATGGATGAAAGCGATGAATTCATTTTTCAAAGCTTCCATTTGCATCGGGCTGGGAACAATATGTGCGGCTTTCTCCATAATGCTTTCCGGGGTGTCTGTACTTTCTATCGCTATCGTGTTTTGGCACGGCAGGGTCAGATCCGGGCGACTCTTCTCGGCACAGGCTGCAAAGAGCATGCCTACGCCGAAAAGACTGCTGTATAAAAAGGTTCTTTTCATCTTTTGTAAATGATTGATGTTATGGTTCATATTATTTTCGAGTAAAAACATAGACATTGCCGCCGAAATCAGTAGCGACCAAGGCGTTTCCAGATGCAGCTACCGAACCGAATACCGGTGAGCCTGTGGCATGTTTCCAAGTGATTTTTCCGGTTGCTTTATCTACTCCATAGATGGTTCCGTCTGATGCGCCTACTGCTATCATCTTGCCTGCCAGGACAGGGGTGGTCTCTATGGTGCCCGATACGGGGCGGCTGTAGGGCGAGGTATAAATCAGGGCATCTCCTACGGGGCATTTCCATTTTTCTTCCAGTGTCTGGTTGTCCAAAGCTACCAGTCCCTCTTTGGCTGTACCGAAAATGATCTCTTTATCGGTTAGAAGAGGAGTGGAGGTGACATCTACACTATAAGGTAAGGTCTTGCGGACAATGATTCTTCCGGTCCGGGCTTCCATAATAAAGAAGGCTTTATTGGAAATCAAATAGAGCAGTCCGTTGTGAATCGCTGCCGACGCACCCCGGTTGCGCAGTCCGTGGTTGCTTGCACTCCAAAGCTTCTTGCCTGTTTTCAGGTCGTTGGCATACAAGGCACTCCATTGAACAGAACCTATCACGACTCCACTGCCTACAGACAGGGTCGTTGTGGTTCCTTCACGCTGGTTCCAGTCGTTATTTCTCCATATCAGTTTTCCGGTCCGTGCTTCAAAGGCCGACAATGCTTTTCCGGTTCCGGCATACACGATTCCCTTGTCGGTAGCCAGTCCTTCAATCAGTCCGGGCAGGCCGTTTACCGGCAGTTGGGTTTTCCAGCGGAGTGTTCCGCTCTCGCAATCTACGGCATACAGGTTACCCAAAACATCTTGGGCAAATACGATATCATCAGTAATGGCTATTGTATTTTTGATGGAGCTTGCTACCGGATATTTCCATACTATTTTTCCGCTTGCTCCGTCCATGGCATAAATAAAAGCTTTTCCTTTTAAATCTTCATCTATGGAAGCGGTAAAGATTTTGCCGTTATGTATTAACGGAGAGGACATATAGAGGTTGGCGCCCACATTTCTGACCCATGCCAGCGAAAGTGTGCTGTCCAGTTGGGCGGTAGAGATTCCGGTATGGGCGGCATTTCCTGCCAGGTTGTCCCAATTACCATCTAGTTTTACTGTGGTCTCTCCGGGAAGGTAAACAAAGTTTGTTTCTGTTTTTGTCGTTTCTCCGTTTTTGAATTCTGCCACTACCTGTAAGGTCAGTTTCTTTCCTTTATACTGTTCTTTCAGTGGCATATCGGCACTCCATGTCCAGTCCGAAACCTGGGTCAGCGGTTTGTTTTTCAAGATTGTCCTTGTTCCGTCTGTGCAGGTATAGCTGGCTTTGCGTACGGGCGATACCGAGGAGTAAACATTGGCTGTAACAACGCGTGACGCCGACTCTCCGACGGGTGAGGCGATACATAATTTCTTGTCCAGGTAAGTATAACGTAACTCGCTGGTAAAGTCTCCCTTGCCGTCTACATGCATGACCCGGTAGGCACTGGTGGAATGGTCAATCCCACCTTTGTCGAGGCTGGAAGTGCAGATGGTATATACGTTGCCCTGTTTCTTTTTGTGGTTGATGTGCCAATGGCCATATATCCAGGCTTTCAGGTTGTATTCGTTCAGGTTGATACTTTCAGTCTTTCCTTTATAAGTGAAGTCATTTCCGTAAGTCAATATATCATGGTTGAATATATAGATGGGGGTTTCCGGCGAGACATGTGCCAAGTCATTCTTTAACCAACGGCATACATCGTCTTTGGTATATCCCGGGCGGTAATCTCCTCCTGGCATGGGAGTGACGATATAGTGTACACCTGCCACATCGAATGAATAATATACCGGACCGTAGTATTTTTCGAAACACTCTTCTCCATATTTTCCTTTTACCAGGTCGTGGTTACCGATGCAATAGAACATGGGTATGTTCATATTTTGGGTATTCATCAGTTCGATATGTTCCTTTAATCCCTTTTCGTAGCAGATGTCGCCGGTATGTATGATAAAAGCCGGTTTTTCATTGGCGGCATATTGGCGGATGTTTTCGGCCCATGCTTCGTTGCCGGTAGTATTGAATATTTCGGTATCCGATACCTGTATAAAACGGTGTGCTCCTTTCTTATCAATGCCTGCCTGATAGGGGATGAGGCCGAAATCGTAATTCCCGGCAGCCGCCGTGATGGGGTGGTAGTGCTTGTCACCGGCTTTGTATCCGGAGGGGAGGGTGATGAAAACAAATCGCTCACGTTCGTGTCCGGGCAGGGTGTACATACCGTTTGCATCGGTTTTTACCACGTTCAGCCCGTCGGATACTTTGACGTCTTTCAGCACTTTTTCTCCTTTATCGAAACTTCCGTTGTGGTTCTTATCCACAAAAACACGCCCGTGGTGGGCGGCGGCAGCCGGAAGCGAAGCTGCCAATAACATTGAAAATATAAATTCTTTTTTCATACCTTTCTTTCCAGATGATTTCTTATTTCTGAGCTTGTTTCCAGCTCTTTTTTAGTTTCTTAGAATCTGATTTTGGCATCCTCAATACTCGAAACCAACGGGAATACACCGATTGAATCGTTCATGTTCAGTTCCTCGGGTGTGGGAGGAAGGAAACCTGCTTTTGTTCCCTTGATATCTGCTTCGTCTTCGGTCAGAGTGACAATGGCATAAAGCGGTTTGTCATAGGTCATGGAATAGTTCAGGATAGGATAACGCTTGTTGATTTCCGCCGGATAACGTTTCTCTGTTTGCGAGGGTTTGTCTATCCATACATACGATGCACTGTTTATCTGCACATAGGTGATACCGTCTATTTTCTTTGTATAGTTGCTGTGATTGTGTCCGCTGAAGGCCAATACCACCTTTTTGAATCCGGCACGCTTGTTTTCTCCGGCAAGGAGTGCATGTACTTCTTTTCCGTTGTTCATAAAGGTATCGATACTTTGGTGAGAGAAGATGATACACTTCTTATCGGTCGATTCCAGGTCTTTTTTCAGCCATTCCATTTGCTCCGGGTCTACGAAGGCTCTCATCTTGGGATTCACATAATAGTTGGCTTTGGAATAGTGAGTGTATTTTTTTCCATCATACAAGTTGTTTCCATCCAGTACGATAAAGTGGAAGTCTCCTTTGTCGAATGAGTAATAGTGTCCGGGCATTTTCATTCCTGCTACGTACTCATCGGGAGTATAAGCATCCATGTCGTGATTACCGATGGTGTGATATTTGTCTCTCGGAAAACTGTTCCAGATGTCATGAAACACTTGATTGGCACTGTCCAGACGACAGAAGTCACCCAACTCTATGATGAAGTCTGCATTGGCGTCTTGGGCGGCACGTACAAAACTGCTTAATCGTTCTTTTCCGTCCGGGACATCTTGTGCGTGGAAGTCGGATGCGATGGCGAATGTGACTGTTTTCTCTTGCTGGCTGCAACTGCAAAAGCAGGCAGTGCATAACATTAAAAAGAGTGCGATGAGGTTGTTCTTTTTCATTGTGATATATTTAGCTATTTGTTATACAATCAAAGCCGTCCGCCAACAGGTTTTGGTTTCTATACCTGTTGTGCGGATATCGGCTCATTTATTTTCTTAATTTTTCCACCACTTGTTTTGAACCAGGTTGTTATTCAGTGTAATATCATCTATTGCTATCGGAGAGTAATAATATTTGGGCTCTTCGAACTTGAATTTATTTACCTGTGCTTTCAGACGGATATATCCTTTGTCTCCCTCGGTCAGCTCAATGGTATGTCCTTCCAGGGTATAGACAGTTACCTTTTCTCTTTCTTCCTGAGGAAGGTTGTCTGCTTCCGCTTTGTTTCTGACAAACGCGACATCCGGTTGTCCGTCGCCTGTAATGTCATACATTCCCATGCCCGGGATATATGCTCCTTCGGGTGCTTTTTCCATCAGTTTTCCACAGCCCCACCGCATCAGGTCGTTGTAGCGGAATCCTTCACAGGCTAGCTCGATACGGCGTTCACGGCGTATTTCCAGAACGGCTCCCTTTTGGGTGGAAGATACATTGGGATAACGCGTGTCCTGTACAGGGTCGATGTTTGCCAGCCAGTCAGCCAGCGAAGCTTCCGGTACACCGGCGCGTTTCCGAATCAGGTTGATGGAAGCGTCTATGTCTTCTTGTGTCAGCGTACCCAATTCGGCTTTTGCTTCGGCATAAATCAGCAGTATTTCGGCGTAGCGGAAGATGGGGAGGTCGGTATAGCTTTTATTCCATGAAATCTGGTCGTATGTGCGGGGGTCAAACTTGATTTGTGCATAACCTCCGGCATCCATGTTGGTGCGGTGGGGACTGCTTTCGTTGGCTTTCTGATATCCGGGCCACATGAAGGTCTGGCGCAAGCGCGGGTCGCGGTTTTCAAAAATCTCCAGGTATGTTTTGGTCTCGTATCCCGGGACGGTGTGGAAAGGTTTCGTCTCGTTTCCGTCAATCACCAGGTAGTCTTCCATCAAGTCGCGCGAGAGTCCATGGTAAACGTCACCGATTTGCTGTGCATTATGCATGCGTCCCAATGCCTTGTCGTAATCACTTACCAGAATCATTTCCGGATTGCTGGTCAGATTCAGGCTGCAAAACAGGGATTCGTATGCTTCCAAATCATTTTCTTTCACTTCTGACAGGCTGTATGTACCGTCCATCAGTTGGGATGCTGCTGAAACGGCGATATTCAGGAATCGGTCTGCATCATTCAGCTCCAGCTCCGGGTGGTATTTTCTGAATGTTCCTTCGTTCAAGGCTATTCTGGCTTGAAGTGCCAAGGCTGCATTTTTGAAGATACGGGTCTTGCTTGTTCCGGCTTTCATGTTTTTTACGGCAAAGTCCAGATCGGCCATAATGGAGTCTACGACCAGTTTACGGGGGTCTTGTGTTTTATACAGTTCTTCTGTGTCGGTGGTTTGCAAATCTGTGCTATACCAGGGCACGTCCGAGTATGATTTAACTTTATCGTAATAGAGTTTGGCACGGAACATGCGGGCCAGACCTATGTAGTGATTGATTTCTGCTTTGTCACCTTTCACATTTCCGGTACGTGCAAGCATAAAATTAACTTTGCGGATATCTCCCCAAGACCAAGTGCCCCAAGTTTCAGGCGAGCGGGTACCGCTTAGCAATTCGTAAGTGGAGCTGCTCTCTTTGTACAGCATATTGTCTGATACGGCATCCCAGTAAGAGGCACCTAGGTATCCATACATACCATTGGTATACGATTCCAAATCTCCGGGGTTTTGGAAGAAGACTTTTTCAGTAATGGATGTTTCCGGAAAACGATCCATGAAGGAGTCATTGCAACTGCTTAATACATTCAGCAGGCCGAGACCTAAAACGGTGGTATATAATTGTTTTTTTGTTGATTTCATACGATTCTGCTTATTTAAAATGTTACATTAAGACCAAAGGAGTAAGAGCGTTGTAGAGGATATTTCTGTCCTCCCAGTCCTTCCGGGTCTACTTTATAGTGTTTATACAAGCCTGAAATGGTAAACAGGTTATCACCGGAGAGGTAAATTCTTACACGATTGATACCGATTTTATTCATCCATTGTTCAGGTAGCGTATAACCTAAAGTGACGTTTTTCAAACGCATATAAGAAGCGTCTTGCAGATAACGAGTTTGTGGCAGACCGGCTTCTTTGGACGATGATTCGGCTACATATCCTTTCAGACGGGGGAAGTAGCCATCGGGATTTTCTTCGGTCCAGCGGTCATAATAGTTCCCTACGGTAATATTGGTCCAGGGCTGTGCATAAATTCCCCAAAAATACAAGTCGCCTGATGGGTTATAGTCTTTCTTGCCTACACCTTGCAGGAAGAGACTGAAGTCAAATCCATTCCAACTTCCACTTGCTGTAAAACCATAAGTATAGCGTGCTCTTGAATTACCGATTATTCTCAAATCGCCATGGTCATCTAGTGTGTTGGCACCTCTGTATACTTCTCCGTCACCATCCAGGTCGGCGAATTTCAAGTCTCCGGGGGCTATTGGGCGCGAACTCGGATAAGAAGCCAGCTTCGACTGGTCAGCATGGTTGTCAATATCTTCTTGTGAAGTAAAGAATCCTAAAGTGGTGTAACCCCATATTTCTCCGATTTCCATGCCTTCATACTTACTGCTTAAAGTTCCGGTTGTATTTTGGAATTTAGTGATGTAAGCACGGCTGTCGGCTAAGTTAAATCCTAATTGGTAATCAAAGGGTTTACCGGCTAACTTAAACTGGTCTTTCCATCCCAAGGTGATTTCCCAACCTTCAGTCTTTAGATCGGCCGTATTTTCCTTTGGAACAGAAGTTCCTAATACGTTGGGTAAAGGTTCTCCGGAAGTTAACATATCTGTGGTGCGACGCACATAGTAGTCTCCGCTGAAGGTCAGTCGGTTGTTGAGGAAGTTCATGTCCACGGCAATGTTGGAGGTGGAAACCTTTTCCCAAGTCAATGCTCCGGAAACCAGTCCGGGTACGTCCACATATACCGGTTGTTTTCCGTCAAGTATTTGAGATATCTTTCCGGAACCCATTGTCGATATATATTCATAAGCACCTACATCCTGATTTCCCAGTACACCATAAGAATAGCGCACTTTAAGGAAGCTGAATATGTTTTCGAGGGGCTTGAAGAATTTTTCTCTGGAGATGACCCATGCAGCCGAACCCGACGGGTTGAAGACAAAGCGCGAATCTTTAGGGAAACGTGAAGTGCCGTCGTATCGTCCGTTGAATTCTACAATATACTTGTTGTCGAATGTATAATTGAAACGGGCATATCCTCCCCGCAGTGCCCAGGTGCTGATGGATTCACTGACAGACATATCGCCTGTAGCGAGTCCCGGTGTGGGAAGGGAACTGGAAATTAGCTCTTTACGTCCTAATTGAACGTTTTCATAACGATATTCCTCTTGATTGAAACCGGCAATGACGGTGATGTCATGTTTTTCATTGAATGTCTTGTTGAAGGTGGCATAAGCATCAAAAGTCAAGCGTTTTGTCTCATTGGATTGGGTATAGGCGCTTGTTACTTCATTGAAATATTTAGGTGCTACTTCAGGACCGTCATAGTAGGCTACCGGCAGATAATGCCATCTGTTTCTATTTTTATCGAAGTTATAAGAGAAGCTTCCGTTTACGAATAATACATCTTTTATAATGTCCAGGCGGGTTGAAAACTGTGTCTTTACGCTGGTACCTTGTTCAGATGCGCGTCCTCCATCTTGCATCACTCCAAGGACTTGGGCTCCTTTTTTAGTCCATGAGCCATCAGGGTTTTCCAACAGTTCCAATGGGCTGATACGGTTGATTTCCCAAAAATAGCTTGAACCTAATGAGCTGGGACGTTCATAGTCTTTTATGATAAGGCTGGTATTGTTGGAGATGCTCCAGAAATCGGTAATTTTGAAGTCCAGCTTTGAACGCAGGTTATAGCGGTTGAATTTATCAGGGTTGTATTTCAGCATACCGTCTGTAAAGTTATATCCGGCAGAGAAGTAGTAGTTTACTTTTTCCGTTTTTCCCGAGATATCTACGTTATGGCTCATTGAGAAGCCGGTCTTTTTATAAGCTTCATTTACCCAATCTGTGTCTCCGAAGTAACTATATGTGCCATTAGGGTTTAGGAAATAAGGGGAAACTGATGGGTCTTCCGATCTTTTTTTGGCATATGCCAGTTGCTCTTCATTGAACAAATTATACAAGGGGCGTCCCATGATGTTTTTGGTTTCGGCCACGATGTATGGGTCGGTAATCACTTCCGGCATTTTTGTATTCTGTCGGAAAGAGAAGTTGTTGTTGTAGTGAATGACCGGTTTGTCTGACTGACCGACTTTGGTAGTCACTAAGATGACACCGTATGCTGCGCGTGAGCCATAGATGGCAGAAGAGGCAGCATCTTTTAGCACGGAAATGCTGGCGATGTCGTTACTGTTCATGTGGTTTAGAGTCCAACTGTCCGAAATAATACCGTCAATGACCACTAGCGGAGAGCCACCGTTCAAAGAAGTGGTACCACGAATGTTGAAAGAAGGTGCATCGTCTGCCTTACCACTGCCAATTGTTACATTCAGATTGGCAACTGTTCCCTGCAAAGCTTGTCCCACATTGGTGACGGGACGGTCTTCCAACTGTTTGGTCGAAACGGTGCTTACGGCACCCGATAGATTGACTTTTTTCTGAACGCCGTAACCGATAACTACCACTTCGTCAAGTACTTCAGTGTCTTCGGTCAGTGTGATGTGCATCGGCTTGCGAAGCATTACTTTTAATACTTGATTCTTATAGCCTATATAGGAAACTTCCAAAGTTGATTTCTCTGACTGAACTGTCAGCGTGAAGTTTCCATCGATATCTGTAATTGTGCCTTTACCTGTTTCTTTTTCTATGATTGTAGCACCAATCACAGGTTCTCCCTTCGTATCTACAACTTTACCTTTTACAGTATTGTTTTGTTGTACTACATTGGCAGTTTCATAGGTAGAGACAGGGACGCCGGTGGCATTGGCTATTCCCGGTAATAAGCAGAAAAAGGACAAGGCGCATGTTTTTATAATGCCGGAGGTCTTGGGAGCAGAAAGCTCGAATAATCTCATGTCCTGTAACCGTTTGATTCTAGATTTGTTTTTCATAACTATTTTAAGATTTTAAATTGTTCTCTGCGGTCTTAGCATTTTAATGTGATAGATGACTGACTCTCTATCTTTTGAATGGTTTGTATCTCTGTTTTTTTATTGTAGTTTTTAATTTTATTTTTTACTTTATTAGGATGATGCAAAGTAATTGAAAATGATGGGATGCATCAATAAACGATTCAGATAAAGGATAGTCTTAAATCGATATAGGTCTTAAATTGTAGTTGGCAGGAACTGCTTTGGGAGGGATTTCTGCAAGAAAATAAATATTATAGAGATCCAATATCTGGATTCACAGCTTCATTTTACTTGGCTACAAGTGCTATGGAAATAAATGCGGAATTCAGTAATTATTTATTTGCGGGTTAGGCTGGTATAACATAATGGTATAGAGTAACTAATGTTTCCGGTTAGACTCTTTGTAGGTTTGTGGGGTGAGTCCGGTCTGCTTTTTGAATAACTTAATGAAATACGAGTAATTGTCATATCCCAGTGTGTAGGCTATTTCCTTGATGGCAAGGTCTTTGGTGATGAGCAGTAGTTGTGCTTTCTCTATTTTCTTTTTGACGATATACTGTAAGGGGGTTGTTTTCATTTCGCTTTTGAACAGGCGGATGAAGTGGTCTTTCGAAAGGCAGGAAAGTCCGGCCAAAGTATCAATGTCAATGTTTTTGTCTATATTCTTACGTATAAAGTTGACTACATTAATGATACGGTTGTCGCTGCTGGAGTCTTTGGGTTGTGCGTCTTTTAAGAAGCGGGAGATTAGCATGTAGATGATGCCTTTGGAGGCTACTTTATTATGAAAAGCTTTCTGTTTGTTTTTTATGATATTTTGTATCAGGGTAGGGGTATTGTCGTAAGTAGAGGGATTGGAATGTGGAAGCTGAATAGCGGGATTCATTTCATGTAATAGTTTGATCAACTCCAAATCCAGTGGGCCGGCCGGAACTTCAGTGGGGAAGTCCAAATCTTCCAAGATACTGGTGGCGGAAGAATGGTCTTCGTAAATGTGCAGATAGTAATGTTCAAAATCTCCTTCACAATGACAATTGTGACAGGTAAATGCAGGAATAATATATAAGTGGTGGGGAGAAAGTGTTATGGTTCGGTCGGGAAGAGTTACTTCTGCCATACCTTTTGTTACATAATAGATACGAAAAAACGGGCTGTTTACCTCTGTCCAGTTCCAGTCGGAATGATGAATCGCATAGCCGATATTAAGTAGCAGAGGATGAAATGTGTCTGTTTCCTGAAGTATGTCCATAGGGTTATTTAAACAGTTATTTTGTACAAAAGTATAAAAAAATATCGATTTTATATTATTTGTGGCGGATTTATTGCTACTGATTGTGTTTTCTTTTTAAAGGATGTATCAGAGTTGGCTGGAGTATGATGTGGTGTGTTTTTAAGACTTTTACTGTTAGAAAGGCAAAAAGGGACAGATATACGGTAATATTTTTTTGTTTTGAAAAACCGTAAATGCTGTCCCTTGTTTATGAGAATGTGTGTGAAGCCGGGAAATGCTATGCTTTTTGAGGATAATACAGGTTTTTATCAGTCATTTTTTCGAGTACTTCATGCAGGTAGCGTGCAGATTCCCATTTGGCCATAGGCAGGTCGTGGAGCAGACAGTTACCGCAGTCTTTAGGGGTGGTACCCGGCACTTCACCTTCAAATTCGGCAACGAAGCGGAAGGTTTCTTGCATCAATTCTACAATGTCTTTTGATTCCAAGTCACCTTTCATCAGTAAATAATTGCCAGTGAGACAACCCATCGGTCCCCAATAGACAATTTTGTCACCCCATACAGGATGGTTACGCAGGAAGGTGGCGGCCAGGTGTTCGATGGTGTGCAATGCTCCCTGGCCCAAGGCCGGTTCGCGGTTGGGCTCTTTCATTCGGATGTCGAAAGTAGTTACGGTGTCGTCTCCTACTTGGTCTTTTCTTGAGACATAAATACCGCGCAAAAGACGGATGTGGTCGATGGTAAAACTGGGTATTGTTTTCATATTTCTGTTTTTATTATAAATTTGCTGGTAATGAATGGAGGAAAATGCGGGTTACCTCGAATGAACGGTCGGCAATGGTGCTCCAGAAGTTGGTGTATTGTTCCCAATGATTGTCGGCACCCGGAGTGTCGCTGATAATGCGGAAACTGAGGAACGGTACCTTATATATATGACAAATTTGGGCGATAGCTCCTGATTCCATGTCGACGGCCAGTCCTGCGGGGAAAGCTGTCTTGATGGAGTTGAGCTCTTGGCGGTCGGTGATAAATTTGTCTCCGCTACAGATGAGTCCGCCGTGGATGGCTGTTTCTGTGTCTAATGACATGGCGCAGTTGAACAATGTGTCGTTGCCTTCGAACAGGGCAGGCAGTCCTTGGATTTGACCGTAGGCATTTCCTTCTCCACACCATACATCATGGTAGACGATTTGGCTGCCGGCAACTACATCCATTACTTTCAAACCACTGTCTATGCCTCCCGCCACACCGGTGCTGATAATGCAATCGGGGTGAAAGTTACGGATTAGCTCCACCGTGCCGGCGGCGGCATTTACTTTTCCGATACCGCATTTCATCAGGATGACCGTGTTGTTTTGAATCGTTCCTTCCGTATACTGGAACGGTCCTTCGACATATTCTTTCTTGTTGGCGAGCAGTTGTTCCACTTGTTTCTGCTCGGAACTCATCGCAGTTATAATTCCTATTTTCATAATTCAACTTTATTTCAGGTGCAAATGTACGTAATTTATCAGAGTATATCGTATCTTTGCAGCGTTAATAAACAGATATACTTATGAACTTATTTAAAAGAATACTACCTGATATAGTAGTGATTATCTTATTTGCCGTCATCTCGTTTGTTTACTTTTTCCCGGCTGTGACCGAGGGACGTGTTCTGTCTCAGCATGATGCTGTGGCGGGAATCGGTGCCGGTGAGGAATCGAAAGAGTACTTGGAACGTACAGGAGAGCGTACACGCTGGACGAATTCGATTTTTGGAGGTATGCCTACTTATCAGATGGCTCCCAGCTACAATTCTACGGATATGTTGAAAGGGATGGAAAATTTGTATCATTTATATTTGCCTTCTTATGTGTGGTATGTGTTTGTGATGCTGCTGGGTTTCTATATTCTGATGCGTGCGTTTGATTTCTCGGTGTGGCTTGCTTCATTGGGAGCGATTATATGGGCTTTTTCGTCCTATTTCTTTATTATTATTGCGGCAGGTCATATCTGGAAATTTGTAACGTTGGCTTATATTCCGCCTACCATAGCCGGTATGGTGTTGGTTTACAGAGGAAAATACTTGTTTGGTGGATTACTGACGGCCATATTTGTAGCTTTGCAAATTGTATCGAACCACGTGCAGATGAGCTATTATTTTTTGTTTGTGATGTTGTTTATGGCAGTGGCTTTCGGGGTATCTGCTTATCAGAAGAAAGAACTACCCCGTTTTTTTAAGGCAACAGGTGTATTGGTAGTAGCAGGTGTATTGGGGGTATGTATCAATTTGTCAAATCTTTATCACACGTATGAATATAGTAAGGAAACCATGCGTGGAAAGAGTGAATTGGTGAAACCGGATACGCATAATCAGACAAAGGGTGGATTGGAGCGCGATTATATTACGCAATGGAGTTACGGCATCGGTGAGACCTTTTCTTTATTGGTGCCTAATGTGAAAGGTGGAGCATCGGTGCCTCTTGCTGCCAATGAGAAGGCGATGGAAAAGGCCAATCCGATGTATGGAAGTATTTACAATCAGCTTGGTCAGTATTGGGGTGAGCAGCCCGGAACGTCAGGTCCGGTGTATGTCGGGGCATTTGTAATGTTTCTGTTCATTTTAGGGCTATTTGTTGTAAAAGGGCCGATGAAATGGGCGCTTTTGGCTGCTACTGTATTGTCTGTATTGCTTTCTTGGGGAAAGAATTTTATGGGATTTACGGATTTCTTCCTTGATTATATTCCGATGTACGATAAGTTTCGTGCGGTATCTTCTATATTGGTTATTGCCGAGTTTACAATTCCGTTGTTGGCAATGTTGGCATTGAAGCAGATTATTGCACGTCCGCAAATCATGAAAGAACAGGCAAAGGCGTTTTATATCAGTTTTGGATTGACAGGCGGTATTGCTTTGCTGTTTGCACTGGCTCCACGCTTTTTCTTTCCTTCTTATGTGTCGAGCATGGAAATGCAGGCTTTGCAGAGTATTCCGGCTGACCAGTTGGCACCACTGATAGCCAATTTGGAAGAGGTTCGCGTAAGTATTTTCACTTCGGATGCCTGGCGTAGTTTCTTTGTGGTATCAATTGGGGCTGTGCTGCTGTGGCTTTATGGCATGGGTAAGCTGAAATCAGAGTTGACTATTGGTGTATTGTTGTTGCTCTGCCTGGTGGAAATGTGGAATGTAAACAAACGCTATCTGTATGATGCACAGTTTGTACCTCAAACGGTTCGAACGGAAAGCTTCCGGCCGACGGAAACGGATAAGGCCATTTTGGAGGATAAGACATTGGATTATAGGGTACTGAACTTGGCTTCGAATACATTTAACGAGAATAATACTTCTTATTGGCATAAGAGCATAGGTGGTTATCATGCCGCTAAATTGCGCCGTTATCAGGAAATGATAGAGGAACATATCAGTCCGGAAATGAGTAATTTGTTCAAGGCTGTGTCTGAAGCCGGCGGCGATATGGCGAAAGTAGATGCGTCTGCGTTTCCGGTATTGAATATGCTGAATACTCGTTATTTTATTTTTCCCCTACAGGGTGGAAAGACTATGCCTATACAAAATCCTTATACTTTAGGTAATGCATGGTTTGTGGACAAAGTGCAGTATGTGAATAATGCGAACGAGGAAATAGAATCTTTACATAAAGTGATGCCCGCGAAGGTGGCAGTAGTTGACAAGAAGTTTGCTGAGCAGGTAAAGCCGGTGGCGGTGTCTGATTCGTTGCGTTTCGTTAAGCTGGTGGCATACGAACCGAATGACTTGAAATATGAGGTAAGCTCGGAGAAGGGTGGAGTTGTTGTTTTCTCCGAAATCTATTATCCGGGTTGGCAGGCTTATATCGACGGAGTTGAGGCTCCTCACGGCAGGGCAGACTATATTTTACGTGCTATGAATGTGCCGGCAGGAAAACATACGGTTGAGTTCAAGTTCGACCCGAAGTCATTGCATACGACGGAAACAATTGCTTTTGTCGCATTGGGATTGCTGGCAATGGCGGTGCTGCTGTTGCTGGTGTTACAGGGAAAAGCTCTTTGGGGAAAGAAGGGATAAAGAATGGGCAGGAGGAAACTTGTCAAAGGGGAGTTGCGGAGCTCACCTTGTTTTGGAAAAGCTTTATGATGCTCATCATCATTCTCTTATTATATTAACCGGAGCAATGGCTTTCATTTATAAGCCAGACGCACTGCAAACCAAGCATGATGCAACACGGTGCTGACCAATCCGTAATGCTTCGCCATGATGTGGAAACGCTCTTTCAGTGAGGCTTTATGGTTTCGGGTGGTCATTCCTTCGTTCAGATAATCAATGAGGGTGAGATGTGTATTATGCAATACTTTCGCCTTCTTCATGATACGGATGCACCAATCAAAGTCTGCCGAAAAGCGGTATTGTAAATCGTATGGTTCTTCTAAGGCCAGCTCTCTGCGTGCAAAGAAGGCTTGATGGCAGACCAACATTCCTTTTTTGAAACTCTTCCAGTGAAGTGTTTCGGGAGCAGAAAGACGTCGCTTGTAAAGGAAATGTCCTTCATCGTCTACTATGTCCGTTTCGCCATAAATCACATTCGGCAGTATTGTTCCGGTCAGGGAATGAACGATTCGTAAAAGTGTATCATCTTCATGAAGTCCGTCTCCTGCATTCAGAAAACAAAGGTAATCTCCTGTTGCCAGTTTGATGCCTTTATTCATGGCATCATACAAGCCTTTGTCGGGTTCGCTGACAATGGTATGTATGTGCTCTTTGTATTTGTTGACAATGCTCAACGTGCCATCGGTGGAACCTCCGTCTACAATGATATATTCCACGTTCTTATAAGATTGGGTAACAATGCTTTGTATCGTGTCTTCCAGCACTTTCTCCGCATTATAGGTCACGGTGATGATGGAGAACTTGGGATGAGGATGAATATTATGCATGGCTTCCTGTAATCTTATTATAGATATCGATATATCTCATTGAGATAATACTTTCGGAATAACTGGAGAGTGCTTTCCGGCAAGCTTCTTCACTCAGGTTATCGTATTCGCCTTCGGTCAATGTCCACCGGATGCCATTGGCGAGGTCTTTAGCCGATTGATATTCGGCCACGTATCCATTGTGCAGATGGTCTATCATTTGGGGAATGCCTCCTACATTGAAACCTACGCAGGGAATGCCACATGCCATCGCTTCTACAATGGTGTTGGGAAGATTGTCCTGCAAGGAGGGAGTGACATATAGGTCGACAGCATTGTAGATATCCACCAGTTCCTTTTCGTTGCTCACATAGTTCATCGGGTAAATAGGGAAAGGGAATAAGGAGGCATACTGCTCGGCTTGTTTGCCAAACACCACGACCCCCAATTGTTTACTTAATCCGGGGTCTTGTGAGGCTAGAATTTTACATGCTTCCACCAAATAGTCAATGCCTTTTCGCTTATCTGTGATTTTTACCGAGCCGAAGAGCAATAATTTCTTGTCTTGCGGCAGATGGCATTTCTCCCGTGCCTGTTTCTTGTTGCGCGGTTTGAACAGGTTGGTGTTGATGGCATTGGGAATATTGGTAATGGTCTGTCCTTTCAGCAGTTCACTTTGTTTGGCCATTCCTTCCAGCCAACGGCTGCATGCCACGAATGTGATGTTTGCCCCGTCAAAAAGCTTTCTTTTTTTCTCGAAAGTGCGATAGGAAAGGTCTTTCTTTCCTCCTTTGAATAACAAAGGGCAGTAATGGCATTCTTTGGTATATTTATCACAATCACTTGCGTAATGGCAAATGCCTGTAAAAGGCCACATATCGTGCATGGTCCATACGATGGGCTTTCCCGACTCGATGATGCGGCGTATATCTGTCAGTGAGAGCATACCTTGGTTAATCCAATGCAGATGAATCACATCTGCCTGATTGAACTCGGGGAGTGCGGAAATGTTTGTACCCGTGTTGGCAATGTCGACAGCAAAAAGATTATGTTTTTTAAATCGGTTTGCTTTCCAGATGACGATGCGCTCCCAGATGAATTGCCATACTTTCCACCACGATTTTTTCAGTTGCACCACACTGATTTGGTCAGTCTGCTTGTCGCGGACAAGCATCTTGGCTTTTATACCATTGTTCTTCAGGGCTTCCATCAGGCGGTGGGCTGCAATGGCGGCTCCTCCTATTCGCTCAGACGTATTGATGATAAGTACTCTCATGTGCATTAACGTTTATGCAAAGGTACGTTTTTTAGAAGAAATGTTTGGTATCTTTTTGCCTTTTTATGCTCCGAAATCTCCTTTTAAAGTTCGTTTGATACGCCGGATGGCTTTGGCCATAAATGAGTTGGTCCGTGCATAATAGTTGACATAGGCCTGGCGTGCCTGTAAATTCTCAACGACCGGAGTGATGGGAACGAGAGGCAATTCTTTCATATATAAATTGGAAGCGTAAAGATTTCCTCCCCCACAATTTGTTCCGCTTCCGTCAAATCCGTTGTTCTGTATCAGTGATTTGCCTACATTTAACGATAGAATGTCTTTTAGAAATAAAGATGCATTCCAGCGAATAGCCCATGAATTATTTTTGCCTTCCGTTTGCCGGCGAAGCATACGGGTATAACCATATTTACCATTGAAATCAAAGGTATAGGTTAACTTTCGTTTTTCCAGCTCATTTAAGAGTGCTTTACCGTCAGGATTGAAATATTTCCAAGCGCGATCCCAGGTTGCCCAGCCCCAGCTTCCGGTCCATTTAATAAGAAAAGTATCCGGTAACGATGGGTCCTGAGTAAAGTCGCAAGCTTGTATATGTCCTATCCGGGGCTCGTCTTTATACATTTCCAGTGCGCTGTTCATAAATTGCAGGAAGTAAGGGGCGGTTACCAGATCATCTTCCAATACAATGGTGCGTCCGTATGCATTGACTTGTGTGGTAACTCCGTCAATAATACTTCGTGCCAAACCATAGTTCTTTTCACGTTCTATGATGTGTACCTTTTTAAATCCATTGACGGAGTGGATAAAACTGCGCACTTCGTTTACCGATTTGCAATCTTCGGGACTACGGGCTGCATCCGAGTAAATAAACAGCTCGCTTTCGGCAGCCAAAGTATTGTGCAACAGTGCTTCTATTGCACGTTTTGCATGTGCAGGACGGTTATATACAAATAGAAGAATGGGGGCTAACATCATATTATCTGAGTTTTAGGAAATATAAGTTATCAAATAATCTGTTCCATCGGCTATAAGTCCTTGGTTTGGATAATCCTCGTTTTTCTTTTAGGCAGTTGATGAGTGATTGAAGTGGTGCGTCAAAAAAGTAAGTGTGCAGTACCTGACGTTGCTTCTGCTGTAAAGTCCGATATAATTCGGGGTCATTTTCTAGTCGGTTGATGAGTGATATCATTTCATCCATGGTTTTCACATTGCATTCATCAATAATCAGCTCGTGGTGAATTACCTCATCACGGTTCATGATAGCGAGTGTGCCAAGTGATACGGCTTCGGCTACGGAGTTTCCTCGGATACTCCGACCTCCCATTTTGACAAAATATTTGGCGTCATAAATGTTTTTCAGGTTATCTGCTATTTTCTGTTGATGCAGGATAATTTCATATCCGGCATCCGCCAGCGGTTGAAAATGGTCGGGTATGCGTGTTACCGGTCGTTCTGTAGTTGAATTGATTTCCATAAAGATACCTTTTCTTGCAGAAGGTCTGCCTAAGTATTGTTGCATAATTTTCTCTAAAGTATCTTTTGCAACAAAGGTATAGGGAAAATCTATAGCGCCACATTTATGCGATATTCTGCCCCTTGCCATTTGGTTGAGAGTGGCATCGTATCCAAACCTGGCTTTTCCGGTAGCCATATTAGCCTCGCCTATCATATAAGCGAAAAGCGTTTGTGGATATTTCAATATCAATTGTGTGGGAAGACTTATATTGATGGAAATAACAATATCGTATTGTCCCCAGTCTATAGTATAGCAGCTGACAGCATATTTCCCGTTCGGGTACGGACTTCCCGGACTTTTAAATTCTTGCCCGGGTATTTTATCCAGCGTTTCGGTTTTAAGCAAATGCAAATAAGGAGCTATATGTGGGATGACTTTCTGATAAATCCGGGTTTCTTTATTGGACTCTTCTTTTACAATATAGAAATCCGCATTCAGGTCGCTCATTAGTGCTATGGGACCTACACGTCCCATAGATGAGAACAAAATTTGACCCGGATCTTTTTCTGTAACAGGACAAACATACAGATCTTGATAGACCTCTTGCTTAACTAATGCTATTTTGAGTTTATTCATGATTCTGTCAGTTAAAAACGTTGTTAATAGCTTTTAATAGAGCTTCCAGATAGCCTCTTCCGAACTTTAAATCCGGTTCCATGTAGTTTCCTTCTGCCCATTCATTCCAAGATTTCAGAAAGACAATGCGTTCTTCCTTCGGTTTGTGTATGACATTACGGAAAGTTCTTTCCGCATGTTCCTCAAACTTTTTCGGCGTGGAATTGATTAATATATGTCCGGATCGTCCCGAACGGGGAGAATGGTCCCAGTTGGGAATCAGTGTAGGGTAACAGTCTGTGTTTTGGTCTTCCGGTCCTGAAAAGTATCGGGCAGCTCTTTCATAGTCTATTCTTTGTCCCTGATGGAAGGTGATGCGCTGGAATTTGGTTTTGATACGTCCTAAGAGGCTATAGTTCTTTTGGAACACATCAAACAGACGTACCAGATTGGTGGCGTTAAACCCCCATTGGCGGAATAAAGGCAATTCCTCTGTTTTACTGGTATGCCCCACAAAATGAATGCGGAAACCATGAGGCTCGGCCAGTTTTTGCCAAAGTTCGATAAAGTGTGCTATATCAGGCACTTTCATGGGAGCATAAATCATAAACAGTGGCTCACCGTTTACACGGATATAGCGCGGATCTTTGAATGCCGGGAGAACAGCATTGAAATGGGCGATATAATCTTCGTTACCCGGATATAATTGCTCCATTAACATTTTGTTCCCTCCCTCTTTGTTAAACTGTTTATCTTCCCAGCTATGGTTGGCCCATGCCAGGCAAAAGGGGAAATCAGGCTCTCCCGAAGCCAAAACTTCTTGAAACGGACGTTGTAATAATTGTCTGCCGTTACCGAACCAGTAATGCCAATAGCAGAAGCCTTCTATTCCATATTGACGTGCTAATTCTGCTTGCTCACGGCGGGTTTCGGGAACTCTCAAATCATAATATCCTAAGTCGGCCGGAACCTTGGGTTGGTAATGCCCTTTAAACAAAGGTTTGGCTTTGCCCACATTGGTCCATTCCGTAAATCCTTTCCCCCACCATTTATCGTTCTCGGGGGTAGGATGGAACTGTGGCAGGTAAAATGCAATGACCCGTACTTTATATTTATTCTTTTCCATTTTTAATTAGTTCTATCAGTTGACTCGCCTCGGCCGGAGTGTGCAGAGGAGTATACAGTTGTTTCAAGTTCTTTTTTAATATATCGTGTGAAATATCTTTCAGATATGTATCTTTTACAAGCTCTATCACTTCCCGGGGTAAACGATAGCGGATTATCTTGGCCGGATTTCCTCCTACAATGGCATAAGGAGGCACATCACGGGTGACTACTGAACCGGCGGCTATAATGCTTCCTTTCCCGATGGTTACTCCCGATAAGATGAGGGCGCCATAACCAATCCAAACTTCATCTTCTATTATAACGGCCCCTTTGCTCACACTGTCTTTCGGACAGTGTCCATTGGTTAACAATGATTGAATAGGGTAAGTGAAAAGCGTTTCTGTCTGATGGTTTCCACTCAAAATGAAGTGAACATCGGGAGCAATGGACACATAATTTCCTATTTGCAGGAATTCTGTTTCGGGCAAATAACTTAAAATATGCAGTTCGCCATACGTGTCTTTTCCTACTTGCACAGATTTTATGGGAAAACGGTTCATGGCAACAGTGCGATTATGGCGGTTTTGCTTTCGCCATTTTTTCTGAAAACAGGCAAACTCCCATTTCCGTGCATAATGGCGTATGAGCGGAATACGATGCAGAATATTAACCATGGTATTTCTTTTTTATTTTTCTGATAAAGCGGGATAAGCTGTATTTTTTCAGTCTTTGTGTAAAGAATAAGGGCTGCATGAGCAGATAGTAACCAAGTTGGTTGGCTTGGTGACAACCGGTCAGCCATTCTTTGTATTTGTATACGAAAGGTGAGTTCCATGGCTTTTCTCTTCCCGGGTAATGCAATTGTACCACTTGTTCACGCATCTCGTTGTAAGCTTTTATGGCAACTTGTTTGTCTTGAAAGGAGGCATTATTGGGGTTGAATTTCACCCTTTGCGGGTCTTCATGGAATTGAAACGCACAAACTACATATTTGTAAGGCATGAAACGAAGATATGGAGCACAGCATAATGCAATGCAGTCTTGTTCAGGCAGTATCAGGCGGTTTAAATTGTTATGGAAAAACTGTGTCAGTTCTATTTGCTTGTTGTCCTCACGTATGCATTTCAGGTTTATAAGCATATAGCCGGCCGATATTTCATAATCAGATATCAACCGGATTTCTTCCTGTGTAAATTCTTTAGCATAACGCGGCAAGTTTGTATTTTCCTGAATAGGACGTGTGCCGGCATAATAAAATTTCTCATTCGGATAAAGAAAGAAGGAAGAAGATATATCGGCTGTAAAGAGTACATCTACATCAGAAAAGAGAATTCGCTCATACTGAGGAAACATTTCCGCAGCTGTCAGTTTATAGAATATCTCTTTTGAAAAATGCGACTTATTACGCAATTTATCCCATGCCGTGTCATAATGGGAAGCATTTTTAAACTGTATATTGGCATTATGGAAGTGAGAGACAACTTTTTTTATTCGTTGTATATGATGAGGCTGGAGGTCGGTATGTACTACGTAGAGCTGATACTGATATTCGGGTGCGGCATTAGTCAACAAAGAATGGAAAGCAACACAGGCTGCAAGTACATAATAACGGTCGAATGTAAAGAATATAGGTATTGTTTCCATATCTTTTCTTTGTTGAAATGCTATTTTGCTACAAAGTAAAGGAGATTTTATCAGAAAGTCAAATATTATTTCTTTTTTGACAGATAGTTTATGACTTCTTTAAAAGTTGCAGACTTGCTCAATTGCATGATTATAATGTATAGTCCGGCTGCAATGGCAATTTTGGCTGTTAAGATTAGATAGAGGTTATCGATAGATCGGGTGAGAAAGTAGGCAGCACCCATGCAGCTTACTGCGATAACTCCGAAAGGAACGACATCTTTTAGTGCATCCCATAAAGTGAGGTGTATCTCTTTCCATATAAAGTAATGCCACACGAACAGCCAACTGATATTGATGCTGATATAGGCAAAAATCATCGTTCGGATGCCATAAGGGTAGCATAGCAGGGCAGTTGCAATTTGTATGATTCCCAGGAAAATGGTATTCCACATGAAGATATCCGATTTTCCCTTACTGATTACAAGGTTGGAATAAAGATTCTGAATGGGAAGAAAAGCACTTCCGATACAAAGAATCTGCATGATGATTGCACTTTCGTTCCATTTGTCTGTAATGGTTATTGTGATGAGTTCGGGAGCGATGAGTGAAAGACCGAACAAAGCGGGGAATGATATAAAAGCTGTAAAGCGGAGCATCTTGCGAAACACGCGGCATTGGCGTTCTGTATCTTCCGACACATTGCGCAATACAGGTTGGGCTATTCCGTTTATCGTACCTAGTATGGTAGAATATCCCATGGATGTCCATTTATTGGCTTGATTGAAATACCCCACTTCCTCTTGACTGTAAAAACGACCTAATATGACAGTCAGCATGTTGTTGTTTATATTCGAGAATATATTGGTTATTAATATCTTACAGCTGAAGTTGATCATGCTTTTCAGTGGCTTGAAAGAAATATGTAGCGTTGGTTTCCAGCCGGAATAGCGCCAAAACAGAATGGTATTGCTGGTCACGTATACCAACCCTTGTGTTGCTATTCCCCAATATGCCATTCCGCAAAGAGCCAATGTGACTCCTGTTATGTTTGACAGTATCAGACCGGTCAGTTGGATAAAAGCTTTCTGTTTTACTTTAAGATTACGGAATAAATAGGCATTGTGTGCTATGCCGAGACTGGCTATAAAAAAGCCAAGGAAAGTATACCGTGCCAATGGTATCAATGCCGGAGTATGGTAAAACTCTGCAATGTATGGGGATAAGAAAAATAATAATATGTAAAGCAGCCCACTTGTAAACAAACTGAACCAAAAGACTGCATTGTAGTCTTCATGGCTGATATTTTTCTTATTGGCAAGTGCGGCGGTAAATCCGCTTTCCTGCAGGGTGGAAGCAATCAGTGAGAATATGCTGAGCATCCCTATCATACCATAGTCTTCGGCATCAAGGATACGGGCTAATGCAATCCCGAAAATAAGATTGAGCAACTGCTGCATGCCGTTGCTCAGTCCTCCCCAAAAAAGTCCTTTTGCGGTCTTGTCTTTCAAAGATTGCTCTGTCATAATCTGTTCTTATCGTTTTGCCTATGGTATGCTTCTTCAGCTTCTTTGTCTGAAGACAATGCTGATGAAAACCAATGAGGATGTGCCAAAAGTAATCAGCCTATCATTTTGACACACCCTCACGAAGAGTATCTCTTCTTATAATGATTATTTAACTTCACTTCCCGGTTTTACCTCTTTTAATAGAGAGGTAACGGCCAGTGAACCGTCAAAGTTCTCGGCGCTTAGAATCATGCCTTCGCTTACCAAGCCGTTTTTGAATTGGCGGGGAGCCAGGTTTGCTATGAACAACACTTGTTTTCCTACCAGTTCTTCCGGGGCGTAGTGCTGGGCGATACCGCTGACAATGGTACGGTTCTCCAGTCCGTCGGCAATCTTGAACTTCAGCAGTTTCTTCATCTTGGGAACTGTTTCACATTCCAGTACGGTTCCTACACGGATATCCAACTTCTCGAACTCTTCAAAAGAAATAGTCGGTTTGATAGGATTAGCCTTATAGCTTGCAGCCTCATTCTCTTTTTTAGTAGCCAACAATTTGTCTACCTGTGCCTGAATTGTTTCGTCTTCTATCTTCTCGAACAGCAATTCAGCCTTATTCAGTTGATGACCTTCTGCCAACAGGTCGGTACGTCCCAACTGCTCCCATTCAAAGGTATCCATATTCAACATCTTACGAAGTTTTTCGCTGCTGAACGGCAGGAACGGTTCGAATGCAATGGCCAGATTAGCTACCAGTTGCAATGCTATATTCAGGATAGTGGCCACGCGCGGCATATCGGTCTTGGCAAGTTTCCACGGTTCGGTGTCTGCCAGATATTTGTTACCGATACGTGCCAGATTCATTGCTTCTTTCTGAGCATCGCGGAACTTGAAGACATTCAGCAGTTTTTCTACTTCCGCTTTTACATCTGCAAATTCCTTCAGTGTATCCTTGTCATATTCTGTCAACTCTCCGCAGGCGGGAACGCATCCGTTAAAGTATTTCTGAGTCAGCACCAAAGCACGGTTCACAAAGTTGCCGTACACGGCTACCAACTCATTGTTGTTGCGTGCCTGAAAGTCTTTCCATGTGAAGTCATTGTCCTTCGTTTCGGGAGCATTGGCAGTCAGTACATAGCGAAGCACATCCTGCTTTCCGGGGAAGTCCTGTAAATATTCGTGCAGCCATACAGCCCAATTGCGGGATGTGGAAATCTTATCTCCTTCCAAGTTCAGGAATTCGTTGCTTGGCACATTATCGGGCAAAATGTAACTGCCTTCCGCTTTCAGCATAGCCGGAAATACGATGCAATGGAACACGATATTGTCTTTTCCGATGAAATGAATCAGACGTGTTTCGGGGTCTTTCCACCATGTTTCCCAACTGTCGGGCAGTAATTCTTTGGTATTTGAAATGTACCCGATAGGAGCGTCAAACCATACATAAAGCACTTTCCCTTCCGCTCCTTCCACGGGAACGGGGATACCCCAATCCAGGTCACGGCTTACGGCACGCGGCTGCAAGCCCATGTCCAGCCAGCTCTTGCACTGTCCGTACACGTTGGGACGCCATTCTTTGTGGTCTTCCAGAATCCATTTGCGCAACCAGCCTTCGTGCTTGTCCAACGGCAAATACCAATGTTTGGTTTCACGCATCACGGGCTTACTGCCACTGATGGCACTTTTCGGATTAATCAAATCGGTAGGTGATAATGAAGTACCACACTTTTCGCATTGGTCACCGTATGCACCTTCTGCGTGACAATGGGGACATTCACCTGTGATATATCGGTCGGCCAGAAACTGGTGAGCCTCTTCATCATAATATTGTTCAGATGTCTTTTCGATGAATTCTCCTTTGTCATACAGCGTTTTGAAAAACTCGGAAGCCAGTTCGTGATGTGTCTTTGATGAAGTACGGGAGTAAACATCGAAAGAAATTCCGAATTCTTTAAAAGAGTCTTTAATCAGTGTATGATAGCGGTCGACCACATCCTGAGGGGTAATTCCTTCTTTTTTGGCACGGATGGTGATGGGCACCCCATGTTCATCTGAACCTCCGATGAACAGTACGTCTTCTTTTTTCAGGCGAAGATAGCGTACATAGATATCTGCAGGAACATATACACCTGCCAAATGGCCAATGTGCACCGGACCGTTGGCATAAGGCAGTGCCGAGGTGACGGTGGTTCTTTTGAATTTCTTTTCCATATTATGTATGTGCTTTTTGTTATTTCTGATAGTAAGGTGCAAAGGTAATGATTTTTAGTGAAGTAAATGGAATATGAGGCTATTTCTTTCTGTATTTTTGGTTGGGATGTCCGGGGATTTCGGGATATCCGTAACTTTCCTTTTCATCGTTTTGATTTTATTGTTTATTCTTTCCGGTTTTACCGTTGATATGTGGCAGTCACACCAAGCTAATATTCGAACTGGCTACAATGCCTTATCATATAATGAGTGAATCCACAAAAAAACAACTGTTTTTTTCGTGCTACAAGCGGAAATCCGCTTTTTCTTTTCTCCTTTCATTAGCGGTTGAAACGCCCTGTTGATGGGGGATCCGGTAGTGAATGGGCATCTTGTCACCACCCTTTCAGCCTCCTTTCATTCGTAAAACTTCTTCCTGTGAGACAAATGCTGAAGGTAGATTTTGAAGGGAGTTGAAGAGTACAGCTGAAACGAGGATGAGGGGATGTCCTGTCATTTTTAATAGATTGATTATCTGAATGTTTTGGTTAAAATGTAAGGATGAAGGGAAAAGAAGGTATGACCGGCCTAATGAGGGGATGATCCTTTTGCCCCCACATGAAAATCATGCCGGCATTTTTGAAAACCTCAAAATGTGTACGTACGCATCGGGCTACACGTACGTACGCATCGGGCCACAGGTACGTACGCATCAGGCTACACGTACGTACGCATGAGCCTATACGTATATATGTCATTGTGTCAGGCTGTTCCGAATGAATATAAAGTAGAGCGTTTCTGGTGTTTACCTCATAAAAGGATGTTTAAAGGGTTTGTATTTCCACGAAATATAACGGTTGACAAAATTTCGTTAGCGGCAAAAAGATCAAGATGTTTTTAAAAAAGTTCGTTGTCTTTTTAAAAAAGCTCCTTTTCTTTTTTTAAAAGGTCGTTATTTTTTTGAGAAAGCTCTTGCTCTTTTTAGAAGATGTCCTCGTCTTTTTGAAGGTGTGTCTGGGGCATTAGAACATAAACCGGCCAAAAGTGACGAAGAACTTAAAATGTATTCTCCAACGCATTTTTCTCGTTTAAATAATCTTTTACTTTATAGATATTCATTTCTCCGGTGTTGAATACGATTTGACAGATGGCTGCACTCCCCAGCAGGTAAGGTTGCAGGCTTTCGGGGGCACAAAAATTATCGATGTATGGGCCGAAGATCGCTTTGTCGTGCGTCTCCATTTTCTTTTTGTCGCCATGATAGCGAATATATGTGTGTATGTAAGGGCCGGCTAAAGAGAATTTGATTAGTTCGGGATTGATTGCCGCCGTTTTGTTGAATATGCTGTCGATATGGTATCTTATGGCAATACTGTCCAGACTCTTGATGTGTGGCTCAATGAGGGTATTGTTGATTTCCGCAATAACAGATTCCAATGTCTTTTCTTGGCTTATATATTCCCGAAACTTTCTATTTATCGGCAGGGTATATTGCTCAAACAGTGGAATGCCGGAGAAATTATCATGTATATATTGCAGTCCGGCCTGATTGGTCCCTCCAAACGTTATTTACGAATCATTATCTATATGGATGCTCGGCGAATCATTTGGGAACAGGGGGATTACTTCCTCCTTCCAATGCGAAGTTGCAACGGACAAAAGCAAAGGAATCAATCTGCGCAATTTTATAGTCGGTTGTTGTTCCTTTGTACAGGAATATCGTGGCCGTAGGTATCCGGTGGTTGGGCATGCAAGTTTGTGAATAGTGACATACACAAAGCGAGGAGAGAGAAAAGTTTAAGCTTCATAATATTGTATTTATTGTATGCTTGCCGACAATATCTTTATTACACATACTGTACATCTTCTATGTCGTACACTTGAGGCATCTCCCTCTCATTGACTGTGATAAAAGGCGTGTGTTTCAAGTGAATCTGTTGGCAATAAGCTTGTTGTGCTTCCAACATTTGTTCGGCCTGTCTTATAGGTTTGTAGTATGCTATAAACTTACTGTTTTGCTTTTCAAACCATTCGTTCAGTAGGTGCATGGCCTTTTGGAATCCGTGTTCAAGATAGCAGGTTATGATTGCCAGTGCGATGTCTTTGCCTACGGTATCTTGCGGAGCAATTGAGAAAAGAATCCTTATGGATGCATTTTCCGGTTTCATCCATTCTTGATGCTCGTTTGCACAATGTTTGCAATGTGGGTTTATAATAATTTGTATGAGCTTGCCGCCTTGTGCTTCTCTTTGAATTGTCATGTCCTTTTCCGCGTTGGGAACTGCATGCCCCATTTGCAGCAGTGTATCGAAAAGGGTGGGATATGACAGCAAAAGTACTCTTTTGTCTTTCAACTTTGCTACTTCCCGCACCGAGTCCAGCAGTTCTTTCAGCGCATACCATGCGGTGCAGCAAAGTGTGCCTATTAATATAAAAGCAAAGATGGATGATATGTTTAAATGCCAGGCAGCCATATCAGTGGAGAACAGGACAAGAGCCTGTAACCATATTATGATATCGATGGACAGGCAGAACATGCACAGTTTGCGAGCTATTATCACCTGATAACCGACGGACCACAAGGTGAATGCAATGGAAATGCAGGTGGCCCAAGTCCAGATGCTGTAATAGAGGGGGATATGGAATGCCGTAGAAAGGAACAATGTTGAGTAATATAATAAGGCCATTTCTCCCAATGTGATGATTCCATTGATGCTGGCGGCTTTGGAGTGCAATATCTCGTTACAGTCCACGATATTGCCTATTTTGCAGAAACGCTGCAAGAAGTCTTTGTTGTAGGATTCTTTGTAAATGATGAGGATGGACACGGCAAGGCCTATCCATGTCAGTGTGTTGAAAAGTAGGTCTCCTGTTTGCCGGGGGCTGGCCAGCAGATAGATAATACCTGCTAATCCGATGGTCGACAGGCATCTATATTTCTTCGCAAGATACAATATTTGTTTTAATTGATAATACGGTTCGTGATAAGATGCCTGCGTTTCGTCTATTATCAGGACGACTCCTTTCCATGCAGCGATGAACTGTTTTGTCGGGAGGTTTTCTTCTTTCCCCTTGTCGGATAGTAAGATTGTTTTTTCTTCTTGTATGCTTTTTACAAGGCAATATCTTCCGTTGTGCATCAATGCAAGGAAAGGCGCTTCTATCTTGCTTAAATAAGTGGCCGGCAGTTGATATACTTCGTGTGTGATATGCAGGCTGTCAAGTGCATCACTTATTCCCCTGACGGAGCATCCCATCGGGGTAGCAAGCAGCTTCCTGATGCGTCCATAGCTTACTTTTATCGACAATTCTTTCAAATATCGATGCAGTATGCTCATTGTGTAGTCTATATCCGCCATGTTATTTTATCAGTTGTTCCAAAGCATTCAGCAGCTCCTCTCCCCTTAAGTCTTTTGCAATGATGCGTCTCTCTTTGTCCAACAAGAAGTTCCGTGGGATGGATTTAATCTTTAATGCCCTGACCTGCTTGTCGGGTACATTCCTGTCACTCACTCCTCTCACATGGATGAAGTATCGGGTGCTGTCTTCCTCTATGGCTTTTTCCCATTTGAGCGTATCGGCATCTATTGTCACTGCATATACAGCCAGTTTGTCCTTATATCTTTCTTTTGCCATTTTCAGGAAAGGTGTTTCCTTGCGGCACGGCACACACCAGCTTGCCCAAAAGTCTACCAGTACATATTCTTCTGCAATGGAGTCGGTGTTTATTTTCTTTTTTGAAATATGCGGGAATGCTAGTTGCAGCTTTGCTCCCATGGTTGTGTCTTTCGGCTCTACATAATATCTTTTCTTTATCAGAGCTCTGATTCGTTCAGATGCGGCTTTGCTTTTTGCGGTTGCTGGTTCTGGACTTGTTATGGAGAGGCGTTCTATAAGGCCATTATTAGGAAACTTTTGTTGTGCATATTGAATCACTGACCTGAAAGGCTCCTCTTCCCTTCGTTCTTCGGCATATCCCGGCAGCCATAAAATATATACCCATGCCAATGTAGGATATTGAGTCTTGTGAATCTCTTTTATATAGGCCTCTGTTAGTTTGGCTTTATAATATCGTATGCTGTCTTCGGGCAGGGATTGGTCTTCGCTCTTTTTTCCTATATATAGGATTTTATTATCAAATGCAAGAAGTTCATTTTGCATATCATTCCCTTTCATGGGACGTGGATATCTTCCGTCCATGTTTTCATCAATTTCAATTTCACAGTTTGTATTAGGCTCTATATGGAAAAAGAGATTGACGGGTCCTTTCTCTGCGCATAAGATATATATACTCATCCCTTCGTAAATGTCAAAAGACAATTTTGTCTGCGTATCGCCCTTATTCACTTTTACAGAGTCTAGAATGGCATATTCATTTGCTCCGACATATCCGCTCGCATAAATCCATTGCTCTGTTTGGGATAGTTCAGTAGATAGTTTGATGGTTATATTTACATTCTTGTCTGTGGCGCAGATAAGTAACGGCAGCCAGATAAGTATCAGAAATAAAGTGTGTCTCATGGCAGTATATGTTATTTTATCAGTTGTTCCAAAGCATTCAGCAGTTCCTCTCCTCTTAAATCTTTTGCAATGATGCGTCTCTCTTTGTCCAACAAGAAGTTCCGTGGAATAGATTTAATCTTTAAAGCCCTGACCTGCTTGTCGGGCACATTCCTGTCATTCACCCCTCTCACATGGATGAAGTATTGGGTGCTGTCCTCCTCTATGGCTTTTTCCCATTTGAGCGTATCGGCATCTATTGTCACTGCATATACAGCCAGTTTGTCCTTATATCTTTCTTTTGCCATTTTCAGGAAAGGTGTTTCCTTGCGGCACGGTACACACCAGCTTGCCCAAAAGTCTACCAGCACATATTCTTCTGCAATGGAGTCTGTGTTTATTTTCTTTTTTGAGATATGCGGGAATGCGAGTTGCAGCTTTGCTCCCATGGTTGTGTCTTTCGGCTCTACATAATATCTTTTCTTTATCAGAGCTCTGATTCGTTCAGATGCGGCTTTGCTTTTTGCGGTTGCTGGTTCTGGACTTGTTATGGAGAGGCGTTCTATAAGGTCATTATTAGGAAACTTTTGTTGTGCATATTGAATCACTGACCTGAAAGGCTCCTCTTCACTTCGTTCTTCGGCATATCCCGGCAGCCATAAAATATATACCCATGCCAATGTAGAATATTGAGTCTTGTGAATCTCTTTTATATAGGCCTCTGTTAGTTTGGCTTTATAATATCGTATGCTGTCTTCGGGCAGGGATTGGTCTCTGCTCTTTTTTCCTGTATATAGGATTTTATTATAGAATGTTAGGAATTCATTGAACATATCATTCCCTTTCATGGGGTGTGGATATCTTCCGTCCATGTTTTCATCAATTTCAATTTCACAGTTTGTGTTAGGCTCTATATCAAAGAATAGATTGACGGGTCCTTTCTCTGCGCATAAGATATATATACTCATCCCCTGGCTGATGTCAAAAGACAGTTTTTTCTTTATATCTCCTTTGCTCACTTTCACAGAGTCTAGAATGGCATATTCATTTGCTCCGATATATCCGCTCGCATATATCCATTGCTCTGTTTGGGACAGTTCAGTAGATAGTTTGATGGTTATATTTACATTCTTGTCTGTGGCGCAGATAAGTAATGGCATCCAGATAAGTATCAGAAATAAAGTGTGTCTCATGGCAGTAATTATTATATTAAGTTTTAATCAGGGAGCATTGGTTATAATAGCAATGCTCCTGATTGTTGGTATGGAAGATTGGCTGTATGTTATTACAGCTGCATCTCCATAAAAGCTTTGTGCTTCCTGACTTTTGGGGTAAACTCTTGGTATAAGAGCGAAAGGTCGGAATTATGAAATAATCTCACCTCTTGCCCAAGTCAGGTAACGAGGGGATTAGTAGCACTCTATAATTGCTGAAGTACCTGCGTATGACTTCTGCAGCACTTCTTGTGCTTTTTTTGCATCACCTTTCTCGTCTTTAACAATCATCAACGGCTCATCACCTTCTTCCCAAATGGCGTAACAGTTGTATCCGCCGGTCACAGCATTCATCTGTCCTTTTCCTAGGCGGAAATATTCTAGGTCTTTAAGTGTTTTCATGATACATTAAGTATTAGAATAATTCATTTCTTTGCGATATGCTCAGCCCTTATCGCTTGGCTTTTTGTTTGCAAACAATATCTTTATTACACACTCGTTACAGTGTGAATTCTCCTGTGTATTTCATACCTTCTATATTTATCAATAGAGTGTACGTCCCTTTCGCTTTACCCTTTAAATCAAATAGGATGTTGTCAGTGCCGGCATATATCATGGAATAGGCCGGCTCACCCGTCTCTTTATTAATGACGGTCACAGTGGAGGTTGCTGTTTCTCCTAATCGGATATTGATAGTGGTCCCATTTTGATAGGCTGTCGGAGCATCAAAGATGCATACGGGAACAATCTCATTTGCGTCTAGGATTTTTATTTCTTCAATGGTTTGTGCCTTAGCGACAAACCCCATGCAGCAGAAGAGAATGAATAATAAGCTCTTTTCCATATTGTATTGATTTATATGTTTTTCCTGATAGCAAACATACGAATAAAATCAATAGGTTGGTGCTCTGAAACCGTTACATAAAAAGAGAAAAGCGTTACAAGTTGATATGCTGTAATTATAGCTTTCTCGATGAAATGGGGACTTTTTATTTGTTGAAGATGATTCGGAAGGTTTCTTCCGCCATATTTTTCTTTAATCTGCTTTTGCGGGTTCGTAAGGCTCCTGCAGGAGTTTTCATACAGTACACAATGGTCCGGCTCTTGTATTTCAGCGCAGACAGGATACAGAAATAGATATCTTCTTTGGACATGTCCGGGTATATCTGATTGAGGCAGGCAATGAAGTCATTGAAGTGTAATTTCAGTTCCTTGTAAAGTGATTCCTGTTCTGACAGTTTTATATAGTTGCCGGGTACAATTGTTTTTTCAACTGTTTCCAAATTCTTTCCCCACTGGGATGCCCGGAATGCCCGGATGCCATTTCGGAGAATATCTTGTTTGAACTTTGTTGCCGTTTCGGGCAATTGGATTTCTTCGCCTACTTTTTCTTTTAGAAAGGTGCTGATGGTCTGTGTTTGGTCCAACGAGTTCAGCTTTTCTTGCTTGAGCTCTTTATCTTTTTTTCTCTTCTTTAAATATTGGCAAACGGCAAAAGCACCTAGCAAAAGCACAATCAGGCAAATTGTAATGACATAATATATATTCCTGTTTTCGGCCTCTATTTCCTTTCTCTGTATGGCCAAAGCATATTGTGTGCTTAGCTCTTCAATCTTTTGATGTTGCTGTATCTTGATGATGGAGTCACGATATATGTTGAAAGAATCATTGTATGCATAGGCTGCCGAATGATTGCCGGCCTTCTTTTCTACTTTATATAAATAGAGGTAGCCGGTAGTTTTGCTGTATAGGTTGCCGGATAGGCAGCTTTTTTTCAAATAGAATCTGGCAGAATCCATCTGATTGCCATAATATAATAATTGTCCTTTCAAACTGATATTAGTGGCAGAACTGTCTTTCCTTATGGCAAAGTCTATGGTGTTGTTGGCTTTCAGCGTGTCTCCTTCGTGTAAATAGACTTTGCTGATGTCATTGAGTATGTTGGCCTCCCAATAATTGTTTTGAAACTTTTGGCTGATGGTCAATGCCTGTTGGTAATAAGAAAGAGCGCTGTCGCTCTTATGTTTTAATAAATGTGTCTGTGCCAATTCCCGACATGGAAAGAATAGGAGCGAAGAATCATCTAAGGCCTTGGTCACTGCATAGCATTCCCGGTACATATCCATGGCTTTATTATATAGATTCTGCTTTTTGTATATCGCTCCTAAGTCAAAATAGATTTGCATCAGTAGTTTGCTCTTGTTGTTCTTCGGCATCTTCTTTAACGCTGTTAGTAACATTTTGATGGCAAGTGTATCTTGTCTGAGGTTCCGCTTTAAGCGCCCTAAGTAAAAATAGCTTTTGGCGGCATTGATGCTGTTCTTCTCTTTTTTGTAATAGTTCACGGCTGTTTGTACCAACGAATCTGTCGGAGGAAGAAGATGAGTCTTATCACAGGCTTGTGTGTAAAGCAAAGCATAATCCGCCCGGGCTTGGCTACGCAAGTTTTCGGGGTGACTGATATTTTGAAGTATATGTAAAGCGCTGTCCGGGTTTTCTTCCATGTAGGCTTCGGCTGTGGATAAGGCTTCTTTTACGGATGGAGGTACATTATATCGGCATCCGTAAAAGGTGAGTATGGATAGTAATATGAGTATTGTTTTTCTCATTTGGTATTTATTAGTGGCAAAGCTACTATTATTTGTTGAATATGTCTGTCTCTCAAGCATTGATATTTATCTCCCGGCAGTTGAAAGATGGAAGTTGAATGTTCAAAGGGGGTAGAAGCAGGGAGGAAAGTGGAAGGAAATATAAGGAAATAAGGGATATTTCATTTAAAGGGTAAAATATTTTTCTTTTGATGCAGTATTTTAGTTAAATTGACATTTTATAAGTAAAACGAAAATGTTTTTGTTTGCCGAAAGATAAGAAAAATGAAGAATGAACCACTAACTCTGAGACATCGCATCGGCCTGGAAATAGCCCGGAAGCTGAATAATGATTTGCTGAAAGAACATCCGTTGAAGCAATTGTTTTGGGAATGTACGTTGCGCTGTAACTTGCATTGCCGGCATTGCGGAAGTGACTGCAAGAAGATAGCCGGACACCCTGACATGCCGAAAGAAGACTTTCTGAAAGTGCTTGACAGCGTGGCGGCATCTACAGATCCGCATAAGGTATTTGTCATTATTACAGGCGGCGAACCGTTGATGCGAGAGGATTTGGAGGAGTGTGGAAAGGCTATATATGATAAAGGATTCCCATGGGGGATGGTGACCAACGGACTTTATATGACGCGCGAACGTTTTCGTCGTTTACTGGCATCGGGATTGCATACGGCAACGGTCAGCCTTGACGGATTTGCGGCAGATCATAACTGGATGAGGGGAAATCCACAGAGCTTTGAACGTGCGGTGGAGGCAATAAAGATGATGGCGGAAGAACCCGGATTTGTGTTTGATGTGGTGACTTGTGTCAACAAGCATAGTTATATGCGTCTGGAGGAGATGAAGGAATTTTTGCTGAGTTTGGGAGTGAAACGCTGGCGGCTTTTCACTGTGTTTCCTGTCGGCCGTGCGGCAAAAGATCCGGAACTGCAATTGTCGAACAGGGATTTTCGCGGGGTGATGGAGTTTATCAAACGTACGCGCAAGGAGGGAAGGATAAAGACGGCTTATGGCTGTGAAGGTTTCCTCGGAAACTATGAGGGAGATGTGCGCGATCATTTCTTCCATTGTCAGGCAGGGGTATCGGTAGGGTCTGTTCTGGTGGACGGTGTTATTTCTGCTTGTCCCAGCATCCGTGCCGACTATCATCAAGGCAATATTTATAAGGATGACTTTATGGAGGTGTGGAATAACAAATATCAGCCTTATCGTGACCGCGAGTGGATGCGCAAAGGGGAGTGTGCCGACTGTGAGTTTTTCCGTTATTGCAAAGGAAACGGCATGCATCTGCGTGACGGGAAGGGAGATTTGCTGTTTTGCCATTATAAGAGGTTGCAAACATTATAAAACTAGAAAATATGAACACGAAAAAGAAAATCGCGGTGCGTAAGCTGTTATCCGGCGTATTGGTATTGCTGGGCTTTACTGCTTGTGACAGTGATGGTCCCGGTAATGAGTTATGTGAATATGGGACTCCCTCGGCGGATTATCAGGTGAAAGGAAAAGTACTTGACCAAACCGGGAAGCCGATAAAAGGGGTACAGGTGGTGGTAAAGGACTTGGATGCTGTTTTTGTGAAGGGTGAGAAGGACTATGTGTCGGATTATGATACTGTGTATACGGATGTAAAAGGTGAGTTCGAGAGTGACAAGGCGCATACTTTCAGCATAGGCAGTCAGGAAGTGCTTTTCCATGATGTGGATGGAGAGGAGAATGGGGGAGAATTTGAATCTGTTACTCTAGGGGTGGATCAAATGGAAAAGTCCCAAATAAAAAAAGGCGGAAGCTGGTATACGGGAGCTTATGAACTGAAGACTGAGGTGAAACTTTCATCGAAGAAGAAATAATCCAAGAAATAAAACTAAACTATCCATTCTATTCTATTATGAAAGGGCTGTGGCAGACTTAACCTGCCCAGCTCTCCCTGTCTAGATTTCTGTAACTGATGGCTTCTGCCAAATGGATGGACGTTACTTGTTCGCTGTGGTCGAGATCTGCAATGGTTCTTGCCACTTTTAAGATACGGTCGTAGGCACGAGCCGACAGGTTGAGTCGTGTCATGGCATTGCGCAGTAGATTGAGCCCCTGTTCATCGGGTTCGGCATATAGGTGGAGCAACCGGCTTTCCATTTGTGCATTGCAATATACTCCCGGATGATTGGCAAATCTTTTTTCTTGCATTTTTCTAGCACAGATTACTCTTTCACGGATGGAAGCGCTGCTTTCTGCCTGCTGTTTTTCCGATATCTTTTCAAATGGCACGGGAACGATCTCTATCTGTATGTCGATGCGGTCTAACAGCGGTCCTGAGATGCGGTTCAGGTAGCGTTGTACCTGTCCGGGGTTGCAGACGCATGCCTTGGTAGGATGGTTGTAGTATCCACAGGGGCAGGGGTTCATAGAGGCTACTAGCATAAAGCTTGCCGGATAGTCGAGGCTGTATTTGGCGCGCGAGATGGAGATGTGGCGGTCTTCCAAAGGTTGCCGGAGCACTTCGAGCACACTGCGGTTGAATTCCGGTAACTCATCCAAAAAGAGGACACCGTGATGTGCGAGACTGATTTCTCCGGGTTGTGGATTGGCTCCTCCGCCCACCATTGCAACCTGTGAGATGGTGTGATGGGGGCTTCTGAAGGGACGGGTGGCTATCAGAGATGAGTCTTTTCCCAATTTTCCGGCAACGGAATGTATCTTGGTCGTTTCCAGACTCTCGCCCAGCGAAAGAGGAGGAAGAATGCCCGGCAGTCGTTTGGCCATCATAGACTTTCCGCTTCCGGGTGCGCCAATCATTATCAGGTTGTGCCCTCCTGCGGCAGCTACTTCGAGTGCGCGTTTCACGCTTTCCTGTCCTTTTACGTCTGCAAAGTCGTATGGGAAATTCTCCTGATTCTTATAAAATTCTTCGCGCGTATTGACTATGGTGGGTTTCAGTTCTCGTTCACCGTTGAAGAATTCTATGACTTCTTTTATATTTGCTACTCCATAGACATTCAGGTGGTTAACCACAGCCGCTTCGCGGGCATTCTGCCGGGGAAGGATGAATCCTTCAAAGCCTTGTTCGCGTGCACTGATGGCGATGGATAAAGCTCCTTTGATAGGTTGCAGACTTCCGTCCAGACTTAGTTCGCCTATGATGAGGTAGCGTGATAATTTTTCTTCGGAAACTATTTTTGCGGCAGCCAGTATACCAATGGCCAAAGGCAGGTCGTATGAGGAGCCTTCTTTGCGTATATCGGCCGGAGCCATGTTAATGACGATCTGACTGGTGGGAAACTTGTATCCGTTTACTTGTAAGGCGGATATGATACGTTCATGGCTTTCTTTTACGGCAGAGTCCGGCAGACCGACAAGAAAGAATTTTATACCGCGCGAACTATTGACTTCAATAGTTACAATGGTTGCATCAATTCCTTGTACAGCCGCGCCATAGACTTTTACCAGCATTCTTTTTATTTTTTCTTTTTACGAGCTCTTTCGGCTGCTTTTGCGGCTTTCTCTTTTTCTTTGTCTTGCTCTATGAGTTGTTTTACTTTATCTATTAATGCTTTTCCTCTGATGTCTCTGGCAACCACTCGTTTATTGGGTGCTATCAGGAGGTTGGCGGGCAGGCGGGTAATGCCTTGTTGTTTGACTATGGAGTTGTCCCAGCCTTTAAAGTCACATACTTGTTTCCACCGGGTGGTGTCTTTGTCGCAGGCCTTCAACCATTCTTTCTTGTCCAAGTCCAGTGACAGGCTGACAATGAGGAACTTCTCTTTTTTCAATGCCTTCTGTACGTTGACCAGTGAATCCTGTGCCGCCATGCTCGCTTTGTCCCAGCTTGCCCAAAAATCGAGAAGGATGTACTTGTCTTTCATCTCTTTCCAACCAATGGTCTTTCCGTTTTTATCGGTACAGGATATTGTGTGTAGGCTTTGTCGGTTCAGTTCCTTCTTTTCCTTCAGCTTGGCTTGTAGGTCTATCATGTAAGGCGTGTCCTTGATGCTTCCGCTTAGCCCCTGTATCAGTTCATCTATCCGCGAATAGTCGGGAAGACTGTCCTGCACGTAATATTGTTCTATTAAATAAATATTGGCGAATGAGTGAGGGTTTTCTTTAATGAGACGGTCTACCGTAAACATAAGGCTGTCTGCTTTTGTTTTTTTGATGGCTTGAAGGATATATGCCATTCTTTCGTTGTCTCCTTTTCCTTTGATTTGTATATCTCCGGGAGTGCCGTTCCACGTTACGCTTTCTCCTTTGTTGGCAAACACGGGCAGAACTTCTTTATCGCTAAGTAACAATGAGAAGATGGTGAAAGTATCAGAGTTGATAGTGTAACTGAACTTTCCGTTTTGTGCGATAATCGTATCCAGTTTATAGTTAGGCTCCTGGTAGAAAACGAGTATGGTATCAGAAGACAAGCTGCTGATATTCCCTTTTAAAGTGAAAGTGCTCTTCTTGCTGCAACCGGTCAGCAGGAGTATAAGCGCAAGGAAAAGAAAAGATAATTTTTTCATCTCAAATTATTTTCTGCGAAAATACTCATTTTGGAGGTAACAGGCAGTATAAATGGAAGTTATTTTGCATAAAAAAACCGGGATATCCTTTAAATGGGACATCCCGGCTGTTTATTTAGTTATTTTAAATAGTCTGATTATTTGATAGAATCAGCAAATTTAGCGAATTCGCGGTCGTTTGCAGCTCTCTGAGCCATTGAAGCGTCCTTAGCGATTGCACTCTTAATGCTGCTGCTTACCAATGAAGCATTGTTAGTGCGGGCACCAACGATAGCCATTAAGTAGTCAGTCATTGCATCAGGATTCTTGATAGCAGACAAAGTTGCTTTTGCCTTGTTGTAGTCTTTAGCCAAAATCTGAGCTTGAGCAGCACTGTTAGTCTTAGCATCACCAAATGCATTTACAGCTCTGTCATACTGACCTTGTTTGATGTACAGGTTACCAAGAGCTTCGTTAGCAGCGTTAGCTCCGGTTGCTTTGCCTAAGTAAGATTCGGCAGCAGCTACATTACCTTTAACCAATTCGCAAAGACCAAGGTTTGCGTTTACTTCAGGAGCGTTAGCATTCTTAGAAGCAGCTTGTTTGAAGTAAGATTCTGCTTTAGCAGCGTCACCGGCAGCAAATGCCAATTCACCTAAGTTGTTGTAAGCACGGAAGTCGTTAGGATACAACTGAGTTGTTTTAGTGAAGATAGCTTCTTTGCGAGCATTATCGTTAGTCAAAGTAGCAGCATACAGTAATTCTTCTACGCTCAATACTTTAGCATCTGTGTTGAACGCTTCGTTGATTTCGTCATCGCTGCGACCGATGATGTCATAGTTGGCAGTCAAACGAGCACGACGTAACTGAGGCAGGATTTCGTCAGCCAAAGTTTTGTAAACTGAAGAGATGTTCTTGATTTCAGTTTCTCTTTGTTCGGGATCCTGATACATAGAAAGAACGCGCAAGATCAAGTCTTTGTCCTGCAAGTTTGATTTAGAAACCAATTCTTGGAAACCTTCCCAGTCTTGTGCAGTATATTTAGCATCAAGGTTGGCATCGATTTTGCCTTTCTTCAACTGACGCTGCATATATTTTTCTGTGTTGTTCTCACGGTTTTCAGCCAAGCCGGTGTTCAATTCAACACCACCATCAGGAGAAGCGTATGCAGAGATTTCGATGTTGTTTAATTTGTAGTTCTTAGTGTCAGCATTGATTTCAGCAACTTTCTTGTGGAATTCTTTCATATCGTCTGAATTCAATTCGCTGTTGCGTAAGTTAGCTTGTTGGATTAAGAACATGATGTTGGCAGTCTGAGCGTCTTTGATAATGCGCTGGAAAGCGTCATTAGCGTATGATGCATTTGAGCTGGCAGCAGTAGGCAATTCAGAAGTAGCGATTACACCGTCTGCAATTTTCACAGAAGGAATAGTATATGTCTTTTTGCCTTTTGTGATTTTGAAATCAAGATATAATTCAGAGTTAGCCATTTCAGGAACATAATCGAAAGAAGCTTTCATAGTATAGCTACCACCTACTTTATAAGAGATAGTCTGTCCGTTTCCTTCTACTTTTTCACCTTGGAATACAGCAGGCTGACCTTTAGCTTCGCCACCTTTCCATCTTAATACCGGAGTTACTTCAACAGTAGCTTTTTTCTTCATGTACTTTTCGGGGAACTTACCGTTGATAGTTACAGGCACTTTACCACCGATTGCTTCAAGCACTTCAGGGTTAGTTGTGAAATAGTCAGAAGACAATTCTCCCATCTTGCCGCATGATGACAGGGCAAGGACCAATAAAGCCACAAGGGGCAAATACAACTTTTTAATCATAGTTACTTTAATTATTTAACGTTTGTAATGTAATTTCTGTGCAAAGTCGCGTTTTTGTATGCATCTTTGGGTGCAAAGATAGAAAAAACTCTATTATATGCTAACTTTAAGCGGACCTTTTTTTTCAAAATATCTTAAAAAAGGATATAGCAATGAACACTTTATTTATGTTCCTCTCTGAATTTGATGTTACGGGGATGATGCTCAATGATTTCACTGCGTAGCATATTGCGGTCAATGTGTGTATAAATTTCTGTAGTCCCGATACTTTCGTGTCCCAACATACATTGAATGGCACGTAAATTCGCTCCTCCTTCAAGTAGGTGTGTGGCAAAGGAATGGCGGAAGGTATGGGGACTGATGGTCTTTTTCAGGCCGATGCGCTCGGATAATTCTTTAATAATGTGGAAAACCATGATGCGCGAGATGTTTTTTCCAAAGTTGCTGATGAATAGAAAATCCTCGAAGCCGGGTTTAATCTTCATTTGGTTGCGGTCGGGGAAATATAGATTAATTTCTTTTACAGCTCGTGGCGAGATGGGAACCAGGCGTTGTTTGCTCCCTTTCCCTTCCACTTTGATGAAGTTTTCATTTAAGTACAGGTCGGATAACTTCAGGTTGCAGAGTTCGGATACGCGAAGCCCGCAACTGTAGAGTGTCTCGAGGATGGCTCGGTTTCGTTGTCCTTCTTTGGTGCTTCTGTCTATACTCTCTATGAGACGGTCTATCTCTTCCACGGTGAGCACTTCGGGCAGTTTGAATCCTATTTGCGGAGACTCAAGCAGCTCGGTCGGGTCGGTCTCGAGATAATCTTCGAGCACGAGAAAGTGATAAAAAGACCGGATGCCCGACAGGATACGTGCTTGTGAACGGGGGTGAATGCCTATGTCGCGTAATCCGGCCGAAAATGTTTCCAAATGCTCTAATGTTACCTCTAATGGATGGAGGTTTTCAAGGGTCAGATAGGCCATTAGTTTGTCCAAATCTGTGAGATAAGCCTCTACCGTATTGGTAGATAGGGATTTCTCCAACTTTAAATATTGCTTGTATTTCGCTAATATCTTGTCCGTTTTCTCGGTTCTTTTCATTTCTTTTTTCTAACTTTGTACCCAAATTCCCTGCAAAGGTATTAAAATTCAGACAAAGCATTAAATATGAAAATACAAATTATTAATGGACCTAATATCAATTTATTAGGCAAACGTGAACCTTCCATTTATGGGGCTGTTTCATTTGAAGACTATTTGGCAGATTTGAAACGTGCTTATCACGATATTGAGATTGAGTATTATCAGTCGAACGTGGAGGGGGAGATGATAAATAAGATTCATGAGGTAGGGTTTGATTATGACGGTATTGTGTTGAATGCCGGAGCATATACCCATACTTCTATCGCTTTGCAGGATGCTATACGGGCTGTGACGGCTCCGGTGATTGAAGTGCATATTTCGAATGTGCATGCCCGCGAGGAGTTTCGCCATAAATCAATGATTTCGTGTGCTTGTGTAGGAGTGATTTGCGGGTTCGGGCTGGTTTCCTATCGGTTGGCGATAGAAGCGTTGTTGATGAAGAAATAATTTTTAGGTACGTATATAAAAGGTGATAAGATTATGATGTTGAAACAGACAAAAATCGTGGCGTCTATCTCAGATGAGCGTTGCGAAGTTGAATTTATTAGAGACCTATTTAAGGCAGGTATGAATGTAGTTCGTATGAACACGGCGCATGCTTCGCGTGAAGGTTTCGAGAAGTTGATTAGAAATGTGCGTGAGGTTTCCAATCGCATTGCTATATTGATGGATACAAAAGGGCCTGAAGTGCGTACAACTGCTATCACAGGCGGTGAACCTATTCCTTATAAGATTGGTGATCGCGTGAAAATTGTCGGTAATCCTAATCAGGAGACAACCCGTGAATGTATTGCCGTATCTTACCCCGGCTTTGTGCATGACCTCCAGGTGGATGGCGATATATTGATTGATGATGGTGATTTGGAATTGCGTGTAGTAGATAAAACCGATGAATATTTGGTTTGTGAGGTGCAGAATGAGGCTACTTTAGGAAACCGTAAAAGTGTAAATGTTCCGGGTGTTCGCATCAATCTTCCTTCGCTGACAGAAAAAGACCGTAACAATATATTGTATGCTATCGAGAAGGATATCGATTATATTGCCCATTCTTTTGTCAGAAACAAGCAGGATGTATTGGATATTCGCCAGATATTGGATACATATGGTAGCGATATCAAGATTATTGCCAAGATTGAGAATCAGGAAGGTGTTGACAACATTGACGAGATTCTGGAAGTGGCGGATGGCGTGATGGTGGCGCGCGGAGATTTGGGTATCGAAGTTCCGCAAGAACGTATTCCGGGCATTCAGCGTATGTTAATCCGTAAGTGTATTTTAGCTAAGAAACCGGTAATCGTGGCTACCCAGATGTTGCATACCATGATTAATAATCCGCGTCCTACCCGTGCGGAGGTTACTGATATTGCCAATGCTATTTATTATCGGACGGATGCTTTGATGCTGAGTGGTGAAACTGCATATGGAAAATATCCGGTGGAAGCGGTAAAGACTATGACCAAAGTGGCAGCTCAGGCAGAGAAAGATAAATTGTCGGAAAATGATATCCGAATTCCTTTGGACGAGTCTTCTAATGATGTGACTGCATTTCTTGCAAAACAGGCGGTAAAGGCAACCAGCAAATTGAAGATTCGTGCTATTATTACCGATAGTTTCAGTGGACGTACAGCGCGTAATATTGCAGCTTTCCGCGGAAAGTATCCGGTATTGGCTATCTGTTATAAAGAAAAGACCATGCGTCATTTGGCTTTGTCATATGGTGTAGAAGCCATTTATATGCCTGAAAAAGCAAACGGACAAGCTTACTATTTTGCTGCTTTGCGCAAATTGCTGGACGATGGTGTGTTGTGCGAGAGCGATATGGTGGCATACCTGAGTAGCGGTAAGCAGGGAACGCAGACTTCATTCCTCGAAATCAATGTGGTGGGAGATGTGCTGAAGTATGCGATGGATTATGTGCTTCCCAACCGTAACCGTTATTTATAATATCGGTAGGCATGAAAGAAACAGATGCTATTGACGAATATATCCTTCAGCATATTGATGAAGAAAGTGATTATCTGAAGGCTCTTTATCGTGATACGCACGTCAAGTTATTGCGTCCCCGCATGGCTTCGGGACATTTGCAGGGGCGTATGCTTAAAATGTTTGTGCGGATGATACGCCCTCGTCAGGTACTCGAAATAGGTACTTACAGTGGTTATTCTGCATTATGTTTGGCCGAAGGTCTCGAAGAAGGAGCCATGCTGCATACCTTTGAGATTAATGACGAACAAGAGGATTTTACTCGTCCGTGGTTGGAGGGCTCGCCTTACGCTGACAAAATAAAATTTTATATCGGTGATGCATTACAGTTGTTGCCGGATATGAACATTACGTTTGATCTGGCGTTTGTAGACGGTGACAAGCGTAAGTATATCGAATATTATGAGCTGGTATTGAAGATGCTTTCGCCGGGTGGTTACATCATAGCGGACAATACGTTGTGGGATGGCCATGTGTTGGAAGAACCGCATCATACCGACCTTCAAACTATCGGTATCAAGAAATTTAATGATTTGGTGGCAACCGACTCAAGGGTAGAGAAAGTGATTCTGCCCTTGCGTGACGGACTGACAATAATAAGAAAGAAATAAAAATAAGTAGTAATATGGAAACGACCAGACAAAATAAGATTTCCCGTCTTATTCAAAAAGAATTGAGCGAGATTTTCCTGCTTCAGACTAAAGCAATGAACGGTGTATTGGTGTCGGTAAGTGCGGTTCGCATCAGTCCGGATATGAGTATAGCGCGTGTTTACCTCAGCGTGTTCCCTTCGGAGAAGAGTCAGGAAATAGTAAAGAACATCAATGATAATATGAAGTCTATTCGCTTTGAACTGGGTACGCGCGTACGTCATCAGTTACGTATCATTCCCGAACTGAAGTTCTTTGTGGATGATTCGCTGGATTATGTCGAACGTATTGATGAACTGTTGAAAAAATAACCAACGGTGAATTTCCCCTTTTATATAGCGAAGCGCTACCTTTTCTCTAAGAAATCGCATAATGCCATTAATGTCATATCAGCTATTTCGGTTTGTGGAGTAGCTTTGGCTACATTGGCAATGGTATGTACATTGTCCGTCTTTAATGGATTTCAGGATGTAGTAGCTACCTTTTTCACTGCCTTTGACCCGGAATTGAAGATTACGGCAACCACCGGAAAGGTTTTTGACGGGCAGGATGAACGTATTCTGGAGTTGAAGAAGTTGCCTGAGGTAGCCGTCTTTTCCGAATCGTTGGAGGAAAATGCGATGGTTCAGTATAAGGGCAGACAGACTATGGCGGTAATAAAAGGGGTAGAGGATAATTTTGACCGTCTGACTCCCATAGACAGTATCTTGTTTGGGCGAGGGGAATTGTTGCTCCATGATGAAGTGGCGGATTATGCCATTCCGGGCATTGAGTTGGTTTCGATACTTGGTACTGGAATTCGTTTTCTGGATCCGTTGGAAATTTATGCTCCCAAGCGGGGAGCAAAGGTCAACATGGCTAACCCGGCAGCCAGCTTCAACTCGGCCAATTTGTTCTCCAGCGGGCTGGTGTTTGCTGTGAATCAGCAAAAATATGATGCTTCATATATTCTGACTTCGTTGCAATTTGCCCGTAAGCTGTTTCAATATGATACGGAGGTGAGTTCTGTTGAACTGAAATTAAAGTCTGATGTCAATATTGGTAGCGTCAAGAAGAAGATACAGGCGATTTTGGGCGATGGTTTTCGGGTACAGGACCGATATGAGCAACAGGTGGATACATTTCGTATTATGGAGATAGAGAAACTCATCTCTTATCTGTTTCTGACTTTTATTCTGATGATTGCGTGTTTTAATGTGATAGGTTCCCTTTCCATGCTTATTATTGATAAGCGGGCAGATGTGGTGACATTGCGTAATTTGGGAGCAAATGATAAACTGATAACGCGGATATTTTTGCTTGAAGGGCGTATGATTTCCTTCTTCGGAGCAATCATCGGGGTCGGATTGGGATTGGTTTTGTGCTTTATCCAACAGGAGTTTGGCTTGATTGCGTTGGGAGGCGGCTCAGGAGCAGCCGGAAACTTTGTGGTGGATGCCTATCCGGTCAGTGTACATGCCTGGGACATTGTGCTGGTGTTCCTTACGGTATTGGTGGTAGGCTTCCTTTCAGTCTGGTATCCTGTGCGTTACCTCAGCCGTCGTTTGTTGTGATTCTCTTTTCTCCTTATTTCCGGTTAAATTAGTTCGTAACTGCTGATTTGGATGGGCATATCCAGATTATGAAGCACCTTTTCCAATAAGATACCTTCCCGATTGTCATATTCGTAGCCGAATGTGGCACGGATGCCTTGCAGAATAAATTGTGTGGCACGATCCAAGGCAATGGGCAGACTGTCGCCTTGCATTAAAGAACCGGTAATGACGCTTGTAAATGTATCTCCTGTACCCGGATAGTGGGCAGGCAGGTAGGGGCAGGTTACTTTCCAATAGCGGTTGCTCGAACGGTTATAGGCGTATACTGAAGTCTTTCGTGGGTCGCCTTGTACCGGAATACTGGTAATGATGACGGTTTCAGGACCTTTGTCCGAAAGTTCGTGCAGGTAGGCTTTGAGTTCTTCGTCCGAGTTCTCGGCTTTGTAGGGTTTGTCCAGCAGATAGAACAGTTCGGTTAGATTGGGGGTAATGACATCGGCTTGAGTGATAAGGTGGCGCATTTCGATAATCATCTCTTTGTCGAAGTTGGTATATAATTTGCCATTGTCACCCAACACGGGATCAATAACGACGAGACTGTCCGGTCGGCGGAAGTCATTGATAAATCCCGATACGATTTGGATTTGTCTGGGTGAGCCCAGATAGCCAGTATAAATGGCATCAAACTGTACTTCCAGCTTTTTCCATTCGGCAATAATCTTAGGCATTTCGTCCGTCAGGTCGAGGAAAGAGAAATGAGGAAACTGAGTGTGACTGGATAATACTGCTGTGGGAAGCGGACACACTTGAAAGCCCATGGAGGAGAGAATGGGAATGACGACGGTCAGCGAGACACGCCCTGCACCGGACAAATCGTGTACGGCAGCTATTTTTTTTACTTTATTGGCATACATAATCTTTTCATAAATAGGTAATGATGCTATAACAGACAGGGGGAGCAAAAGGTTATTCCAAAGTAATACTTTCTACTTTTATATTCTCCTGACGTAGAAAGATGGAAGCGGATTCTTCAAACTTACCCGGACTTTCGGTCGTCAGAAAACGGCAGCTGTTGCTCTTGGTGCAACGGGCATCCATCTCCGTGTGTCGGTCTAGATAATCGCGCAAACTGTGTGCCACATACTCTCCTTGCGCTATGATTTGTATATGAGAAGGAGTGAACTGCTTGATTTTATCTATGAGTAACGGGTAATGGGTGCATCCCAGGACAATAGTATCGATTTTCGGGTCTGCTTCCAGCAGGCGGTCGATATATTGTTTCACAAAATAATCTGCACCGGGAGACCGGAATTCATTATTCTCAACCAATGGCACCCACATGGGACATGCCAAACCTGTCACTTTGATATCGGGAAATAGTTTATGTACTTCCAGCGGATAGGATTGGGATTTGATGGTACCGGCGGTGGCAAGTATGCCGATATGCCGTGTATAGGTGATGGTTCCTATGCATTCGGCAGTAGGGCGTATCACTCCGAGTACGCGGCGGGTAGGGTCATTTGATTGGGGTAAGTTCATCTGTTGGATGGTGCGGAGTGCTTTGGCTGACGCAGTGTTACAAGCCAATATAACCAGTGGGCAACCCAATGCAAAGAGTTTGTTTACAGCTTGAAGGGTAAATTCATAGACCACTTCGAATGAGCGCGTGCCATAAGGGGTACGTGCATTATCTCCTAAATAGATATAATCATATTCGGGCATGAATTCCCGGATTTTATCCAGAATAGTCAGTCCGCCATAACCGGAATCAAAAACACCGATAGCACCGGTTGAAAGGGAAGAAGATGGTTGATTCATGACAATGGTCTATAAAAAGGCACGGATTACACGGATTAACACGGTTATAAATAAGTCCGTGAAATCTGTGTAATCCGCGCCCGAAGGGGTTATCTGAATTATTTAAGTCCTAATTTACCTTTAACTGCCGGAGTAACGTCTGTAGACAATGACTCGTTTACAAAAGGAATATCAGTTCTGTTCAGGTCAAAGATATAAACATATCCGCCTTCTTGTCCGACTGCTTTGATGGCATCATCTATCTTCTTATAGATAGGTTCCATCATTTCGGCGTATGCTTTCTGCAACTGCTGTTGAGCGTCTGCCTGAAACTGCATACCTTTTTCGTTCAGTTCCTGCAATTCTTTCTGGCGTCTTTCCTGGATATTCTTAGGCAAGTTAGCCTGTTCTTGTTGGTACTCAGTGAATTTCTTAGTCAATTCATCTGAAGCACGTTTCATTTCATCTTCATATTGTTTTTGCTGAGCCTGAATATCAGTCTGAGCCTTGGTGTATTCCGGCATAACAGTGAGAATCTCTGCAAATTTAACATGACCGAATTTCTGTGCAAATACGCTCATTGGAGCGATAAGTAAAAGTAATAAAGCAATTTTCTTCAACATAGTTCTATTTTTTATTAGTTATTGCAAATTTGATTATCGGATGCAAATGTATGAAATTAATTTGAATATCCTAGTTTTGAGAGCACTTCATTGCTGATATCAATACGCGGAGACGCAAAAATAATACTTTGAGCAGATGAACGGTCGACTACCGCATCGTATCCGTTTTGCTGGGCTATCTGCTTCACTGCTTCATATATTTTGTCCTGAATAGGGTTAATCAGCGCTTGTTGCTTTTTAGCCATTTCTCCTTCCGGACCAAAGTATTTCTTTCTCAGTTCTGCCGCTTCTTTTTCTTTAGCAATAATCGCTTCTTCTTTCTGAGATTTCTGTGCGGCAGACAATGAAGAGGCTGTTTTCTGATAATCCTTATACAGTGCTTCGGCTTCTTTGGCTTTAGCTTCTATTTCGGCCTGATATTGTTGGGAAGCCTGATTCAATTGGTTATTTGCCTGTTCGTATGCAGGGATATTTTTCAGAATATACTCCATATCAATCAAAGCAAACTTTTGCGCGCTGGCTGTGAATGCACAAGCCACAAATAATAGAGATAATAGAATAGCCTTTTTCATAATCACTTTGTTTTATGGGTTATTAAAACTCTTGTCCTAAGATGAAGTGGAACTGGCTGCCACCATATTGGCTGCTACCGTTAATCTTATCGAAACCGTATGCCCAGTCGATACCCATCATACCAATCATCGGTAAGAAGATACGGACACCGACACCGGCTGAACGCTTCAAACTGAACGGGTTGAATTTGCCGACTTCCGTCCAAGCATTACCGCCTTCAACAAATCCTAATGCATAGATACTTGTTGAGTTCTCCAGCATCAACGGATATCTCAACTCGGCACCTAAGCGTACATAAGCATACCCCTCGCTACCATAAGGTGTCAATGCACCGTTTTCATAACCACGCAATGCTATGGTTTCTGAAGCGTAGCTTGTACTGTATCCGGTCATACCGTCACCACCCATATAGAATGTTTCAAACGGAGACTTCTTGTATTTGTTATAGTGACCCAACAGACCGAACTCTGCACGTGTCATGATCACCGGACATTTTGAGGCACCTGTCAATGCTGTATAGGTTTTGGCTTTGAACTTCCATTTATGGTATTCAATCCAGTTAAACATACTTGCAGCTTCATCATAGTCGTCTTTTCCGTAAGTGGAATAATCCTTGTTGCTGAACAATGAATACGGCGGAGTCAGTTGTACTGATGCCGAGAATTCAGAACCGCGACGCGGGAATATCGGGTTATCCGTAGAGTTACGTGCCAAGGTGAATCCCAGACTCAGGTTGTTACAGTTACCTGTAGACATATATTCTCCATTGTTCAGCTTGATGTACAAGTAGCTCCAGTCTTTCAAGATGAAACGCTGATAGGATAATTCTGCTGTCAATGTGAAATAGTCATCCGGCCATCTTAAACGTTTACCCCAACCGATAGAAGCTCCATACATTTGGATGGACTTATCCGGGTCATAGAATGACTCATAGTTATTACCATAGCTTCCTCCATAATAATTATTCATACCATACAGGTAATTATAGTAATTATCCATGTAAGCGGAGTTATAATAGTTGCTACTGATATCTGTCTGGATAGAGTAGAACGCTGAAACTGAGAATGAATTAGGACGTTTACCTCCAAACCACGGATCGAAGAACGATACACTGTATGACTGATAGTAGCTACCATTGGTTTGTCCACTGATGGTTAATGTCTGTCCGTCACCTTGAGGCAGGAATCCACGGTAATTGTCACTCTTATTGAACAAGTTGGCCATAGAGAAGTTCGTGAACTTCAAACTTAATTTACCGATAACACCGGTTTGTCCCCATCCGGCAGAGAATTCTACCTGGTCATTGGCTTTCGATTCCAAGTTCCAGTTGATATCAACCGTTCCGTTAGTCATATCCGGTTGAACATCCGGCTGAATATTTTCAGGGTTGAAGTGTCCCATTTGGGCAATTTCACGATAAGAACGTTCCAAAGCTTCTTTGCTGAACAAATCACCCGGGCGTGTTCTTAATTCACGGCGCACTACGTTTTCGTACAAACGGTCGTTACCATTGATACGCACCTTGTTGATACTTGCTTGCGGACCTTCCTGAATACGCATTTCGAGGTCGATAGAGTCCCCGTCAATATTCACTTCTACCGGGTCAAGGTTATAAAACACATAACCGCGGTTGTAGTAGTTGTTACCAATAGCATCTTCATCTCCACTCAAACGTTCATTCATAAGTTTTTGGTTGTATACATCTCCTCTCTTCATGCGGAATTGTTCATCCAACATATCAGCCGGGAAGACGGTATTACCTACCCATGTAACATTTCGCAGATAATATTTGTCACCTTCTTCGATGCGCATATATACATCTACGGTACGGTCATCATAAGGAGTCACGCTGTCTACTACGATTTGGGCATCACGATAACCCAACTCGTTATACTTATCAATAATAAGTTGTTTGTCTTCTTCGTATTTCTCTTCAATGAATTTCTTTGAACGGAAAATATTAACGAGCTTATTCTTTTCGTTTGTCTTCTTCATTACTCGCTTCAACTTTTTGTCGGTCAGAACAGTATTTCCGTCAATGGTGATTTGGTGTACTTTTACTTTTTCTTTCTTGTCAATCATCACATCTACATCCACCTGTTCTTTGTTGTCGGCAAGATCACGTTCGATAATTGTCACTTCGGCATTCTTGAATCCTTTCTCGTCAAAGTGTTTTTTGATAAGGATTTTAGCACGGTCAATCAGGTTAGGGGTAATCTGGCTACCTTTTACCAAACCCAATTTGGCTTCAAGGTCTTCTCTTTCGCTCTTCTTCACACCGTGGTAGCGGATATCGGCAATACGCGGACGTTGTGTTAAAAGTATCTTCAGATAAATTTTATTGTCTACAATCTTTTCAGCCAATATTTGTACGTCAGAGAATAAGCCATGTCTCCAATAACGCTTTACTGCTGAAGTGATGTCGTCACCCGGGACGGTAATTACTTGTCCTACCGACAGTCCTGAAAGTCCTATCAGTACATAGTCTTCATAGTTCTTTACCCCTTCGACTTTGATTCCGCCGATTTCATATTTCTTGGGAGTTCCAGAGTAAAGTATCACCGGATTGTTGTTTTCTTGAATATTTGCTTCTTGAGCATAGCTACTGACTGAGAAACAAAACAGGCATGTAAGCGTTAATAGTATGAGTGAAATACGATATAGCATTTTATATAACTTTATATTTGTTCACTGGTTTTGCCGAAACGGCGTTCTCTCTGTTGATAATCATAAATGGCTTTGCAAAACTCTTCTTCGCGGAAATCCGGCCAAAAAGTATCGCAAAAGTATAATTCGGAATAAGCGCATTGCCATAGCAGGTAATTGCTAAGACGAATTTCACCTCCGGTACGGATCAATAAGTCCGGGTCGGGCATGAAGTGGGTGCTCAGGTTTGCACTTATTACTTTGTCGTCAATGTTTTCAATAGCCAGTTTGCCGTCTTGCACTTTTGTGGCTATTTGTTTCACGGCTTCGGTCAGCTCCCATTTGGAAGAATAGCTCAAAGCCAGAATCAAGCACATTCCGGTATTTATGGAAGTTCGCTCGATGCATTGGTTTAGTCGCTCCAAAACCTCTGCCGGTAGTTTCTGGGTGTCACCGATGATGCGGAAGCTGATATTGTTCTTCATAAAGATTTCCTCTTCGATAGAGTCCATGAGAAGGCTCATCAGCGCAGCTACTTCATCGACGGGGCGATTCCAGTTTTCAGTAGAGAAGGTGTATAGCGTCAGGTATTTGACTCCCAAGCGTGCCGCTTCTTCGGCAATGATGTGCACAGTTTCGGCACCGGCTTGGTGGCCGAAGCTTCGTATTTGTCCACGTTGCTTAGCCCATCTTCCGTTACCATCCATGATGATGGCTACGTGGGCCGGTACACGGCTCTTGTCTATTTGCTCTCTATATAGCATGTCGTGTTCTGGTTTTATATACTTTTCTTAAAGCCTAATTTATTGATTCTGCCTCGCCATACCTGACCGGATTTACTCCACATTATCCATAAATAGTTATTCTTGTCAATAACATAAGAATAATTGCCATCGGCTTGCTTGTATAAATTGCTAAATTCTTCAGGGAAGAATACATATCTTTTCACTTGTTGCCAAGTGATGCCATTGTTTACCGATTCATAAAATGCACTGAAAGGTGCAAGGTTGGAACCGTTTTTCTTACCGGGTCCGCCAAATGCATATAATTGATTATTATAATGTATCATGGCTATATTTTCCAATTTGGGACAGAAGTCCAAATTGTCTTTTTCCGGTGGATAGTTACCCCATGTGTTTTCTGTGCTTAACTGGGCCCATACCACTGAAGTCGTATCGGTAGCAATCGGATTTTCTCCCAAAACCAACATGCGGTCTATAGAACTATTGGTATTCAGAGGATAGGAAACAAATGACAAGCTGGTTTCAGGAAAACCGTAAGGAACACTTTCCTGTTCTGTCCATTCTGTTCCGTTATGGCTTTCAACGAATACATTATCAGTATTGATTGCTATCAGTTTGTTGTTCTCTTCCGGATTATTCTGGGAATAAATATTTGATACCAGCATCTTCAATTTGGGCGCTGATTCTATTTTGCTCCAATCCGTACCGTTTTCCGACTGGTACAATTGATTTTCTGCAATAATGTATAAATGATCTCCCCATGTCATGGCAGTGGAATAGTCGGCTTTCTCCAATGACAACGGTTGCAAGGCACTCCAACTATGTCCGTCGGTAATGCTTGTTGTTGTCACGGCAACCTTTCCCTCGTCCTGACGGGCAAATACATAAATCTTATCATTGAAATAAACGGCTTTTTGTGCCTGGATGGCACTACCGTTGAAGTCGCTGCTTAAATTAGACCATACCAATGAATCTGGCTCCTGTTTATGGACATTGATTTCGGCTGTATAGACCGCACCATATTCCATGCTTTGCGCCATTACCTTAAACTTGACAGGATTTTCAAAATTTAAGGAGTCTGTGGATGTCCATAGAGAATCCTTATCGGCTACAATAAGAATATAAGGTGTGTCTGCAGTGATTTCCACTACTACCTTGCTGACATTCGTACCCACCGGAAGCGAGTCCGCATTATAGATACGTCTTTCTACCTGGTCAATGATAAAGGGATAATCAGAACCTTTCACGGTAGCTGTCAGTGTCGTGTCTTTCCCGTTAACTTTGGCGGTGTATTTAGTCTCTATGTTATCTTTAATCGAAAAAGCAGTAATACTGGATTCCGAGCTTAAAGTCACTTCGTTGTCGTCATCGTTCAAACATGATGTAATCATAAAAGCGGCCATAAGCAGCCCTGTGATAACTGTCAAAAACTTTATTTTCATTTGCAAATGAGTCTTTTTGTTACAAGTCGCAAAAGTAGGAAGATTTTTTTCTATATAGAAGTTTTGGAACAAGTTTTATATTAATTTATAGATAAACCTCCGCTTCTTATCTGCTAATCAGACGTATTTTGTCTATGAGCCTGTGGGTAGCAGGCATGAAGAAAATCTCTTCCAAAGTATCTTTCGCTCTCTTTAAAATATTTTTTTTGAATAGTGGGAGCTGCAACTCCCTCTTTTAGAAAGATGGGGGATTGCTCTATATAAGCTTCGTCCCATAAATCCGAGTCGATGAAGGATTGAAGCAGCATACTTCCTCCTTCAACCAGTAGGGACTGGAGCTTTTTTTCGTATAGAAACTCCATTATTTGTGGCAGGATGTCGCACCCGAAGTTCAGGCATACGAATCCGGCATCGGAGTGGAGAGGCTCTTTTTGTGTGAATATGTAAGTCGGAGCTTCTTCATTGAACAATGAGAGATGGGAGGGAAGGGTTAAATCCTTGTCTATTACCAGACGGACGGGATTCTTGCCATACCAGTTGCGGGTAGTCAGAGAAGGATTGTCCAGCAGGGCTGTCCGGCGTCCTACCAAAATAGCATCATGTTCGGCTCTTTTTTTATGTACGACCATGCCGGTGAGGGGGCTTGACAAAACTATCGGCTTTCCTTCTGTACGGTTGATGTCGATAAAACCATCTGCAGACTCTGCCCATTTCAGGGTGATATAAGGACGTCTTTGCGTATTGAAAATAATAAAATGCTTGATGAGCCGGCGGCATTCTTCTTCTAAAACTCCGACTGTCACTTCTATTCCGGCTTGGCGCAATTTATCGATACCTCGTCCGGCAACTAAAGAGAAGGGGTCCATACATCCTACAACGACTTTGGGAATGCCTTTCTCTATAATAAGGTCGGCGCAAGGCGGTGTTTTCCCGTAATGAGAGCAAGGCTCGAGGCTCACATAAAGGGTTGATTCCTTTAAAAGACTTTCGTCTTTTACCGAACGGATGGCGTTTACTTCAGCATGGGATTCTCCGCACCGGATGTGGTAACCTTCACCTATAATAGTATCTTTGCGCACAATTACAGCTCCGACCATGGGGTTGGGGGCGGTAGTGCACAAACCATTGCGTGCCAGTTGTAGGCATCTGGATATATATTTTTCGTCTTTTGTCATAACCATACGGTTTAAATTTCTACTTTTGCATATAATTAAACAATCAATGAATCCTATTACATATTATATAAAGCAAGCTCTGGCAGATTATTATCCCGACTCCGAGGCTGCGTCTTTGGCAAAATTGTTGTTGACGCAAGTATTCGGATTCACTGTGATTGAACTGTATGGGGGCAAAGATAGAAGTTTTTCGGAATATGAGCAGAAACAATTGGATGATATTCTGATTCGTTTGCAAAAACACGAACCGGTTCAATATATTATCGGTATGGAAATGTTTTACGGGCTTTCATTTGAGGTTGATGAAAATGTGCTGATACCTCGTCCCGAAACAGAAGAATTGGTTGAGTGGATTCTGAAAGATAATAAGGAGGGCGGGCTTCGGGTGCTTGATATTGGCACAGGAAGCGGATGTATACCGATTACTCTCGCTAAGTTTTTGCTACATGCCGATATTGCTTCATGGGATATTTCTGATGGAGCTCTGGAGGTTGCGCGGCGTAATTGCAGACGAAACGATGTAAAGGTGAGGCTGGAACGAAAGGATGTCTTGCAAACCTCTTCTTCGGAAGAGCAGTTTGATATCATTGTCAGTAATCCACCTTATATTACAGAAAAAGAAAAGGCTGCTATGGAGGCCAATGTTTTAGAGTGGGAGCCTTCTGTCGCCTTGTTTGTCCCCGATGAACAGCCATTGTTATTTTATACAAAAATAGCTGAACTGGGACTTGAAATGTTGGTGTCGGGAGGCAGGCTTTATTTTGAAATCAATCGGGATTATGGTGCTGCTACGGTAGGTATGCTTGAAAGGTTGGGGTATCACCATGTAGAATTAAGAAAAGATTTATCCGGCAATGACCGGATGATAAAAGCAATAAGATGAAGAAAGAATGTAGCGAAAACGAAGTTCGCAATAAGGCGGAAGCCTATTGCTCGTCTGTGGAACGGTGCGTGTCCGAAGTAGAGGCAAAACTTGAACAATGGGGGGCGGATAATGGCATAAAAGAAAGAGTGATTGAACACTTGATAAAAGAAAAATATATCGACCAACAGCGCTATTGTGCAGCTTTTGTGCGCGATAAGTATCGGTTTAATCAATGGGGACGGATGAAAATAGTGCAGGCTTTACGCTTGAAGAAAATACCGGCAAATATGATAAGTCTAGGTTTGGAAGCAATTGATGAGAGCGAATATTTATCCATTCTTTCGGGGCTTATCGAGCAGAAAAAGAGAAGCGTCAAAGCAAATACGGACTATGAGCGCAATGGCAAGTTGATTCGTTTTGCTATTGGCCGGGGCTTTGAAATGGAAGAGATCCTTCGTTGTGTGAAACAGGTTGATGCCGATGTGGAGTATTTGGGCTGATTTATGGGACTTGTTTTTCCCCGAATGTTGTATCATTTGCGATGAACGTTTGATGAAGCATGAACACTTTTTGTGTTTCCGCTGTTTGGCGACTTTGCCGCATACGAATCTGCACTTACAAAGAAATAATGAGGTGGAACGTAACTTTTGGGGGAAGTTCCCGGTGGAACGTGCTGCTTCTTTTTTATATTATGCTAAAGGAAGTGTTGTCAGGCAGTTGTTGTATGAACTAAAATATTATGGAAATAAAGAGATAGGAGGGTTCTTGGGGAGATATATGGCGGCTGAGCTATTGCCTTCCGGTTTCTTTGAAGGCATAGATTATATTCTTCCGGTTCCACTTCACCGTAAAAAGGAGCGCTTGCGCGGTTATAATCAAAGTGAATGGCTCGCCAAAGGAGTAGGAAGCGTGACTTCCATCCCGGTACTTTCGGATGTAATGGAAAGGTGTAAGTATACAGAAACTCAAACGCATAAGGGGCTTTATGAACGGTGGGAAAATGTTTGTGACATTTTTGTTTGTAACACTCCGGCGATATTGCAGGGCAAGCATGTTTTACTGATAGACGACGTGCTTACCACCGGTGCTACCATCGTGTCTTGTTCCGATGCGCTGAAAGATGTTGCCGATATTCGTATCAGTGTACTTACCCTTGCATTGGCCGGTCAGGGGTAATTTATTGCATCGGTTGGCTATTGGAGCAAAGAAATGAAATCAGCCAATTAAAACCGCTACATCTCCTCCTTTTATTTTTTTGAAAAATACCTTGTTCCTTTTTTCTTTATCTCGATGTATTTCTATATTTTTGCAACATATTTATCAGATGTAGTTAAGTTATGAAGACTTTAGAAAAATTATTCGCAGAGAAATTACTGAAGATTAAGGCTATAAAATTGCAGCCGGCTAATCCTTTTACTTGGGCCTCCGGTTGGAAGTCGCCTTTCTATTGTGATAACCGCAAGACTCTTTCGTATCCTTCTCTTCGTAATTTTGTAAAACTTGAGATTAGCCGTATCGTGCTGGAGAAATTCGGCCAAGTAGATGCTATTGCCGGTGTTGCTACAGGGGCTATCCCTCAAGGAGCTTTGGTAGCAGATGAACTGAACCTTCCGTTTGTGTATGTTCGTTCTACCCCCAAAGACCATGGTTTGGAGAACCTGATTGAAGGTGAACTTCGTCCGGGTATGAAAGTCGTAGTTATCGAGGATCTTATTTCTACCGGTGGCAGCAGCTTGAAGGCTGTTGAGGCTATCCGTCGTGACGGTTGTGAAGTAATAGGTATGGTTGCAGCATTTACTTACGGATTCCCCGTTGCTATTGAAGCATTTAAGGAAGCAAAAGTAAATTTGGTGACTTTGACAAATTATGAAGCCGTTTTGGAAGCTGCATTGAAGACAGGATATATCAATGAAGAAGATGTTCCGGTTTTGGATGCATGGAGAAAAGACCCGGCTCATTGGGATGCAGGAAAGTAATTTATTATTTAAGATTAAAATATATTTAAGAGAGAACTGTTCGAAGAATTATTTCTTCGGACCGTTCTCTTTTTGTTTATAAATGTCGAGATATGGCTCAGTATGAAAGTAATGTGAAGCATGTTCCGTATAGTCAGGAGCGTGTATATGATAAGTTGTCCGATTTGAATAATTTGGCAGCGATACGTGAGAGAATGGATGAAATGCGTGAAAAAATTGGCGATAAGATTCAGGATATGACATTTGACCGTGACTCGCTGACACTTACCGTACAAGGAATGAATGTCACTTTGCGCATTATAGAACGTGAACCTTGCAAATGTATCAAGTTTGAAGGAGACAAATCTCCGATTCCTTTAAATCTGTGGATACAGATTTTACCGGTAAATGAAAATGAGGCTAAAATGAAAGTGACCATCCGCGCCGAAGTGAATATGTTTATGAAAGCAATGGTAGCGAAACCTTTGCAGGAAGGGGTGGAGAAGTTGGCTGATATGTTATCAATGATACCTTATTAATATAGAAAGAATATGGCTCAGAAACTATGGGAAAAGAGTGTCCGGGTAAATGATGAGATTGACCGTTTTACCGTAGGACGTGACCGTGAGATGGACCTTTATTTGGCAAAACATGATGTCTTGGGTTCTATGGCCCATATCACGATGCTGGAGAGTATCGGTTTGTTGACTGCCGGGGAGTTGCAGGCTCTGCTGGCCGAGATGAAGAATATTTATGTTTCTGCCGAAAAGGGTGAATTTGTTATAGAAGATGGCATAGAAGATGTACATTCGCAAGTGGAGCTGATGCTGACTCGCAAGTTGGGTGATGTGGGTAAGAAGATTCATAGCGGACGTTCGCGCAACGACCAGGTGCTGGTAGACTTGAAACTGTTCACTCGTACCCAACTCAAAGAGGTGGCCGAAGCGGTGGAACAATTGTTTCATGTACTGATTTCCCAAAGTAATAGATATAAAGATGTCTTGATGCCGGGATATACCCATTTGCAGATAGCAATGCCTTCTTCATTCGGTTTGTGGTTTGGAGCCTATGCCGAAAGTTTGGTGGATGATATGATGCTTTTGCAGGCAGCCTTTAAGATGTGCAACCGCAATCCGTTGGGCTCGGCAGCCGGATATGGTTCCTCTTTTCCTTTAAACAGAGAAATGACTACCCGTTTGCTGGGATTTGATTCGATGAATTATAATGTGGTCTATGCACAGATGGGGCGTGGCAAGATGGAGCGCAATGTGGCTTTTGCTCTTGCTTCTATTGCCGGAACAGTTTCCAAACTGGCTTTTGATGCCTGTATGTTTAGTAGTCAGAATTTCGGTTTTGTGAAGCTGCCCGATGAATGTACGACCGGTTCCAGTATCATGCCGCACAAAAAGAACCCGGATGTGTTTGAACTGACGCGTGCCAAATGTAATAAGATTCAAGCGCTTCCGCAACAGATTATGATGATTATGAATAATCTCCCTTCCGGCTATTTCCGTGATTTGCAGATTATCAAAGAAGTGTTCCTGCCCGCGTTCCAAGAGTTGAAGGACTGTTTGCAGATGACTACTTATATTATGGATAAAATAAAGGTGAACGAACATATCTTGGATGATGACCGTTACTTGTACATCTTTAGTGTGGAAGAGGTGAATCGTTTGGCTGCCGAAGGAATGCCGTTCCGCGATGCTTATAAGAAAGTGGGACTGGATATCGAAGCCGGTAAGTTCACCCACAACAAGCAAGTGCATCACACTCACGAAGGAAGCATCGGCAATCTATGTAACGACAAGATTATCCTGTTGATGGAAAAGGTGGTCGACGGATTTAACTTCTCTGCCATGGAACAGGCAGAAAAATCTCTGTTGGACAGATAAATAATAAAGACATGGAATATCAACCTTCAGTGGAACGCTATGACAGAATGCAGTATAAGAACTGTGGAAATAGTGGTCTGCTTTTGCCACGCATCTCGTTGGGATTGTGGCATAATTTTGGCAGTGTAGACGATTTCGGGATAGCTTCCGATATGATAAAGTATGCTTTTGACAATGGAGTTACTCATTTCGATTTGGCAAATAACTATGGTCCGGTTCCCGGTAGTGCGGAAACAAATTTTGGTAAGATTCTGAAAGAGAACTTTCGGGGCTATCGTGATGAGATGATAATCTCCTCTAAGGCAGGACATGAAATGTGGGCGGGACCTTACGGCGGCAACAGCTCACGCAAAAATCTGATGGCAAGTATAGAACAGAGTCTCCGTCGCACGGGTTTGGAATATTTTGATATCTTTTATAGTCACCGTTATGATGGGGTTACTCCGGTGGAAGAAACCGTTCAGGCATTGATTGATATGGTAAAGCAAGGAAAAACGCTGTATATCGGAATCTCAAAATATCCGCCTGAAAAGGCGAGGGTGGCTTATGAAATGATGAAGGCTGCCGGCACTCCTTGTTTGATAAGCCAGTATCGTTATAGTATGTTCGATCGGGCTGTCGAGGCAGAGTCTTTGGCATTGGCAGCACAATATGGATCCGGTTTCATTGCTTTCTCTCCGTTGGCGCAAGGGTTGTTGACAGACAAATATTTGCATGGTATTCCTGAAAATTCTCGTGCCGCTCGTGCCACCGGCTTCTTGAAAGCCGACCAAGTAACGGCTGATAAAGTGAGGAAAGCTGCCCGCCTGAATGAAATTGCTGTCCGTCGCGGGCAGACTTTGGCGGAAATGGCATTGGCATGGGTACTGAGAGATGAGCGTATGACTTCGGTTATTGTTGGTGCAAGTTCGGTCAAACAATTGAATGATAACCTTCATGCTTTGGAGAATTTGGCATTTTTAAATGACGAATTAGCAGAGATAGAAGGAATATTACGTTCTTAAATAAAAAAAACGGGTGCAAAATTTGGTAGATATTATAAAACTCCTTATCTTTGCACCCGTCAAACAAAACGCGGAAATAGCTCAGTTGGTAGAGCATAACCTTGCCAAGGTTAGGGTCGCGAGTTCGAGTCTCGTTTTCCGCTCTCTCTCGTCGAGGATGCTCGAATGGTGGAATCGGTAGACACGAGGGACTTAAAATCCCTTGGCCATTGCGGCTGTGCGGGTTCAAGTCCCGCTTCGAGTACAAGAGTAATCCTTTAATCGCCTGCAAATCAAAAAGTTGTAGGCGATTTTCTTTTTATTGCTGAAACTTTTTTCTTTGCTGAATAATAGCGGCTCAGCCGATTTTCCCGGTTGGCAAGCTTTCTTTTAAGCGTATAGCATAGCCGGCCTGAACATGAAGAATTTCACATCAGCCACTCCTCTTAACTGGTTTCGAAAAGCGGGGGATAGACAGATCATTTGTTTGATTACCGCCTGTGTATTATTTGCATGATAGGCAGATATAATTTTTATTTCCGTGTCAGACAATGATATGGCAAAATCAATGGCATATTGCCACATCTTTGTACAGATGATAAACAGATACAATGTACAGACAATATAAATTTTTAGATGCAGTTCATGATGATGCTGACCATCATCTCTTTTTCTTCCGTCCGTGATTCGGCAATCATAATGGTAAGTGCCACAAGGGTATGGTCGGCAATACGTTTGCTGCCGTCTTCATGATAGAGAATACCGTTCTTGTCAAGGAAATAGAGAAATACAGTAGCTGCAATACGCTTGTTTCCGTCACTGAAGCTATGATTTTTGGTGACGAAATAAAGAAGATTGGCCGCTTTTTCTTCAAGGGTAGGGTAAACATCCTTACCGCCGAAACTTTGGTAGATATTGCCGATGCTGCCTTTGAAGGAATCGTCTTTTTCATGTCCGAACAGGTCGGAATCTGCGCCAAAGCGCATTTGGTCTATCAGACCACGGCATTCTTTGTAACTTAGAACGTATGTTGCTTTACTTCCCTGCGGTCGTTTCATACATTGATGGTCGTAATCATCGAGCAGGGTAAGAGCGGTGTTGTAATTTTCAATCACACTAAGCACCTGTTTGGCATCAAGCTCGTTTTGGGTACGTTTCATGATGCGTATCACCTCTCCAAGCTGTTGCAGACGTTGGTCGTTGATGGCGTAGCCTTTGATGATATATTCCGTCAAGATAGAATTTGCCCATTTACGGAAAGCCACGCCTCTTTTAGATTTAACCCTGTAACCTACGGAAATAATCACATCGAGATTGTAATATTCTGTTTGTTTGGTTTGCGTTTTACCTTCCATAGCACCGTGCCGGGTGGTGGTCGCAAATTTTGCGACTACCACTTGCCCTTCCAGTTCTTCACGCATGGCATTGTTGATATGCTTACCAATGGTCTTTACATCCCTGTCGAACAGAACGGACATTTGTTGTCGGTTAAGCCATACTGTTTTTTCTTCGGTTGATACCGGAACTTCCAATATGGTTTCTGCATCTTTGAAAATAGCTATCTTGTTTTCCATATCATTTTTCTATTACATTCAGTTGTTTATATGCCGCACACATGAATATAAAGCGGTCTTTCAATATCAAGGATGAGTTGTGTTTTACTGCGCTACTACCTTCCTTGTGATGTCCGGAAACATACATATTGACTTGTACTTTAGTCAGCATATCCAAGTGAGTCTTACGACAAAGTTTGCTGCTTCCCATTGTGTAAAGGGCGTTATAAATATTATCGAAACTATCTTTATCAAAAATTTTCACTTCTCTATCTATTTGGTCAAGTAACTTTCTGATTTTTACATTATAGCCACTCTTACCGGTCACGTATTTTAGAATAGGGAAGTTAAACTGCCACTTTTTAATAATATCTAAAGCATATCGCATGATAGGTATTTCCACTTCGTCTTTATGCTCATTACTTTTCAATGTTTTCTGAGGCAGATAGCGTAAGTAAGGAATCCCCTCGGCACTGACAAAACTTTATCCATATTCAGTGAATTAAAATCATCAATATGGCTTCCGAAAGTGCATTGCAGAAGAAATGCTTCCTTGGCTTCCTGTAATAAATAGACAGGTGCATCGTAACTCTCTTTCATTACAACTTTTCTCCGGTTCTTATCTAGTTTTCTGAAAGCCGACACATCTATTTCATCACGGTCTTCCAATTCTGTATAGAATGCCTGCAATATTCTAAGTTTGATGGCAACAGTATTCTGTGCACGTTCTTTGGATGGAATACAACGCTCCTTGATTTCGCTATATAAAGCTGGGTATTTCTCAACATATTTATATTCTTCAAATAAGAAAAGCCGTAGTTTCATTAAGTCATCTGCCGAAAAACTCTTTGGAAGTACATTTAACTGGTTACGGATGGTCAAATATCGTTTCAACTCATTATATAATCCATTGTATTGAAGCATCCTCTTTTCTGCAAAAGTACCGTCTCTATATCCCTCCTTGATGAATCGGGTATATCTTTCCAATAGAGTTTCTTCTTTGGTTACGGCAATATAATTTTGGGGATGAAGATGCCTGCAGATTGTTTCTTCAAACAATGTAGCTGTAATGAGGCTTTTATCCATTTTAGCACAAAGTTCAATATAGGCGGTTTCAATGGCTGACATTTCTCGGTCTATCTTTTCTTTCAGTTCGTGATTGTAGATAGATACTTTAGGACGAAGTTCTCCAGCGTCTTCAAGCTTTGTTAAGTCTTTAATATCAGCCTTGGTTTCACTCTTGTGATATAAGTCCACCTCACGACCGTCTTTCAGGCGGAATCGCAATTTAATCATTCCCTCTGATTTGGTAGTCCTTCTGAATAGTGTTAATCCTTTCATTGATATTACCGTTTTTATCGTGGTGTAAATATACGGTTTTTGCACCACTGAATAACAATTCTGCATCATTTGTTTGCAATGCCTTGCAATAAATTATAATAATGTAATTATTTGAGCCTTTATATTATTTTTGTCTAGCATGCCACCACCCTATACACATTCCCCTTGGCGGTATGTACCCGCTCGCCCAGCTGTGGCAGGATGCGGCTCAGGCTGTAGGCGGTCATACCCCTCATGGCTGAAGGATGGGCAGACTTCATCCGCTCGAATAATTGGGTGGCGGAAAGGGTCAGCACTTCCTGCGGATGGTCCTCTTTCGTGGCAAAGCGGAAGCAAAGGCGGAACACCTCTTCTTCGGGTATGTGTTTGTAGAACAGGGCGTTGTGCTGCTGGATAGCCTGCTCTTCTTCCTTGTTGAACCAGCTGCGTTCACCGGACAGGAGTTCCGCTTTGAGCTGGGCGTACAGCTGTTCATGCTCCACAGGAGTGGTGCAGTCAATGGCGTGCTCCAAGCTGACACAGAGAAAGCGGCGTGAGCCGGTGCGGTCTACCAACAGGTCTTCCCGGTTGCTGGTGCCGATGAACGAGGCGATGCGGGGAAGTGCCGAAGCGCTGCGTTTGTAGGCCTTGCGGATGTTCAGTGCGGAGGCTTGCATCAGGTTCTTCAGCAGGGGCATTTTGGATGCACTGAGTTTGTCGAATTCATCCAGATTGATCAGCCCGCAGGCAGCTAACTTGGCTTCGGCGGATGCCGGGGAGCCGAGGTCGTAACTTTCTGTGTAATAGGCTTTCAGTGCATCGGGCATCAGCAGGCGGCAGAACGTACTTTTCCCCAGTCCTTGTCGGCTGCTCACCAGCAGGGGAGCCACGCTGTTGGCGCGGTTGATACTGTTAGCGCGGTTGGCGTTGTTGGTATCCGGATGGAACTGCATCCATTGGGCGGAGAGCCCCAGCATCCAGCGGTGGAAACCGTTCACCCATACCGGATTGTCGGACACCCGGCGGGCGAGTGTGGATACCCGGTCCTTTCCGTCCCATTCGGGGAGCTGCTCAAAGTAAGCGGTAAAGGGATGGTATTCGCTGATGCGGCGCGAGCGCACAAAGCGTTGGATGTCTCTGTCCCAGCAGTCTATGCCTGTTTCGATGGCCTCCATGCTGAGCGTGTTCATCCACCGTTCGTCCACCTTGGTGTAGCGCAGGTGGGTGTCGGGAATGTTGTTTGCCACGTCTGCTACTTCGGTTTCCTCGGTCAGTACGTTGAAGCGGAAACGGTAGCGGGAGGTGAGGAAAGCGGTCACTTCCTGCATCAGGGAGCATGATTTCGCTTTCTTGACTGCCTCTTTCGAGGGTACTAATCCGGCTTCCTTTTCAATGTTTTTCGAGAATACCGGCGCGGCTTCCTTTCGATTGCCTTCCGAAGATACCACCCCGACTTCCTTTTTAACATCTTTCGAGTGTATAGGATTTATAACCTTTCGAGCACCTCCCGATTGTGCGGCTTCTTTCTCCGTTTTTTCAATTAAGACTGTCGGGCATCCGGGAGCTTCGTTCCTGTTTTCCGATAAATTGCCCTTGCCGTTTTCAGCCGGAAGAACCTGTGACTTGCCCACTTCCTTCACTCCGTCTTCATCGGACACAATGTAATGGTAAACGCCCGCCAGCGCATTCCCGTCGGTACGCGGAGTCCAGTCCACCACCAGAGCCACCCGACCCTCGCGGATATCCACTGCCAGGTGCACACCGGGGATGGTCCGACAAAGCGGCATCAGTCCGTTGAGGGCGGATACGAAGTCACGGCGCGGCGTTCCGTCGGAGGGAACAGGAGCTGACAGGAATTTGCTTCCGAAGAAGACTGTTTTGAGGGTGGCGAATACATTCATGAGGCACTTTTTTTAGATTTGACGAACTACAAATATACAACATGAAAAAGCGTTTGTCAAGGGGGGGAGACAAATTAATCAAACCCGGGTACAGGATATGACGGAGCCTGACACAATGACATATATACGTGCAGGCTCATGCGTACGTACGTGTAGCTCGATACGTATATACGTGTGGCCTGATGCCACCGTATGTGTAGTCCGATGCGTACGTACACACTTTACAAACAGGGGGATGTGTCAAAATGTGGACAATGCTGTCTTTTGGTTCCTAGGGGCAGGGTTCGCCTGCCCGAAGACACAAAGCAAACTGTTTTCGGGCGAGCGGACCTCGCCCCTACAGCTGACGATGGGATAGGTCGGTTTAGTTTTGGCACACTCCCATGCTGCAAAAAGACCTTGATGTTTTCCAAAAAGATGGTGATGTTTCTTAAAAACATCACCATCTTTTTTAAAAAGCTCGGCATGTTTTTTATGTAAGGGAAGATGGAATCACCCTCACTAAGCCGGTCATTCCTTTTTTTTCGTTCATCCTTACAGCTTAACCAAAACACATTATCAATCAATCGGTTAACAATGACAGAACATCCCCTCATTCCCCTTTCAGTCATGCTTTCCAAGCTACTTTTAAACCAGCCTTCAGCATTTGTCCCGCCAGAAGAAGTTTTACAGATGAAAGGAGGCTGAAAAGATGATACGACATGTCCATTCACTACCGGAGCTCCCACAGGCAGGACATTTCAACGGTAGATGAAAGGAGGAAGGAAGAAACAATACAATTATTGGTAGATGTCGTGATTCGGGTAAGCATCTCTGCGATTCTATATTGTTGTCCTTCTTTAGTTCTTCTATCTTTGCAATATATAAAAACGAAACATTATGTCTTTAAAAAAGCACAGATTTAGGACCACTTGGGACTGTTAGTAGACTACCATTGTTCTATAGCTAATGTTTGCTGCGAGCAGCATGTCACTTTCGGGGATATGAGTTCTTGCATGTTCAAGCAGGGCTATAGCGTCAAACAAGCCAGGGAGAATGTGGTCCGTGATTGTTACGAAGAGACATAGTTGGGACTTTTTTAAAGAAGCTCTAGTTATATAATTTTCTTCATTAGAATAGAAAAAAAGAGGTGATGAAAGCTATGTATGATAAGCTCAAGTCTCTGAGGTGGTATATAATTTATAATTGGTCTGTTAAAGCTGCATTTGAATGGTTTCTAATGGGAGATGGAGAATGAAAGAATAGTAGATGTTAAAAAAATAATAGCATATTAGATTCTTTTCTTAACTATTAAGTAATATATTTGCGTATAATTAATAACAAATGACTGAAAAAGAGCTAATCATATTATTGAAAGAAGGAGACGAAAAAGCCTTTACTACTTTGTATAGAAGGTATTGGTCAAAGGTTTATAATTTTTCTCGCTTATACTTATCTTCTATTTTGGAGATTGAAGAGGTTGTGCAAGAGGTATTTGTTAAGGTTTGGGAGAGTCGCTCCTTGTTGCGTGAGGATGATAACTTTAAAGGATTCCTTTTTGTTATTACCCGTAATTTAGTTTTTAATCAATTTCGTAGGAGCTTTAATGAAAATGCGTATAAACTGACTGTATTAAGTAGTATTATGCCTTATTATAATCTTGAAGAAGAGCTGACTGCGGCAGATTTACAGGAATTTATAGAAAAAATGGTCAAAGAGCTTCCTCCGCGCCAACAGGAAGTATTCAATCTGAGCCGAAATGCTCATTTAACTTATAAGGAAATATCTATTCGCTTGAATATCAGTGAAAAAACTGTAGAGAGACATATTAATGAAGCTCTGAAGTTCTTGAAGAAGAATATAATGTTTTATCTTATTTTTATCTTTTAAATTATTTCATTTCTGATTTTCTCAAAAAAAAAGTGCTTTTGGCTGGGGGTACTTTATTAGTTATGCGTATTTATATTAAATGCGTATAAAATTATCTGTGCAAAAACAAAATGTAAAATGGACAAAAATAGGGATGATATAATAAGGAAGCTGTTTGAACGTTCTTTGGAACCTAAAGAAAGAGGGGAGTTGAATAATTATGAATTTATTAATGATGCTCTTCGCAAACAATGGGAAGAGGCACCTGCCATTGTTGATTCGGTAAGAGAAGAACGTATTTTGCATAGTGTATTGAAGAATGTTAAAAGAAAGACTAATTATTTCACTTACTCTTTCTATCGATATGGAATAGCTGTATCAGTAGCTATATGTATGTTGCTTTCGGCGTTATTATTTGTGGAGAGCGGCCGTCAGGAAGTGATTTATGTTGTGAATACTGGATATCAATCAATGGACTCAGTGAAATTAGCGGATGGTACAAAGGTGATGTTGGGTGCAGGTAGTAAGCTTACCTATCCTCAAAAATTTTCAGGATCTAATAGAGAGGTTAAATTGTCTGGACAAGCGTTTTTTAATGTGAGTCCAGATAAATCTCATCCGTTTATTGTGAAAACTAAAAAGATGGATGTAACGGTCATGGGAACCTCTTTTGAAATATTTAGTTACGATAACGATAAAGAGGTAGAGGCTGTTTTGTTGACAGGGAAAGTGAAAGTAGCGATTTCAGATAATAAAAAGTTGGAAGGCAAAATATATACTTTAGCTCCAAATGAAAAGTTGACTTATAGTGAAGAAAAGGGAGTGAATCTTACAAATATTGATGCAGATGCTTATTCCGGTTGGCGAAAGGGGAAGAGAATGAGTTTTAAGAATGAAACTTTGCAGATGATATTGAATAGATTAGAAAAGTGGTATGGGCAAAGGATAGAGTGTGATCCTCAATTAGCAGAATATTATCGTTTCACTTTTACTGTACATAGCGAACCGTTAGCTCTAATATTAAATTACATATCACATAGTGCTCCATTGACTTATAAAATGGTTGGCAATAATCATTATCTAATAGAACTAAAGCACTAAGACTGTTTGAACTTTAAAAATTGAAGCTTATGAGAAATACAAGACTATGATAAATATTTTTCTATAGAATTATTTGAGAAGGTTTATATTTCCACAAAAATGGAATTACTGTTAATTTTTTAATCTAATAAACAATTCAAATTTATGAAAAAAAGTAATCTGCGGTTGTTTTATCCGCAAAAAGTAAAACGACACCTTTTTTGTGCCTTAATGGCTTGTGCTACTTGTTCAATACCGGCAAATGCTTTTACTCAGGCCACTTTTATCTCGCTAAGTAAGTCGAATGTTTCCATGCACTCTGTGATGGAGGAAATAGAAAAACTTAGTGATTATACGTTTTTTTATAATGATAACCAAATCAAATTGGACAAAAAGATTTCTGTGAATGCCAAGAATGCTTCTATTGAACAAGTATTAAATCAGATGTTTAAAGATTCTGGTTATACTTATAAAATAGTAAATAACCAAATTCTTATTTCAACAGTAAAAGCTGTAAATGTAATAGAACATCAACAGCAGAAGAGCAGGACTATAACTGGTTGTGTAAAAGATGTGAATGGTGAACCTATTATTGGTGCTTCTGTTGTTGAAAAAGGGGTTGCTACAAATGGAACAGTTACAGATTTTGAAGGTAATTACACACTGACGATTTCTAGTGATGAGTTGCAAATTAGCTATATAGGTTATTTACCCCAAGTAGTAAAAGTTCACTCGGGTACTTCTTTTTATAATGTAACTTTAAAAGAAGATACGAAAACATTGGATGAAGTCGTAGTTATCGGCTATGGTACTCAAAAGAAGGTGAATTTAACAGGTTCTGTTGCTTCTGTTAGCTCAAGTGAAATTAAAGACCGGGTTCAAACTAATGTGCTTTCAGCTGTTCAAGGTACAGTACCTGGAGTGACTGTAATTTCTCGTCCGGGGTCTACTCCATCTATCAACTTTCGTGGACGTGGTAATTTAGGAACTTCAGAACCTCTTTATGTGATTGATGGTGCTATTGCAGATGCTGCGTTTTTTCAAAGTCTTAATCCGAACTCTATAGAAAGTATCTCCTTTTTGAAGGATGCTTCGTCTTCTGCTATTTATGGTTCTCGTGCAGCTTATGGTGTTGTTTTGGTAACTACCAAAAATGGTGAAAAGGGAAAAATGAATGTTTCATATAGTGGTTTGGTGGGTATGAAAACTCCTACTTATTTACCTAAAACTGTAGATTCATGGGAGTATGCTTCTATGTTGAATGAAGGTATGTATAACCGTAATGCGGCAAATGGTAAATATCAGGCATATTCACAAGAAGAAATTGATAAATTTAGAAATGGAACAGATCTTGACTATTACCCTAACACAAATTGGGCTGATTTGGTGTTGGATAAACATGTATTGACTACTCAACATTCTGTAAGTTTCAGTGGAGGAAGTGATAAAGTACGCTATTTTATGAATTTAGGGTATATGTATGATGATAAGCCTAATTTTATGTCAGGGCAGGACAAAACTCGTTATACATTGGATACTAATATAGCATCGGATATTACTAAATGGTTTACTGTTAAAGGTAGTATTAAATACATACGTAATGTGTCTGATACAGAACATGGACAACCTTGGATGGGAAACTTTTTATTGGTTCCATCTATTATGGTGGCTCAACAGTCAAATGGAGAATGGGGAAGTATTGCCGGTGGTAAACAGGCTACCCAATCTTTTATCACAGGCAATCCTCTTCGTGCTTTAAGTAATAAAAATTGGAGTAAATCCAAAACTGAAGAAACAATGTATGATTTAGGTTTTGATATAAAACCGGTTAAAGGATTGGTTATTAGTGGTCAAGGGGTATTCCGCGGACAAGAGTATAAAGGTAAGTCTTACACGGCTTTGCAAGATGAAGTGAAGACTTTCGAGACTGGTACACCTATTGGTGGTACTGGTACTTATACAAACTCTATGAGTATGAATTGGAGTAGTGTAACACGTATGTTGTATACTGGAACTATCAAATATGATTGGTCTAATTCTATACATAACATTACTGCATTAGCCGGTACTTCTTATGAGCACTATAAATATGAAGCATTGAGCGCAGGACGTAAAAACTTTCCATCTGATGCTTTGGAGGATTTGAACGGTGGTTCTAATGCTGGAAAAGATCTTTCCAATGGTGGTGGAATGACTGAATACAAAATTCTTTCGTACTTTGGTCGTATCAATTATTCATTAATGGATCGTTATTTATTAGAAGCTAATATTCGTGCAGATGCCTCTTCACGTTTTTATAAAGATAACCGTTGGGGATATTTTCCTTCATTCTCTGCCGGTTGGCGTATTAGCCAAGAAGAGTTTATGAAAAATATCTCTTGGATTAATAATTTGAAGATTAGAGCATCGTGGGGTACATTGGGTAATATTAATAATGTAGGGAATTATGATTATTTCCAAAATTATAATTTAGGTTCTGATTACAACTTCAATGATGAGGCTGTAAAAGGTATTCTAGAGTCTAAACCAGCCAATTTAGGCTTGGGCTGGGAAACGGTTGCTTTGACAGATTTTGGTGTGGATATTGATTTGTTTGATAATAAATTAAGCATTGTTGCCGATTATTATATTAAAAATACCAGTGATATTTTGTTGGGCTATAATGTGCCAGTAGAAACTGGTATTTGGAGCGCACCGTCTCAAAATATCGGAAAAGTGAAAAACACAGGTTTTGAGATGGCTCTTACATACAGAGGTAATGTCGGTGATTTGAAATATACAGTAACAGGTAACATTGCAACTAATAAAAATAAAGTTGTGGACTTAGCCGGTTCAGATGATATCATTAGTAATGGCGGGGATAAAATTCGTTTTATATTAAGAGAAGGTGAACCTATCGGTTCATTCTATGGATATAAGACTGATGGACTTTATACACAAGAAGAAATTGATGCAGGACGCTTCTATACTTTTGGTCGTATTCCTAATGCCGGTGATATCAAATACGTTCCTCAACGTGAGGATGTGAAGTATTATGGTGACTTGGAAGCGAATGAAGATAAATCTCATGCAGCTATTTCTGGTGAGGATCGTACAATCATTGGTAAGGATGTTCCTGATTTTACTTATGGAGTTAATTTGAATCTACAATGGAAAAATTTTGAATTATCTGTATTTGGTCAAGGTGTAAGTGGTACAATGACCGCTTTTGAATCAGAGCAAATATCTGCCTTTATGTTGAATGCTAATCCTCGTGAATTTCACCGGGGGCGTTGGACACAAGAAAATCCTAATCCGCGTGCCATCTATCCTCGTATTTATGGAGGACATAGTTTAGATGATTATAATCAGTATTTCTCTGATTATCAGTTGTTTGATTCGGATTATTTCCGTATTAAGAGCATCTCTTTAGGATATATGGTTCCTATAAATGTAGTGAAGAGTTGGGGATTGAGTAGTTTGAAGCTTTTTGTAACAGGGGAAAACTTATTTACATTACGTGCTGACGATAAAATGAAAGATTTTGATCCTGAGTCACCTTCAGGACGTGGCTTGAGCTATTTAGGTAGTAAATCTGTGGCGTTTGGTGTGAATGTTTCATTTTAATTGATAATCTTAAATAACGAATTGAATTATGAAAAATATAAAGAATTTAGCTATCCTAGGTTTATTTACAGTTGCTTTTGCTTCATGTGATATGGAAGTAGTACCGCCTTCAGAGATTGCAGCTGAAAATTTCTGGAAGACGGAAAAAGATGCATGGTATGGTCTGAATGCTTGTTATGCACAAATGGGTGGCATGGATATTTGGGATGAAATGTGTACAGATAATGCACATAGTCATAAACCGTGGGAAGGTCCCTATGAATTGATTCAACAAAATGGAGTAAGTTCTGAGAGTGATCGTGGTTATAGCTTTAGGACTATTCGCATTGTAAATAATTTCCTTGAAAAAGTTGATGGATGTGAGATGGACGCAGCTTTAAGGGAAAGAATGAAAGCTGAAGCACGCTATTTTCGTGCATCAGATTATTTGGATTTGACTACTAAGTTTGGTAAAGTTCCTTTAGTTACTACTGTGATGGAGTATGATGCACCTAATGTGAAACGTGATCCGGTGGAAACAGTTCAAGCATTTATTTTAAGTGAGTTGGCTGAAATAGCTGAGATATTACCAGATAGTTATCCTGGTGGAGAAGGTTATGAAAAAGGACGAATCACTCGGGCTGGAGCATTAGCCTTGCGCGCTCGTGCTGCGTTGTATTTTGGCAATTTCGCAGAAGCAGAAGCGTCTGCCGGAAAGATAATTCAGGAAGGACATCATAGTTTGTTCCGTGTGACATCTTTGAATGCAGCTCAGCAGAAAGAGGCTGATGAGATGGAACAATATATTGATTTTGAAGCAAAGAATATCGATAAGGATAAGTTTGTGAAAGGTATGTTCAGTTATGAATGTTTGTGGCATAAGGAGAATGCCAATCCTGATAATCCTGAGTATTTGGTGACACGGGGGTATATGGCAGATGATAATAACTATGATTGGACTCGCTATACTTATATTCGTCCTAGTCAATTGATTTCCGGTTATTCTTCATACGAACCGATGCAGGGATTGATTGATGCGTATTGGGATATTGACGGAAAAACGATACGTCCTGAGATTCCGGTAGCAACTCGTAAAGAGAATTTTGCTAAAATAACAGCTGTTGTTGAAGGAATGGATCAAACTACTTATATTAAAACTGTTCCTACTTTGAATTTGAAAGAATATGCCTATATGGATGAATTCCGTAATCGTGACAGCCGTCTTTATGCTTCTATGTTATTTCCTTTTAAAGGATGGCATGAAACAGATTTTGGAACTTTCTATTATCGCTGGAATCCGTCATGGGCTGGTTCGGATGGTAATGAATCATGGACAGGATATAGTTATAGAAAATTACTTTCTTTGACAGCTTATTCGGATTGGGCTAGTATGGAGGATTATCCGGTTATCCGTTATGCTGAGGTCTTGTTGACTTATGCTGAAGCGAGGATTCAAACTAAAGGTTGGGATGCTGAAGTTCAGAAAGCATTGAATGATTTACGTGATCGTTGTGGTATGCCTGATGTACCTACTGTAATGCCATCTAAGGAAGCTGCTTTGGACTTTGTGCGTAACGAACGTCGTATAGAATTGGCTGCTGAAGGACAACGTTATGATGATATACGTCGTTATGGGTCTGCATATTGCAACAAAGTAATGAATGGTACTGTTTATGCTCCTAATGGTTATGAGGTTGTGAATATGACATGGAGTGATCGTTTGATGTTAATGCCTATTCCTCAAGGAGCTATGGATTTAAATCCCTTATTGCGGGATGATCAGAATCCGGGATATTAGTTGAGATGAATTTTAGGTGTTAGGATTATGCACGGGGTGTGTATGGCATTTGTCTTCACATCCCGCTTTTTATCACTAATTTGTTAAAAAAGCGTAAGCAAATACTAGGTATATTGGGGAAACTTCCTTTCTTTGTATTTCAATACAGTGCATTGATTAATTTATTAAGTCTAATAAGTATGAAATTACTTTCGATTTTAGCGTTAGGTGCAATATTTGCACTCACTTCGATAAATATGTATGCTCAAAAAGTATATGATATTTCCACGTTTGGCTTAAAGCCTGATACTCATAAAAATGCTTCTCCTGTTTTGCAAAAAGCTTTGTCGAAAATAAAGGCTGAATGCAAGGATGGTGAAGCGGTTATTCTTCGTTTTTCTGAAGGCCGCTATGACTTCCATGAAAAAGGAGCTGCCGTACGCGAATATTATATCTCGAACCATGACCAAGACAATCCTAAGAAAGTAGGTATTGCACTGGAAGACATGAAAAACCTTACTCTTGACGGGCAGGGGGCACAGTTCGTCTTTCATGGGAGAATGTTGCCGGTGTCTCTTCTTCGGTCGGAGAATTGTAGCTTGAAGAATTTCAGTATTGATTTTGAGAATCCCCATATTGCACAAATAAAGATATTGGAGAATACTCCGCAAGAGGGAATCGTATTCGAACCGGCTTCATGGGTGAAATATCGTATAGCCAAAGATTCGATTTTTGAAGCTTATGGAGAAGGATGGACTTTAAAACATTCCTGGGGAATTGCTTTTGATGGGGATACCAAACATTTGGTATACAATACCAGCGATATCGGTTGTCCGACGAAAGGAGCAAGTGAGATAGCACCGCGGCGCATTCGTGCTCCCCATTGGAAAGATGCACGTCTTGTTCCCGGAACTGTTGTTGCCATGCGTGGCTGGGGACGCCCTACTCCCGGAATTTTCCTGTCACATGATTTAAATACGACATTGGAAAACATAAAAGTACATTATGCGGAAGGAATGGGATTGTTGGCACAATTCAGTGAAAATATTACGTTAGAGAAGTTCTGTGTTTGCTTGAAGGGTGATGATGATCCGCGTTATTTTACCACACAGGCAGATGCGACTCATTTTTCAGGTTGTAAAGGAAAGATAACTTCTTGCAATGGACTCTATGAAGGCATGATGGATGATGCCATTAATGTGCATGGAACATATCTGAAAGTGGTGAAAAGGATAGATGACCACACATTGGTCGGACGTTATATGCATGATCAGTCATGGGGATTTGAATGGGGACGCGCCGGAGATGAGGTGCAGTTCGTTCAATCCTCTACCATGGAGTTGATTGGCAATCAGAATAAGATTGCAAGCATCCGTCCGCATGATAAAGAACAAATAGACGGGGCACGCGAATTCATCATTACTTTTGATGAGGCGATAGATCCGGCTGTCAATGGGCAAAGCGGATTTGGCATCGAGAATCTTACCTGGACACCGGAAGTTTTGTTTGCCGGAAATACGATTCGTAATAATAGAGCGAGAGGTAGTCTGTTCAGTACTCCGCGTAAAACGGTTGTTGAGAATAACTTATTTGACCATACTTCAGGAGCTGCTATCTTGTTGTGTGGAGATTGTAACGGCTGGTTTGAAACCGGAGCATGCCGTAATGTGATTATTCGTAAGAATCGTTTTGTAAATGCACTTACCAATTTATTCCAGTTTACGAATGCAGTGATTTCGATTTATCCGGAGATACCCGACTTAAAGAACCAGCAGAAGTATTTTCATGGAGGACCGGAAGGGGGCATTGTGATAGAAGACAATGAGTTCGATACTTTTGATGCTCCTATCCTGTATGCCAAATCAGTGGATGGATTAATATTCCGCAATAATGTTATAAAGAAGAACACGGACTATAAGCCGTTCCATTCTAACCGGAACCGTTTCTGGCTGGAGCGGGTGACGAATGTGACGATTGCCGAATGAGGTGTTCGCTTATGAGCGATGAATACTAACTATTATATTTAAATATTTATTTTGAAAAGACATGAAGATTAAGAATCTATTGACTGTGATGACCGGCTTGGCATTGTTCTGTTTGGCCGGATGTGCTTCTCCTCAGAAAGAAGCTGTTGCAAAGGAGTATGCTCCTATTGAAGTCGCTGTTCCCGAACGTCCTGCCGGACAGCAAGATGTAATTCAACTGACTGCCCCGAAGCTGGATACAGTCCGTGTTGGTTTTATTGGTTTGGGTATGCGTGGTCCCGGTGCAGTTGCACGCTGGACTCATATCCCCGGTACAAAAATTGTAGCTTTGTGTGACCTTCGTCCCAAATGTGTAGAAAGAGCACAAGGTATTTTAGAGAAAGCCGGCCTTCCTAAAGCTGCTGAATATTCAGGTTCTGAAGATGCATGGAAGCAACTTTGCGAACGTGATGATATTGATGTGGTATATATTGCTTCAGACTGGAAGCATCATGCCGAAATGGGCGTTTATGCCATGGAACACGGCAAGCACGTTGCCATCGAAGTTCCGTCTGCTATGACATTGGATGAAATCTGGGCGTTAATCAATACTTCGGAAAAGACTCGCAAGCACTGTATGCAATTGGAAAACTGTGTATATGACTTCTTCGAACTGACTACACTGAACATGGCTCAACAGGGATTGTTCGGTGAAGTATTGCACGTAGAAGGTTCTTATATTCATAACCTCGAAGAGTTCTGGGGTGAATATTGGAATAACTGGCGCTTGGATTATAACAATGAATTCCGTGGTGACGTTTATGCCACTCACGGCCTTGGCCCGGCCTGCCAGTTGCTGGACATTCACCGTGGCGACCGCATGAAGACTTTGGTAGCTATGGATACTAAAGCTGTAACCGGTCCTGAACTGGGTAAGAGATATGGTTTGGCAAACGATTCTATCGAATTCCAGAACGGTGACCACACCATGACTTTCATCCGCACTGAAAACGGTAAAACTATCCATATTCAGCACGATGTAATGAATCCCCGTCCTTACAGCCGTATGTATCAGCTGACAGGTACTGATGGTTTTGCCAATAAATATCCTATCGAACAATACTGCTTGCGTCCTGATCAGGTTGATGCTAAAGAAGTGCCCAACCACGAAAATCTGAATATGCACGCTGCTGTTCCCGAAGACGTGAAAAAAGCTTTGATGCAGAAATACAAACACCCGATTCACCAGGAATTGGAAGAAACTGCCAAGAAGGTAGGCGGTCACGGTGGTATGGACTACATCATGGATTACCGTCTGGTTTACTGTCTGCGCAACGGTTTGCCTTTGGATATGGATGTATACGACTTGGCTGAATGGTGCTGCATGGCAGAACTTACCCGCCTTTCTATCGAAAACGGTAATGCTCCGGTAGCTGTACCCGACTTTACCCGCGGTAGCTGGAATAAGGTGAAAGGTTATCGTCACGCATTTGCTAAGTAATGTCTGCAAATATCATATTTTAATTCAGGTAATATAAAAACAGAAGAGGTTGTAGCCGGCATCGGTTACAACCTCTTTTTATTGTATATATTCTGTTTATTCTTCTACAATACTAGTACGTGGCTGTTGAGGCGTGATTTCTTTTTGCTGTTTCAGATATTCTATCAAAGCATCCGAAGAGGTGGCAGTCATTTCATGCCCCGGGTCGGCATGGTCGAATCGATAACTGGAGGCGATGTAGCTGTTCATACCTACTTTGTACTGTTTATTTTCGTCCAGCGGGTTGCCATTCATGTCTTTTATGGTGACACTCACGGCTTTGCCGTCACGGGTATGAATGGTGTAGGTCATGCCCGACACCAATAGATCGGCACGTTTGCTGGCTTTGCGGTAGGAGTTCATTAATAAAGTGCGAATCTCTGCCGGAGTCATTTGATAGACAACTACAGTATTGCCGAAGGGGTCCAACTGATAGATTTCGGCCATGGTGATTTCTCCTTTCGCCATTTGTCCGATGCGCACACCGCCGGCATTCTGGAAAGCAAAGTCGAGATTATGCACATCGGCTACGGCATCGGTCATCAGTGAGCCGAGTGGCTCTTTACCGTTGAACTGTGCTGTGGCATGTGCTATTACTTGGTCTAAGTGGCAATCCTTGCGGAATTTCTGAATAGACTGCTTGATATCTGTATCTTCGTCTTTGAGTTTTGCCATATTAATCAGCTCGAATTTCTTCTCTTTTACTTTATTATCCTCCAAGGTGATAGTAGTCTTGCCCAGATAATGAAGGTTGCTCTGTGCCTGACTTATCAAGACACCATTGACGACAATGGTAGAATCAATGCGTGTATGTGAGTGTCCCCCGATGATAACATCCAGTTCGGGCATCGCTTCGGCTATCTCACAATCTTTGTTATAACCGGTATGAGTGAGACCGACAAACAGGTTGCACCGGCTGCGTAAGTTCTTGTATTTAAGTGCGGTTGATACAGGCTCGGTGAATGTGATACCTTTCAGGCGTGCGGGATGGGTGGCGGGCAGCAGCTCGCCTGTTCTTCGCTTACTCACTTCGATAAGGCCCAGGATGCATATCTTGGTGTCACCGATTTGCAGAAAAGCGTATGGCTGAGGTTGTTTGATTCCGGCTGTTTCTTCATCAACAATCATGTTGGCACATAGGAATTGGAAGTTGGCTTGCTCCATTCGCCGGTTCAGTACCTCCTGTCCGTAGTCGAATTCATGGTTGCCGAATATTTCATACTGATATCCTATCCGGTTCATCAGGTCAATCATAGGAAAGCCTTTCTCAGGGTATTGGTCCACCATCGGATTACCCGAAAACATATCTCCCCCACTCAAAATCAGAATGTTGGGATTCTTGGCACGCTCTTTTTGTATATAACTTGCTATTTTGGCAAAGTTGTCGATACTGCCGTGCATGTCATTAGTCGAAAAGATGATGATTTGCGTTTCTTTTGCTGACAGTGAGCAGCATAGAAAGACGAATAACAATAGAAAACCAGATAGCTTTTTCATTTATTATTGGTGTTTAATAGGTTAGTTTAATGCTGCAAAGATAGGCTATAAATATTTTAAATTCCTTGCAACGTGCAAAAAAGTTTATTTCCGGTGCAAAGGAATATTTGCCTGCTCAATGGGGAGAATACTTATAAATAGTGATTGTATGAAAGAAATGACTGTTGAGGAAGGTTTCTAAATTACCTATAAAAAGCGATTGTGGCGCGTCAGTTTTATCAAGACCTTTGCATCCGAATAAAGAATGTAATTACTTAGAAGAAGAAAACGTGAAAACAGTAGTTCGGAAAGTGAATATTTTAATCATCGTTTTATTGACGGCTGTATCTGTATATGCACAGCAGCATAAAACCATGATTTCGGGTAAAGTCGTATCGAAGGAGAAAGAAATCATAGACTTGGCAACGGTGTATCTGAAAGGAACCAATTATGGTTGTATGACCAATGAGCAGGGAATATATCATTTGCATGCCCCCGCAGGGGAGTATACACTGGTCGTTTCTGCTGTCGGTTATGAAACGATAGAGAAGCCGGTGAAGCTCTTTCGAGGTGAGAGAGTAAAAATGAATGTAGTATTAGCTTCGTCTGTGACAGAGTTAGACGAGGTCGTTGTCGTGTCCAATGGGGTAGGTCGTGTGAAGCGTTCGGCTTTCAATGCCGTGGCTGTGGATACGGAGGAGTTGCAGAACTCGACGAAGAATTTGAGTGATGCTTTATCCAAACTGCCGGGTATGAAACTGCGGGAGGCAGGAGGTGTAGGTTCTGATACCCAACTCATGTTGGATGGGTTCAGTGGAAAGCACGTCAAAGTCTTTATTGACGGAGTGCCGCAGGAGGGGGTAGGCAGCTCTTTCGGGCTGAACAATATTCCGGTGAATTTTGCCGAGCGTATAGAAGTATATAAAGGAGTTGTACCGGTAGGATTCGGTACCGATGCTTTAGGAGGCGTCATCAATATTGTAACGAATAAGAAGAAGAGAAAATGGTTTTTGGATACTTCTTATTCTTATGGTTCGTTTAATACGCATAAGTCGTATGTCAATTTCGGACAGACTTTCAGAAGCGGATTGATGTATGAGATTAATGCATTTCAGAACTATTCCGACAATGATTATTATGTGGATACGTATGTCACTCATTTTTCTCCCGATGGCAATACCACCGACAAAAAGAAGATTGAGCATGTAAAACGTTTCAATGACACTTACCACAATGAGGCTGTCATCGGAAAAGTGGGTTGGGTGGGGAAACCCTTTGCCGACCGTCTGCTTTTCGGTTTTACTTATTCCAATATGTACAAGGAGATTCAGACAGGAGTGCGCCAAGAGGCAGTATTTGGAGAGAAACACCGCAAGGGACATTCGCTGATGCCCTCATTGGAGTATCATAAGCGGGATTTATTTACCAAAGGACTGGATGTTAGTTTGACGGCAAATTATAATTATAATCTGACTCAGAATATTGATACGGTGCCTTATCAATATAATTGGTATGGAGAAAAGCAATATACCGGTTCAAAAGGAGAGCAATCTTACCAGGACAATGAATCGAAGAATAAGAACTGGAATGGGACGTTCAAGGTTGATTATCGTCTCAGCAGGACGCAGACCTTTACACTGAGCCATGTACTGACGGTTTTCGAGCGCAGTAACCGTTCGGATGTGAATTCCACTTCGGCTGTTTCGGATTTTACCGTTCCCAAGAAGACAAGGAAGAATATCACCGGACTTTCTTATCGTCTGATGCCTGCTGAAAGGTGGAACTTCTCTGCCTTCGGAAAGTATTATAACCAGCATAGTTCGGGATTAGTCTCACAGAATGCCGATGGTATAGGGAACTATATTGATATGTCCAAGCACGTAAGCGCTCTGGGGTATGGAGCGGCAGGCACATATTGGATAATAAGGGATTTACAGGTAAAGCTCTCGTATGAGAAAGCTTATCGGTTGCCATCGAATGAAGAGTTGTTCGGTGATGAGGACTTGGAAGCGGGTAAGGCTGACCTGAATCCGGAGAACAGTGACAATATCAATTTGAACCTCAGTTATACGCACCGCTTGGGCAAGCATGAGCTCTATGTGGAAGGAAGTCTGATTTATCGTGATACGAAAGATTACATCGTCCGTACCATCAGCTCTTTTGGTGGTAAAAGTTATGGTTCCTATTATAATCACGGGCGTGTAAAGACGAAAGGTTTTAATGTGTCTGCACGTTACAGCTATTCGCACTGGCTCAGTGTGGGAGGTACTTATAGCAGCATGGATACGCGTGACAATGAAAAATATCTGGAGGGAGGCTCCCTGCAGGAAAGCCTGAAGTATAAACTTCGTATACCCAATCAGCCTTACCGTTATGCCAGCTTGGATGCTTCGCTCTATTGGCATGATTTGTTTGCAAAAGGAAATCGCTTGTCGCTCACGTATGACAGCTATTATCAGCACGAATTTCCGTTGAATTGGGAAACTATCGGAGAGGCTTCTTCCAAGAAACGTGTGCCGGAACAATTTTCACACAATCTGGGGATTACGTATAGTATCAAGAATGGACGCTATAACCTCTCGTTGGAATGCAAGAATTTCACGGATGAGAAATTGTATGATAATTATAGCCTGCAGAAAGCCGGGCGTGCATTCTACGGGAAGGTGAGGGTTTATTTCGGACAATAGAATATGAATCGATAAAATATAAATAGAAGAATGATGAATAGAAAATTTTTGTTTTGGTCTGTTGTCATGGCATGTTGTGCAGGCAGCGTGTTGACTTCATGCAGTGATGATACAGTACCTGAAAATTCAACGCCGGATGCTCCCGGTACCGGGGCAGGGACATACGTGGTTGCTGCCACAGTTGATGGGGTAAATTATCTCCTGACTGCCGAGTCTTTGGACGAAGGAAGCGTTACAGTAAAAAATAACGGTCTTGAAACAGAGACCGGTACGTATTGGGTGTTTCATAACAATGATTACCTCTTCCGCCTTGTGTATAATAAGGGAGGAGACGGAACCGGTTCTTCTTACATTCTGAACAGTAATAATAAGCTCGAAGAGCATCTGTCGTATGCTTTTAAACGCATCACCACGTATGGCACGTGGGGAGATAATGTGATTACCGCTTCTACCGGAGATACAGACCGGACGGATGCCGGCGGATATGCGGAGCAAGGTATTTTGGTCAACTATCTGAATTCACTGGACGGTACTACAAGTACCAAGACCTACCCGTGTGAAAACTACTTGGGTAATGGTGAGTATGTTACTTTTTCCGGGTTTGTACAGGCAAACGGCAAACTTTACACTTCAGTAATTCCGATGGGGATGAGCCAATATGGTGTAAAAGCGTTCCCGGACAAGGTGACCGATCCGCAACTTGTGGCAACCGTGGCGGGAGGCAGTGGCAGCGGTGCTTATAAAGAAGGTTCTATTCCTTCTACTCAGTATCCCGACCATGCATATGTGGCTATTTACAGCGGAAATGATTTCAGCAGTACTCCAACGATTGTTGCCACTGATAAAATCGGCTTTGCCAGCGGACGTATGCGTTCTCAATATTACCAGACTATTTGGGCGGCTGATAACGGCGATCTTTATGTTTTCTCACCCGGCTACGGACGACTTACCACTTCTTCGGATGACTTAAAGCGTGTGCAGGGAACACTTCCTTCGGGAGTGATGCGAATCAAGGCAGGAGAAACTTCGTTTGACGATACTTATTATGTCAATCTAGAAGAGCTTGGAAACAAGCATCCGATGTACAAATGCTGGCATATCACAGAAGATTATTTCCTGCTTCAGATGTATACTCGCGGGTTACAGTCGAAAGGGGAGTATACTACTGAACTGGCAGTCTTTAAAGGTGAAGACCGGACACTGAAACCGGTGACCGGATTGCCATCGGAAGATGTTCTGAGTGCTTATGGAAATATTCCTTATAACGAGAACGGTTACATATATATGCCGGTATCCACTACCGATGGCAGTACTCCGGCACTTTACAAGATTGACCCTCGGACTGCTACTGCCACAAAGGGGTTGACTATCATTGCGGAGTCTGTTAGTACTGTAGGTAAACTTACATCTCAGAAATGAAAAAGATATTTCGGACACTACATCTTTGGCTTTCTGTACCTTTCGGACTACTCGTCAGCCTGATATGCTTTTCGGGTGCCATGCTGGTTTTCGAGAACGAAATAACAGAATGGAGCCGTCCCGACCTTTATCAAGTGAAAGAGATAAAGGCGGAACCGCTGCCTGTGGAGATGCTTCTAGAACGAGTGGCGGAGACATTGCCCGATAGTGTATCTGTTGCCGGAGTGAGTATTCCTTCGGAGAAAGGGCGCACGTGGCAGGTAAATCTTTCCAAACCGCGCCGTGCATCAGTTTATATCGACCCTTATACGGGTGAAGTGAAAGGGAAATACGAACGTCCGGCTTTTTTCCTGACCATGTTTAAACTGCATCGCTGGCTGTTGGACAGTATGAAGCCTGATGGCGGTATTTTTTGGGGAAAGATGATAGTAGGAGTGAGTACACTGATGTTTGTTCTTATTCTGTTGACGGGTATCATTATTTGGTGGCCGCGTACACTGCAGGCGATGAAGAATAGTCTGAAGATAACGTCGCGGAAGGGGTTTCGCAGGTTCTGCTATGATTTTCATGTGGCGGGCGGTCTGTATGCGTTGTTGTTTTTGCTGGTGATGTCACTGACGGGGCTGACTTGGTCTTTCGCCTGGTACCGGACCGGATTCTATAAAATCTTTGGAGTAGAAACCCGGCAAGGAAGTGGGCATGCAGCTCATGGACAGGAAAAGAAGGGAAAGGAAAAATCACAGGCTCCGTATGCACATTGGGAACAGGTTTATCGACAGTTGAAGAATGAGAATCCCGATTGCAGACAGATTACCATATCCCGGGGTACTGCCAATGTCTCTTTCGACCGGTTGGGCAATCAGCGTGCGAGTGATCGTTATGAGTTTGACCCTCGTTCGGGTGAGATAACAAATGTATCTTTATATCAGAATGCTGAGCCATCGGGGAAGATTCGGGGATGGATATATTCAGTGCATGTGGGAAGTTGGGGCGGCATGTTTACCAAAATACTTGCCTTTGCTGCGGCTCTCATCGGAGCTTGTCTGCCACTGACCGGCTATTATCTGTGGATAAGGCGTAAGATAGGGCAAAGAAAGAGGAAATGCCGATAGAATTATGAATTTATTGTATCGTTATCTGTCGTGGCGGATATATTCCGACACGACAGCAAAACGATAGTAAAGTAATTTTCGGCTTAAAACCACTTTATCTTTTTGAAGATAACAAATGCCATGGCCGATAGCATGATAGATATTAATATGATGAGGCTGAAAGCATGCGGTAACTCATCTACATGTACATCTACGTTCATTCCATAAAAGCTGGCTATCAATGTAGGTACCATCAATATGATGGAGATGCTGGTCATGCGTTTCATGATGGTATTCACATTATTTGAAATAATGGAAGCGAAAGCATCCATTGTGCCTGTTAAGATGTCACTGTAAATATTTACTGTGTTATATGCTTGTTTCAATTCAATGACCACATCTTCTACCAAATCAGGGTTTTGGTAATCCTTTTCCTGAAAGATACTTTGCAATTTGCCTATCATCACCTCATTTCCACGTATCGAGGTGTTGAAATAGACTAATGTCTTTTGCAGCTTCATCAGTCGAAGTAAATCTTCGTTGCGGATGCTTTTCTCCAACTCTTTTTCGGCTGCCGTCACATCATTGTTTATTTGCTTCAGGTATTTCAGGAACCATACTGCAGAAGAGTAAATCAGCCGTAATATCAATTCAAACTTATTGCGCACCACTATTCCTTTTCGGCGTGTATGGTCGATAAAGTCGGGTATCATTTCAGTGGAATGATAGCAAATGGTGACAATAATCTCATTGTTTGTGATAATGCCTATGGGAATGGTTGTATATGGAATACTTCCTTGTTGCTGCAAAGGAATACGGATAATGGTCAGCAACCAGTTTTCCTCGGTGTCGGTACGCGGTCGTTCATCTACATCGGCAATGTCCTCTAAAAAAGATTCGGGGACTTTTAAATCTTTGGTCAGAAAGTCAAAATCGCTTTTATCAGGGCATTCTACATTTACCCAGCAGTTGGGCATCCACTGCGGCTTTTCCACAAAACCGTTTTCACAATAAAGATATTTTCTCATCTTATTGCCTCCTTTCGTTTGTTTTAATTCCGGGCAGAGGCATTGCAGGCGTGCTGTTTAGAGCCCTGCCGGATAAGTTAATACTATACTGTACGTTCGTGGGTTTGAATCGTCCATTTCTTGTTGTTTTTTATAAATTCCGAGGCAAAAGTACGTAAAAACTTTAAATACACCTAATCTTCTGTACCTATTTATGGTGATTGTTGTTCTATATTATCCTAATAACTAGGTATTGCAGAGGGAAACGCAGTGCACTACCTTTGTAAATGTAATAATTACAATTTAAAAATTAATTTCATTTTTAAAATAGAAAGTGTATGGAACCTATTATTAATTCACAAATACCTGAATTTAAAGTTCAGGCATTTCACAATGGAGAGTTTAAAACAGTGACTAACAAGGATATCGAAGGGAAATGGGCTATTTTCTTTTTCTATCCTGCCGACTTTACTTTCGTTTGCCCTACTGAGTTGGTAGACATGGCAGAGAAGTATGACCGATTCAAGGAAATGGGTGTAGAGGTATATTCTGTCAGCACAGATTCACATTTTGTTCATAAAGCATGGCATGATGCTTCCGAAAGCATTCGCAAAATCACTTATCCAATGTTGGCAGATCCTACCGGGGCTCTTTCTCGCGCATTCGGTGTGATGATTGAGGAAGATGGCATGGCTTATCGTGGTACCTTTGTGGTTAATCCTGAAGGTAGGATTAAATTGGCTGAAATTCAGGACAACAGCATCGGACGTAATGCCGATGAGTTACTTCGTAAAGTGGAGGCGGCTCAGTTTGTTGCCGGTCATGATGGGGAAGTTTGTCCCGCAAAGTGGAAAAAAGGTGCCGAGACACTGAAACCGAGCATTGACCTCGTAGGTAAAATTTAAAGCAATTGGGAAAAATATGTTGGATAGCGCAATAAAAGAACAGTTAAAGGGGCTATTTGCCCAACTGGATGCGCACTATACTTTCGACATCTTTGTCCACCCTCGGCATGAAAGCCGTGCCGAGTTGGTGGATTTGTTGGAAGAAGTGGCTTCTTGTTCTGAAAAACTCTCCTGTCGTTTGCAAGAGAGCGAAGGTTTGAAATTTATTCTTTCCTTAAATCCGCAACTCCATTCCCGAAGTGCTACCTACAAGAGAAATGGACTTTTGATTCGTAAGACAGCCATTAAGTCCTCGCGTCCGTTTCAATGCGCATACTATCCCCTTACCCCATAAAGCGACTTGAGGCAATACGCAATCAGTGGCCATCAAGTGACGTAAATCATCCGGAAGAAGTTTTGAAGGCTTCTGCATATGCATGGTTGTCGGTGTAGATGTTCAGCACACATTGCCTTGCGGTCTTAATCCACTTGGCAGGTACTGAAATGAATTTGAAGACAAACGTCTTGATACGGCTGGTTTCCTTGAGCCCGAACTTCTTCACTTCAATCCTTTGCATGATGGCCTTGTAAAAATTGCGTATCAGTGCCGTCAGGAGCAGGAACACGGTATTTTCCGCCATGAAGGATTTAGGCAGTCTGCCCCATCCAAACCCATTGTTCATGTCATCAAAGATGCGTTCCTTGCCTCCACGCATGTTATAGAACTCCACGATGTCGCTCATGGATGATTCGTAATCGTTGGTCAGGATGCAGCGGTATGTATATTCCCCCTCCCACAGGTCAAGTCCACTGCCCATGCGTCTCTGTCTCTGGATTATCAGGCGATACGGTTTGCCTTTCCACTTCTCAACGAGAATGGAGTTCAACTCAAACACAATGCCGTTTATTTCTTCCCTCTTCCACCCCCTGAGCGCGAAGATGTCATCATAGAGCGAGCAGCAGCGGTTGGCACGTATGTAGAATGTCCTGCAATGCTTCCTGACCTCATCCACAATGTCTTCAGAGCATGAGCCGCAGTCGGCCCTGAAGCGGTTGACTGCCATTTTCTTTTCTTCAAGTCTCCCCAAAATCCTCTTTAGCGTGTCACCCTGGTGAAAGCGTACATTGGTGTTGCCGTCGCTGTTCTCTATGCCGACAATCATGTCGCCGATAACGGCCACACCGGGCCTGTAACCAAGAAATTTCTTGTACGTGGGCTTTGCATCGTACTTCTCCGTCTCAATGAACTGGTGGTCAAAGTCAACGTCATACTCCCCGCCCTCTTTCAACTGCCCTGTGGCCAACAGGCAATTCAGGAGCAATGTGTTGAGTGTGTCTGCCGTATTGAAGTCATAGGACTTTCCGGCATCAGATGTGTATGAGATGTTTTCCCGGGCCAGTTCGTTTATTGCCCTGAGGATGGTGTCGGCGCTACAGGTGCGGAGTGTGGGGTGAAGGGAAAGATGACTCATTAAGTGGGCGGTGACATCCTCAACGCAAGAACCGCCGCAGAAGTAAACGCATAGGAGGGAGCGGATGATTTCGCTGTATTGATAACCATAGAGTTTGCATCTCAACCCAAGTGTTGAGTCAATTGTAGAGGAGAGAAGGGAGGTAAATTGCTCCATGATTGGAAATATGCCTCCAAAAGGAGTGAGTCTTTCGGATTTTATTGCTACATTTGCCATGCTTGTTACGGTTTTCTTTGTCTTTGGATTCGCAACACTAAGGTAAGTGAAAACGCTGACATGGCAAAAACCTGGGCAACAAAATGTTGCTCAGGAACTTATAAAAATAATTATCAATTATGTTGCGGAATTAAGGTAACCAAGAAATTTCTTGTACGTGGGCTTTGCATCGTACTTCTCCGTCTCAATGAACTGGTGGTCAAAGTCAACGTCATACTCCCCGCCCTCTTTCAACTGCCCTGTGGCCAACAGGCAATTCAGGAGCAATGTGTTGAGTGTGTCTGCCGTATTGAAGTCATAGGACTTTCCGGCATCAGATGTGTATGAGATGTTTTCCCGGGCCAGTTCGTTTATTGCCCTGAGGATGGTGTCGGCGCTACAGGTGCGGAGTGTGGGGTGAAGGGAAAGATGACTCATTAAGTGGGCGGTGACATCCTCAACGCAAGAACCGCCGCAGAAGTAAACGCATAGGAGGGAGCGGATGATTTCGCTGTATTGATAACCATAGAGTTTGCATCTCAACCCAAGTGTTGAGTCAATTGTAGAGGAGAGAAGGGAGGTAAATTGCTCCATGATTGGAAATATGCCTCCAAAAGGAGTGAGTCTTTCGGATTTTATTGCTACATTTGCCATGCTTGTTACGGTTTTCTTTGTCTTTGGATTCGCAACACTAAGGTAAGTGAAAACGCTGACATGGCAAAAACCTGGGCAACAAAATGTTGCTCAGGAACTTATAAAAATAATTATCAATTATGTTGCGGAATTAAGGTCTTTTAAAGGAAGGGGAAGATACGGGTATTACTTTCCGAGCCGTACCCGGCGGGCATGAATTTACTTCTTTGCTGATGGCGATACTTAATGCTGATGGCAAAGGTAAGAATTTTCCCGATGAGTTTATCACCCGGCGTATCCGTGCATTGCGCGGACCGATAAATCTGACTACATATTTATCGTTGGGCTGCACCAACTGTCCTGATGTAGTTCAGGCATTGAATTTGATGGTGGTGCTTAATCCTCAGATACGCCATGAAGCTGTAGACGGTGCTGTGAATGAAGAGGAGGTGAACCGCATGAAAGTGCAGGCTGTTCCTACAGTGTTTGCCGATGGCGAACAGATTCATGTGGGACGCGGTAATATCGGTGATTTGCTCGAAAAACTTGAAGTGCGTTATGGTGCATCGGTTTCGGAATCTTTTGAAACGAAAGAGTATGATGTGTTGGTAGCGGGAGGCGGTCCAGCCGGTGCTGCGGCTGCCATATATTCTGCTCGAAAAGGGCTGCGGGTGGCTGTAGTGGCTGAACGTATAGGTGGTCAGGTGAATGAGACCATGGGTATTGAGAATCTGATATCCGTGCCTCGGACTACCGGTAAAGAACTGGCACAGGACTTGAAAAGCCATTTGGCTGCTTACCATATTGATATACTTGAGAATCGCAGGATAGAAAAAGCCGAGGTAGTCGGGGAAATGAAAGTGCTGTCGGTTAAGGGTGGTGAAAGTTACAAGGCTCCTGTGCTGATTATTGCTACAGGTGCCAACTGGCGGAAGTTGAATGTTCCGGGCGAAGAGAAATATATTGGTCATGGAGTGGCATTCTGTCCGCATTGCGACGGACCGTTTTATAAAGGCAAGGAGGTAGCTGTTATCGGTGGTGGTAACTCCGGAGTGGAGGCGGCCATTGATTTGGCAGGTATTTGCTCTAAGGTGACGGTCTTCGAGTTTATGGAGACTCTGAAAGCAGATACCGTTTTGCAGGAGAAAGTCAGGAGTCTGCCTAATGTAGATATCTTTACTCACACCCAGACGGTTGAAGTATTGGGCGATGGGGATAAGGTGGTCGGTATGATTAAGAAAGACCGTTCTTCGGATAAAGAAGAAATCTTTGCTTTGGACGGCATTTTCGTTCAGATTGGTTTGACTGCCAATAGTGCTTTATTCAAGGATTTGGTAGAAACGAACCGTATGGGCGAAATCCTGACCGACAAAAATGGCCGCACTTCCGTGAAGGGTATTTATGCAGCAGGAGATGTAACGGATATATCCTATAAACAGGTTATCATTGCGATGGGTGAAGGGGCAAAGACCGCACTTGCCGCTTTCGAAGATCGTATGCGTGGTGAAGTCGGATGAGATATGGCTTGTTGCCGCTTTGGTACACAATTTATAAGAAATAAAAAAAGGTTCGCAGATGCGAACCTTTTTGCTCTTCCTCTTGGACTTGAACCAAGGACCCTCTGATTAACAGTCAGATGCTCTAACCGACTGAGCTAAGGAAGAATTTGCAATTAATTCTTTCGCTCTTCCTCTTGGACTTGAACCAAGGACCCTCTGATTAACAGTCAGATGCTCTAACCGACTGAGCTAAGGAAGAATGTTTTTTTCTTAATTGCGGTGCAAAGATAATAGGTTTTTTCGAAATATGCAATATCTTTGCAGAAAAATTTTAGGTAAATGGATAAAATAATTGGAATGGGCAATGCATTGGTTGACGTTCTTGTTACTTTGCAAGGTGATGCACTGTTGGATGAAATGAATTTGCCCAAAGGAAGTATGCAACTTATAGATGAGGCTAAGTTTTTGAAAATCAGAAATAAATTTGCTGATGTGAAGACTCATAAGGCAACGGGAGGCTCTGCCGGAAATACGGTCTTGGCGTTGGCCAACCTCGGAGCGCAGCCCGGCTTCATCGGAAAGATAGGAAAAGATGATTTTGGGCAATATTTTAAAAAGAATGGTTTGAAGCGTGGGATAGACATGAATTTGTTGGTCGGTGATTTGCCTACAGGAGTTGCTTCTACCTTTATATCTCCTGATGGGGAGCGCACTTTTGGTACTTATCTGGGAGCTGCGGCAACTATGAAAGCCGAAAATCTTACATTGGATATGTTTAAAGGATATGCCTATCTATATATAGAAGGTTATTTGGTGCAAGACCATGATTTGATTCTCCGTGCCATGCAGTTGGCCAAAGAAGCCGGTGCACAGATATGTCTGGATATGGCCAGCTATAATATTGTGGCGGAGGAACTGGACTTCTTTACCACTTTGATAAATAAGTATGTCGACATTGTTTTTGCCAATGAAGAAGAAGCGCGTGCTTACACAGGAAAAGATGCATGGGAAGCCATCAATGAAATTTCTGCCATGTGCAGTGTGGTGGTTGTGAAACTCGGTGCGCAAGGTTCCTGTATCAAGAAAGGGACGGAATGTATCAAACTGGAGATTCCGCCGGTGAAGAAAGTGGTAGACACCACCGGAGCAGGCGATTACTATGCTGCCGGATTTCTTTATGGACTCACGTGCGGTTATTCTTTGGAGAAATGTTCCATTATCGGCTCCATTTTGGCATCCAATGTGATACAAGTGGTGGGTACAACCTTATCAAAGAAAAAATGGGACGAAATAAAGTTAAATATAGAGGCGCTTCTGCAATCCTGATTAGAATAATGTATTAATTTGCGGTTAACAAATATATAAAAGAATGAAGTGGAATACTAAGAGTTTATTATTTATAGCGTGCGTCGGCTTGGCGGGAAGTGCTCTTTTCGGCTTTAGCAAAGGTGATGACCGTAATTTTCGGATAGCTAAAAACCTGGATGTCTTCAATGCGGTATTCAAGGAGCTGGATATGTTTTATGTGGATACGATTGACCCCGAGAAGGTAATTAATTATAGTATCGAGGCGATGCTTGCACAAACCGACCCTTATACGGAGTATTATCCCGAAGAGGATAATACACTGAAAGAAATGACCAGTGGAAAGTTTGGAGGTATCGGTTCTGTCATTCGTTACTACACTCCCCGCAAGCGTGTTGCCATTATAGAGCCGTCGGAAGGAAGTCCGGCTGCCGAAGCCGGTCTGCAGGCGGGCGATATCATTATGGAGATAAACGGTAAGGATATGGCACAGGGAGACAGGACACCCAACGAACTGACCTCTTATGTGAGCGATAATTTGCGTGGCGACCCCGGCACGACTTGTGTATTGAAATTGGAACGACCTACGGCAGACAGTACTTATATTCCTATGGAGCTGAAGATTACCCGCGGAACCATCCGCACCAATCCTGTTCCTTACTATGGAATGGTAGATAAGAACATCGGCTATATTGCCATCAGTACTTTTGCTATTGAAGGATGTTCCAAAGATATAAAGAAAGCATTGATTGAGTTGAAGCAGCAGGGAGCCACTTCTATCGTTCTTGATTTGCGCGGAAATGGTGGAGGACTATTGAGCGAAGCTGTGAATGTGGTGAACTTCTTTGTGCCGAAAGGAAAAGAAATAGTAGTGACCAAAGGTAAAATAAAGCAAGCCGGCAGTACTTATAAGACATCCAATGAGCCGATAGATATGGAAATTCCTTTGACCGTGTTGGTGGATGGCGCTACGGCATCGGCTGCCGAAATCGTTTCCGGTTCTTTGCAAGACCTCGACCGCGCTGTGATTGTGGGTAACCGCACCTATGGAAAAGGCTTGGTGCAAGTGCCGCGTGAACTCCCTTATAATAGTAGCATGAAGGTAACAACTGCCAAATATTACATTCCCAGCGGACGTTGTATTCAGGCCATCGATTATGCCAAACGCAATGCCGACGGTTCGGTGGCACGCATCCCCGACAGCCTGACTACTGTATTTCACACGGCAGCGGGACGTGAGGTGCGCGACGGCGGCGGCATCCGTCCCGATGTGGAAGTCAAGGCGGAGCGTTTCCCCAATATCATGTTCTATCTGCTGAATGATGATATGATTTTTGATTACGCCACCCAATACTGCATCAAGCATCCCAACATCGGTGAAGTGAAAGACTTCTCAGTGACGGATGCCGACTACGATGATTTCAAGCAAATGTTGAAGAAGCGTAATTTCACCTATGACCGTCAGAGTGAGAAGTCGCTGAAGAACTTGAAGGAGATTGCCGAATTTGAGGGATACATGGAAGGAGCATCCGAAGAGTTTGCAGCGCTGGAAAAGAAACTGACGCATAATCTTGACCATGAGTTGAACCGTTTCTCCAAACAGATAAGGAAAGCGATTGCTGAGGAAATAGTGAAACGTCATTATTTTCAGCGTGGCGTGATATTGGAACGCATGAAAGATGATGCAGATCTGACTAAGGCTATCGAAACATTAAAAGATAAAGAAGGATATACTAAAATTCTGTCTGTCCCGGCAGATAAGTAACAGATTCTTTCTTCGGAAAACCATAAACAAGGACGAAAAAGGTGGTGGCAGTACTTTCTTTCCTATTCGGAAAGAGTGCTGCCACCACTTTTTTTTCCGATATCTGTTTCATAGCATCAAGATTCAGTTTAAAAAATGGAGAATTTCGTTGAAGTTCTTATTCTCTCATGAAAACAAAACGCAAGTTTGCCATTGGAAGAAAAATAGCTTTCACACAGAACCCTCATGAATAGGAGATTTCAGTACCTGTTATGTGTGAAAGCAGATTGTTTCAACTTTCCTGACTGACGGAATTTCTCTCATCTGCATAATTCCATCTTCTTCTTAAAGACCTTGGTCTTTTTGAAAAAGACTTAATTCTTTTTCGGAAACTCTTTGGTCTTTTTTGAAAACTTCAAGGTCTTTTTATTATGATACATTGACATCTGTTAAGATTTTCAAGTTGGGTGTGAAACAAATGATTGACGGAACTTAATCTGTTGGGTATGTGGTGAATAAGATTTTAGGAGAAAGAAGAAAAAAAGTGTATCTCTTAGTAAGAGATACACTTTTCGCTGCAAATTTACACAAAGTTTTGATAATTAAAACTTTTTGAGAAGAAAAATCACAAGGCAAGTGCAAAAATATCTTTAGTCTTAAGTTATAGGACACTTTTTTATCGACTTAAATAATTAATAATAAAGCGGTTATGTGCGTTCGGTGTATCTCTTACTAAGAGATGCACCGAACGCAACTCTTTTTTAAGGGTTTGAAAAGTGAGTAATTATCTGAAATAGAGACGATAAAAAGAGAGTACAATGGACTACCTGTTCCTACATCGCGACAAGCGCACTTTTACTTCCGAAAGGCAGAAGAATCTGCTCTTCCGGGCTGCCCGGCTTTATTGGGAGCAGAAGTATGCGGACAACGAAGTGGTTCCGAAAAGAAAAGTTGATTGTGAGCTATATAAATATGTATTGTACTATTTGGAAGTTCGCCAGGTGTTTCTTGACCCGAAGCTCTCTTTGAAAAAACTGAGTGATATGATTGAGACGAACCAGACTTATCTGTCCAACGTGGTGAACCGCTACTTCGGTTGCCATCTGAAAGAGTTGGTGAACACATATCGGGTGGAATATGCCAAGGAACTGCTCCGTTCGGGCAAGTGTCTGCCGGAGGAGCTGCCTCAACGCTGCGGGTTCTTGTCGCGAAGTGCTTTTTATGCTGCTTTTAAAAAGGTGACGGGTGTTTCTCCCAAACGTTATATGAAATATGAAATGAGAGCACAGCACTCAGAATCAATAAATTATGTATAACCAATTTTAGTTTTTTAAATTTATAAATTTAAAGTTTTTCTATTATGAACAAAAAGTTTTTAAGTGCAATCCTGTTCGGAGCCTTAATGGTTTCGTCAACAGGAACATTCGTGTCTTGTAAAGACTATGATGACGACATCAAGGACTTGCAGGAGCAAATCGACAAGCAGAAGACTGACTTGAGCGATAAGGTCACTGCCATTGAATCTTCTATCGCCAGCCTGCAAACGGCTCAGACCGGCTTGGAAGCCAAAATAGCAGAAGTGAAAGATGCCGCTGAAAAGGCCGCTTTGGAAGCTCAGAAGGCTGCTATTGCTGCGGCTGCAGAAGAACTCGCCGGTGTAAAGGCAGAGTTGGAAGCTGCTATCACTAAATTGCAGACTGCAACCGATGAGGAAATTCAGGCTGTAAAAGGTGATATTACTGAAATCGAAGCTTCTATTGCTGAAGTAAACGGTAAAATCAATGCTTTGCAGGCATTTCAGACAACTACCGAAGAAACTTTAGCTGCTTTGGCTGAGGCTGATACTAAATTGGCAGGCACACTGACTGCATTGGATGCTGAAGTGAAAGCCAATAAGGTAGCTATCGGTAAAAATGAAGCTGCTATTGATGCTCAGAAAAAGGCTTTGGAAGCCTATATCTTGTCAAACGATGAGGCTGTAGCTGCCAATAAGACTGCCATTGAAGGTATTTTGGTTACATTGGGCGAACAACAGGAAATCTTGGATGGCCTGAAAGCATTCGATGTGAAAGAAACTCAGGATGCTATTGCGACTATCGAATCTAAACTGGCAACTATGGCTACTGAACTGACAACCTTGTCTAATCAGATTTCAGCAATCAACTCCAACTTGGATTTGGTTTGGGCTGCTATTGCCAAAGGTGTAACTCACGTTTCTCTGTATGCTTCGGCTAACGGTGCTATCATTAATGGTGAAAACGTGACACTTGGAGTAGCCGACATTGAATTACTTTCTGCCAAATCAATCGCTGACTGGACTTTCGGTGAAGGAATGCCGGGTGCTGTTAAATTCACTAAGGGTGAAAGAAGCAAACAGAGAGCTACCTTGGTTGTTCGCGTTTCTCCCGTTACTGCAACTTTAAATGCAGGAGACATTCACTTTATCAGTACTCAACTGGACGGTACTACTCCGGTAGACTTGGTTGAAAAAGGTTTGGTGAAAGTAACTGGTATAGAGCCTTATAAAGGTGAAGTGTTGTCACGTGCCGGTATTTCAGCAACAGGATTGTGGGCTGTAAACTTGGAAGTAGGAGATAACTATGATGAAACTGCTTATGACAAGGCAACAACCGTTGTTAAATCAGAAGAAGGATATGATTTTAGTGGAAAAGCCGATATGACTTTAGACACTAAAGAAAAGTCTATTTTATTTGCGGTGAAGGTTGCTGATACAGACAATGCTGCCAGAGCTGCAGTATCTGAATATGCTTTAGCGTTTACAAAAGACAATTCTGAAGCGAAGGCAAAACTTGATTTCAATGTATGGGCCGGAACTGATGGTTGGAAAGTTGAAAATCTGCACAACCGCTATAAACGTAGTGAAGAAGATGCTACTACTACTGCTCCTGCAGAATATAAGTGGGCAGGCATTCCTGCTGCCACTCCTATATATGAGGGTGCTTTGGCTAATGTAGCAAAAGACGCTTCAGACAACCGCCAGTCTAAATGCTTGAATACAGCTGGAACAGCAGTTGCAAAACCTGTTGTATCTTCTACTGCAAATTCATTCAAAGTGAAATTGGCAGATGACATGTTGGCATCAGCTACTCACTTCTATGTGGTATTGGATAAAGAACGTGCTTTGTCTTCAGACGATTCTGAAATCAAGACTTGGACAAAACTTTATGAACCGAACATTACCGGTATCAATACTGTATATGATGTGAAGACTACAGGTGGTGAGGCAACAATCGGTTTCACTATCAATGATATCAATGACGTTATTGGTTTCCGTGTTTACGCTGTAAACTCTAACGGTACTTTGGTTGACCCGGATGGTCGTGCATTCTATGTACGCGTAGGTGCTGTTGCAGATGTAATCTCTGCTAAGACCACTATCATTGCAGATGCTAATGTCACTTACGATAAGAACTTATCTGATAAGGCTGACGTTGCAGCTGAAATGAAGGATAAGTATGCTGAGGCAAAAGGTATAGTTGCCGGTGTTGACTTTGTAACTGATAAAGTTTATATCGCTTCTTATCCAAATTCTAAATCACCGGCATTTGAAGTTAAATTTGAAATGCAGGATGGTACTGTTAAGAGCATTGCTGACTTTAAGGGTAAGGAGTTGAAAGAACTTGCCAAGGTTAAGAGTATTTATACTACTCGTGCAAATGGAATAAATGTTACAGAATATGTTGACGACCAAGTTTATAACGGTACTATCAGCTTCAAGAATGATAAAGATGTAGCTATTGCCACTCTGAATGTATCTATGACTAAGGTTGTTCCGACTACATTGCCTGCAGGTACTGCATGGAAGGAAAATCAATTGCAAGCTGATAAGAAGACATACTTCTGCTATGTTCTTCCTAATGCATTTACTCCTGTAACTGCTACTGTTGCTACAATGAAGACTAATGAAATGTTCAATGTTGATGCCACTATCAGTGATGTTAATAAGTACACATTCTTCTTCACTACCAACGATCCGATTGTAAATAGAAAGGTCGACGGTTTCGGTAATACTGTTTTGAGTCTTGAAAAATCTAAGGATGAATTTGCAATGATTGATGATGTAACTCCTTATGATGTAGTTGTTAAGTACAACTATGGTAAGGTTTCATCTAAGACTCCTGATCAGGATATTGTAATAGATAATGCAGCAGATGGCTGGAAGGCTGTTTATAGCAATATTTATGGCAAGTCTTATACATTCGATTGGGCAAGTGAAGCTTATAAAAAAGCAGCACAATCCATTAAATATGGTGTAGACTTCAAATATACGTCTGGTACGACTACTGTACCTTTGGATAAAGTAATCAAAGGCAAGAGCTCTTATTACGCAATCTACGATGGATTGTTGGCTGATGCTGACGGCTTGAAGATTGTAAAAGAGAAATGCTCTTTCGTAACAGTTTCAACAGGAGAAGAATCTGAATACTTCGAGATTAATTGGAATAATGGTAAACCTGAATCTTTGAAAGCTCTTAAGAAGGATTCTAATATTACCGACAATGTTCCTTCTATATTGAAGATTACAGTTCTGGATTGCTTCGGCAATGAACGCGTAATTGAAATGAACATGACAGTTGTTCCTAACGTTGCAAAATAATAGTTTTTAGAACAGGTTTTAAAAACTATTCCTAATAAAGCTTACCCTCATCGCAAGTAATTGTGGTGAGGGTAAATTTTTTAGGGTCTCTTTGCTGAAAAGACTTATGAAAAGCTTGTTTAATTTTTTCTCAATAATCATCTTATAGTTGTCCATTTGGTCATTACGGTACCTGACACAAATGACATATAATTATGTGTAGGTTTATGTCACCGTATGTGAATACTACTAAGATTGTTTATAAGAATAATGAAGGTAATGTTCAGAAATTCACATTATGGATTCCGATGGAAATTACTTACTATTGGGGTACTTTGAAAGCTGTAGCCAAGTGTGATGTTGAATCAACAAAAGCAAACCAGTAATAGAACAGGTATTGAATTATTAGCAGTTGAATAGATGGAAGGTACGTTGTTGTTTCAGCGTACCTTTTATTATTGGTGGGCTAATCTTAATTGTATTGCAAATGAAAATGGATAAAATCGTTTTTGTTTTATTATTAGGTTGCTTGTCGTTTTAGTTTTTCCACTCAGGGATGTAATGAACTTAAATATAAGATTGAATTTGCAAAGATAGATGAAGAGAGAACTGATTCCGATAGAATGGATATTATTCTCTCTTCACTTTTATTTTTTAGAAAATAGACTCTTGTGTCTGTGTGGTCAGCAGCTCCAACGCCTTGATTCCCATAACCGAGTTTCCTTTCCGGTTTAATCTCGGGCTCCATACTGCTACCGAATAACGTAACGGATAAACAGCCGCTATGCCACCGCCCACACCACTTTTTCCGGGCAGACCCACAAGGTAAGAAAACTCTCCCGCTTCATCATAAAAGCCGCATGTCTGCATAATGGCATTAATACGCTTCACTTGCGACGCAGTAAGGTTGATATCCCCAAATGTGAATGGCTGTTTGTGGTTGGCAAAAGCCAGAAAAGCTTTGGATAAATCATAGCAACTCATTTCAACAGAACATTGGAGAAAATAGAAATGGAGAACGCGTTCGATGTCATTCTCTATATTATGATGATACTTCAGCAGATTGGCGATGGCTGCGTTCAGGTAACCTTTTTCACGTTCGGATACCGCTACTTCTTCATTGTAATTAATAGTATCGTTTCCACAAATATTACGGATAAAGTGGAGGAAATCTTCTTCGGGGTGTGACAGATGCTTTAAAAGTATATCTGCCAATACAATGGCACCGGCATTGATGAACGGATTGCGGGGAATTCCTTTTTCAACTTCTAACTGTACAAGGGAATTGAATGCAGTGCCCGATGGCTCTTTTCCCACTCTTTTCCATAGTTCGTCTCCCTCAAGGCTGAGGCATACGGCAAGTGAAAAGACTTTCGAAATACTCTGGATGGAGAAACGAGTGTCAGCTTGTCCCAGCATGAAAGTTTCTCCTTGAATGGTATTGATGCAAATGCCAAACTGATCCGGGTCTACTTTTGCCAATGCAGGAATATAGTCAGCCTGTTTGCCGATGCCGGCAAAAGGCTGTATCTCCTGATAAATATTTTCGAGTATCTGCTGATAATTCATGGTACAGATATTTTATATTTCAATATAATCGCCGTTCAGCTTAATCAGTTCAATCAGTTTCTCTACCGCCTGCTCTTCGGGGATATTTTTTTCGATGCATTCTTTTTTCTTATAAAGGCTGATTTTACCTCGTCCGGCTCCTACATAACCGTAATCGGCATCCGCCATTTCGCCCGGTCCGTTGACGATACAGCCCATGATGCCTATCTTTAAGCCTTTTAAATGAGAGGTGGCGGCTTTGATTCGGGCAATAGTCGATTCCAAGTCATATAAGGTGCGACCGCAACCGGGGCATGAGATGTATTCTGTCTTGCTGGTGCGGATACGTCCGGCTTGCAGGATACCGAAAGCGGTAGTATCTATTACGGTGTGTGGCAGTGAACCTTGATTATAAATGAAGATACCGTCACAGAAACCATCAAAAATCAATGCACCCATATCGGCGGCTGCCTTAATCTGTAAGTTCTCCGCTTCTTCTTCCTGATAGTATTGGAAGAATACAACAGGATTTTCCAGTCCTTCCGTCATCAGTTCATGCACCATGGCGCGGTATTCACCTAACCGGTTGGGGTGATTGCTTTGTGCAATGATAACCACTTCCGGGTGTAACTTGAGTGCGGCAATCACTTCTTCATTCATTGCCATATAAGGTAGGAACAGGAATTTTAACTCAGCCTGAGTATGATGTAGCTCTATCATTTGCTGATAGTTGAATGCAGGATACACATTCTTCTCTTCAGGGTTCCAGGCATCGGCATCTACCAGATAAGCTGTTTCCTTATTACGTAATTCAGGAACTGTTTGTCCACAATAAATGTAATCGGGCTTGAATTGTGGATTGACTTCGTTCTCTCCTTCCAAACGTTCGGCAATTACTACCGGAAGATTATCTCCGCCAATGTTGCGCACAGCTTTTGTTTTACGGCGTGAAGGGGAGAGATAATTGAATTCCGGCGATTCTTTTCCGGGAATGAAAGGGTGGTTTTCACGTGCCAGTATATAGTCGACCAGTTTACGAGCTACCGGAATTTCTGCTTCCGGGGCTTCGCTCAATGATACGCGGATGGTATCTCCCAAACCATCGGATAACAATGCACCGATGCCTAAAGCTGACTTGATACGTCCGTCTTCACCGTCGCCGGCTTCGGTTACACCCAGATGAAGTGGGAATGCCATGCCTTCTTTTTCCATTTCCGCTACCAGCAGACGAACAGTTTTTACCATGACAACCGTGTTGGAAGCCTTGATGGAAATTACGACATCGGTGAAATGTTCTTCTACGCAGATGCGGAGAAATTCCATGCACGATTCTACCATGCCTTCGGGGGTATCGCCATAACGTGACATGATGCGGTCTGACAGAGAACCGTGATTCACACCAATACGGATGGCGGTATGGTTCTCCTTACAAATATTCAGAAAAGGAACGAAGCGGGTACGTATCTTTTCTATTTCTTGCGCGTACTCTTCATCGGTGTATTCCAACTTCTTGAAAGTGCGTCCCGGGTCTACATAGTTGCCCGGATTGATACGTACCTTTTCTGCGTATTGTGCCGCTACATCGGCTACTTTGGGGTTAAAATGCACATCGGCTACCAAGGGGGTGTCATAGCCTTGTGAACGTAATCCGATATTTATATTTTTCAGGTTTTCGGCTTCGCGTACACCCTGTGTGGTGAGACGCACGTATTCACCGCCTGCATCGATAATCCGTTTGGCTTGTTCTATGCAAGCGTCGGTATCCATTGTTATGGTATTGGTCATACTTTGGATGCGGATGGGATTAGCACCGCCCATCGGAGTGGCTCCAATGTTTACTTCAGAGGCTTCCCGGCGTGAATAGTTGAATAAATCGGTCATGGTTAATTCCTTATCTTTAAAGAGGTTGTAAATGTTCGTTTTAAATTTTCGGGCAGAAAATATTCTTTCCTTCTAATCAGGATAGGATATTTTCTGCCCGTGTTTTTTATAGCGCAGCTTTTCAGCGATGCTTATGTAAAGAATCAATTCGTCTTATATTCGAACTTTACTTCTTTCAATTCTTCATTGGCTTTCACTATTTTCTTTTTCAAGCCGGTTTTGTAATCTGCAAATTTAGCTGCGAGCTCTGTATCACTCAAAGCCAACATCTGTACGGCCAGAATAGCGGCATTCATTGCACCGTTGATGGCAACTGTTGCAACCGGAATTCCGGGAGGCATCTGGATGATGGAATAGAGTGCGTCCACACCGTCGAGAACAGACCCTTTCACGGGGACACCAATGACTGGCAGTGTAGTGTTGGCGGCAATTACACCGGGCAATGCTGCGGCCATGCCTGCTGCAGCAATGATGACTTTAATGCCACGACCGGCAGCGTTCTTGGCAAACTCTTCCACTGCTTCGGGTGTACGGTGTGCCGATAGAGCGTTCATCTCGAAAGGTACGTGCATCTCGTCCAGTAGCTTGGCAGCCTTTTCCATGACAGGAAGGTCGGAGGTGCTGCCCATGATAATACTTACAATAGGTTCCATTGAATATTTCTTCTGTATTTTATTCGTTTACTAAAGCTTTGTAGGCTTCGGCATCCATCAAATCATTGATGTCATTTGCATCGTTAGGTTTGATTTTAACCAGCCAACCTTTGCCATAGGGATCTTGGTTGACCAGTTCGGGGTTGTCAGCCAATGCTTCGTTTTGTTCTAAAACTTCTCCTGCAACCGGAAGGAACAGGTCTGATATAGTCTTTACTACTTCGATAGTACCGAAAACTTCTCCTTTTTCCAAAGTCTCGCCTTCGGTAGTGATGTCTACGAAAACGATGTCGCCCAATTGTTCTTGTGCATAATCGCTAATGCCTACGTATGCGATATCACCTTCTACGCGTATCCATTCGTGTTCCTCGGTATACTTTACATTGTTTGGGAAATTCATAATGCTTTTAATTTATAAGGTTAATACTAAAATTTTTTTTTCAAATAAACAAAATTCCTATGACACCGCAAAACAATCCGACAATAAATCCTGCCAGAACTTCTAATAATGTGTGTTGCTTTACGATGATGCGTGCTGTCCCCAGCATTCCTGATAGCAAAATGAAAAAGCAAAGCCATGATACAGGATTGAAATTGAAGATCAGGCTGTATGACAACAGACCGCCTACCATCATGCCGCTACTGGCAACATGGGTGCTGATTTTCCATTTGAAGTTTATCACAATGCAGATGACCATGCAGATGAGTGTGGCTACAATGATGCCCGACATATAGCGTGGCAAATGAATCTTGTACATCGTAAGCAGGCAGGCTACATAGCTGACAATGGTTAGGGCGTATGGGACGAATCGTTTTTCACGATGACCCAGTTCATGGATACCCCAGCCGTTTATTTTCTGAAAAAGATAAATGGCAAGCATCGGCATCAAGATGGTAAAGCAATACACGATACCCAACACCACCAACTTATATTGGAGGGGCATGATGCGTAAATAGGTGAAAAAGAATAATAAGAAAAAGGCAAGAAATGGAACCATAAAAGGTGTGAATATGCCTGATATGATGCGTGAACCTATTTCTAACGGGTCACTTTTTCCAATCTCTTTTAAAGAACCGGTGGTTTCGTTTGCTTCCATATTTTTATCTTCTTAATCGTGCAACAGGAATATTTAACTGCTGGCGATATTTGGCCACGGTGCGGCGTGCAATGGGGTATCCCTTGACTTTCAGTATTTCGGCCAGTTCGTCGTCAGTATAGGGTTTTTCTTTGTCTTCGTTGTCTACACATTCCTTTAGTATGCGTTTTATTTCGCGAACGGATAATTCTTCACCATCTTCGGTGGTGTAGCCGTCACTGAAGAAGAACTTCAACGAATATATGCCGTAGTTTGTTTGCACATATTTGCTGTTGCTGACGCGTGAGATGGTAGAGATATCCAGTTTGGCGCGTTCTGCCACATCTTTTAATATCATCGGTTTCAATAGTGACTCGTCTCCTTCAAGGAAAAACGGACGCTGGATGTCGATGATAGTCTGCATGGTGGTGAGTAAAGTGTGTTGTCGTTGTTTTACGGCATTGATAAAACCTTGTGCGGCATCTACTTTCTGTTTTAAAAACATCAGAGCGTCTTTTGATTCTTTACTTTGATTCTCTTTGTTACGTGTATGTTCGTCCAGTAGTTCGGTAAACTCACGGCTGAGGCGCAGTTCGGGAACATTGCGGTTGTTCAGATTGAGGGTGATGGTACCGTCATCGAATGTTTCTACAATAAAATCGGGGATAATCTGCTGGAAATTACGCCCCATGGCTTCGCCCAATGAACTTCCCGGACGCGGGTTTAATTTGGTAAGTTCGGCCAATGCTTCGTTATATTGCTCTTCGGTGATGCCCAGTTTCTGAATTATTTTATCTTTGTTCTTACGGGTGAACTCATCGCAGCATTTTCCGATAATATCCAGTTCTATCTGTTTTAGTGGGGAATCTGCTTTACGGTTGATCTGAATGAGCAGACACTCTTGAAGGTTGCGTGCACCGATGCCGGCCGGGTCGAAATCCTGAATGATTTCGAGTATTTTGTTCAGTTCGTTCTCTGTGGTATAGATTCCACGATAAATGGCAAGCTCGTCCATGACGGATTCTATGCTTTTACGCAGGAGTCCGTCATCATCCAACGATCCGATCAGGTATTCGGCTATTTCGCGCTGTTCGTCAGTCAGGTCTTGCATGGCAAGCTGCTCTTTCAATATTTCGTAGAAGGAAACAGCATCCGAGAAAGGTATCTCTTCGGCTACTCCTTCGCGGCTGCGGTTGTGTTCCTGCAATTTATAGTCGGGGATGTCATCCTCGGTACGATAATCTCCCAGTGAAATGTCATCGTTGGGTTCCGAGTTATCGTTATTATCTTCATTTCCTTCAAAGTCAGTACTCTCTTCCCCGTTTTCGGGCGTTTCTCTTCCTTCCTCCAAGGCCGGATTGTCCAGTATCTCAGAATGAATACGTTCTTCCAGCTCCACGGTAGGCAATTCCAACAACTTCACAACAAGGATTTGTTGTGGTGACAGTGTCTGTACTTGTTGTTGGGCTTGTGTTTGTACTTGACGTGAGCCTTGTGCCATAATCTCTTTACTATTTTTGGGGGCAAAAGTAGCGATTTGTATCGTAATAATCTTCCTTTTTGCCGGGATAATTTTAGGGGTTCATCCTAATATTATTAATAATTGAAGCTGCTTCCGCCCAGAAATTCTCTTAATAAGGAGGTTGGAGGCAATTCTTTATCTTGCACAGATACGAAATATTCGAGGAACTTACGGAGGCGGTAGGCTTCCGAGTATTCCGGTCGGTTATTGGGCACTTTCCGCAGAATAGGTTCCAGATAATCTTTTAAAACAGCAAGCTCGAACAATAATGCAGAGTTGAACATGGCATCTGCATTTTCCTGATAAGGGAAAATCCATTTGTCTTCTCCGGCACGTACGCTGGGCCAACGGCTGATGGTGTCTTCTGCCGAATATCCACGATATTTGTAGTCACGGACAATGCGGCGCAACAGCCGGTTGTCGGTAGTAGGGATATAGTTATGGTTGTCCAATAAGATGGTTGTCAGGGCCGATACATATATTTTATATTTATTTTCAGCCGGGATATGCGGAGTCAGTTCAGGGTTCAGTGCGTGGATACCTTCCAAAATCAGTATCATATTATCATCTATCTTCAGATAGTCTCCTTTGAACTCACGTTGACCGGTGGAGAAATTAAAACGGGGCAGTTCGACTTGCTCTCCACGAAGCAAAGCCTCCAGTTGTTGATTAAAAAACTTCAAGTCCAAGGCATAGAGGGATTCATAGTCATAGTTGCCGCTCTCATCTTTAGGGGTATCTTCTCTATTTACGAAATAGTCATCCAACGAAATAGGATAAGGTCTCAGGCCATTGGCCATAAGCTGGATGCTGAGTCGTTTGCTGAATGTCGTTTTTCCTGATGAGGAGGGACCGGATATCAGAATCAGTTTGACTCCCCGGCCGTTTTTCCCACGATTATAGATTTCATCGGCGATGTTTGAAATCTTTTTTTCCTGCAAGGCTTCGGATACGTTGATTAAGTCGGTAGCATGACCATTGTTGCAGACTACATTGAAGTCGCCCACAGTGCCTATGCCTAAAATCTGATTCCAGCGACGGTGTTCCTTAAATACATCCAACATCTTTTCTTGTTTTACAACTTCCTCCAGTTTGTCGGGGTTTTGTCGGTTGGGAACACGAAGTAACAGTCCGTCATAGTATTTCACTATATCGAACAAGCGGATGTATCCGGTGCTGGGCAGCAGGCTGCCATAATAATAGTCTATAGTGTCTCCTAACGTATAATAAAAGGAGTAAAGATTGCCCGAAGTTTCCAGCAGTTTTACTTTATCCATCATTCCTTTTTTGCGGAACAACTCTACCACTTCGGTGGTTTGACATTCAAATCGATGGAAGGGAATATCTTCTTCAATGATTTCCTGCATACGTTTCTTGATGCGCTGTACATCGTCCAACCCTATTTCTCTGCCGATGTGTAAATCACAATAGTATCCTTTGGAGACGGGATGCTCCAGCACGATGCTTCCGTCGGGATAAAGATCTTCGACAGCTTTGCACAGCACAAAGCATAACGAGCGGACATAAGTACGCATGCCCGAGGAACTTAATATATTCAGGAATTCTACATCTTTATTATTATAGGCTCTGTAGTTGAGTCCTTCTACCTTATTATTAACCTTGGCACTGACAGGTCCGTAGGGGATATCTAAATTAAAACCATTATAAATATCCAAAAGTGAGCTTCCAATTGGGAAACTTTTAATAATATTGTTATTTTTGCAACATATTTGTAACATAATCGTAATGTTTATTACTAACGTAGTGAAATCGGCTGTTAATTTACCGAATAAAAGGGAGATAAGCCAATTCCTACCAAATTAATTGATGATGGAATATTCTTTTTATGATTTCTTAAAGCTGCTGGGTTCACTGGCGCTATTCCTTTACGGAATGAAAATCATGAGTGAGGGCCTGCAAAAGTTTGCAGGTGACAGGCTTCGTAAAATTCTCACGGCGATGACCACCAACCGGGTAACCGGAGTTCTAACAGGCGTGCTGATTACAGCATTAATCCAATCTTCTTCTGCCACTACCGTCATGGTAGTCAGCTTTGTGAATGCAGGGCTGCTGACATTATCCCAATCCATTGGAGTAATTATGGGAGCCAATATCGGTACTACCGTAACTGCATGGATTATATCAGCGTTGGGCTTTAAGGTAGATATCGCTGCAATGGCTCTCCCACTTTTAGCTGTTGGTGTGCCATTGTTATTTTCTGGAAAGAGTAACCGTAAATCCATAGGGGAGTTTATTTTCGGTTTCTCTTTTTTGTTTATGGGTCTTTCTTTACTCAAAACAAATGCACCGGACTTGAGTAAAAACCCGGAGATGTTGTCTTTTGTGCAGAATTATACAGACATGGGCTTTGGCTCTGTGATGCTGTTTGTATTGATAGGTACAATATTGACGATGATTGTGCAGGCATCGGCTGCAACAATGGCTATTACCCTGATTATGTGTGCCAATGGTTGGATTAGTTTTGAACTTGGTGCTGCTTTGGTATTAGGTGAGAATATTGGTACTACCATTACAGCTAATCTGGCTGCATTGACTGCAAATACGCAGGCCAGGAGGGCTGCCTTAGCTCACTTGGTATTTAATGTTTTCGGTGTTATCTGGGTGTTATGCCTGTTTAAGCCGTTCACAATGGGGGTGTCATGGTTTGTAGAAGATATAATGAAGACGCCGGATCCTGCTGTGGCTGTTTCTTTTAAATTATCGGCTTTTCATACGACATTTAATATATGCAATGTGTTGATTCTTATTTGGTTTGTGAAGTTGATAGAGAAAACCGTTTGCAAGATTATCCCTCAAAGAGAGCAGGATGAGGAATATCGTTTGCGTTTTATTACAGGCGGTATGCTTTCTACGGCAGAGCTTTCTATATTACAGGCGCGAAAAGAAATCAATCTGTTTGCCGAACGCACTCACCGTATGTTTGGTATGGTGCGCGATTTGTTGCATACAACGAATGAGAATGATTTCAATAAGCTGTTCAGCCGTGTAGAGAAGTATGAGAATATCAGTGATAGTATGGAGGTGGAGATAGCCAATTATCTGAATCAGGTTTCGGAAGGACGTTTGAGTTCTGAAAGTAAGCTTCAGATTCGTTCGATGCTTCGTGAGGTGACAGAAATAGAAAGTATAGGTGACAGTTGCTATAACTTGGCCCGTACCATCAACCGCAAGCATCGCAGTGAAATGGATTTTACACAGAAACAGTATGATCATATCGAACAGATGTTTAAGCTGACAGATGATGCATTGAGCCAAATGATTGCGTTGGTAGAAGATGAACATCATACTATTGATGTGAATAAGTCTTTCAATATCGAACACGAAATCAATAACTATCGCAATCAGTTAAAGAACCAGAATGTGCTGGATGTGAACAATAAGGAATATGATTATCAGATGGGAGTACACTATATGGATATTATTACCGAATGTGAAAAGTTGGGTGATTATGTAGTTAATGTAGTGGAAGCCGGCAGTAATGTGAAAGAAAAGAAAGCATAAGCCCGGATTCACACTCGTGATAGAATAGGTTGGATATAAAGTACACGGCAGACAAAATCGAGAGTTATATACTAAAAGTGAGATAATGTCTATATTTATTTTTCTGAAACTGATAGGGTCGCTGGCGCTTCTTATGTATGGCATGAAGACCATGAGTGAAGCTCTGCAGAAACTGACAGGTGGGCAACTTCGCCATTTTCTTGGAGCAATGACGACCAATCGGTTTACAGGACTGCTGACCGGGGCGTTTGTAACGGCTTCCGTACAGTCTTCTACTGCTACTACGGTGATGACCGTTAGTTTTGTTAATGCCGGATTACTGACATTGGCTCAAGCTATTTCTGTCATTATGGGAGCTAATATCGGTACAACGGTGACTGCATGGATTATGTCAGTGTTCGGTTTTCAGATAGACATGAATAACCTCATTTTCCCTCTTTTTGCTTTAGCCGTTCCTCTTATTTTTTCTAATAAAAGCCAGAAAAAGTCTTTTGGAGAATTTATATTTGGCTTTGCATTTATGTTCTTGGGATTGACGACATTGCGTGAAAATGCTATGCACATGGATTTGGAACATAATGCGGCAATCCTTGGTTTCATTACTTCTTGCAAAGAGTGGGGATTTTTGTCTATCCTGTTGTTCCTTTTGATTGGCAGTATCATAACTATGTGTGCCCAATCATCGGCGGCAGTAATGGCTATTACTTTGATTCTTTGTTCGAGTGGTGTGCTTGACTTGTATTTGGGTATAGCCTTGGTAATGGGTGAGAATATCGGTACGACCGTAACCTCGAATATTGCTGCATTGACAGCAAATGCTCAGGCGAGGCGTGCAGCATTGGCACACTTTATCTTTAACACGTTTGGTGTGATATGGATATTGTGTATCTTCCATCCGTTTGTCAATATGGTAAGTGATATGGTTGAACATCTTTTTCCCGGGGGGAATCCTGAGGTGGCTATTACTTATAAGCTTTCTGCCTTTCATACAGCATTCAATATTTGTAATGTGCTGATTCTTATTTGGTTTATTAAACCGATAGAGAAGATAGTGTGTTGGGTAATCAAACCTAAAGAAGATGAAGAAGAATTCCGACTGCGCTTTATTACCGGTGGACTGTTGTCGACGGCCGAACTTTCTATTGTTCAGGCTCGTAAAGAGATCAATTTATTTGCTGAACGTACCCGCCGTATGTTTGGTATGGTACGTGACTTGCTTCATACATCGAATGAAAATGATTTCAATAAGCTTTTCAGCCGCATTGAAAAGTATGAGAATATTAGTGATAATATGGAATTGGAGATTGCCAATTATTTGAATCAGGTGTCTGAAGGTCGCTTGAGTTCTGAAAGCAAATTGAAGATTCGTGCCATGTTGCGTGAGGTGACGGAGATAGAAAGTATTGGCGACAGTTGCTATAACCTTGCGCGTACCATTAACCATAAATATCGGGGTAATGAAGACTTTACCGAGAAACAGTATAGCCATATTCATCAGATGTTCCAACTGACTGATGATGCTTTGAATCAAATGGTGTCTTTGGTGGAGGATGAGGGGCATCAAGTGGATGTGAATAAATCTTTTAATCTTGAGAATGAGATAAACAACTATCGTAGCCAGCTGAAGAATCAGAATGTGCTGGATGTGAACAATAAGGAGTATGATTATCAGATGGGTGTGCACTATATGGATCTTATCGGTGAATGTGAAAAGCTGGGTGACTATATAGTTAATGTAGTTGAGGCACGGACAGATATGAAAGAGAAGAAATAGTGCTGTTCTTTTTATATCTCATTGTAGTGATATAAAAAGCGTGAGTATCTGTACGAACCCACGCTTTTTTATAGAATTATTTTTGGTTGATTACTTTTCGATATCAATCAATTCAACTTCGAAAATCAAAGCAGAGAAAGGTTTGATTTGGCCGGTACCATGTAAACCGTAAGCCAGTTCTTGCGGAATATAAAGTTCCCATTTTGAACCGACCGGCATCATAGTCAAGGCTTCTGTCCATCCTTTGATCACTTGGTTAGCACGAGTAGTGTAGGGTTCCTTGCGGTCGTATGAACTATCGAACTGAGTTCCGTCAATCAAAGTACCTTTATAGTTTACTTTTACAGTTGAAGAATCGGTAGGGATGGCACCTTTACCTTCTTTGATAACTTTGTATTGAAGACCGCTGGGAGTAGTTTTTACACCTTCTTTTTTTGCATTTTCAGCCAAGAATTTTTCTCCTGCGGCTTTGTTGTCTGCATATTTGGCTTCCGTAGCTTTTGCCTGAATAGCTTCTGCTTTAGTCTGAACAAACATGTTGGCTTCTTCTACAGGCATAACGTTCTGCTTTTTCAGAGTTGCGACAAAACCTGCCAGGAAATTTGCTTTATCCAAGCTTTGAGTAGAATCGTTGCCAAATAAGCGTTGGCTCATCATGTCAAACATACGTCCGCCTACTTGCTGTCCGACTTGCAGACCTACCATATATGCAACGTCTTTGGGACTTGTTTTGTTGGCTCCGTCTGTAACACCTTTAAGGAATTCTGCCATGTAAGTACTGTCAACGCCTTGTTGTTGAAGATACATATCCAATCCCTGTGTATTAGCAACACCCATCATATAAGAAAGTGAGTCTACATCATTCTTCATGTTTGCTTTTGGTGCCTGAGCTGTACAAGATGCTAAGCTGGCAGCGGCAGCGATAGCTACAAAAAAACTAATTTTTTTCATTTGCCTTAAATACTTTAATATTATAATACTTCAATTAATTCTACATCGAAAATCAATGTGCTGTGAGGAGGAATCATTTCGCCGGCTTGCTGTGCGCCATAGGCCAATTCCGAGGGAATGAATAATCTCCATTTAGAGCCTTCCGTCATTAGTTGCAAGGCTTCTACCCATCCTTTAATCACTTGATTAACACCGAATACAGCCGGTTCACCGCGTTTGATAGAACTATCGAACAATGTTCCGTCAATCAATGTACCTTCGTAATGACATTTCACACGGTCGGTAGCCCCCGGCTTTTTACCATTACCTTCTTTGATGATTTCATATTGCAAGCCGCTGGGGAGTGTTACTACTTCAGGTCTTTTAGCATTTTCTTCCAGGAAAGATTTGCCCTTTTCAATATTTGCTGCATTCATTTTAGCTTCCAGTTCTTCGAAATATTTGTTCACGATTTCGCGCGCTTCATTATGACTGATAGCTGTCTCTTTTCCATCTAATACGTCTTTAATTGCCTGAGCAAAGTCATTCACATTGATACCTTGAGCACCCATGCTCAGCAAATTTTGGCCGATTCCCAGGCCGATAGCGTAACTAAATTTATCCATAACTGTTTATTTTATAAGATGTTTTTCTACAAAACGCACAAAGGTAGGTCTTTTATTTGAATGATTATGATTTTAACAATTTAATTTTTCTTATTTTTGTGTGTCTAGTTTAAAGAGGAGGCTAAAAATGAAGAATTTAGTGATTCTGACCGGTGCCGGAATGAGTGCCGAGAGTGGTATTAGTACCTTTCGTGATGCGGGAGGACTATGGGATCAATATCCTGTGGAGCAGGTGGCTACTCCCGAAGGGTATGTTGCGAATCCTCAGTTGGTGATTCAGTTTTACAATGAGCGTCGTAAACAGTTGTTGCAGGTTAAGCCGAACCGGGGACATGAACTAGTAGCTGAACTGGAGAAGTATTTTAATGTAACTGTTATTACTCAAAATGTTGATAATCTACATGAACGGGCCGGTAGCAGTCATGTGATTCATTTACATGGCGAGTTAACGAAAGTTACTTCTACTTTGCAACCCAATAATCCTAACTATATAAAAGAATTGAAGCCGGAAGAATTTGAGGTAAAGATAGGAGACCTTGCTGCTGACGGCTCGCAATTTCGTCCTTTTATAGTGTGGTTCGGGGAGTCTGTACCCATGATTGAAAAGGCGATTGAGTATGTCGAAACGGCTGATGTTTTCTTGATTATAGGGACTTCTTTAAATGTATATCCAGCAGCCGGATTGTTAAATTATGTGCCCCGTGATGTCCCTGTCTATTTAATAGATCCCAAAGAAGTGCCTATAGCTTCGGACCGAAAAGTGTATGCCATACGCAAAGGCGCTTCGGACGGTATGGAGGAATTGAAAAAAATATTGGTGAGATAGCTTGTACATGAACAAATTCATAGTATATTTGTTATGTTAAGTTACGAAAAGAGTGTAATTTATTGGAAATGAGCGTAGGTTAATTGCTCATGATAGTAATAGGTTACGATTTAGTTAGTTATCTACTGCATCATCCTTCTGCGCATTGCGTAACCTTCAAAGAACTCTTCGTATGCAA
>NZ_KB905473.1:519042-655268 GCF_000382445.1 Phocaeicola massiliensis B84634 = Timone 84634 = DSM 17679 = JCM 13223 | reverse complement strand
GTACTTTAAATGAAGGGGAAACACTTGGAGATAGTACACCAAAGTATTGATTATCAGTAAAATAAATAATTATTTAGTTCTGCAAAAACTTTGGTTATTTCGTTTATAGGTATGGCAACTCAGGAAGTAGCAATAAAGGCAAACTTGCAGATATTTTTAAAAGCTGATGCAGAAGTACTTGATGAGGTGATGGTTGTGGCATACGGTACAGCTAAAAAAGCTTCATTTACCGGGGCAGCCTCAACAATTTCAGCAAAAAAAATATTGAAGGATATTCCGATTAATTCATTTGAAGAAGTCTTGCAAGGTTCTGCTCCGGGTGTTACGGTAAACAGCAATAGTGGACAACCCGGTGCAGCACTTTCTATCCGTTTGCGCGGTACAGGCTCCATGAATGCCGGAAATGAACCTCTATATGTCATTGACGGAATTCCCGTAGTATCTGGAGACGTTGCTGTTTCAGGAGTGAGCGGAGATACTAAATCTTTTAATATTATGTCTTCTTTGAATCCCAGTGATATTGAAAACATAACCATTTTAAAAGATGCAGCAGCGGCATCACTCTATGGCTCCCGAGCTGCAAATGGAGTTGTCCTGATTACTACCAAAAAAGGACAAGAAGGAAAAACAACCATAAGTTTCAAAGCTAATTGGGGCATAACCGATTGGGCTACCAAAAACCGCGAGACTGTTAACGGTGACCAACAAAGGGAGTTGACTTATGAAGCCTTTTACAATGAGGGTATACTATATAAAGATTACGATGAGGTCCAAGCCAAGCAGTACGCCCAACAAAATGTAGATGTGTGGGCGCCTAAACTGGACCGCTATTCCGATTGGGAATCAGCCCTGTTTAAAAGTAACGGCTCAATGGAGAACTATGAGTTTGCAGCTCAAGGAGGTAATGAAAATACAAACTTCTATGCTTCTTTAGCTTATAAGAACGAAAAGGGCATGGTAGAATCATCATGGATGAAAGGCTTCTTCGGTCGTGCCAATGTAAGCCACAAATCCAATGATGGCAAAATAAAAATGGGAGTTAATATTTCCATGTCTAAACAAAGCAGCTCTCAGGTTTCAGAGGGATACGCTTATGCCAATCCCTACTTTGTTACACGTTGGTATGCTATTCCTAATATACCAATCTATAACGAGGACGGAAGTTTTTATGAAGGATTCCCTATTGCCAATTTAGGCGTTGCCAATCCGGTAAAAGACATGAATCTAGACAAAAGTTTGTCAAGCGTATTCAGAAGTTCCAATTCTTTATGGGCGTCTTATGAAATTATAAAAGGGCTTATCCTGAAACAAACATTGAGTTACGACTATATCATGAATGAAGCTACCACACACTGGCCAAAAGCTTCACACAACGGTAACTTACATCAAGGATTAATGATTAAGATACCCTATCAAAATCACAATATTTACTCCTCAACTGTTTTAAACTACATAACAACTATTAATGAAAAGCATAATGTAGATGTACTTATAGGATGGGATGTTGATGATAAAAAAGAAACTTATGTAGAAGCTGTCGGAAAAGGATATTCCACAGACTTACTACCTGAACTGGAGAACTCTTCTACTCCCATGACTGCTTCATCGGGATACTCTAGAGACAGATTATTATCTGTTTTGTCACGTTTCAATTATGATTATGCCGGAAAATATTATATTTCCGCCAACTACCGTCGTGACGGGAGCTCTCGCTTAGGGATAAATAAGCGTTGGGGAAATTTCTGGTCAGTTTCTGGTGCGTGGAGAATCAGCAGTGAGAATTTTATGCAGGGATTACCTTGGATCAATGACTTAAAATTAAGAGTTTCTTATGGTATTAACGGTACATTACCAAGCAAACTTTATAGTCACCTGAGTTTAATGAGTACGGGGTATGACTATCAGGACAAACCGGGTATTGCACCAGGTACAATTCCTAACCCCGATCTTGCATGGGAAAGAAACAAGAACTTCAACGTAGGTTTTGACACTCGCCTCTTTGAGCGTTTGAGTTTCTCATTTGACTATTACAATCGCTTAACTACAGATTTGCTTCAAGATGTTCCAACTTCAATGACAGTGGGTTTCACTTCTGCGTTAAAAAACGTAGGCTCCATGATTAACCGTGGCGTTGAGATTGACATTAGTTATGATATTTTCAAGCACTCGGCTATTCAGTGGACTACCGGTCTAGCCTTGTCACACAATAAAAATAAAATTGATAAATTATATGATGGCAAAGACATTATTAGTGGTTCAAGCATCTTACGTGAGGGAGAATCCTATTATTCATGGTGGGCCAGAGAATGGGCAGGCGTTGATCCTCAGACAGGTGAAGAACAATGGGTACTGAACACCCAAAATAAAGACGGCTCTCTGAATAAAGAATTAACAAAGAACCCGGGAGAGGCTCAACGTATTATTATTGGCACTCCTGACCCCAAATTAACCGGCGGATGGAGAAATAGCCTTTCATGGAAGGGACTGGAATTCAACGCCCTGTTCTCCTTCTCTCTAGGAGGGAAATTATTGGATGACGCTTGCTTAACGTATACAGATACTGATGGCGAAAACGCTTATTATGCAATAGGCAAACAGCAGTTAAACAGATGGCAAAAACCGGGAGATATTACAGATGTTCCGCGTCGTATAAACAACTATACATACGCCCGCTATTCAAGCGACCGTCACATGCACACCAATAATTATCTCCGTTTAAAATCGGTTTCACTTTCTTATTCTTTGCCCAAACAATGGCTCAACCCCTTAAACATAAATAATTTGCGCGTGTTTGTTTCAGGCAGCAATTTGCTGACATTCCAATCTTATGACAATGTGGATCCGGAACAACCTATTAATGGTAATGTAAATTTTGCATTTCCGGCAATGAAAAGTGTCAGTTTCGGTCTGGAACTATCACTATAACCTATAAACACAGAAATAATTATGAAACATAATAGTTTAAAATTCTTATTCATAGCGGCATCCATTTCTATAGGATTGTCTTCATGTGATGGCTATCTGGATCAGATGCCTTCTAACGCACTGCCTTCCGATGAATCTATTAACAATATTGAAGATGTAGGTTCTGCTCTAAATGGTGTATATTCAGGTTTACTGTCTAGCGAATATTACGGTGCCGATTTCATATCAAGAGCAGAAGTAGGAGGTGAAGATGTACAAACTTCGACTCCAAGCAAAAGAACTGAAAATTTTTACAAATTCATGTATCGTCAGAATAATGCGCCGACAGGTCTTTGGAAAATACCCTATCAGGTCATTAATCGGGTAAATGTTCTTCTGCAAGCTATAGAATCGGGTAAAATCACGGCTTCTCCTCAATTAGACAATGCAAAAGGAGAAGCTCTTGCAGTCAGAGCATTGTGTAATTTTAACCTTAATATAGTATACGGTTATCCTTATCAAAAAGACAAAGGAGCTTCTTTAGGAGCACCTATTGTAGAAAAGGTCTTGACGGCCAACGACATGCCTGCCAGAAACACGGTTGCCGAAGGCTATGAAGCAATAGAGAAAGATTTAACAACAGCTTTAGGATTGGTTTCTGATAAAGTCAACGATGGGCATTTTAATAAATGGGCAGTACTAGGATTGCAGGCTAGGGTTTATTTGTATAAAGGCAATTATGACGCAGCGTTCAATTGTGCTGAAACGATTATAAAAGAAAGTCCTTATAAACTGATTCAAAACGCAGACTATCTTGCTGCTTGGTCTAATGAATATACCTCAGAATCCATACTCGATTTGCATGTTTCAGATTTGTCTTCCGGTAATCGTGAACTCTTTGGTTATTTGGTAGATCCTAAAGGGTATGCAGCTATAGCTGCAACTGATGCCTTTATCGAACTGCTAAATGAATATCCTAATGATGTCAGATTAGGACTTTTAAAGGAAGATGCTGCAGGAGTTAAATGTATTATTAATAAATACCCGGGAAGGAATGGAGCCTCTACGGTTAATAATATCAGAGTGATTCGCTTGTCTGATATCTATCTGATTGCTGCAGAAGCTGCTTTGCGCAAATCAAGTCCAGATCAAGCGAAAGCAAATAGCTATTTGAATAAGATTATTAAAAGGGCTATTCCAACAGCATCGGATGTTGTCGCTACATTGCCAATGATCGACCGGGAAAGAAGGAAGGAGTTAGTATTGGAAGGACATCGTCTCAATGATATTTTACGAGTTGGAGGAACTGTAACAAGAGAAGGAGGCCGTCACTTCTTGAATAATACAGACTTAATAAGCCCTAACTGGAATGACTACCGTTGTGTTATGCCTATTCCTCAAGCTGAAATAGATGCTAATGTAAATCTGCAAGGACAACAGAATCCTGAATATTAACACTATTATATAAAATGACTTGATACCTTGGTTTGAATTCTACAGTGGGGTACACTGTAGAACAGCCATAAAGTATCAAGTCATTTTTATTCCATATGGTAGGTGTAAAAGATACCTTAATCGTTTTTCCATCAGAATTCTCGGACAAAGACTTCCTTTTCTTCACAGAAAAAGAGAGAGGCTATCCTATAAAGTACGCATTTGAAAATAAATGGAGTTGTTATTTTCTTTACAACCGCTTCAACCAGAGTTCGAAAAAACGGTCATAAACGCTGTATACACCTAATTCAGCAGTGACAAAATCTTTTTCCAGCAATCCTTTCAGTGCTCCCTGTACACTGCTTGCCGTCAGTTTGTAAGTGTGGAGAAATCTGGAAGAGGTGACTTCCTTTATCCTGCCTTCCTTGCAGATGGCTATCAGCACCTCCTTTTGCTTGGGTGGAAGTTGATAGAGTAAAGAAGAATAGGTAAAATCCATCTGCGATAAAATTTCATCTAATGCCAATTGGATCTTTCCAACCGTACAGGTTTCTTTTTCCATGGTATCCGCATAGAGGAAATTCATAACAAACTGGATATACCAAGTGGTACCGTCAAACAGCCGATATACTTCTTCTATGGTGTCCTTATTGATATTCTTTCCATTCTCTATAAAATGCCGTTCAATGAAAGCGGCATAGCTTCCAATTCCTATGGGTTTCAAATCCAGAATAGTAGTACTTTGATAGAAAGGACGTGAAGGAGTGGTGAATATTTCTCCCATCATATGCCGCTGAGAACCCGAATAGATGAAACAGGCATTGGTGCAATGCTGTATATAAGTCCTTAGTGTCGCTTCTATGTTTTTCTCGGGATATTTGGCTATCACCTGGAATTCATCTATGGCGATCAGGCAAATTCTGTCCGCTTTCTTCAAGTAACTGAAAATTTCGTCCAATGTTACTGAAGGGTTTTTGATATCGCCCATTTCCAGATTCCAACTGGGATTGCCCGTTTCATCAAAGGTGATTCCGGTACGAAGGGAAGATAAAGTGGATAGAAATGTTTCCCATATCTTCTTCCCTTGGGGTTTCAGCCCTTGCAATATGCTCTTACCGAATTCAAAGACAAATTCTTGCAGATTCTTGGTAGCGTAAATGTCTATCAGGAAAGTGTAATAGTTGTTTTTTACTTCCGGCTGGTGGAAACAGTGTTCTATCAGTCCTGTCTTTCCCAACCGCCGGGGGGAAATGAGAGCTACGTTGTTTCCATTGGTGATCTGCTTCGTCAGAAAACGCGTTTCTTCTATCCGGTCACAGAAATATTTCTCTGAACGATAACCGCTTGTTATAAAAGGGTTCATTTTTACCATAGTCACATACTTTTCCACAAAGATAATTATAATCTTATTATAATGCAATTATCATCATGTGTTTTGATTTCGTTAATAAGGCAGGTGTCTAGGCGTTTCTGGCAAAAAATGTCATTTGATTGCAAAATAAATCTTGTTTCTGCCATCAGTCGTTTCTTTCATACGCACCATACATTTGAAGTGAAAGTAATGAAATTTATTTCATATACGAATAATATAAAGGTTTATTTAGTAAAACGACATCAACACAATTTCATTTTATGGTAGAATTATAGTAGCACTTACCTATCGATTATGGCGCTATAGCCATATTGGGTGTATGTTAGCGTCATATGATGATATTGATAATTAACTATTAATCAATGTATTGTGTATAGTTTTAGTTCTGCAAAAACTTTGGTAATTTCATTTATAGGTATGCAATCTCAGGAAGTGTCTATTAAGCCAACAATAAACATTGTTTTAAAACCTGATACAGAAACACTTGACGAAGTTGTAGTTATCGCTTATGGTACAGCTAAAAAAGAATCTTTAACAGGTTCTATTTCCGTTGTAGATAATAAAAAAATAGAAAAACGCATCACAACAAGTGTTACCGGTGCGTTAGAAGGAGCCGCACCGGGTGTGCAAGTTAACAACACCTATGGAGAACCGGGGAAAGCTCCATCTATCCGTATCCGTGGTTTCGGTACATTAGTCAGCGGAGCTTCAGAACCACTTTATGTGGTAGATGGTGTTCCTTTTGATGGAAATATGGCTGAACTAAATTCTAATGACATTGCAAGTATGTCTATTTTAAAAGATGCTGCATCAGCCGCTTTATATGGTAACCGAGCAGCTAACGGTGTTGTCCTAATCACGACCAAAAGCGGACATGCTACCAACAAACCAAGCATTACACTACAAATGAATCAGGGTATTTATAATCGTGGTATTCCTGAATATGACCGTTTGGATGCCGACCGCTGGATGGAAGCTTCTTGGATGGCAAAAAAATATGCCATGATGTCTAATAAAGGTATGAGTGCAACAGAAGCCGGACAATATGCGACTGAACATCTTATTACAGAATCCATCGGACGCAATATCTATAATGCAGCAGACAATCAATTATTTGATGCCAATGGTAAACTGACAGCATCTCGCTTATCCGGTTATGATGATTTAGATTGGGCAGATGCCATTGAGCGCAATGGTCATCGTCAAGATTACAACTTGTCGGCCTCTACTTCCGGTGAAAAATACAGTATATATTCTTCAATTGGTTATCTGAAAGAGAAAGGTTATGTAAAAGCAACAGATTATGAACGCTATTCCGGCCGTATCAATTCTACATTTACACCGAATAAATGGTTTAAAGGAGGTGTGAACCTGACCGGTTCGTGGACTAAGCGTAACTATAATGACAATGCCACCGGTAGTTATTATTCCAATCCGTTCTACATTACTCGCTATATGGCACCGGTGTATCCTGTGTATATGCATAATGCTGATGGTAGTTACCAACTGGATGAAAATGGTGAAAAGATTTATGATACAACTTCTCCATATTTGGGCAACCGTAATATCGCTTATGAAATGTTGTTCAATAAAGAAGAAAGCATTCGTAATGTATTAGGAGGACAAGCTTTTGCCACGATTACATTACCGTTAGGATTGTCTGTCACAGTAAAAGGAGACTTAAACAACAGTACAAGTAATAACAAAAAATATGATAATCCCAAAATCGGTGATGGTGCTACCAATGGTGGTCGTCTGACAAGCTATGCATATCAATACCGCACAGTAACCTTACAGCAAATATTAAATTGGAATTATCAATTCAAAGAAATACATAATATAGAAGCCATGATTGCTCATGAAAGTTATAGTTGGGAGCGTAAATACACATCCGGCATGAATACCGGTATGGCTGTAGACGGCAATTTAACAATGGGCAATTTCCTAACCAACTCTTACTTCAACGGTAGCGATGATGAAGACAAGACGGAATCTTATTTGGCACGTGTAAAATACAACTATGATAATCGTTATTTCATCGAAGGTTCTTTCAGGCGTGATGGTTCTTCACGCTTCCATAAAGACAACCGCTGGGGTAACTTCTATTCGGTAGGTGCTAGTTGGAATATGAAAAATGAAGCCTTCTTAGAAGATGTGGAATGGGTTGATCATTTAAAAATGCGTGCTTCATATGGTGAAGTGGGTAACAATATGGGGGTCAGCTATTATGGGCACATGGCTTTATACACCATTGATAAAAATGGTGGCAATCCTGCTCTATTGAAAAAGTCATTGGCAGCTCCCGATATAAAATGGGAAACTACCCAAACCGTGGATGTGGCTGTAGAAGGCCGCTTGTTTAACAAGCTAAACTTCCAAATCGGTTATTTCGACAAGCGTTCTAAAGATTTGCTGTTCGAAGTCCGCTTACCTCTGTCAGCCGGTTCTTATCCATGGCAGGACAAGGTCATGAACTTGACACAATACAAAAATATTGGAACCGTTTCCAACCGAGGCTGGGAAATCTCATTAAATGCAGACGCCATAGACAGTAAAGATTGGAAATGGAACATTGGCGTTGATGCCACTTTCTTGAAAAACGAAATCGTAAAATTGCCTGACGGAAAAGACATTCTGCACGGTATGCAGAACTATTCGGAAGGTCATTCTATTTATGAATTCTATACATACCACTTTGAAGGAGTAGACCAATTGACCGGTACTTCTCTTTATACACTTGATCCGGAACAGAAAGTTAAAGCTGAAGAGGCAGGTGCTTTAGTAAATATCAATGGACAAGATTATGCCACTGCTACCTCTTATGCTCAACGTAAATGGGCAGGCAGTGCACTCCCCACTGTATATGGTTCTATCAGTTCTGCCCTATCATGGAAAAACTGGAATCTGAACATGTTGTTCACTTATTCTTTAGGTGGAAAAACATACGATGGTTCTTATAGCAGCTTAATGGGTGTATCCGAATCAGGTGCCGCAGGTAGTGCTTACCACAAGGACATCTTAAATTCTTGGAACGGTGCTCCGGCAGGTATGACCGAAACTTCTCCTAACCGTATTGACCCGAATGGTATTCCTCGTATAGATTACTACAAATCTTCTGACTTGAATGCTACCAGCGACCGTTGGTTGGTAAGTTCTTCTTACTTGGTATTCAAAAATCTGAGTTTATCTTATGAACTACCCAAAAAGTGGATGAAGAATTTAGGCATTGAAGGGTTGATGTTGAATGCCGGTGTAGAAAATCTTTTTACACTAACTGCACGTAAAGGTTTAAACCCACAATATTCTTTCAATGGTGGTTCGGATGACACCTATGTAACCGCCAGAGTTTATAACTTTGGATTAACTGTAAAATTCTAAAGAAATAACTTTTTAAAACAGACATAGAATTATGAAAAAATATATTCAAAAATTGTTTGTAGGTAGTCTAATGGCAGGTACCTTGTTGGTTTCCTCTTGTGCAAGCGACTATCTGGACACAGCTCCCACAGACTCTACCGGTTCTGCTGATGCCATCGGAACAACCGACAATGCCATAAAGGCACTGAATGGTATTGCCAAACTCATGAGCACCCAACATTACTATTTCGGTCAAGGCTTTGCCGGAGAAAACAATATCATTGCTCATTATGAAAATTATCCGAGCGAAAACTATCTGTATAACTTATATGCATCCGGCTGGTCACCTATTCATAATCAAGAGTTTCATACACGTACTAACTCTATTTACGATGCTTATGCGTGGTATTACTATTATTCTATAGTAGGCAATGCCAACACAATTCTGGCAAACATAGATAACGCAGAAGGCACTGAAAGTGAAAAGCAATTTATAAAAGCTTCGGCACTAACATTCAGAGCCTATGCTTTTGAAAAATTAGTGCACTATTATTGCTGGCGCTGGCAAGACTCCAACAATGGTGCATCACAAGGTTTAATACTTCGTTTAGACGAATCAACTAACGGAATGCCTTATTCTACATTGGCTGAAACTTATACCCAAATTTATAAAGATTTGGATGAGGCTATCAGTTTATATGGCGAAAGTGGCATGAATAGAAAAGAAGGCGATGTATGGATGCCGAATGTTAACGTTGCCCATGCCATATATGCTCGTGCTGCACTGACAAAACAGGATTATGCCAAAGCTTTAAGCGAAGCAAAATTGGCGCGTGAGGGCTATCCATTGATGAACAATACAGAATACTATGCAGGTTTCTGCAACCCTACAGGTGAATGGATCATGGGTAGCTTTGGAGGTTCACAGGAAAACAACTGGTATTGGAGCTACGGAGTGCAATTTGCCTGCAACGGTTACTATGCCAGCACGCAACAGACCGGTGCCGGAGCTATCGGACGCGAATTAATTAACCGCATCCCCAACAATGATGCCCGTAAAGCTTTATTTCTCACCGAAGACAAATTCCCGGGCTACAACTTCAATGATGGTTCAGTCATGGACTTAACATATGGCATTTTAGGTATGGGTGAAAAAGAAAAAGAAGCCGATGCTCTATGGGATGAAGCCGCAGCTTATTGTAAAAAGATGGCTGTCAGTGGACTGACTGCTCCTTATGAAGCTGGTTATATGTACTTAGGAGGACAATTAAAGTTCTATGTATTCGACACTCCGGGTGTAGGTTACTTACCTTTTATCCGTTCTTCCGAAATGGTATTGATAGAAGCGGAAGCCAACTACTTCCTAAACAACGAAGCAGCTGCACAGGCGGCTTTAGTAGAGCTGAATGCTACTTCCGGACGTAATGCAGAATATACTTGTACCAAAACCGGAGATGCGTTATGGAACGAAATCATGGACTATCGTGAACTTGAACTATGGGGAGAAGGCTTTGCATGGAGCGACTATAAACGCTGGAATCGTGATGTCATTCGCAATGGCTTTGACAAAGGTGGCAATGCACACATCTCTATTGCTACGACTATTCCGGCAAGCGGCGCCAACAAATGGACATGGGATGTTCCTTTGAACGAAACTGATTACAATGATGAACTGAAAGTTAGCGGTAACTAACAGTTAATCATCGACTACAAAAAAGAGAGTGTCAAAAATGCTTTTATTAATTTGCCTTTGACACTCTCTTCGTTTTCTCTTATAATATCTTCCCTATTTCATTCCAATCCTCTATTATCCCTGTAGGCTGAAAAGAAAACTTCGTTGTTTTTTTTACATTATAGAATACTTGTCCGAGCCCTGCATCCTTGGCACCAGCTATATCATTCTCCCAATTATCCCCTATCATCAAAGAAGTATGCAATTCTGACTGAGTGGCTGACATCGCAAAGTAAAATATTTCAGGAAAAGGTTTATGCACACCGATATCCTCCGACAAAACTACTTTTTTAAAGTATTTATCAACTCCCGCCGAACGCATTTTTTGTTCTTGCAACTCTCTAAAACCATTGGAAAGGATATACAAATTGTATTTTGAAGACAAATATTCCAATGCTTCAACCGCATGAGGCATTGTCTTCTTCTTGTACACTATTTCTGCAAAAAAATCATCCGAATATGCTTTTACCAATGCTTTATCTTCAACACCTACCTGTTGCAGAGGATAAGAAAAGCGCATATCATTCAACTCATCTTTTGTGATATGTCCGGCACCATACTCTCCCCAAAGTATTTCATTTCGCCCACTATATATGGTATAAAACTGATGAAAGGAGTCAAAGTATCGCTCAAAATGATACTTTTCATACATGTCCTGAAACGTATCGCGGGCATTTTCGGAAAATGCCCAAACCGTATCATCCAAATCTATAAATATGCTCTTATACATATACATTCAATAATTATAAAAAAGGGGTTGTGCCTGATTGAGACGCAACCCCTTTACGGGATAATTTATATATTATTTTATTTTACCTGAATAACAAGGTATCTTGATACACTCCAAAACTGACTAGGATTAGTTATCTTCAAAGTTAACTGCCCTTTTGCATCCTTCACCAATTCGTATGAACCTGCAGGATGAGTGGTTAATAGTTCTGCACGTTTTGAATACAATTTGATTTCCTTGTCTGTACGAATATCAATCTGAGTAAAATAATCTTTATTGAAATCGTCATTTTTAAGCACGTCACCATTCTTAAGAATTTTCTGATCTTTCAATTCCGATTTTGTACCAAAGACAAACCATGCAGTATTCAAAGCTTTATCCTGACTGGCAACAGTAGCAGATTTAGCTTCATTCTCAGCTGTCAAATCACTTACATTTTGGCTTAATCCGGCCACTGCATCATCCAATTCTGCTATACGAATATTCTTTGAAGCAAGCTCTGCCTGTAAAGTCTCAATCTGTTGTTGTTTAGCCTCTAATTCCTTAGTCAAATTGGCAATAGCTTTTTTCAACTGTGCAGAATTATATTTACTGTTCTTCAATTGCTCTTCCAACTTAGCAATCTGTTCGCGGTTAGCCTGTAATTTTTCACTAATAAAACGAATATCATCTTTTATCTTATTTGCACTGTTTTCACGAATAGAGCCACTCTGCAAATCAACACGGTTTTCAGCTTCGTTTATTTGTCGGAAACCTTCCTGAACCTCATTAAATGCACCCATAATTTCGTCCAATTCTGCATTTCTGCTGGACAGTTCTACCATTAAAGAATCATTCTGAGCCTTCATAGCCTCATTTTTTGCTCCGTTACCGCAAGAGCTCAACAGGGCAACAGACAACAATGATAAAATTACTAACTTTTTCATCTGCTTTACTTTTTAAAGTTCATTATTTTTAGTCCTCTTTTCCACCGAGCACAATGACAATCTCGCCACGTGGCTCGTTCTCTGTGAAATGCGCTATAACTTCTGTCAATGTACCCCGTACACTTTCTTCGTGCATTTTAGAAATCTCACGACATACGGAAACAGGCCTGTCGGCACCGAAAAACTCGGCAAATTGAGTCAAGGTTTTCACTAAACGATAAGGTGACTCATAGAATATCATCGTCCTCTTCTCTTCCTGTAAAGAAGTGAGCCGAGTAACCCGACCCTTCTTTTGAGGCAGGAAACCTTCAAAACAAAAACGTTCATCAGGCAAACCGGAGGCAACCAATGCCGGCACAAAAGCTGTAGCTCCCGGCAAACATTGCACCTCAATACCATTCCTTACACATTCCCGTACAACTAAAAATCCGGGATCAGAAATTCCGGGAGTGCCGGCATCAGATATCAACGCTACAGTTTCGCCTGCTTTGATTCTATTGACAACGCCTTCAACCGTTTTATGTTCATTGAATTTATGATGGGACTGCATCGCATTCTTTATTTCATAATGTTTCAAAAGAATGCCGGAAGTACGAGTATCTTCAGCCAATATGAGATCAGCCTCTTTCAGCACGCGAATAGCGCGAAATGTCATATCTTCCAAATTCCCCACGGGAGTAGGCACTACATACAGTTTTCCCATAAAAAACACTCCTAATTCTGTTATATGATGACAAATGTAGAAAGAAATCAAATGTATAAAGTTAATTGATGCTATTATTTAACAGATGTTGCACATTCCTTTAACATTATATCTTTTATTAATAAAAATATTAGGGATTATAGCCCTTTTTTGGGGTACAAATAGTACATTTGCAGCCGTAACTAAAACCAATTATCACTATTTAACCATGGTAGTTTTTTCAGAAGACCACATACAAGAGACACGTAGAAGAGGAAGAATAGAAGTAATTTGCGGTTCCATGTTCTCAGGCAAAACGGAAGAACTTATCCGACGGCTGAAACGTGCCAAGTTTGCCCGCCAAAGAGTGGAAATATTTAAACCGGCCTTGGATACCCGATACTCTGAAGAGGAAGTTGTATCACATGACAGCAACTCCATTGCCTCCACCCCTATTGATACTTCCGCCAGTATCTTATTATTCTCTTCAGATAAAGATGTAATAGGAATAGACGAAGCACAGTTTTTCGACGAAGGGTTAATAAACGTATGCAATCAGCTGGCCGACAGCGGGGTGCGTGTTATTGTAGCCGGACTGGATATGGATTTCAAAAGAATTCCGTTCGGACCTATTCCGGCTCTATGTGCCATTGCAGATGAAGTAACCAAAGTCCATGCTATCTGTGTAAAATGCGGTAATTTAGCTTATGCTTCTCATCGCATAACCAAAAGTGACAAAAGAGTACTGCTCGGCGAGAAAGCCGACTATGAACCATTGTGCCGTGAATGTTACAGGAAAGCTATTGAGGAAGAACAAACCATCCAATAAGTCCACATCATTATGTTACAGAAGAAAATAACATTTGACAGTTTTATCCGTGGTATTCTAAGCGGAATTGTCATTATAGGAATACTCTATTTAGTCAATCGCTTAAGCGGAGTATTACTTCCATTTTTCGTTGCGTGGCTCATCGCCTACCTTATTTATCCTATGGTTACTTTCTTTCAGTATAAATTGCGGTTAAAAAATAGAGTCATTTCTATTTTTGCTGTTATGCTGGTATTAATATGCATCGGTATTCTGACATTTATCGGACTGGTTCCTCCTATTGTAGAAGAATTCGGAAAATTAAAAGAACTGCTCACCGATTACTTTGTAGAAGGTTCAAAACAAGCAGCCATCCCCGGTACCGTGGCCAATTTTATTAAAGAACATATCGATATGCTTAAAATAAATGAGGCTTTGAATGAAGACCGTATTGCTCAAACCATACGTGATGTACTGCCTCAGGTATGGGCTATCTTTACACAGTCAGTCAATGTGGTCGTGAGTATATTTACCTCTTTTATCATACTGCTCTATACTTTTTTCATTCTGCTGGATTATGAAGCCATAGCCAAAGGCTGGATAAAATTAGTTCCTGTAAAACATCGCGATACGACCATCAAAATAGTAAATGATGTACAAGAAGGCATGAACAAGTACTTCCGTGGACAAGCAGTGGTAGCTTTTTGTGTAGGCATTTTATTCAGTATCGGTTTTCTGATTATTGATTTCCCACTGGCAATCGGCTTCGGATTGTTTATCGGTCTACTCAATATGGTACCTTATTTACAACTCATTGCTTTTATCCCTACCATACTATTAGCATTGCTCAAAGCTGCCGATACCGGAGAAAATTTCTGGTGGATATTATTTTGTGCATTTTTAGTCTTTTGCATTGTACAGGTCATACAAGACGGATTGATTGTTCCCAAAGTAATGGGGAAAATAACCGGTCTGAACCCTGCTATCATTCTTTTGTCCTTGTCTGTTTGGGGAGCATTGATGGGAATTGTAGGAATGATTATCGCCTTGCCGTGCACTAGCTTAATGCTTTCCTATTATCAACGATACATTCATATAAAAGAAAAGGAATTTTCGAGTGACAATAACACGCCTGATAATCAATAGATAATAGAACTTATTAAAAAATAAATCAAAAAAAGTAAGCAATATATTTGGAAGTTTAAACAAAAACGCCTACCTTTGCACTCGCAATTCGGAAGAATAGCAATAACAAAGGATTGATTCGCTAGCTCAGCAGGTAGAGCACAACACTTTTAATGTTGGGGTCCTGGGTTCGAGCCCCAGGCGGATCACAGAAACGCTGGACAGAAATGGACAGTAAATGTACAACTCCTACAATATCAAGGTATTGTAGGAGTTTTTCTTTGTATAATGTCTGTGACCTAAGACACGAAAAGGTCACAGAAAGACACACTTTCGTGACCAATTCGTGACCTGTCCACCCTCTAAGATTTTAGGTCACGGAATGTCCAAAATTGGCGGTTTGTTGTCTTGATTTGTCCGTACTGCAAATATCTCATTTTCAGTTTATCAATTTAAGTTTGTAACTAAAAAAAGAGATTATGAGAAGTACTTTTAAGCTACTCTATTTCGTCAAACGAAATGCAGTAAAGAAGAACGGTAATGCACCGATTATCGCACGTATCACTATCGACCAAGTTGTAGCCCAGTTTAACACCAAACTGGAAATAAATCCGACTCACTGGAGCGTGGAATTAGGCAAGGCTTCCGGCAGAACCGCAGAAGCCGTACACATCAATTCCATGCTGGAAAGTATTCGTAGCACAGTTCATCAACATTACCATGCGTTAATGGCGCAAGACGGATATGTAACCGCAGAACTGGTAAAGAACGCTTTTTTAGGTAAGATAGCAAGGGAACGGACTTTGATAGAGTTCTTCAAACAGCACAACGAGCAGTATTTGCAAAAGGTCAAAATGAATACCGCAGACAAGACCTATTCACGTTATGAACTGACAAAGAAACGGCTTATGGAGTTTATGAAGTTTAAATACTCCGTTTCCGATATGCTCATTAAAGATATAAATGTGGTATTCATTGAAGATTTCCTGTTGTATATCAAGAATAACTATGGGTGCAGCCATAATACGGCTATGAAGTTCATACAACGTTTTCGCACGGTAGTAAACTTTGCCAAGAATACGGGTTTAGTGACTGCCGACCCTTTTGGGAGTTATCGGGTAAGGTTTGAACGTACCGATAGGGATTATCTGACTATGGAAGAAATTACCACCATTTACAACCACGAGTTTAGCTCTAAACGGTTGGAGCAGGTACGTGATTTGTTCATTTTCAGTTGTTACACGGCACTTTCATACATTGATGTATGCGAGTTAAGGCAGGAGGACATTCGCACCGGATTTGACGGTAATTTGTGGATTATACGGAAAAGACATAAAACAAATGTTACATCTACTGTCCGATTGCTGGATATACCAAAAGCCATATTGGAAAAGTACAGAGACAAATTGCCAAACGGTAAGATTTTACCAGTTATCAGCAATCAGAAAATGAATGATTACTTAAAAGAAATCGCAGCCATTTGCGGGATTGAAAAGACCTTGACCTACCATGTAGCCCGGCATTCGTGCGCCACTTCGGTGCTGCTCGCAAACGGTGTTCCCATTGAAACTGTATCTAAGATTTTAGGTCATACCAACATCAGAACTACTCAAATTTATGCGAGGATTACCGATTTGAAAGTAAGTGGCGACATGGAAATGTTGGCTCAAAAACTGGACGTTCCAAATCGTACTGCCAGCCGTTGAAATCGTGTTATCGTCAGATAACAGCAAGGTGTGATTTGTGGCACACAAATCTGTTTTCCGTGCCGCAAAACACCTTGGGCAAATTCACTCCAAAGTCGTGTTGCCAATGAAAGAAAGACATTTCCTAACTAAAGATTTTTTCGCTCGTCGGGACGGGTGGTCCCGCCCCTTGCCGCTGGGCGTTCCCCGACCGATGAGTTTATTTTTGTAATTCTGCAATCTTGTTTTATTGAAATATTGATAGCCTGATTGATTGAAAGCAAGATTTCAAGAAAACTGGATTGATTGAAAACAATAAACCATTCAATATTGATTGAAATACTGAATGGTTTATTTATTATCAAGAATATAATTACTTGCGAAAAGAAAATAAAACTCGCATCATGTATCGTTTTCATCCATTCTTCGGAGCAGACTTTTTTGCAATGTCTCCAAATACCGAGTTCTATTTATTTTACGGCTTCGCATTTCCAAATAAGAATGATATAAATCACCAATATCTATACTGAACACATTTTCAAAATATCCTGCAATCTCTTTTAAAGTAGCCGTTCCTTTATTAAAATCCCCATTCGCTTCTAAAGCATAAATCAGTTCTACCAACGCCCTTTTAGAGCCAGTCCAACGCAAAATACTTTCTACAACCTGTCCGTTATCCGCTTTGCGCTGTACAATACGCTCCAATTCCTGCAATCTGTTAGTCAAATAGATTTTCAACAGTTCGTTAGTAATAATTTTAGCCACTTTAAAATCATATCCGGTTGAATATAGAGGGTCTTTATCAATATGGGAACTGTCTGTACATATTCGTAAATCATTTTGATTTCGGGTAAAATAGTATCTATCCAAATAAGTAGATTTAGAACGGTAATACTGGTAAAAGTCCAAATTCCTACTGAAATAGAATGTTAAACTATTTAGTTCATTGTACAGATATTCTTTTTGCGCAACATCACTACCTGTTGGGAATTTACTTTCTATAACATAAATTTTGTTATAGTACATATATTTACTTAATACTTCCGGCTTTAGTTCTTTAAAGAAATAGATTTCTTCCGCCTCGTCCCTAAACTGATAATTTACTGTATGCTTCCTAAGTTCATCACACAAAGGTCTAATAAAACGCATCATGTGTAACGCCCTATCAATCCCTATACATTCGTCAGAATTAGAAATATTTATTTCGGTCTGTATCTGAAAGAGTAATTTACTAACGTAGCTTTTAATTGCTGCATATTCCATACTCACAACATATTGCGCTATAACACAATGTTATAAAGATAACCTAATACAATAATAAATAAGGTTATCAATCCAAAGAATATCCCTATCAGCCGCCAAGTCATTACTTTTTTCAACAGCGTAGCTTCGGGCAATGACAGCCCAACAACTGCCATCATAAAAGCAAGCGCAGTTCCTATGGGGATACCCTTAGCTACAAAAACTTCAATTACCGGTACTATTCCGGCAGCATTGGCATACATTGGAACTGCCAACACTACTGATAAAGGAACTGCAAACCAATTATCCTTAGACATATACTGCTCAAAAAATCCTTCCGGTACATAGCCGTGCATAAATGCACCGATACCGATGCCGATAAGGATATACAGAAGTACACCTTTGACAATGCCCCATGCTTCTTGCATGATAATCGGCAATCGTCTAAAGAACGGAGTATGCTCTTTTTCCCATGTTCCGGAGTCGGAAGTTGAGTTTTGCTGAATTTGTTTTACCCAATCACTCAAATAAGGCTCCAATTTCATCTTGCCCAAAATAAATCCACCTACCATACCTAACATAATACCGCTAATCACATAAATAGAAGTAATACGCAACCCAAAAGTGCCAATAAACATGGCAACAGCAACCTCATTCACCAAAGGCGAGGTTATCAAATAGGCGAATGTTACCCCCAAAGGAATACCCCCTTTCACAAATCCGATAAACAGCGGTATGGAAGAACAGGAACAGAACGGGGTAATAGCACCAAATAAGGCTGCAAAGAAATATTGCAATCCATATAGTTTACGAGAGGTCAAATAATTGCGCAAACGTTCTATCGGGAAATAAGCATTTATAATTCCCATTATCACGCTGATAAAAAATAATAATATCAAAATCTTTATCGTATCGTAAAAGAAGAAGTTTATAGCTTCTCCTAAAGCTGTTGAAGCATCCAAACCGAAGATGTCATACACCAGCCAATCTGCAAACCTTTGTATCATAATCCTATTATTGTTTGTAATAATACGAACATATTACCTAAAAAATTAGCGGTTACAAGCACATTTAGGCAGTTCTTGTTTTTTTATCTCTGTAATGTAGAACTTGGCAAATTCATTCTTGATTTCATTACGCACTCTTTCAAATTCGCTTCTGATGAAGTCCGTTGTCCCTATTACTTCCGAGGGGTCATCAAAACCAATATGCAACCGTTTCCCTACATTGCCCTCAAAAGCCGGACACGTTTCGTTAGCACTACCGCATACTGTTATCACATAATCCCATGTATCACTTAAATAAGCAGTTACATTGGTAGGAATATGCTTACTTATATCAATGCCAACTTCTGCCATTGTCTTAACAGCCAAAGGATTAACTTTCTCAACCGGATGCGTACCAGCGGAATACACTTGTATATTCTTATCAAACGATTGCAGGAAACCATGCGCCATTTGACTGCGACAGCTATTTCCTGTACATAAAATTAAAATTTTCATATTATACCCCAATTTATCAATCCATAATAAATGCCAACCAAAATAAACAGTATAGCTACCATGTTATTAAACCACTTCTGAAAAGTCTGCACACGGTTATAAAACTTTCCTATCCCTGCTACACTGTATGCCAAAATCCAAGCGACAAGCATAACTGGGAGCCCTGTTGCCAATGCAAAAATGACAGGTAGCAAATACCCCTCACTTTCCATAGCTGACATGGGAATAAGCATGCCAAAATAAAATAGACCACTGGTCGGACAAAATGCCATGGCAAACAATATCCCCAGCAACAAACTACCCCATGAGCCTTTTAGTTTTTCTGTCTTTTCAGTAGCGGAAAATCCGAACTTAGGTAATTGCAATTTATCTCCGAATAGCATAAACAGCCCTATCAACATCAAAGCAGGAGCAAGCAGCAGTTCCCCCCATTCGCTGATACCTTTTTGTATGGCAAACATATCTGCACCCTTTCGGAGTATTGCGATAAGTATCGCGCCTAATGCAGAATAAGCCAATACACGCCCTAAAGTATATAAAACACCATTTGTAAATATCCGGTTACGGTTATTTATATCCTTACTAATAAATCCAATAGCGGTAATGTTGGTAGCCAATGGGCAAGGACTTACAGCAGTCAACAGACCGAGCAGAAAAGCGGTAATAATAGGTATCTCACTATTATCCAACCATGTTTGCAAGTATTCCATAAGACTGTATTTATTTTAGCAACTGATTGATTTTCTGTTTTAATTCTTTCTTGAAAGCCGATGTATTGTTCCGGGCATTCTGAAAGCCAAAGCGTGTCATGTCGTTACGTTCTTCTTTACCGTTCTTCCATTTATTAACATAAAGAGAAGACCAACTTACACGATATTTCTCTGCCAGCTTCTCGCCTTCGGGAGTTGAAATATCTACTTCTTTGAAACGTAGTTTGCCATTTTTAACCAACTCTGCCAAATCTGCATTGACCACTTCTTTCGTATATTTCTCAATGGCTTTGCAAGTTACACAACGTTGTTTCCCATGAAAATAAAGAACTTCCACATAGGTATCTGCGGCAATCTGAGCCATTCCCCAAATAGAAAACAAACAAGCAATGGTAAGGAATAAAAAGCGTTTCATCATAATCTGATTTACTTGGTTAATACATCTTTTACTTCTTTGGCAGAAAGTTTGCCCTTTGCCACAACCTTACCGTCAACAACGAGAGCAGGAAGCGTCATTACATTGTATTCCATAATCTTCATCAAATCTTCTTCTTTGGTTATTACCGCTTCCAAAGCTAATTCTTTTACTACTTGTTCAACCGTTGCATACAGAGCCTTACAACCTGCACAGCCTGTTCCTAATACTTTAATTTCCATAATTTATAAATTTATTATATTAAACGTAATTCGCAAAACAACGAACATCAATATTAAAAAAGGGGGATTATCAGCAACACTCCCCCGATTTACAGATACATTGCCCGAAAAACTCTTTAAAGAGTTCACGAGCCAATTGCCAATTCTCTCGGTTGATACAGTATTTCACTTTAGGCGTTTCAACCTCTCCTTGTATAAGTCCTGCATCTTTCAACTCTTTCAAGTGCTGTGATACGGTTGCTTTGGCAATGGGAAGTTCTTCGTGAATATCCCCAAAATAACACGTTTTCTGCTTTGCCAAAAAGTGCATAATAGCAATTCGGGCAGGATGTCCCAATGCTTTGGCAAATCTTGCCAACTGTTCCTGCGTAACAGTATAATCTTTCTTTTCTTCCATATCTCGAATATTGTTCGCAAATATACGAACAATATTCGAGATAGCAAATTTCATCATATTTTTTTTCAGTGCAAGGTGCAAGTGCGTATATATATATACGCTTGCACCTTGCACTTGAACTATATATATTCATAATCAACCACTTGCATAATTCAAAAATAATGCGTACATTTGAACCCAAGATGTTGGCAGACAGACACCGGACAACAGCAGACAGTTTTTAAGGACTAAAGCGTGACGGATACAAAGCCAAAATTTCTGAAAGTACTGATATTGAGGAAGAAATAACGTTTGGTTCATAACCCAGGCGGATCACAGAAACGCTGGATAGAAATGGACAGTAAATGTACAACTCCTACAATATCAAGGTATTGTAGGAGTTTTTCTTTGTATAATGTCTGTGACCTAAGACACGAAAAGGGGCTCAGTCTGAAAACTTGGGGGAATTAGGGCGTCTGTAAGAACAGACATTATTTGCTATTGATTGAAGATAGAAGTATTCAAGCAGCATAGAGCTACTAATGATTGTTCTCATGAAGGGACATTCATTAAATATTACAAAATCAGCCAACTAATTCATACACAAATTATTGCGAATTAGTTGGCTTTTTTGTATCTTTAGGTATTCCCCCGAAAATAAGGTTTGACGGCCAAAACGGGGGAAATATCCAAACTAATAAGATATGGCAAAGATAGTGAATATTTCAGAAATTCACCCTACTTTGGGTTTTACAGAATTTGATATTCTGGAAAAATACCGCAAGAGTTTTAATGAGAGTGAGCTTGGCAAGCTTCATTCAGTCTTTCCGTTTGAATGTATGGCAAAAGCCGCAGGCCTGTCGGACCGGCGCCTGGGACGCAGGAACAGATTCAGTCCTTCCGCAAAGATCGCCCTTATGGTCCTGAAGGCATACACCGGATTCTCCGACAGGCAACTGGTGGAACATCTGAACGGGAACATACACTACCAGATTTTCTGTGGAATTATGATTCCCCCGTCCCTTCCCATAACCAACTTCAAGATAGTCAGTGCCATCCGTAATGAGATAGCATCCCGCCTTGACATTGATTCTTTCCAGGAGCTCCTGGCTTCACACTGGAAACCTTATCTTGATAACCTTCACGTCTGCATGACCGATGCCACATGCTATGAAAGCCACATGCGTTTTCCTACGGACATGAAACTCCTTTGGGAAAGCCTCGAATGGCTCTACAGGCATATATGCCGGCATTGCAAGGAGCTGGGCATAAGGCGTCCGCGCAACAAATACAGGAATGTGGCGGAATCCTATCTGTCCTACTGCAAGAAAAGAAAGAGGAGAGCTTCAAGGACAAGAATGCTTAAGCGCCGTATGATCAAGCTTCTTGAAAAGCTCCTCAGTCAAAGGGATGGAATCCATAGCGAGTACGGTGCTTTACTCCGATATACCCAGGATTATCATAAGCGTCTTTCCATCATCAGAAAGGTGCTTGTACAAGAAAAGGAAATGTTTGAAGGGCGGAAAGTCAGTGACCGCATCGTCAGCATTGACCGTCATTATGTACGTCCCATCGTCAGAGGCAAGGAAACCAAGTCCGTCGAGTTTGGTGCAAAGGTCAATAATATACAGATAGACGGCATATCGTTCATAGAACACCTCTCGTTCAAGGCATTCAATGAGGGTATACGCTTGAAGGACTGTATCCGTATGCAGCAGAAGCTTATGAATGTAAGGGTAAGATGTGTGGCTGCCGATTCCATATATGCCAATAATGCCAACAGAAAGTTCTGTACAAAATATGGGATATCCACATCCTTTGTGCGCAAGGGAAGGGCGGCCAAAGATGAGCCTTTGAGGAAGATGCTTAGAAGCGAACTCTCAAAAGAAAGGGCAACACGGCTTGAAGGAAGCTTCGGCACTCAAAAGCAACATTACTCGCTCTCAAGGATAAAGGCCGGAAACAGGAAGACGGAAATACTGTGGATTTTCTTTGGAATACATACGGCAAATGCCATACTGATGATAGAAAAAATCAGAAACAAAACAGCTAAAGCAGCATGATATGATTTTACTCACAGAATCAGAAGAGGTCATCAGACTTCTTCCGGAACGTCATGTCCTGTCGGATAGAATTATGTGAGAAAGCACGGAAAAATGGCAATAAGAATGGCATATGAAGTGATCATGCCCTATCATCTTCATATGCCATCTTATTTTTTAGAGACATTTACTGAATATCCCCATGAAACTCCCATTGTTCCCACGAATTTACATCTTTTTGAAAGACATTTCAATATGAACTGCTTTGTGACAAAGTTCCGGTAGCCTTTAAATATTCCACATAATTCAAATACAGACGGAAATGAGCATCCACTTGTACACTATAAGCCTGTTGCCATAAAGTTTGAGCTTCAAGATAATCCGATAAAGTTTCTAAACCCACCTCATACTGCTTCTTACTCACCCTCATATTCTCTTCTGCCTGTTGCAAAGAACGGTCGGAAAGTTCACTTTCTAAGCGAGCCTCATCCAAATTGTTAGCAGCCAAAGTCAATTCCAACAGCATTTTCTCATTCATATCAGCCTGCTCCAAACGAGTCTGTTCCAACTTAGCTTTGGCGGCATGCACTTTGTTGATACGCTCTCCAAAGTGAAAAAGAGGAACGCTGACATTCAATAAGACTGAAAATCCTCCTTTATACAAAAATGTTTCATCATTTACTTCCAAACCATGAATATAATTATATGAGCCTTTAACACCAACCTTAGGCAACAGTTCGCTACGATTCAATTTCACTTGCTGTTTTGCCATAGCTACTTGTTTATTTAAAATGCCATATTCAGGACGAGCCGTAATATCCGATACCTGCATCATTATATTCTCTTTCACTTCAGGATAGTCTCCCGACACCTGTATATCTGCAATTAAAGGTTTACCAATAAAATGACACAAATTCATTGTTGCCAAGCGCAATGCGTTCTCTGCTTTGCGCATATTGAGTTCACTTTCATTCAATTTTACCTGCACTTTCAGCACGTCATTCTGAGGCTTTAACCCATGACGATATGCACTTTCCACATTCTTATGCAACTCAACCAGCACAGTATGATACCTATCGGCCACATTCTTCATTTCCCTAGCTTTAACTACTTGGGCATATGCCTTATCGGTATTCAAAATAACTGTGGTAGCCGTCAGGGTTTCATTCATTTGCGCCATCTCCTTGCCCAATACAGACATTTTATAAGCCGCCGTAATTTTTCCACCCATATAGAGAGGTTGTTCAACTTCCACTCCTCCCATATAAATAAGCCCGATTTTATACTTTAAATCAATTCCCGGGAAATAAGAGAAACCGCCATTGGGCAGAAATTGACCGGATGAATTAGGCATAAACACCGGCAGATTTCCTCCTTCTATACCATAATGTCCACTGGCACTGCTATAAATACCGGTCCCACTCGCCGTAAAATTCGGAAAGAAATTTCCTTTATAACTTTTAGCCATATATCGCGCGCTTTCTGTCTGCCGGACAGAAGCTGCCATTTCTTTATTATATTGAAGAGCCATCTCACGACATTGCTTCAAGCTCAACACCTCTTGAGAAAATAAAGCTGATGAGCAAAATAAAGCACCAATCAAAATAGATATCTTTTTCATTTGTCAGTCTGTTTTATATGAAAAAATAATGCATAAAGAACAGGTATAAACAGTAATGTTATGAGTGTACCAAACAGTAATCCTCCCATGATGGCGGCTGCCAATGAACCAAACATGGCATCTGTCAGCAAAGGAATCATACCTAAGATGGTAGTCAGAGAAGCCATCATCACAGGACGTAAACGACTTTGCGAACTATCGATTAATGCTGCTGTCGGTTCAACTCCCCGGTTTATCTGCAACGTTATTTCATCCATCAACACAATACCATTTTTAATCAACATACCTATCAATCCCAGCGTCCCCACTATCGCAACAAAATTGAAAGTCTTTCCAGTGAGCAGCATGACTGCCACCACTCCCACAAAGACAAGAGGAATACAACAGAAAATAATAATCGGTTTGCGATAATCTTTAAACAACATAATCAGGATAGCAATCATCAGGATAATAGCCAATGGAAAATTCTTGAATAAATATTTCATAGAATCCGTACTGGCTATTTTTTCTCCTTGCCAACACAATGTATAACCTTCGGGCAAAGGAATATTTTCTATCTGCGAAGCAACAGCCAAACGTGCTTGTTCCGTTTCAAGTCCCGGAGCCGGTGAGCACTGCACACGCTGGCTTCTCTGTCCGTTATAACGCGGAACCACCGGGTCTTCCCACCTTACGTCCACTCCTTTACTAATTTGTTTCAATGGAGTGCTGCCCATAATACCTTCCACTAGTTCTTCTTTTGACAGTGAACCCGATTTCAACTTTACCATCATTTCTTCATTCAGCAGACCATTGAGTGACGGTATAGAAGAAAACACCTGTGTATTACCTAAATCTTCTATCGGATTCCCTTCTTCATTCAAACATTTCAAATAGATTGTATTGGCATGAATTCCCTCATAAAATGAACCGATGGGAATTCCTCCGGTAGCTGTCAGTAAAGAGAGACTGACATCGTTGCGGCTCAACCCCAAAGCACGTGCGGCCGGCTGGTCATATTCTATTGTCAACACCGGAACCTGCGGCTCCCAATCTGTCGTCACAAGGCGTACCTCAGGAGTATTTTCCATAATATGACGTGCACTGTCTGCCAAACGGTGCAACACCGCCGGGTCGGGTCCCATAAACTGTGCCTCAATAGGATACTTCTTGAACATCAGGTTATAACGCTTTAAATTGACATACGCATCAGGATATGCCTGCGACAGATAAGACTGAATCTCGTCCATATTATCCACCAATTCTTCCGGTGAAGTAAAGTCTATAATCAGTTCCCCATAAGAAAGAGAAGGATTAGCAATACTCCGCACCAAATTATAACGTCCGGGAGTTCCGCCAACAGAAGTCGTAACATGGGTTATTTCCTTCCTGCTCTTCAAATACGTTTCTATTTCCCGCAAATCATGGACAACTCGCGTCGAATTAGTCCCTTCAGGCAATTTATACTCCATATAAAGCTGATTGTAGACCATATCGGGGAAGAATCCTTGTTTCATATAACCATATCCCCAAAGAGAGAGCCCCAATAGACCAACCATGGCAAATACAAAGCTCCAGCGATGAGACAAGCCAAAGTAAAGAGCAGCTCTCAGATAAGCATAAACACGCCCTTTATACACACGGGCATTCGTTTCTCCTGTTGTCATTTCACTCTTCAGTCTCCTGTTTGCCATCAGAGGAACATGAATTAACGCCAATACCCAACTCAACAATAGCGATACCGCCAATACGATAAAGAGATCGCGCGTATAGACTCCTGCTGTATCCGGTGACATATAAATAGGCAGGAAAGCAATGATGGCAATCAGAGTGGCCCCCAATAACGGCATCGCCGTTTGTCTTCCGATGGCTGTCATCGCCTCCATACGAGGTTTACCTGCCTTCAGATCGACCAAGATACCATCGATAATTACAATGGCATTATCTACCAGCATCCCCATTGCCAGCACAAATGCCGCCAAGGACACACGCTGCATCGTGCCGCCGGCAAACAGCAAGAACAGAAATGAACCAAATACCGTTACCACCAGGCTGATTCCAATGATAACCCCACTCTTGAAGCCCATTGCCAACATCAGAATGAGTACAACTATAATCACAGACTCTATTAAGTTGATAACAAATGTACCCAACGAATCACCCACACGCTCCGGCTGATAAAACACTTTATGACACTCCACTCCTGCCGGTAAGCGGCTTCCTTTCAAATCGTCAAGCTTCTTTGCCACCGCACTGCCTACCTTGATGATATCCGTACCGCTGGAAGCAGCTACCAACAGTCCCAAAGCCTGCTCACCATCATAAAACAATTCATTACGTGTGGGATTCTCATAACTCTTTTCTATTCGCGCTATATCACGCAAACGTAACTGATCATCATCGTGTCCCTGAATAAGCATTTTTCCGATATCATCTACCGTCTTAAACTTATCGTTGACCGTTACACGAATACGATTATCTCCATTCTCATAATACCCCGTATAAGTCGTTTTGTTCTGCCCGTTCAATGTGGCAAGCACTTCGGCAGGCTTCACTCCCAAATTTGCCATCCGGTCTTGCAACAAAGAGATATTGATACATTCCGGTCTTGTGCCGTAGAGTTCTACCCTGTCCACCCCCTCAAGGTCACTAACTTCCCTCTTGATAAGTTCGGCATAATCAGACAACTCCCTATCCGTCAACCCATCTCCGGTCAAAGCATAAAACATGCCATATACATTGCCAAAGTCATCTTTCACCATTGGTGCGCTTGCCCCCGGAGGAAGCGAAGCACAGGCATCTCCCACTTTGCGACGCAACATATCCCAACATTGCTCCACATCCTCATCCTTCACCGTGCTCAACAATTCTATCTGAATAATAGATAAGTCATTATAAGAATAACTCTCCACATTATCTATATTACCCATGGTACGGATATTTTTCTCCAACACATCCGTTACTTCCAACTCCACCTGATGCGCCGATGCTCCCGGATAAGTGGTAACCACCATCGCCAATTTCACTTTAACCTCCGGGTCTTCCAGCTTACTCATCTCATAGCAGGAATAAACACCTCCCAAAAGAAGGACAGCCACCAAGAAATAAACCAGATTACGGTTTTGAAATGCCCACTTACTAATATCCATTATAACAGCCCTCCTACATTAGTTGATGTAATAGGCGGCAACGGTTTCACCACCTCGCCATCCTCTATATGATGCACTCCCGATGACACGACAAGTTCTCCCGGCTGCAATGCATCCGAAGTTATCACACTGCGTCCATTGGTCAGCAGTCTGAGTACAGTCACTTCACAACTTCTCACCGTTCCTTTCGACGGGTCATAAACAAAGACTGCTGCCTTTCCATTCTTTTGCAAAACAGCCCCGCTTGACACTGACAGAGAATGCATATCACCTGCACTGCAAAAAACAGTAACCATAGTATTCATTCCCGGGGACGGAGAAGGCTTACCATCCTGCACTATTCTCAATCTCATAGAATATAACTGATTGGCATTTGCCTTGGGCGTGATACTGATACATTCCAACGGATAAAACTTGCCCGGATAAATATCAAATGTAGCATGATAACGGGTAAACTGTGTACGACGAATATATTCTGCTGCCGGCAGATTTATTTCCACTTCCGGTGCTCCTTGGCTGATCATCGAAATAACCGGCATCCCCGCCCCCACCGTTTCATGTTCATCAAACAAATGCTTTTGTACGAATCCGTCAAACGGAGCATAGAGATTAGTATATTCCAACTGATCCTTGTGGTGTTGATACTTGGCAGTTATCTGCTTCAGCCCATACACAGCCTTGTCATTGGCATTGGGAGTCGTTCCATTATCCTTATAAAGAGCCATCACACGTTCTGCCTCAGCCTTAACCTGCTGATATTCGGCCTCGGTAGCTTCCAGCTGAATCCGATAATCGGTAGGATCAAGTTGTGCCAACAACTGACCTTTCCTTACCCGGGCTCCGTCTTCCACACAAATTTTGCCTATCGTTCCGCTTACTCTGAAAGACAGATTAACGTCCTGAGCAGCTTTTACCTTCCCCGGAAACTGCAAAGGAGTTTGCCCTTCGACAGAAAAAACTGTGTCTATTTTTACTGTCTGCATTCTTCTAGTCTCTTTGCTATTATGACTGCAAGAAGCCGACATTACCATAAACGCACCTAAAATAATACAACAAAATAATTTCATAGATTTAAGTTTTAGTGTTTTCCTGCAAATGTACTCTACTTAAATGAAGTAACAAAGGTCTATATACCAAATTAACTGTTCTATTTATCAATTTCTTCTATAAATTAATACAGAACAGAAAGAAAGTTTTTCCGATTTACCTGTTCTATTTTACGCTTTTAAATATAAATAATACCGATAACTTGGTCATCTTTAGAATAATAAATACCTTTGCGACCCTAATTTTAAAAGCAATGAAAATCGATATAACTAGACATACTCATCTAACCATTCTTTTCATACTGTTCCTTTCCATTTGCAGAACTACCCTTGCACAAGAAGCAAACAGCGATTCTATCGTAATCAGCTATCTGCAAGAATCAGGCATCCCCATCACCCAAAACAATCGCCTGAAACTGTTAAAAAGCGGACATACCAAATTTATCGACCTCTTTGAAGAAATAAGAAAAGCCAAGCATCACATTCATTTGGAATACTTTAACTTCCGTAATGACTCAATTGCTAATGCCCTGTTCGATTTATTAGGCGAAAAGGTAAAAGAAGGAGTGGAGGTACGAGCCATGTTCGATGCATTTGGCAACCTCTCAAACAACAAGCCTCTGAAAAAAGAGCATCTGAAAGCCATACGCAAAAAAGGAATTGAAATAGTGAAGTTTGATCCTTTTAAATTTCCGTATATTAACCATGCCCTGCATCGTGACCATCGCAAAATAGTGGTAATAGACGGCAAAGTGGGCTATACCGGAGGAATGAATATAGCCAATTATTACATTAAAGGTCTGCCTGAAATAGGTGATTGGAGAGATATGCATGTCCGCATCGAAGGTGATGCCGTAAACAATCTTCAGGATATCTTCCTTACAATGTGGAATAAAAGCACCAAACAGCATATCGGAGGAGCAATGTACTACCCTTTGCTCAATGATTCCATTGATACCGGTGGCAAGACGGTAGCAATAGTCGACCGAGTACCGCGGAAAAGCCCCAAAATAATGCGCCGTATGTATGTTAAGTCATTAGACGCCGCACAACATAAAGTGCAGATTGTAAATCCCTATTTCACACCTACCCACAGTATAAAGAAAGCTATCAGACGAGCATTGAAACGTGGAGTAGAGGTGGAAATAATGATTCCCGGCAAATCAGACATCCCCTTTACCCCTGATGCAGCTTTTTACACTTCAAACAAACTCAGAAAAAAAGGAGCTGAAATCTATATCTATAACGGAGGGTTCCATCATTCTAAAATCATGATGGTAGATAGTTTGTTTTGTACCGTGGGCAGCACAAATTTAAATAGCCGGAGTTTGCGTTACGATTACGAAGTAAATGCCTTTATCTTTGACAAAGAAACAACCCACGAATTGAGCAGTATGTTTGAAGATGACAAGAAAGACAGCACATTGCTCACCAAGGAAGAATACAAAAAGCGTTCCGCATGGAAACGCTTTGTTGGCTGGTTCGCCAATATGTTTACACCCTTCCTTTAAATAAACAGTTTTTTACTTTGGCAAAAAACACGGTTTTACATCAATGAAAGTTTTTTCCTGCCTTATGGTTTTCACCTTATTATAAGGCAGAGAAAAAATAAATCCTCTTTTCACCTCCTTAAACTACAATATTTTTCTTATTTTTGCCCCAATATGTAATTTTGCCGTAGAAGGCACAAGAGACGAGATATAAGAATGAGAGTAGTTGACTTAATAAAAAGCACCGATAAAACGGCGTTTTCTTTTGAGATATTGCCCCCTCTGAAAGGAACGGGCATTGAGAAGCTTTATAAGACGGTGGATACATTGCGTGAATTTGACCCTAAGTACATCAATATCACCACCCATCGCAGCGAATATGTATACAAGGACCTTGGAAATGGTCTTTACCAACGCGCACGTATGCGCCGCCGTCCCGGAACGGTTGCCGTAGCTGCCGCACTGCAAAACAAATACAATATAACAACTGTGCCACATATCCTATGCAGCGGATTTACCCGCGAGGATACGGAATATGTATTGCTGGACTTACAGTTCTTGGGCATTACCGACTTGTTGGTATTACGCGGTGACAAAGCCAAACACGAATCCGCATTTGTCCCCGAAGGAAACGGATACAGCCATGCATTGGAACTGGAAGGACAAATTAATGATTTCAATAAGGGACTATTCGTCGATGGTTCTCCCATCAAGGTGACAGGAACACCGTTCAGCTATGGAGTGGCCTGCTACCCTGAGAAACACGAAGAATCACCCAATATGGAACAAGATATTTATTGGCTAAAGAAAAAAGTGGAAGCCGGTGCGGAATATGCCGTGACACAAATGTTCTATGACAACCGTAAGTACTTTGAGTTTGTGGAAAGGGTGCATAAAGAAGGTATCAATGTACCTATCATACCGGGGATCAAACCTTTCGGCAAATTATCTCAATTGAGCATGATACCGAAAACATTCAAGATTGATCTTCCACAAGAATTGGCCTCAGAAGCCATGAAATGCAAAACCGATGAAGAAGCACGCGCCCTCGGAGTGGAATGGTGCATCCACCAATGCCGCGAATTGATAGCATACGGCGTGCCAAGTATCCACTTCTATACGGTGAGTGCCGTAGAAAGCGTAAAAGAAGTAGCAAAAGTAATATATTAAATATAGGCTGATGTTTTTTAAAGATGTAATAGGACAAGAAGAAGCAAAGCAACGGCTTATTGCCGAAGTGAAAGAGGGAAGAATCCCCCATGCCCAACTGATTTGCGGTCCCGAAGGTACTGGAAAGTTACCTTTGGCGATAGCATATGCCCGTTACATTTGTTGTGAAAACCGTGGAGAGCATGATGCTTGCGGCGTATGCCCCAGTTGCACCAAGTTCAACAAACTGGCACATCCCGATTTTCATTTCGTTTTCCCTGTCATCAAGAAAAAAGCCGGAAAGGATACAGTATGCGATGATTTCATATCGGAGTGGCGGCAATTTGTAATGAATAATCCTTATTTCAACCTTAACCATTGGTTAAAAGAGATGGGAGCTGAGAATCAGCAAGCGCAGATATTTGTCAAAGAAAGCGATGAGATTATGCGCAAACTCAGTTTGAAATCCAGTCAGGGAGGTTATAAAGTAATGATTATCTGGCTGCCCGAAAAAATGAACGTAGAATGCAGTAATAAGCTACTTAAACTATTAGAAGAACCGCCGGTACAAACCGTTTTCCTTCTTGTATCGGAAGAACCGGATGCACTCTTGCAAACAATTCAAAGCCGTACCCAACGATTCAACATTCATGGAATTGATGAAGCAGAAATAGCACAAGTGCTGCAAAGCAAATACGGATTGCAAGCGCAAGATGCCAATGATATTGCCCACCGCTCTGAAGGTAATTTTTTGAAAGCACTGGAAACCATTCATCTGAGTGAAGAGAACAAACTGTTTTTCGAACTATTTGTCAGTTTGATGCGTCTGTCCTACCAGCGCAAGATACGCGATATGAAACGATGGAGCGAAGGAGTGGCAAGCATGGGACGCGAACGACAAAAAAACTTCCTTACTTATTGCCAGCGCATGATACGTGAAAATTTCATATTCAATTTTCACCGACGAGACCTGGTATATATGAGCAATGAAGAACAAAACTTTTCTACTCGTTTCGCTCCGTTTGTCAACGAACGAAACGTAATGGGAATAATGAATGAACTAAGTGAAGCACAGCAACATATAGAACAGAACGTAAATGCCAAGATGGTATTTTTTGATTTCTCGCTTAAAATGATTGTGCTGCTGGTGCAGAAATAACATATATATAACAACACTATGAATAATGAGTTTAAATTAAAGAACGGAAGCGGCTGTTTGTATTGCAAAGGCTGCGGACGACAGGATAAACAGCTGAATACTTACGACTGGCTGGCTGATATTCCCGGAAATGCCGAGGAACAGGAGATGGTTGAAGTTCAGTTCAAGAATACGCGCAAAGGATATTTCAAGAACAGCAACAAATTGAAGCTGGACAAAGGCGATATTGTTGCCGTGGAAGCAAGTCCCGGACATGATATCGGAGTAGTGACACTGACCGGACGACTCGTTCCACTGCAAATGCGCAAAGCAAACCTGAAACCGGATGTCGAAATTAAACGAATCTACCGCAAAGTAAAACCGGTAGATATGGAAAAGTATGAAGAAGCAAAAGCCAAAGAACATGATACGATGATTCGTTCACGCCAAATTGCGCTGAACCTGAATCTGAACATGAAGATTGGTGATGTGGAATATCAGGGGGACGGCAACAAAGCCATCTTCTACTATATTGCCGATGAACGCGTTGACTTCCGTCAGCTAATTAAAGTATTGGCAGAGACTTTCCGCGTGCGTATCGAGATGAAGCAGATCGGTGCACGGCAGGAGGCCGGACGCATCGGGGGAATCGGTCCCTGCGGTCGCGAACTGTGTTGTGCCACATGGATGACCAACTTTGTTTCTGTTTCTACCAGTGCGGCTCGCTATCAGGACATCTCACTCAACCCGCAGAAACTGGCAGGACAATGCGCCAAACTGAAATGCTGCCTCAACTATGAAGTGGACGCATACGTGGAAGCACAAAAACGACTCCCGAGTAAAGAAATCACATTGGAAACCGTCGACGGCACTTTCTACTTCTTCAAGGCTGATATACTAAAAGGTTCCATTACCTACTCCACCGACAAAAATTTCATGGCAAACATTGTGACAATCCCTGCACGACGAGCCTTTGAAATCATCAATATGAACAGACGTGGCGAAAAACCGGAAAACTTGCTGGAAACCATCAAGAAAAACGAACCGCAACAACCGGTTGATTTAGTGGAACAGGAAAGCCTAACCCGTTTTGACAAACGCAAAGGCAATAACAACAATCGTAAAAAGAAAAGAAAAGGAGAAACCAACGGCAATAACGAAGGTACTACCAACGGTAACAAGCCTCAACAGCTCAAAGATAACCAGCCGAAAGGCGAAGGACGTCCACCCAAAGGGGAAAACAGAGCTCCCAAAGGGGAAAACAGAGCTTCGAAAGGAGAAGGTCGCCCACCCAAAGGGGAAGGAAGACCTCCACGCGAAAATAAAGAAAACAGAGCAGAGGGAAAACGCAACCGTGAAGACGGCCGCGAGCGCAACCGTAACCGGCGTCCAGGCAATGGCGAGAACACCGCTTCTGCCAACAATAAAAATGGAAATAATAACGGTAACAATGCCCAAACAACTCAGAACAACAATTCCAAGCCACAAGCTCCTGTGGCTGATAAAGAATAAAATAGCTTGCCTGCCGATAATATATTTACTATTGACAGCATGTCACAGTAATACGGTTTATCACTCTTATCAATCCATCCCTACAACGGGATGGAGTAAGAGTGATACTCTTGTTTATACCCTTCCGGCTTCAATACCTGCGGGAACGTATGAAATGACTATCGGCATCAGGCATCAGGAAAGCTATCCGTATCGTGATTTATGGATGAATATCAGCACAAATGTAAAAGACACATCCACCTATACCACAGATACACTGCAATTGTTCCTTGCCGATAAAACAGGAAACTGGAACGGAAATGGTCCCGGCGGACTATATCAATTTACCAAGCTCTATACACCCTCTTTTACAATCGCCCAAGACAGTGCTTCCAGAAATATCCGCATCGTTCATATCATGACAGACAATCCACTGAAAGGAATCAGTGATGTCGGAATCCGTTTGGAAAAACCTTAATGACTTCCTCGTGCCGAATCAATGCGCAAAAATACAAAAAGCAGGATGGTAAAACCCCATAAAGAAGAGCCTCCATAACTGAAGAAAGGCAATGGAATACCGATTACCGGCGTTAATCCGAGTACCATTCCTATATTGATAAAGAGATGAAACAGGAAGATGCTCAGCACCGAGTAACCATATACACGTCCAAAGCGTGTGTGTTGTCTTTCGGCAATAACTATCAACCTTAAAATCAGAGTCATAAACAGCAGTAACACAATAGCAGAACCCAGGAAACCTTCCTCCTCACCCACCGTACAGAAAATAAAATCCGTATCCTGTTCGGGAACATATTTCAACTTCGTCTGCGTCCCATTCAGGAACCCCTTTCCCAACAGTCCTCCCGAACCGATTGCAATCTTGCTTTGATTCACATTATACCCGGCCCCTGCCAAGTCCTCCTCCATTCCCAGTACCACTTTTATACGTACTTGTTGATGAGGTTCAAGCACATTTTCAAATACATAGTCGGCAGAAAAAAGGAAACCCACAGAGCCAATAGCAAACAGAGCAATATAAAAATAATCACGCATACGCTCGCGCATGGAAAGGAATATGAGATAAAAAACCAATGCCACACACAGTCCGTACTGAAACCACGTAATATCGAAAGGAATCACATAATAAGAAAAGAGCAACGCCAGTAAGGTCCCTCCAGAACCGAAACCGAGAATATACCACACCACCGGCTTCTTCTTACAATAAGAATTAACCAACAAGGCAGACAGTATCGTTATCAACAGCAAGACCGAAAATTCCCCGACCGATGTACAGTCATCTGCCATCATCTCCTGACTAAAACGAATGCCAACCACAAAATAAACCACAGCACAAATCCCGGCAAACAGAATGGAGCCGGGCATTCCTTCCCTGTACAGCATGAAGAAAAAAGCCAGATAGACCAATGCAGAACCTGTTTCACGCTGTAATATAATAAGCAACATGGGCAGTAATATCATCCCCGTTACCGGAAGAGAATACTTCAGCTTACTCATGGTGAATCCATAAACATTCATAAATTTAGCCAAAGCCAAAGCCGTAGCAAACTTGGCAAACTCAGCCGGCTGCAAACTGACAGGTCCAAACTTAATCCATGAATAAGAACCTTTCGTATCCTCGGCCAAAAAAGGAGTGACAAGCAATAGCAACATCATTGCCCCATAAAAAATATAGGCAAACATATCATAAAGCTTATCTTCGAGCATCAACAAAATAAATCCCAACCCCAATGAACAGGAAATCCACACCAACTGCTTACCGGCACGTGTATCGAAACTGAAGAAATCTATTTCACCGTAGTCATAACTGGCCCCGCATACACTGAACCAGCCGAAGATAACCAATGCTAAATAGATGCAAATAGTTATCCAGTCTATCGACTTCAACATATTATCGCTCGTGTATGCCATAATCTATCCTCCTGTTTTGTATATCATTAGCTTTCACCTCACTGTCAGGAGACAATTCTCCTTTCAAATACTGTTCCATCATCAGTGCTCCGATAGGCACCCCATATACCGCACCAAATCCTCCATTCTCCACATAAACTGCAATAGCTATCTTCGGATTATTCATCGGAGCAAACCCCATAAAAGCAGAATGGTCTTTACCTCTATTCTGTGCCGTACCGGTTTTACCACAAACTTCTATACCGGGAATATTGGCTCCCCGGCATGTACCACCCAATACAGCTGCACGCATCCCCTGCACCACCGTTTCATAATGCCGGCTACTCACCTTCGTATAATGTTTCGTACTATACAGAGTATCCAACGGCTCATCTTCCACTTCTTTTACCACATGGGGAGTAACATAATAACCACGATTGGCTATTGTCGCTCCCAAATTGGCAATCTGTAACGGAGTCAATGTCACCTCTCCCTGTCCGATGGCAATACTGATAATAGTCAAACCGTTCCAAGAGCCCCGATAATTCTTGTCATAATACTCTGCATTCGGAATCATTCCCCGCTTCTCTCCCGGAAGATCTACACCCAACGGATATCCAAACCCCATCGAAACCATATAGTCACGCCAGGTAGACATCGCATTCTGTACCGAACCGTATTTTTTCTTGGCTCCTATCATGTGATACAGTCCCCAGCAAAAATAAGCATTACATGAAGTAGCAATAGCCGGAACCAATGCCAGAGGAGAGCCATGGGCATGACAACCTACACGAAGGCCTGCGTGTACAAATCCATGATAACAGGAATAAGGCGTCTCGGGCACAATAATACCTTCCTCAAGAAAAGTAAGGGCTTGTGATGTCTTAAAGGTAGACCCCGGCGGAAACTGTCCCATAATAGCACGGTTCAACAAAGGTTTCCAACTATCGCGTGCCAAATCCAAGTGATTCTTTCCCCGTTGGCGTCCCACCATCAGCCTAGGGTCGAAAGTAGGTGAAGATACCATACATAATATCTCTCCTGTTTCGGGTTCGATAGCAACAATACTTCCTATTTTCCCTTCCAAGAGTCGTTCTCCAAGCATTTGAAGCTCAACATCAATCCCCAATTTCAAATTCTTGCCCGGTACAGGAGTCTTGTCATATTTTCCGTCCATATAGCGTCCCTGAATACGCCCGCGAGCATCACGGAGCAATATTTCCACTCCTTTTTCTCCACGCAATTGTTTCTCATAAGAGCGCTCCACCCCCTGTTTACCGATAAAATCTCCACGCACATAATAATCATCCGCCTCTATATCCCGTTTGGAAACTTCGGCAATATCACCTAAAACATGAGCAGCTGAATTATAATTATACTGTCGGATGGTACGTCTCTGGATATAAAATCCGGGGAATTTAAACAGTTTCTCCTGAAACACTCCACATTCTTCGGCAGAAAGCTGGGTCATAAAGACCTGATGAGTATAAGGAGAATAACCCGGATTAGAGCGGCGATCTTTCATTTCACGAATACGCCTTTTAAAGTATTCCGGAGTAATATTCAACGTCCGGCACAAATCAAGTGTATCAAGATTTACCACCTCTTTCATCACCATAGTGACATCGTATGCCGGTTGGTTGTAAACCAATAATTTCCCATTACGGTCATACATCACACCACGACTGGGATATTGTGTCTTATTCAGAAAAGCGTTGCTGTCTGCATTCTTTTTATAGTCTTCGCTCATAATCTGCAAGGTAAAAAGACGTATCAGGTAAATCAGTACAATAACAACAACCGATCCACCAATCACATATTTCCGCTTCTCCAGATTATAATCTCTTTCCACTTATTTCTTCCTCCTTATTGCCTCGGCACATAATATACAAACAATTGTAATGGAGGCATCTGTCAATATTTTCAATAATAATACAGGCAGATTAAAAAACGAGAAAGTATCTATCACCATCAAAATGCTACAAAACAGGAATGTACACAACAGAATATACCGAAAGTAAGGAGAAATCCCCATACTCTTGATGCCCGGCTCAAAGTCTTCGGCACTGTCGCGTAACGTCACCAGCCTGAGGATAGGCTCACGCATAAAAGCCAATAACGTAGCGGCGGCGGCGTTCATTCCGGGAGTATTACTGAAAATATCAACTGTCAATCCGAGTAAAAACGACCACACCATCAATGTGTTACGACTTACACCCGAATTATACTTCAGAATAAAATAAATAAAAAAGAAAGGAGTGGCATATCCATTCATATGCATACGATTTAATACCAGCACTTGCAACAGTACCAGCCCGATAAACCACTCTATTCTTTGCAGATAAGTAATCATCAGTCTACTCTACTTATTCGTTTTAACCTGTTTTTCTAATTCCAGCTGTTCCTCTTGCCCTTTCTCCGCAATAACGCGAACATCATTCAGACGAGCAAAATCTGTAAAGAGCTTGACTCTAAGCAAGTAAGACAGACCATCATGACTGTCGGCTATATCGTCTACTGTCCCTATCGGAATTCCTGAAGGAAATACGGCACTGTGTCCGCTTGTCACAATGGTATCTCCCAAAGAGAATAATGAATGACGAGGCATATCTTTTACGTAAGCATATTCAGACGAACCACCGTCCCATTTCAAGAAACCGAAATAATCACTCTTCTTTATTTTACAGCTGATACTGCTTTTAGAATTCAAAACGGGAATAACGATGGAATGATGAGAAGAAGTAAGATAAACAATACCTACCACACCACTTCCGTTCACTACCCCCATTTCACTGCGCACACCGTCTGCCGTACCTTTATTTATAGTAATATAATTATCGGCATGAGTAATGCTATTATTGATAACACTCGCCTTGAAGATGTCATACCCCTGCAAGGCTTCCTGTTTCATCTGCTCGATACCACTGCTGTCTCCCGTCGCTTCCGTCAAGGCTTCACGAAGGCGTTCCACTTGCAGTTCCAGTTCTACATTCTTTTGTACCAATTCATCATTGATGGTTTTCAAGTGAAAATATCCGGTGACATTATTGGCTGCGTCATACACCGCACCGGCAACCCGGTTGGCTGAGGTAAAGAATGCACTTCCCTGATAACTGTTGAAACGGAATAATAAAGCAAAACTGATTACCTCCAGTAAAACAAAGAGGAACCAGTAATTATACTTTAAAAAGAAATTCAGCAGATTTCTCATCTTTATTTCTTCATTAATATCTTATCGCATCAAGAATGAGAAACGGTCTACATTCTTCAGTGCAATACCTGTACCTTTGGCTACACTCAGCAAAGGATCTTCGGCTATATGGAACGGAATATTAATCTTATCGGTAAGACGCTTGTCCAAACCGCGTAACAAAGCACCGCCACCTGCCAGATAAATACCATTCAACACAATATCGGCATACAACTCGGGAGGAGTCTGCTCCAATGCGCTCAAGATAGCAGTTTCAATCTTGGCAATACTCTTTTCCAAACAATGTGCCACTTCCTGATAATTGACAGGTACTTCCATAGGGAGAGCAGTAATACGATTAGGACCACGAACAATATAATCTTCGGGAGCATCATCGCCTAAATCAGTCAATGCCGCACCTACATGGATTTTAATACGTTCTGCCATACGTTCACTCACCTTTACATTATGCTGACGACTCATATACTCCTGAATATCAGCCGTTAAATCGTCACCGGCAATACGAATCGAGTTATTCGACACGATACCGCCCAATGAAATAACGGCAATCTCGGTAGAACCACCACCTATATCGACAATCATATTTCCTTCGGGTGCTTCCACATCAATACCGATACCGATAGCAGCAGCCATAGGTTCAAAAATCAAATATACATCACGTCCGCCGGCATGTTCTGCACTATCGCGAACGGCACGGAGTTCAACTTCCGTACTGCCTGAAGGCACACCGATAACCATACGTAATGAAGGAGAGAAGAAACGATTACCCATGTTCACCTTCTTAATCAGCCCGCGCATCATCTGTTCGCAAGCATTAAAATCGGCAATCACACCGTCACGCAAAGGACGCACAGTACGAATATTCGGGTTCTCTTTCTCATACATCATTTTAGCCCGCTCGCCTACGGCAATCATCTTGTCAGTGCGACGGTCGAGTGCAACGACCGAAGGTTCGTCCACTACAATCTTTCCGTTATTCAATATGATGGTATTGGCAGTGCCAAGGTCCATCGCAATCTCTTGTGTAAAGGAGAATAATCCCATAATTTTTATTTAATTGACAGATATAATGAGAAGATGTGTCAAAGCCGGAATCGGTTATCTTCCTTTGACACACCCTCTCAAACTATTATATTAGTGTTTAAAATGACGGATACCGGTAGTAACCATGGCTACTCCATGCTCATTGCAATACTGGAACGTCAATTCATCTTTTACAGAGCCTCCCGGCTGGATAACAGCTTTCACACCTTCCTTATCAGCGATTTCCACACAGTCGGGGAAGGGGAAGAAAGCATCACTTGCCATCACTGCGCCATGCAGGTCAAATTCAAACGATTTGGCTTTCTCGATTGCCTGCTTCAGGGCATCCACACGTGAAGTCTGACCCACACCGCTTGCCAGCAATTGTTTGTTTTTAGCCAAAACGATAGCATTGCTCTTACTGTTCTTTACAATCTTGTTGGCAAACAACATATCTTCCACTTCGGCAGCCGTCGGAGCTTTCTCGCTTACTTGTTTCAAATCGGCAGCAGTTTCCACATCCAAGTCTCTCTCCTGAACCAACACCCCATTCAATAAAGAGCGGAACTGCTTCTTGGGCAACTTGGCTTCTTTACGCACCAAAATAATGCGGTTCTTCTTCTGCCCCAGAATTTCCAATGCATCCACATCATAATCAGGGGCTATGATAACCTCAAAAAAGAGTTTATTGATTTCTTCTGCTGTTTCCTTGTCGATAACCGCATTAGTAACCAATACACCACCGAAAGCAGAAACAGGATCACCTGCCAAGGCATCTTTCCATGCTTCAAGAACAGTAGGACGTGAAGCCAGGCCACAGGCATTATTATGTTTCAGAATAGCAAAAGTAATTTCATCAAATTCATCAATCAAATCAACGGCAGCATTGATATCCAACAAGTTGTTATAAGAAATTTCTTTTCCGTGGATTTGGTCAAACATCGCGTCCAAATTACCATAGAAATAACCTTTCTGATGCGGGTTTTCTCCATAACGAAGCTGCTTTTGATCTTCCATTGCACAACGGAAAGCAGAGCCTTCCCCACCGTCAAAGTAATTAAAGATAGCCGAATCATAATGAGATGAAACAGCAAATGCTTCTTTGGCAAACCAACGGCGCTCTTCTCTTGAAGTAGTGGCACCATGTTCCAGCAACATATCGCGGAACGGTTTGTATTGTGCCTGACTGGCAATAATAACCACATCATTGAAATTCTTTGCAGCAGCACGTATCAATGAGATACCGCCTATATCTATTTTTTCGATAATAGCCTGTTCTTCCGCACCGCTGGCTACAGTTGCCTCAAACGGATACAAATCTACGATGACCAAGTCTATTTCAGGAATTTCGTATTTCTCAATCTGTTGCATATCCTGTTCCAGACCGCGACGGCACAAAATACCTCCGAAAACCTTCGGATGCAGTGTCTTTACACGTCCGCCCAGAATAGAGGGGTAAGTAGTCAGGTCTTCTACCGCTTTGCACGGGAAACCCAATGATTCAATAAACTGTCGTGTTCCGCCTGTTGAGAGGAACTCTACTCCTTCTTCGTGTAGTTTGGTAATAATCTCATCCAAACCTTCCTTGTGATAAACCGATACCAATGCGGTTTTTATTCTCTTAGCCTCTGACATTTTTTATAGATTAAGTATTTGGGCTACAAAGGTATGAATTTTCAGTTTATATCTTCCACACAAAAAGGTGAAATATTATTTATCGGTTCATATTTGTCCTAAAACCCGGATTGTAACACAAATGTAACATATATGACATTTCATCATAACATAGCTCTTCTACCTTTGCACCCATTAAAAATAGAGTGAACAAAATTTATGGAAACAATGTTTTTGGGAATCGTCGTATTCCTCTTTCTGCTAGCCATATTCGATTTGGTAGTAGGCGTCAGTAACGACGCAGTAAACTTCATGAACTCCGCTATCGGTGCCAAAGCAGCATCATTCAAAACCATTATCGCCATCGCCGCCCTTGGTATCTTTATTGGCGCCACACTGAGCAATGGTATGATGGACATCGCACGTCACGGTATCTTCCGCCCTGAACAATTTTACTTTCAGGAGCTGATGTGTATCTTTCTGGCTGTTATGGTAACGGATGTCGTCTTACTGGACATTTTCAACTCTTTAGGAATGCCTACCTCAACTACTGTATCTATGGTGTTTGAACTGCTGGGAGGTACTTTTGTATTAGCCCTCATCAAGATAGCAGGAGACGAAACCGGCATGTTGGGCTTTGCCGACCTGCTGAATACAGAAAAAGCCTTGTCCGTCATTTTGGGTATTTTCCTCTCGGTAGCCGTAGCCTTCTTCTTCGGTACATTGGTACAATACCTCTCACGCCTTCTCTTTACCTTTAATTATACCAAGAAACTGAAATACACCATTGGTTTGTTTGGCGGTGTTGCCGTAACAGCCATTATCTATTTCATGCTGATAAAAGGACTGAAAGACTCTTCCTTTATGACCCCTGACAACAAGCATTGGATTCAAGAGAACACTCTGATGTTGGTAAGTTGCAGTTTTGTATTCTTCACCATTCTGATGCAAGTACTGCACTGGTGCAAAATCAATGTATTTAAAGTGGTCGTTATGTTGGGTACTTTTGCTTTAGCCATGGCTTTTGCCGGCAATGACCTGGTGAACTTTATCGGTGTGCCCTTAGCCGGTTTCTCCGCATATACCGACTTCATGGCGAATGGCAATGGTAATCCGATGGGTTATCTGATGGATTCACTGAATGGTCCCGCCACTACCCCATTCTTATTCTTATTTTTAGCAGGAGTCATTATGGTATATGCCCTGATAACCTCGAAGAAAGCGCAAAATGTTGTAAAAACGTCGGTAGACCTTTCACGCCAGGATGAAGGCGATGAAATGTTCGGTTCATCAGCCGTGGCACGTAGTATTGTCCGTTCCACCATGACCGCTTCAGAAAACATAGCCAAGGTATTGCCCGACAACTTGAAACGTTGGGCCGACAGCCGCTTCTGCAAAGATGTTATGATCATGGAAAACGGTGCTGCATTCGACCTGATACGCGCCTCAGTCAATCTGGTATTGGCAGGTCTGCTCATTGCTTTGGGTACTTCTCTGAAACTTCCTCTTTCTACCACTTATGTTACCTTTATGGTTGCCATGGGTAGCTCGTTAGCCGACCGTGCATGGAGCCGCGACAGTGCTGTCTATCGCATCACCGGAGTTCTTTCCGTCATCGGTGGTTGGTTCATTACTGCCGGAGCTGCCTTCACTATTTGTTTTGTGGTAACACTCATTATGTATTACGGCGGCACATTTGCTATGCTGGCTTTGATTGCACTCGCCATATTCCTATTGGTGCGTAGCAATATCAACTACAGCAAGAAACAGAAAGATAAAGGTAAAGACGATATATTCGCACGCCTCATTACCAGCAAAGACAAAGAAGAACGTTGGACATTGCTCCGCCAGCACGTTAATAATACATTGGTAGCCGAAATGACATTTACCAACGAAACTTATCGTCAAATAACCGACGGATTCATCAACGAGAATTTGAAAGCCCTGCGTAAAGCCGTAAGCAATACTGACAGCCAGAAGGAAATGCTGAAAAAAATACGCCGCAAAGAGATTCTGGGTCTGCGCCGCATAGACAACTTTACCGCCATCGAAAAGAACACCTGGTTCCATTTGGGTAGTAATAGCTGCGAACAAATGCTCTACTGTCTGAAACGTATCTGTGACCCTTGCAAAGAGCACGTAGACAATAAATTCACTCCGTTATCAGAACGCGCCACCAATGAATTTATCCCTGTCCGCGACGAAATGACCGCACTGATGGCTCGCGCTACAGAAGTGCTTGCCAATAAGGATTACACTCAAACCGATGCTTTGCTGCGTGAAGGAGCTTTGTTGAAAAATAAGATTTCCACCCTGCGAAAACAGCAAATGGACCGCATACAGGAACGTGACGTGAACGTAAAAGCCTCCATGGTATACCTTAACGTGCTACAAGAATCACAGGAATTGGTATCCTGCTGGCGTCATTTACTGCGCGCAGACCGTATGTTCCAAACTGATTTGAAGAAATAACACACCTATTCTTATAATAAATAATAAAATTGTGATAGCTTCTTTTCCTTATTTAAGGAGAAGAAGCTATCTTTGTCTCATTATAATCCGTGATTATTCATAATTATTACAATAACAATCTATGGAAAACCTCAATCAAATTATCAAGCAATTCCCCGAGGTGGGCGAAGTAAAAGAAGTAAAAGCACTGACTTCAGGGCTGATCAACCAAACTTATTTAGTAAAAACTGTCGATCCCCAAGAAGCTGATTACGTATTACAACGTATCAACCATCAGATATTTACCGACATCGACATGTTACAGCACAACATCGAAGTGGTGACAGGTCATATCCGCAAAAAGCTGGAAACACAGAACGAAACAGACATCGACCGCAAAGTGCTCCGTTTCCTTCCGGCTACCGATGGAAAGACCTTTTATTATGATGGCGAAGGCTATTGGCGCGTATCAGTATTCATTCCCCGTTCACAGACTTTGGAAGCTGTCACTCCCGACTCTTCTTATTTGGCAGGTTTGAAATTCGGCGAATTCCAAGCTATGTTGGCCGATGTGCCCGAACAGCTGGGTGAAATTATTCCTGATTTCCACAACATGGAATTCCGCATGAAACAGTTGCGCGAAGCCGTTGCCACCAATGCAGCCGGCAGACTGAGCGAAGTGCAGGACATCGTTGATGCCATTGAAAAAGATGCCGACGAAATGTGCAGTGCCGAAAGACTGTTCCGCGAAGGCAAACTTCCGAAACGTATCTGCCACTGCGATACTAAAGTCAGCAACATGTTGTTTGATGAAGACGGTAAAGTGCTTTGCGTTATCGACCTCGACACTGTCATGCCCAGCTTCATCTTCTCCGATTTCGGTGACTTCCTTCGTTCGGCAGCCAATACAGGCAAAGAAGACGAAAAGGATTTGAACAATGTCCGTTTTAATATGGAGATTTTCAAGGCATTCGCCAAAGGATACATTGAATCAGCCCGTTCGTTCCTGACTCCGGTTGAAATTGAGATGTTGCCATACGCTGCCACCTTGTTCCCATATATGCAGGCTGTACGTTTCTTGGCCGACTATATCAACGGTGATACGTATTACCAGACCAAATACGAAGGTCACAATTTGGTACGCACAAAAGCCCAATATAAATTATATCTGGAAGCAAAAGCTGCCGTGCCCGAAATGAAGGCTTACATTGCAGGTCTGCTGTAATAGATATTTTTTCATTGCAGGGGCTCAAGAACTGAGTCCCTGCAATGTATAATCTTCACTAACGTTTGGGAATATCCACAGACTTCTCACTCTTTCCTTTCAGATGTTCTGAGAAATAATCCACCAGTCTCCAATAGAAATATTCATTCATGTCACCGAATCCGTGGCGCTGCTGCGGTAAAATCAGCATATCAAAGCGTTTGCCGGCACGGATCAATGCATCAACCACGCGCAGTGTATTACCCGGATGCACATTGTTATCAATATCACCGTGAATCAGCAGCAAATTGCCTTTCAGCTGTTTAGCAATCTGAGGATTGGTCGCTATCTTGTAAACAAAGGTAGTATCTCCCTTTTCGCTTACCACTTCCTTTACTCCGTGATGCGTTTCGCTCCACCAACGGTTATAAATATTATTATCATGGTTTCCGGCACATGAAACGGCAACCTTAAAGAAGTCAGGATATTGACACATGGCAGCCGTACTCATAAATCCGCCTCCTGAATGTCCGTGAATACCCACTTTATCTATATCTATATAATTATAACGCATTGCCAACTGCTCGATAGCATATTTGTGGTCGGCCAAGGGATAATCGCGCATATTGCCATATCCATAGTTATGATACCACTTGGAACGGCTTGGATGTCCGCCACGTTGTCCTACCGAAATGACGATGAAACCGGCTTGTGCCAATCGGTCTGTACGCGGAGTCATACGGGTAAACGGATAAACCGTACCTTCAACCTGCGGCCCCGGATAAACATAGTCTACAATAGGATATACCTTTGTAGAATCGAAATTAAACGGTTTATACATCACACCATAAAGGTCGGTCACTCCATCGGCAGCTTTCACCTTAAAAGGTTCGGGAAACTTGTAACCGGCAGCAAAAAGCTGCGAGAAATCACTTTCCTGAATCGTCATCACTTTATTACCGTTCGTATCCAGCAAGTCGGCACAAGGCACTGTATTGACACGTGAAAAGTTATCCACCACAAAACGAGCCTCATCATCCACTTCCACGCGGTGGAAATAATCTCCCTTTGAAAGTTGCTTCAGTCCGCTACCATCCAAATTCACCCGATACAAGTGCTCATAATACGGGTTCTCGTTCGGGTTCATACCATTGGCAGTGAAATAAATGACACGCGCTTTATTGTCTACTTTCAATATTTCTTCCACATGCCAAGGTCCCTTTGTGATACGGTTTTTCAGATTACCTTTATCATCATATAAATAAAGATGCGCCCAACCGTCGCGTTCACTCCACTGTATCAGTTCTTTTCCATTGCTCAAAAGATGCAAAGGACGCGTTTCCTGATAAGTATTCATACGCTCTTTAATAACAGGAACAATAGAATCCTGCCCCACAGTGTAAGAACAAATATCTATCCGATGCAAGTCACGGCTTTTACGTGAAAGATAGAAACGGTTATTGTCACCCAGCCAGATTGAAGGCTGATCTTCCATATCACGCTGTTTCTGTAGCCACGGACTGTAAGAGAGTCCCAAAGTCTGATCTTTATAAGCGTCCACCTTTATTTCTTTCCGGCTGTTGTCACTCATATCAAACAAATACAAATGTTCTATCGGAGCTTCTTTTTCACCGGGCATCTGATATTTATAAGTTTCCAGGGTAGGACGCGGTTGTGCCATAGAGTTAATCACCCACAACTCTTTTACGGCCCGGTCATCGGAAACGGTCATTGCAAAATGACGGGAGTCGGGCGACCACACCCCATACACCCTGCGACGCTTGCCATTACACAGCGTATCAGTGTTGAGCGTACTGTAAGGAATACCGTAGCCAAAATCTTCCACACCGTCTTTGGTCAGCTGAATTTCGACAATAGTACTGTCCTTTTCATTCTTCTTTGCCTTCTCATAATCTTCACGGCTCATACGATAAAGATTCAGGTCTTTGGCATAAACCACCGTCTTTCCGTCAGGAGAGATTGACCCCCATCTGATTTTCTTGGGTTCTTTTTCTTTATCTTTCAGATGAGTGAGCTTACGGGTGGGATAATCGTAGGAAAAATAAAAGACTTCTTTCTCGGTCTTGCCTTTTTTATCTTTTTTCTCCTTATCCTCCTTCTTGGGCTTGGCATCCTGAGAAGATACCACCTCAAAAGTAAAAGTACGACCGTCTTCCTGAGCTTTCAAGTTTCTGATGGGAAGATGACGCGCTTCAAAAGGGTCTTTTACAATTTCGGTCAGCTGCGAGGCCATTTCATCACGGTCGAAAAGCTGCTTCTTACTGCGTACCGAAGGGTCTACCACATACCAAAAGGTACCTTCACTTGTTTTATACTGAAACCAGAAGTTATTCCCTTTCTGAAACCAATGAGGGTCTACCACAGTAGAGAACAACATGGTGTTCAGTTTCTCCTGAGTAAATTTTTCCGCCTGTAAGTACTCCGGCAACCTTTCTTGTGCCTGTACTACGGGTGTAGTTGTACATAATCCACCTACCAACAAGGTGAACAATAGCATTTTCTTCATAATATTTATTTGTTATCGTGTTAGTTTCTTCTTTATTATATCTTGTGGAAGTATGCTGCTTAAAACGTAACTCTTATCATCCTTTATAAGCCCGACAGGTACCAAACCGGTCTGTTTTTTCAAGTTCTTGAAAAGACTACTGTAAAAATCAGAGATATGTGTTCTTTCATGTAACAGATACTCAATAAAATAACGGTTCAAAAGTACATAAAAACAGCATACCCAACAAATATCAGAACATAAAAACAGTATTTTAAAAAGGGAAAATTACGAAAAGATGCAGCTGTTTCCAAAATAGAAACAACCTCTCATCCCGATGGGTCTTTGGCACAATGTTTCCCAAACAACAAGGCTTCACGCTTCGCGGCTTGGTTTACCAATAGCGATGAAACCATTGACGGCAAGAGTAGATCAAAAGCATACTTGAGATTTCAAGGATTTCTCCCTTTCTCCTTTCATTAGTCGTTGAAACGCCCTATTGATGGGGGGCCGGTAGTGAATGAACATTGTGTCACCACCCTTTCAGCCTCCTTTCATTCGTAAAACTTCTTCCGGCAGGATAAAGGCTGAAGGCAGCTTGTGAAGGGACTTGGGAAGCACGGCTGAAAGGAGGATGAAGGGATGTCCTGTCATTCTTAACAATCTGATTATCCGCACATTTCGGCTAAAATGAAAGGATGAACGGAGAAGAAGGAATAACCGACTTAGTGAGGGGATGCATTCTGCCCTTACAGGAAAAACATGCCGAGCTTTTTAAAAAAGAAGGTGGTGTTTTCAAAAAAGACCTTGATGTTTTTAAAAATCCTCAAGGTCTTTTTGCAACATACAGTGCAAGCTGCCTATTTTAAAATGTGTACGTACGCATCGGGCCACACATACGGTGGCATAAGCCCACACGTATATACGCATCGAGCTACACGTACGTACGCATGAACCTGCACGTATATATGTCATTGTGAAAATTGTATATCGCATCAATCAAATTCAATAAAAAATCGGGAAGTGAATAGAATCCGTTACCGAAGATATTCACTTCCCGATTGAATGGGATATAATTCTCAACTGAGAATGAGAAGGGAGTGTGTCAAAACTAAACCGGGCTATCCAATTGTCAGATGTAGGGGCAGGGTTTGCCTGCCCGAAGACACAAAGCAAACAGTTTTCGGGCGAGCCCTTAGAAGGAGTAGAAACAATAATATCGGCTACTTTACCCTTCACATCCAACAAACTGTATGAGCAATTGTCAGTCAGTTCCACTGTGGCAGGAGTAAAATGAATTCCCGGCTGCTACCATTCAAAAAAAAGAGCACCCCGAAGGATGCTCTTCCATATTAAAGATAAATACTAAAGACGTATTATTTCTTTTCCACCTTAATGCTTGAAGTATATACAATACCTGTAGCATCTTCAAATGTTGCAGTCAAGGTAGTTTCGTAAGTAGGAGAAGACAGATCGCTATTTGTGAACTCTAATCCATCAGTACCCTCTGCTACTGTTACTGTAGGAATACCTGTACTCCATGTTACTTTGATTTGCTTACCCGAAGCAGCTGCTGCATTGCTATTACCGAATGCATATCCTTGTAATTTGTTAGCATCAGCACTTGGATAAGAATCTGCAACATTAGTTGAATTTACAGCTAAGTCTGCGCTTAAGAAGTTAATAGCCAAACCTTGTTTTTTATTGCCAGATATGGTCAATCCGGCTATTTTACCATCAGCATCTATACCAACCGTACCGGTAACAACTGCATTATCTTTATAGAATACAATCTTACCACCATCAAAGATAGTCTGAAGTTTTACTGTAAACTTAGATGATTCAACAGTAAATGCTTTCTTAATAGCTGTTAATTTGGTGGTTTCACTACCTGAACCGGTATATGCAGTCATTGCGTCCAAAATACTATAAGAAGCAGTTGCTTTCAATTCACTGTTAGCAAGAGCCTTGTCTTTGTAAACTACAGCCTTATCCAAAGTTACCTGCTGAGCATTACCTACTGTACCAACAGCAACATTATTAATCTTATCAAAAGCATAAGCAATCTTATTGTAATTAGCATCTACTCCCGATTTAGCAGTGTATGCATTTGACATACTGATTAATGCATCATTGGTAGAAGGATAAATTCTAGCTCCATATACACCTTCTGTCCAAGCATCTGTTGCAGCAAACAAATCATCGAATGCAGGAACTGTCACATTTACAGGCATAGCAATCTTAGCGATTTCATTACCAACAGTAGTACCGTCCTTGATTACCAAATTCAATGTGTATTTACCCGGCTTAGCATCCTCAGCTACCTTATTATCAGATTTAGAAGTAGCTACAGCTATTTCAATAAAGCGAAGTGATTCAAGACCATCATTGCTAGCATCCCATACTTCACCTTTCTTACCCTGAGCATTAGCTTTGTAATAAATTGATGTAAACACATTAGCAGTACTAGCAACAATAAATCCTTCCTGGGTTGCAGCTTCAACTACAGAAAGCTGGTTTGCATTCTGTACAGCTTCAATTGTTGCTGCATCCAATTTACTCAATGCATCACCTAAGTCAATCAGGATAGCAGGTAATACTTTAGTGAAATCAGCGTTCGGCATAACCTTATACTCGGTAGCAGAAATTTCTGTCGGAGTATCGATAGAAGCACCTGCCAACTTCAAAGTGATAGTATTAGAAGTCGTAGTTTCTACACCACCGATATTCACCATGTGTACAGTTGCAACAAGAGTTTCACCACTTGCAGCTTGCGGAACAGTAACAGTCATACCATCTGCTTTAACACCTAATTTTTCAGCTTTTGCCTTATATGTTCCTTCAAAAGTGATATAAGAGTCATACAAGTTAGCAGCAGCATACTTCAATGTTGTCGTTCCTACAGGAAGTTCAATAGCATCAGTAGCGCCTTTAACTTCTGTACCTTCTGCATCTATATAAGACAGCTTATCAGCAGCAAAAGTAATCGCTGCAACAGATGTTTCAGGTGCTTTTGTTTTAATGGCAATATCATAAGCAGTATAAGGAATACCATTTACACACAAAGCATACAAAATTTCCTTATCAGCATTAGCACCTGTACCTTTAAATACCTTATTAATATTATCAGCAGTAACCTCATCAGTCATTTCCACCGTCAAGTTCCAATTACCGTTTTCAGAAGCTGCACGATCGCCAACAATAACGCTATTAAATGTATTAGGAGTAGCAATAACCTTAACAGGAGCTACATTACCCTTGCTGTCTACCAAAGTAAGTTTTTGAGCAGACAAATCGTAATTCTTAGGAGAAACAACCAAATCAGCAACACCAATCTGACCAACTAAGAATTGATCCTTTTCAATGGCACCTTTAGGACCTTTCCAATCTAATTTAGCAGCTTTCGCTGAAGAGATTGCCTCAGCATCAGCAGCAGCACCTGTAGCAACAGTATTACCGATTGTCAATCCGGCAGGCAAAGAAATAGCAGTCAACGCATTAGCAGTCAACGGTAATACGATAGATTGCATCTTACCGCTTTCATCCGGCATATGCAGAGTCACTACACCGTCTTTTACTACTGCATAAGCATCACCGGCAGCTTTGTATTCAGACTTCACAAAGTCTTTTGCTGCTTTGTCATAGAAATACCAATATCCGTCTTTTACATACGGAGTCATATCCACAGCTTCTTCACCTTCACCCGTAGTAGCAAACCAACCTGTAGCTTTGCCATCAATACTGATTTCACCGGTCTTGTCGTCAATCACAACCTTGCTACCGGGAGCAGCACTGGCAACGGTCAGGTTGTAAGAAGTACCGTCGCTTACCGATACTTTGAAACCACCGTCTACCGATTCAATCTTGGTAACATAAGCGCCACCGGCATTTACTTTACTTTCAAGATCTGAAAGTTTTGATTTCAGATCGGTCAGTTCCTTGTTGATTGCATCGATGTCATCGTCGTAATCCTTACAAGACACAAATGTTCCTGTTGACGAAACCATTAAGGCTCCGAACAGGATTGCACTTAAAAACTTTTTGTTCATAATAGAAAAACTTTAAATTTATAAATTTAAAAAACTAAAATTGGTTATACATAATTTATTGATTCTGAGTGCTGTGCTCTCATTTCATATTTCATATAACGTTTGGGAGAAACACCCGTCACCTTTTTAAAAGCAGCATAAAAAGCACTTCGCGACAAGAACCCGCAGCGTTGAGGCAGCTCCTCCGGCAGACACTTGCCCGAACGGAGCAGTTCCTTGGCATATTCCACCCGATACGTATTTACCAACTCTTTCAGATGACAACCGAAGTAGCGGTTGACCACATTGGATAAATAGGTTTGGTTCGTCTCAATCATATCGCTCAGCTTCTTCAGTGAGAGCTTCGGGTCAAGAAACACTTGGCGCACTTCCAAATAATACAATACATATTTATATAGCTCACAATCGACTTTTCTTGCTTTCTCCGGTTCGCGTCCTTCATACTTCTGCTCCCAATAAAGCCGGGCAGCCCGGAAAAGCAGATTCTTCTGCCTTTCGGAAGTAAAAGTGCGCTTGTCGCGGTGTAGAAACAGGTAGTCCATTGTAGTTTCTTTTTATTGTCTCTATTTCAGATAATTACTCACTTTTCAAACCTTTAAAAAGAGGTTGCGTTCTGTGCATCTCTTAGTAAGAGATACACAGAACGCACATAAACACTTTATTATTAGTCGTTTAAGCCCATAAAAAAGCGTCCTAAAACTTAAGACTAAAGATATTTTTGCATTTGTCTTGTGATTTTTCTTCTCAAAAAGTTTTAATTATCAAAACTTTGTGTAAATTTGCAGCGAAAAGTGTATCTCTTACTAAGAGATGCACTTTTTTTCTTTTCTCTCCCAAAATCTTATCCATCACATTATCAATCGATTAAATACAAACCAACATCTTCTTTCCTTTCAAAAAGCAAGCATTAAAAGTTGTAAAGGTATTATAAATAAAGAACTTAGGATTGTTTAGAAAAGAATGGATTGTTCCGAAAGGAGACTTAAGGGTTTTTCAAAAACGCTTTCCGGCCTATCCGAAAATGTACATTTGTTCATCAAACACTTTTAACCATACACAATAGAAGAGCAACCACCGGCAATCCAGATACAATAAAATTACAGATAAATTTACTTTCCATATAGTTGTTTTGCCTTAATAACAGACCTTCTATCTTTTATAAAACAAAAGTTATTGTTACCAAGAAAAGCACTGTGTTACTCTAAATAAAGAGAATACATCATTCGGTTTTTCGTGTGCGAAAACAATAAAATCGTGCGCGATAACAATAAAAAGTGTACAAAATTGTCCATTTTACTAATAATTAAGGTTTTCCCGTTTGATTAATTGAGAAAAGGTTTTATTTTTGGGGCAGTTTTTAATTTATACTATTGTAGAAACACGTTCATTTAACTATTAAATCACAAGAGAATGGAAGAAGTTTTCAGTTATATCATTGGTCTGGGTGCAGCTGTGATGATGCCTATTATCTTTACAATCTTAGGAGTTTGTATCGGTATTAAATTAAGCAAAGCATTAAAAAGTGGTTTGTTGGTCGGAGTAGGTTTTGTAGGATTATCAGTTGTTACAGCCTTGTTGACCAGCAGCCTCGGACCCGCTTTAAGTAAAGTTGTCGAAATATACGGCCTTCAATTAAAGGTATTCGATATGGGATGGCCTGCTGCCGCCGCTGTTGCTTATAACACTTCCGTAGGTGCATTTATCATTCCGGTTTGCCTGGGTGTCAACATATTGATGTTATTAACAAAGACTACCCGTACTGTTAATATCGACTTATGGAACTATTGGCATTTTGCCTTTATCGGAGCAGTAGTTTATTTTGCGACAAACAGCATTCTGTGGGGATTCTTTGCTGCCATTATCTGCTACATCATCACCTTGATTTTGGCAGACTATACAGCAGACAAGTTTCAGGGCTTTTATGAAAAGATGGAAGGTATCTCCATTCCTCAGCCTTTCTGTGCAGGATTTGTTCCATTCGCTATTATTATCAATAAAGTATTGGACAAAATACCCGGATTCAATAAACTGAATATTGATGCCGAAGGCATGAAGAAGAGATTCGGTTTATTGGGTGAACCGTTGTTCTTAGGTATTCTGGTAGGTTGTGGCATTGGCGCACTGTCTTGTAAAAACGGACAGGAAATGGTAGACAGGATTCCTTATATTTTAGGCTTAGGCATTAAGATGGGAGCTGTTATGGAATTGATTCCACGCATCACCGGTTTGTTTATTGAAGGTTTGAAACCTATTTCTGACGCTACCCGCGAAATGATTGCAAAGAAGTTTAAAGGTGCAGTGGGTCTTAACATAGGTATGAGCCCTGCTTTGGTCATTGGGCATCCTGCAACTTTGGTTGTATCCCTGCTATTGATTCCTGTTACTCTGTTATTGGCAGTAGTACTCCCCGGCAATGAATTCTTACCTTTGGCATCATTGGCAGGTATGTTCTATGTATTCCCATTGATATTGCCCATTACGAAAGGCAACGTATTTAAAACCTTTATTATCGGATTCATTGTATTGGCCATCGGTTTATATTTCGTTACCGATTTGGCTCCTTATTTTACCCAAGCCGCACAAGACGTTTATGCCAAAACTCAAGATGCAGCCGTAAATATCCCTCAAGGTTTTGAAGGTGGTGCATTGGACTTTGCATCCAGCCCCTTCTCTTGGGCTATATTCCACATGACTTATACATTCAAAATTATCGGTTCTGCTATTCTGGTATTAATAACCCTGTTTCTGATGGTATTAAACCGTCGTGCCATCATCAAATATCAGCAATCGGTAAAAAATGCCCAATAATAAAACAGAAAATAAGATAACTAATAAATAAGAACGAAAATGAAGAAATTAGCAATTGCAATGATGCTGGGCGTTTCTGCTTTGACAGCTTCAGCCCAAGTAAATTACAAAGTACAGACAGCTTGCCATCCGCAAGATGTAAAACACTATGATACAGAACGTCTGCGCAACTCATTCATGATGGAGAAAGTTATGGCGCCGGATGAAATCAATGTCACTTATACGCTTTATGACCGCCTCATCTACGGAGGTGCCATGCCGGTAAACAAAGTCCTGAAGTTGGAAACATTCCGCGAACTGGGCCCGGAAATCACTTACTTCCTCGAACGCCGCGAACTGGGCGTAATCAACATAGGTGGTGACGGAGTAGTGACCGTAGATGGTAAAGAATATCCTATGAAGTACAAAGAGGCACTTTATGTGGGTTGCGGCAACAAAGAGGTTACTTTTAAGAGCAACGATGCTACCAAACCTGCTAAGTTCTATATCAATTCAGCACCGGCTTATAAACCATATGTCACCCAATTGATTACAACCGATGCCAAACTCCAAAAGGCAAATCCCAAGAAATATGCTTTAGCTATATCTGACCACTACGGTAAAATGGAGGATAGCAACGACCGTATTGTAAACCAGTTGATTGTGAAAGATGTATTGGAAAGAGTAAAAGACGGTGGTACAAACCAACTGCAAATGGGACTTACCGAACTTGCTCCGGGTTCTGTATGGAATACCATGCCGGCACATACCCACACACGCCGTATGGAAGCCTATTTCTATTTCAATCTGCCCGAAGGAAATGCCATCTGCCACCTAATGGGTGAACCGCAAGAAGAGCGTCTGGTGTGGCTGCACAACGAACAGGCTATTACTTCTCCCGAATGGTCTATCCATGCAGCAGCCGGAACCAGCAACTATACCTTTATTTGGGGTATGGCAGGCGAGAACCTGAAATACAGTGACAAGGATGAAATCAAATATACAGAAATGAAATAAACAGATTCTACTCTCGTCTGATTCTCATTGATGTTTGTCATTCTGAATGTGATGAAGAGCTTTCATTATTATGATTAAGATTCTTCGGCACTTTTGGAATGACAAATTTGTTTTTTATCATTGTTGACCGAATAATACTTACTTTTGTGCCATTAAGAAAAACATAATCTACTAAATCTATTATTATGAGTACATCTCAAAGTTCTACCGGGAAAATGACAAACTTCAGATGGATAATCTGTGCCATGTTATTCTTCGCCACTACCGTCAACTATTTGGACAGACAGGTACTGTCGTTGACATGGAAAGATTTCATCGCTCCCGAATTCCATTGGACAGATTCAAACTATGGAGATATCGCAGCTATTTTTTCTCTTGTATATGCCATTGCCAACTTATTTGCCGGGCGTTTCATTGACTGGATGGGTACCAAAAAAGGTTATCTCTGGGCTATCGCTGTATGGTCGTTGGGGGCCTGTATGCATGCACTTTGCGGTTGGGCAACCGAACAGACACTGGGTATACACAATGCAGGAGAAATGATCTCCGCCACCGGAGCTGTTGCTTCTACCATTGCCATCACCAGCGTGTATTATTTCATTGCGGCACGCATCGTGCTGGGAATAGGTGAAGCCGGCAACTTCCCTGCCGCCATCAAAGTAACCGCTGAATATTTTCCTAAGAAAGACCGCGCTTATTCTACTTCCATTTTTAATGCCGGAGCTACTATCGGAGCTTTAGCTGCCCCCGTTACCATCCCGACATTAGCACGCTATTTCCAGAATATCGGTATTGGCAATGGATGGGAAATGGCATTTGTTGTCATTGGCGGATTGGGATTTATCTGGATGGGATGCTGGATGTTCCTTTACAAAAAACCGGCAGCCAACCCACGCGTCAATACAGCAGAACTTGAATACATCGAACAAGACAATAACGACGAAAACCAGACAACCGAACAACAGGCAAGCGCCAATGAATTCGACAATAAGAAAATCCCTTTCTGGACTTGTTTCAAATACCCTCAAACATGGGCCGTATTCATTGGCAAGTTCATGACCGACGGTGTGTGGTGGTTCTTTCTCTTTTGGGCGCCTGCCTATATTTCGGACGTATATGGATTTGCTTCCGACACCGGCACGGCACAACTGTTGATTTTCGTTTTATATGCCATCACCATGTTGTCTATCTATGGCGGCAAACTGCCTACCATCATTATCAATAAAACCGGAAAGGACCCGTATGCCGCCCGCATGCAGGCGATGTTTATCTTTGCCTTATTCCCTTTACTGGCATTATTTGCACAACCGCTCGGCAACTATTCCTATTGGTATCCGATTATTATCATCGGCATTGCGGGAGCGGCCCATCAGTCTTGGTCTGCCAACATTTATTCCGTAGTAGGCGATATGTTTCCCAAAAGCACCATTGCCACTATTGTAGGTATCGGCGGTATGGCAGGCGGCATCAGCTCATTCCTTATTAATATGGGATCGGGCAGATTATTCGACTATGCCGCACAAACCAATATGAAGTTTATGGGATTTGAAGGAAAACCTGCCGGTTATTTCATTATCTTCTGCATCTGTGCAGTAGCCTATCTGCTAGGTTGGATAATAATGAAAATATTAGTACCGAAATATAAACCTGTCGATGCTTAACATCCAATCGGCCGATTCATGATGCTCAATAATAAATGAGGGGTATGCCAAAACGTGGATGATGCTGTCATTTTACCCGTAGGGGCGAGGTTCTCTCGCCCGGAAACAGCTTGCTTTGTGTATTACTCCCAAAGTTGTAACCGCCGGTTCGGGCAGGCAAACCCTGCCCCTACAGTTGACTATTTGATAGACCATTTTACTTTCGGTCCCCTCATTTTCTGTTTAGTTTTAGTGTTGCATTCTCTGATTTATAGTCTTTTACATGATATACGTCCTATCCAGCAGTTTCTCTGCCCAAGTGTGCTCACCGGCAATCCATTGTGCATCTTCCTGAGTATGGGGTTGCTGATACATTGCGTTCAACATGTCCTGGTATTCATGCAACAAATGAACGGCATCCGCCTGTTTGTTTTCCCTGAGCAACAATAATATCTTCATCTTGCAAATATTCACATTGGTTATCTTAGACGTCTCATCCGCCTTATTCAGATACTCCAGACATTCAGCATTGCTTTCCTTGCTATTGGATAGTTTCATAATGCTGCGTGCCACCATCAGATAATCATCCGAACAAGCCATCGCATTATTGATATTCTTCATAGCCAAACGCCTTGATTCATTATATTTCTTATTATAATCCATCATACCGGCTTCATAGCTGACCACTGTAGAAGTTTTCTTTAAATAGTTCCGGTCTTCATCCAATGGAGTAAACTTACCCAGCTTCCCTACCCTTTCGGGCAATGAACCATACGCACCATACTTGGATAATGCTTCTACATCTTTATTACGCTGATAGTATTGATTGATTTTACTCAAAGCGGAAACCATTGCATCCTTGTTCTTTTTCATCAGCACCATAAAGTTCATGACTATATGGTCGGCTTCTTTCTCTTGTTTTTCCGAATAATCCAACCCCATACGATTGGCAATGTTATCATTCACCAATGCCTGAACGACATCATTCGTTGCAAAGACCAGCCCGGGAACATAATAATCATAACGATCGTACAGATATTCCTCTGTAGCGGCAACCACTCCGTCCGCTACAGCTCCCCAGAACTGTGCACGCTTGGCACGGACAATATTCTTGTTCACGGTGATAATGGCATGATCGAGTACATAATGGGCTACTTCACGGCTCATCACTGCATATAATTCCTCTTCGCTGTCCAAAGCAGTCAACATTCCCGTAGAAACCAACAGACAGTCGTTACCCAACATCAACATATCTGGAGCCGGAGATTTCAATACACGCACCAACGGAGTTCCTTCACGCAGGACAGCCATCTTTTCGGGAATGATACTTAACAGCATACATTGCAAATAATCCTCTATTGCAGCATCATCATAAAAAAGCTTAGCGTGCTCCAGTTCTTTCAAATAATCATCCGCTTCACGAGCCTGCTCTTGCCGCATTCCCCCTTGGTAGCCTTTCTTTTCATAATAAGAGATTAAATCGTTTGACAGCTGTGCAGTCTGCCAAAATGAAGTCTTATCTGCGGGAATAAGCTTCAGTACATCCAATTCCTCCATAGGAATACCTACCTGCACCCCGCCGACCACCACCACTGCCTGTAATGTAGACTCTTCCTGACCAATCGGCTTTTTCAACTTGATAACGCGCTGCAAAATACAAGCCGTACCTTTCTTCACATCTTTATAGTCCCGCTTAAACTCACCCGAAATATTCAGCATCGGACTCAATGGCCGGTTATTCTGCGAAAACATGATTCCGCATTCCAGCATTGCAACTAAGAGAAAAAGAATGTATCGTTTCATAGTGCCTTGATTTTAGAACACTACAAAAATAGGAAAAGAAAAAAATACATTAAAAGGAAAAGCCCTACAAACAGGTAGGGATTTCCCTAATTAATTGCCTGTATCAGACGACGATATATCAGGTTATGGCTCAATATATCGGGCACTCCCGTTATATACAACTGCCTTCGGGCACGCGTCAATGCCACATTTAATTTACGATCTATCCAAACTCCGTTCTCTTCCGTCAGATTAGGCAAGAATTTCAACTGATAAAGATAATTCACACAAAAAGAATAAATGATTACATCGCGTTCACTTCCCTGATAACGCTCCACCGTATCAACCGATATTTCATTCAAAGCCGATATTCCCAATGCCTGAATTTCTTTCCGAATCAATGCAATCTGACTACGATAAGGAGTGATCACTCCCAAGGTGCGGTTGACCTCGAAAGTCTCCTTATACAGATGATACACATCAGCAGCCAATTGAGCAACAATGCGCGCTTCATTCCGGTTCGTCTTCCCCGAAACACTTTCCGTATCCCGCTCTGAAGGAATAAACCGAACCGGAGCATCGACATTCTCCAACTGATGCGGCAAACCCAGTGCTTCTAACTTTCCGGCATAAAACTCTCGATTAGGAAATGATGCCACTCCGGGGTGCATGCGTCCCTGACGGCAAAGCATATCCACCGCCCGGCAATGCTCCTCCTGCAAATGAAAACGATAAAGCCGTTCAAAAAGAGAATCTTTCAGGTTATAAAGCCCTATCCGCCGCAACCCTTCATCATGCACCTCAGACTGTTCATTACTCTGCAACACCACAGCCGGCAATTGTTTATGATCACCAATCAGGATAAACTTCCCTATTCCGTTACGTCCGTCCTTAAACCGCGCACAAAGGATTCCCAACAACTGAGGCTCCAATATTTGTGTAGCCTCATCAACAATTGCCACATCAAAATGCTTCAGTTTGAACAGTTCCGGTTTAGATGCAATAGATGCAACTGTTCCCACATAAATACGGCAATCTGCCATGCGGATGTTTACCTCCCGACGATTGTTGCATTCTGCCAGCACATTTTCCAACAGATGTTTGCGGAAACGCGCATCACAAGACAATTCACTTCCCACCCGTATATAGTCCACTTGCGGCAAGATGGCAGAAAGCGACCGGCATATCTCGTCCACCGCCCGATTAGTATAAGCCAGCAACAGCACTTGTGTGGAAGGACAAGCATAAAAATGCTCCACCATCCTCCTCAAGGCACGCGAAGTCTTTCCGGTTCCCGGAGGTCCCACCAACAAGAAATAGTCACAGGCAGCCTCCGCTTTCAGCGCCACCCGTTCAAAGTCATCGGTCGTCCGGGCTATCCTGTCTTCATAAGCCATATCAAAACGAGGAGGACGCTGCCCCAACAACAACTCCCTGCGCTCAGGGTTCGCGTCCATAAAGGAAGACAATCCCAAATACATGCTTCGGAAAGTAGTATCCATCGTATCATGCTCCACGGCATAACGGCTGTTCTCTGGAAACACCAACGGATTCTGCTGTGCCGCCCGAAGGCGAATGCGCAATTCATTATCGGTTATGGATTCTATATTTCCCTTGAATACCATTTTGTTGGTCACATTATCCGTACCATTATTGCGTTCATAGAGCACCACCACGTCTCCATTACGAAAATTAGGCAGAAAAGTTTCTTCATATTGAGGAATAGACAAAATAATAAAAGCCTTATGAGCCTGCGATGCATGGTTCTCAACAATAGTAAGATCGTATAAAATTTCTCCTGCATCCCGCTTTTCATCCAGCGTACTGAGCCATAAAGCAGAAGCGCCCGTCCTGCTTTCACAATTCACATCACCCGACTTGGAGGTATAAAGTTCTTTTGTGATAAAGTTATAAAGCGTATAAAAATAAGTACGTTCCAGAGGAGTAAGCAGTTCCATGCGCTCACCGAAACGGGAGATGGAAGGCTTCAAGTACTGTTCCCAAAATCGCCCCTGCAACCCTTTTTGATTGAGAACAGAAGGATTGATCTGTGCCAACAGCCGTTGGGTAAACGAAGGATGATTATGCAACTGCACACCATACTCCGAAGCCACAATGCAGTTGCGCAAATTAATGATACGCCGCACTTGTGCCCAAGATGCACGTGCCGGATAAAGCAACGGATAACGAGTATACAACAAGTAGGGATGCATACTGCGACGCTCTTGCCCCATGCTATACTCCAGCAACGCCATATAAAGCAACATCTGTACACGATTATTCTCTTTCGGCTCCAACCTGCCCTGCATGGCATATTCGTCTGCTTTGCCCGACTTCATTTCTATAAAGCTGCTCATGTCACGCTGCATATAGTCTAAACGACCCTGAATGCCAAGTGCCTCACAAATATAAGAAGGTTCCAGCACAGCATCATTCTTATCAAGGTTATATCCCGGTTGTAAAAATGTCTTCTGCACCGTTTCACGGATATGTTCGAAATGCATTCTACAGTCTTGCGCAAACTCTTTCTCCTTCTGAGGATTTCGAAGTTCCTCACAAGCTGCCAGTTCGATAGGATACTGCCGAAAAGCCTTTTTCATACATTCAGTGTAATCAGGTTCTTTCTCTCCTGCATATATCCATTCATCCAGAAACAGATTGGCTATATTTCCCAACAATAAGGGACGGGCATTCTCAATAGGGACCAAACGACTCAGAAAATAATTGGCGGGATGACTGCCATAATCCTTATAACACTCTGCCAATGAGCTGATATCCAACAGATAATCAGGTTCAAGTACTATAAAAGAAGGAGTATAAACTCCATTATCATCGACAGTTACATCCAACAAATTCAATTGGGCATACCGCCAAAGCTCATCCACCGTATCTTTAAATTCCTCATTCACACCGGGCTTGTTATAATTCACCTTTACCGGTTCTTCTTCAAGCACATCTATCGGCCGGACATACAGATAGCTTTCATCCGCATAGTCAAAGCACACCCGGATACGACGAATCCGAGTCTCTTTCTCCCTCTTTACCGCAGGAGTCGTTTCCTGCTTGGGAAGCAACGTATAAAGTTTCGGTGGGATATCCTCATGAAAAATCTTCCGATAGGCATAAGCCACAGCGCGGAGATCCCGCAAGAATTCCTGTTCGGACGGCTCCTTGCGGTGATTCAGAATGTCATTCGAAGTCAGGCGGAATGTATGCAATTGGTTCTGCTCCCGGCCATCCAATGCAAATTGAGTCGCCACATAATTGATACGGGCAGCCAAATCTGTAGCTTGCAAGCCTGTTCCCATCATTTGTTGCCTCATCACCCGCTCCAATGCTTCACGCAACTGTCTGTAACGGCGCGCCAAAGGTTGTTCTTGTTCAACGGCACACAGATTATATAGTTCTTCGTAATATTCTGCTATTTCTTCATTCATGCTTTTTTTGATTTGCTCTCTCGAATACAAAGGTAGTAAAATGAAAGCAAATCACCCCCTATACTCATCCGGAATCGTCAGGCAGATGAAGCAATTCCTTACTAAAGGCTAAGACCTTTTGAACGGCAGATTATCGGTGTCAAAACGTGGATAATGCTGTCGTTTAGTACATAGGGGCGAGGTTCGCTCGCCCGAAAACAGTTTGCTTTGTGTATTCGGGCAGGCAAACCCTGCCCCTACAGCTGACGATGGGATAGACCGGTTTGGTTTTGACACACTCCCACGTTCTACTGTGGCAGGGACTAATAATCTACCGCATAAAACGGCTTAACAGAAAGGAAGAAAACGCTTAGTCCTGCAAGCTAATATCCTTCCCACGACTTGGCTTCCTTGGCATTCTTTACCTTGGCACGCATTTTCTTGCTGAATATGATGCCCAAGAGTTTATCCGCGTTAAAAGTGGTGCTGATACCGGCTCCCACCATCAAAGCACTAGGAGTGAACTTTCCTGCCGATGCCGGTTCGAGCCGCGGATCATAACCTGCCAGATATTCCTTATTAAGCGGAATCTCCACATAGATCTTTTCTTCTTCAGGAGATTCAAAAGGACCATAAGGCAAAAGACGGATATACCCACGGCCGTCAACCGTATCTACTTGGGAAATGTAATATCGGGGAAGTTCTGTCTCAAACTTCATATTCTTTTTAGGGAAAGGAGTAGATTTCATTTTCCACTTCTCAGGATTAAACAAGCGGTCTATCTCCTGCTGAGTTTCATCATCGATGACGATTTCCACTTGTCCATTCAACAACTGCTGCAAACGCAAGGAATCTTGCCGGGTCAATTGCCTTGACTCTCCTGCTTTCTGGGCAAAGGAGAAAAACGGCAAACACAGACATGCTAAAAGGAAGAATATACGTTTCATGGCATTCTGTTTTTGGTTTCTCCAAATATACAGAAAAGAAACGTAAATTCTTCCTTCTTCTTAAGATTATTAAGGTCTCTTTTTCGTTAATCCTGGTAATAAACTCTTTTCACCCGATTAGAAACACTTGTCAATATCTCATAAGGAATGGTTCCCAAAATTTCAGCCAAGACCGTTACAGGTAAATCATCACCGAATATCACTGCCTTGTCTCCTTCTTTGCAGTCAATATCCGTCACATCTATCATACACACATCCATACATATATTACCTACATACGGTGCTTTCTGTCCGTTCACCAAGCAGTAAGCATTTCCATTGCCCAATTTACGGTTTAATCCGTCGGCGTATCCGATAGGAATGGCAGCTATGCGGGAATCGCGTTCCAAATGCCCCTTCCGGCTGTATCCCACTGTTTCTTCCTTGGGAACATCATGTATCTGAAGAATCGTTGTTTTCAGTGTACTTACATTATGAATAATTTTATTGGTAAAAGGATCTACGCCATACAATCCTATTCCCAAACGAACCATATCAAACTGTGCGCCGGGATAACGCTCGATACCCGCCGTATTACAGATGTGGCGCAATATCTTATGCGGAAAAGCCTCCTGCAACTCCTGCGATGCCCGCTCAAAAGCCTCTATCTGGCGACGCGTAAAGGAATCAAACTGTTCGGCATCACTTCCCACCAAATGCGAGAATACGGAACGAGGAATAACAGCCGTCTGCTTTTTCAGGCGCTCTATCAACTCCGGTATCTCATCCGGTGTAAAGCCGAGCCGATGCATGCCGGTATCCAGTTTGATGTGAATGGGGAAATTGGTCACTCCTTCTTTTTCGGCAGCCTTTATCAATTCATTCAGTAAATGAAAACTATAAACTTCAGGTTCGAGCTTATAATCGAACATCGTTTTGAAGGCAGTCAATTCCGGATTCATGATGATAATGGAACTGGTTATACCGGCTTTTCTCAAGTCCGAGCCTTCGTCGGCAACCGCTACAGCCAAATAATCCACCCTGTGGTCTTGAAGGGTTTTGGCTATCTCATACGAACCGGCTCCATAAGCCGATGCCTTCACCATGCACACCATCTTTGTCTCCGGTTTCAGTTTACTACGATAATAATTCAAATTATCAACCAATGCATTCAATTTGATTTCCAGAATTGTCTCATGTACTTTCAACTCCAAGCGTTCCGAAATATCATCGAAATGAAAGCTGCGTGAACCTTTTATCAAGACCACCTCATTACGCAGATTGGGCAACAGGTCGGATTTCAACAAGTCTTCTGTGCTATGAAAAAAATACTTCTCTAACTCAAACCGGGAAGAAGCTGTACGAATCTCGTCGCCTACCCCGATAATCTTTTCCACACCACGACTATGAACCAGTTCGGCCACCTGACGGTAAAGCAACTTACTGCTTTGCCCCGTTTCCAGCATATCCGAAAGAATCAATGTGCGTTTTTTACCTTTATCTTCCGAACGGCGCGACATGAAATCAAGTGCAATATCCAAAGAGGCCAAATCCGAATTATAGCTGTCGTTGATAATAACACACCCATTTTTTCCTTCTTTCACTTCCAAACGCATGGCTATTTGCTCCAGATGCGCCATACGCTCTGCAATGTCCTCGGCAGGCACCATCATATACAAGGCTACTGCCAGACAATGCAATGAATTTTCAATCGATGCATCATCGATAAACGGTATCTTATATTCATTCGGCATCCCCAAATAACGATATTTCACAGTGGTGGAATCCTCACCCTTACAAATAGATTCTATAAATAAAGGACGTTCATTGTCTTTCTTAGACCAGGCTATCTCACGCGAAGTAAAAAGAGACTTGCTGACACAAGAGCTGATAAGTTCATTATCACCGTCATAGATAATCACATCACAATCCTTAAAAAGCGTCAGTTTCTCCATACATTTCTCCTGAACAGAGAAAAAATTCTCTTGGTGAGCACCACCGATATTTGTCAATATACCGATAGTGGGACGGATAATGCTTTGCAAAGCCTCCATCTCACCCATTTCAGAAATACCGGCTTCAAAAATAGCCAACTGGGTTTCTTCGTTCATCAACCATACAGAAAGCGGCACTCCGATTTGTGAATTATAACTGCGGGGAGAGCGGGTAACCACGCGATCCGGGCTGAGCAATTGGTATAACCATTCTTTCACTACCGTCTTACCGTTGCTGCCGGTAATGCCGACCACCGGAATAAGAAATTGTTCCCTATGCTTTTCTGCCAGTTTTTGCAGTCCCTTTAACGGATTGGCCAATTGCAGGAAATTGGCGGCAGTATAAGCTTCCTTGTTCTCAGGCAGTTCACTCACTACAAAATTACGCACCCCGCGCTCATACAAATCAGGAATATATTTATGCCCGTCGTTGCGTTTGGTTTTCAAAGCGAAGAATAAAGTTTCTTCGGGGAAGCATAACGAGCGGCTATCAGTTAAAATCCAATCAATCTGTGCATTGTGGTCGCCAAAGCGTTTGGCACCCAAAGCCTTTACTATATTTTCAATTGAGCTTGACATTGTTCTAATTCTTTTTGAAGTTCAAAATACGGGAACTTTTCTTTCATCCTGCTTATCTTTAACACTATTTGAGTTAAAAAACTACGGTATGCTTCCGAACGGACATCAAAAGGTTTATGATTCAACCCTTTGCGTATTTCTTCCCACTCTTTCATTATCTGCCGTGTCTGACTGCTGAAATAAGTATCTCCGAAACACTTCCATATATAAGATACAGCCATGGGCGAAGGATGAAACATATCATCCGCATAAAAGCGGTAATCGCGAAGTTCGTCCATCATAATTTCATAAGAAGGGAAATAATGGCACATCGGATAATGGTGTTGCAGAGTGTCTATCGCCAATAATAGAGTAGATTTACTTATCTGATTGCCATGCATCCCGTCTTTGGCGTGCCGGATGGGACTGACGGTGAACAGCACCTTCAGATTAGGGTTCAGCTCCTGCAACATTTTCAACAAGTCAAAATATTCAACAACTATCTCCTCTACCGAAAGAAGCCTGCGCGTAAACAGTTTATCCGGTTGCTTATGGCAGTTGCCCACAACCTTACCATTCTCTTTCAAAGAATAAACCCATGCCGTTCCCCATGTTATCATCAGCCAGTCGGTTTGCGGCAATTCCGCGGCGGCTCTCCCCAGCCTTTCGTTAATCCGCAACAAACATTCTTCTGCCGAATTGCCTGAAAAAGAGCCATGATGCATAAAGCTATGCCATCCCGCCCTATCGCAAAACAAATCCGCCTCATTGTAAGTTTTATAAGAGAGAGTTTGACGGATAGCCTCTGCCACAGATAAAGGATTATAGAGAATCCCAAAAGGGTTCACATCACACCGAAACTTATTTGCCAGCAACAAATTTCCGATATTTTCGGCAAAACAGGAACCAAATAGCATAATTCGGTCAGAATGACGGATTTCTGTTTCCTCTTTAGGCAGTTCTACTTGCGTTCTGAAATTCATATCAATAAGAGTCTATCTATTTTTTAAGGACAAATGTAATCATAATACACATAAATATGCTATTTTTGCAAGATATTTATCATATCATAGGAATGGAACAGGATACTTCATATATGTTGCTGAAAAGTTTAGATACACCGGAAGATTTGCGCCGATTAGAGGCAGACAAACTGCCCGAAGTATGTAAAGAGCTGAGGCAAAAAATAATAGATGAGCTCTCACGCAATCCGGGACATTTTGGTTCCAGTCTGGGAGTGGTAGAACTGACCGTAGCCTTACATTATGTATTTAATACGCCTTATGACCGCATCGTATGGGACGTAGGTCATCAGGCATACGGCCATAAGATATTGACAGGCCGCAGGGATACTTTCTGTACAAACCGCAAATTACACGGTCTGTGCCCTTTTCCTTCTCCTCACGAAAGTGAATATGACACTTTTACGTGCGGACATGCCTCCAACTCTATTTCGGCAGCGCTCGGAATGGCTGTCGCAGCTAAGAAGAATGGAGAAAACAACCGCCATGTGGTAGCCGTCATCGGCGATGGATCAATGAGTGGCGGTCTGGCATTTGAAGGATTGAACAATGCTTCCTCTACACCCAATAATCTCTTAATCATCCTGAATGATAATAATATGGCTATCGACCGCAGTGTGGGTGGAATGAAACAGTATCTTCTAAACCTCCAGATGTCTGAAGGTTATAATAAAATACGATATAAGCTCTCAAAAATGTTCTATAAATGGGGCATACTGAATGAAGAGCGCCGAAAGAGCCTGATTCGTTTCAATAACAGCCTGAAATCCATGCTCGTACAGCAACAAAATGTGTTCGAAGGAATGAATATCCGCTATTTCGGTCCTATTGACGGACACGATGTCAATAATCTGGCACGTGTCTTGAAAGAAATAAAAGATATGCAGGGTCCCAAGTTGCTCCATATCCATACCACCAAAGGCAAAGGATTCGGTCCGGCTGAAAAAGCAGCTACCATATGGCATGCACCGGGAATTTTCGACAAAGAAACCGGAGAACGCATTGTGATAGATACCGACGGACTTCCCCCTTTGTTTCAGGATGTGTTTGGCAATACGTTGTTGGAACTGGCACAGCAAAACGACAAAATAGTAGGAGTAACCCCGGCAATGCCGTCAGGATGCTCCATGAATATATTAATGAAAGCAATGCCCGACCGGGGATTTGATGTAGGCATTGCAGAAGGGCATGCCGTAACCTTCTCCGGCGGTATGGCAAAAGACGGATTAATCCCGTTCTGCAACATCTATTCGTCTTTCATGCAGCGTGCATACGATAATGTTATACACGATGTTGCCATTCAAAAGTTGAATGTCGTTCTTTGCCTTGACCGGGCAGGAATTGTGGGCGAGGACGGTCCTACCCATCATGGTGCATTCGATTTGGCATATATGCGCCCCATCCCTAACCTGACGGTGGCATCCCCTTATGATGAACATGAGCTGCGCAATCTGATGTACACCGCACAACTGCCCGATAAAGGACCTTTTGTGATTCGTTACCCCAGAGGAAGAGGGGTGCTGGTGGACTGGAAATCTTCTTTTGAAGAAATACAAATAGGCAAAGGGCGGAAACTGAAAGACGGAAAAGACATGGCAGTCATCACCATCGGTCCGATTGGCAATACGGCACGAAAGGCAATTACCCGTGCAGAAGCCGAAAGCAAAATGAGCATTGCCCATTATGACTTACGCTTTTTAAAACCGTTGGATGAAGAAATGCTACACGAAATAGGAAAGAATTTCTGCCGAATAGTCACCATTGAAGACGGTGTGTTGAAAGGCGGAATGGGCAGTGCTATCCTGGAGTTTATGGCAGACAACAGATATACTCCCACTGTTCGCCGCATCGGTTTACCGGATAAGTTTGTAGAACACGGCCCGGTGAAAGACCTGCATCGTTTATGCGGCATGGATGAAGAAGGTATTTATAAGGTATTGGTATCATTCTAAAAGAGAAAGATAAAAATGAAGATTATTATCGCAGGGGCAGGAGCCGTAGGCACTCATTTGGCCAAACTGCTCTCAGGTGAAAAACAAGATATTATCCTGATGGATGAAAACGAGGAGAAGTTGAGTAAATTAGATTCCAACTTCGACTTGATGACAGTCAATGCATCCCCGACTTCCATTTCCGGTCTGAAGAATGCCGGTGTAGCGGGAGCCGATCTTTTTATCGGAGTCATGCCGGAAGAAAGCCGTAACATGACGGCATGTATGCTGGCCACCAATTTGGGAGCCAAAAAGACCGTAGCCCGTATTGATAATTACGAATACCTATTGCCTAAACATAAGGAATTCTTTTCACATCTGGGTGTTCATTCACTGATCTATCCCGAAATGCTGGCTGCAAAAGAAATTGTAGACGCCATCAAAATGAGCTGGATACGCCAATGGTGGGAGTTCTGTGGCGGCGCATTGGTACTGATTGGTACAAAAATGCGTGAAACGGCAGAAATTCTGAATGTGCCTCTGCACGAACTGGGCGGACGTAATATTCCATTCCACATTGTAGCGATAAAAAGGGGCAATGAAACAATTATCCCGCGTGGAGATGATACTATCAAGCTACATGATATTGTTTATTTTACCACTACAAAAAAATATATTCCTTATATCCGTAAAATAGCCGGAAAGGAAAATTATGCCGATGTGCGTAATGTAATGATCATGGGAGGCAGCCGTATAGCCGTCCGTACAACCCAATATGTACCTGAATATATGCAGGTCAAAATAATCGAAAACGATATCAACCGCTGTAACCGGCTGACAGAAGTAGTAGATGATAAAGTCATGATTATCAATGGAGATGGTCGGGATATGGATTTGCTATTGGAAGAAGGACTTCGCAACACCGAAGCATTTGTCGCATTGACAGATAATTCGGAAACAAATATTCTGGCATGCCTCGCCGCCAAAAGAATGGGTGTTACCAAGACGGTTGCCGAGGTGGAAAACATTGATTATATCAGTATGGCAGAAAGTCTGGATATCGGCACGGTCATCAATAAAAAGATGATTGCTGCCAGCCATATTTACCAAATGATGCTGGATGCCGACGTATCCAATGTAAAATGTCTGACTTTTGCCAATGCAGATGTTGCCGAATTTACAGTAAAAGCCGGTTCACGTATTACAAAAGACGCCATTAAGGACATGGGACTTCCCAAAGGGGTTACCATCGGCGGACTAATCCGAAATGGAGAAGGTATCTTGGTAACAGGTAATACAATCATCCAACCGGAAGACCATGTAGTGGTATTCTGTTTGGGAATGATGATTAAGAAAGCAGAAAAATTCTTCAACTGATGATTAACTCTAAAATGATATGCAAAATCATGGGTTCCCTTTTCTTCATTGAGGCGGGATTCTTGATTTTATGCGCATTACTCGCCATATATTATAAGGAAACAGATTTAACCGCATTCCTTTCTTCCGCTGCTATCACAGCAGGAGCAGGTATTGTTTTCTCTATCTTCGGAAAGAACGCCGAAAGGAAAATCAGCCGTCGCGATGGCTATGTAGTAGTATCTCTTGCTTGGATCTTCTTTTCCCTGTTCGGAATGTTGCCGTTTTATCTGAGCGGATACATTCCCAGCATCACCGATGCTTTTTTTGAAACCATGTCGGGATTCACCACTACCGGAGCAAGCATTCTGGATAATATCGAATCATTGCCCCACGGATTACTTTTCTGGCGAAGCATGACCCAATGGATTGGAGGACTGGGGATTGTATTCTTTACCATCGCCGTGTTACCCATTTTCGGAGTAGGCGGTGTACAGCTATTTGCAGCCGAAGCTACAGGTCCCACCCATGACAAGGTACATCCCCGTATCGGTGTGACCGCCAAATGGATTTGGAGCATTTATTTGGGACTGACCATAGCAGAAGTATTCTTATTACTGCTGGGTGGAATGGATGTGTTCGACAGCGTGTGCCATTCATTAACAACTACTGCTACAGGCGGATATTCTACCAAGCAAAACAGCATTGCTGCTTTTCATTCTCCCTATATAGAATATGTAATCACGCTTTTCATGTTTTTGTCGGGTATCAACTTTACCCTGCTGTTTCTATTCTTTCTGAAAGGAAAGTTCAAACGGTTGATTGAGAATACCGAGTTCCATTGGTATTTGGGCACTGTAGGTTGTTTTACCCTGTTCACCACCGTCACACTGGTTCTTACCAGCCCGATGGGAATAGAAGAATCATTCCGGAAAGCTATTTTTCAAGTAGTCTCATTACAGACCACCACCGGATTTATTTCTGCTGATTACATGACCTGGGTTCCGGTACTATGGACATTGATGTGCATCATCATGCTTTTCGGAGCATGTGCAGGCTCCACTTCCGGAGGTATAAAATGTATTCGTATTGCCATCATGAGCCGTGTATCAAGAAACGAATTCAAACGAATCATCCATCCTAATGCAGTCTTGCCGGTCCGCATCAACCGTCAGGTAATTTCTTCTACAACCAAATCGGCTATATTGGCATTTACTTTCCTTTATATAGCTATTGTCTTTATTGGTTGGCTATTGCTTATGATATTAGGAGTAGGATTTGAAGAAGCATACAGTGTCGTAATTTCCAGTTTAGGCAATGTCGGACCGGGTATAGGCAAGTGCGGACCTTCTTATTCATGGAGCGGATTACCCGATATGGCCAAATGGATCAGTGCGTTACTTATGCTCATCGGCCGTTTGGAGTTATTTACCGTCTTACTGTTGTTTACTCCCGGATTCTGGAAGAAACACTAAGAAGTACGGAAATCCCTCTCCATTCACGAGAAGAGAAAAAAAACAATTTATAATGATAGAATTCCAAATTTATGGCTAACTTTGCGACCTCTAAATAAAAATCATCATTATGAACAATATACTGAAGATCTTTATTTCTCTTTTATTTTTCCTGCTCTTGATAACAACAGCGGGACAAGAAGAGTATGCGTCAGTAAAGAGTTCATTCTTTCAGAAATCAAACGTAACCTCTTCTTATCAGCAAACACAAAGTCCGTGTAAAAAGACCATGGATTTCCTGTTTATCAACCGTTTTGCCGATATGCCACAAGTAGCAATTGCTCTTGACAATCCGGATTTGACTTCCAAATCCAAATGTGCTCTCCGTCTGCTTGCTACACTGAATGATTTCTGGAAACAAGAGCTACAAACAAACAACATACATTTTCATTCATCCATTTCACATTACTCGCATGCCGTGGATTACTATATCTATGCACTACGGCGAATCATTATTTAATTTTATAAAGCCTTCAAGCTAAAAGCCAAAACAAAGTATCTTGCATTAAGCGTTATGTAAGTGGGCTTTGTGTTCATTCACTTTTTGTCTAATCAAAAAAAAGTTTAGATATGTATTTTACACTATTAGTTGTCGTTATCCTGACGGCAATTGCACTGGTTGCCGTGGCTTTGGGTATTGCCCGTGCCATTTCTCCCCGTTCGTACAATCCGCAAAAAGGAGAGGCTTACGAATGTGGTATCCCCACCCGGGGACAGTCATGGATGCAATTTAAGGTAGGTTACTATCTGTTTGCCATTCTATTTCTCATGTTTGATGTTGAAACGGTATTTCTCTTTCCGTGGGCGGCAGTCGTTCAGGATTTAGGAGTGTACGGTTTAGTCAGCATCTTCTTCTTTATTGTAGTACTCATATTAGGCCTGGCATACGCTTGGAAGAAAGGAGCATTGGAATGGAAATAAAGAAACCGGTCATAAAATCTATCCCTTATGAAGATTTCAAAGATAATGAGTATCTGGAGAACATGGTCAAACAACTTAATGAAGGAGGTACAAAAGTACTTATCGGTTGTTTGGATGACCTTATCAACTGGGGACGCAGCAACTCGCTGTGGCCGCTTACCTTTGCAACCAGTTGCTGCGGAATTGAGTTTATGGCAGTCGGTGCTGCCCGGTATGACTTTGCCCGTTTCGGGTTTGAAGTAGCCCGCGCCAGTCCGCGCCAGGCAGATATGATTATGGTAGCCGGAACCATCACACACAAAATGGCACCGGTATTAAAACGTCTTTATGACCAAATGGCAGACCCCAAATATGTGATTGCAGTGGGCGGATGCGCCATCAGCGGAGGTCCGTTTAAAAAATCCTACCATGTGCTGAACGGAGTTGACAAAATATTACCGGTAGACGTTTATATTCCCGGATGCCCCCCACGGCCCGAAGCCTTATTATATGGCATGATGCAACTGCAACGTAAAGTAAAACTGGAAAAATTCTTTGGCGGAGTAAACCGCAAGGAAGAAGAACCCCAAAAGGAATAACTTATGGATGATATTATCAAAATAGAACCTAACGAACTCCGCACCGAGATGCAAAAGTTACGCGCGGAAGGCTATGACTTTATGCGTTCACTCACCGGAATGGACTGGGGAGAAGAAGGATTGGGAGTAGTCTACCATCTGGAAAAGACAGCTACCGGCGAGAACAAAGTAATTAAAGCTGTCACTGCCAACCGCGAGAAAGCTGAATTGCCTACAGTCTGCGATATTTGGAAAGGCGCAGAATTCAACGAACGTGAAGTGTATGATTACTTCGGCATCCGTTTTGTGGGACACCCCGACATGCGCCGCTTGTTCCTGCGTGAAGACTGGATAGGCCATCCGCTTCGCAAAGATTATGACGAAAGCCTCAACCCGCTGCGGATGACCAACGAAGAGCCGGTCGATACCACCCAATACATGGAAGTACAGCATGACGGCAGCGTAATTGAAAAACGAGAAACCATCTTCGACGAAGATGAATACATTATTAATATAGGTCCGCAGCATCCGGCAACTCACGGAGTGCTCCGCTTTCGCGTGTCACTGGAAGGTGAGATTATAAAGAAACTGGATGTACACTGCGGATATATCCACCGCGGCATCGAAAAGATGTGCGAAAGTCTGACATATCCCCAAACACTCGCCTTAACCGACCGGTTGGATTATTTGGGCGCACACCAAAACCGCCATGCACTCTGCATGTGTATCGAAAAGGCAATGGGTGTGGAAGTGAGTGAACGTATACAGTATATCCGCACCATCATGGACGAGCTGCAACGCATTGATTCACATCTGCTTTTCTTTTCTTGTCTGTGCATGGACTTGGGCGCGCTAACTGCCTTCTTTTACGGATTCCGCGACCGCGAAAAGATTCTGGACATCTTCGAAGCAACCACCGGCGGTCGCTTAATCCAGAACTATAATACCATCGGCGGTGTGCAGGCCGATATCGCGCCGGACTTTGTGCAAAAGGTAAAAGACTTTATCGCTTATCTCCGTCCGACATTAAAAGAGTATCATGAAGTCTTCACCGGCAATATCATCGCACAGGAACGTATGAAAGGTGTAGGAGTGCTCAGTCGCGAAGACGCCATCTCTTTTGGTGCAACGGGGGGAACAGGGCGCGCCAGCGGTTGGGCTTGCGATACTCGCAAACGCCATCCCTACTCTATGTATGGAAAAGTCGACTTCAAGGAAATTGTCCATACCGAAGGCGATTCATTCGCACGCTACATGGTACGTATGGAAGAAATCATGGAAAGTATGAACATCATCGAACAGTTGATTGATAATATTCCTGAAGGAGCATTTCAGCAAAAGATGAAACCGATTATCCGTGTGCCCGAAGGTTCTTATTATGCTGCGGTGGAAGGCAGCCGTGGAGAGTTCGGCGTCTTTTTGGAAAGTCGTGGAGATAAATATCCTTACCGTCTGAAGTTCCGTGCCACCGGACTGCCATTGGTTTCGGCAATGGAAACCATGTGCCGCGGTGCCAAGATAGCCGACCTCATTGCCATCGGCGGAACAGTGGATTACGTGGTACCGGACATAGACAGATAAGATTAATAATAAAACGAAACGAAATAATATATGTTTGATTTTAGTATAGTAACCCAATGGATACACTCAATGCTTACCTCCTTCATGCCCGAAGGGTTGGCGGTATTTATAGAGTGTGTGGCTATCGGCGTATGCATCATGCTTGCCTACGCAGTGATTGCTATCATTATGATATTCATGGAGCGAAAAGTCTGTGCAGCATTCCAGTGTCGCCTGGGACCGATGCGCGTAGGACCTTGGGGCACCATACAGGTCTTTGCCGATGTATTCAAGATGTTGATAAAAGAAATCATCACCATTCGTCACGCCGACAATTTCCTTTATAACCTCGCTCCCTATATTGTGATACTGGCATCTATCCTGTCATTCAGTTGTTTGCCTTTCAGCAAAGGGATGGAAGTGCTCGACTTCAATGTCGGCATCTTTTTCCTGATGGCAGCCTCCAGCATCGGTGTGGTAGGTATCCTGCTTGCCGGATGGAGTTCCAACAACAAGTACTCACTAATCGGTGCCATGCGAAGCGGTGCACAGATGATCAGTTATGAACTGTCTGTCGGACTGAGCATTCTCACCATTGTCGTATTGACCGATACCATGCAATTTTCAGAAATCGTAGAACGCCAGGCCGACGGCTGGTTCCTTTTCAAAGGCCATATCCCGGCAATGATAGCCTTTATCATCTATCTGATAGCCGGCAATGCAGAGGTAAACCGTGGTCCATTCGACTTGCCCGAAGCCGAAAGTGAGCTGACAGCCGGATATCACACCGAATATTCGGGTATGCACTTCGGCTTATTCTATGTGGCAGAGTTTGTCAACCTGTTCATTATTGCCGGAGTAGCCGCCACTATCTTCCTGGGCGGCTGGATGCCGTTGCATATTCCCGGCTTGGACGGCTTCAATACCGTCATGGACTATATTCCCGGATTTGTATGGTTCTTTGCAAAGTCATTCTTTATTGTCTGGCTGCTGATGTGGATAAAATGGACTTTCCCTCGTTTACGTATCGACCAGATTCTTACACTGGAATGGAAATACCTGGTACCGATAGGTCTTTGCAATTTGTTGCTGATGGTTATTATTGTTGTATTTAAATTGCATTTCTAATGAAAGAAGAAAAACGTTCATATATAGGAGGACTGTTGCACGGTATCGGTACACTGCTCACCGGAATGAAAATCACCGGACGGGAATTTTTCACTCCGAAAGTAACCGAGCAGTATCCCGAGAACCGTGCTACACTGGAAATCTCTCCCCGTTTTCGCGGGCGTCTCGTCATGCCGGCAGACGAAAACGGGAACAATAAATGTATTGCCTGCGGGCTTTGTCAAATGGCCTGTCCCAACGACACCATTCATATCACCAGCGAAACACAGACTGATGAAGAAACAGGTAAGAAGAAAAAAACATTGGTGAAATATGAATATGATTTGGGCGCCTGCATGTTCTGTCAACTCTGCGTCAATGCGTGTCCGCACGATGCCATCTGTTTTGATACGGAATTTGAAAATGCAGTGTTCGACCGCAGCAAATTGGTTCTCACCCTGAATAAGAAATAAAAAAACAAACGATATTATGACACTACAACTAATTGTATTCATTGTGCTGGCATTGTTTATCGCTGTCTGTTCGGTACTGGCGGTCACCACATCACGCATTCTGCGCGCAGCGACCTATTTGCTGTTTGTACTATTCGGCACGGCAGGCATTTACTTCCAGCTCAATTATTCGTTTTTGGGAGCCGTCCAATTGCTGATTTATGCCGGCGGCATCACGGTACTTTATGTTTTCAGTATTCTGCTGACCTCCTCACAAGGAGACAAGTCCGAACGGCTGAAAAACGGTAAAATGGTGGCAGGAGTTGTTTCCACCCTTGCCGGGCTGGGCATCTGCCTGTTTGTTATGTTGAAAAACGAGTTTCTCCCCTCCCACTTCACTCCCGGCGAACTGCATGTGCAGACCATCGGCCACACCCTGATGGGAATGGGAAAATATCAATATGTACTGCCTTTCGAAGTCATCAGCATATTGTTGCTGGCTTGTATTGTGGGAGGTATAATGATTGCACGTAAAAGATAAGTCTGATTATGGTACACATGGAATATTACCTGGTGGTTTCCACCTTTATGATGTTTGCAGGCATCTATGGCTTCTTTACCCGCCGCAACCTGCTCGCCATGCTAATTAGTGTGGAACTGATTTTGAACTCCGTCGATATCAACTTCGCCGTGTTCAACCGCTACCTCTTCCCCAACGAACTGGAAGGAGTGTTCTTCGCCCTGTTCGCCATCGGAGTGAGTGCTGCGGAAACAGCGGTAGCTATTGCCATTATCATCAATATCTATCGTAACATCCGAAACATACAAGTGAAGAACTTAAACGAAATGAAAAATTGATTATGGAATATACTATTCTAATCCTCATCCTTCCTTTCCTCAGTTTTCTGATACTGGGACTGGCAGGTATGCGCATGAAGAACAGCGTGGCAGGTGCCATCGGCACAGCTTCACTGACAGGAGTGGCATTGCTTTCCTACCTCACCGCCTTTCACTATTTCACAGGCGGCCGTACGGCAGCAGGCACCTTCCCCACCCTCATGCCCTACAACTTTGAATGGTTGCCGTTCACAGCCGACCTTCATATCAATATGGGCATTTTGCTCGATCCTATTTCCATCATGATGCTGGTTGTGATTTCTACCGTGTCACTGATGGTACACATCTACTCCTTCGGCTATATGAAAGGTGAAAAAGGCTTCCAGCGCTATTATGCTTTTCTGAGTCTTTTCACCATGTCAATGCTGGGACTGGTAGTAGCAACCAATATTTTCCAAATGTACGTCTTTTGGGAATTGGTGGGCGTCAGCTCTTACCTGCTCATCGGTTTCTATTATACCAAGAAAGAAGCCATCGCAGCCAGCAAAAAAGCATTTATCGTCACCCGTTTTGCCGACCTCGGTTTTCTGATTGGTATCCTCATCTACGGCTACTACGCAGAAACATTCTCTTTCACTCCTGCCGCAAGCGCTCTGGTTGCAGCAGGAACAATGATTCCACTGGCATTGGGGCTGATGTTTGTCGGCGGAGCCGGAAAAAGCGCCATGTTCCCATTACACATCTGGCTGCCCGATGCCATGGAAGGCCCTACTCCGGTCAGTGCCCTGATTCATGCCGCCACCATGGTGGTAGCCGGTGTATATCTGGTAGCCCGTATGTTCCCATTGTTCATCGGTTACGCTCCCGAAGTACTCCACTGGACAGCCTACATCGGTGCTTTCACAGCATTCTATGCTGCCAGTGTAGCCTGTGTGCAAAGCGATATCAAACGTGTACTTGCTTTCTCCACCATTTCACAGATAGGCTTTATGATTGTTGCCTTGGGCGTTTGCACCTCGATGAATCCCCACGAAGGAGGATTGGGCTACATGGCCTCCATGTTCCATCTGTTCACTCACGCCATGTTCAAGGCATTACTCTTCTTGGGGGCAGGATGCATCATTCATGCCGTACACAGCAATGAAATGAGCGCGATGGGCGGGTTGCGCAAATACATGCCTGTCACCCACATCACATTTCTGATAGCCTGCCTTGCCATTTCGGGCATTTGGCCTTTCTCGGGATTCTTCTCCAAAGACGAAATCCTGACCGCCTGCTTCCGGTTCAGCCCGGTCATGGGCTGGATAATGACAGGTATAGCTGCGATGACCGCATTCTATATGTTCCGTCTGTATTATGGCATTTTCTGGGGCACGGAAAACAAAACCCTCCACGCTGCACATACTCCGCATGAAGCACCGCTTACCATGACTTTCCCGTTACTGTTTTTGGCAGCCGTGACCTGTGTGGCGGGATTCATCCCGTTCGGTAATTTAATCAGCAGCAACGGAGAGGCTTATACCATCCACCTGGATATGCAGGTAGCCACAACAAGTATCATTATTGCACTGTTGTCCATCGGTCTTGCCACATGGATGTATGCAGGTCCCAAACAGCCTGTCGCCGACAAGCTGGCACACACCTTCAGCCGTTTGCACACAGCTGCCTATCACCGCTTCTACATGGACGAAGTCTGGATGTTCTTCACCAAGAAGATTATATTCCGGTGTATCAGTACTCCGATAGCATGGTGGGACCGTCACGTCATCGACCAGTTCTTCAACTTCACCGCCTGGAGCACCCACGCCACAGCTGATGAGATACGTGATATGCAAAGCGGAAATGTACAGCAATACAGTATTTGGTTCCTCGCAGGAGCCTTGATACTGACGCTGATACTATTAGTTTAACCAGCCAAACGAATAATTAAGTATACAAATGAACATACTAAGTTTTTTCATCATAGTTCCTTTATTGATGCTCGCGGGGCTTTGGGCTTCGCGCAGCGTCAATCAAGTACGGGGCGTGATGGTTACCGGAGCTTCCCTGCTGCTGGCACTGTCTGTCTACCTCACCATTGATTATATAGGACTCCGCCAAGCCGGTGCCATGGAAGAAATGCTGTTTACCGACAGTATATCCTGGTATGCCCCCTTACATATATGTTACTCCATCGGAGTGGACGGTATCTCCGTAGCCATGTTACTACTGAGCGCTATCATTGTCTTCACCGGAACATTTGCATCATGGAAACTTCAGCCCCTCACCAAAGAGTATTTCCTATGGTTCACACTGCTGAGTTTGGGAGTGTTCGGATTCTTTATCTCAACAGACCTGTTCACCATGTTTATGTTCTATGAAGTAGCGCTTATCCCGATGTACCTGCTGATTGGTATATGGGGAAGCGGCCGTAAAGAATATGCAGCCATGAAACTTACCCTGATGCTGATGGGCGGTTCTGCTTTCCTGCTAATAGGTATTCTGGGTATCTTCTATGGAGCAGGAGGCGAGACAATGAATCTGCTCGAGATAGCCAAACTACATATTCCCGATACGATGCAGCACCTGTTCTTCCCGCTTATTTTCCTGGGATTCGGTGTGCTGGGCGCACTATTCCCATTCCACACATGGAGTCCCGACGGCCATGCATCTGCTCCGACTGCCGTCAGTATGCTTCATGCCGGTGTGCTGATGAAGTTGGGAGGCTACGGCTGTTTTCGTGTTGCCATGTATCTGATGCCCGAAGGAGCAGCCATGTGGGGTGATGTATTCCTCGTGCTGACCACCATTTCTGTGGTTTACGGTGCGTTCAGCGCTGTGGTACAGACCGACTTGAAATATATCAATGCCTATTCATCCGTATCGCATTGCGGACTGGTGCTTTTCGCTCTTCTGATGATGACACGCACCAGTTGTACGGGAGCCATCCTCCAAATGCTGAGCCACGGTCTGATGACAGCTTTGTTCTTTGCCCTGATCGGTATGATTTACGGCCGCACCCATACACGCGATGTACGCCTGATGGGAGGACTGATGAAAATCATGCCATTTCTGGCTGTGGGCTATGTCATTGCGGGTCTTGCCAATCTGGGGTTGCCGGGATTGAGTGGATTTGTGGCAGAAATGACCGTCTTTGTCGGCTCGTTCCAAAACAACGATACCTTCCACCGTGTATGCACGCTGATAGCTACGACAAGTATCGTGATTACTGCGGTTTATATTCTGCGTGTAGTAGGTAAGATTCTATATGGCAAGGTACTGAACCCCGACCATCTGAAACTTACCGATGCAACTTGGGATGAAAGAGTGGCAGTAATCTTCCTGATAGCCTGCGTAGCCGGACTGGGACTTGCCCCATTCTGGATAAGCAACCTGATTAGTAACAGTGTAGAACCGATTATCACTCAATTAATACAATAACATACGATTATGGACATTACATCTATTTTGCAAATGCATCAGGAGCTGAGCCTCACCGCCGTATTTCTGTTGATGTTTGTACTCGACCTTTTCCTTCCCGTGCGTCTTCGCCACTGGTTACGCCCATTGGCCTGCGCCCTGTTGGGAATTGAGTTACTTGCCAATATATGGCCCGATGAAGTCATCCTTTTCGGAGGGATGTATCATTCCACTCCGATGGCCTCCATTATGAAAAGTGTTCTCACTTTGGGCACCATCCTTGTATTCCTGCAATCCACCCATTGGCTGCGTCGTCCGGACACTCGTCACAAAATGGGAGAATTCTATACACTCACACTGAGCACGTTACTGGGAATGTACTTCATGGTGAGCGCAGGTCACTTTCTCCTGTTCTTTTTAGGACTGGAACTGGCTACCGTTCCTATGGCATGCCTCGTTGCCTTCGACAAATACAAAGGTCACAGTGCAGAAGCCGGAGCAAAATTCATTTTATCCGCCCTCTTCTCCAGCGGTATATTCCTCTATGGCATCTCAATGATTTACGGAACCGTAGGTACGCTCTATTTCGAGGACATCCCTGCCGGCATCACCGGAAGCCCGCTTCAAATACTGGCATTGGTATTTTTCTTCTCCGGTATGGCCTTTAAGTTGAGCCTTGTGCCTTTCCATTTGTGGACTGCCGACACCTATCAGGGAGCGCCTACCACAGTTGCCGCTTACCTGTCGGTTATCTCGAAAGGTGCAGCCGCCTTTGCGCTGATGGCCATTTTGGTCAAAGTATTCGGTTCCATGACCGCCCAATGGAGTGAAATGCTGTGCGTGGTCATTGTCGCTACCATCACCATTGCCAACCTGTTTGCCATCCGCCAAAGCAACTTAAAGCGCTTTATGGCATTCAGCAGTATATCACAGGCAGGATATATCATGCTGGCAGTCCTGGCAGGCACTCCGCAGGGAATGGCGTCATTAGTTTATTATATCATTGTATACATTGCAGCCAATCTTGCCGTATTCGGGGTAATCAACGCCATCGAGCAACACACCCACGGAATGGTTGAGCGCGAAGATTACAACGGACTCTACAAAACCAATCCCCGTCTGACAATGGTGATGACACTTGCCCTTTTCTCTTTGGCAGGTATCCCGCCATTTGCCGGGTTCTTCAGTAAATTCTTTGTATTTGCAGCAGCTTTCCAAAGTGGATATTATCTGATAGTGTTTATTGCATTGGTAAACACCATTATTTCACTTTACTATTATCTGCTGATTGTAAAAGCTATGTTCATTACCCCCAATGATGAACCAATCGCCACCTTCAAAACCGGTATCGCCATGCGTACCTGTTTGTTGATTTGTGTGGCAGGAATCTTCATATTGGGCATCGCCAGCAGCATTTACCAACTGCTGAACGATACAGCTGCACTTTATTAAGAAAGAAAAGGGAGTGTGTCAAAACCAAACCGGCCTATCCAATCGTCAACTGTAGAGGCAGGGGTCGCCTGCCCGAAGACACAAAGCAAACTGTTTTCGGGCGAGCGAACCTCGCCCCTACGAACCAGACGATAATATTATCCACGTTTTGACAACCCCATCTTATACCCCCTCAATAATGGGCATTGTTTATGAAGATTGTTACCATTATTTGCTAAAACTCTCTCCATTGTTGATGAAAAATCTCAAGAGGTCTAAAAAACTTCACCAGCTTTTCAGAAAACTTCACCAACTTTTTTGAAAAGACCAAAGTGTTTTGACACGAGCAAAACGCCTTTTGAAAACACTTTCTTCCGAGTTTTCCTACTGATTGAATGAATGAACCGAACCCCGAAAGAAAATTGATAAAACTTCCTTTCACATTTCACAAATATCGGAAACCACCTGTTCATAGGGGTTTCCGCGTGAAAGCAACAAATTTCCTCTTAACAGCTTCTTTCACGCAAAAAGCCGATGAATAAAGGGTTTCAGTGGGTGAAACGTGTGAAAGCAACTTGTTATCAACTTTTTCGTGGAAAACATTTTTGTCTATTTAGACAGGACAAGAAAGCGACTCTCTATGTTTACAAATATATTTGCGCCATACTATCAAATACAGCTTAAACAAAAAAAGAGCACCCCGAAGGATGCCCTTTTATATTAGCTAATCATTAAGATGAATGATTATTTTTTCACAGTCAAAGAAACTTTCTGAGCAGGAAGTTCAACACCCCACTTATCAGTAATGTTCAAGTCGAATGTGATAGTAGCTCCGTTTTGGATAGCTGTGTTCGGTTTAAGAGCAATTGTCCAACCTACCAATTTAGCATCAGCATCTGTATCCTCTGCATTTACAAGCTTACCATCTTCAATCTTCTTATAAACATAAGTTACCTTAAATGCACCTGCATTTTCACCTGTAGCAACCAATTTGATATCATCAATTCTTGTATCTTGTACGTCCTTAGCGGCAGCAGCTGTTTTAACAGTTCCATCAGCATTCAGCACTTCAGCAGTAAATGAGTTCAATAACTTGTATGCCTTGTTGAATGCATCCTTACCGGCAACGTCTGCGCTCAAGAATGAGTCTGAACCGGTTGCAAGGTCAAGAGTAGTCTTGCTAACAGTGATTGTACCATCTTTAATCGGGCTTTGACCTGTGATATAGATAGTTTCAGTAGCAGCATTGTAAGTTGCATTTTCAAAGTGCTTGTAAGAAACTTCAAACTTCTGAGTTTCAGTATACAACTTATCCAGAGGAATATTAACTGTGCTACCATTAACTGTCCATTTATCTTTGTCTGCTTTTGCTGTTACAGTAAAGTCTACTGCTTTATCAGCATTGTTATAAGCTGTTTTTACATCATACAACAGATTTTCTCCGGTCGGAACAGCACCATAAGCAGCCAGCTTATCACCATCAAAGTACATCGGAATTCTGCTTACAGCAGATGCCGGGTTAGTCAATGTCAACTCTACAGTTGCCTTAACATCAATAGATTTCGATTTTCCACTAGCATCTGTACCTGTAATTGTGAATTGAATCAAGCCACTATAAGTATCAGCTGTTACAAACTTATTATTCGCAGTAACTTCAAATGCAAGATAAGCAGCATCCTTCAACTTATCAGCCTCTTCTACTTTATTATCCGCACCAACCTTTGTTGATTTAACCTGTGTCCAATTATTCAAAACATTGTTACCAGGATTACCAGAATAGCTATTTGCAATAGCTAAATAATCCGCAGGATTACCATATTTCTTGCTAGAGATCAATTCAACTTTATTAGCAGGAGAAGCAGAATTACTTTCAATCGTAGCATAGCCGGTTACTTTACCATTATTCCAAATATATTTAGCTTCAGGTTCGGTAATAGAAGCAGCCAAATCAGCTAATGGTAAGAATGCCCATTTCTTTCCTGACTCAATAGATAATTCGTGAGCAGCCTTTAATGTTACTTCAGAAGTAATAGCAGCTTTTTGAACTTTTACAGTAAGAGTCGTTGTTTTAATCTTTTCTTTCTTCAATACTGTTGCATCAGCATACTTAACTGTAAACTTAATAGTTTTACCATACGCAGCTTCATTAGCAATAGTAAAATCCGTACCATTTATAGTTACACCATACAACGCTTTAATATTTTCATCCAAATCCAAAGCTATATCCGATACATGAGAAAGTTCTTCTAAGAACTTCACAGTCTTCACATTAGGATTAGCAGAAGGGTTGCCTTCCAATCCGGCACCAAACAAGCTATAAGTCTCACCCAATTTTACATAGGTAGAATTATTCAATGTTACAACACCTGCCGGACTCTTAGTCAAACCTGAAGCTAAACCTGACTTATATTCAAATGCAGTAGTAGCTTTACCACAAACTACAGCAAGAGCATCGTTTTGACCGATAATCTTATTATCGTTAATATCCTTTACAGTCACACCTTCTTTAAGAGCGAAGTGCAAAGTATAAACTCCTTCCATAGCCGTTCTCTGCAAAGCACCCTTAGGAGTAGAAACTACAGCCTCTTCAAAGATAGTAGCACCTTCAGAATTTACCAAGTTGAACTTCAAATCAGCCAGATCAATATTGCTAGGTGTTACAACTACATTTACAGAAGCACCTTTAGTTCCATCTTTATCTACAGCAGAAACAATAGCTCCCTTTACATTCTTTTCACCGGCCAAATTAATCATTTCCTCAGTATCATTATACACTACATTACCATAGTGAAGCAATACGTCATTAGGATTCAAGTTAGGCACAGCAATAGCAATAGAAGTTACCAATGAAGAAGCAGAAGGAACTTTCACTTCCTGTTTGTTACCGTCTTTATCAAAGATAGTCAGTGTAAATCCATCAGCTTCGCTACCTGCAACGCTAACGCCGGAAACGGGAACACCTGTAGATTTGTAGGTTCCGTCTTCCTGCAATACAGCCCATACACCATCCTGCATAATGATAGATGGTTTTGTTTCGCTTGTGGCAACCTTCAGTTCTTGAGGTTCATCGTTGATATACAAAATACCATCTACAACCTTCACAACATCTCCACTACCTGTTTCGTCATCCAAAGTGATAGTTACAGGATCACCCTGATTGAATGTAAAGGTAATGCCATGTCCGTCAGCTGTTTTTGCAACTGAAGTAACATACTTACCGCTACCAACGAGATCCTGCAAAGCCTTGATTGCATCAGCATTTGCAGTGATTTGTCCCTGCAAGTTCTCGATGTCATCGTCGTAATCCTTACAAGACACAAATGTTCCTGTTGACGAAACCATTAAGGCTCCGAACAGGATTGCACTTAAAAACTTTTTGTTCATAATAGAAAAACTTTAAATTTATAAATTTAAAAAACTAAAATTGGTTATACATATTAGTTATTGATTGGGCACATAAATCCCTCTGTTCATGCAAAAAATAACGTTTGGGAGATTCGCCTGCTATCTTACTAAAAGCTGAATAGAAAGCACTTCGGGAAGTAAACCCACTCTTTTCCGGGACTTTATCCAACGAGCATTTATTACTGCGAAGCAATTCCTTGGCATACTCTACACGGTAAGTATTCAGAAGTTCTTTCAAGTTACACCCAAAATACTTGTTCACTACATTGGAGAGATAAGTCTGATTCGTATCGACCAGCTCGCTCAATTTCTTCAAAGAAAGAGTGGCATCCAAAAACACCTGACGAATTTCCAATTGATAAAGGATACATTTATATATATAGCAATCCACTTTCCTGCCCACTATTCCCTGTCCGGCAAACTGTTCGTCCCAATGACGCTCGGCTGCCTTGAAAAGCAGGTCTTTCTGCCTTTCGGAACGTAGGGTGCTCTTTTTGCGTTTTAGAAACAGGTATTCCATATCTTATCCTTTACTTTTGTCTTAGTTTGCGGGCTCTCGAAACGCGGATTTACAAGCATTTTTATATAGATTCGCGAAACGAAAATCGGTGTATCTCTTAGTAAGAGATACACCGACCTAAGTAAAGCATCAGATTATCAATATATTAAGAACTGTTTTTTAACTTTTAGAATGCTAAAGAATGAAAAAATAAAATCTTTTTTCGAGCTCACACCCATTTTTTTTGCGTAAAAGTGTACTAATTCTCAAAACTTTGCTTATTTTTGCAGCGGAATGGTAGATCTCTTACTAAGAGATACACTTTTAGTTAAAATTTCCAATCATCGTAAATATCCTCATTTCCAATTATTTATATTATCACTTTTCTATCAAAGAAGGTATTCATTAAATTTCATTCACATTTCAACCGACTCTAATTTTGTTTTAATAAGTTGAAAGAGAGAGAAAAAAAGGATATGCAAGATTTTTGAAAAGAAGAACTTATATGAAAGTCCTATGCGGACAGCATTTGGAAAAGCATATACATAGAAAGTCTTTTGTCTCAAATAAAACCGCATTATAACAATCGACAACTAAAAACAAAACACGTATTAGCGCATCATTTGAATATACGCTAATACGTGTTTGGATTACAAACCCGAACGAAACGTTCTGTTATTGTCTATAACGATTTAATACGTTCGATAAGTGAATCAATATCTTCGTCCGTTGTGTCCCAAGAAGTGACTAAACGCATCTCATTCATTGCATCATTCCAAAAATAAAAATGATAAAACTCCTGCAACTTATCCTCTTTCTCACGAGGCATAATAAAGAATAACTGGTTACTTTCCACCGGCTGGGTAAACGTTACATCCGGCATGGCTTGCAAGGCATCAGAAAGTTTTGCAGCCATTTCATTGGCGTGTCGGGCACACCGTAACCATAAGTTATCAGTCAGGAAAGCAGTGAATTGGCAAGATATATACCTCATCTTACTTGCCAACTGACAAGCCTGCTTACGGGCATAACGGGCTTCTTTCATCAGGTCCGGATTAAAAACCACCACACACTCAGCCCCCATCAGACCATTCTTTGTTCCCCCCAAAGTCAGGGTGTCTACTCCGCAAGCTCCCGATATCTCATCCAAACTGACTCCCAATGCTGCGGCAGCATTGGAGATGCGTGCACCGTCCATGTGCAGTAACAAACCATGTTCGTGTGCAAACGTTGTCAAAGCGCGTACTTCGGCAGGAGTATAAACAGTGCCGAGTTCTGTACATTGGCTGATATAAACTGCTCCCGGTTGAGAATGGTGTTCCACACCAAAATTAATCATATAAGGTTTCAGGAGTTCAGGTGTCAGTTTTCCATCGGGAGTGGAGATAGTGCGCATGAAGCATCCGGTCGCCTTGCTTGGCGCTCCACATTCGTCTACTGCAATATGTGCAGTGTCGGCACAAAATATAACATGATAAGGGCGAGTCATCAGTTGCAATGCCATCGTATTGCTACCTGTTCCATTAAAGACGAACAACGGTTCACACGGATGTGTAAACTGTTCTTTTACTTTTCGGGTTGCCTCTTCTGTCCAAGGGTCATCACCATAACCGAAGGCATGGTTTGTGTTTGCCGCCATCAGTGCTTCCATTACTTGAGGATGTACACTGGAATTGTTGTCGGATGCAAAACTTCTCATAATAGTAGAATATTGAATTATAATTTTCGTGCAAAGTTAACTTCTTTCTCTTCAATAGACAATGAAACAGTATTAAAATACATTTGAAAAGAAAGTATTACGCAGCTGTATCATTCATGTAATACCGACAACCGACCTTTGCACTGAATTAAAAAAACAAGCTAAAGAATGATGAATACAAAGAAGAGAGAGTTTGGCCTTATAATCATTTTCTTATTCCTGGCCATATCTATTCAAGCGGCTGTATTACGAGGAAGCGTGACCGATAAAGTGACAAATGAACCACTAATCGGTGCAGTAATACAAATAAGCGGCACTACTACAGGAGCAATCACTGATTTGGACGGTAACTTCGAACTGGCCGGATTAAGAAACGGAACATATAAACTGATGGTATCGTATGTTTCTTATAAAACATTGACTTTAGAGGTATCTGTCAATGGCATGTCAGAAATAAATATAACATTAGCACCTGATAACCAGCAACTGGGAGAAGTTGTGGTAGTGGCAGAAGCCAAGAAGAATACAGAAAATGCCCTGATTACCCGGCAACGCACCAGTCTGGTGATGCAAACCGGTGTCTCCGCACAACAAATTACCAAGACACAAGACAAGGATGCTTCCGAAGTGATTCGCCGTGTGCCGGGCATCAGTATCATTGAAGAAAAGTTCGTAATGGTACGCGGCCTTTCGCAACGTTACAACAATGTGTGGATAAACAATAGTGCCGTGCCCAGTTCGGAAGCCGACGCACGCGCCTTCTCCTTCGATATTATTCCTTCCTCACAACTGGACAATATGCTGGTTGTAAAATCTCCGGCTCCCGAATATCCTGCCGATTTCAGTGGCGGCTTTATTTTAGTTAATACCAAGGATGTTCCGAACAGTAACCTGTTTAACATCTCAGTAGGAGGAAGCATGAATGATCAGACTCATTTTAAAAACTTTCAATACAATAAAGGAAGCGGTACGGACTTTTTGGGATTCGACAACGGATTGCGTAGCTTGAATGGCGGTATCAACGCGACACTGAGACCGATGAATAATGGTTACGACTTGCTCAACAACGGACTGAATAATGATTGGAGCATAAAGAACCGCAAGCCTATTGCCGACCTCAGCCTGAGCATGAACATCGCCCATCGCTGGGTGAGTGAAAGCGGTCGCACTTTAGCTATGCTGGGAGCCGTAAATTATAGCAATACCTACAAAACATATCTGAATATGGATAATAATCTGTATGGTGCCTATGACATCACTCATGACCGTTCCAACTATTTGCGCAAGGGAGTGGATGACCAATATAATCACAATGTACGTGTGGGAGCCATGTTGAACCTCACTTATGTGCCGGCAAGCGGAAATAACCGTTATGAATTCAAGAATATCTTCAACCAATTGGGAAAAGACCGCTATACTTATCGCAAGGGAACGGATGCACAGAGCGATTATGAAGAGAGTGCAGAGTATTACTACCAGAGCCGTACCACCTACAGCGGACAGTTTACGGGAAAACATACATGGAGTGACACGGATAAACTGGATTGGAGTGCCGGATATTCTTATGCCAACCGGAATATGCCCGACCGCCGCCGGTACAACACGGTACTGAACACAGATACCAATCAATTGGAAGTAGAGAATCTGAATGAAATCAATCGTGAGTTCTCGCGTCTGAATGAACACATCCTGTCGGCCAACATCAATTATCAGCATGATTTCGCATTCGGTGATTTCACTCCCACACTCAAGATGGGAGGATATACGGAGTACCGTACACGTGAATACAATACGCGCCTCTTCATTTACAGTTGGAAGAACGGTTTACCTAGTAATTACCGTGTGATGAATGTGCCTGACGAATTGATGCAGGACAAAAATTACGGAGAAGATAAATTATACCTGCTGGAGCAAGTGGACTGGCGAAATAATTATGAAGGAAACAATATGTTGGGAGCAGGCTATGCCGGTGTAAATCTTCCTTTCGGAAAGTGGAACATATACGCAGGCGTCCGTTTCGAACACAGCCGAATGGAATTAATCAGCAATACACAAAAGAACGAAAAGAGTCCGACCAGTGTCTATTACACTTACGATGATTTCTTTCCATCGCTTAATGCCGCCTATCGTCTGAATGAGCAACACCAGTTCAGATTGTCGTATGGGCGTACTGTAAACCGTCCCGAATTCCGGGAAGTCTCTTCTTCGGTGTATTACGACTTTGATTTGGCTAGTAATGTACAAGGCAATTATGACCTGAAAGCAGCTTATATTGATAATATTGACTTGGGATATGAATACTATCCCAGTAACGGTGAGCTGATTTCCGTATCATTATTTTATAAGAGATTCAAGAATCCGATAGAATGGACTTACACCGTAGCCGGAGGTACTGACTTGATTTATTCTTATATCAATGCCAAAGGAGCCGATAATTATGGCGTAGAAGTGGATATACGCAAAAATTTAGATTTCATCGGCATGAAAAACTTCAGCCTCAGCCTGAATGGTGCACTGATAAAAAGTAACGTAAATTTTGAACCCGGTTCTAAAGAAGAAGACCGTCCTATGCAAGGGCAATCGCCCTACCTGGTCAACGCGGGACTCTTCTATCAACAGCCCAAAAACGGATGGAATGCCGCCATACTCTACAACCGCATCGGTAAACGCATTATCGGTGTAGGGCGCAGCCTGGGCAGCGCAGGCAACGAAGTACGTGTGCCCGACTCATATGAAATGCCACGTAATGCCATTGACCTGAGTGCCTCTAAGAAATTCGGCAAACTGGAAGTAAAAGCCGCTATCCGCGATGTACTGGCCGAAAAGGTGTCTTTCAAACAATTTGAAAATACAGAAAATGGTGAAGTGCAGCAAATAACCCGTCAGTTTAAACCGGGACGCAGCTTCAACGTAAACATAAGCTATAATTTTTAAAACAAGAAATATTTCATTCAGTAACTAACCAATAAATGAAAATGAAAACAAACAAGTTTATGACTTATGCTCTCTCGGCCATGATGCTGGGAAGCCTGGCTGCTTGCAGCAGTGATGATTCCGAACCCGACAATGGTGGAAACAGTGGTGGTGAGACAACGGACACACCTTATGTATGGGGAACTGAAGGCTCAATCAAGACGTGTGATCATTTGTTGTTCAATGAGGATAAGTCTGAAAACAAAAAAGGAACAGTAATAGGAAATGGTGACCAGGAATTTGTATTCAAAGGAACCCAGACCCTTGCCAAAGGTACATACCTGTTGAAAGGATGGGTTTATGTGGGAGCAGGTTCTACATTGACCATTGAACCGGGAACTGTCATCAAAGGTGATAAAGACACACAAGCTGCCCTGATTATAGAACCGGGCGGAAAACTGATAGCCGAAGGAAAGCAGGATGCTCCTATCGTATTTACCTCTGAAATGCCGAAAGGACAACGCAAACCCGGTGATTGGGGCGGTTTGATTATCTGTGGTAAGGCAAAGAACAATCAAGGCGTGCTGAATCAGCAGATTGAAGGGGGGCCCCGTACCAAACACGGAGGGGATGATGACTCCGACAATTCCGGTATCATCCGCTATGTACGTGTGGAGTTTGCCGGTTATCCCTTTATGAAAGATAAGGAAATCAACGGCATTACGTTCGGCTCGGTCGGTAGCGGTACTACCATTGACCACTTGCAGGTTTCTTATTCCAACGATGACTCTTATGAATGGTTCGGCGGTTCTGTAAACTGTAAATATCTGGTTGCCTATAATGGTTGGGATGACGAATTCGACACAGACAACGGATTCTCCGGTAAAGTACAATATGGCTTGTCTATCCGCGATCCGAGAATTGCCGATACATCACAATCAAACGGATTTGAATCGGACAACTGTGCCGATGGTTCTCTGGTTTCTCCCTATACAACGGCAGTATTCAGTAACATTACTTTTATCGGCCCGCTCGGACGTGATGCCGGATTTACCAATGATGAAAGCTATATCAATGCCGGCAGCTTCAACCCCAATAACGGTTCAGCTCTCGGGAAGTTCCAGTCAGCGATGCAAATCCGCCGTTCCAGCCGTTTGAATTGCTTCAATTCTGTAGCAGTGGGATATCCTGTCGGTTTGATTATTGACGGCGAGAAAGGAAACACGGTAGAACAAGCACAAGAGGGCATTATCAATTTGCAAAATATTTGGTTTGCCGGTATGACAGTCACCGGTTCGGATGCCAACAAAGTGTATGATGACGTGCTTTATGATGCAGTAAACAAAACTATTATCGATGCCGGTCAGGAGTCCTATTCTTCCAGCTTCTTCAAAGCACAAAAAGGAAATAAAGTACTTGCCGACATGAATGAACTGAACTTTAAAGACGGACGCGGCATCGGTGTAAATTATATGCCGAATGCAAATAGCCCGGTACTGACTGCCGCTTCATTCGACAATGCTCTATTAGACAATGGATTTGATAAGGTAGACTACATCGGGGCATTCGGTATAAATGACAACTGGCTGGACGGTTGGACTAACTTCGACCCTAACAATACAGACTACTAATACACTTTTTTGAAAACACACAAATAGCTAGTGATTTTTACGGAGATTCTATGGGTAAAGTCGTAGAATCTCCGTATTTTTGTATCCAAACCTAAAAACATTTAATATATATACCTATGTATCCATTAAAATTTAACCCCATTCTAAAATCCACCATCTGGGGTGGTGAAAAGATTATCCCGTTCAAACATCTTGCAACCGAACAGGCACAAGTAGGCGAAAGCTGGGAAATCTCGAATGTTCCGGGCGACGAATCAGTAGTTGCCAATGGTACAGACGCAGGCAAAAACCTGAGTGACATGGTAAAAGAATACAAAGGAGCATTAGTAGGTGAAAGCAACTATCAACGTTTCGGAGATAATTTCCCTTTGCTTATCAAATTCATTGATGCATGCGATGATCTTTCCATACAAGTTCACCCCGATGACGAACTTGCCAGGAAACGCCACAACTCAATGGGAAAGACAGAAATGTGGTATGTAATCGATAATGCAGGTGGCAAAGCTCATCTTCGTTCCGGTTTGAAAAAGAAAATCACTCCTGACGAATATGCAGCAATGATTGCAGACAATACAATTTGTGATGCTTTGGCAGACTATACTGTTCAGCCGGGAGACGTATTCTTCCTGCCTGCCGGACGAATCCATAGCATTGGTGCCGGATGCTTTATTGCAGAAATCCAACAAACATCCAATGTAACCTACCGTATCTATGATTTTAACCGCAAAGACAAGAATGGCAATACACGCGAATTGCATACCGAACTGTCGAAAGATGCCATCGATTATACAGTGGAAGAAGACTATCGCACCAGCTATACGCCGGAACAAAACAAACCGATAGAATTGGTAACCTGCCCCTACTTCACCACTTCTGTATACGACCTGACGGAAAATATGACTATGGATTACAGCGAACTGGATTCTTTTGTAATCTATATCTGTATGGAAGGTTCATGCACGGTAACTGATAATGAAGGTCATTCGTTGGAAATTCAGGCAGGAGAGTCTATACTTTTCCCCGCTACCACTAAAGAAGTAAATGTAACGGTAAACGAACATGTGAAATTTCTGGAGACTTATGTATAATCCAATTTCACCGATGCAACTATGACTAAAAAAGAACTTATGCGGAAAGCCATCGAGCTTTCCATTGAGAATGTCGCAAACGGAGGAGGACCTTTCGGAGCCGTCATCGCCAAAAACGGAGAAATAATAGCAACAGGTGTCAACCGGGTAACCGCTTCGTGTGACCCCACCGCCCACGCTGAAGTAAGCGCCATACGCGCCGCCGCTGCCAAGCTGGGAACATTCGACTTAAGCGGATATGAAATCTATACCTCCTGTGAACCCTGTCCTATGTGTTTGGGTGCTATATATTGGGCACGATTGGATAAGATGTATTATGCCAACAATAAAACGGATGCAAAAAATATAGGTTTCGATGATTCATTTATCTATGATGAACTGGAACTGAAACCGGAAAACAGAAAACTTCCTTCTGAAGTTATGTTACGCGAAGAAGCTATTAAAGCATTCGAAGCATGGAGTTCTAAAACAGACAAGATAGAATATTAAAGAAATGGGGGTGTGTCAAACATTGATAATACCATATTTTGCTAGGTTTCAGTTTTGACACATTCCCATTTTCTATACAAATAATATTAATTACACTCTTTATCAAATCCTATTTCTTTCATCAACTTATTATATTCTTCTTCCTCACGGCACAACGGCTTATACCAAGTATATTTCAGTATAACAGTTGTCGCAATCAGTATCAGAACAGATACAATAAAGCCCAGATTTCCGCGCACAACCAAGTACATCGGTACAATAGTCAGACAACACTGCCACACAATACCAATGGTAACATTAAATGCGTCACGCTTAAAATTCTTATTACGAGTCACTTGCGGATAGCGCGCTATTGCCTTGTCGACAATTGGTTTCCACCATCCCCACGGACGAACGCGAATATAGAAATTAATCAGAGTGTCTTCATCTGTCGGAGGAGCAGAATAAGTTCCGACAATACACCCTATCAGCGAAATACCAAATAAAACAGGGAAGAAATAGAGCACCAATCCATCAGGGACTGTAAATTTCATCACAATAGCGGCAACCACACCTGCTGTCATACCCCAAAAATAACCTTCTCCATTGAAACGCCACCAATGCCATTTCAATACATTGGCAGCAATGTAGCCACCAAACAGGGCACCCACAATCCACTGGAATATCTCATTGATATCTTTTAAGAAAAAGCCCATAACCGTGCTGATAATCACAACCAGAACAGAAATCAAATAACTGGCACGAATCTGTGTCTTGACAGTAGCTTTGGGGTTGATATACTTCAAATAGATATCATTTACTACGTATGCCGGAGCTGCATTGACGGTAGATGCAAAAGTAGACATGAACGCTGACAGCAGACCCGCCAATAAAAGTCCTGCCAATCCCACCGGTACATATTTTGTTATCAAATGAGGCAATATGGTCTCAAAATCCGTGTTTGTTGCTGTCATTTGAGACAAACCACCGTCCACTTTAAAGAAGTAAATCGCCAACAGAGCAAACCCCATAATCATCAGATAACGCGGAATCAGCAAAATAACCGGTACGGAACCACTCATCATAGCTGCCTCTTTCGGAGACTTACATGAAAGAATCTTCTGCATATCATAGTTAGGTGCAGGACCTGCCATACTCATAAATATACCTTTCAACAATGCCATCATCACAAAGATACCCATCAAACTATAAGGCTCATTAGCCATTCGTTCCGTCAACAGACTCATTCGCTCACTCCAGTCAATATCAAGTGCCCAGCCGAAGAACGGTGAATCCCATCCTTTGGGAACAAACTCTTGAATCATTTCGGGAGCTACCATATTCATACCGATAACAGCAATGATAATACCTGCCACTGTCATAATCATAAACTGAACCACATCTGTCCATACAATACTGAGCATACCGCCCAACATCACGTAAAAGGTAGCAATTGCCGTAAAGAATATGCCATAAAAATGAGGAACATATTGCAACGGAATATCAAAAGGCACATACTGTGAAACCACCTCCCACGGGAAGAATATCTCCATAAACTTACCAATGCCGATAAAACCGTAACTCAGAAAACCCAATACACTCAGCAGAGCGAAAACAATCACAATAGTATGCGACAAAGTAGCTCCTTTTCCATGTCCGAAACGGGTTTTAATCCATTCGGCACCTGTCAGCACATTACTTCGGCGCAACCATACGGAAAGATACACCATCAGGAATATCTGATTGAACACCGGCCACAGCCAAGGAATCCACAAACTCTTAAAACCATATGCAAAGGCCCAATAAACCATCAACATGGTTCCGGTAATATCAAACATACCCGAAGCATTTGAAAGTCCGAGCATATAAAACGGAAGGGACTTGCCCCCCAAAAAATACGAATCCATATTTTTTGCCGCTTTCTTCTTCAGGAATAGCCCGATAAGAACTATGACAATCAGATAAGCGCAAATAATCAGGATGTCAACAACATGTAATTTCATATATTATTTACTTTAAGATTTTTCTTGTTCAAGCAATTCTGTATGTCAACCGATCTGTACTTCTACCTTCTTCCGTATATCATCCGACTTGACAGACACCACTATGCCACCTATCGTCTTATCAAAAACGGCTTTTACCGATTTACCGTTTACTTTTACTTTTGTTCCTGCCTGGATTCCCGGCAATTCAATACGATAAGCTCTTTTTTGAGGTTGCCCCTTGTACGAGCCTTTTGCCGGATGGATAGTAACAAAGGTCTGTTCTCCTTCCTTACGATAGTTCATTAATGTAGAAGCAGATTCACCTTGCTGATAGGCTGTTGTAATCCCGTCATCTTCATATAGGGTATAAGAGTGATTACATCCTTCGTTGCCCGGATAACAACGGACAATCAACTCGGTAAGCGGAGTCGAACACATACGTTCTGTATAAGGTTGCATAGGTAATGGGTAGCCCCCCTTCACAAATAAAGGAAATTCATCCAACGGACTTTCTACCGTCACTGTCCGGCCCCCTTGATATGCTTTCCCCGTGAAGAAATGGTACCAGTTTTCCCCACCCGGCAACCATACCTCTTGCGAGACCAGCTTCTGTTCTCCTTCTCCCGGCATGGTAACCGGCGCTCCCAACAATAAATCGCCGAATAAGAATTCACCCGGACATTGATATGCTTTCTCGTCCGAGGGGTATTCCAAATATAATCCTCTATTAAGTGGAATCATATCTTCATAACACTGATGGACAGAAGAATAAATATAAGGCATCAACTGCGAACGAAGGTGATAGATGCGTTTCATGGCTTCTTCTTCCTTATCCCCCCACAACCAAGGACGGCGATCGAGTTTCTCATCATATACTGAATGGATGCGGAGAGATGAATTCAATAAACCGAATTGTGTCCAACGAGTATAAAGCTCTGCATCATCTCCTCCATAAAATCCGCCCAAGTCATGCGCCCAGAAAAAGCAACCGGCATTACCGCTCGTTGTAGTCAAATCAATTTCAAAACGCAGCAACTCCCAATTGGCAACGGCATCACCTGAAAACTGGATGGGATGGCGGTGATCTCCCCAACCTGCCCAACGACTGAAACCGGCACCACGAAGATTATTACGGGCAGAATAATCATAATAGATTTTATTCAACCACGGCAAATGCCTCATCGATGTACCTCTGACGTATGGATAAAGATAATCCTGCTGCCAATCCAACCACCAAAAAGCAACGCCCATTTGATCGCTCTCTTGGTGGGCATGTTTCATAAATGCTTTCATATATTCCGGATTCCCTGCATCAAACAAAGGAACTCCGTTTTTCAGCGTATCGGCTCCCAAGTCACGGATAAACATAGGATAAGCATCATCATGCGGACGTAACCCATCGTGCGGATGCTCATTCAATACCACATATACATGGTCATCTTTCAAATCCTGTATCAGTTTGGCGGGGTCTTTTATCAGTTTCCTGTTCCAACTATAACCTGTCCACCCTCTGGTTCCTGCATGGCCCGTACCAACGGTAGCATTCTGAGTATGCCATCCCATATCAAAAACCATGATGTCCAACGGGAAATCATGCTCTTTATATTCACGCACCAACTGACGGTAATCATCATCCGTATAATTCCACCAGCGACAATACCACGAACCATGTACATATTTACGTGGCATAGGTGCCGGACCACTGACAACACGAAGAGAACGTAAAGCCGACTTATAATCGTTTCCATAAACAAACAAATACAAATCCTGTACATGGTCTTTATCACGCGCACTCACCCAACCGTCGCGCAACACTTCTTTGCCCGTATCATTTATCAGATACCAACCGTCACGGCTTAACAAACCTTCCTGACGATCTACCGGACCATCCACTTCATCCAAGGTCGTAAGAGCTCCCAGTAGATTCTTACTTTGCCTGCTGGCTATATACCAATGTTTCTCTTTGGCCTCTTCACCATTCTTAAAATAAACATGCAAATTGGTTTGTCCAAACGGAAATCCGTCCGCGTAATATTCAATCCGCATCACCGGAGTAGACAATACATAATGATCTTTTGACTTTTCCTCTACTTTCACGTCTTTACACTCCGTCGAACGATCAATGGCAAACAAAGTAGGATCATCCAAAAAATGACCATTCTGTGCATATTCCATACGCACCAATTGGTCGGTAATGAAAGTAAAACGGCTATTGCCGATAATAACCGGATTAGCCCAAAGCACCCGGCCGGATAATAAAAAGACAAGTAAAAATAGTAACTTATTAAAATGCTTCATAATAGTACATTTATGGTTTTATCTGTATCGTTGTCAATACATTCACCCCATATTTCCCATCCTTTGAAACCCACCAGTCTACATCACCATTGGCACATCGGACAGCATAACGAGGATTATACTTCAATCGCTCCGACACATCAGGCAACCATAACCCCAAACGATAATTTCCCGGAGAAACAGGTACCTTCCCTGCAAATGAGATTGAGTGAACCAAAGGAGTATAAGTAACATCTCCAGGTTGATATGGCTGGCAGTCGGAAGAACTGAACAATGCCGGCAATTCCATTATTCCTTCCTTTTCGTCAATCAATACAAAATAAGCAGGGCGTTCACTACTGAAACCGGCAAATCCACGATTAATAAACTCCAAATTTAAAGTCAATGCTTCTCCATTCCTTATCGTTTGCGGCATTCCCAATCTCTGCAATTCGATGCGATATCCCAAATGGTCACGAATATAATCAAAAATACTACGTGAAACCAATGTTCCATCCTTTTTTTGAAAATAATGGTCTGATACCGGCATGTGATATTTTCTTAAGGAGTCTGCATTTATCATACTTTTTTTCCACACAATCATCGAATATTCAGGAGCATTCGCCTCATCAAACATCCGATTGGGATGCTGTTCCTTATAATTATGAATAACACTCAATGAGGTATAATGCTGGAGAAAAAAACGACGTGCCGCTCCCATACCATCAATAATCCATCCGGCAGACGGGCTGTCAGGGTCACATCCGGCACTCCAAAAGCCCCACGGCAATTCACCGTCTACAACCAAATAAGGTGATTCTTTTACAATTTGTTCAAAATTGGGTGTACCTTCATGCATATCTCCATCCCAACGATCAGGCTTGATAACAATAAAGTCATCATGAAAAGAAACACGTTTATACAACTCCGGTTTACCTTTCAGAAGATTCTTGAATTCGGGAAGTCTTACTTGTACGTTCTTCTCGGCAGGTACCACTTCCAACAACTTTTCCAATATAGCAATCTTTGCCGTATCGGAATGCTCCAAACCATGAATAGAACTATGCCATTCTCCCCATGCACCGATAACACCCGCCTGAACGACCAGAATCAAATCTCTATTCTTATGCAGAAATGGTTTCAACTGATCAAGATGTGCCAATGCTTCTTTCAATGTAGGTCCTACCGGTTCCTGACGCACAAAATCTTTTTCATAAGCAAAACGCAAGACTGTTTTCTTTCCCAATTGTCGCAACCTGTCAAAATATACCTGCATGGTCTGAAATTCAGTATCAGACAACTTTTTATCTGTCAGGTAAGTCAAATAAAAATAGCTTTGCGAAAGCGATACACTATCCGAAGCATACTTCAACGACAAAGTATCCAATTGCAAGGTAGGGCACTCTTTTTGAGTAACAAGATCGACAGCCGTTTCCAAACGAAACCCGCGTTCGGGATTATACAGTCCCTCACTACCATTCGCATCATCCACAGCAATACCCCGGTAATGAACTATTTTCTCACTATCAGTACAACTGCACACACTTGCCAAGCCAAGCATAAACAACAAACAATGTCCCCAATATTTCATATTCATGTTTCTATTTTCTTTCAACCGAGTCTTTATTTCTCTAAAATCACACTGACCGGATAATGGTCTGAAATCCCCTCATTCTCTTTTCCATTATGTACAGCAGCACTCTTACATTTCTCCATCAATGAGGGAGAAAGCAATATATAATCCAACCGTTCACGACGTTGCGGCAAACGCTTGTCATCCCACTGCCAATCATAAAGGAAAGCAGCCGGAAAACTCATGCGCGCACTTGCCGGATGTACCATCCGTCCGATCGCATCTTCCATTCCTGCCGCAAGAAAAGTAGAAATAACAGAAAAGTCATATCGTCCTTCTCTCAAATTACGATATTTTTTTTGTGATAAATCCCAACGTTGCATATTTGCCAACAATGTATCATGTTTAGCAATCTCATCGGCATCCAATGGGGAATGAGCATTCAAATCACCCGCCACATAATAGTCTTTCAAATGATTTGCCTGAATATAATCCACAATTTGTTGCGCTTCATTCAAGCGGTATTTCCACTCAAAAGGACTAAGATGAGTAGCAATGACATCGACACCGGCTGTCTTAACATGCATCATGCCATGCCAAAATCCTTCTACTTGTTTCTTAATCACTTCTATCGGTTGCTTGGAAAGCACTCCGACAGGATACCCCTCTTCCTTCACAATGGCAGCATACGGATACCCACACACCTGCCCCAATGTTTTCAAATCCTTTTCCTTAAAGCCAACTAATTCTGTCAACACAAAGATATCAGCAGCCTGTTTTTGAGTCCATTCGATAAAACGCGCACGCCTCAACGAGTCTCCTTCAAAACCATTCCAAATATTATAAGAAATAAGTTTCATTTGTTGTCCGGTCTGTCCCCACATGGAAAGAGCAGAGCAAGGAAGCAGCATCAAGAGGATTAATCCTAAAAACTTTTTCATTTATTCAAATATGTTTCGTTTTTATCAATCAGATTATTAATCGCATCTACGGATGTTGCCGAACGTAATCCGTCTGCCGGTGTATGCATACAGTAATCTACCAGTTTATCAATAGTAGAAGTCACCACATGCATACGAGTATCACTGGATGCATAATAGATATATACAGTACCGTCCTCATCTGCAATCCAACCATTAGAGAATAACACATTGGATACATCTCCCACTCTTTCACTGCCCAGTGGAGCCAAGAAATAACCTGCCGGTTCTGCTGTCAGCTTCCAAGGTTCATCCAATGCCGTCATATAAAGATAAAGTACATAGCGCAATCCGGCAGCACAGGCACGCACCCCATGTGCCAAATGCAACCATCCGGCAGATGTTTTGATGGGATGTGGTCCCTCCCCATTCTTTACCTCTTTTATTGTATGATAATAACGATGATTTATAATGATTTCCTCTTTCACTTCTGCCTGTGTTATATCATCTATAAGTGCCCAACCGATACCTCCTCCGTTGCCGGCATTGATAAAATCATCTTGCGGACGGGTATAGAGTGCATATTTTCCATTAACAAACTCAGGATGAAGCACTACGTTCCGCTGCTGACTGTAAGACTTCAGGTCCGGCAAACGTTCCCATTCCACCAAATCCTTGGTACGGACAATACCTGCCTTTGCCACTGCTGACGAAAGGTCGCCGGCCGGTGCACTGTCGTCATGGCATTCACTGCAAAATATTCCATATATCCAGCCGTCTTCATGGGCAGTGAGACGCATATCATATACATTTGTTTCTGCAGGATTAATATCAGGCAATGTTATGGGACGCTTCCAAAAGCGAAAATTATCAATGCCGTTCGGACTCTCTGCTACAGCAAAAAAAGATTTCCGGTCTGCACCTTCCACACGGACAACCAATACGTATTTACCATTCCATTTTATGGCTCCGCTATTCATGGTTGCGTTAAAACCGATACGCTCCATACAATATGGATTGGTAGCCGGATTAAAATCATAGCGCCACTCCAACGGTATATGTTCCCGCGTAACTATCGGATACGTATAACGACAAACAATACCATTCGTTTCTTCCACCGGAAGATTTGACCGCTGCAACAATGCTTCATGTTGCTGCTGCAACAAAGCTATTTTCTGTTCAAAATCTACATTCATATGCCTGTATTTATCATGTATTAACGATTATTTCATCTCTTCTTTTACCATTGCTGCAAATTTCTCAATTAATAGAGTACAAACCTAATAGAATCCAAGCATTAAATGATGAAATCTTATCAATCCGGCAAAAGCAGCTTTCATATATACGCTGTGATTGGTTACGGTGATTCATCCAAGAATCCCCCACAATACGTTGTGCCCCTTTTGCATTCTCAATATAATCAGACAACAATTCAATAAGAAAACTTCAGACACACCGGTCTCGAGGTTTCTATCTTTTCTCCCGTATCGGTCAGCAAACCTGTTTCCTTATTAATCTCAAATATCTGAATCAGGTTACTATCCCTGCAAGCTACCAATAAATAACGGCCATTGGGCGTAATGACAAAGTTACGCGGATGAATACCTGTCAATTCATAACCAATTTTTGTCAATGTCCCTTTATCACTGTCCACAGCAAAAATAGCAATGCCATCTGCTTTCAGACGATTGGAAGCATACAGAAACTTCCCATCGGGAGTGATATGAATATCAGCACTTCCTTTGGCGCCGACCGTATCGGCAGCTATATACTGGATAGCATCCAGTTTTCCTTCATGATAAGAAAAAGCCGTTACTTTACCTGATAGTTCATTAATAAGATAAGCAAATTTCTGATTGGGATGGAAACAGATGTGACGGGGACCCGAACCGGGTTCCACCTTTATGTCGGTCGACTCTCCTTCATTCAGCAAGGAATGGGAAACTCCATCAGAGACCGATTCGCTCACCGGGAAGACATGTATTTGGTCTGTTCCCAAATCATTTGCCAACAGATATTTGTGGTCAGGAGTAAATTCCGCACAATGCAAATGGGGTTGCGACTGCCTTTCTTTGTCGGGACCATCGCCGACAAAGGAAATCAAACGGCTGTCCGACTCCAATCTGCCTTCCTTATTCAGTGGGAAGACAGTGATGCTTCCGCCCATGTAATTAGCCGTCAACACAAACTTACCGGAAGGGCTCAACGTAATGTAACAAGGCGCTCCGCCGTTGGTGGGCTGAGAGTTCAGCAATGTCAACTTGCCGTCCTCCTTATTAAATATAATGGCATTCGCCGTAGAAGTCTGTCCGTCATCCTCGCCTACGGCATACAGTCTTTCACCATCCACAGACGGAGTGAGATAAGAAGGATTCGAGATTCCTTTCAAACCACTGATATAAGTTGCCTTCCCGGTATCTTCGCTAAACCGATAAACCTTGACGCCTTCTTCGTCCGGTGTGGCATAACTGCCTACAAACAAGAACATTTTATCACTATTTTCATCCACTGTAACTATATTCTTCTGTGGCTTTGAAGTGCAAGCACCCAACAACAAACCACTTATACACAACGCTAATATTTTTTTATTCATAATATATTTATATAAAATTTGGGAGCACATAATGCGCTCCCAAATATACTCACTTCTTGGCAAAACACATGCTATAACGACCTAAATTCTTTATTATTCTTTTTTTAATTGATTGATTTTCACCTCAGCCACTCCCAATCCATCCGAATTCAAAAGAATACGCAAGTCACTTGCGGTAGTGCCTTTGAATGTGTAAGACATCCATTCATTAAACTTCGACACGCTGCCCGAATAGACCGTCAGGAACTGTCCTCCACCGCCCGAAAGTTGGATTTCAAAATCCGCCTCGCCGGTATTCTCTTTCTTCCAAGCAATCGACAGACCATCTATTTTTGCACCGTTCTCCAAAGCAAAAGTAATATAGTCCCCCTTGTTCCCTTGCCAGCAAGTCTTCAAATCATTATCGAGTGTCATGCCCACATCTTGCATTTCGGTACTGGCGGAAATAGCATCTCCCTTACTGTTTCCTGTTTCAGACCACACGCCATTCATGCCATATTCCACCACCGCAAACTTATCACTCAGGCGAATATCCTCCGAAGAAGCGCCGGCCATCACTCTGAACTCGCCCGGTTCCACCACCCAGTCATTCTTTGCGTTCAGCAGTTCCATATCTTTACGATCAAGCATAAAACGGACTTCCTTGGTTTCACCCGGCTTCAGATGAAGACGTTCAAAACCCACCAAATTCTTTTCGTAAGTAGTCAGAGAACTGACAACATCCCTTAAATAGAGCTGTACGACTTCATCTCCTGCCCGTTTGCCGGTGTTAGTAACCTTACAGGTGACGGTTACTTTCTGATTTGGTGTAATTACTTTCGGGCTCACCTGCAAATCGGAATATTCAAAAGTAGTATAACTCAATCCGTAACCAAACGGATACAAAGGACCGTTTACACGAGACATATTTCCGGGCATCCCCGGATTCTTCCCGCCATCAATTTGCGAAGAAGGTTTAGCCGGGAAATTTAACGGAATCTGTCCGACACTCTTCGGGAAAGTAACCGTCAGCTTTCCACCCGGATTATAATCTCCAAACAAGGCATCGGCAACGGCTATGCCTCCCATCGAGCCCGGATACCACGCCTCCAGAATGGCAGGGACAAATTTATCCGCCCAATTTATGGAAAGCGGACGGCCATTGATTAATACCAGCACGACCGGTTTCCCGGTGGCGTATACCGCTTTCAATAAATCAAGCTGGCGTCCCGGCAAGTCAAGACTGCTTCTCGACTTATTCTCACCACAAGTACGTTGTCCGCCTCCAAGCACCACGACAGCTACATCCGCCTGCTTAACATCGGCTACCGCTTTATCTATTTCATCCTTTTCCGTCTCCGTCAACGGATAATCAATTAATTCGGACTCAGGCCAATTGTCATCAACCAATTCACAACCTTTGGCATATAGCACCTCCGCTTTACCTTTCACTTTATCCTTAATCCCCTGCAACACAGTAACCACATCTACAGCCAAAGGACCATAGTGAGTCAAAGCATAACCGCTCTCATCCGCATTAGGACCACATACAGCTATTTTCTTTATTGATGAAATATCTAACGGCAATGTATTCCGTTCATTTTTCAGTAACACCAGCGACTCTTTGGAAGACTGAAGAGCCACTTCCAAGTTCTCCTTCTTCTCCACTTCCTTATCGGCACCTTCCAAGTCTGTTTGATAAGGCTCGTCGAACAACCCTACCAAGAACTTGACACGGAGAATATCCCGCACACGGTCGTTTATCAGTTCTTCACTTAATCCCCCTTCTTCAACAAGTTCGCGCAACGGCAACACATACGAGTCCGGAGAACGGAAGGTGCAACGGACATTCAGTCCGGCTTCCACACTCTGCCTCACAGCCTCCTTCATATCCTTTGCCGTTCCATGCTTGGTATACAGATATTCCACCGCATCACTATCCGAAACGACATATCCCCTGAACCCCCATTCACCGCGTAAACGGGTAGTAAGCCAATAAGAACTGCTTTGAATAGGAAAGCCGTCATAATCATTATAAGAACTCATCACTCCCAACAAACCTGCCTCCTTTATCACTCTCCTAAACGGATAAACATGAACCATCTCCACCTCACGAGGAGACATTTGCGGGTCGACACGCGCCATGCCCTCACGCGCACCTTTATTATTACTATAAGCTATAAAATGTTTACCGGTGGCAGCTACCTGATGATTATATTGCATTCCTTTCACCATCTCAATACCTAATTCGGCTACCAGATAGGGGCTCTCACCATACACCTCCTCATAACGCCCCCAGCGCTGGTCACGCCCCACATCGAGAATAGGAGCATACACATTAGTATAGCCCAACATACGTCCCTCACGTCCGGTTATCCTCCCCACTTTATAAATTAAATCACGGTTCCAAGTATGTCCCAATCCGAGTTGCGTCGGGAAATTCGTAGCACGATAACTCTCTACCCCCCGAATGCCTTCGTTGGTAAAATCGACCGGAATTCCAAGACGGGTATCCTCAACAAAAAACCGCTGTACTTCATTCAATGCCCATGCATGCCGGGAAGCCGGCCACACATTCTCATTATCCGAAGGAGGAAGCCCCCATTGCTGAAAACCATTCAAGTGTTCATCAATGGCTCCTATTCCATCTTTCCACAACATATTCTTCCATTCGGAAGTAGGAAGTGCATCCTTCAGCACCCTTTTATAACCGTAGAGCGTCACCATTTGGCAAGTCTTCTCTTCGATATTCATTTGTCCGAGAAGGTCTTCAATACGGTCTTCAATTTTTGCATTCGGATTTTCATAAACATCCATCACACCATTCTTATTAAAGTCAATCCATCCTTTATGGTACATAGATTTCTTGACAGGCTGATAGACTTTCGGTATTTTAATTGTTGCCTGTGCCGAGAGCATCGCAGAACTTCCCAACAGAGCAAAAGTAAGAAACAGGTTCTTCATCATATTCTGATTATTGGATTTAATTATCACTATTTGTCGGGGTAAAGATAAAGAAAACCCCTCAGACAACAGAACAAAATTGTCCATAAGGTTATCCATTTTTGTACAAGAATGCTCACAAACATAGCTTTAAGTCATATTGGCAAAAGATTGATTCACACAGAATATTACTAATAATTGCAAAGGGATGGCATATAATTGAGAAAAAATTATTATGTTTGCAACATCTATCATAGATACCAGTTCGGGCTTGACTGGATTTGACAGCGAGTTGGAGTGGTATGTAAGCATGCAGTGCGTCGGTGATTGGCACTATAATCTCAGTTATCAAAATTTTATCTGGCAACGAAAATTACGCTCTCGCTGCTTAATCGAAGTATAGTAGATTAACTTTATTTCTGCCATAGTGGTAGAAACGAGATGTCACTCAAAAGCTCTTGTTCCGAAGCGTTTGGTAAAGTGGCACAGCAAATTCGGGAATAGTTTGAGACTTTCCTCGCATCTCTCACGAAATTTTAGAGGATAAGGTATAGATTGGTGGCTTCGGTCTTGTCTATACACGAAAATTCAGGCGAAGATAAGCATGTAGAAAGCGTATGGCTTCCTCGTTTGGACGAGGGTTCGACTCCCTCCAGGTCCACTAAAAAGTCTCTGAATATCAGAGGCTTTTTCTTTTTATATATTCCTTCATTTATGGGAGCGCATGGCTCAGTCATTATTCTTGGCGATTTAAAGACAAAGGGAAGAATAAGCCGTTTCCTAAGGTCGGTCAAGGTATTTTAAACGGAAGATTATTACAGTCTGCGGCAATGGACTGTACAGTCCACTGTAGGGACATTCATTAAATATTACAAAATCAGCCAACTAATTCATACACAAATTATTGCGAATTAGTTGGCTTTTTTGTATCTTTAGGTATTCCCCCGAAAATAAGGTTTGACGGCCAAAACGGGGGAAATATCCAAACTAATAAGATATGGCAAAGATAGTGAATATTTCAGAAATTCACCCTACTTTGGGTTTTACAGAATTTGATATTCTGGAAAAATACCGCAAGAGTTTTAATGAGAGTGAGCTTGGCAAGCTTCATTCAGTCTTTCCGTTTGAATGTATGGCAAAAGCCGCAGGCCTGTCGGACCGGCGCCTGGGACGCAGGAACAGATTCAGTCCTTCCGCAAAGATCGCCCTTATGGTCCTGAAGGCATACACCGGATTCTCCGACAGGCAACTGGTGGAACATCTGAACGGGAACATACACTACCAGATTTTCTGTGGAATTATGATTCCCCCGTCCCTTCCCATAACCAACTTCAAGATAGTCAGTGCCATCCGTAATGAGATAGCATCCCGCCTTGACATTGATTCTTTCCAGGAGCTCCTGGCTTCACACTGGAAACCTTATCTTGATAACCTTCACGTCTGCATGACCGATGCCACATGCTATGAAAGCCACATGCGTTTTCCTACGGACATGAAACTCCTTTGGGAAAGCCTCGAATGGCTCTACAGGCATATATGCCGGCATTGCAAGGAGCTGGGCATAAGGCGTCCGCGCAACAAATACAGGAATGTGGCGGAATCCTATCTGTCCTACTGCAAGAAAAGAAAGAGGAGAGCTTCAAGGACAAGAATGCTTAAGCGCCGTATGATCAAGCTTCTTGAAAAGCTCCTCAGTCAAAGGGATGGAATCCATAGCGAGTACGGTGCTTTACTCCGATATACCCAGGATTATCATAAGCGTCTTTCCATCATCAGAAAGGTGCTTGTACAAGAAAAGGAAATGTTTGAAGGGCGGAAAGTCAGTGACCGCATCGTCAGCATTGACCGTCATTATGTACGTCCCATCGTCAGAGGCAAGGAAACCAAGTCCGTCGAGTTTGGTGCAAAGGTCAATAATATACAGATAGACGGCATATCGTTCATAGAACACCTCTCGTTCAAGGCATTCAATGAGGGTATACGCTTGAAGGACTGTATCCGTATGCAGCAGAAGCTTATGAATGTAAGGGTAAGATGTGTGGCTGCCGATTCCATATATGCCAATAATGCCAACAGAAAGTTCTGTACAAAATATGGGATATCCACATCCTTTGTGCGCAAGGGAAGGGCGGCCAAAGATGAGCCTTTGAGGAAGATGCTTAGAAGCGAACTCTCAAAAGAAAGGGCAACACGGCTTGAAGGAAGCTTCGGCACTCAAAAGCAACATTACTCGCTCTCAAGGATAAAGGCCGGAAACAGGAAGACGGAAATACTGTGGATTTTCTTTGGAATACATACGGCAAATGCCATACTGATGATAGAAAAAATCAGAAACAAAACAGCTAAAGCAGCATGATATGATTTTACTCACAGAATCAGAAGAGGTCATCAGACTTCTTCCGGAACGTCATGTCCTGTCGGATAGAATTATGTGAGAAAGCACGGAAAAATGGCAATAAGAATGGCATATGAAGTGATCATGCCCTATCATCTTCATATGCCATCTTATTTTTTAGAGACATTTACTGAATATCCCCACTGTAGCAGACTGTACGGTCCACTGCAACGGACTATACAGTCCGCTGCCGGAGACTGTAGTAATCCGACGGACAGACAGGCATAACCGAAAGGACGGAAACGCCTGGTCCGGCTAATGAAACGGCTTAGGAAACTCAAAAACGCATGCAGGGGGCTGAAGAGCGGAGAAGACAACATCAGGGGACAGGGTTTGCCTGCCCGAAAACACAAAGTAAACTGTTTTCGGGCGAGCGAACCACGCCCCTACGGACTAAACGACAGCATTATCCACGTTTTGACACATTCAACTCCTTATAGAAAAAATTCCGGTGCTATTTTTCAGTACCTTCTTTAGTATATTCAAATTGAATATCCCCACTGCTCTAAAGCGAATTTCCAATTCTCTTCCACTAACCGGACCGTACGGTCGTCATACTTATACTTATTCTTCTTATATCCTTTCTTACCACCTATATAACGGTTGATAGCCGGAGAAGCCTCCTCGAATCCGGGAATAGAAAGAGATTTATAGATATGCTCGGTCATAGCCATTGCATCCGCCTCAAAATCCTCGAACTTCACTTCCATCAAATTTCCTTCAGGAATGAATTGTTTATCCGCCTCATATTTATGATACAGCTTGGTATAAACAGACAAGATATTCTGTTCCAGCGCCTCCGGAGAAATATCCTCCAGTTTCAACGGCTGGATTGTATTGGTGAAGAAATTCCTTGTAGATTCGAATACCGTATACGGATTACGCATCAAATAGATGAATTTGGCATTCGGAAACATCTTGACCAACTCTTTTACACGTCCTGTATGAGGCGGATTCTTACTTAAGAATTGTGTTCCGCCTGTATTCCAAAGAGAAATTTTAATAAGTTTGGTGAATATATCCTCAAACACTTTCAATTCCTCATCACTGATATCATTGAACAACAAGTATTTATCAGCATATTCCTGCTGGTACTTAGGCAGGAACCAAAAGTTATAATAGGTATAGGGCATCATATTGGCCAATGCAAACTCTTCCTCCTGAGGCAAGTCTACAGCCAGTTCCATATTATCCGTCGGACGCTTGTCGGGCATCAGCCAACTCATATTCTTCTTGAAAAAAGGCTGTCCCCACATCATCAGGTGAGGAAACACCGTCTGATAAGTAGTATTATATCCGAAATGTTTGTCACAAGAGAACACATTATGCATAAAGGTAGTCCCGCTACGCCAATGTCCGAGGATAAAGACCGGATCGTGTTCCAAAGGCTTGTCAGCCAACAGTTTCCTGTATCGCTTTTCCTGCAATGGAGCCAAGGTGGAAAGCAAACGGCATACTGCTTTCGTCAAACGGTATTTTCCTCTATACGCCGGATCAATTTCCCTTCCCGCAGTAATCGCCTTGAACGTTTTCCAATCGGCGCCTACCAATGTATTAATCGGCAGCTTGTTGAATTCAAGTAATCCCATTACTTTTCTTTTTTTAATTGTACGCTGTTATTTTTCTATCTTGACTGAAATGCCTTGACGGTCCAATTCTTTCACCACCTTTTCTATGGCTTCATAATGTTCCTCACCAATACCCATAGCTGCCAGATTCAAAGTAGGAACTTCCATGGCATTCAGCATATCTTTGGCTTCCACTCTGTCTATAATCATCCCCACCGCACTGGTGTTATTGGTAATGGGGTCAATCAGAATAAAAGAACCGCAAGCTTTATTCTTTTGATAAGAATCAAAGAAAAGCGGCTTGGCGGTAGTAAATGTCACACGGGCAATCTGATTCAATTGCAAAGGCAGATCCTCCTTTTTCAATTTACCGTTTTCAACAGACAGATGCTCCATCGTATTCACATCCACTTTATACTTAATGCTATCTATACGGGTACGTCCTGTATTGGTGGTATGCTTGATAAAGAAAGATTTATCAAGGTCCATCGCCTCCTCATCCATCCATACCAACATGGCTTCAAAGTTACGATCTATCACAGGCACATTATCGGCATGCACCAACATATCTCCGCGAGACACGTCAATCTCATCCTCCAAAGTCAATGTCACCGCTTGCGGCGGGAAAGCATACTCTAACTCACCATCATAAGTAACAATACTCTTGATATGAGATTTCTTGCCGGAAGGCAAAGCCATCACCTCATCCCCTTTATGGATGACACCGGAAGCAATCTTTCCACAGAAACCGCGGAAATCCAGATTCGGTCTTAATACATACTGAACCGGGAAACGGAAATCAGTCAGATTATGGTCATTCTCGATGGAAACCGTTTCAAGCAATTCCAATAAAGAAGTACCTTTGTACCATGGCGTACGTTCAGATTTCTGCACCACATTGTCACCGTCAAGTGCCGAAAGAGGAATACAAGTCACATCCGGGATTCCCAATGGCTCTACAAACTTCTTATATTCGGTCACGATTTCGTTGAAACGCTCTTCCGAAAACCCGACAAGGTCCATCTTGTTCACCGCCAGCACCACATGCTTTATTCCCAATAAAGATACCAGAAAAGTATGGCGGCAGGTCTGCGTAATCACACCCAAGCGAGCATCTACCAAGATTATGGCAAGATTGGCAGTAGAACCTCCGGTAATCATATTGCGGGTATATTGTTCATGTCCCGGAGTATCGGCTATGATAAATTTACGGTTGTTCGTTGAAAAATAACGGTAAGCTACATCAATCGTAATACCCTGCTCGCGCTCTGCTTTCAACCCGTCGCACAACAAAGCGTAATCTATATGGTCACCTGCATTCCCCACACGTTTGCTGTCACGTTCCAAAGCGGCAAGCTGATCCTCGTACAACTTCTTGCTGTCAAACAACAGACGTCCTATCAGGGTAGACTTTCCATCGTCTACCGAACCGGCTGTCAACAGGCGTAGCAAGTCTTTCTGTTCATCCTTATCCAAATACTCCTTTATATTCAATTTATTCTCCATCACCCATTTCTTCATTTAAAATTCCTACTTATCATTCTAAAAATATCCCTCACGTTTCTTCTGCTCCATACTGGCATCCTGGTCAAAATCAATGACACGGGTGGTACGCTCACTTTTGGTAGTGGTCATCATCTCTTCTACAATCTTCTCAATCGTATCGGCATCACTCTCTACGGCCCCGGTCAAAGGCCAACACCCCAAAGTACGGAAACGCACTTTCTTCATTTCAATACGGTCCCGATATTCTTCGGGCAAGCGGTCATCATCAGCCATAATCAGATTTCCATCTATATTCACCACAGGACGTTCCTTGGCAAAATAAAGCGGCACGATAGGAATATTTTCCAAACGGATGTACTGCCAGATATCCAGTTCAGTCCAATTGCTTAATGGAAACACACGGATACTTTCTCCTTTATGAATCTTAGCATTATAAATATCCCACAACTCGGGACGCTGGTTTTTAGGGTCCCACTGATGAAAACGGTCACGAAAAGAGAATATACGTTCTTTGGCACGTGACTTTTCCTCATCACGACGTGCTCCACCAAAGGCGGCATCAAACCTGTATTTATCCAGTCCGTGAAGCAACGCCTGTGTCTTCATTAAATCGGTATGCACTTTGCTGCCATGCGTAAAAGGCCCTACTCCGGCATTAAAGGCCTCCATATTACTTTCCACTATCAAATTCCATCCATGTTCTTTGGCGTATTGATCACGGAACTCTATCATTTCCCTGAATTTCCATTTAGAATCGATATGCATCAAAGGGAAAGGCACCTTTCCCGGATAGAAAGCCTTCTCTGCCAAACGTACCATGACAGACGAATCTTTACCAATACTATAAAGCATAACAGGATTCTCAAATTCAGCTGCCACTTCACGAATGATATGGATAGACTCCGCTTCCAATTCCCTTAAGTGGCTCAATTTATAATTTTCTTCCATTTTATAATGAATTATATTTTTTCTTCTTTTTTACCAACAATGGGGAGCACCAACTCCAACAAAGTATTGACCGACTCTTCCAAACTCAACTTAGAAGTATCCAAAGATAAGGCAGGATGCTCCGGAGCTTCAAAAGGGGCGGAGATTCCGGTAAAGTTCTTGATTTCACCCCGACGTGCTTTGGCATAAAGTCCTTTCACATCACGTTTCTCACACTCTACCAAAGGAGTGCTGACATAGATTTCCAGGAAATCCTCTATCCCGATAATACGGGCAGCCATCTGCCGAAGCTCATTACCGGGACTGATGAAAGCGGCAATGGTAATGATTCCCGTATCGACAAACAACTTGCCTATTTCGGCTATGCGACGGATGTTTTCCACACGATCCTCTGCCGAAAAGCCCAAATTATTATTGATGCCACTACGAATATTATCCCCGTCCAATATACGGCAGAGCAAACCACGTTTATGTAATTCACGTTCCAAAGCTATGGCAATAGTACTCTTACCGGAACCGCTAAGTCCCGTCAGCCACAGCATAACTCCCCGTTGTCCCAACAGCGCTTCTTTATCCTTCCGGGAAAGCATACGGTCAAATATAGGATATATGTTCTCGTCTTTCATTCTCTATTTTCATTTAATCTTTTACTTTATCAAAAAGGCCATATCATCGGTATCAGAATAACTGAAATTATAAACGTCAATATGTTCAACGGCAAACCGACACGCACAAAATCTGTAAATTTATAGTTTCCGATACCCTGCACAATCAAATTAGTCTGATAACCGATAGGAGTAAAAAAGCTGGCAGATGCAGCGATACAGATGACAACAAAAAAAGGTGTCGGACTTACACCCAACTGATCGGACAAAGACAGGGCAAGCGGAAAAGCCAGTGCAGCAGCGGCATTATTAGTTATCAACTCAGTAAACAGATTGGTGATAATAAATAAAACAGCCAGCAACACATGCGGACTATAATCATCACTCATATCAATAATTCCATGAGCAATGAAACCTGATGCTCCGGAATTTACCATAGCCCGACTGATAGCAAATGCACAGGCAATGGTTATCAAGATATCCCACGAGATGTATTTAGTATATTTACGTGCCGGAAAAAGTTTGGTCCACGCCATTATCACAGTCGTTACAGCCGCAAAAAAGAACATATCAAGCTCAACACCGGGAAATAGTTCTTCCATAAAAGGTAACTCTCCCACTGTCGCTCCCACAATCATCAACACCAACAAAGTCAATGCAAACCAACGTTTTTTCCTGTCACCTTTCGGTTCGGTGTCTTTACCATTAGCCAACAATACAAATACAGAAGAATCCCCCCATGTAGAAATAAATGAATCATCGGCCCATAACACCAATGTATCTCCCTCATGAAACTTCACCCTTGACAGATTATTGGTAATACTAACACCACTTCGCTTTATTTCTTTTACTTCGGCACCATAATGACGGGCAAAGTTAAAATCCCCCACCCGTTTGTTGATACCCGGGAAACGTACACCTATCACCGCCTCAACACGATGATAAGAAGAGGGCTCCGCTTCAACATACTCATCGTCTGCCGTATTCTTCCGAGCCTCAGGCAACAATCCTGAAGAGAAAAACAACAAATAAAGAATACCCGCCAAAGCAATGAAAACGCCTACCCTGCCCAACTCGAACATTCCAAACCCCTTATATCCGGCATCCAAAATCATACCATCCACCACCAAATTAGTAGAAGTCCCGATAAGCGTGCACATTCCACCCAATATGGTAGCGTATGAGATAGGAATCAAAAATTTGGTTGCCGGAATACAGACAGACTCTGCCCATCGTTTGACAATAGGAGCAAAAATCACAACCACCGGTGTATTATTCAAAAAAGCAGAAACAAAGGAAATAACGGGCAGCATACGTGCCTGCGCCTTCATGACCGTTGTTTTCTCCTGAGGCAGAAGTTTCTTTATCAACTGTCCCAATGCTCCCGATTGCCGGACTCCTTCACTGATCAGGAAAAGCAACGCCACAGTAATCATTCCCTTGTTACTAAAACCCTCCAACATCTCTTTCGGTGTCAATATACCAAAACAAAGGAAAAATACAGTTACAGAAAACAAGATCATTCCGGGACGCATCTTATCAAGAAGCAGCGCGGTCACCATCCCTATCAACCCCAGAAATACAATAATCACTTCAAATGTCAGCATCGACTCCGGATATTAGTTTCGTTTAACGATAAACCAAGGATTCAGCAAGTCCGGCTTGTTATACCTCAGCGGTTCTTCTTTTCCCGCCTGATATATTTCTGCTCCTGATGCCTTGGCTATGGCATGCCCGGCAGCCGTATCCCACTCCATGGTAGGAGCAAAACGAGGATATTCATCGGCCAGTCCCTCACACACTTTGCAAATCTTGATGGAACTGCCCACCGATATCAACTCCACATGAGGATATATCTTTCGCTTTTCCTCAATATACTCTTCCGTTTCGACCGACAGATGGGAACGGGAAGCGACCAGAACAAAAGTTTCATGCGTTCCGGCACACGGCATACGAAATGCCGATGCCTTCATTTCTTCCAGTGAACGGTCTGCACGTCCGGTTACTCCTTCCATTTTATAAGCGCCGGTTGCCACTTCACCCCAATAAAGCGTTTCTTTGACAGGAACATAAATCACTCCAAAAACAGGAATTCCTTTCTCTACCAACGCAATATTGACAGTAAACTCTCCATTCTGTTTTATAAATTCCTTTGTGCCATCCAAGGGATCGACTATCCACAGCGTATCCCATTTCGCCCGTACCTCATATGGCAAATGCTTTCCTTCCTCACTCAATACCGGATAGTCTGTTTCCTGCAAATAAGTCATAATGATTTCATGCGCCTTACGGTCTGCAAGAGTCAGTGGAGAATTATCAGCTTTCCTTTCAATCTGAAAATCAGAAGAAGGATCATTATAAACGTTCAGAATCTCCTTACCGGCAGCTAAAGCCGCATCTATCGCTTTTAATATATATTCAGTCTGCATGGTGTTTACTTCCATTAAAATGCTTCTGTCATATTGAAATAGAACAAACTTTGGTCATTGGCAAAATTACGTCCGAAATCCAGACGTACATTCATACGCGGCTGCACCTCGATACGAAGTCCCACACCGGCATTGGGTAACACACCTTCAATCTTACCCATGGTAGGTCCCATAAAACCACAACCTCCCCAAGCAACAAAACCCAAATGATGCAACATACGCTTTACCCATGTACTTTTATCCGTATTGAACATCTGACGATATTCGGCGAGCACCACATGAGAAGATTTATCACGATACTGCCCCATATAATACCCACGAAGATCAAAAGGAGTGCCACTTAAAGCATATTGGTTCATAGGAACATCCCCAAACACATTCTTGGTCTGAGCAGTCCAAGCTATAACTTTTCTATTTCCTACCTTTTTATATTGGCGGTAGTCCACCTCCAAACGGTAGAAATTATTATCTCCTCCCAAGAATTTCTGATACATCAATCCACGAAAATCCAGATAAATACCTTTATAAGCATTAGCAGGAATATCCCGACTGTCGTAAGTCAACAAAAATCCTACTCCCGAATTGAAAGTAGAATATCCGCTGGCGGTACCTCCCAACCTTTTATAATCAGGCTGATTAATTAAATGTTTGGCAGGCTCGGACATTTTATCATAACTCAAGTCAATCTGAGGACCGGCAAAGAAATTACTTTTACCCAAACGGAATAAAAACCACGGATTAATCTGAAAACCGCTATAACGATATTCACTGGTAGAGTCACTGCGCTCATAATGCTTATTGGTGGTATACCCGACTCCATAAAAGTTCTCCAATGTATTCTTGTAAGTGAATTTTCCAAAAATACGGAATTTATCATTCTTGAAAAACAACTGAGGTTTCACCATCAGGTTCAACCCTCCCTCGAACATCACCGCAACGGCCATCGGCAATACAGAACGTTTTTGCAAGGTATCCGACGGATTCATACGAAATGTAACAAGAGCACTCCCTCCTATCAACGCACCAAAGTCCGGAGTATAACTCGGTCCTCCCAATATATTATAATGTATGTTGCGTTTGGCCACCTTCCGGCGTCTTAATTCCTTTTTTGAAAGTTGATGAGCAATGGTGTCCTCAGGATAACAACTCATGTCATTTCCTTGTGCCGCCACATTCCAAGAGCAAAACAGACACAGGAGCAAGCTAAGTAATATTATTTTCATAAATAGTCTATTGTCTGCAGAAAGTTCATTCTCAAAAAACTTTCCTTGATGAATAAGTTTTCAAAAATACAAAAGTCCTATCAATAAATAACAATACATTGAATTTGTTTTAATTTAGTTCAAAATTCTTCACTTACTTTATAATGTATAATGTGCCACGCTATACCCTCATTGTAATTGACACTATTCAATTTCCTGTATTCCTCTTTTCTTTCCCATCTTTAGCTTCCGCCATAATCTCAGTTCATTATGTGTTCAGAGTCAGTATTCCCTAATGAGAATGGCAAACTCCGCAGTCTTTTGCCGAAGTTTGCCATTCTGATTCTCTTCTTTGTATTTTCAATATAGCTATTATTATAAACTCTTGGGTCCCGATCCTGGTATCCATTTCCTTCAGGATTCAATTCTCCTCCAATACGAAGAAATAAGTTACAGATGGCATCAGAACTTAGAAAAATCCACTTCTTCCACACCGCTCAAGTCATGCAAAGTCACCTCTTCCGCACCATTCATTCCCACCACCACGGTATAAGGCGGATCGGTAGTATAAGTATGGCTGATGCCATCGGCGTACTCTTCCGACTTCCCGTCACCCCATTTGATGAGTCCGGTCAAGTCGCTTCCCCGGAACCTGGGAATGCTGAACATACGGTTGGAATGGACAATAGTGATACGTTTTAATGAACTCAATCCTGCCTGCACCACCTCCACCTGCTGTTTTGCCTGTCCGCCTATGATAGTGATAATAGCCGAGCGTGATGCCTCTTCGGGATTGGCTTCCACGACAAAGCTCAATGGATAAGCCGTCAGTCCTCTTCCTTTCAACGCTTTCCTTATCCATGTTTCCGAACATTCCACATCGAAAGTCTCTACATTGGTATTCAGTTCAAATCCCAAGACTCCTCCTTTTTGAGGCATGTCGTATTCTTCCCGTGCCACAAGAACCGCATCTTTCTGCACCTGCACGATATTCACCTTTTCCCTGATTCCTTGCAGTTCGTTGACGAAGTATATTTCTGCCGTTCGTGCGTCATATCCCTCGTTGGGCAACACGGTGATGCGACGCGAATAAGAAGAAAGTGCCTTGGTCTTGACTTCCGTCAACCAATCCACATCGGGCAGCACCATTTCATAATCCACATTGCTACGCAACTCTATGACAATCTCTCCACCACCGCTGGACACCGTATATTCTTCCTTGGAAAGCAACAATAAGCTGCCTCCCTCCTGATAGACCGTGACCGTGCTCTTCAACGCACCGCTGCTGAAGACAATCCGCCCCTGACGGTTCTTGCCTTCTTCATTGGGAGATATGTCGAACTTCACCTCCGAAGTGGTGAGCGCGCGAGGAGCACCGGTACGAGCCGATACAATCCACCCGGCAGCCTCTTCTTCCACCTCGTATTCAAACGTCACATTAGCCTTTACCTCTACCGTTATTTCTCCTCCTTTGGTGGCAACCTCTATCTTGTCAGCTGTCACCGTCAAGGCATCGTTCTGTTTTTGCGTCACAGTAATCTTCTTCTGCACCGTTCCAACCCTTAAAATCAGAGTCGCATTCCGTTCATTGTAATCCTCATTCTTTTCGGCACTTACGGTCACAGTAGCGTTGCCGGCTTTGCCCGAAGCAGGCGACACGATGCACCACGGCTGGTCACTGGTTGCAGTCCAATCCGCTGACGCCTTAAAACCGACCGCAACCATTCCTCCTTCCGCCACAATGACCGGCGGAATTTCAGTATCCAGCGTAATGGAGGGGGCAACCGGCTTTTCCGATTCGTCAGAACTACTGTCCGAACAAGCCACAAGCAACATGAGCGCCCACAAGACGAGAAGTATATTATATCGTGAAGTTTTCATACGAATATTCTTTATGGTATTTATGAATCATTAATCTTATTACCTCTATTGCACAGGAGCTCCCACCTTGAACTTCAATTCCTTGGTCATGTCATGCAGTTGCAAACGCAGCAGGTAGGTGCCGGCAGACAGTTTCCCGGTGTCAATGCTTACCTGCCGTTCCTGCACCTTGCACATCCGGCTGAAATCGCTGCCATCGGCACCAAACACTTGCACCACGGTTTCGGCAGGCACTTGCAGTGTCAGCAATCGGGTCCGGTTGTTATAGGTCAGTGAGGTCTCCTTTTCCAAACTTACCTCCTCACTCAGGATAAAATCCCACACACAGCCGTCTTCCTCGTTTCCTTTAACCCACTCTATCTTTTTTGTCTGCGTATGAGTCCAATAAGCCCTGATACGGTCGCCGGAAGTAATGGGCCGGGTGATAGTCACCTGTACTCCGGGCAACATATAGCCGGAACCGGAAGGTAATTGACTTGCCATTAAAGAATAAAGATCTTCTTTTATATTTCCATTCTTATCGACATGAGCCAAACTGATTTTACCCGTAAAAGGAAGACTACCATAATAGCCAAGGAAACCGATATCCAGCGAGAAAGGCTTATTGACTTCAAACACCTTTTCCGAAGAAGTGATTCCCCGGTAATTCTTACCGTCCGTATAACACATGAAACGAAAATCTTCCACGCCTATACCTCCTTCATCCTTCTTCAATCCGATAAGTGCCGATTGATATTCATTATAGTGGCCGCCGGAAGCGCCTGCTCCCTGTTCAACGGGGTCGAGAGCCGACAAGAGATAGTAGCCGTTTCCCCAGCCGCTCCATCCCCAGTTCACCCGGAAATAGTTTTCAGTGTCATAACCGTCGAGCACAAAGGCATGAGCGCCTTCACTGCTGCCGCCGGTATAAATGACCGGACGCCTTTCATCCAGTTCGCCTTTCATTATCCGCATCCACTCGGCAAAAGAATAATTACTGCGCACTATGTAACGTCCGTCCTTGTCATATCCCATGTAAGTCTGTAGTCCTTTCACTACATCGGTCACATAAGCGCCTGTACCTTCCCCCCCTATCGGGCCAAAATCAGACGAAATCATGAGTGCACAGTCGCGCATCAGAGTGGCTACGGCATTTCCGGCAGTCGAAGAAAAAGATTGCGCGTAGCTGAGCGGCATATTGTCCCAGTCATAGGCATGTCCTAAAGACTGTGCAGCAATGTATCTCTGGTGAGTCCTCGTAGTGTAAGCCGGCAAAGTGCCACTACCCGCCTTGGGCCACTGATGATATCGCATGACAATAGCAGTAGCGGTGGCAGTGCAACCGGTATAGGTCTCCTTGCCGGCAATGTGCGGGCACAGCCAATTGTAAGGATTGGCCTGATCCCATTTAGCCGTCTCCAATTCTACCACCGCTTGTCCGGCACGGACCGTCGTCCAGCGTTGAGCCAGACTGTTGCTTTGCGTCGAACCATACGTCGGAGCACGACGTTTCTCCGCTATCTCTTCACTGATTCCCTGCAACCACAACTTCAGGTTGACAGGCAAATCGGTCTGTGGAAAACTACTGTCGAACGAATAGCCCAACACAGGCATCACCGCATCATCGCCCGCCACAATGACGAAGCCCTCGCTGTCGGTACAGCCAAACACATAATAGGCAGGAGCCTCTCCCACTGCCCGGGCAGACACGGCTTCATCCGTAACAAGCAACCGCAAAGAAGAAAAGGCGGAACGCTGCGGATGTCCCTCCTTGAAAAAGGTAATAGCCAACTCTTGAGCCTTCTCTACCGAAATATTGTCTGCCCACAAGAAAGTAGGCAGCAAACTGAATAAAAACAACAGCAAGTGTCTCATAGAACTAAAATATAAGGCAATGAATACTAAGGCTTACCAATTACTCTCCAACAGAAAAAACCAAGAAAAAGAATAGTCGGCAATCCCGATTACAAATATAAAGAAATCTATTATCTTTTGTGAATTATCGCATTTATTTATGCTCTATCATCAAGAAAAAATATTTGCGAGACACTTCATCAGGGTGGAACGATATCAAGAATCCTCCTTCGTTCTGCAAACTTTTGGATGCATTTACATGCTTTTTATTTCTTATCGTTTCCATCTTGATTAATTAATACTTAAATTTGCCTCGCTAAAAAGACCTAAAACAAATCTAATATGAGAATAAATATATTTTGTATCCTCATTTTCTGTTGTGTTTTCTTTTGCTATGGAAATCATATTCACTTTAAGCACATTAATGTAAAAGACGGTTTGTCGCAAATCACCGTCCTTTCCATTTATCAGGATGAAGTAGGAACATTGTGGTTTGGTTCCAGCGAAGGACTGAACAGATACAATGGCGACAAGATAGATATCTATCGTCCTTCGCAAAACGACAACGGCCTTACCCACAATGAAATCAGCGCCATTTGCGGAGACAAGAGCGGAAGCATCTATATCCGATCCATCTATGATTTGATAAAGTTCGATATAGAAAAAGAAAAGTTTACCTGCATCCTTCCAAATGCAGCCCATACCATGTATTGCTATAAAGATACATTATGGCTCGGGTATCGGAACGAATTGCAATACTATCTGAAAAGTGACGGAAAAATACACCACGCTGCTACCTTGGACAATAAATTCAGTATTGGAAACTCTCTAATTATAGACAAGGATTACATCTGGATGGGACATAAGCAAGGCGTTTCATTAATATCCCGTAAAGATTATAAAACAATCAAGACCATCACGGGCATCTCTCATGTTTCTTCCATCTACAGAGACAGCCGAGGAAATATATGGGCCGGCACTGTGCAGGATGGTCTATACCGTATCAGTCCGCAGGAAGAAATAACACATTACACCGATAGCAACCGTTTATCCAATAATCAGATAAGAACAGTTCAGGAGGATAACAACGGACATATTTGGGTGGGAACTTTCAATGGTCTGAACCATTATAACCCAAATTCCGATACATGGTCCGCCCATCTGCATCAAGATAATATAGACTACGGACTCAGCCATAACTCTATCAACTGCTTATATAAAGACCTGCAAGGAACAATCTGGATAGGAACTTATTTCGGTGGAGTAAATTACTTTAATCCTGATACCAACACGTGTCGGTTTTATGGTTCGGGAGCAACAGGAAACCATTTCCTGAGTTTTCCTTTTGTCGGCAAGATGGTAGAAGACAGGACGGGGAACCTTTGGATATGTACGGAAGGAGGAGGATTGAATCTGTTCAACCGAACTACCCGGACCTTTGAGAAATTCTCTTATCATGCCAATGGACTGCCCGGAACAGCTCATAATAATCCTTAAATCCGCAACTCCATTCCCGAAGTGCTACCTACAAGAGAAATGGACTTTTGATTCGTAAGACAGCCATTAAGTCCTCGCGTCCGTTTCAATGCGCATACTATCCCCTTACCCCATAAAGCGACTTGAGGCAATACGCAATCAGTGGCCATCAAGTGACGTAAATCATCCGGAAGAAGTTTTGAAGGCTTCTGCATATGCATGGTTGTCGGTGTAGATGTTCAGCACACATTGCCTTGCGGTCTTAATCCACTTGGCAGGTACTGAAATGAATTTGAAGACAAACGTCTTGATACGGCTGGTTTCCTTGAGCCCGAACTTCTTCACTTCAATCCTTTGCATGATGGCCTTGTAAAAATTGCGTATCAGTGCCGTCAGGAGCAGGAACACGGTATTTTCCGCCATGAAGGATTTAGGCAGTCTGCCCCATCCAAACCCATTGTTCATGTCATCAAAGATGCGTTCCTTGCCTCCACGCATGTTATAGAACTCCACGATGTCGCTCATGGATGATTCGTAATCGTTGGTCAGGATGCAGCGGTATGTATATTCCCCCTCCCACAGGTCAAGTCCACTGCCCATGCGTCTCTGTCTCTGGATTATCAGGCGATACGGTTTGCCTTTCCACTTCTCAACGAGAATGGAGTTCAACTCAAACACAATGCCGTTTATTTCTTCCCTCTTCCACCCCCTGAGCGCGAAGATGTCATCATAGAGCGAGCAGCAGCGGTTGGCACGTATGTAGAATGTCCTGCAATGCTTCCTGACCTCATCCACAATGTCTTCAGAGCATGAGCCGCAGTCGGCCCTGAAGCGGTTGACTGCCATTTTCTTTTCTTCAAGTCTCCCCAAAATCCTCTTTAGCGTGTCACCCTGGTGAAAGCGTACATTGGTGTTGCCGTCGCTGTTCTCTATGCCGACAATCATGTCGCCGATAACGGCCACACCGGGCCTGTAACCAAGAAATTTCTTGTACGTGGGCTTTGCATCGTACTTCTCCGTCTCAATGAACTGGTGGTCAAAGTCAACGTCATACTCCCCGCCCTCTTTCAACTGCCCTGTGGCCAACAGGCAATTCAGGAGCAATGTGTTGAGTGTGTCTGCCGTATTGAAGTCATAGGACTTTCCGGCATCAGATGTGTATGAGATGTTTTCCCGGGCCAGTTCGTTTATTGCCCTGAGGATGGTGTCGGCGCTACAGGTGCGGAGTGTGGGGTGAAGGGAAAGATGACTCATTAAGTGGGCGGTGACATCCTCAACGCAAGAACCGCCGCAGAAGTAAACGCATAGGAGGGAGCGGATGATTTCGCTGTATTGATAACCATAGAGTTTGCATCTCAACCCAAGTGTTGAGTCAATTGTAGAGGAGAGAAGGGAGGTAAATTGCTCCATGATTGGAAATATGCCTCCAAAAGGAGTGAGTCTTTCGGATTTTATTGCTACATTTGCCATGCTTGTTACGGTTTTCTTTGTCTTTGGATTCGCAACACTAAGGTAAGTGAAAACGCTGACATGGCAAAAACCTGGGCAACAAAATGTTGCTCAGGAACTTATAAAAATAATTATCAATTATGTTGCGGAATTAAGGATAATATGAAATGTATCTATTATGCCAAGGAAAGAAACAAACTATACATAGGTACACATACAGGCGGTCTCGCCGTCTTCGACATTACCCGGAAACAGTTCCGTACGCTAATTCCTTCTCAAAACAACCCGACTTCACAAGCCGGAAATATCGTCAACGAAATACAACCTTATAAAGACAAGCTTATTATACTGACGCAAGCCGGTGTCTACCTTTTCAATCCCGAGCAAGAGGCATTCTCCCCCCTCACCCACAATGAGGACATCAATAAGCTTCTCTTCCGTCCCTATCAATTCGAAACCTTTCTTATTGACAGCAAAGAAAGATTATGGCTGGCCGATTCAAAAGGAGGACTTCTGTGTATCCACATGACGGACAACAGCCTCCATCGCTATTATACCAATGCGCAAGACTCTTCTTCCATCGGCAAATTCAGGATAGTGGATATCATGGAAAACAGCAAAGGCGAGATATACTTTGGTACCATCGGCTCAGGCTTATTCAAATATATCCCCGACAATGATTCCTTCTGTCAATATGGATTAGGCAATAATGCGCTGCCTAGCGATTATTGCTACTATATCTGTGAATCTCCCATTTACCGCCATCTACTGATTCTACACAGCAAAGGATTCTCCCTCTTCGATCCCGAAACCGGTAAAAGCAAGCATACATACAATTTATTTCAAATGGGATATTGCCAGGGGTCAAGCATTTATTTCGCACAAAATGGAGAAACCTTTATCGGCGGAGTAAACGGCATGCTTTCTTTTTTCGAAGAACAACTCTACCACAGCAACAATAATTATCATATCTATTTTGATCAGTTGTGGGTGCATAACACACGCGTACTGCCCGATGATGAAACCGGAATCCTCTCGCAAACACTCTCGCAAGTAAAAGAAATCAAGCTTTCACACGACCAGAACAATCTAATCTTCGAGTTTTGTTCCTCCAATTATACGTTGAACGAAGACATCATTTATGAATACAAATTAGAAGGCTTTTCCGACCATTGGATTCCTACCCATTCACAGTCTATTTCCTACACCAATCTCAGTCCGGGCATGTATCGTTTAACCGTTCGCGAACATCAAGGTACGCACAGTATCAGCCTCAACATCTACATCGCTCCTCCATTCTATGCCACTTACTGGGCATTTATGATATATATATTGTGTGTGATTGGTATCATGTACCTCATCATTTATATCAAAACCAAACAAACCCAACTTCAGACCTCACTCCAATTCGAGCGCAAAGAAAAAGAACGTACAGAAGAGCTAAATCAGGTCAAACTGAGATTCTTCACCAACATTTCACATGAGTTCCGCACCCCTCTCACACTGATTATCGGACAGATTGAAGTGTTATTGCAGTCAAACAAGCTTGCTCCCACCATCTATAATCGTATATTGCATATCTATAAGAACGCGTGGCACATGAGAGATCTCATTTCAGAACTTTTAGACTTCCGCAAACAGGAACAAGGCTACCTGAAACTGAAAATTGAACATAAGGATATCGTCCCTTTTATAAAGGAAATATATATGTCCTTTTATGAATATGCCGCCACCCAGCAAATCAATTACCGGTTTGAATGCCCGGAACAGGAACTCAAACTATGGTTTGACCCGGTACAACTGCAAAAAGTCATATTCAATCTGATTTCAAACGCCTTTAAATATACCCCAAAAGGAGGTAAAATCAATGTGAGCATCAGCAGTACAAACACACAGGCTCATATAAGTATAAAGGATAATGGTTCCGGCATTCCGCAAGAAGCAGTCAACAAAATATTCGAGCGTTTCTACCAACTGGAGAATGGTGCCAACAAATTCACGCTCGGCACAGGAATCGGACTAGCACTTTCCAAAGGAATCATCGACCTGCATCATGGAAACATCCATGTAAAAAGCGAACCTGAACAAGGAAGCGAATTCATTATTGACCTGCTAAAAGGAAATTCCCATTTTTCACCCGAAGACATTGCGCATACCCGCCTGACCACGGATGACAGCAGAGATATCAACAAGCCGCTCGACCTGACAGAAATGCCTGTTGAAGAAGTCCTTCCCGTTGTACCGGATACAGACAGTGGAAAACCTGTGCTCCTCATAGTGGAAGATAATAAAGAAATGCTGGATTTGCTGAAGAGCATATTCGAATCCATGTATGAAGTACACATTGCCCAAAACGGCAAGGAAGGATTACAAATGGCATATCAGGTACATCCCAGCCTCATTATCAGCGATGTGATGATGCCGGAAATGTCGGGTAAGGAATTATGCTACAAAATAAAAAACAGTATCGAACTATCTTATATCCCCGTCATATTGCTCACAGCACAGGTATCTGAACAATATACAATAGAAGGATATATGTTCGGTGCAGACGATTATATCACCAAGCCCTTTAATGTGAAAATTCTCATAGCACGCTGCAGTAACCTTATTAAGACTCGGCAACAAATGCTGGAACGGCTTAAACAGCCTATTGCCAACAAACAAGAAGCCCCGGACACCATTAACATAAACGACCGACAACTATTGGAAAAAGCGACACAAATAATTAAAGAGAATTTTGAAAACCCGGAGTTTGACATGAATCTTCTCGCCTCTGAGCTTGGAATGGGACGCAGCAAACTATATACGAAATTAAAAGAAATAACCGGACTGACTCCCAACGAGTTTACTCTCAAGTTAAAACTGGAAGAAGCCATGCATTTATTAAACAATGCACCTCATCTCAATGTGACGGAAATTTCCTACCAGCTCGGATTCTCTTCGGCCAGGTACTTCAGCAAATGTTTCAAAACATTCTATGGTATTGCTCCTTTGAATGTACGTAAGAATGCTAATCCACCCGCAAAAGAGGAGTAGAAGACAATAGGGGAGAAAATAAATAGGGGTGTATCAAGACGTTCTAATGCTGTCGTTTAGCCCGTAAGGGCGAGGTTCGCTCGCCCGAAAACAGCTTGCTTTGTGTATTCGGGCAGGCAAACCCTCCCCCTACAGTTGACAATTTAATAGACCGTTTTAGTTTTGACACACCCCAAACCTAACCGTAATCCAACCTTTTACCTCAACAATTAAGATATTTGTTTAATCCCATCCCGGATTCTGTGTTATCTCTTTGTTCTTACCAATCACATTAACAGGTATAGGATGATAATAATGCTTATTTTCATCAAACGAGCGATTTTCCCAGTCGGTGCCGGCAAACACATCAATATAATGTTTTCCGTTCAATTCAAACAGCTTCACACGTTCAGGATCAGCCTTGCCTTCTGACGGATTAAAACGAGGATTATCAAAATCTGACGGTTCAAAACGCATACCCAGTACACGATTTGCCAAACGCTTGCCCCATTTCCAACGCATCAAATCCTGATAGCGAGTATCTTCAAAACACAGTTCAACACGACGTTCACGACGAATTTCAATAATAAGGGAAGACAAACCTTCAGCCGCATATTTCGGGTCCATTACAGGATTCAGGGTCAAGTGAGGCATTCCGGCACGGTCACGAATCACATTGACAGTCCGGTCTAAATCAGACTGTGTAATTGTTCCCAATTCAGCTTTTGCCTCTGCCAAATTCAATAAGACTTCAGCATAGCGCAACAATGGAGCGTCATGTGTCTCGTTACCGTAACCTTTCATATCTTGCTCGGCAATATAATACTTAATAACATGATAACCTGTAGCCGATTCCCAACCTGTCATTCCCGCTACCCGAGGGAAGATAAACTTGTCTTTATTGTACAGAATTTCTTTTGAGTGGCGAGGATCAAGTACAATCTGAGTCAAACGCGGGTCACGGTTATCCAAAACATTCTCATACTCATCATCATTAAAAGTCTCACTCAAAGCAACAGGTTTAGCACTTCCATCCGGTTCGATGCAAAGGAAGTCGTCTACAAAATCCTTTGTAGCACCATTACCCGAAGCAACCAAATAACCGCACAAACGATGTCCCAACAAACCGGCTACATACTTTCTAAACAGAATCACTTCTTTATTATCAGTCAAATCATCACTGGTAAATAAAGTGGCATAGTCTCTATCCGGATTTCCGGTATTATAGATTTCATATTTCTTCATTGCCATCAACGCTTCAGATGCTTTCACAGCTTCCTGCAAGAAGTTTTCATAATCACCCAGTCCATGGTATTTTCTATAAGTACCTTCGTAAAGGCAAATACGTGATTTTAATGCCAATGCTGCACCTTTTGTCACACGCACCCCTTTATTACCCCAGTCTTCCGGCAAATAGTCGCAAGCCTTATTGATATCTTCCAGAACATGGTCCATCACTTCCTTGCGGGGAGTACGCGGCCCATACAGTTCTTCAGAATCCGTAGTCAAAGGAGTAGTGATATAAGGGACATCACCATACATCTGCACTTTATCCAAATAGAACCATGCACGAAAGAAATAAGCCTCACCTGCATACTTGTTTCTGATATTTTCTGCTATTCCCACTTTCTCATAATTAGCAAAGAAAGTATTGATGCGGCGCAGCAAAGTCCAATACCACCCTCCGGCAGTCGGGTCATTGGGAACCGTCTCTTTCCCGGCAGCAATCTTTGTATACGAAGTATGGTTTGAGTTACTCTTCGAAACATAGTTATCAGTCTGTACATCCTTCCAGAAATAATCCGCATAACTACTATTCCATGCACCCAGGGTATGTCCTACCATAAAACGGTAATAACTGTCATTTCCGGCTTCATTGTAAATACCGTTATTATAGACTTCAAGGTCACTTTCGGTCTTCCAATAGCTATTGTCATTCAAGTCGTGTGTCGGATTTCTATCCAAAAAGGAGTCATTACAAGAAACACACATCAATGATACAGCCGCTAAAGCTGCTATATTTAATATTATTTTTTTCATCTTGTCTACTAAATTTAGAATGTTACGTTTAACCCGAATGAATAAGTACGCTGGAACGGATATACCATAGTACCATTCTTACCTGCCGCTTCAGGATCGTAAGCTCCCTTCACATTGGTGAATTCAAACAAGTTCTCAGCACTAAAATAAACACCTGCCTTTGCAACGTGCAGGAAGCTCAACCATGATTTCGGGAAGTCATATCCTACTGTCAGATTCTTCAGACGACAGTAAGAAGCATCCTGCAAATACTTGGTCTGCTTTTGTTGGTTCTTTGTTTCGCGTGCAATAGGACGTGCAAAATATGCATCACGATTATCTTCAGACCATGAGTCCGTAACAAACCATTTCTGAGTATTATAATACTGTGTTGCCACCGGCCAGAAAGGTTGTGAACTCGGCCAGAAATCACGTTTGCCGATACCCTGGAAGAAGACATTCAAATATACATTCTTATAAGACATATTAGCAGTGATACCGTATTGGTAACGCGGAGTAGTGTTACCGATTACTTTCAAGTCACCATGGTCGTCTAATGTATTCGAGCCGTTGTTTATCTTCTTATTTCCATCCAGATCTTTATACATGATATCACCGGGAGCCCAGTTAGCACCTAACTTAGACTGGTCTGCATGGTTTTGCACATCAGTGTCCGACTGATAGAAACCTTCTGTTTCATATCCCCATATTTCACCAATCTTCTGACCTACATAATAGTCACTTAATGTTCCACTCGGATTTTCATATTTAGTAATTTCAGCCTGTGAATCCGAAAGGATAAAGCCTAAATCATAAGAGAAGTCATTGCCAATACGGTCATTCCATTTAACGGATACTTCCCAACCGCGAGTGCGTAGCTCCGCTTTGTTGGCAGGAGGAGCTGTTGTTCCCAATACTTCAGGATATTCCACTTTAACAAGCATATCCGATGTTGTTCTCTGATACCAGTCAAAAGAGAAGTCCAAACGTTGGTTCAACATTGTAAAATCAAGACCAATATTAAAGGTAGAAGCTTTTTCCCAAGTCAAGTCGCTGGATACCAAGCCTGCCGGATTGATATACAAAGATTTCTCACCGTCTACAAACAGCCAGTTTCCTGCTGTACCCGAAGCCATAAAGGGGATATACGGATAATATTTAGTGTTACCCGACCAACTGCTGGCCGTCAACAACTGATTACCCAAGATACCGTATGAAGCACGTACCTTCAAGTTATCCAACCAAGAACGGGTAGATTCCATGAAAGCTTCTTCCGAAACACGCCATGCTCCCGAGAATGAAGGCAGGAATACAAAACGATTATCGGACGGGAAGCGGGAAGTTCCGTCATAACGGCCGTTCACTTCAAATAGATAACGGTTATTATAGATATAATTCAAACGGAAGAAACCGCCGCGTAATGCCCATTCATAACCGCTTTCACTAACAGTTTGCATACCGGTACCCAAGCTCATTGAAGGTAAATCCTGAGATATAAGGTTCTGACGGGTAGCAGTAGTTGTATTATACTTAGTCAATTCCTGATTGAAACCTAACATGGCTTTTACATAATGCTTTTCTGCAAAAGTGTGTTCGTAGTCTGTATAAGCATTGAAAGAATAATAATCTTTATTACCGTTCACCCACGAATAACTGTTGTTATTGGTATTACCTTCCGTCTCAACAAAAGCATTGGTAATCATATCCACTTTTTTACGATGTTCGGCACTGCGGCTGTAATTCAGGTTATAAGTAAAATCCACACGTGCATGCCAATCTTTCGTAAAAGTAAAATCCGCACTACCTGTCAACCAGATATCATGTACTTTCTTCTTGTCACGACCTCCTTGTTCCAGCAAAGAAATAGGATTCTGGTCATCGAAATATTTACCGGCATATTGGTCAAGTTCCGGATAACGTGCATCACCTCCCCACGGACGAGCCATACGTGTCGGAGTTGAAAATACCATCTGCTGCCAAACATCATCTTTATATTTATGAGGCTTATCGGTAGTAGTATAGTTATACAATACTTTAGCCCCCAGCTTCATCCATGGAGTCGTTTGATTATCTACAGACAAACGAGTATTCAAACGCTGATAGCTGTCTTCCCCCACTTTATACATCCCAGATTGATTTACATAACCTACAGAAGTATAAAATTTAGTCTTTTCATTACCTCCCGAAATATTTATATTATGGCGATGAGAAGGAGTATATTTCTTCAGCATTAAATCGGTCCAATCAGAATGACCATAATAATACATAGTACCGTTCAGCACTTCATATTCAGGATTATTAGCCGGATCATTAGCATAATTCTTCATTTTTTCCACTGTATCCGGATTATACATCACATCCAAATTAGCATTTGTCATTGCCCGATTTACAAATTCGGCATGTTCCCAACTTGTGTCGACCATCTCCGGCAATACAGTCGGTTTAGAGAATGCCACGTTACCGGAATAAGATACAGTAGTCTTCATATCCGAACCTGCATTTTTCGTAGTTACCAAAATAACACCATAAGCAGCACGTACACCATAGATGGCAGATGCAGCCGCATCCTTCAAGACCGTAACGTTGGCAATATCATTCGGATTAATCATGTCAAGATCCATTTCCACACCGTCAACCAATACCAATGGGCTGCCACCATTTATAGAAGTAGTACCACGCACATTCAGTGTTGCTCCGGTACCCGGCTCACCACTACTCGGCGTAATCTGCAAGTTAGGTATAGTCCCCTGCAATGCACTGGTAGACGAAGTGATGGGACGTGATTGCAAAACTTTTGCATCAACAGTTCCCACAGAACCTGTCAAATTCACTTTCTTTTGCGAACCATACCCCACAACCACTACTTCATCCAAAGCCTGGCTGTCTTCTTTCAATTTGATAGTAAAGCTAGTTTGATTTCCAACTTTAATCTCCATACTCTGATAACCGATATAAGAGATTTGCAGAATAGCTCCTTCAGGTACATTGCTCAGGGTAAACTTTCCTTCAAAATCGGTTATCGTACCGTTTGTCGTACCTTTTACCATCACATTTGCACCGATAATAGACTCTTGTGAATCCATCACCACACCGGTAATAGTCTTACCTTGTTGCGCAACAATGGCCACTGATGCCACATCCGATTTAGCCGGCAGCAAAGATGTCTTCGCTGCATCCGGACTTGCAAATACACTCACATTTGCCAACAGCATTGATGTAGTGCACATGAAGAATCCTTTCTTTCGTAAAAGCAAAGAAATCCGTTTCGATGTTTTTTTCATAATAATAGCTTAAAATTCGTTAGTAGTAAACTTTTTAACAGTACAAAAATAGGGTATGCCCTTCACTAGAGCATACCCTTTTTTTGAGTTCTTTGTACATAAATTAACCGAACGGACTATTTTATACATAACTATGGACGCGAAGGATACATTATCAGCCGGACACTACCGCTTTGCAACGGTTTCTTCAGACGAATACCGATACGCGTATAAGCAGGAGAGTTCACTTCAACAGTCTCCGAATCAAATTCTACCACACCCGGAGCTTCAATATCCACCGTCATTTTTTCTCCTCCCAGCACCAACTCCAAACGATTATTTCCTATCATCTTCCAGTCGGCACGAGTAGTAATAGCTGTTTCAAAAGAAATTCCTGACACTGCTTCAAAACGGTCTTCAATCACGAACGTTCCTTCTCCGGCACGATTATAAGTAAAGGTACGTATCAGCTTTTCCAGTTCAGGTACCGCAGTAGCATAAGCAGATGTATAATCAATCTGAAAGATATCTGTGCCGCCAGTCAGTTCTTTCTTCAACACCACTCCCTGAGCCTTCTTGCCCGACACCTGACATTGTCCGTTGATAAAGGGAACGGGATGACCAAATGAATTTTTAATAGGATATTTATAAGCATTTCCACTGAAATAGTCACCGGGATAAGAGAAAGGTCCACCCATATCGCCTGCCATCGTCTGACTACCCATCACTACTGCATAAGAACCCACATCATTATGATTATGGTTTTCCGCGTTATGCCCTCCCTTTACAGATACGCCCAAACGACAAGTCGAACCGGTAGCAGGGCGGCTAATAATAATGCCTGCTTCATCATAACAAGAATGAAGTTCATCAGCCTCGGCCTTCAATACCTCTTGTATTTCGGGAGTCATTTCCACTTTCCAAGCCTGATGGGGGAACATGCCGATGGTGTGCAATGAAAGATTATCCATACCGGGTATTTCATATTTTTCTTCATAAGGAGCTGTACCCAACACATTATCACAATAGTTTGTAATAAACCAAGAAGGTGAAACACCTGCACGACAGTCGGCGTAGGCAGGGCAAACCTGATTCATGATCTGAATCTTCTTTCCATATTGTGCAATACGGGCAAACTTAGGAGTACGGAAGAAATCAATCTTCCCTTTCGTAGCACGACAAATTTCTTCACGCAACAAGATAAACGAGCAAAAACCATAATTATAATATCCTACCCCCTCACTGCAATATCCGTCATCACTATATCCCTTCATTCCATATACATAATACTTCTCAGCAGCAGCCACAAAGTAAGCACGCTCTTCCTTGTCCTGCAACAAAGCAAGTGCAGCTCCTGTCACGCCGGCCAAGCACACCGAGTTCCAGTTATTCGTGACAGTAAACCAATAAAAAGGTTTTGTTTCTTCCAAACAACGGTAGATAGGGCGGAACACCTTCTCACGGAAAGCACACATCGCCAAAGCTTTCGTTTCGGCCGGCAAGCGGTCATCCAATAAATAAATACATTGCGCCAATGTATTTCCGGCAGTAGCAACAACCAAATCCACATAATAATCAGTTCCATGATAGTTATGCAAGTTACGGTCATGTGCAGGAATTGACCAAGGCTTCTGGCGACAGAGCTCTTCCACCCCTTCACAAATCGCCGGAATAAACCGTCGCTTATTTTCCAAACATTCCGCCAATACCAATCGCCACAAATATTGATAACGGGCATTCATCATGTTCTCTCCCGGCAGACGAATCTCGGTCTTATTAAGATGCAAATAAAGCGAATCTACAAAAGGCGGCATTCCGTCCTTCAGGCTGGTATGAGCCTCTTCAATTAATTTTCGAGCTTCAGGAGTATTCTTCATCTTATCCCAATAAGTACGATCTTTATAAGTTACTCCGATACCTTCCGGTTTTTCCGGTAACATGTCGGCTATCTCACGAATACGTTCTGCCGAAATATTATTTCCATGTATCTCGTCTTTTGCCATCCGGTAAACCTCTGTCCCTGCCAGCAAAAATGCACCCGGGCCATACACCTCTGTCATTTCACGGGTTACTTTTTTGGGGTCAGCACCAATAGGCTGCACATAGCCCAATTTACCATCTTCCTCTACTGCCCCTACCAAAGCTTTCCAGCCCTTTTCCACTATGGGAAGGAATTCTTCTTTCGACAACAATCCTTCGTTGATGCCGTATGCCAAAGCATAGACAAAGAAACCGGAACAACTGGTTTCCGGAGAAGAATAAGAATGAGGGTCCAGCATACTGGCTCTCCAAAAGCCGTCAGACTGTTGCAAGGTGGCTACACGAGTAGCCAGTTCCACAAACAGGTTCTCATAAAAAGTTCTGTATTTATTTCCCGCAGGAAGTTCACGAAGAATTTCGACCAGTCCACCCAATACCCATCCGTTTCCTCTCCCCCAAAACACCTTCTCACCATTGGCCTCTTTTTGAGTAAAGTAACGATGGTCTCTATAAAACAAACGGGCATCCTTATCATAAAGGAACTCATAAGTCTCTTTATACTCCTTATCCATAAAACGGAGAAATTTCTTATCACCGGTAATGTTATACAAACGGGCATAAACCGGCGGAGCCATAAATAATGCATCGCACCATGTCCATTTTTCTAAAGTGGAAGCATCACCATAATCCAATAAGAAAGATCCTTTAGAAGGATGCTCCATCACCCATTCAGTACGGGCCTTCGTAGGAATCAGCATCTCTTCTTTTCCATATTTACGATAAAGATCCAAATATGTTTGTGCAACACAGATATCATCTGCATGATACATCCGTTTATCCACTTGCCAATAATTGCGTGCCCCCAAGCGCCGCAACCACTTAAAATAAAAATCATCCTGATTTTCCTGCTCCGCCACGGATGCCCATTTAGACAAGCCCAGATAAAACGTAGCATTTACCCAATTCAACGGATCATAGGTAACTTCTTTCATGTGGGCAATTTGCCAGTCGGCAACACGCCTCATTGTTTGTCTTACTTCATGTTTTGAAAAAGAATTTTGTGCATAAGAGCAACATACCACCCAGCACAAAGACAACAAAAATGCTATTCGTTTATTCATAATAATATTTATAGTTTTTTTATTGCTACAAAATTAAAGCTTCAGGTATTCTTTATGTAGCAATATTGTCCTGAGTATATACATTTATAGTACTCAAATAGCATTTTCACCCCTTCCAAGTCGGAAACTCAGTATAAACACAAAAAAAAGCCTCCGAGTCAGTCAAATGACTCGGAGGCTTTCATCAAAAACGGCGGCTACCTACTCTCCCACTGTTACGCAGTACCATCGGCGTGACAAGGCTTAACTTCTCTGTTCGGAATGGGAAGAGGTGGAACCCTTGTGCTATAGCCACCTGAAGAAGGTTGACATATTGATAAGCTGTAACCGTAATTTCATTTCATAGCAACCGCTAAACGTATACAACATCCGGCATATAAAGAAAGTGAACGGGCAATTAGTAATGCTCGGCTTTGATGTCTCCATCTTTACACCTGCATCCTATCAACGTTGTAGTCTACAACGACCCTGAGAAATCTAATCTTGTGGCCGGCTTCGTACTTAGATGCTTTCAGCACTTATCCGATCCAGACTTAGATACCCGGCAATGCACCTGGCGGCACAACCGGTAAACCAGAGGTCTGTCCAACACGGTCCTCTCGTACTAGTGTCAGAGCCACGCAAATTTCATACGCCCACGATAGATAGAGACCGAACTGTCTCACGACGTTCTGAACCCAGCTCGCGTGCCACTTTAATGGGCGAACAGCCCAACCCTTGGGACCTTCTCCAGCCCCAGGATGTGACGAGCCGACATCGAGGTGCCAAACCACTCCGTCGATATGAGCTCTTGGGAGGGATCAGCCTGTTATCCCCGGAGTACCTTTTATCCTTTGAGCGATGTCCCTTCCATGCGGAAACACCGGATCACTATGCTCTAGTTTCCTACCTGCTCGACTTGTTAGTCTCCCAGTCAAGCGCCCTTATGCCATTACACTCTGAGACCGGTTACCAATCGGTCTGAGGGCACCTTTAGAAGCCTCCGTTACACTTTTGGAGGCGACCACCCCAGTCAAACTACCCACCAATCAGTGTCCTCGTAT
>NZ_KB905473.1:479465-514717 GCF_000382445.1 Phocaeicola massiliensis B84634 = Timone 84634 = DSM 17679 = JCM 13223 | reverse complement strand
CAGAAAGTTCTTCTCTGCTGTTTTCATGCAATGCCGTAGTCCTACTACCCCGGTCATGCCGTAACATAACCGGTTTGGGCTATTCCCCGTTCGCTCGCCACTACTGGGGGAATCATTATTATTTTCTTTTCCTGCAGGTACTAAGATGTTTCAGTTCCCTGCGTTAGCCTCCAACTAAGTTGGATAATATCTCTTCAAGATATTGGGTTGTCCCATTCGGAAATCTTCGGATCAAAGGTTATTTGCACCTCCCCGAAGCTTATCGCAGCTTATCACGTCCTTCATCGCCTCCGAGAGCCAAGGCATCCGCCATGCGCCCTTGCTTACTTTCTTTATTATCGCACACTATTACTAGTGCGGGATGATATATACTTTTAGCTTTTTACTACTAAAATTACTGTTTTGCTTGTACAATATGTCATAGATCGTTTCTCTTTTCAGAGAGAGTGGAGAATAACGGATTCGAACCGTTGACCCTCTGCGTGCAAGGCAGATGCTCTAGCCAGCTGAGCTAATCCCCCGAACTTACTGAGTTCGTAGTCCCAGGCAGAGTTGAACTGCCGACCTCTACATTATCAGTGTAGCGCTCTAACCAACTGAGCTATAGGACTGTCAGGTTCAACCTAGTCTACCTTTGTTTAGACTCGGCTTCTTCTTTCTCTTTATAATGAATAAACAAAGCGCGTAGTACAAGGACAAAAACCTCAGATGGTCCTCTCCAGAAAGGAGGTGTTCCAGCCGCACCTTCCGGTACGGCTACCTTGTTACGACTTAGCCCCAGTCACCAGTTTTACCCTAGGGCGCTCCTTGCGGTTACGCACTTCAGGTACCCCCGGCTCCCATGGCTTGACGGGCGGTGTGTACAAGGCCCGGGAACGTATTCACCGCGCCGTGGCTGATGCGCGATTACTAGCGAATCCAGCTTCATGAAGTCGGGTTGCAGACTTCAATCCGAACTGAGAGAGGTTTTTGGGATTGGCATCCACTTGCGTGGTAGCAGCCCTCTGTACCCCCCATTGTAACACGTGTGTAGCCCCGGACGTAAGGGCCGTGCTGATTTGACGTCATCCCCACCTTCCTCACATCTTACGATGGCAGTCCCGACAGAGTCCTCAGCATGACCTGTTAGTAACTATCGGCAAGGGTTGCGCTCGTTATGGCACTTAAGCCGACACCTCACGGCACGAGCTGACGACAACCATGCAGCACCTTCACAACCGCTATTGCTAGCTATAGCGTTTCCGCCATATTCGGTTGCAATTTAAGCCCGGGTAAGGTTCCTCGCGTATCATCGAATTAAACCACATGTTCCTCCGCTTGTGCGGGCCCCCGTCAATTCCTTTGAGTTTCACCGTTGCCGGCGTACTCCCCAGGTGGAATACTTAATGCTTTCGCTTGGCCGCAGACCGTATATCGCCTACAGCGAGTATTCATCGTTTACCGTGTGGACTACCAGGGTATCTAATCCTGTTTGATACCCACACTTTCGAGCATCAATGTCAGTTACAGGTTAGTAAGCTGCCTTCGCAATCGGAGTTCTTCGTGATATCTAAGCATTTCACCGCTACACCACGAATTCCGCCTACCTCAACTGTACTCAAGACTGCCAGTATCAATTGCAATTTTACGGTTGAGCCGCAAACTTTCACAACTGACTTAACAACCCATCTACGCTCCCTTTAAACCCAATAAATCCGGATAACGCTCGGATCCTCCGTATTACCGCGGCTGCTGGCACGGAGTTAGCCGATCCTTATTCATACGGTACATGCAAAAATCCACACGTGGATTCGTTTATTCCCGTATAAAAGAAGTTTACAATCCATAGAACCTTCATCCTTCACGCTACTTGGCTGGTTCAGACTCTCGTCCATTGACCAATATTCCTCACTGCTGCCTCCCGTAGGAGTTTGGACCGTGTCTCAGTTCCAATGTGGGGGACCTTCCTCTCAGAACCCCTATCCATCGAAGACTAGGTGGGCCGTTACCCCGCCTACTATCTAATGGAACGCATCCCCATCTTACACCGGTAAACCTTTAATCATGCGAAAATGCTTACTCATGATAACATCTTGTATTAATCTCCCTTTCAGAAGGCTGTCCAAGAGTGTAAGGCAGGTTGGATACGCGTTACTCACCCGTGCGCCGGTCGCCATCGGCCTTAGCAAGCTAAGACCATGCTGCCCCTCGACTTGCATGTGTTAAGCCTGTAGCTAGCGTTCATCCTGAGCCAGGATCAAACTCTTCATTGTAAAAATATTATTTTTCAACACGTAAGTTGATAATCTGCTCAAGAACCAAATCTATCAATAATCTATAATTGACGGTTTCTGTTTTCCTACACATTATATATTATATAACATGCAGACTTGTACTACTTGTTTGTTTATCTATAATCGTTTCAAAGAACTCTTCTTTATGTGCTTTCGTTTGAAAAGCGGGTGCAAAGGTAAGAGATTTATTTTTAACCACCAAATATTTTCGAAAGTTTTTTTTCAATTTCTTTCAGGCGGTTGGTTGCATGCTCCAAAAGGTCTTATCCGTTCTCGCTCCCTTAGCCCCGCTAAGGTAAGATACTGGGTGCAGAATCCTTTATAAGGAAGAAACTCTCCTACGTTTGTCTCACCAAGTCAGTCACACACTGTTTCAGTGCCGCATCTCTCTCGATTGCGGATGCAAAGGTAGGCGGTTTCAACCTGACTGCCAAACATATCATCTGATTTTTCTTACACTTTTTTGAAATTTGTTTGTAACACGCTGATTTACAACAGGACAGAACAAGTACTTTTTGAAAACAACAGAACAGAAAGAAAATGGAACACACATAATTATATTGCGGGCGCGCATGTATGCGCATGTAAAAGGGTATGGTTCATCCGACAAATGCATCGTTCTTATCGTGCATCGACGGTATGTTGAGTTCAAAGAACTTTGGGGCTCTATCTGCTATTGCTGTCTACTGTTTCTTTGAATCCACCGCAAGAGGGGGAGGAAAATAAGCAGTAACCGTGAAATACCTAAAATGGCTTGTCGTGCAATGACTGAATCCATAAAAATAACTGCGTTTTTTCGCCCTACAAGCGGAAACCTGTTTCTTCCTTCCTCCTTTCATCTACTGTCGAAACGTCCTGCCGATAGGGGTTTCGGTTGTGAAGGGACATCCTGTCATCCCCCTTTCAGCCTCCTTTCATCTGTAAAACTTCTTCCGGCGGGACAAAGGCTGAAGGCAGATTGTGAAGGGACTTGGGAGGCACGGATGAAAGGAGGATGAGGGGAGGTCCTGTCATTCTTAACAGATTGATTATCCGCTTGTTAAAACTAAAATGTAAGGATGAACGGAAAAAGAGGAATGACCGGCTTAATGAGGAGAGAATTCCACCTGCCATTACATAAAAACACGCCGGGCTTTAAAAAAAAGACTTGGAGGTTTTTAAGAAACATCAAAGCCTTTTATTAAAACGCCACCATCTTTTTTGAAAACATCAAGGTCTTTTGGCAGCACTCGGTGTGAGCTGCCTGTTCTTTTTAATGTGCATGTACGCATCGGTCAATCACACATACGGTGGCGTGAGCCTACACGTATATACGCGTGAGCCTGCACGTATATACGTATCGGCCCACACATACGTATGTATAAGACTATACGTATATATGTTATTGCGCCCGTCTATCCCATACGACAATCCGGTATGGGTAAGCAGACACCAGGGAAAATGTGTACCGGGTGATGGAATGTAACAAGATACCCATTGAGAATGTTTGAATTTAGACAAACATTAATACTTGGGCACAGATAAATCCTGAATGGTTCGTATCATTTTGAATCTGGCATTGGCCCTTTTGAAGAATTCCCTGATTTTTCCCGGGTATTCCATATTTCCCAAGGTGACATCCGAATATCCAAAATCTTTTTGTTCCGAGATAAACGGATAAATCACCATCTTGTTATAAATAATTTCGGACAGTACCCCATCGGCAGTATCATCCTCTTGAAATTCGTAGGACAGGATAGTATCAAACGCAGATGAATAAATAACAATAAATTGGGTACTCCAAAACCAGTCTACCCAATAACGATGATACCCGACAGGAATGGCTTGTCCGAATCCTCCGATACCCCCCGATAAGAGTTCGGCTCCTTGCATATACGCCTCCCGGATTTCTTTAAATAACAGTCCGGGGGAATAATTCTCGGTAAAGAAGTGGTCGTCTTCACAGATGACAATTACATCCTCTTCCTGTTCTTTAGCCATCTTTATCACCTTTACTATGCTGTTCCAAAGCCCAATCGTACCTTTGGAGTGGGTGCATGCTTCGACAAGGTGAAATTCAAATTCCGGTTTTCCTTCAAATTCACGAACGATATGTTTCCTTCTTTCCTCCCTTTCTTTCATATTAATGGCGTATACGGGGATATAAGTCCCTTCTTCCCTTTCTTTTATGGAAACAAGCAAGTCGTTCATGCGCTTCTCCCAAACATTCCAATTCAAGCACGTTTCAAAATGTTTCCTACATTCTCTTCCGAGATTGGCATACCTATCTTTATGCGTATATAAATCTATGATTTTATCTGCATAATCGGATGCGGGAGCATCGGCAGCAAACAAGAATCCGTTGTGCCCATTACGGACAGCCTGGCTGATACCTCCCACATCGGTGGTCAGTACAGGTATGCCGTATGCAGAGGCTTCGCAATATACAATGCCGAAACAGTCAAACAGAGTAGGGGCAATCAGATAATGGGATTGGCGGAGTATTTGTTCAAAAAGTTTTTGCCCTTCGGCTGATGACTTGTCGATATAAGGATAAACAACAATATCTGCATCCTTTGGCATTGGCGCAGGTGTACTTCCGATAATGGTCAATGTGCATGGAATACCTTTCTGTTTTACAGAACGGAAAACGTCAATAGCCTTATTCCCGCCTTTCATTTCCCAATTTTTACCTATAAAGAGCAAGTTGCAGGCAGATGTACAATCATGGCCGGTATACTCAGGAATGTTGTCTATATTGGCTCCGAACTCTATAACACTGATTTTTTCAGGTGCTGCATGGTAGTGGTTGATAGCACTGTTTTTGGCCCATTCGGAAGCATATACAATATGTGTCGCCTTTTGGATTGCTCTTTCTTCCAGTTCTTCGGCTAAATCGAGTCTTGGGGAATCTGTGATTTTCAAGTATTGGTTGAAGAGTCTGCAAGTGGTGTCACCAATATATATAACAGGAATCTCCGTTGTCAGATAGGCTAAAAAGAAATAGTCCCGGCAGATAATCAGGTCATAGCATTCATAATGGAATAAATCGGTCAGCATCTTTCCGAATAGCCGGGCATATTTCTCCGGTGAGAAAGGAGTGTCTTCCCCGAAGTTTTCCCGGTGGAATTGGATGGCTTCTTCCAATTGCTGCCGACCGGTCCAAGTGAGCCGGTAATTTTTCTCCAGATGATGATACATATAATATAATGTTCCCGACCAGTTGTGTATGTCTGTCGGGTTCAGGGAGGAAAGGAATGCTATATTCATAATGGTTTCAGTTATGGTTGTCTAAATAAGAAAATATTCCGGTATGGCATTTCAGTGCCTTTGTCAACTCTTCCTTGCTTTGCCGGCAAGTATTTAGAAGTACTTTCTGGTTATGCTGTGCCTTTTTTCTATTATCCACTCCTATATCCGGCTTTCTTTCATGGTGGAGATGATAAAGCAATCCTTTCGTTCTTGCTATCGGCAATTCCAGAATCTCCAGTCTTTTTACTCTCTCTGCATCTTCGGGCCCCCATCCGTAGAAACCTTCGTTCTCACCTCCCGCTTCCAGATATTTAGTTTTATTCACCAGAAAGGCTCCTCCCACCGACGGTCGCCCCAGCAGGCAATAACCTTCTCCGGCCTGCAGCTCATCCATGTCTTTCCGAATGGCATTGCTTCTTTCTTTCTCCAGAAAACGGAATTTCCCATTGTAAGGGAAGCATAAGACGCATCCCCCTAAGACATGCCATACGGCAGCAATCAGTTGAGCTTCAGGTATCAGTACGTCCGCATCCCATATACCGACTATGGAATGTTGTGCCTCCCTCAGCAGTTCGTTCAGGTAGTGGGTGCGATAGAAAACAGGTTCTTCGTCATGCACGAAACGGTAGCGTATCCGTTCATGATGAGTGAAAAAGAAATGGCGTTCTTTGTCAGCTTCCAGCAAGTCAATATATACAAACGGCGACCGGAGCAGATACTGCAATACGCAGTGCAGGTTTGCTTCACGTTCCGTTGATTCAATCCGCAACGGAATCACAATACTTACAGGAGGCATGGAAGGAGTGTCTTTCATAATGGTTGTCATCGTTTGATTATCGGTTCTTTACATGAGCTGCTGTTATTTCCTTGTCGCACCATTCCAATAGATTTTCTATTTTGGCATTCATTATATTCAGAGTGTGCAATAAGACCAGAATGAAATAGACTTCATAATAATCCTTGCCGGTAGCATCATCTTGTAAGGCTTCAGCTATCCAGTCAATGAGATAGATGGTGTATTCTTTCAAGTTCAGCACGACCGGTTCCTCAGAATCCTTCCTGTAGCAAAGCCGATGGTATAAATAACAAGCCAGTCCTGATATTCCCTGTTCAATGCTTAAATCGAATGGTGGGCGGGCATTGATGGCGGCAAACACCCTGCTGTCTATTTCTGCCAGGATTTCATCCGCGTCTCCTTCCACAAAACCATTTTGTATCAGATATTCCGTTCCTGCCCCTATTCCGCACAGGCCGTCTCCGTATGCCAATGACATATCTTCGGTACATCCGTTCCATATATCATCCAGCAATTCCTCCGCTCGTATGCTCCATTCTTCTTCTCCTGTGTCGCGATAGAGGCGGAACAAGGCAATCGTTTCTCCCATTTTGTTAAGCATAAACTCTTATTTTAAATTCAGCAACCTGCTGAGCAGGCTTTTTTCCTTCGTGACGATGGATGCCGTTCCCGTCATGGTCTTTATCAAAGGCAGTTCTTTGCCATAGCGGGTGGTCAGTCCCTGCGGCAGTGCTATTTCCAGTACAAACCTTCCCTGTTCGTCGGGCACGGGGGAGACGGACTCCACCCTTCCCTCTATGGTTCCGAACTCCTGTTCGGGAAACGCCGGCAACCGGATAATGACCCGTTGCCCCGTCCGGACTTTCCCTATTCCCTCCATGGGCAGCAGGGCCTTGCCCACCGGAAGGGCTGCGTCATGGGGGACAATGACAAACATGGTCTCTCCCGCCTCCACGTACTGGTTCCTTTTCCACAGCTGCATGAACGCCACCGTCCCATCCGCGGGGGCTGTCAGCAGATAGTTCTTCTCCCATTCGGCCACGGCGTTGAGCAGACCCGCCACGGTGTTGGCCACTTCTGTCTCATACGTCCTGCTTTCCTGCATGTGCTGAAGGTAGTTGTTCCAGGCCAGCAGGCAGGACGAATACGCCGCCTGCACACTTCCCAGCTCCGCTATCCGGTGGAAAAAGAGCGTACCCACCTGCTCGGTGCGGCTTCCGCCCTGCTTCCATTCCTTCATCCGTTCCCGCAGCACGAACAGGTCTTCGGTGCGTGCCACGTTCTCTATCACTCCCAGCATGTCGCCCTTTCCGACAGGCTGGGAGTTGGCGGTATATAGCTGTTCTATCCTTCCCGCGCTCTGCGCCATGATGTAGGCGGGCGGGTTCTGCGTGGTGAGTGTGAACTCCGTCTCCACCGTGTCGGGATAACTGAAGCAGGCGCTTCCTGCAAGGACGACGGCCATAATGCCCAGCAGCACGACAATCCCATAGCGGAGGATGGCGGGCGGAATCCTGCCCATCACCTCCTGCACCTCCTCGCTGCGCAGTTCAATCTCCCTGTGCGTCCGTTCCTCTTCCATGCCTTCCTCCTTTCCTTAGTTTCCCAGTTCCAGCTGGTTCTTCACCAGCCGGTAGTACAGTCCCCGTTTCTCCGTCAGTTCCCGGTGCGTGCCCTCTTCGGCCACTTTCCCCTTGTCCAGCACCACAATCTTGTCCGCGTCGCGCACCGTGCTGAGCCGGTGCGCCACCACCACTACGGTCTTTCCCCGGTAGAACTCGTGCAGGTGTTCCATTATCTCCTTCTCGTTGTTGGCATCCAGGGCGTTGGTCGCCTCGTCAAAGAAGAGGAATTCGGGATTCTTGTACACGGCCCTTGCTATCAGCAGCCTCTGTTTCTGCCCCTGGCTGAGTCCGTTCCCCTCCATGCCGATTCTGGTGTTGTAGCCCAGCGGGAGCGAGTCGATGAATTCCCTGATGTTCGCCACGCTCACGGCATGCCTCAGCCGTTCGATGTCCGGCTGTTCGGTGCCTACGGCAATGTTGTTCGCGATGGTATCGGAAAATATGAATCCGTCCTGCATCACCGCCCCGCTCTTTGCCCTCCACAGGTGCGGGTTTATCATTCCCAGCGGCGTCTCTCCCAGCCTGATGCTCCCCTTGCCGGGCGTGTAGAATCCCAGCATCAGCTTGACCAGCGTGGTCTTTCCGCTGCCGCTGGCACCCACGATGGCGGTCACCTTGTGCCGGGGGATGCTCAGGCACACGTCGTCCAGCACGTAGTCCCGGTCCGCGCCGTCATAGCTGAAGGACACGTGGCTGAGCGTGATGTCCCTCTTTTCGGGCAGGGCGGAGAGCTTGGAGGCGATGTCCTGCTCCTCGTCCTCCTTCCCGTGTATCTCATTGAGCCTTTCGAGGCTTATCTTCGCATCCTGCAGCTGCTGTGCGAACCCGATGAACGACGTGACCGGGCCGTTGAGCTGCCCGATGATGTAGGTCAGCGACACCATCATGCCCAGGGTCATCTGTCCGTCCACCACCGCCTTGGCAGCGATGAAGGAGATGATGATGTTCGTGGTCCGGTTGAAGAAGACGGAGCCCGTCTGCTGCACCTGTCCCAGTGCCAGCCCCCGGATGCTGATTTTGAAAAGTTTCACCTGAATCCTTTCCCACTGCCATCTTTTCTGCTTCTCGCAGTTGTTCAGCTTTATCTCCTGCATGGCGGTCACCAGCTGTATCAGGCTGCTCTGTTCCCCGGCCGCCTGTGCAAACCGCCTGATGTCCAGTTCCCTCCTGTATTTCATGAACACGAGCACCCAGCACACATACAGCGTGTTCCCTGCCAGGAATATGCCCAGTATGACCGGATTGTAACAGGCCAGTATCCACCCGAAGATGAAGAAATTGACAAACGAGAACAGCGTTGCGACCGATGAGCCGGTGAGGAAGCTCTCGATGCGGTTATGGTCTCCGATGCGCTGCATGATGTCCCCTATCATCTTGGTGTCGAAGAAACGCAGCGGCAGCTTCATCAGCTTTATCAGGAAGTCGGATATGAGTGATATGTTGATGCGCGTGTTCATGTGGAGCAATATCCAGCTCCGTATGAACTCCACGGAAAGCTGGGAAACGGAGACGACGAGCTGGGCTATCAGAATCAGCGTGATAAAGCCCAGGTTCCCGTCCCGAATCCCGACATCCACCAATGATTGCGTAAGGAAAGGGAATATCAGCTGCAAGAGGCTCACAGCCAACATCCCCAGAAGTAAGTGAGCGATTTGTCTTTTATAGGGCAACAGGTACTTGAAGAAGAAGGAGAGGCTGTTCCTGCCGTCCTTCTCCTTTTCGTCCTCCTGTTCATAGAATCCGGGGGCCGGCTCCAGGGCGAGTGCCGTTCCCTTTTCTTTCCCTTCCGTCCTTGTCACCAGCCAGCACCTCTTCATCTCCTGTTCGGTGTATATGACGTTCTGCGAGGCGGGGTCGGCTATATGGAACCTGTATCCGTTCCTTTTCTTCCTGATGTCATAGCACACCACGAAGTGGTTCTGGTTCCAGTGCAGGATGCACGGAAGCGGCACGTCTTCCTCCAGTTGCTTCAGGGTAATCCTCACTCCCGATGTGCGGAAACCGATGGATTCCGCCGCGTCACTGATGCCCAGCATGGATACCCCCTCGCGTGTGATGAAGGAGCGTTCGCGGAGCGTCTGCAGCGAATAGTTCTTGCCGTAATATCTGGCTATCATACGCAGGCAGGTGGGGCCGCAGTCCATCGCATCCAACTGGAGGTAGTGGGGGAAGGTCTTCATTTTACTTTATGGTTTTACATGACAAAGATTGGGTTTTCCTATTACCAACTCATAATTGGAGGGAGAAGGGCATAGATAACGGAATAGACAATCTTTGCATGGCGATACTTCATCACGTATCCAACGCCAAGCCCTTTTGGATTTCATCTCATCAACAATTAAATCATATACTCTATCTTTTAATGTGCCTAATGGTGGATGATTTAAATTGGAATAAACTTTTCCATCAGGTAATACAGAAAGTCTTCCCCAAAAGTTGGTGTTCATTACTTGATGTGCAAATATATCCTGCTTGTCATAATTGGATTGTAATATGTCTTCTTCAGCCAAATAAACATTCTCTTCAAAGAAAGGTAGGTTGTCTCCTGTATATATAGGATGAACTTCTACATATTCATTTCCATACTTTGTTTCCAGTTTCTCCAGGTCTTCATATTGCTTTTCAGAAGAAATGAGATATATCCAATGGAAAGGAATCTGTTTTTCAGTCAGTATATGGTGAATGCTCGCTTCTTCTTGCTCATAGTAAATGTACAGTTCATAATTGGGTAAATCTATTTGTTGTATCTCTTTAATGAACCGGCAGGCAGTTGAAGCTGTCAGATAAAAATTCTTTTTTACTGGAATACTGTAAAGTAAATCCATTAATTCTGCTTTATAAGGGTAAGAAAACGGATTCCCTATGATATTTATAGTATTTAGATATGAATTATCAGAGGAAGACAAAAATGCTTGTAAGTCATAAAAAGGCAGTATGCTACTGTCATCCACAGGATATGGGATTTGTTTGTGCAAATTAGGAAATTTACTTTCACCTCCCAAGTAAATGGAAAACTCATTCCAGTTTTGAGCAGCATACTCACCGACATCTCTATCTTCTGCAGCTTCAATTCTGTCTATATCAGATTGTAAGTTTAGAAGAGGAGGGAAACTAACTATAAATGTTTTAGTTTCTTGAATCTCATCCACATATCCCATTTTGAGTTGTTCGATATTATGTAACCAATCAATCAAATTACCATTTGTTATATGACTTTCTTCTATTTCAATTACATATAAATTAGTCATATCCAACAAATGGTCACAATAGTATTCCGTTATTTCATTGCATAAAAAATAATATAACATATGTGATTGGCTATTGTACATAACAACTTGTCTATTATCTTTCCATATGAAAGTGCTAGGATATATTATTAAAAGTTTTTTTGTATTTATAACCATAGAACAACCAAAACTAATCAGAAATATCCGAGTGTAAATCTTTAATTACCAGCATATTCTAAAATTTAACACTTTTCGGTTGCCATTTGTCGCTTCCCAAATTTCCACATATTTTTGAGACGTATTTCTGACGTGGAGAATTTGCGGGGCTTGTTTTTTGTCACACCGTGCAGACAGTTGACAAGGGTTTACAACCGTTTACGACAAGCGACAATAACCGCCCCGATATGCGGAAACAGTCACACTGTGTAGAAAAGCGACAATGGTTGACTTCCGTTCACATCCGTTTACCATTTCAGAGATATAGGATTGAAGAAATGAACCATTAAACGATAAAACGGTATGAAAGCAACCAGAAAATGCAGTTTTTGCGGCAAGTCCTTTGTAACCCGAAGCGGTATGCAAAGATATTGCAGTGAGGCTTGTCAGGCAGAAGCCAAACGAGCCAGAGTGATGCAGAAGAACAACCTCTTCAAAGTCGCCCAACCCTTGATGGAGATACAGCATCAGGAGTATCTCACCTTTTCCAAAGCAGCCATCCTCATGGGCTGTTCCCGACAGTACATTTACAAACTTGTAGCCATCGGCAAGCTGAAAGCCTCACGCATCAGCAACCGCATGGCATTCATCCGCAGAGCCGACATCGAGCAGATGTTGGAGGGCAATCCCTATCACCGCATCCTGCCCGGCAACACCTCCACACCAAGGAAATCATCTTCATCTTCCTTACCTGCCAAAAGAGAAAAAAGGGAAAAGGAAAGCGAAGAAGTGTTGGACTTCTATTCGGGCGAGGAGGTGATGTCCCTTTTTAAGGTAAAGCAGTCATGGCTTTACACTTCCGCCAAGCGTAACCATATCCCCATCTGCCGTATCGCAGGAAAGAACTATTACAGCAAGAAGCATATTGACGAGTTTTTCGGTGTGGCAGTTGATATTAGCGAAATTACCGACTGGCTACTGACCGAGGAGGTGGAGGAACTGTTCGGCATGAAGCCGACCGCACTCCGTGCCTACACCTATCGCCATAAGATACCCACTAAAAGAGAGTACGGGCGTACCTATTACTCCAAATCACATTTGAACGAACTCCGCAGAACTGACCTTGTGAACGATGAACGCTACTATACCGTTGAGCAGGTGCAGCAAATCTATGGTCTTTCGTCAGCCAACATCTGCCATATCGTCAAGGTGAAGCACATCGAAAAGATAAAGGTGGGTGTGAAAAACCTGCTTTTGCGCTCAGATGTGGAGCGTGTCATGGCTGAAAGGAACAAATAACCGTGAAAAATCGGGATTATCGAAAATTATTTCAAAATGATGTATCGTGGAGGTATTCACGGATATTTCACGTTGTTCCTTTGCCATCGGAAACATGGATACAACTCCAAAATGTATACAACCAATTAAAACATAATTATTATGAGTAAATGCAAAACAGTTACCTTGCGTAAGCGCAAGATTAAGAACGGGACACAGTATTCACTATGCCTTGACTACTATCCCGGCTACCGTGACAATGTCACCATGAGAGTGATTACACGTGAAGCCTTAGGAATTTACATCTTCGCCAAACCTGCAAACCAGCAGGAACGGGACTTCAACGCACGCATGATGAAGAAAGCGGTCATCCTGCGCAACCAGCGCTACGAAGCCATTTTCAATGAAAACAACGGCTTTTTTGACAAGACCAAGATGAAGGGCGATTTCCTTGCCTATTTCAAAGGACTGGCTGACCGCAAGAATATCAAGTGGCAGCACGTATACAAGCATTTCCAGCGGTTCGTGAACGGCAAATGCACCTTTGAGGAGGTGGATGTGGATTTGTGCCGCAAGTTCATGGAATACCTGCTTGATGCACCCCAATCCATCCACACCAACCAAAAGCTGCACATCAACTCCGCAGCAGGCTATTGGTCAACTTTCCGTGCCGTGCTGCACACCGCTTACCGTGACAGGAAGATAAAGGAGAACCCAAACGGCTTCTTAGACCGCATCGAGTGCATTCCCACCATCAGGGAGCATTTGAGCCAAGAGGAACTGATACGGCTTGCCGAAACACCCTGTGAGGAGGAGGTCTTGAAAAAAGCTTTTCTTTTCGCCTGTCTTACGGGACTGAGAAAGAGCGACATCAGACAGCTCACGTGGCAGCAGATACAACCATACACCAACGGCAGGATGTTCGTTACCACCCGTATGCAGAAAACCAAAGAAATAGTGCATAACCCCATCAGTGATGAAGCCTATGGACTGCTGGGAGAACGGGGCGAGGGACTTATCTTTGAGGATTTCAAGGACAAGATGCTGCAAGGACCACTCCAACGGTGGCTCACGGCAGCAGGGATAACCAAGAAAATCACCTTTCACTGTACCCGCCACAGCTTCGGAAGCCTGCACGTGGAAATGGGAACGGACATGGCTGTCATCCAAGCCTATCTCGGACATAAGAACATTACCACCACACAAATCTATTCCAAGATAGCAGCGCAGCAGATGTGTCAGGTGGTGGACAAGATAACCTTGAAGCGCAAGGAGGCATAAATGTCTCACATTGACAGGTATTCAGAGGGGCGGTTATGGCTACAAGGCTATAATCGCCCCTCTATGTTTTTGGCTTGATGCCACCATTTATAAGCCCCTCAGAGTATGAAACAGAGTATGATATGATGACATTTCGTGAAATACATTGAAAAAGACCGTTCTAACCGCAAATAACGGGCAGTAATTGGGAAAAATAGCATTAACTTTGCACAAAATAATACAGGAACATTCAATCTCTCAACGAAATATGGAATCATCAATCAAGGACAAATACATCATCTTGGGCTTTGTCGGCTTCGCCATCGTCCTAATATCTTCCATTGCCACGCTGGTAATAGCGGACAGCTTCAACCAAGACAACTTTGTCAGGTGGATAGTATTCGTATGCTGTAACCTGTTGGGATGGTTGCTCTATCTCTCCTTTCAGACACTTATCTTTGATACATACGAAATCTACAAAATCAAGTTCGGCAAGAAAGAAACGATTGCCGAAGCCATAGAGGTGCAGGAAGAACTGTCACAAAATACACTTGAAGAAGCCACATCTGTGCCTGGACCTACATCAGTCCCTGAGCCTGTACCCGAATCATCCCCGACAAAAGAAGAGACACTTATCCAAACACAACCGATAGAGCTTACTATCGCCCCGGATCTTCACGAAAAGAACCGTGCCAATTACGCAAGCAGAGAGCAACGGGAAAAGGAAGAGCGCATCCGCATGGTCATGGAGTATTGCCATTATTACCTGCCTCGCATTGCCGACCAAGAAACCGTGAACCACATCTGTACTGAGGTGGACAAATGGATGAATCTTAACACTTATACCCCGAAGCCCATACAAAGACCGTTTACCAAAGACATCAACAACATTCCACTCCGTCACTTCGTATGGAATATCTCTGAGCGTTTCCTGTACAAGAGATACTACAATGGGGATAACCGTGCCAAGTTCATCAAAGCCCTTTTCCCGAAATCGTTTGCTGATACAGACTTATCAACCATCAAGAATTTCAAGGTAGAGCCGTTAAAGACGGAAATTCCCATTGATGAACCCGAAAACGGCAAACTTGATTTCCACTATCCCGAGGATTATGTGCGGAATTAGGATAATCACGACACCAACGACAACCATCCGGTAACTCATAACCGCCTGTTTTACATCGTTTCCCGAGTAATTTTACCCGTCATTTATGGCTGGGCTTAATTATTCGGGAATTATTTTGCAATGACGTGTCGTGGAGATATTCACGGATATATCATTTCAGTCCTTTGCGCCAAGTCTTACAAAAGAGACGAGTACGCGAATGGAAAAATCAATTCTTACCTTCAACGACCTCCCCGAGGTTGTCGCTCAGCTTCGAGACGAAGTGATGAGCCTGAAAAGCCTGCTCGCCGAGCAGCGCAGTGTGAACAATGCCAAAACGGTGGACACCCACGTGCCCATGTCTGTGGACGAGGCAGCAGAGTATTTAGGTATCCCTAAGGGTACGCTCTACATGAAACTGTCAGAAGGGACAATCCCTGCCACCAAGCCCGGCAAACGCTATTGCCTTTACCGTGACGAACTGGACAAGTGGCTGGAAACCGCCCGAAAGAATCCCATACCGTTGTCAGACGAGGAACTGAACAAGTCCTTATCCTCTTCCCACCGTCGCAAGCCCAACCCACGTAACTGGTGAATGATATGGAAGAGGATAAGAACTATATCAACCTGATACGTGGCGACCTCACAAAAGCATCCCAAGCGCATAACGGTATGCCCGACAGTGTAGGCATGATGAATATCAAGACGGCAAACCAAACCATTCTTGAAGCATCGTTATTGCCTACGCCCCGTGCGCTGTGGGACAGCTTTTGGTACGAGGGGGAACTCTCCTGCTTGTTTGCCGATTCCAACGTGGGCAAGTCCATCCTTGCCGTGCAGATAGCCGACCGCATCGCCCGAACCGACAATGTGCTGTATCTGGACTTTGAACTGTCCGAAAAGCAGTTCCAGCTCCGCTATACCAACGAGCATGGAGAGCTCTACACCTTTCCCGACAAACTCTATCGGGTGTCTATTGACTGCAACCAGCTTTTGGATGCCAACTTTGAGGAAGCTATCATAGGCGGCATTGAACAGATGGCTGTGCAGACCGACTGCAAGATTTTCATCATTGACAATCTTACCTACCTGTGTTGCGCCATGGAGAAAGGCGATGCCGCAGGACGGCTGATGATTCAGCTGAACAATCTCAAAAAGAGATATGCGCTCTCTATCCTTGTCCTAGCACATACGCCCAAACGCTCTTTGGATTGTCCCATCACATCCAACGACCTTGCCGGAAGCAAACGGCTCTACAATTTCTTTGACAGCGTGTTCACCATTGGAAAAAGTGCCCAAGACGGAGGGCTTCGCTATGTGAAGCAGCTTAAAGTGCGCTATGGCACGTTCTCTCATGATGCGGATAATGTAATCGTTTACGAGATTGACAAGGTGGATGCTTTCTTGCAGTTCGTGTTCAGGGGCTATTCCACGGAAAAGGAACACTTGAAAAAATTGGGCGACAATGAATCAAGCCAAAGGGATTGCCAAATTCTGCAACTCTCCCAATCGGGCAAGTCCGTCAGGGAGATAGCCTCACAGGTGAATTGTGGCAAGTCCACCGTAAACCGTATCATCCAGCGCAGCAAAGAGAGTAAAAACGCAGGTGTCCCAAGTGTCCCACTGTCCCAACCCTTAGAGTGTGGGACAATGGGACAGGATGGGACAGCCGACAATCAACCATCAAAAACGGACTAAGCTATGGGCAATTATTCATTACAGAAGTATAAAGGAACGGCAACACGGCATACCTGCCCCAAATGCGGAGACAGGCATTCTTTCGTCTATTACGTGGACGAAAATAATGTGCCGTTGCATCCATCGGTCGGCAGATGTAACCACGAAAGCGGTTGTGGGTATCACTACACTCCGAAAGAGTATTTTCAAGAGCATCCTGAACACAGAACTACCAATGATTTCTCTTTTGACAGGCAAAGAGCAGAGCAGAAGAAAGTGAAGCAGCAAAGTAAGCCGACAGCCATCGGCTATATTCCCCCTCACTATGTGGAGAAGTCGCAAAGCGAGCGTAGCAATTTCTTCCGTTTCCTCTTCACACTCCTTACTTCCTACTATGGCGACAAGGCGAAAGAGGTGTTGAAGCGGTTGTTGGAGGAATACCGTTTGGGGGCTACCCGTGACGGCTCTGTTATCTTTTGGCAGATAGACAGGACGGGCAAGGTACGCACGGGAAAGGTGATGCAGTACAATCCCGAAGACGGACACCGTATCAAGGGAGGACAGACATCGGCAGTGAACTGGATACACAGCATATTGAAAAAGCAGCGTGTGTTGGCAGAGGATTGGCAACTATCCCAATGCCTTTTCGGGGAACACTTGTTGAAAACGCATCCCGACAAGGTGGTGGTCTTGGTGGAATCCGAGAAGAGTGCCGTTATCGGTTCTGCTATCTTCCCCGATTATGTATGGCTGGCTACGGGTGGTAAGAGTCAGATGAGAGAAGAGAAACTCCGTGTACTGTCAGGGCGAACCGTGCTTCTCTTTCCCGATGCCGATGCTTATGCCGAGTGGAAACAGCGAGCCGAGAGCATGTACTTTTGTAAGGTGGTGGTTTCGGACATCATCGAAAGGAATGCCACCCCGAAACAAAAAGAAGCCCATATCGACATAGCCGATTGGATTATCTTTCAGATACGGGAGGGCAAGGTGATGAGTACAGCCAACCACTTGGTCGAGGCTGAGAGAATCCTCCAGCGGATGATAGAGAAGAATCCCGTCCTGCAAAAACTGATAGACGATTTAGACCTTGTGCTGGTCGGTGCATCTCCAATCGGCAACGATGATGAAAAACCTCCCTGACGGAGGAGAGCGGAAGCCGTAGGCTGGAGTTTGCAGACAATGGCTTGCCATTGATATAGCCCACTATAACTACACGCTCCGCTTACGTAGTTGTGGGCTCTCCCGAGGGGATTAGGGTTTTACCCTAATGACCCACTCAGGGCGTTTCTCCCCTGAGAACCCAGAGCAAAGAGTGACCCTCTCTTTGCAATCTCCGCTTATGGGTTGCACCCCTAAGAACCCCATGCGTTTACGGACAGCGGAAAAGCAAACAATAAAGTACAAACCAAAAAACAAGTATCTATGGCAACAAAATCAAGCATACATATCAAGCCCTGCAACATCGCATCGAGCGAGGCTCACAACAGGAGGACTGCCGAATACATGCGCCACATCGGAGAGTCCAGAATCTATGTCGTTCCTGAACTATCCACCGATAACGAACAGTGGATAAATCCCGACTTCGGCAGTCCGGATTTGCGGATGCATTATGACAATATCAGACAGATGGTAAAGGAAAAGACCGGACGTGCCATGCAGGAAAAGGAGCGTGAACGCAAAGGCAAGAACGGTAAAATAGTCAAGATTGCGGGATGCTCCCCCATACGTGAAGGAGTGCTGCTTGTCAGGTCGGACACCACACTGGCAGACGTGCGTAAATTCGGTGAGGAGTGTCAAAGACGCTGGGGAATCACACCGCTGCAAATCTTCCTGCACAAGGATGAAGGGCATTGGCTGAACGGTCAGCCGGAAGCGGAAGACAGGGAAAGCTTCAAAGTCGGGGACAGATGGTTCAAGCCGAACTATCATGCCCATATCGTTTTCGACTGGATGAACCACGAAACAGGAAAGAGCCGAAAGCTCAATGACGATGACATGATGCAGATGCAGACCCTTGCATCCGACATCCTGCTGATGGAACGCGGGCAGTCAAAGGCTGTCACTGGTAAGGAGCATCTGGAACGGAACGACTTTATCATTGAGAAGCAGAAAGCTGAACTGCAACGCATGGATGCAGCCAAACGGCACAAAGAAGAACAGATAAATCTTGCCGAGCAGGAACTGAAACAGGTGAAATCAGAAATACGCACTGACAAGTTAAAGAAGACAGCCACCACGGCAGCGACAGCCATAACTAGTGGAGTTGCTTCTCTTTTCGGGAGTGGAAAACTGAAAGAACTGGAACGTGCCAACGAAAAACTGCAAGACGAGGTTTCAAAACGGAACACCAATATTGAAAAATTGCAGAGCCAAGTACAGCAGATGCAGAAACAGCATGATACGCAAATCCACAATCTCAGAGAAATGCACAGGCAGGAACTTGACATGAAAGAAAAAGAACTGTCACGGCTCGCCAGAATCATAGACAAGGCTTTCAGGTGGTTTCCGATGTTCAGGGAAATGCTGCGCATGGAAAAGTTTTGTGCCATGCTGGGATTCTCTAAAGAAATGACTGAAAGTCTTATAGTCAAAAAAGAAGCCCTGAAATGTAGCGGTAAAATCTATTCCGAGCAACACAGGCGGAACTTTGATATAAAGGATGATATTTTAAGGGTGGAAAATGACCCTGACGATGAAAGCAGGCTGAACCTGACAATAAACAGGAAGCCGATTGCCGACTGGTTCAGGGAGCAATGGCACAGGCTTAGATATGGAGCAAGAGTGCCGCAACAGGAAGAAAGAAAAAGTAGAGGATTCAAATTATAATAGAAGCAATTTGATTAGTAATCTAAAAGCACTCCGATAACGATTAGAGTGCTTTTAGATTGTTTATCATTAATTATCAAAGCAAGTGCAGTTTAAGATTTTACTGAAGTTTGCATTAATAAAGAATATACTACAGCTGATATATGCGCAACATATTGTGACGCTTGTGATTCATTTCCCTTGAAATCCTTAACAAATACCGCTAAGGTATAACTGATATTATTAGGCAGACATATATAGGCAACATCATTGTGAGCTGCAAGAACACCATTTTCATTAACATAACCTGAACCTGTCTTATGCGCTATAACAACCCCTTCTTTATCAAGAAGTGGAGCTGCTATCCTATCTACACCTGTTTTGCATTCTTTTAACGTATTCTTAATGAAACTTTGTTTCTCATCATCGATAAGACCTTCAGTAAACAAACGATTCATCAACATTGCAGCACCAAGAGGAGATGTATAGTTAGAGTAAGCCTTGTTATGGTCAGCCGACATTTCCTCTTCCGTATAAGCTATCTGAAAACTTGAACGAGGAATGAGTGTGGCTATAAAACTATCTGTTTGAGCGACATTAACCATATCCTTAAACATAAGGTTGCTTGCATTGTTGTCACTCTGAGTAAGAGTATAACGCAGCAAATCTCTCACTGTCAATGATATGACTGGCCCTGAATAATCTTTCAGCATAGGACTCCAAGTCTTTGGGTCAAGTTTATCCCTATTTATATTTACTAAGGTATCAAGTGAAATTCCTTTATTGTCAAAGTCATTACAAAGAGCTAATGCCTGATGAACCTTAAACACACTCATCATAGGATAAACACTCTTATTATTGACCTTAACCGTATCTCTGTTATTAACAATAACCGCCACACCAATTTCGCCAGGACAAGCTGAGACAATTTGAGAAATGCTATCAGTCAAAACATTTGTTAAAGGAGGATTTGCGCTATCTTTTGTCGCTGATTTATGGAACAATGAAAATACCAAGATGAAAATGCAAACTAAAGCTATACTCAAAACTACGATTTGTTTTTTTCTGTTTTTTTCCATGTTTATATTATTTATATTTGTTTGACGAGAATATCTTTATTTGCCGACAAAGGTACATAAATTTACGGAAAAATATGTTTCTAAAATATATAAATAGACAGCTGTGGGGAAAATGTGGGGAAAAATTAGATAATTAAAAAGGCTAAATGACTGGAAATAATCACTTAGCCTTTTAATCCGTACCCAGACCCGTACTTCGTAATTGCTGCGCCCATCATTCAAGACTGTCAAATCGGGTCTTTCCTGTCAAGCCAATGATGCCTATGGTAAGCATTCTATTTTCCGCCTTGACGCACATTATTCACAAACCTACCTTTGCGCCATAACCAAATAACAACAATGATTATGGCGAAAGAAAAAGTAAACTATCAGGAGGTATATGACCTCTACCAGTTATGCAGCGAGACCAAGGATCTTCGCGAGTTCTGTGCGGATTATGGAGTAAACTACGACAAGTTCATGAACTGGCAACGTCATCAGCTTTGGAGCGAGAAGTTAGGCAAGACAGTTCAGGTTGATCAGCCCAAGGTTGCTAAAGTCCAGATAACCGGTAAACCTTGCAACAGTCCAACTGTTAAGATGGAAGTGAAACAACCGGAAGGCGAACCTCCTATTAAGTGGGTGAAACTGCAATTGACATCTGGAGCGACATTGTTTCTGAGAAACACCAGCGTTCTTGATCTGAGTCTGTTGCTTAATAAAATGATAGGATGATATGCTTGGACTGAGTGCTAACCTGAACTATTACCTGTTCAACGGTAATGTGGATTTACGGAAAGGCATCTTCCGTTTGTGTGAAAGTATAAGGCAAGAGATGTCACTTGACCCTAGTGATGCGTCCAATGTATATATGTTCATGTCCCGTAACCGGAAGGTCGTCAAGATACTTCATTACGAACGCGGTTTTTATGTGCTTTACGAGAAACGTCCTGTCATTGGAAAGTTCAAGAAACCTGTGTTTGACGAGGTGTCAAAATGCTACCGGATACAGTGGTCTGACATGGCTTACCTGACGGAAAGTATCGTAGTCGACAGAATGTATGTAACTCCTAAAGAATGAATAATAAGGCGTTGATTTACAATGGAATAATACAAAAATAATCGATAAAAAGTTTGCGTAACTGCCTGATTTTTCGTACCTTTATATCATGATTGATGAAAGAGCATACGAGTTACTTTGCTGCCAGCTGGGTCTGGCGAATGAGGAAAAAGCAGGGCTTCGCAAACAGAATAAAGAACTGATTGCGAGGCTTGAGTCTATTGAAAAATCCAACAAGGAGAACTCAAAAACTCTGATTGATACAATCAATGACCTCAAAGAATCCCTCGAAAAGCAATCAACCACGGTTGAACATTACAGGAAAGAAATGGAACTTATGAGGAAGCAGCTTGAAGCAAAAGACGAGGTGAACATGATGCTTGCAAACGAGATATCCAATCTCAGACTTCAGCTTGAAGACAGCAGGAAACACCGTTTCGGCCGTACATCTGAGCAAAGAAGGCTGCTGAACAACCGTAACATTGACAAGTCTGCAATGGAGAAGTCCGAATATGACGGTTCTGACAAGAAAGGTGATGATGATAATAAGGCCAATGGTAACGAAGCTGGTGGCAATACCTCTTCCGATAACGCAACAGCACAGAACAGCAAGCCTTCAAGAAGAAAGGAAACCGCACCACGTGCGGAAAAGACCAGGCTGAAGGTGGACAAGGTAGTGGTACATGAAATAGAAGACTATTACCAACTCCCGGATGGTGCAAGGCTTATGAACCGCAACGGAATGGCTGATGTGTGGGAATACAGGTTTATAGAACATGTGCGTGCCCATAACGTGGAACATGTGTACAAGGTGGCAAGGGTAAAGCTTGCAGACGGCACTTTCACTAACACGATGGAGCATCCCTTGAAAAACCTTGGAGGAATCTTCTCTCCTGAACTGCTTGCCCGTCTGCTTTGTCTGAAATATGACTTCAGCATGCCTGAGAACAGACAGATAAGACTGCTTGCAAGAGAAGGCATCCATATAAGCAATACCACGCTGAACAGCTATATCCACAACGGAATCTCCAGGCTTAGGGAGTTTATGGAAGATGTCTTCAAGAAGTTTGTACAACAGGCAAAATACCTTATGGTTGATGAGACTACCGAACTCGTTGGAGTTGAAACACCGGAAGGTAAGGCTTACAGGAGAAAGTACTTATGGGCTTTCTTTGCAAAGCATGTCAAGTTGGTTTATTATCATTACAATAACGGCAGCAGAGCATCTGATGTGGCAAAGACCTTCCTTGATCATTTTATGGGATCTATATCTACAGACGGATATACGGTTTACAGAATGTATGACGGAGAAGGCTCAAAGGTGCTTCATATAGGATGCTGGACGCACTGCAGGAGGTTGTGGGTTGATGCTTTGCCATCAGACAGGACGGCGATGGACATAATAGATTCTATCGGTGATTTATTCAGGAATGAAGACCTGTTCCGCACAATGAAACTCAGCAGTGAGAAGATAAAGGAAAAAAGACTTAAACTTACGGGACCTGTTCTTGAACGTATACATCATAAGGTGGTCATGATGATGCAGGATGCGAAGATCATGGCTAACGAACTGATAAGAAAGGCTGCGAACTACACGATAAACCAGTGGAAATCCTTGAGAAATATCCTCAAGGACGGTTCAGCGGAAATATCCAACAATCTCTGTGAGCAAAGAATGAAACCTGTAAAGCTGCTGCTCAAGAACTGTATGAATATAGGAAGTGAGGCAGCCGCAGAAAACTCGGCATTCATCTTCTCCCTGATAGAAAGCTGTAAGTTGAACGATATAGATCCTCAGGATTACCTGAAGCACTTGTTTGAATGTATTCTTCATGGTAAGGACTGCGACAAGAAGGCTCTTCTGCCATGTTTTTATAAATCGGAATGTTAAAACTAAACTATTTTCTTACGGACATTTTTATTTTATCGGCTGAAAAACAGCCGATAAAATTGTCGTAGCGGAAAATAGAATGGTTACATGCCTATGCGTATGCCAAACACATGGATTACGGATTTCTCGTTCCGTGAACAAACACTTTATCCGCAACTCTGCTATGTGGTGTATTGGCTTAACTCCATTTCTATGGGCAACACTTTTGTTGCAGATTTCAAGCAGCTTTTATCGAAATACCCATCAGTAAGAACTCGTTTATTAGGCTTTCCTCATAATTGGGAACAAGAGCCTTTGTGGAGATAAAATAATTGCCCTGTTTCTTAAAAAGCACTGGGGCAAACCAGCTCCGTCTTTAATTGTTTCCAATAAATGGATTGTTTCAAGCCCCTATAGAAAGAGAACAAAAATTCCTGTGTGAAAATTAATCTACGACAAGGAGCAAGCAAGGAGCAATATCAAACAAAAATCAATACCTTTGCAGTACATATGAGATAGACCAAAACAAAAGTGGAATATCGGAAACGAATAGCAAGGAAAAGAGAAGAAACGACCCAAGTTGATGTCCTTTTTGAGTTAATAATCAATAAAAGCGTTAAATCTTCACCTTTTAGAATGTGCAATTAAAAATAACAACCATATTTCTGACTTATTATCTATAAAATATTGAGTAATAATCGGTTGTAAATACTTTTTTTGTATTCATAGCTTAAATAACATTTCATTAGAGACTTTTTATATAAATCAGGATGTTCATGTAATATTTTTGAATAGTAATTAATATAGTTAATGATATCTTGCTTGTTTGCAAAAGAAGGACATTTAGTGCATCCGTCTAAATCGTACATATAAAACATACATTGTGAACAAAAAGGTTTCATGTAACAATTTACACATAACTTCATTATTTTTTTATAATAAGCAGAATATATTTGTGCAACTTTTCTTAAATCTAATTCAACCCCATTATCTTTTACGTATCCTAAAGTATATTTCTGGTCAATTTTTTCACAGGGTAATATTTTCCCATTTACAGTAATAAATATTTTTTTCTCAAAAGGCAAACAGGTTCCTGTAGGTGGAATTTTATTTATCTTTTTTTTAATTAAGAAATTGTGCAAATAAAAATAATTACCAGCCATTTCACTTACAAAACGAAATAATCCCATTTTATCAGGGAACATATTCTCAAAGTCAGGGTCTGAAGTGTTTATGTCTGATTTAATAGAATGAAACATGGTCTTAAATTCATTTTCTCTATTTGGATAAACTCCAAATTGATTTAATTCAGATATTTGGGCTATTTTATTGAATTCTTTTTTTATGAATTCTCGAATAGCTTTTACATTATTTCTATCATGCAGTACAGAATTGAAATTTACATATTTATTAAAATAATCAGGATATGTCGTCATTAATAGTTTTATGTTTTTAAAAGCCTTGTCAAATGAATTATGATTAGAATGGTCTATTCGGTAGCTGTGAGCGTATTTATCTCCGTCTAAACTTAATAATAGAGTTATTTTTTTCTGGTATAGATATTCCATATATTTATCCAACAATATGGCATTTGTTGTCATATTGTATTCGAAAATAGTATGAGGAACAGGAGGCAATGTTTCTATATAGCCAATAATCTGAAAAATCAAGTTCATATTTAACAAGGGTTCCCCGCCATAAAAACCTATAATAATTTTACGAATGGACGCTTTTCCAGGGTGTTTTCTCCAAATTTCAAATAGATAATCTATTATTCGTTTAGCTATATTAAAATCCATGAATCTATTTTCACGTTTATCATGAGTTGTGTAAAACTCTCCATAGCCACAATATTTACATTTTAGATTGCATGCATCTGTTAATTCGAATGTTAACTGCTCTAAATTTATTAGTTTGGAAAAAACATCTTTTTCTGTTATTTCATCAAAGTAAATAACCTTACGCTCATAGGGCTGTACTAATTGTTTGTTTTTCATAAGGCTATTTCAATTTAAGTTTCACCAATACTGGATTGCTTTCCTCTGTTAAATCAGGGAAAGGAGATTTTGCTCCTTCTTCAAAGAATTTGAAAGCATCTATTAGCAGATAGAGATAATCTTCTTTTTGATAAAGAGTCTTATAGGCAATTGCTTGCCACAAATCAATGGAAGGACAGTAAGAATCTATGTCGTTTTTAAATAATCTGGAAATAGTTTTGCTTTTACCGTTTGCTGGACAGAAACCTGCTCCTTGTTGTTTGGGGTTGAATAGATAATTGAATAGTAGACCTGACTTTAGAGCATATACATTACAAAGTTGTTCTCTTTCTGCATCTTCTCGGGTAATATCACCTACTTTCATTCGTACCGACCATGCGTAATCAGCTGCTCTGTTATTTCGTTGGATGATGTAATAAGGACGAACATCTGTCCAATCGGAAGTTGAATACACGGTATCGACATAATTAGGTCTTATCCAAAATAGATTCCGATTTATTTCACCATAATCTATTACTCCTCCTAACAACACAATAGTACCACGTCCCGGAGAGGTTGCTTTTATATCAAAATGATGATTGGGTAATCGATAGATGATTTTGCCCGTTTTATCTTTTACTTGACAAAAATATGCACTATCTAAATTTGCAACCTCCCCTTTTTGAAGAATTATGTCTTTTTCATAGCGAAATATTTCGTAATTTTTCCAATATGTTAACACTTCAATATTGGTACTGTCGATTTGTGCATCGACAGTTTTTATGAAATTTCCTTCTAAAGTGTATTTATTGTAGGGTGCATTATGGTTTTTTACTAGTACATAATTTTCAGCCTTATTATAAATGCCAGGGATGTATTTAGCGTATATTTCTCCTGGTCCTTGTCCTTGTTTGAATAAAGATTTTAGATATTTCCCCCTTGGAGTATATTTGTATATTTCATTGAAATCAAGATATAGATTCCCTTGGACATCTTCTGACAATCGTACCTTCCTTGTATCTGGAATCAAAGGTTGGTCGGACAACCGGATGTATTCAATGCTATCTACAAAATCGGACAATAGTTGTGGGGTTTCTGAATATTCCACATCTGTTAAGTCTATCTTTTGGGGAGATAAAGTTATTGTTTCATCTACCGTAACTGTAGAAGCCGAATTAGCTTTGTTTTTGCAGGAACAAGTAATAATGGATAATATTATACTTATTAATAGAAAATGTGCTTTCATATTTGTTAGTTTTAAGATATTTATAAACACTACTGGAGTAAAATCTCCAATAATGATTTGAAGGTCAATATCATTTTAGAAATGATATTACTAATCTAATTATCCAAAATATAATGCAACGGATACACCTGGCATACAAACGCATTGTAAATTTGGATTATCACCTGTACTAGTATAGCCTAAAGCTTGGTTGGCTGTTCTATTACTAGCTTGACTAGGAGTTCCTCCATTAGTGGAGCAAGAACCGCATCTACATTCACCAATCATGCCACCCAAGAGCAGCCCTTCCTGTCTTTTTCCCAATTCAACTTTATCAAGTTGCTGAAGGGATAATTTACGAAGTTTTTTCATCGCACTTAAAATTAATGATTAATAATTTAACAATATACTGAGTATTAACTCATTCGCTATTATATAGCTGCGTTACTTTTAAACGCATTGTATTCAATGAATAATATTTTTCAAAACGGTGTCTGGCTCGCTTTCCAAAAAAGCCTTTATTGGCTAAGGCACTCAATATTGAATCACTTAATTTATCCGTACAAAGCGATATTTCTTCTCCGCCTATCTTTAAGGGTATTTTATATCCTTCTTCTATCATTTCACTTATCCCCATTGCATCAGTTCCTACTAAAGGAATACCATGCATCAACATTTCAATGCCTACATAACTGCATTGCTCCTGACAGGAAGGCAAAACACCGATATCAGCTATTTGATAAAATCTGTATAATTGATCTTTTCTCAATTTTCCTGTAAAAATAACTTTTCCCCAGATACCATTACACAACCCCAAATAATCAGAAATATTGCCGTCTCCTATAATGATTAATCTGGCTTCCGGGTATTTGCTCAGTGTTTTTTTGAAAGCTTCAATCAGCCAATGAATACCTTTTAACTGATTTACACGTCCTACAAATAGAATAATCTTTTCACTTTCTGTAAAACCCAGCTCTGCTTTTATTTCTTTTTTGTCTTTGTTTGACAATGCTGTCTGTTCGTCAGACAAGCCATTGTATATTAACTCTATTTTTTCTATTGGTACATTATAAATTTCATAGAGAAAGGATTGGGTTTCACCACATAAGCAAATTACTTTGTCTACTTCATTATAAAACCGTTTGTCGTTCAGATATTCTTCATATATTTGTCTTTCGAGAATATCTCGTTCCTTTTCTTCTTGAGATAAAATAGCTCGGAAACGATGGATATTTCCACTCAAATCAAAACACCATGGCAGGTAATGTAAGGTCAGTATGGTGCGGCAGCGCGGAAAACGATTTTTTAATGCTTCCGCCAGCCATATATGGTAAGAGTAATTAAAATGAAAAATAAGTTCTCTATTTGGAGCAATATAAGATGCCAAAACATAGGCTACGCTTCGAGCATATCGTCTATAATCCTTTTCTAAGGCATGAATCTGTATAGTTGGGAGCAATAGATATCTCACACCTTCGATGTGTTTTTCTACTAACTCGTCTTTTTGAGAATCGAGCATGATAACTGTAACTTGTATTTTTATACAAGTCTGCAAGCAGTATAATAATTGAGTGATATAGGTACCTATACCGTATTGTCCTGCTTTACTATTGTTCGTTATTATATATAACTCTTTCATCCCATATTAATTTTAGTCCATTCTGCCACGATAGCTTTTCCACATTCGTAGAAACCACGATTCTTTGCATTATATCGGAAGGTGAATAACTATTTGCTATTTTCTGCTTTAATGTGCCTCGGAAACGAAGATAATGTTCCATAATATTCATATATTCAGAATGTTGCAATTCTATTCTTTCATCTATTATTTCCAAAACTTCATCTGCATTTCCTTCTACAAAACCTTGTTGAAGCAGATAGAGTATTCCCCATCCAATTTCGCAAAGTTGGCTAAATGAAATATTGTCAGTTATATCTTCATAGATATCATCTAAAAGCTCTCCAGCAAAATCTTCGTATAAACTATTGCCGGTATATCGTGCATAATGAAAGAAGAAAATGATCATTCCCATCTTGCCGTTGTATAGTCCTAAATCAGAGTAAAAAGAACCATAAAACAAGTAATGATTGGCTATTTTTTCTAATAAAACATCATCATGACTCATATTTTCTTTATTGGAATGTTATCATTCTATGCGGATAATCCCCTGCATATAACGACTCCCTTTTTTTATTTGTATAGTATACTTTCCTTTATTCCAATTATCAATAAGAATGGGATAAGTGGTATATCCGGAAACGGTAGTTACATTATAATAAATAACATTACCCAAAGAGTCTTTTATTATCACTTCCAAATCATTTAATTCCTTTTCGGAATAGATATAGATGTTCTGTTCGTCTATGGATAGCTGAGGGGCAAATGAAATGGAACGTTCGTCCTCGATATTCCATCCATCTTCAATAGAGATTACTTTATTCTCTGCCATTAACTTATATGGAAAGAGAAGAAGAAAAGCTGTTAATACTAATACTGCGTTTTTCATATTTTGCATTCCGTTTTAAAGTTTAGGCAAAAATGAGAAAAACATTTTAATGTATCATCAAGAACTGGTACACTTTTAGTACACAGATGACTTCTTGTACTTTCTAAAGTACACAATTAGTACACTACAGGCTATAATCTACTGTAAATCAGAGATAAAAGCATCCAGTTTTTCGGTAGAGTTTTGTTCTCCCAGTAGTCTCTTTGCAAGGCGGGTGCGAGCATTACTTATGGCAGCTTTGGTGCGATTGGTGAAAATGGCAATATGGATTGGTGGAATTGAAATCTTCATTAGATAGCATATTTGCAGTTCGATGACTGATAATTTTGGAGATAACTCATATAGGTGCTTGCTGAAGTTGGGATAGGCGGTATCAACCTCTTTTTGTAGCTCTGATCTGTATCAGGCTGCTCTGTTCCCCGGCCGCCTGTGCAAACCGCCTGATGTCCAGTTCCCTCCTGTATTTCATGAACACGAGCACCCAGCACACATACAGCGTGTTCCCTGCCAGGAAGATGCCCAGTATGACCGGATTGTAACAGGCCAGTATCCATCCGAAGATGAAGAAATTGACAAACGAGAACAGCGTTGCGACCGATGAGCCGGTGAGGAAGCTCTCGATGCGGTTATGGTCTCCGATGCGCTGCATGATGTCCCCTATCATCCTGGTGTCGAAGAAACGCAGCGGCAGCTTCATCAGCTTTATCAGGAAGTCGGATATGAGTGATATGTTGATGCGCGTGTTCATGTGGAGCAATATCCAGCTCCGTATGAACTCCACGGAAAGCCGGGAAACGGAGACGACGAGCTGGGCTGTCAGAATCAGCGTGATAAAGCCCAAGTTCCCGTCCCGAATCCCGACATCCACCAATGATTGCGTAAGGAAAGGGAATATCAGCTGCAAGAGGCTCACAGCCAACATCCCCAGGAGTAAGTGAGCGATTTGTCTTTTATAGGGCAACAGGTACTTGAAGAAGAAGGAGAGGCTGTTCTTGCCGTCCTTCTCTTTTTCGTCTTCCCGTTCATAGAATTCGGGGGCCGGCTCCAGGGCGAGTGCCGTTCCCTTTTCTTCCCCTTCCGTCCTTGTCACCAGCCAGCACTTCTTCATCTCCTGTTCGGTGTATATGACGTTCTGCGAGGCGGGGTCGGCTATATGGAACCTGTATCCGTTCCTTTTCTTCCTGATGTCATAGCACACCACGAAGTGGTTCTGGTTCCAGTGCAGGATGCACGGAAGCGGCACGTCTTCCTCCAGTTGCTTCAGGGTAATCCTCACTCCCGATGTGCGGAAACCGATGGATTCCGCCGCGTCACTGATGCCCAGCATGGATACCCCCTCGCGTGTGATGAAGGAGCGTTCGCGAAGCGTCTGCAGCGAATAGTTCTTGCCGTAATATCTGGCTATCATCCGCAGGCAGGTGGGGCCGCAGTCCATCGCATCCAACTGGAGGTAGTGGGGGAAGGTCTTCATTAAAATAATAAATTTAGTTAAAATAAAAAGACCATGTGCAAGATGTACTTGCACATGATTCTTTAAAAGATGTGAACGCGGCATTTATCTAGCATAAAGCCTATTTGCTTTTTGATTCACTTACTTTATGTGCAGCTACAAAAATCTCCACCCAAACCAGACATATGTATTCTTGTGCAACTTTTGGTTGAAACTCCACCATGACCATCAAAACTAGGAGCACAATATCCGCTACAGCTACCATTAGACATAGAACAATAACCACTTTTAGTTATTTGTCCACCAATAATTCCTTTCATTTCTACAGGAGTCATAACTTTATGACTCTTCTGTAGTACAATTTTTTTTAATTTCATAAAATAATTATTTATTGATTATTACTAATGACGAACTTTATTCTTTTTATTCGTCTAATATTTTCATTAATATATTTTCGAGTACAGGTATTGAAGGTCTCAAGTAATTGCCTAAAGCTAAAATTGTGCCATCTTCTCCTATTAAAATGCCATGAGGAACTCCCATAACAGCATAATCTTGGGGGAACATAGAACCTCTCTCTATGATAACATGTATCCAAGGAACATCCAATTTCTTAACAGCTTCTTTCCATGCGCTAATAGAAGTATCAGTAGATACAGAGATGATTTCCAATCCTTTCTTTTTGTACTTTCTATATATTTCTTTTAATTCGGGCGTTTCTTCAATACATGGACCACAACCGGAATACCAGACATTGATAAAAAGTATTTTGTGTTTTCCTATGTAATCAGATAGCTTTGTTTTATTCCCTTCTAGAGTTATGAATGTATTGTCTTTATATTTCTTACCATTGAATGACTCCCATACCTTAAATGTATTTTGTATGGTTTGTTGGCTTATCATAGCTTCTTTTATTTGTGGAATGTTGGCATATTCATTATTGTTTGACAATGCGACGTATTCTTTTAATTCTTCTAAACTCCAATTATTTAGCAGGTCTATAAAGTAAGTACGGCCTATCGCATTGTTCATATTGCGTTTGATATATGATTTATGTTCATCAAAAGTTTTAAATGCTGTATATGCCTGTAGCGAATCATTGTGAAGTGTTCCACTTCTATGTGAGATTGAATCCAAATTCAGGTTTATCGTTCCTTCTTCCAAGAAGACATCTGCTGCCAATACCTTCTCCGGGTAATTACCTATTGTCACGATGGAAAGGAAATTATCTTCCGGGAGACCTTTAAAGTAGAACTTTCCATTTGTTACAATGGCCGTGTCTGCTTTGCATACTTTGTCAGGATTACTGTTGCTGAATCTTAATAGCATGACGGCTCGTCCTTCATAGTTCTCTGATATAGTTCCTTTAATTTCAAATTCTCCCGGCTTGAGAGAAGTATTTGGAACCTTATTTATAGTTGTGACAATCCAATTGCCCTTCCTGTTTTTCTCACCTAATAATTGTATGTTTCGCCTTGAAGTCATCCATAGATTTCCTATATAACCCTCTTTGTTATTTTCAAATAGAGTACGCAGGTATGAGAAAGGCTTGGGAACTCCATCCAATGTACAGTGTAATTCATTTTGCCATTGTAAATCGGAAATAGAATCTTTTTCTGTATATTCAGCTGTTTGCGCAGTTACAGAAATAGAAAATGAGAATAATAAGATAGATATTAATGTTGTTTTCATATTAATTGGATGCTGTTAAATTTATGTTGCAAAAATATTCTAAATCTTCTACATTGTAATTTTCAGGTAATAAATATCCATTAATTAGAATAGTAGGTGTTACTGATAGTTGATTATACTTTTTCCACTGATAATGTTTGTCTAATTCTTCTTGGACATGATGATTGCTAATTTCTATATTCATTTTTTTTGCAAAAGCATCAGGGTTTATTTTCCCCTTATTAAACCACTGCGTATAGATATCTCTAACTTCGTCTTGATTTTTTTGTTGATAAGCAGCAATTAGAATTTTATTACTATTTAATAAATTGTCATTAAATGCGGTAAAAATATATTGTATGTGCATTTTATCCATGTTCTTTTTTAGTATTCTTTCAATTTTCTTATGTGTAAATGCACATGGTTGACAATGAGGGTTTGTCAAAATAGTGATGCGGATAGAAGAATCAGGGTTGCCTAATATGATGTTTGAATCCAATCTACTAACTTTATAGTATGGTCTTTTTTTGAGCAAGGTGACAAAAACGTCATCTGTAAATTTTATGCTGTTTAATTCTTGTCTAATGTTGGTCATTTGTTGGTTACTTAAGATGATATTAGATAACTTATTAATAGAAAAAATCGTAAATAAATATATCATCCCAATAAATATGAAGTTGAAATAATTTAACTTATCAGGGAACATGCTTTCATTAAATAATGCAATGAAAAATATACACCAAAGTATACTTTGTACAATAAGACAAAGTGTACACCATTGTTTAGCAACTCGAATTTGATACCAAATACTCCAAATAGTATAAGGTAATGCACTTATACAGACAGGGATAACATATTCAAATAGTTCGGGAAAAGTAATTAATATTAAAATATTAGATATAAAAAAGCCCATTCCAATTTCACTCCAACTAAGCCAATCAAATATTTTGGCAACTTTTGAGTCTAAAATGTCATTACAATCTTTTTGCTTAAATAGCGAACATATTTTATCTGCATAAAGACTCTCTGTGTGATTCTGTTTTTGTAATAAGAAATAACAAATTATACAACCACAAAGATTGCACAATAAAAAGAGTATTTTTATTGTTGACAATGATTGGAATATGCAAAGTAATAATATTAAGGTTATTGTAATAGTTAATATTGAAAATGTTTGAATTCTATTAAGAATTTCTGTTATGAAATGTTTCCTATAGCTAGGCTCTATAGACTCTTTTGTAGGTTCAGCTATTAATGCAATTCCGCTCCATAACTCTATAAATTTATCTATATTCAAAATTGTATGTTTGCCTTTCCAATAGAAGCCAACTTGTGTATTAGTGACTTTATTAACAACGACAAAATCATAACCGATATGGGCGATAACTGGTAGTTCCAAAGAATTTAAATCTTTATTTTCTACTTTTATGCCTATATTGGGGATATTATAAAGATTTAGCATCTGTGAAATCCCATATAGATTGTATTTGTTTGGGTGTTCTTCAAATAAAGAACTTGAATACGAATTTGTATGTTTAATATTTAGTTCTTTTAAGAAAAGATTCAATGTGTTTTTATGCATAATTATTTTTTATCTTAAATAGATTCTAAGAAATCAATATATTTATTTTTCATCTCTTTGAAAGTATACATTCTTTTGTATATTTCTTTGCTTTCTGTTTGGTAATGATGATTAGAAGATGTTAATACTTTGATGATAAGTTGAGATAAACTATTAATATCTTCAGAATGAAATAATTTTAAATCTTTTGATATCATTTCTTTGATGCCAAGATTGTTACTTCCTATTAAAGGTATCTTATGCATCATCATTTCTATAGCAACAAAACTACATTGTTCATGATAGGAAAGTATAACTCCCACATCTGCTATTTGGTAGTACTGATATAAATTTTCTTTTGTGATCTTTCCTGTAAATGTTATTTTGTTTCTAATGCTAAAACATTTTTTAATATATGTATCATAATCTCCATCTCCAACTATAATTAAGTGAGCATTGTCCAATTTTGCTGTAACATTATAAAAAGAACTTATAAGGAGATCAAGCCCTTTGGATGGATCTAATCTGCCTACATAAAGAATTATTAAATCGTTTTCCCTGAAAAGTAATTTGTGTTTAAGCATTTTTCGCTCTTCTTTATTGAGAGAAATATATTCGTCTTTTATACCATTGGGTATTTTAACTATTTTATATTTTTCTATCATGTATAGTGAGCTTAAGAGCTCTTCGGTTTGCTTTGATAAACAAATAATATAGTCAACCTGATTGAAGTATCTTTTTTCTTGTATAAATTCTTCGTATATAATATTTTCTTCTTCATCTTTTGTCTTTGTAGTAATTATTTTTCGTAGTTTGCTAATATTCCCATTTAGAGGAAAACACCATCCTAAAAAATGAACTACAGCTATTATTTTACAGTCATTCATGTGTTTTTTAAGATACTCAATAATAGGATGCATAAAATAATAGTTTAATATAAATATATTTGCTTCTTTCTTATTGGCGTAAATACTTACGATATATGATAAATTACGGTAATATCTAATATAATTATTCTTTGTATCATAATAATTAATTGCTGGAATATCAATCCTTCTTATTTTTCCATTGTGCTGGATGGTAATTTCATTTACTTGAGAATTTAATGTAATTATGGTAATATTATTTTCGCTTAAGCACATGCATAATTGATTAATAAAAGTTCCAATGCCGTATTGAGAAGCTTTATTTATATAACCTTAAATCCGCAACTCCATTCCCGAAGTGCTACCTACAAGAGAAATGGACTTTTGATTCGTAAGACAGCCATTAAGTCCTCGCGTCCGTTTCAATGCGCATACTATCCCCTTACCCCATAAAGCGACTTGAGGCAATACGCAATCAGTGGCCATCAAGTGACGTAAATCATCCGGAAGAAGTTTTGAAGGCTTCTGCATATGCATGGTTGTCGGTGTAGATGTTCAGCACACATTGCCTTGCG
>NZ_KB905473.1:388818-478235 GCF_000382445.1 Phocaeicola massiliensis B84634 = Timone 84634 = DSM 17679 = JCM 13223 | reverse complement strand
AGTGAAAACGCTGACATGGCAAAAACCTGGGCAACAAAATGTTGCTCAGGAACTTATAAAAATAATTATCAATTATGTTGCGGAATTAAGGTATAATTGAAAATATAAATATGTTTATTAGTATGGTTCATAAATTTGCAAGTTGATTGTTAGCGAGTCTTACTAAATATTTTTGCCAATTATTCTTGTAATTAACTTCTTTAAGGTAGATACTATATATTTGATTAAGTATTGTATTGAAAGAGTATGATATTTGTTGCTGTTCAAACCAATTTATAAAAATACCTATGCATTGCTCTTGTTCTGTTTTTGGAATTTGCTTGCAGGTTTTATATAAATTATTTATATAATTAAAATCAAATGAATGTGAAGAGCCAACTTGCCGAGTAGATAATATTCTACTTAGTACATAACAAATTATACCTTCCAGTCCATCATATAATGAGTAGTTAGTGAATCTAGTTGAGTCATATAGCATTACTTGTAAATCCATTTCATTTAGAATTTCATCTGTATTTTCTTTTAAAAATCCATAATGTGCTAAATACTCTATTCCCCAACCAATTCCACATATTCCACTAGAAAAAGAAATGGGCATTTCATCATTGATATCTTCTATTATATCATTAAGCAATTCATATGCAAACTGTTCATATACACTATTATGGGTGTGCATAGAATAGTGAAAATAGAATAGTGATAATCCCATTTTCCCCTTACTTAAGCCAAGGTAAGGGATGTTTATATTGTTTAATATATAATATAATGCCATTTTATGTATTTCTTTTTCCATAATTCTAAGGGAATTGTTTAATAGCACTTTGCTTTTTGATTGATATCTAAATAGCTTTTACAAGTTTTATTTCTTACTATTTTATATGAACAGAGCCTACTAAATAGTTACTCTTTTCTCTTATTTGTATAGTATACTCTCCTTTATTCCAATTATCAATAAGAATGGGATAAGTGGTATACTCGGAAACGGTAGTTACATTATAATAAATAACATTACCCAAAGAGTCTTTTATTATCACTTCCAAATCATTTAATTCCTTTTCGGAATAGATATAGATGTTCTGTTCGTCTATGGATAGCTGAGGGGCAAATGAAATGGAACGTTCGTCCTCGATATTCCATCCATCTTCAATAGAGATTACTTTATTCTCTGCCATTAACTTATATGGAAAGAGAAGAAGAAAAGCTGTTAATACTAATACTGCGTTTTTCATATTTTGCATTCCGTTTTAAAGTTTAGGCAAAAATGAGAAAAACATTTTAATGTATCATCAAGAACTGGTACACTTTTAGTACACAGATGACTTCTTGTACTTTCTAAAGTACACAATTAGTACACTACAGGCTATAATCTACTGTAAATCAGAGATAAAATCATCCAGTTTTTCGGTAGAGTTTTGTTCTCCCAGTAGTCTCTTTGCAAGGCGGGTGCGAGCATTACTTATGGCAGCTTTGGTGCGATTGGTGAAAATGGCAATATGGGTTGGTGGAATTGAAATCTTCATTAGATAGCATATTTGCAGTTCGATGACTGATAATTTTGGAGATAACTCATATAGGTGCTTGCTGAAGTTGGGATAGGCGGTATCAACCTCTTTTTGTAGCTCTGACCACTTCTCTTCAGTTATTTTGCTGTCTGCCTTGGTACATGCCTGATGGAAAAAATGATAGATGGAAGTCTGACGCAGGGAGTCTTGTAAAACTTTTTGTTTTTTTAGACAGGCGATAATTTCTTTGTTTTTAGCTTCCAGTTCCTCTTTTTGAGCCAGGAGCAAGTTTTGCAGGGCTTTTGCTTGCTCTAATTCTTCCTTTTGCGCTTTCAATAGTGTTTCCTTTTCTGTTATTTTTCCTTCTTGCTCGACTAGTTTTTGCTCTAATTCTTTTACTCGTGGTTCTGTTTCTATTTGTTTTTGCTCTAATTCTTTTATTTTGCAGATGTTTTCTTCATGGGCTTTCATGCTTTTTGCTTCTTGTTCTTCTTTTAGTTTGCTAAGCTTGTGCATTTGTAGGCGAGTGTTTTGTACTTTCTTTTTGTAATGGAAATAGACACTGATAGCTACCCCCATGATGACCACAGATATACAGCCAAGTATCCATAAGAAAGTACTCTTCTTTTCATTATCCAGCAGGAATGTATAGTTCTCTTTCTGGATGTGCTGATAATTATACAGGGAGTTTATTTTGGTAATCGCTTCTGTTCGGGTAATCTCTTTAATGGAGTCTGCCAACAGTTGGGCTTGCCGGAGATATGTTGTGGCTTGGGGATAATTGTGTTTTTGAATCTCAATGGATGATAAATGCCGGTAGGCACTATGCTGTTTTTGAATATCACCATATTCAATGGCTTGATGCAGGTAATAACAGGCGGAGTCCCACCGGGCTTCACCCCGATAGACATCGCCTAATACCAACAGGGCGTTTGCCATGTCCGGTTGATGATTGAGGGCGGTAATAAGCATTTGTTTGGCGGAATCGGCTTTTTCCAAACTATAATAGTAAAAACTGCCTAATTCCCCCAAAATAATGTATGCTTTATGAGGACTGTGAGTGGATAATGCAGTGCGGTATGCTTTTTGATAATAATGAAGCGCACTGTCCTTTTGATGCTTGGCATCATACATGCGTGCAATATTTCTTAAAGGATAAGGAGTCTTATCTTCTTTCCCTTGTGCCAGATAACAGTTTACCGATTTCCTGTTGGCCTGCAATGATTCATCGTAAAGCCCTTGATAAGCAAACAAGGTTCCCATTTGATTATAGGTTCGTGCCATTAAATCGGCGGATTGCTTCTTGTCGGCGGGCGACAGTTCCTTGCTCCGGCTAATCACTTCACGAAAGGCATCCAAAGCACTCGGGGCATCATTCATGTCGCGATATACACTGCCTTGATAATAGTATGCCTCTATCTGTTTGTTCTTGTCGCCATGCTCATTGTAGAATTTCACAATAAGGTTAATAAGCGAATCGGAGATATGGCGGGTATATAACTTGTCTTCTGCTTTAATGGTGAGCAAATGATAGTACATTTGCGTTTCTTCGGGTTCACACCCGATGCTGTCTTTCAGTAAAGAGAGATAATGCAGGGCGCTGTCGGGGGCTGTTTCCACACAGCTTTGGGCTTGCTCCATGAAAAGCGGATAAGACCGATAGTGGCGCGAACACCCCAATAACAGACTTATCCCAATGAATAATATGAAAACTAAACATGCCTTCATCAAGAGGCAAAGATATGAAAGTTTTATTAAAAGCAATATTTTTCTTCAAAAAAACTTTATCTTTGTCCAAATGAAAATCCAATAGACTGAAATACATAAAACTATGGCAAAAGAATTAGAATTAAAGTACGGCTGCAATCCCAATCAAAAGCCGTCACGCATCTTTATGCAAGAAGGAGAATTGCCCATCGAGGTATTGAACGGACGCCCCGGATATATTAATTTTCTGGATGCATTCAATAGCTGGCAGTTAGTAAAGGAACTCAAAGAAGCCACCGGACTACCTTCGGCTGCATCTTTCAAACACGTCAGCCCCGCCGGAGCTGCTGTCGGCATAGAAATGAGTGAAACACTGAAGAAAATTTATTTTGTAGACGACCTTCCTCTCACCCCATTGGCAACAGCATACGCGCGTGCACGAGGCGCCGACCGTATGTCTTCTTACGGAGATTTCATTGCTTTAAGCGATACATGCGATGAAGCAACCGCACGGCTCATCAACCGTGAAGTATCGGATGGTGTCATTGCTCCCGACTATACGCCTGAAGCGCTCGAAATCTTGAAAAACAAACGTAAAGGTACTTATAACGTCATCAAGATTGACCCGTCTTACCGTCCTGCCCCCATTGAACACAAGGATGTGTTTGGTATTACTTTTGAACAAGGACGTAACGAAATCAAACTGGACGAAAGCTTGCTGACTAATATTCCGACAAAGAACCAACACTTCACGGAAGAGGCCAAACGCGACCTGATTATCGCCCTTATCACCTTAAAATATACACAAAGTAATTCTGTATGTTATGTGAAAGACGGTCAAGCTATCGGTATCGGTGCCGGACAGCAAAGCCGTATCCATTGCACCCGACTGGCAGGCAACAAGGCTGACATCTGGTATCTGCGCCAACACCCTAAAGTAATGAACTTGCCATGGATAGAAAAAATCCGCCGTGCCGACCGCGACAATACTATTGATGTGTATATCAGCGAAGACCACGATGACGTATTGGCTGACGGAGTTTGGCAACAATTCTTTACCGAAAGACCTGAAGTACTGACGCGTGAAGAAAAACGCGCATGGTTGGATACAATGAAAGGAGTTTCACTGGGGTCGGACGCTTTCTTCCCATTTGGCGACAACATAGAACGCGCACATAAAAGCGGAGTGGAGTACATTGCACAAGCCGGAGGTTCCGTACGCGATGATCACGTTATCGATACTTGTGACAAATATGGAATTACCATGGCATTTACAGGTGTCCGCTTGTTCCACCATTAATTATTGAAAAAATAAAGAAAGGGGGAGGGTATCAAAACTAAAATGGTCTACAAATCGTCAACTGTAGGGGCAGGATTTGCCTGCCCGAACCAACGGTCACGACCTTGGAAATAATACACAAAACATTTTCGGGCAAGCAAACCTCTTTCCTACTAACAAAATGACATCATTATCAACGTTTTGACACAATCCCCCTCCCGACAAGTTTTAAACCTATGTCTAAAAATCGATTAGAAAATATAGTGGAAACCGAAGCTCAGCTCATCAGTATCTAAATCCAAACCGAAGTTTTTCGTTTTAGTTCCCATGGGAGTTTCATCCTGTGAATATCCTAAGAAACCATACTTAGCAACCAAACAAAAACGGTCAGACAGCTTAATTGCCAATCCCGGCTTCAAACCAATGTTCCAAGAATTTGCAGCATCGCTTCCCTTTACTTTAGCTGTAGAAAAGCCGAATCCTCCATCTACAAATAATTTGATTAAATCACTCTGCAGAAAAGAATAGCGAGCATAAGGAGCAATGGTAAAAGTGTTGGTCTTCAAATCGCCCGTTTTGCTATACTGATACCCCACAACTGTACCAATCGACCAATTCTCATCCAGTTCATAACCTATTTCAGGCAAGAGCTTGATAGTAGTAGTCTTTAATTCGGCATCACTATTTTCAGTCTTAACAGAACTGAAACCCAAAGTTCCACCTACATAAATCTGCGCCTGTGCAGCAGTAGCCATAATAGCCACAATACACACCAATACAATCTTTTTCATCTTTCTTTTGTTCTCAAAATTAAACATTAACCTATTTGTTACATAGAAGGAATCAGCACCCTTCTGTATTGTGCGGCGCAAAGGTATCGTTTATATTTATGTTATGCAACATAAATACTTCCTTTTTCAAAAGATTTATTATGAAATAAGGGATAAATCGTTAATATCTAATAACTAACAAAGCACTAACTATTTTACTTTCCTTTATGGCGATTAGCACGTTTTTTTCGGATATCGGCTTTCATTTTGGCCGAACCCGAGCCATGAAGTCCGGTGATATAACTTTTCTTCTTCGCTTTCGTTTTCACTTTCTCTTCATTCTTTCTACCCGACGACTTTCCACCTTTGAAAACGATTCCATCGGTAATTGCTTTTTCTATGTCCATCCTCTTATTGTTTATTTATTAATTTAGATTTTACTGTTATTCTGTTACCGAGTTTTGTACAAATAAGTTTATCTTTACGCAAAGTACGGTCTTTTAAATCAAGAACAAGACTCGGATTGAAGTGTTGGCCGTCTATCCGAAACTCCAGATGAAGATGTTCTGTGGTAGCTCTGCCTGTTCTGCCGGTAAGAGCAAGTGGTGTTCCGGCTTTTACTACATCCCCCGATTTCACCAGATTCCTTGAATTATGACTATAAACACTTTCCAATCCGTTGGTATGACGCACTACCACCACATTTCCATAAGCGGCATAAGGTTTTGCCATTCTTACGACACCATCAAATATGCACCGAATTGTATCATTTGCTTTTGTCTTGATATCGACCCCACTGTGCCCGCGACGTCCCCCATAGGAAGAAATCAACTTTCCACCCGGCAACGGAAAGCAGAACTCATTATCTTGCAGGCTGTCCAAATGAAGGCTGAAACTTTTGTGCGCAGAGAACAGCCCCGGTGTTTTTACACGTATATGGTTGATTTCCATAGCGGTAAAATTCTTTGCCGGTTCTCCTCCCCAAGCTGCAATCGTCAGGATTACCAATAACAGGATAGATGTGGCTCTTTTCATGGCTTGTTTCAGGAGTTAAAATTCAATCTGTTTGATATCTTCTGCCGATGCAAACTCTTTCAGCAACTCAATCATATAGTCGGCAGCATCCCGAAGTCCCTCTTTTCCACTATAACCATTAATAATGGTAAGCAGATGAGTTGTACCCAATTCCAGTTTTGTACGTTCATTGTCACTGGTAGGTGTCCCGATTCCGCCAACCGCATCGCGATAAACAGGCATTCCTTCTATGTTCAGTTCACCGCGCCCAATGCCTTCATACGGTTCTCCGGCTTTGCCGATACCCAAAACAAGAGCGTCGCCGACTATCTTATCCGCATCAAAGCCTCCGATAGAATAACCAAAACGGATAGATACCAGATTTATAAGGTCTACCAATGTATCTATCTGATAGAGTGAAATTCCGCGAAGTATCCTGCGGCATAGTGCTTCTCCCGAAGGACGGTAACGGCTGGGGTCCTTGCCACATTTCTTATAAGCCTCGCGAGTAGCATGAATAGTCGTCATATCTTTGATGGAATCCGTCGTATACATTTCACGATAACGAACAGTAAATTCATTTATCTTCTTCCACAATTCTTCATTGTACGCCGTATTAACCACCTTGGCAGAGATGGCAACCCCGGCAAAAGCCGGACAAGCTGTTCTTATTTCCGATGATACTTCTATTTTCATAATCCATTTTTTCTTTTAAATTTCAATCCGCCGCTACGTCAGCGATGCAGCATGATTCCCGATAAGATTCGCCCTGAACGGATTCCTAACCGACGGGCTGAAAAGAAATCGAGGTAATTTTGATAGGTACAAATACCCGCCACCTCTATATTCTCCGCTTTTACACCGTGACCGAGCAACTGCAAACGGTTGGCCTCCCACAAATCAATATGCCATTTTTCTTCTTTACGGGCAATGCGCCGCATGTCAAAACCGGCAGTACGAAAGGTCTCGTATACCTCATCACCTACTTCAAAAGCAGCAAGTGAGATGCCCGGACCGATACAGGCCTTTATATCCTTTTCCTCTGAAGCATACCGTTCTTTCATTACTGCAAGAGTTTTTGCCACAATCTTTCCCACCGTACCCCGCCAACCGGCATGAGCAGCGGCAATGACCTGCTTTGTCGGGTCATAAAGCAACACCGGGATGCAGTCGGCCGTTGAAATACAAAGGCAATAGCCGGGAAGTTCCGTTATAATGGCATCAATATCTTCCAACCGATTCTCCTTGTTCGCTCTGATACAGGCATCATCAATTACACCGATATTGGTGCTGTGCGTTTGATGGGGAATAATTAATTCCAAAGGTTTCTGTGGCAAAAGTTCACACAATATTTCACGATTTTTCTGCACATGCTCTGCCTCATCCCCACAATATCCGGTGCAATTAAAAGAAGCATAATTTCCCTCGCTGCACCCTCCATGACGGGTAGTAGAAAAACAAGAAATGTTGGGATATGCCTTCATCAGCTCATATCCCAACATTTTATTATCTGATGTCAGCCGTTTCATTTCTTTTCTTCGTCCCAATCTTCTTCCTCGTATTCATAATCAAAATCATCATCGTCATCGTCCTCATATTCAAATTCAAAGTCTTCGTCTTCACCCATAGCCTTTAGCTCTTCTTGCAATTTGGCTACATCTTTGGCACGATGGACAATTGTTTCGGTACGGACACCTTCTAAACGGTTGCTGTCCTTATTCAGCTCTGTCCACAGCATATCCTTCAGTTGTTGGATGCCCATGCCAGTGACAGAAGATATGAAGATATGTGGAACATTTTTCGGAAGAGTCGGTTCAAGCATATTAATCAACTCCTCATCCAGCATATCGGATTTTGTGATAGCCAACACGCGCTGTTTGTCCAGCATTTCGGGATTAAAGGTAGCCAGTTCATTCAGCAATATATCATATTCTTTGCGGATATCGTCTGTATCTCCGGGCACCATAAAAAGTAATAATGAATTACGCTCAATGTGTCGCAAGAAACGGAGTCCCAATCCTTTGCCTTCACTGGCTCCCTCAATAATACCGGGAATATCTGCCATAACGAAAGATTTCCCTTCGCGATAAGACACAATACCCAGATTGGGTTCAAGCGTAGTAAACGGATAATTGGCTATCTTGGGACGTGCAGCCGACACGGTGGAAAGCAAAGTCGATTTACCGGCATTGGGAAAACCTACCAAACCGACATCTGCCAGTAATTTCAATTCTAGAATAACCGTAAGTTCCTGCATCGGTTCTCCCGGTTGTGCAAAACGCGGTGCTTGACGAGTAGCAGTGCGGAAATGCCAGTTACCCAGGCCTCCTCGTCCGCCTTTCAGCAGGACAACTTCTTGTCCGTCTTCGGTAATATCACAAATATATTCACCGGTCTCAGCATTATAAACCACTGTACCACAAGGTACTTCGATGACTTTATCTTCACCATCCTTACCAAAACTCTTATTTTTGGAACCATTTCCGCCATGAGTAGCAAACACATGACGGTCATATTTCAAGTGAAGTAATGTCCAATAATTGCGGTTTCCCCGCAAAATAACATGACCTCCTCTACCACCATCGCCACCGTCGGGGCCACCATTGGGTACGTATTTTTCACGACGCATGTGTGTAGAGCCTCGTCCGCCTTTTCCCGAACGGCAATATATTTTCACGTAATCAACAAAATTCGATTCAGCCATTTTCTTCTATTGTTTGAGATAATGAGTGCAAAAGTAATGATTTCAGTCGATTTCCTCAAGTTTTTTAACAGAAACAAATATTTATTCTTTTTCCATTTCTTGGCATGTCTTATCTATATGCTTCACAAACATATCGGAAAAAACCGGGTCCCCATAACAAAGAGGCTCAACAAAAGATATTCCTATCCATTGTTGAGCCTCTTTTTATTCTATACGATAAAATATAACTTACTTCACTGCATCAACAGCCTTACAGATGTCTTGCGTAATTGTTTCTAAATTACCCAATCCGTTAATATGCTGATATTTGCCTTCCTTTTTATACCAGTCAATCAGCGGAGCTGTCTGCGAATGGTAAACAGTAAGGCGTTTCTTGATAGTCTCTTCATTATCATCTGCACGACCTGACTCCTGTCCACGTTTAATCAGACGCGTCATCAGTTCGTCTTCGGGAACATCAAGGTCCAACATAATAGAAACTTCCTGTCCGCGTTCCGACAACATCTTCTTCAACGCTTCTGCCTGAGCAATCGTTCTGGGGAAACCGTCGAAAATAACTCCTTTGCTATCCTTGAAACTATCCAATGTGCTAGCCAGGATGTCGATAATCAGCTCATCAGGAAGTAACTGACCCTGGTCAATATAACCTTTAGCAGTTTTGCCCAGTTCTGTACCATTCTTTATTTCTGCACGAAGCACATCTCCTGTTGAAATGTGATTAATACCGAATTTCTCTACAATACGTTCACTCTGAGTACCTTTTCCCGAACCCGGAGCACCGAAAATTACAATGTTCAACATCTTGTTTTACCTTTTATTATTATATTTAGTTGTATAATTCTTACTCTATTACAGTATAGATATCACGGTAATTGCGCCCCAAGCCGTCATAATCAAGTCCATAACCGACAATAAAATCATTAGGAATACGCATAGCTATATAATGTATATTCAAATCTACCTTCAGTTTATCAGGCTTCAACAGCAATGTGGCAATACGAATTTCCTTCGGGTTCTTTGCTTGAAGTGTCTCCAATAAATGTTTCATTGTGACTCCCGTATCCACGATATCTTCTACAATCACCACTGTACGACCTTCGATATCGTCATTCAAACCAACCAACTCTTTCACTTTACCGGTAGACGATGTGCCGGCATAAGAAGCTAGTTTTACAAAAGATATCTCACTGGGGATGGTAAGGTTACGCATTAAATCGGCTGCAAACATGAACGAACCGTTGAGCACACTTAGAAACAGGGGATTCGTACCTTCTAAATCCCGGTTAATTTCACTCGCTACCCGTTCTACTTCTCTCAATATCCGCTCTTCGGGAATGAAAGTCGTGAAACGCTTGTCTTTTATCTGAATGGTATCCATAACCGTATTTTTATTAAATCGGTGCAAAAATAGTGTTTTAATTCGATTTTATGAAATCTATCCATACGTTTTGTAATATACAAAAAAGGAGGATGCCGGAAATAAATCTCCAAACATCCTCCACAAAAGAGAGTCGGTATTAAAAGTTCATCAAATCTTAACTAGATTCTTTCAAATACTTTAAAGTATGCCACTTGGCATGCATTATTCGACGTATTGGTTTCTGTAATTTCCAAACGGAAATAACGGGCCTTGACAGGTGAAGACAACACCAATTCTTCATACGCCGGAATCAGCGGACTGGTATAGCTTTTTACCACAGTTCCATCAGGAGCAGTCCACGGCAATGCGAAAGTAAAATCAGCTACCTTTTCGTAGTTCTCATTATCCGTGCTGGCATAAATATTCATGGTCTTTACAGTACCATAATTGTTGCCATTCGGTGCATAGTGTCTTCTACCGATGTGGAACATAGCGCACTCCAGTTCCTCTTTCATATCAATTTCCAAAATATAAGGAAGAGGCACAGAATAACTGTACGGACTATGCCAGAAGTTCGTACGTTCTTCCTTAAACAAGCTGGGATAACCACCACCATCACTGGCTTCAACACCATTACCGGTAGCAGTCCAACGAGTCCAATCATACTGCAAAAATTCTTGGCCATCATACTTCTGCAATACAGTGAAAGTAGCCTGGCGGTAACCGGATGTTACACTGACAGTAGCTGTACGATAACTGCTGTCTGTATTGGCAGATGTTGCAGTCACGGTAATTTCCTTACCGTTTACCGAAACCTGACACCAATCTGCGTCTACATTGTCAACAACAATATCAGAAGAGATATCTGTATCTGCAATCACAGTAGTACTGGAATTGGCAGCAGCATCCAATACGGCACGCTCTACAACGATGTAACCGACATACGGTTGCTCATATTCGGAACATCCACAAACAATGGCCGAGAAAAAGAGCAAAAGTAAATATGATATTTTTTTCATTTGTATATCCATTTTGAATTAGTAAATCTGTTTTTGTTAGGGGTTCTGTTCCAATTTGTAAGGATAAGCATCATATTGAAGCTGTGGAATAAACTCACATACTGATGGAGAGTTATATGGAATTTCATAGAACTTATCACCCTGAGCAATGGTATGTCCTCCCGGATATCTTCTATCCATAGTATGGCGCCAGCGGAATACATCGAAACGACGATGACCTTCCCATGCAAGTTCCAACATACGTTCTTCTTCGATAATCTTATGAACATCTTTCGGATTTCCGCTTTCAGCAGTAGCTATGTTTTCCATTGTCCACTCCGGTATACCAGCTCTTTCACGAAGGATATTGATATCATCCAAAGTAGCCTGTACGGAACCACCCTTTTCATAATTAGCTTCGGCACGTATCAGATACATTTCTGCCAAACGGGAAATGATAGGTGACCACAAATGTTTGCTCTGTTCCTGGTAAGAACATTTGTTGATAGCATACACAAGGAAAAGAGAAGATTTACCACGCTTAGTAGAAGCATCAAATACTTTAGGTTCGATACGACCTATATACTTGTTACCGTCCTGTCCTACTACATAGTAACGAGTACCTGTGTTATAGGCTTCTTCTTGAATGGTAGCGCTTTGAAATTTAGAAGCGTCTTTGGTAATAAGGAATGTACCGTCAGCTTGTTTTTCTACATCCAACTGTTTGTATTCATAATTGGCTGTATTAGCTTGCTTAACAGCATAAGCAAACGTCCAGTCTTCATATACATTATTTGGATATCCAACCGGAGTATAATCGGCTACACCATCTTCTACGTATCTTTTCACGATAAATTTACTACGTAAGTCCTGAGGCATATCATTAGCATTCAAATGCAATTCCAAAAGCTCCAAATATCTTGAAGAAGGAGACATTTCTTCCCAACCCGAACCATCGATACGGATGTACATACTACCCATACGGCTGTATCCATCATCATCTTTGTCAAGTGTACGACGTACTGCAAAAATGGTTTCCTTGTTGTCTTCCGGAATAAGTTGTGAATAAGTAGCAAAACGGTTTCCTCTTTCCAACTCAAAGCGGCCAGATGTGATTACCTTGTTAGCCATTTCCCATGCACCGTCCCAGTTCTCCATATAGAGATAAACTCTGGCCAACAAAGCTTCAGCAGCTTCCTTGGTAGCATAAATGTTTGATTTGGGAGTCTCTCCTTGCTGAAGTGTCAGATAAGTGATGGCATCTTTCAAGTCGAGAACCACTTGGTCGTAAACTTCGGCAACAGTAGAACGACTTTGAGGTAAATCATTCGGATCACTTGTCAACTTCAAAGGCAAGCCGGGGTTCTGTGTCGGGTTGTTAGAATAAGGCTGTGCAAACTCATTGACCAGCAAGAAATAGCTCAATGCACGCAAATAGTAGTTTTCACCCATCATGATGGTTTGCTCACGAGTACTTTCATTACCCAGTCCCTGAATAATTTCAATAATTTTATTACAGTTACCAATCACACGATAGCCGAGCTCCCAAGTATATTCTGTAGTGGAACTGGCAATGTTTCGGCTATAATCATACAATTTAAAAGTTGAACCGGTTGAAGTTCCGTTCCAAGTGACATCATCAGCACCAAAAGCCCAAAAATAATATCCGTTGTCTATCAATCCACCGTCATTTTTCAACAAACGATAACTTCCCTGAGATAATTCAAGAAGGTTCTTATTGTCGAATTGTTCCTCCATCACACCATCATACATGGTAATGTCCAGGTTGCATCCGGTCATTCCGAACGCCATTCCCATGGCACCTAGTATATATTTTATTTTCATAATGTTTTCATTTAGATATTAGAAATTAGAATTGGACATTCAATCCTAAGGTAAAACGTCTTACTGTAGGATATCCGAAGCTTCCCGCACTACCATTATAATCTGCAGAATACAGGATTTCCGGGTCTTGTCCTGAGAAGCTGGTAATGGTAAATAAGTTCTCACCACCAACACTCAAATTAGCCGACTTTACACCCAGTGGTTCCAGCCAACGCTTCGGGAAGCTATAAGCCAATGAAAGAGATTTCAGTTTGAAATAGTCACCGTTTTCCAGATAACGTGTGGATTCTCTATCGGCACCGTTATTACCACCATCGATCAACTGAGGATGTGTAGCGATATCACCCGGCTTTTCCCAACGGCTCCATCCGTCTTTCAATTTCATAGGAGGCTGAGAGTTACGTCCGCAGTCACGGTCAATCGCACCAGCACGCTGTCCATTATAAATCATAGCGCCGGTAGCAAATGTAAAGTTAGCGTTCAGAGTGAAACCTTTCCATGTCAAGTTCGTGCTGATAGCACCATTAAATTTAGGAGTAGGCACTTCATCCAACAATACACGGGTTGCCTCGTTGTAGTCACCGGTTACAGTTTTCTTACCATTTTCATCTACTTTAAACCACAACGGAGTTCCTGTTTGTGAATCTACACCTGCCCATTCGCGCAAATACCAATTTCTGTAAGGGTAGCCCACAGCAGTAGCTTGTGATGTAAGTTCATCACCGTCAGGAAGATAAGTAATTTCATTCTTATTATAGCCTAAGTTGAAGCTAACATCCCAATAAAGGTCTTTAGTTCTGATGATTTCAGGAGTAACAGTTACTTCAAAACCTTGATTCGTCATTTTACCATTATTGGCAGTCTGGCGGTTATAACCTGTAACCGCAGGTAAATGCTTCAAATAAATAAGATTCTTTACGTTCTTGTGATAGTAATCAAATACAATACTTAAACGGTCAAACAAACGTACATCCAAACCAAAGTCTAAAGTAGCCGTTTCTTCCCAAGAAAGATCAGGATTTCCCAAGTAATTGGAATACAATCCTACCTTACCACCATATTGTGTAGTACTGGCCAGCATAGTAGCCCATTCATAAGCACCACCAGGCAAGTTACCGGAAATACCATAAGAAATACGGGGTTTCAATTCATTCACCCATTTAAGATTACTCATGAATTCTTCCTTATGCATACTCCAACCACCACCGACAGACCAGAAAGGAGCCCAACGTTTATTGGAACCGAATTGTGACGAACCATCTACACGGAACATCACCTGAAAGAGGTATTTATTATCGTAAGAGTAGTTACCGTTAAAATAATAAGCGGCATTCTTCTTTTCAACTTTGGTACCACCTACTTTAGGATTAGCTACACCACCGTTCAGAATTTCATTACCCTGAAACATTTGTGAAGCCTGACCGGTCATGCTATAATAACGATATTCATCGTAGTCATAACCCAAATACGCGTTGATTTCGTGTACATCATTGAAAGTCTTCAAGAAACGAAGTAACTGACTGGTATAAATGGTACGAACGTTGGAATTACTGTTGTAAATCGTACCTTGAAGTGATTCTTGTCCCACAGCCTTCGGGTCATAATAATTCTCACCATAACTATTGCTCAAGCCCACTTTGTTATTAGAAACAAAAGTCAACCAATCAAAAATCTTATAATCAAAACCAGCACCGATATCCATAGCATTAGAACGTGATTTACCCCAGTTCAATTGGTTGTTATACAGCCAGTTGGAGCTTCCGTCGGAATACCAGTAATCGCGTGGATCTGCAGTGGCGGCATCTTCTTTGCTCGGTCGACCTTCTGTTCCGATTTTTATATTACCCTGAGAGTCATACGGAGTATCCCACGGCGTATAGCTGGTGTGAGACAAACCATATTGCTGGTCAAATGTCTCCTTATAACTGGTAGACAATTTTGCTCTCAATGTCAAACGGTCATTAACAATATAGTCTGTGTTCACTCTTAAAGTAAAACGGTCATAATCGTATCCTTTGATTGCACCTTCTTCTGTATAATAGTCAGCAGAAATATAAGATTTAATTCGGTCATTACCATACTTATATCCGATGTTGTAGTTCTGTGTCAAAGCATTCTGCGTAGCAAAATCCCACCAATCAAAGTTTTGTTCCTTCAAATAAGGCTGAAGCCACTGTTGGTCTTGTAATGTTCCGGCATTGGTATAAGCGGTAACCAGATAATCATAATATTCAGCACCGTTCATCATCTCAAGATTACCCTTTTGCAGTTGAGAAATACCAAACTTCACAGAAGCATCGAAAGAAGAACCTCCGGTTGTGGCGCGCTTCGTTGTAACCTGCACTACACCGTTAGCACCACGAGAACCATAAAGCGCTGTAGCCGAACCATCTTTCAAGATAGAGATACTTTCAATATCATTCGGGTTCAAATCAGCCATGGCATCACCTACCACACCGTCAATAACCCAAAGAGGCTCTGTATTACCACGCAATGAACCGGTACCACGTACCCGGATACTTACACCGGCACCCGGCCGACCGGAAGTAGGTGTAACTACTACACCGGCAACTTTACCTTGCAGCATATTGGCCACGCTCGGAGTGGTAACCGTCTTCAATTTGTCTGATTTTACAGAAGCGATAGAACCGGTAATAGAACTCTTACGCTGTACACCGTAACCTACCACCACTACTTCATCCAAAGTCTCGGTGTCTTCTTGCAAAGTCACTTTCATCGGCTTACCGTCCCACACAATTTCTTGTTCTGCATAACCCACAAATGAAATAACGATAATATCGCCTTTCTTCACATTAGAAATGATAAAATCTCCGTCCATACCTGTAATACCTCCATTAGTTGTTCCTTTTACAACAACTGAAGCTCCGATAACGGATTCACCATTTTGATCTAATACAACACCTTTACAGGTATTATCCTGCTGTACGATAGATACTCCCGTAGCTGCTGCATGAGGTGCTGCTTGCATATATCCGGTAGAAAAACCAGATAAAAGTAGTATCGCACTTACTAATTTAAATTGCTCTCTTCTCATAGATTTTAATTTAAGGATGTATTTACTGTTAATTGAATAGAATGCGTTTGTTGACGCCTGCCCCTGGGTAAGTTTTTGCCTTTACACATATCCAAATTTAAGATTAATAAATTGATTATTTTTTAAACACAATTAGTATTTCAGGTGCAAATATACAAATATGAAAACTAACTCTAGCATATTATTGCCATTTTTTGTAAAAAGGCAATAAATAGTGCTAAGAAAGAGGATAATAATCTGTTTTTAAAACAAGTCGAAAACCAAAGATATATGGATATTTAAAGAAGATATTTATCTCTGCTTAAAATGAGAATGATGACCTTTAAGTATAAGGACTAAAATAGCTACTATTAAAGCATTGACAGCTAATACTGCTTGCAAACTTAGCATTTTTATTCTAAGTATCGAAGTTTTCTCACAACCTCTTTTAGTAAATAGTGTTATCTTTGCACATTCAAACAAAAGAGATTGAATATGAAAATTATTTCGAGCACCCATCTAAAAGAGCTGGACAAATACACTATAGCCAATGAACCCATAACTTCCATCGATTTGATGGAACGGGCTGCCCATGAACTGACACGCACCATTATGCGTCGTTGGGACGCCTCTTTCCATATCGTTGTTTTTGCCGGTCCCGGAAATAATGGAGGAGATGCATTGGCCGTAGCACGACTACTGTCACAACAGAATTATCGGGTAGAAGTTTTCCTGTTCAATACCAAAGGAAAATTATCCGAAGAATGCCAAATCAATCTTAACCGCCTGAAAGAATGCGGTTCTATCTACTTTACGGAAGTAAGTACAAAATTTGACCCGCCTGTACTGACAGAGAAGCATCTCGTAGTAGACGGATTATTCGGTTCCGGCCTCAACAAGCCATTAAACGGCGGATTTGCCGCTGTAGTGAAATATATCAATGCTTCCAAGTCACCGGTAGTAGCCATCGATATTCCCTCGGGATTAATGGGAGAAGACAATACCTATAATATAAGGCAAAATATCATGCGTGCAGATGTGACTCTCAGCATCCAACTGCCTAAACTTTCGTTTTTCTTCCCTGAGAACGAAGATATTGTAGGTGAATGGGAGTTATTAAATATCGGTTTAAAGACTGAATTTATAGGAACAGTAGAAAGTTCTTTCTTCACCACTGAAGAAGCAGAAATACGCAACCTTATCAAACCACGAAAACGATTTGCACACAAGGGAGCATTCGGTCATGGGCTATTAATTGCAGGCTCGTACGGCATGGCAGGAGCTTCTATCCTATCGGCCCGTGCATGTCTGCGTTCTGGTATCGGATTGCTGACAGTACATGTTCCTATCCATAATCACGATTTAATGCAATCCACTGTACCCGAAGCTATTGTACATACCGATATACATGAACGTTATTTTGCAGAGCCAACCGACATTGACCGCTATCAAGCAATAGCTATCGGTCCCGGGCTGGGCCAAGAAGAAGATACCGCCCTCGCTATGATGGAACAGATACAAAATTGTCCGCTACCGCTAGTATTGGATGCCGACGCCCTGAATATTCTAAGCACTCACCGCAGTTGGTTAAGCCGACTGCCGAAACGTTGTATTCTCACTCCTCATTTGGGTGAGTTGGAACGCCTCATCGGAAAGTGTATGGATACCTATGAACGTTTAGTCAAGACTAAAGAACTGGCTGCTTATTTGCAAAGCTACATTATAGTAAAAGGCTCTTGGAGTGCCGTCGTTACTCCGGAAGGAAATTGTTATTTCAATCCCACCGGTAATCCCGGTATGGCAACAGCCGGAAGTGGTGATGTATTGACCGGTATCCTACTCTCATTATTGTCACAAGGGTACTCTCAAGAAGATGCTTCCCGACTAGGTGTCTATGTACATGGCCTGGCAGGAGACATTGCTGCCCAGCAAAAAGGAGAAATAGGAATGACTTCAAGCGATATTGTAGAAGCACTTCCCATCGCTTGGAAGAAATTAAGCGAAACAAAAGCCGGATTTACAAAAGAATAGCTATATTTGCCCTCACCTATACAAGAAAAGGAAATTATGAAAAGAGGATTAATAATTGCAGCAAGTATACTGACTTCATTGAGTAGCGCTGCACAAGATTTCAGTAAATATACTCCGGGAACCATGGGAGAAGGTGTAGTTTATTACTTACCCAAGACTGAAATAGAACTGGAAGTAGTGGCCACCAAAGTGACCTATACTCCGGGAGAGTTATGCCAATATGCAAACAGATATCTGCGTATGACAAACATCTCGGCCCAACCGGAAACCTACTGGGAAATAAAAAGTATCAAAGCGAAAGCTATCGGTATCCCCGACCCGGATAATGCATATGTAGTAAAACTAAAAGATAAAAGTGCCGCTTCGCAAGTGGAGCTGACCAATGATGGTATTATCAAAGCTATCAATACTACTTCACCGATAGAAAAAACACCTGCTACTCCGATTACAAATACAGCCAAGAAACGTATAGATCCACGTAGTTTTATGACTGAAGAGATTCTTAGTACTGCCTCCACCGCAAAGATGGCCGAACTGGTAGCTAAAGAAATCTATAATATCCGAGAAAGCAAAAACAGCCTTACCCGCGGACAAGCTGATTATATGCCCAAAGACGGTGCAGCACTGAAACTGATGCTGGACAATTTGGACGAGCAGGAACAAGCCATGATGCAAATGTTTGCGGGTATAACCAATCGTGAAGACAAAACCCTTACTATCCGAGTAACTCCCACAGAAGACATGAAAGATAAAGTCGCTTTCCGATTTTCAAAAAAGTTGGGTGTAGTAAGTGACGAGAACTTGGCAGGAGAACCCATTTATCTATCTGTCACTAATCAGGAAACACTACCTCCGGCAGACGAGAAGGCAAAAGACAAAAGAAAAGTAGACGGGGTTATTTATAATATTCCGGGCAAAGCATTAGTCACTGTTGCCAGCCCCACCAAACGGTACTTTAAGGGTGAACTCCTCATTACACAATTTGGAACCACCGAAGTATTAGTAGATAACTTATTCAATAAAAAAATAAACACACGAGTACTTTTCGACCCCAATAACGGAAAAATTGTAAAGATAGACAAAGACTGATAACTCCAATTTACTCTATATACTACCTTTATCCATTTACAGCATACTGTCCTATGGATAAAGGTAGTATTTTTCTTTATACCATCCTCCTAAACGACTTCCTATATACACTTGTTAATAGTTGATATAAATAAGTTTAACAAGCATTTTTTGAACACTATAAAAGCCATTTAGAACAGTAGACTACCAGAATAATTTCTGATTTTTGCAATAACAAAACAACAGAAAAGATATTAGTTTTACTAACTTAAAAAGATGAAAGTATGAATACAACTACTCAAACAGCAAGCCTGAAGAATGTGAAAAAGGTATTTATGATAGCTACAGCAGCCGAAGCAATTTTTATTCTGTTATTGACTGCAGCCTTTGCATAAGACCGACAGGCTGAAAAAGAAACTGCTGCAATCGATTGACAACAACAATCCTTTGCAGCAGTTTTTTTTAGGGAATTAAGCAGGAAATATGCCTATTTCTTTATATTGGCTTCTTCCAATCCATATCCTTTTTTCTTATTTTCTGCTTTCAGCCAAACAGCAAAGAGTAAGGCCGCCACGCCAAAACAAGCAAAAATACACATAGGCAAAGTATAATCATAAGTCTGCATACCATCTACAACCGGCCCCTTGCAATATTTGTTCAGCACATAACCAATCAAAGCAGGAACACCCATCAATCCCCAATTCTGTACCCAAAAAATAAGAGCATAAGCAGTACCCAATTGTTTTTCAGGAATAATTTTAGGCACAGAGGGCCACATAGCCGACGGAACCAATGAAAAGCCAATACCCAATACTATCATTACAACAGTAGCAAACCACCAAATATTAAGTATCGGCAATGCAAACATGGTATGCACGAAGATCAAGAGAATAGAACCTATAATCATTAAAGTAGCTCCTTTACCAATACGGTCGTATATATTTCCAAAAAATGGAGTCAAGAACAAAGTTCCCAAAGGCAAAAGACTTGGAATTGTCCCAGCAAGTTCAGGGTCCACATGATATTTCTGTACCATCAGATCAGTAGCATATTTCAAGAAGGGGAATACAGCTGAATAAAACAATACACAAAGCATGGCAATCAACCAAAATCCCTTATTAGTGATAATCAGCCAAATATCTTTCATACGGAAAGGCTCTTCCGGTTCTATGCCCTCTTCCTCCAACGAAGCGTCCAGTTTCTTATCATAGAAAGTATAAATAAAGAAGGCTATCGTGCCAATGCAAAGCATAATAAGACAAAGCAGCAAGGGAGCCGGAATATTAGGATGCAAAACGCCCTCGGTATCGGTTACACCAAAAAAAGTAGCAATAGGAACTGTAACAGCTAAAGCCAACATGGTGCCTAAACGTGCTGTAGCCATTTCCATCCCCATAGCCAACGCCATTTCTTTCCCCTTAAACCATTTTACAATAATTTTTGAGACAGTGATACCGGCAATCTCCACACCGACCCCGAAAATAGCATATCCTAAAGCAGCCAAACCAACCTGTGTTTTCATACCAAAAAATGTATCACCCACAGGAAAAGTTGTTGAAATTGCATAATATTTTAATCCGCAGCCTAACACCATCAAAATACATGCTCCCATTCCGGTGAAACGAACTCCCATCTTATCAAGGATAATCCCCCCAATAATCAGCATGAAAGCAAAAACATTAAACCAACCATAAGCACTTGTAAAGATGCCGTAATCAAGGCTGTCCCATAATAATTCTTTTTCAAGCATTGTTTTGAGGGGAGACATCACATCCGTCAGAAAATAACCGCATAACATGGTGAAAGCCACCAGCACCAACACTCCCCACCGAAGCGCTTTAGAGTCGTTGATTTTTTTTTGAATCTGTTCTTTCATTTCTTTTATAAGATTTTTGATTAATAGTTTTTCATATTCGAATGGGCAAAGATACAGATTTTTAAGGAGAGAAGAACATTTCCATAAAAAAGTTCTATCTTTGCAAGACAAATAGTCCCGAATTATCATCGGGTAAATGACTTTTATAAACTTAACTTATGTAATTATGAAAAGAAGTAAAACATTGGTTGTTTGTGCCATGTTGGGTGGAAGCATCATGTTCTCATCATGTATCGGTTCTTTTGGATTATGGAATAATCTGAAGGATTGGAACCAAGGAGTCAGCAACAAATTTGTAAACGAGCTTATTTTCGTTGCTTTTCACATTGTACCTGTTTACGAGATCGCTTATCTTGCAGATGTTTTGGTACTCAACTCTATCGAGTTTTGGAGCGGTTCCAACCCGACAGCTTCTATCGGTGAAGTGAAAGAAGTAAAAGGCGAAAACGGTGAATATTTGGTGAAGACAAACACAGACGGTTACACCATCACTAAAAAGGGAGAAGAAAAATCGGTTGATTTGGTTTACAACAAGGACAACAATACCTGGAATGCGGTAGCCGACGGACAAAGTTTCGAGCTGGTAAAAATGAATGAAGACGGAACGGCAACTGTCAGTATGCAGAATGGTACCTCTATGACTGTCACCCCCGATGCTCAAGGTGTAGCAGCTGTAAGAGTAGCAGCCGGAAGTTCTGTATTCTTTGCTGCCCGATAATTTATTGTATAATAGAAAGAGAAGTTGCTTTCACTATAAAGCAACTTCTCTTTCTTCTAGCCTTCTAATATCATGAAAACAACAATTTTAAGTGCTTCACTTCTTTTATTACTAAGTTCCTGCACACCCACAAAAACAACGAACAATTTAAATGCAATCGACATTGCCGGTAGTTTTGAACACCTCACTGAGTTAAAGGTTTCTCAGCTAGGAAAGAATATACGTTATGTACCACTAGAAACTACCGATTCATCTTTAATAGGAAACTCTTACAACATCAAGCTTCTGAAAGATAAAATCCTGGTAGCTACAGAAGGTAGTTGTCTGGCATTCGACAAACAAACAGGAAAGTATTTAGGTACCATAGGGCACAAAGGAGGTGATCCGGAAGGATACAGCGAAGTAGTATATTACATCCATCCTCAAACCGGAATTCTTTATTTTCATCGCCAACCCAATAAATTGGTCAAATACAATCAAGACGGAGAATTCTTGGGAGAAACCATACAACCCAAAAGTCTGTTACAAGGATTCTGTGCAGCTTTTGCCGATTCACTCATTATCGGCCATTATGGTGGAGGAATCGGAACTTCCCCATTCGAAAGTAAATTGATATATTCAAATGAAGAAGGAAAAGCAACAGACTCCATAAGCAATTTCTCTCGTAACATCCCAACCATTACTCCCAATGATATTGCATCCATCAGTGTATTCAAAGGAGGCTCCGGAAAAGAAGCCTTCGGAATGCTTGGCTACAATGGTCTCATTTATATAACGTACAAAGATAATAAAAAAGGTATCTTCCCACTCAATCACCCTACCATATGGAACAGCGGAGATGCTCTTCACTTCAAAGAAGCACTGAAAGATACTATATATACCATCAATGGAAATACCATGCAGCCTTATCTTACATTCAATACAGGCAAATGGACTTTCCCGGCTGATAAAATTGGAGAAACCGAAGGAACACAAGAGTATATCACTATCTCCTATGTGATGGAGACTCCGCAAAGTATCCTGTTCCAGTGCATACAAGGAATATATAGCCGTAGCGTAACTTTCACAGGAATATATAACAAAGCAACCGGAACAACTTACATGAATAAAGACGAAGCCGGATTTACCGATGACCTGAGCCGGTTTATGCCTTTCTTCCCGGAAACAAGCTCCCAACAGGGAGAATACGCTTCTGTATTGGAAATAGGAGATATTCAGGAATGGTTAGACGAACACCCTGAAACTGTCAAAGAAGGTAAGCTAAACTTCTTAAAAAAGATAAATGAAGATTCCAACCCTGTCTGTGTCATTGTAGAACCATAAATAAAAAAGCTGCCCAAAGTATCACTACTCAGGCAGCTTTTTCTCACCTTTTTAACGATAACAGTATGTTAAATTAATCACGTCCTCCCCCCAATGCCTGATAGAGGTTTATTACACCTTGTATTTCTGCAAAACGGTTGGCTACTTGATTCAATTGTGCACTGAGCAAAGTCTGTTGTGCAGTCAGTACTTCCAAGTAGGTAGTATTTCCATGTTGCATCAATAAAGAAGTACTTTCGAAAGCCTTATTCAGCGACATGATTTGTTTATCGTAATAAGCCGCTTTCTCTTTCGCTGTCTGATATTTTACCAAAGCCTCATTTACTTCACTACCGGCATTCAGCAATGTCTGTTGGAAACCCAGCTTAGCTTCTTCCTGTTGGGCTTTAGCTATCTTCAACCGGGCAATATTTGTGCCTCTATTAAATAAGGGTTGCGTCAACGAACCGATAGCCGTTGCTATGAATTTCCCCGGATTGACAATCATACTTCCGGCAGAGTTTGTCCATCCGGCACTACCACTCAGTACAATAGAAGGATAGAAAGCAGAACGTGCCTGGTTAGTCACATAAAAAGCTGCTTCCAGCGAACGTTCCGCACTACGCACATCCGGACGATTGGAAAGCATCTGCACAGGAATACCTACCGAGAAACGTTCCTGCATTCCATAGGGGAAGTTCCATGTGTCCGCCCTCTCAATAGTATGAGGAGTTTCAGCCAACAATAATGACAAACTATTTTCCACCTGGTTTATCTGTTCTTTCAAGTCAAGCACTGAAGTACATATAGTATAATAAGTAGCTTCCATTTGCGAAATAGCCGCTTCGTTTGCCATACCTGCTTCCATCAAAGCACGGGTGGCATCTACTGTTTCTTTCCATGAATGTTGTGTCCGGACCGAAATTTCAAATTGGGCATCCAACATCAACAAAGTATAATAAGTATTGGCTATACCGGCTATGAGCTGAGTCCGGACAGCCTGTTTATAATCGCGGCTCTGCTCCAATAATGCCTTTGCCTGACGCTTGGCATTACGGATTTGACCGAAAATATCGATCTCCCAACTAGCTGTAACCGGCAAGGTATAAGTCTGCATTGCTTTGGATTTATCAAAACTACTCACAGTCCCTTGCGGAGACAATGCAAACGAAGGCAGATAAGCCAACTTTGCAGATAACAATGTAGCTTCTGCTTCCTTTACACGCCATTGGGCAGACTGCAAGTCTGTATTATTCTGTAATCCCTTTTCAATCAAAATCTGCAGTTGCGGATCAGTAAAAACTTCCCGCCAACTCAGATTTCCCATATTATCCAAAGTATCTGTAACTACAACCTCTTCCCCATACAGGTTTATGGGAACCTCGGTTGCAGGTTTATATTTAGTATATATGCCGCAGCTACTCAGTGTGAGTGCTGCGACGGTTAGAGTGATGATTTGTTTTTTCATTTTTTCTCTTCTTTTTTGCTTTCAATGTGATGTTGTCTTTCCTCGACAGCTTCTGCATATTCCTCCTGAATCTGCCAATCGGACGCCGGCTGAAACTGAATGGGACGTACCTTCTCCTGCAAATATTGGAATACGATAAACAAAGAAGGCACGATAAACAGTAATGCCAGTGTACCAATCACCATACCACCGACCGTACCCGTACCCAGTGAACTGTTACCGTTGGCTCCTACACCACTGGCGACCATCAACGGAAATAAACCGAAAATCATGGTCAACGCCGTCATCAGGATAGGACGCAAACGAGCCTTGGCAGCAGAAAGGGCAGCAGAAGTCAGACTCATACCTGCCTTACGGCGCTCGGTAGCATACTCAGTCAGCAAGATAGCGGTCTTGGCAAGCAGACCAATCAACATAATCAATCCGGTCTGCAAATAAATATTATTTTCCAGTCCCATCATCTTGGCAAACAAGAAACTGCCCATCAAACCGAATGGTACAGATAACAACACTGCAAATGGAATAAGAAAACTTTCATAAAGAGCGCTCAAAATAAGGTAAATCATCAGGAAGCAGATACCAAAAATGATGATGGTAGTACCTCCCTGGTCAGTCTCTTCACGAGTAATACCACCGAAATCATATCCAAAGCCTTTCGGAAGTGCTTGTACAGCAGTCTCCTGCACCGCACGGATCGCGTCACCTGTACTATACCCTTCGGCAGGCATTGCATTCACTGCAATGGAGTTGAACATATTGAAGCGGCTCAGAGACTCGGCACCGTAACTACGTGTCAAATGTACGAACTGACTAAGCGGTGCCATCTCGCCATTAGACATACGCACAAATATATTGTTCAGCGAAGCCTCATCCACACGGTATTTAGGATCTGCCTGAATCATAACCTTATACACTTTAGAGAAACGATTAAAGTTGGAAACGTACTGTCCGCCATAATACCCTGACAGAGTGCTTAACACCGCATCCGGCGTAATACCGGCACGCTTACATTTGGAAGCATCCACTTCTACTGTCCATTGCGGATAACGGATATCGAAAGTAGAGTATGCCATCGCAATTTCAGGACGTTGGTTCAACGCACCCAGATATTGCTGAGTAGTATTAAAGAATGTACCGATATCTCCTCCCAGTTTATCCTGCATGTGCAGCTCCAATGCATTACCCATACCATACCCCGGAATCATACCCGGAGAAATGGCAAATATACTGGCATCTTTGATGTCTGCCGTACGACCATATACTTGCCCGATGACCGCTTGCACATCATTCTCTTTTCCTTTACGTTCATCCCAAGGTTTCAGCTTCAGAATCAGCATACCGAATGAATTACCCTGCCCCGCCAACAGACCGTAACCGGCTACGCGCTGCACATGCAATACCTGCGGGATATCCATCATACGCTTTTCAATACGCATCATCACGTCATTGGTTGTCTTCAATGAACTACCTGCAGCCGTGCTGACATTGACAAACACCACACCCTGGTCTTCATCAGGCACCAAACTGGTTTTGGTGGTATTCATCAGGAAAGCCAATAGTACTACCGAAGCCGCAAGAAGTGTCCATACCATCCATTTGCGTTTGATAAAGAACAATACTCCTTTCTTATACCTTTCAATCATTGCATCGAAGGCCGCATTGAACGCTTTACGAAAACGAGCTGCAAAATTGTTTTTCTCTGTACCATCTTCGTTGATATACGGTTTCAGGAACAAAGCACACAATGCCGGACTCAATGTCAATGCATTGACAGCTGAGATACCTACAGCCACCGCCATAGTCAGACCAAACTGGGTATAGAATGTACCGGAAGTACCGCTCATAAACGATACCGGAATAAACACGGCCATAAATACCAGTGAAGAAGAAATAACTGCATTACTGATACCCTTCATCGCATCAATACTTGCCATATACGAAGAACGATAACCCACATCAAAACGAGCTTGCACCGCCTCAACGACGACTATGGCATCATCCACTACCGTACCGATGACCAATACCAAAGCAAACAAGGTGATCAGGTTGATGCTGAACCCGGCCAACGACATAAAAGCGAAGGTACCAATCAAAGATACAATGATACCTACCAACGGAATAACAGTAGAGCGGATATCTTGCAAGAACACATACACTATCAAGATAACCAGGAAGACAGCTTCGAACAATGTCTTCACTACTTCGTGAATAGAAGCGTACAGAAAGTCATTGGAACTCATCACTTTCGTCAGCTCCACTCCTTTCGGCAGGTCTTTCGCCGCCTCTTCCAAAAACGCATCGATATGGTTGTTTACTTCAGTCGCATTGGAACCTGCGGTCTGAAAAATCATGCATGAAATCCCCGGATGTCCATTCATAGCACCATGAAAGGCGTAACTTTCTTCACCCATCTCTATATCGGCAATATCTTTCAGTTTCAGCACCTCACCGTCATCAGTAGAGCGAATGACAATCTCACCAAATTCTTCTGGAGTTATCAAACGACCTTTATATTTCATGGTATACTGATACGTCTCATCTGAGTTCTCACCAAACGAGCCGGTAGCCGACTCGATATTCTGTTCGGACAGCACCTGTGCCACATCCGACGGAATCAGTTTGTACTGAGCCATCACATCGGGCTTCATCCAAATACGCATGCTGTAGTCGCCACCCATAATCATCATATCGCCCACACCCTGAATACGAAGGATGGAAGGTTTCAGATTGATACTGATATAGTTGGACAGAAACTTCTCGTCATACGAATCGTCGGGACTGTACAAGGAAAACATCTGCAAGATACTGGTCTGACGCTTGGAAGTAGTCACACCCACCTGCGTTACTTCCGCCGGCAACTGTCCGGTTGCCTTCGATACACGGTTCTGCACATTGACCGCTGCCATATCGGGATCTGTCCCCTGTTTGAAATACACTGTGATATCCACCACGCCGGCATTGGAAGCCGTAGAAGTCATATAAGTCATGTTTTCCACACCGTTAATCGCTTCCTCCAACGGAGCGATAACACTCTTCTGAAGAGTTTCCGCACTGGCACCAAAATAAGAGGTACTTACCTGAATGGTAGGCGGAGCAATATCAGGATATTGTTCGACGGGCAAAGTAAACAGCCCGATGATACCCACTACCACTATCGAAATAGAAATAACAGCCGATAGGATGGGGCGTTCTATAAAGGTTCTTAAATTCATTTTCTTTCTTAGTTTTGTTTTACTTTAATCGGAGTACCTTCACGCAGCAAACCTACACCTTCGGCAACAATGATGTCCCCTTCTTTCAAGCCTTCGTTTACGATATATTCCTGTCCGCCGTTTACACGGGTTACACTGACAGGAGCCGATTGAGCTTTGCCGTCCACTACCTTATATACATAGGTGATATCCTGAATTTCAAAAGCAGTCGCCTGAGGGATAACCAAGCTTCCTTTCATCGTAACCGGCAGAATCACATTACCTGATGTGCCGCTATACAGCAAGCCGTTCTTATTGGGGAACACAGCACGAAGACTTGCCGTACCGGTTGTCCGGTCCACTATCCCACTGATGGTTTCAATACGTCCCTTCTCACCATACATGGACTTGTCATTCAGTTGCAACTCCACTTCGGGCATATTCTTCAACGCTTCTGCTTTGGAACCATACTGACGGGTCAGAGCCAACAATTGATTTTCGGTCATCGAGAAGTAGACATACATATCCGAATTATCAGAAACCGTAGTCAACGGCTGCGGCAAGCCGGCACTGACCAACGCACCTACACGATAAGGCAAAGTGCCGATTACCCCGTCCGAAGGACTTTTCACCTCGGTATATGAAAGGTTATTGCGAGCACTGACTTCCTGCGCCTTAGCCTGAGCCAATCCAGCCTTAGCGGTCAGGTAAGAGTTTTCCGCAGTCTTCAGATCAAACTCTGAAACCACCTTTTTGGCAAACAATTCTTTCTTGCTGTTATAAGTCAGTTCGGCTGTGGCAAGACCGGCTTTAGCCGATTCCACATTGGCGACAGCGGTTTCCAAAGCTGCCTTATAAGGCACCTGATCAATAATAAATAATACTTGTCCTTTACGCACTGCCTGGCCTTCCTCTACACAAAGTTGAGTGAGGAAACCGGAAACTTGGGGATAAATGTCAATATCCTGACGGCCGCGGATCGTGGCTGAATACGTAGTAGATAAAACTTTGTCTGACGGCGATACCCTTAACACCGCATACTCTGCCTCCGTCTGTGCAGCAGGTGCCTGTTTGCACGATGCTGCCAAAGCAGCACAACCAACTAATACCATTAGTCGCATCCATTTTCTGTTCATTGTTATCATATTCCAATCTTTTTTAATTCGACGACAAAGGTAGTTGGATTTTTACGAGCCGGCACATTCAATTATTAGCCACAATTGTTTAATTTAAGAACAAAGTTCTCCTTATTATAAAAATAATAGCTTATTTTGCGTCAAAATAAAAACAGACATGGATATATTAAGTTTACCGGATAACGAACCGTTCATTGCCGGAACAGATGAAAGCATAGATATTTGCTCTAATCAAATTATGAAATTGAGTGATGCGTCCATTTGCCATTGCCGCAGAGGAAAAGCCCGTATCGAAATTGATATGCAAGCCTACGAGCTGACCGAGAATACCCAGATCCTGCTGTTACCCGGCAGCATTTTCAATTGCACTTACGCCAGTGAGGACCTCAGTGTGTCCTATATTGTTTTCTCCGATACCCTGTTCAGAGAAATCACCTCACGTCTGGAGCCTTCTTTCTTCCAGTTTTTGAAAGAGCATCCGTGCATTGTCATTCCCGAAGAGCGTGTCAAGCCTTTTATCGGACTGAGTTTTGCCATGAAAGACCTGTATAATGACCGCGATAACAATTTCCGTCTTCAGATATTCAAGAACTTCGTGCAGAACTTTATCCTGGATTTCTATGACAAGACCCGGCATCTGTTCCTCCAAAAGAAGCCGAAAGGAATGAATCGCCAGGAAGAGATATTCAAACATTTCATTCAGTTGATTCATAAGCACTGCACTACGCAACGGGAGGTTTCTTTTTATGCATCCGAACTTTTCATCACACCCCGTTATCTCTCCACTGTGGTGCAAAATGTATCCAATGCAACAGCCAAAAGCATTATAGACCGCCATGTAATCCTGGAAAGTAAAGCATTACTGCAATCTACCAATTTGAGCATTCAAGAAATATCAAACCGGCTCTGTTTTCCTGACCAATCTTTCTTCGGACGTTATTTCAAGAAACATACCGGAGTTTCTCCTGCCAAATACAGAAGTAACCTAAATTAAACAATAGAGGCTGCCTTCACAATAGAAAGCAGCCTCTACCTTTATAATATTATGGAGTAAATATTATTCAGCCAATTTATTGTCTGAACCCAGCACGTTAATAATTTTGTGCTTGTACAGTTTTTCCATGTTGTCACGAGCCGGACCTAAGTACTTACGCGGGTCGAATTCTGCCGGTTTTTCAGCAAAAGTCTGACGGATAGCAGCAGTCATAGCCAAACGAGAGTCTGAGTCAATGTTGATTTTGCAAACAGCAGACTTGGCAGCCTTGCGCAATTCTTCTTCAGGGATACCGATAGCAGCCTTCAATGCACCACCATACTTGTTGATTGTTTCAACTTCTTCCTGAGGAACTGATGAAGAACCATGAAGAACGATGGGGAATCCCGGAAGTTTTTCCATTACAGCATCCAATACTTCGAATGCCAAAGGAGGAGGAACCATACGACCTGTAGCAGGATCAATGTGGCACTGTTCCGGAGTAAATTTGTATGCACCGTGAGAAGTACCGATAGAGATAGCCAATGAGTCGCAACCTGTACGAGTAGCAAAATCAATTACTTCTTCAGGGTCAGTATAAGTATGATGATCAGAAGAAACTTCATCTTCCACACCGGCCAATACACCCAATTCACCTTCTACAGTTACATCAAACTGATGAGCGTAGTCAACAACCTTCTTAGTCAAAGCAACGTTTTCTTCGTAAGGCAGGTGAGAACCGTCGATCATTACAGAAGAGAAACCTGAGTCGATACAGCTCTTGCAAGTTTCGAAAGTATCTCCGTGGTCAAGGTGAAGAACGATTTCAGGTTTTGCACAACCTAATTCTTTTGCATATTCTACAGCACCCTGAGCCATGTAACGCAACAAAGTAGCGTTAGCATACTGACGAGCACCTTTTGAAACCTGCAAAATAACCGGAGATTTTGTTTCTACTGCAGCTTTGATGATAGCCTGCATCTGTTCCATATTGTTGAAATTGAATGCAGGGATTGCATATCCACCTTTGATAGCCTTAGCAAACATATCTCTAGTGTTTACCAGACCTAAATCTTTGTAATTAACCATTGTTCTAATATTTATAATTGTTAGTGAATTAAATTCCATTGCAAAATTAAGCATAAATGTTCTAACTATGGCATTTTCGCTCTAAAATTATCTTATAAATTATGGTTTTATTAACTAATATCCATGCTAAATGTCTCAAACAGATTATATTGTAATGTCGACCTTGCAATATCGACAAACAATAAAATGCAGATGAAAAACAAAAAAAATGCTGCCGAAGTTTTTCTCTTTCAAAGAAATGACCTATCTTTGCAATCCAAAATTGAACCATTACACATTGTTGTTACCAAAACAGTAAAATAATAACAATAAAAACATATATAGAAATGAAAAAAGGTCTTCATCCAGAAAACTATCGTCCCGTTGTGTTCAAAGATATGTCAAACGGTGATATGTTCTTGTCTCGGTCAACTGTGGCAACTAAAGAAACCATCGAATTCGAAGGTGAAACTTATCCGCTTTTGAAAATTGAAATCTCTAGCACATCACACCCCTTCTACACCGGTAAATCTAAATTGGTGGATACAGCAGGTCGTGTTGATAAGTTCATGAGCCGTTATGGTAACCGCATGAAAAAGTAATTTGTAACTTCATTCAAGTTTCAAAATAAAAGGCTGCAACTCAAAAAAAGTTGCAGCCTTTTATTTTGACCAACATGTCGTCATTTCCTTTCAATAAACCTTCCCCCTACCCATTCATACACAATCGGCTCCTTTTTTATATAAACAGTCAGCTTTTCTCTTTCTGATTTTGCCAGATAATCAGGAGTGGTATAGGCAATACTTAAAACTGCACTGTCCGGTGAGAGTGTAGCTTTCAGAAGTTCCATATCAGCCTTCTCACGCAACAAAAGAAAATCTTCCTTCAAAGAATCAACAGGAAGATAAAATGCTTCAACCGATGGCAGCTTCATATAATCCTGCTTAGGGAGTTCCTGCCACTGAGTGGAAAAGAAGCGTATCTCACTATCACAAGCGGATGCACACACTGTATTCACCATACATACGATTTTCACCGAATCATTCAATGGTAGCAATTTCATTTCCATACTGCTTTTTGAAGTCGTTTGCAGGTACAGATAATCATCTGTCAGCTTCTTCAGTTCTGTCGGCTGACCGAACCGGTTTTTTACTTCCGCTTTCATGTTACTGGCAAGAAAATCAATACAATCTTCCCGGTTCACCTTTGTGAGCAATGGTGCAATAGAATCCGGCATCGACACAAACAACGCCTTCATATCCTGTGCCTGCACACCAACCACACTTGCTATACCAATCAATATACTTATCAGTTTTTTCATATTATCATCTTTCATTAAGCGCCCAAAGATACATATTTTCTCTCCTATTTGTCAACCATATAAGATTTTTTTCTACTTTTGTGCAATTGATAACCAACTAAACATGAAAGATACTATGTATTTACATCCGGAAATGGAGACGTTGACACGTCCCGAAATCGAGAAGCTGCAACTGGAACGCCTACAAAAAACCGTCCGTCATTGCATGAACTCTCCTTTTTATAAAAAACGTTTTGAAGATAACCACCTGAAACCCGAAGATATCCGCTCATTAAATGATTTACGCAAAATCCCTTTTACCACCAAACAAGACTTACGCGATACTTATCCCTTCGGAATGGCTGCCGTTCCTTTGGAGAAGGCAGTCCGTTTGCATTCATCCAGTGGCACAACCGGTAATCCGACTGTGATTCTTCACACACAGAAAGACCTTGACGAATGGGCCAACGCCGTTGCACGATGCCTCTACATGGTAGGCTTGCGCCCCGGTGATATCTTCCAAAACTCTTCCGGCTACGGAATGTTTACCGGCGGACTCGGTTTTCAATACGGAGCGGAACGCATGGGAATGCTTACCGTTCCCGCTGCTGCCGGAAACACCAAAAGACAATTGAAGTTCATCACCGATTTCGGAACCACCGCCTTGCATGCCATCCCCAGTTATGCTGCCCGCCTCTATGAAGTAATGGAAGAAATGGGCATTGATCCTCGTCGGGACACTAAGCTCAAAACATTAATCATCGGAGCAGAGCCTCATTCGGAAGAACAACGCCGCCGCATCGAAGATATGTTGGGAGTCAAAGCATATAATTCCTTCGGAATGTCTGAAATGTGTGGTCCCGGCGTAGCTTTTGAATGCCGGGAGCAAAATGGCCTGCACATTTGGGAAGATTACTATATCGTTGAAATCATCAATCCCGACACGCTGGAGCCTGTGCCCGACGGCGAAGTAGGCGAACTGGTGCTGACCACCATCAACCGCGAAGCGATGCCGATGTTGAGATACCGCACCCGCGACCTCACCCGCATTCTTCCGGGGGAATGTCCGTGCGGACGCCATCATAAACGCCTGGACAGAATGAAAGGCCGCAGTGATGACATGATTATCCTGAAAGGGGTAAATATCTTCCCGATACAAATCGAAACTGTATTGTTGCAGTTTAAAGAGTTGGGCAGCGACTACCTGATTACACTCGAAACAATGGAGTCGAACGATGAGATGACCATCGAAGTGGAACTCAGCCAATTATTTACCGATGACTATGCCCGCCTGCAAGCCCTTACCCGCGAGATTACACGACAGCTGAAAGACGAGATACTGGTTACTCCGCGAGTAAAACTTGTTCCAAAAGGCTCTTTACCCAAGTCGGAAGGCAAGGCTGTGAGAGTGAAAGACTTACGTAAAACTTTTTAAAAGATAAAATTATGACCGTCCAACAATTATCTGTCTTCATTGAAAACAAAGCGGGGACATTACTTAAAGTTCTGGAGTTATTGAAAGAAGCCAAGATTCAACTGATAGCTTCGACTATTGCAGATACGGTAGAATATGGAATTTATCGTATTATTTGTTCCGAACCGATGCGAGCTTATAACACGCTAAAAGAAGCCAATATATCGGTTGCCCTTTCGGATGTATTTGCCCTGACACTGGACAACCAGGTAGGCCGTGCTGCGGATGCAATTAAGATTTTCAGTGATGCCAAAATCGGTATTACCTATATGTATTCTTTCTTGTTGGGAGATAAAGGCATCCTGATTTTCCGAACAGATAATCCCGACCGCGCCAGAGAAGTAATTATCCTGAATAACCTCTCTTTCGTGGCAGACAAGGATTTATCGTCGCTGATTTAACAAGAGCTCGCGCAAGAAACGTGACAATCCTCTCATTTTGTCATCACCGGTGAAGAATCTGAATACATCTGCTTTGTGTTATCAGATTCTTCACTGATGTTCAGAATGGCAACGGTCCGGAATAAACAATGGCCCGGAGTAATGAAAAGCTTATCCTCTGCGCTTTAAAAAATCGGTAGGACTTTCACCAAAATATTCCTTATAACATTTTGTAAAATAGGAAGGCGAAGTAAAACCAACCTCATACGTTATTTCTGAAATAGTTTTTTCCGAAGAAGCAAGTAAAGAAGCAGCCTTCTTTAAACGGGCGATGCGCAACAGCTCCACCGGAGAATAATTAGTCAACGCTTTTATCTTGCGATAGAGTTGCACGCGGCTCATACCCATTTTGCTGCCCAACTCCTCCACGCTCAACTCCGAATCCGACATATTCTCTTCAATCAACCGACGGAAACGGTCTGCAAATCCTTTATCAATCTCACTGACCGGTTCTTTTGACAGAGTCGTTTTATCGCCAAAGAACTGCTGTAAACGATGGTGGTTTGCTATCAGATTACGGAGACGTGCCAATAACAACTTGGAATTGAACGGCTTGGCAATATATGAATCCGCCCCACATTCAAATCCGGCTATCCGCTGCTCGTCCAAAGAACAAGCCGTAAGTAACATCACCGGAATATGGGAAGTCTGCAATTCCGACTTCAATTGTCTGCAACACTCCAGTCCATCCATCACCGGCATCATCACATCACAGATAATAACATCCGGTACATACTTCATGGCCATTTTTACTCCCGTATGACCGTCCGGAGCCTCTATCACTACGTACTCATCTCTAAGCAACGACTTCACATAACTACGCACATCGGCATTGTCGTCAATCACCAAGACACACGCCTTGCTTTCATCCGGTTTCACCTCTTCCGTTTCTGCCTCCGACAGTTCTTCCACTACCGACCGGGACGGAATACCAATGCCTTCCGACTCTTTTCTTTCTATCTCTGTGGCAGACCACCTGTTGACAGGGATATCTATTGTAAACACCGTTCCCTTTCCCTCCATGCTATCCACGGCAATCGTTCCTCCGTGCAATTCCACAAAAGCCTTTGTCAACGCCAGTCCGATGCCCGAGCCGGCATGATTCACATCAATCTGATAGAACCGGTCAAAGATATGCCGGATATGTTGGACTGAGATACCCGAACCACTGTCACTGACCACCAGCCGCGCATACTCTTTTCCATCGGCTTGAGCAATAGCAGACAATGTCACCACAATGCTCCCATTTTCGGGAGTAAATTTAAAGGCATTGGAAAGCACATTAAAATAAATACGTTCCATCTTCTCGGCATCAAGCGCCATCTTATAATCCGCCTGTCCATTTTCCACATCCAATATAAAATGAATATGCTTCTTGAGCGCCAACGCACGAAATGCCCCACTCCACTCCTGCAACTGAGCACGCAAATCAATATTGGATAGAACCAATTCCAATTTTCCATTCTCATACTTGCGGAAATCCAATATCTGATTGACCAGCCTCAACAATATAGTCACATTTTTATGCACCATCTGCAACAAAGACCGTTGCCGGGATGTCAGCGCTTCATCTTCCAATAACTGTTCCACCGGAGCAGCAACCAATGTAAGCGGGGTGCGAAAATCATGAGATACATTCGTAAAGAACACCAATTTGGCATGAGTAGCTTCTTCCAATTGTTTAGAAAGGCTGATGAGTTGGTCACGCTGCTCTTCCAACTTTTTCTTTTGGGAAGAAAGCTCAGCATTCATCCGGTTCTTCATCCAATAAGCACGTACAATAATGCCCAACAATGCCGCAAACAGAATCAGAATAACCAGACAAGCATACAAAAACATAGTCTGCGCCGAATAACGCGACCAGAATTCATCAATCTGCCCGTTCAGTTTCTCTATCTTGCCGTCTTGTTCCAAAATATGGTCGGTCTGCAACTGCATCACGCGGGCATTGGTTTTATCCACCAATGCCGTAGAAAGTATATTTTCTTTTTCAAAAGGTCTTTTCTCCAAAATGTTCATCGCAATCTGCATCACCTTATCGCCACCGGTAGGATAAATAAAAGTAGCATCCAACACACCGCTTATCACCTGCTCCAGTCCATAATCTTTTCCGGGCAGTGCATCCACTCCCACAAAAAGCATTTCTTTTTCTCTTCCCTGCTGTCTGGCAGCCAGATAAGCACCGATAGCCATACGGTCATTCTGTGCAAACAGCAAATCAATATCTTTGTGAACACGTAAAACAGAATCCACCTTTTCGCCGGCCTGACTCTGTAACCAGCCGCCATCCACACTTCCAACTCTCTTTATATTCGGAATCCCGGCCAATGCATCCATCAATCCCCTATGCCTCTCCATGGCAGGTGTAGAGCCTTGCAGTCCTGTCACCTCAAAAATATTCCCCTTTCCATTCAAACGGCTGACAATGTAATGTCCCACATCACTGCCGATCTTATAATTATCCGCCCCGACAAAAGCCGTATAGTTGTCCGATAATATCTTACGGTCTACCACTACTACCGGAATTCCTTTCTTTATCGCCTTTTCGACCGATGGAGTAATAGCCGCCGCCTCATTGGGAGCGACGATTAACAAATCAACCTTCCGGTCAATAAAATAATTGATATCATTTATCTGATATTGGTTATTGTCTTTTGCCGTACGAAATTCCACCTGCACACCGTCGTAGAAAAGTGCTTCACGCTGCATTTCTTTATTCATCTTATGCCGCCATTCATCATCGCTGCATTGGGACACGCCGATGTGATAACGTGTATTCGTTCCGTCACACGAGGAAACAAGCGCTGCCAGGCAAAGCAGGAAATAGAGAAGACCGTTTTTCATATTCACAGATGTATTATGGAAACAAAGATAAAAGGAGAAGAGAAATAATACAAGAATTTGGAAAGAAAAGAAAAAGAGAATGTGTCAAAACCCAAATGACCTATCACTTCGTTCAGAATGATAGCATTATCTACGTTTTGACACATTTACATTTGCAATACCCAACAGCAGCTTTGGCCCTCGGGCAACTGCCGGCAAATAGTCGGGCAAGTGTATTTTTACATCAGCCGTTCCTTCAGGCGGACAGGCAATTCCGGCATAGCCCCATTCTGCGTACACACGTATGCAGAAACCTCTACCGCCAACTTATGTGCTTCCGCCACCGGCTTGCCTTTCAAGATAGCAGCCACAAAGGTAGCAGTGAACGAGTCTCCCGCACCCACCGTGTCTGCCACCTCCACCTTGGGTGTCTCCACAAAGGAAATCTCACCCGGAGTAAACACATAACTTCCATTCACCCCACAAGTCAGAATCAACATCTTCAAGTTGTACTTGGCGAGCAAAATCCAGCACTTGTCCTGCAAGTCGATGCCTGGATAACCAAACATACGGCTCACTGTCACCAGCTCTTCATCGTTAATTTTCAATATATTGCATCTTTTCATCGAATTGCAAAGAATTTCCTTCGTATAAAAGCCCTGACGCAGGTTCACATCAAAAATCTTGCACTGTCCCTCCCCGTCGGGCATAGCGTTCAGAAAGCTATTGATAGTCTCACGAGAAACCACACTGCGCTGTGCCAGCGAACCGAAACATACCGAACGGGTCTTCTTTGCCAGTTCCTCCAATGCAGAAGTGAAAGGAATATTGTCCCATGCCACGTTCTCCTTTATATCATACATCGGCACGCCGTTCGGGTCCAATTCCACTTGTACTGTCCCTGTAGGATAAGGTACTTTCTCAATCAGATAATTCAATTTCTTTGCATCAAAGTTCTTCAGTATCTCATTACCCAACTTGTCCTCTCCTACCGCACTGACTACGCGGCTGTCGAAACCGAATTGCGATACATGGTAAGCAAAGTTTGCCGGAGCACCTCCTATTTTCTTTCCTTCGGGCAGCACATCCCATAGTGCCTCGCCCATTCCTACGATAATATCATTCATGGTTATTTCTTTATTTTTAAGGTATATATTAACAAATAAATCACGCCTACGGTCATTACCGCTACAGCTCCCGTCTGTCCCACCGCATCAGCGGCAACTCCCATTGCCAATGGGAATACCGTGCCGCCGAACAAGCCCATTATCATCAGACCGGACACTTCATTCTTCTTGTCGGGGGCGGCAAACAGGGCCTGCGAGAAGATAATGGAAAACACATTGGAGTTTCCAAAACCAATCATGGCGATGCAAATATAAATAATTGTTTCGGTATGGAACATAAACAATCCCGCCATAGCCAACAACATTAACACCACGCTGAAGGCAAAAAACAGTTTGGCAGAAGCTTTCCTCAAGATAAAAGCACCCAAGAAACAGCCAATCGTGCGGAATATAAAGTATAGGCTGGTGGCAAAGCCCGCCTCGGCAAGTGTCATGCCCAAACGCTCTATCAATATCTTCGGGGCAGTGGTATTGGTACCGACATCGATACCCACATGGCACATGATACCGATAAAAGAGAGCAAAATGAACGGTTTTCCCAGCAAAGCCAGACAAGCCTTGAAACCGGAAGCCTTGTCAGGCTGTTCCTCCTCAATGGGAGTAGAGCCCAATAAAACGATGGCAAGCACTGCAATCACCATATACATAGGAAACAACACTCTCCAACCCAGTCCGAAAGTGGGAATAGTCTGGGTGGCTCCCCACATGGCAATATAAGGAGCCAGAAAAGAAGCGATTGCTTTGACAAATTGACCGAAAGTAAGGGTACTTGCCAATTTATCCCCCGTTATAATATTGCTCAACAAAGGATTCAGAGAGGTCTGCATCAGTGCATTGCCAATGCCCAGCAAAGAGAAAGACAACAGCATGATGACATAACCATCGCCGAACACGGGAATCAGCAAAGAGGCAAAAGTCACAGCAAGGCTCAGAAGCACTGTCTTCTTACGGCCTATCTTATTCATCAATATTCCTGTGGGAACCGAGAAGATAAGGAACCAAAAGAAAACCAGCGACGGAAAGATATTGGCCTGCGCATCCGTCAGGTTCAAGTCGACCTTGACATAATTGGAAGCAATACCCACCAAGTCTACAAACCCCATGGCGAAGAAACAGAGCATCACCGGGATTAATTTGGCATATAGATTTTTATTGTTGTTCATGGTTTTATTATCTATTGTTTTTTCTGTACGTTGTTCTTATTCATTCACCGTAGGGGAAGATACATGGGTCCGCCCCTACGGGAACACCCGACCTAAAATCACAAGCCTAACTTATACACTGTGAAATCCGAAACTTTCATTTCCCCTCCTTCACTATAAAAACGAAGCGTGTCATAAGGTTCATTCGGAAAGACCAAATTAGTCATGGCTATGCGTCCGCCATCCACAAATATCTCGATAGAGCATTTATCCACAAAGACATTCAGATGATAAGTTTTGCCTTCGCACAAAGAGAGTGGAGCCCAAGTGCCCAGGGCAAAATCATTCTTATAGTTCACTGAAAGTTTCATGCGATGATTATCTGTCTCCTTCTCGTGCACATTAAATTTACTCGGTTCACCCAAGTCAGTAATTCCACTCTCTGTACGGTCCATCACCAGCCTGTTTTCTTTCATATCCAGATAAATATTCACTTTCTCACCCTTGCCGTTCAGCAACTCGAAGCCTGCCAACTGCGATGCCCCCGGAGTAATATCCATCGAAAGTTCATACGCTCCATCTGTGTTGGGAACCAATTCCTCCAACCGGCTCTCCCCATTCACAACCAGACTGCCCACCTCATGCTCATCTTTGCGCAAAGCCTCCGTTTCTTTCACCGCATCGGCAGCCATGTATATCTCTCCGTCCTTTGTATAAAGGCTCAATTCGCGAGGCAACGAATTGGCGCTGCGATATTGTTTGGTGGGAAGGATATTGGCATACTGCCAATTGCTCATCCAGGGCACGGCAATCGTGCGCTCTCCCGTATTCGAGAAGCAAACGGTAGCATAATGGTCCTTGCCATAGTCCAGCCATTTAGTCACTTCGGGTTTTGTGTCACATTTAAATTCCTTTCCGTCAAAGTCACCGATAAAATACTGTGTAGCGCTACCGCCAAACATGCATCCCGGATTGATATTGACAATCAATGCCCACTTCATGCGGTTCTTATCACCGTCCACAGGCAACTGAATAAAATCGGGACACTCAAATTGGCTGGGCTGTACTCCGTAACCTTCACCGAAACCGCTCATAAACTCCCAGTCTTTCAAGTTCCGAGAAGAATAGAAACGCATCTCTTTGTCGGCAGATACCACCATCACCCATTTTTGGTCGGGTTCATACCAAAAGACCTTCGGGTCACGGAAGTCTTTCAATCCGTCAAAAGGAGTCAGAATGGGATTGTTCTCGTATTTGGTATAGGTACGTCCATTGTCGGTGCTGTATGCCATGCACTGAATCTGACCATTCTTGTCACTGGCCGAAGTATAGAAAGCAACCATTGTATTTTCACCGTAGCCTGCGCTGTTCTTTGTATCCACCACTGCACTCCCCGAGAAGATATGTCCCAGAGTATCCCTTGCAATGGCAGGGTCAAGATGCTCCCAATGCACCAAGTCCTTGCTCACGGAATGTCCCCAATGCATATTCCCCCATACCGATCCGTAAGGATTATACTGGAAATAAAGGTGATATTCACCGTCTTTATAAACCAGCCCGTTGGCGTCATTCATCCAGCCATAAAGCGGAGTGTGATGATAAACGGGACGGAATTTGTCTCTGTTGGTTGTATCAAAGGTATCTGCAACCTTAATGCTGTCCCAACAAAGGGCATCGGCTGCCACATTCTTCACAACAACGACAGCTTCAGCGGCTCCCTGCGGTAAAGCAAACGGAACATAATATTCAACACTGTCTGTAGCCAGACGAACATCCATATAAGTATCCGCCGGACTGCCGGTATCCAGTTTTACCTGTCCTTCATTGCTGCTTTCCTGAACGGGAAGCAACAGATACTTGGCGGGAGAAGCAATGCGTACAACGGTCATTGTATCTCCTTGATGCTCGAACACCGGATTATTTTTCTGTGACTGACAAGAAACCGTGCCTGCTGTAAAGGCTAAACCCAATGCAAGGTTCACTAAATTTGTTTTCATGGAATATATGGTATTAAAAGTTTTATTATTAAAATCAGAATGTAATTTTTGCTGCAAACTCTACGGTAAACGGACGGATGTAGCTTCCTGCCATCCATGCCCCGTTATAAGCGGCAGCATTTTCCTTATCCACCAGTTCCGCACCCGAGATGCTTCCTTTTGCCCCCGTCTGGTTGAGGAAGTTAATGACAGTTCCGCTGAGTGACAAGTGTTTGTTCACGTTCCAGTTGACACCGCCAAAGGTTTCCCAACGTCCGTTAAAGTAATAAGCGTTCTTAATATTGGCATACGTCTTGCTAAAATAACGAAAACTGGCCCATACCTTCAAATCTTTTGTAATATTATAACTCGGATCGAGTTCAATCAGCACCTTGGGTATTTCGGTCACAATATTGCCTGTAGCATTGATGCCCGAGGTGGTTCCGTCACCAAAAGTCACCTCCGTTTCATATTTCTTGTACTTCGGACTTTGGTAAGTAAACAGAAAATGAAAATCAAACCCTTTGAAAGGTTTTACTACCGCATCCGTTGTCCATCCGATGGTTTCAATATCATAGCTCAATGCTGCGGCTTTGATATCCTTATCGTTATGGGGGTTTATCAGATTCAGCGTAGAGTTGTTATTCGTTTTGGCAATATAAGTAAACAAAGAAGTCAGGCTAATCCAATCGTTATTAAAATAAATACCCGCACGTCCCAACGGAATGGTTATCTTATCTACATTCGGCATCTCGGCAGGCGCAAAATTCGACATGTTCGGGCGCTGGGTATTGTAAGTGAAATCGGCAGTAAAACCAAACTGTTGTGTCATCTTATAGGTAGCCGCCGCCGTGAAAGCCATATTGAGCCAATCATAACCATAGCCGCGAGGAGCAATCTTAGTGCCGTCGGCTGCCACTGCCCCGATGTGGTAATTGGCAAAACGGCCTACCGCTTTTCCGTCTGCATTGTAAACAGCCAGATTCTTTCCCGTCAAACGCTGGTATTCAAAACGGGCGCCATAATACACATTCCATTTATCAGTAATATCCCAATCGTGAGTAGCATAAAGAGCCAGCTTGTTTTCATGACCTTTATAGTATTCCGAAGCATTCTGGTTCAGGTTATAATAAGGAGTATCACCATAATGATGAATGTCTTTGGTATCGGCGCTGTAAAGAATCTGAGGATATTCTTCCACCGTATGGTCGTACATCGTAGTGTTTGAAGCATAGTCTACATCGTAATACCATTCGTTCAAGCCCACACGCCAAGTCATGTTGTCATACTTCCGTGACAGTTCGGTGGTAAAGAAGAACTCGTCGATACTGCCGCGATTGAAACATGACATACGGCTCTGCACATATCCTTCGTAAGGGGTCAATGTCCCGTCCGATACTTTCCGGCTATAGCCGTCCGCCAAGGTTTTCTTTTCCATCGACATGGGAGTCTGGTAGAGATAAGAACCCAATGCGTGGTCATACTTCATATTCACAGTCCACTCCAACCCGTTATCCCATTTGTAACGGTTCAACAATGTGAATTGATTACCTTTGCTGGCAGTGGCGTCATAAAGACTTGTCTTTTTCATCTCGCCCGTACGTATATCCATATAGACAATGTCAGAAACATCGGGAAGATAAGACGAAGTACCGAGACTGAATCCGGGAATTTCTTTCACACTGCCGTCGCCCACATAAATAAACGGTGCGCCGGTAGTGGCATTTGACAACCAGTGACTATTGCTGTAATGGTAGATAGCCGACAATTGTCCGCGACCTTCATGGTAGAACTTTGTCAAAGCAAACTTATAGATTTGTGTGCGGTCCTGATATTGGGCGAAACGGAGTTTGAACGAACCCGGGTCAAAGTTCTGATAAACGCTTCCGCTGTAGAACCAGTCCTTGCCGATGCTTCCGTTTAAATTGAAATCAAACTGCTGTTTGCCGAAGTGATTGGTATTATAATTCAGCACACCATTAAACCGCTTCTCTTTATTCAGGCCCAATTCGGTGAAAGAGTTCACAGCATAACCGATGTTTCCGGTAGTAATGGCCGTTTCGGATATTTTAAGCAGTCCGGTATGTCCCAAACTGCTGTCTCCGCGCCAATGAGTATTTACATTATGAGGATTTGAGTTATAGACCACGGGCAAACCGTTTTCGAGTACATTGACATCGCCGCCGGGCAATCCGATGGAAATTTCACGGGGACCATTGGCACTGGCTGCATTCAGCATGACATTTCGATTACCTTCTTCCTTAGAATTAGAAAGGACTTTGGCTGAGTCTTGTTGTGCGTGGCTGTTCAAGCAAGCGGCTGCCCATATCATAAGGAGCACGCCCATTCTGTTCATTCGCTGATTCTTGTTCATAGCATTAAATATTTTTAGAAGTTTTTCTGAGGCAAAGGTATGGGTTGTCTCACAACACTTCTAAAACATTTGTTGCATGAGATAGCTCTTTTGTTTCATCGTAACAAAAGTGCTCAATTATGTAACATTCTCAGCATACAGAAGTAATTCCGAAAGTCCTTTCACACCTCACGCATCCAAAAACCGCCATTCCATCGAAGAAAATTGTGAAAGGACTATCATTATGGTAATAATTTGTAATTTCATACTGCTACTATTTTGGTCTTCTCATATTTCAAGTGTTTTTCTAATTTATTTGACTTCAATATTCTTAATAAAACGAACCGGATTACCTGCTGCTACAGCCACAGGCGGCACATCTTTGGTTACAACTCATTCCACCAAAAGATGTCCGAATAACGTAATGTATTGATTCTGCCCGTCATTTCTTTATTTAATTATAACTACTATTTCTTTTACAAAGAGAATTCTTTTCTAAAGAAATCATTTTGCTGTATCGCTCAAAATTATATCTTGCCCCTAAACTCTTTTTTCCGGCAGATTAATAGGTTTTTACGGTATGATTAAGTACTTTTGTACTGAATACTAAGACAGACTCCGCCAACAGACTGTACAGTCCGTTACAGTAGACCGTACAGTCCATTACCGCAGACTATACAATCCATTGCAGCAGATTATAAAAGCCCATAGGAAGAAAGCCCTTAGCCTTCAGGAAGAAATGACTTAATTCTCTTATCAAAAAGCATTAACATGACAGCAAAGTATGATTTCAAAACGTCACCCGACATACAGGGGGACAAGGAGCAGGCTACTCTGTATCCGCAACTTGTAGTATCGGGCACAAAAGACCTGACAGATTTGGCTAAGGAGATAGCCCGACGTTCCACCATCAAGGAAGGAACGGTTATGGGACTGTTCTGTGACCTGGAAAACATTATCGCCAATTATCTGGCAGACGGTTATAACGTAAAATTGGGAGAGCTGGGCACTTTGTCCGCCACCCTGACCTGTCGCAAGGTGGCGGACAAACGCGAGATACGCGCCGCATCGGTACACTTTGACAACGTGAAATTCAAACCTACCCGGCAATTCCGCAAGGAGATACGTGCCAAAGGTGAATTGGAACGCGCAGAATATGGCTTCCGGGTTTCTTCCTCCCAATATTCGGAAGAAGAACGCTTTGCATTACTGACGGTCTATCTGAAGGAACATTCCGTCATTAACTGCAAAGAGTATTGCAAACTTACGGGACTGCTGAAGACAAAAGCGGGCATGGAACTGCGCCGGTGGGACAACGAAAAAAAGATAGTAAGAGAGGGACGGACCCCTCACGTGATATACAGGGCGGTGCCGGAGGCTTAATTCAATGCTTGTTCGCATTCCGCCGGAAAGAGTGCAAGTTATCATGAGTTTCTCTTTCCGCACGTTTGATTCTTATGAAAACAAGAGGCTGCTCCCAAAGATATATTGCGTTATCTTTTTGAACAGCCTCTTGCAAGAAGGTTATTCGCCCCTCTTATTTGGTTGGCTTTTTATACCATTCTTGATGTGAATTTCTATCTTCACCCCACGCACCAAAACCTTCATATTTCTCATTAATCATCTGGCGTTCTGCCGGATATGCCCAATCTGTAGGAATACATAAAGCAAAAGGTACACCGCCCAGTTGAAACTCAGGGTCGTCTTGTGAGATATAAACTCTTAGATTCGGGTTATTCTTTTCATGAATATAAAAGGCTATGTCTCCAAGACTTGTTATATTTTTGATAGTTTGCTTGGGCATATCTGCCAGCGTAGAAGGACCGGGATTTACTATGGTACCGGCCGATACACCTAAAGCTTCGTGCACACTGCTCCATAAAATATTGTCCCGACCGTTAACCTTATAGCCGGCAGATAGTTCTTTGGTTGCTCCGGCAGCTGCCAATGCGATTGTGACCTGTCCATTGTTTACAGCCGTCACTTTCAACACGACATCATTAAAATCATAGTCACCGGTCGTAGTAGTAATATCCTCAAAGACATAAGTAAAGATAGCCAAAGGCGGAGTTGTCGAAGGTTCCTCTTTATCATAATCGGGATTACAACCCTGCGCATGGTCTCCAATGGTTACATTCACCAATAATACATGACCGGAGACAGCCCAAGAGTCAAAAAAGTCATTTCCACATGTCACATAAGTAACTCCGCTCATTGTAAGTTCTCCTTTATCATCATCATACAAGGCTTTGTTAACACACAGCAGCAAAGGCTTATCCTTATCCTGTACGCCTGCATCACTGTTCAGCCGAACACTCTTCTCAAATTCCAGACTTTGGGTCTTAAAGATACTTTTACCGGCCATATTTAAAATTGCATTTTCCAATTCAGCCTTTCCCCCACAATGAATGAATCCGCTATTATTAAAGATTACATCCTTACCATCAGAGCCATCTAATTTAAAATCTTCACCAAGATGTAAATTGCAATTATTCTGTAACCGGTAGCCCGAACTTACTTTAAATCCATCACAAGCATAATAACCATCATTTACCCAGGTAGCACTTGATTTGTTCTCATTGGCACCATCAGTGCTGTTACTATCTATCGATGTTTCATAAGATACACACTGTCCACTTTCTCCATTATAGAATTCCCCTGCACTCAACTCAAAATCAGCTTCTATATATATTATTCCATAATTAACAAGTTCGGCTTCTTTATTCTGCATGTAAAAATCATCTCCATTAATAGTAACTGTTCCTTCATTGTAAATAGAACCTTTCAAAGTAAAATCTTTATCGTCCTTTCCGGTTCCGTTAATACGTAACGTCCCCCCTTTACATACAACGATTGTTCCTTTGTCAATCTTATCAACATTGAGAGTCAAGGTAATACCGGACTTAATGTACAGTTTAGTATCTTCCGAAAGATTTATCTTATCAGCTTTTAGGTTCTTTGAAATGTAGTAAGCCCCATTCCTCACATTTCCGGTAATGTCTTTCTCGGCCAATTCTTCAGCATCACTCGGACAAACAAAACCGGGAGCCGGCAAATTATCAATCGTAATATTAGCAGCCCGTTCAGAAACCGCACGCTGAGTTGCAGAACGTCCGAAAGCAGCAACAAACTTATCATCTTTAAGGGCAGCAACAGTCACTTCGCAATCCTTAGTTCCCACTTGGCGCATCACGTATGCATATTCCATGGCCGACGGTGCATCAAACTTCAAGGTGGCAGTAGTTCCATCTTTCACATCTGCCACAGCAAGCACATGCGCATCATTCTCTACCTTAAAAGGATTGTCTGTCAATACTTTGACAGTATAAACAGCCCCGGTTCCCGCATTTATCGTTATATCCAGAGTACGTACAGCCATCATATTCCAATCCTGATCAGGGTCAATATCCTTTATCGGAAAATTTTCTTTTGCTTCTTCTTTCACTCGCCCTGAATCGAACAAATCTTTACGGTCTGTGCACGAAGCAAATGCAACTAGTACCATCCATAGAATTAATAGTTTCTTCATATCATAATAAGTGTTAGCGTAAACAAAAGTAAATCTCTACCAAGGGTTTGACAACCTCTTTTCTCCGATGAAACCGGTAACTTATGATAAATTACTTATCAGCATAAGGGTATTCACCATTGGCTGTATCCCATTTTTCTTTAAACTCAGGCATGTGTTCTTCATACCACCTTGTATAAATTGTATGGTTCTGTGCCCAGTTTGCAAAGTAACGATAAAGAGCGGTTATCTGATTACGCTCTCTCGGAAATACCCAATCTCCGGGAATGCAAAGTCCATAAGGAGGATAAGTAGAAGCGGGAGTTACTTGGGACGCAACATGTATTGTTATATTGTTCGCATTATCGGCCTCATATATATAAAAGTCTCCATTGTCTTTCAATGTACCGGTTATAGTGATTTCCTTTTCTACAGAAGTACCGTTAGGACCACTACCGGTATTTATCAACGTACCGGGATCACAGTTCATAGCCGCATGAACCTCTCCAAATAAATCTGATTGAGAATTTGCCCCGTTCGATGTATCCGTAAATCCCACCTTCAAATTCTTAGCAGCACCGGCGGCAAACAAAGTCACAGTTGCCTTTCCGGATTCATCGGGGACTGTAACTTTTAACACCACATCATTAAAGTCAAAGTCACCGGCTTCACGGGTCATGTCTTCAAAAACGTATGTATACACTTGAGGAATATCTGTAGCATCCGAGTTCGTTCCGCCACCGTTCGTCGTATAATTATAGCCACATCCGACCGGTTCTCCTAATCGTACTTGTTCTACTTTTACAAGCTGTGCACCATCCGAAAAATTTGTATTACCGGTATACCCTTTCAATGCGACCTCTAACTCACCGGAATAAGTAATACTCTCATCGGGAGTTTTAATACAAACCCCACTTACCCAAAACAGAGCCTTTTCATCTGAACCGACTCCGGTCACATCAACCTTTCCATTCTGGTATTCCACGTTGTCTTTTACATGGAATACACTCTTGGAACCTAACCTCAAAGGTATATTCCCATTTGTTTTCAGCGTATTTGTTTCAAAAGAAGAGCCACCATCTTGTTCAAATGCAAAGCCCTCCCCATTTTGGAAATAAGTAGAACTAAGGATTTCCATCCTGCACCGGTTATAAATATAAGAACTACGGGTATCTAAAGAATTAGCTTTGACAGTTCCTTCTTCATTTATTAATTCAGAACCTCCGGTCATGGTCACATCCTGCAATGAAGCAGATTGAAGATTTACAAAAGTTGCCTTTCCGGACATGGCGAATGTTGTCTTCCCGGTTATTTCAAAACTACCGTCATTATATATATATCCACCCGAAGAGTTAGATGCCCCCGCAACAGTAATTTTCCCCTTATTGTATAAAGAACAATTAATGCTTATTCTATTAAGCTTCATCGTTGAATTTTGCGCGATATAGAAAACCGTATTAGGGTTAAATGTTTCAGCAGCAGTGGCATCCAAAGTGCTACCCTCCAATAAGTAAACCACTAATCCGTCAGGATAAGCACCTGTTATTGTAACATTTCCTTTAATATATAGCGTATAGTTGCCATAACGTAGTTCATAAGAGCCGTCATTCATATAATATCCACCACGCATTTCAGCCCATTGTATCGGATACTGTTTAGCATCTGCAGGCACCTCTTTCAAGAAATTCTTCTCATCAGGCACCTTGTAATCCCAACTGCTTCTTGCCATAGCGCTTCTCTTTCCTGCCTCACTTCCTTGCTCTTCCCAAGAAACCGAAGGACGACCGACCTTCATATCTGCCACCTTTACCCAGCCATTGTACATTTTATCTTCAAAAAGTACATAAACAGATTCAATGGCTTTGGGTACATCAAAAGTAAATAATACTGTTTCTCCGTCTCTTACCCCCGTTTTCTTAGCCAACAACCGAGCATTGCCTTCAGAGTTCAAAGGATTATCCGTATATACTTTCACAGTATAAACCTCGCCTGTCTTTTGATTGATAGAAACAGACAACGTTCCTACCGCAGCCATATTCCAATCCTGACTCGGGTCAATGTCTTTCACCGGAAAATTCTCTTTTGCTTCTTCATCGATATGATGGGGGTCAAAGAAGTCTTCTTTCTTCGTACAAGAGAACAAGACAGAGATACACAATAATAAAAAGATGCTTTTCTTCATAATAAGCTTGTTTCAAGTTAATCACATTTTATACAAAGATATGAAATATAAAAATGATTAAGCAAAGAAAAAGCCTTCAAATTAGTTCATAAGCATCTAGTTTTCAAATATTTATTCTCGCTTGAATAATATACCTATACTTTTGATTAATTTACCGATATCTATACTTTGGCCGTTTTACTTTTATAGATAAGATATCCTCCCAATAATATCAAAGGTACACTCAACCATTGTCCGATATTCAGGGTCATATTCGTTTCTTCCACCACTTGCGGATTCTTCATAAACTCCAATGCGAAACGCGAGCCAAAGAAAATGAGCAGGCTCACTCCGGTAATTAATCCCACACGATTCTGCAAATGGTATTTATGATACATCACCCATGCAGTTACGCCCGCCACCAAACAATAGAGCATTTCATAAATCTGGGTAGGGTGACAAGGTAAACCTTCATATAACTGATGCCATTCACGCGAACGCACAAACTCAAAGCCCCACGGTAAGGTAGTGGGATAACCATAAATCTCGGAATTCATCAAGTTGCCGAAACGGATACAGAAGCACACCACCGCAACTGCCGGAATCATTCGGTCAAACAACCACCAGACACTCTTCTTCGTCACTTTCTTAGAATACCAGACAAGGGCGAGAATAATGGCAAAGACTCCTCCGTGACTTGCCAGTCCGCCTTTCCAAATCTTTAATATCTCAGCCGGATGCACCGAATAATAATCCCATTCATAGAATAAGCAATGTCCCAACCGGGCCCCTATCACCGTACTGACAATGCAATAAACAAAAAGCTTGTCTACCCAGTCTTCAGGATATTTTTCTTTTTTGAAAAGGCGACCGACCATCTCATAAGCCAAGATAAATCCCAGTCCCCACATCAAACCATACCAACGCACTTCCCAACTGCCAACCTTAAACCATACGGGATCTACATCCCACAGAATACTAGCTATCATTGTTTTATTTCTTTGTTTATTTATATAAGCACAAAGGAAATAAAAAAATCCCTTCCCCGAAATAAATCAGAGAAGAGATTTCCCTATTCCTTATATATTATGATATTTTACACCAAATGTGCAATCAATTCCTCGCGGTCTCCATACATCAAATCGATAACCGGAACTTCAATCATTGTATAGCATCCCGGTTGCTGTTTCATTGTAGCGCGTGCTACACATACCAACACCTGAGCTGTCAGAGCCGGATTATTAATCTTCATATCAAACTCAAACAACTGATTGTGAGTCTTGCCCGACACTCCTTTACGAACCAGATTAACACCATGTCCCACATCATTCAAGTCGTCTACACAAGGCACCTGAATAACATGTGTCTCATCATTGACAAAATAAGGATCGTTCTTAACAGCCGCTTCAACAGTCTTGAAATCCGCTCCTTCTTCCAGTTCCACATAAACCATACGACGGTGAATACCTGTACCTACAGGAATAGTCATAGACAGAGCATCTTTCACCCCTGCAATAGCACGAACGGCTACAGAGTGTCCCATACTGCGACCCGGACCAAAATTGGTATAAGTAATGCCTTTCGGAGCAATTGCTTCCAAGAGGGTACGTACTACCGAGTCACTTCCCGGATCCCATCCTGCCGAAATAATGGCAACAGCATTGCCTGCTTTGGCCGATTCGTCCAGCGAACGGCGCAGTGCGGTAATCTGTGTATGGATATCAAAACTATCTACCGTATTGATGCCCATAGCCAGAATTTCTTTCGCATATTTTTCTACACTGCGAGTCGGAGTAGCCAAAATAGCAACATCTACATCTTTCAGTTCCTTTATATCTTTAACAACAGCGTATGGTTCCAGTTCTGCCGGTTTGTTTTCGGCTCCATTACGGCGAACAATACCTGCGATTTCAAAATCGGGAGCTGCTTCCAGAGCTTCCACTACATACTTACCAATGTTACCGTATCCAACGACGGCTGCTCTAATTTTATTCATCTTTATTGGTTTTAGTTTACTATTATCTTTTATTTAGCTGCAAAAATAAACATTTTGCCTCATTCTTTTGTTCTTCCAAACCTAATATTTTAAAAATATTCTTGCCTAACTTATAATTTGAAAGATAGATATCCTATTTTTGCAAAGAACTGTAAATTACAAACTAGAAGAATCATGATAGAATATATTAAAGGAGACATTGCAGAGATTACTCCGGCAATGGCGGTGATAGATTGCAACGGAGTGGGCTATGGAATCAATATCTCGCTGAATACTTACTCGGCCATTCAAAATCAAACACGTACCAAACTCTATATTTATGAAGCCATCCGTGAAGACGCATACGTGCTCTACGGATTCTCTACCAAGCAGGAAAGAGAACTGTTTTTACTGTTAATCTCGGTATCGGGTATTGGAGGAAATACCGCAAGAATGATTTTATCGGCCCTTTCTCCTTCCGAATTATGCGGGGTAATCAGTTCGGGAAACGACAAACTGCTGAAAACAGTTAAGGGTATCGGACTGAAAACAGCCCAACGCATCATTGTCGATTTAAAAGACAAGATAGCCTCTTCCGGCATGGAAACGGTCAACAGTGAAATGTTTGCAAGCGCTGCCAACTCGGAAATTCACGATGAAGCTGTAGCTGCACTGACTATGCTGGGATTTGCACAGGCTGCTTCACAAAAGGTAGTGGCAGCCATATTGAAAGAAGAACCAAGCGCCCCTGTTGAAAAAGTCATTAAGCTGGCTCTGAAAAGATTATAAAAAGAGAAGTGTGGCAAAGCATTTTGTTGTAGTGGCATTCCACGTGTTGGCTGCTACAACAAAATGCTTTAATATCTATTTATCTTCTTCCGGTTTGTCTTCCTGCATCTTACGGGTAACAAATTCTATTTTCAGCATAGCTTCCTTTTTATCTTTCCGAATCTGCTCCATACCCGATAAGATACGCGCCAACCCGGTCAACTCGGCAATTGCTTTACGGTCATTGGGATGCATAACTGTTCTATAAGTTTTATCCCCTATAAATTGAAGTTGGATATTCTTATCTTTATTGGCAACAATGAACCCGATAACGCCACCGTCATCGCCCATTTTATAATCAGCTTTCTCAATGGCACGCCCCAAATCCGTCGTCTCATAACTGTCTTTGGACGCGGGAGTTTCGGCAAAAGTATCGCCCACACTGACTTTCACTGCTGCATGATGAAGCTTCCCACCGGCACAATAAATAGAGGTAATAGACATCTCGCCCTGCTCATTCACTTGTCCGCGAAGAAAAGAACGACCGATATTCTTTTCCACTGTCTGAGTAGGATAGAAATAATTACCTACTTCCTGATAGGCTGTATCTTTTTCCAATACAAAATTGCCTTTGATTGAATCCAACTGAGCCTGCTTCACCTGCATCATACTGTCCAAATAAACCAAACTCTTCTGCTGTTCCTTCAAGTCAACTTGTTGCATCAACCTAATTCCCTGCTTCCTGGCCTCAAAAGCCTTTGGATATAAAATACGGATACTATCTATCTGCAACTTGGCTTCATTAAAGTTCTCTTGCTTCAATGCCGTTTCCGCTTTTTGCAAATGCAGTTGAGCCTTCTTTTCGCCGCCATCGTCACAAGCCGCCAGTAATAAGGCAAATAATGCCACTAATCCTATCTTTTTCATGTATTTAAACGTTTTATATGAGGACAAAAATACAATTAAATTGCTTTACTTCCCCTATTCACAAGCAAAAAAACATAAAACCCAGTTATTCTTTAAATATATAAGCGATAACAATGAAGAAAAATAACCTGCACACAAACAAAGGAGTGCTTAAAAAAATATTTATTTCTACAAACATTCGTTTATATATTTGGCTCATACCTCCATTATTAATAACTTAGTTTCCGATATTCCTTTGTCTATACTTATTATTTAAATTTACGGGTATATACCAACAAAAGAATATGATAGGTTCTTTCTGTTTCTATATATCAAACAAACATCTTAATTTAACCATTATGAAAAAAATATTTTTATCGCTTGCTTTTCTTTTTGGTATCGGAATGTCTGTTATGGCCGATAATACTATGCAAATTAAAAATGATACTATTGCCGTTGAAGACGGATTTAAAACAATAGACTTGAAAGAAGTCCCTCAATCCATCAAAGACGCTATAGCTAAAAAAGCCCCTGGTTCCACCCTCAAAAGCGCTTCTCTTTCTCTAAAGCAAGAAGGTGTAAAATCGTACAGAGTAGTGTATGTAACCAAAGAAGGAGTAGAAAATAGTATTCTCATAAATCTGAAAACAGCCCCTAAAAAACAATAGTCTATTCAATGATATCAAAGGAATATTTGTTAATATCAAAAAAGGTCATTGTGCTACACAGTGACCTTTTTTAGTCTCACTAACAGTTCTTCAGCAGTTCATTTTCTCATTGTCATTCCGCTTTTGCCAAGCATGCTCCCTCAACAATCAAACGGTTCTTTTCCAATGTTCCCATACCCCAATACTTATTTTGACATCCTCTTTATCCTTTCAATAGGTATCTATGGAAACGTTTGGTATAGTGCTGCAAAAAATGTAATTTTGCATCTCATTAAGATGAGTATGGAATTGAAAGAACATTTTAATAGCAAAATATTTGCCCTAATTTCCGAGACAGCTGATGAATTGGGATTGGAATGTTATGTGGTAGGTGGCTATGTACGAGATATATTTTTAAATCGCCCTTCTAAAGATATAGATGTAGTAGTGGTGGGCAGTGGCATAGAAATAGCTCAAGCTTTCGGCAAAAAACTGGGACGTGGTGCGCATGTCTCTGTTTTCAAGAATTTCGGAACAGCACAAGTGAAGTTCAAAGACACGGAAGTGGAGTTTGTCGGTGCCAGAAAAGAGTCGTATAGCCACGACAGCCGCAAGCCGATAGTGGAAGACGGAACACTGGAAGACGACCAAAACCGACGTGATTTCACCATCAATGCAATGGCGGTATGCCTCAACAAAAAACGTTTCGGCGAACTGGTAGACCCATTCGGCGGGATGGATGATTTGAAAGAGCGTACAATCCGTACACCACTTGACCCGGACATCACCTTCAGCGATGACCCACTTCGCATGATGAGGTGTATCCGTTTTGCCACCCAACTCAATTTTTATATTGATGACGAAACGTTTGAGGCGCTGTCGCGTAACAAAGAACGTATCCATATCATTTCAAAAGAACGCATTGCTGACGAACTGAACAAGATACTGCTTGCCCCCATCCCCTCTAAAGGTTTCATAGAGCTAGACCGTTGCGGATTATTGCCACTCATATTCCCTGAGTTTTCGGCATTGCAAGGAGTAGATGTCAAAAACGGCCGCGCGCACAAAGACAATTTCTATCATACACTGGAAGTGGTGGATAATATATCCAAACATACCGACAATTTATGGCTGCGCTGGGCTACCCTGCTGCACGATATCGGCAAACCCAAGACCAAGCGATGGGAACCCCGCATCGGATGGACTTTCCATAATCATAACTTCATCGGCGAAAAGATGATTCCTGATATTTTCCGCAAAATGAAATTGCCGATGAACGAGAAGATGAAATATGTACAGAAACTGGTCGGCCTGCACATGCGTCCCATCGTAATTGCCGATGATGTGGTAACCGACTCGGCCGTACGCCGTCTGCTGTTCGAAGCCGGAGATGACATTGATGATCTTATGATGCTCTGCGAAGCGGATATCACCTCAAAAAATGAAGCGCGAAAGCAGAAATTCCTGGATAACTTCAAACTGGTACGTCAGAAACTGAAAGATCTGGAAGAGAAAGACCGCATACGGAATTTTCAGCCACCGGTAGACGGAGAAGAAATCATGCGTGTATTTGATATGAAGCCTTGCCGTGAAATCGGTAGCCTGAAAAGCGCCATCAAAGACGCTATTCTAGACGGGGTAATCCCAAACGAGCACGATGCCGCTTTTGAATACATGCTGAAAAAAGCAAAACAAATGAAATTAACACCCAAAAACCTATAAACAAATTGGCAATACACTACACAAAAGGGGAAGAATGGGCAAACGCCCTGTCACACGGCATTGGTATATTAATAGGTATCATTGGCGGAGGGTATTTGCTACATATTGCCATGAAAAGTGGAGATGTGTGGGCAGTGAGAGGAATGTGGCTCTACCTGTTCGGTATGCTTGCCTCATATATTACTTCCACTTGGTACCATTCCAGCCGGCCGGACACCCGGCACAGGGAAGTATTGCGCAAATTCGACCATGCCGCCATCTATCTGCACATTGCAGGCAGTTATTCTCCCATCATGCTGGTCAGCCTACGCGAAGCGGGTTATTGGGGTTGGGGAATATTCAGTTTTGTATGGCTGTGTGCATTCATCGGAACCACTCTCTGCTTTTGCAGACTGAAAGAACACAGTTATCTGGAAACAATCTGTTACATAGCGATGGGATGCAGCATCTTTGTTGCCTTCAAACCTTTATGCAATCATGTACCTTCCTTATTTATCTATTGGCTCATTGCCGAAGGTGTCTCATACATCACCGGCGCCGTATTTTACTCCTTCCATAAATTACCCTATATGCATTCTGTTTTCCACCTCTTTGTATTAGGTGGGACAATCTGCCACATGATAGCATTGTGGTACATTTTATAACATCCCTATCATCAACAAGTTATCCGTTTTGGAAAACTTATTTTTATTTTTTAATAGAGAAGTTTTCCGAAATGTTATATCTTTGCAGCTGTTCAATGAAGGTGAAGTTAACCGTTCTAAAAAGGGAATGCTGTGAAAATCGGCGACAGTACCCGCTGCTGTAATTCTCGAAGAGCCGAAACAAGATGCCACTGCAAATCATTGTGGGAAGGCGTTTCCGGGGAGAGATAAGTCAGAAAACCTGCCTCATAGAACAAACAAGTTCTTTAACTCAAAACATTTAAATTTTCAAACAATGAATTACGCTGAGATTTGTATCATCAAAAGAGATGGGAAGCGGGAAGACTTCTCTATCAGTAAAATTAAAAATGCAATCGGTAAAGCATTCCATGCAACCGGAATAAACAATGAAGAGAAACTTATTGCTGATATCACCATGCGGGTAATCAGTAATTTCACCTCGTCTACCATCAGTGTTGAAGAGATTCAGGACCTGGTGGAAAATGAGTTGATGAAGGTGCGTCCTGAAGTTGCTAAAAAATATATCATTTACCGTGAGTGGAGAAATACGGAACGTGACCGTAAAACTCAAATGAAACATATAATGGACGGTATTGTAGCTATTGATAAAAACGATGTCAATCTCAGCAATGCCAATATGTCCAGTCATACTCCTGCAGGACAGATGATGACCTTTGCATCGGAAGTAACCAAAGATTATACATATAAGTATTTATTGCCTAAAAAATTTGCCGAAGCGCACCAATTGGGTGACATACACATTCATGATTTGGATTACTATCCGACCAAGACCACCACTTGCATCCAATATGATTTGGACGACTTGTTCGAACGCGGATTCCGCACCAAAAACGGAAGTATTCGCACTCCCCAATCCATTCAAAGCTATGCAACATTAGCCACTATCATATTCCAAACCAACCAAAACGAACAGCATGGAGGACAGGCTATACCGGCTTTCGATTTTTTTATGGCAAAAGGTGTACGTAAGACTCATCTTAAACATCTGCAAACCTTGACGGATTTTTACCGTGAAGTAGAGGGGAAAGAGCCCAACGAAGATGCGCTAAAAAAAATAGAAGAAAAAGCATTGGCCATGACTCGCAAAGATACTCATCAGGCAATGGAAGGTTTTATTCATAACTTGAATACAATGCACTCTCGTGGCGGAAATCAAGTAGTATTCAGTTCTATTAATTATGGAACAGATACTTCGGCAGAAGGGCGCATGGTAATAGAAGAACTGCTGAAAGCTACAATTGAAGGTCTTGGCAGCCGTGGAGAAGTACCGGTATTCCCCATCCAGATTTTTAAGATTAAAGACGGCGTCTCTTATTCGGAGGAAGATTATAAAAAAGCAATGGCTAACTTTGATGATGCCGTGGCCGGCAAAATCCAATTCAAGGCGCCTAACTTCGACTTATTTCTAAAAGCTTGCCGTACTACAGCAAAAGCGCTCTTCCCGAACTTTATGTTTTTGGATGCCCCCTATAATCAGAATGAGAAATGGAATGCCAATGATCCGAAACGCTATCGTTATGAGCTCGCAACCATGGGATGTCGTACACGTGTATATGAAAATGTAGCCGGAGAGAAAACATCTTTGGGGCGTGGCAATCTGTCGTTTACCACTATGAATATGCCCCGGTTGGCTATCGAAGCACGCATTAAAGCAGAAAGCATGGAAGAATCCGGAAAGAAAGAAGCCATCGAACGTACAGCTAAAGAGCTGTTTATACAAAGCGTGCACCAAACGGCCGAGCTTATCGCCGAGCAACTCTACAGCCGTTATCAATACCAGCGTACCGCCTTGGCACGCCAGTTTCCATTCATGATGGGCAACGATGTGTGGAAAGGAGGAGGAAAACTCGCTCCCAACGACCAGGTGGGAGATGTATTACGACAAGGAACATTAGGCATTGGATTTATCGGCGGGCACAATGCTATGATGGCACTTTACGGTGAAAGCCACGGACACAGCCGGAAAGCATGGGACACATTATATGAGGCAGTGTTGGAAATGAACAAAGTAGCCGATGATTATAAAGCAAAATATCAACTGAACTTTTCCGTTCTTGCAACTCCGGCAGAAGGACTTTCCGGTCGCTTTACCCGTATGGACCGACGAAAATATGGTACTATTCCGGGCGTAACAGACAATGATTATTACGTAAACTCTTTCCATGTAGATGTAAAAGAGTCGATTACCATTGTTGATAAAATCAAGCGGGAAGCTCCGTTCCATGCCATCACACGTGGTGGTCATATCACTTATGTAGAATTGGATGGAGAAGCACAGAAAAATATCAAAGCCATTGCCAAGATAGTAAAAGTGATGCATGATGAAGGAATAGGCTACGGTTCGATCAACCATCCGGTGGATACTTGCCATAACTGTGGCTATAAAGGAGTAATTTATGACAAATGCCCGGTTTGCCAAAGTGAAAACATTCTGCGTATGCGCCGCATTACCGGATATCTGACCGGTGATCTCAGCACTTGGAACTCAGCTAAACGCGCCGAAGAACGTGACCGCGTGAAACACGGATAACCCCCGATATGAACTTGTTATTTACTTATCCCGAAACCATAGTTGATGGTGAAGGCATCCGCTACTCTATTTATCTGGCCGGATGCCACCACCATTGTGCCGGTTGCCAGAACCCGGAATCGTGGTCTCCGCAAGCAGGTACTCCACTGACTCAGGAAAAAATAGAAGCAATCATCAGCGAGATTAAAGCCAATCCGTTATTAGACGGTGTTACTTTTTCAGGAGGCGATCCTCTCTATTTCCCAAAAGAGTTTCGTGCTCTGTCTCAACAAATAAAAAAAGCTACCGGATTAAACATTTGGTGCTACACAGGCTACACAATTGAACAAATAAAAGCCTCGCCTTTGTTAAAATCGGCAATAGACTTCATTGATGTTTTGGTAGACGGGCGTTTTGAACAGGATTTATACTCTCCCTATCTGGAATTCAGGGGCAGCAGCAACCAACGTATCATCCGCATACGATAATACAAAAGAAATCTAAATGACCCATTTTCTTGATTTATATCATGAAAACGGGTCATTTCATGTTTTTCAGCATATATACGCTTGCTATTTTCAAGAAAAGCCGTACCTTTGCAATGTGGTTGTGAAACTACTAATTAAGTTAATAATAATTTTTTTAAGGTATTAAGTAATAAGGTAAAATTAGAAAAGGTATTAGATTTAGGTAAATAAAAAAGAGATTGTTTTCAACAAGGACAACAAGCAAGGTATTAGAGATTAATTTAAGGTTTGAAAGAATTGCAAGTTTTCAGGAATTTAGTTTTATAGGTATTAAAAAAGTTGTTTTTTAAGTAGAAGAACAGAGGGATAACAACAACGACGACGAGAAAGATGAAAAGAACCCCATATTTTATGAGGGGGGTTCTTCAAGGCGTGGGCGGGTTCGAAATAAAGAACTATCGCTCTTTTTTTATTTTATCCCCCTTTATTTTATCTGCTTTTCCATATCACTATCCATCATATGAGGTCACTTATTATTCTTGGGGATTTAAATATCATATCACAAACAAAGGAAAGAATAAGCCGTTTCCTAAGGTCGGTCAAGGTCTTTTAAACGGAAGATTATTACAGTCTGCTACAGTGGACCGTACAGTCCACTGTAGCAGACCGTACGGTCCACTGCAACGGATTATACAGTCCGCTGCCGCAGACTGTAGTAATCCGACGGACAGACGGGCATAATCGAAAGGACGAAAACGCTTGGTCCGACTAATGAAACGACGTAGGAAGCCCAAAAACGCATGAGGGGATTGAAGACCGGAGAAGACAACATCAGGGGACAGATGTTTGATTGATATATTAAATTCCCAAGAAATAACCGACCCATCATATGGTCATTACCAGGATAAAAAATTCCCCCGGCTGCCAGGTTAACCCCGGCAACCAGAGGATATATAAAAAAGCCTTTGCCCTATTTAAAACACGAAACGCATTATGTCATTGAAGTTAGCCCAAATAAGTAATGCAAATAACAAGAACATACCTACCATTTGTGCATATTCCATAAACTTATCACTCGGCTTGCGACGTGCTACTATTTCATAAAGCAAGAACAAGACATGCCCACCGTCCAAAGCCGGAATAGGAAGAATGTTCATAAACGCCAGAATGATAGATAAGAAAGCTGTCATTTCCCAAAAACGATGCCAATCCCATACCTTTGGGAAGATACTTCCAATGGTTCCGAAACCACCCACACTCTTCGCTCCTTCTTTAGTGAACACATATTTCATATCGTTCACATAGCCTTTCAACGTATTCACACCCAGTTTAACTCCCGCCGGGAAAGACTCAAAGAAATTAAAATGGCGGGTAGTGACTTTATAATCAAGCATAGAAGTTGCTCTTACCATAAACAAAGAGTCAGTACGAACTGCAACAGTATCGCGCATCCCTTGGTGCGAATAAACCAATGAAAACTCGGCATATTCCGCTCCGTTGGTTTCAGCATCCGAACGGAAGCCTTCCAATTTTTCAGTAAATTCATTCCAGCTACCGACAGGCATATTATTAACAGCTAAAATGCTGTCCCCTTTCTGCACTCCGGCTATCGCCAACGGACCGCCGGCAATCACAGAATCCACCACATTCGGCCGCAAGATATCAAGAAACATCGGTTCTTCTTTAGCGATATCCAAAAGACTGATTTCAGGCATATAGATTTCTGTTTCCTTTCCGTCACGAAGCACAGTAACCGTACGTGCTTCAGCCACATTACGCAGCATATCCATGCCAAAACGTTCCAAAGGCTGTTCATCAGCACGAAGTAGAATATCCCCATCCCGGAAACCGATTTCCTGAGCACGTTCGTTAAACTTCATACCATAAGTCATATCCTGTAATGAGATATAAGAGTCCCCCCAATGGAATAGAATCATAGAATAAATAAAGATAGCCAACAAGAAGTTCATCAACACTCCTCCAATCATAATAAGCAAACGTTGCCATGCCGGTTTGGAACGGAACTCCCACGGCTGTGCCGGTTGCTTCATCTGTTCGGTATCCATGGACTCATCTATCATACCTGAAATTTTCACATAGCCACCCAAAGGCACCCATCCGACCCCATATTCAGTATCACTGTTCTTAGGCTTAAACTTAAACAAAGAGAACCACGGGTCAAAGAATATGTAGAACTTCTCTACTCTTACTTTAAAAAGGCGCGAAAAAAGAAAATGTCCCCCCTCATGGATAATGACCAGTAATGACAAACTCATTATCAGTTGGAGAGCACGAATCAAAAATGTTTCCATCTAGTTATTATTGTTTTATTATTTACTATTTATAATCAGTTCTTCTGCTATGCAGCGTGCCTCTGCATCGGTTGCCACATAGTCCTCATAAGAAGGTTCCTTGATATAAGCCACTCTTCCCATTGTCTTCTCAATGACATCACTCATGCCCAAGAAAGAAATATTATCTTTCAAGAATGCAGCCACCACCACTTCATTTGCCGCATTAACGATGCAAGGCATATTTCCTGCCTGATGCAAAGCTTCATACGCCAAGGCCAAATTGCGGAAACGCTTGGTATCAGGCTGCTCAAAGGTCAAGTCGGTCACTTTGGCAAAGTCCAGACGTTCAAAAGAAGACTTCACACGCTCAGGATATGAAAAGGCATACTGAATGGGCAGGCGCATATCGGGCATACCCAATTGGGCTTTCACCGCGCCGTCTTCAAACTGTACCATAGAGTGAATGACCGACTGTGGATGAACCACTACCTCTATTTGTTCCGGTCTTACCCCAAAGAGCCATTTAGCTTCAATCACTTCAAAACCTTTGTTCATCATCGAAGCTGAATCAATGGTAATTTTCGCCCCCATCTCCCAATTAGGATGCTTCAAAGCCTGTGCCTTAGTCACCTGTTGCAACTGCTCCATCGTATAAGTACGGAATGGCCCTCCGGAAGCAGTCAATATCACTTTTTCTACAGGAGTATTCATTTCCAGACACTGGAAAATGGCCGAATGTTCCGAATCGACAGGAAGAATCGGTGTCCTGTATTGATTGGCCAACGCATTTATCAATTCACCGGCCACTACCAAAGTTTCCTTATTGGCCAAAGCAATGGTCTTTCCCGCTTTAATAGCATTCATGGTAGGACGCAATCCGGCATACCCTACCATCGAGGCTAAAACGATATCAATGGGTTGCGATTCCACTATCTGGCAGAGTGCATCTGCACCGGCATATACCTTAATAGGCAAATCGCTCAATGCCTCTTTCAGTTGGAGATACTTTTCTTCATTGGCTATCACTACCGCCTCAGGCAAAAACTTACGAGCTTGTTCAATAAGCAAATCTACCCGGTTATTGGCTGTCAATGCGTATGCTTCGTATAAATCGGGATGTTCCTCTATCACCTGCAAAGCCTGCGTACCGATAGATCCCGTCGAGCCTAATATAGCTATTTGTTTTTTCATAATTTGTTAAAATACAATGTATTTCGAAGGGTTGATGGCACGCCCTTTATTCCACAATTCGAAATGAAGATGAGAACCGGTTGTTTTTTCGCCCGTATTGCCAACCAACGCAATGGCTTCACCACCTTTCACCGTATCTCCCTCTTTCTTCAGTAACGAACCGCAATGTTTATACACGGATACAAAATCTTGCCCGTGCTGTATCTGTATCACATACCCCGTCTCTGCCGTATAAGTTGAGAGAATCACTGTTCCATCCAATGTAGCAAGTATACTTTCATTAGGATTGGCAGCTATATCTACCCCATAATGTTTGTTATCGGGATCAAAGTTAGAAGACATCATACCGCGCGTGGGACGATAGAATATCAAGCCCGAAGCTGTGGGAGTATTATTGACAGCAGTCAAATTATAACGTTCCGATTCTTCATATTGCTTACGGAATTCTTCTTCCTTACGAGTACGTTCCATCAATGAAGCCGAACGGATAGCCGTCAGTGAATCAATGGACTGCACTGTATCCACCTGTATCTTTCCACTAAAGATATCTTGGATATTCATAATATACAACTTTTGCCGTTCCAACATTTTCTGTAAAGAATCGGCACGCAGGGCATTGCTTACTATTTGGGCACGCACTTCACTGTTCATATATCCGGGCAGATAATTGCGCAGCGGCGTGAAAGCAATAATAATAGCAGCAACCAAAAAAATAACCGTCACGGCAGAAAGCAACCACGACAAACCGTTCAGCTTGGAAACGTGGATACCCACCACTTCCTCCAACGTATTTTCATTGGTAACAGTCAGTTTATACTTAAACTTAATATTATGCCAAAATGCTTTTCTTCTCTTTTTCTTCATTACTGCACGCGCGTACCTTAATATAATATATATTATAAAAGTCCATCGGGTACATCCACCGTCAGGAGTCTTTTCTTCTTATCCAGCTTGCAAATAAATTCTTCGTGGGCAGGAAGCAGAAGTTCTTCTCCGTCCTTCTCTATCGCAAAAAGCACATTCATTGTACTGTCATCCACTGCCACAATCTCACCTAAATCACCATGACGAACATCTTTCACCTTAAACCCTATAAAAAAGTTCCAAGTAGGAATATCTTCTGTCTCATCATCCTGCTCTACATATTTCTTTGGAAAATAAACTTCCACATTCGTAAACATACGAGCTTTTTCTGCCGTATCCACTCCCTCCAGCTTCACCAAAGCAGTAGTGTCGGAACGAAAACGATATTCTTCAATAAAAAACGGAACGAAAATACCATCCAGCAGACATACCAAGTATTCACAATCCACACGATCGAAAATATCATCCGTAAAGGTAAAAGAGACCTCTCCCTTTACTCCGTGAGGCTTATTGAAGATACCTATCTTAAAAATTTCGTCTTTCTTAATCATAACCTTAAATTCTTGTAATCCGTGCTCCCAGGGCATTCAATCGCTGTTCTATATTCTGATACCCCCGGTCTATCTGCTCGATATTGTGAATGCGGCTGATGCCGTCGGCACTCATTGCCGCAATAAGTAACGCGATGCCGGCACGGATATCGGGTGAAGTCATGTTCCCGCCACGCAACTGAAAACTGCGGTCGTGACCGATAACCACTGCACGGTGAGGGTCGCACAATATAATCTGAGCACCCATATCTATCAGTTTATCTACAAAAAACAATCGACTTTCAAACATCTTCTGATGAATAAGCACACTACCTTTGGCCTGCGTAGCCACCACCAGCATCACACTCAACAAGTCAGGCGTCAATCCGGGCCAGGTGGCATCGGCAATGGTCATGATGGAACCATCGATAAACGACTCTATCTGATAATGTTCCTGCTCGGGAATAAATAAATCATCACCACGCTGTACTACCTTAATGCCCAAACGACGGAAACTTTCGGGAATGATACCCAGATTTTCATGAGATACATTCTTGATGGTAAGCTCACTGCCTGTCATGGCCGCCATACCAATAAAACTGCCCACCTCAATCATATCAGGCAATACCGTATGACTGCACCCGTGCAATGATTCCACTCCCTCGATGGTGAGCAAATTAGAAGCAATGCCCGTTATCTTTGCCCCCATGCAGTTCAGCATACGGCAAAGTTGTTGCACATAAGGCTCGCAAGCAGCATTATAGATAGTAGTCTTACCTTTTGCCAAAACCGCTGCCATCACGATATTGGCAGTGCCGGTCACCGAAGCCTCATCCAACAGCATAAATGCCCCTTTCAGTTCTTTAGCTCCGATAGTGAAAATGCTGCGTTCGTCATCATAATCAAAGCAAGCTCCCAACTTCTGAATACCGATAAAGTGAGTGTCCAAACGACGGCGTCCTATCTTATCGCCTCCGGGTTTTGAAATCAGTGCTTTGCCGAAACGCGCCACCAGCGGACCGACCAACATGACCGAGCCACGCAAGCTGGAACACTTTTTCAGGAAGTCATCACTCTCCAGATAGTTCAAGTCAACCGAGTCGGCCTTGAAAGTATAAGAGTCAATTCCTGTTTTCGATACCTTGACCCCCATTTCACGCAATAACTGAATCAAGTTATTCACGTCCAGAATGTCAGGAATATTATTCACTGTTACTTCTTCCGAAGTCAATAAAGTGGCACAAAGAATTTGCAGAGCCTCATTCTTAGCACCTTGCGGATGAATTTCGCCGTGTAACTTATGTCCACCTTCTATTACAAACGAAGCCATGATATCGAAGTTTTTAAGAATTAATATTTTCTTCTCTGATTATTATTCTGTTGCATTCTGCGCTGCCCGTTGTTTTGCTGCGGTCTGCGCTGAACATACGTGCGCTGTCCGCACAGTTGCAAATCTTCGGGAGACAAACTGATAGCCCCCTGGGAATATTCGCGAAGGTCATCCAGTATCTTCTGGTCTTCCACACTGTCTTTATTCCAGTTGATAAAGCATTTTTTCATTTGATTGGCAATCAATGAAATCAGATGTTTTCTGTCTTCTCCTTCAGGATATTCCACCGCCTTCTTCACCATGTTTTCCAATATATGTCCATAGTGACGATAACGAATGCGTTTTTGCGGATAAGCCAATACCTCCGGTTTCACTTCAAGGCTTTCTTTCTTCACTATTTCATAAGGATAATCAATATCCAGTTTAAAATCGGCCATGATAGCCAAATGGTCCCACAGTTTATGTTTAAAGTCGGGCACATCGCGCAGATGCGGAAACATACCGCCCATAATATTAATAATCGTATTGGCACAACGCTGGCGTTCAGCTCTATCTTCAATGGTAAGAGCATGGTCTACCATGTTCTGCACACTTCTTCCATACTCAGGAAGGGGTAATCTTCGTTGTTGGGTATTATACTCCATGTATATAAATAATATGATTTTGTTTATAAATTATAAAAGCTTCTTAGGTTTAGAAGCAACGAACTCTTTCAAATAGAAAGGTTCAAAATATGCCACATCCTTAAAATCCTGTTTCACAATAGCTTTCTCAGCCAATGGAAACATCCATTTTGCCAGCGGACAAATTTCATCAATAAAATGTGCATTGGGATGTGTAATCTTCTCACGGCACTTGGCAGCTCCGTTGCCGAAGAAATAAACAGGATGTTCATCCAGAAACTCCAAGTAAGAGTTTTCATCTACTATGTCGGCTGCTATTTCACGCTTCACTTCCAACGCACGGTCATAAACAGCTGCATACACCTCCATGCGGCGTGCATCTATCATCGGACAAAGCAGTGCATCTTCGGGCAAGTCATGATACAATAAAACCGGTACACACAGCACCTCCAACGTATGAAGCCCTATGAGTGGCAAATTACGTCCATAACAAACACCCTTCGCCATTGAAACGCCAATGCGCAAACCGGTATAGGAACCGGGACCACAGCTGACAGCCACCGCATCCAACGGCAGACCGCGGCTGTCCACAAATGACAACGCTTCATCTACAAACACGCCCAACTGAACAGCATGCGAAGGTCCCTTCAAGTCCTCTTTGGAGAACACCGCCAGCCCATCTTCGCTAACGGCAACAGAGCAAGCCTCTGTTGATGTTTCAATATGCAAAATACACGACATAATGCTATACTTATATAATATAATGTGCAAATATACACTTTTATTTATACTTCATTTCCATAAAAACACTACTTTTGCAAAAAAACACATTAGTTATGATACAATCAATGACCGGATACGGCAAAGCAAGTGCTACATTCGGAGATAAAAAAATTAACGTAGAGATAAAGTCACTGAATAGCAAGGCTATGGATTTATCTACACGCATTGCACCCTTATACCGCGAAAAAGAAATAGAAATCCGTAATATGGTTTCCAAATCATTGGAACGTGGAAAAGTGGATTTCAGCCTGTGGATAGAAAAAGAAGCAAGTACTTCTGCCGCACAAATCAATATAGCCTTGGCACAAAGCTATGACCAACAAATGCAAAAACTGTCCGAAGCATTAGGCTGGGGAAATTACCCTAATGAATATTCCATGGCAACATTACTTCGCATGCCGGATATCATGAGTAAAGATGAAATCATAGAGCTATCGGAAGAAGAATGGGAAGTGGTACGTCAAGTAGTGGAAGAAGCAATTGCTCACTTGGTGGATTTCCGTAAACAAGAGGGAGCGGCGCTCGAAAAGAAATTCAATGAGAAAATCGACAACATCGAACGTTTGTTGAAATCCATCGAACCGTATGAGACCGAACGTGTGACAAAAATCCGTGAACGCATTACAGATGCACTTGAAAAAACCATCAGCGTGGATTATGACAAGAACCGCCTGGAACAAGAGTTGATTTACTATATTGAGAAACTTGATATCAACGAAGAGAAACAGCGTCTGTCCAATCACCTGAATTATTTCCGCGAAACAATGGCAAGCGGCCACGGACAGGGTAAAAAACTGGGGTTCATTGCTCAGGAAATGGGACGTGAAATAAATACTACCGGCAGCAAGTCCAACCATGCAGAGATGCAGAACATCGTAGTGCAGATGAAGGACGAGTTGGAACAAATCAAAGAACAAGTATTAAACGTTATGTAGATGAAAAAAGGTAAGCTTATCATATTTTCAGCCCCTTCAGGTTCCGGCAAATCGACGATTATCAATTATCTGCTGACACAGAACCTGAATCTGGCATTCTCTATCTCTGCCACCAGCCGCCCGCCCCGCGGCACAGAGAAGCACGGAGTGGAGTATTTCTTCCTCACCCCTGAAGAATTCAAACAACGCATTGCCAACAATGAATTCCTGGAATACGAAGAAGTGTACGAAAACCGTTTTTACGGAACACTGAAAGCGCAGGTGGAGAAGCAGTTGGAAGCCGGACAGAATGTGGTTTTCGATGTAGATGTAGTAGGTGGCTGTAACATCAAAAAGTTTTATGGCGAACAGGCTTTGTCACTTTTCATCCAGCCCCCGGGCATAGAAGAGCTTCGCAACAGACTGGTAGGGCGGGGAACAGATGCACCTGAGGTAATCGAAAGCCGCATTGCCAAAGCAGAGTTTGAATTGAGTTTTGCCGACAAGTTTGATGTGGTAATCGTAAACGACGAGTTGGAGAAAGCCGAAGCGGAAACATTGAAAATAATTCAGGACTTTATTGCAAAATAAACAGATGATAATCAAAGACCCCAAAAGATTAGCCCTGCGGATGATGATACTCTGTGTCATTATCGGACTGACAGCCTTGGCGGTAGCTGTTATGGCTATCTCCATGCAGAAATATATCATTGCCGGCATTATGGTCATCGTTGCCATCATGCAGATTTGGAACTTTAAAGTATGGCAAAAGAGAACAAAATAAGAACAGGAATATTCGGTGGTTCATTCAATCCTATTCACATCGGGCATTTAGCTTTGGCCAATTACCTTTGTGAGTACAGCGAATTGGACGAAATATGGTTTTTGGTTTCTCCGCATAATCCTTTAAAGAAGCAAACGGATTTATGGGATGACAGTCTGCGACTGGAGTTAGTGCAACTTGCCATCGCAGATTATCCCAAATTCCGTGCTTCTGATTTTGAGTTCCATCTTCCCCGCCCTTCTTACATGATACATACGCTCGATGCTTTACAGTCCGCCTATCCCGAACGTGAGTTTACGCTTATTATCGGGGCGGACAATTGGGCTATCTTCCCGCGTTGGTATCATTCCGATGAAATAATACAACGCCATCGGATAATGATATATCCACGTCCCGGATACACGATTGACCCGGCCGCACTTCCTCCCTCTGTGCAACAGGTCGATACTCCTTTATTGGAAATAAGTTCTACTTTTATCCGCCGGGCTTTGGCGGAAGGGAAAGACGTAAGGTATTTCCTGCATCCGGCGGTCAATGAACGGCTGACGAGATAAAGTCTAAATAATTAAAACTGTTCTATTCACTCTCTTCTATTAATTGCTCGAGTTTATTTATAAGTTTTCGGGTTGGTTCCAACAATTCAACAGCATCCTCTTCTGTAAAGTCAAAGAAATCATTATAATCACCGGTTATTCTATTTTGCAACAAACGTGAATATAATCGCCCTTCACTTTTATCCAACTTTCCTGTGGTCACAAAATGGAAACCTAATTGGCTAACCACGCCATTATGACTCTAGGCTGAAATCTTATTTTTCAGTAATAAAGCAGATGCCATATAAAATGATGCATAATACAATCGTTGGATAGCTAAATTCCAATGAGAACTATCTATCATATCTTCTGCTTCTTTCAGTGTCGTACGAGACTTCTGCTTACGATAAAAGACAATCGCTTCTATGTCATCCATGTTCATACTCATAGTAATATTATTCCTTCATTGGTTACATTGTGATAAAAAGGCGAGAAACTATACTTCATCCAGTCTTTAAGAGTATACATCACCGGATTAATGCATTCCTTTAATTTCCACCCCAATTCTCTGAGTGGATATGAAATATTATCATAGTCGTCCGCCTCCAATTTTGTCTTGTCGAGTATGATTAAAATATCCCAATCTGAATCATCGCGAGCATCTCCGCGAGCCCGCGAACCAAAAAGAACAACTTTTGTTCCGGCAGGAGCTATCTGGCTCAAAGTACTTCTAATTGCATTCAGCACTATTTCCCTGTTCTTTTTCATAATTCAGCTTTTATCTCTTTTACAAAGAAACAAAATATCTACCATTTTTCCTAATAAATGAATGCCATTTCATCTGTTCCACTTTTATCCGCCGGGCTCTGGCGGAAGGGAAAGACGTAAGGTATTTCCTGCATCCGGCGGTCAATGAACGACTGACGAGATAAAAACAACGGTAGCAAAAAAGGAGCACTCCGAAGAATGCTCCTTTATATTTAGTAAATGATTAAATTAGTCACTAAGTCCGGTTACTTTCAAAGTAACTTCTTTTGGATGGACAAAAGCTGAATGCAGATTGTGAAGGGACTTGGGAAGCACGGCTGAAGGGAGGATGAGAGGAGGTTCTGTCATTCTTAGCCGATTGATTATCTGTATATTATAATTAAAATGTAAGGATGAACGGAAAAGAAGGAATGACCGGATTAGAGAGGGGGGATGCAATTTGTCCCTACATGAAAAACACACCGAGCTTTTCAAAAAAGCCCAAAGAGTTTCCGAAAAAGAATTAAGTCTTTTTCAAAAAGATGAAGGAATGTTTCCAAAAGGTTCCTTTTTGAGATGATTATAAATGCAAAAGTAAACCTTCCTTCGGTTTCTTCCAGATGAGCCGCTTTGAACCGGACAATTCACCGGTAAAACCGGCTGTTTAACCGATAAAATAGAAAAACCCGCAAGGATATTACACTGTAATACCTTACGGGGAAACACACAATTCTCGGTATAATAACTAATTTAAAATACGGTATAACATACTTATCTGTCGCTTTCCGCGTTCTACTTTGTGTTTGTGTTCACATTTTATCTTGTGTTCTTTTACTATTAGACGCAAACATTCCTCCAAACGTTGCACCGAAAGCCGTTTTTTTCAGATTATTTTTTCTCTACCCGATGAAGTACCACCAAAACCACCTCACTGGGAGTAAACAGACGGACATTCATTCTCGAAGTACCCAGTCCGTTCGTTATAATAATAGGAACACCGGCACTATTCTCTTTCCGACCGGTCAGAAAACGGTTACCATAAATGGAATGCTTTACAGGAGAGTACTTCTTGAACAAACTCACCTGCCCGCCATGCGTATGCCCGGCCAAAACCAGATTGGCATTAGACACGTCCGTATCTTCGGCATAGTCGGGCGTATGGGTCAGCAGGAGAATAAAATCATCGGCAGGGAAATGTTGTGAAGGCGAATCACCATTCTTTTTCAGGTCAAAAGGATTACGCACGCCACTGATGATAATGTGTTGCCCGTCCTTCATCAATTTATAGCTCTTGTGTTCCATCAAATGCACATTATTCTTCTTCATGGCTTCCGCCACCTTCGTATAGCAATAACTGTAATCATGGTTCCCCATCACACCATAGATACCATACGGTGTAAGCACCTTTCCCAATGCGGTGAACAATGTGTCCATATCCCCTCCTTTCGGACTGCCGTAGTCTCCCCCCAACAATAATACATCGGCATTTAAAGATTGTAATGCACGTATCGCATTGTCAAGACGCTTGCGCGTGAAACGACTTTCATAATGAAAATCCGATGCAAAGCCGATACGGAATCCGTCGAATGCCGACGGAACGTCATAACTGTAAAAATCATACTGCTTGATGCGTCCCACTCCGCGATACTTCGACAGAGAAGCAGTGGCACAGGAAGTAAACAGCACTGCGGCAAGCAACAAATAAAGAACAGGTTTCTTCATGTCTTTTTCTTTTAAATGAGGAGTAAAGATAGAGAATTAATTGTTTATCTTTGCACATCTTTAATATGAAATGGATGGAAACTGTTAAAACAAATTCTATAAAGGCATGGCTATTGGCTGCACGCCCCAAGACATTGGCAGGTGCCGCTGTTCCCGTCATGCTGGGATGTGCCTTGGCAGCAGCAGACGGATGGTTTCAAATCGTACCCGCCATACTCTGTTTTCTTTTTGCTTTTCTGATGCAGATAGATGCCAACTTTATCAATGATTTTTTTGACTACCTGAAAGGAAGTGACCGCGAAGACCGGTTGGGTCCCGAACGGGCATGTGCACAAGGATGGATTACATTGGAAGCCATGAAACGGGGTATCGCCCTGACCACCATGTTGGCCTGTGTGGTTGGAACCCTTCTGCTTTTTTACAGTGGAGCAGAGATGATTCCGGTCGGACTGCTGTGTATTCTGTTTGCTTTTTTATATACTGCCGGTCCCTATCCTTTGGCTTATCATGGCTGGGGAGACGTACTGGTCATCATCTTCTTCGGTTTTGTGCCCGTGGGATGTACCTATTATGTGATGTGCCATGACTGGACATGGAATGTCACTATCGCCTCTGTGGTATGTGGCATGATTATCGACACCTTGTTAATGGTAAACAATTATCGCGACCGGGAACAGGATGCGTTAAGCGGCAAGAAAACACTGGTCGTAAGATGGGGTGCGGCAACAGGGCGTATGCTTTATCTGTTTTTAGGATTGGCAGCCGCATGGTTATGCCTCTTGTTTGCCGTCAGCGGACATATATGGGCAGCAATACTACCACAAATCTATATTCTTCCCCATTTCCTGACTTGGCAACGAATGGTGAAAATCAACAAAGGCAAGGAGCTGAACATCATATTGGGAGAAACCTCGCGCAACATGCTGTTATTCGGGATATTACTGACCTTGGGATTGATTTTATGAGATGGAGAAAAACACGTTAGTATGCATCGCCTCACACGTACGTCAGTATAGGCTCATACGTACGTGTAAAATTACCCTTCTATCAATACAGTGGCATACGCCGAAATACCCTCTTCACGTCCCGTAAAGCCCAGCTTCTCCGTGGTAGTCGCCTTGATGGAGACATCATCGAGTTCTATTTTCATCAGATGGGCCAAGACTTCCTGCATCTCGGGTATACGTGCTTTCAGTTTCGGGCGTTCGGCACAGACTGTCGCATCTATATTGCCCACCTTATAGCCTTTGGTTGCAATCAGATCAACTGTTTTGGCCAACAGAATCTTACTATCTATATTCTTAAACTCACCTGCCGTATCGGGAAAATGATAGCCGATATCACGCATGTTGGCAGCTCCAAGCAAAGCATCGCAAATGGCATGAATCAGTACGTCGGCATCCGAATGGCCCAATAGCCCCAATTCATGTTCAAACTTTATCCCTCCCAGCCACAGTTCACGCCCCGGCACCAACTGATGTACGTCAAATCCAAATCCTACTCTTATTTTCATCTTACATAGAAATCTAATAGTTTTTCTTCTTCCAGATAACCTTGTAAATGCTGGCCGACACTGACCGGTCCTACTCCTACCGGTGTACCGGTAAACAACAGGTCTCCTATCTTTAATGTGAAGAAACGGCTGACGTACGCAATGATTTCGTCCACCTTAAAAAGCATATCTGCCGTATTACCCTGCTGCACCGTATTGCCGTCAATGTCCAAATGGAACTTCAAATTCTGAATATCCTTGAACTTATTCACCGATACAAAATCTCCGATAACAGCCGAATTATCAAAGCCCTTGCATAACTCCCACGGTTTTCCCTCTTCGCGAAACCGACGCTGAAGGTCACGTGCCGTAAAGTCAATCCCCACCGTCACCGCATCATAATAACGATGCGCAAATCGTTCGGCTATGTTTTTTCCCAAACGGTTGATACGAACCACCAGTTCTGTTTCATAATCTACCTGCCGAGAGAAATCCGGGATAAAAAAAGGCTTGCTGTCTTTAAGCAACGCAGAATCGGGCTTCATAAAAATGACCGGTTCCTTCGGTAAGTTTTCATTGGCATGCAACTCTTGGCAATGAGCCACATAATTCATACCTACGGCTAATATCTTCATATAATTTTAGTCCTGATTTACATTTAAACGGTTAAACATCACAGCCAGATGAGCATACAGTGAAGTATTCTGCACTACAATATCTTCGGGAACACGAATACGGAACGGAGTAAAATTCCAAACAGCTTTAATTCCGCCCGATACCATCTTATCCGTTATCTCCTGTGCTATATTGATAGGTACAGTCAGAACTCCTATATTGACATTATATTTTTTCATCATCTGTTCAAAGTCATCGGAATGATAAATAGGGATACCATTAATTTCAGTTCCCACAATGTCAGGGTTCACATCAAAAGCACCTGCTATCTCCAACCCGAAATGGTGAAGACCCGAATCGCGCAGCAACGCTCCTCCCAGGCTACCTACCCCGAACAAAAATGCTTTATGCATGTGCGTAAAGCCCAAAAAACGTTCCAACACTTCTATCAGAGCATCTATTTCATAGCCCACACGAGTACGGCCGGATATATTGACATACGAAAGATCTTTCGCTATCTGAGACGCATCTATATTAATCTGCTTGGATATCTGGGTAGAAGACACATACGTTTCTCCTCTCTCTTTCATCAGCTTGACATTAGAAAGATACCAAGGAAGTCTGCGCAAAGTAGGCTCAGGCACTTTATCTGAGAATTTATGCATACGTATATCCATCTGTTTCTATTGGCATTATCATTAGGTAATGTGCAAAAGTACACTTTTATTTGTTACCACTGCCTTTTGAGAATAAAAAATGTAGTATCTTTGACCACTCATTTAAGCAAAATTCACATGAAAAATAACGATTGGAAAGAGCGTCTGAATGTGGTGTATTCAACAAATCCTGATTTCAACTATGAGCACGGTGAAGAAGAAGAGACAGCCACTCCGGATAAGAAGCAGCAGAAATTGCGTGTCAGCATCGAGAAGAAAGGCCGGGGAGGCAAAACTGTTACCCTTGTCAATGGATTTATAGGGACTGAAAATGACCTGAAAGAATTGGGCAAGTTGCTCAAGACCAAATGTGGTGTGGGAGGTTCTGTGAAAGATGGAGAAATCATCATTCAAGGAGAGTTCAAACAGCGGATTATCGAGCTGCTGAAAGCAGAAGGATATACACAGACAAAATAAAAAAGGAAAGAGGGTGCGCACCCTCTTTCCTACCATATAACCCTCGTAACAGAGAACTGCGCCAAGGGCTTTCTCATGAATATTATTCAGCACGCAAAGTGAAACGTTTGAAAGCAACGATCTGCAATTCAGGATCGATTTCTTTCAGCACTTCTCTTACAGTTTTCTTGCCGTCCATAATGTCTTCCTGGTTCAACAAGCAAACTTCTTTCAAGAACTTGCCCAAACGACCTTTAGCAATGTTCTGAATCATAGCTTCGGGTAAGTTAGCAGATTTCTCTGCAGAAACAGTGGCAATGATTTCCTTAGCCTTAGCAATGTCTTCATCGGTAATCCATCCCTTAGCCTTATTGCTTTCCATGTGTTCTTCACTGTCTACATGCGCAGGGTTGATACCGGCTTTCTTCAAAGCAGCTTCAACAGCCTTGTCCACTTGTTCTTTCTTAGTCTTATCGATGGCAACCTGAATTTCAGCTTCCTTCACTGATTCGGGAACACCTGCTTCGTCAATTGCAATAGGGTTCATAGCTGCAATCTGCATAGCTACTCCGTGAGCAGCTGCTTCTGCTTCCTTATTCATAGCCACGATAGTACAAAGCTGGTTGTTTCCTTGGTGGTTATAGATAGAAGTATAAGCTCCTTCAACTACATTGTAGCCGTCCAACTCCATCTTTTCACCGGTAATACCGCTACGGTCAGTTACAGCATCCTGTACAGTACCGTTGCCCAACGGCAATGCCTTTACTTCATCCAAAGTCTTACATTTGTTGGCCACAGCAGCGTCCAGAATAGCCTGAGTCAAAGCAACGAAATCAGCATTCTTGGCAACAAAGTCTGTTTCGCACTTCAATGCAATGATTGCAGCGAATTGACCTGTTGATTTAGCCAATACACAACCTTCTGATGCTTCACGGTCAGAACGTTTTGCAGCAACAGCCTGTCCTTTTTTACGGATAATTTCCATTGCTTTATCGATATCGCCATTAGCTTCAGTCAAAGCGTTTTTGCAGTCCATCATACCAGCTCCACTAATTTTACGAAGCTTGGTAATTTCAGCCATAGTTACAGCCATAATATTCCTTTATTTTAATTTGTTAATAATATCTTTAAAAGCAGTTGAGAGTTGAGAACAGAGAGTTGAGAATTGCATATCGTAACTCTCAACTTTCAACTCTCAACTCTCAACTATAGTATATTAAGCTTCTTCTTCGTCTTTCATGAAAGCGGCAGCCTTAGCAGCGTTGATAGCTTCTTCTTCGGCTTTGTCCATGCGAGCTTTAGTAGCTTTCTTCTTACCGGCACCACCCTTAGGAGCGTTTTCACCGGCAGCTTCCATATCTACCTTTTCTGCTTTTCTTTCTTCCAATCCTTCTGCCATAGCAGCGCAACAAGCATCCAAGATAACTTCGATAGACTTAGTAGCATCATCATTAGCAGGGATTACGAAATCTACATTTGAAGGATCTGAGTTTGTATCAACGATAGCAAATACAGGAATACCCAAACGGTTAGCTTCGCGGATTGCAATATTTTCTTTCAAAACATCGATAACGAACAATGCAGACGGCAGACGAGTAAGATCAGAAATAGAACCTAAGTTCTTTTCCAGTTTAGCACGCTGACGCGAAATCTGCAAAACTTCTCTCTTTGAAAGATTTGAATAGGTACCATCGTTAGTCAACTTATCGATAGTAGCCATTTTCTTCACAGCCTTACGGATAGTCGGGAAGTTGGTCAACATACCACCCGGCCAGCGCTCGATTACATAAGGCATATTTACAGAAGCAGCTTTCTCAGCCACTACCTGCTTAGCTTGTTTCTTAGTAGCAACGAACAGGACTTTCTTTCCTGATTTTGCAATTTGCTTCAGTGCATCAGCAGCTTCATCTACTTTAGCAACTGTTTTGTGGAGGTCAATGATATGAATACCATTGCGTTCCATGAAAATATAAGGAGCCATTGCAGGATTCCACTTTCTCTTAAGGTGTCCGAAGTGGCAACCGGCTTCCAATAATGTATCGAAATTAGTTCTAGACATTTTGTTATTCTTTAAAATCGTTTACTTTCTTTTTTGTTTATCTCAACCAACCATCGGGTAGTCTGCTACAAAGTAGAGTCCCGGCAGTTTAGATACTAAACGCTTCTTAACCAGTTCTAAGTAAAACCGGATATTAACGTTTACTGAACTGGAATCTGCGACGTGCTTTCGGTTGACCCGGTTTCTTACGTTCAACAGAACGGGGATCACGTGTCATGAAGCCTTCTGCACGGAGCGCTTTCTTATCTTCAGGATTGATTTTCACCAAAGCACGAGCGATAGCTAAACGCAGAGCCTGTGACTGACCGGTGAAACCACCACCACAAAGATTTACTTTAATATCATATTTTTCAGCAGCTTCGACCTTAGTCAGAGGCTGTTTTACAACATACTGAAGAATAGTTGATGGAAAGTACTCTGCAAGGTCTCTCTTGTTAATAGTAATCTTTCCAGTACCTTCGCTTACGAATACGCGTGCGATTGCGCGTTTACGTCTGCCTAATGCATTTACTACTTCCATTCTTTATTATTTAAGTGAATTTATATCAATTGTTTTCGGGCTCTGAGCTTCATGCTTGTGTTCGCTTCCGGCGTAAACATACAAGTTGCCCAGCAATTTAGCTCCCAGACGGTTTTTGGGAAGCATACCTTTTACTACTCTCTTCAACAGTTTTTCTTCACCGTTAGGTTTCTTCATCAATGCGGCAGGAGTAATTTCTCTCTGACCACCGGGATAACCTGTATAGCTCAAGTAAACTTTATCGTTCCACTTGTTTCCGGTAAATTTAACTTTGTCTGCGTTAATGATAATCACATTATCACCACAGTCAACATGAGGGGTAAAGCTAGCTTTGTACTTTCCTCTCAACAGTTTCGCAACTTTCGAACCGAGACGGCCTACGACCTGATCGGTAGCGTCGATAACAACCCATTCTTTTTGAGCTGTTTCTTTGTTTGCAGAAATGGTCTTGTAACTTAAAGTGTCCACTCTTAAAATCTTTTTAAATGTTAACTACTAAAAAACAATTTCTTCCCAGCGTCTCTAACCGTTCCCGGACAAAGAACTATTAATACGCTAAGAATTAATTCTTTATAAACTTTTGATAATAATCGGCTTGCAAAGGTACGGCTTTTCTTCGAACTGGCAAACAAATTAAGCATTTTTTTGGTTGATTTTCAGGGAGAGAGCTTACATACGGCAGCAAAAAAGGGAAGATTAATCCATCTCCCCAATTTATTTTTATTTAAAATATTCTTTTAATGTCTCCAGCCCGATTCGGATTCACCAACCGGACAAGCATATCCGGCAGACTGGCGAAGCTTCAAAAGTTCCGTTGCAGATACCCGCACCACTTTTCCATCAGGACGACCATAACACAACGTCCCTTCACGACGAGCTGTTTCTTCTATTAATCGCTGTTCGGCCAGTTCCAAACCATAACGCAATTTCTCGCTCAGTTCCTTATATTCTTCTTCAGTTGACATAACTTCTGATTTTATTAAAGAGTTCATGATTATAAATATGTGGCTCTTCCCGCAAACGAAAAGCATCAGCCACAATAACACGCGGTGTAGAGCTATTGTCTGCCAGCATCCAATAGTCCACACATGACATATAAATATGGAAGAAGTTATCCAATCCCGCACGGTAACGACGACGAATGATAGGCGCCGGCACATCATGCCCTCCATTGGCAACACGTTGCTTTACCCGTTCAATAGCCAATTCAGGTGAGTTCAACCAAAAATAAATCAGACTGACACTATAGCCCTGACTTTGCGCCTGATGAATGAGATTAATATAAGAACGGGTAGAGAGCGTTGTTTCAACAGAAAAGCTGACTCCGGCAGAAAGCAATTCGCCAATGCGCTTAAGCATTAGCCGGCCGGCTTCAATGGCTACACTTGAGGGATTAAAAGGAGAAAGACCTTTTGCGATTTCGTCGGCATTGACAAACTCGCGACAGTCCAATATTTCGGGAAGCACTGTGTAGGATGCCGTCGTTTTTCCGGCCCCATTGCAACCTGCTATTATATAAAGCTTAGACATTAATCTCCTTTTCTATTTTATGTTATTGGTGACAAAGTTAACGATTATTTCTAATCTTTGTTCTTCCAAAGCCATAAAAGTGATGAAGAATAGCACATTTTTTGAAGAATTGTGCAAAATACAATATAAGGCGGACTCTCGCCCGCCTTATATTGTATTTTTCCAACTACTTATTATCTTACCAAATCTTTTGGATAAGCAGCCGGCATCTTCACCCGTTTCCAAGTTTCATAATACCATGAATTGATATCATTGCCGTCCTTATCTGTTTTCACAAAGAACTTCAATACCATTACATCACCACCTTTCATCTCGAACTCCAAGATATTGTCTGAACCCACCAATTGAGGTAAATGCAGATTCTTCTCTACATGCTCTGTATATGCATTCTCTGCGGTCTGTTTATAGGTACCCGCACCAATAATAATAGCTCCATGGTTAGGAATTACCGTCATATTGGTAAACTTTCCATCATCAGACAAGATTTTGAATGAATTACTCGGCTTTAACTCTCCGGGAGTATTCGGAACGCCGGATACATAAAAACACATCTGCCAAATACCTTTTAAATCAGCAGGGGCAACAGCAGATTTATTTTGTCCCATTACACGAGAAGTACCGATCAGCATAAATGCTATCAGCAGTAAAAATAAAGAATGTCGTTTCATAGTCGTATAATATTTAGTTAACAAATTGCGTAATGTGGATACACAAAATTAGAAATAATTTTCATATATCCACGTTTTTAAATAACTTTTTTACAGGTAAATGCAAAAAAAATCCTGCTCTATGTTATAGGGCAGGATTTCCATCATTATTTATATCTTTTAGAATTCAGCATTGCGCGGAGTACGCGGGAACGGAATCACGTCGCGGATATTGGTCATGCCTGTTACAAACAATAGCAGACGCTCGAATCCGAGTCCGAAACCGGAGTGAGGACATGAACCAAACTTACGCGTATCCAGATACCACCACATATCTTTCATCGGAATGTTCAATTCCTGAATGCGGGTCATCAGTTTATCATAGTCTGCTTCACGTTCGGAACCACCAATGATTTCACCAATCTTCGGGAACAATACATCCATGGCGCGAACGGTCTTTCCATCTTCATTCTGCTTCATATAGAATGCCTTGATTTCTTTCGGATAGTCAGTCAGAATAACCGGACGTTTGAAGTGTTCTTCCACCAAGAAGCGTTCGTGCTCTGACGCCAAGTCTACCCCCCAATAAACCGGGAATTCAAACTTATGCCCTTTCGCTACCGCTTCTTCCAAGATCTTGATACCTTCTGTATAAGGCAAACGAACGAAAGTTTCTTTCAATACGCCCTGCAAACGCTCTATCAAGCCCTTATCGAACATATCATTCAAGAACTTCACATCGTCATAGCAATTATCCAATGCCCACCGAACACAGTATTTAATGAAATCTTCAGCCAAATCCATGTTGTCGATGATATCATTAAAAGCAACTTCCGGCTCAATCATCCAGAACTCTGCCAAGTGACGCGGAGTATTCGAATTTTCAGCACGGAAAGTCGGACCGAAGGTATAAATAGCGCCCAATGCCGTAGCAGCCAGCTCACCTTCCAACTGACCGGAAACAGTCAGACTTGCCTGTTTGCCAAAGAAATCATCATCATAAATAATAGAGCCGTTTTCATCCTTCTTCAAGTCATAGAGATTCTTGGTAGTAACCTGGAACATCTGACCGGCTCCTTCACAGTCTGATGCTGTAATAATAGGAGTATGGAAGTAGAAAAAGCCACGTTCATGAAAAAACTTATGGATAGCAATTGCCATATTGTGACGAATGCGGAACACTGCGCCGAAAGTATTGGTACGCGGACGCAAGTGAGCAATCTCACGAAGGAATTCCATCGTATGACCTTTTTTCTGCAACGGATAGGTGTTATCGCAAGCACCCAGCACCTCTATTTCACGTGCCTGAATCTCGGCAGCCTGACCGGAACCGATAGATTCGGTCAGTTCACCATTCACACTGATACATGCACCTGTAGTGATGAGTTTCAATATTTCTTCATCGAAATTTGACAAATCAACTACTATCTGCACATTATTTATTGTAGAACCGTCATTCAGGGCGATAAAATTTACCTGTTTGCTACCACGGCGGGTACGAACCCAACCTTTTACATTGACCATTGCGCCAAAATCACGACGCTTCAACAGGTCAACTACCTTTGTTCTACTAATTTTTTCCATTGTTTTGTCTCTTAATTATTATTTTACTTGATTATTCGAATGAGCCCATACGAAGCATATTCACTTCCTGTTCTGTCAGGTAACGCCAGTCACCGCGACGAAGCCCTTTCTTGGTTAGACCCGCAAAATATACACGGTCCAGTTTCACAACCTTATAACCCAGTGATTCAAAAATACGGCGCACGATACGGTTCTTTCCGGAGTGGATTTCAATACCTACCTGCGACTTGTCTGTATCCGATGCATAACTGATGGCATCTGCATGAATATCACCGTCATCCAAAGTAATACCGGCTGCAATTTGATCGAGATCTGCCTTAGCTACATTCTTATCACAATATACATGATAAATCTTCTTCTTCAAGTATTTCGGATGAGTCAGTTTTGAAGCCAAATCACCGTCATTGGTCAATAGCAGAACACCGGTAGTGTTACGGTCCAGACGACCTACAGGATAGATACGCTCCTTACAAGCACCCTTCACAAAATCCATCACTGTCTTACGTTCCTGAGGATCATCGGAAGTAGTCACGCAATCTTTCGGTTTGTTCAGCAAAACATAAGCTTTACGTTCAATGCTCACCGGTTCATCGTGGAACTTCACTTCGTCTGTACGCTTGATTTTAGTACCCAATTCTGTTACTATTACACCATTTACGCTTACCACTCCCGCAGTGATGAATTCATCAGCTTCGCGACGAGAACAAACACCTGCATTTGCCAGGAATTTATTCAAACGAATCGGTTCGTTCGGATCAGTCAGTATATCCTTATATTCTATCTGCTTTTTCAAGCTATATTTAGCATTCGGATTATAATCACTGGTACGCGGACGGTAAGGACGGTTGTATCCTCCACCTTGGTTATACCCCCCGGTACGCGGACGATAAGGACGGTCGCCGCCCTCACGGTTATATCCACCTCCTTGATTATAACCTCCTACGCGAGGACGCGGAGAGTAAGGACGCTGTTCACCACCTTCACCGCTATTGAAACGGGGACGCGGAGTATACGGACGCTGTTCACCACTTTCACGATTATAATTGGTACGCGGACGCGGAGAGTAAGGACGCTGCTCACCACCTTCGCGGTTATAGTTGGTACGAGGACGATACTGACGCTGTTCTCCCCCTTCACGATTATAATTAGTACGAGGACGATACTGGCGTTCACCACCTTCTTCACTGTTAGAATTGAAACGGGGACGTTGCGGACGTTCGCCATTATTATAACGATTGTAAGAAGGACGCTCACCATTATTATACGAAGAGCGATAAGGGCGTTCTCCTCCCTCACGGTTATAGTTAGTGCGGGGACGATACTGACGCTGTTCGCCGTCGTTGTTGTATCTGTTGTAATTATTGTCTCTGTTATAAGACTTATAACCACCATCACGGCTGACATTCTGGTTTTCTTCGTTTACAGAACCTTCTTGTCTGTTTTCATTTTCTGTACTCATGATTTCTCTTTAATTAAATTAATGTATAACGCCCTCTCGGGCTCTGTTTCTTTTTTTACTTTAAATAAATAACATTTTAAATGCCTGTATAGTTGTGCGGCGTAATCTCACGCAGCTCTTTTTTTATTTCTTCACCGACATTTAATGTCTCGATAAATTCTTTGATAGACGATTCGGTAATAGCCTGATTAGTACGTGTTAACGCTTTCAGTGCCTCATACGGGTGCGGATAAGCCTCCCGGCGAAGAATGGTTTGAATAGCTTCTGCCACTACACTCCAGCAGTTATCCAAATCCTCATAAATCTTATGTTCATTCAGCAACAGCTTACGCAATCCCTTCAATGAACTTTGAATGGCAATGATGATATGTCCGAAAGGTACACCTACATTGCGCAACACTGTAGAATCTGTCAAGTCACGCTGCAAGCGCGAAACCGGCAGTTTAGAAGAAAGGTGCTCCAATATAGCATTGGCCATTCCCAAGTTTCCTTCCGCATTTTCAAAGTCGATAGGGTTCACTTTGTGCGGCATGGCACTCGAACCGACTTCACCCGCCTTGATTTTCTGCTTAAAATATTCCATAGAGATATACTGCCAGAAATCGCGGTTCATGTCAATCATTATGGTATTAATGCGTTTCATGGCATCAAAGATAGCTCCCAGATTGTCATAGTTTGAAATCTGAGTGGTATATTCCTCGCGTTCCAGACCGAGTTTCTCTGCCACAAACTTATTGCCGAATGCTTTCCAGTCATATTGCGGATATGCCACATGATGCGCATTATAATTACCTGTGGCTCCACCAAATTTAGCAGTAATGGGACAAGCCTTCAGCACAGCCAACTGACGGTTAAGGCGATAAACGAACACCATGATTTCCTTGCCCAAACGAGTGGGAGACGCAGGCTGTCCGTGAGTCTTTGCCAACATCGGGATATTCGCCCATTCTTCTGCGTAAGCAGTCAGCTGCGCAATCAGTTCTTCAATCTGCGGATAATATACTTGTTCCAGCGCTTCTTTGACAGACAAAGGCACTGACGTATTATTAATGTCCTGAGAAGTAAGGCCGAAGTGGATAAACTCCTTGTATTCTTCCATTCCGCCCAACTTATCAAATTGTTCCTTAATGAAATATTCTACAGCTTTAACGTCGTGGTTTGTAACACTCTCTATTTCCTTAATGCGTCCGGCATCGGCTTCCGAGAAGTTTTGGTAGATAGCACGAAGCGATGCAAAACGTGCATGATCAAAGCTTGTCAGCTGCGGTAACGGTAGCTCACATAAAGTGATGAAATATTCTATTTCTACCTGCACACGGTACTTAATGAGTGCAAATTCAGAAAAATAAGAGGCCAAAGCTCCCGCTTTTCCTCTGTATCGACCGTCAATAGGTGATATTGCCGTGAGTAAATCGAGCTCCATAATGTATTTTAGATAATTATCAGATTGCAAAATTAATTCTTTTTATTGAGTTTAACCGCCTCAATCACTATAAAGTTTGCGAAAATCACATTTATTATTTCACAAATCCTTTCTTTGCCCACTTCATACTATTCCAACGCCGCACAAAAATGATGCCGCGAATGTTCTCGTCCAGCAAGAAAGCACACCACATACCGACCAGTCCCCACCCCCAATAGAGCCCGAACAGATAGCCGCAGCCTACTGCTATGCTCCATTGTACAACTACCCCTACATAAAAAGGATAGTTCACATCTCCGGTTGCACGAAGGGCATTGGTGGCATAAATGTTAATGGCACGCCCCACTTCAAGTATCACATCGACAAAAAGGATGACAGTACCCAAACGGACAATCTCCGCATTGTCTGTCAACCAACTAAAGAGCGTGTGCCCCATCAAAGCCCAAATACAGGAAAGTACCAGCGACACTAAAATAGAAATACGCATTACATACTTGCCCAACAAATAGGCAGCTCTTATTTTCTTCTCCCCCACCAAATGCCCGATGCAGATAGCCCCGCCTTGTGCCATGGCTATCGCAAACAGATAGACAAACATCACCATATTAACCACGTATGTTCGCGTAGTAAGAGCTTCATTTCCAAGCATATTGATAAAATAAGTCAGTAACACCTGCGATAAGCTATAAGACATGTTCTCCCCTGCCGACGGAAGACCGATTTTCAACAGATTCTTCAGTTCCACAAAGGGAAAAGGTCGGAAGTAGTCAATCGGGAACTTGGGTATATATTTACGAAACAGAATAATAAAAAGGATAATCATCGACACTCCTCTGGCAAAAGCCGTCGAAATAGCCGCTCCTTCCACCCCCAATGCCGGCATGCCGAACTTACCGAAGATTAAGGAGTAATTACCTATGATATTCAGGATATTCACCACCACAATGACCATCATAGGATAGACAGCCTTGTTAGCACTACGCAAAGACGCAGAAACCGTCAGTGAAAGTGCCTGAAAGAAGGCGAACGCCCCCACTATCTCCATATACCCCACTCCATAGACCATCAATTCAGGACGCAGTCCCATCAGTGTCAATAACAACGGCGCACCATAATGCAAAATAGCACTTACCACTAATCCGAGCACAAGATTGAGCAGAATAGCCACGCCTACCACCTGAACCACATTCTTCTGTTTCTTTGCCCCCAAATATTGCGAACAAAGTACAGAGGTACCCAGGTTTATCACCTCAAAGATAAGAAAGGCAAACATAATCAACTGGTTCACCACTCCGACGGCGGCAACTGCATTGTCTGAATACTGGCTCAGCATGATAGTGTCAACTGCCCCCAGCATCATAATCAATAAAGTTTCTATAAAGATAGGTACGACCAGTTTAGACAAATTCCGGCGTACACTTCTCGGTTCTTTTATTTCATTCACTTGTTACCCTGTTTTTTGAGGTGCAAAGTTACTGAGTTTTCGGATGGTAACTGTTTGACTTATATCAAGAAATAAAGAAATTCAGACAATCATTCAACAAAAGGTTTTGATAAAATCACTTTCCGTACCTAATAATATCAACAAAGATTAATGAACTCCTATCCACAGCCGCATATTCATTTTGATACGCTTCTTCAGAGCATAAAAGTCCTATGCTCTTAAATCATAGATATCGAATCACATAGCATACTAACTAACCCCATCCTTAATCACGTAAAGTAAGTTTGGTTCTAATAACATTCAAATACAGAAGCAAGCTAATTTTACACAAAGATTATTATAAGAACAATCATCCTATATTATGTGATGTCGGTGATCTATTCTTTGGAGCTTGTACGGTTACAGGTGCACTAACAAGCGCTATTAGTTGCGCATTCTAAAGCCACATAAATAAACATATAAAGACTATATTACTTCTGTCTATTCTACTTACATTCATGTGCCCTATTTTAGGCATAATATTACAGCATGGCAGAAATATAAAAAGAAGACTTCCCATGAAAGCAGTTTAAGGAAATTTTACCAATGGATAAAAATATGTTTTATAGCCATGCTGATAATATGGATTATCGCTGTAGTCTTTTTATATACATTATACTATCAATCAAAATAAATAATTGAACTGTTTCTAAACGTTGATTATGCTGTCATTTTATTAGTAGGGGCGAGATTGCTCTCCCCAAATAGCTTGTTTGCGTATTCGGGCAGGCAAACCCTGCCCCTACAGTTGATGGTTTGATAGACCATCTGAGTTTTGATACCCCACTGAAAAATGTGTTTGTGTTACTATTGTTGTTCCAAATATTTTTTATACATCTTGTCTATCTCATCCATGGAAATCTCCAATGTCTTCAGTTGTCTGAAAAACTCCGGTAAGTCCTCATGCAAGAAGGTATCTTTGCGAAGAGTGATAATTCGCTCTTTAGCTCCTGTCGATACAAAATAGCCAATACCGCGTTTATTGTATATGATTTCCAACCCTTGCAAATAATCATAAGTGCGGACTACCGTATTGGCATTCACTTCCACTGTGCCGGCATATTCCCTGACCGAAGGGATTCGCTCTTCTTCGGGATATTGCCCTTGCAGAATCTCGTCACATATCCGGTCGGCTATCTGCAAATAAATAGATTTACTTTCTTTAAATTTCATAGCAAACGAAATTTAGGTTTAATAACTTGCGAACGGGTAAAGAGCTTATAGCCCAACCACCAGTTGAACATTGTGAAGGCACTAAAGAAAGCACCGCCAAATGAAAGCAGTTTGTTCAGCGTCATCCACCGGAAGTTTTCTTCCAACCAGTCGTGAAGACCCATCATGCCTTCTTCTCCTATCCACTCCACAATCTGTACCGTGATAATAGAGCCAAGGATAGAAATCACAATCAGTGTCCCCAAAGTCTTGAGAAAAGCTCTCTTGTACCAAAAACTTCCTCCTAAAACATAGAGTGAGTGTGACCAAATCAAAAAGCTCCATCCACAAGCCTCACCCAACCAAGGCATATACTCCATATTAAATGCATAGGAACCTCTAAATGCCTGCTCACCATCTATAGTAAGCATAGAAAATACTTTAAACAATGCGGAGCTATGAAACACATCAGGCAAGTCAAACAAAGGAAGCAGAATATAACGAGTAACCTCTGCCAAAAGCATTCCAACAATGGCAGCTATTATAAATCCCAGCGTAGCCATCAGGAAGCGTGCCACATACTTCTCCAACATTGTTGCAGGAAGCATCAAGAAAGATATGCGCATCTCTTTATTTCTCATATTATCTAAAATGCCGGAAGCATAAATCAAACTGCCCAACAGACATATAAAGATAAAAGCCCCCAGTATATTCGTACAATACCTAACAAAGAAGATATCAGGACTAGCAAATGCATTTTCAGCATTCATACTCATTCCCCACATATTACCCACCACGACCAGCGCAAAGGCTGCATAAAGTCCGATGAAAGCATAAAGGTTCTTTTTCCAGTTTTCTATAATCTCGCGTTTCATGACCATGGCAATACGCGAAAAGCTAAAGAAATGATTAGTATCCATAATGTATCTGTGTCTTTACTTGTTAAATATTGATTGCATTTTTTCTCTTTCTGCCAACATAGCATTGAACAGTACTTCCAGATTCAGCTTGGTTTCTTCGTTATAAACATTAGAAAGAATCACGCTGTTTCCCTGAACCGAAGGCTGCACATACAATGCATCTCCTGTGGGTTCATTCATTCCTTGTTCGGCAAAATATAGTTTCGCGCAAATGTCCTTAACCGATTCATTCAGCAGCACATGAGTACCGTCGATTATCACCACATGGTCCAACAGGCTGTCGATATCCCTTACCTGATGGGTAGAAATAATCACTGATTTGTCATCTGTCATGCCCGATGCAATCACCTTGCGGAACTGACTTTTGGAAGGAATATCCAGTCCGTTACTAGGCTCATCCATGAGCAGTAAAGAAGTGTTGGCGGCCAGCGCGAAACACATGAAAGCCTTTTTCTTCTGCCCCATGGACAATTCCCCCAAATGAATGTCCTCATTCATGTCAAAGTCGTGGAGACAGGCTCTTAGCTGTTCATTGCTGAAAGCCGGATAAAAGGGAGCATTCAGCTTTACATATTGTTTCAGGCTGACGGATGGTAATGCAAATTCCTCGGGCACCAAAAACATATCCTGCAATGTCAAAGGATAACGCAACGAAACGCCTATTCCTTTATAGAGCACTTTACCTCCTTGCGGACGGAGTAACCCAGTCATTAAATAGAGCAAAGTAGATTTACCGGTACCATTCTTACCCAAAAGACCATAAACTGAACCTTTATCCAGTGTCAGCGAAAAATCATTAAAGACTTTTTGTTTCCTCTTTCCATAACTGAAAGATAAGTTCTTCACTTCAATCATCATTGTGTTTATGTATTTAATTAATTATTTAGTGTATTAGTTTATTAGTACACTACAAATGTATGAATATTATTGGAATAAGCAAGAAGGAAAGAGATAATTTAATATCTGTTAACTGCATAAGTCTATATAAACGAATCAACAGAGCAATACTCAGCACTGTCCGCTCAAAGCCAGAATAAATAAATGAGAAAAGAAAGACAACAAGCCGGAAGGAATCCTCTTTTGAGGTCATTGAACAATGATATAAACAAGCGGAGTAACAATATTGGGTCAAATAGCCTTTTTCACCCCTTCCAAGTCGGGAACTCAGTATAAACACAAAAAAAGCCTCCGAATCATTTGACTGACTCGGAGGCTTTCATCAAAAACGGCGGCTACCTACTCTCCCACTGTTACGCAGTACCATCGGCGTGACAAGGCTTAACTTCTCTGTTCGGAATGGGAAGAGGTGGAACCCTTGTGCTATAGCCACCTGAAGAAGGTTGACATATTGATAAGCTGTGATCGTAATTTCATTTCATAGCAACCGCTAAACGTATACAACATCCGGCATATAAAGAAAGTGAACGGGCAATTAGTAATGCTCGGCTTTGATGTCTCCATCTTTACACCTGCATCCTATCAACGTTGTAGTCTACAACGACCCTGAGAAATCTAATCTTGTGGCCGGCTTCGTACTTAGATGCTTTCAGCACTTATCCGATCCAGACTTAGATACCCGGCAATGCACCTGGCGGCACAACCGGTAAACCAGAGGTCTGTCCAACACGGTCCTCTCGTACTAGTGTCAGAGCCACGCAAATTTCATACGCCCACGATAGATAGAGACCGAACTGTCTCACGACGTTCTGAACCCAGCTCGCGTGCCACTTTAATGGGCGAACAGCCCAACCCTTGGGACCTTCTCCAGCCCCAGGATGTGACGAGCCGACATCGAGGTGCCAAACCACTCCGTCGATATGAGCTCTTGGGAGGGATCAGCCTGTTATCCCCGGAGTACCTTTTATCCTTTGAGCGATGTCCCTTCCATGCGGAAACACCGGATCACTATGCTCTAGTTTCCTACCTGCTCGACTTGTTAGTCTCCCAGTCAAGCGCCCTTATGCCATTACACTCTGAGACCGGTTACCAATCGGTCTGAGGGCACCTTTAGAAGCCTCCGTTACACTTTTGGAGGCGACCACCCCAGTCAAACTACCCACCAATCAGTGTCCTCGTAT
>NZ_KB905473.1:306558-385898 GCF_000382445.1 Phocaeicola massiliensis B84634 = Timone 84634 = DSM 17679 = JCM 13223 | reverse complement strand
CGTTTATTCCCGTATAAAAGAAGTTTACAATCCATAGAACCTTCATCCTTCACGCTACTTGGCTGGTTCAGACTCTCGTCCATTGACCAATATTCCTCACTGCTGCCTCCCGTAGGAGTTTGGACCGTGTCTCAGTTCCAATGTGGGGGACCTTCCTCTCAGAACCCCTATCCATCGAAGACTAGGTGGGCCGTTACCCCGCCTACTATCTAATGGAACGCATCCCCATCTTACACCGGTAAACCTTTAATCATGCGAAAATGCTTACTCATGATAACATCTTGTATTAATCTCCCTTTCAGAAGGCTGTCCAAGAGTGTAAGGCAGGTTGGATACGCGTTACTCACCCGTGCGCCGGTCGCCATCGGCCTTAGCAAGCTAAGACCATGCTGCCCCTCGACTTGCATGTGTTAAGCCTGTAGCTAGCGTTCATCCTGAGCCAGGATCAAACTCTTCATTGTAAAAATATCTTTTTTCAACACGTAAGTTGATAATCTGCTCAAGAACCAAATCTATCAATAATCTATAATTGACGGTTTCTGTTTCTCTACACATTATATATTATATAACATGCAGACTTGTACTACTTGTTTGTTTATCTATAATCGTTTCAAAGAACTCTTCTTTATGTGCTTTCGTTTGAAAAGCGGGTGCAAAGGTAAGAGATTTATTTTTAACCACCAAATGTTTTCGAAAGTTTTTTTTGAACTTTTTTTTTCAGGCGGCTGGTTGCATGCTCCAAAAGGTCTTATCCGTTCTCGCTCCCTTAGCCCCGCTAAGGTAAGATACTGGGTGCAGAATCCTTTATAAGGAAGAAACTCTCCTACGTTTGTCTCACCAAGTCAGTTACACACTGTTTCAGTGCCGCATCTCTCTCGATTGCGGATGCAAAAGTACACGGTTTCAACCTAACTGCCAAACATATCATCTGATTTTTCTTACACTTTTTTGAAACTTGTTTGTAACATACTGATTTACAACAACACAGAACAAAGACTTTTTGAAAGCAACAGAACTGGAAGAAAATGGGACACACATAATTATATTGCGGGCGCGCATGTATGCGCACGGAGAAGAGTAGACAAGAAGGTTCCTAACAGCACTAGGCAGACTTAGCGCCTCCACCTGTTTCTCGCCAGCCTTGTTTTTAAACTACCAAATAAATAGAAACTACATTTCACGTACAGAAGGCAACTAATCGTCTATATCACAACTGCTTAACATTTAAAATAACATTACATATTTCGAGTTAGTTACATACGTACGTGTAAACCGATGCGTATATATGTGTAGCCCGATGGCACCGTATGTATAGTCCGATACGTACGTATGTATAACCAGATGCGTACGTACACATTTTAAATCACGATGCATGTTGCAGAAAGACCTTGATATTTTTAAAAAACATCAAAGTCTTTTTCAAAAACATCAAAGTCTTTTTAGAAAAGCTCGGCATGCTTTTTATGTAAGAGCAGATTGCACCTCTCCCCACCAAGTCGGTCATTACTTCTTTCCCGTTCATCCTTACATTTTTATCAAAACATGCGGATAATCAGCCGGTTAATAATGAAAGAACATCCCCTCATCCTCCCTTCAGCCGTGCTTCCCAAGTCCCTTCACAATCTGCCTTCAGCCTTTGTCTGTCGGAAGAAGTTTTACGAATGAAAGGAGGCTGAAAGAGTGACAACAAGACATCCATTCATTAGCGGAGCCTCATCAACAGGGCGTTTTAACGAATAATGAAAGGAGAAAGGAAGGTACGAAACGAAGCAATCCGCATAAGAATTGAAGCAGTGCCAAGAGTGGTTAGCAATAACACACTGTCTGAAGATAAGAGTTTTATTGAAATGGGAGTGTATCAAAACTAAACCGGCCTATCCAATCTCAGCTGTAGGGGCAGGGGTTGCCTGCCCGAAGACACAAAGTAAACTGTTTTCGGACGAGCAAACCTCGTCCCAACAAACTAAACGACAGCATTATCCACGTTTTGACACACTCCCAAAGAAAATATCAAAAAGCAATTACCCAGCCATACAACTTACCAGTCTAACTGCGACTAACCTGCAATCCTTTGTCAGACAATGTCATATCAACAAAACGAGCACAACTGTTAGGCGGATTTTGAGTCAATATTGCTCTGATTTTAACAGCAGCTTCGGGGTCTTTGGCTACCATATAAAGATAACCTCCTCCACCTGCTCCAGGCAACTTATAACCTAAACAGTAATCATCAATCTGACGAATGATAGCCTCAACCGACGCAGGATTAGTTCCCGAATCAAGAGCCTGATTCTGCTTCCAGCTTTTACCCACCAAACGCCCCATTTCATCGAAGTTTCCACGTTGGATAGCTTCATATAAATCAAATGCATGACTCTTCATGCTTCCCAACAGTGCAAGATGTTCTGTAGAGTTAAGGAACATACTACGTACAATCTCAGCCAAAATTCCCTTAGCAGTGCGAGTGATACCGGTATAATACAACAGATGACACTTCTGATATTCACTACCCGTAAACAAATAATCAGGCAACCAACGAACCAACGGACTTTGCTCCATACCGGCATGAGTTTGAAGAAGCTTAACACCACGAAGGACACCTCCATATTGGTCTTGCCAACCACCTCCCGTAGTAAGCAATTGTTCCAAAATCAGAGTACGGTTGCATATTTCATTCTTATCCCACTTCAAGCCACAGAAATCGGATACCGCGCCAAGCACCGTAGAAGCTAAAATAGAACTAGTACCCAAACCGGAACCTGCAGGAATAGCCGACAATAACGTGATTTCAATACCTGAGCCAAACGCCTTGAGCTGCTCCTCCAATGTAACATAAACATCTGCCGAGAATTCCGGCTGGAAACCGGCCAGCACCAAAGCCGCTTTAGGAATAGAAAAAGGAGAACCAACTTGCATAAAGTCACTCAGTTCTTCATAGGTAGTAACAGTTTCTATTGCTCCCAAGTCTATAGAACGTAAAATAATCTTATATTCTTTACAAGGCTTTACATAAACCTGCAAAGGAGGCTGTCCATTCAGTTCAATAGCAATATTCACTACATTTCCGCCTTCATTCAAACAATAAGGAGGAGTATCTGTCCATCCGCCTGCCAAATCAATACGAACCGGACTCCTTCCCCATACTATCTGATCGGAATAAACCGATAAATGAGGCTGCTGTTTTTTTGCCAATGCAGCTGCCGTCAAACCTTCACGCATCAACCCAAAGGCCCTTCTTTCATACTCCGTATAGGTTTTACCACTGAACTGCTGCACCCTGGCCCGAAACATATTGTCGCTTATCCGGGTCATCAATGGCGCAGAAAGCGGCAATGCATCCGGCAATTCCAAATGATGAATGGCAAATTCATGAGCAGCATCATCCAAATTCAACTGATAAAAAACACTACGTTCATAATTACGAGCCAACACAGGCCAGTTCATAACCCGAAAGGAATCACGCTGGGCAGCCAAACGACGAAGATTGGCATAAGCGGAAATCTCATCGGCCGACAACCGGCGAGAACGTTTCCATATTTCCTTACCTTCCTGAAGTTCGGGTTCGGAAATCATCCAACGCATTACCAGCCCCAGCTCTTCTATTGTAGAGCAAACAGGAAACAAACGGGCAGCCTGCAAATCGTGAGCACCGTCTATCTCTTCAACTGCTACTTTGCGACAAGAAAGCCATTCACGCACCGAAATTCCCTGATAAATAGTCCTTTCCTCTGTCAATGCTCCTTTAAAGGTATCATTAAATCCATAGGGGCGAGCTACGTACTCAGCCTCTCCCAAAGGTACCACATCAATACATACCCCCGACGGCACATTGAGTTTCCAGTCATTAGTCGGAACCCCTGTTATAATTGTCTGTTGACGAATGTTCCACTCCTTGCCCACACAGCTGTTTTCTATCCAGATTTCAGAATTGTCAGCAGTAAGACGATATGCGACATCAGCATTCTGCACAAACATAGCCGGATGAGGTTTCACCTTACGATGCATGATTTCACGCTGGTCGTTCACCAAATTCTGAACAGCCAACGTGGAAGAGATTAATTCCCTGCTTGTTCCATAATGATAAAACTCACCTCCGGGCAACGGCAGGATAGCCACACTCAACCCATTCAATTCTTCATCTGCAATACGCGGATGTTCACCCAAGGTCAGTCCGAACTCGGAATACATATCGTAATATGAGAGTTCACCTCCTTTTTTAGAACGTTTTATCAACAAATCAACAGCCCGATCACTCAGCAACCAAATACCGATATCCATCAGGAACAAGTGAGTTTGCATCAGTTTTCCCAACTCCTCGACCGAAGGTTTCTGAAGCATAAAGTCCAATTTATCGGGATTGCTACGCGAAGAAACAAACACCCCGTGATTCTTTGCCAAATTGGGGTCCACCCAAAGCCCATAGCACACAACATCAACATCAGGAATATCCTGAAGAGGTTGACCCGCACGTATATACACATCTCCGCTGGCTATCAATGTGCGCAGAGAAGCCGGAGCCTTCTCCATTATTTGTTCATATAAAGGAAGCTGAAGTGAGAGCAGATTTTGTTCCAAGCGCTGCCCCCTCGCCCATCTAAAGACAGGAATAGGCGTTAATATTTTACCTGACGGAGCATATCCGGGCAAACGCCGACTCTGTCCGCCGGCATGCAACAATATTCTTTTTTCTTCCCTCAGCCATTCCAAAAAGTCTTTATCGGGCGCAATATGTTGTTTGCATGCCTCAAGCAGCCAAGCCGTTCCTCCTCCCGACCCCAATTTACTACCAATAGGATCGGAAGTACAAAACCATTCATCACGATCAGCCTTTTCTATATCATAAAAAAATTCCACCAAATTAGGAGGAAGCGATAAAAGTTTTTTCATAATGCATCTTTGTATTTATAATACGCAAAGATGCTGATTTTCCCCTAACGAGCCAAGCAGAATAAGAAAAATTTAGTCGTTAAAAGCAAATACACGCTCATCCAAAGGCATCACTTCTTTCGATCCGGGCCGGGTCACAGGAACTCCGAAAGGCATCTGTGCTATTAACTTCCAATGCAAAGGCAAATTCCATGCTGCACGCACTTCATCATCTACCAACGGATTATAATGTTGCAGAGAAGCTCCCATTCCGGCATCCTCTAACATAGTCCAAATGACAAATTGATGCATAGCATCGGCCTGCTCCGCCCAAACAGGGAAATTATCTTTATAAGTGGGAAACTGTTCCTGCAAAGCATGAACAACAGACATATCCTCAAAATATAGAATCGTTCCATATCCACAAGAGAAACTACCATCTATTTTCTGTTCCGTTTTAGCAAAAGCTTCCGCAGAAATCCGCTTACGCAAAGTATTTTTTACGATATTCCACAACTTTTGATGAGCTTCACCTGTTAATAAAACAACACGTGTGGTTTGTGAATTGAATGCTGAAGGGACATATTCGACAGCAAAACGAATCAAATCCAACAATTCTTTTTCAGACAACGTGGATTTATTGTCTATCTGATAAAAAGTACGGCGGCTCTTTATGGCATCCTTGAATTTCTTTGTCATATTTAGCATATTTATTATGAGTTATTTTACCTATATAAACAAGCATACAGCAAAAGAAGTTCACTTTCTTTGCTTTTTTCAATACAATCAACTATTTTTGTTAGCTAATTATTAACATTATAAACAACACATTCAATGAAAGATTTTCTTAAATTTACATTGGCTAGTTTGATAGGCGTCATTTTAGCAGGTATAGTGCTCACCATACTGGGCCTTATCACAGTAGTAGGCATGGTAGCCTCATCAGACTCTGAAACCATAGTAAGAGACAACTCGGTCTTCGTTCTTGACTTGAAAGGCAACTTATCAGAACGTGTACAGGAAAACCCATTTCAACAAATAATGGGAGACGGCAATGGTTCTTATGGACTAAATGACATTTTATCCTCCATCAAAAAAGCCAAAGAAAACGACAAGATTAAAGGCATCTATATCCAACCATCTTATCTGGCTACTTCTTTTGCATCATTGGAAGAAATACGCAACGCACTTCAAGACTTCAAGGAAAGCGGTAAATTTATCGTAGCATACGCAGACCAATATACACAAGGTATGTATTATCTGGCAAGTGTTGCAGATAAGGTAATCATCAATCCTCAAGGAAACATTTCATGGCACGGGCTGGCATCCCAACCTGTCTTCTTTAAAGATTTACTGGATAAACTGGGCATTGATGTACAGGTTTTCAAGGTAGGCACTTATAAATCGGCTGTAGAACCATTTATCGCTACCGAAATGAGCCCCGCCAACCGTGAGCAAGTCACCGTATTCTTAAACTCTATATGGAATCAATTATTAGATGATGTTTCAGTGTCACGCAACATTTCTAAAGACTCACTTAATGCTTATGCAGACCAATGCATGGATCTCTGTCAGGCAGAAGAATATATCAAATGCGGACTGGCCGACTCAGTGTTATATAAAGACGAAATGATCGCTTATTTGAAACAACTGACCGGACGGAAAGAAGACCAGAGCTTAAACAGCCTTTTCCTTGAAGATATGATAAATGTAAAAAAGAATGTCCCCAAGGATAAAAGTGGAAACGTTGTTGCCGTATATTATGCATCAGGAGAGATTTTAGATGCTGCTTCCTCCAATTCTACCGAAGAAGTCATTGACGGTCAGAAGATGACACGGGACTTACGCAGGTTGCGCGATGACAACAATGTAAAAGCAGTTGTTCTGCGCGTAAACTCTCCGGGTGGAAGTGCTTATGCTTCCGAACAGATATGGCGCGAAGTAGTACGCCTGAAAGAAAAGAAACCGGTTATCGTCTCTATGGGGGATTATGCAGCATCAGGCGGTTATTACATCTCTTGCGCCGCAGATTCTATCTTTGCAGATCCGACAACTCTAACCGGCTCCATCGGTATCTTCGGAATGATTCCTTCGGGAGAGAAGTTATTCAAAGACAAACTAGGGCTGGATTTCGATGTAGTAAAAACTAATAAAATGGCCGATATGGGAGCCGGTTTCGGTCCACTCGCAACGCGTCCGTTCAACAACGCCGAACAGGAAGCACTTCAAAATTATATCAACAACGGGTATAAGTTATTCGTAAACCGTTGTGCCGAAGGAAGAAATATGTCAGCAGCAGATATTGAAAAAATAGCTGAAGGACGAGTGTGGACGGGCGAAATGGCCGTCGGTTTGGGGTTAGTAGATAAATTGGGAGGCATAGATGACGCATTAGCAGCAGCCGCAAAACGAGCAAACGTAGAGAACTACACTATTATCAGTTATCCTGAAAAAGAAAGTCTCTTCATGAATCTACTGAACAGCCAGCGCAAGCACTATGTCAACAGTCAGATGAAAGAATATATGGGCAGTTTCTACAGCTATTTCGAAATATTACAAAACCTGAAAGAAATCAATCCTGTACAGGCACGTATGCCATTCGAATTGAATATTAAATAACTTTTAATGGAGAATAACTTTATCAAAATACATAAGTGGCTATACCCGGTTTCGTGGCTTTACGGAGCCGGCGTATGGATACGTAACAGACTATTTGATTGGGGAATATACAAAGAAAAGAGCTTTGATATTCCGGTAATCTCGGTAGGCAACATTACCGTAGGAGGTACCGGAAAGACGCCTCATACCGAATATCTGATAAAGTTATTGAAACCCAATTATAAAGTGGCAGTCCTAAGCCGGGGGTATAAACGAAAATCAAAAGGCTTCGTATTGGCCCAACCGAATACTCCCGTAAATATCATAGGTGATGAGCCATTTCAAATGAAACAGAAATTTCCCGATATCTATATGGCAGTAGACCGTGACCGTTGTCACGGTATCGAGGAGCTATGCAACGGATATACCGCCCCCGGAACCGAAGTCGTAATATTGGATGATGCTTTTCAGCATCGCTATGTGAAACCGGGAATGAATATTCTTCTAGTGGACTATCACCGACCTATCTGCGAAGATGCTTTATTACCGGCAGGACGAATGCGCGAACCCGAAAAAGGCAAGAACCGTGCTCATATCGTGATAATAACCAAATGTCCCAAGGATATAACTCCCATGGATGTGCGGGTGTTGCGTAAACAGATGGGATTATATCCTTATCAACAACTTTACTTCACAACCCTGAATTATGGCAAATTATACCCTATCACCCGACAGGGAAAAGAGTATCCAATCGCCAACATTCATAAAGATGCACATATATTGCTCGTTACCGGAATTGCATCCCCGGCTAAGTTAATCCATGACTTAAGCCCTTATAACGAACATATCAATCCATTGACATTTAGTGACCACCATGACTTCACACCCCAAGACATGGAAATCATAAAAAGCCGTTTCAGACAACTGCCGGAAGGCAAACGAATGATTATCACCACAGAAAAGGATGCGGTGAGACTGTCATCCCATCCATTGCTGGACGAAAGCATCAAACCATTTATCTATGTACTCCCGATAGAGGTGAGCTTTTTACATGACCAACAAGAATTATTCAACTTAAATATAACCGAATATGTTAGAAAAAATCCAAGAAACCGCAGCCTTTCTGAAAGAAAAGATGCATACTAATCCCGAGACAGCAATTATTTTGGGCACAGGTCTAGGAAGTTTGGTACACGAAATTACCGATAAATATGAAATAAGTTATAAAGACATTCCTAATTTTCCCGTATCAACAGTAGAAGGTCACAGTGGCAAACTAATCTTTGGCAAATTGGGAGACAAAGACATCATGGCCATGCAGGGACGTTTCCATTTCTATGAAGGATATTCAATGAAAGAAGTTACTTTCCCGGTACGTGTAATGCGCGAATTAGGTATCAAAACACTATTTGTATCCAACGCTGCCGGCGGAACTAATCCTGCTTTTGAAATCGGTGACCTAATGATTATCAGAGATCATATCAACTTCTTCCCCGAACATCCGTTGCACGGAAAGAATATCGAATATGGTCCCCGTTTCCCGGACATGAGCGAAGCCTACTCTAAAGAGCTTATCAACAAAGCATTGGAAATAGCCAAAGAAAAGGGCATCAAAGTGCAGCAAGGAGTATATATCGGTACACAAGGACCGACTTTTGAAACTCCGGCAGAATATAAAATGTTCCATATCCTGGGAGCTGATGCTGTGGGCATGTCTACTGTCCCCGAAGTTATTGTTGCAAACCATTGCGGCATTAAAGTGTTTGGAGTTTCAGTTATCACCGACCTCGGCGTGGAAGGCAAAATAGTGGAGGTTTCCCACGAAGAAGTCCAGAAGGCGGCAGATGAAGCACAGCCACGGATGACAACCATTATGCGCGAACTCATTAACAGAGCTTAAAAAAAGAATATGCAAGAAACAAATAGAACAGAAATTGCAACCTTGGGGGAGTTCGGCCTCATCAAACATCTGACTCAGAATATTGAACTAAAGAATCCCGAAACCAAATACGGTGTGGGAGACGATGCAGCCGTCCTCGAATTTAAGGACAAAGAAGTATTGGTTACTACCGATCTTCTGATGGAAGGAGTACACTTTGACCTGATTTATACACCATTAAAGCATCTTGGATATAAATCAGCCATTGTAAACTTCTCAGACATTTATGCCATGAATGGAACTCCCAAGCAGATAACAGTATCGCTAGCTGTATCCAAACGCTTCTGCATAGAAGATTTAGAGCAGTTCTATGATGGTTTGAAGCTGGCCTGCCAACTACACAATGTAGATATTGTGGGAGGAGATACCACATCATCAGTCACAGGATTGGCAATCAGTATCACCTGCATTGGCGAGGCTGACAAAGACAAAGTGGTTTACCGCAATGGAGCGCATGACACAGATTTGATTTGCGTCAGTGGTGATTTAGGGGCCGCCTATATGGGTCTGCAACTGCTGGAACGCGAAAAAGCGGTGTTCCAGGACCAAAAAGAAGCCAATCCCGATTTCTCCGGCAAGGAGTACATATTAGAGCGCCAACTTAAACCGGAGGCGCGTAAAGATATCATTGAAGAACTTGCCCAAGCAGGAGTAAAACCGACTGCCATGATGGATATTTCGGACGGACTTTCTTCCGAACTGTTGCATATTTGCTCACAAAGCGATACCGGCTGCCGCGTTTATGAGGAACGTATTCCCATTGACTATCAGACGGCTGTAATGGCAGAAGAACTCAATATGAATGTCACTACCTGTGCATTAAATGGTGGCGAAGATTATGAACTCCTCTTCACTGTTCCCTTGACTGATCACGAAAAGGTTTCGACCATGAAAGGCGTAAAAGTCATTGGGCACATCACCAAACCGGAGTTGGGTTGCGCCCTCGTCACTCGCGACGGACAAGAATTTGAGTTAAAAGCACAAGGTTGGAATCCATTAAAAGAAAAATAATTCCTACTACAAAATGCTGATAATAAGCATTTTATTTATTATCAGCATTTTTTCTTTATATAATATTTGCAAGATTAGAAAACTTTATCTATCTTTGCAACCGCAAACAAGAAACAATGGTGCCATAGCTCAGTTGGTAGAGCAAAGGACTGAAAATCCTTGTGTCCCCGGTTCGATTCCTGGTGGCACCACCAAAAAGCTTTTCAATTTTAGAAAACCCTTGAATTAGAGATAGTTCAAGGGTTCTTTTTTTACCCTCGCTACGCATTTCATTACATATTTGTGAAGTTGGATTTCGCCAATTCAGTGGCTTTTTTTAAGGCTTTTGAAAAAGCCATAAATATGTATCATACTTCATTGTTTTTCAACTATTTGACAATTCCAATCTCCGGTGTGAAAAAGTAATTTTGCACACATGACCGGATGGAGTTGAAAATGTGAAAGAAATTTAAAAATTCGGTATTCCCCATCGGGATAAAAAAAAGGAATCGAACCCGGGATACAAAAGGCAATTCGAACCTGAGAAAAATGGGATTTTTATGGCTTTTCCACAAGTCCCTCAAAAAAGCCACCGAATTTAACACTTCGCTCCACGTCCTCATGCCATCCGGTTTTGACGAAACAATTGAATGTAAACCTCAAAAAACAAAAGTGATGAAACAGGGAACAATGAACATTCTGTTTTTCGTGCTTAAAACGAAATTGTTGAAAAACGGTGAGGCACCGGTATTGATGCGGATAACCATCAATGGAGACTATGACGATGTACGTATCCAAAGAAGCGTGCCCCTGAACTTATGGAACGCCGCCAAAGGATGCAGTAAAGGCAGGGACAGGGCATCAGTGGCACTGAACGCCTATATTGCCGAACTGCACGCATGCGCCTTGGAAAAACACAAGGAGCTGGTATTGGAACAGGCCCTGATTACCCCGAAACTGATCCTGAAACGTGTCTTCGGGAAAGACACCGGAATGCGTACACTGCTCGGTACCATGATGGAAGGCATCGGGGAAATGGAAACACTGGCAGGCATAGACTACTCTCCCGTCACGATCAACCGGTACAAGAACGTGGTGAAGAAATTGCAGCGGCTTATCCCCTCTTATTATGGCAAGGAGGATATCACCTTCCATGAGCTGACACCGGAGTTCATCCGTGCGTTTGACATTTACCTGAAAACGGAGGGGGGACTGTGCCGTAACACGATAGTCCGTTATATGAAATGTTTCAAGAAATTTACCAACATGGCATTGGCAAAGGAATGGATGCGCAAGAATCCCTTTTACGGTTACAAGATGGAGCAGGACGAGACCGATCCGGTATTCCTGACCTACGACGAGTTGCAGACCCTCATGAAAAAGAAATTCACCATCCCACGGCTCGAGCTGGTCAGGGACATATTTGTCTTCGCATGTTTCACCGGTCTGGCGTTCTCCGATGTCGCCACTCTGAGTGGTGAAAACCTGGTACAGGACAATCTCGGGGACTGGTGGATAAGGAAGGGAAGGATCAAGTTGGAACACCGCAGAAAAGCGTCTTCCATCAGCAACATCCCGCTGCTGCCCGTTCCACTGGCCATATTGGAGAAATACAGGGAACATCCGGTCTGCATAAAGAAAGGATGCTGCCTGCCTGTCATGTGCAACCAGAAAATGAACAGCTACCTCAAGGAAATCGCCGATTTCTGCGGCATAAAGAAAAACCTGACCACGCACGTGGCCAGGCACACTTTCGGGACGACCGTCACGCTCGCCAACAATGTACCCTTGCAGGACGTGTCCGTCATGCTCGGACATGCCTCCACACGCATGACGAGCATTATGCGCGGGTCATGAACAGCAGCCTGAAAGAGGCGATGAACAATGTGAAGGAACGTCTGGCGCAATAGACGTACGACACACCATTAAAGCCGTCCCCGGAGGATGGCTTTTTTTGTATCAGGACAGTTCAGGAATAACTGCCATTCTTTCAATTTCTTACCTGCAAATATAGCCCTTTGCCGGGTTGATTGCGCAAGGCGGCCCCTTTCAGGGGCTGGTTGGCTAAAAGAAAATCATCCTCGCTTCGCTGCGGTATTTTCTTTTGCCAAGCCTTGCGCAATCCCCGGCAAAGGACAGTCCGGCAAGTAAGAAACCGAAAAACCGGCTCCACGGAGCCGATAATGTCAAACAAACTAAAAAAAATGAAGGTATGAACAGAGAAACGACAAGCAAAGTCCACAAAGGACAGCAGGGTGCCAATCCGAAAATGAGAATGTTGGTTTATCGGGAAAGGAGCTATCCCGCACGGGAGGTGCAAGGCAGGGACGGAAGCTATACGGTTGCCGCAGACAGCCTGGTGCCGGAACTGCTGGACGGCATCGGAAGCCATGATCCGGCAGCTTTCAAGCTGGACGAGGAAATCGCCTGCTATTGCTCGGACGAGGAAATCCAAAAACTGGCGGACGAAGAACTGGTAGAAATAATTTATGAATGGCAACGGTTATGACTGAAACAACAACAGCAAAGGTCCGGGAAGAACAAGTAACGGGCCTTACCGCAGAGAATGCACACCGGGTCACGATGATCCGGGAAAAGGGTACGGACCATCCTCCCGTACCGTTCCATTTCAGAAAGGAGCATCATGGAACGGGCAACTACGTACACCTGTACGGAAATCCGGAAGACCGCAATGAATTGCATTCCAGGGACTTCAAAGACTGGGAAGCCGTAGCGTTCAAACATCCGGGCTATCTGGAGGATATGTGGAAACAGGCTTGCGACGCATACGCATGGAGTTCCTTCGACCCGGAGATTCGTGGCGAGACGGACATCATGATCTACGGGGAGGAGCTGCACAACGACCTGCAACTCATGCAGGAAGAGGAACGGGATACATACATCGCCGCCTACCGGCAAAAGCTGTCCGCCCAGCTCTCGGCCCTCTCACGCTGCGCCAACCCGATGGTGACGGGACGGGGCGGATTCGATTACCACAGGCAGGAGAATACGAACAGAAGCTACCGGAACCGCTACGAGGAGTTCCGCAATTGGCGGCAAAAGGTTCTTGAAGCCGTCAGACGGAAAAAGGAAGCCGCACGACCGGAGGAAGAAAAACTGGAAAAGGCATGGCAGACGCTCAAACGCGACATCAGGAGCAGCGCCGACACCATCCACGGGATTGATACCGGACAATGCCGGGGTTATAGCCGTGCCCTGTTCGTCAGCAGCATCCTGAACAAGGTATCCACCTTCGCCAATCACGGGGAAGTGGAAATCGTCCGCAGGGCCGTGGACTTCATTTCCGAATATAACGCAAGGGTAAGGAAACCCGTCATCACCCCGAGAAACAAATTCTTCCAATTGCCGGAACTTGCGGAACGGATGCGCGAAAGGCTGAAAGCGGTGCAAAGACGGGAAAACAAGGAAGTGCCGTTCGAGGGCGGGACACTTGTATGGAACTATGGGGAAGACCGCCTTCAGATCCTGTTTGACAGGATTCCCGAAGACAACAGACGCAAGGAACTGAAATCCTCCGGATTCCGCTGGTCACCCAGAAACAAGGCATGGCAACGGCAGCTCACCTCCAATGCCCTCAGTGCCGCCAAGAGAGTGTTGAACCTTCAAAACATCTGAACCATGAATAACGACAAACTGAAATTCGTAGTCGATTCACGCAGTTTTGACGGCAGCTGCGTGACCACCATGTCTGACGGAATACACGGCGACTACCATCATGAGACACTGGAGGAACTGAGGGACAGGGAAAAGAACCCGTACCTCACAGCCGTGTCCGGAAATACCGTCCGCAAGATGATACGCATCCACCTGCAATCCCTCTGCGCCCCGTTCAGTGAGATTACGGAAGAAAGATATTTCGACTACATGGATGTCTTGCCCCCCATCCGCCATACCCGGAATTTCTTTTTCCTGGGAGAGCCTTATCATGCGGACATCTACCGGTTCTGCTTCCGGGCGGGCGGACGCTACTTCACGGGACTCCGCTCCGTTACCACGCCAAGAAAGGAACTGGAACGGCAGATGGACAACCATTACCGGAACATTACCTTCAAAGGAGACATCCTGAAAGAAAAGCCGATGGTCATCTCTGACCACGCACGGCATGCCTCTATAATTATAGTTCCTTATCTGTTTCTTGACATAAATGGCGAGAAGAAGTTCATCTGCAACCTGATGAGAGGAACGGACGAATCGTCAGGCAGGGATGTAAGGCTGGAAACCGCCAAAATCCTGCGAAGCCTGCGCCGTCATCATTTCCTCTACTTCTCCGGCTATGAGGGAAACGACGATATGGACAAGTTCCTAGGCGAAGTGATGAAGAAAAAGCACACCCTGCTGGCAAACGGCAACTTCCTCCAATATCCCGTGAACCGGGAGTCCGTGTCTTTTACCGGAACGGTCAGGGAAACAGGCGAGCCGTTCTTCTTCCGGATTTACGACAGGGAGCTGTTCCTGCACCTGTTGTACGTCCTGAGAGGCATCAAAAGGGAAAAAGCTAAAATATAACGTGACACATAACGACGGTATGGTGACTGTCTTTCCGACCCGTCACCATACTAAAAAAACAATGAAATCATGAGAACTGTGACCGAAGAATCGTTGCGACGCAGGCTGGCCCGTCTGGAGTCGGCCCTGGAAAGCGAAAAGGCACGCCTGAGAAAAGTATGCGGCGGCATCCCCTGGGGAGCCGGGATGAGGCGTACCAAATGTACCCCCTCATTCCGAAGGGAGGACGAACTGATTGGGAAAATCAAGGCGGTGAGACAGCAACTCTCCCAAATGTCCGCAGGCGGTGACAATCACACGTTTAAAGAAACAGGCAGGTGAATGCCGGCCAATTAACTTGCAAGTCAATAATTTTAAAACCAGTTACGAATATGAACACCCGATTGGCTATAATCCGTTCAGAGGGAAAAGAACATCTCTGCTACCGGGAAGAGGAATGTTTTGTCGATGTATCCTATCCGATGGTGACATTTACCAAAGGGGAGGATGATTTTGAAATTGCCAAATGCGACCATCCGTCCATGGAAGAGACTTTCCTGTATCAGGAAAGCCGTCTCTCAATCGTGATTGAAATGTACCATAACGGCTGGCCGGCATTGTCTCTGAAAGATCCCGTGACCCATGAGATATACACGGTCCTGACGGTCAACTTAGAAGATAAGGCGGCATTCTCACTGCCTGACAGGGCATTCGTGGACATCAACAACAATCCTGATGCCATGGAGTTCCTTCTGTCTAACAAATTGGCTGAGGATACAGGTTATAGACGTCAGAGCGGCTGAGTAAGCTACCCGATGGTCACACTTAACCTTCCGACGTTTTACAGGCTTGACCCACATGCCTTTAGCGCAATATTGAATATCCGGTAATCCTTCCGGGCAATGAATCTGGTATCAACAATCAAATGGAAAGAATCATGAAAAGATATGACATAAGAGTAAGGTATTCCTTCGAGGGCACTTACACGGTAGCGGCAGAAGACCGCGATGAAGCAAAAAGAATGGTAAATGACGATTGCGGTCTTGTTTTGGGCGGCGATATCCACACGACACGCGATGACGATGAAGTGTTGGACTGGGATTTCTGTATCCATCCCGACACGCGGATTCTCTCCTTGCAGGAAAGAGGCGGAAAAGGAAGTTTACCGTCAGAAGCCGTTGATTTCAGCGGCAGGATCAAGGAACTGCGGGGGGACATCATCGACGCGATACGGCAGTTGCTCCATGCTCACTGCGTGAAAGAAATTCGTCTTCCGGAAGAGGATTATGATCCGGTCTGGGTGATATGGTTTGGCAAGAACGGAGAACCATATGAATGCAGGGTGACAGGACTCCGGGTAACGGCGGACAGCCTGACCGTCCTTGCCGAAGAGAAAGAAAGCGGTGACGAGGTGCAGTGTCACAGCCCGTTTGAACTCGGCGCGAAGAACATAGACTGGCTTCATGAGATGTATGAGGCTGTGTGGCATCAACTGAGAGAAACAAACAATGTAGAATCACAAATAGAAGAACCATGAAATATCAAGCGGAAAATACCGTCTCCAGTTTCTTCTACTACATGTGGAACGCCTGGAGCGAGGAGGAATGCAAAACCGTGTATGGCGGCATGTACCCGCATTTCTGGGAAAAATGGTGCGTGGCGACAGACAAGGGCACATTCGGCGCGGCGGAACGGTTCTATCTGGAACTTTCGGAAGACAACCGCAGGCTTTTGGTGGAACGGGCCGTCTCGATATACGACGGACGAGGCCTCAGAAACAGGAACAGAAACATAAAAAATCAAACAGCATGCAGGGAAACATTATCAGTCTGATCTGCAACTCATGCGGTTGCGGTCAAACGGAAGCACAGGAATACCTGGACTCCGAAATCCGGTACCTGCGCGAATTGCAGGAGGCGGACGACCTGAGAGAAGATGACATGGAAACGGCCTGTCTCAACCTCGGTCTTGACCTTGACTACCGGGAATATTTTATCAACCGCCTCGCAGGGGCATAAAAAAACTTATGGCTATGACTTATTTTCAGAACATACACTCTCTGGCGGACTTGAAGAAAGAATACCGCCGGCTGGCATTGGAGCACCACCCGGACAAGGGTGGTGACACCGCAATCATGCAACAGGTGAACACCGAGTTTGGAAGGCTTTTTGAGGCTTGGAAAGAAAAACCGGATATTCCCTCGACCTCAACCGGATATGAATATGACTATCCGGGAGCCACGGCAAAGGAATACACCAAGTATGTGTATAACGAATACCGCTGGAAAGGCCGCAATTACAAGGGGCAGCACGCTCCTGAAATCGTGGGACTGGTACGGGCATGGCTCAAGGAGACCTATCCGGGATACAAGTTCTCTGTCAGACGGGAGAATTGCCACTCCATCCATATCCGGTTGATGAAAGCGGATTTCGAGGCGTTCACCAAAGAGTCCGGAAAAGTTCAAGGCGATGTCAACCACCATCATATCCATTCAGACAAATCCTTGACGGACAGGGCAAAGGATGTAATGGTGAATATCTGCGATTTCATCATGTCGTACAATTTCGATGACAGCGACCCCATGACGGACTATTTTCACACCAACTTTTACCTGACGCTCGGAATCGGAAGTTACAAACAGCCGTACAAGGTGGAACCGCCCAAACTCGGCAGCAAAGACAAGTCGGAGATATTCAAGCATCCGGAAGGTCCGGCACACGAGGCAATGCGCCAGGCATTGGGCAAAGCGCGTTTCGGCTTCATCGAAAGCCGGAAGTATGCCGGGGAAATAATTCTGGGGGAAGACTGTTTCGGCTCACGGGGCGAAGTCTATTTTTGGCCGAAGGAATATTCAAGCGCAAAAATGGCCCAAAAACGCATCGACAAACTGGAGGAAGCCGGAATAAGGTGCGAACTCACCGGCTATAACGGAGGATACATCCGCCTGCTCGGATACACCCCTGAGATGAGAAATTCCCTGGAACGGGAACGTCAGGAGTATGCCGCCGCGTATCAGGCATGGTACTCAAAACAGAATTTAAAAACAATCTGATTCAGAAATTATGGATACAAACAATTTGGACAAGTGGTGGTACGGACTTCCGGAAAACACCAGACAGGCTATAGGAAACGATGGGATATGGGAAAAACTGGATATGCCGTCCCGTTCGGCGCTACACCGGTATTCCCGGCTTAGAATTTACGGAACGGCAAAGGACAGGGATGAGGAACGCACGCTGCTCAATGAAATCGCGTGCGGACTGGGCGACCTTGCCCTTGTCCATAAAAACGGCATCGCTTTGGAGAAAATGTGCAACGGGAACGGGGAATTTTACGATGAATACCAGGAACAGTTCGACATATTATATGACAATTACGGACATACAATAGAAAATATAAGCTGGCCGGACTGGATCGGACATACAATTCCGACAAACAGGGAACTGGTCCGGTTATTGGAACATCACGGTTACAAGCGTATGGAAATCGATACCGACAGAAGAATCCCGAAAACTTTCTATGTTTTCCGTCGTGGGTTGCACATCAACGCAAGCGAGGACTTGTCTTACCACATCGTACCGCAACAGGACAGTTTCGGACTGGGGCGTTTTGCGGTATGCGCTACCAAAGACGGTGAAAGCTCCCAGCTGGGAACTGACTGTGCCCGGCTCTTTTTGAGGCGCTTCCTTGCCTTCCTGAAGGGTGAAAGAAGCGGGAAAGAGATTATAGATGAAATATGCAACAACCGACAAACTGAACGATAGTATGAAAGCAAAAGTATTCAAGTACAGGTCTGACGGGAATACCGTCGTGGCTCCTTATATGGAACTGGAACCGTACGCCGAGAATGTATATCTCTCCCTGTCTAGAAAGAACGAATATGGGAATGAGGACGATGACTGTTTCCATGTGGTCTGCCGGATTGAAAACGTTTATTTCTCCAGCGGGCAGTATTCACGCCGGTTCCTCAACGGAGAAAACCGCAGGGACGAAACTGCCGCCTATTGCAGGAACTGGATCGCGGATACGCTTCAGGGCGCGGAAAGAGGAGCCTTTGTCAGGTTGATCTCCGTCCGCGTGTTCGAGGCTCTCGGACTTGACACCACCCCCCTGGTGCAAGCCCGTGAGGCATACAAAAGGAGGCAGGAACAGAAACGCAGGGAACAGGAGGAGAAAGAGGCGGAAGAGCGCAGAGCGCGGGAAGAGCAATATCAGCGGCTGCTCGATGAACAGAAACAGAAATTCCTGGACGGGGAACGGATCACGGGAGGAATGTTCCTTGAAATCACCGGAAGGGACGGTTTTGACATCCATATCAGAACCAAAGGGACATTCAACAGGCATGTAAGAGGCATTGACAGGAACGGAACCGTCAGTTACCGGAAAATCAAAGGTCTCCGGACTCCGGACTTTACCGGATGCCATAAGGCCGTGGGCGATTATCTTGCATTTATAACAACAAGAAAGGGCAAATAATAAAACCTGGCGGTAACGGCGTGCTCCATGCGGCTGTTACCGTTGCCGGCTTCCGGACTCACAACTTACGGTTCAGCGCCATCGCCAACGGAAACATAAACCGGTTATAGGCCTTGAGCTTTTGCAAATTCAGCGCATATCCGGCATAGGGGCTGGTCAGATCGGTATAGAAGAATACATCGGTAAATCCCGCGTGTTCCTCCACAATTTCACCATCCAACGGAATCTCCTCCACATTGAACCGCTCCAGAGGCAGCTCTTCCAGACGGGCATGCTCCGCATTGCCCAATACGTTCAGGTTGCGGTTAAACAGCACGAATCCTTTCTTCCTGTAATCCACACGCATACCATACGGACGCTCCACAAGGAAAGCATCCGCCGCTTTCTTTATATAGTTTTCCATGATCCTGAAATTAGAAACTGCAAAAATACACCATTTGTCCGGCAATGGCGAACAAATCAGGAAGATTATCTCCGGAAGCCATACAAGATCCCGCAACAAGGAACAACCGCATATTTTATTTCCCACCCTGCAAAGGTAGTCCCGTGTCCTGTGTACCCGTACAAGGTCAGGCCCCTGCGGGGTTGGCTGAAAGAAAATCATCCTCGCTTCGCTGCGGTATTTTCTTTCGCCAAACCTTGCGGGTACGGCCACGGGACTGTCAGGCAGGCGAGAAATAAAAATACCGGCTCCCGGAGCCGGACGTGTTTAACAGATAAAAATACAAAAGTCATGAAAATCCTGAATGAAGAACATTTCGAGAATGTAAGGCGCTATGCCGAATCCATCGGTGACACCTCGCTCCAAAAATGTCTGGAACGGTTGAAAAGCTGGGAAGAAAACCCTGACTGTCCCTGCGAAATCTCACTCTACTACGACCATGCCCCGTACTCGTTCGGCTTTACACAGCGCTATCCCGACGGAAGGACAGGTATCGTGGGAGGTCTGCTCTATCATGGAATACCTGACAGATCGTTTGCCGTAACATTGCAGCCGTTCCACGGATGGCAGATACATACCTGAAAAACATGAGACTCGACAATGACCGAAAAGCAGACTTCAGAACAGAGAATCCGAGGTCTGCTTTTTCATTTCTTGCTGTAAAGATAGCCGTTTCCCGGGCTGATTGCGCAAGGCGGCCCCTTTCAGGGGCTGGGTTGGCTGAAAGAAAATCATCCTCGCTTCGCTCCGGTATTTTCTTTCGCCAAGCCTTGTCGCAATCCCCGGCAAACAGGCCGGAAAGACACCAAGAAATAAAAATGCCTACCCATGTAGGCCGATGTTTTACTTAAAAAAGAACGGATATGGAAACACTGGATTATAACCGGCTGCTGCTTGTCTCTCTGTGGCAATACAACCACCATGGGGATGAAGGGCTGACTCCCGCACTTTTCGAGGAAACGTTCGGAAAGGTCTATGGAAGTCACTGCTACGAAAAATGGACCGGCTACTTCAATCAGAATCTCTGGGACATGATTGCCTATTTCAGAAGCGAGAAGGAGAACGGACAGAAGTTCTGTGATATGGTTGCCCGCCAGGTCAAATTGTACCAACAAAAACGCTCTCAATATGAAGTACGGTAATTTTTATGATTTGGAAAGCCTGACTCTGCTCAACAGGCATGAAGGGTGTGCCTGTTCCATAAAGGAGTGCGACGTGGAGAAGGTGAACCGGCTGATTTCAAGGATGCGGGAGGACAGGGAAAGAGTCAGTTTACCGACCGCAGGGGATGTCGTCACTTATACTACCCGTGGCGGTGACTATTATCCGCAGGCACACATTGAAAGGGGCGATGACCGGGAAGTCCATATTTGCCTTCTCCCACAGACACCTTTCTGCCATGAAAATGAAAAGTGTACCGGTTACAATACGGAAGGAGGCCCTTGGGTTATAACCGGTCCGGAATTGCTGCTTCCCGATGGCATACGCAGCAAACAGTTCCGGATGTGGGGGCATACCGGAAGGCACAGGAACGGTGCCGTCCTCTTCCACACATTCGTCAGGGCATGGAAATACACGGAACCCGATCCTCTGTACGGAAAGTACACCACAAAAGAATGGACGAGATACATCATCGAGTGTCAGTCGGATATTGAACCGGCTGATGCCTTTATCTATCGGAATGAGTCATTCACCCTTTACTCGCGGGAAGAACTGGAGCGGCTGGTCGGGATTCTGCACGGAGAACTTTTCAACGGATTCCGTCCCGGTCTGTTCATACTCTGGGCATACCGTATGGAATGGAAGGAACTTCCCACATGGGAATGGAACATGCTGAAAGCGGAAACGCACCTCTTTTTCCTTGGCGTCTCCCCCGTCAAGATACGGACAGACCATAACGGACATACAGTAACCTTCTATAAAAAAACAGAACAATATGACACGCTATGAGACATCCCCAGAAGTCCGGCCACTTGAAAAGACAATCTGTGAGTTTGCAGGCTTGAACGGGTACGATCCGATGAACGTGTTCACAGATTTCCTGCGTTACGTCATACACGGATTCTCACCGGGCGCTCCTCCGCTGAAAGACTGGAGGTACAAGCGGCAGCAGAATGCCGCATTCATGAAAATGTTTGCGGAATGGGTGCGGCTCATGCAGAAGCAGCTGGAGGCCGCATCCTGGTATGACGCGTTAGGAGACCTTTCCATGGCGCTCAGTTCCAGAAAGGGACAACAGGCGCAAGGGCAGTTCTTCACTCCCGTACATATCTGCGACCTGATGGTAATGTGTACGGAAACGGACGGAAAAAAGACCGGGCAGAGGATAAACGACCCTACCTGCGGAAGTGGGCGTCTCCTGCTGGCATATCATGTACGCCACCTGGGTAATTATCTTGTCGCGGAAGATGTCAACCGTACCTGTTGCCTGATGACCATATGCAATATGCTCATTCACGGCTGCGTGGGGGAAGTCATCCACCATGACAGCCTCTGCACCGAAAACTTCATGGACGGCTGGATGGTAAACCATACACTGACCCAGACGGGCATTCCTTCCATTCGCCGGATGAGCGAGGAGGAATATCGGACAAGCAGGAACATGTCCGTTGACCTGCTCAGAAAGCGGAAAGAGAAATTGCGCCAAATGCAGCCGGACAAGAAACAATTGCCATAAAAACATGGCAGAATTTATAAACAATAAAACGAATGATTATGAAACTGAATGTTAGCAATGAATTGAAATCCCGCCTGGTGCATGCGGCGGAAAACGGAAGTGTGATAGCCAAAGACATCCTTTCGGAAGTAAAAAAGAACGTACCGGTGGAAGAGATCATACGCGGTACCTACAACTGCTTCTCCACCAAGCGCAAGCGGACGGAAGCGGGCACGTTCAAGAAAATCCGAATCGTGTTCACGGCCTGCAGCAAGGATCTGGCCCATCCCAGTTTCCCGGACCGGAACAACCCGCAGGCACCCTGGTTCCCGGAGAACCGGACAGACCTGGAACCCTCCACGTTTGTGGAACTGTTCAAGAACCTGCCCAAGTACTCACCCGACGAAATCAATTATTTCTGTAGTTCTCTCTCATTGGACAGCAAAGTCACGGTCAGGCTGCATGAAAGCATGAACGACTTCATGGAAGCCTATCTGGAAAGCAACTACAGCCCCATCTCCGACAGTGACACATCCAGCCTGCACAGTTCCTGTATGCGGTATGAGGACAAGGCACGCAACGCCGCTGACTTCTATACCAACTTCGCCGGCGCTAAAATCCTTGTGGCAAGGGACGAGAGCAACAACATACTCGGACGGGCTGTCGTATGGAACGAGGTAACATTGTGGAAATCAATAAACACACCGATTGCCGCCTCCCTGCTGGACCGCATCTATTCCTCACACGCATTCGTCGCCGAACTGATCCGCAAGCAGGCGCAGGAGGCGGGCATCCTGTTGCGACGCAGATACAACGATTATACACATACAACGGATTTCACCGTACTGAATCCCATTGAGGGGCAGGAATGGGCGGCCGGAGACAATATACAGGTTTCATTGACGGTGAAAGTGCCCGCCTGCAGGTGGCACAAGAAAGGGGTGCCTTACCTCGACACGTTCTACAGCCTCCATCTGACGGACGGTAACCTGGAACTGAGAAATACGGAGGGCGACACGAGCATAGCCACCTGCCGGAGCACGGAAGGGCGCGCAAACAGGAGAAAATATGTATGTCCCAAATGCGGAAAGATACATTCCTTTCCGGATACGGCATTCTGCAAGAATTGTCAGGACATGTTCTATATATCCACCGTATTCGGAAAAGTACTGAAAGGCACGTCCGCGGAATACAAGGGAAAGAAATATCCGTCCTTCCTCTTCAAGAAGGGACGTCCCGTACCGGAGTTCAGACGGTACCTGCAAATCGAAAAGTTGTTCATCTCCTGAAAAGTCAGTATCATGGAAAAATTAATGGCTCTTTACAACATCTCCTCCCCCTCCGGCAAGGAGGGGAAGATGGCCGGGTTCATCATCGGGGAACTCAGGCGGATGGGTATTCCTTTCCGGCAAGACCGGCACGGAAACATCTACGCGGTCAAAGGCAACCGGAAAAGCTACCCCTGTGTCGTGGCGCACATGGACGAGGTACACCGGCGCAAGACAGGCACCTATGCAGCCCATCTTGTGGCGGACTCGATGATTGTCGGCTATGACCGCAAGCGTAAACGGATGGCCGGAATCGGCGCGGATGACAAGAACGGCATCTGGATCTGCCTGAAATGCCTGGAGGATTTCAAGGCGGTGAAATGCGCCTTCTTCGTACAGGAGGAGATAGGATGCATAGGCAGCGGCCATGCCGACATGTCCTTCTTTTCCGACTGCCGTTTCGTCATCCAGTGCGACCGGAAAGGGAACGGGGACATGGTGACACAAATCAACGGAATGAGGCTCTGCTCCAATGAGTTCATTTCGGCAGTAGATCCCCGGAGGTACGGTTACAAGCCTGCACAGGGGCTGGCTACGGATGTGGCGGCATTGAAAAGGAACGGGCTGGAAGTATCCTGCGTCAATCTCTCCTGCGGATATTATGAACCTCATACGGACAACGAGTACACCATCCTGGCGGATCTTTGCAAGTGCTACCGGTTTGTCCGGCACATCATCTGTTGCCATAAGGAAACCAGCACGCATATACCGGAAACGGAAAGAAAACCCTTCCCCGGATATTATGAACTGTTCGGAACGGCCGGATATAGCGAAAAGGATTATATCCGTCTGTCAGAAGAGTACAGATCTGAATTTACTAAAACAAGCAGGACAAGCCATAAGAACAAATTGTAATTTATCAACGACTTTAAAAACAAGAAATATGGAAGCAACAGTCATGCCGGCCACTGCACCGGTACAGAAACAGCAGGGACTCAACCAGGTAGTCATCAACAAGGTACGGCGAATGATAGAAGGCAGGCAGGGGGATGTCATGGACACCATCAACCGTCTGCTCAGTGAGGGACGGATCGCGCAGGATTTCATCGCTCCCATCGGGGTAAGCCAACGTAGCAAGGAACGCCCCGTTATCTCTTTCAAAGCGGAAGGAAGGGTACAGATGGCAATGCCCGAAGGGAACTTCAACCTGCACGGCAACGCCATAAGCCAGATTTCGGAGAAGATGGGCATTCCCGCCAAATACCTGCGCGAGCTTTCCGCCGGGGATGTTTGGCAGAAACAGTTGTGCGCCACCATCCTGAACGAGCATTCGGGATGGACCGAGCGTACACGGGTACTGATACGGGCGGTAGGAATGGAAGTCCGGGGCGTATTGTCGGACTCCTACCGTCGGCTGAACTCGGTGGATATCCTGACCGCTTTCATCCGTGAGGCGGGAGGACAGGGGGCGGTCGTGTCCGATGCCTATATGAACGACACGAAAGTATGGTGTGAGACAATCCTGCCCACTCCGATAGAGATACCCACCCGTAAGAACGGAACGGTCATCATCTTCGCAGGAGCACGCTTCTCCACATCCGACTATGGCAACGGATCGGTGGACATGCGGTCGTTCCTGCTCAACGGGGCGTGCCTGAACGGGATGGTCAGGGAGTCCGTCATGCGGCAGATACACCTTGGAGGCCGACTGCCGGAATCCCTGTCCCTCTCCCAAAAGACCTACGAACTGGACACGCAGACCACCGTATCGGCTGTTTCCGACCTGACCAAAGGACTGTACAGCAAAGACACCATCATGCAGAAGGCCATCGAAATTCAAGGAGCATCGGAAATTGACGTGGATTTCGACAAGGAACTGAAGAATCTGGTGCAGAAAGGAGCCTTGTTGAAAAACGAAGGACGCGAGGTGGAAAAACTGCTGATGAACAACAATCCTGACGACGGAGTGACAGGCGGGGCCACGCTCTGGAAACTGACACAGGGAATCACCGCCTTTGCAAGGGAACAGCAGCCGGAACGCTGCCGGGAACTGCATGAAATATCGGGGCAGCTGATGAACCGGGTAAAGGTAAATTAAGAGTGGCTAAGACTAAAGCCGTGAACGGCGATGGCAAGCGTCCGTTCACGGCTTTGCATAATTTCAATCTACGGTATATAGAACAGTTCAAACTCCTCTTTTCTTCTTCTCTCTATGCCTGGAATGACTTTCCCCCGATAACAGCGGAACGATACATATTCCCTGTAAATATCCCGGTTGCCGCTGTCCAGTTTCTGAATCAGTCTGCTTTTAGGTATTTTGCCGTTTCCGATCAGACGGTAACAGCCTACATTAAAGCCTAACAGACTTAAAAGAAGCGAGTCTTTTCCATATTTACGGAATACGTTCAGGCACCGTTCAAGGTCGCATCTCAAAAGTGAGTCCGCCTGTGCCTCACTCAGGTTCTCGGTCAGCTTCTCATGGGGGAGCAGGCGGTGTCCGTAACCGATGTAAGGCATTTTCCCCCGGTGCCAGCCTTCCCACCGCTTGATGCAGGCTACCGCCTTATCCTTGTCAGACGGGGGATTTTCCGCCTTGCCATACAGAACAAGTGACAGAAAAATCATAATAACCGGTATTCTTTTCATGCGGCCTCCGTATTATTGTCTTCCTCCTCCGCATCCTTTCCATTGAAATCATATGTCAACTGTTGCAGATTTCCCCAATTGTCTTCAAAATAGAGGTCTATGGTCTGTGATTCCTTGCCGCTCTGCGAGGTATAGTAAAGACGGAATTTCCATTCGTTCAGCAAATAACGGTCATTGGGTTTCAGTACCGTTCCGTCCTCCATCTTCAGACTGCCCTTTCCGTCGGGCTGGAAATACCTCAGCGTATAGACAGTTCCGGAAAAGTTTCCTTCCGGCTTGATTTCCAGACGGATTTCCACCGTCTCACCGTTTACGATTTCGTCCGCCACCGGCATGGACTCCACCGTGAACGGGTATTCTTGTCTGATATCCAGCTCATTGTCACAGGCGACAAGGGCAAGAAAGGAAAATACCATGCAACAGGCTGTCATCATAAAATCAAGGATTCTTCTTTTCATGGGTATATGTTCTTTTTAAGGTTAGAAAATGTATTTGACTCCGGCTCCATACTGGAAATGGCAGCGGCCGGAAGCGCCACCCCATACAAAACGTTCACGCAGGCGTATCAGCAGGGCTATCCTGTCCGACAGGTATCCCTCCGCTTCCAGTGTCACCGCGCCTCCATAGATGAAGGACTCATACTTGCGCAAGGAAGCTCCGTCATCCAACAGGCGGTTTCCGTTGTTCACGGCCTCGTAGCCCAGCAAGGCGGAAGCGCCGAGGTTCAGAAAGAAAGACTTGCCGGATGTGGAAAGGATTGTATGATAATAACCGCCTTCCCCTGTATATTGCGACAGTGGGACATACGTGTTCCGGTAAGGGTTATTACGTTGTAGCATCTCACAGCCAAACACCCACTGGTTCCCTTTCTTTGTGTAAGTGGCAACAGCCAGCGAAAAGGCGTAGCCCGCATCATGGCGGTCTGCCCGGCTGTAAAAGCCGTCGGCCATTTCAGCGGTAAAGCGGACGGATTTCATCCCCGGCAGCCGGCGCTGGGCTTCCGCCTGCCCCGTAAAGAGGGCAAGCAGGAGGATAATAAAGATGAAGTTTCTTTTCATGGCACTCATCTTACTTTCAGTTCATTGACAGTCTCGGCGCGTACAAGGTCTTCGTTCTCCACCTCAAACGACTGATGGCGGCCACCCTGTTTCTCGTACATCTCCACGACCAGCTTCTTGCCGTCGGGGATGGTGAACTTGGGCAGGGCGAACACCGTCCGCTCGTTCTTCTTCCCGTCCACACGGGTCACATAGTTGAAGGCACGCAGCGGATAGATAACCTGCTCCTGCATGGCGGTACGCTTCACGATTTTCTTGTCTACAATCTTGAAAGTTACGAAGTCCACATCGAAAGGCACGTGCGTGGCGTTCTTCACCTCGGTATGGAAATAGAGCAGCTCGCCGTGTGCGTAAAGCCCCTTGAGCAGGTATTGAACCCCGAACCGCTTGCTGCCGATGTGCTTGACCTTGCGTTTGTCCTGCCCATACACGGATTTCATGATCAGCCGTACCAGACGGGGCGACTCCCCGGCGAGTTCCTGCAAGTAGATTTCCATCGCATTGTTCGGACGGTTAACCGACTCCCCGTCATGGATGAAGTCGCACATCTCCACGTTCAGCAGCAACGGCTCGTCGGCATACTTGACGTTGAATGTGTAAAAGTTGCCGTCCTCGGTTATCACGCTCATATTGGTTTCACTGCGGAAATGTTTCCGGGTCGCCTTCACACGGATGACGTTTTCCGCACCGTCCGCCTTGCCCGCTATCAGGTTGGGGGAACCCAAATCCACGTATCTTACGGGAGAGGGGAAAATTATATGTACAGTCTTGTCATACGTGATTTCCAGACCATGCGGGGGAATCATTTGGCTGAAGCCGATCTTGCGGCTCAATCCCTCGTAATAATCCCCGCTGCCTTGCTGCGCGTATGCAGCCACTGCGCCCATAATCAGGGCAAACATCATCAGAATCTTCTTCATGTGCGTTCTTGATTGGTTGGTGAATAAATGGTTGGTTTCTTTTCTCTTTTCATTTTTCGGGAGAGTGCAGCAACAGCCGGTGTCCGGCTTTTAGGGTGATTTTCACCGCACGCATTTTCTTTTCCACATATTGCGACACGCCCTGTATTACCCCCTTGCCCACGTCCGAGGCAATCTGCGCCCCGGCATCCGTCGAGATGTTGATGCTGCTCCCCATTGAGGCGCCCATACCCGCGGCTATCTCACGCGCCGCATCATACTCCATCGAGTTCGGCACGAGGATTCCCCGCTGTCCGTCGGCATCATATACCTCCAGTTCCACAGGAAACAGCGTGCCCTTGTATTCCACCGTCTCTACAAGGATGTCCATCCGCTCCCCCTGGATGCGTGTACCGCCGGTCAATACCATCCCTTGGGGAATGAGCCGGTCGTCCACCGCCATCGGCTCCAGTAACCGGATGCGCAACACCTGCCCGTCCGATACGGTCTGCGTGCCGTGTACACAGGCGGCGATGGTATTCCTGCCGGAAGGGAGTGTCCTGCCTATAGGGGTGTGGAAACCGGTATTCCTCTCTCCCGCAAATTCGGCGATGAAATCCTCATTGCCCATAGGTTGTGCAAGCGATGACACCACCTGATTCCGTACCTGTTTCACCGGGCGGACGGCTGTCCTGTCTTTCCGGTCGCTCCGGCCATTCACGGCAGCCGGGGCATCCGGTTGCTTCCCGTTGTACCGGGCGGCCAGCTCGTAAGACTTTTCCAGCAGTGCCATCTTTTCTTCCAGGGTCTGTCCTTCCGGCTGTCCTTCCGCCGGTCTCTTTTCTTTTTCCAGTTCCTCTATACGGCGGAGCAGATCGGCATTTTGTTGGTTTTCATTCCGAGTATATACAGCACCCAGCGAGCGGTTCATATTCCGGTAGGCTTCCGCAGAGGAATGGACGGAGCCGGGGGATTTCCCCGTTTCCGGTTCCGGCGGAAGTTCCGTGTTGGCTTTTCCTGCGGTAAGGCCGGCAGTATCCTGACTGTCCTTGTTGAGCAGCTTGGACATCTCCTGGAAGGTTCCCCTGCGCCATTTTTCCTTTTTAGCCAGTGCTTCCTGCTCGTAGGCGCTTACCTTGTCGCCCTCCATTTCCGAATCTTTCGGCGAGGGCATCTCTACGTTGAATCCCTTGCCCTTTTCCTTTTCCGCCTTCTCCTTTTCCGACGGGCTGAATACCAGCAGGAGAAATCCGGCGCACAGCAGGCAGAAGAACGGATAGACAATATACCTCGCGCGTCGGCGCTTCTCTTCGGGAGTCAGCGGCTTGTCACTCGACAGCCCCAGCCGTTCCCTGATTTTCTGAAAGTCCATTTTCATGTTTCTGGATGTTTGAATGAATGGTTGTTGTTTCCGGCCGTAACATGACGGGCCGGATATGCCCGGTTTTCATGTCGCCCTTCCGTTCCCCCAAACGGGACACGGAAGAGACAACCGAGTACAGGCAGGCTGCCGTGAACAGAAGCGAGACGACACTTGTCAAGACAATGCGCTGCTTCCCGGTCAGCCGGCGGCAGAACAGCCAGATACGGCTGTCCGCACGTTTTAAGACGGCAGGTTTCCCTCTCATCGTTCCACACTCCTTATATCCCTGTTCTCCAGTATGGTGAACTGCTCGATGATGAACCCGTTGGGATTGTCGTCCGAACGCCCCGTATTCTGGAGCGAACAGGAGGTGACAAGGCTTCGCTCGGTCACGTTGCTCTCACGGATGATCAGCTGCCGGGCATATGTACGCGCCTTGTAGGGATAGGCGGCAAAGTCGCACACCACGCTGTCCACGTGTACCACCTGGTTGATGTTGCCCGAAATCAGCCGGTTGTAATATCCCTTTTCGGCAAAGTCCACATAGTAGTGATAGGCGCTCTTGTCCACCAGCTGCAGGGCACGGCCTATATTGTGCTCGATCGCGTCCTTCTGCGGGGAGAGCGAGAAGAACAGCTCGTGAAAACGCCGGACGTGTTCCCGCGCCTCGGCGGGGCGGTTCTGTGAAAGATCCTGCGAGAGGGCGAGCATCAGCGACTTGCCCTTATCCAGCACATAGATCTTTTCCCGTTGCTTCTCGGCGAAACGGTACGAGCTCCACAACGCATAGCCGGTAATGAGCGCACAGCAGCCGGTAAAGACAGCCAGCATCAACCGGATACGCCTGAAGCTGCTCTCAATGTTGGTCAATGACTTGAATTCCATTTAGCGAATGATTGGTTTGAATGAATAAATAAATGTTCCGGTATGACCGGGCGGCTCCTTCCGACAAGTCGCCAACCCGGTAATCCAAGTTGCCGACTCACGGAAACGGGTTGCCATAGAGCCTATTTGCCCCGCAGCCTTCCCCCGATATTCCCCAGTACGGCACCGCCCGTCCCGGCAGCGAAACCGCCCGCTTTCGTGGCCGTGCGGTTCAGGTTACGGCTGAAGTTTCCGGCTCCGCCCGCCTGTACGATCCAGCCCGCCACCGTCGGGACGGTGAAGTACCCGATAATCCCTATCAGCATGAATATGATATAGACGCTATTTGAGTTGTCTATCGAGTAGTCGGGGTTGTTCTGTAATTCCAGAATGTCATTTTGGAGCATCAGCACCTGGAGCTTGGCGAGCAGGGTGCTGAACAGGTCGCTGACCGGAAGCCAAAGGTAGACGGATATGTACCTCGTGAACCACTGCCCGAGCGTGGACTGGAAACCGTCCCATACGCTGAAGGCGAACGCCACCGGTCCCAGTATGGAGAGCACGACAAGGAAAAAGGTCCTCACGGTGTCTATCAGCAGCGATGCCGCCGCGAATATCAGTTCCAGCAGGCTGCGGAAGGCGTCACGGATTTTCTTCTCCAGATTGTACATCCCCACCTCCACGTACATGCCCAGGCGGGAGGCGGTATCTATGGTTGACCAGCCCAGCTCGTCCAGCTGACGGTCGAATTCCTCGTCGCTCACCAGGTAGGCGGTTTCGGGATTGCGCAGCATGGCCTCCCTTTCCAGTTCCTCCTTCTGCGCCCTGTACTGTTCCATATCCAGCGTCTGCCCCTCAAGCATCTTGTGCGTACCCTGTACTATCGGGCTGAGCACGGTGTTCAGCGTGCCGAGCACCAGCGTGGGGAAAAGCAGGATGCAGATGCCGATGGCGAAGGGACGCAGCAGGGGATAGACATCTATCGGTTCGGCACGGGCCATCGACTGCCACACGCGGACGGCGACATAGAACAGGGCACCCAGCCCGGCAAGTCCCTTTCCCACGTCCATCATGTCCTTGCAAAGGGGCTGCATATCGTCATACAGGGTCGCCAGTATGGTATGCAGGTTGGCAAAATCTATCGACAACGGCATCATGGCTACCAGTATTTGGAGGTTTCATTCCCGTAAAGCCGCATCACCCGGTCCAGGTCGTTCTTCTTTCTGGCACGGAGATAGCTCACGGCGATGTTCTTGTTCGTGTAATAGCTCACCAGGTTGCGGTAGCGGCGCATCTCATAGTAGCAGCGGTCCACCACGTCCATGCGGTCCTTGTCGGTCATGGAGAGCGTGCTCACGTTGATGACCTGCCTGAGATCCTGCAGCACGCCGTTGCTCTCCTCCAGCAGGCGGGTGTAGCCGAAGGCGATGGCGTCCAGCTCGCGGGGCGAGAAGTTCCCGTCGTTCATCATCTTGCCGAAGTTCGTTACATAGATGTCGGACACGTCGCCCACCATCAGGATGATGTCGCGCACCTTGCGGGCGTCCTGTATCAGGTCGTTCACCGCCTTTAACTGGTCGTAATACTTCTTGGCCTGCTCGTAAATCTTCACCGTCTCCGCAAAGCTGTCGGCCGTATTGACCGCCGTTTTCGAGGTATGGGCGATGTTGTCCGACATGTTGATGATGCTTTGGGCAAGGTTGCCGGGATCGGTCACCACCCACTGGGCATTGGCGCCGGTGCCGCACAGGGCGAGTACCGTTCCGATCAGGAGTGACTTCGCTTTCATGGGCGTTCCTCCTTCCGCACATAGTCACCGTTCGGGGAGAAGGTCAGCACGTCGGCGGCCTCGTTGTAGGAGATGTCGATGCGGTGCCCCGTGTTGATGAACAGGTTCCCGTTCTCCTCAACCAGCAGGTAGGTCTGAGGCCTGAGACGGCGCATCTTTCCGCTACGGGCGAACACCGTCACCTTGTAGGCTTCCCCTTCCTTATATACCAGCACGTCCGGCTTGCCTTCCACGCTGCTCCACGAGCCGCAGAGCTTGTCACGGTCGGTGCCGCTCTCCGAGCAGCCTTGCAATACCATGGCGGCCATACCGATCAGGCACACCGCCAGTCTCATAAGGGATTTGTTTCTCATTGTTCTCTTTTTGGGGTTGATACTTGTCTTTGTTCCTCTCGTTTTCTCTCTGCCATCCGGCGGATGGCAAGTTCCAGGTTGCCGTCCAGCTCCTCGGCAAGCCGTTGCACTTCCAGTTTCTCGGACTCTTCCGTCGTGAACGTGAAATACTCTTCCGCGCTCACTTCCGTAGCATAGACCGCCGAACGGGTGCCGCCAAGCCCTATCCAGACTTCACGGTAAAAACGTCCGGGATGGTTCGCCTGGTTGATGGAGAGTATCTGGCTTTTCTCTTTCTCCGTCAGGCCGAGCAGCCGCTGGATATGCTCGAACTTGTTCATGTATTTCCGCTGGTCCAGAAGGATCTTGCAGTCGGAGTTGTTGATGATGGCCTCCTTCACAATCGGGGAGCTGATGATGTCGTCCACCTCCTGGGTCACCACAACGGCCTCACCGAAATATTTACGGACGGTCTTGAACAAATATTGGATATAGCCGCTCATGTTGGCGGACATAAGGGCTTTCCAACACTCCTCTATCAATATTACCTTGCGGATTCCTTTCAGACGGCGCATCTTGGCGATGAAGGTCTCCATGATGATCAGCGTCACCACAGGCAGCAGCACCTTGTTGCCGCTGATGTTGTCCAGCTCGAACACGATGAACCGCCTGTTTGTCAGGTCCAGTTCCCTGTCGGAGTTCAGCAGGAAGTCGTAGTCGCCACCCTTGTAGAAAGGCTCCAGCACGTTCAGGAAACCGTCGATGTCGAAATCCTTCTCGCGTACCTTCTTTTCCGCTATCATCCGGCGGTAGTCACCGTCCACGAACTCGTAGAAGCCGTTGAAGTCCGGCCTTGCCTCCCGATTCCCGGTAATTTTACGGATATAGGCGTTCACCGCTCCCGAGAGCGCCACCTCTTCCGAACGTTTCGGCGCCTCGTCCTCCCGTTTCCACAAGGTCAGTATCAGAGTCTTGATGCTCTCGCGCTTTTCCACATCGAACTGTCCGGAATCGGTGTAGAACGGGTTGAAGGATATCGGATTGTCCTCCTCATACGTGATGTAGATGCCGTCCCCGCCGCGTGTGCGGTCGTGGATCATCCGGCACAACCCCTGATAGCTGTTGCCCGTGTCCACCAGCAGGATATGCGCTCCCTGCTCGTAATAGTTGCGCACCAGATGGTTGGTGAAAAAGGACTTGCCGCTGCCGCTTGGTCCCAGGATAAATTTGTTGCGGTTGGTGATGATGCCCCGTTTCATCGGAAGGTCGGAAATGTCCACGTGCACCGGAATGCCGTTCTGCCGGTCCGCCATGCGGATGCCGAACGGACTGGGAGAACTTCTGTAATTGGTCTCCCCGGCAAAGAGGCAGACCGCCTGCTCCAGGAACGTGTAGAATGACTCTTCGGCAGGAAAGTCGCCCGCATTGCCCGGAATGCCCGCCCAGTAAAGCACCGGGGTGTCGACGGTGTTGTAACGGGGGGTGCATTCCATCATGGCAAGCTGGCTGCCCGTGTCGTTCCTGATACGGCGGAACTCCTCCGCATCCTCCGCCCAGGCGATGACATTGCAGTGGCATCTGACGGGAAGCACTCCCTTGGTATGCGCCTCGTCCAGATACATCTCCGTCCATTCCTGGTTCACGGCATTGCTCCGGCTGTACCGTGACAGAGAGAGCATGTTGCGCGAGTTCTTCTCCATCATCTGCAGGATTTCCTGCGCGTTGTCGATGAACACGTACTGCGAGTAGATGTGGTTGCAGGAGAGCAGCAGCCCCACGGGTGCGGCGAAGGAAAGGCGGCAGTCGCTCCTGTCGGTGGACATACGCTCGTAGCGCATGTCGGTGGAGAGCTTGCCCGGCAGGTCTTCCGTATCCGAAAGTGTGTGCAGGCAGAGCCGCTTGTCCCCGATACGCATCCGTCCGGGCTTGAGGCAGATGTCCTGCAGCACGGCGGTCCCGTCCTCCATCGAGAGGGAGAGGTATTTCTCCACCAGCCCGGGATGTTCCTTCGTGCCGGTAATCTCCTCCGTTTCCAGGCGGCGCAGCCGGATATGGGCGGAGTCGTTCACGATATGCTCGAACTGCTCCACCGCTTCCAGAAAGCGGGCCGCCATGTCCTTGTCGGTAATCTCCCTGGGCAGCAGGAATCCCCGGCAGAGGGTGCTGAAGTCACTTTGCCGGCGGTTGCGCTCACGGGTGGTCTTTGTCAGATACAGGTAACAGCGGTGGTTCAGGTACGGCCTCTCGTTGAAGTGCCGCTCATAGCTGCGCGAGAGGAAGCTCTGTTCCTCCCCGCCGTTTTGGGGACGGTAGCTCTCCTTCGTGAACCAGTCCTGCTTGCAGACGATGCTGTGCTCGGGCAGTACCCTGGCGGCCTTTATCCAGGTGGAGTGCATGGCCTCATACTCTTCCGCCGTCACCGTGTACAGCTCGGGAAGCTCCACCTCGAAGGCCACGGTCAGGTCGGCGTCCTTGCTCACGATGCAGCCGTTCTCCACCGAGAGCAGGGGGAACTTGCGTTCCAGCGTTTCCGCTTTCAATACATTTCTCATGATTGTCGTTTTTTTCTTTTTGCAAATAATCTGAAAACTCTCTTGCGGTGGATCAGGTAGCGCGGATGGCGTTTCTCCGCCAGCAGCTTCATAAGACCGTGTTCGCCGTAGCGGGCGTTCAGCCGGAACACCGCCCATGCCAGCAGACCGCCGGATACGGTCCCGAAAGGGATGCATATCCATTGGTCCACGCCTGCCAGGTAAAGGATGACTACCGCCAGGAGCACCGTCACCAGACCGCCCGCGAAGACGAACAGGTATTGTGACTTGAGCCCCTTGAACTCGACGGGATTGCCCGCCCCCTTGTTTACAGAATACTCCATACCGCTTAGAGGAAGAAGGAACGCAGGATGGTGGCGGCTACAATCAGAAAGATGCAGGCAAAGAACCAGCTGGCGGCGGTTTTCGAGGTGTCGGGATCACCGCTGGAGAACTTGCCGTAGGTCTTGATGCCGCCCACCAGGCCGAGCACCGCACCGATGGCATAGCACAGTTTGGTGGCGGGATCGAAATACGAGGTCATGAGGCTGGTCGCCTCGTTGATACCGGCAAGGCCCTGGCCTTGGCCCTGCGCGAAAGCACCGGCGGCAATCGCCGCGCACATCACTGAAAAAAGGATTCTTCTCTTCATTGTCGAATCGTTTGGGTAAGACATAAATTTGAATTCGACGGCGAAGATAAAAAGGGATAATACGCTGTTATTCAGAGGTGTCATCAGATGTCGCCAGATGTCATCAGATGTCATCCAACAAGTGCTTTTGCGCGTCTCTACAGAGATTTTCAACACTGTTTTACGTCATTGCGGAGACGCTTACCTCAAGCATAATACATGATTAATTGATGATTTTGGCACAAACATGGATTGTTCAAACGGTTACATGTTTTTCTGTACCATTTATATAATTGCCATACAAAAGCCAGCAAATTCCATAAAGTTGATTTCTTGTCAAAAACGACTATTATTGATATTGGATTAAAATAGCTATATTTGCATATCAAACGCAGTTTTATGGCCAATGTAAACAGGTTAAAAATAGTATATCATGTAGTAGTGTATAAAGAGAGTAACAATATCACACCTTGATAAGGCATTTTTAAGTAATATATCTGTTTATATTCAAGAACAGCCAAACAGAGAACAATAACTTTCATACTTATAAGTATGAACAATGAAATTATTGTGCCTGAAACAAAACGAACAAAATATGAGGCCGTAAAATAAAGCATGATGCAACAATTGCTTACGGGCAAAATATTTAATCAGTTAGTGTATGAAGAAAAAACTTAAAGATTTGTATTGCCAACGCCCTCATGTCGTGATAGTTGGAGCTGGTGCTTCAAGAGCGGTCATGGGAAAATCTTGCCCGACGATGAATGAAGCCATTGAACAGGTTGGGTTAGATAGGATCCTTGAAGGATTTATGTTAGAAACGAAAAGCAAGAATCTTGAAGATATATATAGTGAGCTGTTTAGACGTGGTGATGAGTGTAAAAACGCACGGATAGCAATGGAAAAAAAACTTTATGAATATTTTTCAAATGTGCAGCTTCCATCCTTCTTGACCATCTACGACCTTTTGATTCTTTCGCTCACAGAAAAAGACTGCATTGTATCCTTCAACTGGGATAGTCTGCTTATCCAAGCATATAACAGAGTGGCAAAGATTACCTGGAACAGACCAAAGATTCTGTTCTTGCATGGAAATGTGGGGGCTGGTGTGTGCAAAGACTGTATGACCTTTGGTCTTATACAAAACTATTGCAGAAAGTGTGGCAAACCATACAACGCTGTTCCTTTGCTGTATCCTGTAGAACAAAAGGATTACAACAGCGACAGCTTTATCCGTGACCAATGGAGTGTTGCAAAGTACTACATATCGAAAGCAGGCAAGGTAACAATCTTTGGGTATAGCGCACTTTCTTCTGATAAGGAGGCAAGTGAAATACTTAAAGCTGCGTTCTCTAAACATGATGGTGTTCATAGATTGGATGCAGTGGAAATAATTGAACGTCCCGGATTCAACGCGAATGAAATATCAGAAACTTGGCAGTATTTCTTTTCATTGACCAATTACCATTCTGACATTGTGGACTCCTTTTATAATAGCTACTTGGCGCAGGCACCTCGCCGTACCTTGCAATACCAATACCAACAATTCATTAGAGGATGGTGGGGACAACCAAAGATACACTTCTCAAAACAAGATACTTTTGAGTCGGTGGAAACGCTTTTAAAGCCACTTCTTGTAAATGAAGAGCAAGGAGATTATTCTATAATTTAAGTCAATAACACTAACATCATCATTACAACCGAATGAATAGACTTGTTATCATAGGAAACGGATTTGACATGGCACATGGCTTTAAAACAAGTTATATGGATTTTATCAACTGGTATTGGGACCAACGAGTGTATACTTTTTCCGGTAATACTACAAATGTATCAGAAGATTGCCTTTGCCGTTTGGTTATCAAAGATAATGTAGGCATTAATTGCTGGAATGTTTTTGTCTTCAACAACTCATGTTTTTTTAAGGATATCTATCGTAAAGAAAGATACTCAGGAAGCGAAGTTATTCAGTATATCAAGGACCAACCAAACATTTTTTCTATTGAATGTTGCCCTTTTTTTAAAACTATTCTGCAATCAATAGAAACCAAAGGATGGGTGGATATTGAAAACGACTATTACCAACTGTTGAAAGTTGGCATGGATAGCCCTGGTTGTAATTATACAATCAGTGAGTTGAATGAACAATTTGCATTCCTTCAAGAAAAATTAATTGAATACCTCCATACAATAGAAACAGACAATGTAAGGAATGACCTTCAAAATGCAATAATTGACTTCTTTGATCCTGCTGATTTCTCAACAGAAGGAAAAAAGAAAGCTCTGGATAACATTGGGCTGGATATATCCAGCCTTGCAGATGTTGAATACAATTATGGAGAACGCGATAAACTTATCCCTAAACGTATCATGTTGCTGAGTTTCAACTATACAAAAACAGCTAAGATGTATGGTAACTTTAATATTACCCACAATTATATTCATGGCGAATTAGAAAAACCTGAAAATATAATTTTTGGCTATGGGGATGAACTTGACAAAAGTTACCAGTCTATTCTTGATATGAATGACAATGAGTTACTTAGATATGTCAAATCCGTTAAATATTTAGAAACAAGACATTATCATGATTTGCTCGAATTTCTTTTAGCTGCACCTTTTCAAGTTTTGATAATGGGGCATTCTTGCGGAAATTCAGACCGAACATTACTAAATACCGTCTTTGAACATGAAAACTGTGTTTCCATAAAGCCGTTTTATCATAAATGGGAAGATGGCAGAGATAATTACTTGGAACTTGTTCAAAATATTTCCCGAAACTTTACTAATATGAAGTTATTCAGAGATAGAGTTGTGAACAAGGAGCAATGCAAAACCATGTAATGGAACACTAAATTTAAATGTGATTTTTTCTATGATATCTTGTTATGCACATAAAGTACGACAAAAATATTGTGCAAAAGGAAGCAGGGAAACGGATTTTCATCCATTAGAAAAAGTAAGGAGCTGGCTTGGTAAGCAGCTCCTTACTTTTTTATAGTCGTTTATAGGTCTCTTATAAAGAAATTTCATTTAATAAATTGAGTTATAGTTTTTCCTGTCAGCAAATCAGGATAATTTCATTCTTTTACTTTTGAATCGTAAGCAACAGTGAGGAAGTATCCGATTTTCTGAGTTGTCCCCGTGATTTCTATGTTTTGAGTGTTTGTTCCTTTCTATGACCCTTAACAAAAGACAAACTTCAACCTTTTTCATAGATTATAGAAAAATACAAAGTTGGGTACATAATGAATATCCTATATATAATATTCAACAATATGGAATTTTGTGGCATAATAGCATATTACTTTCAGACCAGCTTCCTCCAGTCTGCGACAGGTTTGGAAACGTTCCTCTCTTTTTTTAAAGGCAGAGCATTCCCTTCCTCATCCACATACCTTTCCATCAGCTCCTCTATCAGTTTCTTGTTCTCCACCTGGGAGGAGAACAGCTCGAACATGTCCGTTTCCCGGATGGCACGCAGTGTCATGGCGGCCCGGTATGATTTGTCCTCATCCGAACCGGCACCGTCCAGATTAAGCAGCACGTCACCTACATTGAGCAGGTCGGCAGGAGTGACTGCCGGAACAATGGCTTCCGCCTCGGGAGAACGGCTGTCCAGCTCCTCCTGTTCGTCTTTCAGCATTCTCATCTCCTCCAAAGGCAGTTTGCATTCCACTTCATCTTCCGGAATATCCTCATCCTTGCCGATAAGGTCGCTTCCCATTTCCAGTTGCTGGCTCATGTAAGGGGCAACGGTCTTTCCGGCATTCTCATCCAGATAGACAAAACGGGTGGCCCCCATCACATCTGCCGCATTTTCCGGATTCCGGTGGTGGCCCTTCTCCATTTCCGGTTTCTTACGGGGAGTATAAAGCAGATCGCATATCTTACCTATTCTCTTTTTCTGCTCCCATACCTTATATAATAGATAAGCGGTACAGCCGAGCCGTATTGACAAATAAACTATTTCTTCCATTCTATCGGTTTTTGTGTGGCTTCCTGATTATATATCTCATTGATGATGTCCTGGTACCTTTCCAGATGGTCTGACAGGACGCTGCTTAGAAACATCGGGACGGACATGTCCGGCGCAATGACCGGCAGCACCCTGGCAACCGCCCTATACAGGGAATCGTGGATATAGGTCTGCCTTCTGGTACCCGTCAGCTTTGCTTCCAGAAAACGCAGCCGGTATTCATCGGCACCTGATGCCTCATCCGGAAATTTTCTTGTTTGCTGTTTTGGGGAATCGGCAGAGGTTTTCTTCTCCTGTCTCTCCCGGGAAAGGGAGGGCTTTATTTCCGGAGTCTCAGCCGGAGCTGCTGTTTCCTCCAATGCCGTGACATCCCCCGCCATCATACGCTTCAGGGCATCCTCGTCCACCCGGTAATCCGTTCTTCTCTTGGTAGCCATGATGATTCCTATTTAAGTTTCAGTATGGTTTCCATCTCCGCAACCAGCAGATCCAGATTGCTGCCTTTCAGTGCGGCGGCTGATGGAGGGAACAAGGTGCTGCGGAACAGGGACCCCTTCATCCCGGAATCTTTGTTGTAGCGTTCCGCACTGGGAATGACGGTCTCCAGCACCGGCAGTTTCAGAGAGCGGAAAATTTCGGTATAGCCGTTATACAGCCCTTTGGACACCCGTTTGTCCATCCGGTTCCAGAACATATGGATGCCACGCAAGGGTACGTCCGCATGCCGGTGCATGTATTCCCTGATGGCAAGGACAAAAGACATGCTGCTCCGCATTACCATCCTTTCCTGTGTAATCGGAGTGAATACATAGTCCATATTGATTACGGACTGGAAGACACCGGGCACATTCACGGTACCGGGGAGGTCAAAAAGGACAAGGTCATAGTCCAGCTCCGACTTTTCGAGAAAGCGGCCGGCCGTCTCCCTGGCTTCCTCCGGGGTGGAGTTCAGGATGCTGTAGGCTTTCCTGCCGCTTGTTCCGAACTGTTCCACCAGCAGGTTTTGCAGATGCACGTTCTTTTCAATGTTCCCCACTTCCCAGTCCCGCATGGCACTGATGCTGTGCTGTGGATAATCACAATCCACCACAAGTACGTTATATCCGTTCAGGTAATGGAAATAACTGGCGAGCAACACGGTGAACGTGGATTTTCCCACACCGCCTTTCTGATTGCTCAAAGCGACAAATAAAGGTTCTCTCTTCATAGGCTTGAATTTAGAGTGTATGACTTGTTTCATATCTGTCTGGATTTTTTCGTTTCATCACACGGCAATGCATCCGTTGGTATATGGCAATGACGCATTGCTTGCCTGTTTGCATGAATACATTGCATACCATATCGCATCAGTGTAATGCCGGTTGCCGGAGGGTGTTGCCGTATAAGGTGCATTGCATTCATGCAATATGGAGTTCAATGTACCCCATACTGCATTGCACGGATGCAATGTGTCCCGTCATGCAGGACTGCCATGCGGCATATATGGCATTGCGCATACATGGATGATACCGCATTCGCGTCATGCACCACCTGTGGCAGGCAAGCAATACACCTTACAGGACAATGTTCCAATGTATGCCCTCATGCACTGTGCCAAAAGTAGCGGCTATTTTTGAAACTTCCGCCAACATTTCCCCTACCTGACATCAGATGTCGTCAGATGTCATCAAATGTCATATCAAGCACTGTTTACCAATCGGTTATCACTGTCTAATTTTGCAAAACCGGAATCAGACAATGGAAAGGAACTGACTTCGCCGGACCACAGCACGCCGTGAACGTCGCGCAGCAATCCGACGAAGGAGGATTCTCTGTTCAAGCGAACAGAGCAAGTTGTGTCCTTGTCCGACAAAAAGTCTTTTGTCCGACAAGAACCAACTTGCCCGCCCCTTCCCGGGGCGGGGGAATCCGCTCCAAAGTCGCGGATTCCGGAAGAGAAAAAAGTACAAACCAAAAATCTCATGTGCATGGAGAGAACAACAGGGACAAGGACGGGCAGAAAGCCCAAGAGTGATCCGGCGGACCGCAAGTACAGCTTCCGCCTGAACGCCGAGGAGAACACAAGATTTGAAAAGTTGCTGGCGGATTCGGGAGCCGGAGACCGCACGCTGTTCATCAAAAAATCCATCTTTTCGGGACAGATTAAAGTCGTGAGAATCGACAAGGCTACAATGGACTATTACATCAAACTGACCGAGTTTCACAAACAGTTTCAGGCTGTCGGAAACAACTACAACCAGGTCGTCCGCGCCTTAAAGAACAATTTCGGGGAGAAACGGGCGATGGCATTGCTCTACAGGCTGGAGAAACTGAGCGTCGAACTGATGCTTGTCTGTAAAAAAGTCATGGCGCTAACCCAGGAATACGAGCGGAAATGGTTGCAAAAATAAGTCATGGCATGAACCTTTACGGGGCACTCGCCTACAACCACGACAAGGTGGCGGCGGGTACCGCCGAGATTCTTTCGGGCAGCCGTATGATTTCCGACAGGCTTGGATTGCCAAGCGAGGACATACGCCTGGCGTTGCTCTCTTTCGAGAACTACCTGCTGGCAAACCGCAACACGGAGAAGCCCGTCCTGCATATCTCCCTTTCCCCGGCACCGGAAGACCGTCTGAGCCACACACAGCTGGAAGAACTGGCGGCAAGATATATGGAAAAGATGGGGTATGGCGACCAGCCATACATTGTCTACAAACATGCCGATACCCACAATGCACACATCCATATCGTCAGTGTCTGTGTGGACGGACAGGGGAAAAAGATCAGCGATGCCTACGAGTACCGCCGTTCCATGACCGCCTGCCGGGAACTGGAAGCGGATTTCGGCCTGCGCAACGGGGCGGACACGGAAAGGCGGAATCCGAAAGCGGAGCTGAGGAAGGTGGACGCTTCCTTGGGGGATGTCCGCCATCAGGTAGGCAATACCCTTAAAGCCGTATTGGAAAGCTACCGTTTCCAAACCTTCGGGGAATACAATGCGCTGCTTTCCACGCTCAACATCGAGGCGAAACAGGTCAGGGGAGAATACAACGGTACACCATATACCGGTATTGTCTATTCGGCCACGGATGATACAGGCAAGGTGGTCAGCCCGCCGTTCAAGAGCTCCCGATTTGGGAAACGCTTCGGAAATGAACAGTTGGAAAAGCGGATGCTGATGAACCTGAAAGACCTCAAGGACGGGAAATGGGCACCGTCCATACAGGCGGACATCGTTCGTGCCTTGCGGCAGGCGGATTCACGGAAACGGTTTGTGGAACTGCTCGGGCAAAGGCGTATTGATGTGGTTTTCCGCGAGAATGAGCGGGGACGTATCTATGGTGTCACCTTTATTGACCACAACCGTCGGGAGGTGTTCAACGGCTCACGCATGGGCAAGGAGTTTTCCGCCAATGTGTTCAACGACTATTTCAAATGGCTGGAAAACATACCCGAAAAGGAACGGGGTGGACATTCCGCTACAGAGCTTTGGCAGCATCACCGTCACGAATCCTCTAGCACGCTCGAACTGGCGGCAGGCATTCTTTCTATGGAAACCAATCCGCGGGATTACGAGGAGGAAGCCTTTGCACGCCGCATGAAGAAAAAGAAGAAGGCCGGACGCAAGCGTGGCATTTAGACAAAACAAGTATCAACCCATTTATATACAATCCTTATGCAACAGGAAGACGATTTGAGGGCCCTCGCTAAGATAATGGAATTCGGCAGGGCTGTGAGTATTTTTCTTTTGGTGGTGCACGTCTATGTGTACTGCTATCCGAGCATGACCGCATGGCATCTGAATCTTGCGGTCATAGACAAGATTCTGGTAAACTTCAACAATACGACGGGTATTTTCAACTGTATTCTCTGGACCAAGCTGTTGGCAGTGACTTTACTGGCAATATCCTGCCTAGGAACACATGGAGTTAAAGGTGAAAAAATTACCTGGCCCAAAATCTACGCGGCACTGGTAGCCGGATGCGTGCTGTTTTTTCTGAACTGGTGGCTGCTTGACCTGTCCCTGCCGCACATGATAAGCACCATACTGTACGTTGTAACACTTACCGCAGGTTACCTCGGTCTACTGATGGCGGGATTGTGGATGAGCCGGCTTTACAGGCATAACCTGATGGGTGATGTGTTCAATATCGAAAATGAATCCTTCCAGCAGGAAACCCGGTTGTTGGAGAACGAGTATTCCGTCAACCTGCCCACCAGCTTCCGCTTTCAGGGAAAACAGCATGACGGATGGATCAACGTGGTAAATCCCTTTCGTGCCACCATCGTGCTTGGCACGCCCGGATCGGGCAAGTCGTATGCCGTGGTAAACAATTACATACGCCAGATGATTTCCAAAGGATACAGTTGTTATATCTACGATTACAAGTTCGACGACCTCTCCACCATCGCTTACAATACGTTGTTGAACAACATGGACAAGTACAAGGTCAAGCCCCGGTTCTATGTCATCAATTTCGACGATCCGCGCAGGTCACACCGCTGCAATCCCATCAATCCGAAATTCATGACGGATATCTCCGATGCGTATGAGGCGAGTTATACGATAATGCTCAACCTCAATCGCACCTGGATTGAAAAGCAGGGGGATTTCTTTGTGGAGTCACCCATCATTCTGCTTGCCGCAATCATCTGGTACCTAAAAATTTACAAAAACGGTATTTATTGTTCCTTTCCGCATGCGGTGGAACTGCTTAACAAGCCTTATTCGGATTTGTTTACCATCCTGACCTCGTATCCGGAGCTGGAAAACTACCTTTCCCCCTTCATGGATGCCTGGAAAGGGGGCGCCCAGGACCAGCTCCAGGGCCAGATCGCTTCGGCAAAAATTCCCCTTACGCGCATGATTTCCCCACAGTTGTATTGGGTGATGACAGGTAATGATTTTTCGTTAGACATAAACAACCCGAAAGAGCCCAAGCTGCTTTGCGTGGGTAACAATCCGGACAGGCAGAACATCTACTCGGCGGCACTTGGACTATACAATTCCCGCATCGTCAAACTCATCAACAAGAAAGGACAGCTTAAGAGCACTGTCATCATTGACGAGCTGCCGACCATCTATTTCCGTGGATTGGACAACCTCATCGCTACCGCCCGAAGCAACAAGGTGGCGGTCTGTCTCGGCTTTCAGGATTTTAGCCAGTTGAACCGCGATTACGGTGAAAAAGAGTCGAAGGTCATCCAAAACACGGTAGGCAATATTTTCAGCGGTCAGGTGGTTGGAGAAACCGCGAAGACGCTTTCCGAACGTTTCGGCAAAGTGCTCCAGCAGCGGCAGTCTGTCTCCATCAACCGCCAGGATGTATCCACCTCCATTAGCACACAACTTGACTCGCTCATCCCGGCTTCCAAGATTGCCAACCTGTCCCAGGGTACATTTGTCGGAGCCGTTTCCGACAATTTTGGCGAAAAGATAGACCAGAAAATATTCCATGCTGAAATCATTGTGGACCATGCCAAAGTCGGCACGGAGGAAAAGGCTTACCGGAAAATCCCTGTCATCAATGAATTTAAGGACAAGGATGAAAACGATATCATGATGCAGCAGATACAGCGCAACTACGACCAGATTAAATTGGATGCTCAGGCAATCATTAATGAGGAAATGAACCGAATCAAAAATGATCCGGAGTTATGTGAACGGTTGGGGTTAAAAGATGATACCTCACACAAGTAAAATCTGTCTAATTCAAAATAAACATAACATCTGAAAAGATTATTCTCCTTTAAGTACTGTTGTTCTTCTTTTCAGATGTTAGTATACCTTCCTTTATGACAATGATATTAGGATATTTCTAAGGTTTATTAATATTCCTGATGCGATTTTCTCGATCAATCAATTTATTAATATCAATATCTTGAATATTAATTATGGTTATAAGTCCAAACATAGAAATGCTTTCGTTACGTACAAACTCATTCAATTTCTTAGCCTCTTGATAAACTTTATCTATCCAATGATACGACGCTATTGTCTCATAATATTTACTCCCCAATAAGCCGTTCTCTCTGAATTTAACATTGGCTTCAAGAGTATAACGAACCCCCACGGATATATCATCCAACTTTTCATCAAGGATAAAATTGGCAATATCTTGAAAATTCGCCGTGTCAACTTTTGACAAGAGATTGCTTAAATTGTGAGTCCGAATAATTTTATACGTTGATTTTTCATCAGAGTCACTTCTCAAAAAAATCAAAGATTTCAAACTGCACTCAAAAGAAAATAATAAATCCACCAATATTTTACTACGTGTACTTATATTTGTAAACACATTTATTAAAGCCCTATATCGTGCTAAATAGCCAGAACTATCTGTCAAGAAAAAATCTGATATTTCTTTTCTTAAATCATCGTCCATAATCAAAATATTAAATCAGTTAATCCGTATTAATAAATTGCACTTTATTCCTTTTTCGATTTTAACTTTCACGTTGTTCTATAAACACATATTTGCTCAATTTAAGAATTAAGCAGAACAAGACAACAACTTTGTCTAACGAATAATCTTCGATTTGAAGTAAAGAATGTGCTACCTCATTTCTCAAATTCCAGCCTATTTTCTCTGACATTACATATTTGAGCATGGTAAGATGATCTTTGACAAAACTAGAAGGGCTCTCTGGAGTTCCCTTAAGATCTGCAATAATATCATCAAAAAGTTTTTCCATTATGACATCTCCATCTTTTGAACGTCTCTTAGCAAAAGTGGGTATTTTAAGTTTCTCAATAAAAAATCTCAAAAGACCTTCAATCTTAAGTGTTAAGCTATCTATAATAGTGACATAATCAGGGATATAACTTCCTTCAGCTTGTTTAAGTTCATCAAAGATTCTCTTTAATCCAGGTTTAACAGTATCTAAAGGAACAACACAAACCTTTTTACCATTATAGTTTCTCTCAATAGGTTCATTTAACCATGTTTTTTCCAAATAGTTTAAAACTGAATCGTATGATAACTTTTGAGAGTCAATGGCTGCCATAAATAATTTAAGCATTTTTAATGTACCAATTTTGAAAAAGAAACTATATGTAGACCAAAATTTCCCTTCTGCCGGTGTATATGTTTTAACGGTGTTGCCATATCTGTCTATACTTGACAAAGGAAGGATATCTATAAGTCCATTATCCGTTGCATCAGATAAAGTTTGGATAGAATCGTCTGTTTCATACCAAGGAGTCTCTGCAAATTGATCTAACAATTCATCTACAGAACAAGTCTCTATAGTCTGTTTTACAGCTTTGTCAATTGCCTTTATATAATCATCTGGAATTGGAATGGAAGTTTCTGTCAATTGGAAAGTATTTCTCTTTTCAGAGTATAACTCTTCCATCTCTTTTATTTTTCCATTGTCCTTTATTTTAAGATAAATATCCAAAGCTAATTTTATAAAATGCATTGAAGCTATATCTTCCTGCCTGCTTTTGGCAATCTGTTCATATACCTCAGCTCTCTGTTTTAAAGAATCTTCTATTGAAAGATTTATTTTTTGTTTTAACTTATCCGTAAATTCAATAGCATCTGCGGCCATATAAAGATTATCTTTTTCTATCAAGCTGATAGCATATTTATTACGCTCTATAACTTTTTCAAAGTCTATGTATTTTTTACAAATGCTATAATGCTCTAACATGAACCTTGAATAATTTAAAGGAACATGTTTTGTGTTATCATTTACACTCCAATGTTGCTGTATATCAAAAACTTGTTCAATGATTGCCTTTTGACAATCTTCAAACTTACTATTTATTGCAATTTGTAAAGCCAATTCCAAACGATTAAGAACATATCCCAATTTGAAATATTCTCCTTTTTGAGCTTCACCATAATATTCTTGAGCTAAGGAGATTAATTCGTTGCATAACTGAAGCTTGAAACTGTTATTTTTCGACCAGTCTGTTTTTTGTCCGAAATATACCATCAAACCATATTCGGTTTTTGCATAGAGATTATTCGTTTTTTTATAACGCTGCTCAAAGAACTCGAAATTTTCTTTAGTAAGATTTCTAACATCAGGCCAATAAAAAGGTATTTTGTTTCCATTTGCCATATCTTGTGTTCCTGCCATTTGCCACGATAATCCTTTAATTGTCCCCTTTGTTTCATCATCTTGAAACTCAAAAGACTTTCTTATTAAAAAAACTTGTCGATCTAATTCTGCTTGCAAAGCAACATTAATCATATCTTTTTCACAAAGTTCACTTATTACTTTTTGAAATTCATTATTAATTGTAGATGAGTCCTTATTCTTATAATTTACAGAATCAAAATTCTTTAAGAACTCTTCATATATACCATATTCACTCTTATTTTCCATCTTTCCAGTATTTAATTGTTTTTTTTGAGAATACTTCCGTGGAGAACGCATAAATCGCTTTCCTTTCTTTGTTCTACTGTCACCTTTTCCCATATTAACATTTACAATGTTATCATCCAAATTTCACAACAACCTCCACAACCTCTCCACGTTCCCTCCACACATCCAACACCCGTGCAGGAATCCCATGGTTGAAGCAGCATTGGATAAACTCCATCCCGATAAACACTCCTGTATTGTATTCCCCGACATTATCTCCGTCATTTTTGCAGAAGGTTACGGTTCCTTTCATCTCCTCATTCCTTCTCTTGCGGTATTGCGCCTCCTTTTCAAACATCATAAAGACTTCTCCTCTGACAATCTGCACCTGTTGGCCTCCGGTTTGTAGGAATTGCAGGTAGCTCTCCAGCAGGTCTTCCGGGCATCCGCTATGGGATAGCATGTTTCTTATCCCTTGTATCTGAATCGAATTTTCCATTGCTTTTTATTTGGCTATGATTATCTTTTTATCCTTGATGACAAGTGTGTCTTTCCCGCCATGATTCGTCAGGCTTACATCCTTCAAGTCAATGCGGCTGTTGGAGATGGAGAACTCCTGATGAATCGTATCATTCCGCAGGAAGTGGATGTCCTGCTTGTACAGGTTCGGAATGGAAAAGAACAAAGTGATTATCCCGATAAAGCACAGCACCATCAATACCGTAAAGGTTACAAACCAGCGTTGGTATTTACGGTCTTCCACAACCTTTACTTCAATAGGAAATGGAGATTCCTGATAGCTCACCCGTTTCTGTTTCCATGTTACTCTGCAACGTAGGTTCGAGAACTCATGCAGACTGAACAGTTCCGGCAGTTCCTGTAAGAAATGCAGGTATTGTTTGGTTTCCATCAGCACTTCCAGCTCCACGGTTACGCGGATGACACTGCGTTTCATTATCTTGGGTTTCCCCGATGCGCCTGCGGGCTTGGCGACATTGATGGGACGGATGTCCGATGCTCCGTTATCCATGCTCATGGCAAGCTCCATTCCGGTGTTTCCTAAAGAGGGGGCATCTGTAGGATGGGTTCCAAAAGATGAAGAACTTTCTGCACCTTCATATTCCGCTATCAGGTCTGCTATTTCGCGCACTTCAGTTACTGCCACATTCTTTGCCTCTGCATTGGCAAAGGTTTCCACTTTGGTCTTGACCATATCGGTCAGAAAGGCTTTTATCTTGTCTTCGCTTTTCTTATGGATAAGGTAGCTGGGATACTTCTTCGTGAAGTTCCGGGCTACGTTTTCCATATAGTCCATTGCATAATCATAATTACGATCAATAGTCAGAAAAAATACAATGGATAGACTAAACAGGTTGGATGTTTGAAAATCATTCATACATTTTTCAATAAACAGTAATTATCAAATCTTTCCGGGCTTCAATGGCTTCATCAAAAATAAAATTCAAATCATCCATTTCTTCTTCATAATCATAATCACCAATGCCGTTTCCTGCTTCCAATGCAGTATATTGCTGTTTCTTGATTTCCAATTCTGACATCGGAATGCTTATGATATAAGGAAAATCATCACTGAGTGGAATAGGTATGAAGCTACTCTGTTCGTCCAGTTGCCACAAGTTCTCGGCATTATAGATGATTCGTCCATAATATTCACAGACTTTTTCATATACATATCCATACATGAATGCCATGTGGGGAGAACGTTTCTCTCCGTTTACAATGTCAGCAAGTACACTGTAAGCATCTTCTGACGGACTTATTTCACTTTCAAAGTAATTATTTAAGCTGTCTAACTTCTCCTTCAGCGAAGAAGACAATTGGTTCAACAAATCCATATCATGCGAACCGTAAACGGCTTTTACTTTATTTGCATCTACCAAATAAGCATGAACATAATAACTCATATCAGTCTTGTTTTTAGTTGTTACTTACTTTTGACCATCTGCCCAATGAACCATATCGTATGGATAATATGGATGTCCTTTCAAAATACTATCATCAAGCCCCAATACTTTAACCAAAGCACCACTTTCAAAGCACCAATATCCATCATGGTTAATTCCGTATTTGTGATCATTATACCAAGATAAATCTGAATGTCCTCGATACCATTCTTTTTTGAGATATTTTTCCAAACGTTTCACTGCTTCTATTTTATCTTGTTTAGCTAATTCTGTTACAGCAATAACCGCTTGATAGGGTAACGGATATAAAACAGTGCCAGTTGTTTGTGTCCAATCAGGAAATCTATATCTAATTAAAGTATCATAGATATAATCTTTTACATCATTATCTTTTATCAATTGGACTAATTTTTGCATAGTATTATCATCATATTCCAACATGATACCAATTGATAACATCCATAACATTTCAATATAAAATCCTTTTTCAGTCCAAAAACGTGGCATGATTCTAATAATTTCCATATAATTACCTTTCAAATCTTCAAGGTTCTTTCCTACAGAAAACTGCACTAACAAAGAACGAAGTCTAAAATTGAACAAAGAATCATATCCGATATGTTTACCAGAACGATGCAGTTGCTCATAATATAAAATTTCTTCATTATACAACTTTAGTTGTGATAAATATTGTTCTTCTGTAAAAAGTTTGTCTCTTATTTCCATATACATTTAATATTATAGTTATTATGGCCAAATCTCAGAAATGAAATCAGAAGTTTTTGATTTAATAGACTCATTTCCTTGAACTCTAATTTTTTTAGTTACAACTTTACCATTTTCAAAAATACGAGAAACAATCCTATCCACCTCTTCATTATCTAGTGCACGCCTAATTTTTCTTGATAATTCTATAGATATAATTCCTTTTTTTTCTAATCTAAGAATTTTATCTTTAATCCATATTATTCCCATCTGAGGACCTTTTTGGGTTTGACTAAGCATTGAGGTTTCATACTTAGTTTCATCAATAACAAATTTAGGCAATGGTGTCAAATTCTCATAAATTCCATCGATGCCTTTCCTAATTTTAGAATCCAAGCTGTTAGGTGCATCATCACCGATTCTCTTCAAATTATATCGTCTGCCATTTACACCTTTCTTTAAACTCTCACTAGTCAACAAATTAAGGCAGGATTTCATCTCTCCATAATTACCCTTTTGCTTATTGCTCGGTTCGTCTTTGTTACCACTTTGCAACAAAAATTTAAACCGTTCTTCCTCTTTTTCTAATATTTGTTTCATCTGCTTCACTTGGGCATTGACAACAGCCAGTTCTGCATCTGATATTTTTAAAGAAGAATTTGCTGTAAAGTTAGTATTCTCTTGAAAAACTTCATTCTTTTCTATTTCGTTTTTGACAAAATTTTCTGCACTACTTTGGACTGCGGGGGCGCTCTCTTTCCACACCTTCTCCCTAACCTCCAGATTATTCCTTTTGATAATCCCCGGTGACAGATACAGCACCATCATCATCGGAGAGTCTCCAGCACTCATATACTCCTCTATTTTCACACAGAAGCAGTCCCAAAACCGGAAAATGTCCGCAATCTCTACTTCGTTGTAGATGAAATGGATCTCCCCGTTGTGCATGGCTCCTTCGTTCAGCCAGTCATAGAAGAACTGTTCGTCGCCCTTGCATTCAAACGCGAGCGTGATCAGATCTCCCTCGACCGGCAGACATTCCCTATTGCCGATTTCCTCGCAGACCTGGATGTGGAGTTGCATGATTTTTCTCAGATTCGGGTCATCATAGTGCCGGACGTGGCATCGATAGTTATAATAGAGTATCGGCACCTCCCTTCCTCTTATTTTCAGAATAGTTTCATAAATCATGATAATACAGTTTCAGGTGAATGACTAAGGTAATAAATCACGGCTGATCCAGTAGTACGTCTGCCCGTTGGATTGGAACGACTTGCCGGCAGCCTCATCCAGCAATTCTTTCTTTTCCTTGAAATATTCAATCAGCATGTCCAGTTCCACATCCGTAATCATTTTCTTTTTCCGCAAGTCCTTGACACGGTAAACCTCAAAGAAAGGATAGTCTGCCGGACAGGAGGTAAACCTTTGCAATACCTCTGACAGGGGCATTCTCAGGAAAGTCTTTCTCCCCACCCTGCAATACCTGTCCCTGTTGCGCTCTGAAAGGAAATGTCTGACCAGTTTTCTTCTTACATGTCGGGTTGAGGCATATTCCGGCACGTTCAAGCTGTCCGTCTTGATGCGCACGGTCGATTCTTCGGTGTCTGTCTGTAGATAGTCGTCCGGACAGTCGCAAATATCCGCTTTCGCCCACTTTTTCTTTTTGACCGCCTCGTATTTGTAGTCCACAATCAGTTTGGCGGGTGCTTCCACATATTTTCTCAACCGTTTGAACTCCTCTTCATTGGCAAGTAGGTAATAGTTCAGTGTGGAGGACAACGAGTCCGGCAATGCGACAGGTTGCGCAGGCAGGCTCCAGGCGGGTTCGATACCCGGAAGTACGGACAGTATGGGTTGCACATCCGACTGGCGGATATGGTAATAATCTGTCATTGTCGAGTCCGTCCTATATCGGTGTGTACCCACTTCATCGAATGCCCTTGCCAGGCTGTTGCTCAACAGGGTATTGTCAAACTTCACTTGCAGCAGCATGGAGTCCACGGCGGCGGTCAGTCCTTCCAATTCCAGCGATTCGTTTTTTTGCGGAAACACCAGCCATCCCTGCGTCATGCTCCGGTTGGGAAAATCCAGGCAATAGATATTATGGTTCACCTCCGCGTATTCGCTTTCATTCCTGATTTGCTCGGGATATACAATCAGCTCCCGTTTCTTCCGGCTGATGCGTGGTGCCGAGCAGTCTATCATGTTCCCGATTTGCAGCACGAAGTTGTTGAAGTTGTCCGGCTCTCCTCCATAGAGCTGGAAACCAAGCAGACGGCAGTTGTTCTTTACCAATTTGTTCACCAAGGTGGAGTCCGCCCACTCGCTGTTGAATCCTTTGTCTCCGATAACAACCAGAATATTGGTCTCATCCGGACATTTGTTGAATTGTTCCACCCCGATTTGAAGGCCGGACCAGCTGCCGAACCGCCCGTATGTGGGTTTCAGTTGCCCGGCATTGCGTGCCTTGGCGGAAAGGAAGTCAAGCAATTCCATGTAGTCGGGAGTCAGCTTGCAGATAGGGTCCTCCCGGTTGTCCGGTTCGTTGAAGGTAAGCACGGCGCCGAACTTGAAAGAAAAGCTCTCGTCATTTGCCAGTTGCGACTGTAATCCCTGGATGGCATTCACCACGGCAGGAAACCGCTGGATGGTGCTCTCTTTCCCTTCAAGGACGAACATGAGATTTATTTTTCGCAGGTCCTCCTCAATCTTGTGTTTGAATGTGCCGTAATATATCGGATGCCCGTTGACGTTCAGCACATAGCTCTCCCGTTTGTCTATGACCGGCATCGGCACATGCGTTCTGAAACAGAACGCCGTATCATTGTGCCGGTAGGACAACACCGGGCTGTACCGGATGGTGGGTTGGTTATCGGCGAATTGCAGTTTTTGTCGCATCTCATCGGATGACAGATGTAAGGTGTCCTTCCGTTCCCGGTCTTTGAAAACAAGCGTGCTGTCCGGCAGCGAGGCTATGTCTATATGGAGCTGCTGTTCGGGAGCGGTCAGCAACCTCCCGTCCATCCATCCGATGGCGGTCTGCCCGATACTGTCTGCATCAAGTTGCGGTTTGTTCGCCACGAGGACACATCCTTTGTCCGCAACTGTTTGATAAGGATACACGATACCGTAGAATGGGATTTTGCCCGCTTCTTGCGTCAGGTCGGGATTTTTAAACAGCTTTACGGAATCGTTGGAAAAATAGGTATCGGGATCGGCAAACGCCAGGGTGTCGGTCAGCATGACCACCTGCTTGTTCTTGAATCCTGTAACAACATCGGTAAAGCCGCTCCGGGTCAGCAACAGGTCGTTCTGGTTGATCCACCCGCAATACCTGGCCTGCTTCCACTCTTTCAGCCTCCCGTTTTTCAGGATGGCGGGGTCGTACCGGATCAGCCGGAGCCAGTCACCTTTTCGTTTGATGACTAAAAACGCGTCCATATATTCCACCGCCTGCATCTCGTTCTTTCCGCTCGGACTCAGATAGGTCGTTCCGGCTTCACGGGCAAAAACGATCCACGGGGTATGCCTGAACAGTGTCTGGCTGCGTGGAACCTTCACTCCTTCCACGGAATAGTTCCGCATATACTCACGGGGGACATTCTTTATCCGGGTAAAACGGTGTACAGGTCCGCAGGATATCATACAGGCGATACATCCGCAAATCCATCCTCCTTTAACAAGTGCCGATATATAGTTCTTTTTCATGCCTCATTCTATTTTTTTGATTCGGAAAAGCGTTCGTGCTGGGTTACCATCAACTGCATCACACATTCGTTGTTCAGGTTGTCTCCCATATCGACGAACACCTCGTCTATAAGGGTTTTCCTGCGTGCTATGATTTTCAGTCCTTGGCAATAGGAATAGAAATCATTCTTCTTGCTGTTGTTGACAGTTACCGCTATGTCCGGATTTCCGCAAAGGTATTTTTTCAGGATATAATTGTAATGGGTATTGAACGGCTTGCCGTCCACGATGGCCTGCAAGTGTTCACGGATGTCATTACCGATAATGACAAGCACGTCCGTCGAGTCGTTCTCCGTATATTGGGGAAGGATTTCAATGGTGTGCCTGACCGGATATTGGGTATTCTCCGTAGTCAGCAGAACCTCGTATATGCCGGGTTCTGTATAGGCGTAGAGCGGGTTCTGCTCCCGCGAATCGACAATTCCGGACTCTCCGAACTGCCAGCGCCATTCTTTCGACGGACCGTATCCTTTGAAAGATACGATTTCTCCTTGGAAGGCGGTTGCAGGTGCTTTCATCCTGACAAGTTCGTCGCTTCCGTAATCATCCCGGCTCTTGTGTACTGTGATGATCTGTTTCCTTTCCAGTCCTCCGTCCACCTGAAGGCGTACTTGGTAGCGTCCGGGTTCCTTGAACACATATTCTCCGCTTCGTTCGTGTGATATGTCCCCGTTGCCGAACTCCCAAAGCCAGGAACGTGCGTTGCGGGTGCTGTCCGCGTAATGGACGGCTTCTCCGGTTTCCACCTCTATGGGGGTCAGTGTCATCCGTATGGTACGGTTGGAAAAGAACAGCCGGATCAGTATGGCGACAAGAACGCATAGCAGCATGGCTGCGATTACGAACAGAATCTTTCTGGTATAGATTTTTCCCATGTCATTTTCCATTTTTAGTGCCAGAGCGCAGGTCTTCCTCTTTTTTCCGCAAGCCGATCTCGCACTCTTCCAGATTGGCTTTGAACAGGCTTATGTTTTGTTCGATGCTCCATAGCTGTTTCTTGTCGGACAGCCACATGGCATAAAAGTCGGCAATATGCATGAACAGCTTGTAACGCTTGTCCCAGTTGTTTCTTTCGTATGTGTTCCGCAAGTTGTTTATCAGATAATGGATATCGTCCTCCTCATATTGGGCATAAACGCCCGGTTCAAACGCCTCGATCTTACGGAACAGGGAGTCTGTCGGAAGCTGGCATTCCGCCTGCTCCTGTTGGAATTCCTTAATGCGGTTCATTTTGATTTTCACGAACTCTTTCTGTTCAAATATCTTAAAATCCGAATTCCACATGAATATCGCCAGACAACACGCTACGGTCGTCAGGAAAAAGAACAGGAATACATAGGCATGCCCCATGAAGATTTCCCGTTTGTTCATTGTCTTTCTGTTGTTATCCATAAATTTACAGTTTTATTTATGATTGTTGTTGGGACCGACATTCAGGTTACGCCGTGTCTTCCAGTTATCCTGAATACATTGCATCAGGTCTTTCTTCACCATCTCTTCCTGGATATTCAGCAGACGGATGGAGTCCTTTACTCCGAGGAAGATGTTGATGTTTCCCAAAAGTTGCCTGTAGAGCCTGCAATCCTTGGCATCCATGCCCTGGACATATTTGAGCAGGTTCATCTTGCGTGTACTGACAACGCTTTGCAGGAGCATGTCGTTGATCTGGGGGGAAGTGTTCATCAGTTTCATGTACTGGTAGACGGAATCCACGCTGTTCGACAGGGACAGCTCCTTGGCATAGATGTGGTCATACTCCAGTGCCTGTTCCGTAATCCGCTTTACTTCTATGCCGGAGGTCTTCAGGAAACAGGCAAAGATGGTTACCGCAAGGATGATGCAGCACGTCAGATAGCCTGCGAACCTCAAATAGGCTTTCCTTACTTCTGTGTTGTTTTTCGGTTTCATATAGAATAATTTTTGTGTTTATAAATAAGTGCTGATGCCCAGATAGGCGCCTTGTTCGTCTGGGGTCCCCAGTCTGAACCGGGCATCTTCCTGTTGGATGATGTAGCGGATCTGTATCTCCTTGTCCGAAGGGAGGAACAGCTCCGCCAGCGCATTCAATATTTGGCTGTCGATGGCACCGGGGAAGAAACTTTCCATCCGCCGGGCGGGCAGGGGGCCGATTTCCATCAGCATCCGGAAAGTACCGTCGGCAAAACTGTTTCCCAGAACCATATTGTCTCCCAGGATACAGCTTCCCAATTTGGGAATAAGGCCGGTATCCGCTTCCACTACGCACTTGTCTCCTTTCCTGAGATGGACGGGCACACCCGTCAGGATGGTCATGCACTCGCCGATCTTGGAGGGACTGGCCGTAATCTGCTCCATATAGGCAAGCATATGGACAAGCATGACCGCCAAATGGGTTGGCAGCAGTTCCAGCACGGGCCATTGTCCGGAAAAGATACTCACGAAATCCGGATGCACGTTCATCTCGTCTATGCGGCGTTCCTTGTTTTGGAAAGTGACCAGCATATGGTCCAGGGAGATTTCAAAAGGCTTGAAGAAACGGCGGGCGAAGAACTCCTCCTCCCGGTGGACACGGATTTCATCCAGCACCTGCTCCTTCGATATCTTTTCGGACTGGTAAAGGTTCTTGTGGAATATGCCTTCGGGCAGTGCGTCATAAAGACTCCGCCTGTTCACATAAAGATACAGGTAGTCCGTCAGGTCGTAATGGGAATATTCAGAGTGGATGTCATGAATGTCTTTCGAGAATCCGCGCCGTATATCCCCCTTTCTGGAAATGAGGGTACGTTCCGCGTCATATCCGGCTTCTTTCAGCCCGCTGGCAACCACTTCCGCCTTGAAGTCCGTATCCGGCAGGTTGAACGAATGGGGATGTTCGTCAAAACATACGATTTTATCTGTTTCTTCTGTCATGGCTGTTCGTTTATGAGGGATTAATCCAAGATGTTCCAGCGTGATTCGCTGGACTCTTTCGGTTGTCTGGAACGTTCGGCGACCACGATGTTCTCTTTGTGCTTTCCGATATACTCCAGACGGCTGAGAGTGGTCCACAGGTCATTGAACAGGTATAGGAAACGTTCTGCCGTAACCATCAGCTGGCGGATATTGTGGTGGTTGTACAGCAGACCGCTGTTTTCCCTCAGCAGACCTTCGTAAGCGCCTGGGGTGATGCCGTTCCACTCGTTGAAATATTTCAGCAAGTCCTCTTTCTCTTCCTTGTCCATAAAACTCAGGCATACATACAGATGATGCGCCAACGTGGAGAACACGTTCAAAAAGCGCAGCGGCGAGTAATACTGCCCCTCATTGCGGAAAGAGAAATAGATGTCGGATATGAACAGCATGACATGGCGGCACAGCATACCGATGTTGGTGGCAAGGTCGGTTTGTTTCTCCGCATTCTCCACCTTGGCAAGGATGTCAAACGAGGCTTTCTCGATGGAATCGACAAGCTGGCCGAATTTGGTATAATAGCCTTTCAGGTCCGGATGACTGGACATGCTCGTGCATGGAGGGATGAAGTTTCCGTCCACCTCGCAACGGTTCCCGTTCTTACGCAGGCGGCCGATCAGCAGGAAGTGTCTTCCTAACTCGCTTCCGTCTGTCTGTCCGGTCGATAACACGCTCAATGCGTATTTGGGCAGGGCATTGGGCTGGCGGGGGCTTATCTCTTTCTCGTCCGGAATGCCCGATGGCAGATGCTCGAAAGGGTCTGCCATCAGTATGACATCCCAGCGTCGGTCCTTTTCTTCCGTTTCATCCATGGAAATATGAAAACTGGCGGTCAGCTCGTCATCGTCACCGGCATCGTAATCTATCAGGTAGCCTCCGGCCGTAAGGGCATGGCAACGTTTCAGACGGACTTCCAAAGTGCCGGTAACAAGTTCCGTAATGCTGAAATCACCGGAAACGGATTCTCCTTTTCTGAACGGCAGGAGTCCGTAGGTGTTGCGGTTCAGATAAAATGACTGGTATTCGCACAACCGGTCCGTAAAGTGGTCTTCCTGTTGCGTGAAATGCCCTTTGTTGACAGGCATTCCGTCCGCCCAGTTTACCAGCGGGTATTTTTTCTTTTGGCTCTGTTTTCCTATCATGACGTCTCTATTTAAAATTCATTATACTTTACAAGTTCGTTCGCCACACGCTTGGCAATGATTACATCGTGCTGTTTCAGCCTGTTGTCGGCAAGCGTGAGGTCCGGGTCTATATAGAACCGCCTTTTGAAAAAGGAGGGTTTGGTATAGAATACCCATTCGTAATATGCGCCACCCTCGTTCTTGTACACGATGGGAGAGGATGGCGATTTGAGGTTGCAGTCGTCGATCATGCGCTGGAACCATTGTCCGAAGATGACATCCTCGGATGCCTTGCCGGTAATACGTTCCGATGCCGGATCATCCACCTTGCGGAATATCTCCACATCCATCACGATGCTCCGTTTGCGGTTGATGCGCAGGGTGTCCGAGTCATATTCCTCCGAATACTTCCAGACTTTATAGATTTCAATGGGTATGTCAAAATAGCTGTTCACCGTTTGGGTATACAGGAGCGGGAATACAAAAGGCAGCAGGCAGGTGGAGGCCCAGACTCCATACTGGAGTTCGTTGCAGAGGTTGAAGACCACGGAGAACAGTCCGGCTCCCAATAGCGTGACCGTAACCGTCAGCAGGCATTGGATGCCGAATGATGGCATCTCCTTGCCCGAGGCGAATACCTTGCGCAGGATGAACCGGTTATAATGTCCGGCAGTCCAGTACAGGACAACCAGCAGGATATAGACATAGGGCATGAAGCTATAGTCCATGAACCCGCACAGGGCGGGCAGGGCAAGAATCATGCCGCACAACAGCAGATATACGATCAGTTTTCTATTGTTGAGCAGTTTGTTCTTGCGTGCGATAAAATAGGCCGCGATTCCGAAAATCACGGTTAGCAGCGGCATCAGCAGGTACGATGAAATGAGATGTTGGGTAACTGGGTTCATAAGTATGATATTTATGCTTTATTGTATTCTATGAATATCCGGTAGTTGAATGTGTCCGGCGAACAGGCCGAGAGTTTGGTACGCAGGTTGTCTTTTATCTGTTTTTCCTGCGAAGGCTCATCCAGTTTCGTTCCAAGAATCAGATGGACCTCTTTGGTACGCACCAGCCCTTCATGGGGCATCGGGCTGATCTCCACTCCGTTCCGGATTTCTGTCCGCACCAATAGCTCACCGAGTTCCTTCTTGCAGAAACTGGCTATGTCGTTTTGTGTCAGGATTCGGCCGTGCGAGATGAAACCGTATTTGTAGATGTCGATCTGTTCCCTGTTTTTGGGGGCTTGTTTTCCACCGTAGGTGGTGCTGACCAGCGCGAGTGTCTTCGAGTCCAGATAAGTGGTGGCATTGGGTGACAGGTTCACACCGGCCTGTATCCGGTTGCCCACCTCGCAGTTGGTGGTCCAGTATTTGACGGTAATCTGTCCCTTGCCGGACAACTGGTCGATCATCAGATAATAGGGAGTCTCCCTGGACTCGTTCATGCTGTCGGCTGTCTGCTTCATTTGTGCCATCAGTTGCTCCATCTGGGTGGTAAGTGCCTGTAGCTTGATGCTTGAAACGGCATGGAAGGCATGGGTCTCGTCATCGAGCAGGTCTGACAGGTAGCCGAGCAGTTCCTTGGCGGAACGGGAATCGAAACGTTCGCATCCGCCTTTGCGGATGGAGTAGGTTCCATTGCTTTCCGTAGAATCCTTTTCGGGATAGAGAAGTTCATGATAAGTCTTCCCGTCGGAGTCTTTCACGCTGTGTACGGACAGCAGGGACTCATGGTTGCCTGTGCGTAATGGCACCACCCTGAAGGTGTCCTCAAGGGGAGTTGTTTGTTCATGCAGTGTCTTGTTCTCGACAGGTACGATATTGATGCCGGCATGCAGCTCTTCCAGGACTTCCGGCGTGAAATGGGCGGGAAACTGTATCTTCACCCAGACCAGCTTGTCCTGCATTTTCTCAAGGACGGCTTCTTTGAAGCAGGAGCGCAGGATGTCCGGAAGGTTTTTCTTCCAGGAACTGTCAAATGGAAAGGATTGCGATACCTTCAAGAAATGTTTGCTGTAAATATCCATGACTTCCCTGTCTATGACGGACATCACATCGTAGTTTTGGAAAAAGGCACGGGTCGGCTCTTCCGGTATGGTTGTCCTTTCATGGATGCCTCGTTCCATCACAACCGGCTTCCCCTCTACGGACCATTCCGTACAGGGGAGCAGGAGCAGATATTCATAGCTCTCCATGAGGTTTGGGAAATCCAGATAGAAGGAAAAGTCCTCAAGGTCGGAAATGGATTCATCCACCGCCACCCCTAACCAGACGGTACGTGGAGGCATCCTTGTTTCCGTACGGGCAATCATGGTCTTTTCCAAGGTTGGGGCTATCCGGTAGAGAAGGTCGTCGCAGACCATATATTTCACATCGGCTTTGTGCAGAAGGGTATCGCAGGCAGGATAAAACGACACGCTTCCGGTCGATAGTTTTCGGGTAAGGGAATCGCTCTCGTAATACATGCCTGACTCCCTGGTTATCTGATAGCATGGCTCTATGGGATAGGCGTGTACGATGCCGTGTGCGGGAAAAGGTGAGGTCAGTATGCCCGGAGTAAGGATTCGGGCGGTCTTTTCCAGCAGCCTGGTCTCGATGGCGGTAAAATCCTCTCCCAACATATATACCTCGTTGGACAAGGCTTCCAGCAGGAGCTTGACAACCGGGTCGAAGTTCTCCGCCTTTTTTATTCCCCAGAAAGCCGCGGCGTATTTCAGCATACGGTTTCTGATTTGCTCTTTATTGTATTTTTCTGTACTCATACGCCTCTTATCGGGTTGAAATGGGTCCTAAATAAATCACATAATAGAAACAGCGTTTTTCTCCGGTATGCACCAAGGTTCCATATACATATACCTGTACACGTTTCTTTACGGCGGGAGCGTCGAACACATTGTCCTGCCGGGTGGTGTCATCAATGATGACCCGGACATTCACACCCGTAAGCCGCTTCTCATGCTGGGTGATCGCCTTGGTGATGTATTCCGAGAATTGCCCTTCCCAACGGGTGTGTGAAACGATGCTCTCAAAGTCGAGGAAAAAAATCTCACAGCCGAACTCCTTGTCAAAGGCATGTTCGCCGGGAGCCGTGCTGATAAGCAGCTCGATAAACTGGTCGATGGACTCGATTTCCGAACAAGATACGAGACGGCTGTTTTCCACATCCTCGCTGAGCAAGGCGCCAAAATCCAGGGGCAATTTGCAAAACTTTGTTTCCATGCTTGTCAGTGCCATTCGTTTTCAAATTCTTCGTTCGTAAATCTCATCGTCCTTGCCGCAAACAGAAGGACGATGCTGCCGGAATGGGATATACGGTCAACCTTGCGTTGCAGGCGGATGCAGTTCCCTTCCACAAAGCGCAAGGCAAATGTCGCCTGTTGGTCAGGTTGGTCCTTTTGGTAGATTCGTATTTCGCCGTCCTCACGGGAGTCGCTGTATGCGGCCCATCTCAACAGTTCGTTACCCGGCATACCGGTAAGGGTACAGGTGACGAATCCGCCGTATGCCTCACCTTCAGGCAACCCGTCACGGTCTGTATTCCGCTTGAATTGCAGGTCGAACTCTTCAATGCTGTATGTCTCATGGCAGACGGACAGCCGCATCACGTAGCGGTCATCCGGCATTGAGGATTTTTTGTTTTTGAACAATGAAGTGAACCAGTTCATGATTATAAGTTTAAGTGACACGAATCGCCGGTCTCCATTTCCCGGAAGTGGATGAATAGTGAGGTACGGCTCTCTTTGGTTGTTGAATGTACGTTGAACTCAAGGCATTTTGCTCCCTTGAAACGGATGATCTCTTTGGGAGTACCGGGCAGGCCGGAAGTGTTCATCACCTCTCCGTCCTTCAGGATTCTTGAATTGAACATCCATTCCAAGAGTTCCTCCGTTGGAAATCCGGCAATACTCACCCGTATTTTGCCGCCGTATGTCTTTCCGGTTACTTGCCCGCTATAGGTGGTCTGTTTCCGGAAGTCATACTCGTAGCCCAGCAGATCGTATGCCTGCACTTCTTCATGCTCCGAGGGTTCGGCTGTCCAGAACTTGATATACGATTGTACACTCATATCCTTATACTTTTTTATTCTTCTTCACTCGTCAGATTGGTTTGCAACATGGCAGTCAGGATCCGTTCCTCGTTCATGCGTGATTCCACAAACAGTACCGTGTCCTGAGTGTCTAAATGTTTGCGCACGTAGGCTCGCAGGTAGGCTTTGAAAGCCTGCACCTTCGTCCGGTATTCCTCCAAAGGGAGGGCGAAGATGTCTTGCGTTCCTACCCGTTCCAGTCCGTATTTCTCCAGTTCTTCTTCAAATGACTTTTCTAATTGCTCATTAGCTATGATATAAATCACTAATACTTTATATTGTCTCATAATAATCTATTTAAATATTAACGATATATAGAATAAAGTTTAGGATATTGATATTCAGAGTCCTTATTACTTATCCTGTATGAACTTTAATTTTATTAACAACGAATCATAATCCAAACCAATATACATTGCACTATCAAAGAGAATAAATAAATTCCATAATATAGTGTATGTTTTTTTTCTGTATTAAACTTTACAAAAAAAAGCTCGTACTTACTTTTTTTAAACAAAAACAAATAGTTTGTAATATACATAACCATACATATAATCACAAAAAATATACTTAATACCAACATATTATTGAATGCCAATTGAATAACATTCACCTTAGTTGTTTTATAAATAAGCCAAAATAAAAAACTTAAAAAACAAAGTGTATGGGCACAAATATAAGAAGTTGAAAATATAATAATCCCAGAGTCTATACCTCGTTCATCTACTTCTCGTTTATTCAAAAATGACACAATATTGTTAATATATTCATTAAGTCGTGATCTAACTTTTTTGTTTTGCAACCAATATATTGGATTTAGCAATCTATTAAAAAGATAGAACAACAATGTATATGTACAATAAAACATTATATTCCAATATAGATTAAGCAATGTTTTCATCTTATTATTAAAGAATTTGAAATGTCGATAATAATATCTTCTCCCAACTCACCACCCAAATACCCTCCTATAGTACTTCCGATAAAACCTCCAATAGCAGCACCGGCACCAATTCCAATACCAGCAGTAAATAGTCCAGCAACAGTAGCTCCTAAAAACATTCCTATTTTTGTACCTAAATATAAACCAGCAGCCCCTCCAGCCATACCACCACCAATTTTTAAAATTGTATTTTGAGTATTATCCCCGAATCCTTTATCTTTAACCAAAGCGTACCCTATTTCAAGAGCATTTAATCCATATTCAATAGGTTTTATTACATTTCCTATTTTCTCCCCTATACGAAAAAGTGAATAGGTCTTAACATATTGATTACCATAGAAGACATATCCAGATTGTTTTTCAAAATACAGTTTCAAATTTTTATTTGAAATTCTAGTTTTTCCTGTTTTTGTCAAACTTTCCGCAAAAATGTCAACATATCCATATATATCCTTTGAGTAATCTATAAGATTGTCAAGTAAAATATTAGTATCTTTAGTTCCTAAAAGTTTCACTAACTCTATTGATGAACGATCAATATGATTATAGTTATTAAAATCATAATCATATTTTCCATTTATATTCTTGCTCTTTACTTCTACTCTAATATTGAAATAAGTATCGGATTCATCAGTAGATATGATAATTTCAGAATCCTTTTTAGGTATCGTCAATGGACCTTCCGGTATATTTAAGACGTACATATCTCCCTTTTCTGAAACCAATTTATCACGAATATCATCAGGTGTCAAATGAAGGCTCTTGATAATAGCCAACAAAGAAGTGTCTATTTGTTGAACTTTTATTGGATTGTATATATATGATGAATTTTCTAATATGGCCATCTCCAATGGAATGTTTTCAACATATGCATACCCACACCCTATGACAAATCCTTCATAAGGATACCCTTGGATACAGCAGACCTTAAAGTCATCTAATTCCATATATGTTGTTCTATAATTTCCCATATTACACCCATCTATTATCGAAATCAACACCTTGGACTGTTAATGTTTCTGGAGAAATCGTTAATGTCGTAGATAATCCCTGCCCAAAACTGATACTTCTATGTAACCTTGCACAATACGCATTCGTAAACGCCACCTCAAATATCACCCCGGACGTACCGGTCTTGAACAGAACTGCCCCGTTCTTTTTCACCCACGGTTTCACAGCCCATCCGTAGATGTTGCTTTTCACCGTCTGCGAAAGGGTTATCATGATTCGTCCCCCTCGCACTTCGCCTTCCGGTTGGTTCTTTAGGTTATCTACTGGCTGGTGAAAACCTATTTTGAACTGTTCCACTGCATATTCGTCGCCGTCAACGCTGAATATGACATTCACGTTGCTGTCCACTTGCGGAAAATTAAAAAGTCCCATAACGCTGCTGTTTTTAAAACACCCACTGATTTTCAAATACTTCTGTACCGAATGCCAGCTTCTGTGCCTGTACGGTCAGTTTGGTCGCAATATAGCTTTTGCCCTGCCGGATATAGCTGATTTCCATATCCACACAAGTCGCTTGCTCAAAGAGTATCTTTTCGAGTGTGGAGCCTTGGTTGTCATGAACTACGATGGCTCCGCTCTGGTATTTACGGGCATCCAGCATCCACTGGATCATGTCACGGTTGGGAAGATGAGGGTAGGTCACATAGAACGTGCCGCCTTTTACCTCGGTCTGTGCCTGTCCTTTGATGTCTATCCCTTGGGCAAATCCGAATTCGCAGCCGATGAGCTGGTAGCTGTCCTTGTACATGTCGGTCAGTGAGGAGGCAGCCAGGTTGCCTATCTTTAAGAATACGGTATATCCAAACATACGATACTTGATTATTGGTGAATATTCCAGGTTAATTCATTCTGTTCGTCCAGACCTACCTCCAGACTTTTTCCTTTGCCCAACTCCTCGTTGATGATAAGCCGTGAAATCGGTCTGCGCAGGTAGTTACGGATGACCCCGGCAACTTGGCGGGCACCGTATTTGGGAGTGAAGCCTTTGTGGGCGAGCATTTTCCGGGCATCATCGCTGATGGTGATGCCGATACCCTGCTTGTCCAGAAGTTTTCTGACTCCGTTGAACTGTATATCGAATATTTTTAGGAGTATCTCTTCACGGATGGGGAAGAACGGAACGATTTCAGACAGGCGTGCCAGAAACTCCGGACGGAAATACTGTCCCATTACCTCCATGATCTGGGTGGTGGGCGGAACATTCCCGGATTCAAGTTGCCTGGTCAGCCATTCACTGCCCACGTTGGAGGTAAACAGCACGATGGAGTTGGAGAAATCCCCCTCTTTGCCTAAACGGTCATGCAACTTCCCCTCGTCCATGATTTGCAGGAAAATGTCATATACGGACGGATGCGCTTTCTCTATCTCGTCAAAGAGGACTACGGCGTATGGCTGTTGGCGTATTTTATTGACTAACATACCGCCTTCCTCATAGCCCACATATCCCGGAGGTGCTCCGTAAAGCAGGGCTGCGGAATGTTCCTCCTTGAATTCGGACATGTCAAAGCGGATCATGGATTTCTCGTCATTGAACAGGGCTTCCGCCAGTGCTTTGGCGAGTTCGGTCTTGCCGGTACCGGTCGGTCCCAACAGGAAGAAGGAGCCGATGGGCTGTCCCGGTTTGTTCATGCCGCTACGGGATTCAAGGATGGCGTCCGTCAGCGTTTTCAAAGCCTGATCCTGTCCGACGACGCGTCGCCGCAGATACTCTTCCATATTGAGTAGCCGTTCTTTCTCCTGTGATTGTATCTTGCCGATAGGAATGCCTGTCTTGCTGGCGACAACGGCGGCCACCTCGTAGACGCCTACCTCCTCTATTTTCTTTTCGGCAAATTGAAAGATGGCGTTCAATGCGTTTCGCAGATAAGCGGCGAGTTCTTCATACTCCTGTAATTCATGGATATCCGCCTCGTCAGGGATGACACCTAAAAGGATAGGGCTTAATTTGTTGTGCATCAGGAAAAGCAGCGTTTTCAGCTCTTCCGTCTTTTCATGGCTCTCTTTCTCTCCCTTTTCTATCTCATCCAATCTGGACAGCAAAGCCTCCGTGTCCTTTTTCCCTGTTTCATTGACCATCTTGATGGCGGAAAGCGTCATATCCAGCAGACCGATGGCGGAGTCCGGCAGACGGCGGTCTTTCACGTACCGCTTGGCAAGACGTACACATTCGGCTACGGCATCGTCGCAGATCCTTACCTGATGGTAGTCCACATATTGTTTCTGCACGGAGTGCAGCATCTGGATGGCGGACTTTATGTCCGGCTCGCTTATCTGCACGGTTTCGAAACGGCGGCTGAAAGCATGGTCCGGCTCAATGATCTTGCGGTATTCGTCAATGGTGGTGGCGCCGATGACGGTCAGGTCGCCGTGCGACAGTTCGGGTTTCAAGACATTTCCCGCACCGGAATTTCCTTGCCGGTTGTCCAGCAGTACGTGGATTTCGTCAATAAACAGGATGGCATTGTCAATATTCCGCAATTCTTTCAGGATGTTTTTCAGGCGGTCCTCAATCTCTCCTTTATAGGTGGCTCCGGCGATCAGGGAGGCGTTGTCTAACTCGAAGACACGGGCTTCAGCCAGGAACGAAGGCACCTTATGGTTGACAATATCCCAGGCTAACCCGTAAACCAGTGCTGTTTTTCCCACACCGGCATCGCCGACTATCAGGACATTGGACTTGCTCCGGCTTCCCAGTATCTCCATGACCATACGGTTCTCACGGTCGCGGTTGATGACCGGATGCAGCCTGTTTGCCGCAGCCGCGGTAAGGTCCACGCAATACTTTGCCAGAAAAGAGGACGAGGCGGAGGCCGGAACATAGGCATCCGCCGTGGCGGCAGGAGAACATACCGGCTGTCCGTTTCCTATATATATGGAATGGATATCCTTTTCCAGAATGGGGAAAGACCTGAGCTGGTCACTGGAAAAAGCGACACCGGGCTTTGTCAGTGCCAATAGCACGCAGATGGGATTGATGTCGAACAGCCCGAACTGGATTCGTGCGTCATCGGCGGCTCGGAAAACGGAGTCGATCTGCTCCGATGGCTTGATCTCGGACAACCGGGTGGATTTCGGGCATTGCTCGATGTACACGTCCGCCCACTCCTCCAGATAGCCTAAATCCTTACCTATACTTATTATAAAATCTCGTAGCCCTACATCCTTATGAAGTAGAGCCTTCAACAAATGCGAGGGAGTATAACACTCGTTCGCATTTTCACGAGCCACTGCAAGTGCTATGTTAAGCGCAATTTTTACAGAATCATCAAGATTAATGAAACCAACTCCTGTATCCATAATCATTAAGATTTAAAAATTGCGCAGGAGAACATTGCAAATATAAGGCAAAAAAAATAATCCAGCTATTTTTGACCGTTGTTTTTTTATGCTTGTGAGCATGTTTCCAACAAAAACAAGAAAAAATCCTCGAAAGTTCTTTGTAGTTTTCAGAAAATGCCATATATTGGGCGCAGAAATTGAAGGACAAAGACAGGGTAACAACAGACCGCCTCTGACCGGATATTTCAAAATCAATTTATTGTTTAACTCAAGTTTCGCAAGTACTCAAATAATGTAATAAAAAAAGGCTAAAGAGTTTGATAATTCAATGATTATCACTATATTAATGTCGCCAAACAAACATATAGCACCCTTTAGCCATGAACAAAAATAGACATATTATCGGTGAACTCCAAGAGTTTTTTGCAAACAATGACTCCAGCAAGGCAATAAACAGCATATCAACCATTATGAACAGCATAAGGATACAAAGCAAAGTTATCGGGTCAGTTAAGAATCCGAATTGCAAATTCACCTGTCTTCAGGTGTTACAACTGCTTGTTCTGTTCCCGTTCTTTTCAATTAAGAATGCTGCCAACTATTCGTCTTCTGCCCTGGGTAAGATATTTGTCTGCCACAAAGATATGTTCTATCGTTTCATGAACGACGGCAACATCAATTGGCGACGTATAATCTACTCGGTTTTCAGGCAGTTGTATTCACGTGTGAAACGCAGAACGACATTGAAGTCGGACATCAGATGCGTCATCATCGATGATACAGACCTTCCGAAGACCGGATTCAAGACCGAGAAGATTGGCAAGGTATTCTCTCATACCCAAATGAAGCCTATACTTGGATTCAAGGCAATGTTCCTCTGCTTTACGGATGGTGTATCCCAGTTTCTCCTTGACTTTTCTCTCCATGGAGAGGAGGGAAAACGAAGCGATAAGCCACAGGGGTTATTCAAGAAACAGACGGAGGCTCGCTATTGTAAGGAACACTCAGGGGATGAGCGTATTGCCAGGCGTAGCGCTGAGTATTTTGCAAGTAAGATTGAGACGGCCATCAGCATGCTCAAGCGCTCAATCATAGAGGGTGTACGTTTCGATTATCTTCTTGTTGACAGTTGGTTTACCTGCTCTGAACTTTTGAAGTTCGTGGTCTCAAGGCACTTTGGATGCCACCTTATCGGAATGATAAAGATGGGCAAGACAAAGTATGAGACAGATCTTGGAAACAAGACAGCGCCTGAACTTATCAAGGCTCTCCAAAAATCCAAGAACGTAAAGTATAGCCGCTCAATCGGTTACTACACAGCAACTGTCTCTGCTAAAATCTCCAGCATTAAGGTCTGCCTGTTCTTCTACAGAAGAGGCAAGAACGGCAATTGGAATGCTCTGCTTACCTCGGATTTGAAACTTGATGCGAAAGAAGCCTTCAGACTTTACTCAAGAAGATGGGTTATCGAAGTGGCTCACAAAGAGATGAAGCAAAATCTTAAACTCGGAAAGAACCAGTGCAGAGACTTCGCCGGACAGATTGCAGGCATATCATTGTGCGTACTGCAATACAATATTCTCAGTTATGTCAAACGCTATGAGTCATACGAAACTATCGGAGGACTCTTTGCTGAAATTTCAAAGAACTCTGTTGAACTTTCAGTAGCAGAAAAAATCTGGCTGCTGATTGTAGAAGTTATAAACGTCATTGCCGAGGTACTTAACTGTGATGCAATGGTTCTGACTGAACAAGTAATATCAAACGATAAACAAATCAAAGCTGTGAAGCAGGCTTTCGACAGGCTGACACCAGCCGCCTGAGGAGCTACACTTTACTTGCGAAACTTAAGTTGTTTAATTTAAAACTTTGAGACTATGGCATTTAAAGCGTCATTTAAGTTCTCGGACTCAAGAGAGTTTGATGTATTGAACTGGAGAGTCAAGTTCAATCGTGATGTGGACCCCAAAGGTCGTCCGGCATCTGACATTTATGGTGGCACAATCTATGTGGAAGTCGAATCGACTCCCGATACCATTGTGCTGGATAAAATGTTCAAGCAGTACCAGCCTGTAAACGGAAACATCGTCTTCAAGAAAGCGGATGAGGATGCCAAAATGAAGGAACTGGTGTTCGAAAACGGTTACGTGGTAGAGTATGAGGAGGCACTGAATGTGGCTAACGCCTATCCGATGACAGTCAAGTTCGCCATTTCCGCACAGACCGTGAAAATGGACGAGGCTACGTTTACACAGGATTGGCCGGAAAACAACTAACGGTTGTTTCCTAATCAAAGTTTTAAGGTGCCGGAATATACCAATTCCGGTTATTTCGGCACCAAAAAACATACCGACTGGTCGGTTTAATAATTGAAATTCATAGTTTAAGATAGTATGGGAGCAAGTTTTCTGAATTTGGTGGCTACTAAAGTGACCGTGAAAGGAGAAGAGCAGAAGTTCGTTTCATTGTGTCTCCGTCAGGGTTTTAACCGGCATCACACCTTTACCGTGGTGGTGAATTATCTGTCGCCTAACAATACGTTCCAACAAACCCCGGAAAAATTCATCGGTTACATCGGGGAGACCGCCAGCATTTCGTTTGCCCACAAGCAGACGGGTGAAAGTTATGATTTCGAGGGTGTCATCACTCGGGTGGAAATGGTTGGAAGCATGGGTGAGACAGGCGGAGTGGCCATTCATGGAGCAAGCCCTACGATACTCTATGAGAACAACAGGACACTCGACTCATGGATGGACCAGTCCCTTTCCACCATAATAAAGGAGGCGACACAGGAATATGGAAAGGTCAACCTGGTTTCCAACCCCAAGTATGCGACGCCTATACCTTATATGGCGCAGTATAATGAGAGCGTCTTTGACTTCATGAACCGCCTCTCGGCACTCTATGGGGAGTGGTTCTATTATGATGGGACAAAAGTGTATTTCGGAAAGCCGGAGAAGGACAATACGGAGAAAATCGTTTACGACATGGATCTGGAAGAAGTGCGTTTGGTTGCCAACCTGATACCGGGAAAATCTGCAAGATACGATTATGTAGCGCAGGAGAACAAACAGCATAATGCAGATACGCCCGCCAAACCGGATGGTATGAACGATCTTCAGTCCATTGCGCACGGTTGCTCCGAAAAGGCATACGCCGCAAAAACAACCTCGGCAGCCAATCCTCATATAACGGACAAGGCAGGATTGGACGAGCAGATGAAAGTCGTCAGAAACGAATCTGGAGCCAATCTGTTGAATATAAAGGGTATAGGAAAGACTTGTCGGATCAGGATCGGCGAAATCATTGATGTCTCTTTCCCTGACAGGATGGGTCTGTCTCCTTTAGGAAAGTTCCGCATTGTCGAAGTCGTGCACGAGGTACGCCGTGACGGACACTATACGAACTCCTTCGTCGGTATTCCGGACGGTACGGTACATATCCCTGTCCCCGATGTGAGGCTTCCGCTGGCGTTGCCGGAACTGGCTACGGTAAGGAAGAACGATGATGAGAAGGGGCAGGGACGCGTGAAAGTAGCTTTCGACTGGCAGAAGAATGATAAGACAACCAATTGGATCAGGATGCAGAGTCCGAATGCGGGAGTAAGCGATGCGGTTCCCAAAAATCGCGGATGGGTATTTGTCCCGGAAGTCGGAGACCAGGTCATGGTCGGCTATGAGCACGGCAATCCGGATCGCCCTTATGTAACGGGAGCTATGTTCCATTCCGCTTCGGGAAAAGGTGGCGATGAGAACAACAAGACCAAAAGCATCATCACACGCAGCGGTAACGCCATCGTTTTCGATGATGAGACGGGAAGTATCGTCATTACTGACCGGACGGGAAAGCAGCTGATTCTGCTGGACGGCACGGATGCCATTACCGTCATGGCGAAAAAAAGCGTTACCATTACCAACGAGGATGAATCGGTCATCATAATGGACGAAAAGTCGATAGGCTTGCAGGCGGATACCATTTCCATTGAAGGCAGGAAAAGCGTGACGTTGTTGTCCGGCAACGAGAACATGGTACTCAGCAGCGAGAAGAATATAATCAGTGGAAGCGGTACCAATATAAAAATGGAAGCGGCCAAAGAATATGACCTGACCACCCGGACTGGGACGCTCAACGGTACGAACCTCGTAATAGAAGGCACGGCGGATGTGGCGGTTTCGGGAGGAATGGTAAAAATCAATTCGTAATCCGGTTGGTTATGGGAGCATCTGCATCTGTTATACAGGAATATTACAAAGCGGTCGATTACTGGGCGGATATAGCCGGTAACAGGGACTGGAAACTGTCTGTATGGATTGTCGGTCAGAATGATGTGGACCTGGTGGACAGGTTTCTGGAAATAGAACGTTCTCCGGTAGGACGGTTCGACGATATATTCTTTCGTTTTGATACTCCGTATAAGGGGGATGACGAGGAATACGCCGAACAGCTCTGGCAGGAATATGCGGGTTGGTTCTCGGAAAAGGTTGAGGAGAAGTATGATATTCTCAGGGCTCTGCGGCACGACGGGCTGTTGAGGGAAGAATATACCCCCGATGTGTCGGTTGAACATACGGCGGGCAACTTGTGGAGAGAGATGTTGCGTTTCAAGGCATGTATCTCCCGGTTGGATGATGCCTTTTTCTGTCTGTACTTTCCTCCGGAACAGGAAAGGGGGTGCTCCCGGACAGGATGGTTCGGCAATGTGCTGAAAGAGGGCGTCCCGCAGGGAATCCGGATGACAACCATTGATTTGAGAGGGAACAGGAATGTCAGGCTGGACGAGTCCCGGGAGGTGGTTTGCATACGCCCCCGGTTCGATATGGCGGCGGCATTGCATAACCGGATGGCACGGTCGGATAGCGGTAATGACCTGATTGCGCCTGAAAACCGGTTCAAGCAGCAGGTGACGGTTGTCATGGATTGTACACAAAAGCAGGATTGGAAATTATTGGACAGGGAAATCCGAAAACTATTGGATATTTCCAAAGAAATGAAGGATACGAATATCCGGACTTCTGCTCTGTTCATAGCGTCTGAGGCGTGTTACGCGATCCGGGAATACAGGCATAGCATGAAGTACAGTGATGCGACCATCAAAGAGGCGGAGAAGGCGATGGAAAGTGGCGAAGCGGCAGGATACAGTTATTGGAAAATGGCCGTATCCATGAAAGCGGCGATTCTGACAGCCGGGAAAAAACGGGAGGAGGCGGTTGCCTTGTATGAAGGGATGGCACGGAAAGCCATCACGCAAAAAGACCCTTATTATGTCATGGAAGGCTACCGCATGTGTGGTTTCCTGCGCTACGAGGTTGGGAAGATGGAACAGGCTTTCGAGTATTTTTTGCTCGCCCTGTCCGGGGGGAGTTACCTTTCCGGGGAAATCAGGCGGAGTTCCACGTTCACTTACGCGGCACATCTGGCTCTTCACACAGGAAGACAGGTACGTTCCCCGCTTGATGTCTCGATTTTGGAAGGACAGCTCCGGGAGTGGCTCGGGGACGACTGGAAGGAATTGGTGGACAATCCGGACATGCAGCTGGCGAAGGCCAGAAGAAAAGGGGGTATTTTCAATTGACAGAGATTTAATTAACATATATTTTTAATTTAAAATTGAATAAGTATGGACCTTGGAAATTATGGAATCGGCGGAAACGAGGTGAAGATTGACGCTTCCGAAGGTATTGCGGAAATTCCACAAAACCGAACGTTATTGGTGGAACAGTTGACAAAAGACGAACCGGTGGCTCCCGAAGTGATCGCAGGCTTGACCAACATCGACGAAGTGTTTGCACATTTCCGGCCGGAAATAGATATCGAGTTCTCGGATGCGGAGGGGGCTCCCGTAGAGGAAAATTTCCGTTTTCAAAATGTCGGCGATTTTTCTGTCAAGAAGATGACGGAACAGAGTCCTTTCTTGTCCGGGCTGAATGCGGAGAAACAGTTTGCGGACAGGATGGAGAAGTCATTGCGCTCCAACAAGGTGTTGCAACGGGTACTGGAAAATCCGGAGACACGCGGGGCTTTCGTCAATGCGATTTCCGCCATTCTGGACGATTTGAAGAACAACGAGAAGTCTAATCCTGCTAATGAATGATAGTTATGAGCGAACAGAATACACAAAGAGAAGCTGCCGTACAGCAGCAACAGGCTGTGGCGCAGTCCAGAAATCTGAATGCAGAATTGCAGGTTCTGGCTAAGTTTGGAGGTTTTAATGTCCTGGAATCTTCCGTGGACGGCATACAGAACCTGAACCCGGAACGTAAGGCGCGGCGGAACATATTCCTTTCCGATCCTGAACGGGCGGGTGAGCGCAAGGAACTGAAAAAACGGCTGGAAATGTGGCTGGATATGCTGGAGGGTAACAAATCCATCAGCGAGATGGTGGAATTGTGCCAGAAGAAATCGGCGGCGGTATCCGGTCTGCTTTCCCAAAACCAGTTGAAGGCGGTAGAGGAGGTCAAGCAGTTGGAGAAGTCTTACCGCACGGTCATGCTCTTCTACAAGAATACGGATTCCGACAAGATCAAGAACATCTCCATCGTGAACGCTTCGATGGACCAGCTTACCGATTTGGACAATTCTTTCTTCATTGATGCCATTGCGAACGAGCTTCGTGCGAACTATGACCGGTTGGACTTGCGTACCAACTACTCTCTTTTGGTTATTCCCGGGTATTTGGGTTCCAACAAGGTGATTGAAAAATGGGCAAAGATAGCACATGACAACAAGGTAATGATTTACACCGATTTCGCTGATTTGGAAAAGCCGGATGACGTTATAGAAATGTTCTTTGACTCCAACCTTTCGGGAGGCGATGTGTACAAGTCCAATGTATGTATGACCTGCAATTACCTGGTGGGACGCGGACGTTATGCGGAACTGGGTGAAACGGAAGATTTGTTGATTCCTCCTTCTGCGGCGTTGGCGGGCAGTGTGTACAAGACGGTAATGGCACAGGTTACCGCCGGAAAGAAGTACGGTTCCATGAGTGAGGTGGACGGGGTTGCATTCAACCTGAAAAAGAGTGAGATCTCTGAAATCGAGAAGATTGGCCTGATTCCGATGGTGAAGGAGTACGGCAAGGTGATGGCTTTCTCTGCCAAGACTCTGTTCAATGGGGATAACCTGGGATTGCAGACCTATTCCGTGGTCCGTGTGTTCGACTGGGTGACGAAAGTGCTGATGGACTTCCTCAACCGCCGTGCCTTTGAAAACTGGAACAGCAAGGCGGAAAGGGATTTGCGTGGTCAGATCAGCAAGTTCCTGGACAGCATACAGGGACCCGGACGCTTGATTGAGAAGTTCAAGATTCTTCGTTTCGAGCGTGACCCGAAGCAGAAAGACCGCATTTTCCTCGACATTCACCTGACTCCTTATTTCCCGGCAAAGAGTTTTGTCATCAAGCTGGAAGGTACAAAAGGGGATGACGAGAACGACTGGAACAGCGATTATGCGCAGGATGCATAGATAAAGTCCTTTCTTAGACGGCCGGAGTGTTCCGGTTGGTGACTCCGGCTGTTTCCTTTTTTACATTCTAAAAATTTCTCACCATGTCAGATGTGTTCAAGAATATAGCTGACGCTACCGGCGATAGTAGTGTCAGACGGGGCTTTGCCGACCTTTTTGCAGACTCCAAGGCGGCTTTGGACGAGATTCAGGCAGGTTTGGGCGGAATGCTTCCTTCCATGCCGGGTATGCCTGTCGCCAAGTTCGGCGATCTGTCCATAGGGATAGACATGCATCCTACCGTTACCCCTCCCTCCCCCATCATGCCTGTACCTCACGTGGGTAAGGTGTACGACCTTATGGCGGACATCATGGCAGGCATAGCGGCGGCTATTCCGCCTGTGACCGGCGGAGTGGCGGGAGTGGCATGCAGCATCCTCAAGAGCATGGCCCCGTCGGTAAAGGTACACAACCAGTGGATTGCGCAGGCGGGTATCGGCATTGTGCATCTGCCTGCGTTCGTGCTGCATCCGGCTCCGTTGGTCAGCGGAATGTCCGAGTCGGAAATGTGGATGGGTAGTTCCACAGTCCTGGCGGACGGTGCGCCCTGTTCCACCCTCACACATCCGGCGCTCTCCTGCAATATCGTAGGAGTACCCACAATTCCCCGCAAGGGAAAGCCCAAGAAGGTGAGCAAGGCTTTGCTTGCTCCCACTTCCATGCTCTCTACCATCACATCGGTAGGCAAGCCTGTGCTTGTGGGCGGACCGCCTACCATTGACATATTCGCGTTGGCAATGAAGTTCGGGCTGAAGGGCTTGGGTAAAATGTGGAAGAAGATAGGTGACCAATTCCAGAACCTGATTGACAGACTGAGAAAGAACGGTATGAACAAACTGGCGGACATCCTCCAGCCCATAAAATGCAAGACATTCGGCGAACCGGTGGATGCTGCCACAGGCAGGGTATATCACACCAACGTGGATTTCGAGCTGCCCGGTCCCATCCCTATCGTTTGGGAACGCACCTATTACAGCGATGCCGCCGTGGACGGTCCGTTGGGGTATAACTGGCATCATAGCTACAATCTGGGAATACGGCAGTTGGAGGAAGGAGCCTTTCTGTTCCGCCATGCTGACGGACGGGAGTCTTTCCTGCCCGTACTGAAACCCGGAGATTCCTATTTTGACCGTAAGGAACAGTTGTCCTGGACGCTTGACGCTCGGGGTTATCAGCTTACAGACATCCGGGGACTGCAATACCGCTTTGACGGTCCTGAAAACCGTTTCGGCTACCGCATGGTGTCGGACATTTCCACGAAGGACGGGTTCCGGGTCCGCTTCGAATATGCTTCGGGGGGAAGGCTGGCAGGAATTATATCCTCACGGGGAGAATTCCTGAAAGTGGAGACCGACGAGTCGGGACGGGTACTCTGCGTATCTGTGGATCAGGACGGTGAGGAGGTGAAGCTGGTCCGCTATCGTTATGATGACCGGGGCGACATGGTGGAAACCATCGATGCGCTGGATGTCAGCAAGCATTTCATCTATTCCGGTGGGCACCTGCTGGTACAGCTTACCAACCAAGGGGGTATGTCCTTCCATTGGGAATATGAAGGTAAGGGGGAGAATGCCCGCTGTGTGCATACATGGGGCGATGGAGGCGTGATGGAATATTTCATCCGTTACGGCAAGGGATATACCCATATCCGCAACGGGGAAAATGCCGAAACCGAATATTATTACGGTGAGGACAAACTCATCTATAAGATAGTGGATGCCAACGGAGGAATTACCCGTCACCAATACAACAGCTTTCAGGAACTGGAGGTCACGGTCAATCCCGAAGGCTATACCCATAAGACCGCCTACAATGAGTTCGGCCGGCCGGTGCGGATAACGGACGAAAACGAGGAGGACACCTTCTTGGACTATGACAAAAACCGCAATTTGGTTTCACTCCGCACACCGGGAGGCAAAAGGCTTTCATGGGACTATGATGAACAGGATCGGGTCATCAGCCGTACCACGTTGAGCGGAGAAACAGTGAAATATGCCTACGAGGGAGGCGTGTTGCGAACCATAACGGACGGACTGGGGCGTGTCTATACGCTCACATTCAACGGACGTTACGATTTGGAGCTGCTACAGTTCCCCAACGGGCTGTTCCGTCGGTGGGAATATGACGGCAGGGGCAGGCTCATACAGGCGGTGGACGTCAAAGGCAATGCCACCCGTTATGCCTACGACCGCGCGGACAACCTGATACGGCTGGAGGAACCGGATGGCAACGTGCACCGGTTTGAGTACGATGCCATGGGGAACATGGTACATGCCAAGGACAACATCCGTGAGGTAAAGTTTACCTACGGGGCGTTGGGGGTATTGAAAAGCCGTGAGCAGGACAGGCACTGGATTACGTTCGGCTACAACAGTGAGTTGCAGCTCCGCCGCATCGGCAACGAGGCGGGCGACAACTATTTCTTCGAGCTGGACGGACTGGGGCAAGTCGTTACGGAAATAGGTTTCGACGGCTTGCGGCGTGAGTACGAGCGCGATGGTGCGGGACGTGTTACCCGTGTGAATCGCCCCGGGGACAAATGGACGGAATACTTGTATGACGGACTGGACAACATACTGAAGGAGGAACAGTATGACGGAGAGATATCTCTTTACACGTACGACAAGGACGGCATGCTCATTAAGGCGAAGAACAGCGAGAACCTGCTGGAGTTCACCCGTGACAGGAAGACGGGACTGGTTACAGAGGAAAGGCAGGGAGAATACACCGTCAGCCGCACCTATGACAGCGAAGGCAACTGTACCCGCATCACCAGCAGTCTGGGAGCGGACATCCGTCATACCTATGACCGGGAAGGCAACCTGCAGACCATGCAGGCAGGTGAAAGCTGGCAGGCATCCTGGGTACGCGACAATACGGGGCTGGAGGTGCAGCGCACCTTCTCCGGTGGCGTAACAGTCTGCACCGAGCGCGACGGTTTCGGGCGCGAGGTGCGCAAGTCGGTCCGGTCGGGAGGCATCGAGCGTGGAGCATACCGCTATGAGTGGGGGATTGCCAACCGACTGCTTTCCAAGGAGAACGAGCTGACGGGAACGGTCATGCGCTACGACTACGACCGTTTCGACTTCCTTATCCGGCAGGAAATTACCCAAGGTTCGGAAACGGACGTGATTTATCGTGTGCCGGACTTCGTGGGCAACCTCTTCGGAACCCCGGACAGGAAGGACCGCAAATACGGTGCCGGTGGAAAACTTTTGGAAGACCCGGATTGTTTCTACCACTACGACGACGAGGGGAACCTCATTTTCCGTGAGTTCAAATGGTTGCAGGAAACGGGCGTAAGGTACGATCGCAAGCGCATGGAGAAGGAACGTAGCATCCACTGCCTGGCTACAGGCATGGGATGGCTCTACGAGTGGGCGTCCAACGGTATGCTGAAGAAAGTGATACGCCCGGACGGCAGGCCGGTGGAGTTCCGCTACGATGCGTTGGGACGACGCACAGCTAAGCAGTATTTCGAAAAGGTCACACGCTGGGTGTGGGATGGAAACGTGCCTTTACATGAGTGGAGCTATAAAACCATTGACTTACAATCAGACGAAAAGGGAAACACCCTTCCAAAAGAACCGGTAGAAGATATTACTACCTGGGTGTTCGAGGCAGGTACGTTTGTACCTACGGCAAAGATACAGGAGAGCAAGCAGTATTCCATTGTGTCCGACTACTTGGGTACACCCATCCAGATGTACGACGGACAGGGAAATAAGACTTGGGACTGCACGCTGGACATTTACGGAAAAGTGCTTGCCGTTGATAAGGGAGCGGAGTTTGATTGTCCGTTCAGATTCCAGGGACAGTATGAGGATATTGAGACTGGATTGTATTATAATAGATTCAGGTACTACTCGCCGAAGATGGGGATGTATATTTCTTCTGACCCGATTGGATTGGCGGGTGGTAATCCTACGCTATACGGATATGTTTTCGA
>NZ_KB905473.1:290600-306548 GCF_000382445.1 Phocaeicola massiliensis B84634 = Timone 84634 = DSM 17679 = JCM 13223 | reverse complement strand
GCGGCGGATAGTCATTGTACGTGATGCGGAGCGTGCAAACCATGCGTTCCACTTGTGACAAATCCACTCCGCCCAGAACATCAACCGTTAACAAGGTTGATAACTTTTTTGTGAGAGATACCGTTTAAGGATTGTCGGAAAGACAAAACCCACACGCTGGGTGTGGGATGGAAACGTGCCTTTACATGAGTGGAGCTATAAAACCATTGACTTACAATCAGACGAAAAGGGAAACACCCTTCCAAAAGAACCGGTAGAAGATATTACTACCTGGGTGTTCGAGGCAGGTACGTTTGTACCTACGGCAAAGATACAGGAGAGCAAGCAGTATTCCATTGTGTCCGACTACTTGGGTACACCCATCCAGATGTACGACGGACAGGGAAATAAGACTTGGGACTGCACGCTGGACATTTACGGAAAAGTGCTTGCCGTTGATAAGGGAGCGGAGTTTGATTGTCCGTTCAGATTCCAGGGACAGTATGAGGATATTGAGACTGGATTGTATTATAATAGATTCAGGTACTACTCGCCGAAGATGGGGATGTATATTTCTTCTGACCCGATTGGATTGGCGGGTGGTAATCCTACGCTATACGGATATGTTTTCGACCCCAATACACAGGTTGACCCATTTGGATTGGATTGTGACAAAGTAAATAAAGCAAGAGCAAGGCAACATAAGATGTTACAAGATAATAAGGGCTTTAATATTAGCCCAACAGATTGGGATGCATATCCAAGCATTGGTAGAAACGGGACTTTCATTACAGATTGCAAAGGAGCATTGGGGTATTTTGGTAACTTCAAAAAGGGAGATACTATAACAATTTCATCAGTAAAGGCCGCAAAAATAGAATCTGACATGGGACTAAATCCTGGTAGTCTTCAGAATGGTTTTAAAATCAGAGAAGTTAGTGGAATTTCCTCTATGAATCCTCGTAGTCCTTTAGAAGGTAATGAATATTTCTTAGGAGGTGGTCAACATCTGCCTGGGGGTGCTCCCGAAATGGTTATAAATTCAATTCCAACAACAGACAATGCGTCTGTAACAACAATATTAACAGTTCTTGTGAAATGAGAGAAAGTTTAGACAACAAAATTATAGTAGTTGAATTAGCTGGACAGAGTATTCTACTTAGTAATTCTGGTGATAATTTCAAGAAGGAACTTATTGCTATGGGATTTGTAAAAAAAGGGAAGTATTATGCGTTAGATTTACCTACAAAGGATATAACTCAACGGGTAACTTTGATAAAAAAACTAATTGCATTAGAAGCCCTTTTTTCTAACGGAAAAGATTGGTCTCCCTCAGAATTAGTGGATTACTACAAAGAAATAGGATTAATTGATAGTAAATATTATAAGATTTCATGGAAAGGCAAAGATGATTTTTATATTGTACTTAAATAAAATATACAAATTCCTATATCTGTCTGTATTATAGATGAAACCACCTTTCGGGGTGGTTTTGTCTTTCCGACAATCCTTAAACGGTATCTCTCACAAAAAAGTTATCAACAGGTATTTTGTTTGTTTTCCCTCTTTTCTTCTGATGGTTTTAAGGGATTTTTTCGGTTCTATAAACGGGATTTTATTTCATTGAAAAAACAGGTCAAAACAGCATTCTGTTTTTATAGGGTTGCTACATTCCCTTTTATCCGATTACAGGAAAGCCCCGATAAAGAAAGCCCCTCTGTTCCTGCGGAGCATGAAAGAAAGTAATCCCCTTGTTTTCAAGTCGTTTTAAATTACTACCTTTGCGTACAAATTATTGGAATGACATGGCGACAAATGGAGAAATAACAGAAGGAATCAGTACCCTTTACGACACGATTAACCAAATAATCGAAGAGGCACGTGCTGCGGTTTACCGTACCGCCAATATTACGATGGTCAGGGCATACTGGCATATCGGCAGAGTAATCGTCGAAGATGAACAAAAGGGAAAAGAAAGGGCGGAATATGGCAAACAGGTTCTCAAACAATTATCCCAAAAACTGACTAAAAAAACATGGTCGTGGCTTTGATGAAAGTAACCTGCGCCACATGCGTAACTTTTACCTCGTTTATCCAAAATGTGACGCACTGCGTCCTGAATTGAGTTGGACACATTACCGCCTGCTTTTAAAGGTAGGGAACGAGCAGGCAAGGCTGTTTTACATGCAGGAAACCATAGATTGCAACTGGAGTACGAGAACGCTTGAACGGCAAATCGGCAACCTCTATTACGAACGGATGCTTATGAGCCACAATACCCAAATAGTCAAGGATGAAGCTGCCGAAAAAGAAATCAGGCAAGAGCCGAAAGACATTATCAAAGACCCTTATGTACTGGAATTTTTAGGCTTAAAGGATAATACTGACTTTAGGGAGAATGAACTGGAACAGGCAATTATAGATAAGTTGCAGAACTTCTTGCAGGAATTAGGCAAGGGCTTCGCTTTTGTGGGTCGCCAGTACCGACTTACCACCGACACGGGCAAACACTTTTATGCGGACTTGGTATTTTATAACTATATACTCAAATTCTTTTTAATCATAGACTTGAAAGCCGAACCGCTTACCCATCAGGACATCGGGCAGATGGATATGTATGTACGCTATTTTGAGGAAAAGATGCGGCAGGAAACCGATAATCCGACAATCGGGCTTATTCTATGTACCGAAAAAGACAAGATCATTGTAAAATATAGCCTGCTCAATGACAGCAACCAGATTTTTGCGTCCAAATACATGCTTTATCTGCCGACAGAACAGGAACTTAAAAAAGAGATAGAACGGCAACGGGTACAGATAGAACAGGAAAGGAAACTGAATCAATAAAGAGCAAAACTCCTTGTCTTGCAGAACAGAAAGTCCCCAAATAGAATTAGCCATGCGAGAACATGCCCTATCCATGGTTCATTAGGGTATGTTCTTGCATGGCTATCTGTAACGTATGAAAGCTCCCAATCAAGAAAACAGAATCAGTAAATTTAAAAGTGTCAATTTTTGGCAGGGGTAATCTCTATTTATCCCCTCCTTTTGATGTCACGCATTTTTGTTAAAAGAAATACTTCTTGTACTTATCCTTATAGACCGATCCCTGAGTTGTTCAATAGCTTCATGCCTGTTCCCTCCCTTGAATAGATTGAATAAAGAAAGACCCTATAAAGAAAGCCCCAATCATCAGACTAAAAGACAAAGAGAAAAACGGACAAATAGACATGAAAAACGAAGCATGATCCAATCCCTTAAAACCATCAGAAGAAAAGAGGGAAATGGTTGTCAGTCATCCCTTTGTGTTAATAACTTCATTTTCATTTCTCGTATAATCTGTGTTATTTCGTGCCTGACATTTAAACAATTACAGCATGAAGAATTTACAGATAAAAAACTCCCGTTTCATCACCTATACGGATGACTTGTTAACGGTTGATGTTCTGGGCGGAGTGGATTTGTCACAAGTGGAACGCATGGTTTGCACGCTCCGCATCACGTACAATGACTATCCGCCGCAGCGCACCACATTGGATTTATACAATGACAACCAAACCGACAAGCTTCAAAGAACCCTTTGTGACAAATGAGGTCTGAAACTCCTCGAAGCCAGCCGCAGCCTTTATACCCTTACCTTGCAGTTGGAAGAATACCGCCTGCAACAGTTACGTTACACGGGCAAATCCCCGCAACAGGCTTTTTCTCCGAGCGAGGAAGACAGACGCCAAGCGGTACGTTTTCTTTCGGGAAAGAACCTGTCGGGCAGTCTGACGGAGCAACTGAACACCATCGGCATTTTGGGTGAAGACCGTAATGCCCTTATCCTGTTCTTGGCGTTGGCGTCGCACAAGTCGGCCAATCCCTTTTCGGTTTTGTGTCTGGCAAAATCGGGTATCGGTAAAAGTTATATCCTGCAAAAGCTCTCGGAGTGTATGCCCGACGGCTCGTTCTCGTTCCACAGCCGTATATCGGCAAACGCCCTGTACTACTTCGACAGCGGGGATATTAACGGCAAAGTCCTTTTTGTCGAGGATCTGGAATGGACTACACAGATGTTGCAACCGTTGGCAACGCTCCAGACGCAGGGACGGTTGGTAAATACACGTGCCACCAAGGATAAAGACGGGATGCTGCACTCCACGACCTTTGAAGTGGTTGCCAGACTCTGTCTGATAGCCTGTGCCTACTCCGACAAGAATTTTGAGGAGCTCGGTCTGCCGTTCCTGTGCCTGCACCTGAACCACAGCCCCGCCCAAGACCTTGCCGTTATGGAGTATCAGAAGAAGTGCAGGGCGGGACAGATAAGAACCGAAGATATTGCCCGAGCCCAGCACCTTTTAAAATGCGTGATTGCCTCACTGCAAAACATCAGTGTTGTCAATCCGTATGCCACATTGATAAACCTGCCTCAAGATATAGCCTATCCCCGCAAATCGCTGTTGCTGCTCCTTAACTTTATCGAGGCAATCACTTTCTTTTTCCAATACCAAAGGGAACGGCTGACCGACACCGATGCGGGAGAGATATTTATCCGCACCCATCCGCAGGATATTGAAATGGCGTTTGCCCTGCTCAAAAACACGCTGTTCAGGCGGGCTGATGAACTGAGCACGTCCGTAAGAGGCTTTTACAAGTGGCTCACGGAGTATCTGCAACAGGCAAAGACCACACAGTTCACCGCTTTGGATATACGCAAGACCAAACCGATACATCCCCGCACGCTGAACCGCTATTTGCAGGAGTTAAAACTGTTTTCATACATCCAAGTGGCAGGCGGAAACAAGCACAGGGAGGGATTTATTTACAAACTTACGGACTTCGGAAACCAAAAGGAGGTGCAGGGACGTATCGAACAGGAGATGCAAGCCACTTTAAAAGATGTGTGGAACGCTTACCATAAAGAGCAGAATCCGCCGACAGAACCCGAGCAAAAAGCAGAATCCGAACAAGAACCTTCAACGGGATTAAGTGCGGAATCACCGCAAAAGCCCTCAAAGCGTAAACGCATTGACGACAAAGAGGAATATACCCTTAAATTGCTTTTGGAACTTGAAGCCCGAAGTCCTGACCGGGAATATATTCCAGCCGATTTTACCACCCTGACAGGCAGAAGTCAAATCACCGAAGCCCGCTATTTAAAACGTCTTTGGCAGCAGGGAAAACTCAAACGGGAATGGAAAAACCGACAGTATTATTATACCCTCGCTGCGACAGGCAGTAAGACAGTAAGCCAATCCCCGATGACCGACCCGCAAACCGTTTTATAACAAGCCTTTGGGAGTAGGACGACGCAAAAAAAGAAATTTATGAATGAAAAGATGCAACCCAAGAGAATGGAAGATTTTAAAAACTATTTACAGCAGCAAGGCAAAAGCCCTGTAACGATAAAAGAATACGCAAGACAAGTCAGTCTTTTTATATCGTGGTACGGCGACCAAGATACGATAAACGTACAGAAGAAAGACATTTTAAACTATTTAAGCTACCTAAAACACCATAAGAACCATCAAGCCGTAAGCAGTAATCACGGACTTATCGCCCTGCGACATTACTTTGACTGTCTTGTCGGGCAGGGGATTATCTGTCTTAATCCCACCGCACTCATCAAACTGCGGGGAGTTAAAAAACGGCGTTTGCATTACATCTACACTCCTGAAGAACTGACCGAACTTGCCGACAGCTATTATCAGCTCTATGTAAAAGCGGCGGAAGAAAAATCCTTGTCGGGCATACGTCCAACCCTTTATAAAGAGAGCTGTCACACCAAAACCCGTAACCATGTGATGTTGCTGTTCTTTATACATCAGGGCTTGACCACAAGGGAAGTGTTACATCTACAAACCGAAGATATAGACCTGTACAAAGCCACCGTAACGGTACAGACCACCACAAGAGGCAGGGACAGAATCCTGCCGTTGCACGCCACGCAAACAGGTACGCTGATACGTTACATGAACGGGATACGTCCCCTGCTGACGGGCAAGAGCCAAAGCGGCACATTGTTTTTGCCTGTGCGACAGGATAACAGTGAAAAACACGCCACACGGGCATTGATACAGCTTACGACAGCACTCAAACGTATAGACAGGCACTTTGTCTCCCTCGCACAGATAAGGGCTTCACTTATCACATATTGGATAAGGACATACGGACTGCGTAAAGCCCAATATATGGCGGGGCATAAAAGTATCATCAGTACGGAGGAGTATCTGCCCAACCACATTGAAGAACTGGCGGAAGACATCACAAAATTTAATCCGTTCTAAAACAATGAACACGCATTTTAAGGCAATACACGAACAGTACGTTTTTTGGTTGGATACGTTGGGATTTGCTACCGAAACGGTATGTAACTACGGTTATAGGGTAACAGATTTTTTTCTATGGCTTGAAAGCAAAGACATTACCCACATTGTTCAAGCCGAACAAAAGCACATCAACGATTTTTTTGACTGCCAACAGACCCGCCCCAATACCAAGTTTAAGGGCAGAACGTTAAGTGCTTCCTATCTGAACGATTATTTTACCGCCATAGACAAGTTGTGCGAGTTTCTGCACCAAATGGGAGCACGGACATCGCTTGTTCCCACCAACCGCCGTATTACCATAGACGAATCCCAAAGGATACGCCGAATAGAACCTTTTACGGTGGAAGAGATAAAAATGCTGCAAGAGGCTATCAACCACCTGTACCCGCATTTAGACCACGAACACAGGCAACTCAAACAGGAGCAGTTGAAGTTGGTTTTTGTACTTTTCTACGCCTGCGGATTGCGTTTAAGCGAGGGATACAACCTTACGCCCGCAGAAATAGACTTCAATAGAAAAACGATTTTTATACGGCAGGGCAAAGGCTACAAGGACAGGATAGTACCGATGAGCGACAATGTGTACAAAGCCTTGCAGCACTATATTTACAACTTCCGCAATCAAATCAGGTGCGGGCATGACCGCCTTTTTGTGCAGAAGAAAATAACCCTGTCGGTGGATCTGCACTATTTACATCAGCAATGCGATAACGAAGAGATTAAACACAAGCGGCTACACTTCCATGTTTTACGCCACTCCATAGCTACACATCTGTTACAGAACGGCATGAGCGTGGAGAATATCGCTCGATTTTTGGGATACGGCTGTTTGGAAAGCACACAGATTTATACGCATATCATAAACCGATAATCCGACTTTTTTATTACCTTTGTCCGCAGGAAGCTGTTTTGGGCTTTTTGCGGATTTTTTGTGTTCTTTGAGTTTGTTTTGGACTGTGAGGCAGTGTGGGAACTGTTTTTTTAATCTCTGACCTTAAAGTTTTGAGAGTTTAAAGAACGGAAGTATAAGGGGTTCAGATATTATGATGCAAATATTGGATCTTACATTTCTCAAGACCCTATTGGATTATTAGGAGGAAATCCAACGCATTATAGTTATGTGTCTGATAACAATAGTTTAACAGATGTATTAGGGCTGTCATGTACCAAAGAACTGAAAAAAAACATGCGCAAAGCACAGAAGGAATTAGAGAAAAAAGGAATGACGAATAGAGCTTGGCATAAAGAAAAAGGTTCTGCGGCACATCACATTGTAGCTGGTGATGATCCTCGAGCACAAGACGCACGTGATATTTTAGAACTATATAAAATAGATATAAATTGTGCTGAAAATGGTATTTATCTTAAACATATTGATCCTAATAGCAAACAATCAGGAGCATATCATAGAATAATACATACAGACCAATACTATAAAACCGTAAATCAACGAATTTTAGATGCTTCAAACTTTGGTGGAAGAACTGGAGTTCTTAATGAGTTGCAAAGATTACAAGAAGATTTATTATTTAACAAACAAATTTGGTAGCTATGAATATATATAAAATTGAACAAGACTTTGATAATTATAAGTTCTTTGTATTCAAGAAAGATGACGAATTACATAAAAACAGATTGAATTTTAAAGGTCAATCACTCGCCAATGAATGGAAAGGATTTAGTTTAGAACTTTTTAATGATAAAAGAAAAAAGAAAGATAAACGAAGTGAAGATTTCGATGCATCTTGTTACTTTTCTGGCTGTTTAATAGTAAATAAAAGAGTCTCTTCATTGTTTGCTAAAAAACTGAGTGGACAAATAGAAATTTTGCCTGTCAATGTAAATGAAAACACTTCAGATTATTACTTTATAAATGTTTTAAATACAGTAAATGCCTTAAATACAGAGTTTAAAAGCAATGAAGAAATATTAAAGATGATGAGAGATAATAACAGTGATTTTAATCAAAAAAATATCGGATCATATATCATATTTCGGGATAATATTTTTTATAATAATTACTATTGTACGAATGAATTTATAGATTTCATACAGCAAAATGCAATTACTGGGCTGAAATTTACATGCGCAGGTATTGCTAAATAATTGACATGACTGTTTTTTAGGGTGTCCAGTTTTACTTTCTCATTTTTGATATTGATTTAACAACTTAATCTATTGATTATCATTGGGAATAGTATTGCTTTTAAGTTCAATTTTAATAGACGAAAAAGTATTGCTAAATCATTAGGTCAATTTGATTTAAAGAGATATGATTATCAGCACTTTGGAACTTGTATCATATCTTTTTTGAACTAAAAGCTAGAACATCAAACCGGAACCTTGACTATTTTTAACAACCACCAATCCCAACGGATATTAATCACCCATCCCGGCGGAGTAATCCGCCGGTTACTAAGTATTAGGATTTATAATCCTTGAAATCCCCTCTAAAAGTATATGGAGATAAGCAGGATACCAATCTTTATAAATCTGCGATTGTTTGTTTAATTAGTAAAAGGACTTAAAATAAAAAGGTATAATCAAGCTGTCCAAGAACTCTTATCTAAAACATAGCATAATGCACATAACAGGATATGAGTTTTTGGACAGCCTACGACTATCCTTATTAAAAATAACGCTGTACAAAGCATCACCTCACATCACTCAACTCATGGCCCAAATCAAACCTCAACACATAAAAAATACCATTTTCCACATAGCCAAAACACCTGTTCCGCTGAGTGATTCTGAATTTCTTAATGCCTTTCTTCCATAAGTCATCCGAAAAATAACGCTTGCTTTTCTTATTCTATTATACGTTTTATAATCCAATCCTTTGTCCGTTGCTATGGCAATCCAATTCTTCAAATTTGTGGAATGAATCAATAAACTCGTTTTGGTTCTCATCGTCAATAAGGGAAAATCCATGAATGTCATCTATAAGGCTGAAATCAAGTTTCCCTCCGCTGAAACGAGTCGTGATATACTTCTTGAGAAGCAATTCCCCTTCCTTTTAAACAAGATGGAAAACAATTACTTCTCTTTCCATATATTCCCCACCGGAATAGCGACTTCGTCTTTGGTTACAACAACCGGATGCTTCTCATACAAGGAGCGTATAAACGACAGAAGGCAGACCACACGGGCGGTGGCTTCGGCAACGGAACTGCCGGATACATCCGCTTCGTCTGCCAGGCAATGCGCATTCGGTTCCTGCTGGGGGCATCGTGCCAAAACGGATTACAAATGGCACGTGCCAATGTACTCTTGTACCGTTTCGCTTCGTCTATGATACGGGCTTCCGGTGCTGTCGGCAAATCATTGATAGTTCTAAAACATAAGCCTAATAATCATAACTTTTTTAAAACCGGGTTTGTCGCTTCCGTTTTTTAAATTACCTTTGTAGTTACTTAGTATAAATGAAACATATTCAATGATTAACAGCATATTATTAACTGATTTTACAGGCTTTGCAAATACCCGGTTTGATTTCACCAAAGGGATAAACGTCCTTATTGGCAAGAATGGTACGGGCAAGACGCACGTTCTCAAATGCTTGGCAGCAACTTTGCAGGCACGCCATGACTTCCTCGGCAAGAACTCAGCTTCCAAGGAACAGTTTGAGTATATCTTGGCGGAAGACATGATATTTTATTTCAAGCCGGATGTCATAGGCAACTTGGTCAACAAGGGAGTGCCTTCAGGCAGGGCGAACATTACAGTCACGATAGACGGCAAACTGTTGCGATACAGCTTCTCATCCGCTTCCAAAACAACTGTAAAATTAGAAACGGACGAAAAGTGGGACGACCGCCACTTTATCTATATCCCCCCACGTGAGATGTTCTCTTTGTTCGAAGGTTTTATCGGTTTGAGCAGTAAGCGTGAAATTTCATTTGACCAAACGTATATCAACCTGGCACACGCGTTGTCACTCCCCATATTGCGTGAGTCGGAAGACAATCCGTTGAAACCGGCTATCGAGTTGCTGGAGCAGGAATTGCAGTTCAAGGTTTTGCAGATGAACGGACGTTTCTATATACAGACAGAAAAAGGGAACATGGAAGCGCACTTGGTGGCGGAAGGACTCCGCAAGCTGGCTTCCATCTTGTACCTCATACTGAATGGGGAAATCAATGCGGACACCATCCTGTTCTGGGACGAGCCCGAAGCCAACCTGAATCCGGCTCTTGTGAAAGTCGTGGCAAAGTTTATCCGCGTGCTTCAGGAATGCGGCTTGCAGATTTTCGTCGCCACTCACGACTACCTGCTTACACATACGCTTTCTCTCTATTCCGAATACAAGGAGCACACGAACATATCCGTCAAGTTCTTCGGCTTGAAAAAAGAAGATAAGGGAATTATGGTAGAGGAAAGCGAAACCTTGGCTGGCATACAGAACAATCCGATATTGGAGGAATATGCGGCATTTTACGATTTGGAACAGCAATTCATCAACAGATATGAGTGATTTTCAGGAAAGCGGTATAAGCTTCAAGTTCAGCTCTCCCCAATGGGCTGTTGTCAAGTATGATGAACATTTGGCACACAAAAAGGTAAGCAATGCCTTGCAACCTACCAAGGCGGTGGACTTCTTGGGCATTCACGATAACAGACAGCTGTTTCTGGTCGAGGTGAAGAATTACAGGGGGCATACGCACGATGCGGAAACTCAAGAGGTTCTTCAGGCAAAAGGCGACGAATTGATGCGCAGGATTGCTGTCAAAGTCAGGGACACGATTGCCACGGCAACCAATGCGGCACGTTTCTCAACCAACGATGAAGATTTTTTCACCCGGATTAACCGGTTGCTGCTTGACGGGCAGAAAAAGATAGTCATCATTGCCTGTATAGAACTGGATGTGGCAGATGAAAAAGGACATAAGGTTCGTATGAGTATTTGGATGCAAAAACTAAAGCAAAAGTTGTCTTGGTTACATGCCGCTAAAATTTCCATCAATCCGGTTGAAAATATTTCCGATGTATTGCCGGATACGGAAATCTCGTTCTTATAGTCTCCCGTCAGATTCTGGTATCCTTTGCCACCATTCTTTTATGCTCCCTTTTTATTGCGGATTGATTGCATAGCCTGTTTATGTATTGTTTTCTGAAAAATAAATCCTGTATTTTCCTCTTGTTTAAAGGGAAAAAGATATATTTGCAAAAACAGACCCGTTAATCGGTTTGTTGCCGAACGGAAAGTGTTTGCTCGAATGAAAATAGAATATATTATTGAGGTTGCAGTGATTTTCGGCGAAAAACGGAACTCCGGTACGAAACTTGATGCCTACATTTGCACTGTTAACAAAATGTTTCACTTAAAACCAATTGTTTATGGACTATACCCAAAAGATTAAGTTGCTGAACGAACTGATGCTCAATGCAACGCCGCAAAATGTAGATTTCACGCCGCAAAATGGCAATTATTGTGTGACGCTGATAGCTACGCGCCCTGTTCACACCTGGGGATATCAAAAACGTAATTTCAAGATTAAGGGACGGCTGGAAGAAGGCAAGACAATCTCTGCCGACTTGATAGCGGAAAATGAAATGCTTTTTGGAGTGGAAAATCTGCCTTACGTGGCACACGAGAGTGACCGTACCCCTATCTTCAAGATTATTCGTGCTTCCATTTTCTGCGCTTATGCGGGTTTGCAGCTTACGGACCTGCATCGGGGAATGCGGAAGATTGCCTGGTCAGATTATCCTTTCAAAAAATCGGATAAGGAAGAACAGGCAAAAGCGGAAATCAGATTCATGAAAAGGCTGGCATCGGTAATGACTGTTCCGGATCACTGTATGATAGGACGTTCCGTGGTGACCCATCTCACTTCCACCCGTTTGCGGGATGTTATACTGTACAACAAAGAGTACGAACCATCCTTATATGAAAAGATAAAGGATTCCATTGAATCCTTGTCTCACTTCATTCCGGCAAAAGACCATGCCGACAATGTGGTTCCCGATGTGTTTGTCTCCCAACAGGATTGGGAAAATCCCCGTGACACTTATGGGCATCAGGTCGTCATACTCAACGCCAAAAGCAAAAGGAAAGAGCAGTTCTGGTGGGATTACCTGAAACTCAATATTTTCTTGAGCGATTTGGAGTATTATTTCGGTTACTATATCTTGATGAACCGCTGGCAGATTCCGATGATCCAAAAGTGGATTGCCGAATACCGTGAAAAAGGTCTCTTCGAGTCCCAGCGTGCGAAAGATTATCTTTTGTTCTATTTGAAAGCCGGAGAAAAGACACCGGTTCGTGTCTTGAACTCCCAAGGAATACAAGTCAAAGTCAAGATGATTCCAAGATAAACAAGTAGCACACTGCCTCTTATTGGGAAAAGTCAAACATACATTGCTATCAGTATTTCTCTGCCGACAGTAATGTACAAATGTATATTTGATTTTTCCCTTTGTTTTTATGGGAGATATTTATATTTTTGCGCTTAAAAAATACCGTACGGTCGGTATTTTTTAAGCGCAAAAATATAAATATGGAATTGATTACTGGAAAATGGAGTAAAAGACATAGAGGAACATCTCTGTTTGAAATTCCACTTTCTGTTTGGGTTCCTCTATGTCGAACAAACCGACTAATCGGCTTATTTGAAAACAAATATAGCCAAAAAATAATATATGTATAAGAAAAAAGGGAAAAAGGCATCGTTCGTATTTATTTCATAAACGGAAATTTATAGTCATAAATGATTTAAGGATAATTGGGTAGGACATATTTAATAATGCTAAAAATGAACGTGTTTTCACTCAAAAGACCTACTTTTGTATGATACTAAAAAACAAGGTTATGAAAGGAGTAAAAGGCTCAGAAACAAAAAGATTAATCAGGGAAGCTGCATACAAACAGTTTCTGACAAAAGATTACAACACAGTTCCCCTGAAGGAAATAGAAAAAAGTCTGAATTTATCAAGAGGATGTATGTCGTATCATTATCCAAGCAAACAGGAACTGTTCATTGATGTAATCGATTTTTACATTTTCCACAAACAAGATGCCAAAAATAAGTTCAAGGATATATCTCATACCTCTCTGCTTGAATTTATTGATTATTACATAAAGAGGGTGGAGGAAACGATGGATGCAATGAAAGTCTATCTCATAGAAAAAGAGAAGACCAATATTACACGTGCATATCTTAACTTGATTTTGCAGGCAGAATATTTCTATCCGGGATTTAACGGGGCTTTCAACGAAATAACAAATAAGGAAATAAAATTGTGGGAAAGAATATTTGTGAGAGCTGTTGAAACCAAAGAAATAAGATCCGATGTTAATCCTTCTATATTGGCCTTGACATTTCGAATCCTGCTGTTTGGGAAATGTTTTCAAGATGCATTGGTGAATGGATTGCGAATAGAAGAACTGAAAGCAGTTCTTTATAATCAATATGAACTAATTAAAAATTGAACTAATGAAGAAAGATGTTTTTATTACTGGGCTGGCAAGCTTCTTTCCGAACTCTCCTGTTTCCAATGATGAAATGGAAGAGTTTTTGGGTCTCATTTCTGGAAAACATTCCAAAGTGCAACGAATAGTTTTAAAGCAAAATGGTATCAAACGGCGATACTATGCCTTAAACAAAAATCAGAAAATCACCCATACAAATGCGGAAATGGCGATGCTGGCTATACGAAAGTTGCTGGCATTAACCGATAAGGGTCAGAAGGATATTGAGTTGCTTGCTTGTGCTACTGCTACTCCTGACCAGATTCTACCTTCCCATGCGTCTATGGTACATGGGCTTTGGGAAGAGCCTGTTGAAATATTCTCTTCTGCCGGAGTTTGTCTGTCTTGTCTGCAAGCATTGAAAATAGCTTATCTGAGTATAGCCGCATCAGAAAAACAGAATGCAATATGTAGTACATCTGAATTGGTGTCAGCCATGCTTTTGTCCAAAAACTTCGACATCGAATATGAAAGATGCTGCAATTTGGGCACCAATCCATATATGGCTTTGGAAAAGGACTTCCTGCGCTTTATGTTAAGCGATGGTGCGAGTTGTGCGTTATTGGAAAATCATCCGGGAGAAAAAGGCGTATCTTTAAAGATTGAATGGATAGAAATGGATTCGTATGCCAATGAAACGCCTACCTGTATGTTCGCCGGAGCTGTCCGGAGAGAGGACGGCGAACTGAAAAGCTGGAAATCTTTCGAAAGTCAGGGATTGGTCAATGAGTCCCTCATGGTTATCAAACAGGATATTAAACTTTTAGGAACGAAGTTGATGCCTTTATGGATTAGACATATTAAATCATGCTTGAATAAACATGGTATGAGTTCTGAAGATGTGGATTATGTAATACCTCACTCTTCGTCAATGGTTATTTATAACAATCTCATAGAAGCGATGAAAAACGAAAGTTTTGAATTGTACAAAAAAGAGTGGTTTACCAATCTTACCTGGGTGGGAAACATCGGATCGTCAGCGATACTGGCTGCCTTGGATGAATTTAGTTCTACCCGTAAACTCAAATCCGGAGAAAAAATATTACTGCTTGTTCCTGAAAGTGGGCGTTTTTCTTATGGAACTGTATTATTAAGTGTGGTTTAAGTTTGGAAATAAACGATAAATAGCGTATTTTTGCGCAGATAAAAACGACATAGTATAGTATCATATATCATCTTTCAAACGAAAAGTGGAAAATTTCAAAGAGATAAGATGGAATATGACAGCTTGCGCTATATTAAGATATATAGCACAGGTGCGTCAGCTTCATCTCTAGGCATTCCACTGCCACGTTTGGGTTGTTGATTGCATCTGTGCTATTTCTTCTGTAATATAGCTGTAAGATGAACCCGAACTTGAAACAAAGGATTATTAAGGAGGCGTATAGGTTATTCATCGCGAAAGGTATGAAACAAACTTCATTTTGTGATGTGGCGTTTGCCGTGCATAAATCCAAGGGGGCCGTCATTCATTATTTCCCTTCCAAAAGATTGTTGGTGGACGCGGTTGTGAAAATGTGTTTTTTTCCTGCATCCCAACTTCCAACCGAAATAGGCTCAGCAGTAGAAAAGAATTGGGATGAGTTTCTAAGGCTGTACCGGAATCCGATAGAACGGGTGATAAACAGTTTTCCTGAACAATTGAATGGTAATGGCTTGATGCATTATATGCAGTTTGTATCTTCCGCCCACGAGTATATGGACGATTTTTCTCAAATGTACCAGGAACTTTTTGCCAAGGAACAGGACTTCCTTTCAAATATGGCTTGCAACCATAAGATGTGTGTAAACGATACTGTGGAATTCAGCAGGCAGATATTGAACACCTCCATCGGTAAGACGTTTTTGGGTATGTTCTTAAAAATGTAATCTCAACGTTTGTATTTCTTTCCCTTTTTTGAGCCATAACATTGGCCTTTAGGCAGATAAGCTGTTAAATATCATTTGCTGAAACAAATTCTCCTTTCATTATTCTTTGAAAAAACTTATCTTTGCAAAACAAACCGACTGGTCGGTTTATTTTGCAAAGGATTTTTAATTGAGTATAACTAATCAGAAAAGGAAGTAGATAATTGAAAAGCTGGAATAAATTGGTAAGCATTCTATTTTCCGCCTTGACGCACATTATTCACAAACCTACCTTTGCGCCATAACCAAATAACAACAATGATTATGGCGAAAGAAAAA
>NZ_KB905473.1:231745-287940 GCF_000382445.1 Phocaeicola massiliensis B84634 = Timone 84634 = DSM 17679 = JCM 13223 | reverse complement strand
TAAAACTAAACTATTTTCTTACGGACATTTTTATTTTATCGGCTGAAAAACAGCCGATAAAATTGTCGTAGCGGAAAATAGAATGGTTACAATAAATTGTTGGGACAATCTTTATGTTCGCAACCTCTTCTCGCCCCAATAGCGGTCGGGTACATCACCAAAATTATAATCATAAGCTGTATTGTATACGCCGGTATCCATGAATGGAAAGAGATGAAGGCCCGGGAAGTGGAAGTCCGGGGAATCAACCGTCAGAAACATGACATGAATGATATATATGTGGAAATGCTTAGCCTTTCTTTATTGTGTGAAACCTTCATGGAATGGAACGAGCAGGATTTTCTTACATTCCGCAAACGGAAACAGCATATTGACAGCTTGTTATATGAATTTAACAACAGCAATCCCAACTCACACATGGACAGTATCCGTACTTTATGGAAAGACAAGGAACTGTATATGCAAAAAATCATATCTCTGGTGCATAAACAGGAAGAGGTCAGTCAGGAAATTGCGGCACAAATTCCGGTTATTGCCAGACAAAGTGAACGGGAAACCAATAAAAGGGGGGGATTGCTGAAGAGGCTGTTCAGAAAACGTGATAAGGCGGATTCCCCCTCCACGGCTTCCATGCTTTATGCACTCAACCAAAAGGTAGTGGGCGAACATCAGGCATATACCCGGGAACTGGCTGAGCAGACGAACTATTTAGCCGGAAAGAACAGAATGTTGAACAGGCAGCTACAGCAGATGATTGTACACATGGACAAGGCGGCAAGAACAGAGCTGAAGAAACGGGAAGATAGGATTGCAAAGGCTGAGAAACAATCATTTGCCGTAGTCATTGGTTTGACGGCATTCATGATACTGTTATTAGTAGGGTCTTATCTGGTTATACACAGGTATATGATACGCATAAACCGCTATAAAAGAAGATTGGAGGATACGGTCCGGCAGTTGAGGCAGACTGTCGTTGAAAACAAGAAGCTGATTGAAGCAAGAAAAAAAATCATGCTGGCGGTGACGCACGATTTACGTTCTCCGCTTGCCACCATCAGCAGCTATGCGGAATTGCTTGCCACGGAGAGGAGGACGTTGAAACGTAAGGAGTATAACCAAAATATACGGCAGGTGGCAGAATATATGGCTTCCATGCTGAATGCCCTGCTGGGATTTTTCCGTTTGGAAAGCGGCAAGGAAAAAGCCAGTCCCGCCCCGTTCAGGTTATGCTCTGTCATTGAAGTATTGGAAACGGATTTCCTGCCGTTGGCGGCAGGAAAGAACTTGTCCTTAAACATGGAAAGTGCCGGGGATGCGGTTGTTGTCGGGGATAAAAAAAGAATAATCCAGATAGGGAGCAACCTGTTGTCAAATGCGATTAAATTTACAGAACAGGGAACGGTGACATTACGTACGCGATTTGAAAAAGGGATATTGGCGCTTACGGTGGAAGATACCGGAACCGGTATGGATGACGAGGAGCAGGCGCGTATTTTTACGGCATTCGAACGGCTTCCCAACGCGATTGCGGAAGAAGGGGTCGGCCTTGGGCTTTCAATAGTCAAAAGCCTGGTCGAGTTGCTGGAAGGCAGGATAGAGCTGACAAGCCGGAAAGGTGTAGGCAGCCGTTTTACTGTCTACTTGCCCTTGCCTGTGGCAGAGGAAAGTGTGAACGGCAACGACAAGGACAGGATTCCCATACAGCCGTTTACGGTTCTGGTATTGGACAATGACACCGTCTTGTTGGCTGCGATCAGGGAAATGTTCGCGCATCATGGAGTCACTTGTACGGTATGTGAGAATACACGTGACTTGATGGAACATGTACGTTGCCAAAGCTATGACCTGTTGATTACGGATTTGAAAATGCCACAGATGAACGGGTTTGAGGTGCTGAAACTCCTGCGCATGGCAAAAGTGGGAAATTCAAGGAGCATTCCGGTCATAGCGGCAACCGCTTCGGGGAGCTGCAAGGCGGAAGACCTGCGTGAGGCGGGGTTTTCGGCTTGTTTGAAAAAACCGTTTTCGGCTGAGGAATTGTTGCAGGTATGCGCAGAATGCTTAGGAAACGAAAGGCAGTTGGAACAAATTGATTTCCATACTCTGTTGGAGCATGGAGACAAAAAGGCGATGCTTGATACCTTGATTGAGGAAACCGCAAAGGATATGGAGGCGGTGGCTGAGAGTGCGGAAAAGAATGATCACGAGGCACTGAAGGAGTGGGTACACCATCTGACATGCTCATGGGAGATTATTCATGCCGGTAAACCGCTACGTGAATTGTTTGCGCTGCTTCAGGGTTCCGGGGAGCTTTCGGTTGAAGAATTGAAACGGACTGTTCAAAAAGTATTGGATAAAGGAAAAGAAATAATTTATTTGGCACAACAGGCAAAGAAAATCTATGAAAGTGATTGTTATTGAGGATAATATCTTGTTCTGTGACTATATCTGTAGTCTTTTGCAAAAGGCGGACTTTAAGACAATGAAGGCACACGGGCTGGCACAGGCAAAAAAAATGATTAGGGGTTCCATCCATGAGGATGATATGGTATTGGCGGATTTAAGGTTGCCGGACGGGGAAAGTACCGCCTTGTTGAAATGGATGAGGGATAACGGGTACATGCATCCGTTCATAATGATGACCAACTATGAGGAGATACATTCTGCCGTCCATGCCATGAAATTAGGTGCGGAGGATTTTATCCTCAAACCACTGGTTGAAGACAAGCTGTTACCCGCCATAAGAAAGATAAAAGCGGCAAACGATACTTTTTCCAAAGTGATTTACGAACGCAGGAGTGCCTCTTTTTGCGAATTGAACCAATATATCCACCTGGTTGCACCAACAGACATGACAGTGTTGATACTGGGGAACACGGGAACCGGAAAAGAACATCTGGCAAATAAGATACACAGGAGGAGTCTCAGAGCCAACAAACCGTATATTAAGGTTGACTGTGGCAGTTTGTCCAAAGATCTGGCCGCTTCCGCCTTTTTCGGCCATGTCAAGGGAGCCTTCACAGGGGCTACCGAGGAAAAGGCGGGGTATTTCCTGGAAGCGCAGGGAGGCACCTTGTTCATGGACGAAGTGGAGAATCTCTCAATAGAGACACAACGGATGTTGTTGCGTGCCATGGAGGAACGGAGCTATCGTCCGGTGGGCGGGAAACAGGACAGGCGGATGGATGTGCGTATCATCGCGGCAACCAACGAGGACTTGTTCCAGGCGGTGGCCGAGAAACGTTTCCGCAAAGACTTGTTGTATCGTTTCCATGACTTTACGATTACCGTACCTGCGCTGCAAAATTGTTTGGAAGACATACTTCCCCTGGCGGATTTTTTCAGGGAACAGTCTTGTGCGGAACTCCGGAAAGAGGTGGTGGGTTTTGACGGACCGGCAAAAGAAATGCTGTTGGGGTATAGCTGGCCGGGAAATGTCAGGCAGTTGAAACAGGTTGTTTATGCGGCGGTATTGATATGCAAAGGAAATTTGATAACTCCCGATTTTTTACGGTTGAAACAGACGGAAACGGATGCTCCGAATTCTGCCAAGAAAAAAAAGATAGACAAATGTTTGCAGAAAGACGAGAAAAGGAACATTGAACAAATCAAGACGGCAATATCCATATCCAAAGGAAACCTGACACAAGCGGCGGCGTTGCTGGGAATAAGCCGCCCCACCCTTTATAAAAAAATGAGCATACATGGTATTAGCAAATAATGTGTTAAGAGGACAGGCGGATGGATATTGCCAGAACAGTTTCCCCCTTCATCAAAGGAAAATCGAATTTGTCTTGCCAGCCGCATTTCCTACACTTTTTTCGTGAAAATTTTCCTTGCGGCTTCGCCGTGGAAAATTTTCACGAAAAAGAATGCGGCGGCAATCCAAATTCGATTTGAGAAACGATTACAGGGGCAAACTGCGACCGACGTGACGCATGGATAAAAAATATCGGATATTGAGGAAGGCATATCTCATACCCCACGAAATCCCACATGTACCGTTCGGGGTATAGGTCTCACAAGAATCTTTTCGCAAAAATAAAAGAAGCCATGAGAAGACAGGGGGCTTCAGCTCCCTCCGCTCTGCATGGTTCCGCATTGTTTGTTCCGCCTGCTCCTTCTCCTGCCATACATACCGCTTCTCTTTTTTCTTGTCGCATATTTCTTTTTGCCCGGCTTTCCCCCTGTTCGCCGACATTCCACCCTCATCTGAAAACCACTTTTTCGGACATCTGATGACATTTGATGACATCTGATGACACCTTTTTGAAAATCAGCGTTTTATTCAAATTTAGCCTATACATTTGAAGCGTCAAAGCAATTTATTAACCCCTAAAAGGAAAATGTATGGCACAGGAAAAGAACCTGAACGAAAAGCCTAAACGGACCCGAAAACCGAAGGCTAAGAATGATGCACTTCCGGTGGAGCAAATCACCGAACTGATGCTGGTCCATAACAAGAGCGACCCGAAAAATGGTGTGCAGGTGGTCAGCGAGATTGATAAGGACGGGAAAGCAAAAACAGTCCCGGCGGACGAGAAGAATGAGAACTCATTCCTGAAATTCGACAAGAATTCGAGCATTCTCGAAAATTTCATCAAGAATTTCTGGAGCCAGCTCAAGGAACCGACCCATTTCCGCCTTCTCCGCATGACCTTCCACGACTACAAGATGAACAAGCAGGCCATCAAGGACCTGGCGGAAGGAAAACAGACGGACGCGGTGAAAGAGTTCCTCAAGCGCTACGAAATCCGTCCGAGAGAAAACAAGAAGGAACAAAGTGCGAACAGACAAGAAGAGACAACAATGGCAAAAAAAGAAACGCAACCGCAGGAGCCCCTGCAACAGAGTGAGGTACAGCAGGCGGCACAGCAGCAACCGCAAGCACAGCAGCAACCGCAGGAGTCGCAAGGACCGCATTACCGGTATAATGAGAACATGGTCAACTGGGAGGAGTTGGAAAAGGTCGGAATCTCAAAGGCTTCGCTGGAACAGCAGGGACTCCTTGATTCCATGCTGAAGGGCTACAAGACCAACAAGCTGGTGCCCCTGACAATCCATCTTTCCGGTTTGCTGACAGCCAAACTGGATGCAAGGCTCTCACTCATCCCGCAACAGGATGGACAGGTGGGACTGGCCATTCACGGCATACGCAAGGAGCCGCAGTTGGAACGCCCTTATTTCGGATTCAACTTCAGCGAGGAGGACAAGAAGAACCTGCGTGAGAGCGGCAACATGGGGCGTGTGGCGGAACTCAACCTGCGTGGCAGTGAATATACCCCCTGCCTGATCTCCATCGACAAGAACACCAACGAGCTGGTCGCTGTCCGCCAGGAGCATGTCTACATCCCGCAGGAAGTGAGCGGGGTAAGGCTTACGGACGAGGAAATCAGGTTGCTGAAGGAGGGACAGCCCGTCAAGGTGGAGGGCATGACCTCCAAGGCGGGAAAGGGGTTCGACGCCACGCTCCAGTACAGCGCCGAGCGCAGGGGGCTGGAGTTCATCTTCCCGAAAAACCAGATTTTCAACGAGCGTTCCATCGGGGGCGTGCCGCTCTCGCCCACCCAGATAAAGATGCTCAGCGAGGGGCATACCATCCTGGTGGAGGACATGAAGTTCAAGAACAGAAACGGGACATTCTCCTCATTTGTCACGATAGACCAGACAACGGGACGCCCGAACTACACCCGCCACAACCCGGAAACGGGGGAGATCTATATCCCCAAGGAAATATGCAATGTGCAGTTGACACCCGAGGACAAGGAAACCCTGCGCAAGGGACAGGCGGTCTATCTGGAAAACATGATCGGACGTACGGGAGAGGAATTCTCCTCGTTTGTCAAACTGGACATGAATACCGGAAGGACGATGTATTCACGCACGCCGGACGGGTTCAACGAGCAGCAGGCGCCACGCATCCCGGCGGAGGTTTACGGTCATGTGTTCACGGCACAGGAAAGGGCGAACCTTCAGGATGGAAAGACCATCCTTGTCGAAGGGCTGAAAAACAACGGGCAGTCCTTCAGCTCCTACCTGAAAGTCAACCCCTATTCAGGACAGTTGCAATATTTCCAGGAGAATCCGGATATCCGCCGGGATACTTCCCGTCGTGCCGCACAGACGGAGACCGCACAGGGGCAGCAGCAGGAACAGAAGAAAGGCGCTTCACAGGCGGTATAACCCGGCCAAAGGGAAACAGAACGAATTACACAAACCTAAAATCCCCGAATCGTATGAATACGAATCAGAATGCCCGCCACATCTATAAGGCGGAAGACATTGACTGGAACGGTCTGGAGGCCGCTGGCATCAGTAAAAAACAACTGGAAACCAGCGGTGACATGGAACTGTTGCTGCAAGGCAAGGAAACGGAAATCGTCCCGTTGAAACTCCGCACACCGGTCATCAGCCTGACGATGGACGCCACGCTGAAGCTGGTACCTGACGGCAACGGCAGACCGGTCATGGAAATAAACGGTCTCCGTCAGAAGGAGACACCGGAAATTTAACCGGGAAACAACAGGTTTAACCCACGTTCCGTGCCGCCAGAAACGGCACGGAACATCAAAAAGAAAAAGAATATGATAGCGATAGTGACTGACAAGCCCAATGTGGGCAGAGAGATAGCAAGAGTTCTGGGAGCAGACAGAAAAGAGAACGGATACATGACCGGAAACGGATACATGGTGACATGGACATACGGCAACATGCTTTCCCTGGCGATGCCGAAAGATTCCGGTACGTCATGGGTGGAGCGGGAGGACTTCCCCCTGCTGCCCCCTCCTTTCCTGACGGTAAGGCACGTCAAGACGGATACGGGATGGAATCCCGATATCAATGCGGTACTCCAGTTGAAGGTGATAGCCAAGGTGTTCGACGCGTGCGACACCATCATTGCGGCAACCGACGCTTCCCGTGAGGGGGAAATGCTGTTCCGGTATCTTTACCGCTTTCTGGGATGCAAGCAACCCTGCCTCCGCCTGTGGATCTCATCCCTGACGGACGAGGCCATCACCAGAGGCATGGAAAACCTCCGCCCATGCGCCCTGTTCGACAACTTGTTCCTGGCGGCAGACAGCCGCAACAAGGCCGACTGGCTTCTGGGGGTCAATTCAAGCTATGCCGTCTGCAAGGCGGTAGGCTTCGGAAACAATTCGCTGGGCAGGGTGCAGACCCCTGTACTGGCGGCCATAAGCGGACGGTACCGGGAGAGGGAGAACCACATTCCCGCTGACAGCTGGCCCGTGTTCATCAGCCTCTGCAAGAACGGGAAAATAATGAAGATGCGCCACGTGGAAGACTTGGGGAACCGCCGGGACGCCCTGGAACTGTACGAGGACTGCAAGGCGGCAGGGTATGCACGTGTCACGGCTGTCGGCAGCCGGACAGAGGAAATCGGCGCGCCGGCCCTTTATAACCTGACCGAGCTTCAGAAAGATGCGAACCGTTACCATAACCTGACGGCCATACGGGTACAGGAAATCACCCAGAGCCTGTACGAGAAAAAACTGATCTCCTGTCCGCGCACTTCCAGCCGCCTGCTGCCCCGGGATGTGTATGACATGTTACCTCCGGTTATGGAGAAGTTGCTGTCCGGCAAGGATTTCCGCCAATATGCCGGTATGGTTAACCTTACGGCAAGGAAAGGTATGACCGGGACACAGGATACGGCGGAGCACCATGCCATTGTCATCACCGGCGTACAGCCCGGCGAGCTGGACAGGGAGGAAAGGCTGGTTTACACGCTCATTGTCGGCAGGATGCTGGAAACGTTCATGCCACCGTGTAAGGTGGAATACACAACGGTTGAAACGGTATGCGCCGCACGCAAGTTCCGAATCCGTACATACCGTATCCTGGAAACGGGATGGCTCGGTGTTTTCCAGAGGGAACACCTTGTTTCAGAAAACGGTGTCCTCTGCCCCGTTCCACCTGAACTTTTGCGGGAGGAGACGCTGCCGGTGGCGGGATGCAGCCTCATACACAGGAAATCCCTGCCTGTTTCCCCCTATACGGACGAGGAATTGACGGACTATATGGACAAGGCCGGACTGGGAACCGTATCCACACGTACGAACATCATCCGTACGCTTCTGGACCGCAAATACATCCGCTATTCGGGCAGGTACATCATCCCGACCCCCAAAGGCCTTCTTTTATATGAGACGGTACGTGGAATGAAAGTGGCGGAAGCCTCCCTCACCTCCGGTTGGGAAACGGAACTGGTACGCATAGAGCGGGGGGAGCTCACGCAGAAGGAGTTTCTGGACGGCGTGCTGGAAACGGTAAATGAGGTGACCGGAGAGATATTCCGGAACCATCCGGAAGAAGCCCGGCCACATGGCTCCATGTAAGCGGTTGCCGACATGTCAGGGTACAAGAGAGGTGCGGACTAGGGTCCGTGCCTCTCTTTTTATATGTGCAAGATACGTTTTCCGCTTTTAAGCGGCAAAGGTCTTGGATTGCCTCGTTTTTGCCACAAGGCGGCCCCCCTTGGGGGCTTGGTTGGCTAAAAGAAAATCATCCTCGCTTCGCTGCGGTATTTTCTTTTGCCAAGCCTTGCGCAAAAAGGCAATCCAAGGGCCGGAGGCCTATAAAATCGGGAAAACATATCCCGATGGGATTATTTATTCATTCTTAAAAAATTAAAGACATGAAACTGCAACTCATCGAAAACATCTGCAAACAAGTGGTCTCACTGGTTCTGCTTGCAGGAATATGCCTGCTCTACAGCAAAGGTATCATTCCCGTGTATCTGCTCGTCCTGTTCCTTTTGTCGGGAACTCTGGTCAGTCTTATCTTCAGGACATTCACCTTCATCCTGAAAACAATCCTTGTCCTGATTGCCATGGGCATGCTTGTATAATCATTAAATGCTGAAGATATGAGAACTTTTACATTTACCCCGTCGGCTCCGGTCATGCCGGCTGCATGGCCCACCACAAACCGTGTGAGACCTGTAAAAAGACGGATTCCCGATACGACGGACGGACCGAAACGTATCGGCTACTATCTGGAGCCCTTGAAAGGCATCGCATCGAATCCGGACAGGCAGAGAATCCTGAAGGATTTTTTCAAGGAAACCCATGTATAACATTTTAAATTTTACCATTATGTTTTTTCAAGCAATCAACCAAATGATTACAGCAGGCACAGACCTGAGCATCAACATCAGACGAGTAAACAACAACCTGACGGTGGCCGTTGTTCCCAGACGGTCAGGAGTAAAGGATGGGGAACGCATCGTTCCGCTCATCCTGAACGGCACGCCGGAAGAGCTGGACACAGGCTTCCTGCAGGCTGTCGGCACACCTTTACAGAAAGCGCAGGGCATCCTTACCAACCTGGAAACATTCGAGAAGCAGGCGGAACAAGCGGCCTCACAAAGCAAAGCCGCCAGGTCTGCGGTGGAGAAAGAGTCCAAAGAGGTCCGCGAGAAACGGGAAAAGATGGAAAAATTGCTTAAGAAGGCGGAGGATGCCATGACCGGCAAACGCTATTCCGAAGCGTTGATATGGCTCAAGCAGGCAAAGGTGCTGGCACTTCCGGACAAGCAAGCGGAAATCGACGATAAAATGGCGGAAGTGCAGAAAAAGGCATCGGAGGGAAGCCTGTTCGGTATGGAACAACCGCCAATGCCCAAGCCACAGCCGGCTCCACAACAAACTGCATCGCAACCGGTGGCAGCCCCGGCACCGCAATACCGGAGCGGAGAGCAAATCCCGATGTTCTTGACCGAGCAGCCGTCTCCGGTTCCGCAACCCGTCTCACAACCGCAAACGCCTCAACCGGCAGTATATCCCGGACAGCCGCAAACGCAGCCCGTACAATACGCGCAGCCTGCACCACAACCGCAAGGTATCCAGTTCCATCAACCGGTACAGATGCCGCAACCGCAGATAGACGGAAAGCAATGGATGCAACCGGCTCCGTCACAGTATGCACCGGTGCAGGAGGCTGTAATGTACAACTTCGACAAGGACTGCGAGGATGACCGGGAAATGCTCAGGGAAGACCCGTACGCGGAATATCCGGACTTCCCGAAGGAATGCCGCATGACGGACATGGCACAAATGGACATGGTATATTGTTGAACCTTATAAAATAGAAAAATTATGGCACTTGAAATCAAAGGATTACAGAGAATTTTCAAATTCAAGAAGGACTCCAAGGAACTGGTATTGAGCGATCCGGACAGCAGCCTGTCCGTAAACGAGGTGATGGACTTCTACTCCATGACCTATCCCGAACTGACAACGGCGACCGTTCACGGGCCGGAATGGGAGGAGGACAAGGCGGTCTACCGCTTCAAGACAACCATCGGAGTGAAAGGATAAGCGTATGGGCAAGAGAAAGAAAAAGGAGGACAAACCATGCAGACTGCTATCAGAATCAGCCAAGGAAAACCTGGCGGAACTCATTATCCGCTCGGCCGGCCCGTCAGACATCCGAAGAGGAACAGCGGGACAAAAAAGGAGGATACTGCCGCCACCGGGAAGCGTCATGATTTTCTGACAGATAAAATTCCTCCCCTCGCACCGGATTTTTGGCATAAAGACGGATATGACGGTTCCCCGGTCAATCTCACGACACCGGAGAATTTTGACTATCTCTACCAATCGGCATCGAACTATGCCGGACTTATGGGTATAAAGCTCCCTTTCCGATACAGGAAAGGGGGCAGCCCCCGTCTGAAAATCACCGAACTGTACAAGGCGATGGACGAGAGCGTGCCGGAGTGTGTCAATCTGGAAGAGAAAGAAGGAAGGCTCCATTTCTGTCTGTTCCGCCATCACGACTGGCCGGAACCCGAGCTGTTCTGGATTCCCATCGACTTTACGGAACGGCTTCCCGTACCATTGAGGAACATTGTCAGGGAGTTCATCCGGCAATTCGTCCGGCATCACGGAGTCTGCAATGTCACCGAGGCGTTTTGCTATGACTTCGCCATAGAGGAACTGGAAGACTGGGAAAACCGGGATTCCGACGCCTCCCCGAAAGAAATCAGGGCGAACAGGCGGCTGGCGGATTCCTACCAGTCAGGAAAACGGGCGAAAGCACTCAAACGGATGTCGGGAAAACCGTTCTGCAACTCTCTGGAAGAGGCTGTACGGAATTACCGGACAAAAAAGGGGAAGGAACAAAAACTGCTGGAATTGATAAGGGAGGGTATGGCACTGATTACCCCGGAAAGCCCGAGCCTCACAGATTACCTGTACGATTGGGCGTATGAGGAGGAGCGTGATTTTTACCCGGTGGGAATGGAAAGCCAGGTCATGCTGGTCTACTCTACCGATGACACGCTGGCTGAATGCATGAAAGGGTTCATGAACTCGGACTACCAGGAGACTTATGCCCTTACCCCGGTCACATACAGGTTCCTGACACCGGAAACGGACTGTCTCTTCCAAATGGACGACTACCCGGAAAGGCTTTCAAAATGGCTGGCACGTTTTACAAGACATATAGCTGACAACTTCTAAAATGAACGATATGAATGAACTGACCAATAAATTGCAACAAGTGATGGTGCCCAAGGCGGCACTGATCGCGTATGAATACCATGAGAACCACTATGGGAGCGGAATGCATTACCTCGAACTGCGTCCCATCAATGACAGGGGCAGGATGGAGGCTGCCATGCCCGTCACCTATGAGTTCATGGACTCCCTGGTGGAATCCTATACGGATGACCGGCGGAACGTGCCGCACGGGAAAATCCCCGCCAACATGCTGTGGTGTGATACCCGAAAGGGGCACGAAAGGTACATCTGGTACAATCCTCCGGGAAAACGGCAGATGTTCTTTGCCGGAAGCCTGAATATTCCTGATGGGACATTCCATGTGCCCGGCGTGATCTACAAGGTTTCCGGTGACAGGCTGGACATTTTCTCCTACAAGGGGGAAAAACCGGCGGAAAACAGCCCGCTTTTCCTCGCCCCTTTCTTCAATGTCACGGGCAGCAGTGTCTGTCTGGGAAACGCCGCGTTGACTCCCCCGGAAGACATGACTTTCTCAAAACTCCTCGAGTATTGGGAAAAACGTTTCTGGCTCAGCGAGTTCTCCCATCTGGGAGGAAACAGGAATCCGACTGAAAGCAACCTGGTCTCGGTAACGGAAAAGGCACGCGCCAATCCGTTTGACGAGAACGAACTGAAACCCATGAACAAACAACTTAAAGACTTACTGGCATGAAAAAGATTCATTATACAGACAGGTACCTGCTCAACCCCTACCATCCCGTGACCGTCTTCGTAATCGGTGCGGGCGGAACAGGCTCACAGGTGGCCACCGGCCTGGCGCGGATGAGCGTGGCATTGCAGGCACTCGGACATCCGGGACTGCACGTGACGGTCTTCGACCCCGATACCGTCACGGAAGCGAACATCGGACGCCAGCTGTTCAGCGGATCGGAACTCGGATTGAACAAGGCTGCGGCACTTGTAACCCGCATCAACCGTTTTTTCGGCTTCTCGTGGGAGGCAAAGGGGCAGCGTTATCCGCTGAAAGCCTCCGCAGACCGGGAAGAACCCGCCCTGGCGAACATCATCGTCACCTGCACCGACAACATCCGCTCCCGGATGAACCTCTGGCGGTTCCTGAAGAAACACCGGGAACACACTTCCAACAACGAGCGGGCGCCCATATACTGGATGGACTTCGGCAATGCCCGGACCACCGGACAGGTTCTGATAGGGAACATCCGTGGCAAGATTCTCCAGCCCGTCTCCAACGAATACCTGCCCGTTCCCCGCATGAATGTCATTACCGAAGAGGTACGCTACTCCACCATCAAGGAAAAGGATTCGGGGCCGAGCTGCTCGCTGGCGGAAGCCTTGCAGAAGCAGGACCTTTTCATCAATTCCATACTGGCACAAACCGGCTGCGACATCCTGTGGCGTATGCTCAGGGAAGGAAGGACATTCTACCGGGGGGCCTATCTCAATCTCGATACACTACGGATAAATCCCATCCCGGTATAGACAACGAACGTCAGTTTCCTTTATGCCATGGCAAGGATGCATAAAAGGAAACTGACGGTTCCTGATTATTCCCGCCGTGCGGTTCAGCCTTTCAGCCGCACGGCACTTGCCACTCCCTTGTCTGTCATGACCAGCTCGTACCGGTCCAGCCTTTCATAAAGTTTGCCCAATGTCTTGCATCCATATCTCCTGACCTTGAATTTGGGCATCATTTTTTTCAATGCGCCGCCGATCAGCGAAAGGGACACCTCCCCTTTGCCGTCAGCCGCTTGCTCAAAAGCCTTGTCAAAATACTCCATGTCCCTTCGGATAAAGAATTCGGGAGTATTGTCCGAAACCTTGTTTTCCTTCCGGTCGGCATACAGGAACACGGAACAGGACCGTACCAGCGATACGGGAGTCTTGCCCTCCCCATATCCCAGCACCTTCAATCCGGCTTCCCGTATCCGTTGGGCAAGCAGGCTGTAGTCACCGTCACTGGCTACCAGACAGAAACAGTCCGCCCGCCCGTCACGAAGGATATCCATCGCGTCTATGACCAGCGCAATATCCGTCGTGTTCTTTCCGGAAGCATGGGAGGAAGCCTGTACAAGCCTGAATCCATGCTCCCGGGCAGTTTCCTTCCACGCGGAAAGCGCTTTCCTCGTCCAGTCTCCATAAATTCGTCTCACGACGGCATCCCCATAACGGGAAACAAAGCCCATTATATCCTCCATCTTCTCAAAGGAGGCGTTATCCCCGTCAATAAGGACCGCAACGGCATATCTGGAATTGGTATTTGTCTTCATAACAATCGTTTATAAGACAAAGTTAGCACAACTTCCGCATATCCACATTCTCCCGTTCAGTTTTTCTTTCCCCGTTTCTGCAAAAAATCCTGTATATCCGAACTCCTGTAGAAATTCTTGCCGTTCTCATCCGTTTGGTAATAGCGGATCAGTCCTTTTTCCCGGTAACGGGCGACTGTCCGCAGCGACACGTTGAGCAGCCTGGCTATGTCATAGTTGTCCAAAAGCTCGTCACCGTTCAAGAACTCTTTCACACGTCCCATCCTGTCCAGTTTCTTCTCTATGCGGTCAAACCCTTCCACTATGGTCATTATCATTTTCTCGAGCACTTCATTGTCTATATACATCATGGCATGTATCTCCTGTATTTTAAAGGTTATTACTGAAATACCCTTTCTTGTGCGCACTCTCAAGAGTATATGCCATCTTTAGTGAAAAATCTATGCCGTACTGTCCGCTTCTGTTTATATGAATATCATATCATTTTGATAATCAAGTCTGTATAATCTCAAAATTATTGTTGGAGGATAACAAGTGTAAATTTTTGAAGTGTAAAACTGTAAAATCCGAATGTAAACTTTACAATTTACAGAAAATACCCCGCCTGTTTTCGCCAAATTCGGGCAAGCAGATGGCGTTTCCATACCAGGCGTTTTACTCTTGCCGGCGAAGGCATCTGAAAGGTCCTGGCAAGAAATACGGCACCCTCCACTTTGGCACCGGCCCTTTCCAGGTTATGGGCGTATTCCAGCAGGCTGGTCCCGCTGGTCAGCAAGTCATCGACAATCACGACCCTCTTCCCATACAGGGCGTTTGACATCATATAGTTGGCGGTATTTATTTCGGAACGTTTTTCTGAAGTATGCTTGCACTCCCTGCTTTCTGTAATACATATCAGGTCCAGTCCTGACCGGGCATAACCATGAGTTTCCAAAAAACCGGCAATGCCGGAAAAACGTCTGTAATAACGGTAGGAAGTGCTGCATGGCATGAACATAGCCGTAACATCCCTGTCGGTGGAAAGAATCCGGAATGCCTGAGAAAAATACTCCGTGCAATCATCTTTCCCATCCTTGAAGTCATACACTTCCTGCACAAATGCAGACTGGTCGTCACAAAGCCAACTTTCAAAACGTTGTGGAAAATAATAACCGGCAAACACGCAGCGGATTTCTCCGAATGCGAACAACCGCAACGGCCGGGCCTTGTCAAACAGTTCCGGATAAGTCAAGGCATACAACAGGGGCGCATAGGGATTCCCGGCTATAATGGCATACCGCATCAGTTTCTCCCTGTCTTCCCGTTCACCGCAGGCCGCCGCATATTGGCAGAGAACCTTGCCGCACGTCTTTCTCCAATATCGCCCGTACATCCAAAGGGCAATACCGACAAAAAGCACCATTACATTGATTATCAATTCCATATCGTTTTACTTGGAATGGCCGGATTGTCCGGTCGGGGATAAATTTAGTGCTTTTTGAGATAAAAATCCGCTGCTTCTTTCTTCTTTTTCGAAAGTCCTCCAATAATCCGCACCTGACATTTGATGACATCTGGTGACTTTTGGTGACAACCTTTTGGCAATGAATTTTCTCTTCCATATTTTCGTATCTGACAAAAAAGTAAAGTTTATGGAGTTTGTTTGTATCGAGGCTAAAACATTCATGGAAATGAATGAGGCTCTGGAAGCCGTTGCCAAAAAAATGTGTGAGACATGCGGGAAAGATACACATGGTATGGACGACTGGATTGACAACCAGGAGGCTTGTATGCTCATGGATGTCTCCCCCGGAAAGATGTTGCAGCTTCGCAGAAGCAGGAGCATCCCTTACAGCTATATAGACCGTAAGGTGTATTACAAGCGTCAGGATATTATCCGTTTTATGGAGAACAACATTCATCAAGTAATCCAAAAAATACAATGATCCAATCCATGCTGACTAAAGAAAACCCTGAGATAGTACGTTTTTTCCGGAACATAGACATCCTGTCCGGAATACTGCACAAGCAGGAGGAGAAATTGCGTCCGGTTCTGAACGGAGAACGTTACATTACGGACTATGAGCTTGCCGAACAGTTGAAACTGACACGCAGGACGCTGGCAGAGTACAGGATAAACGGCAAACTGCCTTACTACAAGATAGGAGGCAAATTACTATATAAGGAGAAGGACATCCTTGCTTTGCTGGAAAGAAACAGGGTGGAGGCGTTTGATGACCGGTAATGTACGTTTGGGGAATATCCTGACTTTAAGTGCTTCCTTATACTGTCCAATGTAAGATATAGTCAAACAGAATTGGTTTGCAAAAATAAATTCAATCCATAGCTGAAATACAGATAGTTGTGGGAAATAGAACTTGCAATGTATTTCCATTTGACTATAAATGGACCAAGGAATCTTTTAAAAACAGATTCTCCTTGGTGGATTTTCTTTGGGGGATATATCCAGGTTGGGGAATAAAGGTTTTCCACCTTGGAATCAAGCAGTGTTCCGCATTTCTATTTCTTACCTGCAAAGGTAGCCTTTTGCCCCTGATCGAGCAAGGCGGTCCTTTGGACCGGTTGGCTGAAAAAATCATCCTCGCTTCGCTGCGGTATTTTTTCGCCAAGCCTTGCACAATCAGGGCAAAAGACAAACGGATGCATATAAGAAAAGAAATACCGGCTTTACCAAAGCCGGGCATGTTTAACCACAAAATGAAAAAGACCATGATCCAAACAAAAAACAAGTATTGCAAGGAAACGTTCATCCGCTTGAACTACTGGTATGACCGGATGCACGGGCTTGTCCGGGAAGACATAGAGAAAGTGAACGCAATGGTGGAACACATCGAAAAGACACGTTCCGACCGGTATCCCCGTACAGGTGACAGCCTGTTCCTTATTTCCGGATACGGTGAACGTTCCCGACCGTTCTTCGTAGATGCCGTGTATGGAGATAACATCGTGCTCCGGAATTTTTCCCGTGTCCCGTTCGTGTCCCGGGATAAAAAGGGCATCAAATGCGATATGCATGGCGGTGAGTGTGTGTTGGTAAAGGCAGGCGATGTAAGGTTCAAGGCATGGACAACCGGCCGTTTCAAGCATTGGGGGCATTACGGGGCATGTGAAAACGGGGAGGTTTACTACGATGCGAAAATAGCCCTGTGGGAGTGTGGCGCACCTGAACAGCCGGAAAGCCGGGAATGGTTCAAAATCCATATCCGCAAAAACACCCGGCCGGGCGGGGACATGTACACCGGAGAAATATCCTGCAAGGATGAGGATGGACTCAGGCAATTTGTCGACGACCATGAAGGTTTCATATTCGCAGAAGAGGATTCCCCGGAAATGGTCATGCTATGTTTCAGGCATTCCGACATGAGGATTTCCCCGGAAGAATGGGAAAAGATGGACTGTCCGGTATCCGTGCGTGAGATATATGGACAGATGCAGGAAGTAAAGATTGTAAAAGACCATAAAACTCATCTGACCACATTCTACTATTAACACAGGATCGCCACATAAAAAATCACCCCGCTTCCTGCCACGTGTGGCAGGAAGGAAACGAGGGCATACCATCAGATAGTCTTTTCAATTCCTCTATTATATATGGAGCCGGTTGTTTTTCCCGCACAGATATTCATTCAGGTCCTTATATCCGGAATATTCATGCGAGAGATCGCATATACGGATTCCGTATTTCTCCTTTAATGCCTGCACCGCATTTTTTCCGGCGGTATCATTGTCCAGACAGCAACAGATGCCGTCATATCGTGCAAGGAAAGAAAAAGCCTTCTGTAAGTTGCTGACAGAATTCAACACTATATAATCCCCCTCTTCCAAGGACGGAAAAGCCCGCCTGAAAGACAGAAAATCCATAAACCCCTCAAAAATATAGCAAATCCCGCTCTCCGGTGAGCTGATGATACGACTGATGTCCTTGGGAGCGATACAAGCCTTGAAATACCTGTTCCTGATTTCGTACCCTCCGGAAATATTAGGGAAAGCGATGGCAAAATAATTTTTCCCGTTCCGATTAAAATGAGCCTCCTTGCATACTTTTCGGGCCGTTTCCGTATCAATGCACCGTTCCTCCAGATAGGCAAGCAGTATCCGGTTGGCAAGAGGAATGATTTTCAAGTCCTGAAAGGCGGGATACGCTTTTTCAAAAGGGCAGGAGACAGTAACCGACTTCAAAACCGTCCTTTTATCCTCAATACACCGTAACACACGGCTTACATCCTGTGTCTGATAAATCTCCTTGGCCAATGTTATAATATCCCCTCCCTTCCCCAGACCGAAGTCATACCATAGTTCCTTATGGAGGTCTACCTTGAAAGAGGCCTCCTTTTCCGTCCTGAAGGGCGATTTGTACCATACGCTGTTCCCACGCTGTATTACCGGTTCATGCCCGAATCCGGCTAAAAAATCAACAAGTCTGATGTTCTTTGCTTCCTGTATGTTCATGACATCTCATTTTCATGGATTTAGGCAAAGAACCGCTTTATATCTGAAACATGAAAAGCAATGGCATCAGATGTCATCAAAAGTCATCAGATGACACCCTGTTTATTAATCAAGGCATGGACATGGCAACAGGCATCACTCCTCCATTTCCATCTTCTTACGTGGATGCTTGGAGGATAAAATTTTCTTTTGTTTATTCATGTTGACATGGGTATATATCTGCGTGGTGGTTATACTGCTATGCCCCAACAAATTCTGGATGTATTTGATATCCACATCCTCTTCCAACAATAATGTGGCAAAAGTGTGGCGGAAAGTATGCGGAGTAATTTTTTTCCCAATCCCTATTTCTTCCCGGCATCGCTTGATTAACAGCCTGACGGATTGTGAGGACAACCTGTTTCCTAACCTATTTATGAAAAAACATTTGGAAGGAGCAAACAGACGTTGATATTGCCTGAGTATTTTTAACACCTCCACCGAACAAATCTGTATGACCCGTTCCTTGCTGCCTTTTCCAAAAACTTTAATAGTTGCCTGCTTTAAGTCAACGGCATCACACGACAACTCGCACAATTCGGAAACGCGGATACCAGTAGCAAATAAAAGTTCTACAACCGCAATATCTCTTGTCTGTGCCTTATAGGCATAACCACCCGTATCAGGATTATCCGCCCTTAATTTGTAAAGATATTTAAGTATCTCTTTCACCTCATTGCACGTCATTACCGTTGGAAGAACATAAGGCTCTTTAAAGCGAATACGCAATTTTCTGAAAGGGTTCAGAAAGTCATCGTGCTCAAAATCATAGTAGTTAAACAGAGCCTTCAGGGATGCCAGTTTTCTCTTCACCGTTTTAGGCTTGTAAGTCGATATATGTTGCAGGTACGTTTTCAGCATATCTTTTGACACCTGCTCAAATACAACCGAAGGATACAACTCATGAATATACCTATTAAACATATACAAGTCAGAACGATAAGCATAAATTGTCTTTTCATTCAAGTTCTTTTCATATTGACAATGGAAAAGAAAATCTGAAATAACCTGCTCTACTGCTGTCTTCCGGCAATAACTCATATCCGATTTCATCATAATTTTATGGATTATAGTTTTTCCTGCGAAGAAACTACATTTCAAATTCAATCACCTATAAATCAGAATGTAATATTTACAATGAATAACTGATAACTTAATATTATCGTCTATGCCCAACAGGAAGTAAATCAGGATTGCATTTCAACGTTTTACAATGCCATTGAAGGAGTTTGGTATTCCTATATACCATGGCTCAAATGTACCAAAGCATACAGAGAGAAAATCGTATACGAATGAACTATTAAATTGGATGATAAAGATCAAGATGCAGTTACCGTTGGAAATCATTTTATTCTATCTTGAATAATATATCATGTTGATAGTATAAGTGATGAATAATAACCTTAACCTCTAAAAACTCATGCTAGTTGAGAGATACTCCTAACAGCCGTAATTACGTTTGACGGCATTCTTCGTGACAGATGTAAGCTTAATTATTATTAATCTCAAGGAGATCTATTCGGAAGGAGTCGAGTATATAAAAAAGGTTGACATTTAATGTTGGGGAATGAATATAGTTTTGCATATGAATACCTGAGAAAGATTGGTTTGCTTGGAAAAGCACGACAAAATAAACCCTTAAAACTAGGCACAGAGGTACGGCAATGACAATACTGTTATATATTTAGCATCGGAATATTAAAACAATATGATTGACAACTTATATCTAATCTCAAAATAAACATATATTCTGTTTGATAGGGTGATTTATTATGATTTGTATATGATTTAGCTTCAAATATTAAATAGTATGTGTTAGTTTATTAAATACAATTAGAAAGTGGAACGTGTAGAAAAGCTTTTGTTTCATGCTTTAAAGAATGATATGTGTTTTATTAAATCATAGGTAGATAGTCTACCTTTTCAAGCGTCAGTTTTAATTCCGATTAATGCTCCTTTACCATTAATGACCATGTCCAAAAACAATTATTTGGTATTAGATGTCCAAAGATTTATGATTGTGAAAACCCTAAACGTTGGTATATATAAAACTATACTTGTTTTGTTAGATATTCCAATTACTCATATAGTTGTTATAGGTGGCATATTACCTAGTGCAATCAATAGAAGACAAAGAGCAAATTATATATTACAAACTATTTCATTAATTACTTCATTAATTACAGGTTTAGCTACCCTTTTCACTTACATTTGGTATTTAAGAAACTAACACATAAAAATTTGCGGTTGAAACCGAAACAATTACTCATCAAAATAAATGAAGCATAAAAAAAGAATATATGTTTAATTTGAGAGTAGAGAAATTTTGTCATTCGTATTGATTTAAAATACCGATTATAAATATATAAGATTAAAGTCTTTGCCTAAGCTCTGTAACTTGATTAAAGCATTTAATTTTTTGTACATCACCTTTATGACCAATTTTTTTCAGGTTTTCCTTTGCTAATCTATATTCACACTTCAATTACGATCGTCAATCACGATTATAAAACCTACTCCATTCGAATTGAGCTGATTGATAAACATAAGAATTAATGTTATTAACTACACGCAAAACACAGTCAAACGTATTTGCTGCTGAAGAGAGATACTCTAAAATAGAATCGTTATATGTTGCTAACTGTTAGTAAGTTTCAGCAGTCCTATCACCATATTATATTTTTCAAGAGAGGATAACATCATATCCTCCAGAACCCGCTTCCTGTACTTTATCAGGATATATATTTTCACATTTGTATTTATTTTTATATCAGTGTGAGTTGGTTTATTAGTGCCTTGGAACGCAAAATTACCAAATTTCTTCAACTTTATTATAGAAAGCTGAATTTCCAACCTGTGTTCTTACATGTTGGGTATCAACCATAATATTAAGTTATCAGTTATTCATGTTGCAAATTTATATAAATGAATATCAGAAACCAAGTAAACCAACATCAATATTTAGACAATGATACGTAAAGCTATGTTGAAGAAGTGTAATGAAATCTGAAACATAAAGCTCTTAAACCTGACTCTCTGATGGTTATCACCTCACGAAGATTACATTATTGAATCCTTTGTTTTCTAATTTTTTATCTCTATATTTGCAATAGTACTCCAAAAACATGAAATTTTATGTTGTATCAAAAACTCTCTATAGACAATTTCTTGTGTTTCGACCATTTCGATATACAGTTTGCACCTAGTGTGTCCATTATTATCGGACGCAATGGTGCTGGAAAGACCACACTCATTAGAGCTATGGTTTACTCGCTTTATTTTATGTTTACGAATGATCGTTCAATGGGGGATGACTTCTTGTCGGCAGGAAATCCTGATTTAAAAATGAAATCCATCAAATATGATGAATTTCATAGAAGAAAAGATTCAGAGGATGTAACTGCTGATGCCAATTTTCATGGACAAATAACTTTTCAAGGAGAAAATATAGAATGGGATATGTATCGCCGTTCAACTAGTGGATCTTCACTTAATCCATCACGCTATAGGCCTGCTTATCAACATCTGATGCAATTGTATAGGAAATACGATGAATTGCCATTACTCGCATATTTTTCGGATTCTTTTCCGCATACACTCACAAATATATCCTCCTTTGCCAAGCAACAGATGGCTGCAAATGGAAAAACATTACGCAACTTTGGCTATTACCAATGGGATAATGAAACAGCATGTGTGGAAATATGGCAACGACGACTATTAAATTCAATGGCTAAACTAAAACAGCTAGATGATGATACAGACACATTCACACGTAATGAAGTTGCATTTGTTACTAAAAAGTTGACGCAGTTTTCTCTAGTACTTAATCGTGATATATGCGATACTGCTTTTGAGATAGATCGTCTTTTCTATTTATTTGATGAAGAACAAAAACCAGAACTGTGGCTTCGTCTAAAATCAGAACAGGAAATCAAATTTGACAGACTTCCAGCCGGATATAAACGGTTATATTCCATTGTCTTAGATCTGGCATACCGGGCTTATTTGTTAAACAGGCGAGTAGATGTAGAACCTACAGGATTAGTTATGATAGACGAAATTGATTTGCACTTACACCCTTCGTTAGAAACAGAAATTGTAAAACGGTTTACACAGACATTCCCAAAATTACAATTCATAATGACTTCCCACTCTCCATTAATAGTAAGCAACTTGTCATCGGACGAGAAACAAAATAAAATATTCAGACTTGTAGCTGGAGAGAAGCAACCGCATGAATTGCCAGACCTTTTTGGTATTGATTACGATGATGTATTACTGGATTGGATGGGAGGAGCTCCTAGAAACGAGGAGATGGAATTTCTACAAATGGCAATAAAAAGAGCTATACAAATGGAAAATACACAACTACTAAACATGAGACGCAAGGAATTAGAAAAAATGGTGGGAGAAAAAAAAGCATCGCAATTAATCAATAAATGGAAGGAAGAATAACCTCGCATCATTAGATATATGTTTTGGATTGATAAGCATAATAAAGGAAGGCGGCGTAAAGGTCACCAAATTGTAAATCGTTTCCTATGTGAAGCGTGGAGTGAACAAGATGGACAATATGTAAATTGCACTTATGCTTCATTTAAGAGAAATCATGAAATGGAGAAATTGCTTTACAGGGAACAGAATGGATTCTGCTGTTATTGCATGAGGCATATGGAAGTAAATCAACACATTTCCTTAGAACATGTGATGCCTCATAACTCTGTAACCAAACAAAACAAGATAGATTTTAAGAAGATTAATTATTATAAACGGCTTAATAAGAATTTTAAACAAAATGTCGTTTACAAACATCTAAACGGTACAAGACGAAAATGGCGCAGCGGACCACCATATCCTCATTTTTGCGCTTATGAAAACCTAGTATTGTCATGCGATGGTAGTCTTTTCATTGATGAAGACAAGGAGAAAAAATTATATCCTTCTAAAATGCATTTATGCTGTAATGAGCATAGAGGAAATAAATTGATTGTCCCATTATTTTTTATTCCTAATATAAACGATTTAATTATATACAATAAAAATGGAACTATTGGCATATCGAAAATAGTCAAGTCCTCCCAGCGTCAGATTGAACTATCCAATACCATTGAGGATTTAGCATTGGAGCATGAACGTTTAAGAATCATTCGACAAACCTGGTATCATATAGCTACGAGCAGTATATACAGTGTAGAGCAAGTAAAGGCTGCTATTAGTGATGAACCTTTACGAAAAAATATTATGATAGACAGTGGTATTCCACTTAATGTCGTAAACCGCATTAAACACCCTATATACTGGTCCTTATTATGTGAATATTTTTGGTTTTATGAATACTTCACACAATAAATATGCAATCTTCTTAATGGTGCAGTTTGCCTCCTTGACGTCACAAAGAACAATCTGAATGGAGATAAAAATAGGAATACAGAAACTATTATCAACCGTATCATTGTCAGATAGAGCTAAAATTGTCGAATCGTTCCAAAATATCCCATTCATGCTATCACCCACAAGCTATCACTCCAGCTGTTTTGAAATGAATCGAAAATATGACACAGACTACCAATAGAGAATGCTCCCGTCTGGCTTTATCCTAGTGGTAGACTAACCTACTAAACACATTATCACATTATAAATAAGCGAATTAATTCTTACTTTATTAGAATGGATAACAAAAAAGCAACAATGATATAATTTATTTGTACGTTGTAGCAAATGCTCTCATTTGAATATAAACAAATGTACGCATTAATGGAGATAATGCAGAAAAACCATGAAGCATATACGACTCACTGCCACTCTCCATTTGTAGATGTGTGAAAGTAACAATCCATTAATGGACAATAGGGTATATAAAGGACAGATTTCCCGTATATTCGTCTCCTTATTCCTGAATTATGAGCGTAAGTCACATAATTATGGAGAGATATCCACCCTTTAATGGGGAGAGCTGTCGGCAAATATTTGATGGAAATGCCCCGAAAATCACAGGAGAATAGCCATACAATGGGCTGATACACAATAATTATTGGATAAACGTGGTCTGCTCCTGCAAACAGCAAGTTGTCTTTTCGTTAAACGAAAACAGGACGGTTTAACGGCGGAAACGCCGCCAAACCGCCTCCCCCCAAAAAGCTCCGGAGTCGGCTTTGATTTTCCTTATGCCATCTCTATACATTTACTTTCCAATTACAGGATTTTTCTTGAATATCCCATAAATGAGCATATAATCCCTCATCTTTTAATAATTGTTCATGTGTCCCTTGTTCTATAATATTTCCACCATCTAAAACAATAATTTTATCAGCATCACTTATTGTTTTTAGTTTATGCGCTATAACTATAACAGTTCTACCTTGTATTAAAGAATTGATTGCATACTGTATTTCCACTTCATTTTCTGGATCTAAAGAAGCTGTTGCTTCATCTAATAAAATTACAGGAGCATCTTTTAATATAGCACGTGCAATTGAGATTCTCTGTTTTTCTCCTCCAGATAAGGTACATCCACCTTCACCTATCATTGTATCATATCCTTGAGGTAAATGTATTATAAAATCATGACATTGAGCTTTTTTAGCCGCCTCTATTATCTCATTATCTGTAGCATTCTCTTTACCAAATCGAATATTATTCTTTATGGTATCCTGAAATAAATATACGTCCTGAAATACCATTGAAATGCGTTGCATAAGTTTCTCAGGATCAATCTCTCGTATATTTTTGTTACCTAATAATATTACACCTTTATCAGGATCATAAAACCGAGCGCAAAGTTTCATCAATGTACTTTTTCCACTTCCAGAAGGCCCAACTATAGCAGTTAAAGAACCTTGTTTCATTGTAACACTTATATCATGTAGGATATATTTATCATTATACCCAAAAGATACATTTCTAAATATAATATCTCCTTGTTCCGGAGCATCTTGTGTTCCTGACATTTCTGGTTCATTTAGTAAATTCAAAATACGTTCACCTGCAATAGAATAATAACGGAATTCTGCAAGATTGATTAGTGCTAATGTTAGTGGGTCAAAAACTCTGGAGCCAACGATAAGGAACATCACAAAAATAGCAACAGAAAGTTTTCCTCCAATTAAAAGGTATGTACCACATAATATCATCAAAGTAAGTCCCATACGAAGAAGGGTTACAGACAACATGACAATAGGTCCAATCAGAGCTTCTGTTTTGATATTCGCACGTTTGAGATCATTAAATGCTTCCTGTAAACGGATGAACTTTATTCCAGTCATATTATATGCTTTGATAACACGTATACCTTGTAAATATTCTTCCATTCTGCTACTGGCACGTATTTTAGCCAGAATTTGAGTTTGCCCTAGTTTCTTTTGAATACTAGAAGTGAAAATAAGTATTAAAAAAGAAATAGGAAGGGATAAAAACATAGCAATAGACATCTGCCAATCTACGAACAATAAACCTAAAAAAGCAAAAATAGGCATGACCAGTGCACCAAGCAATTGAGGAAGATGGTGCGACATCCCTTGTTCTGTCATAGCAAAATCAGTTATTAACATGGAAGATAATTCTCCAGAATCTTTTTTATAAAGAAAACCTAATGACAACTTGCGTAAATGTTCGGCTAAAGCAATACGACCTTCTGCACTAATATTGTATGCTTCCCGGAAATTTGCATTATAGGATTTCTTTTCTCCAAAAATCATAAAAATTATGTATACAAACATTATCACAATCAGCCCCCATAATTTAGATATGTTTAGAGGAGTTCCAGTTCCATCAAAAGCTTTAAAAAGGGTATTTATAACTTCTATTGAAAGACAAAAGGGAACTATATTTATAAAGTTTGCAAGCATTGTATACCCCACAGGCTTGTATAAACGTTTGGTTTGTCCTATAGTAATATGTTTTATAGCCTTTGTAATCATATTATTTCATTTTTTTAGATTTAACTTCCAGTTATGTGCATTTATATAAGCATTCCACATATTTTTATATATGCCTGTAGTAACATGAAGTTCGTCATGTCTTCCTTTTTGAACTAAACATCCTTCCTTAAAAACAAGAATTTGATGAGCAGAGGTGATAGAAGACAATCTATGAGCTATGATAATAACAGTTTTACCTTTTATTAACTTTTGTAAGGCCTGTTGTATTTTATATTCATTTTCTGGGTCAGCAAAAGCTGTTGCTTCATCTAATACTAAAATAGGAGAATTTCGTAAAATAGCCCTAGCTATACAAATTCGTTGTGCCTCTCCTCCAGAAAGAAAAACGCCTCTCTCTCCGACAATCGTATCATATCCTTTAGGAAGACTTCGAATAAAATCATCACATTGGGCAGCTTGAGCAGCTTGTATAACATCCGATAAACTAGCTTGAGTATTTCCTGCTGTAATATTGGCATATATGGTATCATTGAAAAGAAACGTATCTTGGAATACAAAAGACACGATCTCCAATAATTGGGGTGAGGAAATATTTTTTATGTTTATTCCCCCTATTAAAATCTCTCCAGAGGAAACATCCCAAAAGCGAGGAATGAGATTGGCTATTGTTGACTTCCCTGACCCAGAAGGTCCAACCAGAGCTGTTACTTCACCTTGTCGAGCGATAAAAGAGATATCCTTCAGCGCTTCTGTCTTTGTCATATTTTCTCTATCTTCGTAAGCAAAACTTACATTTCTGAATTCAATATCATACGTCTGAGGTATTTGAGGAACAACTGGTTCACATAGTTTTTTTTCCTCAAATATTTTGTCTATACGTTTTACTCCTTCATTAATTTCTACAGTTCCTGAAGCTAAAAATGCGAGTTTATATACAGGGGAAGCTACTCCGGGCCCCATCACGATGAAAAAAAGATAAATTGCAGCTAATGAGATGTTTTTAGGATCAGAGGTCATTATTAATATTCCTACAGGAAGAATAAACGTGACTATTGAATTCAACAGAATAATAAATGCAATTATACCATTTTGATAGTTATTACAGCATTTTAAAGCAAATGTTTTATACGCTTCGATTTCGGCATTGAACTGCCGAAAAGAACGTATACTTTGTCCAAATATCTTTATAATTGGCATACCTCTCACATATTGAACAGCTGAAGCACTCATGCGTTCTTGGACATCAAAATAGATTTTCGTAAGTGCAGTAGCTCTTTTCCCTACAAAATTAGAAAATTGCATTCCTATACTTAAAAGTATGCATAATAGAGCGGTGAATGCCATCCAACCATTTAAAGAAAAAAAGATAATAAACATAAAAGTTATGGTTGCAAACACATTCACCAAATCGGGAATAGTGTGAGCTATAAAATGCTCTATTTTTTCGACATTTTGTTCCATGATTTTCTTTATACAACCGATAGATGTCGAATTTAAATATCCCAAAGACAACTGACCTATATGCTCTGAAAGTTTTATTTTTAACCCATATAAAATACGAAAGGCGGCTATGTGAGATAACATTAATCCCGCATACAAAAATAGTACACCCACAATCAAAGCAATAAAAGCAAGCCACCCCCAACTGATCATTAGCTCAGAATCTATCGTAGATAAATCAGAAGCATGAACAAGCAATTCCTTTAATATTTCATATATAGACCAAAATGGTATAAGTATACATAATGCACTTATAGCGGAAAATAACCCGGAGAAAAGCAATAAACTTTTTTTTTCTCCCGCAATTTCCAGTAACCTAGATAATCCTTCTTTTTTCTTCATTATTTATTTAAATATATATTGTCGTAGTTAGACAAATATTTGTCACAATAATTACCAAGTAAAAAATAGCAAACAGCCATAATTCCTGATTCATATAAGCTGGAGTTTTTTTAGCATATTCTTCATATTCTTTCTTGAAATGTATACATAATGAATATTTATTTTCTATATATACAATTACAAGATTAATACATATATAAATTATATATAAACATAATGTATGTATGGCTCCAAGCAGAAGAATAAAACTTAAATGACAAAATAGATCTCCCATTATCATCGGATTTCTCACTTTTTTATAGGGACCTTCCGTTATTAACTTTGAAGGATGCAAAAACCTATCTTTGGTTGCTTGCAGATTACAATTTACCACTTTAGTACCCCAAATAGACATAAAATATCCAATTAATGCAATAAGGATAATATTGTAAAGAACATTTTCCAACAGTATTACTTTTATGTCAAACAAAGAAAAAATGTTTAGTTTGAAGCGAGGTTGATTTAAGAAGGGCATAATATACCAAAGAATAGATATAAAAAAGCCCGAATAATACATTAATGTATATCTATTATTGCAAGATAAATCTAGTGTTTTAGACATATATTTACGATTCCCAACCTTAAATGCTATATAATAAGGAATCAACCAAAGAAATGAAATTATGGCCAAAATAATTTGGGTGGCCCAGCTAAAATAAATCATATTATTTTTGTATAATTTAAAAAATTACAAATAACCAACAATGCCATAAATAAAACTATAAATAATAGTTTTTGATCAAGGAGAACAGGGGTTTTCTTTCTATAAACTATAAGTTCTGATTTATAATATGGTTCTAAAGAATACTTAACCTGTATTTTTATCATAAAGAGATCTATAAATACATATATAGGGAATAAAATGCAAGTGTAGATTCCACCTGTTAATAACACCAAAGAAAAATGTCCTAATATATCCCCTATGATCATTGGATGTTGAACTCTTGCATATATTCCTTCTGTTAACAATTTACTTGGGGCATAAAATGCACTTTTAGTAGCTTCAATATTTTGAGAAACAGACTTTTTACCCCAAATGCCAAAGAAATATACAAACAACAGAAAAGAAACTGGAATATACAAAACATTAAAAAAAACAAATTCGCCATTTAACCAGTCATATATTCCATGCATCCTTGGTTGCTCTATAAAGGGTAATACATACCATATGAGTGCTGGATAAGTGCTCATAAAATATAACTTTTCCGGAAGCTTTGATTGTTTTTTTAATTGAGAATTATGTTTTTTGTAACCTAGTAGAAATGCGTAATAATAAACAATTAATCCACTTAATGAGATCAAACTAATTACTATGTGAATTATCAACTTTGTATTCATTGCTGTATTTTATTATTTTTATCTGTATTTAAATAAGTATTTTCTTCTATATCATTTTTCGAAGGCATTTTTACAGCTATAATTCCTGCAAAATTGTGCCATTTAATAAAAGTATCCATACATTGAAAACCGACATCAGATAGTAGACTCAAATTCTCTGTAAGACTCAATGGAATCAAAACGCCTCTCAAACTTTGAGCCTTTTTTATAACTTGTTGTTCATTCAAACCATTTTCTTGCTTAAAATCCCAATACAAGTCATTCCATATATCCTCAAACAGTGAATTTTCCGCCCTTATTTTCTCTACAAATATAAAAGCTCCACCTTCTACTAATCCATTATATATCCGTTGTAAGACTTTTTTTCTTTTCCATAAAGGTAAAAACTGTAACGTATACAATGATAAAACTAAATCTATATTAGCAAATTCATTTATTTCCTCTATATGTTGTTGTAGAAATTGAACTAATTCGCTACTACATTTTTTTCTTGCAATCTCTATCATTGGTAAACTTTCTTCGACTCCGATGAATCTCACATTCTTTTTTCTTGAATGCTTTTGTAATAAAAGAGAAATGGTTTCTCCTGTAGAGGAACCTAAATCATATACAACACTATTGTCTCTAATAAACCATTCACTTATTTCGATAACAGCCTTTTGTACTTCCTCGTACAATGGGACACTTTTTCTTACATGAGTGTCGAAATGTTGTGATACTTGTTCATCAAATTTCCATTCTCCTGGAATTGATGTTATCAAATCATCGACTAGCCCTTCTTTATTTCTCATATATCCTCCTTTTAAATATATAATTAATTCCTACAATATTTAAAATCTCAACTAATACTACATATAAAATAAATAGAGGTTTATACAACTCACTAAAGTTTCCCCACACAAAGAAACCTAAGAAATAAAGAAAAGAGAAAATGAGAATCGCTTTAGATAAATTCATAAAAAAAAGAATCCTATTACTGATATAATATATAATAATAGAAGAGAAAGCAGTAAAACCACTTATCATTCCAAATGTATATTTATCATAAGGTGAAACTGTAGAATAAGAAATATTGAACATTATTTCCCAAGTCTGTTCGGGGACTAAAATATTTACAATGTTCAATAGCAATACTCCTGCCTGCACTTGGAATAAACAACTTAAAACGGGAAGTTTTTGTTTCTTTGGTGCTATACCATTAATACTATGATTTAAATAAAATATGAAACTTCCAATTATAAGCCAAATAAAAGGTTCATAATCTGATGATATATGTACAATCCCTGTTTGAAGTTTTAGCAAGTACATAAAACCACCCATAAATGCGACTAAGAAAGAACAGAAGCTAATAAGTCCTTTATATTTTTCGATATTTCTAAGAAAGAGAAAATAAATACAGAAAAAACCGAAGAACAAACATTCTTCTCGAAACAAGACAATTGTCAAGTCTGATGGTATATCATGGATTCCCATGTAAGAGTGAATTACATCCCATGAGAAAAATATCCAGGGAAAACCAGTGAAACATGCTATGGCACATAACCACAACATACACACAAGAATTTTCTTTTTAATTTTTATGTTCATAATATGAATATTTTATTCCGTAAAAGTCTAAATCCGACATAAAAGATTGGCAATTCAAAGAGTCACAAAGACAATTTAATCCTATTTTTGTTTTACCTTCTAAAATGTATTGAGTAGTAATAACAGCAGGTAATGCAGTATATAATAAATTATTTTTTGTATATAAATAGTAAAAGGTATCTATCTTTCTTTCTGGCTCTATTTTAGAAACTTGACAAATTACACTTCCCCACTTATTCTCTTTCTTAACGAGACGTTGATAATCATCTTGCAACATAAGTGTTGCTTTATTTAAATTATGTTTATAAAAGATCTTTATAAACATAAACTTCCCCATTGAGATATAGTCATTTAGCATAATGAATGTTGATATCTTTCTTATTTGTTTTAAAGAAGTAGCCAATTGAGTTAATTGTTCGTCAAATGATGGCATACATATTTTTTTATGTCCAATGAAAGGAAAAAATTTGTGATGTGTATATCGAAAAGGAGACACCTGTATTTCCTTTCCATGAGAATAAACATAGGAACGTGTTTTTCCCATAGATGATGCTGCCAGATCATAAGTTGAACTATATGACCAATTATCAACAGCACCATAATAGATATTAAAATTAGTATTTTCTGGGCTGTTTAAATGAGTCTCTATAATAGTTTTAGAAAATACGCCTGAAATACCAGGCATCCAACCAACACCTATAATAAAGCAAAGTTTCTGAGCTTCAATGCTTTTTTCATATGGTTTTAATAAATCACGCAAAATGCCATATCCTCCTATATCGATGTAGTGGCAATTATTTCTTAATGCATGTAAGGCAATCTTGTCATTTATTTTAAATGAAGGTCCAACAGCATTAATAACCAACAAACATTGAGAACAAAAATTATCCAATTCTACATCATTGTTATAGTTCATTTGGTTATACTTAAGTCGCTCACTATTATAAAATGTAGACATAGATATTTCTTTTATGGATCTCCTACCACCAATTAAAACATGGAAGTGAGTTTGTAGTTGTAATAAATATTTAACTATAATAGAACCAATTGTTCCAGTTCCACCTATTATTCCTATATATTTATTATAAACCATAATACTATTCCTCTATAGATATATTTATGTTGTTGTTTTTTAATATTTCGTTTAACATGTGCAGATTGATATTTATGTCTTCAAAAGTAAAGATGCCAGGCATAATTGGTATACATCCTTTTATTATCGAGAGCACAATTACCGCACAAAATACTCCTGTTAATCTAAATGAGGAATCTGAGTGCAATAAACATTTTACAATAGAATTTTGATTTCTTACATAAGTACATACTATCACAGATTTCTCGTTTTTCTCATTTTTCTCCAATTGCCCCTGTTGTTTATTGACCATTTTACAAATCAATTTTCTAATAAAAGAGCTCTTTCTTAGTAAGGGAACTATGCCCATAGGAAGATTTTGCAGATGAAAAGCACAATCAAAATTTTGTAGTTCTTCAAATCGACTAGCTCGTTGTATAGTCCTTATTTCAGGACTAGAAAAGAATATTAATGGCATATTGGAATGAAAACGATCAAAAGTAAAAGTTCTATCTGAATGATATTTAGTTGGTTTTATTCTTCGGATTTCCCTTTCTGAAAGGAGCATCAGGTCATCTTTAAAACCCTCAAACATATTGATTATTGAAGCTGTTCCAGAAACAACACCTGCTCCAAAATAGATTCTCAATTCGGCTTCTAAAACAGTTTTTTTTAATTGTTCTGCAGCATATTCTAGCATGAAAGTTGTCAACCCTGGACATAATCCCATTCCTGTAAAAATTGTTCCCCGAAAATTTGTTATGTTCTCATTTTTTATTTCTAGTACACGTCCACTATGTCCATAGTCATCATTAATATCAACACATATTACGTGATTTCTTAAACAAATTGTATAAATATCTGTTCCTACACATGAAAAAGGACCAAGTGCCAAAATTATAATATCAAATTGTTTAATAACAGATTCTATATTTTGGGTATCATGTATGTCCATTTTTATGAACTTTACTTTCTTCTCTGATATCTTATGAATACCTCTTGATGCTATAAATAATTCACAAATATCATGATAATGTAGCAAGTAATCTGTAATAAATTGTCCCGCAATCCCTGTGCCACCAATTACTAAAACTTTCTTTTTAGACATAAATTTCTATCTTTTTTTAAGCTTATCCAACAAATTATATAATACAGAGTGATCCCCAAACTAAAAATGCCTGGTAGTAAGCATTCGGTCTTGGGAATTATCCAAGTGACAATAGATAAAATAATTGTTAGTATAACAGGGTTCACAACTATAGACCATCGAGGAACTATAGCTTTGGATGAAAAGTTACTAAATCCAACAATCAGCCAGGTCACTGGAAGTAGAATAAACATAAAGGGGAAAAAAGGTATATTAGATCCTGTTAATAATTGCCAATCTATATTTGTTTGCATTATCATTTTTGATGTACCAATACTATATATTATGGCATAGCTGTAATGATAAAACCCCAACATCAATAAAGAATAAGATATACAGAATGTATTAATAAGCGCAAGCTTTTTATTAACTTTACACATTGTTGTGTATATGAAGTATGTCCCTAATATCCAAAAAGGAAAAGTAAAAATACATCCAAAAGATGATAAATTTAAAATAGTTTCTTCTAAATAATACTTCGTTAAAATTGTAACTAATCCGTTGAAAATAAGCACGCTGATTGATAAAGTTTAGCATAATAAAATAGGTCAAGTGTCTGATTTTCATTATCTTTAATGGTATCCTACCACACATTAAAGCAATGAAAGGAACAGCACTTGACCAATATGAGGAAATCGTAACCGATGCTTTGAAAAGTTATTCAGCGAAGTTACGCAAAAGTTTTAAAACAGCATTCATCCAACTCATGATTTTGTATATGGCACTGCCAAGAAAGATAAATTTCACCCAAATGGGCCGTTACTCGGACAGTTCGGAACAACGTTTCCGGCAGTTGTTTGAACGTGAGTTGGACTGGATGCAGTTCAATCTCTTTCTTATGCGGCAGCGGTTTGGTGAAAATGCTAGAAAAGCCATTGCCATAGACGCGAGCTACATTTCAAAGTCGGGAAAGAAGACTCCTTATATTGGCAAGTTCTGGTCGGGATGCGCTTCTGCTATGAAACGAGGTCTGGAAATTCTCGGTATCGGCATTGTCGACATTGACAGTCGGGACTGTATGACGCTGCGTGCGGAACAGACACCGGACAAGGCGTATCTGGAAAAGCAAGGCGAAGATTACAGCCTTGTGGACTGGTATCTTGACGTGCTCCGCAAATACAAGGATAAGCTGCTGCGCATAACACGTTATGTCGTTGCAGACGCATGGTTCTCAAAGGCAAAGTTCGTGGGTGAAACCTGCCTGATGGGATTCCATGTCATCAGCCGCCTGCGTGATGATGCCGCCTTGTGGTATGCACATGACGGTGTCCGCACGGGCAAGCGGGGACGGCCGCGTATCAAAGGCGAGAAGATTGATTTTGAGAAACTCGACCTTCAGCGTTGTGAAGTTCTCGATATTGAAAGAGGAAAGGCTTACTCAATCAAGGCCTATTCAAAGACAATGAAACGCAACATCAAAGTCGTGGTTCATTATCCGGAATCAGGAGGACATAAAATCTATTTCTCCACCGACCTTGACATGGTGGCCAAAGACATCATCGAATACTACCGTACAAGATTCCAAATTGAGTTTTGCTTTCGGGATTCCAAGCAGTTTACCGGACTCAACGATTGTCAGGCAAGAGACTTGAGGAAACTTGACTTCGCTTTCAATGCTTCACTGGCCTCGGTAAACATCGCAAAGGTCATGCGCCAACGATACTATCCGTCGCTTTCCATCGGACTGCTAAAGGCCTATCTGAGTAATGTTTATATACTCAAAAGAATTTTTAGTAAGTCCGGTCTGAAACCGAACAGAACTTTTAATACTAAACTTATCAAAGAACTCTTTGGCTTTGTGGCGGAAGCCGCTTAGCCGATATGTTGAATTTTTAACGGACTATTATTCTAAAGAAAGTAGTCTTGAAACAAAATAATCTGTTTCAACAGTTTTCATCTGTACTAGATAGTCGCAGGTTGTGATAAATAAACCTGAGATTACACTTATAATGATTATACAGTCATAATTACGATTGTTCATTCCATAAAAATTAAAAAGCTGCCGGAATCTTTTAGCTTCCGGCAGTCTTTATTTATTTTAAATATTGAATTTTGAAGGGATTACCTTCTGTTTTTATCTTTAAAGGTTCATACTTATCTTCTTTATAGTTGTAAAGATAATAACCTGTTCCTTGAGTAGAAGCCATCCCGAACACCATATAGTCTCCTGCTTTACATTGACTACATGACCAACCCGTAGTTCCGTCAAAGTTCATTTTTTTGACAGTTTTATTATAAACATCTATTTCAAATGTTTGCATTGATTTGTCATTTACATAATCAGGTGGATTACTAACATATCCCGGAACATTGAAATATCCATATAGCTTACCATTTCCTGTATATGTTTTGCTATAAATATAATTTGCTTTATTACCCTTTATGTCCGGTATACTAATTGTTTCTATTGGGAAATAGTATGACTGATCAAAGTCTGTTTCTCCTTTCTTTATACGCAAGAAACCTTCTGTACAGTTTGCAAAATATCCGAAGCCTCCTACACAATAAATATAAAGATCGCCTTTTTCATCAATGAAAGGATCACCTGAATACTCATAAGCGGTTGCCATTGTAGCTCTATTATCAGATATCATTTTAATAGGCTTGTCTGTCTTTGTATCAATCAAAAGTACATAAGCTCCAGTATTAGGGTTAAACTGGGACTTATCTTGAGCTAATCCTACATATAAAATACCATCTCTAATAACCGAAGCACCAGGTTCAGGATTTTTATCACCACTTTCTTTCCCAATTGCATATTCAGATAAATCTATTTCACCTGTTTTTTGCATTGTCGTAGGATTTATTATATACAATTTTCCCAATCCTACGCATGATATATAAGCTTTTTCTTCTGAATCAAATGTAAGGAATGCAGGAAGAGAACCGGAAGGGAGAATCATCGTTTCTTTTTCTTGAATTAGCAAACCATTCTCGACTCTGTACTTATATAAACGGGCATTCATCGATTCTAAGACATAAATGTTACCCCCATAAGTAAAAAGAAAAGATTCTTTTGCAAAGACCAAAGAATTTTGTGTACTTGTCTGTTCTACATTTAAATCTTTAAATAGACTAACATAAGCATTATCACCCACCGTGACACTATGAACAAAACTCATATCGTCTTCTTCATCTGTTGGAAACGGATCATCTTTACTACATGAAATAAAACTTAAAAAGGTCGCTAATAGCGACAATAAAAACCATTGATTTTTCATTTTTTTTATTTTTTTAGTTAAAATAATTATTTATAATATTACAAACTCATCGCTCCCCCTGAAGATTCATCACCAAACCAATTAAATCGTAATTTAATTTTAAAAGTACGACCTTGTAAAGGCTTTTTAAATTCCATATAGCTCTCCTTGTTGAATATATTTTCAACTTCAAACCCTAATGATACTTTATTTTTCCAAATAGATTGCTGGAATCCTGCCGTAAAAAGATGACTACGAGGAATTAACCATTTCTTTCGCTGTTCTGGTAAGTTACTCATTTGCCAACTCCAATCAAAATCATGAACGTAAGATGCGTCTATATAGATTCTAGATATTTCATGTTTCCCAAGTAATCCCTCTGTATGATACTCTAAACCATAGTTAAAATAAAAACGAGGAATATTGGGTACCTGTTTATCATAAGTCGGGTTTTTCACACTTTGGTCATTAGTAGTCCATTTTAGCTTATCCCGAATATCTTGATAGGTTAAGTTAAAATAACTATAAAGCTGTGGAGTCACATCTATTTTTAAATCAAAATCTCCCCCCATGATCTGAGTCTTACCCAAATTCGTATAAATCATTCGTATATCAGCAGGAAATAAACTTATCATATCTGTTATATACATATAATATAAATTTGTCTCTAACTGAAAACGACTTAACCCCATAAAATTACTTTTATCCATGATTAACCCTAAATTTATATTATTACTTATTTCGGGATTTAAATCAACTGAAGGCTTTACTGTCACTCCGTCTCCAAACAATTCTTCCGTATCAGGAAGCCTCACGTTATGTGATAAGGAAAATTTACCTCTCACCCCTTTGAAAAATTCATAACTGATTCCTTCACTTATTCCATAGTAAAAATTGTTTATTTTTGTTTTTTTCGGTTCTTTCTTAACACTTTCAGATTCATCTACAATTTTATCACTTGTTCTATATATTCCAGAATTTAAATAGTATAGACTGAACATTAAAGAGTTTTGAAGTTTGTTATTACGTGAAGAATACTCATGTGCTAACCCCAAAGTATTTCCCTTCATATTACTGGGAAAACCACTAGGGTCAAAACCAACATATTCTGCTGTATAATCATCCTTAGGTCTATACCTTGAATATGTGAATTGATTGTTAAGATTAAAGGTATGTTGCTTTAACTTGTATTTTAAATTCAATTTATGTCTGATTTCAAATTGTTTGTCATCTGAATAGTTTAATAAATTATCATCAGTTTCTCCCATTGTATTTGTTATGGTTCCATCCCATTGCCGTTTTGTTCTAGCGGTATCAACCAAATGCGTATGAATGATTGGAGTTACTAGACCTGACTTGAATTCAAGGTTTTTAAATAAGAAATTCTTCTTCTCTAAAGTTAAAGTAGGCATAATGTTTGTCCCATGTGTATGAGAAAAACGTGAATCAAAATCTAAGGCCTGAATTCCCTTTTTATTGTTATAAAAAGCACATTCTAATTCAATCTTATCAAACCAGAATTTTGTAAATGTTAAACCTACATTATACATTGTGGACCTATAATAATCATTATTTCTTATTACTTCTTGGTAGGCACTTGAAGGTAAATTTGTTTCAAAAACAGGATAAGTCATTTTATAATTATTATCCGATTTATTATGAAAAAAACCTCCTCCAATTTGAATCCCTGGTTTTTCAAACATTTTTTTTACACTGACTAACGTTTTGGAAGTACCAAATGAAGCAAACTCCTGAGTAAAGCCTACCAAGTCACACTCGTCCTCTCTTGTAACAACATTAATCGCTCCTCCCAGACCATCACTGCCATATTCAGCAGGAACTATTCCTTTATATATCTCAATATATTTAATGGCATCAATAGGTATGTCGTTTATATCAAATGAACCATCGGGGCTATTTAAAGGAAAACCATCTATATAAATAGCTACTCTTTTTCCTTCCAGACCATGTATGGACATTTTAGAAGAGCTACCCAAACCTCCGGATTTTCTAACTTTGATTCCAGAAGTACGAGTAAGTACTTCTTCAATTCCAGTTGAACGACCTCTTAATTTTGCTCCATCAACAACCGTTACAGCCATAGGACTTTTACGTATATGATTTATTTCTGCCTGCTGTGAGGATGCTTTTACCACGACCTCATTCAACACTTCTGTACTTTCTTCCAAAAAGAAATTTTTAGTTGTATTTCTATTTACAGTAACAGACTGTTTTATTGTTTTGTATCCGATAAAAGAAACCTCTACAAGATACGTTCCGTTTTGAGGTAATTTTATTCTGTATAACCCATTATCATTTGCATTATCTCCAACCTGATTTTTTCGTATATATACAGAAGCTCCTACAACAGGTTCATTTGTCTTTTTATCTACGATTCGACCAGAAAGAAAAACTTGTGCCCAAGATATCATAGGGAAACAACATATTCCCATAATGACTAAAATTGTTTTTACTTTTCTACACAACATAGGTTTATAATAAAATTTTTTTTTAACATGCATATTATAGTTACATTGGAAGCTTTAGATACATTTATCGTGTCAATATCAATCCAATTGCATAATTTACTATATGCTGTATAATATGCCTTTAGAATAGCTTCTTTACGTGAAAAAATGTCAATAGGAGAAAATTCTTTCTTATCTATACACGCTATCTCTTGGGGTGTACAAAAAAGAGAATATTCCTTTTTTGATAATATCGTCGTTTGATCTTCAATATCTACTCCAATACCCTTATACCTCTTTTTCTTTCCAACAGCAGCAACTGCTATTGCATCTTTATGAGATATAGAACCAACTATGTCAAATGGCCATATTGGTTCACCATCTCTTCCTTTTAAAATGGGAACTATTTCCTTTTGTAAAGTCTGTAAGGCACGATGTGCGGCACAACGTCCCAAAATATAAGTTTTAAGACGTATTTCAGACCATTCTCTTTTAATGAATATTTTTTCCTCATTAAAGAGATTATCTGAAGTAGCAAAAGGACTATCTTCCACAATTTCTACTGCTATATCGGAAAAGGGTAATACAAGCATATTTATACATGCAATTCTATATAATTCATTATCAACTTAGCTAATTCCGCATGATATTTTGTAATAAGAACATGCCCTCCTGGCAATTGGTGGAAAGAAACTTTCTGAAAGTAATTATTCCATAGATGTTGATTGTTTCGAATTGTAGGCTCATCCTCTCTACCGACGATGGAACATAATGGGGTTTTCAATTTACAATCAAGAAACTTGTAATTTACCATTGCTACAGTATTCATTCTCAACTCATGCAAATATTCATGTTTTTCTTCATCTGATAAAGTTGCGATCAATTCTTCATTCAACAGATCTTTTGCACGTGAATAATCCAAAAGGGCATTATCGTCATTTGAAAAGAATTGCATTAAGTCATCACGCAATGTAGGAGGAGTTCCACCAATCATTATAATACCCTGTATCGGAATATTTTCTTGTTCAAATCGTTTACAGATATCATAAGCAATATAGCAACTGTAAGAATATCCCATGATAAACAAAGGAATCTCTTTATCAGCCTCTTTCAGTTCATTGGCTAATAGCGCACCAACTTCTTCTACAGAGGACTTTATCTCACGTCCATCTCCATGTCCCGGATATTGTACTGTATATAAGTTGATTTCTCCGGTAAAATCCCCAGAAAATGTACTATACATACCAGGGGTTCCTGCTGCATATGGAAGACATATAAGTTTTGCATATGGAGTAGAAACCTTTTTCATACAAATGAGATTCTCAACTTTATTATTCTCTATTTCTTGTTCAAGCAGTTCGGCTATCGTAGGTTTATCGAATAAATCTTTTAATTTGATGTTGGTTAATCCGACCTCCTTTAATTCTTTTATTAACCTTACAGATCGGATAGAGTCGCCTCCTATATCCCAGAAATTATCAAATACACCTACCTCTGGTATCCCTAATACCTTTTCCCAGATTAAGGTTATTTGTTTTTCCCTTTCATTCCTTGGACCTACAATATCCCTTTTAACAAAATTTTGTTTCTGATTCGCAATATTGGGTAATTGCTTCTTGTCTGTTTTTCCATTGGCAGAAATTGGAATCTGCTCTATTCTAGCCATTGCGGAAGGTAACATATAGTGAGGTATCTTCATTTGCAGAACAGACATTATATCCTTGTATTCTAAATCACAATTATTTGCTGTAACATAAAAAGCTACAACTACAGGCTGTTTGTTTACATCATATTGAATCTCTGCACAAGCCTCTGTAATACCTGATACTTTTAATAAAGCATTCTCTATTTCTCCTAATTCAATTCTATACCCTCTGACATTTACTTGAAAATCTTTACGTCCTACAAATACAATATCGCCAGTTACAGTCATCTTTACAACGTCTCCTGTATTATATACAATTCCTTCATGAGTAATAGGATTATTGATAAATACAGATTTCGTTTTCTCTTCTTTATTCAAATAACCACATGACACTCCCTCGCCTCCAATATAAAGGATACCAGGAACTTCTGGTAGTGTATATTCTAAATTATCATTTAATACATATACTTGTGTATTATAAATCGGTTTCCCTATTGGAACTATATTTAAATGACATTTGCCGTCTTCTTCAATCGGGATAGGATAAAAAGTGGAAGCCACCGTTGTTTCTGTAGGGCCGTATTCATTAATAAATTTGTGCAAAGGATAATTTTCTAACCACCTGTTTATATCCGAAACATTGATAATTTCAGCACCCAGCATAATAGTCATATTGGGTGATAGGTTTACAGGTCTCTCCAAAAATCCCAACGTATTTACCAACATTGAAAAATGAGAGGGAGTTACATTCAAAAAATTGATTTTTTCTTCATCTATAAAATACAGAAGTTTCTCTATATCTTTAGTTGCATTATCGGAAAGAATGTGTAAAGAAGCTCCGGCAATGAAAGGTAGCCAATTAGAAGTAACAGTCATATCAAAGGAATACGATGTTATTAAAGCAAACCTGTTATTACAGTTTACATTAAACGCTTCTTTCTCATAATTCAAAAAATTGGATACATTTCTATGCCTAAGCATTGTACCTTTAGGTTGTCCTGTTGAACCAGAAGTATAAATCATATAAATCAAATCATCAGGAGTATTACAAGGTACTATATTATCCATAGATTGACTATTTATATCATTTACGGTGTATCGACGATATGTATCAGGTAAAGGAATAGAATCATCATCAAGTAACACACAATGTTTAATGTTGGGGGTATATGAACTATTAATATTGTCTACATGTATTCCTTGAGTTACAAGAACTTCTGCTCCACAGTCATTTATCATATACTGTATTCTATCCGAAGGATAAGAAGGGTCAATTGGCACATACGCCCCACCTGCTAAAAGAATTCCAAGTTGTACTATAGGCAAATCAAGCGTTCTGTTCAGTAATAAAGCAACCTTAGAATTTCGTACCACTCCAAGAGAACGTAAGAAATGCGCCATCTGATTAGCTTTTTTCCAAAACTCTGTATAAGTTAAAGAAACTCCTTGATAAGAGATCGCCTCTCTATTAGGATACAAATCTACAGTATTACTGATCTGTTCATATATTGTTTTAAGAGGATAAGCATGTTCTGTTTTATTTGTTTGCTCCAATAATTTTATATAGAAGAGAGGGAGTATATTTGAACATGAACGCTCTTCGTATCCCTTAGTGTTTGTATCATCTACCAATTGGTTAAGCATAGACGTGAATTGTTCAGAAAGTAGTTGTATGTATTCCGCATCAAATAGCTCACGAACATAATTCCAATCAAAACACCATTTATTTTCCCATGTATACATAACAAGGTCTATATAAGTACCAGGTGCACCTGTCTGTACTTTAGGCGCACCAATTGTCAAATATCTAGATGAATGACTGATACCTTTGGGAAGCATATTGATAGAATTACTAAAAATAATTGCACTCAAAGAGCTTTGTTTTAAGCCTTCCTGTTCTGCGATTTTTCTGGACAATTCTATTGAAGATATTGGATACTCAAGCATGGTTCGTACAAATTGTTCTATCTTACGTGCAATAGAAACAATCGGTTCTTGTGGAGATGTTTGGATACGGACAGGGAAAATATCAAGAAAACTACCTATTATATTTTTTGCATTAGGTAAATGCTGTTCCCTGTTAAATACAGGCATGTTGATAATGAGATCATTTTGTCCAGACCACAAATTCATCAGTTTAAAATAGCATGCCATAAGTAAGGAATTAAGGCATATACCAGAAGTATGAGAACTGATTTCAAGAACTTTATTCATCAATAAAGAATCCAATTCCGTATGTAAGGTATTAAAATGGACTTTATTTATTAAAGATGGCTGACATTTCGTGGGAATAGATATTTTCTCTGGTAAATCTTTAAACACCTTTAGGGCAAAATCCATTGCATTCTGATATCGCTTTGTTTGCCTTCTGAATCTCTCCACAAAAACATAGTCAGAAAAAGTTAGACCTTTTTCTTGTTCAACAGTTATTTCTTTACCAGCGATAAACTGATCATAAGTTGATGTTAATTCTTGAAGGAATTGAAAAAAGCTGAAACCATCAATTATCTGGTGATCAATATGTATAATTAATTCATGTTCATCTTCCCCTGTTTTATAAATATTACAATAGAATAAAGGATACTCTTTAAGGTCAAATCTGTGATCATGATCTTTTTCGTCCTTTTGTAAAAAGAATGTTTCCTGTTGTTCTTTGTTCATTGAAGTTATATCTTCATAAGAACTTTTAAATGTCGGATATTCAGGAAGAGTTATCATCTCAGGTTTATCCGACTCTTCGGAAAGAATAGAATGTAACAATGGATGACAGTTAATAATGTGATTTAACGTCTTGTCCCAACATGCTGGATCAAAAAAACCTTTCAATTGTGTCCGACAAATGATATAACAACTTAATCCTGTCGGTTCATTACGGATAAAACTTTTACTGTGATAGAATAATGTTTCTTGGAAATCCATTAACGGAAAAGAATACCCCTCTGGAGTTACATAGCGTTCCTTAATGGTTTGTGCTATATCTCGTATACAAGTTTTATCTTTTATATCATCTAATGTTATTTTATCAAAAACTTCAGTTAAGCGCTTCATCATTTGATATACAGCGGCAAAAGAAGTCACTTTAGTTATAATATTTTCTGTATATTGTATTTCTAAAGAGGGAATTCCTATTTCTTCGCTGATAAACTCTCGAACTAACAGTTCATATTCATTTAAAGGAGATTGAAGTTCTTTTAATAAATATTGTTCAAGATAATGTTTTTGAGAGACTAAGGTCGGATATTTATAGAAGAAACTATTTTCTAATTTAATATTTAACAGTTCTTCAAGTTTAGAAACAGCCATCATACTGCGTATTGAGTCTCCTCCTAAAGAAAAGAAGTTATCTTCTATATGAATGAGGTTTGTTTTTAAAACTTCTGACCATATTTTTTTGAGAACCAATAAATAATCCATATTATGAGATTCTTTGTTTAGTTTTACAATTGATTTATTATACTGTCCTTGCTCAAAATACTTTGCCATAGATCGACGTTTTATTTTAGAGCTAGAAGTTCTGAGTATTTCTCCTTTTTTTATCTTTATAGAGTATTCTGGAGCAAATCCAACTTTGTCTGCTAGAAATGCGTTACATTCATTTATTAATTGTCTTATTTGTTCTTCCGACATTTTTCTTGATAATACAAAGAAATGAAGTACAATTTCACGATTTTCTGTAGAAGAATAAAAAGATGTAAATACAGTTTTTTCAATTGAAAGACCAAATTTCTCTAAGACACAATTTTCTAAATCAAAAGGATGAAAGTTTTGTCCATTTACTATAATTGTTTCCTTTTTTCGACCTACTATATAAAGAATATTGTTATAATCAAAAAAGCCCAAATCTCCTGTACTTAACCAACCGTCTTTTAATACTTCATCTGTTGATTGTATGTCATTATAATAACCAGACATGACACAAGCGCCTTTTACTTGAATCTCTCCTAAATTTAAATTATTTTGAGGAATACCGTCTTTAACAATGCGTACTTGTAAGCCTGGTAATATTCTACCTGCACTAACAAATTCACAAAAATCTTGTTGTTTATCGACTAATTTGATAATCCCTTCATAGAACGCCTCTCTATTTATTCTTATATTTTTATTTCCATAACCCGGTAAACAGGAAGAAACAATCAATGTTGTTTCAGCCATTCCATATGAAGGGCGGAATGCATTTCGATTAAACCCAAGTTGAAAAAGGGGGGATAATCGGACGTATAAATTAGATGGAACCATTTCTGCTCCAATTGAAAGAGTCTTCACTTGAGATAAATCCAATTCTTTTATGTCATTAGATTGTTCTAACTTTTGAATTAACAAATCCAATCCTGAAGGTGTCGTACCGCCACAAATACTTACTTGATATTCGGAAATTTTCTTTAGAAAAATCAAAGGATCTCTTAAAAAGGAAAAAGGCTCTATTTTTATTTCTGTAATTTGGTTATACAAACAAACCAAATGATTTCCAAATAGACCATAATCATGAAAATATGGCATCCAGTGAATCAAAGTATCTTCAGTTGTAATTTCATCCGCAAGAGTTTTTATTTTCAAATTAGTTAAAATATTGTTAAAACTAAGCATGACTCCTTTGGGTGCCCCTGTACTTCCTGATGAAAACTGAATAACACATAAATCTTTACTATCTCTTTTAGGTATGTGTAAAGAATAATCTTGCAACAAATCCAATTGTTTCATAATATCTTCAACACACACAGCTTTATGAAATGAAGATTTATAATATTCAAATAGATTAATATCATTTGTTATAAGTGTAACTACACCTAATATATCAATTGCATTCTTTAGGCGTTCAAAAGCAATAGAGTTCTTATTACTGAATTGTACAGAAGGCATTAAAACGGGTATACAACCTGCCATAACACATCCCCAAAATAATAATATAAAATTTTCGGATTTTTCAACAGAGATTATTATCTTACTGACAGGCTTTACTTGATAGTAAGATTTTAAAATAAAAGCTATTTTTCTAGATTTTTCTCGTAACTCTGAATAAGTTAGAAAAAGATCACATTGACTATTATTTACAATAACAATTCCTTTTGTCGGCACTTTATGTGCTGCTTCTTCCAACAATTCATATAGGTTTTCCATCTTGCTTTATTTTTTGCCCGCAAAGTTCGTTTGTTTAGCTAAATCCATCAATACCAATTATTAGGTATTTTTAATAAATTGTTGTATGCATATAATATTACTTAAATTATATATTTCTATTTATTGTGTGTAGCTATCGTATTAGTAGTCAGTTGATATTAATTTATATTAGATTGTTATACATAATCATTTATGATAAGGAAATATTACCTACAAAGGGGTATTATATGTATTTTTACCTTCCTATTTTTTGTAAAATGATAAGTTCTTTATATCTCATAAATAACTATTGCTTCTTTATTAAGACCTAGAAATCATCACATTTAATATATTACTGATACGCAATGCTCTAAAAATATTTAGTTATTTACTATAACAGTCAATGTATATTTCAGGTATACCTGATAATCTTCCATTATCATCTGGTCTATTACTGCCAACGGAACGTCCTTGTTATCCCGGAATCATTTGAAGCTGCCGAGTGCGGTATGGTAGTTCTTGGCCGTACCGATGTGATTTAATTGGCAGAGTCGCTCGATGAGATTCTCCATGAATATAAAAAGGGTATTTTCTTTTTCGGTGCACCGGAACTCCATAATTATATCTTCAGATGAATAACCTCGTCGTAGCAGATCGAATCTTTCAATAATCCTGTTCAGCTTTTCCAAATTCTCCTCCAGTTTTCGGATTATTGTCTGAATAACGGTTATCCGTTCGCCAGCCGGTGCCGAAACAGGTCTTGACTGTTTATCATCCCATTCATGAGAGAACACCTTATAACCGGTTGTGATTTGCCTGACGACACGGCGGTGAGTTACAAAATAAACGATAGTGCCCGGACGGCCTTCGACTGTTGACGGGCGGAATTTCACCTTTACTGTTGTCATACTTATATTTATTTAATTGGTAATGTTTCATTCTCGTCTTAACTTGCGGCATATAAAAATGGTCAACGTGACACAGACAACGAGAAAAGCAGCGGTACAGCCGAGTACTTCCCACAGCAATATGCTATGTATAAGACGAGCGTTCGCGGCGCAGGTACAAACGAAAGCCGCCGCGAGGGAGATGATTGCCTCTACCATACACCAGAAAGCGGTTGCGGAGATAAGCACACGGTCATTCGCCGAGAGGCGTCCGGCTAGCCTTGCGCATTCCCGTTCCATCCTGTCGGCCATCTTCCGGCAGATTTTCTCTCCCTCCTGTTCAAGCGTCTTTCTCGCTTCCTCGCCGAGTGTGACCGTGCTTGCCCCACGCAGGGAAGAAACAGCCCCGTCCATTTTGGGCAGGGCTTCCGAAAGTCTGTTTTCGAGCTTTTCCACGTTGGCACTAAGAATGCGGACAGCTTCATAATTGTTTTTCAGCGCATCGATTATGCGGTCTTGCTCCTGCATTTTTTCGGCAGTCGGAAGTGCCCCGTCTATTTCCGAGAAATCGAATTTTTTATTCATAGGCTGTTATCTTTTTCGTCCTGTCTTCGGTTTCTTTCCGATTACCCTTGCCGCTTCACGGGCGCACCGGCGTGCCCATTCCCGTTCGTCCTCGTCCTCGCGTCTTCCCCAAGGCAGGTCGTTGGAACTGCCGCCACCACCTCCCGAAGGAACCGCCGGAGTATCGAGCATCCCGACGAAAAGTGCCGCAGCCATGTCCGTGAGGTCACGGCTGTTGGCTGTCTCCCGGTAGTCGAACTCGTCATTGAATACGTCCAACGCTTCATCGGGAATGAAGAACCGGCGGCTTTCCCCGTCGATGTCGATATGGTACGGGCTGGTACCGGGACGATAGCCGGTGTATTGCGGAACCGGTGTCGTTCCTTGTGCGTGAACCGGAATCGTCCGGGGTGTAGTCGGTATAGATTTCCCTGCGGCGGGCTGTGTCGAAACAGTCCTTGTCTTGGGAGCCGCGTGCAGCTTTTTCCACGTGCTTTCAAGTTTGGTCGCCATGAGGTTGCGCCCCCTGCCGAGTTCGGAAGCCTTGTATCTGGCGTTGCCTTTCTTCAGCACGTAACCGCGCAATATCTTCTTGTTGTCGCGCAGCTCCCAAAACTCATATCCCTTGCTCCGGAGTCTGGCCACGTACTCGTCCCATGACCAGCTTTCCATGGATTGCAGGGTTTCCATGCAGTCCCGGTTCACCTGCCCGATGTTCGTCTCACGTACTTCGGCGGCAGTCGTCCAGCCCCGTTTCAGGGCCACACGCTCGGCTGCCCGCTGTGCCCGCAGGTGTATGTCATGGTCGTTGTTGATATTCCCCCGTTCGTCGATACGGCAGAACGCACCGTGAAGGTGGGGAATGCCGCTCTTGGATTCCAGATGCAGCCACACCGTGCCCTTGCTGCCTTTGAGGGCGGTTTTCGGGGAATAGGTCTTGCCGTTCTTGTCAAGCAGTTCGATGTTGTCGAACTCATCCGTGAAGTCGTCCCACAACCTTTGCCAGTCGTCGATGGTAAAGTCTTTGGTGTGTTCCGGCGCAGGGCTGACCTCGATGCGGATGACGGAATTTTTGACCCGTTTGGACTTCTCCAGCGTCAGCCGCATAGAATCCCATATACCCGTGACATCCAGACCGGGCGGCAGCAGATTGTCCCCCACGTGGAAGATGCGTTCGGGATGTTTCTTGTTCCTCGATTCTCCCGTGATGTACCTGATGTCATTTATCCCGTGGGAGATGGATTTCGCTTTCCCTATCATGGCTCGTCCTCCCTGTCTTCACCGTTCCTTGTCCCGTCGGGCAGGCGGTTGGAAAACCGTACCTTGTCGAGCACGTCCGTGACACGCTCGGCCAGCCTGCCGAGTTCCTTGAGCCATTCGAGCATGAAAGGGTAACTGTTAAACATCTGTCTGCGCTTTTCGGGGTTCATGCCACGGAGCGCGGACGTGTAGTTCACGAGGTCGCTGCGGCATCCTATAAGGGTCTCCATGACCGCCTCCTGCCTTGCCGTCAGCCTCGCTTTCGGCCTGTAGTTGAAAGCTCTTGCCAGCACGTAGCTGCTGACGGTCATGCCGCACTCGGCGGCAAGGCGGCGGATGTACTGTTTCTGTTCCACGGTGACTTTGGCTCCGATGTATTCGGTGCGGCTGCCGCCGGACGGAAATGATGTGTCTTGCTTATTGTCTTCTGTCATAACTGTTGTTTTATAAGGGTTAAGCGGTGCGAGCCTGCGAGCGCCGCCACCGGCGAACTGCCAGTGAGCCGCGAGAGCGCCAAGGGATGACTGACCGAAGGGAGGTGATACCTTGGCATATCTCGAAACTGAAAGACGTTTTCACCTCTCCTGCGGCGTGCCTCCGCTGCCGGATAAAATGCCATTCAAAGGCCGTTCAGATGCCGTTCGAATACCATTCAGGGCGGGATTGCAAAGGTTTACGACGTGGAAGTTCTGAAAGTCCGTCCATTCCTCGACACAGGTCATGGAAGCGACGGAAGCGGTTTTGGAAGCGTCCACCGCTATCATGCCCAGCTTTTCCATCGTTGCAAGGAGATTGCGGATTCTTTTTCTCCCTATGTTCCATTCCTCCGCGAGTCTGGTTTCCGAGAACTGGAACTGTCCGGGCTGCAATTCCTGCGGCCTGCGGAATGAATCGCCCCTGCCGGGGGACAGTCGCATCCGTGAGAGCAGGTCATAAAAAAGAGTATGGTTGCCGATTGTATTGCCGTCGTCATCTTTCGTTGTCCCTCCGAGCCATTCGATTGCCTCTGCGGTAAAGTGGATGCGGACTGTACGGAAGCCCTGCGGCTTTTTGAAAAGGGATGTTTCCTTGTTCCTCTTGTTTTCTTGCATAATTCAATAAAAAATAAGGGAATGGAGTATCGGAAAACCTACAACAGTTTCAATGAGATAGTGCGTGCGGGAGTTTCCTTGTCCGTCCGATACCCCGTTCCGGTTTTGACATCAGTTCCGGTTCACGTTGGCGGCGGGTTGGGATTGCAGGTGTCCCCGTGCGTCCTCCACCGCCTTGAAGTCGGAAGAGATTTTCATCAGCACGATGCTGACGCGGCAGAGCTGGCCGATGTCAACGAAATCCTTGACGGCTTCCAACAGTTTTTGCGCACGTTCCTGACGGTGTTTCATCACGGCCTCGTTACTTGTTCCGTTTTCTTTGGCAAGCCCGTGATTGAGAAAGCGGTTGACAGCCAACATGTCCGTCGCCTCAATCGTTGCGGTATCGCCGTTGCCCGTCCCGTAACCGACCATTACCCGTATGGAATCGGCCTCGTAGGGGGAACAGCCGCGAAGAAAGTCCAGAATGGTCTGTACCTTCGCGCTGATTACGGGTCTGCTCTCTTTCTTTCTCTGTTCCTTGTTCGGGGATTCCTGAACCGTGGCATTCCTGATACCCGGTTCCATGTTCTTTGAATTGTCCATAACTGCATTGTTCTAAAAAAGGTTGATGAATCATTTGTTTTTCTCATGTGTTACCAGATAGTGGGATGCCTCGCTGTCGATCTCGACCTGCGATTTCACCCGTACCCGTTTCAGCCATGCGTCGAGGTCTTCCTTGGCGAAGAAGCACAGCTTGCCGCCCGGCTTGTAGTAAGGGATTGCGCGGCGCATCATCATCTTGTAGAGATAGCTTGGCTTCAGTCCGAGGTAACGGGCTGCTTCCGTGGTGGTCATCAAATTACGTTCACTTTCCATATATGGAAAAGCCACTCAACTTTGACCCTTTTGGCCACGCAAGATTTGCCCACCTTTTTGTACTATATGATTGACCCTTTAAAGTCCTGGTGTTGGGGGGCAATATTATTTTACCCTTTTAAAAATTCTCGTTTTTCTTAGATTTTAATTTTCGCATACTTTCACCATATAATTCTATAGTATGGGCCGTATGTATGATGCGGTCAAGGATTGCATCGGCTATTGTTGGATCACCTACCATGTCATACCAGTTGGAAGATGGATACTGCGATGTGATGATGACAGATTTCCGTTCATGCCTATCCTCAATAATTTCAAGCAGTATGGGACGCTCTTTGGCGTCAAGTGGTACAATAAACAAGTCGTCAAGAATGAGTAGCTGGCAACGCTCAATCTTCTTGAGTTCCGCTTCAAGTGTACCTTTTACTTTGGCGACTTTCAGCGCACCGAGCAGTTTCGGAGCATTGGCATAGAAGGTACGGAATCCCCTTTTGCATGCTTCGTGTCCAAGGGCACAGGCCAAATAGCTTTTTCCCGTTCCGGAAGAACCAGTAATGAAAAGGTTCTGTGCCTTATGCACAAAATCAAGGGTGGCGAGACGTTCCATCTGATTGCGGTCCAGTCCCCGGTTCGTGGCATAGTCAATCTGCTCAATATAAGCCTTGTAGCGGAATGCCGCATTTTTGGTGAGCCGTGCAATGGCAGCCTGGGAGCGATAGTCCCATTCGCGTGCAAGGAGCATGGAAAGGAACGTGTCCGCAGTCATGGATTGCGGAGTGGTGCCGGCAAGACTTTCCCTGAAAGCCTCTGCCATACCATGCAATTTCATACGGTTCATTAAATCCAGTGATATGGTATTCTGGTCTTGTTGTCCCGTAACGGGAGCTGTTTTATTGTTTACTTCCATAAATAATAGTTTTATTGTTTGTCTTTTTTGTAATATTCACGTCCACGTATATTTTTGTGGGTCAATGGAATCTGGGAAGTCACGTTGGACTGTACTTTTCCGTCCTCATCAGGAAGGAAATCCACATCTTCTCCCAGTTCAAGCACCTCGCGCAAGGCTTGGTATCCGTATTGCAATTTCTGATCCGCACATGCGCAAGCCGCAACTAGACGGTCACGGCCGTATTTCTTCTCCAGTGTCATGATGCCACGGCATGACCTGAACGCTTTGGGTGGATATTGCATGACACGCTCCACTTCCTGAAGATAGTTCAATACGATGTTGTCTATTTCCGAGGCACGTTGAAAGAGTTCCTCCAAGTCCTTGTCATAGGGACCATAATGACCAGGCAGGTTGTGCTCCTTTTTCCAAGAATAAGTGTAAGGAATGTCACAGCGGTCGTGGGTGGCGACAAGGTTCATTCCACAATAGATTTCCACCGTGTCGGCATCATAGAGAATCGTCATGCGCCTGCCTACATACTCTTTCGGAACACTGTAATGGTGCTTGAACAAGGAAACGTAAGAGTTCTTTCCCACGGTCATCAGTTTCCTTTCTTTCATTACGTAGCGTTTCACGGGAAGCGGACGAAGATAATCCTTCTCTCCATGAAGGAATATTTCCTTGCGTGACATCTCCCGTCCGGCCATCACCTTTTCATTGAAATCAAGCAAGGAAATATGGATGGCGGTATTGAGTTCCTCCAAACTGGAAAATGTCATTCCCTCTATATCAAGGTAAATGGAACGGTAGAGGAGCTTTACGGCATTTTCTACCAAAGCCTTGTCCTTGGGGTGACGCACACGAGCAGGATAGACCACACAGCCGTAATATTCGGCAAAAGCGGCGAAATCATCATTGATGACAGGTTCGTTGCGGTCGCTTCGTGTGACGGCAGCCTTCAGATTGTCGGGGACGATAGCCGCAGGAACACCTTCAAAATATTGAATGGCATTCTCGCATGCCTTTATCAGGTCTTCCTTGCGTTGCGACCATACGGCTTCGCAGTAGGTATAATGGCTGAACGGAAGGATGGCAACAAATACCTCGGCTTTCTTCGTCTCGCCCGTCATTTCATCAACAACTTCAAGTCTGTCACCGGCAAAGTCAATATACATCTGCTCTGCGGCATAGTGCTCTACATGACCGACAACCTTAATGTGAAACCTGTATTCGCTGACAATCCGTTTGAAGGAAGACAACTGATAGCCGTCCGGATATTCGGTATGGTACTCCTTGAACAGTTTTCGGACACTCATACCTTTGCGTGACAGACGAGATACATATCCGGGAAGCAAGGCCTCCAATTCAATCCTTTTGGATGAAGGCTCCCGATGCCGGGTATCCGTGCAGCCGAACAGTTCATCCAACTGTCCATTGGGCAGGGAAAGAAGCTGTTCAATACTCTTGCCGCTTGAAAGGAATAAGCGGACATATTTGCGGACTGTATTACGGGAAATATGAAACGTAGATGCCGTTTCCTTGATTCCTATGCCAGCCGCATAACATCTTAAAATGTTTTTGATTCGTTTATTCATTTGTATAGATTTTATTTTCTCCCCCGTTACACCAGGACAAGGGTACTCAAATCTACACAAAAAAACTATAATTATAGGTGAAGCAAGTGGGCAACACTATTTTAGCCAAAGGGGTCAATCATATTTTAGCCAAAAGGGATAATTCTGCGTGGCCAAAAGGGTCAAAGTTGAGTGGCTTTTCCAGTATATCAATGATTTATATCCATATACAAAGGTAACAAATAATCCGGATATAAGTATCGTTTTAGGTAACAAAAATGTCGAATAATAGAGATTTTTAAGGAATACAACAGAAATCATCATTAGTTAATAATACATTGATAATCAGTATTTATATAGATTTTATCTGTTTTTATTTTCCCTTCGTTTCAATACATTGGCTAATGGACTACAGTCTATTATTGGGATATTCAGTAAATGTGCCTCCTAATAAGATATCATATTCAATGATTTCAAAACAGCTTCTCAATTGTATGCAGAAAAATAGATAGTGAAAAAGTTATATGAGTTTTTTCAAGATATATCCTATCTTCTATAAGCATCCGATAAAGCACCTGTATAAATTATAGAACCATTCATTGAAACCGCTCTTTGTACTCTTTATGTAGTCTTTTGGTAAGGAATGCAACTTCACAGAAGTGTTTGCTTATTTTAAACATATCACCATTGTTTTCATTGAAATTTCGTTGAATACACATAGAACAATAATTCCTTGCTTCACATTTTAAGCATTGTGGAAAATCGCCATGTGTGATATTCCTTAATTTTGAAAAGGCTTCAGATTCATTCCAAATTTGTTTTAAAGGCTGTTGGTTTACATTACCAATAATCATAGATTGCCATCCGGGACAAGGATAAATGTCTCCATTCTCAGCAATGCAAAAACTATTTAAACCAACGCCACATAAAGGTTGTTTAGCATATTTCTCAATATCTAAGTTTTCAAGATAAGGACGTTGTTTTTTTACCCATTCTGAGTAATCAATATCAAATTCTATGATATCTCTAATAACCTGTTCTGTTTCTTTGATGGAAAGTCTGTTTTGAAGATTTTTAGTATTAAAATCAGCTTCAGCCATCATTATATAGTCAGTGAAAGCCTTTATTTGTAGAGAGTGAGCATATTTTAAGATTTCCTTGTATCCATCTTTATTTGCTTTCATCAATGGACAGGATATTTGAACTGGAATGTCAGCAGCAACAAGTTTTTCAATGGCCTCTCTTGTTTTCTTATGTGAACCTTTTAAAGTTGTAATTTTATCATGAATTTCAGGATTCATGCTATACAAAGATGCTTGTATATATGAAACATTTGCAGCTTTTATGAAAGGAATTTGTACATCTTTTAATGCCACAAGATTTGAGAGTATACAAATTTGAAGGTCTTTTTTTCTACAATACTGTAATATTCTTATAATATCTTTATGCAAAAAGACTTCTCCTCCACTTAATGTTACGTGTAGCCCACCCATATCAGAAAATTGGTCAATGATATGACATGCTTGTTCATATGTCATATCACTTCCATTATTTTTTTTAGCGTTAGGAATATAGCAATGTATACATCGTTCATTACATCGACTTGTTAATTCAAACTGTATTGATTTAAGATGCGGCTTCTTTTTATCAGCAGCAAGTATATAATCTTGAGTTGTTTCTGGAACCTCATCCTCGGTAACTTGGGTAAAATCACTCACTTTATTTTTCATATTACCTAGAGAATATGAAAACTCAATATCTTTGCTGTCACATTCTACCGCTGTTAAACCAGTAATTAGAAATAAATGTTTTTCTAGATCAAGTATAAACTTCAAGAAATCGTTTCTGAGTTTTTCTTTCGTAACACTGTCATCATATATTTGAGAAAGATGTTCGATTATCTCATCAACTTCTTTTGCTTCACGTGAAATCATTCTTAAGAAATCAGCACCAGTTTCGTTATACAATCGATCTTTTCTGGTCATTTGATTTGTTATATATCCTTTATTATCAAAGAATCTTATAAATGTATTTTTGCTTTGCCTAACTAACATAGTTACTTTGTTTGGTATTTACAATAACAAAAGCCGATGTGCACATAAATAGCACATCGACCTTAAGATTTTTGATTAATTAATCAACCTCCATAATCACAAATGTAACAATTTTCACCATCAGGATCACCATAATTACTTGGACATCCTGCTGCATAGGAACCTTTTGGAGAATTCTTTGCTTCAATTTTCACCTCTTGGTACACTTTCTTAACAATTGTTCCTGATTCTTTTTCTTCCATAGAAATTATTTGATAAATAGTGTTGTATTTATGAATTTAAGTATTCAAATATATAATGAATCATTAAGAAAATCAAGTTTTTGAAAGATTTTATTGCTGACACATGTTTTTTATCATTTGAATCAAATCTATCGATCTCGATGCGGGGGCGATAGATTTTCTAACTTGGAAGTGTTTGCTCTCAATATAGCTTCTGAATCCATTGGCATTGACAGCGAATCCCTTTTATTTGTTGAGTTAAGAGAGTATCAATCAGAGATTCTGCACTTGATATCCTGTAGGCAATACGAAAATTCACAGCCTCTCTTGATGCTGCCATTCGTAAAAAGATAACAGAAACTATGAATGGTAGTGAAGACCACTTCTGTGTAGATTCAAAATCGATAGAAATCTGTCGTTCAGTTCGTGCCAGACGATGTCTATGGGCACAAAAATATAGAAAAAACTCCATCGATTGGACATTGTACATTACAAGAGGGTTATTATTAGGGTTATAAGTTACATGCCGTGTGTGAGTTGAGTGATGTTATTTACTCCTTTGGCTTGACAAAAGCAAGCGTACATGATATTCATTGTCAAAAATATAGGAAAACTGACATTGGCATGCTTTGCCAAAGCAAGAAAAAGAATAGAAACTTTATTCTCTTAGTTTTGTAATCTGTTTATGATTGAACGAAATTATGCGAAAGACATAGAAGGATTGTTTACTCTATTTCTTTATTGACAATTAGTATAAAAAATGATGAAAATATTTGTAGAAATCAAACCTTCTATCTATCTTTGCATCGTCAAAAAGATAATGATTGTCGAATTGATAAAGAAAAGCGATGAATTTAGTGTAAAGCTAATTCGATGGTTTTCATAAGATATAAAGCTAAAAGATGCTGTCAATTAGGGAATTAGGATAAGCCAAATCAAAAGGTTCGATTCCTGGTGGCACCACTTTGAAGAAAAGCAAAAGACAGTAAAATCCTGATTTCCAAACGGAATCAGGATTTTTTGTTTTCCCCAGGCATGCAAAAAAACGACAAGAATAGGGTCAGTCCGAAAATCCTGTAGGCAGGGCTCAGTTGTAATTCTTGGGGGGATTAACATTTGTTAATTTCCCTTTATGCATACACCTTTGCTAATCTATACAGAAAGAACCTCTTATCTACTACTCCACGAAATGAAGCCCTAAATGCTTTAATTTTTGCATTAAA
>NZ_KB905473.1:187801-230320 GCF_000382445.1 Phocaeicola massiliensis B84634 = Timone 84634 = DSM 17679 = JCM 13223 | reverse complement strand
AACATCTCCAGTGGAGTGGCAGGGGGTTGAAGGTTCTGTTTCATGCCACAAAGATAGTGTTTTTAACTAATTCCCCCAAGTTTTCAAACTGAGCCGTAGGCAGGCTATGTTAATAAACGAAAGTAAGCTATCTTTTGCTAAATCTGCTTGAAGGTGGGTACAGCGCAGTGTTATGCACTACCATCTTGTATGGTTATCGCTTCGGGCTATCGCGTTCAGGAACATACGTCCTACTACAGTGGAACGTAATAACCTGCCGTATAAAACAGCTTAGTCTAAAGGAAGGAAACGCTTGGTCTGCCCGGGAAAACGACTTAGGAGTGCTATAAAGAGAAAAACAGACAGAATCAAGGCATCCATTCCACAATACCTGTCACCGGATGCTGCCTTCTCCAGTTTTCAAACTCTGCATACGTCCGCACTCCGTCCCGAAGGACAGCCTGATAATATTCCACTCCCATGCAATATTCCGTATCCGGCGTTTCATATTTCAAACGCAGAATCGCTTTCCTCGTCTCCTCAGTCAGGACTGCCTTAATCCGTTCAGCCATCTTTTCAAAATAACCGTCATAACGGGAGTGCTTCAATATATGAATCATATCCATCTTCCAGGCACCGTTCTCCGGGTCTTCATACCAGGCATGCCACTCAATACATGCTTCTTCCGTATCCAAAAGATTGTTATAAGTTATCCGCTTGACAAACGGGTTTTCCGCCAGCTTCGCCATCGCCATGAAGCTGCCGGCCGGAGTCAGAGGAGAAGAATAAATATGGAAATCCACATCCCGGTTCTTCACTAATAATCCCATATTCAATGAACCCACCAAATTAATCTCTGCCCCGACAGACTTCCAAATATTCATAACATCGGTCTTGCGTATCACTTCCCATGCTTCCCGCTGATTCTTTTCGGCTAATTCCAATATATGCTCCATAAATCTTTTCTTGTTTTTGAAAATGCAAAAATAAAGAAAAACCGTCACATAGAGGCAGGAAATGTGGTCCTATTCTCCTATACGGCAAATCGGTTTAACCTACATATTTTTTTAGAAATAGAAAACAAAACAATATATGGTAGGTATTATTCTAAAAAACTTTTTTATCTCCTCACAGCAAACAATTCAGCTTCCACCGTCCAATGCTCACCGTCTGTGCGCACCAAACGTTGCCAATGAAAAGAAGTCTGTGTTATTTCGGAGAATACCCAACGCAGATTGTCATTATTTACCACCGTCTGGACAATTCTGTCTTTCTCCCATCTAGCCTCCAATTGGGTGGCTCCTCCCAATTCCGTATATAAAATATCCCAAGCCAACGTATCCGGATTATACATCCGCACCGTTGTCCCATAAGCAGCATCCGGTTGATAATTAGTCAAACGCTCCTTACGTGAAGGACAGATAAAAACGTCTTGAATAGCCGTTCCTTCCAATATCCACTGAAAAATCCACTCTCCTTTGATATGCCTCTCTTCAGCAGTTCCATAACAATCAATCCATTCAAAATCCCATTCTCCCACGAAATGCCCGAAAAGGTTGTGCTCGGCAGGCACAATATTACTTTTGTTTTTGCTGACCAAAGCTTTGATAAATTCTTTCATACTCTCTATTATATATGAAAACAAATATAGAATAATTCCTTATCATTACCCATTAAAAAGTAAACTTTTCCCTTGCCATGAACAAATTATTTATATATTTGTCGGCATTACTAATTATATATCATTTAAGTCACAAAACATGAAAAAGCTATCATTCATTATTACATTTGTATTTCTGTCCATCCTGTTCGTACAGGCCCAACAGGCTAAATACGTTTTCTATTTCATTGGCGACGGGATGGGTGTTAACCAAGTATTAGGTACAGAAATGTATCGCTCCGAACTAAAAGGAGAGATTGGTATCACCCCACTGCTTTTCACACAATTTCCCTTTGCTACTGTTGCCACCACATTCTCTGCCACCAATGGCGTAACCGACTCAGCAGCTGCCGGGACAGCACTTGCCACAGGCAATAAAACCAAGAACGGAACATTAGGAATGAAGAAAGACTTGGAGACTAAAATAAACAGTGTGGCGGCATGGGCAAAAGACAAAGGATGCCGGGTAGGTATCAGCACAAGTGTCAGTGTAGACCATGCTACTCCGGCCGCTTTCTATGCACATCAGGCACAGAGAAGCAGTTATTATAATGTAGGTCTTGATCTGATTAAGGCCAATTACGACTTCTATGCCGGCTCCGACTTCCTTGATCCTACCAATAAAAAAGGAGGCGATGGAAGCTCGGAAAGTCTATATACCCTGGTAGATAAAGCAGGATACAGCGTGGCACGCGGTTATAAAGACTATCAAAAGAAAGCCAAGAAATCAGACAAAATGATTCTGCTGCAACCATCTTCTGCCATCGATGTCAGTGCTATTCCATACGCTATAGACCGTAAGAAAGGTGACATGACCTTAGCCGAAATAACCCGTGCCGGTATCAATTTCCTGTCCAAAGATCTTTCCAAAGGTTTCTTCCTGATGGTTGAAGGTGGAAAAATAGACTGGGCTTGCCATAGCAATGATGCGGCAACCGCATTCAATGAAGTGGTTGACCTGGACGATGCCATCAAAGTAGCTTACGAATTCTACGAACAACATCCCGACGAGACACTGATAGTGGTGACAGCCGATCATGAAACCGGTGGCATCGTATTGGGCAAAGGCCCCTACACACTCAATCTTCAGGCTTTGAAATCACAAAAAGTCAGCGAAAGCGACTATACCCGAATCATTAATAATTTAAGAAAAAAATATAAGAACCAGGTATCTTGGGAAGTAATCAAACAATCACTGAAAGATAATTTCGGTTTTTGGGATAGCATCCAATTAAATGAAAAACAGGAAGCGCGATTAAAGAAAGTATATGATGAATCGTTCGGTGGTCAGAAAGTAGATTTACAGAAGAGTGAATATCAGCAAGACGAACCTTTGGCCTCTGAAGCCAAAAAGATTTTGAATGATATTGCCCTTGTAGGCTGGACCAGCGGCGGACACTCCGGCGGCTATGTTCCCGTATTTGCCATCGGTGCAGGTGCAGAGTTATTTCAAGGCCGGATAGACAATACCGAAATTCCGGTGAAAATAGCAGAAGCAGCAGGCTATCCGAATTAATCGAAAGTAAGATAGTGCGATAATCGTTTTAAGTCTTTCTCGGTAAACTCTTCATAAAGGGATAACTGAGAAAGGCTTTTTAATTTATCCTTCTTTCTCCGAAACTCAATAATAACCCGAGCCTGATAATAGTTAATATAAGGATGTGCACGCAGTCTGTCTAACCCTGCTTTATTGGCATTTATCCGATGAATTGGACCATTTTCTACTTTAAACCAACGCTGCATATCAGAAGTAATCCATTTGAGTTCCTGTAATTGACCTACATCATAGAATCCTCCCAACTGATTCCGATAGGCAACAATAGCCCGTGCAATTCCAATCCCTATTCCCGGAATTTTCTTCAGTTCCGTAGTATCCGCCCGGTTCAAATCAATCAAGGTCCCTTCGGGATATTTATAAAAAGCCAACGTATCACGCTTCTCTACTTCCGCATAACGCAAAGTATCAGATTTCTTCTGAAATGATTCGGATATATAAATATAAGGTTCCAAAATATGAAACTGCTCTTCCGTCATTCCATAAATACGTGAAAAAGCTTCCGCAGTGGCAAACTTTCCACCTGCCTGCCTATACTTTATTATATTGTGAGCAATAAAAGGAGGCAACCCAAGTTGTAAGAACTCGATGGAATCGGTTAAATTAGGTTCGAACGGTGCTAATATCACCTTCCTTTTTACAACCTCTTTCTTTTTGAATGAGGCATTCCTTTTATGCTCGATTGTCTGAATACCGGCTAGGAACCGTTCCATTTCTTCAAATGATTCCTGACCGGTTTCTTTACTCGATTCTTCTATCAGATAAGGAGAAACCAGCCAAACTCCGATTATCGTAACAATCATTCCAAGCAAGAAAACTATAGCCTTGCGTTCTCCTTTAGAGAAATAGAAAAAATCTTTCCACATTATTGCACTAAATCAAGCCCAATTCATTGATGAAAATCAAGGCAATACCAATGGGTGCAATGAATCTCAGAATAAATATATAGACATTAAAGAAACCCGCTTTCAAAGTACCTTCATTGGTCAACTCAGCATAAGAGACCGAACGCTTCAAATACCAGCCGACAAATATACATACCAACATTCCACCCAACGGAAGCATAATTTTGGCAGTAACAAAATCCAGTAAATCAAAGAAACCTTTGTCAAACAGCGTATATTTCTGCATCACACCCAATGACAAGGATGAAAGTGCTCCAATCAATATACATCCGAAAGTTACCATCTTGGCCGCACGCCCACGAGTAAAAGCAAACTCCTCATGCAAAAAAGCTGTAACCACCTCATGCAAAGAGATAGTGGATGTCAGTGCTGCCAAAGCCAATAACACATAGAACAATACAGAAAAAACATACGCCAGGAAAGGTATCCCGCTAAATGCTTGCTGGAAGACATTAGGCAGAGTAATAAATATCAAAGAAGGACCGGCATCGGGCTGAATGCCAACCGAAAATGCCGCAGGGAAAATAATGACACCTGCCAATACTGCAACAAATGTGTCGATGACTCCTACACTCAACGCCGTATTCCCCAACTTTGTCTCTTTTCCAAAATAAGAGGCATAAGTGGAGAGACATCCCATCCCCAAGCTCAGGGAGAAAAAGGCTTGTCCCATGGCACCCAAAAATACATCACCGGTCACTTTACTAAAATCCGGCTTTAACAGGAACTCTAATCCCTTTTCCGCATTTGGCAAAGATAATGAACACACTGCAAGCAGGATAATAAGAATAAAAAGTACCGGCATCAAAATCTTAGAGGATTTCTCAATGCCATCTTTCACCCCTTTTACAATAACAAAATGGGTAAGCAATAGAAAGACCACCAACCAAATCAACGGACGAACCGGGTCCTGAGAGAAAGCTTCAAAAGCCAGAATAAAATCATCCGGTCTTTTGTTCGCAAATTCATTCGTACCTGCTTCCAAAATATATTCCAGTGTCCATCCTGCCACAACAGAATAATATCCCAAAATTAGAAATCCCGCCAATACTCCTAAATAACCTAACCATTTCCAATGAGTACCCGGTGCTAAAACGGAATATGCTTTACCCGTACTCGCCTTTGAATGGCGTCCTACTGTAAACTCGGCCATCATAATCGGCATGCCTAATACAAGGACACACGCCAAATATATTAAAATGAACGCCGCGCCGCCATGATTTCCCGTTTCGTAAGGGAAACGCCATATATTACCCAGCCCTACTGCCGAACCGGCAGCCGCCAGTATCGCTCCTATCTTACTCCCGAAATTTACTCTTTCGCTTTTTTGCATAAAAAACTATCAATTTATTATAATTCGAAACCTATTGGGGTGCAAAAGTATAAAATTAATCGTACTTTTGCGATGAATAACTAAAATTTTAAAGTATGCTATATTATTTTAGAAGATATCCGCTATCCTTGGTAATTATGGCTGTTATCTTTTACTTATCTTTTTTCACTCCTCCGAAAAGTAATTTGGAAGAGATTCCCAACATAGACAAGTTAGTTCATGTCTGTATGTATGGAGGGCTTTGCAGCATTTTGTGGTTCGAATATTTAAGAACCCACAGAATGATAAACTGGAGCCATATTCTATGGGGAGGTATCCTTGCACCGATAGCCATGAGTGGATGCATAGAGCTGATGCAAACTTATCTCACGACCAATAGAAGCGGAGACTGGCTTGATTTTTTAGCTAATAGCACAGGAGTATTGTTAGCTGTTGTGTTCGGATATTATGTGATCCGCCCGTTTTTGTGGCGTAAGTTCTAAAAAGAAACGCCGGCGATTCTTCACGAACAGCCGACGTAATGATAAAAGTCAAAGTTATATAATAAAGATAGAGAGTCAACTTAACGAAAATCCTTCAATTCATTCTGTAATCTTTGACGTGTAAAGAAAATACGGCTCTTTACGGTTCCTAATGGTAATCCCAGCTTCTCTGCAATTTCTCTATACTTGAAGCCTGATACATACATGGCAAAGGGGACGCGATAGTCTTTTGGCAAAGCATTGACTACACGGTGAATTTCTTTTAAATCATAAGCACCTTCGGTAGAATCAAATCCACTTTCTTGCGAAAAGTTCAAGTGAAACAGATTGTCTGTCTGGTCAACAAAAGTCTGATCACGTACGGTCTTACGGTAATTATTAATAAATATATTGCGCATGATGGTATACATCCATCCTTTAAAATTTGTATCGGGAGTAAATTTCTCCTCATTATCTAATGCTTTCAATGATGTTTCCTGCAACAGGTCATTTGCTTCTTCTCTATCAGCTGTCAGTTTAAATGCGAAACGGAATAATTCCGATTGAACATTCAGTAAATGCTGTGTAAAGTCGACTGTCTTCATACCATTTTATTTTTAAGTTGTTATTTTTTCTGTTTTTAATTTCTGTTGCAATATTAACGACTTCTTGTAAAAGAGATAACAGAAAAACTAACAACAAAAGGGGCAAAAACTGCCAAGTAACAGTTTTTACCCCCTAATATAACAGTTAACAGGTGGTTGAGAATTAACTTTTATGCACCTCCCTGACCGCCACCGGTACTACCGGAACCGCTTCCGCCACCTTTCAAATCATCATTATTGATACTACGAGCTGCTTTTTTCACCTGCGCTTTTAGCTCACCAAATCTCCAACTGATATTGATGCCATAATAGCGGTTGGGGGATTTACTCTTGCTCCACGAAATAAAAGTAGAAGTCGTAGTAGAATTATCATAAGTATTATATTTACTAAAGATATTAGACGCATTCATAGAGACCGTCAGGCGTTTCTCTTTCAAGAAAGAACGACTCAGGCTAAATCCATAGTAAGTATAAGATGAACCCTTTCCTTGTAATGAAATATAAGGAGTGCCTCCACCGCCATACACACTAAAACGAATATCCCACGGTAATGTCTGTTGTGCATTACCAAAGAAGTTACCTTGATAACCATGGTTACGAGCTGTGAACTCTTCATTATCACTCTTATAATCAGAGTAAGAGCCACTGGCATTGATAGAGATTCTTGTCTTAGAGCCCGGATTCCAGTTCATCCACAACGAAAGACGTGTGCGGTTTGTATGACCAATATTGCCATAGGTATTATTCTGTACACCGTTCTCCATAAATGAATAACGCTCAATACCATTATTTACAAACGAATAGTTCAAACTTAAGTTCATATTAAACTTTTGTGAGAAAGAACTGTAAGTCATTCCCACTGAATGAGACTTCTCACTATCCAAGTCAGGATTACCATAGCTGATGCTTGTCGGATTACTTGTATCTCTAAACGGATTCAAATACCAAATACTCGGACGACTGATTCGCATGTTATAATTTGCACGAATGGTTTTGGTAGGTGCAAGCTGATAAGTAAAGCTGGCCGAAGGAACTAAATCATCGAAATTACTGTCGAAGTTTCTGTCAGGCATATACTTATATTCCACATCCATAATAGTATGTTCGAAACGTACACCCGCCTTACCGCCAAACTTACCCAATTTCAACTGGTAATCGGCATAAGCAGCCAAGATATCTTGATCTTGATTAAATTTGCTGGTCAAATCATTATCCGGCTGATAGATATTATTGTCATCGGCTTTAAAATACTTACTGTCACTCTGATTTCTACGTAAAATGTACTTAACACCAGCATCTATCTGATGTTGCTTGGTGATTGGATTGGTATAGTCAAGCTGGAAAGTATGTTCATCAGTACGAGCATCATTGTCATAATGCTGATCCCTCAAATAATCCATGCTGTAAGGATAATCCTTCACTTCTTCATATTCTGTATAAGCCTCACTATTATCGGGAGAACCGTTATAACGATATGAGAAAGTCAGAAATTCGCCTTTTTTCTTAAAAGAACGCTGATAGTCGAAATTAAATCCCACACTGGCCCATTCCGATTCATTACGGCTCAACGTATTATAACTGTAAGCATGTTCTTTTTGGGCGTTCAGCATGTTCGTGCTTCCATAGCCATTGTTCTTAAACTTTCCTCCAAACATATTCATAGAAAAAGTAATAAGATTCAGAGTATCAATTTCATAACTACCCTCCATACTGCCATATTGGAAATTGCCTTTATGCTTGGAAGAGCTTTCCGAACTCAAATACTTATAATCATCCGAAGTGAAATCTTCGCGACCACTTGAACTATAAGAACGCGGACTGGTATTATGATTATAAGCATAATTTCCGGTAACAGTAAATTTACCGATCTGAACTGTTCCATATCCGCTGGCATTATAACCGCGATTGCTGACACCACCATTCAAAGTGACTGTATAACCTTCCATTCCGCCACCGGTAGTAATGATGTTCAAGATACCACCGACACCTTCCGCATCATATTTTGCACCCGGGTCAGTAATAACTTCAATAGACTTCACAGAGTTGGCCGGCAAGCTCTTCAATACTTCAGTGGGATTGTTACTCATCATATTATTCGGCTTCCCGTTTACATGCACTTTAAAGTTGCTGCTTCCGTTTACCTGAATTTTATCTTCCCCGTCTACGGTTACCAAAGGTACCTTACGGAGCATTTCGAGAGTAGAATTCGTTTTTGAATCCGGGTCATCTTCAATGCTGTAAGTAACCTTATCAATTTCTGCTTTCACAAGTGGCTTCTGAGCGACCACTTCCACTCCTTTCAGCATTTCGGTTGCTTCTGCCATTTGAATATGACCTAAGTCCGCTACCTTCTTTGTATCAGATACAGTGAATTCTTTCTGTACGGTCCGCTTGCCGACAGAAGAAAAACTAATCAGATAAGTGCCCGGAGAAACGAGACGTTCACTAAACTTTCCATTCGTGTCTGTCACAGCCAGTTTTACCGGTTTGGCCGGATTACTCTTCAACGAAATACGAATGGTTGAATAAGGTTCTCCTTCATTTGATAAAGAATCTACTAAAACTCCTTTTACTGAGAACTGCCCTTGAGGACTTTTTTGAGCGTTTGCATTAAATGTCACACTGACAAAGAGCATGATAAAGATGCATAGAATGTTGTCTTTCATATATTAAAAAAGTGTTTGTTTGGTGCAAATATAGGCAAACTATAATATGTAGTTACTTTTATTACGTTAAATAAACTATAATGTTTCCCATCTACAAAATGGAGTTTTCATAAGGGATGAGTTATAATAACGAACATCTCCGGTTACCTCCTGTCCGATGAAATGGGGCTTTTCATATGATTCATCCTCATATTTCAATTCTACTTCCGCAACAACAAGGCCCTCATTATCACCATAAAATTCATCTATCTCAAATGTATGCTTTCCGCTTTTTACCAGATAACGAGTCTTGTCTATCACACCCGGTTCACACAATTTCATCAATTCTTCCGCTTCTTGCAGAGATATTTCTTTCTCCCATTCATAACGACTCATACCGGATGCATTAGAAGCCCCTTTTATAGTAAGATACCCCTTATCGCCCCGGATACGAACACGCACCGTACGTCCGCGGGCACTACAAATGTATCCTTGTACAATACGACTTTGCGAATATGCCTCCTGCTTATAACTATCATCGACAACCAAAAATTTTCGTTCTATTTCCTGTGCCATCTTATTTCCTTATTAATATAACAAAAAAGTCCCGCACGGATTTTCCGGCAGGACTTCAGTTATTTCTTGCGGTTTTATCCATAGACAGCATACCCTACCATAGTGATCAGAGCCAGTACTATCAAAGCGATAAATATGCCTTTTACTATTTTGTTTGCTTTCTCCTCTTCGCGCTTGCTATGATTAGCTTTCTTATTCTTTCCCATAAATATTTTATTTTAAGATTAAACTTTCTCTTTTGTGACCTTCAAAAGTACAAAGTTTCCGGGAGAAAACAAATAAATTACTTACTTTTTACGCATTCTCCGAACCCGAGAATTCCATGAGATACGCTTTAATAAAGTCGTCAATCTTTCCATCCATCACGCCATTTACGTCCGATGTCTGGTAGTTCGTGCGATGATCTTTCACACGACGGTCGTCAAATACATAACTTCTGATTTGCGACCCCCATTCTATCTTCTTCTTTCCGGCTTCTACCTTGGCCTGTTCTTCCATGCGATGCTGCAGCTCCTTGTCATAAAGGATAGAGCGCAACTGGCGCATTGCATTTTCCTTATTCTTCGGCTGGTCACGAGTCTCGGTATTTTCAATCAAGATTTCTTCTTCTTCTCCTGTATAAGGATCTTTATACTGATAACGCAAACGTACACCGGATTCTACCTTATTTACGTTCTGTCCGCCGGCTCCACCGCTTCGGAATGTATCCCAACTCATACGTGCCGGTTCAATATTTACCTCAATACTGTCGTCAACCAACGGAGTTACGAATACAGAAGCAAAAGACGTCATACGTTTTCCCTGAGCATTATAAGGAGAAACACGTACCAAACGATGCACACCATTCTCACCCTTTAAATAACCATAAGCAAAACTGCCTTCAATGTTCATAGTCACAGCTTTGATACCGGCCTCGTCACCTTCCTGAAGATTGGCGATGCTCAGTTTATAACCGTTTGTTTCGGCCCAACGCATATACATACGCATCAACATGGATGCCCAGTCCTGACTTTCGGTACCTCCGGCTCCCGAATTGATTTTCAGCACACAATCCATTTGGTCGGCTTCCTGACGAAGCATATTTTTCAACTCCAAAGATTCTACAGCAGTGAGCGCTTTGGAATAAGCGACATCCACTTCTTCCTCGGTCACCAAGTCATCTTTAAAGAAATCAAAAGACAATTCCAATTCGTCTGACAAAGTCTTTACCTCACGATATCCGTCAATCCATTTCTGAATCTCTTTTACTTTCTTCATCTGTGCCTCAGCTTTCTTGGCATCATCCCAAAATCCGGGCGCTTGTGTACGAAGCTGTTCTTCTTCCACCTGAACAAGTTTATTCTCAATGTCCAAGTATCTTTCGAGGGCAGCGGTACGTTCTTTTACGTCTTTCAGTTGCTCTATTGTTATCATTTTGAGGAATTTTTCTTTTAAGTTGCAAAGATATAACAATTTAGGCACTGATTACATGGATTTCACTGTTTTTAATGAAAGAACAATGCATTCCGTACAATCCGTGCCTAAAATACAAATGAATCAAATTCTTTATTCTTCGTACATCTTTTCTATTTCGGCAGCATAATTCTTATTCAACACATTGCGCTTTATCTTCAACGTATTAGTCAGTTCACCGCGTTCCATACTGAAAGGATGGGGCAATAAGGTAAAACGTTTAATCTGCTCATAATGTGCGAATTGCTGTTGAAGCGTATCAATTCGTTCCTTAAATAAATCGATAATCTGTTGGTCCTGCAACAGCTCTTCCATAGAAGCATACTTGATGCCTTTCTTTTCGGCGTACTCTTTTACCAATTTATATTCCGGAATGATTAAAGCCGAAACAAACTTACGCTCATCCGCAATAATGGAAATCTGATCGATATATCGGTCCACCACCAACTTAGCTTCGATAGCTTGAGGAGCAATATATTTCCCATTTGAAGTTTTAAACAAATCCTTAATACGCTCAGTAAGGAATAAATGTCCGTCCTTGATATAACCGGCGTCACCCGTATGAAACCATCCGTCTTCAGTAAAGGCAGCCTTTGTTGCCGCTTCTTTCTTATAATACCCATGCGTAATGCCGACACCGCGAAGCAATATCTCATTGTTTTCGCCAATCTTCACTTCCACATGCGGCATAATACGCCCTACAGAGCCTACCACATGATCAAAGTCATTTTCGCAAGACACGGTTGCAGTTGACTCTGTCAATCCATATCCCGCCACCATATTAATACCTACCGACAATATAAATTCCTGAACAGCAGGTGGAATGGCAGCTCCGGCAGTCGGAAAGAAGCGACCATTCTCAATACCGATGGTCTTCTTCAGCAAGCTATAAATAGTCTTCTCATAAAATTTGTATTTCATGTGAAGCAAGGCCGGAGGCGTAAGTCCCTTGCATACATATTCTATATTATGCTCACGACCTACTTTCAATGCATCCAGCATCAGTTTTTTCTTCAGTCCGGTCGTTTCATTGATTTTCTCCTGAACTCCGGAATACACTTTCTCCCAAAAACGAGGAACACTGCACATGGCTGTCGGACGAATCTCCTTGATGGTCTTCTGAATATCCACCGGACGCAAATTGATAGCCAACTGGCAACCCATAGAAATACACCAATAACTCCAGGCACGCTCAAACACATGGGTAAAAGGCAGGAAATTCATCACTACTTCTTGGTCACCCAATTGCGGGAAACGCTCATTGTGTGCCTTGATAGCTCCTTCATAACAAGAATGATGTAACATTACCCCCTTGCTGTCGCCCGTCGTTCCACTGGTATAAAGGATATTGGCAATATCCCCATTACCCGATTCGGCAATGCGCTTGTCCACTTCCGCCTGATGTTGACGAGCTTTGCCCAACTTCAGGAATTCGTCAAAGTAAATCGAAGAGGTATCACGCTTATCGCGCTTTACATCCTTATCAAAAATAATAATCTGCTTCAATTGTGTGCCAAGCGACATCACCCGGAAGGCAACATCATACTGTAACTGTTCACCCACAAAAAGGTAATGGATATCCGCATCCCCCAGCATATAAAGCACTTGGGCCTCCGAGCTTGTGGCATAAAAAGGAATAGTCACTGCACGAATACCAAAAGCGCCAAAATCCACATAAAGGCATTCGGGCTTATTTTGAGAAAAGACACCAATATTTTCTTGTACACCTACACCTAACTCAAGAAGTGCATTGGAAGTCGTTGTTACCGTTTCGGCAAATTGTTTCCATGAGACCGGAACCCAAGTTTCAGTATCATAATCACGATATTTCAGGGCTACACGGTCGCCATATTTCTCAGCCTGACGCTGAATCAGGACAGATAATTGGGAATTGCTCATTATAAATTATTTTAAATACGTGGCAAAGTTATCGTTTAATTTGGAATTATCCATCATAAACAGGCATTAATTTTCCCGACCAATCAAAGAGTTACAAGAATCCCAACTTTAAAATTAGTTGCATACATAACTTAATTATCACTACTTCTAAGCATACTTTACCGGGCAAAAATCGTATCTTTGCCGCACAATAATTATAAAATCGATATGATTGACTTAGCATATTACACTTCAGAAGCAACCACGTTGCTGAATTCGCTAATAGGCATCCCTTCGCTGAGCAGAGAAGAGGAAGCTGCTGCCGATTTTCTTCAAAACTATATTGAAGAGACCGGTATTATGACAGGTCGTTCGGGAAACAACATTTGGTGCATCAGCCCTATGTTTGACTTGAACAAACCTACTATCTTGCTCAATTCGCACATCGATACTGTAAAGCCTGTGAACGGCTGGCGTAAACATCCCTTCACTCCGAAGGCTGAGAACGGAAAAATTTACGGACTGGGCAGTAATGATGCGTGTGCCAGTGTAGTATCTTTATTTCAAGTTTACCGCCATTTATCTACCACCGAACAGGCTTATAACCTTATCTTTTTGGCTTCATGCGAAGAAGAAGTGTCAGGCAAGAACGGTATTGAAAGTGTTTTGCCCCAGCTTCCACCCATTGCATTGGGTATTGTAGGAGAACCAACAGAGATGCAACCTGCCATAGCAGAGAAAGGTTTGATGGTGGTCGATGTGACAGCTCACGGAAAAGCGGGGCATGCAGCACGCAATGAAGGTGACAACGCTATATATAAAGTATTGGAGGATATCCGGTGGTTTCGTGACTATCGTTTTCCAAAGGAGTCTCCTTTATTGGGACCGGTCAAAATGAGTGTTACCCAAATCAATGCCGGAACCCAACACAATGTCATTCCCGATATCTGCACGTTTGTTGTAGACATCCGCAGTAATGAATGTTATTCCAACGAAGAATTATTTAATGAAATCAGCACTCACATCAAGAGTGAAGCCAAAGCGCGTTCGTTCCGTCTGAATTCATCCCACATTGATGCCGGACATCCGTTTGTCAGACGTGCTATTCAGTTGGGCCGTGTTCCATTTGGCTCGCCTACCTTGTCCGATCAGGCTTTAATGAAATTCCCATCGGTAAAAATGGGACCGGGCAAATCCTCACGTTCTCACACGGCCGATGAATATATTATGGTATCGGAAATAGAAGAAGCCATCGGGCTGTATATAGAATTGTTGGACGGGCTGGTGATATAATTAATATGATAGGAAAGGCGTGCCAAAGTAACAACACGATAACAAAATCGGCTTTGACACGCTATACCATCAGAACATATCATTTCATTTTCAGAAAAGCAAAAAAAACAGTTGATACAGTAAGTAAATAACCCAAACAGCTAAAGCCACAAGCAGCAACAATAAATAATTATTCTTTATCCATTTCTTCAAATTAATCATCAAGTATTTAAAACCATTGGCTTCCACTTTAGCAACGTATGCCCGATACTCGCGCTGTATTTCGCTATATTTTTGCTTCCAATCAGATAAGGCACTTTCCACTTCTGCCAACTTCATTTGCATATTCTTTACCCGTACTTTCTCGTCACTCAACTGTTCCTGCAACAAAAACTTTTCTTTCATCAGCTCTTCCATCCACAGTTGTTCTGCCTTCAATCGTTTTTCTTGCAACCATAGTTCTACTTCCCGTTGTTTTTTTTGCTCCAGCTCCTCTTGCTGCCTAACTTTCTTTATTTGTTCTATCTTTTGCAGTTGCTCATTTTCAAAGTCATGCAATCTGATTTGCAAAATTTTAACCGTATCCCTCTCCTTTGACAATTCATACCGAAGCTTTGTACTTAACTTTGTCAACCTCATTACTTCAGCACTTTCACATTCCTTGTGCCTCAACTTGGGATCACATTTCGCCCGTTGCCTCACCTCCCCATTTCTCAGCCTGGCACACACTTCCCTCATATTCCGATTCAGTTTCTCCAGCTTTGTCACATTATCCCGCTGTTCTTCTATAAAATTAAAACTCTTTTTGCAAATACGGTCAACAGTATTCTTGTATATCTTCAATGTAGTCTGAAGTGTATGAGAATATTTTGAAGCAATCAAATCCAGCCGTTCTCCCATACTGAGCGACAAAAAGATACCGCGTTCTTCCTCATTTCTGATAAACAGGGAAAAAGCCTGCACAAATGCCCGATAGACACGGAATAAAATCCTTTGTTGCACTTCAAAAGCAACGTGGGTTTCATTACAAGCCCTCAATTCTACCTCCAGCATTCTGTCAGTATCACGCAGCTGAGCAATGATTTCCTTTTTATCTTCTATCTCTTTATGCAAATCCAGATAGGAAATAAACGAATCCTCGTCTATCAGTTTTACCTTTCTCCCAATTTGGGACGAAGTAACAACTTTCCGTACAATCAAATTACAAATATAATTTTCATCTATTTGATATTTCTCGGATATATGCTTTATAGGTACCCAGTGACTCATAGTATTACATATCATTTTTATAAATCCCATATCAATTCTTCTTAAGAGACAGAAGCTGATGAACAAAGCTATGCATTTTTTAATGCAAAAACAATCTTTTATCAAGAAAATTGTTTAATATTTTAATAATCGGGGTATCCGATAGAAATATGAATTATTTATCAAGAGAGAAAAGTAAATGTTTTCAAAAGACCAAAGAGTTTTAAAAAAAGACTTTGAGATTTTAAAAGAAGACCTTGAAGTTTTCAGAAAAGACCAAGGTCTTTCGAGACGAGAATGGAAACAACATTCTCCTCCGTCAGAAAAGTTGATGCGATGTGCTTTCACACATAACAGATACTTAAATCTCCTATTCATGGGATTTTTGTGTGAAAGCAATTCCTGCTTGCCACAAGCCGGGGAACTTATCTTCCCAACCAAAGCTCGGGGTTCAGCTTCGCTGTCTCTTTACGCAGTTGGAAATGAAGAACCGAATTACCTGAACTATCAGTATGAATAGTGCCAAGTATAGTTTTCGTACTTACTTTACTTCCTTTGGACACAGCTACAGAAGAGAGATTGCAATAAACCGATATATAGTTACCATGGCGCACCAAAATATTATTCAAGCCATTGTATTGGAATATAGCCGAAACTTCTCCATCAAAAATTGCACGTGCCTTTGCACCCGGTTTGCCTTTGATATCAATTCCCTTATTATCCAACTTCACATTACGCAGTCCGTCCACAGCATACTGTCCGTAATGACTCACAATGACATACGGCCCCGTGACAGGCATCGGCAATATTCCGCGGTTACGCTCAAAATTGCCTGACAACCGGTGATCTTCATTATTCAAATTGAATTTTTCCACCGGTGCCACCTTCTTTCCCGAAGTTTTAACACCCGATTTTGAAGTAGAGGCAGTTTCCCCACTGCTCTTTTTATTCGCTTCGGCTGCTTTTGCCGCAGCAGCCTTGCGTGCAGCAGCTTCGGCAGCGGCCTTACGGCGCGCTTCCTCTTCAGCACGCTTACGGGCTTTTTCTATTTCAATCTCTATCAACCGATCTATCTGTGCATTCAGTTGTTGTGCAGAACGTTTTTTCTTGGAAATTTCATTCTGTATTCCTTTCTGCTTCTTCTTAAGATTAGCCAAAAGTGTCTGACGGTCTTTTTCCTGAATTTCAAGCTTGGCTTTTTCTGTTTCTCCTTGCTTTAAAAGATTCTCTTTTGCTTTGCGGGTTTGTTCCAGTTCTTTCTTCTTCGACACTACCTGACGTTGCTTACGCTCTATCTCAAGTCCCTGAAGACGCTGATAGTTGGCATACTCCTGCACATAACGCATACGACGATACGTTTGGCTCAGGTTTTCAGCAGAAAAAATAAACATCAGTTTCTCCTGCACAGACTTATTACGGTACATATACTGCACAGATGCCTCGTATTTCTTCTTTTTCTCCTTCAGGTCCCGCTGCAAGGCGGTCAACTGGCGTTGCAAAGTTGTTATTTCCTTTGCCAGTGTATTCACATCCGTTTCGATGGTATGGATATATCTTCTACGCTCTTCTATCTGCCCGGTGAGCAGAGCCAGATTTTCCAATTGGCTTTTCACATCCTTTTTGGTAGATTGCAACAGAGTCTCCGACTCAGCAATCTGCTGATGCAATTCTTTCCGTTTGTTTTCCAGCTCCCTAATCTTCCGGGTGCTCTGTGCCGACAATGCACTCAGAAAACAACAGGCGATACACAGTAGGAAGATACGTTTCATTTCTTAATGAGCTGTTTGAGCAAATCTTGCAATTCAACTTTATCATATTTCTTGGGCACATCGGTATGGGTTTCCCAATCACTGCCGGTAGACAGACGGGAAAAGTCAAAAGTGGCCGTGACGGGCTTCTTGCCTCCTTCAAAGGAAACAAACATGTGACTCGGGAACTGTTTTTTCTCCAACGGACGGAACTTATCATACTTCCAACGCAATCCGTAAGAAGTGCCTGCCAGTCCGATATGGCTTTCTTTCAGCAACCCTTCATCGGCTGTGGTGCGGAAGCGATAAGCAAACTTCTTTCCGTTCTTCACCTCCAGCACGGCATGCTCGTTTTCGGGATGAACGGTGAATGCCGAAATATCGCGAGCAGATAATGTTGTCTTACCGGGAAGGAAGATTTCGTTCAGAAACAATGCCTGCAGGGAGTGAAAGTCCAAATCTGCCTTTGCCAACCCCTTAAGCTCTGCAAACGATACCTGCACGTAACGCTTGTTCAGGCGGTCCATCACCAATATCCCATCGGGAGAGATTTCGGCGCGCGCCACTTCGATGCCGATAAACGGAGCTGTAAGAGACAATTGTATCACTTCATCACGCTTCATGCGGATAGTGCCGCTTATTTTGGTAGCTCCCTTTCCGTTCAGGTCGACAGCCATTGACATCTTTGCCGTCAAAGCATCCCATGCCGGCGCACGGTTGAGAACCTCAGTCATATACTCCGTTTCCGACAAATTACCGATAGACACGCTCTTTTTCATATTCTTGGTAGAAGAACAGGAAGAAACGAATGCCAGCAATACGGCTCCGAACAAATAAATATAGATACGCTTCATCATTCTGCAAAGTATTTCTTTTGTGCAATCTTCTTCTTTAATAATTTCAATTCCTTCTCGTCACGCGGTTCACTGCCTTCTTGGGGCGGTTCATTGGCAAGCTTCTCGGCTTGTCGCCAATACTCCAATGCCTTTTCCTTTTCGCCGCTCATATAATAAATATCTCCGCAATGTTCCACCACCACCGAACTCTTGTCACCCTCGTTCTGCATGGCCTGATCAATATAAATACGGGCTTCAGCATACTTTCCTTTTTCAAAAAGTATCCACGCATATGTGTCGAGATAAGTTCCGTTTGTCGGCTCAGCCTTGACAGTGCGATAACTCATTTCCTCCGCTTTATCCAAGTGCTCGCGTTCTACCGACAGATAATAAGCATAATTATTGAGAGCACCGATATTATCCTCTTTATAAACCAAAGCCGAATCATAAGCAGCGTATGCCTCGACATTCATTTTCTTGATATGATACAAATCTCCCATAATGGCATAGAAATCTGATACGATATTCTTATCGCTTTTCTCATTTACCTGGTTCACCCCTTTCTTAAAAACTTCGAGTGCCTCGTCAGGCTGTTCTTTCTGATGATAGGCAAGTCCCAGATAATAATAGAATTCCAATGTTTCGGGAGTATACTCCAATGCCGGAGTACAAAGTGCTATCACCTCATCCATATCTTGCTCGCGAATGGCGAAACTCAGAAGTTGCAGGCGGGCAGGAATGTTTTCGGGATCAATCTCAAGCACCTTATGAAGCACAGGAACGGATTCCTTGTCCATCTTCTTGGTCAGCAGATATTGAGCTGCCAACATAGCGATGTCCGCATTCTCCTGTTTTCTTTCGAGCATGGAATTAAACAAACCGGCTATCTTGATACTATCCTTGTCGGTTTGTTCCGAACGAAGGATGAGCTGACGCATGATGTTCATCTTAGTATTGCTCTCCACCCTGTCGTTCAACAGTATAGAGTCCAACTGAGCCTGATACAGACTGTCTTCTCCCTTCTTCTCGTAATAAGTAGCCATAGACAGCATGGCAGGAGCATATCCCGGTTCTTCTTTCAACACCTTCTGGAAGATGGAATACGCCTCTTCTTCCTTTCCGTTGTTCATATAAACATCTCCCAAGATAGTGAGATAGCGCATATCGTATGGATATTCTTTCGCAAGATTCTCGATTTCGGTAAACGCTTGTTCGTCGTTGTCCATCGCCAAATACATGCGGAACTTCTCCATACTGATAGCCTCGGACTTTCCATCACGTTCCTCCAGGCGGTTCAGTGTATTGATTACCTGCTGATAGTCTTTGGTACGGTTATAAAGGTCCACCAACGACATCAATGGTTCCAATCGTTTTGGGAAATGGCTTACCATGTCTTCATAAACATAGATTGCTTTTGCCGCCTCCCCTTTATTCTGATAATAAGCAGCAAGTGTCTGATTATACCAATAATTATTCGGGTCGGCCGCCACTGCCTCCTTCAAAGCCCTTTCACCCTTGTCAGGCTGATTGAGGAACATATAAAATTTAGCTATCTCATATAAAGTCGCCGCCCCCTGCGGATAAATGTCCAAGCAATGGCTATACATTTCAAAAGCGGCGTCAAGGTCACCTTTTTCCTTCATGCGGAGTGCTTCCAGGAAAAAATAATCGTATTTACGTCGCTGTTCGGGTGTCAGCGGGTCTTTCTGCTCTTCTGCCGGCGTTTTTTGGGAAGAAGACGCCTTCCGCATGGTTCCGCACGACATGAGCAGAGCCACAAGGCAAAGCCACAATAGCGGCAAATATCTTTTAGTTGTTTGTCTGTTATTCATTATTCTATTCTAGTTTTTACCGGTATGTCCAAAGCCCCCGGCACCACGTTCAGTTTCATCCAAGACTTCCACTTCCTGCCATTCGGCCTGTTCATGACGGGCAATGACCATCTGTGCAATTCGCTCTCCGTCTTCTATCGTAAATTCCTCCGCCGAAAAGTTAATCAGGATAATACAAATCTCTCCCCGATAATCGGCATCGATAGTACCGGGAGAATTTAATACACCAATACCTTTCTTGAGAGCCAAGCCGCTGCGTGGGCGGATTTGTGCCTCAAACCCCTTGGGAAGGGCAATATACAATCCTGTCGGAACAAGACAGCGCTGCAAAGGTTTTAATACAATCGGTTCGTCCAAATTAGCGCGGATATCCATTCCCGCCGATTGCCCGGTAGCATATTGGGGAAGCTGATGCTTTGATTTATTGATTACCTGTACTTTCATTTTCAAAATTAACTTATCTAATAAGATGCAAATCTACACAATTCAATGGATTTATCTAAGCGTTTACAGTTTTTTAAACGGAGATTTTATACTTTTGCAAACATATAAACCCCGAATTATGAACTGGAAACAATTAATATCAAATAAACGCTTCGGACTGGAAGAGCTGCACGAAGCACGGAAAGACGACCGCTCCGAGTTTCAACGCGACTATGACCGGCTGATTTTCTCTGCCCCTTTCCGTCGTTTGCAAAACAAAACGCAGGTATTTCCATTGCCGGGAAGCATATTCGTGCACAACCGCCTGACGCACAGTCTGGAAGTGTCGTGTGTAGGGCGCTCTTTGGGAAATGATGTGGCCAGCCGGCTATTGCAGAAACATCCTGAACTGGCAGACTCTCATATATCAGAAATAGGCTCTATCGTATCGGCAGCTTGTCTGGCACATGATTTAGGGAACCCTCCTTTCGGACATTCCGGAGAGAAAGCCATCTCAACTTACTTCTCGGAAGGGAAAGGAATAGCCTTGAAAGAAGAGCTTTCATCGATAGAATGGGATGATTTGATACACTTTGAAGGAAATGCCAATGCTTTCCGGCTCTTGACGCATCAGTTTGAAGGAAGACGTAAAGGTGGATTCGTGATGACTTATTCCACCCTGGCCTCTATTGTAAAGTATCCTTTTTCTTCACGTCTGGCAGGAAAAAAATCAAAGTTCGGCTTCTTTCTGAGCGAAGAAGCAGATTTCCAAAAAATAGCTACCGAGTTGGGAATCACCCGGCTGAGCCAAGAAGGAGAACCATTGAGATACGCCCGTCATCCGCTGGTTTATCTGGTAGAAGCAGCAGACGATATCTGTTATCAAATGATGGATATAGAAGACGCTCACAAGCTGAAGTTACTGACCCATGCCGAGACAAAAGAGTTATATAGTTTATTCTTCGATGACAAAAGAAAGCAGCGAATAGAAGAGATTTGCCGGATTGTAACGGATGTTAATGAACAGATTGCCTATCTTCGTTCTTCAGTCATCGGAGCATTGATAAAAGAATGCACCCGGGTATTCGTAGAGCATGAAGAAGAAATCCTTTCAGGAGAGTTTGAAGGGTCACTCATCAAACATATCGGTTCTCCTTTAAAAGAGGCATACCAGCATTGTTCGGAGATTGCTTTTCATAAGATTTACCGTTCGAGTGATGTGCTGGATATAGAACTTGCCGGTTTCCGGGTAATCAGCACGCTGATCGACTTGATGATCAATGCAGTGCGTACGCCAGAAAAAGCTTATTCACAGCTACTTATCAATCGTATGTCAAGCCAATATAATGTGAATGCACCTACCTTGTATGAAAAAATACAGGCTGTACTCGATTATATATCCGGAATGACCGACGTGTACGCGCTCGACCTTTACCGCAAAATAAAAGGCAACAGTCTTCCGGCTGTATAGAAGCCTATTGCAATTGCTTAGCCACGGCCGTGGTTAAGCCTGCTCACCCGGGTGGTTAAAGTTAGTCACGGCCGTGGTTAAACTTAACCACAGCCGTGACTAACGAATATCTTACTTTCATCGACAAAAGAAACAAAAAACAAGAGCATGAAGGCATAAGTATGTGCAACTTATTATATCATCAACTGTTTCTGAGTGGTTTTAATGTATCGGAGAAAAACGACACAGGTTATCCCTAAAAGACATTCGGGCAAGTTTACACCTGCCCGAATACTTCAACTGCCTTCCGGCAATTACCTGTCCGGCCTCACGGCCTCTCTATGTATATACAATTACTTATTTCGTTAAAACAGGATGCGCCCCCGAGGTTATCTTCAATGATTCCGGATGCTGTTTCACAAAAGATTCAATATGACGCACACGCTTCTCTTCCAATATTTCATTGACAGCAATCAAAATACCTGTTTCTTCAACATCACCAAATCCATAATTAATAGCAGTACCAAACATGCGCATCGTCGGAGATAAACTCATATATGCATTTACCAATGGGGGGATATTATAGCCCAACTTACGCACCTCAGTATTAAGCACCTTATAATCCTCCTTGAAAGATTCATAACAAAACAAGTTCTTCAATAGTTCCGGGTCCGTTTCAATTTCCAACGATTTCATCGGAGTAATCAGTTTATCCTTATCGCCAAAATGCTTATTGAGGAAGTAAAGAATCATATCACGTCCCTGACGGTGATAACTGGGATACATTGTCATCTTGCCAAAGAAATACTTCACATTCGGTTTGATAACCGTCAAGGCTCCCAAGCCATCCCATAAATTATCAAGAGCAAACAAACCTTTTGAACCTGCACGTGTCGACTGATACTCCAGCGTCACAAACGAACGTCCGAGTTCGACGGTATAAGGCAGGTATTCTTTCAAGAATGTTTCGGAGAAATTAAACATATGGGCTGTTGCCAAAAGTGGTTTTCCATGTTCATCAAATTGAGCCTCATCGCCTAACAGATAACGATAGCCACCCAATATTTCTTCAGCTTCCGGATTCCATACCACCAACTGCTTATAGGGATTCTCCATAATGTCATACTCATCAATATCCATTGACTTTCCTGTACCTCCTCCCGCAGCACGGAAAGCAATCTCACGCAGACGACCGATTTCCTTCATTACATTGGGGGAATCCTGATAGGTTATGACATAAATCTCATTATGACTTTTATTAGTAAATCTAAGGCGCTTATCCTCTGTTAATTCCGCCTTTAGGATTTCTTTGTTAATTGGTGCAATAATCTCTTCCATATATATTTCTCTCTCCTTTGTCTGTTATAGTTTATAGACAACGTCCTTTACAAACTGCGCCCATTGCGCAGGAGTTTTAGACTTATCAAAAGTTTGCCAGGGAATAGGTTTACCAATGGTCAAGGTAAAAGTTTTATGTCGATTTTTCAACATTTCATCAGCCAAATAAAGCATAGCAATATTAAACTTAATACCTACAAATTTACATAAGTTGGCCAAATTATAGAAAAAATCCGAGTTCCGTCCTTCAAAATGCAGAGGTACTACATCGCGTTGCGTCTCCACGCTTTTGGTTACGAAAGTCTTTTTCCATTCCAAATCTCTTATCACACCATTCTGACGACGCGAACAGAGTCCGGCGGGAAACATAATAATATGATTATCAGAAGAAAAACCCGCTTCTACCATTTTAGGAAAATCTCTGGACTGAGAACCGGTTTTATTGATTGGAATACACAACGGCGCCAAGCCGTGCAGGTTCATCAACAAATCATTAACCAAGTAACGGACATTACCGCCATAGTGCTTCCCAAGAATATATCCTAAAGCAACACCATCTTGTCCTCCCAGCGGATGATTACTCACAAAAGTGCACTTACCCTCTTTAGGCAAGTTTTCCAGACCTTTAATTTCCACTTTAGCATCCAGAAACTCCATACAAGCTTCCAAAAATTCAACTCCGACTTTATCTTTGGAGTCATGCAGAAAGACGTTCAACTCATCCTGATGCACAATACGCTTCAAGTATGAAGTAACAAAGCGGGGAATGTATTTGGATTTCTTCCCTGCTTTCGTCTTTAAAATCTTATCTATGTCAATTAAAAATATAGAGTCGTCAGCCATTTTATAAATGTCTTTTCATTGCAAAAGTAACTTATCTTTTTTTATATTGGCAATTTATGACAGAAAAATGAACCCTTCTCTAAAAAAATTAAGAGTTTTTGTGTCTGAGGCAATACAAAGCGCACTATTTTTGCGCAGTTTAAAAACGAATGTGCAATTATTCAACCTCCTTTTTTCATTTCTCACACAAACCGGATTTCACTCCTTTTTATAAGAAAATTATTAAAATTAAACTTCCTGTTTACCAAGTGTATAGCTACTTTAACAACCTGTTGAAAACTTCTCGAAATATTTTCTTGGTTTTATTGTGGGGAATTGTGGGGAATTGTGTAATTTTACAACCTGAATAATATAATAAGGTATAAACATGAGATTTCTCGGCAATTCGGAAGCAAAAACAGATGCAAAAGGAAGAGTCTTTTTCCCGGCTGTATTCAGGAAGCAGTTACAAACGGCAGCCGAAGAATGCCTGATTTTACGTAAAGACACCTATCAGGATTGCCTGGTTTTATACCCGGAAAGTGTATGGAATGAGCAGATGAACGAACTGCGCAGCAAGCTCAATCGTTGGAACTCCAAACATCAGATGATTTTCCGCCAATTTGTATCAGACGTAGAAATCATCACACTGGACGGTAACGGACGTTTTCTCATTCCCAAAAGATACTTAAAGCTGGCAGACATCCGGCAAGAGGTCAGATTCATCGGAATGGATGACACTATCGAAATATGGGCAAAGGAAATTGCAGACAAGCCGTTCATTGCGCCTGAAGATTTCGGCAAGGAGCTAGAAGAAATAATGGGAAACAACAATAATGAAGGATTAGAATGAGCGAAACAGAACAGATATATCACATACCGGTACTACTGGACGAGAGTGTAAGCGGAATGAACATCCAACCCGGAGGCATCTATGTAGATGTAACATTCGGGGGTGGCGGTCATTCCAAAGAAATACTGAATCGCCTGGATCATACGGGACGCTTGCTCAGTTTTGATCAGGACGAAGACGCCGAAAAGAACATTGTAAACGACCGGCGTTTTACTTTTGTGCGCAGCAACTTCCGCTATTTACATAATTTTCTTCGTTATCATAACATAGAAGGTGTAGATGCCATTTTAGCGGACTTGGGTGTTTCTTCTCATCATTTTGATGATTCGGAACGCGGTTTCTCATTTCGTTTTGAAGGAAAGTTGGATATGCGCATGAACAAACGTGCCGGCATGACAGCAGCCGATGTGGTAAACACTTACGATGAGGAACGACTTGCCGACATTTTCTATCTCTATGGAGAATTGAAGAACAGCCGCAAGCTGGCATCCGTCCTCATAAAAGCACGTGCAGACAAACCAATTGTTACGATTGGTGATTTCTTGGAAATCATTAAACCCTTATTTGGCCGTGAACGCGAAAAGAAAGAACTAGCAAAAGTATTTCAGGCTTTACGCATTGAAGTCAACCAAGAGATGGAAGCATTAAAGGAAATGCTTTATGCAGCTACAGAAGCTCTGAAACCGGGCGGACGTTTAGTGGTTATTACCTATCATTCCCTGGAAGACCGAATGGTGAAAAATATCATGAAGACCGGCAATGTGGAAGGAAAAATGGGACAAGATTTTTTCGGAAATGTACAAACGCCATTCAGGCTGATAAATAACAAAGTAATCGTTGCCGGTAACGAAGAGGTGAAACAAAACCCCCGTTCACGTAGTGCTAAATTGAGAATTGCAGAAAAAAAATAAACGAGATGGAAGAAGAACAAAAGCAAAATACGCAACAGGCCAAGGAAGAGCACACCGCTACTTCTCCTAAACACATGTCTATCCGCAGCATATTAGGAGGAGATATTTTAGCAAACGACTTCTTTAAAAGACAAACTCGTTTACTTATCCTTATTATGATATTAACGGTGTGCTACATTAACAACCGTTATAAAAGCCAACAGGAATTGATTGAAATAGACAAGCTAAAGAAAGATTTAGTAGATATTAAATATGATGCTCTCACCCGTTCATCCGAATTAATGGAGAAGAGCCGTCAGTCACGTATCGAAGAATATATATCGACGGAAGAGAGTCATTTACAAACAGCGACCAACCGTCCTTATCTGATAAAAAAAGACTAAAATTATGATGCCGAACCAAAAGAACATAATGACCCGTTATTCCTTCATCATATTGATGATGGTATTGATAGGTATTGCAATAATTTGCAAAGCCGGCGTCATCATGTTTGCCGAACGGCAATATTGGAAAGATGTAGCCGACCGTTTTGTGAAAGAAAACGTAACCGTTCGCCCAACCCGCGGAAACATTATCTCTTCTGATGGGCAATTAATGGCAAGCAGTCTTCCGGAATACAAAATTTATATGGACTTCAAAGCCGGCGGCCATCTGAAAGACTCATTACTGATGCTCTATATGGACTCCATCTGTGATGGTCTGCACCAGATTTTCCCGGATAAGAGCAAAGCAGAATTCAAATCCCATATATTAAAAGGTAGAAAAAAGGGAAGCCGCAACTACCTGCTTTATCCCAAACGAATATCCTATATACAATATAAAGAGGCTAAACGTCTGCCCGTCTTCAACTTAAACAAATACAAGGGTGGATTTCACGAACAGGCATTCAACCAGCGCAAAAAGCCATTCGGTTCATTAGCCATGCGTACATTAGGCGATATGTATCCCGACATTGAGCAAGGCGCCAAGAATGGTTTGGAACTTTCTTACGATTCTATACTAAAGGGACGTGAAGGTATTACTCACCGCCAAAAAGTGATGAACAAATACTTGAACATAGTAGATATACCGCCTGTTGACGGATGTGATATCATTACGACAATCGATGTCGGTATGCAAGATATCGCAGAAAAAGCATTGGTCGATAAATTGAAAGAAATTAATGCAACCGTAGGAGTTGCTATTTTAATGGAAGTTCAAACCGGAGAAATCAAAGCTATTGTCAATATGACCAAATGTGCTGATGGAGTATACAGAGAGATTCGCAATAATGCGGTCTCCGATATGATGGAACCCGGGTCTACTTTTAAGACAGCCTCTATCATGGTAGCTCTTGAAGACGGAAAAATAACACCCGACCAAACAATTGATACCGGAAACGGTGTTTATAATATGCATGGCGCCCGTATGAAAGACCATAACTGGCATCGTGGAGGATATGGCGTAATCACTACTACGCAAACATTAATGTATTCTTCCAATATTGGTGTGTCACGGTTAATAGACCAAAACTATCACGACCATCCTGAGAAGTATGTGCAAGGCTTATATAAATTAGGTATAGCGTCCCCACTTCATTTGGATATCCCGGGAGCAGGTGATCCATTTATCCGTATGCCCAACAAAAACAATTGGTCAAAAACAGCATTGGCATGGATGTCTATCGGATATGAGACACAGATTCCTCCTATCAGTACGGTAACTTTCTATAACGCTATAGCAAACAATGGTGTGATGGTTAAACCTAAATTTGTCAAGGCGATTATGAAAGACGGACAAGTTGTGAAAGAAATTCCGACCGAGGTTCTTAATCCGGCAATAGCTTCTCCCAAAACAATTCAAGAGATACAAGTTATTCTTGAAAAGGTGGTTAGCGAGGGATTAGGACGACAAGCAGGTTCCAAACAGTTTCATGTATCAGGAAAAACAGGTACAGCTCAAGTATCTCAGGGAAGATCGGGATACACCAATGGTATGCGCCAATATTTGGTTAGCTTCTGCGGCTATTTCCCCTCCGAATCTCCCCGATACAGTTGTATCGTAGCCATTCAGAAGAATGGCTATCCGGCATCGGGAGGCGGTATGGCCGGCCCTGTATTCCGCAATATTGCCGAGCGTGTGTTTGCAAAACATCTTGCTCAGGACTTACAAGGTGCGAAAGATTCAACTTCTATCTTAGTTCCTGACGTGAAACATGGGGATATAGGAGCTGCAAACTATATACTGAATCAGATTGATATAAGAACCACCGGTCTGTCAAACAGCTATTCAATTGACAAACCGGTTTGGGGGAACGTTACGACAAATCCCGACAATGTAATGTTCAGCAAAAAAGAAATAAATAATAAACTGGTACCAAGCGTAATCGGCATGGGCGCCAAAGATGCTGTTTACCTATTGGAGAGTATCGGTTTGAAAACCCGTCTAAGCGGAATGGGTAAAGTCAAGTCGCAGAGTATTCCTGCCGGCAATACCATACGCAAGGGACAAACCATACAATTACGATTAAATTAATATAGAAGAAAGATATGAAACTGGAAGAGATTATCAAAGGTATAACCGTAAGCGAGATCATTGGCAATACTACCAAAGAGATTTCAGGAATCAATATAGACTCACGTCTTATTGAACCGGAACATGTGTTTGTAGCTGTAAAAGGTACGCAGACAGACGGACATGCTTATATCACAAAAGCAATAGAAAAAGGTGCCGTTGCAGTGGTGTGCGAGACTCTTCCCGAAACATTGAATGAAAATATTACTTATATCAAAGTAGGCGATACAGAAGATATTGTCGGGAAACTGGCTACTGCCTTTTATGGTGACCCAACATCAAAACTGGAGTTGGTAGGCGTTACCGGGACAAACGGTAAAACCACCATTGCCACCTTATTATATAATATGTTCCGCAAATTCGGTTATAAGGTCGGCTTAATATCCACAGTTTGTAATTATATTGACGATGAAGCAGTTCCCACAGACCATACTACTCCTGATCCCATTACATTAAATCAATTATTAGGCCGTATGGCAGACGAAGGTTGTAAGTATGTCTTTATGGAAGTCAGTTCACATTCTGTTGCCCAAAAGCGTATCGGAGGTTTAAAGTTTGCCGGAGGTATTTTCACCAATTTAACGCGCGACCATCTGGATTATCACAAAACGGTTGAGAATTACCTGAAAGCCAAGAAAGCATTCTTTGATGGCTTGTCGAAAAGTGCTTTTGCCCTAACCAACCTGGACGATAGAAACGGCTTGGTTATGACACAGAATACCAAAGCGAAAGTCAGCACCTATTCTCTCCGCAGCCTTAGTGACTTTAAAGGCAAAGTACTTGAAGACGGATTTGAAGGAATGCTGCTGGACATTAACAATGTAGAAGTCAACGTGCAATTTATCGGACGTTTTAACGCTTCTAATTTATTAGCCGTTTATGGCGCAGGCTGTCTGTTGGGAAAGAAACCGGAAGATGTTCTTCTTGCTTTAAGTACACTACGTCCTGTTGCCGGACGTTTTGATTCCTTGCGTTCACCCAAAGGCTATACAGCTATCGTCGATTATGCACATACTCCCGATGCACTAGAAAATGTATTGAATGCCATCCACGAGGTATTGAACGGGAAAGGAAAGGTGATTACGGTTGTAGGTGCGGGCGGCAACCGTGATAAAGGCAAACGTCCCTTAATGGCTCAAGAAGCAGCCAAGCAAAGTGACAAAGTCATCATCACGTCAGACAATCCCCGCTTTGAAGAGCCACAGGATATTATCAATGATATGCTTGCAGGATTGAATAAAGAAAATATGCGTAAGGTCATCAGCATAGCAGACCGAAAAGAAGCTATCCGTACAGCATGCATGCTTGCCCAAGCCAAAGACGTTGTGCTGGTTGCCGGAAAAGGGCATGAAAATTATCAGGAAATAAAAGGTATAAAGCACCATTTTGATGATAAGGAGGTATTGAAAGATATATTTGCTAATGAATAAACCAACAAGAAATGCTATATTATTTATTTAATTTTTTAGAGCAGTGTGATTTTCCCGGAGCTAGAATGTTCGGTTATGTATCATTCCGTTCCTTGATGGCTGTCATCCTCTCATTGTTGATATCTGCCATCTTCGGAGAATATTTTATTAACTTACTGAAACGGAAACAGATTACAGAGACCCAACGCGATGCTTCTATCGACCCTTTTAATGTAAAAAAAGTAGGCGTTCCTACAATGGGAGGAATCATTATTATTGTTGCTATCCTTATTCCCTGTCTTTTATTGGGGAAACTGGATAACATTTATATGATATTGATGCTGATCACTACTGTTTGGCTAGGCACATTAGGATTTTTGGATGACTATATCAAAGTTTTCCGTAAAGACAAGGAAGGCTTGCACGGCAAGTTTAAGATTATCGGTCAGGTTGGTTTGGGATTAATCGTAGGATTGACTCTCTATTTAAGCCCTAACGTAGTTATCCGTGAGAATGTGGAAATACAAAAAGGAGGAGAAATAGTGGAGATTGTCCATAAAGCTCAAAATGAAAAGTCAACAAAGACAACGATACCATTCTTTAAGAACAACAACTTGGATTATGCCGATTTTGTCGGTTTCCTAGGTGACCATGCCCAAACTGCCGGATGGATATTATTCGTTTTAGTAACCATTTTTGTTGTAACGGCAGTTTCAAATGGTGCCAATTTGAACGATGGCATGGATGGAATGGCAGCCGGAAACTCCGCCATCATAGGTCTAACACTTGGAATTCTAGCATACGTGTCCAGTCACATCGAATACGCCGGATATCTTAATATAATGTATATCCCCGGCAGCGAAGAACTGGTTATATTTATATGTGCATTTATCGGTGCACTCATCGGTTTCCTTTGGTACAATGCATTCCCGGCACAAGTGTTCATGGGCGATACGGGAAGCTTGACCATTGGTGGTATCATAGCGGTATTTGCAATTATTATCCATAAGGAATTGCTTATACCCATCCTTTGCGGAATCTTCTTGATAGAAAACTTATCGGTCATTCTTCAAGTAAGATATTTCAAAAGCGGGAAAAAGAAAGGACATATCCAACGCATTTTCAAGCGTACACCTATCCATGACCATTTCCGCACTACATTAGCACAACTAGACCCTAATTGCAGCTATGTTTTTACAAAACCCGGCAATGTATTCCATGAATCAAAAATCACAGTACGTTTCTGGATTGTCACCATCGTACTGGCTGCAATTACAATTATTACATTAAAGATAAGATAAACAAAAATTGATTATGGCTAAGAGAATTGTCATATTAGGAGCCGGAGAGAGCGGTGCGGGAGCAGCAGTTCTGGCTAAGAAACAAGGTTTTGATACATTTGTTTCAGACATGTCTATGATTAAGAGCAAATACAAAGATATGCTGAACGAACGAGGCATTGCATGGGAAGAAGGAAAGCATACGGAAGAGTTGATACTAAATGCTGATGAAGTAATAAAAAGCCCCGGTATCCCTAATGATGCCCCGATGATTTTGAAACTGAAAGCACAAGGAACCCCTATTATCTCTGAAATAGAATTTGCGGGACGTTATACAAATGCAAAAATGATTTGTATTACAGGCAGTAATGGCAAAACCACCACTACTTCCCTGATTTATCATATCTTTAAAAAGGCAGGACTGAATGTCGGTCTGGCCGGGAATATAGGGCAAAGCCTTGCTTTCCAAGTGGCTGAATACAATTATGATTATTATGTAATTGAGCTGAGTAGCTTCCAATTGGATAATATGTATAAATTTCATGCCAATATTGCGGTGCTGATGAATATCACCCCGGATCATTTAGACCGGTATGACCATAAGATGCAGAATTATGTGGATGCAAAATTCCGTATCATACAAAATCAGACGGACGAAGATGCCTTTATTTTCTGGAATGATGACCCGATTATTCAGCGTGAGCTACATAAATATGGAATTCACGGACACTACTATCCCTTTGCCGAGCAAAAAGAAGAAGGAGCAGCAGCCTATGTTGAGAAAGACAAGGTATGCTTCACCAAACCGATTGCTTTCAATATGGAACAAGAAGAGTTGGCCCTGACCGGTACTCATAATTTATTCAACTCCATGGCAGCCGGTATTTCTGCTAACCTGGCCGGCATTCGCAAAGAATGTATCCGCGAAGCCTTAGGAGACTTCAAAGGAGTGGAACACCGCCTGGAAAAAGTATGCCGCGTAAAAGGAGTAGACTATATCAATGACTCAAAAGCCACCAATGTCAACTCTTGTTGGTATGCATTACAAAGCATGAAGACAAAAACAGTCTTGATTTTAGGCGGAAAAGATAAAGGTAATGATTACAATGAAATCGCCGACTTGGTAAAAGAGAAATGTGTAGGACTCATTTATATGGGATTACATAATGAAAAGCTGCATGAGTTCTTCGACCCATTCGGACTTCCCACAGCTGACGTTCAAAGCATGAAAGATGCTGTGGACGCAGCCTATCGCATGGCAAAGAAAGGTGAATCAGTACTGTTGAGCCCTTGTTGTGCCAGCTTCGACCTTTTTAAAAGCTACGAAGACCGCGGCGAGCAATTTAAAGACTGTGTAAGAGCATTGTAAAAGAGGTAATCTTATTTATTTCAACGTATAAACTGAAAATTAAATAGCATGGACCTGATAAAAGACTTATTCAAGGGCGACAAAGTAATCTGGATTATCTTCCTGTTTCTTTGTTTGATTTCCATTGTAGAGGTATTCAGCGCTGCCAGTACGCTTACTTATAAAAGTGGAGACCATTGGGGGCCCATCACCCAGCATAGTGTTATCCTGATGGTAGGTGCTTGTATTGTGGTACTGGTGCATAACATTCCCTGCAAGTGGTTTAGGGTTCTTCCCTTCTTCTTATTACCTATATCAGCAGTTTTATTGGTATTCGTAATGGGGATGGGTATCATTACAGGTGACCGTGTGAACGGAGCAGCCCGATGGATGACTTTTTTCGGCATCCAGTTTCAACCGTCCGAGCTTGCAAAAATGGCTGTTATTATCGTTACTGCTTTCATTCTTTCCAAGTTTCAGGAAGAAGACGGCGCCAACCCGAAGGCATTCAAATATATCATGTGGATTACCGGTATCGTATTCATATTGATTGCTCCCGAGAACGGTTCAACAGCCATGTTACTGTTTGGAGTCGTTTTTCTGATGATGATTATCGGTCGCGTACCATGGAAGCAACTTCTCAAGCTGATTTCTATCGTAGGAGTCATTGCCGTCATATTTATAGGAATGATTATGGTAACACCCGCAAAGCAATATCGTGATATACCGATGATGCATCGTGTAGAGACGTGGCAGAATCGTATTAAAGGGTTCTTCGAAGATAAAGAAGCGGTTCCGGCCGCCAAATATGATATTGACAAGAATGCCCAGATTGCCCATGCCAATATCGCCATTGCCTCCAGCAATATCATTGGTAAAATGCCGGGCAACAGTGTCCAGCGAGATTTCCTTTCGCAAGCATTTTCCGATTTTATTTTTGCTATCGTCATCGAAGAGCTTGGGTTGTTGGGAGGCGGCTTTGTTGTCGTACTCTACATTTGGTTGCTGATGCGCGCCGGAAAGATAGCTCGAAAAAGCGAAAAAGCTTTTCCCGCATTTCTTGTCATGGGTATTGCCATTTTGCTAGTTTCTCAAGCTATGTTGAATATGATGGTGGCAGTAGGTCTTTTCCCTGTTACAGGACAACCATTGCCTCTCATCAGTAAGGGAGGTACCTCTACTTTAATCAACTGCGCCTATATCGGCATGATTCTCAGTGTCAGCCGATATGTAGCAGAGAAAGAAGAACAAAAGAAACAGGAAGAAGAGACTACTGCCGAAGTCAAGTTGCAAGCAGCTACCCAAATTTTGCTGGAACACGCACGAGGCCTGGTAACAGCAGAAGCAGCGGGCAAACCTGGAAACGAAGATACGCTTTCGGAGGTTTCAGAATCTATTCCGACAGACGAAACAATACCGACAGAAGCTTCCGAAAACAATAAATCAGTCTAAGACTGAACATATTAGGAGTTTATTCATAACTTTGCATCAAAATAGAGCAAGAAATGGAAGAGAATTTAAGAATTATCATCAGCGGAGGAGGAACCGGCGGACATATTTTCCCTGCCGTATCCATTGCCAATGCCATTAAAGAGCAACATCCCGAAGCGGAAATCCTGTTCGTAGGTGCTGAAGGCAGAATGGAAATGCATCGTGTTCCCGCTGCCGGTTATCCGATAAAAGGTTTACCCGTTGCAGGGTTCGACCGTAAGAACTTGCTGAAAAATATATCCGTTCTTTACAAACTGGCAAAGAGCCAGTGGAAAGCACGCAAAATAATCAAAGAATTCCGTCCTCATGCAGCAGTCGGAGTTGGTGGATATGCCAGCGGCCCTACATTGAAAGTAGCCGGTATGATGGGAATCCCCACCTTGTTGCAAGAGCAGAATTCTTATGCCGGAGTTACGAATAAGCTGTTGGCAAAAAAAGCCTGCAAGATATGTGTAGCATACGACGGTATGGAACGTTTCTTCGAAAAAGATAAAATCATCCTGACCGGTAATCCTGTACGCCAAGGGTTACTCAATCATACTATCAGTCGCGAAGAAGCCATCCGTTCCTTTGGGCTTAACCCCGAAAAGAAAGTTGTCCTTATTTTGGGAGGAAGTCTTGGCGCACGTACTATCAACCACTGTATGATGGAAGGACTTGAAAAGATACGCACATCAGGTGTGCAGTTCATCTGGCAAACCGGTAAGATTTACATTGATGAAGTTCGTGCAGCCGTGGCTAAAGCAGGGGAACTGCCCATGCTTCATGTTACCGATTTCATTAGCGACATGGCATCGGCATACAGTGCTGCTGACTTGGTAATCAGCCGTGCCGGGGCCGGTTCTATCTCTGAGTTCTGTTTATTGCAGAAACCGGTCATTCTGGTACCCTCTCCCAACGTAGCAGAAGACCATCAAACCAAAAACGCATTGGCGCTAGTCAATAAAAATGCAGCGCTCTACATAAAAGATGCTGCTGCCAAAGAAGCTTTGTTGGATAAAGCAATTGAAACCGTCCAACATCCTGAATTGCTAAAGAGTTTAAGTACAAATATTGCAAAACTGGCCTTTACAGACTCTGCAAATGTAATTGCACGCGAAGTCTATGAATTGGCTGATGATTATAGAAAGAGAAATGAATGTTAATACACTAAAATCAGTTTACTTTATCGGTGCCGGAGGCATCGGTATGAGTGCATTGGTACGTTACTTCTTGTCAAAAGGCAAGAATGTAGGTGGCTATGACCGTACTCCAAGTGAACTGACGGAAAAGTTGATAGAAGAAGGAGCAGCTATTCATTACGAAGACAGCTCAGACCAAATACCCGCATCATTCCGTGACGCATCAAGCACTTTGGTCGTATATACTCCTGCTATTCCCGAAACACATAAAGAGTTTACCTATTTCCGTGAAAATGGATTCGAGATACAGAAACGTTCGCAAGTATTGGGCATGTTAACTCGTGCCGGAAAAGGTCTTTGTGTAGCCGGCACACACGGCAAGACAACCACTTCGACCATGACAGCCCACTTGCTTCATCAATCCCATGTAGGCTGTAACGCTTTTCTGGGAGGTATCTCAAAAAATTACGGAACTAATTTACTGTTGTCCGATACCAGTGAATATGTAGTCATCGAAGCTGATGAATTCGACCGTTCCTTTCATTGGCTTTCACCTTATATATCGGTAGTTACTGCTACTGATGCCGACCATTTGGACATCTACGGCACTAAAGAAGCCTATTTGGAAAGCTTCCGCCATTACACTTCTTTAATTCGTCCGGGGGGAGCGCTTATCATGCGCAAAGGCATTGAATTGCAACCCGATTTACAAGAAGGAGTACAACTATATACCTATTCTAAAGAAGAAGGTGACTTTCATGCAGAGAATATCCGTATCGGAAGCGGTGAAATATTCTTTGACTATATTTCGCCATTGGGCAATATTGATGATATTCAATTGGGGGTGCCCATTGCCATTAATATTGAAAATGGAGTGGCAGCTATGGCATTGGCCCAAATGAGCGGTGTCACCAATGAAGAGATAAAAGAAGGCATGAAAACTTTCCGTGGAGTAGACCGTCGTTTTGACTTTAAAATCAAGAACGACAAAGTAGTATTCCTGAGTGACTATGCCCACCATCCGTCTGAAATCCGTCAAAGTATTCTTTCCATGCGTGCTTTATACCGGGACAAGAAACTGACTGCAGTATTTCAGCCGCATCTCTATACCCGTACACGTGACTTCTACCAAGACTTTGCCGATAGTCTGTCATTGCTGGATGAAGTAATTTTGGTGGATATCTATCCGGCACGAGAGAAACCTATTCCCGGAGTAAGCAGCCGATTGATTTACGACAATCTGCGCCCCGGCATTGAGAAATCCATGTGTTCAAAAGAAGAGATTCTAGATGTACTGAGAAATAAGAATATAGAAGTATTAATCACTTTAGGTGCAGGAGACATTGAAAACTATGTTCCCCAAATCTGCGAATTACTGAACAAACAATGATTAAACGAATTTTCATACTCCTGTTCTTGTTACTGATAACAGCTTACCTTATAGTAGCAGTTACAGTCTTCAATACCAAGCCTGCAGATCAGACTTGCAAGGGTATGGAATTGATTATCAATGACAGTATCGACCATGGTTTCATCACCCAAAAAGAAGTACTCCGCTTACTTAACAGTAAGAAACTGTCTCCCATAGGGAAAAAAATGGGAGATATCAATACCCGGCTTTTGGAAGATGAACTCAGCAAGCACCCATTGATTGAAAATGTGGAATGCTACCGCACTCCCGGCCGTAAGATAGGCATCGAAGTTACGCAGCGTTTGCCTTTATTAAGGGTAATGGCTGCCAACGGAGACAATTATTACATTGACAGCAAAGGAAAAGTGATGCCGATACCCAACAGTTCGGCCCATGTAGCTGTTGTTACCGGTAGTGTAGACCGTGACTTTGCCACGAAAGAATTATATAAGTTAGGTATCTTCCTACAAAATCATCCTCTATGGGAGGCCCAAATTGAACAGATAAATGTCACTCCTGCCAAAGAGCTGGAACTGGTTCCGCGCGTTGGAGAACATATTATTTTCCTTGGGAAACCCGGCGATTATGAGGAAAAGTTTGAAAGACTGAAGATTTTTTATAAAAAAGGTCTGAACCAGGTGGGCTGGAACAAATACAGCCGCATCAGTTTGGAATTTAGCAATCAGATTATTTGTACCAAAAAAGAGAAGTAAGATATGGCAGCAACAGATTTTATTGTAGCAATAGAATTGGGGTCTTCAAAGATCACAGGTATTGCAGGAAAGAAGCATCCGGACGGAAGTATACAAGTACTGGCCCTCGCCAGCGAACCTTCGTCTGATTTCATCAGAAAAGGAGTTATTTATAATCTGGACAAGACCGCACAAAGCCTTACTTCGATTATCAAGAAACTGGAATCGACATTAAAGGCTTCTATCGGAAAGGTATATGTAGGCATCGGCGGACAATCGCTCCGCACTATCCGCAACACGGAAGTACGCCACTTGGAAGAAGAAACTAAAATATCACAAGAGTTAATTGACTCGCTGATGGACAGCAACCGCGAAGTACCCATCATCGACCAAGATATATTGGAGGTAGCCCCGCAAGAATATAAAGTAGGCATCAACTTGTTAGCAGATCCTGTCGGTGTTCCCAGTGACCATATCGAAGGGCGCTTCCTCAACATCATTGCCCGTAGCAGTGTTAAACAGAATATCGATAAATGTTTCCACCAGGCAGGAATAGAAATTGCAGACTATGTCATCTCGCCATTGGCACTTGCCAATGCAGTACTGACCAACAGCGAAAGACGTTCCGGGTGTATGCTCATCGACTTTGGCGCAGATACAACCACAGTTTCGGTTTATAAAAACAATATCCTCCGCCATCTGGCAGTTATTCCTTTGGGTGGCAGCAATATTACCAAAGATATTTGCAGCCAGCAAATAGAAGAAGAGGATGCCGAAGAGTTGAAACTAAAATATGGTAACGCCTATATCGACCCGTCAAAAGATGAAGAAGAAACACCCAACTATGCCATCGACGGAAAATGCAGTATTGAAGCCCACCTATTGGAAGATATTGTGGAAGCGCGTGTCAACGAAATATTGGCAAACGTATGGAATCAGATTGTGCTCTCCGGCTACGATGACAAATTATTGGCAGGAGCCATTGTCACCGGTGGTGCAGCCAACTTGAAAAATATGGAAGAAGCCTTCAGCAAACGAACCAAACTGGAAAAGGTGAGAATGGCAAAAGACTCCCAACTGAGCCTTAAAGGAGGAATTGAACTGAAAAAAGACGGAATGTCCAACACCATCATTGCACTGCTGGCTGCCGGAAAAGAAAACTGTTATCGCCCTGAACATCCGAGAGAACCGGCTCAGCCCATTCAAACCGGACTCTTTACCGAAGAAGGAGAAAGTGCAGAAGAAAAAAGAAGAAGACTGGCACAGGAAGCTGAAGAAAAACGCAGAAAGGAAGAAGCTGAAAAGCAACGCATTGCCGACTGCGAAAGCTTTATAAAGAAAGCCATCGAATTAAAGAATGCCGAAAAATATAAAGAAGCATTAGCTGCTTTGAGCAAGGCAGAACTACTGGATGTAGAAACCAAGAATGCTCAAATACGAGAATTGGAGAAAGAAATCAAGCAATTGAAAAAAGGCAGCAGCCTTTGGTCAAAGCTCGGTAAAAAAATTACCACACTCTCTGATGACCTGTTGAAAGAAGATTAAAAGAAACAAGTAAATTACATCACCTTATATAATATAGTAAGATTATGTCTGATGAAACTATAATGCCATTCGATTTCCCACAAGACAACCCGACTATCATTAAAGTAATCGGTGTGGGTGGTGGCGGCGGCAATGCCGTAAATCACATGTATAAAGAAGGTATTCACGATGTAACATTTGTAGTGTGCAACACAGACAATCAGGCATTGGCCGAATCGCCTGTTCCCGTCAAGCTGCAACTGGGTAAAGAAGGACTGGGGGCAGGAAATCGTCCTGCACGTGCACGCGAAGCCGCCGAAGAAAGCATCGAAGATGTAAAACATATGCTGAACGACGGCTGTAAAATGGTATTTATCACTGCCGGAATGGGGGGAGGAACCGGAACCGGTGCTGCACCTATCATTGCCAAAACAGCCAAAGACATGGATATCCTTACCGTGGGTATAGTTACTATACCCTTCTTGTTCGAGGGTAACCGCAAAATAGACCAGGCACTGGACGGTGTGGAGCAAATGAGCCAGCATGTAGATGCTTTGCTGGTCATCAACAATGAACGCCTGCGCGACATCTACTCCGACTTCAGTGTCATGAATGCTTTCGGAAAAGCAGACGACACCCTTTCTGTAGCAGCAAAAAGCATTGCTGAAATCATCACTATCCGCGGTACCATCAACCTCGACTTCAATGATGTGAAAACAGTATTGAAAGACGGTGGTGTGGCCATAATGAGTACCGGATACGGTGAAGGAGAAAATCGTGTGAGCCAGGCCATCAATGATGCGCTGCACTCGCCGCTGCTGAACAACAATGATATTTTCAACTCAAAGAAGATTCTGTTCAACATTTCTTTCAGCACCAAAAGCGAACTGATGATGGAAGAGATGAACGAAGTGCATGATTTCATGAGTAAGTTTGGCAAAGATGTGGAAACCAAATGGGGACTTTACATCGACGAATCTCTGGAAAACAAAGTGAAGTTCACTGTACTGGCAACCGGCTTCGGCATCAAAGACGTACCGGGCATGGACAACATGCTCAACAAACGCACCATCGAAGAACAAAAGAAACTGGAAGAACAAGAAGAAGAAGAACAGCGCAAGGATGAACGCCGTGGAGACTACTACGGTCGCGACACTTTCAAAAACAGCAACAAGAAAAAACGCCACAACATCTATATATTCAGTCTGGAAGACCTTGATAATGATGACATCATCAGCATGGTGGAAACAACTCCCACTTATCAGCGCACCAAGACCGTGCTTGAAAGCATCCAATCCAAAGCCATAGCCGAAGAAGAGGAAACATTCAATAACAACGATACCGAAAACGGTGGCATAACAATAACATTTTAACAACTAAAATTATAGAGAATATGGATTTATTTGACGTAATCAGCAACGATATCAAAGAGGCTATGAAAGCCAAGGATAAAGTGAAATTAGAAACTTTACGCAATGTGAAGAAATTCTTCCTCGAAGCAAAAACCGCTCCGGGAGCCAATGATACACTGACCGATGATGCTGCTCTGAAAATTATGCAGAAATTGGTAAAACAAGGCAAAGACTCTGCTGCTATTTACACCGGACAAGGCCGTTCCGATCTGGCAGAAACCGAACTGGCCCAGGTAGCCGTTATCGAAGCCTATCTGCCGAAACAGATGGGGGCCGAAGAATTGGAAGCTGCTTTGAAAACAATCATTGCAGAAGTAGGCGCAACCGGCCCGCAAGATATGGGTAAGGTAATGGGCGTGGCTACCAAGCAACTGGCAGGCAAAGCAGAAGGTCGAGCCATTTCCGCTAAGGTAAAAGAGCTGTTGGCATAAAGTCTTTAAACAGCATAGAAAAAAGACGGAAGCGTTTGCCTAAAAGCGGCTGAAGTCTTTGAAAAAGGCAGAAGAGTTTTTCTGAAAAGACCTTGGTCTTGTGTAAGAAACACTCTTCTGTCTTTTTTATGGCCGGTTTGTATTCTTGGGGATTCAACATATCCAGCCGGCACCAGTCACCGGATGTTGTCTCCTCCGGTTTTCAAACGCTCTGCATATGTTTAGAACTCCCTACGTTGTTTCATTAGCCGGAATAAGCGTTTGCATCCCTTCGATTAAGCCTGTCTGTCAGTCGAATTACTACAGTCTCCGGCAGTGGACTGTATAGTCCGTTACCGTAGACTGTACAGTCCGTTACAGTGGACCGTACGGTCTGTTGCCGTGGACTGTAATAATCTTCCGTTTAAAAGACTTTGGCTGACCCTAAGAAACAGCTTACTCTTCCTTTGTCGGTGATATGACATATAAATCCCCAAGAATAATGACTGCCCCGTTTTCCTTTACTTCGTATTTGAATCCGCAGAAAAATATCGGTTTTCAGGCAAAGAGTTCTTTCAACACATCCAATGATTTAAGCAAAGGGAAATCAGGCAAATGCAAGCGATAATAATCATTGATAATGGTAAGACAACGGTTGCGCTCTGCGCGACTCATGGCAAAAAGGTGCATCGTCTCATAATTCATCCGCATCAGAATATTAATACGAGAAGCCTCATCCGGCTTCAGAAATGCACCATGCGAAGGCTGTATGGGAGTAAAACAAGCATTGAGCAAATCAAAGAAACATCCCTCATCATAATCTTCTGTATTAGGATAGAGACCGAGAAAACGGGAAAAGCGCATCAAAAATACCAAATGAAAATTGGCAAACCCATGCTCACATCCATCCAACCAACGAATAGAATGCTCCAGATAAGCAAAAAGCGGCCTGTTCTCCGCCTCCTCACGCAATGCCCGATAAAGAAACTCGGCAAGAAACATGGCTATGGCCGATTTATAAGGGTCATAGGGCAAGGTATAAAACGGATACCATGATTTAGCCTCCTTAACAGGATAAAGGTTGGTATTCGGGCGATAGTCTGCCTCAAACTCCACCATGGCAAGAGGCTGAAAAAGCACTGACTTCACCGTCGACTTACGCGAACGGGGAATTTTCACCAGGAATGAAGCCCGCCCCGTGTGCTGCGTATAGATATCGACAATGTTCGAAGTATCATTATACTTTAGACTATGAAGTACGATCCCAACTGTTTTTTGCAACATATTCTTCCATTATTAAGCCTCTATCATGCACAAAAGTAGTCATTTTCGGGTAAAACGAACAAAAAACTAAAAAAAATCACTCGAATATTTTGGAGATTAAAAAATAGTTTCTACCTTTGCAACCGCAAAAGAGAAAAACACTCTCCGACGCAAACGCCAAGCTAAGGCTGGCAATTAAAGGCCCGGCCCCTTCGTCTATCGGTTAGGACGCAAGATTTTCATTCTTGAAAGGGGGGTTCGATTCCCCCAGGGGCTACAAATAAAAAATAATAAAAGAACAAAACTAAAGATTAGTCGAGATGGCAAATCACAAATCATCACTAAAGAGAATCAGACAGGAAGAGAAGAGAAGACTTCATAACAGATATTATGCTAAAACAATGCGTAATGCTGTTAAAAAACTTCGTGAGACTTCTGATAAAGCAGAAGCTGTTGCAATGTATCCGGGCATCCAAAAGATGTTGGACAAGTTAGCTAAGCGCAACATTATTCATAAGAATAAAGCTTCTAACCTGAAGTCTAAATTGGCTGCTCACATTAGCAAGCTCGCTTAAGCAAAGTCTTAAACCAAAAGATAAAATAGGCTGAATCATGTGATTCGGCCTTTTGTCGTTTCAGAAAACAAGAATCCAAAATGCTCCGGCATTATTACAGCCAAGCCATAAATTTAATTTTTTTATCCTCCAAGACTCCTTCTGGCTCAGTTTGAAAACTTGGGGGAATTAGTTAAAAACACTATCTTTGTGGCATGAAACAGAACCTTCAAACCCCTGCCACTCCACTGGAGATGTTGAGCTTGTTC
>NZ_KB905473.1:138802-186591 GCF_000382445.1 Phocaeicola massiliensis B84634 = Timone 84634 = DSM 17679 = JCM 13223 | reverse complement strand
TAGATAAGAGGTTCTTTCTGTATAGATTAGCAAAGGTGTATGCATAAAGGGAAATTAACAAATGTTAATCCCCCCAAGAATTACAACTGAGCCCTCCTTCTATATCAGCATTTTTTTGTATCTTTGAAAGCTAAATAAAGAAATCGAATTAAACATGACTGAAGAAGAAAAGATAAACGGCGAGAACAATTATTCGGCCAGCAATATTCAGGTTCTTGAAGGACTGGAGGCCGTACGTAAACGTCCCGCCATGTATATCGGAGATATCAGCGAAAAGGGTTTGCACCACTTGGTTTATGAAGTTGTTGACAACTCTATCGACGAAGCGCTGGCCGGTTATTGCGACCACATCGAAGTAACAATCAACGAAGACAACTCCATCACAGTGCAGGACAACGGCCGTGGTATTCCGGTGGACTACCACGAAAAGGAAAAGAAATCCGCATTGGAAGTCGTCATGACGGTACTCCATGCCGGAGGTAAATTCGATAAAGGTTCTTATAAAGTATCCGGTGGTCTTCACGGTGTAGGTGTATCGTGTGTGAACGCACTGTCCAAGCACATGACTACACAAGTGTTCCGCAACGGTAAGATTTTCCAGCAGGAATATTCATGCGGACATCCTCTGTACTCGGTTAAGGAAGTAGGCATGGCAGAAATCAGCGGTACCAAACAAACCTTTTGGCCGGATGAGTCTATCTTCACTGTTACCGAATATAAATATGACATCCTCGAAGCACGTATGCGCGAATTGGCTTACCTGAACAAGGGTATCACCATCTCGCTTACCGACCGCCGCCAGAAAGACGAAGAAGGAAACTTCAAAAAAGAGGTGTTCCATTCGGACGAAGGAGTGAAAGAGTTTGTACGTTTTCTGAACCGAAACAACGACTCATTGATTGATGATGTGATTTATCTGAACACAGAAAAGAACGGTACCCCGATTGAATGTGCTATCATGTACAATACCGGTTATCGTGAAAGTCTGCATTCTTATGTCAACAATATCAACACGATAGAAGGCGGAACGCACGAAGCGGGATTCCGCAGTGCACTGACACGTGTACTTAAAAAATATGCAGAAGACATCAAGGCATTGGAGAAGGCCAAAGTTGAAATCTCGGGAGAAGACTTCCGCGAAGGTTTGATTGCCGTTATCTCTGTAAAAGTAGCCGAACCGCAATTTGAAGGGCAAACCAAGACCAAACTGGGCAACAGCGAAGTCAGCGGAGCCGTAAACCAAGCAGTAGGTGAAGCACTTACCTATTATTTGGAAGAGCATCCGAAAGAAGCAAAACAAATTGTAGACAAAGTGATTTTGGCTGCCACAGCCCGCATTGCCGCACGTAAAGCACGCGAATCTGTTCAGCGAAAAAGCCCGATGGGTGGTGGCGGACTGCCGGGCAAACTTGCCGACTGCTCCAGCCGTAATCCTGAAGAATGTGAATTATTCCTTGTCGAGGGTGACTCTGCAGGCGGTTCTGCCAAACAAGGACGCAGTCGTGCCACTCAAGCTATCCTGCCATTGAGAGGTAAGATTCTGAATGTGGAAAAAGCAATGTGGCACAAAGCATTTGAAAGCGATGAGGTAAACAATATCATCACCGCATTGGGGGTACGTTTCGGTGTGGACGGTGACGATGACAGCAAAAAAGCAAATATTGACAAACTGCGTTATCATAAAGTCGTAATCATGACCGATGCCGATGTCGATGGTTCGCACATCGACACTCTTATCATGACGCTGTTCTACCGCTATATGCCGGAAATTATCGAAAACGGCCACTTATATATTGCAAATCCGCCCCTCTACAAATGCAGTAAAGGTAAGATCAGCGAATATTGCTATACTGAAGAAGCCCGCCAGGAATTTATCCGAAAATATGGTGATGGTCAGGAGAACGGTATCCATACACAGCGATACAAAGGTTTGGGTGAAATGAATCCCGAACAGCTTTGGGAAACAACGATGAATCCCGAAACTCGTATCCTGAAACAAGTAACAATAGAAAATGCCGCAAACGTGGATTATATCTTCTCAATGTTGATGGGAGATGATGTAGGTCCGCGCCGCGAGTTCATAGAGAAAAACGCGACGTATGCGAATATCGACGCGTAATAGTTGTATTCAACTAAATATTTAAAAATTAAAAAAAAACCAATCCTCACATCTTACAATTTGAGGTAGTCCCGACTCTTCACCGAGTCGGGACTTTTTATATACATTCTCCCCCTTCCACACACAAAGCTCTCTGCTTTTCATTTATATTTCATTTCCTTTTCCCAAAGAGTACCATAGTATTTCCTTTTGCCATTTTTATCGATGAAATGGGGGAAAACAGACGAATGCAAACAAAAAGGGAACTTCGGACAAACATTCTTTTTCTTATAATTTCAATCACTTGATGAAGATTATATGCAGGAAAGTCTTAATTTTGGAACATTAAACTATTTGGAATATAAACCATTAATAAGATAATAACATGAAACTCACATTCCGAATCGAATACCGCACCGCCTGGGGAGAAATGCTCGGCGCAACCTTATGCGGCAACGATAACCAACCAATCATGCTCAGCACCGGAGACGGAATCCGCTGGGAAGGCAGTGCCGAAATGACAGACGCCCCCGCAGGCATCCCTATCTCCTACCGTTATGGAGTTTATCGCGACGGACAATGTATCCGGCGGGAAAGTGGAACGATGCCCCACATTTTCTGTCCCGGAAAAAAAAGAAACTGTCATTATATCTTAGATGACTTTTGGAAAGACCTTCCACAAGAATCCTATTTATATAGTTCTGCATTCAGCGGTGACTACCAATCTGCCAACAGTATAAAGACAATGGCTCCTGCCGATTGCAGTATTACGTTCCGCGCACTCTGTCCCTGCTTGCATCACAAACACCAACAGCTGGGAATTTGCGGACGCGGTGCCGCATTGGGCAACTGGGACTGCAAACAAACTGTATTGATGGAAGAAATCCAAGCTAATGAATGGACGGTGACACTGAATGCCGCCAGTCTGGAATTCCCACTGGAATACAAATTTGTAGCCTGCAATGCCGATACAAAAGAAGTGGAAGAGTGGGAGGCCCACAATAACCGCCTGCTCTGCATCGATGGAATGAAAAAAGGAGAAATCTACCTCACTCCCGAATCCGAAGTCCGTTTCACTTCTTCTGCACGCAAGGTAGCAGGTACTGCCATTCCGGTCTTCTCGTTACGCAGCGAAGGAAGTTTTGGCGTAGGCGACTTCGGTGATTTGAAGAAGCTGATAGACTGGGCAGTGAGCACCCACCAGCAAGCCATACAGATTCTTCCCATCAATGACACCACCATTACCAATACATGGATGGACTCTTATCCCTACAACAGCATTTCAATTTATGCATTCCATCCCATGTACATCGACCTGCGTCAGCTGGGCAAGTTGAAAGATAAAGAAGCCTTGGCTTTCTATGAAGAAAAACGAAAAGAGCTGAATGCCCTTCCCCAAATCGACTATGAAGCGGTGAACAACACCAAACGAGCCTATCTGAAATCAATGTACCAACAAACGGGGAAAAAAGTGCTGGCTTCTGCCGAGTTCAAAAAGTTCTTCAAAGAAAATGAACATTGGCTACTCCCCTACGCTGCTTTCTCTTATTTAAGAGATCAATATGGTACTCCCAATTTCAGCCAATGGCCCGAGCATAATGAATATCATGCAGATGAAATAGCCGCCATGTGCATACCCGAAAGCGACTGTTACGAAGAAATTGCTTTCTATTATTATATACAATACAACCTACACATCCAATTATTGGATGCCGGCAATTATGCACGCGAAAAGGGCATTATCTTTAAAGGAGATATCCCCATCGGAATCAGCCGCAATAGTGTGGAAGCCTGGATTGAGCCTTATTATTTCAATATGAACGGACAAGCCGGTGCACCGCCCGATGCATTCTCCACTAACGGACAGAACTGGGGGTTCCCCACATACAATTGGGATGTAATGGAAAAGGATGATTACCAATGGTGGCAGAAGCGTTTCCGCAAAATGGCAGAATACTTTACCGCCTACCGCATCGACCACATCTTGGGCTTCTTCCGCATTTGGGAGATTCCCTCCCATTCGGTTCATGGCTTACTGGGACAGTTTGTACCTGCTCTGCCAATGAGCGTAGACGAAATACAAAGCTATGGGCTGACCTTCCAAAAAGATTTCATGACAAAACCGTTCATCAATGAAAACATCCTGAACCGCATTTTTGGTGAGAAAGCCGATAGGGTGAAAGAGACATTTGTGCAACACTGCCACGATGATATTTATGAAATGCGTTCTGAATTTGATACACAGCGTAAGGTAGAAGCCTACTTTGCCGAACGGAAAGACGAAGAAAGCAGAAATATATGCGAAGGGCTGTATACACTAATCAGCAATGTACTTTTCGTACCTGACCGTAAACACCCTTCCATGTACCATCCACGCATCGCCGTGCAGAACGATTTCATCTTTGAAGTGTTGAGCCCGGAAGAGAAGGAAGTGTTTAACCGCCTTTATAACCACTATTATTATCAACGTCATAACCAGTTCTGGTATCAGGAAGCGATGAAGAAACTACCTATCCTGACACAATCTACATCGATGCTGGTATGTGGTGAAGACTTGGGTATGGTGCCCGACTGTGTACCTTGGGTAATGGAACAGTTGCAGATACTCAGCCTTGAAATTCAGCGTATGCCTAAAAATCCCCAACACGAATTCGGTCATGTATGGGAGTATCCTTATCGTTCGGTTTGCACCATTTCTACCCATGACATGGCTACATTGCGCGGCTGGTGGGAAGAAGATTACGAACAGACTTGCCGCTATTACAACCAAGTGCTGGGACATTGGGGCGAAGTGCCCACAGCCGCACCGGGATGGGTTTGCGAAGAAATTGTGCGCAACCATTTGGAATGTCCGTCTTTGCTCTGTATCCTGTCATTCCAAGACTGGTTATCGATGGACGAGGAAATCCGTTACCCGAATGTAGACGCCGAACGGATTAATGTACCGGCCAACCCGCGCCATTATTGGAGATACAGAATGCATCTCACTCTGGAAGAGTTGATGAAGAGCAACAAGTTTAATGAAAAGATGAAAGAAATGATTGACGCCGCAGGCAGATTCTAACTCATATCAATATCATGAAGAAAATACCGGATTTAGGATTTTGGAAACTATGGAACATTAGTTTCGGATTCTTTGGCGTACAAATAGCCTACGCTTTGCAAAGTGCTAATATAAGCCGCATCTTTTCCACACTGGGGGCAGACCCTCACGACTTAAGTTACTTTTGGATTCTTCCACCATTGGCAGGAATCATCGTACAACCTATCATCGGTGCTTTGAGCGACCGCACCTGGACACGTTTCGGACGACGTATTCCTTACCTGTTTGTGGGGGCACTCGTTGCGGTGTGTGTCATGTGCCTGTTGCCGAATGCGGGAAGCTTCGGAATGAGTGTCAGTGCCGCCATGATTTTTGGCCTGGTATCTTTGATGTTTCTCGATACTTCCATCAATATGGCTATGCAACCTTTTAAAATGATGGTAGGCGATATGGTCAACGAGAAGCAGAAAGGACTTGCCTATTCCATTCAAAGTTTCCTTTGTAATGCAGGAAGTTTGGCAGGATATCTGTTTCCGTTTATCTTCGCGGCAATCGGTATCAGCAATATCGCCCCCAAGGGAGTCGTGCCTGATTCTGTCATCTATTCTTTCTATATCGGAGCATTCATCCTGATACTTTGCGTCCTTTATACATCGGCCAAAGTGAAGGAATTCCCACCGGAAGAATATGCAGAATATCACGGCATTACCAATGAAGAGAAGAAGGAAAGAACAAATATGTTCAAGCTGTTGCTCAAAGCACCGAAAGCTTTTTGGACGGTAGGCTTGGTGCAATTCTTCTGTTGGGCAGCCTTTATGTTTATGTGGACTTACACCAATGGAACTGTGGCATTGAATGTCTTTGACACTCCTACGGTGGAAACAATGGCAGAAGGTACAGCGAAAGTAGTCCTCGATACTCAATCCATACAATATCAGAATGCTGCCGACTGGGTGGGTATTCTGTTTGCGGTACAGGCAATCGGCTCAGTCATTTGGGCGGCGGTGATTCCGGTGATTAAAAACAAAAAGTTTGCCTATGTACTCAGCTTGGTGCTGGGAGGCATTGGTTTCATCTCTGTTTTATTCATCCACAATCAATATGCATTATTTGCATCCTTTGCCCTGATTGGCTGTGCATGGGCGGCAATGTTGGCTTTGCCTTTCACTATCCTGACCAATGCGTTGACAGGAGGGCACATGGGTACTTATTTGGGGCTCTTTAACGGAACCATCTGCATCCCGCAAATCGTAGCCGCTTCATTGGGAGGAATGATATTGAAAATGTTTACCACGGCAGGCAACGTTGCCCCGGAAGTCAACATGCTGGTATTGGCAGGTATATTCCTCATTATCGGTGCAGGGTGTGTAGGCATTATTAAAGAGAAACAGTAACCGACAAGGACATTATAAAACACGTTAGTACGCATCGCCTCATGCATACTAACGTGTAAGCCCATACATACGGAAGCAAAGGTCCACACATACGTACGTATAGAGTGATGCGTCAGTCCGCATTATAAATTCATCACATCGTGCTCGAATTGTTCTTTATCTCCTATTGCCTTATTCCTTATCTTACTGCGATAGTTGTATATCGTAGCCAAAGAATAACCCAAGAAATGGGCAATCTTATTACTGTCTGTCACCCCCAGGCGAATCAAAGCGAAGATGCGAAGTTCGGTAGTCAACAATTCGCCCGACTTAGGATATATTCTTCCCTCCTCTATCAATAATTTATTAAAAGAGGCAATAAAATGAGGAAATAATTCCAAGAAAGACTTATCAAATTCATTATAAAAGGCTTTCCGTTCATCACGGATAAACTGTTCAGACTTAATGGCTTTAAACAAATCATCTATACGGGATGCCATCGCCATTTTTGCCAATGAACGACGATAGAGTTCCAGCTTATCAAGATAAATCACACATCTGTCCAGGTAACGGGCAATATACACTTCCTTTATCTTACCGGTCTGCTCCAATTCATCATTTACATCAGTCAATCGCTTGTTAGCCTGACTTAAATCTCTACGCATAGCCGATAATTTTTTCATCCATCTATACAGATAGAAAATGGCAGCAATGAGAAAAAGAGACAAAAGGCTGACACTTATCAACAAAGCACGAGAGATCTGCCGCTCTCTCTGTTCCTTCAACTTATAAGCCTTGTCAATAATAGGAAAGAACTGAGTTACTTCAATAAAGCGCAACCGGGCATTGCACGAAACAGCATCTTCCATCGAACAATTCAGATATTTGTACGCACGGTCTATATCTCCTTTTTCATACATTAATTGAGCCAGTTTCTGCAAAGACGCATACTCTTTAGTAGCAGACTGCAAATCAACCACAGCAGTCAAAGCCAAATAATAAATCTGTTTATCCATATCCTCAGTCACATCATACACCTCGGACAACGTATAATAGATGTATGCCTTCTGCCGCTCATCAGGATTCTTCTTCAACAGCCCATTCAGGATAACCAGTGAACTATCCGGTTTGCCTGCCACCATGTACTTCTCCGCCAGTACGATATCTCTGTCCACTCCCTGACGCGCTGTTGCCAGAATAGAATCACGATAAACGTCTGTCTTCTCCAGATACTTCTGTTTTTCCTCCGCATTGGTCGTATAATCGGCCACCCAACCATAATAAGCCCGGAAAGTACGGTAATAATAGTTCAACGGTCCCAATTCCAATGCCTGTGGATTAATCTGCCTCAACTGTTCCAATGCCTCATTATACATGCCCATCACTCCCATCACCTCAGCACGATTAATGATAATCTCATTCTTCAACTCGGGTTTATCAAGCAAAGGAAGCAAACGCATTTTCTCATTTATATAATATAAAGAAGAATCGGCCTGATAATGCAGATAGAGATAAAAAAGCGAACCGCAGAGTTCATACTTTTCTTCATTGTTCCCAGACCGGTGAAGACGAGCCTTTATTTCATCAATTTCTTTTTCTTTATGCACATGAAAAGAATACTTTTCCTCTATGACCCTATCCAACTCTTTCAGTACAGATTCATTCAATCCGTTATCAGCCATCAAGCTCAACGGGTAGATAAAAAGGAACAATATAAGACAATATGTGATTTTTCTCATTCCGTATTAATTAAGTATTACACAAATATATAAAGATAAGTAATTAAAATAAAGAAAAACAAGAAATATATTTTCATATCCATTTATATTTTCTACCCAATCAAGGGATACAGACCCCCTAATAATCAATTATATAACATAAAAGAGCATTTATATTTTTATTCCAACCTTAAAAAGAGATTCTTTACTCTCCTACATTTGCAATACCAAGCAAACCGAATAACATTAAATACTATATATTATGAAAAGAAGCTTTATACTTATGACACTGCTCGCACTCTTCGGCTTACAGCACCCCACGTCTGCAGCCATTATTAAAAAAGTTGCCCCGACCTTTTGGTGGGCAGGTATGAAAAATCCCGAGTTACAAGTATTATTATATGGCGAGAACATCTCGTCAAGTGATGTGAGTATTTCCGCCAAAGACATTCTCTTGAAAGAGGTAGTCAAACAAGAGAATCCGAACTATCTTCTCTTATATATGGATTTGTCGGAAGCGGCTCCCCAATCTTTCAATATAACTTTGAAACAAGGTAAAAAAGAAACTGTTGTCCCTTACGAAATTAAACAACGTAGAAACGATGCTTCTGATGTAAAAGGATTCAATGCCGGTGATGTACTTTATCTGATTATGCCGGACCGTTTTTCCAATGGTGACCCTTCGAACGATATTATCCCGGGAATGCTCGAATCAAAAGTAGACCGTAATGAACCGTTTGCACGCCATGGCGGTGACTTGAAAGGTATCGAAAATCATTTGGATTACTTGGACAATTTGGGTATCACTGCCATCTGGCTCAACCCTATCCAGGAAAATGATATGAAAGAAGGTTCATACCATGGCTATGCCATCACCGATTACTATCAGGTAGACCGCCGCTTCGGTAACAATGAAGAATTCCGCAAACTGGTAGATGCGGCTCACGCCAAAGGCATGAAAGTGGTGATGGACATGATATTCAATCATTGCGGCAGCGAGAACTACCTGTTCAAGGATATGCCTTCAAAAGACTGGTTCAATTTCAGAGGAAATTATGTACAGACTTCTTATAAAACCGCCAGTGTACAAGATATACATGCCGCCGACTATGAGCGTAAATTAGCAGTCGACGGTTGGTTCACCGAATCAATGCCCGACTTCAACCAACGCAATCGCCACGTAGCCAACTATCTGATTCAAAGCAGTATTTGGTGGATTGAATATGCAGGTATCAACGGAATTCGCCAAGATACGCATCCCTACGCAGACTTCGATATGATGTCTCACTGGTGTAAAGCCGTCAACGAGGAGTATCCCGACTTCAACATCGTGGGCGAAACCTGGCTCAACAGCAATGTACTCGTTTCCTTCTGGCAAAAAGACAGCAAACTTGCCGCACCCAGAAACTCAAATCTCCGCACAGTGATGGACTTCCCTTTAATGGAGCACATGAATCGGGCTTTTGATGAAGAGACCACCGATTGGAGTGGAGGATTATTCCGTCTTTATGATTATCTGACACAAGACCTTGTCTATGCCGACCCCATGAATCTGCTGATATTCCTCGACAACCACGATACTTCACGCTTCTATCGCAATGATGAAGACACCAAAAATCTGAACCGCTACAAACAAGCACTTGCTTTCTTGTTTACCACCCGCGGTATCCCTCAGATTTATTATGGGACAGAGATATTGATGGCGGCAGACAAAGCGAATGGTGACGGGCTTCTCCGTTGTGACTATCCCGGCGGATGGCAAAGCGATCTGCACAATTGTTTCCAAAACGCCAATCGCACCGCCCGGCAAAGAGAAGCATTTGACTATATGCAGAAACTGCTGCAATGGAGAAAAGGAAATGAAGCCATCGCCAAAGGAACGCTAAAACATTTCGCTCCCAATAAAGGAATATATGCATACGAAAGAAAATATGGGAACAAATCGGTTACTGTATTCATGAATGGAAACGACAAGGAACAGAGTATTGATTTAACTCCTTATAAAGAAATATTGCCAAAGGCATCCGCCTTGGATGTATTGACGGGCACAAAGATTGGATTAGGAAAAGAATTAACGCTCTCCGGTCGCGGAATATTGATTTTAGAGTTCTGATACAGTTCACTTTGATTTATATTTATCAGATATTGCAAATATACTAACCACATAATAATCAGAGATATAATATTTATAACAAGACAAATGCATTTATATTTTTATTCTTGTGCAATCTTTGAATATACAAGATTCTTACATTTGCAATATCCGAAACAAAACAGAGTTAGGAAACTTGTTAGCTTATAATTTAATACCATAGTTATATGAAAATTAAAAAGAAACTTTCACTCATTGCATTCATTTGCATTTCATTCATAGCAAATGCACAGCAAAAACTTACATCACCGGATGGCAACCTGGCAATGATTTTCCACCTAAACGGAGAAGGTACCCCCATTTATGAACTGACTTATAAACAAAAGCCTGTCATCAAACCCAGTAAGCTGGGACTGGAACTGAAAAAAGAAGATGCCGATGCTAAGACAGACTTTGAGTGGACAGCCCGTAAAGATGCCGACAAACTTGATTCTAAAACAAACCTATATAATGGATTTGAACTGAAGGATGCCCAAACTTCTACTTTTGACGAAACTTGGCAACCGGTATGGGGAGAGGAAAAAGAAATTCGCAATCATTACAATGAGTTGGCAGTAACCCTGAACCAACCGGCAAACGATAGATATATCATCATACGTTTCCGCCTTTTCAATGATGGACTGGGCTTCCGCTACGAATTCCCCCAGCAGAAGAACCTGAATTATTTTGTTATCAAAGAAGAACATTCACAATTCGGTATGGCGGGAGACCATACTGCCTATTGGATTCCCGGAGATTATGATACGCAGGAATACGACTATACCGTTTCCCGTTTGTCAGAAATCAGAGGTTTGATGAAGACAGCCATTACCTCCAACTCTTCACAAACTCCGTTCTCGCCTACAGGCGTTCAGACGGCTTTGATGATGAAGACGAATGACGGACTGTATATCAATCTCCATGAGGCTGCATTAATCGATTATGCCTGTATGCATCTGAATCTGGATGATAAGAACATGGTATTCGAATCATGGCTGACCCCTGACGCACAAGGTGACAAAGGATATATGCAAACACCTTGTTCTTCACCGTGGCGCACCGTCATCGTGAGTGATGACGCACGCAATATCCTTGCTTCACGCATTACTTTAAACTTGAATGAACCTTGCAAAATTGAAGATACATCATGGATTAAACCGGTGAAATATATCGGTGTTTGGTGGGATATGATTACCGGCAAAGGCTCTTGGGCTTACACAGACGAACTTTCCAGCGTGAAATTGGGAGAAACCGATTATTCTAAAACCAAACCTAACGGAAAGCATTCTGCAAACACAGCTAATGTGAAACGATACATTGATTTTGCGGCTCAGCACGGTTTTGACCAAGTATTGGTAGAGGGATGGAACGAAGGTTGGGAAGACTGGTTTGGCAAAAGCAAAGATTATGTTTTCGACTTTGTGACCCCTTATCCCGACTTTAATGTGAAAGAACTTCAGAACTATGCGGCAAGTAAAGGTGTTAAACTAATGATGCATCATGAAACTTCGGCTTCTGTACGTAACTACGAACGACACATGGACAAAGCTTACCAATTTATGGCCGATAATGGTTATAACTCGGTAAAGAGTGGTTATGTGGGCAACATCATCCCTCGTGGAGAACACCATTACGGACAATGGATGGACAACCATTATCTCTATGCGGTAAAGAAAGCAGCCGATTATAAAATCATGGTAAATGCACATGAAGCAGTACGTCCTACCGGTATTTGCCGTACTTATCCTAACCTGATAGGCAACGAGTCGGCTCGCGGAACAGAATATGAATCGTTTGGTGGAAATAATGTTAATCATACTACCATACTTCCGTTTACCAGACTGATTGGAGGTCCGATGGATTACACTCCGGGCATCTTTGAAACACATTGCAACAAGATGAACCCGACGAATAATTCACAAGTACGCTCCACACTGGCACGGCAGTTGGCATTATACGTCACCATGTATAGTCCATTGCAAATGGCTGCTGACATTCCCGAAAACTACGAACGCTTCATGGACGCGTTCCAGTTTATCAAAGATGTGGCAATCGATTGGGACGAAACCAAATATCTGGAAGCTGAACCGGGAGATTATATCACCATTGCCCGCAGAGCCAAGGGAACCAATGACTGGTATATCGGCTGCACAGCTGATGAAAACGGTCATACTTCCAAACTGACATTTGATTTCCTTGAACCGGGAAAACAATATATCGCTACTGTCTATGCCGATGCGAAAGATGCCGACTGGAAAGACAATCCGCAGGCATATACCATTCGCAAAGGTATTGTGACCGGCAAGAGCAAATTAAACTTGCGTGCAGCCAGTGGCGGCGGTTATGCAATCAGTATCAAAGAGGTGAAAGATAAATCAGAGGTAAAAGGAATAAAGAGGTTATAAATTAATTGTGATTATTGAGAAAACCGTTTTCAATAGGTATTTATTAAAGTAAAAAACATGAATAAATAACTTAACTTTAAATTTAAAGACATGAAAAGAAACGTGATGTTTAAAATCCTACTCATGATAGTAGTGGGATTGTTCTTGTCCCTAGACGCATTTGCCCAACAAATGACGGTTAAAGGAATTGTCAAAGATACAACCGGCGAGCCGATTATCGGTGCTAACGTTGTAGTAAAAGGAAGTAGTAACGGTACAATTACCGATTTCGAAGGCAACTTCCAGTTCAACGCCAATAAAGGCGATATTATTGTGATTTCATTTATCGGTTACCAAGCACAGGAAGTACCTGCTGCTGCCAACCTGAACATTATTCTGAAAGACGATACACAGTTATTGCAGGACGTTGTAGTCATTGGTTATGGTACCGTTAAGAAGAATGATGCAACCGGCTCTGTAACAGCCATCAAACCGGACCAGCTGAGCAAAGGTATCACTACCAATGCACAAGACATGTTGTCCGGTAAGGTTGCCGGTGTAAGCGTTATTTCCAACGACGGTGCTCCCGGCAGCGGTGCCCAGATTCGTATCCGTGGCGGTTCCTCTTTGAATGCCAGCAACGACCCGCTATTGGTTATTGATGGATTGGCTATTGATAATCAAGGAATCAAAGGTATGTCAAACGGCCTGTCAATGGTTAACCCTGAAGATATCGAAACTTTCACCGTGCTAAAAGATGCTTCTGCAACAGCTATCTACGGTTCACGTGCATCCAACGGTGTCATTATCATCACCACCAAAAAAGGAAAGAACGGACAAGCGCCGAAAATAAACTACAATGGTTCAATTTCTTTGGCTACCACTCAAAAGCGTTATGACGTATTGGATGGTAATGAATACCGTGCTTATGCCCAGCAGTTATGGGGAGATAAATATCCTGCAGAAATGGATACAGCCAATACAGACTGGCAAGACCAGATTTTCCGTACTGCCGTAAGCACCGACCATCATATCTCTATTACCGGTGGACTTAAGAACGTTCCGTATCGCGTATCTGTCGGTTATACTAATGAAAATGGTATTATTAAAACCTCCAACTTCCAGCGCTTGACCGCGTCTGTCAATCTTGCTCCATCATTCTTTAACGACCATTTGAAATTCAATATCAACGCCAAATATATGTATGGTAGAAATCGTTATGCCGATGCGGGTGCAGCCGTAGGCGGTGCATTATCTATTGCTCCTACTCATCCTGTTTATGGAACAGGAGATGCGTTTAAATTCTCAGGCGGTTATTGGCAGAATATGCAAGCTACAGACGGTTTCAGTGATAAAGACTGGACTTATACGACAGATAAAAACACTCCTCAAAACCCATTGGCTGCACTGGAACAACGTAATAAAAAAGCAAACAGCAACGACTTTGTAGGCAATGTAGAAGTAGACTATAAAGTTCATTTCTTGCCGGACTTGCGTCTCCATGCCAGCATCGGCGGTGAATATGCAGACGGTAATGAACGTGAAATTGTTTCTCCATACTCATACACCAATAACTATTACGGATGGAACGGATTATCTACCCAGTACAAGTATAATATATCCTATAATGCTTATGCACAATACATCAAGTCCCTTGGCGCACATGATTTCGACATCATGGTCGGTGGTGAGGAGCAACATTTCCATCGTAATGGCGCTGACGGTGTAGGTCAAGGATGGGATTCTTATAAAAACGAACCGGTGGATCAAGCATTGCGCAGTCAAAAAGCTTATGCAACACGCAATACGCTGGTTTCTTTCTTCGGACGTTTAAACTACTCCTTACTGAACCGCTATTTATTCACGTTCACCATGCGCTGGGATGGTTCTTCACGGTTTAGCAGTGACAACCGCTGGGGTACATTCCCTTCATTAGCTTTAGGCTGGAAGATGAAAGAAGAAAACTTCCTGAAAAACGTGAACTTCCTTTCCGATTTGAAACTTCGTCTTGGTTGGGGTATCACAGGACAGCAGGATATAGGTGATGACTTTGCTTTCCTTCCTCTGTATGTGACAAGCGATGATTATGCACAATATCCTTTCGGTGACACTTATTACAGTTCTTCACGCCCCAAGGCTTTCAACACAGATTTGAAATGGGAAAAAACAACTACCTGGAACGGCGGTTTGGATTTTGGTTTCCTGAATGGAAGAATATCAGGTGCTATCGATGGATACTATCGTGAAACAGAGGACTTGCTGAACAGTGTCAAGATTCCTGTAGGAACTAATTTCAATGCACAGATGATGAAGAATATCGGTTCATTAAAGAATTATGGTGTAGAATTCTCCATCAATGCCAAACCAATTGTATCCAAAGACTTTACATGGGATTTAACTTACAATGTTACTTGGAACCACAACGAAATTACGAAGCTGAACGGTGGTGATGATAGTGACTATTATGTTGAAACCGGTGATAAGATATCCAGAGGTAACAATACCAAAGTTCAAGCAAATAAAGTAGGACATGCAGCCAACGCATTCTATGTTTACCAGCAAGTTTACGATGAAAACGGAAAGCCTATCGAAAATATGTTCGTAGACCGCAACGGTGATGGCAAGATCAACAGTGCCGACAAATATATCTATAAGAAACCGGCTGCCGACGTATTGATGGGTCTGACTTCCAAAATGCTGTATAAAGACTGGGACTTCAGCTTCTCTTTGCGTGCAAGCCTCAACAACTATGTTTATTATGACTTCTTGAGCAATAAGGCGAATGTCAGTGCTTCCGGACTGTATACTAACAATGCATACGTCAACACGACCAAAGAAGCCATAGCTCTTGGTTTCACAGGAAAAGGCGAATACTATATGAGTGACTATTTTGTTCGTAACGCTTCATTCATCCGTTGTGACAATATCACATTGGGATATTCTTTCAAAAACTTACTCCGGTCACAGGCCTATCAAGGAGTGGGCGGCCGTGTATTTGCTACCGTACAGAACCCGTTCGTTATCTCTAAATACAAAGGACTCGATCCGGAAATCAAAAGTGGTATAGACAGTAACCCATACCCCAGAGCAACGACATTCTTATTAGGTCTTAGCCTTCAATTTTAACTTAACTTTAAAACGAAATAATCATGAAAACAAGATATTTTAAAAAGATATTTGCCTCAGCACTGATGGTTACTGCCATTCTGGGCACCAGTTCGTGCATTAATGATTTGGATATTAGTCCTATTGATCCTCAATATGCGCCCAGCTTTGACCAAAATGATGTATTCGTAAAAGAATATGCATTATTAGGCTTGACAGGACAAAAAGGACCGGCCGGATCAGCCGACCTCGACGGACAAGATGAAGGTGAATCAGGATTTTACCGTACCATCTTTAACTGCAACGAATTACCAAGTGATGAATGTATCTGGGCTTGGCAAACCGACACAGATATCCCTCAGCTGACAAACATCAGTTGGAACTCTTCCAGTATCCGCACCGAATGGACATACGTCCGCTTGGGATACAATATTACACAACTCAACTTCTTCCTTGACCAGACAGAAGGAAAAGACGATGAAGAAACAATGCGTCAACGCTCCGAAGTCCGCTTCCTGCGTGCATTACATTATTTCTACTTCCTTGATTTATTTGGTAAAGCACCTTTTAAAGAACACTTTAACAACGAGCTTCCGGTTGAAAAGAAAGGCAGCGATTTATATGACTACATCCAAAATGAGTTAAGCCAATGCGAAAGCGCAATGTATGAACCACGCCAAGCCCCGTTTGGCCGTGCCGACAAAGCGGCAAACTGGTTGCTGCGCGCACGTCTGTATCTGAATGCAGAAGTATATACCGGCAAAGCTGACTATGCCAACGCAAGAGATTATGCAGACAAAGTAATCAATTCATCTTATAAGCTATGTCCCGAATATCGTTTATTGTTCATGGCGGATAACGATGAAAACGCACAGGCGATGCAAGAAATTATCCTGCCTATCCGCCAGGATGGTATCAAAACACGTAATTATGGAGGGTCCACTTATTTAGTTAATGGTACCCGCACTGCCGGCATGCCACGTATGGGAACTACCAATGGATGGTCTTGTATCTTTTCACGCGCTGCATTAGTTAAAAAATTCTTCCCTGATCTTTCTCAAGTGCCGATGTTACCCGGCGACATTGAAGTGCCTGCAGCAGGAGAAATCAACACGGATGAAAAAATAGATGCTTTCGATGCCCAATATGGCACAAGAACAATAGATATGATCAAAGCGGCAGGCGATGACCGCGCCATGTTCTATTCAGGAATCGGTGGCGGTATCCGCAAAATCGAAACTGATGTCATATCCGGTTTTAAAGATGGATTATCTATCGTAAAATGGCAAAATATCCGCTCAGACGGACAGCCGACACATCATACCGAATATCCCGATACCGATATTCCTTTGATGCGTTTGTCTGAAGCCTATTTGACCCGAGCTGAAGCCAAATTCCGCCTGGGAGAAGATGCAACCGAAGATATCAATACCCTCCGCAGACGCGCCAACTGTACCAGACTTGTTCAGACAGTGACCGAAAAAGAGATTATTGACGAATGGGCACGTGAGTTCTATCTGGAAGGACGCCGTCGTTCGGACTTGATCCGTTTCGATATGTTCACTAGCAATAAATATTTATGGGACTGGAAAGGTGGAGCAGCAACCGGAACTTCTGTTTCTTCTTTCTACAATGTTTATCCTATCCCGGCATCGGATATGAATAACAATCCGAATATGTCACAAAACACAGGATATTAATCAGTAGTTTCCGTTTAACAATTAAAGTATGTATATTATGAAAAAGATATTCAACATATTGCTTCTTGCTGTATTCACCCTGTCCGTGTTTACAGCATGCGAAAAGGACGACGATAGCAATCCCGTTCTAAAAGAGCCTACCACCTTTTCACTCAACCTGCCGCCATATGCAGCCAACAATATCTACGACTTGAAAAATGCGAAGACAGTGGAATTGACTTGTTCACAGCCAGATTATGGTTTTCCGGCTGCTACAACATACAGTGTTCAGGTGGCGCTTAATTCTGAATTTACAGAAAAGACAGAAGAAAGTGAAGCAAACTATACCGAATTGACTACAACTTATTCTACAGCCAAAATGGATGTAGTGGCATCTGAACTGAATACGGCTATCATAGAATTATGGACTGCCCAGAATGAAGGAGCCGATTTCCCGACTACACCAATCAGCGTCTTTATCCGCCTGAAGGCTACCATTACAGATAGTGACCGGGGAGTGTGCATTTCTAATGTGATAGAATTGCTGAAAGTACTGGGCAACGCATCCACCGACAAGTTAGAAGCCCCCCAAACCATGTTCCTCGTTGGTTCTATGCTCGACACAGAATGGACTATCTGGAAACCAATGGTACAAGTCAGCGGATTGGACGGACAATTCTGGAGACTCATTTATTTCACAGCCGGTGATGAATTCAAGTTCGGAACCAAAGAAAAAGAATACATCGGTTCGGACGATACCCGTTTAACAATCACAGACAAAGCCGAGTCCGGTGTTATCGGCACCAACAGCGGTAATATAACTGTCAAAAACGCCGGTTGGTATGTAGTATTTATCAAAGCGGCAGTAAAAGGCAGTGATTATACATTTACCATGACATTCTATCCGGGCGAAGTATATCTGTTCGGAGCAACCAATGGAGGAACATGGGACTATAACGACACTTGGAAATTTACTGCTCCCGACAATAAAGACGGTTCATTCGTGTCTCCTGCCATGACAGCAAGCGGTGAAGCCCGTATCTGTGTTAAGACAGATGTCGACTGGTGGAGAACAGAATTTACACTCTGTAACGGTGAAATCTTCTATCGCGAAAACAATCCGGTCAATGACAGTTGGGGTAAAGATGTTGGTCCTGAGTATTCTATTCAAGGAGCAGCAGGCAAGACCATCCGACTCAACTTCACAGCCGGAACAGGAGAACTAAAATAATAACCTTAAAACGAAAGATTCATCATGAAAAAGCAATTTATATACGCAGGAATGTTTCTATTTACCATAGGATTCTCTGCTTGTAATGAAGACTTCAAGGACTGGGCTGCCCCCCAGTCCAATCCCCAAGAGGATAGTGCAGAACAAATGACAGCAACTTTCACAACCGGTCAAGATGCCAATATTAGCATGGATGAAGCCACTGCCGACTCGGTAGAAATTGTAAAATTAACTTCAACTACCGCTGTGGAAGGCAGTACCATAACTCTCAGTTCTTTACTATTCAACGATGATTACTCTTTACCCTTCACGACCAAAGACGGTACTGTAAAAGTAGCCTTGACGCAACTGGACAGTATTACCCAGGAAATATATAAAAGCCGTGCCAGTGTAGCACGCAATCTGCGTGTTATAGTCAAAGCAGCAGCCACCACTCCGGCCGGAGACGGTATCCAACTTTCGGGCAATGAAGTAAATATCACGCTAAAGCCGGGAGCAACACCGGCAGTAGACCCGAAAGGTTACTATGTAGTAGGTGCATTTACCGGCTGGAATGCAGAAGGCGCCTTGCCCATGACACTCGATCCCAACAATAAGAATGTCTATACATTGGAAACCGAAACGACAGAAGCCAATCAGAACTTTAAGATTTTCCCGGCTTCCGCCATCAACGGCAAAGATATTGACTGGGCACAGGCTTTAGGCGCTCAAAAAGATGGCGACACCGCCGCCGAAAACTTCCTGACTTGGAAAGTAGGTGATAAGGAAGCAGGAGCCATCATGGTGGAAGAAGCCGGTAAAATCAAGATTACAATCAATATGACCGATTTCCGCTATTCAGTAAAAGACAACAGTGCTCCCACAGAACTCTATATGACCGGAAGCGCATATAACTGGGGCAAGATATGGAAACAGTTTGTTCCCGTCAACGACACAAAAGGTGCCTTCTGGGGCATTTACTATTTCGCTGCCGATGACCAAGTGAAATTTGCTCCGCAAGCCGACTGGGGCAATGACTTCGGTTTTGCCGCCACTATTTCGCAAGCATCTGTCGACCGTGCCGGATTGTCGGATTCTGACGGAAACATCAAAGTGGGTAAAGCAGGCTGGTATCTGGTCTATGTATCAGTCATCGGTGATAACCGGGTGGTAGAGTTTGAAACACCCAATGTATATCTGATAGGAGATACCTCTCATGACGGTTGGAACGACCAGTTGGCAGAACAAGATTTATTCACCATCCCGACAGATGCAGACGGCTCATTCGTCTCACCGGCATTCGCCAAGAACGGAGAGCTCCGTATATGCGTACACCCCGAAGCCGCCGCTACCGACTGGTGGAGAACAGAATTTATTATCCTGAATGGTAAAATCGAATACCGCGGCAATGATGGAGACCAAGAAAGAGTACAAGGAAAAGCCGGACAAAAGGCATATCTGAACTTCTCGGACAACACCGGAAAAGTAGAATAACCAGTATACAGATTTTAAAAACCCTGAAAGCCGTCCTTCGTCCAAAAGGGCGGCTTTTTCTAATCAAGTCCATCATGAAGAAATATAAATTTCCCCTTTTACCGGGGTTATTGCTATCCTGCTTATTCATCGCCTGCTCGGATGACAATAAAGAAGATTTGCCCGACCTGCAGCCGGGCGAGGGCATGAACTACTCTCCCAAAACACCGGATGCCGACCAACCGCTGACCATCACCTTCAAAGCACCGACCTCTTCCGCCCTGTTCGGATACAAGGGGGAAGTATATATCCACACCGGCGTAGTGGGCGAAGGTGACTGGCAGTATGTCCCGGCCGAATGGAACCAGAACATAGATAAATGCAAGATGACAAAGCTGGAAGAAAATATATGGAGCATCACGCTGGAACCCGACATACGCCAATGGTTTCAGTCAGGCAAGACACCGATAGAAAAACTGGGCATCGTTATCCGTAGTTCAGACGGCAGCAAGAAGGGGATTGACATCGATTCCTTTGTGAAGGTCACAGACCATAAGTACCAAGGCTTCTCGCCGGCCGAAATTAAGCATGCAGCCCTGCCCGGGAATGTGGAAGAAGGCATCAACGTCATCAACAACACCACCGTGACTCTTGTACTCTATGACAAAGACACCGAAGGCAACCACAAAGACTTTGCACACGTCCTCGGCGACTTCAACAACTGGGAACTGACCAATAAGGAGGACTGCCAGATGTGTCGCGACGATGCCGCCGGATGTTGGTGGATAACCCTGAACAACCTCAACCCGACAAAAGAATATGCATTTCAATACTATGTAGGGACCAAAGGCGGTGAAGTCATCCGTTTGGCAGATGCCTACTGCGAAAAGATTCTCGACCCGGGGCATGACGATGACATCCCGGCATCCACCTATCCCGACAACAAAAGATACCCAAAAGGCGGAAAAGGAATTGTTTCGGTATTCAAGATACAACGAGACAACTATGCCTGGAGTGTACCCGATTTCAAGATGCAACATCCCAAACAACCGGTCATTTACGAAATGCACCTGCGCGATTTCACTGCCGACCATAGTATCAGTGGCGCCCTGCAGAAATTGGATTACCTGAAAAACATGGGCGTCGACGCCATCGAGTTGATGCCTGTTCAGGAGTTTGACGGGAACGACAGCTGGGGATACAACCCGTGTTTCTTCTTCGCCCTCGATAAGGCGTATGGCACCCCAAAAATGTATAAAGACTTCATTGACGCCTGCCACCGCAAAGGCATGGCCGTCATTCTCGATGTAGTATACAACCATGCCACCGGCAACATGCCTTTTGCCCGCCTGTATTGGGACAGCGCAAAGAACAAGACCGCGCGAAACAATCCCTACTTCAACACAGACGCCCCGCATCCTTACAGCGTCTTCCAAGACTTCAACCATGAAAGTCCCTTGGTGCGCAAGTTCGTGAAGCGCAACCTGAAGTTCCTGCTGGACGAATACAAGATAGACGGTTTCCGTTTCGACCTCACCAAAGGCTTCACCCAAACCGCATCTACCGAAGCCACCGCCTCCAACTACGATGCCGCCCGCATAGCCATCCTGAAGGACTACCACTCGGCAGTGAAGGCAGCAAAGAGCGATGCCCTCGTCATATTCGAGCACTTCTGCGAAAAGAAAGAAGAACAAGAATTGGCGGCAGAAGGGATATACCTATGGCGCAACATGAACAATGCCTATTGCCAGTCTGCCATGGGTTGGAAAGAAAACAGCGGTTTCGACGGACTGTATGAGAGCACCCCTTCATGGGTGGGCTTCATGGAAAGCCATGACGAAGAGCGCATGGGCTACAAACAAACCCAATGGGGAAACGGAGTCCTCCAAACCGACCTCCCGACCCGCATCCGCCAACTGGCTGCCAACGCAGCTTTCTTTTTCACCGTTCCGGGCCCCAAGATGATATGGCAGTTCGGCGAACTGGGATATGATTTCAGCATCAACAGTAACGAAACGGGAACAGCCGTCAGCGAAGAATACCGTACATCACGCAAACCCATCCGTTGGGATTATTACGAAAATGCCACACGCAAAGAACTCTTTGAGATATATAGCCAATTAATTGACTTGCGCAATGAAAAGCCATCCTTGTTCGAAGGAAACGCCACCCTGACATGGAGAGCAGGCGCATCCGATTGGGACCAAGGACGCTCCCTCTATCTTAGCGGAATTACCGGAGAAGCTATTGCTGTTGTCGGCAACTTCAGCAATACCGATGCGGATGTTACCTTCCCGGGCCCCATAGGAGAGTGGAGAAACTACTTCACCGGACAAAACGAAACTGTAACGGAAAAAGTCACTGTTCCCGCCAATCATTTCATTCTGTATACCCGTTTCTAACCGATTCGGGCACAGAACGAAATATAAATGAAGAAAAGCCATTTATTATCAAAATAAATATCCGAATAGTTTCTCATTCAAATCTTATTATGTACATTTGCCGAGCATTAAGTATTCTCATAGAAGAACAATATTACTTTTCCAACTTTATTCGCATGGTGACTAATGTAGAAATGTTTATCTTCATAAGATTCCTTATCGCATAATTTCCCTATTTTATTATTAAAACATTTATTTTAAAATGAACATTTTTATTGCAGGACTGAGCTATAATTTGAGCGAAGCCGAATTAGAAGAATTATTTGCAGAGTATGGAGAAGTAGTTTCAGCCAAAGTCATCATGGACAGAGAAACAGGCCGTTCCAAAGGATATGGATTTGTTGAAATGGCAGAAGATGAAGCCGGAAACAAAGCAATCGAAGCACTAAACGGCGCAGAAGTTGACGGAAAAACATTATCAGTATCAGTAGCACGTCCCAAGACAGAAGGACCGCGTCGAAGCTATAACAACAACGGTGGCGGTGGATACCATGGCGGAAACCGTGGCGGTGGATATGGCAACAGAGACAACAACTACGGCGGTGGTAATAGAGACAACAATTACGGTGGCGGAAGAAACAGATATTAATCTGTAGATTCCTCACTCCATATATCAAACGTGCGGAGATACTTTTCAGTATCTTCGCACGTTTGTTTTTATATTTTCCACGTCATATCAGCATTTCCCCAAAGGGGTAATTCCCATTTACTTACCTTTAAGCATGCTCTTCCCTACTCTTATGGTTTGGAGAAAAGCATATTGCGATTGCTTAACCACGTCCGTGGTTAAGTATAGTCACCTTGGTGGTTAACTTTAACCACCCTCGTGGTTAGACTTAACCACCTAGGTGGCTAAGCAATCATGAACCTGAAAACAGGTACAAAGCAACTAAGGAACAGGGGAATAGGCACACATAAATGACCGCCAACTTTATGCACGAGCCATGCAGCTGCTTTATAAGAACGAACGGTTAGGGGGTGAATGATGAAAAAAAGAAGGTATTGCGACAAGCTGTCAATCAACAAGATGAATCAGTTTGAATGCATTTTCCGCAAACTGTCAGGTTCTGTATATGCTTTTAATGTTGAACAATCAGTCTTGGAACAGTTTTTCTTTAATTATTATGAAGCGAAGAGATGTATAACGTTCAGAAATCGGATATAATGTCTGATTGAGCTTTGGCTGATGTGGAAGCGTTGGCGGGTTGCGAGGTTAGTTTTCAGACCCTTCCAAAAATACAGGCGTTTGTAGTGGAGATGTAAACGGTAGTAGCGAGTATTGTGTAAAAAGCTCATCTCAGTGGGGAGGTGGACCTGCATGCAGTGGTACGATTTAAATAATTTAGAATGGATTGTCGGATTATTTTTGAATGGTTCGACAATCCTTAAAATAGAATGGTTGGTAGGTTTACTGTTCGCTTTTTTTCTTTCTATCATGTAGCGTGAAAGAATGAATATCAGCAACTCGTACAGCCCTACTTCTGTCACGATAGGAGCTTCCTATACATTCGGAGCCACTATCGGAAGTAAGCAGGGAAGCGGAAGTAACAGCAATTATCACCAACCGTTTGTAGCAGAAAGAAGGGGGCTAAAAGACCGGAATCGTATACACCAAGCCGATGGAAAAGCGCTGAGTATCGGGGCTCACTGCTCCCAACGCCTTGGCACGGTCTGTCAAATGATGACCTTTATAAAGCATGTGAGCAAAGATCAGCAATTCACGATTACGCATCGGGAAATACTCCACACAAGCTTGAGCATTCCAGGTAGTACGGTAAAGACCTTTCTCAAAGATGCCGTTTGCCTTGTAAACACTTGCCGTTTCGTATGCTCCTTTGACATACACATTCCAATTGGGATGAATACGATAATCAAAATTGGCAATGGTGCTGAAGTATTCTGCATTCTCGGCTGTAGCAGGAGTAACCACGGCCGGACCTTGCAAATCACTGATTATGCCTTTACTATCCAGCCCTTCGCGAGAATACATCACATCAATATAGGCAATAACCGGACCTTTCTCATACACATTTCCCGCAGTCAGGTAATAAATATTCTTGCCCTCGGCCAGTTGTCCCCATGCAGCAGCATACCTCAGTTGAAGTGCTTTATCTACAAAAAGACCATTCCAATTCAAAGTGGTTATAATAGGAATCTTTGTCTTGTTGACTCCGGCAGGAAGCCCATAGACGTAAGTATCATTATCTTCACCGTTACGATTATTAAGCACTTGCAACACCAACTCTTGAGTCGGTGAGAAATTGAATGTGCCTGTTACTCCTGCCTGATAAGCAGGTACATTATCATTAAACTCACTGAATTCCCTCACTTTGATGGCATTTACATAATATTCATAACCGCCCAAAGAGAGAAACTGCTTACCCACTGTCAGGTTGAACCTATCAGACATTTTCCAGTTCATATACGCATATTCGATAGAAGAGGACAGATTATCCAGCGAGTGCGGATTACTGTATTTATTAAAAGACTGACGAAAATGATAAGAAAAGTCCTTTGTAAAAGAACCCAATATTTCCAAACGCACACGGTTCAGCTTAAAAGCAGCCTCATCCAGATTGCCATCTGTAAAATAAGCGGCTCCCGAAGTGTAAAACTCTAAATTCATATGTGCCGAAAGATTGGGATTAGTATTAGGGAATATACGCCCTAACAAACTTCGGATGGAATCATCCGGACTGATTAAAGGCTGCTCTTGTGCGCAAACAGAACATAAAGTGCACAACAGGATACAGCATGACAAGAATGTTCTTTTCATAATATATTTCTTAGTATTAGATTTAACAAAAACGATTGCCGACCTCCCTCCCGGCAAATAGTAAGGCGGACTGAATTAAATCAGCCCTCTCCTTTCAAGCTCTTCGGCTGCTATTTCCATTTCTTTATACCATTCTTCGCCAAACTTACGAATCAATGGTTTCTTCAAAAACTTATAAACAGGCAAGTTCTCTTTCTTTCCCAACAAAACAGCAGCCTTGCAGACATCCCAACGGTGATAGTTCACAGCCTTATAAGGACCATAATCACCGATGCGTATGGGATAAAGATGGCAAGAAACCGGTTTATAAAAATCAGTCTTTCCGGCTCGATAGGCTTTCTCAATAGCACAATAGCAATATCCCTTTTCATCATAACAGGTAAAGACACAATCCTTGTGATTGACAATGGAAGTCACCAAGTCGCCCTCTTCATCGGTATAAACGACTCCCTGTTTATCTATCACGGCACGTGCCTCGGGAGACAATTCCTCCCAAATAACCGGAAGTACTTCTTCCAACTTCTCCACCTCATCCAGTTCTACCGGAGCGCCGGCATCGCCTTCTATACAACATTCACCTTTGCAAGCATCCAAATTGCATAGAAACTTTTCACGAAACACGTCCAAAGATATTACAACATCATCTATCTGAATCATCTTATTACAACTAAAAAAGCGGGAGACGCAAAAGTTCTCCCGCTTCGTTTATCGGGTTTATTATATTACTTAATCAAATCTTTTCCAGTCATGTCGGCCGGCTGAGCCATGCCCAGAATATGCAAAATAGAAGGAGCAACATCTGCCAATACACCATTTTCCACTTTGGCATTCTTGTTCTCTGTCACATATACAAACGGAACAGGATTCAAAGAGTGAGCAGTATTAGGTGTACCATCTTCATTCAGTGCATGATCGGCATTACCGTGGTCAGCAATGATAATCACTTCATAGCCATTAGCCTTAGCAGCTTCCACTGTATCTTTCACACATTCGTCAATAGCCTTTACAGCCTTTTCAATAGCTCCGTAAATACCGGTATGACCTACCATATCACCGTTAGCATAGTTAACTACAATGAAATCGAACTTTTGAGTATTGATAGCTTCCACCAACTTATCTTTCACTTCGTAAGCGCTCATTTCGGGTTTCAAGTCGTAAGTAGCCACCTTCGGAGACGGAACCAGAATACGCTCTTCAGCATCATACGGAGTTTCACGACCACCATTGAAGAAGAAAGTTACATGGGCATACTTCTCTGTTTCTGCAATATGAAGCTGAGTTTTGCCGTTGGCAGCCAAGTATTCGCCCAATGTGTTCTGAACATTTTCTTTATCAAACAAAATGTGAACGCCCTTAAATGATGCATCATACGGAGTCATGCAATAGAACTGCAAGCCCGGAATAGTATGCATACCCTGTTCAGGCATATCCTGCTGAGTCAGTACAACTGTTAATTCTTTAGCACGGTCATTACGATAATTGAAGAAGATAACCACATCACCTTCCTTGATGGTACCATCTACCGTAGAGTTGTTGATGGGTTTGATAAATTCATCGGTAACACCTTCATCGTATGATTCCTGCATAGCCTGCACCATGTCGGCTGCTTGCTTTCCTTTACCTTCAACCAATAAATCGTATGCTTCTTTCACACGTTCCCAACGCTTGTCACGGTCCATAGCATAGAAACGACCTACGATAGAGGCAATCTTTCCGGCTGACTGTTCGCAATGTGCAGTCAGTTGTTCGATAAAACCTTTACCACTCTTCGGGTCTGTATCACGACCATCCATGAAACAGTGAATAAATGTATTCTCAAGGCCATATTCTTTAGCGATATCACAAAGCTTGAATAAGTGATCAAATGAACTGTGTACACCACCATTGGAAGTCAATCCCATGAAGTGAATATTCTTACCGTTTTCTTTAGCGTATGAAAAAGCAGAAACAATCTCAGGATTCTTCATGATGCTATTGTCAGCACAAGCACGGTTAATCTTTACCAAATCTTGGTAAACGATACGTCCGGCACCGATATTCAAGTGTCCCACCTCAGAGTTACCCATTTGTCCGTCAGGCAAACCAACATTTTCACCGCTAGCCTGCAACTCAGAGTGCGGATAATCAGCCAACAGACTATCCCAATAAGGAGTAGGAGTATTAAAGATTACATCGTCTTTACCTTGGTCGCCGATACCCCAGCCATCAAGAATCATTAAAAGGGCTTTTTTGCTCATAATCTTATTTTTGTTTAAAGTTTATCCTTGCTTTTACAGGTGCAAAGGTACAAAAAAGCCCTGTCAATGAATCATGTTTCACTTTTTTTTTATTGTGGAAGTTCGAAGATAAAACGCAACCCGTCTTTAAATTCTTCATCTTTCCATAAATGAGCATTCATGCATTCAGCAATCATTTTGCATACGAGCCAAGTCACATCATCATTGGTACCTGCAGAGACTGCACCGGCGACAGATATATTTCCTGTTCCGGCTATCAAAACCGAAGCTACATTCTTCTCCGGATTTAAGCAATAAGAAACAACGACGCGTCCTTCTTCCGTTATTTGGTTGATACAGTTCAGAATAGTTCTTCAAGGTCACATAATAAGCCATAATCTCACGCAAAGCCTCTTCTTTGTGATACTCGTCTTTCTTTTCCAAAGCAACCTGATAAAGTTTCTTTGCCCATTGTAAATGCTCTGCCCCACGGGTAGCATCCACAGAATCCGTCAAAACTTCCATCTCATTTTCTTTGTCGATAACAACGTTCAGACTTTTGCCCGAACTGCTCTTTGTTCAGTGCGTGTACCTGAAGAGTTTCAAAGGACAATCCCAAGAACAGGATTAATAAATAGAGGTTTCTCATCACCTTTAAAGTGTTTGACTCATTTTAATATCGACCCAAGTGACAAACGTAACCAATTGCCACATATCATCCAACACAATTTAAGATATTATTCCTGCAAAAGATAAATATAATGATTAATCTCTGCAAAACCGTGTTGCAAAACATACCAAATCATATTGTTGTTTATAAATAAATTACATTCCTTTGCATCGGGACAGTTCAGCACAGTTGGCGTCTGAATTAAATTCTTGAATAGCACATGAAAATAACCTTTGGACAACAGACAACGAAAGTAAAACAATTGGCAGATTTAATCAGCCAAGAAATCTCCATGGGTACCTATAAATCAGACAGTGCATTGCCCTCTATCAATCAATTAAGCCGTAATTATCATGTTTCGAGAGATACAGTATTCAAAGCTTTTATCGACTTGAAAGATCGCGGCATGATTGATTCCACTCCCGGAAAAGGGTACTATGTCACTAACAAACTGAAGAATATTTTATTGCTGCTGGATGAATACTCCCAATTCAAATATTCACTTTACAACAGTTTCATCAAGAAATTATCGATTAATTATAAAGTGGACCTGCTTTTCCACCAATATAATGAAAGACTGTTCAACACCATTATCCGCGAATCATCGGGAAGATACAACAAATATATCGTGATGAACTTCGACAATGAAAAGTTCTCCAGCAATCTTTATAAGATAGAGCCGTCCAAACTATTGCTACTGGACTTCGGAAAATTCGATAAAAAGGAATATTCGTATGTATGCCAGGATTTTGATGATGGATTTTATCAGGCATTGAACTGTCTGGAAAAGCAATTGGGCAAATATGAAAGACTCATCCTTTTGCTTCCCAGCGAAAGCAAACATCCCGGCAGCAGTGGCAGGTATTTTATAAAGTTTTGCCGTGAGAAACAACTGAAAGGAGAAATTATTGACAATACCGATGAAATAAACATAAAGAAAGGAGAAGCATATATAGTCATACGCCAGATAGATGTGGTAAATATCATTAAGAAAAGTCGCGCCGAAGGATTAAAATGCGGAAGCGATTTCGGAGTATTGGCTTACAATGACACTCCCTCTTATGAAGTAATCGATCAAGGCATCACTTCCATAAGTATTGACTGGGAGCAAATGGGAAAGCTGGCAGCAGATTTTGTTCTGTCCGGCAAAGAAATAAAAGAATACCTGCCGACAGAAGTACACATCAGGCATTCTTTATAACAGAAAAACAGGAATAAAAAGCATATAGTTAAAAACTTATTATCAACAATATCATGAAAAAGTATCCGAAAATCGGGATTCGTCCCACTATCGACGGCCGCCAGGGCGGTGTTCGTGAAAGCCTTGAAGAAAAGACTATGAATTTGGCAAAAGCTGTTGCCGAACTGATTTCTACTAACCTGAAGAATGGTGACGGCAGTCCCGTGGAATGTGTCATTGCCGACAGCACCATCGGACGTGTAGGCGAAAGCGCCGCCTGTGCCGAGAAATTTGAACGCGAAGGCGTAGGAGCCACCATCACCGTAACCAGTTGCTGGTGCTATGGTTCCGAAACAATGGACATGAACCCGCATTGGCCCAAAGCCGTATGGGGATTCAACGGAACAGAACGTCCGGGAGCCGTATATCTGGCAGCAGTATTGGCAGGACATGCGCAGAAAGGTCTTCCTGCTTTTGGCATCTACGGACATGATGTACAAGATTTGGATGACAATACCATTCCGGCAGATGTAGCCGAAAAACTGTTGCGTTTTGCCCGCGCTGCCATGGCTGTTGCCAATATGCGTGGAAAGAGCTATCTTTCTTTCGGCAGTGTCTGCATGGGTATCGCCGGTTCTATCGTAGACCCAAACTTCTTCCAAGAATATTTGGGTATCCGCAATGAAAGTGTGGATGAAACAGAAATCCTGCGCCGCATGGAAGAAGGTATTTACGACCACGAAGAGTATGCCAAAGCAATGGCATGGACTGAAAAATATTGTAAGTCCAATGAAGGTGAAGACTTTAAGAACCGTCCCGAAAAACGTAAAACCCGTGAACAGAAAGATCAGGACTGGGAATTCATTGTCAAGATGACCCTCATCATGCGCGACCTGATGACCGGCAACCCCAAACTGCGCGAGATGGGATATAAAGAAGAAGCCATCGGACACAATGCCATTGCTGCCGGCTTCCAAGGACAACGCCAATGGACAGACTGGAAACCTAACGGTGACTTTACCGAAGCATTGCTAAACACTACTTTCGACTGGAACGGTATCCGCGAAGCCTTTGTCTTGGCAACCGAAAACGATGCCTGCAACGGTGTTGCCATGTTATTCGGTCACTTGCTGAGCGGCTGTGGTCAGATGTTCTCGGACATCCGCACTTATTGGAGCCCCGAAGCTGTAAAACGCGTCACAGGCAAAGAACTGACCGGAATGGCTCAGAATGGTATTATCCACCTTATCAACTCAGGCGCAACGACATTGGATGCTACCGGCGAAAGCCGTAATGCCGCCGGAGAACCTTGCATGAAGCCCAATTGGGAAATGACCGAAGCGGATATGGAAGCCTGCCTGAAGGCAACAACCTGGTATCCGGCAGACCGCGATTATTTCCGTGGTGGCGGTTTCTCTTCCAACTTCCTTTCAAAAGGCGGTATGCCTGTAACTATGATGCGTCTCAACCTGGTCAAAGGCCTTGGTCCCGTATTGCAATTGGCCGAAGGATGGACAGTAGACATTGATCCGGAAATCCACAATATATTGAATATGCGTACCGACCCTACTTGGCCTACCACCTGGTTCGTTCCGCGCTTGTTCGACAAACCGGCATTCAGAGATGTATATTCAGTAATGAACAACTGGGGTGCAAACCACGGTGCCATCAGTTACGGTCATATCGGACAAGACCTTATCACACTGGCTTCTATGCTCCGCATCCCGGTATGTATGCATAATATAGAAGACGATAAGATTTTCCGCCCGGCAGCATGGAATGCTTTCGGTATGGATAAAGAAGGTTCGGACTACAGAGCTTGCGCTACTTACGGACCTATCTATAAATAACAATTACACTGTCAGGACACAAAGTATTGTGTCCTGACAGTCAATGAATACCCTATTATACTTTGAAAAAACAAACCATGAAAGATACAGACCAACCTATTTTGCATAAAGACGGAGTCAGCTATATATTGCCTTTTATACTAGTCACCTGCTGCTTTGCCTTGTGGGGATTTGCCAATGACATTACCAATCCGATGGTAAAGGCTTTCTCTAAGATTTTCCGAATGAGCGTCACTGACGGTGCCTTGGTACAAGTTGCCTTCTACGGAGGATATTTCGCCATGGCATTTCCGGCAGCAATGTTCATTCGCAAATATTCCTATAAGGCAGGCATTCTTCTAGGACTAAGTCTTTATGCCGTAGGAGCCCTCCTATTCTTCCCTGCAAAAATGACAGGCAGTTATTATCCTTTCTTATTGGCTTATTTCATTCTGACTTGCGGACTCTCATTCTTGGAGACCAGTTCCAATCCATATATTTTGTCGATGGGAACAGAAGCCACCGCCACCCGACGGCTCAATCTGGCTCAGTCTTTTAATCCCATGGGCTCCCTGCTGGGCATGTATGTGGCCATGAATTTCATTCAGGCAAAACTCAATCCGATGGACACGGCAGAACGTGCACAGCTGACTCCAACCGAGTTTGCCGCGGTACGGGATTCCGACCTTTCGGTATTGATAGCTCCTTACCTCACCATTGGAATCGTCATATTTATCATGCTTTTGGTGATTCGCTTTACTAAAATGCCAAAGAACGGCGACCAGTCACACAGTATTAATCTCGGCCCCACCCTTAAACGTATTTTCTCCATTCCCCACTATCGGGAAGGAGTTGTGGCACAATTCTTCTATGTCGGTGCCCAAATCATGTGCTGGACTTTCATCATCCAATACGGCACTCATTTATTTATGTCACAAGGTATGGAAGAGAAGGCAGCAGAAGTACTCTCACAAGAGTATAATATCATTGCAATGATTATCTTCTGCATCAGCCGATTTGTATGTACCTTCATCTTACGTTATCTCAATCCCGGAAAACTTCTGGCCATACTTGCAGTGGCAGGATGTTTCTTCACGGCAGGTGTTATTTTCTTCCAAAATATTTGGGGTATGTATTGCCTGGTAGCAGTCTCCGCCTGCATGTCATTGATGTTCCCCACAATCTACGGTATCGCTTTGACCGGCTTAGGAGATGATGCCAAGTTCGGTGCTGCCGGTTTGATTATGGCAATTCTGGGCGGTTCGGTGCTTCCCCCGTTACAAGCAAGCATCATCGACATGCATACGCTTTGGAATATGCCTGCGGTAAACCTATCATTTATCCTGCCGTTCATTTGTTTTGTGGTGATTGTCATTTATGGACATCGCTCTTACAGACGAGGGCAATATTAAAGCCCCCCGACCGAGAAATCAGCAATCAATAGCGTGATGATTTCTCGGTCGGAGAGATATTATAAATGCATTGTTTCAATGTAGGATAAGACGATATTTAGATACCTTCGGGTGTCTTGTGGCCTCTCTTTATGTGGAATAAAAAGATGACTTATGGAGTAATCTTTATTTAATACAAAAATAAATGGCTCATTTAGATTTTCCAATGAAATACCCAAGGAATCTATCCTATAGATAGGATAGGACAAATTATTAATACGTTTGAATATTAATAAATCATTTCGATTATGATAAGAAGCCAGTATATGAATTTGTTGTTTCTCCTTTTTGTTCAAATGATTATCAATGCAGGAAAACAGACTATCTATACATACATTACAATTTAATTCAGAATACCGTATAATTATCCTTCCACCCTCTTTTATCACATTGCTTAAAGTGTATTCCTTATTGTTAACATCATAAATAATCTTATTGGAATCCAATACTGAGCCTTCATTACCAAGAAGCTCAAATTGTTCTTCACGTAGCAAATACAATATTTCTTTTTCTAAAGAATAACTGTTGTAGCTCATTCTGCCATTCTTATCCGGGTGGACAGATAAAAAACTGCCTAACATTAAAGAAACGATAATAAATATGGCAAAACTCTTTTTCATTTTATTTCTTGAAATAATACAATAAGATTATTGGATTATCATCCATCTTCAAATCTTTGCAGAAAGGAATGAGATTATCCCCTATATTTGTAACTTTGCCTTTACAATACCCCTTCTTCTCCAACCATTCTTGTTCAGTACGTTCATGAAAAGAATCATATATAGACGCTGCATCTATGGCACCAACAAGATATTGTTCTGTAGCACCGACAATAGGTCGTGTAAATGGGAATATCGAGTTTATGCTATTCAACAGCAGAGGTCTCATTATAGTTTTTTTACTTGCAATATGATAAAATAAGTGATAGTTTAAGTTCTTTAGCACACACGATGCATATATATAGTCTGATGTAATTGCATAAGTATCTATTATCACATATTTTCCTTCTTCTATCTCTCGCGGCCATATATTTTCATTCCCTTTTCTAATCAATTCTTGAGGAACCGCCTTACCATTTAAATCTATGATATATTCATACTTCATTTCACCCTCCGGTGAAATTGAAAAAATAGTATCACTCCATGTCTTTTTATAATAGAGTGTATCCGAAAATGAAGCCAGACTGTTTCTTTCTAAAATGTTTTGGTATTTTTCCTTTTCTTTGTATGCTAACCGGTTATTCACCTTAAAACAAGAATCCGTCTGCCACAAGGAATAATTCAGAATTTCAGGAAAATGATAATTGAAAGCGTTTATACCAAAAAATACATAATTGTTTGTAGAAAAGCGGTGTAATTGTATACATGAAAAAGGAAGTTGTCTGATATCCTTTAAAATACCATCCAAAGTATAGATGAATATTTTGCTTTGAAATTGGTCTAAAATCAAAACTTCGTTTTCAGAGATACAAAAGTCAGTCACTTCCCTTTGCATCTCAGGACCTTCCCCATACTGCCCAATAACATTCAGATATTTCCCTTCCAATGTAAAACGCTTTACTGATTTGGTCTTGAACTTATCAAGTACATACATACAGCTGTCTACGACAATGACTTTATCAACAACCCCTACCAAAGATTCTTCGGTAGTTTCCAATCGGACAGCAATCACCGTATCAAATAATTCATGCATTAGGCAATAGCCCTCAGAGTCAAACTCACCAGCATGAATAGTGATATTTTTTCCTGCCGAAACAGCAACCTCATGAAAAGATTCAGAGATGTAATCGTCCGACTGTATGCCCCTGAACAATGTTTCTGCCCTCTTTTGTCGGGAACATGAAAGCAGGAGCATGGATATTAAAAAAAAACACAAATACTTCATGTCAACATCCGGCCGATGCCAAACATGTTCCGGCTCCATATCCGCACACCTTTTTGTTATACTCCGTCCATGTGGCTGTCTGAGTCTCACTCACCGTTACCCCTGTTCCCGGTATCCCTATTGTAACAGAAGTGCCTGACGTTTTGGTATAAGTACAATCCGTGGTGTATTCTTCCCAATTAGTACCCCGAGGACCGCGTACAAATTTGCCATCATCAGCTAACACCTCCAAATCAGTAAGTAACGGTAGCTTTTCAATCTCTTCACTATTGGCTTTAAATACAAAATACATATTTGCACCAACGGTGAAAATTAAGATGAATCTTAAAAAAAATCTTTTTGTTTTCATAGTATATCATATTTCTATATTCTACAAATATATGAAAAAGAAATAAGACAGAAAAGCATTCCGTAAAAAATAAGAACAAATTTAGAACTTAATATCTCAGTCAAAATAACAAGCGATTTCAGCCAATCAGTCTAAGTAGCACAGTTCTTGCCCCCCAAGAACAAAACCTCTGTATCCGTCTGCAATCCTAGTTAGTTTCATTACGTTGAAATTCTAATTTCATCGCCATAAAACTAAAGTTTTTAATGCCTGATACCGGGATGCCTACGACATTTCTTTTTATGGTTTTTCCATTGCTTTGCTCAGCGCACACCGCACTTCCTTTATCACTTCCGGGCTATCAGTGGCAAAGGGTTGCCGAATGATTTCGGTACGTTGCATGTCAAGGTTCATTTCTACAGTTTTCATAAGCGGGTTCTCCTAATATAAACATAATAAGTTTCCCCTAGCCGGAATAGATTATAGACAATAGTTAATGCAATTTTCGATATTCGCCAAAAAGTAAGTGGATTATCTTCTGCATCTACATAAAGTATTCATCACAATGCGTCCGCTTTAAAACTGCAAGGATAATTGCGAATCTTCTCCCAAAAGGTTGAATGTCATCCGATGGTAAGGAGTCGTGCCATATTCCCTGATGGCCGCACGATGCTTCTTGGTGGGATATCCCTTATTAGAGCTCCAGTCATAATAAGGATACTCTTCATGCAAAGCCTTCATATAGTCATCACGATACGTCTTTGCCAGAATAGATGCAGCCGCAATAGAAAGATATTTGCCATCTCCTTTCACCACCGTGGTATGCGGTACATCCTGGTACTTTTTAAAACGATTTCCATCTATCAACAGATGTTGGGGCTTCAGTTTCAATCCGTCTACAGCACGATGCATAGCCAGAAATGAAGCATTCAAAATATTTATCTCATCAATCTCTGCAGGTGTCACCACTCCCACTGCCCATGCCAAAGCTTCCTTTTCTATCACTTCACGAAGAGCATACCGCTGATGTTCGGTCAACTGTTTGGAGTCATTCAACAACTCATTTTTAAAATCTTTTGGTAAGATAACAGCAGCGGCATAAACCGAACCGGCCAAACACCCACGACCGGCCTCATCGCATCCGGCTTCTATCAATTCTTTATTTAAATAAGGCAATAACATACGATTCCTGTTTTATTTCTTGTCTGCAAAGATACCCTTTTTAAAAAATAAAATCATTAGGCAGTCTCAAAATAAACGGTTAATTTTGTCGCAGAAAACATCAGTTTATTATAAAAACGTCAAATATATTTCGTATACCACACACTTACAGAAAAGAACATATATTTGCAGCAAAACAAGAAAAAATATGTTTATTATTATAGGAATTATGTTTGCCGGGATGTTACTCGGCTTTCTGCTACGCAAACAACGACTATCGTGGATACACAAAGTCATTACTGTTTTTATTTGGTTACTGCTTTTTCTGCTGGGAATAGATGTGGGTAGTAATCAAGAGATTATCAACGGATTACATACTATCGGTTTGGAAGCTGTCATCCTCACATTGGCAGCCGTACTGGGTAGCGTCACTGCTGCCTGGGCATTATGGTATATGGTATATAAAAGAAACAGGAGGAGCGAAGCATGAAAGGAAGCCTGATTATTATCTCTTTTTTTATTATTGGCACGCTGTGTGGAGTTTATCATTTGATTCCATACGACTTTACGCAAAGCAATTTAAGCTATTATGCCCTATGCGCATTAATGTTCAGTGTGGGCATCAGCGTGGGAAATGATCCGCAGACACTCCGTAATTTCCGTTCACTCAATCCACGGCTTATATTCTTACCTGTCATGACCATTCTAGGCACATTGGCAGGATGCGCAGTAATCAGTTTATTCCTCCCCCACCGTTCTTTATCGGATTGTCTGGCTGTCGGCTCCGGATTCGGTTACTATTCATTGTCAAGCATCTTCATAACCGAATATAAAGGAGCGGAATTAGGAACTATTGCCTTACTGTCCAATATATCGCGTGAGATTATTACACTGCTGTTTGCACCTTTGCTTGTAAGATGGTTTGGAAATCTTGCCCCCATATCATCCGGTGGAGCAACCACTATGGATACAACCCTGCCTATTATCACAAGGACAGCGGGGGAAAGTTTTGTGGTCGTTTCTATTTTCCACGGATTTGTGGTAGATTTTAGTGTACCGTTTTTGGTCACCTTATTTTGTTCGTTTCCATAAGTTTTACCACCTATAGGATAAACAACCCCCATAAAGCTTACCAATTAGACATAATTCAGGCACGGATTACACAGAAAACACAGAAAGAAATTCATCCGTGTAATCCATGAAATCCGTGCCTGAAGAATCGAAGGCACCATAACAGGCAAGGTATCAGAACATTTTGCTGACACGTTCGATGCCGGCAGCCAAAGCTTCTACCTCCTCTTTTGTATTATAAAGTCCGAAAGAAGCACGCACTGTCCCTTCTATACCCAAACGAATCATCAACGGCTGTGCACAGTGATGACCGGTGCGAACGGCAATGCCCAATCGGTCGAGCAAGGTCCCCATATCCAAATGATGAATATTCCCTACCAGAAAAGAAATGACCCCGCTCTTGTGTTCTGCCTCACCAAAGATGCGCATTCCTTCTATAGATTTCAAACGTTTCATGGCATACGCTGTCAATTCGTTCTCATAGGCAGCAATCTTGTCCATTCCGATAGCCGATACATAATCAAGCGCTTTTGCCAATGCCGTAGTACCGATATAATCAGGCGTTCCGGCTTCAAACTTAAAAGGAAGTTCATTGAAAGTGGTTTTCTCGAAGCTGACATTCTGTATCATTTCCCCTCCTCCCTGATAAGGCGGGAGTTTATCCAACCATTCCTCCTTTCCATAGAGTACTCCTACCCCCGTAGGCCCATATATCTTATGCCCGCTAAATGCAAAGAAATCTGCATCCAAGTCCTGCACGTCCACTTTCATGTGAGGTACGCTCTGCGCACCGTCTATCAAGACAGGGACACCGTGACTGTGAGCCGTTGCAATCATCTCCTTCACCGGATTCACAGTACCGAGCACATTGCTAACATGCACCAAACTCACCAATTTTGTACGTTCAGAAAAAAGTTTCTCATACGCATCGATAAGCAGTTCGCCTTTATCATTCATCGGGATAACCTTCAGCACAATACCTCTTTTCTCAGCCTGTAACTGCCAGGGAACGATATTACTGTGGTGTTCCATGGTAGAAACAATCACCTCGTTGCCTTCCTTCATCTGACTTTCGGCAAAGGAAGAAGCCAACAGGTTGATACTTTCAGTAGTTCCCCGTGTAAACACGATTTCATTCGAACTGCGTGCATTGATAAACTTACGGACTGTTTCACGCGAGGCTTCGTGTAACTCGGTGGCCTGTTGGGAAAGGAAATGCACACCGCGATGCACATTGGCATTAACCGAATAATATTCATCGGTAATAGCTTCTACGACACAACGCGGTTTCTGTGTGGTTGCCCCGTTGTCCAAATAAATCAGCGGTTTGCCATATACTTCCCTACCCAATATCGGAAAGTCTTCTCTTATTTTCTGTATATCGTACATAGTTAGTCCTTTCTATTTACACATAGCACATCCCCGGCACTTATTCAGTTCGCCACGGAAACGTTTTTCCACTAACAAGTGCAGGCGGTCTTTCAACGCCTCCAGACGGATGGTGTCAATTACTTCATTCACAAATGCAAACATCAACAACAGTCGGGCTTCGTGAAGACTGATACCGCGTTGCTGCATATAGAACAACGCATTTTCATCCAACTGTCCCACGGTTGCTCCATGTGAACACTTCACATCATCTGCATAAATCTCCAGTTGAGGCTGAGTATACATGTGTGCATCACGTGTGGCGCAAAGATTGCGGTTAGTCTGTTGGGAATTGGTATGCTGTGCTCCCGGACGCACCAAAACCTTTCCTGCAAAAGCACCGATAGCCTGATCATCCAACACATACTTGAACAGTTCGTTGCTGGTGCAGTCACTCACTTTATGGTCGATAAACGTATGGTTGTCCACCTGCTCGTTCTTATCAGCAATAGCCATGCCGCAAAGATTGATTTCGGCCCCCCGTCCCGACAAGGTTACTTCCGTCGTATTGCGGGTAGTACCGTTATGCAAGGTCATTCCGTTCAGCAATACATTGCTGTTGGCTTCCTGATTCACATACAGATTGCTGAAACGCACACTGCTGGTATGAGTTTCTTCAAGCTCATATAAATCAAAGACTGCATTTTCGCCGATATGAGCTTCAATCACCTGTGTAGAGAGGAAGTTAACGTTATCCATCGCATGGTCGCATACCAACAGGCGGGCTTGTGCCCCATCTTCCAACACAATCAAGATACGGCGATTCACCATAAAGTTGACATCTGCACGAAGAATATTCACCAACTGAATCGGCTTGTCTATGACTACCCCTTTGGGGACGTAGAGCATGAAGCCATCCTGTGCAAAAGTTGTATTAAAGGCAGTTATTCCATCCTTGGCAGTATCGGCCAACTTACCATAATACTTCTTTACCAATGCAGGATGTTGTTCGGACAGTTCTTTCAGGCTGCCTAGCAACACACCTTCCGGCAACTGCGGCTTAGTCAATGATTTATTGTAGAAAGCATCGTTCACTACAAAGTAAAGGGAAGTGCTCATATTAGGCACATCACACTTAAACACTTCGTATGGGTTCACAGGTATATCAAGTCGATTCAGATTTAAGCCATAATCAGGCTCAAACAACTTACTTGCATCGATATACTTATACTTTTCCTGTTTACGAGTAGGGAATCCCAATCGTTCAAAATCAGCAAACGCCTGTGCACGGGGAGCATTCAACACCTCGGCACTATGCTTGCATATCATTGCTTCGCATTGGGAAAAGAGGTCAATATATTGTTGTTCTGCTCTCATAATTATTCTCCTAATTCTGCTTTAATCCAATCGTAACCGCGCTTTTCCAATTCCAATGCCAGCTCAGGACCGGCAGTCTTCACAATACGACCTTTGTACAGCACATGAACGATATCCGGTTTGATGTAGTCCAGCAGACGTTGGTAGTGAGTAATCACGATACAGCTGGTTTCGGGAGTTTTCAACTTATTCACACCTTCCGCTACGATACGTAAAGCATCGATATCCAATCCGGAATCCGTCTCGTCCAAAATACTTAACTTCGGTTCGAGCATTGCCATCTGGAATATCTCGTTACGTTTTTTTTCTCCACCCGAAAAGCCCTCATTCACCGAACGATTAGCCAACTTATTATCCAATTCGACAACTGCACGCTTCTCGCGCATCAATTTTAAGAATTCGCTGGCAGTCAAAGGCGCCAAACCTTCATACTTCCGTTTTTCGTTCACCGCAGCACGCATAAAATTCACCATGCTCACGCCTGGAATTTCTACCGGATACTGAAATGAAAGAAACAAACCTTCATGACTACGGTCTTCAGGACTCAAAGCCAATAAATCTTTTCCTCCAAATGTAACCGAACCTTTCGTCACTTCGAAAGCCGGATTCCCTACCAATACAGATGACAGTGTACTCTTACCGGAGCCATTCGGTCCCATGATAGCATGAACCTCACCTTTCTTTATATTCAGATTAATACCTTTCAATATTTCTTTGCCATTAATACTGGCATGCAAATCTTTTATCTCTAACATAATCCTTTATCTTTTTATTTATCCTACGCTTCCTTCCAACGAAATAGCCAACAGCTTCTGAGCCTCCACAGCAAACTCCATCGGAAGTTTATTGATAACTTCTTTAGCATAACCGTTCACAATCAGCCCGATGGCATCTTCTGTCGGAATACCGCGCTGATTACAATAGAACAACTGGTCTTCGCTGATTTTGCTGGTCGTTGCCTCATGCTCTACCACAGCCGTTTCATTGTGAATATCCATGTAAGGGAAAGTATGTGCACCGCAATTACTGCCCAAAAGCAAAGAATCACACTGGCTGTAATTACGCGCATTCTCGGCTTTCTCTGCCACACGCACCAATCCACGATAAGAATTCTGGCTTTTACCTGCACTGATACCTTTGCTCACAATCGTAGAACGTGTATTTTTACCCAGATGAATCATCTTGGTACCGGTATCGGCCTGCTGATAGTTATTGGTTACAGCAACAGAATAGAATTCCGCCGTAGAATTATCTCCACTCAGGATACAACTCGGATACTTCCACGTAATGGCCGAGCCTGTTTCCACCTGTGTCCAACTCAACTTACTGTCCACTCCTTTACAATGACCGCGCTTGGTCACGAAGTTATAAATACCTCCTTTGCCTTCCGCATCCCCCGGATACCAGTTTTGGACAGTGGAATATTTCACTTCGGCACGGTCGTGTACCACAATCTCCACAATAGCAGCATGCAACTGATTCTCATCACGCTGCGGAGCCGTACATCCTTCCAGATAGGATACATAACTGTCGTCATCCGCCACAATCAATGTACGTTCAAACTGTCCGGTATTTGCCGCATTGATGCGAAAATAAGTAGAAAGTTCCATAGGACAGCGTACTCCTTTCGGAATATACACAAACGAACCATCGCTAAATACAGCCGAGTTTAATGCAGCAAAGAAATTATCACGATAGCCCACTACCGAGCCCATATATTTCTGTACCAAATCCGGATGTTCCTTCACTGCCTCACTAAACGAACAGAAAATAATGCCTTTCTCCAACAACGTCTCGCGAAAAGTAGTTTTTACCGATACAGAGTCCATGACCGCATCTACCGCCATACCACTCAGCTGGCGCTGTTCGTGCAGAGGAATACCTAATTTATTAAAGGTCTTAATCAGTTCCGGATCTACTTCATCCAAGCTCTTGGGACCTTCCTTTTTCTTGGTCGGGTCGGCATAATAAGAAATAGCCTGATAATCTATTTCGGGAATCGTGAGGTGTGCCCATGTAGGCATCTCCATTGTAAGCCAATGGCGGTATGCTTTCAATCGGAATTCCAACAGCCATTCCGGTTCCTCTTTCTTGGCAGAAATCAACCGAATGACATCCTCATTCAACCCCTTCTCTATAATATCTGTGTGAACATCCGTAGTAAAGCCATATTTATACTTCTCCTGCGTCAGCTCTTTCACATATTTATTGGGTTCTTCTTGCATATCTTATATTTCTATTAATTGTTCTGTTACATTTTTGAATACCGGGAAAAAGATACCGGACAAATCTCTTATTGAATAATATAACACCGACTCCTGCTTCTTTGTTGCATCTATCATCTCATCTTTCGGGTCAATATATTCCAATACATGGATAGCTAACCCTATCAGTATCATATATTTCAAAGCCCCCAATCCACTTCCCAGCCAACGGTTCAACCATCCCAAACGGACGGCATCCAAAGCCTTCGTCAAAAAAGAGGCAACCAATACAAAGCCTAACGGCACCGCCACCCAAATAAGAACAAATGCCAATATCTGGGCAATAACGGTCGATGTTCCCAAAACAGGAACAAGCTTTTCGGCAACGGAGGCAAATAAAGCCCGCGCCACAAGAAGTCCTGCTATCAACCCGACAATAGAAGCCAGTTGCTTCACAAATCCTTTCATCAAGCCCTGTATCACTCCAACACCTATCACCACCAATATAATAATATCTATTGTCGTCATCTTTATGATATAAAAAAGGCACGGATTACACGGAAATACACGGTTTTTATAAATACCATCCGTGAAATCCGTGTAATCCGTACCTGAAAAAATTATTATAGAGTCTGTTTAACTTCTACTTCTTCGTAAGTTTCAATGATATCTTCAACCTTGATATCATTGCAGTTTGTCAAACTGATACCACATTCAAAGTTAGTACCGACTTCCTTCACATCATCCTTGAAACGCTTCAACGCGTTGATAGTACCTGTAAATACTACAATACCATCACGAATCAAACGAGCCTTATCCGAACGCTTCACCTTACCGGTCTTCACCATCGCACCGGCAACAATACCTACCTTGCTGATGTTGAACACCTCACGCACTTCGATGGTAGCAGTTACCTGTTCCTTCAATGTAGGAGCCAACATACCTTCCATCGCAGCCTTCACTTCCTCGATAGCATCGTAGATAACAGAATATTTACGGATATCTACACCATCTTGTTCTGCCATCTTAGCAGCAGCACTCGAAGGACGCACTTGGAAACCAACAATAATTGCATTCGAAGCTGCAGCCAAGGTAACATCAGACTCAGAAATCTGACCTACACCTTTATGGATTACGTTAACCTGAACCTGCTCGGTAGACAACTTAATCAAGGAATCGCTCAATGCTTCCACTGAACCGTCGACGTCACCCTTAACGATGATGTTCAACTCATGGAAATCACCCAATGCCAAACGGCGTCCGACTTCATCCAATGTCAACATCTTCTGAGTACGCAAGCCCTGTTCACGCTGCAACTGTTCACGCTTATTGGCAATTTCACGGGCTTCCTGTTCGGTATCAATCACATGGAAAGTATCACCTGCGGCAGGAGCACCATTCAGCCCCAGAATCAATACCGGCTCAGAAGGACCGGCTTCTTTAATGCGCTGGTTGCGTTCATTGAACATAGCTTTCACCTTACCGTATGAAGTACCTGCCAACACGATATCTCCCATGCGGAGTGTACCGTTCGACACAAGGATAGTAGCTACATAACCACGCCCCTTATCCAATGTTGACTCAATAATAGAACCGGTAGCCTTACGGTCAGGATTAGCCTTCAAATCAAGCATTTCTGCTTCCAACAATACTTTTTCAAGCAATTCGTGTACACCCGTACCCTTCTTTGCCGAGATATCTTGCGACTGGTATTTACCTCCCCATTCTTCTACAAGGAAGTTCATAGCAGCCAATTCTTCTTTAATCTTATCAGGATTAGCATGCGGTTTATCTACCTTATTAATAGCAAACACAATAGGTACGCCGGCAGCCATAGCGTGATTAATCGCTTCTTTGGTTTGCGGCATCACATTATCATCGGCAGCTACAATAATAATAGCAATATCCGTTACTTTCGCACCACGGGCACGCATCGCTGTAAATGCTTCGTGACCCGGAGTATCAAGGAAAGTGATACGGCGTCCGTCTTCCAGCTTCACGTTGTATGCACCGATATGCTGGGTAATACCACCGGCCTCACCTGCAATTACATTTGCCTTACGAATATAGTCCAACAATGAAGTCTTACCATGGTCAACATGCCCCATCACGGTAACAATCGGAGCACGAGGTTGTAAGTCTTCTTCTGCATCCTCCTCTTCGGTAATGGCCTGTGCCACTTCTGCGCTGACATATTCAGTTTTATACCCGAATTCTTCGGCAACGAGGTTAATCGTTTCAGCATCCAAACGCTGATTGATAGAAACCATGATACCGATGCTCATACAAGTAGCGATAACTTTAGTAACAGGAACATCCATCATACTTGCCAATTCATTGGCAGTAACAAACTCGGTAATCTTCAATACCTTGCTTTCTTCCTGTTCCATCTCTTCCAGCTCCAACTGGCGGTTCATCACGCTTTCACGTTTCTCCTTACGGTACTTAGAAGCCTTACTCTTTGTCTTGTTAGTCAGGCGAGCCAAAGTCTCCTTTACCTGCTTAGCTACATCTTCATCGCTGACTTCCGCTTTGACAACCGGTTTCTTAAAGCGGTCCTTATTAAATTTTCCGCTTCCACTCTGGTTATTATTCGGTCTGTTATTTCCACCTTTACCGGAATTGTTATTATCCCTGCGCTGGTTATTATTACTATTATTGTTATTCGTACTACCGGCGGCAGTAATATCTACCCGCTCCTTATTAATACGATTGCGTTTCTTTTTCTTGCCGTCATCGGTTGCATTTCCGGCACCCGGTTTGGCAATTTTTTCGTCGCTCTTTCTTATCTCCTTGATAATAGCGTCCTTCATCTGCTTACGCTGTTCCTGACGCTGTTTATCTTTCTCTTCTCTCTCTTTCCGTTTTTCCTCTTTCGATTTCTTCTTCGGACGAGTAGACTGGTTCAATGCATCCAGGTCAATCTGACCTACTACATTAATCTTTGATTTAAATTCAGTAGGACGAATTTTAAATATATCGTCTTCTTCTTTTTCCTGAACGGGTGCTGCGGGTGCTTCTTTTTCCATTTCTATCACCTGGGGTTTCTTCTGTTCTTCCGCTTTTTGTTGAACTTCGGGTTCTTTCTTTTCTTCTTGGACAGGGGCAGGCTTCGGTTGCGGAGCAGGCTCTTGTATCTTCTCCTCTACCACAACCGGTTCTTGAGGAGCTTCAACCTTCTGTTCTTCAACCTTCGCAGGCTCTTCCTTCTTGGACACCGGCTGTTCGGTCTTCACAGAGACCGGTTGCTCGGCTACCTTAGGAGCAGGGCGCTTGTTCAAGCTGTCCAAATCTATTTTGCCCACTTGCTTGAATTTGGGGCGTACGTCTTCAGGGATAACAGTTTTCACGACTTCTTCTTTTTTAGGTTTTTCAAAACCGTCAATAGAGATGGAAGCCTTGTTCCGATCCTTATTCTGTCTTTCCTGAATAAATTTTTCAGACTCTATTTTCAAATTCTTATCTGTGCTGAACTCTTTCACAAGTACAGCATATTGTTCTTCGGTAATTTTCGCATTAGGGCTGGCCTCAATGGTATAACCCTTCTTTTGCAAGAATTCAACTACCGTCGTTATTCCTACATTTAAATCTCTTGTTACTTTGTTCAGTCTAATCGTCATACTCGTTTTTTAATTATTAACTACGAGCCGGTGCCGAAGATTACTCTTCAAATTCAGCTCTTAAAATTCTCAACACGTCATCTACCGTGTCTTCTTCGAGGTCCGCTTTTTCAATCAACATTTCGCGCGGAGCATTGATAACAGCCTTAGCTGTATCCAACCCGATACCTTTAATGGCATTGATAACCCACTCATCAATTTCATCCTTGAACTCATCCAAGTAGATATCTTCGTCCATTGCGTTTTCATCCAGTTCGCGGTACACATCAATCGTATATTCAGTAAGCATACTGGCAAGCTTAATGTTCATACCACCCTTACCGATTGCCAAAGATACTTCTTCCGGTTTCAGATAAACTTCAGCTTTCTTATCTTCTTCGTGCAACACGATTGAAGAAATCTTAGCCGGGCTCAAGGCACGCTGAATAAACAACTGAATGTTAGAAGTATAGTTAATCACGTCAATATTCTCGTTACGCAACTCGCGCACGATTCCATGAATACGTGAACCCTTCACACCAACACAAGCACCTACCGGATCGATACGGTCATCGTAAGACTCAACTGCAATTTTTGCACGTTCGCCCGGAATACGCGCAATTTTTTTAATGGTAATCAATCCGTCGTTAATTTCGGGAACTTCCATCTCGAACAGGCGCTGCAAAAACACAGGTGAAGTACGGCTCAGAATAATTTTTGGATTATTGTTCTTATTGTCTACACGAGCCACTACAGCACGAGCCGTTTCGCCTTTACGGTAGAAATCGCTCGGAATTTGTTCAGTCTTGGGAAGCAGCAGTTCATTGCCTTCATCATCGAGCAACAAGATTTCCTTCTTCCAAATCTGATAAACTTCCGCACTGATTACAGTACCTACCCTATCAATATATTTGTTGTATAAACTATCTTTTTCCAATTCCAGAATCTTCGATGCCAATGTCTGACGAAGATTCAGGATGGCACGGCGGCCAAACTTGGCAAAGATTACTTCATCGGTCACTTCCTCACCCACTTCATACGAAGCATCTATCTTCTGAGCTTCTGTCAGTGAGATTTGCATATTCGGATTAGTCAAGTCCTCATCTGCAACAACTTCACGGTTACGCCATATTTCGAAATCACCCTTATCCGGGTTCACGATAACGTCGTAGTTTTCATCAGTGCCAAACATTTTCGCGATTACACTACGGAAAGACTCTTCGAGCACACTTACCATAGTTGTTCTATCAATATTCTTTAATTCCTTAAATTCCGAAAATGTATCAATCAAGCTGATTGTTTCTTCTTTTTTGGCCATAATTATTTAAAACTAATTAAGTATTTAGTGTATTTTATCTCATCATACGCAAAAGTGACGTCTTCCTCCACCAATTTGGGACGCTTTGCTCCTTCCGGTTTCACTTTTCTCTCAATGGTTACGGTAAAGTTGTCTTCTCCAGCCTCCTTCAACACACCTTCCAACTTCTTGCCGGTCTTAGTCAGCACTTCAACTTCTTTACCAATGTGTATCAGATATTGTTGCAACACCTTAAAAGGTTGTCCGATACCGGCAGAGCCTACTTCCAGCTCATAGTCTTCCTCCTCACGGTCTAGTTTAGACTCAATGTAGCGGCTGAGTTCCACACAATCATCAATCCACACCCCTTCGGCATGGTCAATTTCTACTACAATTTTGTCATCCGGAGTCACTGTGACATCTACCAAAAAGTAATCTTTACCTTCCAACCATTCGTCAACAATCCGGGTTACTACATTCTTATCTATCATTTATTAGTTATTAAGAACAAAAAAAGGGCTTAATCAAGCCCCACCATTCATCCACTTCGGTGCAAAGATACAAATTATCTATCAGTGCCACAAAATATTCTAATAAAAAATTGTAGTTTTGCAGAAACTTATAACACCCTTAATTCCGCAACATAATTGATAATTATTTTTATAAGTTCCTGAGCAACATTTTGTTGCCCAGGTTTTTGCCATGTCAGCGTTTTCACTTACC
>NZ_KB905473.1:74516-138042 GCF_000382445.1 Phocaeicola massiliensis B84634 = Timone 84634 = DSM 17679 = JCM 13223 | reverse complement strand
AAGAGGGCGGGGAGTATGACGTTGACTTTGACCACCAGTTCATTGAGACGGAGAAGTACGATGCAAAGCCCACGTACAAGAAATTTCTTGGTTACAGGCCCGGTGTGGCCGTTATCGGCGACATGATTGTCGGCATAGAGAACAGCGACGGCAACACCAATGTACGCTTTCACCAGGGTGACACGCTAAAGAGGATTTTGGGGAGACTTGAAGAAAAGAAAATGGCAGTCAACCGCTTCAGGGCCGACTGCGGCTCATGCTCTGAAGACATTGTGGATGAGGTCAGGAAGCATTGCAGGACATTCTACATACGTGCCAACCGCTGCTGCTCGCTCTATGATGACATCTTCGCGCTCAGGGGGTGGAAGAGGGAAGAAATAAACGGCATTGTGTTTGAGTTGAACTCCATTCTCGTTGAGAAGTGGAAAGGCAAACCGTATCGCCTGATAATCCAGAGACAGAGACGCATGGGCAGTGGACTTGACCTGTGGGAGGGGGAATATACATACCGCTGCATCCTGACCAACGATTACGAATCATCCATGAGCGACATCGTGGAGTTCTATAACATGCGTGGAGGCAAGGAACGCATCTTTGATGACATGAACAATGGGTTTGGATGGGGCAGACTGCCTAAATCCTTCATGGCGGAAAATACCGTGTTCCTGCTCCTGACGGCACTGATACGCAATTTTTACAAGGCCATCATGCAAAGGATTGAAGTGAAGAAGTTCGGGCTCAAGGAAACCAGCCGTATCAAGACGTTTGTCTTCAAATTCATTTCAGTACCTGCCAAGTGGATTAAGACCGCAAGGCAATGTGTGCTGAACATCTACACCGACAACCATGCATATGCAGAAGCCTTCAAAACTTCTTCCGGATGATTTACGTCACTTGATGGCCACTGATTGCGTATTGCCTCAAGTCGCTTTATGGGGTAAGGGGATAGTATGCGCATTGAAACGGACGCGAGGACTTAATGGCTGTCTTACGAATCAAAAGTCCATTTCTCTTGTAGGTAGCACTTCGGGAATGGAGTTGCGGATTTAAGGAACACTATGGGTAAAAACAGTTTAAATACCAACAAACAATTCATGATAGGCAACGGCATACTTGCCTTCGGAGTCTTGGCTGTAGTCATTATCTTCCTTTATATGTCTTTCCGTTTCAAGCGGGATGCGAATAAGGCAGTCACTTACGAAGGTGTGTATAACATCGAAGTAAGTAAAGACTTTGCCGGCGACAGTATAGCGATATATGTAAACGACAGCCTACTGATGAACCGCACCATGCCCGATGCCAGTTTAAAACTAGAAATCAATCGGTTTGCAGAAGGGAATGTCCTAATGGTGGTGGACAACAAAACGGACAAAACCACCCCTTTCAATCTTAATCCAAATGGAAGCAAAGTGATTGTCAAAAAGGATGGAGAGGTAATTTATATACTCGAAAAAGAAGCGGATACAGGCCAATAAAGAAATGAAACACCGAAGAAGAGATGTGTTGAAAGTTATTTGTATTACACAAGACCTTAACACATCTCTTCATCATGAAAATAAGTATTGGAATCTATTTATTGCAAACCGAACCAATTGCTTTTGATATTAAATAATTATTTACCAAATCTCTTTTCGATGCTAATTCTTCACTCTACTTTTTTATCACTTTTTCAGTTTCAACTTACGCATAGTTTCCAAATTTCCTGAAACTGCTTTTAACACAAGCATCGGAGAATCGGTAGTCGCCACAAGAAACGAAGCAACGCCGGCTTCAGCTTTTATTGTAGCCGGACCACGCAACTCGCCACCTTGTAATACTTCCAATTTCACTTCACGATTATTCTCTCCAAAACAACCGGTACCTTGCAAATCCTTCAAGTTGACATAAACAATCAGCAAATCACGGCACGAAGCAGACACGCCACTTTCAAAATAAGTAATATCCATTGCCTCAACCGCACCCGGTGTACGAACAACATGTTCGGCCACAGCTTTTCCATCCTTATATCCTATCGCTTTCAATTCACCTCGCTCCCAGTTGACATTGAAAAATGTAAAAGGAGAGAAGTCGATATTCTCGGCATTTCCGCCATCAGGACGAGATACATATTCCGAAGTTGATGGTTTGTCATCAGGGTATTGACGTGCTATCACCCGTCCGTTAAGCTGCAATTTCACCTCATCCACATTGCCATATACTTGCAGTGTATCTGAAGAACCTTCCAACCAATGGCTATTAATAAATACTTCGTACGTCATAGGCCCGGCAGGTGTAAAAGTACCTTCTTTCATCTGCGTACGGAAATAAAGTAAACCGAATTTGGGTAAGCGGAACAAATCGGCCAAACCACTGTAACAAATATTATCACAACATCCCCGATTATAATCATACATACTCCACACTGCCCCGCCAATAGTCCAAGGATAATAAGCACGATAACGGTTATGACTCCACTGGGCATTCCAGGCATTCTGCATCAATGCATAGTCACCATCTCCACGAGTCACGCGAGTGGTGCTATAATGACCACCAAATTCATAATCATAATATTCACGGATAAATCCCGGTTTTGAAGTTGTATTGGGACGGTTATATCCTTCCTTCCAATCATTATAACATACATCGAAACCATCATATCCATAGGTGTCGCCCGATGTGTAACATTGATCACCGGGAAACTCCTCATGAGCAATCCGCACCGCTTGATCTTTCCAACTTTTGGGAGGCCATGATTCATTAAGAGTAGTTTCCCACATAATAACAGAAGGATGATTACGGTCACGACGTATCAAATCACGAATATCTTTGTAGGTATGATCAACGAACCCCTGTGCTTTATTGAAGAACTGCCATCCAGGAATCGGTTCAATAACTAATAACCCCAACTCATCACAAGCCTCCAGCACAGATGGATCTTGCGGATAATGTCCCAAACGCACCGTATTAAAACCATTATCACGTATCTGATACATATCTCGGTATTGCGCCTGATCGGAAATAGCATTCCCTACATAAGGATACTCCTGATGCCGATTACTTCCTTCCAGTTTCAAAGGTTTGTCATTAATAACAAAGCCCTTTTCGCGCGTCATTTCAATACGCCGTATACCGATACGTGTATCCTCACAGTCAGTAACTTTCCTACCATCCATCACCTCAGTGCGCAATACATAAAGAGCCGGCGAATCCGGATACCATAATTTAGGATTATTCACGGTAAACTGTTGCGTATGGTGCTGTGTAGTGCCGGCAGCTAAAACAAGCGGACTTTCTACCAAAGCCACTTTCTTGCCGCGTCCTTTCTTCTTACTCCATTCATAAAGAGTATGTCGTATAGTCAGATGTCTTTGCGTCCCAACCTTATTACTTACCTGTGTTTTCACTTTTATCTCAGCTTCCTGTTTCGACACGTAAGGATAAGTGACAAATATTCCTCCACCGGCTACTTCATTTGCCATAATGGGATGAGTAATATGTACAGGATGCTTTACAATGAGATTCACATCGCGATACAATCCCCCATAGTAACAAAAGTCAAGGGTTTCCAAAGGCTTTCCGGGAGGTATAAGCGGATTATTACGATTATCCAAACGTACTAATATTTCGTTGCCACGGTCGGCATGAAGCATCCCTGTAACATCCACCACAAATGGAGTATAACCACCGGAATGCTGAATCAAGTGTTGTCCATTCACCCATACATCAGCCAAATGCATTGCTCCTTCAAACTCCAACCAAAGTTGCTTATCTATCTCTTTTTTACTGACATTGAGTATCTTACGATAATAGCATATCCCTTGCCACTGATGAAGCACAACAAGCGGTTCCACAAAAGGAGTATGAGGCAAATTAATCTTCTCCCAATTTCCCATCGAAAGTTGATTAAATTCCTGCTTCAATGTATCCGGATGTACTGCCAAAGCCTGATTTTGTGCCTCCACATGCTGGATATTGAATTGCGAACTCCAATCAGAACCTTGATTCTTTATTTCAATCTGTTTCTGTTCCTTCTTCAAACGTTGGAATTCCCAATCAGTATTTATTTTTATACTGTGTGCGCCAAGCGGTAAAGCAAATAATAAACTTAATGCAAAAAATACAATATTCTTTTTGTTCATAATATTTATATAAAAACCTCTCAAAATTCAAACGATATTCAATTAAACAAAAGTAAATGATTTTCCGCTTATTAGATATAAATTCACTAAAAATTTAGTAAGTAGAGATTTAGCAGTAATAGTCTTTCAAGAATCAAAGCAGATTAATTTACAAGGAGAGAGCATAGTGCTCTTATCAAGCACTACACTCCCATATTCTGTCATTTAGCCAAACAAGTCTTTTCAAACAAGATATTTTTCTGTTTATCAACTACTTGTAGTTTTAAGCTATTCCTATCAATCTTACCTTTTAAAGCTGTTACACTTTCATTTACCAAAACTGGAAAATGAACTTTTTCTGATGGTTCGTAATAATAATATCCCGGCTTATTAATGTGATAATGCCCTGATATCATTACATCTATTTTACCTTTATTCAAAATAGGTATAAACTTCTCTAATACTTCAGTTGGACCATGCCATATATCACCCTGCCACTCTACTGGAGGCATATGACCGATTACAATCTTATAAGAAGCTTGTTTAAATTCATCGGATTCTATGACTTGTTCCAACCATTTAGCTTGTTCTGTCCGATAATTATCATAATCAGTTATCCCACTATATTCAATATCAGAATCCGGTTTATCTTCACCTGTATCAAGAAAAATAAAAAAAGCAGGTCCTTGACGCAAAGTAAAATATAAATGCGGTTCTTTTACTGAAAAATAATTTTGAAAAGAAGTTGCAAAAACCCCTCTCGTTTCATGGTTACCACGAGCATAGTACATTGGCTTTTCTTGAGCAAATAATTCTATTGACTTATTCATAAAGCTATTAAATACTTGCTCTTCACTCTTGGATTGAGAAACCATATCTCCATTATAAATAACCATATCATTTTCTTCATAATTTACAGCATTCAATAATTCAGAGATATCATTTGTCCGACCATGAATATCATTTAAAACAGTAAAAGATATCTCTTTCTTATCACGGTCATTAGTAGTAAAGCACAACGGTTTCTTACTCCAAACATCTGTTGCAGCTATTCTTCCATAGATAACTTCTACTCCTTGGTGATCTAATATTTCCTGAGAATAAACCCTATAACGATAAGTTGTGCCAGGCTTTAAATCTGAAATCTTGACGCTATGAATCAAACTTGTATTTTTCACTCCATTCTTAGAATCAAAATACCTACTTCTCTCCTTTTGATAAAAATTAGATCCATCATCTGGAGCCAGTTCTACCCAACCTATTGAAGGTTTATTAGACACCCAAACAATCGTAGTTTCTGTTTCCTTCAGATTCTGCAAATATGGACCATATTTAATCTCCACGCGTTCTTGAGCAAATATTACCACCGCTCCAAAGCATATCAAAAGAATGCTTATCAAAAAGCGCTTGACTTTTTCCATTTCATTTATATTTAATATTTAAAAGTTCTAATAGCCTTCATTCTGTTTCAAATTAGGATTCCGATCTAATTCCGTTTGTGTAAAAGGTAAGTATCGGTTATGTGGCTCATAATTAAGTTGTTCCAATTTACGAAATTTCTCATTCTCCGCTGTTGGTAATTCTATTACTGCCCTACGAGTAGGATCCGTTTCTTTCATATCCACTGTACCTGAAATACGATACAATGTCTGATTCATAATTGTTTCGGCCAAAGGTTTTCCTGTTGTATCCCTCCAGCGAAGTAAGTCTGCCCTACGCAAACCTTCTCCTGCCAATTCGAGACAACGTTCCTTACGCACCAGTTCCCGCAATTTATCTTGAGTATTATACTTATTTCGATCCACTACGATATGTCCTCTCGTTGTTCTTAATTCATCTAATATATCAAAAACTTCTTCTATATTCTCATTCTTTTCCACATTAATTTCCGCTATGGTCAACAAAACCTCCGCATAACGAAACAAAATAGGACAAATAGCAGCATTACTTAATGAAGGAGAAAACTGAGTTGTTGGAAGAATATATTTAGCCCAGAGCAGTCCTGTGTGCGAAGCATTAGTAGCCGCATCCATAAAATCAGCATTTGCACTTCCACCTATTTTTTTATCTAATGTATTAAAAATGCGCTTCACACCTGCGGGTGATACAAAATCCATACCTGGATAAATCACAGTCTTATACAAACGTGGATCACGGTTATAAAACGGATGAATAGGATCATAACCTGAATCTTCCTCATCAATAGTTTTCCCATTACTCATTTCATACATATCTACAAAGTTCTGAGTTGGTACCCAAGAAGCCCATCCTCCATCTTGATTATTAAACATACGCACTGCATTATCGAAAGCATAAGTATCCTTTACATGTTGCATTGCGTATATAATCTCTTCAGAATCAACACCAGCCTCACTGAACATTGTCAAAAAATCAGGATCCAACTTATACAAATCTAAGTTTTGTATATCACGAGCAGCTTTCATAGCTTGTTCCAAGTCTCCCCAATACAAAGAAGCTCGCATTTTAATAGCCAAGGCAGTACCTTTGGCTATCCGACCTCGCTCTTCCGGTTTCCTATTCAAATCCGCTATGGCTAAATCAAGCTCATCATAAACGAATTTTTTAATATCATCCTCTGAACTTCTAGGCAGCTGCGCATCTTCTGCAAGCTCTGGTAGATTAGTTATTAAAGGAACACCCCCATACCAAAAGTTCATCTGAAAATAACGCCAAGCTCTAATAGTACGAGCCTGTGCCAACAAGTCCTTCTTTTTAACCTCATCAGTAAAAGATACTTGTCCTGCATTTTCTAAAACCAGATTACAACGACGAATAGTCGTATAACTATAATACCCTACAGTAGAAGTAGATGATAAAGAACCATTTGACACATTTTTATAAGAACTAGAGCCAGTAAAGCTATAAGCTATGTCTGACATACAATCAGCAAAAAAAACATCACTAGAACCTGTTGCTGGATTGTTCCAATCTTCGTAGCAAGCCGTAACAGCATTTATTACATCAGCCTCCGTCTTCCAAAATGTAGCCGGAGACAGTTGATCATTAGGAACCGTATCAAAAAAATCATCACATGCAGATAATCCCCCGCTTAAACAAACAGATATAATCAAACATTTTATCGCTTTCATAATATAATTCATTTTTAAATTAAAAAGTCAAATTAACACCTATTGAATGAATTGCAATCTGTGGATAATGAGAGCCTCTTCCTGATGGAGCTTCAGGGTCAACATCAACAGGCAAACTATCAAAACAAAACAGATTTTCACCTGAATAATATACTTTTGCATTAGAAATACCTAAACCTTTTAACCATTTTTTAGGGAGTGTATATCCAAACTGCACATTCTTTATACGTAAATAATTAGCAGATTGCATCCAAAAGCTAGAATAATTAGAAGGATCACTAGCAGATTTTCCACCTAATGCCACACGTGGGAAAGAGCCATCAGGGTTTTCCGTTGACCAAGCATCTAACCATATAGTAGAAGGATGAGAATCATCACCATAAAATTCGCCAAACACTTCGCTAGTAAAGTAACGTTCTACTCCAGTAGCCCCCTGCAATAATACAGACAAATCAAAATTCTTCCAAGAAGTATTTAAATTCAATCCAAATGTAACCTTAGGCTGTTCTGCTCCTCCAACACGACGGTCATCTGCCGTTAGTTTTCCATTACCATCTGTATCTTTATAACGAATATCTCCAGCTTTAAAAGCCTTTCCAAAGGGATTCCCATAAGTTTTCGTAAACTGATCTGCTTCTTCCTGACTTTGAAAAAGACCATCTGCCACATATCCATAAAAAGAATTATATGCTTCTCCTACCCGATTGATATAGTAATTTGAAATCTTATCTCCTCCAACTCCCAGATCTAAAACTTCATTATGATTAAATGCTACATTTCCAGATGCATTAAAACGCCAATCTCCCCATTGTTTATGAAACGATGCTGTAACTTCAACTCCTCGATTCTCCATTTTCCCTACATTATCTTTATAAGCCCCCAATCCAAAGGTAGCAGGAACAAGTACATCCATTATAATACCATCAGTCACACGACTATAATATTCAACCGAGAAATCCAAGCAGGAAAATATACTAGTTTCAACAGCAATTCCCCAATTAGTTGTAGTCTCCCAAGAAATAGACTCAATCTTTTGATTCGTTTGAGTTACCCCTGTATTAGTTGTACCACCAAATGGATATTTAGAACCTATACTATAAGTCACCATCCAAGGATAAAAATCATCCAAAGCATCTTGATTTCCTAACTTTCCCCAAGAACCACGTATTTTTAACGACTGCAGCCAATCTTGTGTACCTTCCATAAAAGACTCTTCTGAAATCCTCCAAGCAGCAGAAATAGAAGGGAAATATCCCCAACGATTACTTTTGCTAAAACGAGAAGAAGCATCAGCACGAAAATTAGCTTCAAATAAATATTTTCCAGCATAATCATAATTTATCCTACCAAAATAAGACATCATAGCCAACTCCCGAGTAAATCCTGAATTTTCCTGAGTAGCAACAGCACCTGCATTAATATCCGTCAAGTCATTAGTAGGAAAATTCTCACGAGAAGCTCTTACCTCATCTTTGTTATACTTCTCTATATGATATCCCAATAACCCTTTTATATTATGCTTTCCAAATGCATGATCATAATTAGCCAATAAATCTAAATTATAACGATTCCACTGATAGATTCGTTTATCAACAGAGTTAGGACCATGATATTTATTAGCATTATACTGAATATCCTTCACATAGTCCTTATAATCCTGGATATTAGATACATAAGAACCTTGAGCAGTCAATTTTAAGCTAGGAAGAATATCATAGTCCAAAGCTAAAGTACCTGCAAAATTCTGATTTTTTCTAGTAACAACCTGATCTAAATCCAACCATGCTATTGGATTACCATCCCCAATAGTTCCATATGTTCCATCTGCATTTTTATACGGAATCCAAGGAGCAATACGATTAACTTGACGGATTATTTGATCTGAACCACCTCCCACATAAGAGTTCGTTGGGTCATCATAATCATTATGTATATATGCCATGTTTGCTTTTAAATCTAATTTATCGGTCATCCTCACATCCAAGTTCATACGGAAGTTAAACTGTTCCCTATTACTATTAACCATAATACCATTCTGATGCTGATATCCAATAGAAGTCATATATTTCACATTATCAGTTCCACCAGAAAGATTTACATTATGCTTATGCATAAATCCATTCCCTTGAAAAGCCAAATTCTGCCAATCCGTATTAGGATGTCCATAAGGGTCTGCCCCATTACGGAACAATTGAATATCTTCCTCTGTAAATCGAGGAGATTTTCCATCCGATTCTAACGCTCTATTATATAGGATAGCTGCATCTGCAGAACTTACTCGATCAATCATACTAGTGGCCTTTTGCCAACCAAAACTTCCACTATAAGCAATTGTCGGTTTTCCACTTTTACCTCTTTTTGTTGTTATCAAAATTACACCATTAGCTGCTTTTGATCCATAAATAGCTGCAGATGCAGCATCTTTTAATACAGAAATAGATTCAATATCATTGGGGTCTATAGAGTTCATCGTGCCAGTTTCGATACCATCCACCAAAATATAAGGGTCTGAATTATTCAGGGTTCCTGTACCTCTCACCCTAATCGTACCAGCATCTTGCCCCGGACGTCCTTGTCCTGAAGTAATAGTCATTCCTGGAACTGCCCCCTGAATAGCCGCCGTCACATTTGTAATAGGCCGTTCTGTCAATTCTTCACTGCCAACAGTAGCTACAGATCCTGTCAAATTCAATTTTTTCTGAGAACCATAACCTACCACTACCACTTCTTCCAATGTCTGTGTATCTTCTTGCAAGACTATTTTAAAAGATTCTTTCCCCTTTGTAGAGACATTTTGTGCTACATAGCCAATGTATGTAACAAGCAATTCTCCATTAACGTCTATCTCAAGACTAAACTGTCCATCAATATCTGTAATTACACCATTCGTTTTTACATTCCTTTCAACTACATTTGCTCCAATGATAGGCTCACCAGTAGCATCTGTTACGATCCCTGTTACCTTTTTTCTTTTTGAAGGAGTAGTTATCTCTGATTCCTTCTCGATAAAATAAATTTTATTGTTCTTTATTTCATAAGCCACTTTTGTACCGGTCAATAACTTACCCAAGGCTTCCTCTAAATTACAATCCTTTACCTGGATAGAAACCAATCGGTTTACATCCACTACCTGGTCACTAAATACCAGTGCCATCCCTGTCTGACTCTTTATAGAAGACAGGACTTTTTCTATTTTCTCATCTTTAAAATTTAAAGAAACTTTTTGTGACCATCCTGAGGCAGTAAAGCCAAACAAGAGAATACCCAACAGCAGTAACTTTTTCGTTTTGTTTTTTGAGTTCATTTCATACACAGTATTAAATTTATTATTTCATCGTTAATAAAAGGCCTTTCTGTATAGGCTAACACATCATTAGAAAACAGGTATGAGTCAAATTCTTCTTTTTTTCTTTAAAATCGCAGAAAGCCCCGTTCATAGTAAAAACAACAATCGGTGATACCTCTGTCTTACCTTAATCTATAAGAACAAAAATATCACCGACCAATTTTATAATAACGAATTTATTCTTTTTCGGTTATCCTAAACACGCCTTCTTCTGTTTCATCAAAAGAGATATGTGATACCGCTTCCAAATCATTTAAGACATCAATCACATTAACCTTGTTAGTGGATAAAGTAAACCTGTTATCCAGCAATGCTGAATCCGGTATAATAAAATGCACATCGTATTGCCGTTCCAATACCTTGACTATCTCTTTCAAAGGAGTCAAATAGAAATTCAAACCTTTGGAACGCCATGAGGATATCTGTTCCATATTCTCAGGACGAGAAATCTGGCAAGCACCCGACCGGCGATTATACTCGGCACTTTCTCCCGGAAGCAATGGATATTCTTTGCCTCTCACATCTTTCAGCAACACGCCGCCTTCATCCAGTGTCACCCACAGATTCGATTCTGCCGTATAAGCCTTGACATTAAATTTTGTGCCGGTCACTTTTACATTTATGTCCCCTAAATCGACTACAAACGGACGATTCTTCTCCTTTGCCACTTCAAAATATCCTTCTCCCCACAATTCCACCGTACGGTTGAATATACCAAACTTTTTTGGATACTTCAACCGGGTATCCGAATTCAATTGAACAATCGTTCCGTCTTGCAGCACAACACGCATCTGTTCACCACAGGGAACGACCAGTTCCGCATATTCAGTTTCAGAAAAAAGACCAACCTTGTCTGCCAGAAACCAGACAGAGCCACAAAGAAAGATAAAAGGAATCAGCACTGCTGCCGCCCACCAACGACGATAGGAATTAACCCGACGACGGAGAGTTATTTGCTGTAAGAAGCGCTGCTGCATCTTTTCTTCCGGTATGACATGAGGTACCCAGTCCTCTACTTCATTCTCCGTCAAAGAAGACACTTCTCTGTCTATCCGTTTCGACAAATAATCATGCCCTTCTTCGGTAGCAAGCCACTCCGAAACAGCTTTTGCATCTTCTGCGGATGCTTTATTATTCAGTACTTTATCTATTATAGCATCATCTATTTTCATCTTTTGCCTGTTTTTCGCTAATTAATAAGACACTTCACCCGAATAAAGGTATGAGTCCGTTTCTAATAAAAAAAATAAAGCCACACTGCATGAAGCAACATTATCAACGGCTCGATAGCGCTCCGCAATAATTTAATCGCTTGTGTGTAATGTGATTTTACGGTAGGGACAGTTATCTGCATCATGTCCGCTATCTCTTGATTAGAAAGTCCTTTTCCAATCTTCAATTGACATATTTTTCTTTTTTGAGGAGGAAGTTCGCTTATAGCCGACCACAAATGCTCCTTCAACTCTTTGCTCTCAAATTCCTTTAAGAAACCCTCATCCACCTCTTCACCTTGCTGGGCTATCTCATAATGCTTTTCAAACACAATCTGCCTATGCCGCAATTCATTCAATATATAGTTTTTAAGAATGGTGAACAACAGACTCCTAATGCCGGACCGAAAATCAAAAGAATCGCGCTGTCCCCACACTTTCATAAAAGTATACTGGACTGCATCTTCTGCTTCTTCTCCGGATTTTAAATACCGATAAGCTAATGCATACAACAGCCGATTGTACCGTTCAAAGACAACGGTAAAGGCGGCCTCGTCTCCCTGACGGAGTCCGGCATATAATTTTTCATCAAAATCTATAAATTGATTCATCACAGAATAGTTTCAATTAAAGGTTAAGGCGATATTCAATGAAGCAAAGTTAAATAAAATTCGGCTCATTAGATATAGATTTTCTTAAAAGATTCCGATGCACACCAAAAAGACTAAAGTGTTTTCCGAAAAGACTAAAGTGTTTTTGAAAAAGACCTAAGTGTTTTTTTAAAAGGCCTTGGTCTTTTAAAGACTTCCATCTTTTCAGCCAACAATAAAAGCGTTATTCATTTTTACTCAACAGGAAACAAGAATCAATTATCTTGCTTTCACACAATTCCTATCATAAAGTACTGATTTAAAACTATATACCGTGAAAGAAACATCTGCTTTGTGTGAAAGGAGAAAACATTATAACTTTCCTGTCAATGTACCCATTGATATAGCAAAGCTTTCAGGATACCACCTAAATTCATACCTATAAAGTTTTGCCAATTCTATAATACTTATTGCTTATCATCTACCGGAAGCGGAGTGGAGTTATCTTTATAAGCGGCAAAACCTTTAACCTTTACACGCTCCTGCTTATCGCTTTCCGATGCAGCATTACTCAACTGTTGCAGATTCTCTTTGATACTGTCATGAGTAATAAAGAAATGATCAAGCATCGCTTTCAAATATTCATCCAACGGTCCCTCTTTCGGAGTAAACAACGTGTGGCATTTCGAATGAAGCCCCACATTCTTCTCGTCTTCATCGGCTGTATAGATAGTAGTGACCAACGATTCCACATTCACCAAATTTACTATTTCTTTCAGATAAGGTAAGGCCGGATTCTCAATGCTGATAGAAGCCCACCACGGATTCCAAATCATGATAAAGCGGGCCTCATCCTCTACAGCAATATAAAAATCATCTCCCTGATACTTAAACACGATATGCCCCTCTTCATTTGTCTCAGGTTGGCAACCTATCTTCTTCAGCACAGCAATGACCAGCTCTTCTGTCCCGATTTCTTCCAAATCTTCTTTCGTCATGCGGTCAAGATGATCTCTGCGCTTTTTCCGTTCGTGGCGGATACGAAGAAGTAAAAAGGTTAACGGCCATAATGCCAATGCTATAACAGCAATAAGGATAGTAAGATCGGTCATGTTTGTTCGTATTTAAAGGTTATGATATCGAAACAAATATAAGCAATATAATCGAAAAAACACACTATTACAGTTTAAATGTTTCTGCCTCTCCCCCCACGGAATGTTTTTCCTTTCATTAGCCGTTGAAACGTCCTGTTGATGGGGGGGGGGAGGCCGGTAAGGTCTTTTGGTTTTATTTCCAGCCGGATATATATTGCAGCAATTGGCTTCTGGTCATTCCTGCCACTCTGATAAATTCCATCCTGTTTGCATACTCCAACCTCTGATTACCAAACCAAGAGTTCTGCATTCTGGGATGAAACAAATGCAGGAGTGGTCCTTGAGCCCGATAGATGGGTAAACCAAGTATCTCCATACGCTTGCAACGTTCCGCATCCTCCGGTCCCCAGCCATAGAAATGTTGATTTTCTCCGCCATACTTGATATAAACATTCTTATTGACCAAAAACGCACCTCCTACCGAGTTCGGTCCGTGAGCCAATACATATTCATATATCTTCTGACAGCATTCCTCCATGTTCATTTCCCGTTTCTTCAGCAGCAGACTGTCTTCCTGCGGAAGCATATAAAATCTTCCGTCGTATGGAAAACTCATGACCGCATTCCCTTTTCTTATGGCATCAACAGCTTCCAGTATTTGCTCTTTCGGAAGCAGCACATCGGTATCCCATATACCGACAATCGCTCCCTCAGCTTCCTGCATCAGCCGGTTCAGATATTTGGTTCTGTGGAAGACGGGGGAGGCATCCCTCACAAAAGTCTTGTGTATATGTTCATCGCTGATTTTCAATTCATAATGCGGATGTTCATCGGCCTCAAGAATTCTTATCTCCATCCGGATGGAATCTTTCAAAGCCATTAGCTGCTCTACTACCAGGTCCAGATTCTGTGCCCTTTCGGGCGAGTCCACACGGACGGGAATGACAAAGGAAACCTTCCGATTCGATTGCAATGCGGATAAAGAAAGTATATCGAAAGTTGTTTCCGGGCATAATAATCAGATTGGCTGTCTATGGTGGTTTTCTTATATAGATGAGGCACCAACTGAGGGTTTGTCAGGAACAGTTGTTTGCGCTCTCTGTTTATGGTGTATATATTATGACCTGCAGTCATGCAACTTAAAATGCTGTCCATCTTTATATCAGTCTTTTAATTTATAAATAGCCAGAATCGGATTATCATCCGGCCCCATCGAGTCAATCATATCTAGAAGCTGCTGACGCTTTTCGGGGAATTTCACGTTCGTGGATTCGGATACTATCTTTCTGATTTCATCCATATTGTCTTGGGTGATACAGATTGCAAACTGGTTTTCATTGACATAACTCATTTTACGAAGGTGGTCGGAACAACCGTCAATGTCGTTGGTGATGCCGGGGGCAGATCTGATTATCCATTCAAATCCTGGAAGATTATCCCATGGTTTAGCCTCTTGTTTCCATGTCTTTATTTCTTTACTTTTTTTGTCGTATCTGAAGAACCATGCTTTTTGCTCCAATCCAAAACTGCCTAACAGACAGTCTTTGGTTTCACAAAAATGATGAAATATGATATAATTTTTCCATTCAGGACTAACCTTTAGTTGGAGCGGACGTTTGTATTTCCCTAATGATAAGAGATATCTGGGGCGGATGGTGTCATCAAAAGCTGCATAGATGGTATCCGTGAAAAAAGAATACACATTGGGATGATTCTTATAAGCCCATGCGACAGCGAAGCCTGTATTTGGTTTGTTTCTGTAGTCAAATCCGGTGTAGTCCACCTCAGGTGTTTGTTCTTGGATGATATTTCCATCAAAATCCTGAATGGTCATATCGCACATTGAATATTTACCATCCCAAACGTTATAAAATGGAAAGTGGATCACTCTGTTGTCGCCAATGTAATAATACCATGCAGAAGCATAAGGTTTGTTTAGGGGGATACATCTCACAAACTCTCCGTTTTTTATTTTATAAACAAAAAGTTCATCGCGATAGTCTGAGGATAGATAGACCAAGCTGTCTTTGGCTACAACATTAACCGGTGAATACATTTCACCCGGCCCTTGTCCTGATTTACCAATTGTGCGGATAAATTTCCCTGTGAAACGGTCGAACATAAAGATATGAGGGCGAATTGGGCTGCCAATGCAGGAAAAAAAGATGGCACTGTCGGATACATAACCCTTATACATTTCTCCAACCAAAGCATTGTCTACCGCCTCTAGTTTTACATATTCCACATCCTCCACAATATCGCTCAGCAGCAAAGAGTCGCTACATGGCTTCAGGTTATTTGCCAAATCTATTACTCTGAAGAGCGTGTCTTCGTTCACTTCCGGTTCGTCTGTTGCTATTGCGGCAGATTGGGAGGACTTATTATTGCAAGAGAGCAACATGAAAAATCCCATGCACAAGGTTAACAAGTATTTCATAGTGTGTGTTTTAATATTTTATTTTTTCAAAGAGTAGGGAAGGAGTAAATATATTGCTGCATTAGGCAAATTTTTATTTTCTCATTCCCTATTCTTATTTTTAACGCACGGCGTATTTAGAACATGGTTCGTTATTATATAATTGTTCTAAATAGAGTATAACCACCATCAGTAATACATCCACCAGTTGAATTTCCGCCGCTAGGACCGATTTTATAGTTAGCAGTTCCATTATTATGAGTAGTAGAACCTCCGCTACCTTCATAATTGCAACCGCAACCACATGTCCTATCACCACCATTGAGAGCATCCATTTCGCGATCTCTCAACTCGGCATCATTCAAACCATTCAGTTTGATTTTTTTTAATGTCTTCATTATTCGTTTAATTTAAAAATTACAATTTATTCTACCAATAAATTTCTTGAGAGGAACAAAACAAGAAAATATCCTATTGCCCAAGCGTGCGCACACTTAAGAGCCCTATTCCTTTTGCCCCGGTTTCTAATGAGCGGTCCTTCATGTACAGAAGATTGTATTCCATTACTTTGTCGTCCATGTCTTTAAATGTTTCTTGGATGTCTGTTTCCATAAATCCTTGTTTAATGAGATAGAGCATGCCCCATCCTATGCCTGCCAGCCCTCTTTTGAAAGAGATGGGGGTTTCGGTGTGCAGCTTCTCCAATATTTCATTTAAAAACTCTTCAGCAAAATCTTCGTATAAACTATTTCCGGTATATCGTGCATAATGAAAGAAGAAAATGACCATTCCCATCTTGCCGTTGTATAGCCCTAAATCAGAGTGAAAAGAACCATAAAACAGGTAATGATTGGCTATTTTTTCTAATAAAGCATTATCATCAGCCATCTTCTTCTTTCTTAGTTAGGGATTTTCTAAACACCTATTTTAAAGTTTCCCGATAAGGAGGTTCCTCTGGGGGTAGTTATCAATAAATTATAATTCCCTGCTGCATACCGGCTTACATCGAAGATTTCAGTCTGGAAATCATTAAATGATACCGTGCGTGTTTCTACTGTACCTGAGTTTCCCACAATAGAGACAGTTACATCTTCTATTGCATCAAAAAAGGTAAGGATAAGTTTCTTTCTTATCTTCATTTACTGTCCCCCATGCGGGAATAGTAATAAATGCAAGGAGCAAAAAAAGTACGTGTTTCATAGTCTGAAATTTTAAATGATGGCAAACATAAGCCTATTTTAATTCATATCCAAATGAAACTTGGGGAAATAATGAGATATCATTATCTTGCTGACTATTAACATATTACTATATTTTATACCGCATTTAATTGCCGAAAATGAGATATTATGACGAAAGGCAAATGTTAAAAAAGTACATAAATCACGCTTCCAACTCTTTTATAGAATTGATAAATTCTACAAAAATATGTTTTCCTCCCTTGGGAAGCCCTACTTTTTTACAAATATCACTGGTATATCGTTCGACAGTCCGCTCCCCGATACCCAGCAATGTGGCAATGTCTTCTATGCTAAGGTTTAGTGCAGTTAAACAACATACGTCCATAAGCTGATTTGATTTGGATAATACTGGGTAATGCTTTATCAGCTTATCGGTAAAATTTTGATTCGTCAAGTTAAGCCATTGACGCAGGTTGTCTCTCTCCCGCTCTTTGTCATACGTTTTGTCCTTCGTGATGGACAAATAGGTTTTGAAGATTGAACTATAATCATCCTCTTTGTCCTCCTTGCTCTCCTTTGTTTTGTTTATGAAATACTTCAGCCTTCTTTTTTCATTTTTTAAATCGTTTATTTGACTTTCCAACTCGCTTATTTGGATTACATAACGTTCGTTTTCTTGGGAACTACTAGTTAGTACCTTCTTCTTCTCTTCCAATTCTTCTATTTGTTTTTGCAGAGCATTTGCCTTTCTCCATTTTTTTTGCAAGAAAGTAACTGCAATTATACAAATGAGTGAACCAACAACACTAGTTAGTATCCATTTAAAATATAGTTGGTCGTTGGTACGCGCCAGCACTTCATTATCGTATTTCTGCTGTATTTTTCCTACTTCTTCTGCACGGTTTTCCTTGTAAATGGAATCTGTTAGTGCTATATAATGATTTAGATAGGAGTGCTCTTGGGGATGAGAAGCCAAAAAATAGTTTAATAAATCCAGATAGCTATTGGATCGCACTAGCAAGTCCGGGCAAGACAATAAGTGAGTAAAGAGACTGTCTGCTTTCTCTTTCTGTCCAGTATATGCATATAGATTGGCCAGTCCCAGCGACAACTTGTCGGGAAAATGGGGAGAAGATAATCGTATGGCATGAATCAGATATTTTTCTGCTTCTGCATAGTTCTTTTCAAATATCTTTCTGTTTGCTATATTATTGTATATTTTGACCTGAAGGTCAAGGTCATTTAGAGAATCGGCAATATCTATTAAGGTATTGATGCACCTATTAGCGCTGTCCGCTTGATGAAGGGTATAATAAAGAGTTGACAGATTGAGCAAATTACTGGCGTATGCAACCGTGTCCTTTCCATCTATATTTGCTTGCACGGCTTTTTGATAATATTCTTTAGCCGGCTCGAAATGGAAAGATTTTTTATTAATATATCCCAAGCTGCTATAAATACGGGCAACATACCGTTTTTCATTCATATCGGGAATACACATTTCGGCTTCTTTGTAAGCTAGCAGGGCATTGGGAATGTCTTTGCAATATTCTTCCAATATGCATCCCTTTACATAAAAGGCTGCCCCTTTTTTATCTGCGTCATTCTTATCTTTATAATATTCTATGGCAAGGTTTATCAATGAATCGGAGGATACAGGGATATAACAGCGATATTGGGCTAACGAAAGCAGCAAAGCATAGTCTGCCTGCTCTTTTCCGGTTAAGTGCCGGGAAGCAGAGATGGACTCCAATAGGTGCATCGCCGAATCGGGGGCAGTCCATATAAGTTCCTCCGCTTGCGACAAGTGCTCTGTGACATGACGAGTGGAACGGTAGCAGGCTGTACATGCCAATAGTAATAGAATGGTCAGGATAAATAGAATGTTTTTCTCCCTTTTCATAGTTAGTTATATATATTATTGCGAAGTAAATAAAAAAGTTTCGCAATATCAAAGTTTTAGAAACTTAACGACTCGTTTTTTACAGATTATCAGAACACAGCCAAATGCTGAAGGCAGATTGGGAAGGGACTTGGGAAGCACGGCTGAAGGGAGGATGAGGGGATGTGCTTGCTAAAAATCAGTATTGAATTGTCGTAATTCCGCCCGCAGCAGATGTGCCCTTCCCTCGGTCATACTATCCAGCAGTTCCCAAAAACGAGGACCGTGATTCATTTCTTTTGTATGCGACAGCTCGTGCAACAGCACATAATCCATCAGGTGCGAAGGCAAGAGCATCAAATAGCAGGAAAGGTTTATACTCCCGGCCGCCGAGCAACTGCCCCAACGTCCTTTGCTTCCGGTTATCTTCACTCGTTTGTATGACAAGCCATAGTGTTCTGCCAATGCATCAAGCAAAGGTGGCAAATATTCACCCGCCACTTTCTTCATCGCCCTGATAATGGCATTGCGCACCAACCGCTGCACCTCCTCCTTTGTAAAGTCAACATCACGGGGGCAAATGATTTTTATTCCTTCCTCCGTATTCCGCACAGAAAAACAGGTAAAATTGCCTTTTTCCAGCCATAGCCTGAAACAAGGGGCCTGAATACGGAAATCCAAGTCTATAGATTTCTTGCATACCCTCTGCCAGTCCTGCAACAAGCGTTCACGATATTGCTCTACAACTTCCATCACCTTACTGCTCAGGCTGTAAGGCGGTACCGTAACATGCAGTCCATCCGGCTTTACACGCATGGTAATGTTACGTGCCAAACGATGGGTACGCACAATAATACGATTGAAATCTTTGTCAGCTAATACTCTCTTTGTTGCCATATCAGCCACAAAGATATATTATTCATAAGAAAAAAAAGAGGGAATTGCAACTTTACTGCCACTCTCTTCGTCTAATAGATAGAAACCAATAAAAAACACAGAAATATGAAACGTACATACTTTTACTTATTCAGTCTGGTTATGACTCTGACAAGCTGTGTAAACGGCATTGCTCCCAGCAAGAACAAAATAACCAAGAAATACAGTGTGGAAGCATTCGATAATATTGCCAGCCAGGGTACCGTCAATATTGTATTCAAGCAAAGTAATGCCACAACTGTAGAGGCTTATGGCCCCGACAATATCATTTCCAGTCTTATTGTCACTTCGGAAGACAGTACACTGCACATCTCCATGAAGAAAGGTGTGAAATTCCGCAGTTTGAAGAACAACAATGTCACAATCACTATTACTGCTCCCAAATTGAGCAGCATCAGCCAACAAGGTACAGGCAATATAACCTTGAAAGATTCCGTCAAGGTAGATGATATAAAAATCACCTCTAACGGAACAGGAAACTTTAAAGCAGATGAATTGACCGCCGATAATATAAGCGTAAGATCCGACGGAATAGGCAATGTCATACTGAAAGGAAAGGCAGAGAAGGCAAGCTATCACATCAAAGGTATTGGAAACCTAAACGCCAAAGATATGATTGTTTCAGATGTTGTCGTTGAACAAAAAGGCATTGGAAATGTTTCTTGTTATGCATCAGGAAAGATAACCGTAAGTACAAACGGAATAGGCAATGTTGATTACTTTGGGAATCCCCCAACTACCGATATAAATAAATCCGGTATCGGTAACGTAAAAAGAAGATAAAGCTCATTTCATAATTCTCTCTTTACATTAGATTATCTACCTAAAAAAGGATTACTGCTCACGCGGTAATCCTTTTTACATTATTTAGTTAGTTAATTTAAAATTTGAGAGAATTGAAACTTCACAGCCTCGAATTAAAAAGTTGTTTTAATAAGCACTAACTATCTATTTATATATAAAAGCAAATGAAAATGTTATCTAATTCTTCACTCCTGCTGCCTCATCTCCGGCTATCTTTGTAACCGTATCTATCGGCAGCACCGGTTCGTATGCCACTTGCGGATCATTTACGGTATCACGGTAATCATCATGCATATACACCATATCGCTACCATCATCCTGCATGGAACGTTGCACCACCGTTCCCATCACAAACAAGACAGCTATCATGGCAGCAGCCTTGAACAACGGCATAAAGCGCGTTCGCAAAGTGAGGCGTTGCGCTTTCACAACCGGTTTTTCCACCCGGGTCAGAACCTTGGCATCAAAGTCACTGCCCAGCCCCCTCTCCTTCTCAATCTCCTGATAAGCAAACATTGCCTTGTAACGGAGTAAATGAGCAGGAATCTCTTTCTGATGAAAGAAAGAACGCAAAATCTGTTCCTCTTCCAAGGAAGTCTCACAGTTCCAGTAGCGTTCCAATAACTGTTCAATGTACTTATAATCCATAATCTTCTATTTCCGTATATCTTTGTTTTATCTTTTGCCGACTGCGAAAGAGATTGATTTTCACCTGCTCTTCCGTTATCTGCAAAATATCTGCAATTTCTTTATAGCTCTTTCCTTCAATATCCCGCAACTGCATAATACTTCGCTGCTTTTCGGGAAGTTCGTTCAGCAGGCGGTGAATCAAACCTAATTGCTCACTCTGTGCCAACTGTTCATAAGGGTTCAATGCATCGGGCAGTTCCTGTGTTTCGGGTGTCAATTCCATGTGCTGTGAATCTATCTTTTCACTCCGGTCTATTGCCAGATTTCTTGCTACCGTCAGACAGTAGGCTTCGATGGATTCAAAATTCGGCCACTCATCACGTTTATCCCATACCCTAATCATCGTATCCTGCACCACATCCTCCGCTTCAGCACTGTTCAGCGTAATACGAAAAGCCAACCTGTAGAGTTTGTCTTTCAGGGGCAAAATGTCGTTTCGGAAACTGATTTCTTGCATTGCTCTGTAATAATGACGGGTGAGTTGTACAAAAGTTACACTCACCCGCCTATTTTTTGAATTATTTTTTGATTATAGTTCCGCCTTCTCCCTTAATGGCTGAAGCCAAGGTAATTACAACCTGACTCACTCCTGCATCAATGGCAGAGAAGGAATTTTCCAGTTTAGGTATCATCCCTCCCTGAATGATACCCCGGGCTACATACTCTTTAAATTCTTCGGGAGTAATAACAGGAATGACGCTATCATCGTCATTTTCGTCGCGTAATACGCCTTTCTTCTCAAAACAATAAACAAGTGTCACATCAAAAAGTGGCGCCAACGCTTTTGCTGTCTCCCCGGCAATGGTATCGGCATTGGTATTCAGCATACTTCCCTGCCCGTCATGAGTCAGAGGAGCCATGACAGGAACAATACCCTGACGAATCAGTGTAGCCAGAAAATCGGCATTCACCTTTTCCACATCACCTACATAGCCATAATCCACCTCTTTCACCGGCCGTTTCACTGAACGAATAACGTTCATATCCGCTCCGGTCAGCCCGATAGCATTCACTCCTCTAGCTTGCAGACCGGCAACGATATTCTTGTTTACCAATCCGCCGTAAACCATAGTCACAACCTTCAGCGTCTCGGCATCCGTAATGCGACGGCCATTCACCATTTTACTTTCAATACCCAATCGGGCAGCCAGTTTGGTGGCTGAACGTCCCCCACCGTGCACCAACAATTTATATCCTTCAATAGCGGAAAAGTCGGCCAAAAGCCGACTAAGCGTAGTTTCTTCCTCTACAATCTTTCCGCCTACCTTTATGACAGTCAGTTTTTCTTTCATCCTTTTATTCCAAATAAGTATATCCATAAAGCCCGGAACGGTAGTTGGACAAAAATTCTTTTCCTTCTTCTACCGATATCTTACCTTCTTTTACAGATTTAGTCACCCAGGTTTCCAATGTACGCACCAGTTTCTTCGGATTATACTGAACATAATCCAACACTTCCGCCACGGTTTCGCCATCAATCACCTGATCAATAGAATACCCTTTATCATCTACCGATACATGCACTGCATTCGTATCACCAAACAAATTGTGCATATCTCCTAAAATTTCCTGATAAGCTCCCACTAAAAAGACACCTATGTAATAAGACTCTTTTTGCTTCAATGAATGCACAGGCAGGTCGTGCGATACATAACGGGTAGATATAAAGTTGGCTATCTTTCCGTCAGAGTCACAAGTAATGTCTTGCAAAGTAGCATTCCGGTCGGGTTTCTCGTCCAGTCTTTGGATAGGCATAATGGGGAATATCTGATCTATCGCCCAAGAGTCCGGCAAAGACTGGAAAAGCGAAAAGTTACAGAAATATTTATCAGCCAATAATTTATCCAATTTACGGAATTCATCGGGAGCATGTTTTAACCCGGAAGCAATTTGATTAATCTCACGAGTCACAGACCAATAGAGACGTTCTATCTGCGCACGGGTTCTTAAATCCACAATACCATGACTGAACAAATCCAGTGCCTCTTCACGAATTTGCTGTGCATCATGCCATGCCTCCAACATACGGCTCTGATTCAAATTATCCCATATTTCATATAGTTCATGCACCAGTTCATGGTCTTTTTCACTTACTTCAAAGTCTTCATCCATTTCGGGCAGAGTAGCTGTTTCCAGCACTTCAAAAATCAGCACCGAATGGTGTGCCGTCAGTGAGCGACCACTTTCTGTAATAATATTGGGGTGCGGAATATTATTTTTATCACTAGCATCCACCAACGTAGAGATAGAGTCGTTTACATACTCCTGAATAGAATAGTTCACGCTGCTTTCACTATTGGAAGACCGGGTACCGTCATAGTCAACACCCAAGCCTCCACCGATATCAACAAACTCAACATTGAAGCCCATTGCGTGTAATTGTACATAGAACTGTGAAGCTTCACGTAAAGCTGTTTTAATACGGCGTATCTTGGTTACTTGACTTCCGATATGGAAATGAATCAACTTCAAACAATCTTTCATGTCTTTCTTTTCCAAAAAGTCAAGTGCTTCCAGCAACTCACTGGAAGTCAATCCAAACTTGCTGGCATCTCCACCGCTATCTTCCCATTTTCCACTGCCCGAAGAAGCCAGTTTAATACGAATACCTATATTAGGGCGTACATTGAGCTGTTTCGCCATCTTTGCAATCAAGCGTAACTCATTCATCTTCTCTACTACCAGAAAGATACGTTTCCCCATCTTCTGAGCCAGTAAAGCCAACTCAATATAGCTCTCATCTTTATATCCGTTACAGATAATCAGCGAGTCTGAGTCCGTGTTAATAGCAATCACTGCATGCAATTCGGGTTTGGAACCGGCTTCCAGTCCTAAATTAAACTTCTTGCCATGACTTATGATTTCTTCCACCACCGGACGCATTTGGTTCACTTTAATAGGATAGATGATAAAGTTTTCAGCTTTATAACCATACTCTTCGGATGCTTGCTTGAAACAGTTCGAAATTTTTTCGATACGATTATCAAGAATATCCGGGAAACGAACCAGCATAGGTGCTGCGACATCCCGTAACTGAAGCTCGTCCACCAATTCTTTCAAATCGACTGCGACACCGTTCTTACGGGGAGTTACCACTACATGACCTTTGTCATTGATACTAAAGTACGAAGTTCCCCAACCTGTAATGTTGTAGAGTTCTTCCGAATCTTCAATACGCCATTTTCTCATTTCTTGTTCTGTGCAAATAGTGTGTATACTTTTACTAAATAGATTATAACTTTCAATCTGTTTATTTATCCAACAGCTTTCTCAAGCTATCTACTGATGCCTGTATCTGCGACTTGTCTTCCAACTCGTCGGCCCGAAACAGAAACTTCGCCTGCGAATAAAAAGGATGACGCTTCTGCAACGCTTCACAAATAAAGTTCATCAATTCTTCATCGCTTTTGTTTGCCAATAACGGACGTTGTTGCTTTGCCACTTTTAAACGGTGAAACAACACCTCGGGCTCCACCTGAAGAAACACGGTATCCCCACAAGCATTCATATAGTCCATATTGTCAAAAAAACAAGGAGTGCCCCCACCGGCCGAGATTACAACATCTTCAAACTCAGCCACCTCATGCAACATTTTTTGCTCCAATTCGCGGAAACCCTGTTCACCGCGTTCTGAAAACAACTGCTGAACAGTTTTATGAAAACGCTCCTCAATATACCAATCCAAGTCTATGAAAGTAAGACCCAGTTCGCGGGAAAACGCTTTACCCAAAGTCGTTTTCCCCGCACCCATATATCCTATTAAAAATATACGTGTCATTTCTTTTTCTTAGCTGCCACTCGTTTACGAGTCTCACTTTTTTCTTTCTGCAGTTCTATCACCTTAAAGCAAGTTTCCAGATTTAAATCTTTCGGTTCTACGCTTTCAGGAATCTTATAATTCTTTTTCTGATAAGCAATATAAGGTCCGTAACGACCGTTCAGAATCTGCAAATCAGGCTCTTTATCAAATGTTTTAATAATCTTCTTTTCGGCAGCTTCGCGCTTGGCATTAATCATTTCAATCGCTTTTTCCAAGGTAACCTCCATCGGATCTTCCCCCTTGGGAATAGAGACGAATACATTATTATGACGGACATAAGGTCCAAATCGTCCCACTCCTACCGTCACTGTCTTATCTTCATACTCACCTAACGTTTTCGGGAGCTTGAACGAATCAAGCGCTTCTTCCAACGTAATTGTTTCTATCGAAAGACCTTTCGGCAAGTGCGCAAACTTGGGTTTTTCTTCATCATCGGCTATGCCTATCTGTATCACCGGGCCAAATCGACCAATTTTTACGGATACAGGCTTCCCACTCACCGGATCATTGCCTAGAATTCTTTCACCCACCTTATGCTCGCTCTTCGCATTCATGGTCTTGTCTACCAACGGATGGAAGCCGTCGTAAAAGTTCTTCATTACACTCGTCCACTCTTTCTCGCCTTCCGCCACTTCATCAAATTCTTTTTCAACACTCGCGGTGAAATTATAGTCCATAATTTCGGGGAAGAATGCCATCAAGAAGTCATTAACCACTATACCTACATCAGTAGGCAATAGTTTAGACTTCTCATTTCCGGTTGTTTCCGTCTTGACTGTTTCGGTTATCTTGTTCCCTTTGAGCTTCAATATCTCGTATGGACGTTTTACGCCTTCACTGTTTCCTTTTACCACGTAGCCACGTTGCTGGACCGTCGATATGGTAGGAGCATATGTAGACGGACGCCCGATGCCCAGTTCCTCCAGCTTACGCACCAGACTGGCTTCGGTATAACGCGGAGGACACATACTGAAACGCTGAGTGGCAGAAATTTCCTTACTCTCTAATGACTGTCCTTTACTCAAAGGAGGCAACAAGCGGCTTTCATCCTCTTGTTCGTTATCGTCGTCATAAGACTCTTTATATACACGCAAATAGCCATCGAAAATCACAACTTCACCAATAGCAACAAAAGTTTCTTCACTATTGCTGATAGAGATAGTAGCAGTGGTCTTTTCAAGTTCAGCCTCTGCCATCTGTGATGCAACAGTACGTTTCCAAATCAATTCGTACAATCTCTGCTCCTGTGACGTTCCCGCAATAGTCTCGTTCGACATATCCGTCGGACGAATCGCTTCGTGAGCTTCCTGAGCACCTTTTGTCTTCGTTGCAAACTGACGTGTCTTCACATACCTTTCTCCCATCAGTGAAATGACAGTTGATTTGCAGGCCGCCAATGCCAAGTCCGAAAGATTCACAGAGTCGGTACGCATATAAGTAATCTGCCCGCTTTCATACAACCGTTGCGCCACCATCATAGTCTGCGCAACCGTAAACCCTAACTTCCGAGCAGCTTCCTGCTGCAAAGTGGAAGTGGTAAATGGAGCAGCCGGCGACTTCTTAACCGGACGAGTCGTAATATCTTCAATAGAAAACTCTGCATCCTTACACAATTCAAGGAATGCCTGAGCCTCTTCTTTTGTCTTAAAACGTCTGTCTAACTCAGCCCTCACTTCCGTTTTATTACCATCGGCATCAGGAGCTTCAAATATTGCTGTTACACGATAAGAAGGCTCACTGACAAAAGCGTGCACCTCACGCTCACGTTCCACAATTAACCGAACAGCAACAGACTGCACACGACCGGCAGAAAGAGCAGGTTTTACCTTCTTCCATAAAATAGGAGAAAGCTCAAAACCTACAATCCTGTCCAAGATACGACGCGCTTGCTGAGCATTTACAAGGTTCACATTTATGTCACGCGGGGTTTCAATGGCTTTTAATATCGCAGTTTTGGTTATCTCGTGGAATACAATACGCTTTGTCCTCTTCGGGTCCAGTTCCAACACTTCATATAAATGCCACGAAATGGCTTCTCCCTCACGGTCCTCATCGGATGCGAGCCACACCATATCAGCGTTCTTTGCCGCAGCTTTCAACTCGCCGACCAATTTTTTCTTATCAGAAGGTATCTCATAAGTCGGTTCAAATCCCTTCTCTACATCGATACTGAAATCTTTCTTCTTTAAGTCACGGATATGCCCGTAACTGGAAAGGACTTTATAGTCTTCTCCTAAGAATTTTTCTATGGTCTTGGCTTTTGCGGGTGACTCTACAATTACAAGATTTTTTTGCATAATATAATGTATTCCATTTTATTTAAGGGCAAAAGTAGAAAAAAAGCAGAACTACACCTATATAATAAGGTATGTTTCTGCTTTTTTTTCTTAAAAAGGCTCTTTTTAGAAGCCTATTTAACTAAAATCGAAAAGTAAGACCACCTAAAACATTCAGTTTTTCGGCAGGGTATCCTCCTTCGTAATAATATTGTTTATTTAACAGGTTGTTCACATCCACAAAGATAGAGATGTCTTTTAAAAGCTCATAGGTAGCACCCACACTCAGATTACTGACAGGATCGACATCCTCACCCTTACGCTTTACATAATCATAACCTAACCGAAGCTTTAAACCGTCCATCAGCTTGGCATCAACTTTAAAGTTCAGTTCCATTTCAGGCTTCATGGCAACTATCATATCGTCGTCACTATCTGTTGTCCAACCGTAATACGTACCTTTTACCGATGCATCAAAATAGTCCTTATAGCCATATTTCACTTCTGCACCTCCATAACCAATTTTTCCTTTATCCTGTACAAAACCCGTATATACAAATTGTCCCGCAGGCACTAACGTACAGAATAACTCATGTTTACGTATCTGATAACCACCAAATATATTAAACCATAACCCACTTACAGGAGACGCCTTAAAACCCAAAGTTGCATCAAAAGGGACATAAGTCGCATCAAGCTGCTGCTCTGTTCCCCAATAGGGAGAGATGCGGCTCAACATACGATAATCGTTTACCTGTCTGCCTCCTTGTGCATTCAAATAAAGAATATAACTATCGGAGAAGATATACTCAGCACGAATGTCCGGGGCTACATCTATACCGCTATCATTACCGGTCATCCAGTCGACATGCGCACCCAGATGCAGTCTCCAGCTATCTTCATCAATAGCATAATAAGGATTCAAACCTAAAGAAGTATAATCCTTCATCAAGTCATCTGAATAAAATAAATTATCCATTTCAAATTTAATACCCACACGCTGAATATCGCTCAGTTTTCCCCATACATCACCTGCTGTATGAATTATTTTTTCCGTGCTGTTCTCATCAGAAATTGCCGGATATTTCTGTTTAAAATACTGAAAGCCTGTTTGTACAGTAAATTGCAATGGCATCATTTCATCCGTAGAAGACAACCCGACATAGAAATCTCCCAGTGTGTGATGCTGTTTATCATTCTCGCCGGAGATAGAAGAAATCGGACTCAACATATAATTAAATACACGAGAATGAAATCCTCCTCCAAGATTCAAATCCATATTCCTGAAACTATGTCTATACCCTATATTGAAAGAAGAAGAATAAAAACGGGATTTCCAATCATTATCAATTGCATCTTTCAGGGTTCCATTCATGCCATCCAATGAAGTAGCAACATTCAGACGGTCACCTTTCGTAATGTCCCATATATATCCGGCCTTGAAGTCCACATTACCATAATTACCGGCACCCACACGCACATATCCTCGTTTGGCCTTCTCCCATTCCCATTCACGGACTATAGGAAACATTTCTTCATAATTCCAGGCAGCCACAGGACGCAAAGCCGTAGCATACTCAATTCCTTTCTTCACTACTGCCGGTTCTTCCACCCTGGGCAACACATTTATTTTGGAAGCATCCATGACAGTAGGGTTATACTCATTCTCCACTACCACAGTGCGGTTCAAAGTACTGTCTTGCTGTGCATATACAGCCGACAGAGGCAACAAGCCCACAAACGCTATAATTGCTATTTTCTTCATAATCTTTAATTTTCGGCATTTAACTTATTCAGTCTGCTCTCTATCATTCCTGCAATATCATCATCTGCCTGGTAATTCTGCTTCAATGAAAGCAAATATTGCTTAGCATCTAAATTACGTCCCAATTTCATATAAACATCAGACAACAGCACAAAGCTACGCGCCAACCAATAAGTATGTGGAGTGCTGACTTCAATATAATCCAAGACTTCTTTCTCAGCCTGTCCTGTCTGCCCGGCATCAAAATAAATCTGCGCCACTTTATATTTTGCTTCTGCACCATATATATTGCGAGTGTCTTTTGCCAATATCTTCAAATCATCCATGGCACCTTCCACTTTTCCTGCATCCAGATAAGCCTTGGCACGATAATAATGAGCCTCGTTGGATAATTCAGGAGCAACCTTTGTCTCCGCCAGCAAATCCGTTGCCGCCAGCATTACTTCTTCTCCATTGCCCAACATATAAGCGCTACGAAGTACGCCTGTCTTTGCCAACTGCCGGCGTTCCGGCGAAACAGCTTTATCTTTCAGTTGCTTATAAACAGTCAACGCTTTTTCATAGTCCTTTGCCGAGTAAGCCATCTCAGCACTCATCATCATGGCATCTTCCGAATATTTATTATTGGGATAAGCCAAAACTTTGTCCAAATGTTCTATCGCACTATTGTAAGCCTTCCGGTTATAATCTATCAACCCGACATAATAATTGGCATTCAAACTAAATGCACCTTCCGGGAAAGTTTGCAGATAATGAGTAAAACTATTGCGTGCTTCATCTATTTCACCGCGCATATATACCCTTTCGGCAGCAACATAAGTCAACGAATCACGTTCGTTCACATCAAAATTGGCTCCACCGGGAATGGTAGAAGCAAAGTTGGCATATTCATCCACCTTATTCAAATCAATATAAATAGACTTCAAATCTCTTTGGGCAAGACGAGCCTCCTCACTACCCGGATAATTAGTGATTACCTGCTTATAAGCCTGGATAGCCTCCGGATACTTATCTCCTTGATAATAGAGCAAACCTATTTCGTTAGCCGCTCGACGGGCCATATTACTTTCCGGGAATTTCTTCAACAAAATATTGAAACGATTAATAGCATTCGTATGATCCTCCATTTGAACAAAAGCACGGCCTTGCTCATACAAAGCATCATCCAGATATTGAGACTCGGGGTAATCCGCTATCAAACGGTTTAAAATTTGTATCTTTCCGGTATAATCCTTCTGCAAGCCACGGACAAAAGCCTCTTGATATAAAGAATAATCCCCCAAAGAAGGATCTATTTCCACAGCACGGGCATAATCCTGACGGGCCGAATCAAAACGGCGGGCATAAAAGTTACAGTCACCGATACGATTGTAAGCATCTGCCTGTACAGCACGGTCATTGACAGTTCCACGGTCAACAAAACGGGTAAACCAATTCAATGCACCATTATAATTCTTTTGTTTAAAATCAGTATAACCCAAATTGTAAAGCGCCAGCCCGTACTCCCGATTCATCTTATCGGGAGCGAATTCCAAGTACCGGCGTAAATCATTTCCAGCCTGAGCATAGTGTTCCAGTCTGTAGTTTGCCTCACCACGCCAATAATATGCATCAGCCTTAGCAGACATGTTATATTGCCCGATAGCCAAAGAGCGGTTAAAATATTCTATTGCTTTGGAAAAGTCGGCATTAGCAAATGCCTGAGTACCGAGACGGAACAGAATCTTTTGTTTTGCTTCCATGATTCGTGCACCCGGATGCTCAATCTTTGCAATAGACTTCAATGCAGCTTCGTAGCTACGAGTATTCATATACACCTCTATCAAGTAATCATTTACCCGTTCGGCATACGGCGAATTGGGAAATTCATTAAGGAAGCGTTCAAATACCGTTACAGATTCAGCAAAAGGAGAATAAGAAGTCTCATGTATACACAAAGCATAATTATAAAGAGCCTGCTCTTTCACCAACGGGTCAAATCCTGATGCAGACGCCTGCTCAAAAGCCATTCTTGCCTGATTGCGTTCCTTCAAATTCAAATAAGCCAAGCCCATGTGCAAATATGCATTCTGAGACAAAGCATCATTCACCGAAGTCGTTTCACCCAGTGTGGCAGCCGCCTTTGAATAAACACCGGTATAATAATAACTCATACCCAACTCATACAACGCTTTACGCTGCGGACGCGACACCGCACCCTGATAACGTTCCAGCGGTGCAATAGCTGCCTGGTAATTATTCAGCCCAAAACAGGCTTCTCCCAAAACACGTTCCATCTGAGCCTCATCTTTATGACCGGAATAAACCTTCAAATAGCGTTCAGCCACCGAACGTGCCTGTTCATAATTACCTTGCAATAAATAAATCTCTCCTATATAATAAGGCACTAAAGATGAATATACAGCATCATCTTTCAAAGATAAAAAAGCATCTAATGCCTTATTATACCGTTTTTCCACATAATCGATATAAGCCAAGTTATAAGTGGCATCCGATTGATAACGCGGGCTCACCTCTTTCAGTAAAAGGAACCATACGGAAGCATCGCGCAAATTACCTTCCTTTAAATAAGAAGTGGCAAGACGCATGGCACAATCATCGCGTTCTGCATCAGGCAGTGCCTCAAGGTCACACGCCCTAAACATAGCTATTGCCTCCTTATATTTACCTTCTTCAAAATACACCGAAGCAATCAAAGAACGTACCCTGTCTGTATATCGTGAATCCGGGTATTTATCCAGATAAGCCTGCAACAGCTCCACACTGTTTTTTGACTTCAATTCATATTCTCTGCATACCCTTCGGTATTCCTTATCGCCTGCCACGTCATCGGGAAGAATTTGCTGGGCCATACTTTGCAAAGCACATCCCCCCATCAATGCAGCTATTAATAGAGTCCTTTTCTTCATATTCTATTCTAATATTTATATTCTTTCAAAAAACGTTTTACTCCCTCACGTACAGAGTCAAGACCAAATTCTTCAGGATTCACTTTGTCAAGCGGCATCCAAAAAGAATCCGCCACATCATCCATCGCTTCAAGATGAGCCGTATCTTCCACCGTACAAAGGAAAAACTGGTCTAAGGTATGTAGCAAAAAGCCGGAATAAAGATAAGTATTGGGCAACGAAAACAGATATGCCGCTTTTTCCACTTTCAGTCCTGTTTCCTCCAGCACCTCACGCGCCACACCTTCCTCTCCGGTTTCATACATATCTATAAACCCTCCCGAAAGGTCCAGTGTTCCTTTCTTGGGTTCTTTACCCCGACGGCAAACCAATAATTCATTCCTCTCATTCAAGATAAATGCCACTGTAGCGGCACTTGAATTAAAGTAGTAGACAAAACCACAATCCGCACAGCGTTTGGACTTCTCATTATTCACCACAAAATGTGAAGAACCACATTTGGGACAGTACTTGAATAGTTCTAGTGGATGCATAATTACTCCTTTTCTTTTATAGACACCGCAAAGATAGCTTAAATGACAGATAATTCATTAATTAAATCTAAAAGAAGAAAGAGAAAACACAATTCTTAGTACATTTGTTAGCAAATACAAATGTAAATTACTCACATGGAGATTGTTATAATTATCGCACTTATTTTACTAAATGGGGTATTCGCCATGTCCGAAATAGCCTTGATTTCTGCTCGCAAAAGCAGTCTGAACAATGATGTCCGTCACGGCAGTTCCACCGCGCGTATCGCCTTAAAATTAGCCAATGACCCGGATAAGTTTTTATCGACCATACAAATCGGAATTACTCTGATTGGTATTCTCACCGGTATTTATTCCGGCGATGTATTGGCGTCTGATTTCAGCAAAGTACTGACTGCAGCAGGCATACCAGTCACTTATGCCCATATAATAGCACAAATTCTGATTGTCATCTTAGTGACCTATCTCACCATTATTTTCGGAGAGCTTGTCCCCAAACGAATCGGAATGAGCGCATCCACACGCGCAGCCAAGCTACTGGCACGCCCCATGTATTGGCTGTCAGTCATAGCTTCTCCTTTCGTATGGATTTTGGCAAAAAGTACTTCACTGATTTTCAACCTGCTGCATATAAATACAGCAGAGGAAAAAGTTACGGAAGAAGAAATCAAATCCATGATTGACGAAGGAGCCGAGAATGGCGAGGTACAAGAAGTAGAGCAAGATATCGTAGACCGCGTTTTCTCTTTGGGCGACCGCAGCATCAATACCATTATGACTTATCGTAATGATATAGTATCTATTGATATAGATATGGGAAACAAGCAGATTTATGATATTGTATGCCAGCATTTATATCAAGTTTATCCGGTGACACAAGACAATACTTTGGATAATATTATAGGTGTGGTTTACCTGAAAGATCTTTTCGGTAAATTAGAAGAAGTGAACTTTAATCTGCGTGATGTTATTCGTCCGGCACAATACTTCCATGAAAACATGGATGTCTATAAGGTATTGGAACAAATACGCCAGCACCACATTAAATATGGACTGATCTGCGATGAATTCGGCAGTTTGCAAGGAGTCATTACAATGAAAGACATATTGGAAGCATTGGTAGGGGCACTACCCGGCGATTCGGAAGAACCGGATATCATTCTCCGCAAAGACGGCAGTTGGCTGATAGACGGACAATGTTCTTTCTATGACTTCTTAAGTCATTTTGAAATGGAAGATTTATATTCCGAATATAATTATAACACATTGAGCGGACTTATTCTGCAGCAGTTGGGACATGTTCCCAAAACCGGAGAACTTCTCCAATGGAACGATTTCCTTTTTGAAATTGTAGATATGGACGGAGCACGCATCGATAAGATATTGGTCACCCTGTCAGACAAAAACAAAGAAGATAAATAAGATATGTTACAAAGAGATTATATTATGCGTTTGGTTCGCCAATTCATAGAAGCATTGGAAAAACTGGTGGAAGAAAAGAAAAAAGAGGATGGTCCTGAGTTTCAGTTAAAGATACAAAGTATCTATCGAGCCTATTTTAACCATAGCCATCACTTCTATTATGAACAGGATGCGGAATATATTTTAACCGATCTGTCTCAAGACTATGAAGGGCAAGAGTTTCTGACCCGAATCGATATGTTATCGGAGTTGCTCTATCAAGACGCTCTATTGAAAGAGCCGGACGAAAAGAAATACCTTTTAGCAAAAGCACTCTATCTAAAAGAGTATTTGGACAGCCATAGTGATACCTTTTCTTTTGAGCGAAGAAACAAAATAAATGAAATCAAGAAGTTATTAGAGTTATAGACTAAAAAAATGCACTTTTTTTCAAAGAATATGTGTTTTTTCTTTCAAAATAGTAGATAAATTAAAAACTATTCCTATATTTGCTTACAGATTGACAACACTAAAATCAAAATATTATGGAGAAAATAGACAGTCTTGACAGACAGATCCTTGAAATTATATCTCAAAATGCTCGCATCCCATTTAAAGATGTCGCAGCAGAATGTGGCGTTTCCCGTGCTGCTATTCACCAACGCGTACAAAGATTGATTGATTTGGGCGTCATTATCGGTTCGGGATATCATGTAAATCCTAAAAGTTTAGGATATAGAACATGTACGTATGTAGGAATCAAACTAGAAAAAGGCTCAATGTATAAAGCTGTAGTAAATGAATTAAAAAAGATTCCCGAAATAGTGGAATGCCATTTTACTACCGGTGCATACACCATGCTGACAAAAGTATATTCTCGTGACAATGAACACTTAATGGATATATTAAATTCCAGAATTCAGGAGATTCCCGGTGTTACAGCTACCGAAACAATGATATCTTTGGAGCAAAGTATCAAGAAAGAAATTCCTATTCAAACCGGGAAATAATGGAATGGCTGACTGACTACCATTTAGGCGGCATTGTTATCGGCATTTGTACATTTCTGATAATCGGTCTTTTCCACCCCATCGTGGTCAAAGCCGAATATTATTGGGGAACGCGTTGTTGGTGGATTTTCCTGATTTTAGGAATAGCCGGTATCATCGGCTCAATCTTAATCAACGACATACTCATTTCTTCACTGATAGGCGTTTTCTCTTTTTCGTCATTTTGGACTATAAAAGAAATTTTTGAGCAACGGGAACGCGTATTGAAAGGTTGGTTTCCAATGAATCCCAAACGAAAACACGAATACGAAGAAAAATAAACTCCTATTTTCCGGGCATTTCTTATTATATTTGAAATACCCGGAAAATACCACTCTTTCTGCAAAGACAATTTTATCACCATAGAGAAAAAGATTCTCATAATACCATTAACGGTTACTCTATTTGCCATATTTTTCGTATTTTTGTGAGCGACATCTAATATAAACCGAAGAAAAACAACATGAGATACAAATATTTATTACTCTTATTAGCACTATTAGCATTAAATACTCCCATTTCTGCCGAATATTTCAGGCATATTGGATTATCCGAAGGATTGACGCAGCCATCGGTTATGTCCATACACCAAGATCAATTGGGAAGAATGTGGTTTGGTACAAGAGAGGGAATAAATCTGTATGATGGCAAACAAATCACTGCTTTCAAAGGTTGGTGCAACGCTTCCAATGATTCAGCTCCCATCTGGTTGGGAAATGAAGTTTCATCCATCGTTGAGGACAAACAAGGAAATATTTTTTTCTTAGTCGATGACGATATTATAAAATTTGATATACAGACCGAACAATTCAGTCGTCTTTCTAAAGGAAGCCGCATCCCGGTTTTAACTTCACTTGAAGGAGACCTGTGGTATATGAGACGTGATTCCTTATTCAAACATTCTTCAGGAGCCACGGAATCAACCTTTATGCTAAAAACCGGAATTACTTCTCCCATCACCTGCCTGACAATGTTACCCAATAAAATCTGTATTGGCTCGCATGACGGAATTTTCTTCTATGACCGTTCCAGCGGGAAAGAAACACATGTACTCAGAGGTATTGACATCTACCGCATTTTTGAAAGCTCACAAAAAGAATTGTGGATTGGAACAAGAATGTATGGATTATACAGAATCAACAAAAAAGGAGAAATCAGGCAAGTGCCTTTCAGCCCCGGTTCCCCCACAGGAATCAGCAGCTGGCAAATTCGTGATTTTGTGGAAGACGGCGAACGGAACATCTGGTTTGGAACATTTGACGGACTACATAAATATAGTACGAAAACAGGACAGTATTCCCTTATCCAAATCCCCAAATACGTAGGAGGATTAAACCACCCATCTATCTTTTCCCTTTGTAAAGATATGCAAGGTACTATCTGGGTGGGAAGCTATTTTGGAGGAGTAAATTATTTCACACCCAAACAAGACAGCTTTGTACATTACGACTATGACCAAAACGCCACCAAAAATCAATATTATTCATATATAGGCGATATCGTAGTAGACAAGAATGAACACGTGTGGCTCAGCACAGACGGAGGAGGAATCAGCTGTACCGACAAGAACTGGAACATTATCCATCAGTTTACGGCAGGAGGCAAAAATTCAATCCCCCACAATAACATAAAAAGTATATGTTATGATGAAGAAAACGAATGCATATACATAGGTACTTATTTAGGAGGACTGTCTCGTTATGATTTGCAAACCGGACAATTCTATAACTATCTGGAAAGGAGGAAAGGAGAGCCCAATACTCCGAATGAAGTTGTTTTCCATGTAAAAATGTGGAAAGGAAAATTATATTTATCAGCACGCAACGGTGTATTTTCTTTGGATACCAAAACGCAAAAGTTTCACAAACTGGATATCCCAATCGCCTACTACGAAGATTTCGATATAGACCCGGAAGGATATTTATACCTGAGCGGAATGTTTAATCTGGTATGCATGCATTTAGACAAGCTGGAAGCATCTTATATTCCGCTGACGCAAAAAGGATATAATGCCAAAATAACCCGCATCTTGGCAACTAATAACGGCGCCTATATCAGCACTTTAGGAGGCGGGTTGTTTTTCTATGACAAGAAAACACATAAGACAGCCCATTACACAGCAGAAGAGCATCAGCTTCCCAGCAACTTTTGTTACAATGTTTGTTTATCACCCAGTGGGAACATACTGATAACCAGCGACAAAGGAGTGACAAGCTATTCTCCCGAAAAAAACAGCTTTACCACCATTAATTTAATGAGAAACTTTCCAACAGCCCACATTATAAGTGGCTGCGGCATTTTCGCCTCCGACCAAAAGCGCATTTATGTGGGCGATACCAAAGGGGTAACCTCTTTTTCGGAAGAAGAATTTCACAAAGCCAATACCTTCCGCCATAACCCCAACCTTTATTTCTCGGAATTATGGATTAATAATCAAAAGGTAGTGGCAGGAGATGAAACCGGAGTACTTACCAAGGCTTTTCCATATACTCAAAAGCTCAAATTAAGCCATAATCAAAATAATTTAATTCTCAGTTTTGCCCTGCCTGACTATGAACAACAATTATCCCAAAAACAGTTCCAATATAAATTGGACGGGTTCGATAAAAAATGGATTAAAACCAGCCAGACAGAAGTACACTATACCAATCTTGATCCGGGCACTTATACGTTGCGAGTAGCTGCCATCAATAACAGCAGCAACCAAAGCGGAGACATCACAGACAAAGAAATCAGTATGCAACTGACCATCTCTGCTCCTTGGTATGCCACTTGGTGGGCATTCTTGCTCTATATCATCAGTTTTATAGGATGCCTTTATTATTTTATATCCAGTCGAATCGCCAAGCGCACCTTAGCACTTTCGTTAGAAAAAGAGCGTTTTGAAAAACAACAGATAGAACAACTTAATCAAGAGAAGCTGGTATTCTTCACTAATGTCAGCCATGAATTCCGCACTCCCTTAACATTAATAATCAGTCATATAGATATCATTCTACAGAAATCTTCACTGAATCCTTCTATCTATAACCAAATATTAAAAATCAGAAAGAATGCACAGCAAATGAGCAATCTGATTTCAGAATTACTTGAGTTTAGAAAACTGGAACAAAACCATAAAACATTACAGATATCCCAACAAGATATAACTCCATTTTTGAAAGAAATTTATTTTTCATTTGTTGATTATGCCCATTTGCGTAATATCCATTATGACTTTCAACTATCAGAAACTCCCACACTATGTTGGTTTGACAGCCAATTACTTGAAAAAGTATTCTTCAATTTATTATCCAATGCCTTTAAATATACACCCGACAATGGGAATATTATCATATCCGGCCGTACAACAGATAATGAAGTAGAAATCAGTATATCCGACACAGGATCGGGAATTGCCAAAAACGATGTTTCACAAATATTCGCGCGCTTCTTCCAGGCAAACAACCAAAAGCCGGGTGAATATTCATCGCCCGGTACCGGTATTGGTCTTGCTTTGTCCAAAACCATCGTTGAAAAGCATCATGGTACGATAACTGTCGACAGTACACTAGGCAAAGGAAGTACATTTACCGTCCGACTCCCCAGAAACGCAGACGTTTTCCAGGCAGACAAAAACATACAGTTATCAAACCAGCAACAAGAAAGCTCCATTGTACCCGGTTCTTTAGATGTCCTGCCCGAAACAGATACTTACCTGACGGAATCAGTCCATACCGAAAACGCAGAAGAAAAGACCCACACCGTATTATTGGTAGAAGACAATGAAGAACTGCTCCAATTATTAACAGAGCTATTCTCCCCATTTTATGAAGTAATTTGCGCTACCAATGGAGAAGAAGGCCTAAAACAAGTATACGAGCATAAGATAGATTTGATTATCAGTGATATCATGATGCCCAAAATGAGTGGAACAGAAATGTGTCTGCAAATTAAAAACAACATTGATTATTGCCACATACCTCTCATATTGCTGACTGCCCTCAATTCTACCGAACAGAATATTGAAGGACTGAACCGAGGCGCAGACGATTATATCACCAAACCTTTCCATGCCCAATTATTATTAGCACGTGCCAATAACCTGATTAGAAGCCGTTTGCTCATGCAGCACCAATTTGATAAAAAGCCGATATCCGAAATTGATTTGACCTGTATCAATCCATTGGATAAGGATATTCTGAAACGGACAGCAGAGAGCATCGAACAGCACATTGATGATACAGAATATGATATTCCGGTACTTTGCAAGGAAGTCGGCATCGGACGTTCACTTCTTTATACCAAGTTTAAAGCATTAACAGGAATGACACCCAATAATTTCATTTTGAATTATCGACTGAAACATGCTGCAGCTTTATTGCAACAATATCCCGATATTCCTATTGCAGAAGTCAGTGACCGTTGCGGGTTTAGCTCACCTGTATATTTCAGCCGTTGCTTCAAGAATCAGTATGGATGTACTCCGCAAAACTATCGCAAGGAAAAGAAAACGGAAAGTTAATTCAAAGACTATCCGGCTCAATTTATAGTCTTGGGAAATGACACTATGACATATATACGTGCAGGCTCATGCGTACGTATGTGCAGGCTCATGCGTACGTATGTGTAGACCGATACGTATATACGTGCAGACCGATGCCTACGTGCACATTTAAAAATAGGAGCCGGTACTGAATGATGCAAAAAGACCTTGATGTTTTTCAAAAACCTCGGTATCTTTTTTTAAAACCTCGGTATCTTTTTCAAAAAGCTCGGCATCTTTTTGTAGGGGCGGATTATATCTCACCCTCACAAATTCGGTTATTCCTTCTTTTCCGTTCATCCTTTCATCTTAATCGGAACACACGGACAATCAACCGATTAAGAATGACAGGACATCCCCTCATCCTCCTTTCAGCTGCGTTTATCAAGTCCCTTCAAAATCTGCCTTCAGCCTTTGTTTTCCTGATTTTGGTGGAAGAAGTTTTACGAATGAAAGGAGGCTGAAAGGGTGGTGACGAGGTATCCCCTCACTACCAAAGCCCCCATAAACAGGGCGTTTCAACAGCTAATGAAAGGAGGAAGGAAGAAGTGGATTTCCGGTAGTTAGGAGAATAAACGCAGTTGTTTTTTGTGAATTCAGTCATTGTATGACAAGTCATTTATGAAAGAAGCCGAAACCGACATTCTTAACTACAAGCCACATACAATAAAGAAAAGGATTGTATCAAAACGTGGATAATGCTGTCGTTTAATCCGTAGGGGCGAGGTTCGCTCGCCCGAAAACAGTTTGCTTTGTGTCTTCGGGCAGGCAAACCCTGCCCCTACAGCCGACGATTGGAAAGGCCGGTTTAGTTTTGACACACTCCTCTCCTTTCATATACTCTCCACTCGGCGGAAGAGAAAACGTTCAGGCCGGATTATTAATAGAGCCATCCCGGTGTCTTTTTCAGATTCGGATTCTTCTCTATCTCTGCACTAGGTACCGGGAAGATGCTATAATCATTTGTCTCAGACCATTTCACACCACCGTTACCACTACTTTGCTGTCCATTACATGTATGAGCACAAGGTTCATAACCCATATAAGTAGAGTATTTTGTTTCACGCAATGTACCCCAACGCAGTTCTTCGTAAAAGTTAACACTCTCATTGATAAGCTCACGGCGTGACTCGTTACGAATCTTGTTCAATCCGTCCTCTTTGCTTGCAAAAGTATAAGGAGGCATCTCCACCGATGTACGCTGACGTATCATGTTAACTTTCTCGGCAGCCGCATCCAGCTCATCCAATTGCAACAAAGCTTCCGACCACATCAAAAGTACATAAGCATAACGCAGAATCGGTTCATCAATAGGACTATTGTATGCATACTCGCAATCATAACCTTCCATCACAAATTTACGATGACGATAAGCAAACTCTGCCTCACCATTGCCATCCTGTTTCAAGTCATACTTACCGGTTACTCCCCAATCTGCAGCCTCCTGCGCTTTCACAGAATGGCTTGACTGTCTTACCGGCCAACGATATACATAAGGAACCGGCGTCGTATTTCCCGCCTTGTACATATCGCCATCTCCGCCCAAAAACTCTTCACCATAAGGCATAATAACATTGTAATTGAGTCGCGGGTCACGATTCTCCCATGCTTTCTTCAAGCGGGCTTCGTTACCTCCCGAAAGATACAAATGCTCATTGGATGCCTTCATTTTATTCTTAACTGCTTTTCTGAGCGCTGTTCCACCGACCAATTGTCCGTCAGCAATAGTATCGCGCAAGAAATAAACCAGACGATCGAGAGCAGGCACGTCAAAATATCCGGGAATAATATCATTCCAGTCGAATGGAGTACCATCTTTATACTCATAAAGGTCAACAATAGCAGGTGAAGGAGCATAATATGAGAAACCGGTATTATTCTCACGGTCCATCATAGAACGTGTTCCACAATATTTCTGTATGGCAGAGCCATAGTCAGGCTTGGATATATTTTGCAGCGAAAAAATCATTTCGATACAAGCTTCATTCTCTTCAGTAAACAACTCTTTATATCCTCCCTGGAAAAGGTCGAATCCACAACCCTTCACTTTCTCAAAATCAGCAACAGCCAATCTCAGCAAACTTGCATCAATCGTAGTGCTTTCCACCTTACCAACTGCATTGTTATAGTTATATTTGGCACCCTGCATCAAGTACGCTCTACCGCGTAATGCGTATGCGGCTCCCTTACAAGCACGTCCTTTTTCTTTATAATGGTCAGGAAAATTCGGTTCGTTAATACAATCCGTAAGATCTTGTACAATCAAATCCCATACCTCAGACTCGGGTGACTGGCCCTTCGTGCAATCTTCAACAGAAGCCAAAGGTTCTGTATAAATAGGTACTCCCAGACCATAACGTCCGTAAAGTTCATTGAGACGCATATAATAATAGGCACGGAGGAACTTACTTTCGGACAACAAGCGTAAACGGGTTTCTTCGTCTACCCCACCGCCACCTACTTCCGAAAGGTTGGCAATAGCATCATTGGCACGGTGAACTCCTTCATATAAGTTTTTCCACATCGTAGAGAAGAATCCGTTGTCGGCACCCGCCGTACCACTCGTATAAGGAATAGAACGATACGCTTCTCCCGTCATGCCCAAGCATTCAAAAGGAACCACATTATAACTATAAGAAGTGGAATAAACACCCCATCCACGCATTTTTGCATAAACACCGGCCACTCCCTGATTGGTCAGTGCCGCATTAGACCACATGTTGCCGGATGCCACCTGGTTATAAGGAGCCATATCCAAATCAACACAACTTTGCAACCCACAAAGGAGAATGGAAAGTAAGGAATATATTATCTTTTTCATATTCATGTCTTGTTTATAAGTAATTAAAATGTAATATTAACACCTCCGGAGAACATACGGGGAATAGGATAAGAGGTGAAACCACCACCGCCCATTTCAGGGTCTACACCCGGGAAGTTTGTAATAGTCAGCAAGTTCTCACCCGAAACGAATACACGCAGGTTACTGATAGCCGCCTTTGTTGTCCATGATTTCGGGAAAGTATAACCAATCTGCAACGTCTTCAACTTGATGTATGAGGCATTATACAAGTTACCGGTATTGGCACGGTATGCTGTCTCTGTATTACCGATACGCGGATACGGAGCATTGATATTGGCAGTAGGATCATTAGCCGGGTCGTATGACGGATCGGTTGCGGCAGCCTCAGGGTTTGAGTAATAGAAGATATTTCGTGCATTACGAGCAATAATCGTTCCTTCCTGCCAGCTCTTTTCACTCATATTATTGAAACCGCGTTCAAAGATATAATAGTACATCCCGGCATTACCGGCCCAAGTCATATTCAGGTCTATTCCTTTCCAGGCAGCCGAAATATTTAATCCATAAGTATATTTAGGAGTAGTTGACTTGCCTGTAAAGAAACGGTCATTGTTATTAGTACCATACATACCATCTCCATTCAGGTCGGCATATACCAATTCACCATACCACAAGCCTTGTCCCTGACCTATACTCTGACCATTGAAGTCATAAACTTTATTACCTGATGCATCTCTGTATGCCAACATTGCCCTTACCCAGTCCAAATCGGCTTTTGTACGAATCATACCATCACGCGGACCTCCATTGGGGTCAGGGGTCACACCATCTGCAAGATAAATATTGCCATTACCCTGATGACGTTCCCAGAGATAATACTCATCAAACATGTGGTCTTCTACACGAATCGTATTACCACTGACATCTGCTACATCACCTCTGTTAGTAACAAACGACCGGTTTCCGTTTTCATCGGTTACCCAACCTTCTTTGTATTTACCTTTATACTTGACAATTCTATTCTTATTATAAGTAAAGTTAGCACTAATACTATATTCGAAGTCTTTGATACGGTCCGTCCAGCGTAAAGTAAATTCCATACCTTGATTTCTCATATTAGAAGTATTGGTAGTAGGAGCACTGACAGTTCCCATTGTCATGTATACCGAAGGAGAAGCAAGAATACCCTTCGTGGTACGTGAATAATAATCCGCTTCCAAAGACAGACGGTTATTCAAGAAACCGGCATCAATTCCTATATCCACAGATTCACTGGATTCCCAGTGCAGGTTAGGATTGGCTATCTTTCCCTGACGTAAACCATCATATACATTTCCGTCAAAAGAATAGTTAACCGAACCGTAAGTTGCCTGCCATTCATAATAACCGGAAGTAGTATTACCCAATTTTCCGTAAGATGCACGCAGCTTCAAGTTTGAGAAAATACCTTTCATTTTTTCCATAAACGGCTCTTCACTGATTCTCCATGCAGCAGAGAATGAAGGGAATGTTCCCCAACGTGAGTCCGGTCCGAAACGTGAAGAACCATCACGACGGAAGTTAGCTTCAAGAAGATAACGATTCTTATAAGCATAGTTCAAACGACCGAAATAAGAAATAACACCATAATCTTGCTCTGCCGTTCCTCCTAAAGTCGGGTCCAACAAATCAAGTGCAGCCGTAAAGTCAGGTAAATCAAGATCAAGCAAACCTGTACGAGTAGCACTGAATCCTTTCACATTCCAGTAATACTGCTCTGTACCCAGCAAGATAGAAATATCATGTTTACCAAAAGTTTTCGCATAATTAATGGTTGCTGTATTTGTATGATTCTGGTAACGTGTAGTGGCACGGCTTGTAGTGGCAGTGCTACTGCTGACACCCGGAATAATCTCTCCGGTACGGAAATTCTGTTTATCAACCTTTCTGCTGTAAGTAGCTGTTTCGTTAAACAAAGTCTGATAGTTGAAACGTGCCTCCGCAGTAAGTCCGTCAAGGATATTCACCTTTGCATACCAAGTAGTATTCAACCGAGTATCATCATAAGAACCTCCTCTGCTCATTACATCAGCCAACAAGTTACTGGTAGATGCTCCATCTACAGACACCCCATATTTACCGTCATGATAAGGAGTCACAGCAGGCGTATTCTGATACATATAAGTAAAACTAGTATTACCCGGTTCTCTCGTCTGGAATGTGGCATACGTCTGTGTACCCACTTTCAGAAACTTGGTAATTTGTGTTTCAATATTAATACGACCCGAATAATTCTTTAATCCGGTGTTCTTCAATGTTCCGGGATTATCCAAATAGCCGAATGAAAGAAGATAATTTGTATTCTCACTACTACCAACCACCGATACATTATGCTTCTGTGAAGTAGTAGACAAGAACAATTCATCCACCCACTGTGTGCTCGGGTATGCCAGATAGTTAGGAACTCCATACGGATTATCCATGCCGTTAGGATCTTTTGCCAGACCTTCTCTCCATTCGTCAATGTCAGCCTGTGTATATTTACCGGCAGCCTGATAATTACGGTTAGTAGCCCAACGGTTAGCCATTTCCATGTATTCAGCATAATTATCTTCAAAACGGAAAGCCTTTCCACTCATCTTAGTATTAGATATGATACCTGAATAAGTGATTTTCGGAGCTTGTCCTTTTTTCCCTTTTTTGGTCGTTATCAAGATTACACCATTAGCACCTCGTGAACCATAAATAGCTGCACTAGCTGCATCTTTCAAAAATGAAATAGATTCAACATCGTCACTGTTAACAGAAGAAATACTTGCTTCTGAACCGTCAACAATTACCAACGGAGAAAGGTAACTACTATTAAATGTACCAATACCACGTATACGAATATTTGCACCATCACTACCGGGTTTACCCGAACCCTGATTTACCGATACACCGGATACCAAACCGGAAAGTGAACTTGACAGATTTGTAGTCGCACGACTTTCCAATTTACCGGCAGAAACTGTAGCAACCGCACCGGTCAAATTCACCTTTTTCTGTACACCGTAACCTACTACTACAACCTCATCCAAAGTTTCTGAATCTTCTACCAACTTTATAGCCAGGATATTTGTTGCGCTTGTGACCTTTATATCCTTTGTAACGTAACCGATATAGGATATTTGCACGGTGCAGTTTAAAGGGACGTTTAAAGTATTATCGTCGTTAAAAACTGGGTTTACACCATTTGTTGTGCTTTAACGAACTACAATAGCATAAATAACCGACTCCTCGATATCATCAACTTCGCTCCAAACGATAAGTTTTTTCTGCATGCTTCGTTGTATGATATCGTCATCAGCCGAAGAGCAGTTGCAGTCTGTAAACTATGTACACCCGCTAGAAAAATGAAGAAAGGACACTTCCAATTCATTTCTTATTGCAGCAGAGCAGGAATGTACCATATTCATTTTCATAGCGTACTAATTCAATGTAAGTTTAAAGAAGTTTCCAAATTTCCCTTAAAAGAACTATAAGAACTTTCTAATTTAACAAAATCAAAAATTATAGTTGTCGCAGTTGGGTTTTTATAGCATAACTGAAGTAATTTATTTTGTTTGCGAGTCAAAGAAAAACTGCTGTAAATCATAGACGAAGGATGCTTTTTATGAAAGGTCACTATTTAACTATAACCTATATATATAATAACGGGTAAAGAAGTTGATGTTACTTGAATGTTTTGAAACGGCGTATCAATATACGGTATATGCTCTATATTAATATGCCGTTTATAAACATACGATAAGCAACAACCCCGTAACCGGGCAATAAGTCAATAGATATTAGATTGCTGGGGTCTCTTCCTATACGGCTTCATTCAGCTATTATTCACACCAATTTTTCTTTGATTCGTTGACATATTAAGATTCTTCATTTATCATAAAAAAGATCACCTCCAAAAACTTTTATTTGAAGATTGAATAAATTAGCTAGTCTACCTTCCCCTTTTACTGTTAATTCTGAAAGCTCTTAAACCTAACATAAATTAAATACGCTCTTAAATTGCATATGATACATTCCTACACTCTATATATAAAAAATGAATTGAGAATCTCCTTTGTTTATATTTTTAGCTGGTCAACAAAGTTTACAATCTGCTGCAGTCCTACTGCTCATGCTGATTTGACACACCCTATCATCCACAAAAAACTAATTGATGGGAGCATAGTTGATGATACCGAATAATCGGTTATCGGACGTATGTTTGTTGATTAAAACACAAATAAAAGTGTCTACAAATTCTTTTACGGCGATATTACATTAAACGTCCCTTTAAACTGCACCGTGCAAGTATCCTATATCGGTTACGTTACAAAGGATATAAAGATCACAAGCACAACAAATAACCTGTCTATAAAGTTAGCAGAAGATACCGAAACTTTGGATGAGGTTGTAGTAGTAGGTTACGGTGTACAGAAAAAAGTAAATCTAACAGGTGCGGTTGCTTCCGTGGACTTCGAGGAACAAACTAAATCTCGTCCCATTACTACTGTTTCTTCTGCATTAGCCGGTTTAAGTCCCGGTTTGCAGGCATCATCAGGTTCTGCAATGCCCGGTGAAGATAACACTACTCTGCGCGTTCGTGGTGTCGGCACTATGAATACGGCATCTCCGTTGGTTATTATTGACGGTATGGAGGGCTCATTGAATGCCGTAAATCCTTTGGACGTTGAAAACATCTCTATTTTGAAAGACGCTGCTTCTTGTGCCATCTATGGTGCACGTGCTGCCAACGGTGTTATTCTGGTAACCACCAAAACAGGTACACGTGACAAAATCAGTATCAACTATAGCGGTCGCATCTCATTCAACAGCCCGACCCGTATGATTAAAATGATGAGTAATTATGCTGATTACATGGAGCTAATGAATGAATCATATAGAAATGTAGGAAAGTCTGATGATTTATTCGACCAGAAATACATTGATTTGTGGCGTGAGAAATCTAAAGACCCGAATGGTCTGAATGAGAACGGTGTACCCAATTACATTGCTTATCCGAATACCGACTGGGCTGAAGAATTATTCTCGGGTGGTGTAATCCATGATCACAACTTGTCTGTATCAGGTGGCTCTGACAAAATTCGCTTCTTGTTGTCGGCCGGTTATCAAGATAATGAAGGTGTGGTAGACAATACTGCCAACAAACGTTATTCAATGCGTGCCAACATCGAAGCGAATCCGACCAAATGGCTGACTGTGGGTACTCGTACTTATGCATCACAGATGGATCGTGAAGTTGGTGACTTTTCAAATGCAAATAACTTCTTGCGCCAGTCTACAGCCGGTACTTATCCCTATTGGAACGGCAGCTACGGTTATCCGGAATGTCCTGACGAACGTGCTACAGCCAATAATCCGTTATACAAGTTGGCACGTAACGATGGATTCAAGCGTTACAACCGCTTCAATACCACTTTGTTCAGCAAAATCAAATTCTTTGAAGATTTGAGTTGGGATTTCAACTTCAACTATAACCGCTATATCTATGAAACACGCCAGCATGGTGTACCTGCTTATCAGACACGTTTCAGTGACGGTGTAATTGTTGACGGTATTACTCCTCCCTCACAATTGAGTACCAGCTTCGACTACGAATCAAACTATTCTTATACATTGGAGAACCTGATTAACTACCATCACACATTTGCTCAGAAGCATGATGTTTCTGCATTGTTAGGTTATCAGGAATTCTACAAGAACTATTATAAGGTAAATGCAGCCAAAAAAGGTTTGATTGACGAATCATTGAACCAATTCGACGAAGCTACAGAAATGACAAGCATCGGCGGTTCTACCGAGGACTATGCAACCCGCTCTTATTTTGGCCGTGTAAATTACGCATATGACTCACGTTATTTGTTCGAAGCGAACTTCCGTTATGACGGTTCTTCACGCTTCCACAAAGACCATCGTTGGGGTTTCTTCCCATCATTGTCCGGTGCATGGCGTATTTCTGAAGAATCATTCATGGAATCAACCCGTTCATGGTTGGATAACCTGAAGATTCGTTTGTCTTGGGGTAAATTAGGTAACTCTGAAATCGGTAACTATGAATACCAGTCTGTTTACGGTCCTTCTAGATACGTATTCGGAAACGCGTTAGCTTCCGGTTTGGCTATTACGGCAGCATCCAATGAGTTGCTGCAGTGGGAAGCTACTACCACAACCAATTTCGGTATTGATGCTTCTTTGTTGAACAACCGTCTAACAGCCAGTATCGATATATACCACAAAATGACAACCGGTATCCTCTACCGTCCTACCATGGAATATGTTTTGGGTAATCATACAGCCCCCAGACAGAATATTGCCGAAGTTAGCAATGACGGTATCGAGTTCTCATTGGGATGGCGCGACAGAATCGGAAAAGTAGAATACTCTGTAAGCGGTAACTTCTCTTATAATAAGAATAAGGTGGACAAATATAATGGTGAATATACCAAAACCTGGGTAGAAGATCCGAACAATACATTAACCGGCGGTAAATGGACAGACAATATCGGTGATGTTTCATCCGGCGGCAATACTCCGGTAGTAGAAGGTCACATGCTGAACGAATACCGTTATCGCAGTGTATATAAAGGAAATGGCAAGTACTTTAATGCAGACGGCTCTGTAAATCCGGCAGGTGGTCCCAAGGGTGGTATGATTCGTACAGAAGAAGATATGAACTGGGTAAAAGCCATGATGGATGCAGGTTACAAATTCAAACCGGGTAACTCAATCGGTAAAGCCAATATCTACTATGGTGACTATATTTATGCCGATGTTAACGGTGACGGCGTATATGGTGACTCTGACGACGAAGAATTCCAGGGACGTTCCAAGACTCCGAAATACAACTTCGGTTTCCAGGCTTCTGCTGCATGGAACGGATTTGACATCTCAATGGTATGGGCAGGTGCTGCCGGTTTCGACATCTATTGGGGTCCGACAGCCGGTTACAACGCTGCCAAGACAGAATGGGGTAACAATATCGCACAGCGCATTGCAGACGACCACTATTTCTATGATCCGAGCAATCCCGATGATCCACGTACAAACATCAACGGTAAATATCCGCGTATGACTTATCTTGACGGTAACGTTCAGAATAATGCATCGTCTAACCGCTGGTTGTACAATGGTGACTATATCAAGTTGAAGAACTTGTCTTTAGGCTATACTTTGCCACAGAAATGGGTAACTAAAGTAGCAATGCAAAATGCACGTATTTACGTTTCTGCAGAAAACTTACTGACAATCACCTCTTTTGAAGGTCAGGACCCGGAATCTGCAACCGGTATGGGATATGCTCCATTTAGAAGCATTGCCATCGGTGCCAACATAACATTCTAATAACCTTAAGATACGAACTTATGAAACTATTTAAAAAATTATTTATATTATCAGCTGCAGTAACAGCTCTAAGCGGTTGCCGAAGCGACTTATTGGACACCGTTCCCTATGATAAGGCGGCATCCAATTCTATGTGGACAAACGAAAACTTTTGCGAATTGGGAGTAACCGGTGTATACCATGAATTGCGCGAAGACTACATTGCAAAAAAAGCATACGAACTGGAGGCATACTGCGTCAGCGGCAGCTGCCGTGACAACGACTATTCCATTCTGGCAGGAACGGCATCCACCGGTTCCGGTCTTTTTTCCGACTATTGGAAACAGCACTATGAAGGAATCCAACGTGCAAACGATGCCATCTCACACCTTGCAGAGGCTCCGGTTCCCGACGCTTTCAAGAACAAGCTGATTGCCGAAGTCAAGATTTTGCGCGCATTCTTCTATTACAAGCTGAATGCCGTGTTCAGAGGAGTACCCTACTATGACGTACCTGTATTGATTACAGAAGCTAACAAACCCCGAAGCAGCGAAATCGAAATATGGGAAGCTTGTGTGAAAGACCTCACGGATGCCATCAACGAGCCGACGTTGCCCGACCGTATTGCAGCCGGCAATGCACAATGGGGACGCGTAACCAAATCCGTAGCCTATGCATTGCGTGGTAAAGTGTACCTGTGGATGCAGGACTGGGCAAAAGCCGAAGCCGACTTCCGACAGGTGGGAAATATGGGACACAAGTTATTCGATGGAGGTTACAAACAACTCTTCAAAGAAGCTAACGAACAAAGTGATGAAGCTATTTTCTCTTTACAATGTATAGACAACAACGAAACTGCCGACGGTAACTCAATGAGCTTCCGTTACGGTGGTCGTACAACATTCGGTTCTTGCTGGAATACCATTTTGGCCAGCACCGACTTTGTTGACACTTATGAAAACATAGACGGTAGCAAGTTCAATTGGGATGATTATCTTCCCGGCTATTCAAGCATGGAACCAAAAGATCGTGAAGTATTCTTCTTGCGCAATACAGATGCAGATGTTTTAAAGGCCGAACTTCTTTCATTGGGTTATGAAGGCGACATTGACGCAGCCATTAAAGGTATCCGGGAAAAGGTAGAAAACCGTTTAAGCAAGTTGAGCACTGCTGCACAGGCATTATATTTACCGGCAGGCAATGAAGCACGTATCAAAGCTGTTTATGAAAATCGTGACCCGCGTCTGACACAGACCATCATTACTCCATATGCCACCTATAATGGCTCGGGTAACAGTGTAGACCACACCTTTACTTCACGCTGGCCATATTATGGTGCAGACACTGATGCTCCATTCGACCTCCGTACCGATACACAGAGCCATTTGTACTACTTGTTCCGCAAATTTGTAGCCGAAGGTTCAAGCGAAATGACCAACCGTGAAAAATCTCCGATTGACCTGCCTATCATCCGCTATGCAACAGTTGTATTAGGATTGGCAGAAGCACTGAACGAACAAGGTAAGACTGCTGAGGCAATTGAACAAGTGAACCTCGTACGTGAACGTGCCGGTGTAGCTCTTTTGAACAGCAATGCTGCAACACAGGTTAACGGACAAGACGATATGCGCACTCGTATCCAGAACGAATATCGTTGGGAAACTGCCGGTGAAGGTGTTTCCTTCTATGAAGAAATGCGTTGGAAAACCTGGAAAGAAAGCAAGTTCAACAACGCTGACGGTACTGCCGGCATGAAAGACATTTGGGGTGTTATAACTTACAACTGGACATGGGGTGGAGACCAATACTATGTATGGCCGATACCTAAACATGAAACAGATATGAATACAAGCCTGACACAGAATCCGGGCTGGTAATATCCCTGTCTTTTCAAGGTAAAAAGTATTATTGGATAGTAAGCCGTCTCAAAGTCACATTTGAGGCGGCTTTTTTTATGCATATCCGAAAATAGGCTGTTTTTCAGTCCTTATGGAAAATATATACATGTTTTAAGGACAAAAATAGAGTATTGCCACTATTCTTTTTTCGCACTTTTGCAGTGTAATAAATATCTTAATCTATATACCGATGAAGAAACTAACTCTATTACTACTTGCATTATTGTATGTTACACTCACATACGCATACACGGAACGCGACCTGCTCCAAAAGCAAGCCGACATCAACCGGTTAAAAGAAATACTGGTATTAGACCGCCAATGGGTGACTTACCCCGATTATAATGACCGTGCCGGTTGGGACCGTTTTTTAGGAACATTCAAAGACGAATATATCCGCCGTGGAGAAAAACGGCTAAATTATCAGTGGCAAGTAGTAAAAGCCACCGATTACCTGGCTTTCGAACGCACAGGCAACCGGCAAATCATGGAAAAACCTTTTGGTGCCAACAACGGTGCCATTGCCGACCTTCTGATGGCAGAGTTGGCAGAAGGGAAAGGACGATTTGTCGACCAACTTATCAACGGAGTGTTCAATGCTTGCGAAATGACATCATGGGCACTGGCCGCACATATCATCGTGCAACCTTCCCACAGAGCATTACCCGCATACGATTATCCTGTCATCGACCTTACTTCCGGTGACTTGGGAGGACTACTCGCATGGACTTATCACTTCATGCGCCCATCATTTGACAAGGTAGACCCTGAAATATCACGCCGCCTGCGCCATGAACTCCAAACCCGCATTCTCGACCCATATATGAATAATGATTCATTCTGGTGGATGGGACGCAACTACAACGGACGTATGCTCAACAATTGGAATCCGTGGTGCAACAGTAACGCCCTGATGTGTTTCATGCTGCTTGAAGACAACCGCGACACACTTGCCAAAGCTGTCCATCTGACAATGGAATCGGTAGACAAATTCCTAAACTATATCAAAGCCGATGGAGCTTGTGAAGAAGGTCCCTCCTACTGGGGACATGCAGCCGGAAAAACATTGGATTACCTTGAACTGCTTTCGGATATTACCGGCGACAAAGTAAATATATTCAATGAACCGATGATTAAGAACATGGGTGAATATATCTCACGCTCTTACATAGGTAATGGATGGGTAGTGAACTTTGCCGACGCTTCGGCACGCGGAGAAGGCAACTCATACCTTATCTATCGTTTCGGTAAGGCTGTAAACAGTGAAGAACTGAAAGGTTTCGCAGCCCTGATGCATCAACCTAAATCTTCGCCCAACAACGGACGCGATATTTTCCGCACCCTTGCTTCCATCGCTGTCGACAAAGAACTGCGACAGACAGAACCCCGCCATGAAAACCGCCCTTTTACCTGGTATCCCGAAACCGAGTTCTGCTATCTCTCTACCAAAGAAGGATTATTCCTGGCAGCAAAAGGAGGGTATAATGACGAAAGCCATAATCACAACGATGCCGGAACCTGCTCGGTATGGATGAACCAAACACCGATTTTAATAGATGCCGGTGTCGGCACATACACCCGCCAGACATTCAGTAATGAACGTTATAGCATCTGGACCATGCAAAGTAACTATCACAACCTTCCGATGATAAACGGCGTGCCCGAAAAATATGGAAAAAAATATAAAGCTACTGAAGTAAAAGCCGGAAAGAACAGTTTCGAAGCCAATATAGCCACTGCTTATCCCGAAGAAGCCAAAGTGAAAAAATGGATACGCTCATACCATGTGAAAGGTAAACAGGCCCGCATCAGCGACTCCTTCGAACTGGAAGAAGCAACAGCCCCCAATATTGTCAACTTTATGACTTGGGGCGAAATAGACCGGTCGGAAAAAGGAAAAGTTATCATTCATGTCAATAATGTAAAAGCAGCACTGCTCTATGATGCTGCCTTGTTTGAGCTGACTGTGGAACCCAAAGAGCTGGATGATATCAGATTATCCAAAGTATGGGGAAGTACAATCTACCGTCTGTCCTTCAAAGCCAAACAACAAACCAACAAAGGGAACTATTCATTTACTATAAAAAAACTATAATATGAAATTAAGAACCTCAATTCTTCTAGGATGTGCAGCTCTGTTCACTGCAACCTCATGTACTACAACACCCGCCAAGAAATCCTGGTCGGAACAAGTTATCGAAAACGCACGGGCGCAGATTGGTCTGGAGATAGATACAATCGAAGCCAGCGGCAAATGCCTCAACCCCGTTACCCTTAACAGTAAAGGAGGAGTATATTATTGCGGTCCGGCAGACTGGCGCAGCGGATTCTTTCCCGGCAGTGTATGGTATCTGTACGAACTGACCGGTGACCAAACTTTACTTCCTTTGGCACAGAAATATACTGAAGCCATCAGCGAAGCACAATACCTCACTTGGCACCACGATATAGGTTTCATTATCAATTGCAGCTTTGGTAACGGTCTGCGTATTAACCAAAAGCCCGAATATAAAGATGTGATGATACAGGCAGCCAAATCGCTTTGTACCCGTTTCCGTGAAAAACCGCAGGTTATCCAAAGCTGGGATGTAAAAGGCAACAGCTGGCAGTCACAACGCGGATGGGAATGTCCGGTGATTATCGACAATATGATGAACCTTGAATTATTGTTTGAAGCGACCAAACTTTCAGGCGACTCTACATTCTACAATGTAGCCGTGGCACACGCCGACCGCACTCTGCAAGAACACTTCCGTCCCGACGGCAGCTGTTACCACGTGATTGATTACAGCATAGAAGACGGAACAGTACGTCACCGCCAAACTGCACAAGGTTATGCCGACGAATCGGCATGGGCAAGAGGACAAGCATGGGCCATCTATGGTTACACAGTATGCTTCCGTGAAACCAAAGACCGCAAATATCTTGATCAGGCACTCAAAACTTTCGAATTTATGAAGAATCACAAGAATATGCCTGCCGACCTTGTTCCGTATTGGGACTTGGATGCTCCCAACATTCCGAACGAACCGCGTGATGCTTCTTCTGCTTCCGTTATTGCTTCTGCTTTGTACGAAATCTGTACATATCCCGTAGAGAATCCGCAGTCTTATAAAGAATACGCTGATAAGATCATGGAATCGCTTGCTACAGCCGACTATACCGCACCTTTGGGTGAAAACGGACGTTTCCTGTTGATGCACAGCGTGGGCAGTATTCCTCACAACAGTGAAATCGATGTACCGTTGAACTATGCCGACTATTATTATCTGGAAGCATTAAAGCGTAAAATTGACCTTGAAAAATAAAAACCATAAAAATAAGTATCATGAAAAAGCTTTTGATTCTCGCTTTCTTGCTGTTGGGATGCTTCTCAATGGCAAGTTATGCAGCCAAGCCCAAAGCAAAACATGTAGTTTACATCGGTCTTGACGGTTGGGGTTCATACAGTATGCCCAAAGCAAATATGCCTACCGTGAAATCACTGATGGAAACAGGTTGCTATACCATGCAGAAAAGAACAGTACTCCCTTCATCAAGCGCAGTAAACTGGGCATCCATGTTCATGGGGGCCGGTCCCGAAGTTCACGGATATACAGAATGGGGGTCACGCACACCGGAATTGCCTTCACGCGTAATCGTGAAGAATAACATCTTCCCCACTATCTTCCAAATCTACCGTGACGCTAACCCAAAGGCCGAAATCGGAGTATTGAGCGAGTGGGCAGGTATCCAATTCCTGGTTGACACACTTTCTACCGACTATCATGCCGTAGCACCGGACTATAACAAGTTCCCGACCGCACTGTGCGAAATGGCCGAGAAATACATCAAAGAGAGCAAACCGTCATTGGTAGCCATTTGCTTTGACAATCCCGACCACGTAGGCCACAAGGAAGGGCATGACACTCCGGCTTATTACAGTAAACTGGAAGAACTGGACGGCTACATTGCCCGCATCGTGGCAGCCGTAAAAGAAGCCGGTATGTATGATGACACCATCTTTATCATTACTTCCGACCACGGAGGTATCAAGAAAGGTCATGGCGGAAAGACAATGGCCGAAATGCAGACACCTTTTATCATCGCAGGAAAGAACATTAAAAAAGCCGGAGAATTTCAGGAAAGCATGGTACAATATGATGTTGCTGCTACCATGGCATACATTTTCGGATTAGAACAGCCACAAGTATGGACAGGACGTGCCATGAAACAAGTATTTAAATAAAACTCCACATGAAACTACGATTAATTACTTTAGCATTTATATCTGTTTTCTTTTTAACGGCAGCCTCTGCCAAAAAGAAAACTACCGCACCGGTCAACGACCGACAACAATGGGTTGAATTGTGTTACCGCATTGCAGCTCCGGTGCTTGAAAACATGAGCAAGGGCGAACTTCAAAAAAACATGCAACTCGAACTCAGCCCCACTTGGGACGGACGTGATAAACGTGTGGCCTATATGGAAACGTTTGGCAGACTGATGGCCGGCATCTCGCCTTGGCTGGCATTGCCTGACGATGATACCGAAGAAGGAAAGATGCGCAAACAGATGCGCGAATGGGCTGTGCTTGCTTACAAAAATGCCGTAGATCCCGACAGCCCCGACTTCTTATTGTGGGAAACCAAATCAACACAACGATTGGTAGATGCTGCCTATATAGCAGAAAGTTTCCTGCGTGCACCCGAAGCCACTTGGCAGTTGTTGGATGAAACAACTCAGAAACGCTACATCGAACGTTTCCAACGTTTGAAAATCGTACGCCCGGCATATAATAACTGGCTATTATTCCGCGGCTTGATTGAAGCATTCCTGATGTCGGTAGGCGAAGATGCCGACCAATATGTATTGACAGTTGCTTCCAATAAGATAAATGAATGGTATTTGAGTGACGGCTGGTACTCAGACGGTTCTGAGTTCGCACTTGATTATTACAATGCTTACGTTATTCACCCTATGTATATCGAAATGCTGGAAGTACTGAACAAACATCACTTCTGGACTCCTATCAGCACCAAACTTGCCATCAAACGCATGCAGCGTTTCAATGTATTTATGGAACGTCTTATTTCTCCCGAAGGCACATATCCTGCATTTGGCCGGTCTGTAGTGTACCGTATGGGAGCTTTCCAGACACTTGCCATGGCAGCATGGAAATACGGACTGCCCGAAGGAATGAGCAACGGCCAGGTGCGCAGCGCATTAACTGCCGTAATGAACAATATGTTCAAAGTGGAAGGAAATTTCAACGAAAAAGGGTTCCTCCAATTGGGATTTGCCGGTCATCAGCCCGACCTTTCCAATTATTATACCAACAACGGCAGTTTGTACATGACTTCTTTGGTATTCATGCCATTGGGATTGCCTGCCGATCACCCGTTCTGGAAAGATGCAGCCGAACCATGGACATCACAGAAAGCATGGAGCGGACAACCGTTTCCTATTGATGGACATCATTCACTCAGAAGTGAATAATATCGACTTTAACATAATATTGTTTTAACATAGCCGACTCCTCATTGTTTGCGAAAATAGTGAGGAGTTTTTTATGTCCCTCAGCCACGGATTAAATAAAGGTTCTCGGTTGTAGAACCTTTTAGGCGAACCTTAGCTGAGATTTACAATTGTTCGATCTCTTCTATCGACAGTTCTGTATATTGGGCCATCGTAGAAAAGGGAATTCCGTCACTCTTCATTTTGCAAACCGTTTCCGTCCGGGTCTTTTTCATCCCGTCTTCTGTAGCTCCCCTACGAATGTCTTCTTCCACTATCCGGCAGCTCCGACAAGCGGCTCTTAGAATAATAACAAAGATTGCTCCCTTTTGGCTAAAAAGTCTTGGTCGTATTGAAAAAGCCTTAGTTCTTTTTCGGAAACTCTTTGGTCTTTTCCAAATACCTCAAAATCTATCCATTATGATACGTTGACATCCGTTAAGATTTACGGAACAGAAGTAAAACAAACACTTAATGATGCTTAACCTGTTGGGGATGTGGTGAATAAGATTTCAGGAGAAAGAAGAAAAAAAGTGCATCTCTTAGTAAGAGATACACTTTTCGCTGCAAATTTACACAAAGTTTTGATAATTAAAACTTTTTGAGAAGAAAAATCACAAGGCAAGTGCAAAAATATCTTTAGTCTTAAGTTTCAGGACGCTTTTTTATGGGCTTAAACAACTAATAATAAAGTGCTTATGTGCGTTCGGTGTATCTCTTACTAAGAGATGCACCGAACGCAACCCTTTTTTAAGGATTTGAAAGATGTATATTTATTTGAAATAGAGACGATAAAAAGAGAGTACAATGGACTACCTGTTTCTACACCGCGACAAGCGCACTTTTACTTCCGAAAGGCAGAAGAATCTGCTCTTCCGGGCTGCCCGCCTTTATTGGGAGCAGAAGTATGCGGACAGCGAAGTGGTTCCGAAAAGGAAAGTCGATTGTGAGCTATATAAATATGTATTGTATTATTTGGAAGTGCGCCAAGTGTTTCTTGACCCGAAGCTCTCACTGAAGAAGCTGAGCGATATGATTGAAACGAACCAGACTTATCTGTCCAACGTGGTCAACCGCTACTTCGGTTGTCATCTGAAAGAGTTGGTGAACACGTATCGGGTGGAATATGCCAAGGAACTGCTCCGTTCGGGCAAGTGTCCGCCGGAGGAGCTGCCTCAACGCTGCGGGTTTCTGTCGCGAAGTGCGTTTTATGCTGCTTTTAAAAAGGTGACGGGCGTTTCTCCCAAACGTTATATGAAATATGGACAGAGAGAAAAGCTCTCGGAACCAACAGAATATGTATAACCAATTTTAGTTTTTTAAATTTATAAATTTAAAGTTTTTCTATTATTAACATAAAGCTCTAAAGCAGCCAAAGGAGAATAAGAGAGGTTGGAACGTAAACAGTTGGGAATGAGCAGATTTGCACAAAGTTGCCAAATCGCCATAAAGCAAGCGAGTGAGGAATATTGAAGTAGTTCAGTTACTAAATCGTGAGCCACAGTTACCTATGCAAAGCAGGTAACAATGCGGAAAGGCAACTTTGTGCATCAACGGATTTTATTGCGCTGATTCTCAATGTTTTGCGTATCAAGGAACGCTTACAAAATGATTATATTTGCACACTCAAAATGTAAGCGTTATGAAAATCGAAAAATTCAAGGTGTTGCTCTACCTAAAAAAGAGCGGAATGGACAAGAATGGAAAAGCTCCCATCATGGGACGCATCACGGTGAACAGGACTATGGCGCAGTTCTCCTGCAAGTTGTCTTGCACTCCATCGCTTTGGAATCCTCGTGCCAGCCGATTGGAGGGCAAGAGCAAGGAAGCCGTGGAGACCAACAAGGACATCGAGCAGTTGTTGCTTTCCATCCAAAAGGCTTTCGATGTGCTTGTGGAAAAGAGAACGGACTTCGAGGCTAAGGATGTCAAGGAGGCTTTGCAGGGCAGCGTCAAGACACAGACCACCCTTCTCTCCTTCGTGGACGAGCATATCAGTGAACTCAGCACCCATGAGGGCATCGATATGTCGAAGAGCAGTGTCTGGACTTACAGAAAGATTCGCAAGAATCTCGCTGAGTTCATCGGGGAGAAGTACAGGTTGACTGATTTGGCTTTCGGACAGCTGACCGAGCCTTTCATCAGTGACTTTCACCATTACCTGCTTGACGAGAAAGGCTTTTCATCAGGAACCATCACCATCTATGTGTCGCTCTTCAAGAAGATGTGCCGCATCGCCTTTGAGCGAGGCTTGTGCAAGAACCTGCTGTTCGCCCATTATCGGGTTGGCACTCCAAAGGTTACGACACCCAAGGCTCTCAGCATGTCTGATTTCATAAAAATCCGTGATGTGGAACTGCCCGAAGACAAGCCGAGGCTATCCGTTAGCCGTGACCTGTTTCTTTTCGCCTGCTATGCAGGAACAGCCTTCATAGACACCGTTTCCATCACGAAAGCCAATGTCAAGGTGTTGGAGGATGGCGACAAATGGCTCGTCTATAACCGCAAGAAGACCGGAACACTTGCCAGGGTGAAACTCCTGCCCGAGGCGTTGGAGCTGATGGCGAAATACGAGGACGAGGCAAGAGATACCCTTTTCCCATTGCTGAGCACGAATCGTGTTCGTATCGATCTCATCACCATCTGCAAGTTGGCGGAAACGAGCAAGACCTATTCCTACCATTCGGGACGACACTCGTTCGCCAGCCTCATTACGCTGGAGGCTGGTGTGCCGATGGAGACCATCTGCAAGATGCTCGGTCACAAGGATGTGAAGATGACGCAGCGGTATGCGAGAGTAACCCAAAAGAAGCTGTTTGAGGACATGGACAAGTTCATCGCTGCAACCGAGAAGGACTTTATTCTCGCATTATGAACAAGGCTTTCAACTTTTCTTTTTACAGTTTCAACTACATTATTATATTATAAGGACAACAACTATGAGCAGAAGTACATTTTCTATTTTGCCTTACATCAACAGACAGAAGGTGAAGGCAGATGGAACAGCCAACATACTTTGCCGCATCACCGTTGACGGCAAAAGTGCAGCCATTTCCACAGGCATATCCTGTACCCCACAGGAGTGGAACGCCAAGAAGGGAGAGGTACGGAACGTAAGGGACAACGGACGATTGGCAAGTTTCCTTGCTGAGGTCAAGGATAAATACAACTCACTTCTTACCGCCAATGGCATCATCACCGTGGAAATGCTGAAGGCTGTGTTGAAGGACAAGGACACGACAGGAAGGTTCTTGCTGAACTTTGGTGATACCATCGTGGAATGGTATCGAACCTCAAAAGCCAGACAAACCTTTCTGCACAAGCGAACATGGCAGAAGAACCTGAGAGCCTTTGTCCATTCGTTGGATAAGGACGACATCGCCTTTGAGGACATAGACGAGAATTTCGGGGAGGAATACAAGCTATTCCTGAAACGAGACCAGGGACGTATCGACAGCTACGTGAACCATTGCCTTCTCTGGCTGAACATGTTGATGTACAAGGCAGTGGACAGGAGCATTATCCGCTTCAATCCCATAGCCAAGATAGGGTATGAGAAGAAGGCAGCCCCGAAGATGACCCATATCAGCAAGGCAGACTTCATCAGGATGCTCTCTACCCCGATGGCTGACGAGCGAACGGAGCTTGCACGCAGATGTTTCATTTTTGCCTCGCTCACCTCCTTATCCTATATAGATGTAAAGAAACTGTACCCTCACCATATCAGTGAGAACTCCGAGGGTAGGAAGTTCATCCGCAAGGAAAGAGAGAAGACAGGCGTGGAGTTCTTCGTGCCGCTCCATCCGATAGCCGAGAAGATACTTTCGCTCTACAATACCACGGACGACAGCAAGCCTGTTTTTCCACTGGGTGAGAAGAAAGACATCTATCTTGATGTGCATACCCTTGGAATGGTGCTTGGCATAAGTAATAAGTTGGGATTCCACGCCAGCCGCCATACATTCGGAGTCTTGATGCTCAACGAGGACATTCCCATCGGCAGCATAGCCAAGATGATGGGACACGCAGACATTACAAGCACACAGGTCTATGCGCAGGTGACGGAGCAGAAGATTTCAAATGACATGGATAAGCTTATTGCCAAGCGAGAAAGGAACAGATTATCGAACGAAAAAACTATTGGAAAATGAACAGAGGAGTTATAACTATCAGCGAGAGCGGAACGGTATCCATGCCGACCGATACTGTATGGATGACCATGCAGGAGATTGCCGACATGTATAATGTATTCGGCTGCTATGTGCGCAAGGCTGTCAAGGCTATATTCAAGGATGGCATTCTGAAAGAGCAGGGTGTACGCCGTCATGTCAGGAAGAACGACCGCATCAGCTATGATGTGTATAGCCTTGAACTCGTCATTGCGGTAGCCTTCCGTATTGACAGCATTGAGAGCAGAGCTTTTCGGGAGTTCATCATGCAGTCCGTCATCGGCAGACAGACAAGCCGCACTAAACTGGTCTGTATCTTTACAGAGAATGCAATGGCATAGACCTGCCATAAAGCAACGTTCCTTGGAGGCTTTGCGCCTCCAGCCACTTGGGCGAACCACCGCAGTGTGTTTTAGCATGGTATTAGATTTATACAGGTAACACAAATGATACCCGGCAAACACGAACAACTCGGTATAGCCAATAAAACGAGGCGACAACCTATAACAACCACACTCGGTAAGTTATACGTTGTCGCCTTGTTCATTTCACACACTCATCAAGGACATTCTCCTACATACCTTTCATTCTGTACGCCTCACGATAGTTAGCCATCAGAATCTTCTGAATGTCGGACTCGCGGTAGAGTATCTTTCCGCCAAGCTGGATATACGGGATGACACCGTTGTTTCGGTAGTCCTGCAGGGTTCTTCGGCTCAGTTGCAGCCTGGCACAAAGCTCCTTGTCCGTCATGAAGCGCTCACCGTCAAGCATGGGGCGGTAGTTCATCACGGCACGTTCAAAATTGTCAACCATTCGGTTGAGGTGGTTCACGATGTGGTTCATCCACTCGCTGTTTCTTGTCATTACTTCATTGCTCATAGTTGTCTCGTTTTATTGTTGATACTTACGTTACTCGGTTTACTTGCTGCATTGGATAAAGTGGCTGTTGTATGTTGACAGCCTAACCTGTGCACTTGCGAAAGCGCATGTCCTTTTTCTTGTCCTCCACTACTGCTACGATAGCCATCACGTCCTCCGGCTTGTAGTAGGTCTTGTGGCTGATTTGCATATAAGCCAAAGTTCCGTTGTCCCGAAGCGTCTGCACTGTCCGTGGGCAGATGTTGAGCGTCTGACACACGTCCTGCGTGTCGAGCCACTTGTTCATGGTCTTGTCCTCACTGCGCTCACGGATTCTGTCCATGCGCTTCACGAAGTTCTCCAACTGGGCATCAAGATAGTTGAATGCCTCTTCCTCGAATACGATGAATCCCATACTTTTCTCTTTTCTAAGTTTATACTATGTTATATGTCGCAAAGCTCCACGCATATGCTGTGCTCCACGTTTGTGAGTGCAAAGATAAGGCACGGCAATCTAAAAACAAGCGTTTTCAATTTCTGTGGCAGTATGTTGCCGGGGTTTGCCGACTTCAACGCCAAAAACAACAAGAAAAACTTGCACGACTGCAACGAATACATGAACAATGATGAGTTGAGAAATACGTTGAAGTTCTCACAACTATCTCGGTATGCAAATAAGCAAGCCACAACTAAATTGCCACGTTACACCCAATCAGTTGCATGGCTGCACTCAGTACACTTACTTTGCACCCGACAATCGGTCAATGGTGCAAACCGTGACCACTATACTAACAAATAAAACAGCATAAGCTATGGCAAGAACAAAAGATGCAGTCTTGACTCCTGGGCAAAAGGAGCTGATGGAAAAAGAGTATTTGGATTTTGTTAAACCATCTACGTATGGCAGCAAAGCCAATCCAAGTAGTTGTAATTCTCTCTATGATGATGTAGAGAACCCAGAGTTGAGAGCAATTGTAGAGAAAGTTGCTGCAACAACTCCCTATAGAGAGGAAACATCAACGAACGAGGCTCAATCGCCACCGAATCCGCAGAAGCGCATCAGTGGCAAGCAGCGCAAGGCGACATTGGAGGAGTATCAGCAGACCTTCCTCCAGGTTCCAAGGATTGACGACCGCAAGCCAGTCTTCGTCAGTTCCGATGTACGAGACCGTCTTGATCGTGTCGTCCGCATCCTCGGAGGGAGACGCATGAGCGTATCGGGCATCATCGAGAACATCGTGCGCCACCACCTAAGCCTTTATGAAGAGGACTTCGAGGCTTGGCGCAAATTGTGAGAATTAAGGTCTGCGACCTTGG
>NZ_KB905473.1:0-74506 GCF_000382445.1 Phocaeicola massiliensis B84634 = Timone 84634 = DSM 17679 = JCM 13223 | reverse complement strand
TACACTTACTTTGCACCCGACAATCGGTCAATGGTGCAAACCGTGACCACTATACTAACAAATAAAACAGCATAAGCTATGGCAAGAACAAAAGAAACGAAAATGTTTCCTGAACAGCAGGAGAAAATGACACAGGAGGTGATGGCTTCGCTTCACCCATCCACTTATGGTAAAGACTATGCCCAAAAACATAGCTCTTTCTTTGAAGAGGTGGAGAACTCCGATTTAGAAGTTGTGACAGAGAATGTGGCTGTAACAACCTCCAACATGGAGGACGAGCTTACGAACGAGGTTCAATCGCCACCGAATCCGCAGAAGCGCATCAGTGGCAAGCAGCGCAAGGCGACATTAGAGGAGTATCAGCAGACCTTCCTCCAAGTTCCAAGGATTGACGACCGCAAGCCAGTCTTTGTCAGTTCCGATGTACGAGACCGTCTTGATCGTGTCGTCCGCATCCTCGGAGGGAGGCGCATGAGCGTATCGGGCATCATCGAGAACATCGTGCGCCACCACCTAAGCCTTTATGAAGAGGACTTCGAGGCTTGGCGCAAATTGTGAGAATTAAGGTCTGCGACCTTGGGCGTGGATAGCAGAAAGGCAGTAGTTCCAACTAACGTGTTCTGAGAGGGAGCGAGGTTATGTTTTGGGAACCCCAAAACGCCTCGCTCCACCATGAGGGCGGAGATTTTTTGCTCCCAACGGTCGCAGAAAGTGAGTGTACAAACTATAAACAGTGTATCGAATGACAAACGTACAGGAACAAGACAAGAGAAAGGGCGGAAGACCGCCCACGGGCAGGGTTCGCAAGCTGTCGAAGTCTGTCACGGTGAAGTTCTCGAAGCCAAGCTACGAGGCATTGAGACTGAGGGCGAGAAAAGCCAACCGCAAGTTGGCGGAGTATATCCGAGAGTCCGCCTTGAACGGCGAGGTGGTGAGCGGACACAATGCAGAGACGGTAGCCATCGCCAAGAATCTCATTGGCATGGCGAACAACCTCAACCAACTTGCCAAGCTGTCGCATCAGAGAGGTTTCCATGAAACCCATGTATATGTGGTGGACTTGTTGAGAAGATTAAAAGAAATCCTTGGCGAGTATCGCCAAGCAAGTCCAAAATCGAAGCCATGCGGAATAGGCAGAAAGGAGGATGCCACATGATAGGCAAGCTAAAGAAGGGCAGCTCATTTGCTGGTTGCATCCGCTATGTTACAGGCAAGGACGAGGCGAAAATCCTTGCATCCGATGGAGTGTTACTCGGCACGAATACCGAGATAGTACAAAGTTTTGAGCTGCAAAGACAGCTAAATCCAAGGATTAAGAAGCCTGTGGGACACATTGCACTAAGTTTCAAACCCGAGGACAAGCCACGTTTGACGGATGAATTCATGGCTAAGATAGCCCTTGAATACATGCAGATGATGGGGATAAAAGATACTCAATTCATCATCGTAAGGCATCACAACACCGACAATCCACATTGTCATATCGTGTATAACCGCATCAATAACGAGGGCAAGCTCATATCAGACAGGAATGATTACAGGCGTAATGAGCAAGTGACCAAGGCTCTTAAATCCAAGTATGGATTTACCTACGGAACGGACAAGAGCAATACTAACACTCGCAAATTGCGCAATGCGGAGCGTGCAAAATACGAGATTCACAATGCAGTCAAAGATGCCTTAAAAGTTGCAGATAGCTGGCAGAAGTTCAAGAATGAACTTGCAAAACGAGGTGTCCACTTGGAGCTTGTCTATAAGGACAAGGAGCGAACCAAGGTGCAAGGCATCCGATTCAGTAAGGACGGATATAGTTTCAATGGTACGCAGATTAGCAGAGAATACAGCTTTGGCAAGTTGGATACAATGTTTGAGGGAACGGAGAACCATTTATCAGCAAGAGCCAATTCTACTCAGCAATATGAGCAAGGCTGTCGCAAGAATGAGCAGGTGCCATTCATGTCGGAGAGCTGCCAAGACCCTTGGGACGGTATTTCTTCCATTGGACTTTTTGCTCCAGCCAATGCTCAGACCTTTGAGCCATTCCCAGAGGATGAATCAGTCAAGAAGAAAAAGAAGAAACGCAGAAGAGGCTTTAGCCTTTGATGCAAGTTACAAACCATTCAAACAACATAAGAAAGATGAAAGAAGAAATGTTAGAAGCCATCTACGGCACAGTTGAGAGATTGGAGCAAAAAGTCGATGAACTTTCTGCCTCACCAAAGAATACAGAGGCGGAAAGCACTCCGGTCTCTGTAAGTGTTGATACAAGCAAACTTGAAAAAGCTATTCTTGCTATGGCTGTAAAAGAAGGGGAAGCTATTGACAAATTGGTAAGATTAAGAGAAGCTATCTGCATTTTTACCGACCTTACCAAAAAAGAAGCAAGCAAAGATGAACAGCGAAGTAAACTCTTGTTTGATACTGTTAATCAGGTGAAACAAGAGCTGAATGCCACATCAAAAATTGTGCAGGACAAACTTCACGCAATGGATAACACACCTCTGAAGAAAGTAGTGACTCATCGCTTCGAGCCAACTTCAAAGTCTGTTCTTCTTTTCATTGGTGGCTTGGCTCTATCTCTTGTTCTCTCCATTTGGGGCAATCTCACCCAATGGCGAGAGCATCAAGATTGGGAGGAGGCAGATTTGAAGTATCGGGCTTTGAAGATGGTGCTTCCATCCGATGACCCCAATGTTCGATACATCGAAAAGAACTTTTCTGTATGCCCAAATAAAGAAGTTATTGAGAATGTGAGAAATCGTGTTACTGCTTATGAGGATTCTGTCCGCCACCATTATGAAATGATAGAAATAGCAGCAATTAAAGATAGCATTGCTAATAGCCTATTTAAAGAGGCGAATGAAATTAAAAAGAAAATTAATCAGAAATAATAGACAACGACCATCTTGGTACAAGCGCATCCTTCGTTTCGACAAGATTAAGACCAACGGCATTCGCATTGTCTACGACAGCGCAAGAGCTTGTCCGTGCATCAATAATGTTTCAGCATACTAACTTTCATTAAACTCTCAACTATTCATTCGTGTCCGTGATGCCACTTGCTTGACATTGCGGACACTTTTTCTTTTATGGTAGCTATGAAGAGGAAATTGATAATTATAGCAGTTTTGGTTATCTCACTTGTTGCATCTTATATCTTATGTAATACGAAACAAAATGATGCCGATATTGATCCTGTTAAAGTCGAAGAATATACGGCAGTCTTAGAAAACAGTGTTGACTTGGATTCCATTGCAGGAACATATTGCGGTGTATTGCCTCCTAATGTTGAAACAATACTCACGCTAAATGCAGATGGCACCTATCGTTTGAAGCGGAAATCTGCGAACGAATCGGATAGTTGTGAAGTGTTGAATGGCATCTTCAAAGTAATTGACGGCAGTATTTTGATGCTTGAACATCCGCCAAGTGGTGACAACATATTTTATAAGGTGAAGAATGACAGCGGTATTATTCTGATAGATTCGTTTGGGAATGAGCCAAAAGCAAGAGACTCTAAATTATATATCTTGAAAAATAAAATGGACTTCATTTTTGAATTAATATCAGAATATAGTTACATATACATAACTTATATCGTATTATTGTGTTAAAAATTAGCTTTTCCTTAGAAAAATCTTGCATAAAATATATTTTTATCAAGGATTTGTTATATTTTTGCGAGCAGATTTAGTAATTAAATGAAGTTTTGCAGATTCTAAGCATTTCATTGACGGACAAAACCCACCTAAGAGATCTATTTGATAAGACTATTTTCAACGATGTCAAAGAACTCGATTATTCCCTCTTTAAGGGACTATTTGATTAATTAATTAACGTGTCCAATTTATATTGGACACTAATGTCTTAAATTATATAATAAGGGTTAGACATATATATATAATATGCATACCTCTTATTATATGGTTTTGTATATGTTTGTTATACAAAATACGAATTTGTAAGTACAAACCGTTTATTATGTTGGTTATATTTCACTTTGTTAAAAATAACGCTTTATATGTGTCAAATTAACACATTGCATTGATTAACAAAAACATTTTGATTAATACATTTTGATGAAATAGTTTTTTTTATTACTTTTGCACCTGTAAACTTACATGACTTGGCTTTAATAAACCTCGACCAAGCTGTGCTATTATTGTAGAGGTTGCATAAGGAGTAAAAAAATGAAGAAGTTTTTCATGGGCATGATTGCCGCTATTGTGTGTGGTACTGCATTTGCAGGAAACTTAAATGAGATTAAGGCTTCAGCAGTATCAGATGATGATCTTAGCACATCTACACCAGACAAGATTGTATCTACTTTCTATGGTTCAAAGGCTTCAACTAACGCAAACAATCCTTGCAAGGGAGCAACTATCAGAAAGTGCGGAACCATAGAGTCAAGTTTGGTGTCATTTGAAGACCAAACTTTGGTGATGCAGCAGGTAAAGGATGCTGATGGTAACACATTATTTACAAACAATTTCTTTGCTCCATCTTCCGTGTCAGAAACAAAGGCAAATATTAAGCTTGAAACAATGAAATTGGGTGGAACGTTCAAGGCAAATGTGGCAGAATGAAAATAAGGCAAATTTTAGCACTCCTTTTCTTTATGTTTTGCACGACCATATTTGCACAGGGGCGTGATTATATAAATGAAATGGAGCAGAACGACTTGCAAATCAGACAGAAGCCTAACACTGAAGGGCTTCTGTCTGATTATTTGCATTCAGCAAACATTAAGGAAGATACAATTTTTGCAATTCTTTATAGTCCTGCTGAATGTTTTAGATGTGAAGCTGCAATTCCTGCATTTTATGATAAACTGAAACGCAATAATCCGAACAACAAGTTATTACTAATAACTGCATATGGGGATTCTAAAACAGCAAGTTGGTATAATTCTAAAAACAACTATAAGGCTGATTATTACATTTATGATACGAAATCAGTTTATAGCAACATCTTCAGTTTCAACTCTGAAGGAATGTACGGATTGTATATACTCAAATTAGTTCCAAAAGAAGGCGTGTTCGTCACAGGTGGACAATATACGGTCTTAGGGGCAGAGTTTGTGAAGCAGTTGGTACTTTGTAAAAAGAGAATTGCTCCTCACATGTATGAATTGGATAAGAAAGACTCATATAAAGAGGTGGCAGACCAGATTGCGGTGATAAATGTTCCTATGCCAAAATGGAAACAAACGGACATCGAGGTCAACACGAAAGATGGAGTAGAAATATCATCAATATATGATATTCCCAAAATAGAGAATGGACACCTTTTTTTTAACGACATGCTGAACAATGGTATAATGCTGTTTAATAAAGAAAATGGTTTGTTTAAATTCAAGCGACTCTTCCAAGCAGACGAAGCGGAGAAAAAGAAATTTGTTTCCGTGCCAGATAAGGATTTCAGAAACTTAGTAAAACAAGGACAAGTCTTTTACATAGCATTGTCTGCAAATATGTTGGACTCTTCTCATATCGGAATTTCCTATTCCCTGCCAAAGATTCTTCGAGAAAAAGTAGGCAACGAATGGAACTTTAGCTTTTACAATGCCCCTGCTGTCTTGATACGAGACATCAACAATTATACGTCAGGCAAGATGATTTCACCAGATTTCGATTTGGAACATTCCAAGTATTTCTATCTTCACTTTGTGTTCGACTTGTTCAATAACAAATTATGGACAGGAAGCGAAAAGTTGACATGGCCTATGGATGGATTTGAGAAAGAGGATATTGTAGGACAGAAAGATTTAGACCCTTTTAATGGCAGCTTTTATAAGACCTTCAATCCAATAATAGCTTCTTTTCGTATCAATGACGGAAAGTGTGATGGACATTACGGCAAATTAGAGCGTATTCAAGAAAATAGCAGAACAGGCTATTATTATCTTAATAATGTATTCGCACATGAAGGAAAAACTTTCTTGTATGGAAATGGTTACACAGGAAAACTGTATGTGACAGATAGCCTTCATCTTGACAAATATAAGGTTTATATGGTGTTTGACACAGATACAGTTCCTATGATTGCACCAGACTCCACAAAATTTTATACGCATGAATATGGAAATCTGTATAGTTCTTACTTCACAAAGTGCATCACAACTGTAAAAATGGATAAAAGGAACATCTATTGTCTTTTAAAGCATGGTATGCCAAGGACAGACAACTTCCAAAAGGACAGATATTCCTTTGTCATCGTAAATAGAAAAAATGGGAAGACCAAGGAATATCCACTTCCGTCTGTTGCTCCTACAGAATACAAATGTTTAGGATATGGAATAAATGCGCAAGAAAAGCATTTCAACCCATTTATGTTTGTCAAGAAAGAAGATGGTAAGTACATAATAAGGATGTTGGAAATCTAAGCGTCATTATAGTTCTGATAACACCTAAAATTATCAATAAAGCTGTATCTCGACCTAAACAAGTCTTGATGCAGCTTTATTATTTTCGATTCACATCACAGGATTATGATATCATTTTTTTATGATGGGGTTATGTTTACAAATTTGAGATTTCATGTAAAAAAGTCCTAATTTCTATATTTCTCTTCTTGTAAATTATGGGATATTAAGAAAAATATCGTATCTTTGTCCCAAATTTAGGCGTTCTTTGGATATTGCAAAATACAGAAACGAGCAGAAGGTCGCTCGTTTCCATATTGTTACCTATATAATATAGGCAAACGCCCAACTTCTTGATTTTCAATCAAAGTCCAATTTAGAGCGAGTTACTATTATGAACAAAAAGTTTTTAAGTGCAATCCTGTTCGGAGCCTTGATGGTTACCTCGACAGGAACATTTGTGTCTTGTAAGGATTACGACGATGATATCGACGAAATCAACGGCAAGATTGACAAGATTGAAACCACACTGTCTGAATTGGAGTCAAAGATTGGCGACAAGGGTGTATCCAGTGTGACTTTCGACGAAAAGACAGGTGTATTGACTGTGGTAGACGGTACAGGCTCTCATACTTATACCATCAAAACAACGGCTCCCAGTGTGGAAAAAACAGTGGTGACAGTTGACGGTAAAGACCTGAAAGTAGACGGAAAAGTAATCGGTCAGTTGGGTGATACTGTAGAAGTGAAAGACAACGAACTGTATGTGAACGGCAAGGCAACAGGCATCAAGGTTGGAAAATATGCCATCCTGGAAAATGATGCTGACGGTATGTACACCATCACATTGCCCGATGCCAACGGTGAAATGAAGACTATCAAATTGCCGAAAGCAACTTCGGGAATGATGAACGTAACTGCCAATGTAGCAAAATTTACTGCAAAGAACACAGTTACTCCCTCTACTGCTCCCGATGGTATTGCTTGGGGAAAAGCAGACAAAGCAATCACCTGGAAAGGTGCTAAAGGAAACATTGCCAAAGGACAACTTTTGTTGGGACGCTATACAGAAGGAGAAGTTACGGTAGTTCCTTCAAGCTACAACTTGGGTGCACAGACATTGAAACTGGTTGCTTCTGACGGTTCTGTAGCTCCTGTAACTGTCACTGCAACAGCAAACAATGATCTTATCTATGACAAAGGTGATAGAGCTGCATCAGCCAATGGCAACTGGACAGTAGCCATCACAATGGATGAAACGGTAACAGCCGACAATATCGCTACTGCTTTTGCAACAGAAGTTGAAAGCCAGGCTAAGAACGTGAAATATGCATTGTCTGTAAACGGCGACTTGGTAACAGGCTATGAATTTATTATCGATACCGATGAAGACCCTGAAGCAACTGCCCTTGCAGCAACAAAGATTAAAGTGGGAGGAGTAGAAGGAACAGATGCTGCAAAGACTGCAGGCGGAACTGCCCTTACTATCAGCGACTTCAAATTAGGTACTAACGAAATCATCATTGAAGACAAAGACGCAAGCAATGCAGACGCCCACAAAGTTTATGATGCATATCTTGAAATCGGTGACATCGACAAAGCCGGCAGATATGGTGTAACAGTAAACGGTATGAAGATTACAGCTGCTGACAAAGCTGCCAAGCAAGAAATACCTTTCATTGTGCATATCCTGGACGTAAAAGGTACTGAAACCAAGCAATATATCAAGGTTACCTTCGTGGCTGCTACAGTAGAAGACGAACCGATTGCAGACCAGACTTATAAGTTGATGCCCGAAAAGAACTTCGTTATCGACTTGGGTAATACATTTACCGGATTGACAGACGAACAGGCTGACAAAGTTCAGGGCAACATTACTTGGGCTACTGACGGTAACTTCTTTAAAAAAGATATCACAGAATCTAATGTAACATATTACACAGATGCTGCATGCAAGAAACAAGTAACAGACTTGTCTTCTGCTGCAACCATCAAGACTATCAAGTATGCCAAGATTGCAGAAGACGAAATTGCAACTGCTCCCAAAGCAGGTGCAACCAAGTTGACTATCACTTTGTCTGATGCTGCCGCTGCCGGTAATGAAATCAAGAAAGTAAGTGCAAACTACACTATCACATTGCCTTCATTCGATGAATTGGCAGTAGTTAACACCAATGCTTTGTGGAATGAAGCAGGTACTACTCTTACTGCACGTATGGGATGGAGTACCAATGCAACTCTTTCTTTGGCTAAAGCATACACAGTAAAAGATGGCGTGAAAGGTCTTGCTATTGACAACATCGAATATGTTGCTACATACACTACTGATGCCGGTAAAGTAACAGAACTTACTGTAAACAATGGTGAAATTGAAAATGCCGGTGGACTGATAGTTGAAAAGAAGGTTAAGTATAACACGCTTGCTGCAACCGCTTCCATCGAATTAGCAACAGACTTGACAGTATCTAAAGACTTTACCGTAACCGTCAAGAGTATCTTTGAAGATGCTAAAATCGTTTACTACAAAGCAGGTGCTGCTCAAAGTATTGCCACAGTAGGAGCTGACAACTATATCGCACCGTTGACAGGCGCTGCTGATAAGAGAACAGGTTTGGCATTGGTATTCAATGGTAAAGAAATTGCTGTAGCAGGTACTGATATGGCTATTGATGGTATCAAACTGACTACAAGCGATCCAAGCGATGCTACTGAAGTAAAAGTAGAATACAAGAACACTGATGCTTCCAAAGGAACTGTTGTTGATCCGACAGGAACAGTAGCCGGCAAAGATGCAAAGGGTGTAAGTATTACCGATATGAGGAGCGGTGAAAAGGGTACATTGGTAGTTACCTTCACTGATAAGAATGGCGTAGTAACAACATCCACTATCGACTATCAGTATAACTAATAACAATCGCATCTGACGACCCTCAGAACGGGTTCAGACTAAATAAAGAGGCTGTAGTGCACCAAGCATTACAGCCTTTTTTTGGAGGGGCACATTGTTCTTTTAAGGATTTAAATATCACATCACAAACAAAGGGAAGAATAAGCGGTTTCTTAGGATCAGCCAAGGCCTTTTGAACAGAAGATTATTACAGTCTGCGGCAATGGACTGTACAGTCCACTGTAGCAGACTGTACGGTCCACTGCAATGAATCATACAGTCCGCTGCCGGAGACTGTAGTAATTCAACTGACAGACGGGCATAACCGAAAGGACGAAAACGCTTGGTCCGGCTAATGAAACGACTTAGGAAGCTCAAAAACGCATGCAGGGGTTGAAAACCGGAAGAAACAACACCGAGGGACAGGTGTTTGCTTGAGGTGTTAAATCCACAAAAACAATGACTGCCCCTTGTTACTCGAACAGAACTGCCGAAAGAGAAATGCCCCCCACCGGCAGAACAATGGGAAGACACCGCCGGACAAATCCGAGGCATGCCGGAGGAAACAAAGCGCAGCAACACTGTATAGAGACTCACCTCCATGAGGGTATGTCGAAACTCAAAGACCTATCCCATCGTCAACTGTAGGGGCAGGATTTGCCTGCCCGAAGACACAAAGCAAACTGTTTTCGGGCGAGCGAACCTCGCCCCTACAGATTAAACGACAGCATTATCCACGTTTTGACACACTCCCCATTTCTATAAAAAGGAAGTTTTGATACATCCCCATTCTGCGGATGGGAACTGAAAAGTATGGAGGAAAGCTGAAAAGAATGTATTATTGCGGGTGATACACCTGCAAAGGCAGCTCCCCTTTCAATGCCCCCAAAGCATTGAATGCCAGCGAACCCATTTCATCCTCCCCGGGAATCAGTACAACAGGAGCCAGATAGTCTATCTGTTCACGAAGAGCACCTACACAATAATCGCTATGGGCTATTCCTCCTGTCAGAATAATGGCATCCACTTTCCCGCGAAGCGAAACATACATCGCCCCGACCTGTTTGGCAACCGTATAAAGCATGGCATCCAGCACTCCTTTATAGGGCTCCTCGCCTGCTTCGGCTTTATGGGCAATAGAAGCAACATCGTTTGTCCCGAGATGGGCTATCAAACCACCCTTACCGTTCAACATCTTCTTCACCTGACGCAAGGTATATTTCCCGCTGAAACACAGTTCGGCAAACTGATCGGCAGGAATAGTGCCGGCACGCTCCGGGCTGAAAGGGCCTTCACCGTTCAACGCATTGTTTACATCAATTACCCTGCCCTGACAGTGTGCTCCGACCGAGATGCCACCTCCCAGGTGAACCACAATCAAATTCAATTCTTCATAATGCTTTCCGATGGAAGCGGCATATTTACGGGAAACCGCCTTACTGTTTAATGCATGGAAAATAGAAATACGTTCTATCTCGGGGATACCGGTATAACGCGCTGCCGGCTGCAACTCATCCACCACTTCCGGGTCGGCAATATAAGCGGGGCAACCGCATTTTTTTGCCATTTCATCGGCAATTAAAGCCCCCAAATTACAAGCATGCTCCATACGTGCGTGAAGCAAATCATATTTCATCTGTTCGTTAATGGCATACACTCCCCCCGGAGTCGGTTTCAACAAGCCGCCCCGCGCAATCACAGCGTCAAACTCAATAGGAATACCGGCCTCGGCCAACAATCGGAATATAAAATCCCTGCGATACTCATATTGCTCATTCACATGATGAAAATGTTGCAAGTCTTCTGAGGAATGGTGAGCACCTGCCGCCCATATTACTTTTTCATTTTCAAAAAGAGCCAACTTCGTGGAAGTAGAGCCCGGGTTAATGACAAATATCTTCATATAACTTTAAGGTTTTATCCGGCCACGCAAGCCAATGCTAAACTATAATATTTCGAGTTTCCCGAATCGGCACGTGAAGGGACAACAACCGGAGCTATGGTTCCGCGCAGCATACCTGCCATATTAGCATCGCCGAATAAGGATACTGTTTTATAAAATGTATTGCCTGATTCGATATTGGGAAATATCAACAGGTCAGCATGCCCCACTACAGGCGAACTTATGCCTTTCACCTCACCACTATGAGCATCGCAAGCCGTCTTTACATCCATCGGCCCGTCCAGGAACATGGAGCCGTAAGCACCGGATGCGGCACGTTCCTTTAAAACAGCATAGTCAAGGGTATGGGGAAACTTTTCATTTATCTTCTCGGTGCAATGAATAAGTGCCACCCGAGGTTCGGAAATACCCAAACGGCGACAAACTTCCAAATCGTATTTCAGCATAGCCTCAAACTGAGCCAATGTAGGTCGGGGGATTACTGCCGCATCCGAGAAAAACAATAATTTATTATAAGTAGGTATCTGAGCCACTGTTATATGGCTCAATACATTTCCCTGAGGAAGCAAACCATGTTCCTTATTAAGAACCGCACGCAGCAGGTTATCGGTGTTGATTATTCCTTTCATCAACACATCGGCATGTCCTTCTCTGACCAATGCCACTCCTTCTTGAGCAGCTTTGTCGGGACTTGTCGCCTCATACACTTTTACATGCTCCGGGTACTGCAACCGGATATATTCGGCATTCAATAAATGGGGAGTATCAGCCACCAACAGGAAATCGGCAAACCCTTCGTGCAAGCTACGGGTAATGACATACTCCGTATGCGGGTCGTTAGGGCAAACCACTGCAACTCGTTTACGCTCCTTTTGCGCACGCAGACGGCTGATTAATCGGGCAAAGTCCTGTATAGGTTCCATAATCATTAGATTTTTAGCAAATATGAAAAATAAATCTGGATTTATCCCTATCTTTGCTTAGTTTCTATGAATAATTTAACTTATGAAAACCTTTCAAACATTTGACATTTCAGCAGCGTACGATGATATACACCGCACATTCCCCTGTTACAAAAAAGCACCGGTTATCGGACTGACCGGAAACTTCAGGGATGGGGAATGCACCTTGGCAGAAGGTTACTTTACTTCCATTCTGAAAGCAGGCGGAGTGCCATTCATTCTCCCTTCATTCGATGACACTGACAGTTTGATAAATGCACTCGAATCGCTGGACGGAATCCTGCTGACGGGAGGTGCGGATATCAATCCTCTTTTCATGGATGAAGAACCGGTAAAGGAACTCCACAGCATCAACCCACACCGTGACAGGCAGGAACTCTTATTGACAAAGCTGGCTGCCGACAGACAAATCCCGATACTGGGTATCTGCCGGGGCATACAGATGATGAATGCCGCCCTCGGAGGCAGCTTGTATCAGGATATCCACTCACAAATGGAAGGAACGCGCATAAAGCACGACCAGGACCTGGAAAGAAGTTATGCATCACATTCGGTTCGGATAGAAAAAGATTCATTGCTACATCGTCTGTTTGAAAAAGATGTCCTGCCGGTAAATTCTTTCCACCATCAGGCTGTAAAAGAAGTTGCACCGGGTTTCCGCGTGTGTGCCCGGGCTGCGGACGGAGTGATAGAAGCGATGGAATCCACCGAATATAAATCAATGCTGGGAGTTCAATGGCATCCCGAATGTTTCATCTTACGGGGTGACGAATGCATGATGCCACTCTTCCACTGGCTGATAAAAGAAGCTGCTTCTTTTCAGGAAGCAAAACGTCTGCACAGCCGTATGATTACGCTGGATTCGCATTGCGATACGCCGATGTTTTTCGACCGGGGCATTGACTTTGCTTCCCGCGACAAAAAGATATTGGTGGACTTACATAAGATGACGGAAGGCAGACTGGATGCCACAATCATGGTAGCCTACCTGAAACAATCGGAACGTACCGACGAGGCATTGCCGGCTGCTACTGCAAAAGCCGACCGCATTCTGAACGAAATAGAAGAAATGGTTGCCAAGAACTGTACGGCCGTTGATTTGGCTTATACGCCAAACGATTTATGGCGGCTGAAAATGGAAGGGAAGAAAGCCATTATGCTGGGAATAGAGAATGGTTATGCCATTGGCAAGGATATAAGTAATGTGGAGCGTTTCCGAAAACGCGGAGTGGTGTATATGACACTCTGCCACAACGGGAATAATGACATTTGCGGTTCGGCACGTGATAATGCCGAAGGACTGGGAGTCAGTGCTTTCGGAGAAGACGTAATTAAAGAAATGAACCGTGTAGGCATGATGGTAGATATCTCGCATGCCGGAGAAAAAAGTTTTTATGATGCGTTGGAAATCAGCACGAAGCCGATTGTTGCCTCGCATTCTTCCGCACGTGCATTGTGCGACCATCCGCGTAACCTGACAGACGCCCAACTGAAGGCTCTTGCCGCCAAAGGAGGAGTAGCCCAAGTAACGTTATACGACGGCTTCCTGCGGAAAGAAGGCCATGCAACCATTAAAGATGCCATCAATCATCTGAACCACATGGTGAATATCATGGGAATAGAACATGTGGGTATCGGTACCGACTTTGACGGTGACGGAGGCATCACCGGTTGTGCTTCTGCATCGGAACTGATAAACTTCACCCGTCAACTATTGTTAGAAAGATACAGCGAAGAAAGTATCCGGCTTATCTGGGGAGGAAACTTCCTGCGGGTAATGGAAGAAGTACAAAGAAAATAATGTAACTTTGCAACCGGACAAAGTGGAAGATTTAAAAGAGAAATATATGAAGAATAAGAACATTTTAACCATCCTGTTCCTGATGCTTGTACTGACCGTTATTTCTTGCGGAAACAGCAATAAGAAAAGTGACCGAATAGATGCAGTGGAAAAAGAAGTAGTCAAAGCACCCGAATTCAATGCAGACAGTGCTTATGCATACGTCGGGGCACAAGCGGATTTCGGTCCGAGAGTGCCGAATACAAAAGCACATGAAGAATGCGGAGAGTATTTGGCTCAACAACTGGAAAAGTTTGGAGCCAAGGTTTATAACCAACGTGCAGACCTCATAGCTTGGGACGGAACCATACTGAAAGCACGGAATATCATCGGAGCCTATAAACCCGAAAGCAAAAAACGCATCATGCTTTGTGCGCATTGGGACAGCCGGCCGTATGCCGACAATGATCCCGACCCCAAGAATCACCACACGCATATTCTCGGAGTAAATGATGGCGCAAGCGGTGTAGGCGTATTGCTGGAAATCGCCCGTCAAATTCAACAGAAAGAACCGGCACTGGGCATTGACATTATCTTCTTTGATGCGGAAGACTACGGAACACCGGAATTTTATACAGGACAACCCAAACAGGATACATGGTGTCTGGGGTCACAGTTCTGGGCACGCACTCCCCACGTACAGAATTATAATGCCCGCTACGGAATTCTGCTTGATATGGTAGGCGGTAAAGATGCAACTTTCTATTATGAGGGTTATTCCTCGGAAACGGCACGTTCCGAAATGAAAAAGATTTGGAAAAAGGCACATGAGCTGGGCTATGGCAAGTATTTTGTGAAAGCGGACGGCATTCCTGTAACCGATGACCACTTGTATGTACACCAACTGGCACGTATCCCGTGTGTGGACATCATCAATTATGATGCCAATAACGAACGTTCTTCTTTCGGCTCTACCTGGCATACGATAAACGATACGATGGACAATATAGACCGCAATACACTGAAAGCTGTCGGTCAAACAGTGATGGATGTAATTTATAATGAGAAATAAAATTCAAAACAATGAAAACAATAAACGAACTTCAAGACGAGGTTATCGAGGAATTCAGTGACTTTGACGATTGGATGGACAAATACCAATTACTGATTGACTTGGGAAATGAGCAAGAACCACTCGACCCTCAATATAAAACGGAACAAAACCTGATTGACGGTTGCCAAAGCCGTGTATGGTTACAGGCTGACCTGACAGACGGCAAAGTGGTTTTCCAGGCAGAAAGCGATGCATTGATAGTAAAAGGTATCATCGCATTGCTCATTAAAGTCGTATCAGGACACACTCCCGACGAAATATTGAACAGCGATTTCTACTTTATAGAGAAAATCGGCCTGAAAGAACATTTGTCTCCCACACGCAGCAACGGTTTGCTGGCCATGGTAAAGCAGATGCGCATGTATGCCTTGGCATTCAAAACAAAAATGGAAGGCTGAAACCGTTTGAACGGTAAACTACCGACGGATTTACTCCATTTATTTCAGGTACAGACTTTACGGACAAACGCGGACTTTTTCTATTCCGCGCTGTCCGTACCTAAAGTATCAATGTCCCAATCGACTCGTATCCACTTCCTTACGCTTCTTTTCCTTATAACCGCCAAATTTATAAAGGAATGACAGAGTTATATTCCGATTGGATTTATTAAACTTTGTACGACTATGTTGATTGGCATAGTCAATTCTTAAATCCATCCGGTTACGGCTGTCAAAGAGGTCATTGCCGGTCAATGTCAACTGTGCCTTCTTGTCGGGCGATGTCCACTTCACCGAAGTCGTCACATCGCAATAGTTGCCTAAATCATAGATTCCCTGACGCGCTTTGGTCTGCAAGAAAGCACTTACGTTCATTACCACATCAGGTTGCTTCGACAGGGTGAGCGTATTACTCGTCCGAAAGACGAATACCCACTTTTTGCAGTCAAACGGAATATCATAAAAATCATCCGCCTTGTCACGGCTCTGCATCGCTATCAACATGCCGTTGCCCGACCACCATTTGCCAATCTTATAAGGAGCCATCATTCGTATCCCCATTTGCCGCTGGAAATTATAATTGATGAACTTGTTCACCTCGGCCAAGCGGTCGGGCAATTTATAAGGTAACTGGGCAAAATGGTCAGGTTTCTCTTCATAGAAAAGAGCAAAAACATACTTACTCTTCAATATATAAGCCAAGACAGCCAGATAGTCGGATGAGGGTTTCAGCACCGGATTGCCATGCACCTCTGTATAACTATCCACATACTGCACTGTGGGCTGTGTACTCCAATAGTCAGGATAAGAACGATTACTGCTGAAAGACAGCTGAAACATATGTCCGTCCTTTGCTCGATAATTGGCATTCAATGTGGGATAAAGCATCCATTCATGCCACGTTTGCGAGTTATAAAGTTCGGCAGCCAGTGAAAAGTCAAAAGAGAAACGTTTGCCGAAGTTTTTACTGAAGCCCGCATAACCGTTAAAGGTATATTCCGTCCGGCGTGACTTCAACGAGTTGTCTGTCAGCAAGTCTCCCGTCTCGCCATCGTAGTAAAACTGGTAACTGTTATCATGCGCAGTCCTATATTTCGCACCATAATTCAACTCCCACCCGTTATTCAAAGCATGTTCCTGATTAAGATAAAAGAGCAGGCGGTTGATACGTTGATTACTCTTATAGAAGAATGATTTCTTTTCCTCTTCCATCACACCGGTCAGTACCGTCGTACCGGGAGAATCAAAATAGGTAAAATCCATTCCTGCCGTAAGTCCGAAAGAAGATTGATAATCCAACTTCACATTATGAAGCCGACGGTCTCCGTCATCTGCCTTATCACTGTTTCCCGTTCCGTGCATCGACGTACGGTCTTGTCCGTAACCGAGTTGGGAAGTATATACCATGCTCAACACATTCTTTTTCCCAAAATCATAATCCGTCCCCAAACGGATGTTATGCCGTCCTCCGTATCCGCTACTCAAGGTATTCAAGGTAAGCTCATGCAGGCCGTCGGCCAGTTCATGTTCCGACCACTTTTCTGTCTCGTTCTTAGTATGCCCGAAAGAGTAGGTATACATCAAGTCCGCCGCAAAGCGGCCTGATGTATAAAGCAATGTGGCTCTTTCATTGATGTGTTCGCGTCGTGACTGTTCGTAGGAGGAAAAGAGTTCTCCTTTCAAAGAAGACCGTTGCCCTAAGTTTGATTTTAATATTAAATTTATCATCGGTCCGCGCACCTGATAACGGGCAGGGGCGGCATACATGATTTCTGCTTTCTCAATGCGGCTCACAGGAGTACCTTCGAGCATGGCACGCAACTGCTCCTTATCCAATGTGGTCACTTTGCCGTTGACCACCACCGTAACCCTCAGTCCTCCCAAACTCAGGGTTCCGTTTTGCTCGGTCACTCCGGGCAGTTCTTTCAAGACTTCATAAGCATTTGTCACCGACAGTTTTTCGATAATACGCGGCACATCATAAATCAGTTTGCCCTTTTCAGCTTTAATCACCGGTCTCTCACCCCGCACCAGCACTTCGGGAAGTTGCTGGAACAGACTGTCCATATAAAGGAATGTAGTATCCTGTTGCCCCCATACCGAAAGAGCAAACCAACAAAAGCAAATGGTAAGTAAGTTTTTCATCATGCAACAAAGTAAGCAGGAAAAGCGATTCCTTCATGTTACCATCCGCTTACAAAGTCTTATTTAGTGTTATCAAAAAGAAGAAGTTGACCGATTTCTCTCTATTTTCGTAGATAAATGAGAAAAACAGTACAATGAAAATACCGTTTAAGGCCATAGCCGTATTAATTATCCTGTCATTGATAGGCGTATTTGCTTATCAGGCATATTGGCTGACAGGACTCTACAGCTCGATGAAAAAAGATATGGATAACTGTCTGGCAGAGACCCTGCAAGTAAGTGACTACAACGAAATGATGGCTCGTTGCGACTCACTAAAAAGAAACAGTAACATTGATAAGTATATCAAATCGAGCTTTGAAGTAGACAGCATCATGACCCATGCAGGCAACTCTTATGGAATCCATATCCCTAACAGAATCGGACTGGAAATCAATGAACCTCTGTCAAGCACTGTCGATAAAAACGGAACACTGGAGTTGCTCACCAAGTATTTTCAACGCGGCATACACAGCCAGCTTGATTTGTTTACCGAAATCAACCTATCCACTTTCGACAGCCTTTTCAATCGCACACTCGCTATGCGGGGAATCATCTTCCTGCCCCACCGTATAGAAATACTGAAGCTGCACGACGAGGACACGACCATTGTACGAAGTCTGAATTATCCGCCCGGCTTCATTCCAAGCAAGAAAGCCGATTCTTTTTATTACAATTATGATTTATATAATAAAAGATACTACCGTTTGTGGGTGGAACCGACAGATATGCTCGTATTCCGGCAAATGAAAGGTATTCTCTACACTTCCTTCTTTATCATTATCATATTGGGAATCTCCTTTTGGTATCTCACCCGAATCATTTTACGCCAAAAGAGTGTGGAAGAAATGAAAGAGGATTTCACTCATAACATCACTCATGAGCTCAAGACCCCGATAGCCGTAGCCTACGCTGCCAATGATGCCATGCTGAACTTCAAGGGAGCCGAGAACCCGGAAAAAAGACACACTTATCTGCAAATCATCCAAGCACAACTCAAACAACTCAGTGGCTTGGTGGAACAGATTCTGTCCATGAGCATGGAACAACGTAAGAACTTCCGGCTCAATTATGAAGAGATAGATTTGAAACCGATGTTGGAAACACTTATCAGGCAGCACCAACTTAAAGCGGACAAACCAATGGATTGCCACCTGGCAATGATGGACAACACCACCATATATGCAGACCGCATCCATCTCTACAACATGATAAGCAACCTGATAGACAATGCAGTGAAATACTCCGGTGAAAAGGCGGATATTTGCATTTCCGTAACGGTGTGTAATGGTTATGTAACGGTTAAAGTGAGTGACAAAGGTATCGGCATACCCGGTGACAAACAAAAACACTTATTTGATAAGTTTTATCGGGTTCCGACAGGAAATTTACATAATGTAAAAGGATACGGATTAGGACTCTATTATGTCAAGACAATGGCAGAACAACACAAAGGAAGCATCACCGTAGAAAGCAGCATAGGAAAAGGAAGTACATTTATTCTTCAAATACCCGGCAAATAATGGAAAAGATACACGTTTTATTGGTAGAAGATGAATTGACACTTGCAATGATTATCAAAGACACATTGGAAGAACAGGAGTTTATTATCACCACAGCTTCGGATGGCGAAGAAGGGTTACGTACCTTCTTTGCACAGAAACCGGATATCGTAGTGGCAGATGTAATGATGCCCCGCATGGATGGTTTCGAGATGGTTCGCCGCATCAGGCAGACAGACAAACTGACCCCTGTACTGTTCCTCACGGCACGCTCGGCCATCAATGATGTAGTGGAAGGATTCGAGTTGGGGGCAAACGACTATTTGAAGAAACCTTTCGGAATGCAGGAATTGATAGTACGACTCAAAGCATTGATGCATAAGGCATTCATAGAAAAAGAAGTCAGTCATTCTTATGAAATAGGAGACTATCAGTTCAACCCGGTTACCCAACAGCTCACCTTTGCGGGAACAGCTCAGGAACTATCACATCGTGAATCGGAGATATTGAAACGGCTATGCAATAACCGCAATGAAGTGGTAAGCAGTCAAAGCATTCTGCTGGAGCTATGGGGTGATGACAGCTTTTTCAACTCCCGCAGCCTGCACGTATTCATCACCAAGCTAAGGCATAAGTTGGCAAAAGACAGCCGAGTCAGGATTGTGAATGTCAGGGGAATAGGCTACAAACTTATCCTCGGCTTATAAAGAATGAGAAGAATTCACTTTTCTGCCTCTTATCAAGACCTTTTGTTCATCCGATAAGGTAGTAGCAAAGATATAATCTTCCCCACCCTCTTTCAGCTTCAGGCGTTTCCGCAGTTCGGCCACCGAAGAAGGAAAGTTTCGCACGGTGAGATTGGCTTTTCCCATATCCTGCAAAAAGGCTTTCAGCTCTTTTTTACCAAAACCCGTCACCGACTCTACCTTGAACTTTCTTCCGGGGAAGTCAGCCACAAAAGAGGAAGAGGTATATAGATGACTATTCACATGCAACTTTCTTACCGGATATGCCTGAGTCAAAGAACGAAAAGCTCCGGCTTTCAGGATAGACGCATTCGGTTCATACAAATAGGTTTCCACTTGTCCGGCAAGAGGGCACGGTGACAGCCTTTCCTGTTTCTGAGTAAACACATAATGCTGACTCTCTCCTATGTGTGTACTCAGTTCACAATGAATAAAAACATCTGATGAAATGGGGCTTTTTTGCAATACAAGCAGTAGTTCCTTACACTCATTGCCCACAGACACGATATGTACTTCACTAACGGTTTTCAACTCTTTCAGAGCCAAAGACAAGTCCAGCATCGGCGAGAGTTTTACCATTACCTTATCCGCTTTCTCAACCAGCAAGGACTCTAATACGCCAATATCCGGTTCACAGTCCGAAATGGCAACCGTCTTGCCTCCATGCCCATCCCTACGTGCCGGGTCCAGAAAAAGACAGTCCACATGAGACATGTTATGCAGGTAATCGACCCCGTCCATATTGTGGATACGGACATGCTCCAGTCCCAATAAAGGAAAGTTATGTGCAGCCAGCGCACATAATTCATCTTGCCGCTCCACATAATCGGCATACTTAAAACGGCGGGAAATAAAAGCACAATCTATGCCAAAGCCTCCGGTTAAATCGGCAAAAGACTCTCCCTCCAACAAATGAGCCTTATACTTTGCCATCAACTCGGACGAGCACTGTTCCATTGACAAATGCCGGGGATAAAGCAATCCGGACAATGCATACCACGAAGGTATCTTCTGCTCTGCAATTTGCCTGCCGGATATTTGTGTCACAGCCAAAGCCATATCCACACCCGGATACTTCTTCCCCTGCAAGGCAAGAGTTCGAACATCATCATGCCTATGTTCCTCGATGAAATGGAGAGTTTCTGCCGATAAATTCATGCTATGCCTTATTTATTATAATACGGATTTTACATAATGTGTCCATATCTTATTCTTTTGAACAGCTATTGCACAAAAATACTTATTTTTTCAATAGCAACTCATCAATGGCCTTCTTAAAAGCTTCTTTGGGAAGAGCTCCCTGTGCCATTTCCGGCTTTCCGTTCATCGGTATAAACAGAATGGAAGGAATACTGCGGATACCGAAAGCACGCGCCAATTCCGTTTCTTTATCCGTGTCTACCTTATAAATAACAATCTGTCCGTCATACTCTTTTGCAAGCTCGTCCAAAATAGGAGCTACCATTTTACATGGACCGCACCAAGTAGCATAGAAATCGACAATCGCAGGTTTGTCACCTTCATATTTCCATTCATCGGGATTTTTCTCAAAGTTATATACCTTTTCCAAAAATTCCGCTTTGGTCAAGTGAATGACTTTAGCCTTAGAGTCTTCTGCCGCCGTCACCCGATCTGAATTAGCATTACTATTCGTTCTTCCGCATGCCACTGTCGACATCAGTACAATTCCCAATAAAAACAACGTGATTCTTTTCATAATTATTTCTCCTTCTTTACTTGTTTATCCTCTTTAAAAACTCTTTCGTCATAATCTTCACTTTTAATACACTCATCCTATACCATAGATATTTGTATTGGAAAGCTTTCCAAAAATATTCTTGGGTTCCTTATAAAACAAATTTCCTTAGGAAAATATTAAATTCATAACTTTCCTTCACTATTCCGGTCATTGTTGCGCCCATTCCAGCACCGACAGGCTTTGTACGTCTACTCCGAATATAGCTGCTTTCTTCAGAATATTACGGGCCAACTCCGGCTTTTTCTCTTCTTTCCATATCGATGATAAATTAATAGTTTAAGTAAATAACAGATGACCAAGTCCGAAAGATGGATGGAAAGAAGTTAATCTTACTCAATTTTCATCCGACAAGGACTTACCCTACTATATATTTAGAGCTCTTACCTGTCAATTTACGAATCAAGTTGACAAGCAACCACGATACGGTAAATGCCACCACAGCTGCAGCCGGAATCTGAATACAAACAGGCACCCCGATGGCACGCATCAAAAGGACACCGGGACCGGTAAAGAAGAAATGAACCATATATACCCCGAATCCGCAAATCGTTAAATTGGCCAATAGCTTCTGAACAAGCTCCGAGCGCACATTCACTTTCTTAGCCAACAAAAAGAAAGGTATCGTCATCATCACTACATTCAAAGAGTTGTAAGTAAAAAACAGCTCAAGCAATTCATCACTATACTCAGGTAAAGAAGTTACATGACGGAAACCGAAGAAAGTCACCGCAAACCCTACCAAAAACATAGGAACACCGAAAGACAGGATTCTGCCCAACGACCAGTCTTTATTGCGCAAGTAGTGTCCTAACAATAAATATCCGTTGAAACCGGCAAAATAATAAAGCATACCGAATGAGTTCCATGAACAACTACCCCATAAGTAAGGCGAAACATATTCATAATAATAAGGTAACAGAGTAGTAATCCCCCAAGCGACCAAAAACCATAATTGAGCTTTCTCCGATGCTTTCTCCACCCATGCAGAAAAAATGGGTAAATAAAGATATAACCCTATCAACAAATAGATATACCACATGTGTACATCTAAAAGAGAAAAGTTCAACGGAATCTCTGCAATATTCTTCAACGAGACACTCAAAGCCTGACGAGTCGCCTCTTCACCCGAATAAGGAAAAAAGTCGAGAATCACTTCCGGTTTGAATCCCAACAAACCGGTTATCCAGGGAAACAGATTATAAAGCACAGACCAAAGAAGAAACGGCCAAAATACACGGCTGATCCTTTTCTTGTAAAAAACCGACGTCTCCCCTCGTACCGGCAACAGTAAAGCACCTGTAATCATAACGAACAGGGGGACACAAGGGCGAAGGAATGCTCCGTATGCCGCGCCCCAAAACTTTATTTGTTCAAGCTCGGCAGAAGGCTCACCCGAATAAAAATTAAAAGGGTCTGCGCAATGACAGCAAACCACCGTAAACATGGCCACAAAACGGACAACATCCAACCAAACTACACGGTTCTTAGCAACAGATAGTACACTAGTGTTATTCATAGACGAAAATTTTATTTAAGTTGCAAAGATATATCTTCTTTGAAGATGTTTTGTTGTTTTACGGCAAAAAATAGGAGGATGTTCTCACGAACACCCCCCTCGATAACCTAAATTACTATCTAATGTTGTGAAGAGAGCCTTCTATTCATCAGCGGCTTCAGGATCCGTCACAGAAACCGAATAAAATTTAAATTCGGACATTGTCCAGAAAATACTACTCGTATTAGTAGCATTAACTACCATTCGGATTTGACTGAATGGTTGCGGTGCATCATAAATCTCAGAAGTAAATGTACCCGTAGAAGTAACCGGTAGTCCATCTGCATCCTTAGTGAAGTTACGGATAAGGAACCAGTTGGTACCATCCGTGCTACCCATCAAATCAAAATCAGTCGGTTTATTACTGCCGTTATTACGAGGTGCATAATAGAACTTATAGGAACCTGTTATTTCTTCTTTCAAGTTAACCTGCATCCAATGAGGAGCCGGTATATTGACACTCCATGCCGTATGGAAAAAAGTGCCGGTATTGCCATCCAGCAGATTAGCAATAGGTCCTTCAGTCGGCTCCTGCGCATTCGTACTCAAGTCAGCAGCAGTCAAAGCTATCTGTGTACTCACAAAAGTAGGCAATGCCGGCTCCGAAACCTTTGAGATAGTTTGAACCGCACTCTTATCACCTGTAGGGCTTACTGTTTGTACCGAGAACTGATACTCGCCAAACTTCTTACGTGTATCTGGTATTTCAATACTATCTGCATAAATGCTTGCAGTACGCATAACATCTTTTTTCTGCAATGGGTCGTAATAGTTCACTTCAATATAACGGATACCGGCATCTTCAGGAGTATCCCAACGAAGTACAATGCGCCCGGAAGTACTTTCTGCTGTCAAGTTTGTGATTTCGGCCGGTGTAATCCCATCTTCATCACTGCTGCAACTGATGTTTGCCAAGGTAACTCCAATCAGGAGCATTCCGGCATAATATTTAAATGTATTTTTCATCTTTATTTATTTTATTAATAACCAGGATTTTGAACCAGATTCATGTTACGGTTGACATCTGTCAAAGGAACAGGCATTAAATATTGAGTCGGACTTTCAAACTTACGTTCAAAAGACACTTCTGTTTCTTGTGCAAACTCATCTATAGTCTTACCTGCAATATTCATACCTTTGGCCTTCACGCCAAAATATTCTGCTGCCTGTTTCCAACGGCGCAAGTCCCAGAAAGTCTGATTTTCCAAATAGAACTCAATGGTACGTTCCTGACGAACAATCTCACGCAGTTTGGCCTGATCCAACGTAGCAATGCCATTCCATGATGTTTCTACCGTAGGTATACCGGCGCGAGTACGCACTTTGTCCAAATAAGTTTTTGCTGTATTTAAATCATTACATTCCACACAAGCCTCGGCATACCCCAAATAAAGCTCAGCCAAACGGATGACAGGCCATGGATAGAACGGTGGATAGTATAAAGAAGTACGTACATTGTAACCGGGAACTACTCCCTTTTTATTCAGATAACCGGTAGGTGAATAGTTATTAGTACGCAAACTGCTTCCTGCCGGCTGACGAGAAGTATTACCGCCTATCACAAAATCACATACCAATTTTCCTCGACCGGAGTCACTGTATTTATTATAGCTCTCATCGTTCTGATAAGCTCCGTTACCGTCTGACGCACTCATGATTTCATAAAATCCTCCCTGGAAAGCAACCCATGAATAAAAACGAGGCTCACGATTTAAGTTGAAACGGATAGTCTTTGCTTCCGGGTCACCAATAGTGGCATTTTCTTCACCCAAAGCAGTCACTTCATAAATACTGTTACCTTTCGGGAACTCAGGGTCTTGATCCACAGGAAGTCCGTTCTTGGTATAAAAACGTTTCAACATGGCAAGAGTAGGAGACACACCATTGTAAGCAGAACCATTACAGAATGGAAGGGACTTGTTCTGAACGCTGTAGGCACCTTCTGAACGGCAATCTGCCCAAATCACTTCTGTGTTGGCGGGCTCGATGATGGTGTAACGCAATCTGTGCTGCACGGGGTCGGCCGGTTCTGCATTATCATATCCGTCCAACATATAGTCGGTACTGGTATAAAGACTGTGTCCGGCTCCTTCTGCCGCACGAATAGCTTCTTCATAAGCCACCTTAGCCTTCTGCCATTTCTCAGCACTGTATGCTTGAGGCATCAACGCCGTTCCGTCTTTATTGACAAAGCTGGAATAGAATTCGCTGTTTCCATTAAACAACGGAGAAGCAGCATACAGTAACATTCTTGCCTTCAACGCTTTGGCAGCCACACTTGTAGCCAGTCCGTAGTTCTCATTGATACGAGTTGCGGGAAGTTCAGCAGCAGCTTCATCAAACATCTGACAAACATAGTCCACACATTCATCATAAGGCGAACGTGCCGCATATTGATCAGCAGGAGTAGTAAGCGACGGTTCCTCCTTAACCAAAATAACCGGTCCATAGTTACGTACCAGCAAGAAATGATAATAAGCTATCAAGAACTTGGCCTGGGCAATATAATCTGCCTTAATAGAAGCCTCCAGTGCAGGAACCATATCGATATTGTTCAGTAAGATATAGCATTGCTTGATACCTTGAAACAAAGAATTCCAATAAGAGATAACCGGATTAGACGCAGAATAATTACCTTTAGGGAAAGCAGCAAATGTTTCATGCTCAAATGCCGTTACCACTTCATCGGAGGTAAAGAGGTCCAATGAACCTGTACCACTTCTGGGATTAGGGATATATGCATAGCACGAATAAACAAAGCGTTTAGCAGCATCCTTATCTTCAAATGCATCTTTTTCTGTCGCCTTTTCGTCAGGAACGACATCCAAGTAACTACAAGAAGACAAAATGCCCAAAAGCATACAAGCCGCTACAATAAATATTTGATTAAACTTTTTCATATCTGTTCGTTTTTGGATTATTTAAATGACAACTGTAAACCAAGATTAAAGGTACGCTGAGTCGGGTAACTCAAACCTTTACCACCACCCATTTCAGGGTCCCAAAGATCGAAAGGAGAGAAAGTAAGCAAGTTAGCTCCACTTATATAGAAACGAACTTTCTTCCAAGTATAACCTATTTCTGCATTTTTCAATTTCAGGAAAGCACCATTGCGCAACCAATAATCCGAAGACTGAGTGTTGTGATTGTTATCATTCTTGGTCAAACGCGGATAAGCGGCATTAGGATTCTGATTACTTGGTGACCAATAGTCATCAGCAATCCATGACAATACATTACGGTTATACTGAGTACCGAATGGAGCAAACCCTGACATCATCAACGAAGTATTGGCTACACCCTGGAAGAAGAAGGAGAAATCCCAGTTTTTATAAGAAATAGATGGGCCAAAACCATAAACAATTTCAGGAACAGTAGGATAACCCATAGCTACACGGTCATCACTCGTTATTTTTCCATCATAAACACCATCTCTGTCGGGCTGGTCCACATACTTAATATCACCCGGAGCGATAGCAATATTACCCAATGTAGAGCTCGGGCTATTGGCAATATCAGCCTGGTCGATATAAAGTCCGTCGGTTACATAACCGTAAATGGTATTCAGTTTCTTACCGATATTAGACAAAGAGGGACGCACACCGGGAGCCTCATCATATTCCAGAATCTCATTACGTGCAAAAGTAAATGTTCCTTTAAACTGAATGGCAAGATCTTTATTGATCTGTTTTCCATAATCAAGAGAGAGGTCAAAACCATAGTTCTTCACTTTAGCCAAGTTACCATAAACGGCAGTGCTGGCCGTACCCAGGTAGTTAGGAATAGAATAGCGTTGTTGGAAGATATCACGACGGATTTCGCGGAAAGCATCCACCGTAACATTCAAGGAGTTGAACAACTGCATATCAAAACCTACATTTAACTTCTCACCCACTTCCCATGTCAAGTCGTTGTTCTGATAACGGGTATATACAGGACCATTTAAAGTAATCTGCTGCTTGTCACCGGTAGTAAATCCTGCATTTTCACTCTGAAGCGTAATATCAGACATATAGATGAAACGGATAAGACCACCCGATGAATCGAGCAATTGGTCATTACCTACCAAACCGTAAGAAGCACGGAGCTTTAAATTAGAGATAACGTCTTTCAGAGGTTCGAAGAAGTTCTCCTGACTTACATTCCAACCTACTGCTACAGAGGGGAAGAAGCCCCATTTATGTCCTTTGGCAAAGTTTTCGGAACCATTATAACCGGCATTCACTTCGAACATATAACGATTGTCATAATCATAAGAAAGACGACCCGCAAATCCCATCTTGCGGCGGGGAAGTGAAGCGACCAAATTACCGGGAGCATTATTATCATATTGGTCAATATTCCAAAGAAGCATACCGCTCACATTGTGATTACCAAACTTATTCATATAATCTACATAAGATTGGAAATAGATACGACGGTCACCCGCAACACTCGAAGTTGTACTCAACACCGGCTTACTCGGATTGGAGGAACCAAACGGAGATATGTTCAGACTATAACTACCGTCAGCATTCTGAGTATAACCGGTCAATGTATAACGGTTAATGCCCTGAGAACGGCTGGTAGTGGTTTTATTATAGTTTTTATAAGAGAATAAAGCCTTAAAGCGAAGCCCCTTCAACAGAAAATCCAACTTTTGTTCAAAGTCAATATTAGCCATTACCGTACTCTCAAAAATATCAGTATAGCCATTGGTCAAGCTGGCCATCGGATTGACTGCACCTTGGTCATTACCACCTGCATACGCTCCCCAATAAATCCAATTATTTACACCGTCTGCCGGATAAGCGATAGGGAAATCCACCGGATTGGAGTTCATTACAGCTGAATAAAGGTTGCCTACAGAGGTGTTAGGCTGTCTCAAGTCATTCAACTGCACATTCAGGTGCAAAGAAATGGTTGATGTCTTAGACATGTGAAAATCAATATTGTTCTGGAAGGTATACTTCATCAAATCAATATTATTCTTGTAAGAGAAATACTTAGATGCTTCGTTTTTCAGCATACCGGTTTCGTGATTGGCTCCCACATTCATGAAGTAAGTAATCTTCTTCGTACCTCCGCGGATATTGAAGTTGGCTTTTTGGTTGAACGCCAAATCTTTGAACAAAGAGCCATACCAGTCTACATTAGGCCAGATATAGGGATTTACCCCATTGCGGGTATTCTCTATCTGTTCTTGAGTATAAAGGATATTACCTGTTCCTTCATTAGTTACAGCTTCATTATACAGCTCCATGTAACGGTATCCGTCTACAAAGCTAGGCACTTTCGTAGGTTGTGTGATATTCGTTTCCACACGCACGCCAATAATAGGCTTCTCAAGGTCGGCACCACTCTTGGTCGTAACAATCATTACACCATTGGCTCCACGCGTACCATACATGGCAGTGGCAGTCGCATCTTTCAAAATAGAGAATCCTTCTATAATTTCAGGATCAAGCGCATCCAAGTCTGCCGAACTCACTTCCACCCCATCCAAAATAATAAGCGGAGAAGTCATACCACTCAAAGTAGAAATACCACGAATGTAAAAATCAGAACCATTACTGCCCGGCTGTCCGCTACGCTGATAGGCAATAACTCCCGAAAGACGTCCGGCAAAAGAGTTAGAAAGATTGGCAGAAGGCACTTTCAAGTCATTAGGACGAACCGTTTGAATAGAACCCACGATAGATTCTTTCTTTTGTCCGGTTCCGAAAGCCGTAACCACAACCTCTCCCAAAGTCTCGCTATCCTCCTTCATTTTAATTCTCAAACTCTTTTGGTCTCCCACTTTCACTTCTTGAGTCTTATAACCAATATAAGAGAAGACTAAAATGTCTTTCGAAGACACATCGATAGAAAATTTACCGTCATAATCGGTAATTGTCCCCAAAGTAGAATTTCCCTTAACTCGGACATTAACACCAATAACCGGTTCTCCTGCTTCATCTACTATAATGCCCTCCACCTTACGATTTTGCTGCACAATAGTAGATTCATCTGTGACAGGAATACCGGATGCACCAATTTCCGGGAAAAAGGAGCATAGCAAAGCTGCCAATAGAAACGTCTTTTTCATAATACTCTCTAAATTTTATGTTAATAAATAATCAATGTCATTTATTTCCCATAAAACGGCTAACACATCATTTGTCGAATCAGTTTATACTCATATTTTAACTCTACTTTAAGCTAATATTTTAACTTAAACTTGATGTTATAACCATCTTTCTTAGTTCCTGTAGAACTAAGAAACGTAAATATTCCATATTGCAAACGGACCGATTTATGATATATTGAGAGAGTATATATTGATTCATTCTACCCATATTCTACTTATATTCTATCGAGATATAGTTTAATAATGGTAAATGGAAGAGAGAAAAAAATGTTTTATTTGTATAAAACTAACCTATTTGACGCTCTATTTTATATAATTAGTTCTTTTTTATAAAAATATCTCTCCATTTCTTTTTATATCTTAAAAAATTTATATATTTGCACCCAGTATACAAAAGCCATAAGATATACTTAGTTCTACAGGAACTTTATATAATTACATAAACTTCCCCATCCGATGTGGCTTTAAACCAACCTTCAATATATAAAATAGAAAAAGAGTAGAAATGCTAATTTATCTGTTTCCCAATATATTATGTAAAGGAATACATATATTAGTCACACAGATGATGTGTGTCAACCATGCACGTAACCATATCAAGTTACGATTAGTGACTGAACAAATACAGCATCAGTGAAAATTTCATAGGTACAACCATCGGTATCCCTGTCCTGTCTACATACTTCCAATAAGTCCATCAATAAAAAGCAAGTAATGCCCGTCCTTATAGAGCAAATACATAGCTTGATGGAAAGCAGGTTGCGATTGCTTAACCACGTCCGTGGTTAAGCCTGCCCACCCGGGTGGTTAGAGTTAGTCACAGGGGTGGTTAACGTTAGCTACGACCGTGGTTAAGAGAAAATTCACTTTCATCAATAAAGGAAGAAACAAAAGCATTGTCCGGTGGAATACTTCACGGTCAACCGAAGATTAAATGATTATCTATGACATCAAGTAGAAGAAAAAACGGAGAAATACCACATTTCACAAACAAACTGTTTCTAAGTTGGATTGCATCAGACCCTATCGCTTGGTAAGAGCACAACTTTGTCATTACAAATGAGAACTCGACAAAGTGAGGACTTGTACTTTATGAAATGGCGTACCTCTAAACAGAAAAAAATGGAAGTGGCATGGTATCAGATAGAGAAAGAACTCACTGTAATAGATGATATATCTACTGAGCCATTATTAACAGTTGCGTAAGTAAGATAAAATCGGATAGTTAAAAGCGGCTTGATTGACATTCTGTTGACACAAATAAAAAAGACTCCTAACAAACTACTGAATAACAATCTATTAGGAATCTTTATTGTGGACCAGCCTGGGCTTGAACCAGGGACCTCCAGATTATGAGTCTGTTGCCAAGCACGTTAAATCCTGCGGATTTATCGTGTGTAACCAACTGAGCAACAAGTCTTTTAAAGCGTTTGCATACCAATTAATGAACTCTTATAAGAACGTATCGGTAAACCAGCGGTAAACATTCGTTCCTGATGCAAAGGTAGCTAATGTTGTACTGTTATGCAATAATTATAATATATATTTGTAGTTCTTCAATCACTTTTTTTACTTGCGTGGAAGTATTATAGTTTTTATAAAATCTCGTGCTTGACAGAATCAGATTATTCATCATGCTGTATAAATCCGATTCTTCTGCGTGGCTTTTCTTCCAATTTCTTCTTGACTTGTAGTTCTGCCAATGTCTGATTGATAAGTTCCAACTGCATCCGTGTATCATCATTAATATCGTTGTAATCAGCGAACACTTCTTCTATATAGTCTTTCAACTCTTTTACCTCATTCTGCAACTCTGTTAGTTGGTCTGTTTTAGGCAATGCTATCATTTGGCGAACAGCGACAAAAGCACGCATAATACCCATATTTATTTGAATGGCAGTTTTGGAGTTCAGCACGCTACTTAGCATGGCTACTCCTAATTCAGTGAACGCATAAGGGTTGCGCCTAACTCCCATCTTGATGGAATTGGAAGTCACAAACTGTGACCTCCATTTTTGTGTTTCTTCGCTTGTCAGTTGAAACATAAAATCTTCGGGGAAACGGTCTATATTGCGTTTTACGGCTTGATTCAATGCTTTTGTTTGCACTCCGTACATTTCTGCCAAATCACGGTCGAGCATTACTTTCTGACCTCTGATTTCATATATCTTGCTTTGAATTACTTGTAATTGTTCCATTGATTAAATCTTTTGTAGCGCAAAGATAATCAACTCCGTATAATGTAGATAGAATGTACTGACAAAATTTTAATATATGGCATAAAAGACATATTCGCATGATTAGAAACAATATTCCATTTTCATTCACGCTTGGCTTTGACTTTTATATATCTATGTGTATGCTTGTATATGTGAAATTCTAAAATTTAGAGTTATGAAGAAATTGATAAAGAAACCAATTGGAAACAGAGAAATAATGCGAAACTATTTCTCTACTATTGGACTTGTTCCTATAATGAAGTCCAAGAAAAGATGTTAATGATTAAGTGTTCAGAACTGAAAAGCCAACTTGTCCGTAATTGGGTAGGTTGGCTTTTGTTATTATATGAGAATTTTATCTCCAGCAATGCTTTTCAAGCATCTTTTGAAAGATAGGAATATCAGAAACAGATGCAAAAAGTAACATACAAGACCTTACTTTAATTACATCGTTTCCAAATATCTCGTAAACTGATTTCTCATTATTATAGACCGCTTCTGTGATTTCAACTAACCTATCTCTCAATATAGGATGGTTGATATATTCAATAGCTTCATTACGCCCACGTATTCCGTAGTAACGAGACTTTTCACTTGTGCCAAGTCCCTCCATTTGAGGAAAGATAAACCAAATCCAATGTGTTCTCTTCTTCCCTGCTTTGACTTCTTCCAAGGCAGTTTGATAAGTATTCCACTTATCTTGTGCTTCAATGAATCTGTCAAGTCCAAGATGTAAAGCATAAAGATTAATAAAATCTTCTCTTGTTCTAATCTCGTCTTTCGTCATATATTATATGCCCATTTTTCAGAAGAATCTTTTACTAAATAATTCTGCATGAATTTTTATTCCTTTGGATACCCTATTATTTGCCAAAAAGAACGAGGAAGTGATACGTTATTCAAAATTGCACACTTTTTAAATAATGGGGCGACATCATTAGGGCTAAAACCTGCAATACCACAACCTATGGGAGTTACAAGGAAATGTTTCTGTGGATTCGATTTTGCAAACTCACAGAACAACTTTATATCTTTCTCCATTTCAGAAATGCCGCTCATGGAATTGATAGCATAACTTTTCCCTTGCAATCCATGCCCTTGTCCCATGACAGCACCAAAACTTTCAACAGCGACTTTGGCAGCACCTCCATGATGCAATCCTCTTGCATTAGAACCAAAAACGAAAACTTCATTAGTTCCAAGACGATTGATGTGTTCAGGTGTTATTCTGTTTCCTGCATTGGTTGAGGCTTCCAGTTCCTTTAGCATTTCAGCTTCCACAATGGGTTTCTGTTTTTTCCATTCTTGTAAGAAGTCGGTCATGTCATATTTGAGTTCATTTAGTTCGTTCTTTTTGAATAAGCCGCTTTTAGCAACATATTCCTCCACCTTTTTTCTTACGGTAGCTTCTGTTTTATAACGAGCCATTTTCTTTGCATCCATTGGAAATGAAAATGCTTTTCCTACTTTCTTTCCATTGATTGTTTCAAATTTAATAACATTGATTTTCATCTTCTTAAATATTAATGTGGGGTCTATATGCAAATATACTAATTTATTATGTATTCAGTCTTCTAATTCTAACTTATCTCCTTTCCGTAGATAAACCCTGTGTCCTTTATCATCTATTATATCAGCTTTCACCAACTCAAATTTGGAAATGGTCGTAGGTCTGTCACCGTACATTGTTTCATATTCTTTCAGTTGGTAAGTATATATATAAATACTGCCTTGTCCGCCTGTGCTTGTTGTTATAATGCGCTTGTTGATAGAATCAAACTTTGCGGAAGTTTCCAAGTAATCAAACGGCTCGCCTGTCATTAACTCTGCATAATATTCATGTATCTTGTAAACCTTATAAGTATTGTTGGAGTATGAGCCGCTTTGATAGTCCGTTATCAACAATTCTTCTTCACCGTCAAAGTCCACATCATAAAAGGAGAATGGGGCATAATTAGGCAACACTTCATTGCTGCCTTTTTGTGCGTAGTCCCAATAAAGCACATCACCGTCTTTTAAATTCGGATAATGATAACAAAGTGTATCAATAATATGCTTTGCTTCTAAGTTTATGCTAAACTCGTTATCAGCATTCTTAAAATGTAGAAGTGTAGTTATTCCTGTTTCTCCAGTCGTTCCGTCTTGGGCAACATAAGGTAGCCACATTGCTTTTACCGTATATCCGTTTATTGGCTGTTTGTACTTGATAAAAACTCGTGGTTGGTTGAAACATTCAAAATCCTGCGGAACTGGTGTTTTGTCTGTTTTGCAAGCCGCTAAACTAAGTAGCCCAATAATGATAAATAGCAATCTTCTCATTATCTTTCATTCATAATATCAACAATCTGCCTAAAAACATCACCTGCCATCAGTCCACCGCTTGCAGGTAATTCTGTCTTATTAATGGTAACGATAACACTGTATTTCGGATTATCGGCAGGGAAGTAACCGCAAAATTCTACTGCATATTCACCGTTCGGAAGTTGAATTGTTCCCGTTGCTCCAGCTACTTTTACTCTATCTGATTGGGCAGGCTTGGCTAATCCATTAGAAACAGAGTATTCCAATGCTTCTTTTATGGCAGTCTTACTTTTAGCTATGTAATTAAAGAAAGTCAAGTTCTGTAATGGAGTGGTGAGAATGCCATATCCCAAAGGATTATAAACAAGACTTGTGTCTTTCACTTGATAGCCATACTTTGCAAGTGCTTCCGAAAAGGCTTGTCCGTTCTCAAATGCCTTTCTCGCTACTTTGTAGGTGGCGATATTGGATGCAAGTTCGAAGCCTTGTTCCACTGTGATTTTCCCATATCCACCCCTATGCCAATTATGGTCGTACAATGTATCTTTACCAATGGCTAAAATGCCATTACCAACATCTATCGTATCGGATAGTTTGACTGCCTTTGTTTCCAATACTGCCAAAAGTGAAGCGGTACGTACCAATCCCGATTCTTGCAGAATAGAATCAGAACCAACAGAAACTTTAATTTCTCCCGTCCGTACTTCCATTATAATAACTTGCCCTACCGTAGCATTAAGTTCGGACAGCTTGTTTTGCAGGATAGAATCAACTCTTACTTGTAAAGTGCTGTCTATGGTAGATACTTGTTTTGTATTTTGTTTGGCAGGGCTGCAAGCTACTAATAAGCTAACTAATACTGTAAGGTAGGTTTTCAACATAGCGTTTGAATGAATAAGTCGAATCTAATATCTCATTTTAAAATTAGAACTTAATGCTACTTCACGTTTCAAATCTTCAAATTCCTTTTCATTAGAATCTTGAAACTTAAAAGTCTCATCCCTATTTATATTCACTTTTTGAGATTTTAGAAATTCATGAACTTGATTGTTCAGGAACTCTTTTGTTGGCATATTATTTCCACAGGAAATGCCTATTTTGTAATCTTCAATGTTAACTCTGTAGTATTTCATAAGATTTTATAGATATTGATTAACTGCATCATTGGGATATTTCTTTTTCCAATCTTTCACTTTCTTATTCTTAATTAATGTTATCATATAACATGGTATAAAGAAAACAAAACATGGACCACCAATAAGAGGTAATAGAATCGCAACAAGCCAAGGGGTTTTTTCAAATGAACATACTATAGACACTAATATAGAAAATAGTATCCATGACACTACGAATATAAAAATTTGCATCCATCCATTTACATGTCTTATTCCATCAGCTTTAAATCGTAATTGTTCTATTCTTTTCTCTTTTTCCTCTTTTCTTCTTTTTGCTTTCCTTTCTTTCTCTTTTTGTTTAACTAAACTTTCAGTTTTTAAATATTCAGTTGTCTGTTTTTGCAACAGCTTCTGTTCTTTAACCTCAAAATGTTTTTTAATATCATTATATGATTTAGGCTGGAAATTTTGTCTGTTATTTTCGTCAATTAAAAAAGCACATTCTTTTGTGCCATCTACTTGTAAAACAAAAAGTATATTATCCACATAGGCAGCGTGTACCATATAAGATTGTTCATTTCCGCTAATTATAAGAGATTTATTAGCTGGGATATATTGCCACGTAGCATTCGTTACTTTACCATTAAGAGAAATAATTAAAATTCCGCTTTCTTGGAATATATAAGTTTCTTTCTCCCCCGAATTATTAAAAACCATCCATGATTTATTACATAAGACAGTCTTTACATCAAGATTCTCACTGAATCTTTTGTATCGGTTTATGGTATCGAATAGATATGTTTTCATCTTAGTCAGAATATCTTCTGTTTACTATAGCCTTAGCAATCTCATTGAAATATGTGACAACTTCTTTATTGGCATAAAAAGCCCGATACTTCTTTTGTTTGCGTACACTTAAAGCTCTGTACTCCGCACCACTTATTCTATTTCCTTTATTATCGTACCAATAATCATCCCCATCAACATTGCCTAATTCTCCTTTAGAATCTGTTATGTTTCCAAAATCATCAGCTGAAAGTCTGTCTTTTTTCAATGCGTCCATATACCTTTCATACGCATTTCTAAATTCCTCACGTTTATATTCATTCCAATTCTTACTTGCAACATAGGATTGAACATTAGTTCCTAAATTGTGTATATATAATTCCTTATCAATTTTGCGCATACCATATTTATATGAAAAATTGCCTTGAAATTCTTGGTTTACAGACAATCTGTTCATAAAAATATCACTGTCATTTCCCATATTTACACTATATATGGGAGCAAAGTATAAGGTAAGCAGTAGTAAAATAAAAGTTCTCATAATTTCAACAATTAGTAGTTAAAGTAAATAGTACCCAAAGTTGTATGCTCTACTTTCCATTCAAAGTTGTTCACTATAATTTCTTTGTCTAATAAAGCATTGACCCTAACAGCTCTGTTATTACAATCTCTCCAACTTTCTCTATATAAAGAACGGTCTAATACAGCCCGAACATAGATTTCAGTTTCTCCCGAATAAGATTCTCCTAAATTGATTTTGATTTTTGTTCTTTTGAAATTTTGTGAACTTGCATCAAAGAAGTATGCTCCTACAGTCTGATAGCTTTGTGTGGTAGAACGGTTAGGAGTGGAATATGAAGGTACGTTTGGAAAATACCCGTTATTATTGCTACGGTTATGTTCGTTGCTACTGTTGTTATTGTTTTTGCCAACTATTACGGGTTTGTATTCAACTAATGGAAGTTGTGAATAAGCAATTGTTGGCAGTACTGTAAAAGCTAAAATTGAAATAATCTTTTTCATTACTCACTAATATTGTACTTCCCAATTCCCCGAAGAAGTGGATAAAAAATAAGGTGTGGGAACTATTATTTGCTTTACCCTTTTTCTCTGGCTTCTCGCATTGCCTTGACTGTGGATAAAACAATAGCAACCCACACCAATTTTGACAATATCTAAGAGCCTTATGGATATAAGGTAGGTATATATCAAATGGTGTGGTGCTATTGCTATCATCTTCACAGTCTTTCAAATTTTGCGAGAATTTGAGAAAAAGAAGATAATCTCAATAACACCTTTTCGTTAAATATGTCCTTTCAGTGCCTTAACGCATTAAGACCTCTGAAATTGTTGCAAAGTTAGCGAAAGGTTTTGAATAGCTAAAGATAAAACGCTGATAAATGCAGTTCTAAATGTTCTAAAGCATATCTTTAGTAAGTAATTAGAGAAGTATTCAGCTTCTTTTCTTTGTAATAGCATAAGCAGGTACTTTTTTTGAATGGGGACTATAAGAAGATTTCTTCCCGAAAAAAGTACCCGTAGTTTCTGCGGATTGAAAGATGTAGTTCTATTAGAGATTATAAGGTATATGGGTTTGTTGCCTAACTAAGTAATGAATGAAAGAAGTATCTATCTTCATAATGGGTATAAAAAAAGTCCGCAAATACTGCGAACTTTAAAAAAAATCAGATTGTTATTTATTCTTTTCAATAGTCTCTTTTAATTCATTAAAGCTGTCAAAGTAGAAGAAATATCCACCTTCCGAGGTTGGTACTCTAAAATATCTTTCATTTGCGTTTTTTGAAACTGCGTAAACAATATCTTTATATTTCAATTTAAGAATGATAGTTCCTAAAATTTTGGCAATAAATAATTCACCCACCTCTCCAGTTAGTGATATATAGCCATTGTTTGCCATTCTCCACAATCCAACATTGCCTAAAGAGAACATATCTTCCATATCTATTGTGTTTTTAGTTAATTAGACCACAAAATTAATGATTCATTTGCAATTATAGCGGTATCTGTGAGGATAAATTTGCTCAATCACTCAATACAGATGGGACAATGCAGGTAGTTCTTGTTAATCTTATAGATAAAGATTAGTTTCGGGTATTTGCCCAATAAGAATAGGGTAACGGGACAAAGCCAAAGTTCTTCACCAAAATTTCCGCTTGGGTCTTTATAGAAAGCACCACCCGTTAAGGTGGAACTTACCTTATATAATCTAACTCCGCAATAAAACTTATCTTCCCATTCTTTAGCAATTCTGATAGTAGCCACAATCTCATTTTCTCCACGAGAGTAATATTCAAGATAGTTGGATGCACCACCAACCATCAGAGTATGTTCAAACAGCTCTTTGGGAAAACCCGGAACATTGCAGTACCATTTTCGTCCTATTTTGGTAAATGATACCTTATAATTTCCATTACCCACCATTGCATGATATAGTGCTTTTGCAAGAACGGGTATCGCTCTTATATAGGCAGAGCTTTTCTTACATACGGACACACTTTTCTTGAAGTAAGTTTTAAGATTACTCATAGCTGATAAATTTTAAATGATTAAATAAATGGGATTTTGTAAACGGACACTGCAAAGCTATATGTTTAATTTGGATTATCAAAACAGACTGCATTTCAGCACTTTGCAGATATTTGCATAATTCAGAAATTATTTTATAGCATAGCTAAATAATTAGTAGATTGATACGGCATATAAGCAGTTCCCAAAATCGCACATACCATAAACTACAAGCCGTATTATGCCTTTTTAAAAAGATAATTTTCTTACGCTTGCATTAATGTAGGGCTAATTACGTTATCGCAATCTGTTTGGCTTGGAACTATGCCCTATCAGATTTAGATATAACCATCATTTACAGTTTCTCTTACATTGCAGTTTTTGAAAGTTACTGTATATTAGAGAACGGGACAAAGTTCTTTATTTCTGAAAATGGTATGATAACAACAGAAATTTCAAACTTTGTCCCATTCCAAGCAGTAGTTAGAAACTCAAACAGTCATAAGTATTTAACAGTTCTTCTTGTCTAAGTCCCAAGTATCTTTTAGTTATGGTTACACTTGAATGATTAAATAATTCCATCAGTTTAACTAAAGCCAATTCAGCATTTTCAGAGGATTCAAATACTTTTCTGCCAAAAGTCTTTCTAAGTGAGTGGGTAGAAAAGTGGTCTATCTTTAAATTGTACTTGCTTTTCAGCTCTTTAAGTACAATGTTTATCCATTGGATAGAATAGACCTTGTTCTTACCTTTTCCCGATAAAAAACAGAACTCATTCAAGTTTTGAATATTCAAAGCTGTATAACAGTCTTTGATATGCTTCTGAAACTCCTTATTAATTCTCACTTCCCTACGTTTGCTTGTTTTCTTTTCAGTAATGGTAAACTTTGCATCCTTACTCAAAAGCATTTCCCAAGTAAGTTGTAGTAGGTCAGAGATGCGTAAACCAAAAAATATGCCACACCCAACAAGCAGGCTTATTCTATAATTCTTATCCCTATATAATTTTCTCACCAAGTTTGTAGCACTGTCCCATTGTAGGCAGTCACTTGTTGTATAGCTGTTTTTCAAACTCATGTTGTTTCAATTTTGTAGGTTTGACTATAAAAGTGAAAGTTAATTCGGGAATCATTTTGTAATAGCTTGATTCTCAAATTACTTTCACTTCTATTAGAAAGTGTAACTAAGATTGCAGATAAGTAAAGATAGTGATAATCAGTATCAGCAAAAAGGGATTAATGATGCCAATTATTATCAGTAGTATAACTACCAATGTACCCCATAAAATCAATTTTCCATTATCTTCCATTTTGTAGTATTTTTAAGTGAATAAAAAAGAAAGGACACCTAAATAAATAGATGTCCTCTCATTACATCATATAAAAGGCAAGTAACAATCATCCAATACCCCACTGTCAATAATCTTTCTGCAAAGTTCATGTGAGGCTTGATTTCTAAGGTCTGTTCTGTACCCCTTATCACCAACCATTTTAATGATTGCCACAATGGTTTTCATTAATTCCTGCTGTAATGTACGGTGATAATATCTTGTACTTTCAGCAAATTTTTGAGGATTCCAACTCATATCATTCAAAGCTCTTTCCAATTCTTTTGCAGCCTTATATTCACGGCTTTCTTGTAATTCCATATCTCATTATTTAAAAGGTTTGTAAAATAGATAAGAAAGGACACCTAATAAATAGATGTCCTCTCATTAATTAGTCAATAAACCATTTGTAATGCTCATCCCCATGCAAGGCTGCATTAATTCCAACTGCCATTTCAGTAGCATTTAAAGAGCGGTCTAAGAATGAATCAATATATGAACTTTTATTTGCTCCAGTGAGCAAATTATAAAATTTCCACATATTCAAGTCATTTCCAAAGCTGCCAAAGTTCTCATCATTAATGTAGGCTTTTGCAACACTGTTTATTTGTGTATCAGTAAGCAACATTCTTGGCAGTCTCTTTTGGTAGCCATTGGGCAAACACTGATAAAGTCTCATTTTACCCAATATTTGGCAGAATTGATGCTCACTCATTGAGGTATTGCCCAACTGTTGTATCAGATACAGATGTTTGGCAGGATTGTAGTTGTTGAACAGTTCCAAGGCAGAACGGTAAAGTTCACTTGTATTGCTCACTCTTAAATCATCCTTGTAACCGTCTGTAAAGATGCACATATTGCAACAAACTTGGTTTTTAAAGCCAATAGCCAACCTAAACAACTCTGGAACTTTCTTTGAATACAGATTCATTTGGTTATAGGCTCTAACCCCTACTATTGAAAGGTTCAACTTGTTTTCCTCAACCGTTTCATAGATTGTAGGAATGTCAATACTGAAAGCTGCCCTCTCATAGTAGATTGTTTTGTCTGATTCCAACAACTGATTGGCAGGTTTGTGGATAGCTTCGGGAATGCGACCCTTAATCACATGACTAACACGAATATCGGGTGTTCCAATAGTCTCACCATTGTAGTAGGAGTTTGCAGCTTCCCAAACAGTTTCAATAAATGCAGCATGGTTTACTGTAAGCTCATTGTCTTTTGCAAAAACGGGAGTAATGCAGTCATTTTTCAAATGTTGCAAGGTAGCTTCTTGGGTGTTTGCCTCAATGAAATGATTTACCCTTTTAGGTGTTGCAGTTTCTTCAATAATGGTTGCTTCTTCTGCAAACTCACCTAAATTCATTCTCTCTCTGTTCTCTGTTGGCATGATAACTAAATTTCTCATATTGATAAAAGTTTAAATGATTAATAATTCTTTTTATATCAATGTACAGAGGGGGACTATTGGAGGTTGTGGTCCGCAAAGGCAGACACTCTTATATATTTTAGCTTACTGACTGAATGGGGAGGGGGCTTTCTGTATTAAGTACCTTATATATCTGCTCTCTTGACTTTTAGCCAAACTGAATATAGGTGATTCTTTAAAAGGTAGTCTTTTTAATGGTATTAGCTGTATGTGGCTTATTATAAAGTAGGTGCTATATAACTCTGCCTAAAGTGGGAATATTCAGAAAATCGAAACCGGGGAAAATGTGCGGTTGTGGTTCTGCGCCAAAAATAAAAGCCGCAAGAATTTCCTGCGACTGTATATTATTAGTTAGTACGAAAATTACTCTGTTTCATTAGTTATTAAGGTTGATAGGGACATTTTACTTAATTTCTGTATCGGGTATAGAAAGGCAAGAAAATGAGATTTTGTCCCATTTAGCTAAACTAATTCCGAATTTAATTGATAGCCTCTTATATTACCCGATTTAAATGGATTTGCTTGATAATAGAGACCGATAAGTTTCGGTTCTATATTTTCTTCGGGGTGTATGTTCAATCTCTCATATATTCTCGTTAATTCATTAACTATTTTCTCATTGGAATATCTGTTACCAACCTTGAATATATTCTTAACCAGTCTGATAACTTTATTCCCCTTACGTTGTGTCAGAATCATTTCTTCTTTGATTTTCTTTTTGGAATAGTTAAGTTCTTCTATCCTCTCTTTGCCCAAAGTCTCAAACGCTTCCACAATGAACGGGTCAATCTTCCGCATATCATTAATGAAATCTAAGGCGTATTCCGAGTAGGGAGTTTCCATTTCACTAAGAAGTTGTACCATTTTTCTGTGTTTGTCCTTTACCGAGCGTGTAGTCTTGGCAATCTTTAATTTCTCGTCATTCTCGTTATATTCGCAATTCTCAAATGTGGGATTGAAGAAATGGCAGTCATTGTACCAGTTCTTTATTTCTTGTCTTGATTGGTATCTGTTGTTCACCAATACGGAATTAATCTCATTGTCTATGGCAAACCAGTTCTTTGTAAAGTCCGAATATAGGAATTTACGGAACGGCATGGTTTCAAGAACTGCACCGAAAGCGAATCTGCTTTCTCTGTTATCCGCACTTTTGTATAAGGTTTGTATCGTGTTATAGGCAAATTCATGTGCCGAAATTTCCCATTCTATCTGTTCCCTGTCTTTGGTTATGATTTCGGGATTCACCCGATAGATATGTGTTGCCGATTTTATACCGTTACGGAATCTTCCGCAAATCTGTATGCAGTCCGTATCTATGTCAAGTATGGTATATTCGGAATTATAAGGGTCTGTAACCATTACCAAATCGGGCTGATAAGGCAAATCCAAGTCGAATGCCGTAAAGAATCTGCCAGTGAAGAAGTTATATTTCTTCATGGTATCTGCGTTCCAATCATTATAAGCATTATCAAAGGAGTATTCATTTTTCAGTTTCAAACGGCTTTTTGGCGCACAGTAAACGGTAGAATCCTCCAATATGCCGAACTGTTTCATTATGGAGTAAATCATTACCACGGAATTGACGAAAAAGCAGACTGTTTCCTCTGTGTGATTGCCTAAATATTCACTTATTGCCTTGTATATATTATAAGTATGTGTAACCGCAATTTCTTGTCTGTAATCATAATCGGCACTTACTTCCACTGTTTCAAACTCTTTAAATCTTGGGTCACTGAATCCGATAGGAGTGGCGGAAACAAGAGCCTTGCTTTTGAAACGAAAAAAGTCATTCATGGGCAGCACTATGTCCGTTCTGTAATCCACATCCTTGATTAATTGGTGGCATTCATCCATCAGCAGGAAGAAATGATTATAAATGTCAATACCACTGCAAGCGTTTTTCACTTTTCCAAAACTTTCGGGAGTAGTCATTATCTTATGTAGTCTGTTATTAGTCAGATAATTGCGAATCTTATCTGTTGTGACATCTTCATAAACGCCTAACAGATTGCTGTATTTTCCGCACTTGCTTTTGATGACGGGTACATTGGGAACTACGATAATGGAATTTCTTTGGGTTTCAAGCTCCAAAGTGGTAGCACCACAGCCGGGTATTCTTTTGGAAAGTATGCAGTTTGACGGAATCTCACTCATTACGTCAGACAGGTATTGACCTTTATGTAGAGTAATCATAATCCTTTGCTGTTTAGATAATCTATAAATTCATCGCTTCTCCTTATGCTGAAAAAGAGTTTTCCGAAACGGAACAGCCCTCTAAGTCTTATATAGGCTTCGGTTTCCCGTAAAAAAGGGATTCTTGCAATATTGTATTTCTGTTCTATTAGTTCTTTTACCACATCCTCTTGGAACTCGCTGCATAGCTTGGATAGTCTGGACGGGAATACTCCAAAATCCTCATAATCTCCCGTTTGCAGATAATTAAGAATCCACTGCCAGCCTTGTGCGTTGAGTTGGTATCTTATACTCGTTACTCCTTGACTGCTAATCCATGCTTCACCGTTCACTTGGATATAAAGCTGCTTGTGTTGTTTCATTAGTAGCTTCACTTGTCTGTGTGCAGCTTCATTATTATATGTTTGGGCAAACTGTATCTGTTTCATTTTCTCTGTTCCGATTAAAAAAGAAAGCCGAGAGAGGTTGTTCCCTCGACTTTCTTCAAAGCTGATTGTTTAGGCTACTTCATTCTGTTCGGGAACTTGTTGTTTGGCTTCCGCTTCTGATTTCTTCATCCATTCGGGTTTGCAGGCTTCACAGATAAGGCTGTTCACTTCATCCGTTGCTTTCATGCAGAACTTTACATTCCCGTTGAATGTGGAAGTGAATCTCACGCAACGGTAACGCTCGCCGCTGTTGTTGTACCAGTCCGCTTCAATATAGCCCCTCATAGTGGAGTTCATGTACTGCTTGAACAGTTCCATTACCAAGTTTTCACCCTCTTGGGCAATTTCGACCTCATGTTCCTCTGCTTTGTAGTCGTGCAAGCCGTTTATCATTTTAGCCATGCCGAAATGTATTGCCGAAATAAGGTCTGCATCTCCTGCACCCTCAAAATGTTGTGTCATGCCAGTAGCATAAACGACTGTGACCGATATAATCAGTTCTCCTTTTGAGGATTGTTTGAAACGCATATCCGTTCTGACGGGAAACATGAGGAATGCTTCTTTCAGTTCCTGCACGAATGCTGCACTTACTTTAGTGTTTTCTACTATGTTTTCTACTTCACTATTTAATGCTTCTGCAAATTTTAAATTTTTCATAATTCCTAATTTTAGATATTTTACATATTAATTATTAAGTCATTAAAGAACTACTAAAGCTATGCGCACTTACTTATTTGTTCCCTTTTGACATTGCAAAATTAGGGCAGAAATAAGGGGTAACAAAGCATTTTGCCTAATGCCCATGTGTGTAGAAAACGTGCCCATTCCAGTACGCAAAAAAAATGCGTACCGAAAAGAACAACCCTTTCAGTACGCATTTCTGCTATGTTTTTATGTATGTCGTTTATGAAACTACGTTGTAGTTATTAGCTATGACAGACGGAAATTTCTCGTTCTTGTATCTTCTAAGGAGATTGGATAACATTCTGTTCTTGTTACCCTCCGAATCGTATTCTTCATTATATCTTTTGCCATCATAGCCCACTGTATAGATAAGCCTTGAAACAAGCATCATCTTGTCTTTAGATACCTTTACTTTTTTATCGGGTATGGTGGTAGCCTTTCTTCTTTCAATAAAAAACAGAAACATATCCGTAAATTTCCACTTCTTATAAGATATGTCAAGACTGAACTTGTCCGTAAAGCTGATTTTTGACGATAAGTCATTTCTGATAAAGCCCTCCAAACCTATGTCCTTTAATTGTTTAATCATGGTTTCTCTATCTTGCTCACTATGTATAATATCGCTGTATGTATTGACAAAATGCTGCAAGGCTGCTTGAATGATTCTGATTGTGTCCTCCCTTTCAACGACATAGCTTTTCTTGTTATTCTTCTTTAGGGTGATACTGGTAGCTTCCGATAGGTTGGTATGAAAATAGCTAAAATCCTCCAATACGGACTTATTTAATGCAGGTGCGTTTGTACCAATATCCTCTATAAAGTCATATACGAACAGAAGTAGATACCAAAACTTGCTAACATCCAACTTATACGCTTCAATGGTATTCTGTAAATCTTCATTAGTTAGAAACTTCTCTTTGAAAGAATCATCCAGCTTTCTGTATTCCCGTTTCTTGTATTCTTCCAAAGTTCCTTTGAAAGTTTTCATTTCTTGTGTTCTCTCGTACCTTTCTTCAATAGATAGATTTCTTTCCGCATATCTGTTGGCAAATATGGCAGGTGCAGCGGACACATCTTCATAATCGGGCAGGAAGTGATTGGCTACTTCCCACACATATTCTAATAGTGGTTCATTTAGACATTTGTAGCTTTCATGCCAAGCCACTTTTAAATCGGGCAGTTCTTCTATCTGATACATAGTATATTCGTATTAGTTATACTGCAAAATAAAAGAAAAGTCTGCAATCTTTAGCGGATTACAGACTTCTTTTTCGTTATAGTAGGTTCTGCATAATGGCAAACGATATTCATTTACCAAATACATATTTCACAACTTTGGCATTAGCCTTGTTCTCATTTACGAAGTCCCGTTCAATATAAATATCTGTCACTTTCATAGAATCATCTATATGGTTCAGTGCTGCGTGGACTATATATTTGTCTATGCCTACTTTGTTCAATGCAATAGTAGCCCATGAATGGCGCGCTGCGTAGTATTCCAAATCATCTACTCCTAATATTGTACCAATTTCTTTTAAGCCGTAGTTGATAGCCTTATTGAAACCTTTTTCGTCTGCATAGTATTGGTAAAAATTAAATAAGCGTTTACCACTTTTATCTCTGTATTTCTCTATAAGTGGTAATGCGATTTTAGGTATATCCACTTTCATTTGAGCATTATCCAATCTACGGTCTTTCGTCTTGGTACGATTATAAGTAATGGTATTGTTCGCCATTTCTGTAGCATTATATAAATCGGCTGAATTAATGCCCATCAGACAGAATGATAGAATAAAGCAATCTTTTGCCAAATTATAGCGGCAAGTGGACTTGTAGCCTTTCTTCATATCTTTATAGGGTAGCTTCCATACCTTCTTTATAATATCTGCCGGAATAGCTCTCTTTCTTGTTGCTTCCTGCTTGGGTATCTCAAAGTCTATAAATGGATTGTTAGGTATCAGTATAAGATTTTTCTCTCTCTTGTTATACTTTTTTTGCGCTTCTTTAAATAGTTTCTTTATGCTTACCAAATAAAGAGATAAAGACCGATTAGAGGGCACACGCTTACCCTGCTGAATCAGTTTCTTCATTCGTACTTCACGCTCTTTATTCAGAAACACTTTGAAGTTCTCTAAAAAAATGGTTGTAATCAGATTTACATCCAATTCTTCTTTGCCTATAAAGCGAACTAAGGCATTAATGGCAGTAGTGTAGTTAGGTGCGCCTTTGATAGTAGTTGAGGCTATCCACTCACGACTGAACTTTATGAAGTCAATGGTTTGTTGCTTTTGATGCTCCCCATCCAAGTAGTCCATTACTTCATCAATGGTGTAGTGGTTTAATTCAACTTGCAGTTTGGTACATTTCTCTTGATAACTGCGAATAAGAGAATCTACCTCTTTTTTAATAGGTGAATTTTGCTTGATTTTCAGTTCTTTAGTCAGGTCTTTACTTGTGACGAATAGACTTGTTGCCAGCCGTCTCATTTTTCTGTCGAGTGTGAATCTTAGCTTTACGTTGTAAGTACCATTAGACCGTAGTCCGTCTTTCTTGATTTCTGCGTTGATTGTCAGCATATTAATCCTTTTGTTTATCGGTAAACAAGCGGTAAACAAATGCTGCAAAAGATATGTAATTCTATTGATTTGAGCCTATCCCAACTCATAGTGAAGGGACAAAAAGAAAAGCGCTAACTGCTTGATTTTGTGCAATTAACGCTTATTTTCTTTGTGGACCAGCCTGGGCTTGAACCAGGGACCTCCAGATTATGAGTCTGTTGCTCTAACCAACTGAGCTACAAGTCCGAGCTATGAGAATTTCTTCTTAGCAGGTGCAAAAGTAGAACATTTCTTTGAGATTTGCAAAGAATCACACCCAAAATTTGATAAAAAGATTTAATTCACTTATTCGTAAGGATTTAAATTGTATTTTTGTACTTCACTAATTAATTGATAATAGCCGTATGGCACATACAAAACAGGAAACCACCTTTACAGGGCTGACAAATAAAGAAGTTCTTGAAAGCAGGGAGAAATTCGGGATGAATCTCCTGACACCCCCTAAACGTCCTTCTATGTGGAAACTTTATCTCGAAAAGTTCCGCGACCCGGTGATACGCATCCTTCTCGTTGCAGCATTCTTTTCACTGGTCATAGCCATCATTGAAGATGAATATGCCGAAACTATCGGAATATTCTTCGCTATATTTCTGGCTACCGGCATCGGGTTCTATTTTGAATATGATGCAAACAAGAAATTTGATTTGTTGAACGCCGTAGGTGAAGAAACGCCCGTCACGGTCATGCGTAACGGCAAAATACAAGAGATTCCGCGCAAAGACATCGTTGTGGGAGACATCGTCATATTAAATACCGGCGAAGAGGTGCCGGCAGACGGCATCTTGTTGGAAGCTATTTCCATGCAGATTAATGAATCCAACCTGACCGGAGAATTAATGGTGAACAAAACGGTCAACGAAGAATTATTTGATGATGAGGCCACATATCCCAGCAACACCGTCATGCGTGGAACAACAGTAGTGGACGGTCACGGCATGATGCGCGTAGAGCACGTAGGCGATGCGACAGAAATCGGCAAAGTGGCTCGCCAGGCAACAGAGCAGAGCCAAGAACAGACTCCATTGAATATTCAATTAACAAAGCTGGCCGATTTCATCGGTAAAATCGGCTTTACCATTGCCACACTGACCTTTATTATCTTCACGGCCAAAGACCTTTATGGATATTTGAGCATGAACGAGATAACCGGCTGGCAGCAATGGGTGCATATCGCCCGTATTGTTTTAAAATATTTCATGATGGCCGTTACCCTGATAGTGGTCGCCGTTCCCGAAGGTTTACCGATGAGTGTTACTCTCAGCCTTGCACTGAATATGCGCCGTATGCTGAAAACGAACAACCTTGTCCGAAAAATGCATGCTTGCGAAACAATGGGAGCCATCACCGTCATCTGTACAGACAAGACCGGCACACTGACACAGAATCTGATGCAAGTGCATGAAGCAAAGCTCGACACCTCCAAAGCAGACTTGATAGCTGAAGGCATCAGTGCCAATTCCACGGCTTTCTTGGAAGAAGCAGAGGCCGGAAAGAAACCTTCCGGTGTAGGAAACCCGACCGAAATCGCTTTATTGTTGTGGCTTAACGAGCAGGGAAAGAATTACATGGAGCTGCGTGAAAGAGCGACTGTTGTCAACCAGCTCACATTCTCCACCGAACGTAAATATATGGCTACGTTGGTCGACTCTCCCATCCAGCAAAAAAGAGTGCTATATATAAAAGGTGCGCCTGAAATTATAATGGGTAAATGCAATCTGAGCCCTGATGCCATTGCACAATATAATGCCGACCTGCTTGCCTATCAAAACAAGGCCATGCGTACTTTGGGACTGGCTTATAAATATATCCCCGAAGGCGTCGGAGAGGATTGTTCTGAATTAGTGAATGAAGGCGGAATGACTTTCCTCGGTATTTTTGCCATCAGTGACCCCATTCGTCCCGATGTACCCGAAGCTGTCGGCAAATGTCAGTCAGCCGGTATCGGTGTGAAGATTGTAACCGGTGATACTCCGGGAACTGCTACCGAAATTGCCCGCCAAATCGGATTATGGAAACCCGAAGACTCGGAACGCAACCGAATCACAGGGGTGGAATTTGCTGCTTTAAGCGACGAAGAAGCACTCGACCGTGTGCTCGACCTGAAAGTAATGAGCCGTGCGCGCCCGATGGACAAACAACGCCTGGTGCAGCTGCTCCAGCAAAAAGGTGCGGTAGTTGCTGTTACCGGTGATGGAACCAACGATGCCCCCGCTCTCAATCACGCACAAGTGGGACTTTCGATGGGAACAGGAACTTCTGTCGCAAAAGAAGCCAGCGATATTACACTGCTGGATGACTCTTTCCACAGTATCGCCACTGCCGTCATGTGGGGACGTTCGCTCTACAAAAACATTCAACGCTTCATTGTCTTCCAACTGACAATCAATGTAGTGGCATTGGCAAGTGTATTGCTCGGTGCCTTTCTGGGAACGGAACTTCCGCTGACTGTCACTCAAATGTTATGGGTAAACCTCATTATGGACACTTTTGCTGCCATGGCACTGGCTTCCATACCGCCCAGTCCCGATGTTATGAACGAAAAGCCGCGCAAGACCAATGACTTTATCATCACCAAGGCTATGCGCAATAATATATTAGGTGTAGGACTTGCATTTTTGGTTATACTGATGTCACTCATCGTAGGTATCAGACAACTTCCCGCCTCACAAACAGAGTGGGCTCTTACCTGCTTCTTCACTATCTTTGTAATGCTTCAGTTCTGGAATCTGTTCAACGCCAGTGTTTTCGGAACCAACCATTCTGTATTTAAAGATTCACGCCATGCACTGGGTATGCTCAGTGTAGCGGTTATCATACTGATAGGTCAGATATTCATTGTCGAATTCGGAGGAAAAGTATTCCGCACCGTACCGCTGAACCTGACCGAATGGATTATAATCATCACCGCTACCTCTTTGGTGCTGGTAGCAGGTGAAATCTACCGACTGATAAAACGGTTGCAAACAAAAAAGTCAATTAGGTAAAAGAGCATAAAGAGTTATGGACAGTAAGATTAAAAATGTTATTTTCGATTTAGGTGGAGTATTAATAAATCTGGATTTTGACAGTTGTCTGAATGCATTCCGCACAGCAGGATTCACCAACATAGAAGAGCAAGTTCGTCAAATGCAAGGTAATGGAGTATTTTCCCGATTCGAGTTGGGAGAAATCTCACCCGAAGAGTTCAGGGATGCCATCCGCAAAGAAGCCGACGAATCGTTGACCGACCGCAAGATAGATGATATGTGGAACCTGATGCTACTGAATATTCCCCGCGAAAAGTTGGATTTACTGTTAGAGCTGCGCGAACGCTACATGGTTTACCTGCTTAGCAACACCAACCAAATCCATTGGGATTATGCCGGTGAAGAAATGTTTAACTACCGAGGTTTTCGAGCTGACGATTTCTTTGAAGACACCTTTCTTTCTTTCAAAATGCATTTGGCTAAGCCCGATAAGGCTATCTATGAGAAAGTAATGAAAGAGGCAAATATTCTTCCTGAGGAAACGTTCTTTATAGATGATTCGGAAACTAACTGCCGGGCAGCAGCGGCACTTGGCATTCAAACCCACCACTACCATATCGGTGAAGATTTAAGTTTATTATTCGACTAATGGAAATTATATCAGACATAAACCATCCGGCACTTCCCCCATCGGTTGCCACCATCGGCTTTTTTGACGGGGTGCATCGCGGTCACCATTTCCTCATCGACCAAGTAAAGGAAGTGGCTGTAAAAGAAGGATTATGTTCTGCGTTAGTCACCTTTCCGGTACATCCCAGACAGGTGATACAAACCTCTTATTGCCCCCAACTCCTCTCCTCTCCTCAAGAGAAATTAAACTTATTGAAAACAACAGGTACTGATTATTGCATCCTGCTTCCGTTTACACATGAATTGTCATTGCTTTCTGCACGCAAATTCATGCAATTGCTACGCGACAAATTCAATATCCGCATACTGGTAATAGGCTACGACCACCGCTTCGGTCACAACCGAAGTGAGAGTTTTGAAGATTATTACCGTTATGGAGAAGAACTCGGTATATATATAGTACGCGCGCGCGAATATACCGACGGTGAAAATAAAATCAGTTCTTCCGTCATCCGACGGTTGCTAAAAGAAGGAGACGTAACCCATGCCTCTCAGTTCTTGGGATACAATTATTATTTAGACGGAACCGTTGTCGACGGTTATAAAGTCGGCCGTAAGATAGGCTTTCCTACCGCAAACCTAAAAGTAGATTATCCCGAAAAACTCATTCCTTCGGAAGGAGTATACGCCGTATATGTACATATAGAAGGAAAAAGATGGGCAGGGATGTTGAACATAGGGCATCGTCCTACCATGAATAATGGAAAAGACCTCAGCATCGAAGTGAACATCCTTCATTTTTCGGATAATATCTATCACAAAAAAATGTGCATTGAGTTCGTCCAATATCTGCGTCCCGAAGAAAAGTTCGATAACATTGAAAGCCTTATCTGCCAAATGCACAAGGACAGAGAAGAAGCCGCAAAGATTCTATTATAGAACTATTCCCGCCTCACAACAAAGTGTCTTTTTTACCGGCATTTCCTACCCCAAACACATAAAAACAACATCCTCATCCTCTTTCATCCCCACAAACAACGAGAAAGGATATATTTTTATCGAATTTCGATATTTTTTTCTCGTTTTTCTTTGGTGATATAAAAATCCTTAATTCCGCAACATAATTGATAATTATTTTTATAAGTTCCTGAGCAACATTTTGTTGCCCAGGTTTTTGCCATGTCAGCGTTTTCACTTACCTTAGTGTTGCGAATCCAAAGACAAAGAAAACCGTAACAAGCATGGCAAATGTAGCAATAAAATCCGAAAGACTCACTCCTTTTGGAGGCATATTTCCAATCATGGAGCAATTTACCTCCCTTCTCTCCTCTACAATTGACTCAACACTTGGGTTGAGATGCAAACTCTATGGTTATCAATACAGCGAAATCATCCGCTCCCTCCTATGCGTTTACTTCTGCGGCGGTTCTTGCGTTGAGGATGTCACCGCCCACTTAATGAGTCATCTTTCCCTTCACCCCACACTCCGCACCTGTAGCGCCGACACCATCCTCAGGGCAATAAACGAACTGGCCCGGGAAAACATCTCATACACATCTGATGCCGGAAAGTCCTATGACTTCAATACGGCAGACACACTCAACACATTGCTCCTGAATTGCCTGTTGGCCACAGGGCAGTTGAAAGAGGGCGGGGAGTATGACGTTGACTTTGACCACCAGTTCATTGAGACGGAGAAGTACGATGCAAAGCCCACGTACAAGAAATTTCTTGGTTACAGGCCCGGTGTGGCCGTTATCGGCGACATGATTGTCGGCATAGAGAACAGCGACGGCAACACCAATGTACGCTTTCACCAGGGTGACACGCTAAAGAGGATTTTGGGGAGACTTGAAGAAAAGAAAATGGCAGTCAACCGCTTCAGGGCCGACTGCGGCTCATGCTCTGAAGACATTGTGGATGAGGTCAGGAAGCATTGCAGGACATTCTACATACGTGCCAACCGCTGCTGCTCGCTCTATGATGACATCTTCGCGCTCAGGGGGTGGAAGAGGGAAGAAATAAACGGCATTGTGTTTGAGTTGAACTCCATTCTCGTTGAGAAGTGGAAAGGCAAACCGTATCGCCTGATAATCCAGAGACAGAGACGCATGGGCAGTGGACTTGACCTGTGGGAGGGGGAATATACATACCGCTGCATCCTGACCAACGATTACGAATCATCCATGAGCGACATCGTGGAGTTCTATAACATGCGTGGAGGCAAGGAACGCATCTTTGATGACATGAACAATGGGTTTGGATGGGGCAGACTGCCTAAATCCTTCATGGCGGAAAATACCGTGTTCCTGCTCCTGACGGCACTGATACGCAATTTTTACAAGGCCATCATGCAAAGGATTGAAGTGAAGAAGTTCGGGCTCAAGGAAACCAGCCGTATCAAGACGTTTGTCTTCAAATTCATTTCAGTACCTGCCAAGTGGATTAAGACCGCAAGGCAATGTGTGCTGAACATCTACACCGACAACCATGCATATGCAGAAGCCTTCAAAACTTCTTCCGGATGATTTACGTCACTTGATGGCCACTGATTGCGTATTGCCTCAAGTCGCTTTATGGGGTAAGGGGATAGTATGCGCATTGAAACGGACGCGAGGACTTAATGGCTGTCTTACGAATCAAAAGTCCATTTCTCTTGTAGGTAGCACTTCGGGAATGGAGTTGCGGATTTAAGGAAAATAAGATGTACATTTGCATATCGATAAACGATAAATGAATATCGAATAACAAACACAAGTAGAACATTAAAACACAAAGTAAAATGAAAAGGTCAGTATTGAAATCAGGTTTAGCAGCAGCAATGGCAACAGTAATGATGAGTTGTACAACAGCAGCACACGCACAAACAACAGGAAACACGAAGTACATTTATTGTCAAGACGACACAAACACAACAGTGTACACACTGAATGAAGACGGCAAAACATTAACACGCAAAGTGAAATATGAGTACAAACGCAATGAAACAGGACAAGTAATTGAAAAGAAAGCGTATCGCTGGGATGCCTGTCGCGAAATCTGGAAGCCGGCTTACTTGCTTACAGTAACTCCCGGAATATCTGAAACGAAACTGAGCTACACTGAATGGAACGCCAAGAAAAGCGCCTTTAATGACAACAAGCAAGAAACAATTTACCGTGAAGACTGCAACACAAACTTGCTGGCCGACACACAAAACAAAAAGTAACAAGAACTTAAAAATCCATTAAGATGAAAGCATTCAAACGTATTTTCGCCGCAGCTACCCTATTGGTAACCACCGGCCTCGCTTCCGAAGTCAATGCACAAGTGCCTTTGGAAGACTTCTTTAAGAACCCCGAAAAAGTGGGTTATCAAATCTCTCCGGACGGCAAATACTTCTCGTATATGGCACCGTATGAAAACCGCCTCAACCTGTTCGTACAGGAAATCGGTTCGGACAAGACAACCCGAATTACTTCGGAAACAGCACGTAACCTGGCAGGAAGTATGTGGGCAAATGGTCATCGGATTCTTTACATAAAAGATACTGCCGGAGACGAGAATTATCAACTTTACGGAGTCAATGTAGACGGAACAGAACCTAAAGCATACACTGCTTTTCCCAACGTAAGAACACAAATCATTGACCCGCTGGAGAATATCGACTCACTGGTCATTATCGGTCTGAACAAACGTAATCCACAGGTCTTCGACCCCTATCGACTCAACCTCAATACAGGCGAACTGACCCAACTGGCTGAAAACCCCGGAAACATTCAGGGATGGATGACCGACCACGACGGTAAGTTGCGTGTAGCCCTGGCTATTGTAGACGGAGTGAATACCCAAATTTTATACCGTGAAACAGAAGAACAACCATTCCGCCCGGTATTGACTACAAACTTCAAAGAAACAGTCAACTTCGCTACTTTCACTCCCGACAATAAGATGGTATATGCCTTGACTAACATCGGTCGCGACAAAACCGCCCTTGTCCTGATGGATCCTGCCACCTGCGAAGAAAAGGAAGTGCTTTACACCAATGACAAATATGATATTTCCGGATTGGGCTATTCCGAACTGAAGAAAAAACTGACTTCCGTATCCTGTACCGGACACAAAGGAATAATCCGTCACTATTTCGACAAAGACGAAGAGGCTATCCGCACCAAACTGGAACAAAAACTAAAAGGTTATGATATAGGCACTACCAGCCAAGACAAAAGTGAAAACATCCGCATGATTTATGCCGGCAGTGACCGCACGTATGGCACTTACTATACCTATAATGTAAAAGAAGACAAACTGACAAAGGTGGCCGATGCCGCTCCCTGGATTAAAGAAGAGGAGATGGTTGCCATGACTCCCATCACTTATACCAGCCGTGACGGACTGACCATCGAAGGATATCTCACTCTGCCGAAAGGCTATACAATGGAAACTGCAAAAAAACTGCCGGTAGTGGTGAATCCTCACGGGGGTCCATGGGCACGCGACACTTGGGGATATAACCCTGAAGTACAGTTCCTTGCCACACGCGGTTATGCCGTATTGCAAATGAACTTCCGCGGTTCCACCGGTTACGGACGCAAATTCACCGAATTGGGTTACAAACAATGGGGACAGACCATGCAGAATGACATTACCGACGGTGTGGAATGGTTAATCAAGCAAGGAATAGCCGACCCGAAACGGATTGCCATCTACGGAGCAAGTTACGGCGGTTATGCAACACTGGCAGGTGTCACTTTCACCCCCGACCTTTATGCTTGTGCCATCGACTATGTGGGAGTTGCAAATCTGTTTACTTTCATGCAGACCATTCCTCCATATTGGAAACCATTGCTGGACATGATGTACGAAATGGTGGGCGACCCGGTGAAAGATAAGGAAATGATGGAAAAATATTCTCCGGTGTTCCACGTAGATCAGATTAAAGCCCCGCTCTTCGTGGCACAAGGAGCCAATGACCCACGCGTGAACAAAGCCGAGTCCGACCAGATGGTGGAAGCGCTGAAGAAACGTGGCATCGAAGTAGAATATATGGTAAAAGACAACGAAGGACATGGCTTCCACAACGAAGAGAATAAATTTGATTTCTATCGCGCCATGGATAAATTTCTGAGTATTCATTTAAAGAAATAATAATCATAAAAACAAATTAAGATGGGACGCACGATTAAATTAATACTTTACTATTTTGCTTATCAGTTTGCTGTAGCCATTCCGGGAATGTTCGGATACACAATATGGAAATGCTTTGAAACGCAAAGTTTCGACCTGCATAATGCCCCTACTTCTTTGGCCATTATCCTTTCACTGTTGGGAACCCTGCTCATGGCATGGCATCTGATACATTATAAATATGTAAAACTGGACAAACAGACTCTTGCGTCCCTGCCTCTTAAACCTACCTGTCTCTACATCCTTATGGGAGCAGCCGCCATTATATGGATGAACTGGCTGAGCGAGATGGTCCATCTCCCCAATATAGCCGAAAACGTCTTTGCACAAATGAAAAACAATGTATTCGGTATTTTGAGCGTATGTATCATCGCTCCTATATTTGAAGAAATCTTTTTCCGTGGTGCCATCGAAGGATACTTGCTGCGCAAATGGGAGAATCCCCGTTGGGCCATCCTTGTGTCAGCCCTTATCTTCGGATTGATACACATGAATCCGGCACAGATACTTTTCGCCTTTCTGTTCGGTATTATCTTAGGAGAGCTTTATTACCGTACCGGCAGCCTGCTTCCAAGCATTATCCTTCACTTTATCAATAATACTCTGTCATTGATACTGATGAATGTTTTTGAAGAGAAAGATACCCTGACCGATATTTTAGGAAACACCACTGCCGTTCATGTATGGGGAATGACAGGAATCGCCATCTTCTGCCTCACATTCCTGTTATTCAAAAAAGAGGTGAAACCCGTGCAGTGGGTGGTAGAAGCGACCGAACCTGTTCCTGCGGAAGAAACCAACCCACAAAATTGATTAATCCAATAATAAAATATAACGATGAAAAAGAAACTGAATCTGCTTTGTGCCATGATATTTGCCGTCTTATTACTCTCCTTGTCCGAGAATATCTATTCCATGGTATGGGGAGCCATCGAAGGTGGGAAAGCCGGTATGGAAAATAAGGCAGGAGAAATAAATAACCTCCATCCGCTGATGTTGCTCCCGGACAATCTGAGTAGCACTTCTGACTCTATATACAATGAGATGACCGGAAAGAATGTACCGATATGGCAGATACAATCCATGGTGACTGTCGACACCGATGCACCCGGCTGGTTGGCCCTTATCAACACCCTTCTTAGTTTCATCCTCATCATTTTCGGCATCAAAGCTGTCCTGCAATTCATCAAGTTCATTCGCAATATCAACCGCTCGGACATCTTCTGCTGGGCAAATGTAAAACTGTTGCGCAAGTTAGGCACCTCTTTGCTGATTACTTTCGCCGCCACTTTGACCAGCACTTATATGCACACTTGGCAACTTTCGCAAGTATTGAAGATACCCGGTTATTCTTATAACTGGCTCAACCCCTTTTCACACTCCAGTCTTTTGCTTGGCGTACTGGCATTCGTCATTGCCGAAGTATTTGCCATCGGACTGAAAATGAAAGAAGAACAAGACCTCACCATTTAAATATAGAACAACTATGAAAGAGAAGAGCAAAGAGCATTCTTTAAAAGAAATGAAACTGATTATGACTTGCCTCACCATCATCTGTTTCTGTTGCACATTCATCACTATCTTTCAAAACGCAATATTGTGTTTCGAATTGGGAACCAATCGGGCTGCCATAGATGCCGGAAAAGCAGCGGCATCCGAACAATTTATCTGGCAAGCATTTCCACAAGGTATCACTTTATTATCCATGGCTGTATGCAGTGTTTTTATCTATCTGATGCTCCGCAATGTAAAGCGCAATCTGATATTTGTAAGAGCCAACGCCAATCTGATATATTATATCGGTCTTATTATCGAGTTTAACGGAATTCTGCAAGCTATCCTGAATGAGTTCGCTCCTGTAACAAACCCAAGACAAACCTATATGATATATATCCTTATTGGAGTATTCATCATCTTTATCGGATATCTGTTCCAGATAGGCATCCGCATGAAAGAGGAACAAGAATTAACCATTTAAGGAACAACCGCCATGAAAGAAAAAGATAAAAAAACTATTTCGATAGTTTGCCTGATAGCCGGTTTCATAATAACACTGTTTGTTGTCCAACTCATCTATACACTTACGTTACGCCAATGGCTGGATCACAAAACAGCAAAAGCCTTTCTTAATATCGGATGGATATACTTCTGTATGTATGTCTATTACAGACTGAGCAAACGCTATACTTCGTGGTGGAACTCGCTAAAAAGAAAAAACAACGAATAATTAAAACCTGAACTATGCCGATAATAGTAAACTTAGACGTAATGATGGCGAAACGAAAGATTTCGCTGGGAGAACTGGCCGAGAAGATTGATCTCACCCCGGCCAATCTCTCTATCCTGAAAACCGGAAAAGCAAAAGCTATCCGCTTCTCCACACTGGAAGCTATCTGCAAAGAATTAGACTGCCAGTCCGGAGACATTCTGGAGTATCGTGAAGAGAATGAATAACCTGACAGGCAACACAGACACTCTAACATAAATTCTCTCATACCTGCCCCCTCATAACTCTTACAGTGGGAAGGAATAAAGGATTGCATTGAGCAATCCTTTATTATTCTCTCCGGCACCTTTTAGTCAATTTTCTATAAATTGTACTGTCCGATCAAACAAATATTTCATATATGCCATATAATCCCATGATTATCCGTATCTTTGTAACGAATTAGATATTTGAAATAAATGAAGACATTTGAAGAGTTAGGCGTTTCCCCCGAAATCAGGAAAGCAATAGAAGAAATGGGTTATGAAAACCCGATGCCTGTACAAGAAGAAGTTATACCGTATTTACTCGGTGAAGGAAACGATGTAGTGGCCCTGGCACAAACAGGGACTGGAAAAACAGCCGCATTTGGTCTGCCGCTAATCCAGAAAATTAATGTAAAAAACCGCGTACCGCAAGCGTTAATTCTTTGCCCCACACGCGAACTGTGCTTGCAAATCGCAGGTGATCTGAATGATTACTCCAAGTATATTGACGGACTGAAAGTCCTTCCCGTATACGGCGGTTCATCCATCGAAAGCCAAATACGCATGCTCAAAAGCGGAGTGCACATTATTGTCGCAACTCCCGGACGACTTATTGACCTGATGGAACGAAAAGTAGCCAAACTAGATACCATCGGTAATGTAGTAATGGACGAAGCAGACGAAATGCTGAACATGGGATTTACCGACAGCATCAACTCTATTCTTGAAAAAGTACCCGAAGACCGAAATACACTGATGTTCTCGGCTACCATGAGTCCCGAAATCTCACGCATCTCCAAACAATACTTACGTAATGCAAAAGAGATTACCATCGGAACCAAAAATGAAGGAAGCAAAAACGTAAACCACATTGCATATGTGGTACACGCGAAAGATAAATATGCAGCGCTGAAACGCATTGCCGATTATTATCCGCAAATTTACGGTATTATATTCTGCCGTACCCGCAAGGAGACACAGGAAATTGCCGACAAATTGATACAGGACGGTTATAATGCCGACTCGTTACACGGCGAGCTGAGCCAAGCACAGCGCGACCTGGTGATGCAGAAATTCCGTCAACGTCACCTGCAACTGCTGGTTGCCACCGATGTGGCTGCCCGCGGACTGGACGTAAATGACCTGACACACGTCATCAACTACGGTCTGCCCGATGATACCGAAAGCTATACCCACCGAAGCGGACGTACCGGACGCGCCGGAAAGACAGGTATCTCTATCGCTATCATCAACTTACGCGAAAGGGGAAAGATGCGCGAAATAGAACGTATCATCAACAAAAAGTTCATTGTGGGCGAAATGCCAACCGGCAAGCAGATCTGTGAACAGCAGCTCATCAAGCTGATTGATGACATAGAAAAGGTAAAAGTAAACGAGGAAGAAATCGAATCTTTCCTACCGGGTATTTACCGCAAACTGGAATGGCTCTCGAAAGAAGATTTGATAAAGCGCGTAGTGTCTATGGAATTCAACCGCTTTTTAGAGTATTACAGTAATGCACCCGAAATTGAAACGCCGACCGTAACCGACCGCCGCGGTGAACGCGAACCCAGAGAACGCAAGGAGCACGGCAGCAGTCGCGAAAAGACAGAACGCAAAGCAGAAAAGGGATATACACGCCTTTTCCTGAATTTAGGCAAGACAGACGGCTTCTATGCCAACCAAATTATTGAGCTGATTAACCGCAACATGAAGAAGCAGCGCACCACTATCGGAAGAATAGACCTGATGCAAAACTTCTCTTTCTTTGAAGTGGCGGAGAAGCAGGCAAATGATGTTATCAGCGCCCTTAATAAAGTCAACCTGAACGGACGCAAAGTAGTAGTGGAGGTAGCAGGTGAAAACAGTGGAAAAAGCGATAACGGAGGACGCAAAAACAGCAGTTCTCGAAAATCGGCTTCTACTAAGGAGAAAACCGCCAAGTCCGCTTCTCCCAAGGCAGCAAAAGAAAGAAAGCTTAGCCGTGCCGAACGCGGATATACCGAAGAGCGCGGTCCGAAGAAGCAAGATGACTGGAAACAGTTTTTCAACAGCGACAACAGCAAGAAAAAAAGCAGCAAACTGAAAGGGGAAGAACCCGACTTTAACGAAGAAGGCTGGGCACGCAGAAAAAAACAAAAATAAAACCGTTTATAAGAGAAAAAAGGGAGTGTCAAAAACTGATGGTACTCCCTTCTTTTATCACCAAAACATGCGGGAAAAACAATAAGCATTCCTCACCCCAAAATGCTTACTCCACTAATTTCAATTCATTAATCAAACGCGTAGACTTTCCATATTTCTCAATCATATAAAGTACATAGCGAATATCCACCCCAATACAACGCTGTAAATTGGGTTCATAAATAATATCACTGCTCATCGCTTCCCAATTCCCATCAAAAGCTAATCCTATCAGCTCTCCATTTCCATTAAACATACCGCTGCCGGAATTTCCTCCTGTAATATCATTATCGGAAATAAAACAAACATTCATATTTCCATCTTCTGCCGCATAACGACCAAAGTCTCTGTTCTCCAGCAAATCAATGACGGAGGGAATGACTTCGAAATCGCTATCGCCTTTGTATTCACGTATCTTATCGAAGATACCCTTGATCGTTGTATAATAAGTATATTCTAATGCATCTTTTGGCGAGTATCCGCCAATCATTCCGAAGCTGAAACGCATGGTAGAGTTAGCATCCGGGTAAAAATCCTTATCTGATTCCATCTCACGCACAGCCTCATTAAGTAAACGCTCATTCTTTTCTATTTTCATATTATCATCATCTGCAGCCGCACTGAGTTCGTAAGATTTCACCAACATATCAATGACAAACGAAATAGCCGGGTCTTCAAAAAGAACATAAGTACTGTCCTTTTTCACTACACGTTCAAATCCTCGGGGAGTATCCAATTCTGTGTGGCTGTATAAATCGTCCACATACGCCTGATAATCACCTTTGAACTTCTTTTCTATAGTAGCATAAGTTTCCGAAAGGCTCTCCGGCTCTACTACTGCCGCATATTCTTTAAGCATAGCCACAAAAACTTTCTTATCAATGTCCAAATCAATATTGGCATAAAGTTCCAACAATTGACGAACCCTCTCTTCCAAAACCGATTTTTCCGCTTCAAAATCAAAGTTCAGGACAGACCATGCAGCAGTAACCAACTCGGGACCATTGGCAAAACATTCACCAAAATAAGCCATTGCACGGGCATTCTTATAACGATTGCGATAACTGTCTTCCAACTCCGTCAATATCCCGGCATACTTGTTTCGTTCTTCCGGCTTCCGATGAATCCATTCCGTCAGTTGATGTTCCAACCGACGTTTTTTCCCGATAATATTCAGCTTTTTAATAGACTGATTCATACCAATGCTATTCTTCCAATAGTTGGCACTTTGAGCATACTTCGAAGCATATTTTATACGAACAGCATCACTTTTCTCCATTGCATCTTTCCAAATAGCCTGTTTGATAGCACGAACATCTATTCTTGCCATATTATCGGCATTCATACGTTCTTCCACACCATAAGAAGACAGATAACGGCTGGTAGTCCCGGGATAACCCATCGTCATACAAAAAGAACCTTCCTTATAACCTGCCAAGGAAATAGGAGCATAATAATCAGGATGATAAGGAACATTATCTTTAGAATAAGCTGCCGGTTCGTTATGAGTATCCGCATAGATACGAAAAACGGAAAAGTCTCCGGTATGCCTCGGCCAAACCCAGTTATCGGTATCTCCCCCAAACTTGCCAACCGAAGAGGGAGGAGCATAGACTAAGCGAACATCATAATAATCCTTATACACAGACAGATAATATTCATTGCCGGCATAGAAAGACGAAACAACTGCCCGCAGTAAAGTGTCATTCTTCACTGCTTCGTCAGCAATCAGTGTAGAAAGAGAGTCTACAATCAAAGAACGATTATCTTCAGTCACATCTTGCGGTAAGGCCTGTAAAATGCGCTCTGTCACATCTTCGGTACGAACAAGAAAACTGACAAATAAATCGGGATTGGGAAGTTCGTCCGATAACGAATCGGCCACAAAACCATTACGCAGGTAGTCATGCTTCACCGTGCTATGCTGCCGGATAGCATCGAAACCACAATGATGATTGGTGAACACCAAACCATCCGGAGAGACAACCACTCCGGAACAGAAACCTCCAAAACTGACCACAGCATTGGAAAGTGCAGCACCGCCGGGATTATATAATTGCCTGGGAGTAAGATTCAACCCCATATCTTTCATCACTTGTTTAGTCTGCTTGCTCAGGCAGCAAGGCAACCACATACCTTCATCAGCCCATATATATATAGGTAAGAAGACGAGCAACATCAATATTTTTTTCATGGCACGAGTGTTTTGCTTGGTGTCCTGTCTTTATTCCACCACTAATTTCAGTTTCTTTGCTCCGACACGGGCTTTCAGCCATTCGGTTATCTTTTCCTGTTCCTTCTCGCTGGGGTGCTTCGCAAATTTCATCAAAACCAAAGTTAATGTATCCATGCGTGTCGAATCAACGGAAAGTTCTACTGTTTTTGCCATTGCAATGGTTTCGGCCGACGGATAAAGCACCTTCAGTTCGGGAATGATTTTCTTGTCTACCGCATTATAAGCGGCATAAACTTTCAATTCTTCTTCCAGCTCATGTATCTTGTTCTGTTGCTCCAACAAACGCTTTTCACTATTCTTATAGAAATCTTCCATGACCTGGGCCTTCAAGCTTCCTATGTCCATAGCCTCATTATTCATCCCCTGCATGACAATCAATTTCGTACCGGCCAAATTATAATGTTTCAAATTATCTTTAGCAGCAGCAATCTCTGTTGCAGGAACTTCATTACCAATCAGCACAACACGAATTTCCTTATTCTCATACGAAATCTTACGGTCAATGACCTGTGTATCGGGAAAATTCAGTTCTTCGCTGATGAAATTATTGGCAGATGCCGTATAGATGGTATTCTTCACAATACCATATGTCAGATATATTGCCGGACACATGGTAGCCAAAGTAATGATAACAATGTACTTTTTAACCAATTTCTCACGCTCTTTGTCCACAAACTCTTTCCGCTGGAAGTGCATCACGCGCACTCCAATGAAAGTTGCCAAACTAATAAATACCGAATTAATGAAATATAAATAGAAAGCGCCCAAGAAATAAAGCAGGTTTCCCGTTGCCAACCCGAAGCCGGCGGTACACAAGGGGGGCATCAATGCAGTGGCAATGGCTACCCCCGGAATCACATTGCCCTTTTCCTTGGTGGAAAGCGCAATAATACCTGCCAAACCGCCACATAAAGCTATCAAAACATCATAAATAGTAGGCGAAGTTCGTGCCAGCAATTCCGATTGCACTTCATCCAAGGGAGTCAGTGAGAAATATAAAGTGGCAGTAATAACACTGAAAACAGTCGCTATCAGATAACTCTTCAACGACCGTTTCAGCAGTTCAAAGTCATTCTGCCCGATAGCCAATCCCACTCCCATGATAGGACCCATCAAAGGAGATATCAACATGGCGCCGATGATTACCGCCGTAGAATTGACATTCAGCCCCAAAGAAGCAATAAAAATGGCAAATATCAGAATCCAAAGGTTAGTACCTTTAAACTCCACTCCATTACGGATAGACTCGACAGTCACAGCTTCATTATCCTTATCTTTGCCCAAATCAAAATATTCATGAAGGAACTGCCTGATATAAGGCATATTCTTCAAATCGTTTTTTAACTTACCTTTAATGTCAGCCATAATTATTTCTTTATAAACCGATTAATAACAGGAATCTGATGCAATGGAAAATCTACCTTTATGATGTATGCCACAAAGAGCATCAGCAACACCGTACGAACAGACAGTAACAAAAAAATGTTCTGAAAAGGAAGGTATTCCGATATACCAAACAATACAAGTGCCAATGCAACATATTTACCTATCGCTTTCAAATCATAATGAATGGGGTACTTCTTCTGCCCCACAAAGTAAGAGAGCAACATAGCTACCGCATATCCGGCAAATCCCGCCCAGGCACATGCCATATAACTGTACAAGGGAACAAAAATCACATTAATCAAGATTAAAACGATGCAACCGGCAAATGAAAAATAGGCCCCCCACTTGGTCTCGTCAATCAGTTTGTACCAAAATGAAAGATTAAAGAAAATACCCATAAAAATTTCAGCCGCCATCACAATAGGTACCACCCGCAATCCTATCCAATAGTCGGGAGCAAGAATGTATTTCAATATATCCAAATAAAACATAACAGCCAAAAAAGCCAATAATGTGAAAATAATGAAGTACTTCATCGCCTGTGCATAAATAATCTTGCTATCCTTGTCCCGGCTCTTTCCAAACACAAAAGGTTCATAAGCATAACGGAATGCCTGAGTGAGCATTGCCATAATCATGGCAATCTTGCTGCAAGCGCCATAGATGGCAAGTTGCGTCTTGGCCTCCACCTTATCGGGATATATATGACGAAAAATAATCTTATCTGCCACTTGGTTCAAGATACCTGCCACTCCCAATATCAGAATAGGATAGGAATATATCAGCATTCGCTTCGCCAATGGCTTGTCAAAACCTCCGTTAAATTTGAGATAAGGAACCATCAGTACCATGATGACCGAGGTGCAAATCAAATTAAAGAAAAAGGCATAAAAAACATCACTACCCTTCATCACTACGTAATAAACTAAATTCAGAGTGATATTGAGCAGAATGAAAAGAAGTTTCAGAGCGGCAAAACGTATCGGACGTTTCTTATAACGCAGATAAGCAAACGGAATGCACTGAAACGCATCCATCGCAATTACCAGTGCCATCATGCCGATATACCAAGGATGGTCGTCATAGCCCATCATGCCGGCAACCGGATGAAGAAACAGCATACACAAAGCGGCAAAAACCAAAGAAGTACTTCCCACCATAAACAGAACAGTGGAATACACACGCTCAGAGTTTTCCGTCTCCTTATTGACAAAACGGAAAAAAGTAGTTTCCATGCCATAGGTCAGAATGACCATCAGCAGCGCAGTCCAAGCATAAACTTCGGTCACCACCCCATAACCTCCCGAAGCCGCAGACATAGCTGCTGCATAAATGGGCACCAGCAAATAATTCAGGAAACGCCCCACAATGCTGCTTAGTCCATATATTGCAGTGTCTTTGGCTAATGATTTTAATCCGGCCATATTTAATCATCAAATAATGTCTTCTGACTATTATAGATACTCCGTCCCAGATGGATGTAAGCGAGTTCTGTCACTTCTCGTCCGCGAGGAGTACGTTTCAAGAAACCTTCCTTTATCAGGAAAGGTTCATAAACTTCCTCAATGGTACCGGGGTCTTCTCCCAAAGCAGTAGCAATGGTGGTCAAACCCACCGGTCCTCCTTTGAATTTATCGATAATAGTACACAAAATCTTGTTATCTATCTCATCAAGACCATAGCGGTCTATGTTCAAGGCCTCCAACGCAAACCGAGCTATCTCCACATCAATCCTGCCGGAACCTTTGACTTGCGCAAAATCCCTCACACGCCGAAGAAGTGCGTTGGCAATACGTGGAGTTCCACGACTGCGCGAAGCAATCTCACCCGCCGCCTGTACATCGCAAGGCACATTCAATATCTTTGCCGAACGGCGGATAATAGCAGTCAACACATCATCATCGTAATATTCCAAATGCAGGTTAATGCCGAAACGTGCACGAAGAGGCGCCGTAAGCAATCCGCTACGGGTAGTCGCCCCCACCAAAGTAAAAGGATTCAAGTCTAACTGAATGCTTCGAGCAGACGGTCCCTTGTCTATCATTATGTCAATCCGATAATCCTCCATGGCCGAATAAAGATATTCTTCCACCACCGGACTGAGCCGATGAATCTCATCAATAAACAGGACATCGTTTGGTTCCAAACTGGTCAGGACTCCCGCCAAGTCACCGGGTTTATCGAGTACCGGCCCGGAAGTAACCTTAAAACCGACTCCCAGTTCATTGGCAATGATGTTGCTTAATGTTGTCTTTCCTAACCCCGGAGGCCCATGCAATAAAACATGGTCGAGCGCCTCGGCCCGCAAGCGAGCAGCTTTGACAAATATACGTAAATTATCCACTACCTTATCTTGCCCACTAAAGTCAGAAAAATTTAATGGGCGTAAGGCATTCTCAAAGTCACGTTCTCTGCTTGTGAGCTGATGCTCACGTATATCAAAATTCTCTTCCATCTTTTTGTTTCTCGCACAAAGGTACAAAAGATATTATTATAATAGAAAGAAAGATCGAGGAATTCATTTTCAGTCCCTCATCCGTCCTTTATATAAATTCATTATTGTATAAATAATTAATTATTATGGGAGTTACACTAGGTAAGAAACAATTAAACAAAGGAAGAATTTCTCTTTATTTAAATTACAGTCACAACGGCAAGCGCCGTAAAGAGTATTTAGGCATTATTCTAGAACCGCCTGTCACACCGGAAGCCAGAGCGGAGAACAAGAATAAAATATTGATTGCTAAACAGATTCGAGCAAAAAAAGAGCTTGAATTCTTGTCTGTCGAATATGCCTTAAATAAAACGGCAGAAACATTTGAAGATATCCTGCCCGAAGCACCAAGTAACGGACCGGACTTTTTCCGCATCATGAATGAATACCTAAGCACTTATTATAAGAAAGATAAGAAAATGGTAAAATCAACCATTCTCCATTTACGCACATTTAATAAAAAGAAAATCTTACCAATCAACAAAATTACAAGAGAATTTTGTGTAGATTTTCTCGACTATTTAAGATCTAAACTCCGTGGCAATACCCCTATTGGCTATTTCAAGAAATTCAGAATGTGCATCAATAAATGTGTTGAAAAGAAGTTAATTTCTCATAATCCGACAAATGGGATACGGTTATCGCAATTTGACGAAGTAACAAAGGAGATACTGACATTAAAAGAGATACAAAAATTAGCTGTTACTTCCTGCCCAAATAATGAGGTAAAACGAGCATTTCTTTTTTCATGTTATTGCGGATTACGTTGGTGCGACGTCTATCAATTACGATATAAGGATGTTGACTTTCCGGCAAGAAGATTAACCATCATACAACAGAAAGTACAAACACATTCCAAAAGTGCCATTTTGCATTTAAACTTAAACCACACAGCTCTCAAACTTTTACAGAAATGTAATGGAGACAGAGAAGACTTGGTTTTCTCACTTCCCTCCTACTCATATACAATCAGAATTCTTCGTAAGTGGGTAATAGACGCTAATATACGAAAGCATATTACCTTCCACATGAGGAGTCACAATAAAATCTTTTATTGATTGAATATCAGCGAGTTAAACACTTTAAATAATGTAACTGCTAACGATTTAGAAACGAGCAATCTTCTTTATCTTTTACAACTTTGCGATATACAAAGAACGCTTCAATTACAAGTGCAAAGATAAATCAAAAATATGAAAAGCAATGTATTTTGCTTTGTTTTTATAGATTATTAAATTTTGAAAAGAACATAATTGTTCTTCACAAAAGCAAAGTTGCCATCTTATGAAGTGCTTACAAGTTTCATATTCGGCATTATAAACATGGAAAGTGTTAAAAAGCATTTTGCTTCCTTACAATGCGACTTTAAAAATTCATGTTTATGATTTTTTTTTGTAAATTTGTAACCAAATTCAAAATATCTTTTAGTCTGAGTCGAATATGGAACGTATTTTTCTAAAATATATATTATGCTTATTGTGTGTTTACACGATAACAGCTTGTGACAAGGTGAATGATGAGGTTCCTGACCAACCGAAATTTACTCCCTATGTATCTGAGAGTTATTGGTCTGTGAAAACTGAGGTTTATGTCGATGCACCTTTTAATGCAGAAAAGATAAAAAAGGAATTAGAAGACAATCCTCCTGCTTTGCCATCTGATGTTTACTATTTTTACATGAGGAAATTGTCGTCTGCTTTGTCGGCTGAAAGAACTGTTTCACTCCTCAATAGTGCAAGAGAAGAACAGTGGAAAGCCTATATAGAAACAACTTCCTCCATAGAATGGTCTGAAAAATATAGCTTTATCAAAACAGACCAAAAGACTCTTCCAAGTTATGAACATTGGACATTTCATTTAATGACGGATAAAAAAGACACTATAATTGCTCAATATGATGTTGCTTTTTCTATCAGCCAAGAGGGCAAAAGAACTCAATGGTACTTATATGAAGACTTGACAGACGATTACAGGAAAAAATATCCTACAATGGATATTCATTCCGTGATACGGATGCAAACACTTACACTTATAGATTTCTATTATTTGTCATAATCCTATGAATTAAATAGAATAAAGCCGTATCAAGACTTGTTTGGGGCGAGATACGGCTTTATTGATAAAAAATATCCACACGATAATGACGCTTAGATTTCTAACATCCTTATAATGTACTTACCATCTTTCTTGATAAACATGAATGGGTTGAAATGCTTATCTTGTGCATTTATTCCATACCCCAAGCATTTGTATTCAGCAGGAGCAATAGGCGGAAGTGGATATTCCTTAGTCTTCCCATTTTTCCTATTTACGATAACAAAGGAATATCTGTCTTTTTGGAAGTTGTCAGTCCTTGGCATACCATGCTTTACAAGACAATAGATGTTCCTTTTATCCATTTTTACAGTTGTGATGCACTTTGTGAAGTAAGAACTATACAGATTTCCATATTCATGCGTATAAAATTTTGTGGAGTCTGGTGCAATCATAGGAACTGTATCTGTGTCAAACACCATGTAAACCTTATATTTGTCAAGATGAAGGCTATCTGTCACATACAGTTTTCCTGTGTAACCATTTCCATACAAGAAAGTTTTTCCTTCATGTGCGAATACATTATTAAGATAATAATAGCCTGTTCTGCTATTTTCTTGAATACGCTCTAATTTGCCGTAATGTCCATCACACTTTCCGTCATTGATACGAAAAGAAGCTATTATAGGATTGAAGGTCTTATAAAAGCTGCCATTAAAAGGGTCTAAATCTTTCTGTCCTACAATATCCTCTTTCTCAAATCCATCCATAGGCCATGTCAACTTTTCGCTTCCTGTCCATAATTTGTTATTGAACAAGTCGAACACAAAGTGAAGATAGAAATACTTGGAATGTTCCAAATCGAAATCTGGTGAAATCATCTTGCCTGACGTATAATTGTTGATGTCTCGTATCAAGACAGCAGGGGCATTGTAAAAGCTAAAGTTCCATTCGTTGCCTACTTTTTCTCGAAGAATCTTTGGCAGGGAATAGGAAATTCCGATATGAGAAGAGTCCAACATATTTGCAGACAATGCTATGTAAAAGACTTGTCCTTGTTTTACTAAGTTTCTGAAATCCTTATCTGGCACGGAAACAAATTTCTTTTTCTCCGCTTCGTCTGCTTGGAAGAGTCGCTTGAATTTAAACAAACCATTTTCTTTATTAAACAGCATTATACCATTGTTCAGCATGTCGTTAAAAAAAAGGTGTCCATTCTCTATTTTGGGAATATCATATATTGATGATATTTCTACTCCATCTTTCGTGTTGACCTCGATGTCCGTTTGTTTCCATTTTGGCATAGGAACATTTATCATCGCAATCTGGTCTGCCACCTCTTTATATGAGTCTTTCTTATCCAATTCATACATGTGAGGAGCAATTCTCTTTTTACAAAGTACCAACTGCTTCACAAACTCTGCCCCTAAGACCGTATATTGTCCACCTGTGACGAACACGCCTTCTTTTGGAACTAATTTGAGTATATACAATCCGTACATTCCTTCAGAGTTGAAACTGAAGATGTTGCTATAAACTGATTTCGTATCATAAATGTAATAATCAGCCTTATAGTTGTTTTTAGAATTATACCAACTTGCTGTTTTAGAATCCCCATATGCAGTTATTAGTAATAACTTGTTGTTCGGATTATTGCGTTTCAGTTTATCATAAAATGCAGGAATTGCAGCTTCACATCTAAAACATTCAGCAGGACTATAAAGAATTGCAAAAATTGTATCTTCCTTAATGTTTGCTGAATGCAAATAATCAGACAGAAGCCCTTCAGTGTTAGGCTTCTGTCTGATTTGCAAGTCGTTCTGCTCCATTTCATTTATATAATCACGCCCCTGTGCAAATATGGTCGTGCAAAACATAAAGAAAAGGAGTGCTAAAATATGCCTTATTTTCATTCTGCCACATTTGCCTTGAACGTTCCACCCAATTTCATTGTTTCAAGCTTAATATTTGCCTTTGTTTCTGACACGGAAGATGGAGCAAAGAAATTGTTTGTAAATAATGTGTTACCATCAGCATCCTTTACCTGCTGCATCACCAAAGTTTGGTCTTCAAATGACACCAAACTTGACTCTATGGTTCCGCACTTTCTGATAGTTGCTCCCTTGCAAGGATTGTTTGCGTTAGATGAAGCCTTTGAACCATAGAAAGTAGATACAATCTTGTCTGGTGTAGATGTGCTAAGATCATCATCTGATACTGCTGAAGCCTTAATCTCATTTAAGTTTCCTGCAAATGCAGTACCACACACAATAGCGGCAATCATGCCCATGAAAAACTTCTTCATTTTTTTACTCCTTATGCAACCTCTACAATAATAGCACAGCTTGGTCGAGGTTTATTAAAGCCAAGTCATGTAAGTTTACAGGTGCAAAAGTAATAAAAAAAACTATTTCATCAAAATGTATTAATCAAAATGTTTTTGTTAATCAATGCAATGTGTTAATTTGACACATATAAAGCGTTATTTTTAACAAAGTGAAATATAACCAACATAATAAACGGTTTGTACTTACAAATTCGTATTTTGTATAACAAACATATACAAAACCATATAATAAGAGGTATGCATATTATATATATATGTCTAACCCTTATTATATAATTTAAGACATTAGTGTCCAATATAAATTGGACACGTTAATTAATTAATCAAATAGTCCCTTAAAGAGGGAATAATCGAGTTCTTTGACATCGTTGAAAATAGTCTTATCAAATAGATCTCTTAGGTGGGTTTTGTCCGTCAATGAAATGCTTAGAATCTGCAAAACTTCATTTAATTACTAAATCTGCTCGCAAAAATATAACAAATCCTTGATAAAAATATATTTTATGCAAGATTTTTCTAAGGAAAAGCTAATTTTTAACACAATAATACGATATAAGTTATGTATATGTAACTATATTCTGATATTAATTCAAAAATGAAGTCCATTTTATTTTTCAAGATATATAATTTAGAGTCTCTTGCTTTTGGCTCATTCCCAAACGAATCTATCAGAATAATACCGCTGTCATTCTTCACCTTATAAAATATGTTGTCACCACTTGGCGGATGTTCAAGCATCAAAATACTGCCGTCAATTACTTTGAAGATGCCATTCAACACTTCACAACTATCCGATTCGTTCGCAGATTTCCGCTTCAAACGATAGGTGCCATCTGCATTTAGCGTGAGTATTGTTTCAACATTAGGAGGCAATACACCGCAATATGTTCCTGCAATGGAATCCAAGTCAACACTGTTTTCTAAGACTGCCGTATATTCTTCGACTTTAACAGGATCAATATCGGCATCATTTTGTTTCGTATTACATAAGATATAAGATGCAACAAGTGAGATAACCAAAACTGCTATAATTATCAATTTCCTCTTCATAGCTACCATAAAAGAAAAAGTGTCCGCAATGTCAAGCAAGTGGCATCACGGACACGAATGAATAGTTGAGAGTTTAATGAAAGTTAGTATGCTGAAACATTATTGATGCACGGACAAGCTCTTGCGCTGTCGTAGACAATGCGAATGCCGTTGGTCTTAATCTTGTCGAAACGAAGGATGCGCTTGTACCAAGATGGTCGTTGTCTATTATTTCTGATTAATTTTCTTTTTAATTTCATTCGCCTCTTTAAATAGGCTATTAGCAATGCTATCTTTAATTGCTGCTATTTCTATCATTTCATAATGGTGGCGGACAGAATCCTCATAAGCAGTAACACGATTTCTCACATTCTCAATAACTTCTTTATTTGGGCATACAGAAAAGTTCTTTTCGATGTATCGAACATTGGGGTCATCGGATGGAAGCACCATCTTCAAAGCCCGATACTTCAAATCTGCCTCCTCCCAATCTTGATGCTCTCGCCATTGGGTGAGATTGCCCCAAATGGAGAGAACAAGAGATAGAGCCAAGCCACCAATGAAAAGAAGAACAGACTTTGAAGTTGGCTCGAAGCGATGAGTCACTACTTTCTTCAGAGGTGTGTTATCCATTGCGTGAAGTTTGTCCTGCACAATTTTTGATGTGGCATTCAGCTCTTGTTTCACCTGATTAACAGTATCAAACAAGAGTTTACTTCGCTGTTCATCTTTGCTTGCTTCTTTTTTGGTAAGGTCGGTAAAAATGCAGATAGCTTCTCTTAATCTTACCAATTTGTCAATAGCTTCCCCTTCTTTTACAGCCATAGCAAGAATAGCTTTTTCAAGTTTGCTTGTATCAACACTTACAGAGACCGGAGTGCTTTCCGCCTCTGTATTCTTTGGTGAGGCAGAAAGTTCATCGACTTTTTGCTCCAATCTCTCAACTGTGCCGTAGATGGCTTCTAACATTTCTTCTTTCATCTTTCTTATGTTGTTTGAATGGTTTGTAACTTGCATCAAAGGCTAAAGCCTCTTCTGCGTTTCTTCTTTTTCTTCTTGACTGATTCATCCTCTGGGAATGGCTCAAAGGTCTGAGCATTGGCTGGAGCAAAAAGTCCAATGGAAGAAATACCGTCCCAAGGGTCTTGGCAGCTCTCCGACATGAATGGCACCTGCTCATTCTTGCGACAGCCTTGCTCATATTGCTGAGTAGAATTGGCTCTTGCTGATAAATGGTTCTCCGTTCCCTCAAACATTGTATCCAACTTGCCAAAGCTGTATTCTCTGCTAATCTGCGTACCATTGAAACTATATCCGTCCTTACTGAATCGGATGCCTTGCACCTTGGTTCGCTCCTTGTCCTTATAGACAAGCTCCAAGTGGACACCTCGTTTTGCAAGTTCATTCTTGAACTTCTGCCAGCTATCTGCAACTTTTAAGGCATCTTTGACTGCATTGTGAATCTCGTATTTTGCACGCTCCGCATTGCGCAATTTGCGAGTGTTAGTATTGCTCTTGTCCGTTCCGTAGGTAAATCCATACTTGGATTTAAGAGCCTTGGTCACTTGCTCATTACGCCTGTAATCATTCCTGTCTGATATGAGCTTGCCCTCGTTATTGATGCGGTTATACACGATATGACAATGTGGATTGTCGGTGTTGTGATGCCTTACGATGATGAATTGAGTATCTTTTATCCCCATCATCTGCATGTATTCAAGGGCTATCTTAGCCATGAATTCATCCGTCAAACGTGGCTTGTCCTCGGGTTTGAAACTTAGTGCAATGTGTCCCACAGGCTTCTTAATCCTTGGATTTAGCTGTCTTTGCAGCTCAAAACTTTGTACTATCTCGGTATTCGTGCCGAGTAACACTCCATCGGATGCAAGGATTTTCGCCTCGTCCTTGCCTGTAACATAGCGGATGCAACCAGCAAATGAGCTGCCCTTCTTTAGCTTGCCTATCATGTGGCATCCTCCTTTCTGCCTATTCCGCATGGCTTCGATTTTGGACTTGCTTGGCGATACTCGCCAAGGATTTCTTTTAATCTTCTCAACAAGTCCACCACATATACATGGGTTTCATGGAAACCTCTCTGATGCGACAGCTTGGCAAGTTGGTTGAGGTTGTTCGCCATGCCAATGAGATTCTTGGCGATGGCTACCGTCTCTGCATTGTGTCCGCTCACCACCTCGCCGTTCAAGGCGGACTCTCGGATATACTCCGCCAACTTGCGGTTGGCTTTTCTCGCCCTCAGTCTCAATGCCTCGTAGCTTGGCTTCGAGAACTTCACCGTGACAGACTTCGACAGCTTGCGAACCCTGCCCGTGGGCGGTCTTCCGCCCTTTCTCTTGTCTTGTTCCTGTACGTTTGTCATTCGATACACTGTTTATAGTTTGTACACTCACTTTCTGCGACCGTTGGGAGCAAAAAATCTCCGCCCTCATGGTGGAGCGAGGCGTTTTGGGGTTCCCAAAACATAACCTCGCTCCCTCTCAGAACACGTTAGTTGGAACTACTGCCTTTCTGCTATCCACGCCCAAGGTCGCAGACCTTAATTCTCACAATTTGCGCCAAGCCTCGAAGTCCTCTTCATAAAGGCTTAGGTGGTGGCGCACGATGTTCTCGATGATG
>NZ_KB905472.1:2811602-3116102 GCF_000382445.1 Phocaeicola massiliensis B84634 = Timone 84634 = DSM 17679 = JCM 13223 | reverse complement strand
GCTGCTACCGGGAGGCGAGAACCAGGCCGGAGGAACTTTAGGAAAGTTCCGTATGGGATCATGAATGAAGGAGGTGTGTCACACCTTCTTTATTCATGCACAAAGCCCTGACTTTCACAAACAAAGGCTTGTTATTACCTAAGATTTCGTATCTTTAAGAATAAAGATTCATACAGAATCACAGGCTCAGGAAATACAGGCGGAAAGCAAAAGAGTCATTATGTTCCGAAGAAGGATTAAAACACTGAGGACAAAGATGCATAAATCTATAATATGAACTACAAACTGTGTGGAAAAGAAATCTACCGCAAGGATTTTTGTGATATATTTGGAAAAATGTACCAATGCCTATAGATAATATTTATAGAAAGATGGATAATTTCTATAAAAAAGTTGTCTAAAAACACATATTTCACAACAGGTGTTTTTAGACAAATCTTTGTTGTTAATTAACCTAAATCAGCTATATACACAGTCAGTATTTTATATTGTCAGAATCAATTTATTCTGTCCAAGCATGACGATATCCTTGTATTTTATTCCAATAACCACGAGTAAAATCAGGAACAGCTACAGGAACATTTCCGTTTTCTATTGAAATCCGGGTAAGCTCAGCCATGCAGCACCATTCTGCCAAATCATATACGTCCATATCCAACGGTAATCCATTACGCAGGCAATATACCAGACGGTAATCCATTATATAATCCATTCCACCGTGCCCGCCTACCTTCTTGGCAGCTTCTTCCAATTCCTGATGGATAGGATGTTTATATTTTCTCATCAAGGATTCTTTCACCGTATTGGAAACAGCCGTATGCATATTGAGATTCTCATGGTCAGGCATATCAACGGTCCGGATTTGGTCGGGGCGGAAGCAGTACTCCTCAATGGGATATTTGTTGGCATATCCATTGGTACCTGTCAATTGATACATGCGGCTGTAAGGGCGTGGATTCATTACATCATGTTGAATATGAATCGTTTTTCCCTTTTCGGTACGGATAAAGGTCATGGTATGGTCACCGTTTTGGAAATCCGGTGCGCTTTCTTTCTGGTATTGTTTTACTAATTTCGGACCGGTTACAGCTTTGGTATCCATTGCCACCAACGTTTTCATACGGTCACCACGGTGAATGTCAAGTAACTGACAGGCCGGTCCCATGCCATGGGTGGCATAAATATCACCACGGAAAGCACGGTTATAGTCCAACCGCCAGTTGTTCCAATAGTAAGGCCAAAACTCTTCCAAATTGTGGATATAAGCGCCTTCAACATGCAGAATTTCACCAAACAAGCCTTGTTGTGCCATATTCAATGTGGTCAATTCAAAAAAGTCATATACGCAATTCTCTAATTGCATACAATGCTTACGTGTCTTTTCGGATGTATTTATCAGTGCCCATATTTCGTTCAGTGTCATGGCTGCAGGAACTTCAATGGCTACATGTTTGCCATGTTCCATGGCGTAGACACCCATTTCGGCATGATGTTTCCAGTCCGTTACAACATAAACAAGGTCAATGTCGTCACGGTTGCATAATTGTTTCCAAGCATCTTCCGCACCTGAGTAAGTCGCAGCTTCCGGCATACCGGAACTGACCAGCGTCTTTTGTGCCTTTTCCACCAGTTCAGGACGCAAATCGCACAACGCTTTGATTTGTACACCCGGGATGTGGGTCCAACGCTCCACGGCACTGATGCCACGCATGCCCACCCCAATAAAACCTACACGGACCGTGTCAATTTTAGGTGCTGTCAGTCCAACCGCATCCTGTTGCCCGGCAGGACGTTCGGGTACGGCTATCTGAATGGGTTCATAAGGCTGTTCACAAGTTTTAGGGACTGACGTACAACCAGTAAAGCATAATAAAGCCGTCGCTATTGAAAATAATGTTTTACGCATACTCATGTATTATGTTAGTATTTTAATATTTAAGGAAGAGATGAGATGGACAGCGCAGCCGTTTCCACCCCATCAAATCTTCCCGATTCTTCAATTATTTGTTCAGGAAATTATTCTTGTAAGAAATACGCTGTAATAGTCCATACTTTTTTACTTCCATCGGCAGCGGTGATTTCATATTTGTTGGGTTTGCTCCAGTCCCCCGGTTTACCCAGTACGGCTGCTCCATCTATGGGTTGAATCATGGCTGCTGTAGAAATATTAAGTGAAACCACTACATTTGACATCGTGAATTTAGGTCTTTCTTCAGCCGGGAAATTGCTGGGAAGCTTGCATTCAAAAGAACTTGTTCCTGTTTCTGCATCCGCCTGAAAATTATCATAACTCAAGGCCGATTGCAGAACTTGTTGTTCACCACTGCCGGGAATGGTTTGAGAACCATAATAACGATGATAAACACCGGCTATGCCGATGATATCTTTGCCTTTATATGTATCCAGATCTTCGAGATTGCTATCCAGGCAAGATGTTGTAAATACAGTCAAAAGCAAGATTGTAATAATATTAAATATTTTTTTCATATTCATTGTCTATAAATTAATGGATTACCAGCCTTTATTTTGTACATGATCCAAACCATAAGCCTCACGGGTATTCAGAAAACTTTGGTTAATTGGCAAAAGATAGCGTTTTTCTGTAAATTTACGCTGGGCGCTATTGTTCAGGGTCATTTGACCAACCAGCAACTTGCTCCGGTCCCGGCTGATGGACATTTTGTATACCGGCCGGTCAAGGTCATAAATGATATCTCCGGCATCACGACCATGATTGGCATAACCGCCATATTTCCCCCAACGCAGATAACTGTAATAAATGTCACCGCCCTCATTAGTCAGCTCACAGTTTCGTTCACGAATATAATCCGTCCACGCTTCTTCTTCTGTAGCGGCAGTAGACTCGCTCAATCCGCCATGTATGGTACGTGTCATGTTCAATGCTTTCACCGCATTGGGCACATCATGTTTCAGCAGATAGGCTTCAGCAAGGTTCATATAGGCCTCTCCCAATCGAACGATATTGAAATGCAATGCCACCTGGCAATTATGGTAAGCTCTGGGTGTAGGGTTTTCAATGTTGCCTTTACGCCAATAATAACCGGTAGTGGTATTGTACCAGCCTCCATCTTCCTTGTCACGGACACCTGCTGAGAGGTTTCCACCCAAATTGAGCTCAACAGTCTCACCAATCCAGGAGCATTTGTCATAAACTATGGCAGTATAGAAACGGCGGTCACGCCCGCTGTACATCAGTTCGCTCAAATCCCGGTCAGCCCCCTTGTTTAACTGATGGTAACGGGTAAAAGTGGGATAGCTTTTGTTAAGCTGCTTTAAATCTTGTGGCGTAGGAATACGGCGCGCATCACCATTTACTTGCTTGTATGCATCTACCTGACCTGCTTCGGTAATACTGGAAGGGTCAAGTACGGTTACGTTATTTTTATATTGGGAAGTTTCATACCAAGGCATTGCCTTACCGGTTTCCTCATCGGTCACAAGAAACTGGTCAACCAGGTCTTGTGTGGGAAAGTAAATGGCCCACCCTTCGAATGTCTGCCCATTTGCCTGTTTTAATGCTACCGGCGATTGGGAATTGATCACGTTATCGGTGGAAACATTCGGATAAGTACGCATCAGTTCTTCAAAACTGGAGACATACGTATTTTCTTTTTCACGGTAATATCCCCAGAGAATTTCCGGATTATATAAATCCGTTTCGTTGAAAAGACCGTTTGAATTGCTTAACTCAACCCCACTATTGCTGATCACATCATTGGCAGCTGTAATAGCCACGTCCAGATAAGAGGCATCACCGGTATAGGCATAGGCTTGCAGGGCGGCTCGGCTCAGTAAAACTCCCGCCGCCCAACGTGTTGGCAAACCAGAAGCATTCTCGATCGGCAGGTCGTTTGCCGCAATTTGCAAATCTTCTATGATTAACTTGTAGCTTTCCGATACATCCTCGGTCATCGGAATATTGACAGCCTCAGGATTCTCAACTGTAAAGACTTCTTTTACAGGAACAAAACGTCCCATCTTACGTGCCTGGTCAAAGAAAATCATACCACGCATCAAGTTTCCATGTGCCTTTAGCTCTATCTTTTCTGTTTCGTTTAAGGTAGAGCTGTTTTGCACATTGGTAATAATCATATTGACTTTACGCAACAAGCCAAAACGGTTGACTCCCCAATCATTGCCTGTGCTCAATCCCAATTCTGTGGCTACGTTGTCAATACCCTCGCCAACCTGTGAGCAGAGCACACCGTTGGGAGTTCTTGCTTCCCAGGAAATGCTGGATCCACTGCCGGCATATCCGCTATTAATTACTGCATCATAGGTGGAGTTGATAAAACCTTCCACGGTGGCTTTGCTGCCCCATACGGTCTCATCATCAAAACTTGTTGTCGGGCGTGTATCCAGCGTGTCGATGCAAGAGTTCAGTATCATAAGGCTGATACCCAATATTCCATATTTATATATATTTCTCATCATACAATTATTTAAAATCCTAAATTTAAAGTCAATGCTATGGTTCTTTCAACCGGATAACCGTAATAGTTGGTATCGGACGGTTCCGGATCCATTCCATATTTGGTCGCTTGCGAAATGGTAAAAATATTCTGACCGGATATGCCCATCTTACAACGGGTCAGCCAAGAGACATTTTTCAGCAGGCTGTATTTAAAATCATAGCCGAACTGAAAGTCCTTCATACGCAGGTAAGCACCGTTAATCAGCCAAAAGTCACTGCTTGCGTAGTTGTTATTCTGATTCAAAGCTGTATTTGCCATCAGACGCGGGTATTGTGCGTCACGGTTATCCGGAGTCCAAAAGTCTGTTTGATAATCGTAAGCCACTGGCATGCCGTAGGTCTGGCCGGTCTGCATACCCAAACTACCTGCAACATACATATTAAATTTGGTAGATCCTTGGAACAGGGCACTCAGATAAAAGCCCTTATAACTCATATTTAAATTGATGCCGAATTGTCCACGCGGCTTGCCTGATTTTCCCAAACGGCGTTTGTCCGCATCAGTAATCTGACCGTCGCCATTCGTATCCTGATACTTTATATCGCCAGCTGTAAGATAACCAGAATTCAAGGCACCGGTAAAACCTACCGAATTGTAAACGTCCTCAGCACTTACGTAATATCCTAAGTTATGATACAGCAGACCGTAATATCCTTTATTCTGCTGAGTCCGTTGATATGGATTCATCACGGATGACTCACCTTCACTTTCATCCAGGGCCATCAGTTCATCAAAGTAGGTGAGATTGGCTGACACATCGTACTTAAAGTCACCGATATCATCTCTCCAGCCCAGTTGAAGTTCAAATCCGGCACGACGGTGTTCACTATCCGATTTTACCCTGGGCAGCCCTACGCCCAAGGCGGTATTGAGATAACTGTCACCACGCGGAGCCACCAAATAGCCCTTTGTCGAGTAGTAAAAATAATCAAATGAGCCATAAAGGCGGTTGTTCAAGGAAGCAAAGTCAAAACCGAAGTCCATCTGTCTGGTGGTATACCATGTCAAGTCCGGAGAAGCCAAGTTTCCTTCTGTAAATCCGGGAGTATATTTTCCGTTAACAACATAGGCATAAGGATTATAACTATAGGTGGTCATATATTGGAAACGGCCCGCAGACTCATCCAGACCGGTTTCACCATAAGAGAGGCGGAGCTTCAATGAGTTCAGGATATTTTTTTCTACCAGTGGTTGCATGAAGCCTTCCTCCGTCACCACCCATCCTAACGATCCGCTGAAAAAAGCGCCCCAGCGGTTGCCGGGTGCAAACCTGTCAGAACCATCATAACGTATGCTTCCTTCCGCGTAATATTTATTGGCATAATTATATTTCACCTGCCCGATCCAAGCAGCGCGTCCCAGTTCGACTTCACTACCGCCATTGGTTTGGGAATTGGCATCACCAACCTCAATCTGATCTATGTCAAATGTATAGTTGGTACGCTTCCCCCAATAACTGTCACCCCATTCATAGTATTGCTCAAAACCTGCCAAAGCCGACAATGAATGTTTGCCGAACAGATTGGCATACTCTATAAATGCCTGATTGGTGAATGAATAGCCTGACCCGTTAGTCACACTAAGTTGGGGTTTGTTGGCATAAGTGGCTTCTTGTGAATCCCAATCATATTGGGCGGCATCTTTACGCCAACTTTTATTCTTGGAACCGTAATAGCGATAATTGCTGGCTGCACGTACCTTCAGACCTTCCACCCAAGGCACTTCCCAGACCACTTCGCCACGACCGTTGATCACATTGTCAACATTACGGTTATAACCAGCATCCTTGGCTGTTTCCGCCACCGGATTATCAGTCAGGTTATAGGGAAGTCCATACTTGTTGACACCCGGATAAGTGGAGGGCCGGTCGTTTATGTGTGAGAAAACCGCATAATAATTGCTCGCCGTGGAGGTATTGGGATGGGTGGTCTTTTGCCAATAACCGTCAATGGTTGCATTAATGCGCAGACCGATGGACTCAATGAACGAAGACTGTGCCAAACGGAAATTCGTGCGTTTCATCCAGTGGTTGTCGTTTTTATAAAGCGAATTCTGGTCGATATGTCCCAAAGAAACATAATACTGGTTGTTTTGTGATCCTCCGGTTACACGTATCGAATGCTTACTTTGTGGAGCCCAGTCATTCAACACTAATTTACGCCAGTCAGTATTGGCAAAGTTCAACGGATCGCTACCGGTGCGAAAAGCCTCCAACGCTTCTTCACTGTACATAGGTTCGGCACCATCATTGGCACGGGCAATGTTGGCATAGACAGCACGGTCATAAGACCCCATTTTTTCCGGCCAGATAGATGGCTGTGAAAAACTCATGTTGAAATCGTATTCAACAGTGGGCTTGCCTTCCTTTCCACGCTTGGTAGTCACCTGAATAATACCGTTGGTAGCCCGTGAACCGTAAACTGCCGTTGCCGAGGCGTCCTTCAATATTGACATTGCCTCAATATCATCCGGACTTAAATTTTGGAAGTCGGCAGCAGAGCGGATAACCCCGTCAATCACATAGATGGGAGCTCCTCCTCCACGGATACTGATGCTGGGAGTTGAATTGATACCACCTCCGCTGGCTTGCACAATCAAGCCGGGGGCACGCCCTGCCAGACCTTGTGCAATGTTGGTAACAGGAATATTTGCCATCTGGTCAGTCTTTACCGTTGATACAGAGGCAATCAAGTCACGTTTGGTAGTACTGCCATAACCTACAACTACCACTTCATCCAAAGTTTTGGAATCTTCTTTCAAAATGATTTTTAAAGGTTTTCCATTCCACACAACTTCCACATTTACATAACCTACATATGAGGCAACAATAATATCACCTTTTTTTACATTAGGAATACTAAAGTCACCATCCAGTCCGGTTATAGTTCCGTTGGTTGTACCTTTGACAACCAATGATGCACCAATAACGGTCTCACCGTTTTGATCCACCACGATGCCTGTGCATACATTATTCTGTTGCGCAGAATACATGCCCGTAGTTGCTGCATAATGTGCGGCTTGAAGATATCCGGTAGAAAATCCAGATAAAAGCAACATCACGCTTATCAGCTTTAGTTGATTTTTTTTCATAGATTTAATATTAAAAATGTATTTGAAACAATTTTTGTTTTGATTGGTGAATTGTAGAAATGGTTTTTAAATAGTTTTTGTCATAGATTAAATATTTAAGTTAATATGTTAACAAATTAGTTTTTTAAAAAAGGTTATTTTGATATTTATATGCAAATATATAAATACATTTAATAAAAAAGTTATTTTCCTGCATTTTTTTGGAAATATTTTTTAGCAAGAGTCAAATTATTTAAGATTTTAATGAGGTATGTTTTTCTGTTATATAAGTTTCCAATATAATTTTTCATAAAGAGTTGCCACCTTGCAACGACTAAATACTAAGAATGCAATGTTGCTTATTAGGACAGGAATGACATGGAAGCAGACATTATTTGTTCAGTGCTGGTTATGAGATATTTAAGCGGAAGGAATACTTGCTTTTTATCATTGGCAAATGTATATTTGGCTGTGTGTGGGCTGACGCGGACATTGCAGCCGGCCTTTTCGCCTGTGCGTTTCAGGCTGCTTTCTATGTTCCCCACATCCCCTACGGGAAATAGGGACAGCAGTAAAAATATGATAGAGAGAACAGCTGTGGCCTTGTTTTTTTGCCTATTCCATTTTTTTATGATTCCCTTATATCAATCCCAGTGTGTTGCCATATGGAATATTATGGCAACAGGGAACAGCACACTGCCCAAAACATGAAACATAGCCAAATTATGCCAGATTTCATGGCTGTTCCCACGCCCAGTCACATGCGGTCTAAACCAAGATATAACAGACACAATGAATAAATCTATCAAAATCCAATTAATTACAAAAGTTCTTTTCATACGCTTCCAATTTTATTATATTGCAAAGGGCACTACTTTTATTCTCAAGGCCTTTATTCCATTATGTCATTATGAAATTGGGGCGGGCCGTGTATCGATAGAACGGTCCGTTCCCGTAATGGCGGCGCATAAAAACAGGCACACCCTCCGGGCTCCTGTCCCGTCGGATGCGCCTGTTTCCGTCATGTCATATACAGCCGGACTCCTCCGGCCCATGCCTTTATCTGAGTATCGGGTTCGAGAGCAGTATCTTGTAATAGGCTACCCCGCCAATCTCCACCGGCATTCTCGCCATCATGAACTGCACGCTCTTCCTTTCCACCTTCGCCTGCCGCATGAGCCTCTGCACGATAAACCCCGCCGAGAACCTTGCGCATCTTTTGTCCTTCCAGACGATGAACCCCTCGTTGTCATCGGATCGGCAGATGTACCAGTCATCCGTTTCGTCGTCGTGGGCGAAGTTCACCCGTCCGCCGCCGAGGATTCCCAATTCGATTGACATCGTCTTTGACAGATAGACGGTCCCCCTGCTGTCAAGGTTGATGGTCCGCTTTCCCTTGTATGTGACTTCCTGCGGACGGGAGTTTTCCCTGTTGTATACTATCAGTGCCATAATTGTCTTTCTTTTATCGGTTGAACTGTTTTCGTTTTTTTAATACATGAAGCTTTCCACCGCCAGCATCCGGCTTCTCCATGCGAAACCGCTGTGGGTACGTACCGCGTCCACTATCCTGCATACTTTCTGTGATATGGCCGATGCCGATACGCCCATGCATTCCGCCAGTGCCTTGAACGAGAACTGCGCCTCATAGAACCTGAGCATGAACATCCGGTACTCCTCGTAGGAGAACTTCTGCCTTACGAAACGCAGTATGTCCTTAACCAGCCTCTCGCACCCGTTCAGGTCGTCCTCGGAAAGGAATTTTGCCTCCTCGCCACATCGGAGGAAGAAATCATCTTCAGGGTGTGCATACCGGTTCTCCCTTTTAATCTTTGCCAGGGCCGCCTTTTTGTAGCATCCGATGAAATACGCGTCATAGTCCGTTATGTCCTTTCCGGGAACCAGCACCTGCCTTCTTACGAAAAGGTAGGTGTCATGGAAATTATCCTCGTCCAGCATTCCGTACCGGCGTAACGCCCCTCTCAGCCTGTCATAGGATTTTGTGAACCACTCGTTGAACAGTCTTTCCTTTTCTGCGCTCTTGTCTGCCATAGCTTTATATTTTTTTGAGTTATACATGGCCTACACGGGTAGGCATTCTTATTTCTTGTGCTTCCTCCTGTTTGTTTTTCGGCGGTCTCCGGCAAGGCTTGCCGTGAAAAAATACGCTCATGCGAAGCGTGAGGAAGATTTTTTCACGAGCAACCAGCCCGAAGGGCCGCCTTGCGGGACCGGCCTGAAAAACAACTATTTTTGCCGCAAGAAATGAGGATGACGGATTCCTCCTGTCTATTGCCTGTCCGGTGAGAATCTAAAATACCATGCGGTTTTTCTGTCTTCGGCATATTTGGAGAAATATTCAAGGATATGGAATGAGAACGGCAATATGTGATATTGCGGAAGGAACGGATATGGGATTGGAAACAGGAAGCATGTCCGGGCTTTCATGCGGTTTATACGGCAGTGTTGATTTTGGGGAGGATTACAGGGAAGTGACAGGAAGGTTAGCCGTTCCGGAGAAATTGTATGTGTACGTTGTTCCTTTCGAAATACGGAGTCCTTTAAAATCATGGAAGACCTCATTCGGGAATGTGTTCCGGACAATACCCCGCCATGGAACGGTTATGACACTTGATATCAGGCCGTAAGCCGTTCCGTAGCTTCAGTATCCCATATCCCATGCATGAATGTGGATCAGGCGGCATTTCACCTCCTTGCCCCGTTTACGGACATGCCGATGCGTTGCCTGCCGGAATTCTCATTCAAGCAGTTTTCGTCCGCCATCATCTTCCAGCACACGCATCTGCTGGATGGCTATCCGGTTCAGTCTCACGAGCCGTTCGCCCTGCGGTATGCCCTGGTCTATGAATACGGCGTTCAGGTTTTCCATATTGGAGAGGCAGATCAGTTCATTGATGGAGGCATAGTCACGGATATTGCCCTTCAGACCGGGATTCTGCTCACGCCACATCCTGGCGGTCATCCCGAACATGGCCACGTTGAGCACGTCCGCCTCTTCCGCATAGATGACGCCGGCCTGTGCGGGGGTGACTTCCACCGGTATCAGGTTCTGCCTGATGGCATCGGTATGTATGCGGTAGTTGATCTTTGACAGTTCCCGTTTCGCACTCCAGCCGAGCTGGGCCTGCTCCTCCTCTTTCAACCGCTGGAACTCTTTCAGCAGGTACAGCTTGAATTGAGGGGATACCCACGTGGCGAACTCGAACGCGATATCCTTGTGTGCGTAAGTCCCTCCATAGCGTCCGGCCTTGGCGATGATACCTTTGGAGTTGGTCTTTTCCACCCATTGTTTGACGGAAAGGATGAAACGGTTCAACCCGGCCTCGTTTTTAATTCCCTCGAATTCGGGGGAATTAAAATCCGGATTGTACATCTCCTCCCATATGCCCAGAAACTCGACGGTATTCTTGTTACGCAACCACTTTTCAATAAGGGCGGGACCGTTTTCCATATTGCGGACCATGTCGGTCAGGGAGATATAATCCTTGTCATTGTACGTGATGACTGTCACTTCTGTATTTTGGACTTTAATTTTAGCCATGTTCTTTTAACGGTTATTCGGTTATTATTGGTTCGATGTACAAATGTACGGTGTATTTTTCGGAATGTTCCTCCATATCCGGAAAAGTTTGTGTCACGCCGCCTGTTGCGACAAGCCGTTTCTACCAAGGAAAGGGCAGGCAATACCGGCTGACGTGGATACAGGCGGAACAACCCGCATATGCAATGCAGAGGGAGCAGGAGAGCCTTCACCACAGCCGGAGAGGAAAGCGGTTTCATGCCGGGGTACGGCATGAAAAGGGGCTCCCGGATAGTTCTTTTCCTTGTCGCACATGCACTACGTCGGTCGCAGTTTTCGCCTTCTGAATCCCTTTTACGTCCGTCCCTGCGCTTTCGGAGCGTTTTTCCGGTAGAAAATTTCACCATGCGGAAATTTTCTACCGGAAACCGAAGGGAAAACGCGGAGTCCCGCAGGGACGGACGAACTTTGATGAGGAAGGGGAAAATCGTCCGTTTCGTAAATACCATTTCCTCAGATGGCATCGCATATCTCCTTCTCCATCTTTTCCAGCTTATGGGACAGGATTTCCATGTCGCTGCTGATCTTCTGGTTGGTTATCCGGGCATATATCTGGGTGGTTTTCAAATCCGTATGCCCCAAAAGGCGGCTTACGGTCTCGATGGGCACACCGTGCGAGAGCAGCACGGTGGTGGCGTTCGTATGCCGGGCAACATGATAGGTCAGCCTTATCTTGAAACCGCACTGCCTGCCAAGTTCCTTCAATATGGTGTTGCATCTGCCGTTGCTTGGTACCGGAAATACATGATCGTCCTTGGACAGCCCCTTGTACTTCTCTATGATGCGCTTGGGAACGTCCAGCAGGCGGATGTTGGACTCGGTGTTTGTCTTGCGCCGGCGGGTGATGATCCAGAGGTTGCCGTCGAAGAAGGTCTGGAGCCGGTCGGTCGTCAGCGCCTTCACGTCCGCGTATGCCAGTCCGGTGAACACAGAGAAGATGAAGAGGTCGCGTACCAGTTCGCAGGTCCCGCTTTTCACCGGGGCTTCCATCAGCGTCTGTATCTCACGCTCTGTTAGGTAGCCCCGGTCAACGCTCTCGGGGGAGTTGATGTACCCGGCGAAGGGGTTGAAGGGAAGCGCACCGCTGTTGCGGGCGATGGAGATGACGTGCTTGAGCCCGATCATGTAACCCCATATGGTATTGGTGCGGCATTTCTTCTCCGTACGCAGGAAATACTCGAAGTTGTTGATGAACGTCAGGTTGAGTTCCTTTAGGGGAATGTCGTCACGGCGGTATACTTTCGGGACGAACTCGCAAAGGTGCCTGTATATGGTACGGTAGCGGTTGTATGTTCCCTGCACGCGGCTGTGTCCCACTTTCTTGATGAACTCCCCGTTGTGCTGCTCGAAGAGTTTCAACAGCGTCTCGCGTTTCACGCCCAACCCGAGGCAGGCGTCCCTCAGCCTGGCGGCGGTGACATAGCCGTCGGACTGCATCAGTTCCTGATAACGGCGGTTCACGTCCACGCGTATCCGGTCAACCGCCGCATTGATTTTCTGCGCCTCGGCGCTCTTGCCCGTGGCACGTGCCGTTTTCACGTCCCAAAGTTTCGGAGGTACGTCCAGTTTACAACTGAACTGCTTGATTTCACCGTCCACCGTAAGACGGCACATTAGGGGGAGATAGCCGTTGGCTCTCTCGCTGCCCTTCTTCACGTAGAAGAGGATTTTGAAAGTCGATCTGCTCATACTCGTTTTCATACTTTTTTGATCGTTACAAAGTTAATATCAAGCGAGTTGTCCTCAGGTATGAAAAACTGTGCAAATTACTGAAATAGAACCCGTTGTGCCGTTTCTTATTCCCGTTATATCAGTAACGATATGGGAACTGAAGTCTTTCGCAGTTTTTAGCGGATCTCCTTTTTCAGCTTATGCAGTATTATGAGTTAAACACCTAACTGCTTAATAGACTGCATTCTTGCTGTATTATCATCAACCTTGCTTTTTCTTGCTGCGTTTACTTTAGAGTGTTAATAATATGAAGTGAATCCCATTTTGCTGTCTCTATGCAAGAAGACGGTAAAATGGGATTCTTTGGTATTGTTATATTTGCCGGGAGCCGGCGATGAAGAAAGTCTACTCTTTTAACCACCGGTTTATGAGTGTCATGATCTCTTCTTGTGTTTTTTTATCGAAGCTGCCGATACGTGTGCGGTGACTGCCACCGGGTAATGTATATACCTTGATATTTTCTTTTTCTTCCAGCCAGGTGACGCCCGATGCAGTCCATGGATCATCTCCTCCATAGATATAAATCATTTTCGGGTCGTTTTCCTTCAAGAATTTCACCGTTTTCTTATAGAGCGTATCATCAAAACTGAGGTGCTGCAAATCGGCCGGAAGCATAACCCGGTACATATAGTTTTTGCTACTTTTGATAGTGAGATATTTTTCAAAAGGCTTGGTGTCATATCCATAATACCCTAATTCCTTGGCTGCTTGTACATTAAAAGAAGGATAGGGGGATTGCTCCGAAAAATAATCAGGCTCACAGATAGCGATGAAGTGGTTGAAGATAGTTTGATTGTCGGCTTTGGGTGAAGGTATCTTAGTGACGGAAGTGCCCCATTGCCATAATGCGAAGGAATATTCCAGCACATTGAAATCATAGATTTCTGTAATGGGTACACGGAAAGTATATCCTTTGTTTAAACAATATCTCTCGAACATAGGCAGTAACTCAGCCTTTCTTTTTAATACTTCCAATTGGAATTCTTTTACTTTTTCCCGATTTTGGGCTGTGGAGACTGTTTCGGCAATGAAAGGTTCATGGCGCCCGTCTTCCAGTGATTTGTTGAGGGGAGCTACATAAGGAACGGAGAAATCAACATCGTCAGGGAAGTAGGCACGATAGAACATGGTGGTTTGCCCTCCTTTACTGATTCCTGTCGAAATCCATTTTTGAGGATAAAGTTGCTTAAAGGTGGTGGTGACGTGATGTAAGTCATACAGGGAGTTTTCTACAGTCAGGTAATCCCAGTTGCAAGGGTCAGGCATGGATGCATCAAAATAACGGTATTCCACAAATACCAGATTGGCGTTTAATCGTTTGGAGAGCTCTTCCTGATATCGTGGCGCTAACGCATAAGTGGCGGCATATCCTTCGGTTACCAAGATAGTAGGACGGTCAAAACCAATATGACCTAAGATGATTCGTTGTTTGAAACTACCGGCTTCCGGGTGTTTAGGATCGAGCAATTGCTCGATGAACAAAACATATTTTTCGGGATATGCATTGCTTTCGAGCGGCTTAATGTCGGTAATTCCCGGAAGACTTTGGAGCTTTTTTAGCAGCTCGGTAGGATTGTTTTCTGCATGGATGAACTCTAATGGCAGTAGCAGAATACATACTGTCCATATAAAAAGAGAGATAGTGTGTTTCATAATTCTTTTCTGATAAAATAAGCTAATAGGCAACAAAAGTAGCGTTTTATTTCGATATTGTTCTTCAATCTTTTATCTTTGTGTAACTTAACAACCTAGAAATAATATGTTTTTTCTTTGCAGACTATGGATATGGTGTAAACGCTTCCGTCATCGTTGTGGTTACGGCGTGCACTCCCCGTCCGATTTTTTTTTGATAACTTCCATTATTTATGAGAGATCTCCTTACTATGCATACCGGATATTGAAGAAAAGGGGCTTTTCAAATTATCTGCCTCACTATCGGCGCAAAGTGAACCGTTTGCTGTTCAGATTGGTTAATTATTTCAGACCGAAATCATTGATAGAAGTGGGGATTGGTAATGGAGCATCCATCAGTTATATGCGTGCGGCTTGCCGCACTATGGACTCTGTTACGCTGAAGGGAAGAGACCGGGATAAAACGTTGCTGCAACTGACCAAAAAGTTGGAAGAACTGAAAAGCGTCGATTGTCTGCACATTGCACATACTCCTTTCTTTCAAGAGGTGTTTGAAGAGGCGTTGCCTTATGTGCAGCCCGACAGTTGGTTTATCATCGGAGGAATTTACGAATCACAAGAGAAGCGCAAATGGTGGAAAGAGGTGGTTGCTGACGAACGAGTCGGTATTACTTTTGATTTATATGATATTGGTCTGGTATTTTTTAATAAGAATCGTTATAAACAGCATTATATAGTCAACTTTTTATAAATATGACCATGAAAAAAAGTATGATATACACGAAGACAGGCGATAAGGGCACCACTTCATTGGTAGGAGGAGTTCGTGTGCCTAAGACTCACATACGCTTGGAAGCTTATGGAACAGTCGATGAATTGAATTCCTATCTGGGTCTTTTGCAAACATATTTGACAGAAGAGGCCGATAAAAGGTTGGTGGCCCATGTACAGAATAAGTTATTTTCCGTTGGTTCCTATTTGGCAACCGATCAGAGCCAGACTGAATTGCGCATGGAGAGCCGTATAAATGACAAAGATATTACATTGTTGGAACAAGCTATCGATGAAATAGACAATGCACTTACTCCTCTTCATGCCTTTATTCTGCCGGGAGGAGCGCGTGGGGCTGCTGTTTGTCATATATGCCGTACGGTGTGTCGGAGGGCTGAGCGTCGTATATTGGCATTGGCGGGAGAATGTGAGATAGAGGCTCGTGTTACAGCTTTTGTCAATAGATTGTCGGATTATCTGTTCATTTTGGCACGGAAGTTGAACTATCTTGCAAAAAAGGAAGAAATTTTTTGGGATAAAAGTTGCAAATGAAATAATTTATTATATTTTTGCGGCTAAATAGAGACAGAAAGAAAAGTATTTACTTTAAAAATAAGATAACTATGTACTGGACATTAGAATTGGCCTCGAAGTTGGAAGATGCTCCCTGGCCTGCTACAAAGGATGAGTTGATTGACTATGCAATGCGTTCGGGTGCTCCGTTGGAAGTAATCGAAAACTTGCAGGAGATGGAGGATGAAGGCGAAATCTATGAAAGTATAGAGGATATTTGGCCGGATTATCCGAGCAAAGAAGATTTCTTCTTCAATGAAGAAGAGTATTAGTCGGTCTCGAATAGACTAAACAATTAAATATCAGCGCGATGAACAATGAAAATTTGTTTATCGCGCTGGTGTTTTATGGCCTTATATAGTATAGCTTGTTTGGCTAAATTGCGGTTTTGTGACAACATCCGATTTGTCTTGGGATGGTTACAGACCTGATGAAAAGGAAGAAGCGTATCGTAGAAGGTGTCTGATACATGCTTTTAAGGTCGTAAATACTTGTACTAGGAAAAATATAGGAGATAATCGGATGTAAATACTTAAGAGTATTCTTGTTTTCTTTCCTCATTTTGTTGGGGAAGTGAAGTGTTATCACTATTTTTGCATAATGCTGCGAGAATTTCCTTAGCAGTGATATTTGGAATTAAATGAAAAGATTAGATACATATCCGGCAAGGCCATTTATCAAGTGGGTTGGAGGGAAAACTCAACTTCTTGATGATATTAAAAATTCTCTTCCTCGTGATTTATCACAGAGGGCTGGAATGACTTATGTCGAACCATTTGTTGGCGGTGGTGCTGTGTTGTTTTGGATTTTACAAGAATACCCAAACATTACACGAGCCATAATTAATGATATAAATGCAAAGCTAATCTGTACATATCGAGTAGTAAAATACGATGTCGAAAATCTAATCATAGAATTGACTCGACTACAAGCTGAATATCTTCAGCTTGATGAAATTGCGAGGAAAAAGTATTTTCTTGCTCAACGTGAACATTTTAATGAAAATGATAAAACGGATATTGAAACGGCTGCATTATTCATATTCTTGAATCGCACTTGTTTTAATGGACTATATCGTGTAAATTCTAAAGGTAAGTTTAATGTTCCACACGGGAGATATTCAAATCCGAAAATCTGTGACGAGGAAACATTAAGAGCTGATTCTGCAGTCCTCCAGCGAGTTGAAATTCTGTGCGGCGATTTTGCACAAACAGATAAATATGCCGGTGATAATGTTTTGTATTATTTCGACCCACCATATCGTCCTATAACAAAAACGTCTGCATTTACCTCTTATTCAAAAGATGGTTTTGATGATACTGAACAGATGCGTCTTCGTGATTTCTGCTCTAAAATTGCAAAACATCAGTCTTTGTTTGTGGCAAGTAATTCCGATCCACTAAATGCGGATAATGGAGATGATTTTTTCGATCGGCTTTATAAGATGTTTTCCATTAGACGCGTTTCTGCTTCAAGGATGATAAATTCGAGGGGAAATGGGCGTGGCGCTATTTCTGAAATAATGATTTCAAATGTTGCTAATGCTTACTGATATGAGAAACTTTGATACTTGGCTTGCGGAGCTCAGACCTTCCATTGCCGACTATAAATATTATGTTGATTTCGATAAAGTATTTAATAATGTGGAAGCTATTAAAATTCCACTTAACATATTGAACTCTCTTATTGGCTCGAAGAATATTGAAGATGACTTTAAAAACATCTTGATACAATATCCTGAGACATTGAGGTGTATTCCTATTCTTTTAGCTAAGCGTGAGCTTGATATTATGGCTATGGATGAAGAGGAACAGATTGATTTTCATTTTGACAAGCCAAATTGTACAAATGAAGATTACGTAAAATTTATGCGAAAGACCGGCCTTTTTGATTTGATGGAGAATCATATTGTCAATAATCTTGTGGATTACGTAACAGGTATAGAAACCGGCCTTGACTCAAACGGACGCAAGAATCGAGGAGGTCATTTAATGGAAAATCTTGTAGAGAACTTTCTTTGCAAAGCCGGTCTCGTCAAAGGCGTTGGCTATTTCAAGGAAATGTATATCCGTGAAATTGAAGCTAAATGGGGAATTGACTTGTCATCAATTTCCAATAATGGTGGTGCGGAGAAACGATTTGATTTTGTCGTAAAAGGAGAGAATACCATTTACGGATTAGAGACAAACTTTTATACAAGCAGTGGTTCCAAATTGAATGAAACAGCACGCAGTTATAAAACCATCACCATGGAGACCAAAGACTTGGGATATTTCAAATTTGTCTGGTTTACCGATGGCTGCGGTTGGCGCAGTGCAAAGAATAATCTGAAAGAAACCTTTGATGTTCTGGAACATCTGTACAATATTGCAGACCTTGAAAACGGAATAATATCAAAAGCTCTTATCTAAATGCCAATTGCTTACTATAGATCAGATAACAAGGATTTTACTCTTTTGAAAGGAGATTGTATCGAACTTTTAAATTCGTTTGATTTTAAGTTTGATATGATTTTTGCAGATCCTCCTTACCATCTTTCAAATGGAGGCATAAGCGTTCAGAGTGGAAAAATGGTTTCTGTCAATAAAGGCGATTGGGACAAGTCCAACGGATATGAAGAGGATTATCAGTTTGATAAATCTTGGATTGCAGCCTGTCGGGATAAATTAAAAAGCAATGGTACAATTTGGATAAGTGGTACTTATCACAATATCTTTTCAGTTGCCCGATGCCTTACGGAATTGGGTTTCAAAATATTGAATTGCATCACTTGGGAGAAAACAAATCCACCACCAAATCTCTCATGTAAATATTTTACTTATTCTGCGGAGTATATTCTTTGGGCTCGTAAAGAGTCCAAAGTCCCCCATTTTTTCAATTATGAGTTAATGAAAAAGATCAATGGCGGCACTCAGATGCGTGATGTTTGGAGACTGCCAGCAATCGCTCCGTGGGAAAAATCGTGTGGGAAGCACCCTACACAAAAGCCACTCTGCGTTCTGTCGCGAATCATTCAGGCATCCACGCTTCCTGGCGCATGGGTTTTAGATCCATTTACTGGCAGTAGTACAACAGGTATTGCTTCGAATCTTTTGGGACGTCGTTTTCTTGGTATAGATCAAAATGAAGAATTCTTGGAACTGAGTAAAGCCCGCCGAGAGGAAATTAACGACACTTCAAAATGTACGTTGTATTTGGAAAAACTTCAAAAGCAAGTACAACTATTTGAGGACAAGGAAATCTCTGTCCTCAATGAACCTCTTATAGAATACGGTCAGGATTTGCCTTTCTAATATTGACGATTGGGAGCAGACTCAGGTATGTAATAGGTTTTACCAAAGTTGAGATAATCCTTCATATAGCATTGCACGTCCGCTTCTATTCCAATAAGTTACATCTTGTTCAATAAATAGCCACTTTAGGGATTTGAAAATGATTTCAACTGAATGCCCTGTAGTGAATGAGTAATCTTTATATTCTAAATCGTTAATTGGTTGACAGTTGTATGTTTTATCCAAAAGTGTTTTTAGACGATCGAATTCAATAGTGTTCTCAAGTTTCTTCCTGGCTAGATCATTCTTTATATCATCATGGCTTGGACGGTTACCTGTTGAAATAATGTTGTCGTGCTTTCCATATCGAAATTGAGTATCCTCAATCCTTACCTCAAAGTCAACCCCTTTGTTTAGCGCTGTAGGTCGTTTTAGATAAATGCGTTTATTATTTTGCAGAGTTTCTACAAAATAATAATATTCCGTAACCGACTTGGTCGTACCAGGTTGTTCTTTTAAAAATTCTTCAATAAGTTGTTTGCGATAAGAAGCCTTATCTGTAGCAACAATATTAAGTGTGATGTTCGTAGCCATATTATTGTAAAAGTTCTTGTATCTGAATGTTCAGTGCTTTAGCAATTTTCTCAATATTGCAGAGTGTGATATTCTTTTCAGCACGTTCTATCATGCCAATATATGTTCGGTGTACTCCAGCTAGTTCCGCCAGTTTTTCTTGAGATAAGTCTTGGCTTATTCGATATTTCTGTACATTCTTGCCAAATAGGAGCAGAATCGGTTCTTTACTCATTGATAAATAGCTATTGTTTTGTACTCTATTAATTTATTGCAAAGTTATCGATGCTAACTAAAGTCATCAACATACTATAATTAGCAAATAGTGTTTATTGTATCCATAATGGTGTAACTCATCAGAAAGGTAGCTTAAATAAAACTATCGCCTCGGTTATTAAACTGATAGAGAATCATGTTCCTGTTCAAATAAGTCGCCCAATACTTAAAAAATAATGTTAACTCATATCAAGAAGTTAAGTAATGGCTACAAAACAGAATATATCCATTGGTGTTGATTACTCTATTATAGCGCAATATAATCATAATAAGAACAATATAAATTGTCGATTATCAACAGAAGATCTACAGTACGTAATTTCAGAACAATTTAGTAGTGATTCTTTTGTTCGTGAAGAGTTCGAAAAGGAAATAACTGGAAGAAGAAAGAAAACGAACAATGATTGTATTTGTAGTGTATGTAATTCTTCTATTTGTATTGGACCGAATGGGATGTCTTTCCTTGCGTTGGATAGTCAAGTAAAATTCTAGGTAATATTAAATCTCAGAGTCTTCAAGATGTATGGATGAAGTCAGAAGCAGTAAAACAGCTGAGAACAATTAAGTTTATTGACTTTACCAATTGTAGAAATTGTAGTTCAAAAGATTTTGCACCATTTGTATGGTAAGGAACTCTAATGAAAATTCTTCTGGTAATCCATTTGAGTTAAGTCAGTATTTTGTGATATGGAAAAAATAAAAAGGATAAGCACTACCGGGGTGGTGTGATGAAGGGGCTGTCCAAAAAGTGGATGGCCCCTTTTGTTATTGTTTATCCTACATCGGCTCTCCATGATATCTGTAGAACGGCGGGAACTCTTAAGTCATTTTCCCGGTCGGGTTAAGGTTTTCCTTTCTTTGGACTAAGCCATTTTATAAGGTCGGTTATTACGTCCCATTACAGCAGAACATACGTCCCATTACAGCAGGACGTACGTCCCACTGTGGCAGGACGTATGTCCCATTGCGGTAGAACGTAATAATCCACGGATTAAAATGCCTTAGCTGTCGGTAAGGAACAGCTTAACCTTTCTATGTTTCTGCCCTGTGCTTATTTACTTTGTTTCTATCCTGATTACTGATTCTCATTTTTTATCCTTATCTTTGCAATGTAAACTAAAAATAGACGAACATGAAAAAGATTATTAGTGTATTTATGGTAGCTGTATGTTTGATGATGGCTGCTCCTGTTCAAGCTCAGTTACACTTCGGTGTGAAGGGTGGTTTGAACCTGTCAAAAGCAAGCTTTTCAAAGGATGCCTTGAAAGGTGATAACCAGACCGGTTGGTTTATTGGTCCTATGGCTGAGTTCACATTGCCTATTATCGGGGTGGGAGCTGACATCGCTGCTTTGTATTCACAAACAGATTTGGCTGCCAAAGGATATGATACAGATGCTAAACTGAAAACGTTTGAAATTCCTGTGAATTTGAAATGGTCATTTGGATTGGGAAGTATGTTTGGGGCTTATATTGCTGCCGGCCCGCAGTTTGGCTTTAATATCGGTAATAAAAAAGGCTTTATGGATTATGAGTTGAAGAAGAATAATACAACTTTCAATGTAGGTGCGGGTGTGAAGTTGATTCGTCATATACAGATAGGCGTAAATTATAACTTTGCTTTAAGCCATACGGCTACTATCGAGACCACGAATGAAGAAGTCATTAAGATTAAGAACAATACCTGGCAAGTATCACTTGCATATCTGTTCTAAGCAAGTTCATTTAATAAAAGATAAAAAGGAGGCATTCTTTACTGAGTGTCTCCTTTTTTGTAATTTTGCGGTATGAAAAAATATGTAGATGTCATAGTGCCGTTGCCTATTGCCGGTCAGTACACTTATTCGCTTCCGGCAGAAATGGAAGAGAAAGTACAGATAGGGTGTAGGGTTGTAGTACCGTTTGGACGGAAGAAATTCTATACGGCTATTGTCACCAATGTGCATTATGCAGCTCCCGAAGGTTATGAGACAAAGGATATAGAAGAGGTGCTTGACTCAACTCCTGTATTGCTGCCTAAACAGTTTGAATTTTGGGAGTGGCTGGCTTCTTATTATCTCTGTACATTGGGAGATGTTTATAAGGCTGCCATTCCGTCCGGCATGAAGTTGGAAAGTGAGACTTTGGTGGTGTATAACCCGGACTTTGAAGCATCGGCTTCGCTTCCCGAAAAGGAACAGAAAATATTAGACTTGTTGAGTAATGACACAGAACAATGTGTCACCCAACTGGAAAAGGCAAGCGGGATGAAAAATATTCTTCCGGTCATTAAGTCATTGCTTGACAAGGAAGCTATTTACGTGAAGGAGGAATTAAAGCGTAATTATAAACCCCGTACGGAAGCGCGTGTAAAATTGGCAGACTCCGGTATGGATGAAGCCCGGTTACAGCAACTTTTCAATGATTTGGGACGTGCTCCCAAACAATTGGCACTGTTGATGAAATATATAGAGCTTTCCGGTTGGGTATCGCGTGAAACTACCTTAAAGGAAGTCACTAAGAAAACTTTATTGGAGAAGGCCGGTGGTTCTGCCGCCGTTCTTAACGGGCTGGTAGAAAAAGGAGTGTTTGAAATCTATTATCAGGAAATAGGGCGTCTGGATAAAGGTATGCTGAAGACAACGGATATCAATCTGCTGAACCCGGCACAGCAACAGGCCTATCAGTCTGTTCTCCAATGTTTCAGAGAAAAGAATGTCTGTCTGCTGCACGGAGTAACTTCCAGCGGCAAGACCGAAATATATATTCATCTTATTCAAGAGGTGCTGAAAGCGGGCAAACAAGTGCTCTATCTATTGCCGGAGATTGCTTTGACTACTCAGATAACCGAACGCCTGAAGCGGGTATTCGGCCATCGTCTCGGCATTTACCATTCTAAGTTTCCGGATGCCGAACGTGTGGAAATCTGGCAGAAGCAGTTGGGAGACGAAGAATATGATGTGATATTGGGGGTTCGTTCTTCCATTTTTCTTCCTTTCAAGAACTTGGGATTGGTAATCGTAGATGAAGAGCATGAAAATACATATAAGCAACAAGACCCGGCTCCCCGTTATCATGCCCGCAATTCGTCTATTATGCTGGCATCGATGTTTGGTGCTAAAGTTCTTTTAGGTACAGCCACTCCCTGTGTGGAGAGTTATTTCAATGCGATATCGGGTAAATACGGATTTGTAGAATTGAAGGAACGCTATCAAGATATTCAGCTTCCTCATATCGAATTGGTGGATATTAAAGAACTTGCTCATCAAAAAAGGATGCAGGGACCTTTTTCTCCTCGCTTGGTCAAAGAAATTAAAGAGGCATTGGAACGTAAAGAGCAGGTGATTTTGTTTCAAAATCGTCGTGGCTTTGCTCCGATGATAGAATGTCATACTTGCGGCTGGGTTCCGAAGTGTAAGAATTGTGATGTGAGCCTTACTTATCATAAGGGATTAAACCAACTGACCTGTCATTATTGCGGATATACGTATCAGGTACCCCGTTCGTGCCCTGCCTGTGGTAGTGTGGAACTGATGAATCGGGGGTTCGGAACGGAACGTATTGAAGATGATATTAAACTGATTTTTCCCGAAGCGAGAGTTGCCCGGATGGATTTGGATACTACTCGAACCCGAACGGCATACGAGAAGATAATCGCTGATTTTGAACAGGGTAAGACAGATATATTGATTGGTACGCAGATGGTTTCAAAGGGATTGGACTTTGACCATGTCAGCGTGGTAGGTATACTGAATGCCGATACGATGTTGAACTACCCGGACTTCCGCAGCCATGAGCGTGCTTTCCAGCTGATGGCACAGGTGGCGGGACGTGCCGGAAGAAAGAACAGGCAAGGGTTGGTGATTTTGCAGACAAAGTCTCCTGACTTGCCGGTGATTCGCCAGGTGATATCGAATGATTATGAACAACTTTATTATGACCAGTCGGCAGAACGGCAGATATTCAAGTATCCGCCTTATTACCGTCTCATTTATGTTTATCTGAAACATCGGAAAGAAGATGTGCTTGATATGGCGGCGGATGCAATGGCTGCACAACTTCGTTCCGGTTTGGGAAGTCGTGTGTTGGGACCGGATAAACCACCGGTAGCCCGTATTCAAACCTTATTTATTAAAAAGATTATGGTTAAAGTGGAACAGACCGCTTCGATAGCGAAAGTGCGCGATTATTTGCTTGCCGTGCAACGTGCAATTATTGAAGACGAGCGTTTTCGTTCCCTATTAGTATATTATGATGTAGATCCACAGTAATTATGAAAATAGAATTAGATGTGCATACCCATACCATTGCCAGCGGGCATGCATTCAGTATTTTACAGGAGATGGCACAGGCTGCTGCCGGCAAGGGTTTGAAATTGTTGGGAATAACGGAGCATTCTCCCGGTGTTCCGGGAAGCTGTAATCCCATTTATTTTAGAAATCTGCATGTTGTTCCCCGACAGATGTACGGCATCGAATTGTTATTGGGGGCAGAGATTAACATTCTTGACGGGGAGGGAAATCTTGATATGGATGAGAACTGTATGAGAATGTTGGATATTCGTATTGCCGGTATTCATTCTTTATGCTATAGTTATGGCACGGTAGACGAAAATACGCATGGGATGGTGAAGGCAGTCAGTAATCCTTTTATTCATATTATCAGTCACCCCGGAGATGGTACGGCCGAATTAAATTTCGAGCCTATTGTATTGGCGGCAAAAGAACATCATACCCTGTTGGAGATAAATAACAGTTCTTTAAAACCAACACGCAATAAGCCGAATGCCCGGGAGAACAACCTTTCTATCCTGCGGCTGTGTAAACGATATGAGGTGCCGGTGATTCTGGGAAGCGATGCACATATTTCATTTGATATTGCCCGATATGATTATTTGTATGACTTGTTGCAACTTACCGAGTTCCCGGAGTCACTGATTATGAACCGTGATGTGAAATCGTTTAAAGAATATCTTTGTTTGTAGAACTGTATGAAGAAAATACTTTTTGTTTGCCTCGGCAATATTTGCCGTTCCTCTTCCGCAGAAGAAGTTATGCGTACTTTAATTAGAAAAGAAGGTCTGGAGAGAGAAATAGAAGTTGATTCTGCCGGTATCTTGAGTTATCATCAAGGAGAACTGCCTGATAGCCGTATGCGTATGCATGCTTCTCGTCGGGGATACAATCTGACTCATCGTTCCCGCCCTGTCTGTACAGATGATTTTTATCACTTTGATATGATTATCGGTATGGACGACCGCAATATAGAGGATTTGATAGAACGGGCGCCTGATTTGGAAACAGAGAAGAAAATCCGCCGGATGACAGACTATTGTCGGGTGAAGATGGTGGATTATGTACCCGATCCTTATTATGGAGGGGCGCAAGGTTTCGAGAATGTATTGGATATTCTGGAAGACGCTTGCGCCGGACTGCTTGAAAGTATTCGTGCTATTTCTTCAACTCAGGATAACTGATTCGAGTGTGATACATCGTTTTCAGTTTTTCCTTAAACAGCGCTTTCACTAAGGCGATATCTTTGAAAGTGATAGGACATTCTTTGAAAAATCCTTCTGCAACTTGCGCGTCGATGATTTTGTCTACTAAAGTTCCTATACTTTCTTCTGTATATTCGGGCAGGCTTCGTGAAGCTGCTTCTACGGAGTCGGCCATCATTAGGATGGCTTGCTCCTTGGTGAATGGGTTGGGACCCGGATAACGGAATTTTTCGGCATCCACTTCTTCGTCAGGGTGCTCATTTTTATAGGAAATGTAGAAGTACTTAGTCAGTCCTCTTCCATGATGCGTGCTGATAAAGTCTTTAATGACTTTAGGCAGATTATGTTTCTCGGCAAGCTTTAAGCCATCTGTGATATGGCTGATGATAACTTGCGCACTTTGTTCATAGTTGAGGCTTTTATGCGGATTTACTCCCGACTGGTTCTCGGTGAAGAAGGCGGGGTTTACCATTTTACCTATATCATGGTAAAGCGCTCCTGTACGAACCAACTGGCTTTTTGCACCGATTTTATTGGCTGCTTCTGCTGCCAGATTAGCCATCTGAAGGGAGTGTTGGAAAGTGCCCGGAGCTATCTCCGACATCTCGCGTAGCAAGCTGTTGTTGATATTGGAAAGCTCTACCAGCGTAACATTGGAAGTAAAGCCGAAAGTCTTTTCCAAAATAAACAGCAGCGGATAAGCAAACAGCAGTAGAATGCCATTTATCATAAAGTAGATATACATACGTGTATTCAGCTTGGTCAAATCATCTTCGTGAATCAGCTCAAAAGCAAAATACAACAATGCATAACTGGCAAAAACTACCAAAGCCGTGCGCAGAAGTTGCGAGCGTTGTGATAATTCGCGTAAGCTATAGATAGATACCATGCCTGCCACCACCTGCAAGAGAATAAACTCATGAGGGAAACGCAATGTGATGGAACAGAGCAGGATGATGGTGACGTGAGCCATGAATGCCGTTCGCGAGTCAAGAAAGATACGCACTATAATCGGTATCATCGCAAAAGGAACGATATAAATACTGGATAGACTTTGCGATACCATGACGGAGGCGATAACCGGAAATAGCACTATCAGTGCGAAAAGCAAACTTAAACTGCCTTTGCGCTCATAATAATCGGCACGGAACAAATCCAAATAGACCATGAAGCAAAACAGGAAGATGCCGACATAAAGTATTTGTCCGGCCAGTGTCAGCCGTTTCTCTTGTAAAGAATCACTGCGCTTTTCCCATTCTTTTCGTAAAGACTCTAATATATTGTAGGTCTGTTCGTTTACAATTTCTCCGCGGTCTATAATTTTTTGACCGTTTAAGACAAAACCGTTTGCATAGGAAATATTGGATAGCAGGTCTTTCTGTGCTGCTTCAGATTTGGCTTCGTCATAAATAAGATTTGGAGTAATATAATTATTTAAGTTGCACTGCTGCAAAACCTTCTTCTTGTAATGGGTGGTATCGGCGTTCAGCAGGTATTCATAAGCATCTTTTACAGTATATAACTGACCGACCGGCCGACTTGTGGCCGTATTCTGTTCTACCGTTCGTATGGCAGTGATGCTGTCCTCTTCCATTCGGGTGAGGTCATTACCGGCAATAATTCCATTTCTATACATCTCTTTCAGCATGCGCTCTATATATCTTATATAATCTGTGCCGGGCAAGGAATGGCGAAGTGTTTTGTTATAGTCTTCTCTCAGTCTCTCAATCATCTCTTTTTCCACATTCTTTTCTATATGGAAATAGGGCTGGTAAGTAGCAAGAATACTATCCTGTTCTTTTTGCACCTGCATGTCATTTTTATAAATGGGGAAATCGAACGATGCTTGTAATAGTCCATACTTCCATGGTTTGTTGATGTCAAATTGATAGTTAAATTTGCCTTCATTGGGCAAAAAATAAACTATAACTGACACTGTGGCAATGAAAATGAGGCTTTTATACAGCAAATCTTTATATGAAAACCGTTTACCGGTCTTTAAACTTTTCATAATCGTATATTTTTGCGCGCAAAATACGAAAAAATCGGGAAATTTAGATTAATTTTGCGGCGTATTTTATATAAAACAACAATGTCAGAAAGAAAAGTAAGAGTTCGTTTTGCTCCGAGTCCAACGGGAGCGTTGCATATTGGTGGTGTGCGCACTGCTTTGTATAACTACCTGTTTGCTCGTCAGCACGGTGGAGATTTAATTTTCCGTATAGAAGATACCGATTCAAATCGTTTTGTTCCGGGAGCGGAAGAATACATTATCGAATCGTTCAAGTGGTTGGGGATTACGTTTGATGAAGGCGTAAGTTTTGGTGGTAATTTCGGTCCGTATCGTCAGTCTGAACGTCGCGATATTTATAAAAAATATGTGCAAGTCTTGTTGGATAACGACAAAGCTTATATTGCTTTTGATACTCCTGAAGAGTTGGATGCGAAACGTAAGGAGATTCCTAACTTTCAGTATGATGCTTCAACCCGTATGACCATGCGCAACTCTTTGACAATGTCGAAAGAAGAAGTTGATGCATTGGTAGCAGAAGGAAAACAGTATGTGGTACGTTTTAAGATAGAACCTAATGAAGATGTTCATGTACATGATATTATTCGTGGTGAAGTGGTGATAAATTCGTCCATTCTTGATGATAAAGTATTATATAAATCTGCAGACGAGTTGCCTACTTATCATTTGGCAAATATCGTGGATGATCATTTAATGGAAGTCTCTCATGTTATTCGTGGAGAGGAATGGTTGCCTTCTGCTCCTTTACATGTATTGTTATACCGTGCTTTCGGTTGGGAAGATACGATGCCTGAATTCGCTCACCTGCCGTTATTGTTGAAGCCGGATGGAAATGGAAAGCTGAGTAAGCGTGACGGTGACCGTCTTGGTTTCCCCGTATTCCCATTGGAATGGCATGATCCTAAAACCGGAGAAGTATCATCCGGATATCGCGAGTCGGGATATTTGCCTGAAGCTGTTATCAATTTCCTTGCTTTGTTGGGATGGAATCCGGGTAATGACCAAGAAATCATGTCATTGGATGAATTGGTGCAATTGTTTAACTTAAGCCATTGCAGTAAGGCCGGTGCAAAATTTGATTTTGAAAAAGGGAAGTGGTTTAATCACGAATATATATTGAAGAAAGACAATGCTGAAATAGCAGCTTTGTTTATGCCTGTCCTGAAAGAAAACGGCATAGAGGCTCCTATGGATAAAGTGATAACAGTGGTGGGATTGATGAAAGACCGCGTTAGTTTCATTAAAGATTTGTGGGGAACCTGCAAGTTCTTCTTTGTCGCTCCGATGGAGTACGATGAGAAGACTACCAAGAAACGCTGGAAAGAAGACTCTCCCGAGCGTATGTTGGAGCTTGCCGATGTATTGGAAGCATTGGATGATTTCTCATTGGAGAATCAGGAAAAGGTAGTAATGAAATGGATAGAAGATAAAGGTTATCATTTGGGCAATATCATGAATGCCTTCCGTTTGACATTGGTAGGCGAGGGCAAAGGGCCGCACATGTTTGATATTTCTGCTGTTTTAGGAAAAGAAGAAACATTGAGACGCATTCGCCGGGCTGTGGAAGTGCTCAAGTAATACCGTGAATCATGATTTATAATCTAGTCATCTATATTTATCTATTCGGGGTTAAGCTGGCTGCATTGTTCAGCTCCAAGCCTGCCAAGATGGTGAAAGGTCATCGGGAGGTATTTGATATCCTGCGTGACAAGATTGACCGGAATGCCCGTTATATCTGGTTTCATGCAGCATCTTTGGGCGAGTTTGAACAAGGACGTCCATTAATTGAGCGTATTCGTAAGGAGCACCCTGAGTATAGAATATTGCAGACTTTTTTTTCTCCTTCAGGGTATGAAGTGAGAAAAAACTATCAAGGGGCTGATATTGTGTGTTATCTGCCCTTTGATACACCTCGTAATGTGAGGCGTTTTATCGAGATGGTGAATCCCTGTATGGTATTCTTTATAAAGTATGAATTTTGGCAGAATTATTTGAATACACTTTATAAGAAAGGTATTCCGGTTTATAGTGTTTCGTCTATATTCCGCCCGAATCAGATTTTTTTCCGTTGGTATGGTAAGGATTACCGTAAAGTGCTGAAGACTTTTTCACATTTATTTGTGCAGAATGAAGTCTCTGAAAAACTGTTGGCAAGTATCGGTGTTACTGATGTAACGATTGTAGGTGATACTCGTTTTGATCGGGTATTGGATATTTGCACTGTTGCCAAGGATCTCCCTTTGGTAAAAGCATTTAAAGGAAATTCGAAGACTTTTGTTGCCGGTAGTTCGTGGGGACCTGATGAAGATATTTTTATCAGGTACTTTAATGAACACCCCGAAATGAAGTTGGTCATAGCCCCTCATGTGGTGAGTGACAGCCATTTGAAAGAAATCATGGAGAAGGTAAAGCGTCCTTGTGTCCGTTATACAGAGGCAACAGCAGAAAATGTATCGAAAGCCGATTGCCTGATTATTGATTGTTATGGGTTGCTTTCATCCATTTACCGTTATGGGGAAATTTCGTATATCGGTGGAGGATTTGGAGTTGGTATTCATAATGTGCTTGAGGCAGCTGTGTACGGCATTCCGGTTATTTTTGGTCCGAACAATAAGAAATTCCGTGAGGCTCAACATCTTTTAGAAAAGAAGGGTGGGTTTGAAATCAATGATTATGAGGAATTTAAACGTTTGATGGATAGATTCCTGACTGATAACAGCTATTTGCAGCAGGCGGGAAATGCAGCCGGAGATTATGTGAAGAATAATTCCGGAGCCTTGGAGAAGATTATGAGAGCAATTCGGTTGTAATCTAGTTTAAAGTATAATAATAAGAGCCGTTTGTGAGATAAGTATTATCTTTCAGGCGGCTTTCTCTTATTTAATTCCTATCTTTGCGTTCAATAATTATTTTATGAGCATTAATGACGATATATTGTTATTGAAACTCATTCAAAGCGGTAATGAGCAAGCGTTTAAGTATTTATTTGATACTTATTTTGCATCGTTATGTCGTTTTGCGCATGTCTATGTATCAGATACCCAAGATGCTGAAGAGCTTATATTAGAGCTTTTCGTTCATATTTGGGAACATAGAAATGAAATAAATATTACTCTTTCGTTTAAAGCATACCTTTTTCAGGCAGCCCGCAACCGGTGCTTAAATTATCTGCGTGACAATCGTTCAATGCTTCGTCTTGAAGAAGTGGAAGAGGAAATAAGAGATGAAGATATCTCGGCTCTTGAAATGGAGGAATTGCAACATCTTATTATGGAGGCTATTTGTGCATTACCCGATAAATGTCGGGAGGTTTTTCAATATAGTCGGCATGAAAACCTCTCAAATAGAGAAATAGCAGAAAAAATGCAAATCTCAATAAAAACGGTAGAAGCTCAGATAACTAAAGCTTTAAAATTAATAAAGAACTTCTTGGACGAAAAATATATCTATCTTTTTTAAAAAAAACTCTTTTTTGAATAAGGGTTATTTCATTTTGATGTGTCATACGGTTGTAAAAAGCTAAAAAGACATACGAAATGAAAAAAGAAATACCCTGGAATCTAATTATTCAAAAGCTGAAACACGATATTACAGCTGAAGAAGAACACGACTTGACCGTGTGGTTGGCTGAGGATAACCATAGGGTAATTTTTGAGGAGTTACAAACTTTGTGGCAAAAGGTACAGGAAAATGCTATTAATTACACTCCCGATACAAATTATTATTGGAAAGAATTATCGAAACGAATGAAGACTACAGAGGTAAAAGCTGAACCTTCTGTTCATAAGACTCGTTCTGTATCTTTCAAACGCTATGCTGCTGTTGCTTCTGTTTTTTTGCTTATAGCTCTCTCTTGTACATTATATATAGGTATAAATTTGGGTCGCCCGGAATCGGGCACTCAGGTTTATACCAACTTGAGTGGTAAGTCAAAAGTTTATTTGTCAGATGGTACTCAAGTGTGTTTGCATACCAATACTTCTCTTTCCTTAAATACTGACTTTAATGATAATTCACGTTTGGTCAATCTCTTGGGTGAAGCATATTTTGATATTAAGCATGATAAAGATCATCCTTTCGTAGTGGAGACTGAAGGTATGAAAGTGGTTGTACATGGAACAAAGTTTAATGTAACTTCGCATCCTGACTCTGCTAATACATATGTGGGGCTCGTGGAAGGCTCTGTATCATTGGAGACATCTAAAGAGCATCGTCTTATGCAACCGGGTGAAATGGCAACATTTAATAAGCTGAACAATGCTCTGTCAATTGAAAGAGGAGATGTTCACTTTATGAGTTCGTGGGCTAATGATAAGATTATATTCAAAGGAAAACCTTTAGGATACATTTGTCGGTTTCTTTCTAAGTGGTATAGTGTGAAGATTAATCTGTCTCCATCTTTGTCTGATAAATATATTTATAGTTTTACTTTACGTCATGAAACATTAGAGGAAATTGTACGTATTATGGCACGCTTGAATCCGTTAGAATACAATTTCGATGAACATAATGTGTTAACCATAAAAGAAATATCTAGTACTAACCCTTAAAAATATAATGCCTATGAAACATTGATGATATAAAAAAGGCCATCTCAAAAATCATTTTGAGACAGCCTCTCTTCTACGTGAGTTAAATTAATTATTAACCGGAGGAATGAATAAAGAATTTGGTCGTTCTGGGCATTTATTCCCCACTAGTTAACTTTATAATCTACAAAAATATGAATTTAAAGAAATATTCTGCATTTATTTTAATGCTTTTTTGTACAACCTTTCTAATGGCTCAAACAGAAAAGCGTTTTTCCCTTTCTTTCTCAAATATTCCTCTATCAGAGGCTATGCCGAAAGTAGAGAAAGCCAGTGGCTATACATTTTTTTATAATCCCACTGAAGTCAATATTAAGGTTAAAGTTAGCCTTTCCGTACAGAATGAAACTGTTCGTAAGGCTATGGATAAAATGTTGAATCCGGTTGGAATTGGTTTTGAGATAACAAATTCTCAAATCGTATTGTTTCCTAACAATAAGAAGAATACAGAAACACAAGGTAGTAAGGTGACAGTTAAAGGAAAAGTTGTCGATGCTACAGGTGAGCCGATAATTGGAGCAAATGTTGTAGAAAAAGGTACAGTTAATGGTGTAATTACAGATATTGATGGTAATTATCAATTGAGTGTTTCTAAAGGTGCAAGTATTTTAGTCTCTTATATTGGCTATGTTCCACAGACTATAAAGGCAGGAACTAAAACTGAAGTTTGTTTGGTGGAAGATTCTAAAACGCTGGATGAAGTAGTTGTAGTTGGTTTTGGTACTCAGAAAAAGGTAAATTTAACTGGTGCTGTAGCTTCTGTTTCCAGTGAAGCTCTTGCAAATAAACCAGTTGCAAATATTGGTCAGGCTTTGCAAGGCGTACTTCCTAATTTGAACGTTTCAGCAACAAGCGCTTCCCCTGGGGCTGTTCCTTCTTTTAATGTTCGTGGGGGTACTTCAATGAGCCAGGATTCAAATGGCAAATGGCAGGTTGATGAAGGTAGCCCTTTGATTTTGGTTGATGGTATACAAATGGATGCTACTTATCTTAACATGTTGAATCCTAATGATATTGAGAGCATTTCTTTATTGAAGGATGCAGCTTCAGCTGCCATTTATGGTGCTCGCGCTACATATGGTGTAATGTTGGTTACCACTAAGTCAGGTCAAAAAGAACAAAGACCTACAGTTACTTATAATTTTAGTATGCAGTGGAATACTCCATCACATCGTCCTGATATTATGGATGCTTATACATTGCAATTGGCCGAGAATGAACGTACAGAATGGACTGGTAACTCTGTCTCGGATTGGAGTATGCAGCTGTTGGAAGCCAAGAAAAAATGGATGGAAAATCCTACAGCAGAAAATGCTTGGATTTATCAGCAGGGAAGTACATCAAAATTCTCATGGGTCTCAAGCATGAATCCGTTTGAAGAAGTTGTAAGAGACTGGACACCATTGCAAAAACATACAGCTAGCATTAGTGGCGGAACAGCAAAAAGCCGCTATTATTTGTCTTTGGGATATCAGCATCAAGAGGGAATGTATAAAATAAATACAGATAAGCAAAATCGTTTTAATGGATTGATGAGTATTGATTCAGAAATCACCAAGTGGTTTAAAGTCAATGCCAAGATTAGTTATAATGTCTCTAATTTGGATGAACCATACATAAACCCACAAAAAGGGTCCTTATGGTCTGCTATGATGGGAGAACCGGAACGTAATGTGTGTGCACCGGTAAAAACTGCCGCAACAGACCCGCTAGGAGAGATGTGGACTGATAATATTATAGGTTGGTTAGCTTATGGAGCTACGAAAGAAACCAAACGTACTAATGCGGTGTTCAGCATCAATCCTACTATAACTTTGATGGATGGTTTGAGCTTGAAGGGTGAGTTCTCTTATCGTCCGAATGAATACTATTACAAAGAAGTGGTTCCAACTCGTGAGTATGTAGTAGATAATTGGACATCTACAGTGAAGACTCATACCGATCCTTCTAGTATTTTAGAACAAGTAACCCATTCTGATTATTATACTATCAATGCTTATGCTAATTTTGATAAAACATTTGGAAAACATTATGTGGGTGCTGTAGCAGGTTTTAATCAGGAGTGGTATACTTATCGTTACACAGGAGCGAAAGCTCAGGGTATTTTGACTCCTAATATCCCAGTGATAAATGCTACTACTGGCAATCAATATGCTTATGATAGTGCAGAACATTGGGCTATTCGTGGAGCTTTTGCCCGTGTTAACTATATTTTTAATGATCGTTATCTGTTTGAGTTCAATGGTCGTTATGATGGTACCTCACGTTTCCGCAAAGAAGACCGTTTTAAATTTTTCCCTTCCTTCTCCGCAGGTTGGAGAGTTTCTGAAGAATCATTTATAAAAAATAATCTTACTTGGCTGGATAATTTGAAGTTAAGAGCTTCATGGGGATCTTTGGGTAATCAGAATGTTTCTAATTATGCATATATTCCCGAGTATGGTAGTGTAGGTTTTGTAAATTGGGATATGGGGGGAAGCCGTCCAATGGGAATTTCTCCTTCGGGACTGATTTCTCCAAATTTGACTTGGGAAACAGCGACTACTATTGACTTCGGTATTGATGTGGCTTTATTGGGGAATCGTTTAGATTTTACTTTTGATTGGTATTCTCGTCGAACCAAAGATATTTTAATGGCAGGTGATAAATATCCTAGTGTCTTAGGAGCATCGGCACCTAAAAAGAATTCAGGTATATTGCGTACGAATGGATGGGAATTGAGCCTGAAATGGAAGGACCGTTTGGCTAATGGGATAAATTATGATGTAAGTTTTGTATTGTCTGACTATATAACAAAGGTAGTTCGCTTTGATGGTAATCCTAATAAATTACTTTCTTCTTTATATGCAGGTAAAACAATGGGTGAGATTTGGGGATATAACAGTTTAGGTATTTTGCAAGAAGATGATTTTATAACAGATGAAAATGGAAAACAAATATTACAAGGTGCTTCACAGTCAGATCTAGGTTCTACATGGTATCCGGGAGATCTTCGTTTTGAAGATTATGGTGGAAAAGAAGGTGATGATGAACACAGAAGTAGTGTAGGTGCAGATGGTAAAGTTTCTACAGGACAGAATACTATTTATAATCCAGGTGACCGTAAAGTTATTGGTAACAGTACTCCGCGTTTCCGTTTTGGCTTAAATGGTAATGTTTCATGGAAAAATATATCTCTTGGTATTTTCTTTCAGGGAGTTGCTAAGCGTGATGTTTGTATAACAGATCGTGCTTTATGGGGAGGAAATAATACTTCCGGAAACCGTGACACTTATAATAATTCATGGCGTCCTGACCGTACCAATGCGAAATATCATATGTATGGTAGAACTCAGAATTCAAGCATTGCACATACAGGAAATTTGTACAATGCTGCATATATTCGTTTAAAAACTTTGTCTTTGGGCTATAGCTTACCTAAGTCATGGGTTACTAAAGTAGGAATGAATAGTGTTACTTTGAATCTTTCTGGTTATAATTTATTTGAGATTTCAGGTGTGCCTGATGTCTTTGATCCGGAATCGATTTCTTCATCTTACCCGATGATGCGTTCTGTATCAGTGGGTGCACAGATTAATTTCTAATTTAAAAAATAAAAGATTATGAAAATGAAAAAATATATATTGGCGTTGGGATTAGTCTCCATGCTTATAGGATGTAATGATGATTTTATGGAACGTTATCCTTTGGATAATGTAACAGATGAAAATTTCTGGAAGACAGAAAGCGATTTGAAACTTTATTTAAATAAACTCTATCCTGCTTATATAAAAGGGCATGGTGATGGATGGTCACAAGATAAATATATTACTCCGCTTCCGGTTACAGGAAGTCCCTTGGCTTATGGTGATTTTTATTCAGATAACTGTGTACGTACAGGTAGTGAACCAAAAGAATTGGCAGGACTAAATAAAATTCCTACAGGAGCAGGAAGTGGTGGATGGAGTTGGACAAATTTACGAACGATTAATTTCTTTTTACAACGTTATCAACGTAGTGAACTTCCTGCCTACAAATTGGAACAATATGCAGGTGAGGCTTACTTTTTTAAAGCTCTTGATTATTATAAAAAAGTATTATTTTTCGGTGATGTGCCTTGGTTGACACGCGACTTAAATGTAGATTCAGAAGAATTGTATGCTCCACGTAATTCACGTGCAGAGGTTATGGATTCTTTGTTAATGTGTATTAATAAGTCTGTTGCTGGTTTGCCTCAAAAAGGGAAAGAAGAAAGTGGTCGTTTAAATAAAGATATGGCTAATTTCTTGAAAGCTCGTATTTGTTTGTTTGAAGGTACTTATCGTAAATATCATAAAGAACTGAATTTGGATGGAACTAAGTTCTTACAGGAATGTGTGACAGCTTGTAAGGAACTGCTGGGCAAATATTCTTTATATACAGATAATTCAGGAGAATCTTATTGGAAGATGTTTACAGCCTATGATTTTTCAAATAATAAAGAAGTTATTTTAGGTCGTACTTATATTGAAAATGAATTTGGACATGCTTTTCAGCGTTATTATGATCAAAATAATAGTAATCGTCAATCAATGGGAGCAACTAGAGGATTTATTGATGAATATTTGTGTATTGATGGAAGACCTATTTATGTAGGTGGTTCTGAAGGTAATTATGAGGAAAATCCAAATTTTGAAGGTTATGGTATGTGGAGAGAGTTGGAAAATCGTGACCCTCGTTTGACGCAAACTATTTGTCGTCCTGGAGAACATGTTACTATTTATGAAGGTGGTATTGTTTCTTTGGACGAAAATGGTATTAATTATCCGAAGATTAATTATAACACAAATGGTTCTACTGTAACTGGATATCGTGTTATTAAACATTGGATGGGTGACATGGAAGAGCAAGACCGTACTACCAATGGTATCCAGGCTGCTATTGAGTTCCGTTATGGTGAGTTGCTATTAATGTATGCTGAGGCTAAATATGAACTGGAAGGAACTTTGTCACAAGCAGATGTTGATATGACAATTAATGCTTTACGTGAACGAGCCGGGTTTGATTTTGTAAAATATCCAACCTCAAAATTGGTGGTAGGACAAGAACCGGCAGACCCACGTTTGGATAAAATCTATGCAGAGAAATTGGACTATCCGGTTAGTCCGCTGCTTCGCGAAATCCGTCGTGAACGTCGTGTGGAATTGGCTATGGAAAATCATCGTTATGAAGACCTGATGCGTTGGAAGGCAGGTAAGCTTCTGACCGTGCCTTTGCGTGGTATGCGGATGACTGATGAAATGCTGGAATTATATAGTGGAAAATATGAGCAGAAGGATCCAAGTAAGCCGGGAGCTGAACGTTTTAGTGCAACTAAAGCCACTGTAGATAAAGATATATTTTTAGATGAAGATGGATTTATTATCTGTTATCCGAAGAGTCCTTATAAATATACAATAAAAGGAACCCTGCCATGGGAAGACTATCGTTATTTATGGCCTATTCCTCGAGAAGAAATAACCATGAATCCACAGCTTGAGCAAAATCCGGGTTGGGAAGAGGCAGAGAATGATAAATAAATTCATTAAACTTTTTATCGTAAAAAGATGCCTTGTACCTCTTACAGGGCATCTTTTTTAATCATTTTTCTTTTTAAGGACAATATGTGTAGGTAATGGCAACAAAAATAGTAAGTCATATTCGTTTGCCTTTGTTACTTTTGCATAGTCTTCATAGACAATCTTAATTATAATTCCTTTATTTATTGAATATGAAAAACAAATTCTTAAAGACTTTCATCTTATTCTCATTATTGGCAGCAGGAGCATCTGCTCAGCACAGCCATAAATTATTACCTGCCGAACAGGAAATTCCTTTGAACTATGGTGCCGATCGTTTGGGTAAACGTTATGACGCGGATATGCAGAAATTTCGGGACAACCGTTTGGGCGCTTTTATCCATTGGGGGCTTTATGCCATTCCCGGTGGTGAATGGAACGGGAAAGTCTATCCGGGTGCTGCGGAATGGCTCAAGTCATGGGCAAAAGTTCCGTCAGGCGAGTGGCTGGAGTTGATGAAACAATGGAATCCGACGAAGTTTGATGCCAGGAAGTGGGCAAAGATGGCCAAGGAGATGGGAGTTCGTTATGTGAAGATCACCACCAAGCACCATGAAGGCTTTTGCCTCTGGCCCAGTAAGTATACAGAAAACACAGTGGCCAATACCCCATACAAGAAAGACCTTTTGGGGGAAATGGTAAAGGCGTATAACGATGAGGGCATTGACGTACATTTCTATTTCTCTGTGATGGACTGGAGCCACCCGGACTGGCGTTATGATGTGAAGACACCCGAGGACAGCGCTGCTTTCAGCCGTTTTCTGACGTTTACGGATAATCAGCTGAAGGAGCTTGCAACCCTTTATCCGACGGTAAAGGACTTCTGGTTTGACGGCACCTGGGATGCCAGCATCAAGAAGAACGGTTGGTGGACGTCCCATGTGGAGCGTATGCTGAAGGAGATGCTTCCGGGCGTGACCATCAACAGCCGTTTGCGTGCCGATGACTACGGGAAACGTCATTTTGACAGCAACGGTCATTTGATGGGAGATTATGAATCCGGTTACGAACGCCGTTTGCCCGACCCGGTGAAGGACTTGAAAGTGACCCGCTGGGACTGGGAAGCCTGTATGACGGTACCCGAAAACCAATGGGGATACCATAAAGACTGGTCTCTCAGTTATGTCAAGACTCCGGTGGAGGTGCTCGAACGTATCGTTCATGCCGTGTCCATGGGTGGCAATATGGTTGTCAACTTCGGTCCTCAGGCGGATGGGGATTTCCGTTCGGAAGAAAAGGAACTGGCTAAATCCATCGGTGCTTGGATGAAGAAGAATGGCCAATGCATTTATGGTTGCGACTATGCCGGTTGGGAGAAACAGCCTTGGGGATATTACACCCGCAAGGGGTCGGATGTTTACATGGTTGTTTTTAATTGTCCTTATTCAAAGCATCTGACGGTGAAGACACCGAAGGGCACCCAGGTAGTGAAAGCCGCATTGCTGAATAGAAAATCGGTGAAGGTGGTTGAGACGGCACGGAATGAGTATAATGTGGATATGCCTGCACAGGAACCCGGCGAACCGTTTGTCATCAAACTGCAGATAAAAGAAGCAGCCGGTGTCGTGGATAAATATCGTGATGCTTTAACCTGATGAAAAAGATGAATTATATGTATAAGTTGTTTGGGACAGCACTTGCCGTGCTGTTCTCCGTTTCCGTTTCCTCCCAGATTCCTTTTACTAAGGTGGAAACGAAGAATATGATGCGTAAAGTAGCGGATTGGCAGATAGCCCATCCCAATACCGGCCATGAACATGATGACGTGTCATGGACCCACGCCGTCCTTTATGCGGGAATGGCTGACTGGGCCGAACTGAGTGAAAAGGAAGACGGTTATGATTTCTATTACCGCTGGCTGCTTCGTATAGGCAGCCGCAACCAGTATCAGCTTGGGTCATGGATGTATCATGCCGATTTTATCGCAGTGGCGCAGGTGTACCTCGATTTATATAATAAATACGGTCAGGAAAGAATGATCTGGCACACGCTGGCCCGTACCGATTGGGTGATCGGGCATCCTGCAAAAGGGAATTTGGAGCTGGACTATAGCCGTATCGAGAGCCTGGACCGTTGGTCATGGTGTGACGCCCTGTTCATGGCCCCTCCGGTGTATGCCAAGCTTTATGCGATGACCGGTGATAAGAAATATGTTGATTTTCTAAATCGTGAGTACCGGGCCACATATGATTTCCTGTTCGATAAGGAAGAGCATCTCTTCTACCGCGATTCCCGCTATTTTAATAAAAAAGAAGCCAACGGCAAGAAAGTGTTTTGGGGCCGTGGCAATGGCTGGGTATTGGGCGGACTGAGTGAAATCTTGCAGGCCTTGCCTGCAAAGGACAAGCACCGCCGTTTCTATGAGGACCTGTTTGTCACTTTGTCTGCGCGCGTGGCCGAGTTGCAGAGTAAGGACGGCTACTGGCATGCCAGCCTGCTCGACCCCGAATCTTATCCTTCTCCCGAAACCAGTGCGACCGGTTTCATTGTTTATGCACTGGCATACGGCATAAACGAGGGCTTGTTGGATAAGGATAAGTTTACTCCCGTTGTGGTGAAAGGCTGGCAGGCTATGCTTGATGCTGTCTCTGCGGAAGGTAAGCTGGGCTATGTGCAGCCTATCGGGGCCGACCCTCGCAAAGTGACCCGCGAGATGACAGAGGTGTACGGCGTAGGCGCTTTCCTGCTGGCCGGGAACCAGATTTATAAGATGGCACAATGATTGAATTCTCAAAGTTTAAACGAATATTTTGGTATAGATGAATAAATTAGTAAGTCTGTTGCTTGCCGGTCTGTTTGTTTGCGGTAGTGGCGTCGCCCGCGATGTCACCTCTTTCAACACGGGCTGGCAATTCAAGAAAGGTCCTTTTTCAGCCGATGCGATGAAGGCGGCTTCCCAATGGGAGGGTAAATGGGAAACAGTGGAAATCCCGCATACATGGAATGCCCGGGATATGCAGGTTCGGTATAATAATTTCTATGAAGGGGTGGGCTACTACAAGAAAAACTTTTTCTGTCCCGGAGACTTGAAAGACAAGCGTGTGTTTTTGCGTTTTGAAGGGGTAGGGGCCTGTTCGGAAGTGTATGTAAACGGCAGGTTGGCAGGGACGCACAAGGGCGGCTATTCAGCTTTTGTGGTTGAAATCGGCCCTTCGCTAAAACCCGGCTCGGATAATGAAATTGTGGTGAAGGCTGACAACCAGTCCCGTCCCGACGTCATTCCGGTGAACCATGTCCTGTTTGGCGTTTATGGAGGCATCTATCGTCCGGTGTGGCTGGTCGTGACCGGCAAGAGCAGCATCGCCGTTAATGATTGTGCTTCCTCCGGCGTTTATATCACTCAGAAGAATGTATCGAAGCGTTCGGCCGACATTGCCGTAAAAGTCAAATTGGATAACGCCGCGTTGCATCCTGTTCCCGTGGTTCTCGAAAACACGATTTACACTCAGGAAGGCAGGAAGGTTGCTTCCCAAAAACAGAATATCGAGCTGACTCCCCACGGCATACAGGCTTGTGTGGCTAACTTCAAGCTGAACCATCCCCATTTGTGGCAGGGGCGGGAAGACCCTTATCTTTATAAGGTGGTTTCGCGCCTGATGCAGGATGGGCATGTGATTGACGAAGTGGTCCAGCCTTTGGGGGTCCGTAAGTATGAGATTATAGCCGGTAAAGGTTTTTATCTGAACGGAGAGAAATATCCGATGTATGGAGTTTGCCGTCACCAGGACTGGTGGGGCCTGGGAAGCGCCTTGAAGAATGAGAACCACGACTTCGACCTGGCACAGATCATGGATGTGGGTGCCACCACCGTCCGTTTTGCCCATTATCAGCAGTCGGATTACTTGTATTCCCGTTGCGACTCCCTGGGGCTGATTGTCTGGGCCGAGATTCCTTTTGTGAACCGTGTCACCGGTTATGAGGCAGAGAATGCGCAAAGTCAGCTTCGCGAATTGATCCGTCAGAATTTCAATCATCCTTCCATCTATGTATGGGGGTTGCACAATGAGGTATATCATCCTCACGAATATACATCGCAGTTGACTGCCGCTCTTCATGACCTTGCCAAGACGGAAGATCCCGACCGTTATACGGTTTCGGTGAATGGTTACGGGCACATGGAACATCCGGTGAACCTGAATGCCGATATTCAGGGTATGAACCGGTACTTCGGATGGTACGAAAAGAAAATTCAGGATATTGATGCATGGGTGGAAGGCCTGGAAGAGAAATATCCGTACGAGAAACTGATGCTGAGCGAATATGGCGCCGATGCCAATATTTATCATCAAACTGAATATCTGGGACAGTCCCTTAACTGGACCAAGCCTTATTATCCTGAGACTTTCCAAACAAAGACTCACGAATATCAGTGGAGTGTAATAGCCAGGCATCCTTATATCATTGCTTCCTATTTATGGAATATGTTTGATTTTGCTACGCCCATGGCTGACCGTGGGGGCATCCCCGGACGTAACATGAAAGGGCTGATGACTTTCGACCGTAAGACGAGGAAGGATTCCTACTTCTGGTATAAGGCGAATTGGAGTAAGGAACCTGTCCTGCACCTGACCCAACGGCGCAATGTGGATCGTGAAAAGCAGGAAACTTCGGTAACGGTCTACTCCAATATCGGCATGCCGAAGGTCTTTCTGAACGGTCGGGAGCTGCAAGGCGTCCGTAAAGGCTATACCGATGTGCACTATGTTTTCGACCATGTAACGCTGGGTGACGGAAAGAATAGGCTGAAGGCTGTTGTGTCCCGCGATGGCAAAGAGTATACGGATGAAATAGAATGGAACTATTCCGGCGAGAAGAACAGAGGTACGGAAGCCTACGAGAACAAGAACGAGCATTTCGGCCTGTAGAGTGAGTGTCGTTTTAAACTGCTTTCACACGAATTGGAATGTAATGTGTTGTCTGCCAGCTGTTTATTGTGAAAGACGAGCGTTTTATGTGTGAAAGCAGATTTCACAAACTTCAGTCGGGCAGAGATTTGTGACAACTTTCTTTCAAAAAAAACACTTTCACCTTTTCCGAAAAGACCTTGGAATTTTTGGAAAAGAAGGAAGTGTTTTTTAAAAAGACTTCCTTCTTTTTGGGAACTTTTTACTTGAATCGTGAAGTATCTACCGCTTCATGTTTTTTTTCTTTGTAACTTCCGAACTTATAGCTGAAAGTCAGCATAATATGACGGGAATAGCTATTATTGTGCATATCCATATACTGTCCTCGGTTTCTCAATTTGATATCTATATTTCCTTGCATCGAATTGAATATATCATCAGCTTTTAGCACTAAACCGGCTTTTTGATTGGCAGAGTTCCAACGTATTCCGGCATTGACAGCCCATACATGACTCAGTGTATAGCTTCCCTGAATGGAGGGACTCAGATAGAGGCCGGTCAACTCCATACGGATATCGGGATGATTAAAGAGAGTGACATTGTTTTGCAGTATCCCTAGGTAGGTCCATTTGCTGTGGTTAAAAGAAATATCAAAAAAATTGTCACATTTGGCTTGATGATATTCGGCTTGAAGAGTAGCGCGTCCCTCTGCTCGATTGCCTATTTTGAATGGGATGATAGCTGTTGCTGAGAAGCTCTGCTGATAATCCCAATTCAATGTTTTATAAATCAAGGCCAGCCGTTCGGTACTTTGATAGGCCAGTTGGTCGAACCTGTGGAGTTCATGGTCGTAGGCCATGCTGAAAATATATTTATTCTTCAGGATATAATTCAGGTTGAGCGAATAATCTGTTGATGGCTTCAGCATCGGATTACCCTGAACTTCTTCGTAGCCACTGATATATCCGGTGCTTTCGCTTAAATCCCAGTAATCGGGATAAGTCTTGTCCGAAGTAAACGAGAGTTGCAGGATATGTGCGGGCTCTACCACATAAGTCACTGCTGCTGTTGGATAAATCGACCAGGCATGATAATTGCTCATCTTATAATACTCTCCGGTTACAGAAGCATTGAATGAAAACCGTTCTCCCATGCTTTTGCTGAATCCGGCGTATAGGTCACAGGTGTATTCCTTGTAACGGCTGTCCGTATTTAGTTGGTCCATGCCGGTAGTGCTGGCAGGGTGATAAAACTGGGTGTTGTGGTCGTTGGCATAGGTCAATGAAGCTCCGTAGCTCAGCGTGCCCATATTGTTTATGGCATGCTCCCGGTCCATGTATATTTTCCAGCGGTCTATGTTTTGGCCGCTCGTGGTTTGGAAACGGCTGGTGTTTTCTTCTCTGTTCTTATTAGTAAAATCCTGATTGCTTTCCGACCGGTAAGAAGTATAGTTCACTCCGGCTTTCAGTCCGGCAGGCGACGCATAGTCTAGTGCCAGATTATGCATTTGCTTGTTAGCTTTGGTGCGATTGTCAGATGTGGCAAAGTTTCCATCAGAAACTGTATGACCTCTTTGGTCGGGAGTAAAGGCACTTGTATAGGCCAGACTGATGTTACTTTCTTTATTGGTCTTATATTCGGCCCCTACGCGAATATGGTGCGTCATTCCTTTATTGTCAATGATTCCTTGTTGGCGGATATCATATATCTTGTTGTTCAGGGTATGGCGGGAATAGGTGTTCGTCTTTTGTCTGTGCCGGCGGTATTGAGTGTTATACAGAAGGTCTATATTCCATTTCGGATGGGTATATAACAGGTTGAGACCACCCTGTGCACCATTCTTGTAGTCGTGCAGGTATCCGGCTTTTACTTCCCCTTTCAGTCCGCTTTCTCCGGTACGGTATCCTTTCAGAATCAGATTGATGGCTGCTCCTCTGACATGGTATTGAGGAGGGGCGCTATACATCACTTCGGCTTTTTCCACACGCGAGGCCGGTGTGTTTTTCAACAGATTGACCAGTTGTTCATAGCTCATCGTAGTTGGTTTACCGTTTAGGATAATGCTGAGTCCGGGTGTTCCTGCCAGTGAAAGATTACCGTTGATTTCCTGCACACCGGGAAGTTGTTGCAGACTTTCGTAAGCATTGTTCACCACCTTATGTTCGATCAGTCGTGACAAATCATAAGAGAGTTTTCCTTCTTCTACCTTCACAAGCGGTTGCTCTCCTTTTATCACCACTTCGTCCAGTGTATAGTCTTTGCCTGACAGGACAATCGTGCCTGTATCACTACCCGTTCCTTCTTGTTGGCGGGTGGTGTATAGAATGTGTTGGAATATCAACCGATATTGTGCCGGTTGCCGGTTGAACCGGAAGCATCCGGTACTGTCTGTGATGAGGGCATCTACAAAAGTGGAGTCGATGCTCTGCAATATTACCGTGGCTCCATCAATGGGATGTGCTTCGGCGTCTGTTACTTTCCCGCTGATAGTTTGTGCTGTGGCTGTTCCTGCCAAAGAGATTAGAAATAATAATGTGCCGATAATAATTTGCTTTTTCATATTCGTTGGTTTTTAATATTTTCTTTAACTTTGACGAAACAAAAGTAGAGCTACTTTTTTTCATACGTGGTTAATGGTAGGTTAATGTTAGGTTAATATGAATTTGAAGGAAGTAATGATATGAAAATAAAGCATATACGATGGATGGCAATTGTTGGTTTGCTGGCTATTTTCGGCTTGCAATATGTTTGGCTTGTCAATACCTATAAGCTAGCGAAAGAAAGTATTCAGTTTAGGAGCAATGAAGTTTTCAAAGATGCTTCTATGCAAGAACTCTTCCATCGCATGGAGGAGCTGAAAGCGGAGTTGAAAAAGAAATATGCAGTTCAAGATACCATTGTAGGGGTGAAAGTGGAGCTGGATAATGATCATGATGTTGCTGAAAGCGGGATTTTGAATGATAATGCCAATCAATGGCTGATGTCTAATATGTATGTTTCTATCCAGGAAGCTGTGGTAAAGAAATATGAAGTATCTGTTTCTTTGGCAGATTTGGATTCTATCTATCGGGCGAACCTGCTTATGGAAGGTATTGATGCAGAGGTGGTTTGTTGTATTACTGATTCTTCGGGAAATATTCTCAAGAGCTCCCGAGCGTTATGGATGAGGGGGAATGATATGCTGAAGACTCGGTTATATCCCACTAATTGCAAGCGTACGGAAAATCTGCAGGCTTTTATTGTTAATCCTTATTGGGTTATCTTTCAGAAAATGACCTTGCTATTGATTGCCACTGTGATAATGATGATATTGATTATCGGTTGTATTGTCTATCAGATTCGTATCATTGCCCGTCAAAATAAAATAGCTAAGATCCGCGAAGATTTTTCTTATGCGCTGATTCACGATATGAAAACACCTATCAGCAGTATTTTGATGGGGATTCAAATATTAGAGACCGGTAAGTTGGATACTCGTCCTGAAAAGCGTGCCAAGCTTTTTCATATTTTGAAAGATGAAAGTGAACATCTGTTAGCGTTGACAGAGAAGGTTTTGACACTTTCGAAATTGGAAAATCATCAACTGAATCTTTTTCGCGAAATGCTTTCGTTACGTAGTATGTTGGATGACTTGATTGAAAAGTTTTCTGCTAAGGCGGACAAGCCGGTACATTTCAGTTTAGCTCTTGAAGCGGAAACGGTTGTGGCGGATGGTGAGTTTCTGAAGGAAGCAATCAGCAATCTGATTGATAATGCTATTAAGTATTCGGGGGCTTCAGTTGCTATTACTATCTCTTCTTTCTGTAAACCGGATGGCGCGGTTGTCATCAAGGTAAAAGATAATGGTTTTGGTATTCCTTTGAAAGATCAAAGTCGTATATTCGAAAAGTATGAGCGTGCATCGGCTACAGAACGCAGTCGGAAAGGCGGAGCATCTGGTTTCGGATTGGGATTGAACTATGTATTCCGTGTTGCCGAGGCTCATGGCGGAACGGTGGAAGTAGAGAGTATTGAAGGAGAGTATAGCGAATTTTCTCTTTCTCTGCCTCAAAAAGAGTTTTTGGACAGTGTGGAAGAAAAGTGATAATGGATTTGGAGCAAATAGGAAAAAAATAGGAGATGAAGTTATGGTAAAGTTGTTGTTGGTAGAGGATGACGCTAATCTTTGCTACATTATCCGTGGTGGTCTGGAAGATATGATAGGAGGTTATGAAGTGACGACTGCTGCGGATGGGGAGGAGGGGTTGAAAATATGGAAAGAGCAACATCCTGATGTGATTGTTTCGGATATTGAAATGCCTGTAATGGACGGTTATGAGATGGTGAAACGTATTCGCGAACTGGATGGGGATATACCTATTTTATTTACTTCGGGGCGTGTCTCACCCAAAGATGTGGTAAAAGGTTATGAACTGGGTGTGAATAATTATATCAAGAAACCTTTTCTGGCTGAAGAGTTGGATGCGCATATCGGGGCACTTCTGAAATTGAAACAGGGGGTAAGTGCCAAAAATGAGAGTGAAACGTATAGAATAGGTGAGAGCTATGTGTTCGATGCTGCTCATGCGATATTGAGATATCTGGTTTCGGGAGTGGAGAAGACGCTGACAGAACGTGAAGCTGGTCTGCTGAAAATGCTTTGCGTCAAGATGGGAGAAGTGGTGAAGCGAGAGGTTATTCTTTCTACTTTTTGGGAGAAAGAGGATGATTATTTTGCATCACGCAGTTTGGATGTTTTTGTCACACGGCTTCGTAAATTGTTGATTGAAGATGAAAAAGTGCAGATAAAGACTTTAAAGGGAGTAGGAATCAGTTTGGTTTGTTTACCGTAGGGGGAGGATTGGAATCCCCCTCCCTATAGGTGAATAAAAATATTATCGGTGGATTTTTAGAACTTGTAGGCTACCCCGATATTGAATACGCCTTGGTCAAAATCACTGATAATTTGATATTTGATTTCGAAGTTTATCATCCATTGTGAGTTAAGGTCGAATTCTGCACCGGCTCCTAAATTAGCTCCAAACTTACCTTTATTTCCACTTAAGTCCATTCCATCGATTTCACCTAAATCCCAGTGCCAATTAGTGTAGGTCAATCCGAAGAGAGGGTAAAGACGTGCACCGCTTGCAACAGGAAAGAGATAGTGAGCATTAACGTTGAAGTCGAACATATCAACCCCGTCATTTTTGAAGAAATAATCTACGGAAGGTTCCAGCCTGAGTGCATCAAGAATGTTGTATTGGTATTTAACGCCGATACCTACACTTTCGATTTCAGTCCCATAACCTAAATGAAAGCCAAATGCTTGTTTGCCTTGTTGAGCATGAGCACCGCATACAAATAATACCAGCATGCAGGCAAGAATAAATAATTTTTTCATAATCAATAAATTAGAAATTAATAATTAGTTTGTTTTTGGGTTATTATTTATTTGTCTCATTTATTTCTTCATCTTTAAACCAAGAAGCATACATCAGATAACCGTTTGCAATCTTTTCATTCAGTTCCCGACTTTGTTCGGGCGGAATTTTTTTGATGAACTTGGCGGGAACACCTGCCCAAAGACTTCCCGGTTCGATGATGGTATTGCTCAAGACTAGGGCTCCGGCAGCTACAATAGCTCCTTCACCTACTATGGCGTGGTCAAGTACGGTTGCTCCCATACCTATCAGCGCACCGTCTTTGATGGTTGCACCGTGAATGGTAACGTTATGTCCCACAGATACATTGTTGCCGATTTCGACTACCGATTTCTGATAAAGAGTATGTAGTACGCTTCCGTCTTGGATATTAACACGGTTACCGATACGGATGGCATTAACATCGCCACGCAGTACAGCATTAAACCAGATACTGCAATCGTGTCCCATTATAACATCGCCAATGATGGTGGCGTTATCGGCCAAATAGCAGTTTTCTCCAATTTGAGGTGTAAATCCTCTTACCGATTTTATAAGTGCCATAATTCTTTCTTAACGTTTTAAAGGTGAGGTCTTTTCTTTTAACCACTCCTGCTCTTCTTTATTCAATAGAGGACTTAGCCGGCTATATACCATTTTATGGTATTCATTGAACCAGTTGATTTCTTCGTCGGTCAACATATCGGTCACAATGGCTTCTTTGTCGATGGGACAGAGAGTAAGCGGTTCGAATTTCATGAAAGAGCCGAATTCACTCTCCATGGCAGGCACTATCAGCAACGTGTTTTCGGTGCGGATACCGTGACGGCCGGCTTTGTAAATGCCCGGTTCGTTGGTTACCGTCATACCCGGACGGAGAGTAGTGGGCATATGGTTCATCCTGATTTGGTGAGGCCCTTCGTGTACACAGAGGAAATGACCGACACCATGCCCTGTACCGTGAAAATAGTTGATACCCGCTTTCCACATGGCTTGACGCGCTAAAACATCAAGCTGTGTTCCGCAGGTTCCTTCAGGAAATACAGCGTTCTGCAATTGAAGGAAGCCTTTCAGTACCAATGTATAATCTGTTTTCTCTTCATCACTGAGAGGACCGAGCACAATAGTACGCGTAATATCGGTTGTTCCATCCGGATATTGTGCGCCACTGTCCAGCAGTAACATACCTTCGGGTTTCAAAGGAATATCTGTTTCGGGAGTTGCTTCGTAATGAACGATAGCTGCATGTTCTTTATATCCGGCAATCGTATCAAAGCTGATTCCTTTAAAATTCGCTTGTTCGGCACGCAATTCATATAGTTTCCGGTCGACACTCAGCTCGGATTCATTTCCGGCAGGAACTGCCTCTTTCAGCCACTTCAGAAATTTAACCATAGCTATGCCGTCGCGTTCCATGGCATGGCGAAAACCGTTTATTTCAGTTTCGTTTTTCACGGCTTTCAGAAGGCTGACGGGAGAAGGAATTTCCATTATCTTATGTCCGGTGTCAATACCGTGGCTGCTCGGATAGCCGGCAGCATTAAAAAGTTTCATATTGAGGGTTGGAGATACCTGAATGTTCTGACGTACATTTTTGATGTCGCTCTCTATCTTATTATAGGATTTAATGGTAACTCCGTTCTCTTCCAAATAGGTTTTGACTTCAGGAGAAAGTTTTTCTTCTATTATATATAAGGTAGCTTCCTTTTGAGTTATATGCATATAACTAATGAATACGGGGTTACAATGCACATCGCTTCCTCTCAGGTTCAGTGTCCATGCAATCTCATCCAAGGCGGATAGTAAGATACTTTGGCAGTTATTTTTGTGTATCTCCTCTCTGATGAGTTCTATTTTCTTTCGACAGGAAAGTCCGGCATATTTTTCTTCTAATATGAATACAGGTTCGGATGGCAACGCGGGTCGATCCTCCCATATTTCGTCAAAAGGGTCGGTAACACTTTTCACTTGGATTCCTTTGGGAGAACAAGCCTCATAAAGAGATTCTTTAAAATCGATTCCGTTTACCCATCCGTCCATTCCGATGATGTCTCCTTCTTTAAGTTCTTTAAAAAGCCATTCGGCAATAGAAGGAGTTTCTGGCATACGTTCTTTAAATAAAGTTATGTCTGTACCCTCCAGTTGCTCGGCAGCTTGCAGAAAATAACGGGAATCCGTCCATAATCCTGCCTTTTTCATAGTGATGACCGCTGTACCTGCCGATCCGGTGAAACCGGTCAGCCATTTGCGGGCTTCCCAATGCGAGGCAACATACTCACTATTATGAGGATCGGTGGTGGGGAGTATAAATGCTTGTATACCATTTCCTTGCATGAATTTACGCAAAGCAGCTACTCTTTGTTTAATTTCCAATTTCATTGTATTGTGGTTTATAATAACTTAAACTCAATGACAAAGATACAATTTCTATGTTATTTAAGATAAATATTTGCGGAAAGTTTTGTAAATAAAGAAAGTATGTGTAATTTTGCGCCGCAATTTGACTATAGAAAAATTTAGTAACAACATAATTTAATTATTAAAAACAATGATTGTAGTACCAGTAAAAGAAGGCGAAAACATTGAAAAAGCGCTGAAAAAATTCAAAAGAAAATTTGAAAAAACAGGTGTTGTAAAAGAACTGAGAGCTAGACAGCAGTTTGACAAACCGTCTGTAATCAACAGACTTAAGAAAGAACGTGCTGTATACGTGCAGAAGCTTCAGCAGGTTGAAGAATAATTAATTCTTGCACTTTCTTTGAATAATTGAATTCTTTTTCATATATTCGTTGCTGAATTAATGAAGCGACGTTTCTTATGTTAATAGAGTCTTTTTTGGATTATCTTCGGTTGGAGAAAAACTGTTCTGAGAAAACGATTGTTAGCTATGGAACGGATTTGACCAAATTTGAAGAGTTCTTTAAGAGTGTTGACGAGGAGATCGATTTTACTACGGTGGATGCAGATGTAATCCGTTTGTGGGTGGTAAGCCTGATGGATGGTGGATATACTTCTACTTCGGTAAATAGAAAACTGAGTTCTCTCCGTTCATTTTATCGTTATCTCTTGCGGAAGAAGATAGTAGCGGTGGATCCGACATTTAAAGTAGTCGGACCTAAGAAAAAGAAACCTCTGCCGGTCTTTGTGAAGGAAGAAGATATGAATCGGTTGTTGGATGAAATTCCTTGTGGAAAGGGGTTTACCGGTTGCCTGGATAAAATGATAATCGAAATGTTTTATGCTACAGGTATGAGACTTTCGGAATTGATCGGATTGGACGATGCGGATATTGACTTCTCGGCTTCTCTCATTAAGGTGACAGGAAAGAGAAATAAGCAAAGACTGATTCCTTTTGGTGATGAACTGAGGCTGTCGTTGCTTAATTATATTAAGGTAAGGAATGAAACTGTACCTGATAGGGAAAAAGCTTTTTTTGTCAAGCAAGACGGGAAGAGACTGTATCCTATGAAGGTGTATAATTTAGTGAAACGGAACCTGTCAAAAGTTGTAACGCTTAAGAAAAGAAGTCCGCATGTGTTGAGGCATAGTTTCGCTACTTCGATGCTGAATAATCAGGCGGAGTTGGGGGCTGTGAAAGAGCTTTTGGGACATGAAAGCCTGACAACAACGGAAATCTATACGCATACAACTTTTGAAGAACTTAAAAAAGTGTATGAACAAGCTCATCCAAGAGCGTAAAAAAGGAGGTAATTATGGAAGTAAGAATTCAAGCTATTCATTTCGATGCGTCTGAAAAACTTCAGGACTTTATCCAGAAGAAGACGGCTAAATTAGAAAAGTATTGCGACGATATAAACAAAGTGGAGGTGTCATTAAAAGTAGTAAAACCGGAAACCGCTATGAATAAAGAGGCTGGAATTAAAGTTTTGGCCATGAATGGAGAATTTTTTGCGGAGAAGGTGAGCGATACATTCGAAGAAGCGATAGATGTGTGTGTGGATGCACTGTCTAAGCAATTGACAAAAACAAAAGAAAAACTACGCGGTAAATAAAAAAATCGCTAAAAGTTTTTGAGAATTAAAATAAATATCTAACTTTGCAGCCGCTTAACCCTTTGAAGGGTAAGAGCTGCAAAGTTTTAGAAATAAGCCTCTTTAGCTCAGTTGGCCAGAGCACGTGATTTGTAATCTCGGGGTCGTTGGTTCGAATCCGACAAGAGGCTCAAAAAAAAGATGATAAAAGCATCTGTTGATCTTTGAAGAAATGTTGGGCAAATACCAGAGTGGCCAAATGGGGCAGACTGTAAATCTGCTGGCTTACGCCTTCGGTGGTTCGAATCCATCTTTGCCCACGCTTTGGTTAAGACTAAAGTCTTTGGAATTGCGGAAGTAGCTCAGTTGATAGAGCATTAGCCTTCCAAGCTGAGGGTCGCGGGTTTGAGCCCCGTCTTCCGCTCTTTTTTTGCTGTTATAGCTCAGTGGTAGAGCACTTCCTTGGTAAGGAAGAGGTCACGAGTTCAAGTCTCGTTAACAGCTCTTTGATAACGTAATTGCTGATTATTAATCAAATAAATAACAAGTAAAGCTATGGCTAAAGAGAAATTTGAACGTTCGAAACCGCACGTTAACATTGGTACTATCGGTCACGTTGACCACGGTAAAACCACTTTGACTGCTGCTATCACTACTGTGTTGGCTAAAAAAGGTCTTTCAGAATTGCGTTCTTTCGATTCAATCGACAACGCTCCTGAAGAAAAAGAAAGAGGTATTACTATCAATACTTCTCACGTAGAATATCAAACAGCTAATCGTCACTATGCTCACGTTGACTGTCCGGGTCACGCCGACTATGTAAAGAACATGGTTACTGGTGCTGCTCAGATGGATGGTGCTATTATCGTTTGTGCTGCAACAGACGGTCCGATGCCTCAAACTCGTGAACACATCTTGTTGGCTCGTCAGGTAAACGTACCTAGACTGGTTGTTTTCTTGAACAAGTGTGATATGGTTGAAGATGAAGAAATGTTGGAATTGGTAGAAATGGAAATGCGTGAATTGCTTTCATTCTATGATTTCGATGGCGATAATACTCCTATCATCCGTGGTTCTGCACTTGGCGCTTTGAATGGTGTTGCTCAATGGGAAGATAAGATTATGGAATTGATGGAAGCTGTTGATACTTGGATTCCATTGCCTCCGCGTGATATCGATAAACCTTTCTTGATGCCGGTTGAAGACGTGTTCTCTATCACAGGTCGTGGTACTGTAGCTACAGGTCGTATCGAATCAGGTATTATTCATGTAGGTGATGAAGTTGAAATCCTTGGTTTGGGTGAAGATAAGAAATCAGTTGTAACTGGTGTTGAAATGTTCCGCAAACTGTTGGATCAGGGTGAAGCCGGTGATAACGTAGGTTTGTTGCTTCGTGGTATCGACAAAGCAGAAATCAAACGTGGTATGATTTTGTGTAAGCCGGGTCAGGTTAAAGCTCACTCTAAGTTCAAAGCTGAGGTTTATATCTTGAAGAAAGAAGAAGGTGGTCGTCACACTCCGTTCCATAACAAATACCGTCCTCAGTTCTACTTGCGTACTATGGACTGTACAGGTGAAATCACTTTGCCGGAAGGAACAGAAATGGTAATGCCGGGTGATAACGTAACTATTACAGTTGAATTGATTTATCCGGTTGCATTGAACGTAGGTTTGCGTTTCGCTATCCGCGAAGGTGGACGTACAGTAGGTGCTGGTCAGATTACTGAAATTCTTGACTAATACATTGATATAATAAATAAATTCAGTTCTCGGTGGTAAAACGTCGGGAACTGATTTTTACGGGAGTAGCTCAGTTGGTAGAGCACCGGTCTCCAAAACCGGGTGTCGGGAGTTCGAGCCTCTCCTCCCGTGCTAAACTTGAAAGAATATGTTTCAGAAAGTAACAAATTATTGTAAAGAATCTTATGACGAATTAGTCCATAAAGTATCATGGCCGACTCGTAAAGAACTTTCAAATAGTGCAGTGGTTGTTTTATATGCTTCCCTATTCATTGCACTAGTTGTTTTTCTTATGGATTCAGTCTTCCAATTCGTAATGGAAGATATTATCTATCCGCACTAATTAATTGTGAGTAAAATGTCTGAGATTGAAAAGAAATGGTACGTATTACGTGCCGTCAGTGGAAAAGAAAGCAAGGTTAAGGAATATCTTGATGCTGACATCAGGAATAGTGATCTTAGCGAGTATGTATCTCAGGTATTGATTCCTACCGAAAAAGTGTATCAGGTTCGCAATGGTAAAAAAATTGTGAAGGAAAGAAGTTATCTTCCCGGATACGTTTTGGTCGAAGCCGCTCTCGTCGGTGAGGTTGCTCATCATTTGAGAAATACTCCCAATGTGATTGGCTTTTTAGGAGGTTCCGAAAATCCGGTGCCTTTGAGACAATCGGAAGTGAATCGTATACTTGGTACGGTGGATGAACTCCAGGAAGGTGGTGAAGAACTGAGTGTTCCTTATACCGTAGGAGAAACAGTGAAAGTAACCGTTGGACCGTTCAGCGGATTCAGTGGACTCATTGAAGAAGTGAACAGTGAAAAGCGGAAACTAAAGGTTATGGTTAAGATCTTCGGACGTAAAACTCCGTTGGAACTTGGCTTTATGGATGTCGAGAAAGAATAATGCATTCTGTTACGTGCATTGTCTTTCGTTATAATTAATATATAAAAATTAGAAACAAAATGGCTAAAGAAGTTGCTGGACTAATCAAATTACAGATTAAAGGAGGCGCTGCAAATCCATCACCTCCCGTTGGACCTGCTTTGGGTTCTAAGGGTATTAACATCATGGAGTTTTGCAAGCAATTCAATGCCAGAACCCAGGACAAAGCAGGTAAGATTTTACCTGTGATCATTACCTACTACGCAGATAAGTCTTTTGATTTTGTTATTAAGACTCCTCCCGTAGCTATTCAATTGCTTGAGTTGGCTAAGGTTAAGAGTGGTTCTGCTGAGCCTAATCGCAAGAAAGTTGCTGAAATTACTTGGGAACAAGTACGTGCGATTGCTCAAGACAAAATGGTTGACTTGAACTGCTTTACTATCGAGTCTGCTATGACTATGGTGGCAGGTACAGCTAGAAGTATGGGTATCGCTGTAAAAGGGGAATTCCCGGGTAATAACTAATAAACTTCAATTATAATGGGTAAACTGACAAAAAATCAAAAGTTGGCTGCAGAAAAAATTGAAGCAGGGAAAGCATACTCACTGAAAGAAGCTGCACAATTAGTTAAAGATATCACTTTTTCTAAATTTGATGCTTCATTAGATATTGACGTACGTTTAGGTGTAGACCCTCGTAAAGCTAATCAGATGGTTCGTGGTGTAGTTTCACTGCCTCATGGAACTGGTAAGCAAGTACGTGTTTTGGTTTTGTGTACACCTGATGCTGAAGCTGCTGCAAAAGAAGCTGGTGCTGACTATGTTGGTCTTGATGAATATATTGAAAAGATCAAAGGTGGATGGACAGATATTGATGTAATCATCACAATGCCGTCTATCATGGGTAAGATCGGTGCTCTCGGTCGTGTTCTCGGTCCTCGCGGATTGATGCCGAATCCAAAGAGTGGTACTGTAACTATGGATGTAGCTAAGGCTGTTAAGGAAGTTAAGCAAGGTAAGATTGACTTTAAGGTTGATAAGAGTGGTATAGTTCATACTTCAATTGGTAAGGTTTCTTTTACTGCTGACCAAATCCGTGATAATGCGAAAGAATTTATCGCTACCATTATCAAATTGAAACCTTCTTCAGCTAAAGGTACCTATATAAAGAGTATTTATCTTTCAAGTACTATGAGTAAGGGTATCAAGATTGATCCCAAAACTGTAGAAGAAATCTAATAATAAGGAGGAATCATGAGAAAGGAAGATAAAGGCGTTATTATTGGTCAGTTGGCTGACACCGTAAAAGAATATGGACATTTCTACTTGGTTGATACAACTGCTATGGATGCAGCTGCTACAAGCGAGTTGAGAAGAAAATGTTTCAAAGCCGGTGTTAAGCTGGTAGTTGTGAAGAACTCTTTGCTTCACAAAGCTTTGATGAGTATCGAAGAAGTTGATTTCTCTCCGTTATTTGATTCTTTGAAAGGTACAACTTCAGTAATGTTCTGCGAAACTGCAAACGTTCCTGCTAAGTTGCTGAAAGAATACAAAGATGGAGTTCCTACACTGAAAGCTGCTTATGCAGAAGAAGGAATATATGTAGGTGCTGATCAACTTGAAGCTCTTGCTAATATTAAGAGTAAAAATGAAGTTATTGCTGAAATTGTTGCTTTGCTGCAATCACCGGCCAAGAACGTTATTTCTGCTCTTCAATCAGGTGGTAACACCATTCATGGAGTTCTTAAAACTCTGGGCGAACGTGCCGAATAATCAATTTTATAATCAATTAGTAACAAACAATTAAAATCATACAAAAATGGCAGATTTGAAAGCTTTTGCAGAACAATTAGTTAACTTGACAGTAAAAGAAGTTAATGAACTTGCAACTATCCTTAAAGAAGAATACGGTATTGAACCTGCTGCTGCAGCTGTAGCTGTTGCTGCTGGTCCTGCTGCAGGTGGTGCAGCTGCTGCTGAAGAAAAGACATCTTTTGATGTAGTTTTGAAGAGCGCTGGTGCTGCTAAATTGCAGGTTGTTAAAGCCGTTAAAGAAGCATGTGGTCTTGGCTTGAAAGAAGCTAAAGACTTGGTAGACGGTGCTCCTAGCACAGTAAAAGAAGGCTTGGCTAAAGACGAAGCTGAATCACTGAAGAAAACTTTGGAAGAAGCTGGAGCTGAAGTTGAGCTTAAATAATATTAAGCCTGATTATCAGGTAATTCGGTTAGGAATCCTCTAGACGAGGATTCTTAACCTTTTTGTGTCTATATTATTATTAAGTTCTACAAATAAATTATCAGATGTCTTCAAATACAGAAAACAAAAGAGTAAATTTTGCTTCCATCAAGAATCCGATGAAGTATCCGGATTTCCTGGAAGTGCAATTGAAGTCATTCCAAGACTTTTTACAACTGGATACCCCACCCGAAAAACGAAAGAACGACGGGCTGTATAAAGTATTTGCTGAAAACTTCCCTATCGCTGATACACGTAACAACTTTGTCCTTGAGTTTTTGGACTACTACATTGATCCCCCTCACTATACAATAGATGATTGTCTAGAGCGTGGGCTCACTTATAGTGTACCTTTGAAAGCTAAATTGAAGCTTTATTGTACAGATCCCGATCATGAGGATTTTGATACTGTTATTCAAGATGTTTATTTGGGTCCTATTCCTTATATGACGCCGAAGGGAACCTTCGTGATTAACGGTGCTGAACGTGTTGTTGTTTCTCAGCTGCATCGTTCTCCGGGTGTATTCTTTGGACAGAGTGTACATGCTAACGGTACAAAACTATATTCCGCACGTATTATCCCATTCAAGGGCTCATGGATTGAATTCGCTACAGACATTAACAATGTGATGTATGCTTATATCGACCGTAAGAAAAAATTGCCTGTTACTACTCTGTTGAGAGCTGTCGGCTTTGAAAATGATAAAGATATTCTCGAAATATTTAATTTGGCTGAAGAAGTTAAAGTCAATAAGGCCAACTTAAAGAAGGTTGTAGGAAGAAAACTTGCTGCGCGTGTCTTAAAGACATGGACAGAGGATTTTGTAGATGAAGACACCGGTGAAGTTGTTTCTATTGAACGTAATGAGGTTATCATTGACCGTGAAACTGTGCTTGAAGCAGAGCATGTAGATGAAATTATCGACTCAGGCGTTCAGAATATCCTTGTTCATAAGGAAGAAGCTAATTCATCAGATTATTCTATTATATTTAATACGCTTCAGAAAGACCCGAGTAACTCAGAAAAAGAGGCTGTGCTTTATATCTATCGTCAGTTGCGTAATGCAGATCCTGCTGATGATGCCAGTGCTCGTGAGGTTATCAATAACCTGTTCTTCTCTGAAAAAAGATATGACCTTGGCGAAGTAGGCCGTTACAGAATCAACAAGAAGTTGGGGCTGACTACGGATATGGATGTGAAGGTATTGACAAAACAAGATATTATCGAGATCATCAAGTATCTGATTGAGCTGATTAACTCTAAGGCTGATGTTGATGATATTGACCACTTGAGTAATCGTCGTGTGCGTACAGTGGGAGAACAGTTGTCCAATCAGTTTGCTATCGGATTGGCTCGTATGTCTCGTACTATTCGTGAACGTATGAATGTACGTGACAATGAAGTATTTACTCCGATTGATTTGATTAATGCGAAGACTATTTCTTCTGTTATCAATTCATTCTTCGGTACAAATGCATTGTCACAATTCATGGACCAAACCAATCCGTTGGCTGAAATTACTCACAAACGTCGTTTGTCTGCGTTAGGTCCCGGTGGTTTGTCGCGTGAACGTGCCGGTTTCGAGGTGCGTGACGTACACTATACTCACTATGGTCGTTTGTGTCCGATTGAAACCCCTGAAGGTCCTAATATCGGTTTGATTTCTTCTTTGTGCGTTTATGCTAAAATTAATGAACTTGGTTTCATTTCTACTCCTTATCGTAAGGTAGCTGATAGTAAGGTGGATATTTCTGATGAAGGAATTGAATACTTGACTGCAGAAGAAGAAGAAGATAAGATTATTGCTCAGGGTAATGCACCTTTGGATGATGAAGGTAAGTTTGTTCGTGACAAGGTTAAGGCTCGTCGCGATGCCGATTATCCGGTTGTTACTCCTGATCAGGTAGAGTTGATGGATGTATCTCCTCAACAGATTGCTTCTATTGCGGCATCTTTGATTCCGTTCTTGGAACATGATGATGCTAACCGTGCATTGATGGGTTCTAACATGATGCGCCAGGCAGTTCCTTTGTTGCGTACAGAGGCTCCTATTGTAGGTACAGGTATCGAAAAGCAATTGGTTGAAGATTCTCGTACTCAGATTGCTGCTGAAGGTGACGGTGTGATTGAATATGTAGATGCAACCACTATCCGGATTTTGTATGACAGAACGGAAGATGAGGAATTTGTCAGCTTCGAACCTGCTTTGAAAGAATATAGAATTCCTAAATTCCGTAAGACTAACCAAAGCATGACTATTGACCTTCGTCCTATTTGTGATAAGGGTCAGCGTGTAAAGAAAGGTGATATTCTGACGGAAGGTTATTCAACACAAGGTGGTGAATTGGCATTGGGTAAGAACCTGTTGGTTGCTTATATGCCTTGGAAAGGATATAACTATGAGGATGCTATTGTATTGAATGAACGCGTTGTACGTGAAGACTTATTGACTTCTGTACACGTGGATGAATATATATTGGAAGTGCGCGAAACGAAGCGCGGTATGGAAGAATTGACTTCTGATATTCCTAACGTGAGTGAAGAAGCAACTAAGGATTTGGATGAGAACGGTATTGTACGTGTCGGTGCTCGTATTGAACCGGGTGATATTTTGATTGGTAAGATTACTCCGAAAGGTGAATCAGATCCTTCTCCTGAAGAAAAATTGCTTCGCGCTATCTTTGGTGACAAAGCCGGTGATGTAAAGGATGCTTCATTGAAAGCTTCTCCTTCATTGCGTGGTGTCGTTATTGACAAGAAGTTGTTCTCTCGCGTTGTGAAAACCAGAAGTGAAAAGAATGCCGACAAAGCTATTTTGCCGAAACTGAATGATGAATTTGAAGAAAAGGCAGCTAAGCTGAAGGATATCTTAATTGATAAATTGTTGGTATTAACTAATGGTAAAGTCTCTCAGGGTGTAAAAGATTACTTGGGAACCGAAGTTATCGCTAAGGGCGCTAAGTTTACAAAACGCGACCTTGAGTCATTGGATTATACAGTGATTCAGTTGAGCAAGTGGACAGCGGATGCTCACAAGAACGATATGATTCGTGACTTGGTAATGAACTACCTGAAGAAGTATAAAGAACTGGACGCCGAACTGAAACGTAAGAAGTTTGCAATCACAATAGGTGATGAATTGCCTTCAGGTATTATTCAGATGGCTAAAGTTTATATTGCTAAGAAACGTAAGATTGGTGTGGGTGATAAGATGGCAGGTCGTCACGGTAATAAGGGTATTGTATCTCGTGTTGTCCGTCAGGAGGATATGCCGTTCTTGGCTGATGGTACTCCGGTAGATATCGTATTGAATCCGTTGGGTGTGCCTTCTCGTATGAACATCGGTCAGATTTTTGAAGCTGTATTAGGTCGTGCCGGAAAAGAATTGGGCGTGAAATTTGCTACTCCTATTTTCGATGGTGCATCTATGGATGACTTAAATGAATGGACGGATAAAGCCGGATTGCCTCGTTACTGTAAGACGTATCTTTGTGATGGTGGTACCGGTGAACGCTTTGACCAACCGGCAACGGTAGGTGTGACCTATATGTTGAAGTTAGGCCACATGGTTGAAGACAAGATGCACGCACGTTCTATCGGTCCGTACTCTCTTATTACTCAGCAACCGCTTGGTGGTAAGGCTCAGTTCGGTGGTCAGCGTTTCGGAGAAATGGAAGTTTGGGCGCTCGAAGCATTCGGCGCAGCGCATATCTTGCAGGAAATCCTGACTATTAAGTCTGATGACGTTGTTGGACGTTCTAAGGCTTACGAGGCTATTGTAAAAGGTGAACCGATGCCTACTCCGGGCATTCCTGAATCTCTGAATGTATTGTTACATGAATTGAGAGGATTGGGATTGAGTATCAACCTTGAATAATAAAAATATAACTCTTTACAATATAAACAAGAAAGTATGGCTTTTAGAAAAGAAACGAAGATAAAGAGTAATTTCTCGAAAATCTCAATTGGTTTGGCTTCACCTGAAGAAATCCTTGAGAATTCGAGTGGTGAGGTGTTGAAGCCCGAAACTATCAACTACCGTACCTACAAACCCGAACGTGACGGTTTGTTCTGCGAACGCATCTTCGGTCCGGTAAAAGACTATGAATGTCATTGCGGTAAGTACAAACGTATTCGTTATAAAGGAATCGTTTGTGACCGTTGCGGTGTTGAAGTGACAGAAAAGAAAGTTCGTCGTGAACGTATGGGGCATATCCAGCTGGTAGTGCCTGTGGCACACATTTGGTATTTCCGTTCATTGCCGAACAAAATCGGTTACTTGTTGGGATTGCCTACCAAGAAACTTGATTCTATTATTTACTATGAACGTTATGTCGTAATTCAGCCGGGTGCTGCCGCTGAAGAAGGCGTAAATGAATATGATTTGCTTTCGGAAGAGGAATATCTGGATTTGCTGGAAAAACTTCCGAGAGAAAATCAGTATCTGGAAGATACAGACCCTAACAAGTTTATTGCTAAGATGGGAGCTGAAGCCATCTATGATTTGTTGGCTAAACTTGACTTGGATGCACTTTCTTATGAATTGCGTCACAAGGCAAGCAACGACTCTTCACAACAACGCAAGAATGAAGCATTGAAACGCTTGCAGGTCGTTGAATCGTTCCGTGCATCTCGCGGACGCAATAAACCTGAATGGATGATTGTACGTATTGTTCCGGTGATTCCGCCCGAACTTCGTCCGTTGGTTCCGTTGGATGGTGGTCGTTTTGCAACTTCTGACTTGAATGATTTGTATCGTCGTGTGATTATTCGTAACAACCGTCTGAAGAGACTGATTGAAATCAAGGCTCCTGAAGTAATCTTACGCAACGAAAAACGTATGTTGCAGGAAGCTGTCGATTCATTGTTCGATAACTCACGTAAGTCAAGTGCTGTAAAAACAGATGCAAACCGTCCGTTGAAATCACTGTCTGATAGTTTGAAAGGTAAGCAAGGACGTTTCCGTCAGAACCTGTTGGGTAAGCGTGTTGACTACTCAGCCCGTTCGGTAATTGTCGTTGGTCCTGAATTGAAAATGGGAGAATGCGGTATTCCTAAATTGATGGCTGCCGAACTTTACAAGCCGTTTATTATCCGTAAATTGATAGAACGCGGTATTGTGAAGACTGTTAAGTCTGCCAAGAAGATAGTAGACCGCAAAGAACCTGTTATTTGGGATATCTTGGAGCATGTCATGAAAGGACATCCGGTATTACTCAACCGTGCGCCGACATTGCACCGTTTGGGTATTCAGGCATTCCAACCCCATATGATTGAAGGTAAGGCTATCCAATTACACCCATTGGCATGTACTGCGTTCAATGCCGACTTTGACGGTGACCAAATGGCTGTTCACTTGCCTTTGAGTAATGAGGCTATATTGGAAGCTCAGATGTTGATGCTTCAGGCACATAATATTTTGAATCCGGCTAATGGCGCACCTATTACTGTACCCGCACAGGATATGGTACTTGGTTTGTATTATATTACAAAACTGAGAAAAGGTGCGAAGGGTGAGGGACTGACATTCTATGGACCGGAAGAAGCTTTGATTGCTTATAATGAAGGAAAGGTAGATATTCATGCTATCATCAATGTTGTTGTAAAAGACCTGGATAAGGATGGCAACATTGTAGATGTGATGATGAAAGAAACTTCTGTAGGTCGTGTGATTGTAAATGAAATCGTTCCGGCTGAAGTAGGTTATCTGAATACCATTATTTCTAAAAAGTCTTTGCGCGACATCATTAGTGATGTTATTAAGGCTGTGGGTGTTGCTCGTGCTTGTGAATTCTTGGACGGTATTAAGAACTTAGGTTACCACATGGCGTTCAAGGGTGGTTTGTCATTCAACTTGGGTGATATTATTATTCCGAAGGAAAAAGAAGAACTGGTAAAACGCGGTAACGAAGAAGTTGAGCAAATCATGATGAACTATAATATGGGTTTCATCACTGATAATGAACGTTACAACCAGGTTATTGATACATGGACTCATGTCAACAGCGATTTGTCTGACATCCTTTATAAGACTATTAAAAATGATGACCAAGGTTTCAACTCAGTATTTATGATGCTTGATTCCGGTGCTCGTGGTTCTAAGGAACAGATTCGTCAGTTGTCAGGTATGCGTGGTTTGATGGCTAAGCCGCAAAAGGCCGGTGCTGAAGGTGCTCAGATTATTGAAAACCCGATTCTTTCAAACTTTAAGGAAGGTTTGTCGGTATTGGAGTACTTTATCTCTACCCACGGTGCTCGTAAAGGTTTGGCGGATACAGCTTTGAAGACTGCCGATGCCGGATACTTGACTCGTCGTCTTGTAGACGTATCGCATGATGTGATTATTAATGAAGAAGACTGTGGAACACTGCGCGGTTTGGTTTGTACTGCTTTGAAAAATAACGATGAAGTTATTGCCACTCTGTATGAACGTATCCTCGGACGTGTTTCAGTACATGATATTATTCATCCTACCACCGGTAAGTTGATTGTTGCCGGAGGTGAAGAAATTACTGAGGATATCGCACAGGAAATTGAAGATTCTCCGATTGAAAGTGTAGAAATCCGTTCTGTATTGACTTGCGAATCGAAGAAAGGCGTATGTGCCAAGTGTTACGGACGTAACCTTGCTTCCAGCCGTATGGTTCAAAAGGGAGAAGCTGTCGGTGTCATTGCTGCACAGTCTATCGGTGAGCCGGGTACTCAGTTGACGTTGCGTACTTTCCATGCCGGTGGTATTGCCGGTAACATGGCTGCCAATGCAAGTATTGTTGCCAAAAACAATGCTCGTCTGGAATTTGAGGAACTTCGTACTGTTGATACAGTAGATGAAACTACCGGTGAAGCTGTGAAAGTGGTAGTAGGTCGTTTGGCCGAGGTTCGCTTTATTGATGTAAATACCGGTATCATTTTATCAACTCATAATGTTCCTTACGGTTCTAAATTGTATGCTGCTGACGGTGATGTGGTTGAGAAGGGTAAACTGATTGCTAAATGGGACCCGTTCAACGCTGTTATTATTACTGAAGCAACCGGTAAGATTGAGTTCGAGAGTATGGTTGAGAACGTAACTTATAAGGTAGAATCGGATGAAGCTACCGGTTTGCGTGAAATCATCATTATCGAATCTAAGGATAAGACAAAAGTTCCTTCTGCTCATATTACGACAGAAGATGGTAACTTGATACGTACTTATAACTTCCCTGTGGGTGGACACGTTGTTATTGAAAACAATCAATCGGTAAAGGCCGGTGACATCCTTGTGAAGATTCCGCGCGCTGTTGGTAAAGCTGGTGATATCACCGGTGGTTTGCCTCGTGTTACAGAATTGTTTGAGGCACGTAACCCGTCCAACCCTGCTGTGGTTTCTGAAATCGATGGTGAAGTTACCATGGGTAAGATTAAACGTGGTAACCGTGAGATCATTGTAACATCTAAGACTGGTGAAGTGAAGAAGTACTTGGTTAATCTTTCTAAGCAGATTCTTGTTCAGGAGAACGACTATGTACGCGCCGGAACTCCGCTGTCTGATGGTGCGATTACTCCTGCCGACATCTTGGCCATTAAAGGTCCTACGGCTGTACAGGAATATATCGTAAACGAGGTACAGGATGTTTACCGTCTGCAAGGTGTGAAGATTAATGATAAGCACTTTGAGATTATTGTTCGTCAAATGATGCGTAAAGTTGAAATTGATGAACCGGGTGATACCCGCTTCTTGGAACAGCAAGTGGTAGATAAGCAAGACTTCATGGAAGAAAATGACCGTATTTGGGGTAAGAAGGTGGTTGTTGATGCCGGAGATTCTCAGAACTTGCAACCGGGTCAGATTGTAACAGCCCGTAAGTTGCGTGATGAGAACAGTATGTTGAAGCGTCGTGACTTGAAACCCGTTGAAGTGCGTGATGCTATTCCTGCAACATCTACTCAGATTCTGCAAGGTATTACTCGCGCTGCTTTGGGAACTTCAAGCTTCATGTCTGCTGCATCATTCCAGGAAACAACCAAGGTTCTGAATGAAGCTGCTATTAATGGTAAAGTAGATAGATTGGAAGGTATGAAGGAAAATGTGATTTGCGGTCACTTGATCCCTGCTGGTACCGGACAGCGTGAATTTGAAAAGATTGTTGTTGGTTCGAAAGAAGAATACGATCGCATCTTGGCAAATCGCAAAAATGTACTTGACTATAGTGAAGTAGAATAATACGATTCATTAAGACTTTAAATAGAAGGTCGGTTTTCCTAATGGGAGACCGACCTTTTTATTGTTCACCCGGCATGGGTATACCCTCCTGACTTCATCACTTTTCCCTACCATTACATAGCGGAAAAATGGAGTGACGCAAGTATGCTCTTGTCTCAATCAGGATGAAAGGAACCAGTATTCACACTCGCTACCTCGGTCAGCACATTGAGCCGGAAGCGGCAGCGGGAGGTGAGAAAAGCGGTTACTTCCTGTATCAGGGAGCATGGCGTCGTCTTCTTGACAGCATCTTTCGAGGATTCTGATTCTACTGTCTCTTCAATGTTTTTCGAAGATATCTTCCCGGCTTTCTTTCAATATGCTTCCGGGGAAGATTGTTTTGAGAGTGATGAATACATTCATGAGGCACTTTTTGAGATTGGGCGAATTACAAATATACAACATAAAAAAGCGTTTGTCTAGAAGAGGAGGCAAACAAATCAAATTCCGGTACAGGATATGACGGAATCTGACACAATGACATATATATGTGTAGGCTTATGCGTACGTCCGTGTAGCCCGATGCATATATACGTGTGGGCTTACACATATATAGGTACAGGCTTGTGCCACTGTATGTGTCAAAAAGACCTTGATGTCTTTTAAAAAGATCGGGAAGTTTCTTACAAACTTCACCACCTTTTAAAAAAAGCCCGGTATGTTTTTTATGTAAGGGCAGATGAGATTACCTTTCATCAAATTGGTCATTCTTTTTTTTCCGTTCATCCTTACATTTTAATCAAAACGTGCGGACAACCGCCGGCTAATAATGAAAGGGTATCCCTTCACTCCCATTTCAGTCACACTTCCCAAGCCGTTTTCAAATCTGCCTTCAGCATTTTTTTCACCGAAAGATGTTTTAAAATGAAAGGAGGCTGAAAAGACAACACGGCATGTTCATTCACCACCGGAACTCCCATTAACAGGACGTTTTGGCAGTTAATGAAAGGAGGAAACATATTTCCGCTTGTGGATGAAAAATACAGTTGGTTTTGTGGATTTGTCATTGTATGACAAACCACGTATAGGAAAAGTCGAGAGCCGGCATTGCTCCGATACTAGCCACGGACTTTTGTAGCTGATTTCTTTTCCACATTTATATGTTTGCGTAATTTTCCTTAATGGTAAGTTAACACCAACAAGCCTTCTATGCGATAGTAGCAATAAGTCAACTGCACAAAGGAAGTCAAGCGAAATCATACGGCATTGGCAAGCCGGTCTTCACTAAATAGAAATGATATTCCGAATCATTCGTAAATCATATTTTGTGATAAAAAGATTTCAGCCATTTCTCAACAGGCTATCATTGTTTTTCTAAAAGTTTGATAATAATAGTCCCTTTTTCAGAATAATATATCTATATTTGTAGTCATTCAAAGCGACAAAGAGAGTTCGTGTTTGATATATTAATGTAAATAGAGCGTTTTTGATATTACTTTGTGTTAGAAAATCCCCAATTTTCGAAGCGGAACAAAGTGGATACAACAGAACGCTCACGTCGTGTGTTTATACTTCCTTCTAAAAGGAAATATGCATAACGGCGTGGGACTGTTGTTTTTATTTGTTCCGTGGGTATGGGGATACCTCTAACACAGATAAGACATTAAAACAGTTCCCACGCTTTTTTATATATTTATGCCATCCTCAGGGAGCAGGGAAGGGGTACATTGGGCTGCTATGAAAACAATAGAAGAATTGGAAGAACTCAACCATCAATTGCAAGTCGAGTTGAGGAAAGCTAGAGCCGCTCAGGCTCAAGCCGAAGCTGCTAATCAAAATAAATCAGTGTTTCTAGCCAATATGAGCCACGAGATACGAACGCCGCTTAATGTTATTATGGGGTTTTCGAATTTGATTGTTACTGCTGCTACCGAAGAAGAAAAGCGAATGTATGCAGAAGTTCTGGAAAATAATTGTTCTTTGCTGCTTCAGCTTATTAATGATATTTTAGATCTGTCAAAAATAGAGTCGGGAACATTGACTTTTGCAGAGGAAGAAATGGAGCTGAATATATTATTGGAAGAATTGGCAAGCGCAATGCGTACACGAATTGTTGCCGAGGAGGTTATTTTGAATTGTGTAACACTTTCTGCTCCTTGTTTTGTCGTGGCGGAAAAAAAACGGCTTTCTCAAGTACTTATTAATCTATTGACAAATGCTATTAAGTTTACTACCAAAGGCAGTATTCGTTTAGGTTATGAAATTCATGGAAAAATGCTTTATTTTTATGTGGCTGATACCGGATGTGGTTTTCCTGAATCCCAAAAGCAGAAAGTGTTTGAACGATTTGTGAGACTTGATTCAGCTAAACCGGGAACAGGGCTGGGGCTTGCAATTTGTCGTACTATTGTGGAAAAAATGGGGGGATGTATCGGGGTAGAATCAGAAGAAGGAAAAGGATCTTGCTTTTGGTTTACCATTCCTTATATTCCTCTCTGTATAGAAAAAAATGATATTTAGTGCGTCTATTGTTGCTTGATTGGTTCCTTTTCCTTATTTTTGTTCGCCTGCTAATAATAAGCAGATAATATTTACCTTTAATTATAGAAGAAAATAATCATGGAAAACGAAAAAAACAACAATCAGCTTCAAATAGAGTTGAAAGAAGAAGTAGCACAAGGCACATATGCCAATCTTGCCATAATTACCCATTCTAGTTCAGAATTCATAGTAGATTTTGTACGTGTAATGCCTGGGTTGCCGAAAGCAGGAGTTCAATCTCGTATTGTATTGACTCCTGAACACGCTAAGCGTCTGATGTATGCTTTACAAGAAAATGTGGCAAAGTATGAGCGCAACTTTGGACCGATCCGTATGCCTGAAGAAATGAATGGTGCCAATGGCGGTCCTGATGGCAAGACTTTTATTCCTCCTATGAGTGGCTTTAAAGGAGAGGCATAAGTTATAGCTTTGTCGTGGAAATGGCATATTAGCCTGTTTTTCAAAAGATTTTTTTTGGAGACAGGCTATTTTTATTGCTTAAAAGTATTGTTTATTAAAATGTTATTCGTAACTTTGCAGCCCAAAATGTATAGTTTTGGATTAAAATAGTAAATTAATAAACAATATATAACAATTAAAAATCAAACAAAATGCCTACTATTCAACAGCTAGTAAGAAAAGGAAGAGAGGTTTTGGTTGAGAAAAGTAAGTCTCCGGCACTGGATTCATGTCCTCAAAGACGTGGTGTTTGTGTTCGTGTGTATACTACTACTCCGAAAAAACCGAATTCAGCAATGCGTAAGGTTGCTCGTGTACGTCTGACAAACTCTAAGGAAGTGAACTCTTATATTCCGGGAGAAGGACACAACTTGCAGGAACACTCAATCGTATTGGTTCGTGGTGGTCGTGTGAAAGACCTTCCGGGTGTACGTTATCACATTGTTCGTGGTACTTTGGATACAGCGGGTGTGGCTGGTCGTACACAAAGACGTTCTAAATACGGTGCTAAACGCCCGAAAGCCGGACAAGCAGCAGCTCCTGCAAAAGGTAAAGGTAAAAAGTAATTTGAAGCCTAGCTGAAATTCCGAAAAGAAAAAAAGTATTTTAATTTAAGTTTTTGGTTTGTTGGAATAAGCTATAAAGGTTGAGTAAATGCTTCGGTGGAAGCGTTGAAGTAAACAAGAGTCGCAGCCCCAAACAAAAAACATTATTTTTTTTAAGAAAAATGAGAAAAGCAAAACCAAAAAAACGTGTGATCCTTCCGGATCCGGTATTTAATGACCAGAAGGTTTCTAAATTCGTAAACCATCTGATGTATGATGGAAAGAAGAATACCTCTTACGAAATCTTCTATGCTGCATTGGAAACAGTAAAAACAAAACTTCCTAACGAAGAAAAGTCAGCTTTGGAAATTTGGAAGAAGGCTTTGGATAACGTAACTCCTCAGCTGGAAGTTAAGTCTCGCCGTGTGGGTGGCGCTACATTCCAGGTTCCTACTGAAATCCGTCCTGAACGCAAGGAATCAATCTCAATGAAAAACTTGATCCTTTTCGCTCGTAAACGTGGTGGTAAGTCAATGGCAGATAAATTGGCTGCTGAAATCATCGACGCATTCAACGAACAGGGTGGTGCCTTCAAGCGTAAAGAAGATATGCATCGTATGGCAGAAGCTAACCGTGCATTCGCTCACTTCAGATTCTAATCAAGTAATAATTAAATAAGTAAAGGACGAAAATGGCTAAAAATGATTTGCATTTGACCCGCAATATCGGTATTATGGCTCATATCGATGCCGGTAAGACAACCACTTCGGAACGCATTTTGTTCTACACCGGTCTGACCCACAAAATTGGTGAGGTTCATGATGGTGCAGCTACAATGGACTGGATGGCTCAGGAGCAGGAACGTGGTATTACTATTACCTCTGCAGCGACAACAACTCGTTGGAAATATGCAGGCAATACTTATAAGATTAACTTGATTGATACTCCGGGACACGTTGACTTTACTGCTGAAGTAGAGCGTTCATTACGCGTTTTGGATGGAGCTGTTGCTGCTTATTGTGCTGTCGGTGGTGTAGAACCTCAGTCGGAAACAGTGTGGCGTCAGGCTGATAAATACAATGTGCCTCGTATCGGTTATGTTAACAAAATGGACCGTTCTGGTGCTGACTTTTTTGAAGTTGTTCGTCAGATGAAAACTGTGCTCGGTGCAAATCCTTGTCCTGTTGTAATTCCTATCGGTGCGGAAGAAAGCTTCAAAGGTGTTGTTGACCTGATTAAGATGAAAGCCATCTTATGGCATGATGAGACTATGGGAGCAGACTACAGTGTAGAAGAAATCCCGGCAAACTTGGTTGACGAAGCTAATGAATGGAGAGAAAAACTGCTTGAAAAAGTAGCAGATTTCGATGATACTTTGATGGAGAAATTCTTTGATGATCCTTCTACTATCACTGAAGAAGAAATCTTGCGTGCATTGCGTGCAGGTACTTTGAAGATGGACATCGTTCCTATGTTCTGCGGTTCTTCGTTCAAGAATAAAGGTGTTCAGACATTGCTTGATTATGTTTGTGCATTCTTGCCTTCTCCGTTGGATACTCCTGCTATCGTGGGTACTAACCCGAGCACAGGTGCGGAAGAAGATCGTAAACCCAGTGAAGATGAAAAAACTTCAGCTTTGGCATTTAAGATTGCAACTGACCCCTATGTAGGTCGTTTGACTTTCTTCCGTGTTTACTCAGGTAAAGTAGAAGCCGGCTCTTATATTTATAACACTCGCTCCGGTAAAAAAGAACGTGTGTCACGTCTGTTCCAGATGCACTCAAATAAACAGAATCCTGTTGAACTAATTAGTGCTGGTGATATTGGTGCAGGTGTTGGTTTCAAGGATATTCGTACTGGTGATACTTTGTGTGACGAAGAAGCACCCATTGTATTGGAATCTATGGAATTCCCTGATCCGGTTATTGGTATTGCAGTTGAGCCCAAAACACAGAAAGACTTGGATAAGCTGTCTAACGGTTTGGCTAAGTTGGCTGAAGAAGACCCGACATTTACAGTTAAAACTGATGAGCAGTCAGGTCAGACTATCATCTCTGGTATGGGTGAGCTCCACTTGGATATTATTATCGACCGCTTGAAACGTGAATTTAAAGTAGAATGTAATCAGGGTAAACCTCAGGTTAACTACAAGGAAGCTATTACAAAGACTGTTGAATTGCGTGAAGTTTATAAGAAACAGTCCGGTGGTCGCGGTAAATTCGCTGATATTATCGTAGCAATTGGTCCGGTTGATGAAGACTTTACTCAAGGTGGATTGCAATTTATCGATGAAGTGAAGGGTGGTAATATTCCTAAGGAATTTATCCCGTCAGTTCAGAAAGGTTTCCAAACTGCAATGAAGAATGGTGTATTGGCAGGTTATCCGCTTGATTCACTGAAGGTAGTCTTGAAAGATGGTTCATTCCACCCGGTTGACTCTGACCAGTTGTCATTTGAAATCTGTGCTATTCAGGCTTACAAAAACGCTTGTGCTAAAGCGGGTCCTGTATTGACTGAGCCTATCATGAAATTGGAAGTTGTAACTCCCGAAGAAAACATGGGTGATGTTATCGGTGACTTGAACAAACGTCGCGGTCAGGTAGAAGGTATGGAATCAAGCCGTTCGGGTGCTCGTATTGTTAAAGCAAAAGTGCCTTTGGCTGAAATGTTTGGTTATGTAACGGCTTTGCGTACTATTACTTCTGGTCGTGCAACTTCATCTATGACTTATGACCATCATGCTCAGGTGTCTAGCTCAATTGCTAAGGCAGTACTTGAAGAAGTGAAGGGTCGTGTAGACTTAGTATAATAAAGAATAATTTGGGGCAACGGGTTAGCGAATGACTCTTAATCCGGCCCCACTTTATATGTTTTTTTAATCATTTTATAAATAACAATCTAATGAGTCAAAAAATTAGAATTAAACTGAAATCATACGATCACAACTTGGTGGATAAGTCTGCTGAAAAGATCGTGAAAACAGTGAAGGCTACAGGCGCTATTGTTAGCGGTCCTATTCCATTGCCTACTCACAAACGTATTTTCACTGTAAACCGTTCGACTTTCGTTAACAAGAAGTCACGTGAACAGTTTGAACTTTCTTCTTATAAGAGATTAATCGATATCTATAGCTCAACAGCTAAGACAGTAGATGCTCTGATGAAGTTGGAGTTACCGAGTGGTGTAGAAGTAGAAATTAAAGTTTAATCCATTAAAAATTAACTGAAATGCCAGGATTATTAGGAAAGAAAATCGGAATGACATCCGTTTTCAGTGCTGATGGTAAAAATGTACCATGCACTGTTATCGAAGCTGGTCCTTGTGTAGTTACTCAGATTAAGAGTGTCGAAAAAGATGGCTATGCAGCTGTTCAGGTAGGTTTCCAGGACAAAAAGGAAAAACATACTACCAAACCTTTGATGGGACACTTTAAAAAAGCTGGTGTAACTCCAAAGAGACACTTGGCCGAGTTCAAAGATTTTGAAACAGAATTGAATTTAGGAGACGCAATTACTGTAGAATTGTTCAATGACACTGCTTATGTTGATGTTGTTGGTACTTCTAAGGGTAAAGGTTTCCAAGGTGTTGTAAAAAGACATGGATTTGGTGGTGTAGGTCAGACTACTCACGGTCAGCACAATCGCGCTCGTAAACCGGGTTCTATCGGTGCTTGTTCATACCCTGCAAAAGTATTCAAAGGAATGCGTATGGGTGGCCAGATGGGTGGTGACCGCGTGACTACACACAACTTACAGGTATTAAAGGTGATTCCGGAACATAACTTGCTGTTGATTAAGGGTTCTGTACCGGGTTGCAAAGGTTCAATCGTAATAATTGAAAAATAATGGAAGTTAACGTATTAAATATTAAAGGTGAAGACACCGGAAGAAAGGTTACGTTAAGCGAATCAATCTTCGGAATTGAACCCAATGATCACGCTATCTATCTGGATGTTAAACAGTTTATGGCTAATCAACGTCAGGGAACTCACAAATCTAAGGAAAGAAGCGAAATCAGCGGTTCTACTCGTAAATTAGGTCGTCAAAAAGGTGGTGGCGGTGCACGTCGCGGTGATATCAACTCTCCGGTGTTGGTAGGTGGTGCTCGTGTATTTGGTCCTAAACCTCGTGACTACTGGTTTAAATTGAATAAAAAAGTTAAGACATTGGCTCGTAAGTCAGCTTTGTCTTATAAAGCACAAGCAAATGCAATCGTTATTGTTGAAGACTTCACTTTTGAAGCTCCTAAGACAAAAGATTTCGTTGCAATGGTAAATAATCTTAAAATTGCTGACAAGAAGTTGCTTTTGGTTTTGCCGGAAGCTAATAAAAACGTATATTTGTCAGCTCGTAACATCGAACGTGCTAACGTAGCAATAGCTTCTGCATTAAATACTTACAAAGTATTGGATGCTGAAACACTTGTTGTTACAGAAAGTTCGCTCAAAGCTATCGAGAATATCTTATCTTAATTTAAAAAGGAGGCTTAGATAATGGGAATTATTATTAAACCGTTGGTTACAGAGAAAATGACTGCGATTACCGAAAAGTTAAATCGTTTCGGCTTTATTGTACGTCCTGAGGCTAACAAGTTGGAAATTAAGAGTGAGATTGAGGCTTTGTATAATGTTACAGTAGTAGATGTGAATACGGTAAGATATTCTGGTAAGAATAAGAGCCGCTATACTAAAACTGGACTTATCAGTGGACGTACAAATGCTTATAAAAAAGCAATTGTTACATTGAAGGAAGGTGATACTATTGATTTTTATAGCAATATTTAATAAAGATGGCAGTACGTAAATTTAAGCCCACAACACCGGGGCAAAGACATAAGATTATTGGTACTTTTGAAGAAATTACTGCGTCAGTACCAGAAAAGTCTCTTGTAAGCGGAAAACGCGTATCAGGAGGTCGTAATAATGTCGGTAAAATGACGGTTCGCTATATCGGCGGTGGTCATAAGCAAAAATACCGTTTTATTGATTTCAAGAGAAATAAAGACGGCGTTCCAGCAGTGGTTAAAACTATTGAATACGATCCGAATCGTTCGGCTCGTATTGCTTTGTTGTTTTATGCTGATGGTGAAAAAAGATATATTATTGCTCCTAATGGATTGCAAGTTGGTAGCACTTTGATGTCTGGAGTTGATGCAGCGCCTGAGATTGGTAACGCACTTCCACTCGAAAACATCCCTGTCGGTACTGTAATTCATAATATTGAATTGCGTCCGGGGCAAGGTGCAGCTTTGGTAAGATCGGCTGGTAATTTTGCTCAGTTGACTTCAAGAGAAGGTAAGTATTGTGTAATCAAATTGCCTTCAGGTGAAGTAAGACAAATACTTAGTGCTTGTAAAGCTACTATTGGTAGCGTAGGTAACTCTGATCATGGATTGGAAAGCTCTGGTAAGGCAGGTCGTTCTCGTTGGCAGGGACGTCGTCCTCGTAACCGTGGTGTTGTTATGAACCCGGTTGATCACCCGATGGGTGGTGGTGAAGGACGTGCTTCAGGAGGTCATCCAAGATCACGTACAGGCTTGTATGCTAAGGGCTTGAAGACAAGAGCTCCTAAGAAACAGTCTTCTAAGTATATTATCGAGAGAAGAAAGTAATAACTGATTAATTGAGTAAATTATGAGTCGTTCATTAAAAAAAGGTCCATATATTAACGTAAAACTGGAAAGCAAAGTGCTTGCTATGAATGAGAGCGGCAAAAAGAGTGTCGTTAAAACTTGGGCTAGAGCTTCAATGATTTCGCCTGATTTTGTAGGGCATACAATTGCAGTTCATAACGGAAATAAATTTATTCCTGTTTACGTTACAGAAAACATGGTAGGACACAAGTTGGGCGAATTTGCACCAACACGTACATTCCGTGGCCATGCCGGTAACAAGAAAAAATAAGCAGGATAATCTGAAGAAATAATAAAGTAATAAATAATGGGAGCAAGAAAAAAAATATCGGCTGAAAAGAGAAAAGAAGCCCTTAAGACCATGTATTTTGCAAAGTTGCAAAATGTTCCTACATCTCCACGCAAAATGCGTCTCGTGGCTGACATGATTCGTGGTATGGAAGTGAACCGTGCACTGGGTGTCTTGAAGTTTTCTTCTAAAGAAGCTTCTGCAAGAGTGGAAAAGCTATTGCGCTCTGCTATTGCTAACTGGGAACAGAAAAACGAACGTAAAGCAGAAGACGGTGAATTATTTGTAACAAAGATTTATGTTGATGGTGGTGCAATGCTGAAAAGAATGCGTCCGGCTCCACAGGGAAGAGGTTACAGAATTCGCAAACGTTCAAATCACGTGACTTTGTTCGTTGATTCTAAGAATACTAATGATAATCAAAATTAAAACTAGATGGGACAGAAAGTTAATCCGATAAGCAACCGTTTAGGAATTATCAGAGGATGGGATTCTAACTGGTACGGTGGCAACGATTATGGTGATGCTTTGTTGGAAGACAGCAAAATCCGTAAATATTTGAATGCCAGACTTGCAAAAGCCAGCGTTTCAAGAATTGTTATTGAACGTACACTGAAATTGGTGACAATCACAGTTTGTACAGCTCGTCCGGGTATTATCATTGGTAAAGGCGGTCAGGAAGTTGACAAGCTGAAAGAAGAGTTGAAGAAAATCACAGACAAAGATATTCAGATCAATATCTTTGAAGTGAAGAGACCTGAATTAGATGCTGTTATCGTAGCTAACAACATCGCTCGTCAGGTAGAAGGTAAGATTGCCTATCGCCGTGCCATTAAAATGGCTATCGCAAATACTATGCGTATGGGTGCTGAAGGTATTAAAGTGTTGATTTCAGGACGTTTGAATGGCGCGGAAATGGCTCGTTCTGAAATGTATAAAGAAGGAAGAACTCCGTTGCATACTTTCCGTGCAGATATCGACTACTGTCATGCTGAAGCTTTGACTAAGGTTGGTTTGCTGGGTATCAAAGTATGGATTTGCCGTGGTGAAGTGTATGGCAAGAAGGAATTAGCACCGAACTTTACTCAGACTAAAGAGAACGGTCGCGGTGGAAATGGCAACAACAACGGTGGTAAGAACTTCAAAAGAAAGAAAAACAATCGCTAACGGATTTGAATTTTAGGAATTATGTTACAACCGAAAAAGACAAAATTCAGAAGACAGCAGAAGGGCAGTCAGAAAGGAAATGCTCAAAGAGGAAACCAATTGGCTTTTGGCTCATTTGGAATTAAATCTTTGGAGACTAAATGGATTACAGGTAGACAAATTGAAGCTGCACGTATTGCGGTAACAAGATATATGCAACGTCAAGGACAGATTTGGATCCGTATTTTCCCGGACAAACCTATTACTCGTAAGCCTGCTGATGTGCGTATGGGTAAGGGTAAAGGTGCTCCCGAAGGCTTCGTTGCTCCGGTTACTCCGGGTCGCATTATCATCGAAGCAGAAGGTGTTCCTTATGAAGTGGCAAAAGAAGCTCTGCGCCTTGCAGCTCAGAAACTTCCTGTTACTACTAAGTTTATAGTTAGACGTGATTACGATGCTCAAAACCAAAATGCTTAATTTATTATGAAGATTGCAGAAATTAGAGAAATAGCTACCAATGAATTGGCAGAAAGAATTGAAGCTGAAGTAGCCAATTACAATCAGATGGTTTTAAATCATTCTATCTCTCCGCTGGATAATCCTGCACAGATTAAGAAATTACGCAGAACAATCGCGCGTATGAAAGCAGAATTGCGTCAGAGAGAACTTAACAAATAATAATGGTCCTCATGGAAGCTAGAAATTTAAGAAAAGAAAGAACTGGTGTTGTAGTAAGCAATAAAATGGATAAGACCATTACTGTTGCTGCTAAGTTTAAGGAAAAACACCCTATTTATGGTAAATTCGTTTCTAAGACGAAGAAGTACCATGCTCATGATGAAAAGAATGAATGTAATGTAGGTGATACAGTACACATCATGGAAACTCGTCCTTTGAGCAAAACTAAGAGATGGAGATTGGTTGAAATAATTGAAAGAGCTAAGTAATTATGATACAAGTAGAATCCAGACTTACAGTGTGTGACAACAGTGGTGCTAAAGAAGCTCTTTGTATCCGCGTTTTGGGCGGTACAAGGAGACGTTACGCCTCTGTAGGGGATGTCATTGTAGTTTCTATCAAGAGTGTAATCCCCTCTAGTGATGTTAAAAAAGGTGCAGTATCAAAGGCTTTAATTGTACGTACTAAGAAAGAAATCCGTCGTGCTGATGGTTCTTACATTCGTTTTGATGATAATGCTTGCGTGTTATTGAATAACGCAGGTGAAATTAGAGGAAGTCGTATCTTTGGCCCTGTAGCAAGAGAGTTGCGTGCTGCAAACATGAAAGTGGTATCACTTGCACCTGAAGTACTTTAATTTTGTAAAAGATTTAAGTAATGAGTAAATTACATATTAAAAAAGGCGATACAGTTTACGTAAACTCTGGTGAAGATAAAGGTAAAACTGGCCGCGTGCTAAAAGTTCTTGTTAAGGAAGGACGTGCACTTGTAGAGGGTATTAATATGGTATCTAAGAGTACCAAACCTAATGCAAAGAATCCTCAAGGAGGTATTGTTAAGCAGGAAGCTGCTATCCATATCTCTAACTTGAATGTGGTTGATCCCAAGACTGGTAAACCGACACGTGTGGGAAGAAAAGAAAGTTCTGATGGAAGAACATTTGTTCGTTATGCTAAAAAATCGGGAGAGGAGATTAAATAATGAGTAATACTGCTAGCCTTAAGAAAGAATATGCAGAGCGCATTGCGCCTGCATTGAAGAATCAGTTCCAGTATTCTTCATCTATGCAAATTCCCGTACTTAAGAAGATTGTTATCAATCAGGGCTTGGGTATGGCTGTTGCAGACAAGAAGATTATTGAAGTTGCTATTAATGAGTTAACAGCAATTACTGGTCAGAAAGCTGTAGCAACAGTTTCACGTAAAGATATCGCTAACTTTAAGTTGCGTAAAAAAATGCCTATTGGCGTAATGGTAACTTTGCGTCGTGAAAGAATGTATGAGTTCCTTGAAAAACTGGTTCGTGTTGCTTTGCCACGTATCCGTGACTTTAAAGGTATCGAAAGCAAGTTTGATGGACGAGGTAACTATACATTGGGTATTCAGGAACAAATCATTTTCCCTGAAATAAATATCGATAGTATTACTAAAATTCTCGGAATGAATATTACCTTTGTAACTTCTGCTCCGACAGACGAAGAAGGTTATGCCTTGTTAAAGGAATTTGGTTTACCGTTTAAAAACTCAAAAAAAGATTAATATATTATGGCAAAAGAATCAATGAAGGCTCGTGAAGTAAAAAGAGCCAAACTTGTAGCCAAATATGCTGAAAAACGTGCTGCGTTGAAGAAGATTGTTAATTCAGGTGACCCTGCTGAAGCTTTTGAAGCTGCTCAGAAATTACAGGCTCTTCCTAAGAATTCTAATCCTATTCGTTTGCATAACCGTTGTAAATTGACTGGTCGTCCTAAAGGTTATATTCGTCAGTTCGGAATTTCAAGAATTCAGTTCCGCGAAATGGCTTCTAATGGATTGATTCCGGGCGTAAAGAAAGCAAGCTGGTAATTCTTTTTATTTTTAAATATTGTCAGGGTGGTCCTGATTAATTTAATTAATTATTTATATGACAGATCCAATCGCAGATTATCTCACCAGATTGAGAAATGCAATTAGTGCAAAGCACAGAGTAGTAGAAGTGCCTGCCTCAAATTTGAAAAAGGAAATCACTAAGATTCTTTTCGAAAAAGGCTACATTCTGAACTACAAATTCGTAGAAGATGGTCCTCAAGGAACTATCAAGGTGGCTTTGAAGTATGACACAGTAAACAAAGTAAACGCAATCAAGAAGTTGATTAGAGTTTCTTCTCCGGGTTTGCGTCAGTATACTGGTTACAAAGACATGCCGAGAGTAATTAATGGTTTAGGTATTGCTATAATATCTACTTCCAAAGGTGTAATGACTAACAAAGAAGCTGCTGAACTGAAAATTGGTGGTGAAGTTCTTTGTTACGTATATTAATAGGAGGATAAGCAATGTCAAGAATAGGAAAATTACCCATTAGTATTCCCGCTGGAGTAACAGTTACTCTGAAGGACAATGTAGTTACTGTAAAAGGTCCTAAAGGCGAATTAAGCCAATTTGTTGATCCCTCTATCAATGTTGCTGTTGAAGATGGACATGTGGTGTTGACAGAAAATGAAAATGCGATGTTGGATAACACAAAGCAGAGACATGCTTTCCACGGCTTGTATCGCTCATTGGTTAACAACATGGTTGTTGGTGTTTCTGAAGGTTACAAAAAAGAACTGGAACTTGTCGGTGTAGGTTACCGTGCTTCAAACAATGGTAATATTATTGATTTCGCATTAGGTTATACTCATAACATCTTTATGCAGTTGCCTCCTGAAATCAAAGTAGAAACTAAGTCAGAAAGAAATAAGAACCCTCTTATTATATTGGAATCTTGTGACAAACAGTTGTTAGGTCAGGTTTGTTCAAAAATACGTTCTTTCCGTAAGCCGGAACCTTATAAAGGTAAAGGTATTAAGTTTGTTGGCGAAGAAATTCGTAGAAAGTCTGGTAAGTCAGCCGGTGCTAAATAATTTACATAAAATTGTATTATCATGACAACAAAATTAGAAAGACGAATCAAGATCAAATATAGAGTACGCAATAAGATTTCAGGTACTACTGAACGTCCGCGTATGAGTGTGTTTAGAAGTAACAAGCAGATTTACGTTCAAGTTATCGATGACTTGTCTGGTAGAACTTTGGCTGCAGCTTCATCTTTGGGAATGGAAGCTATGCCTAAGAAAGAACAGGCTGCTAAAGTTGGTGAACTGATTGCCAAGAAGGCTCAGGAAGCTGGTATTACGACTGTCGTATTCGACCGTAATGGTTACTTGTATCATGGGAGAATAAAAGAAGTAGCTGATGCTGCTCGTAACGGTGGACTTAAATTTTAATCAATTATGGCAGTTAATAATAGAGTTAAGATAACTAACGATATAGAGTTAAAAGACAGATTGGTTGCTATCAACCGTGTTACAAAGGTAACAAAGGGTGGTAGAACATTCAGCTTCTCTGCAATTGTAGTTGTTGGAAACGAAGACGGTATTATTGGTTGGGGTCTTGGTAAGGCAGGTGAAGTTACAGCTGCTATTGCTAAAGGCGTAGAAGCAGCTAAAAAGAACCTTACTCGTGTTCCTGTTCTGAAAGGCACAGTTCCTCACGAACAATCTGCTAGATTCGGCGGTGCCGAAGTATTCATCAAACCGGCTTCTACCGGTACTGGTGTTGTGGCAGGTGGCGCTATGCGTGCTGTTTTGGAAAGTGTTGGTATTACAGACGTTTTGGCTAAGTCAAAAGGTTCTTCTAACCCGCACAACTTGGTAAAAGCTACAATTCTGGCTTTGGGTGAAATGAGAGATGCTCGCATGGTAGCTCAGAACAGAGGTGTAAGTATGGAAAAAGTATTTAGAGGATAAGGAGGAAATATGTCAACTATTAAGATTAAACAAGTAAAAAGTAGAATTGGTGCTCCTGCTGATCAGAAAAGAGTACTCGATGCACTGGGACTTCGCAAAATGAATCGTGTGGTTGAACACGAAGCAACTCCTTCAATTCTTGGAATGGTAAATAAGGTTAAACACTTGGTTGCCATCGTTAAGTAATTCATTGTTAATAAAAAAAACTAATTACGATATGAATTTAAGTAATTTGAAACCTGCAGAAGGATCTACAAAGACCAGAAAAAGAGTTGGCCGTGGTGCCGGTTCTGGCTTAGGCGGTACTTCTACAAGAGGTCATAAAGGAGCTAAGTCAAGATCAGGCTATTCAAAGAAGATCGGTTTTGAAGGTGGTCAGATGCCTCTTCAACGTCGTGTTCCGAAGTTTGGTTTTAAGAATATCAACCGTGTAGAATACAAAGCAATCAATCTTGAAACTATTCAGAAATTGGCTGAAGCTAAAAATCTGACTAAAGTGGGAATGAATGACTTTATCGAAGCTGGTTACATTTCTTCTAATCAATTGGTAAAGGTACTAGGTAACGGTAGTTTAACTACTAAACTCGATGTAGAAGCAAATGCTTTCTCAAAGAGTGCAGTAGCTGCAATCGAAGCTGTTGGTGGTAATGCAGTAAAACTCTGATTCAATGAGAAAATCTATTGAAACATTAAAGAATATATGGAAAATTGAGGATCTGAGACAAAGGATCCTCATTACTATATTATTTGTTGCAATATACAGGTTTGGTTCTTACGTGGTTCTTCCAGGTATTAACCCGGCTATGTTAACTCAGTTGCATAAACAAACGAGTGAAGGTTTGTTAGCCTTGTTAAACATGTTCTCTGGAGGAGCGTTCTCAAATGCATCTATTTTTGCATTGGGAATTATGCCATATATTTCGGCATCAATTGTGATTCAGCTTTTAGCGATTGCTGTTCCCTACTTTCAGAAAATCCAACGTGAAGGTGAAAGTGGTAGACGAAAAATCAATCAGTATACTCGTATATTGACAATTGCTATCTTGATTTTCCAGGCTCCCTCATATCTGATTAACTTAAAGATGCAGGCTGGCCCATCACTTAATGCTTCATTAGATTGGACATTCTTTATTATTACTTCTACCATCATTTTGGCAGCAGGAAGTATGTTTATCCTGTGGCTTGGAGAAAGAATCACTGATAAAGGTATCGGTAATGGTATTTCATTCATTATCCTGATTGGTATTATTGCTCGTTTACCGCAATCTTTGTTCCAGGAAGTTGTTTCCCGTTTGTCTTCTCCGGGTGCCGGTGGTATCGTTATGTTCTTATTGGAAATAGTATTCTTACTATTCGTTATTGCAGGAGCCATTTTGTTGGTTCAGGGAGTTCGTAAGATTCCTGTACAATATGCAAAACGTATTGTAGGCAATAAGCAATATGGGGGTGCCAGACAATATATTCCTTTGAAAGTGAATGCTGCGAATGTAATGCCTATCATTTTTGCTCAGGCAATTATGTTTATTCCTATTACATTGGTAGGCTTTTCTAATGCTGCTACAGCAAGTGGTATTGTACGTGCATTTGTAGATCATACTAGCTTCTGGTATAACTTTGTTTTTGCAATATTGATTATTGTATTTACATATTTCTATACTGCAATTACAATAAACCCGAACCAGATGGCAGAAGATATGAAGAGAAATAATGGTTTTATTCCGGGAATAAAACCAGGTAAGAATACAGCTGAGTATATAGATGCGATTATGTCTCGTATTACTCTGCCGGGTTCTATTTTCTTGGCTATTATTGCTATTTTCCCTGCTTTTGCAGGTGTATTCGGAGTAAAGGCTGAGTTTGCCCAGTTCTTCGGTGGTACATCGTTATTGATTCTTGTTGGTGTTGTCTTGGATACTCTCCAACAAGTTGAGAGTCATTTATTGATGCGCCATTATGATGGATTATTGAATTCCGGAAGAATTAAGGGTCGCTCAGGTAATGTCGCTGCATATTAATTTAGTCTGAAGATGATATTTCTTAAGACAGATGATGAGATAGAGCTGCTTCGTCAGAGTAACCTACTTGTAGGTAAAACTCTGGCTGAAGTTGCTAAATTGATAAAACCAGGTGTAACAACCAAGGAACTGGATAAGGTAGCAGAAGAGTTTATTAGAGATAATGGTGCTATTCCTACTTTTAAAGGTTTTCCAAATCAAAATGGTGATCCATTTCCCAGTACATTATGTACTTCTGTAAATGATCAGGTTGTACACGGCATTCCGAATGATATTCCTTTAAAAGAAGGTGATATTGTTTCTGTTGATTGTGGTACTTACATGAATGGTTTCTGTGGTGATTCAGCCTATACATTTTGTGTTGGTGAAGTTGACCCGGAAATAAGGAAACTTTTGAAAACAACAAAGGAAGCTCTTTATTTAGGCATTGAGAATGCCATTCATGGGAAGCGATTGGGTGATATAGGTTATGCGATTCAGCAGTATTGCGAATCAAATACTTATGGTGTGGTAAGAGAGTTTGTGGGACACGGCATCGGTAAAGATATGCATGAAGATCCACAAGTACCCAATTATGGTAAAAGAGGATATGGCACTCTATTGAAAAAAGGAATGTGTATTGCCATTGAACCAATGATTACGTTGGGCTCTCGTCAGATAGTAATGGAGAGAGATGGATGGACAGTACGCACGAGAGATAGGAAATGTGCTGCTCACTTTGAACATACTGTTGCAATAGGAGTAGGAAAAGCAGATATTTTATCCTCATTTGAATATGTCGAACAAGTATTAGGAGATAAAGCAATTTAATATGGCAAAGCAATCCGCAATAGAACAAGATGGAGTTATCGTAGAAGCATTGTCAAATGCAATGTTTCGTGTTGAGTTGGAAAATGGGCATGAGATTACCGCTCATATCTCTGGCAAAATGAGAATGCATTACATTAAAATATTACCCGGGGATAAGGTCAGAGTAGAGATGTCTCCTTATGACTTATCTAAAGGAAGAATCGTTTTTAGATACAAGTAAAAAAGAAATAAGATATGAAAGTAAGAGCATCATTAAAGAAACGTACGCCGGAATGCAAAATCGTTAGACGAAATGGCCGTTTGTATGTTATTAACAAGAAAAATCCTAAGTATAAACAACGTCAAGGATAATTTATTATTTTTGCAAAAAAAATAATTTAGTATATGGCTATAAGAATAGTTGGTGTAGATTTGCCTCAGAATAAGAGAGGCGAGATTGCGTTGACCTATGTATATGGTATCGGACGCAGCAGTTCAGCAAAAATCTTGGATAAGGCTGGTGTTGACAGAGATCTTAAAGTAAAAGATTGGACAGATGACCAAGCAGCTAAAATCCGTGAAATCATCGGTGCTGAATACAAAGTAGAAGGTGATCTTCGTTCAGAAGTGCAATTGAACATTAAGCGATTAATGGATATTGGTTGCTATCGTGGTGTGCGTCATCGTATTGGTCTGCCGGTTCGCGGTCAGAGTACAAAGAACAACGCCCGTACACGTAAGGGAAGAAAGAAAACAGTTGCAAATAAGAAAAAAGCTACTAAATAATAATTGTTGATATGGCAAAAAAAACAGTCGCAGCTAAGAAGAGAAATGTGAAGGTTGATGCTAATGGACAGTTGCATGTTCATTCTTCATTCAACAACATCATTGTATCTCTGGCAAACAGTGAAGGTCAGATTATCTCATGGTCTTCTGCAGGTAAGATGGGATTTAGAGGTTCTAAGAAGAATACTCCTTATGCAGCACAGATGGCTGCACAAGATTGCGCTAAAGTTGCGTTTGATCTTGGCCTGAGAAAGGTGAAAGCTTACGTTAAGGGTCCTGGAAACGGACGTGAGTCTGCTATCAGAACTATCCACGGAGCTGGTATTGAAGTTACTGAAATTATCGATGTAACTCCGCTTCCTCACAATGGTTGTCGTCCTCCGAAGAGAAGAAGAGTATAAAAGATAACCCTATTTTTATATGTAACTTGATTTTGTTAATAATGGATTGCACTTTCCTTTCTGTAATCGCGGCTGCAACAAATTAAGTTCATTAGTAACAATTAAATTAGAAAAAGAAAATGGCTAGATATACTGGACCAAAATCAAGAATTGCCCGTAAATTCGGTGAAGGAATCTTTGGAGCAGATAAAGTTTTATCTAAGAAGAATTATCCTCCCGGACAGCATGGTAACAACAGAAGAAGAAAGACTTCTGAGTATGGTGTCATGTTGGCAGAAAAACAAAAAGCTAAATATACTTACGGTGTATTGGAAAAACAATTCCGTAACCTGTTTGAAAAGGCAGAGAGTGCTGCCGGTATTACCGGTGAAATCTTGTTGCAGAGTTTAGAGGCTCGCCTTGACAACGTGGTGTTCCGTTTGGGTATTGCTCCTACTCGTGCAGCTGCTCGTCAGTTGGTGGGTCACAAGCACATTACAGTAGATGGTAAAGTGGTAAACATTCCTTCATACGCTGTAAAACCCGGTCAGATTGTAGGTGTACGCGAAAGATCTAAATCTTTGGAAGTGATTGCAAATTCACTGGCAGGATTCAATCATAGCAAATATCCTTGGTTGGAATGGGATGAAAGCATTAAAGCAGGTAAGTACTTACACACACCTGAAAGAGCAGACATTCCTGAAAACATTAAAGAACACTTGATCGTTGAATTGTATTCTAAATAATAATTAATTTCATGGCGATATTAGCATTTCAAAAACCTGATAAAGTATTAATGTTGGAAGCGGATTCCAAATTTGGTAAATTTGAATTCCGTCCACTCGAACCCGGTTTCGGTATTACCGTAGGTAATGCTTTGCGCCGTATTCTTCTTTCTTCACTGGAAGGATTTGCAATCAACACGATTAAAATCGAAGGTGTAGAACATGAGTTCGCTACTGTTCCCGGTGTAAAAGAAGATGTTACCAACATTATCTTAAATCTGAAGCAAGTCAGATTTAAGCAAGTAGTAGAAGAATTTGAAAACGAGAAGGTAAGCATTACCGTTGAGAATTCTAGTGAATTTAAGGCAGGTGATATAAGTAAGTATTTGACTGGATTTGAAGTGTTAAATCCTGAATTGGTTATTTGCCATTTAGATTCAAAAGCAACTTTACAGATGGATATTACTATTAACAAAGGTAGAGGTTACGTTCCGGCCGATGAAAACCGTGAATACTGTACCGATGTAAATGTAATTCCCATTGATTCTATTTACACACCGATACGTAATGTAAAATATCAGGTAGAAAACTTCCGTGTTGAACAGAAGACTGACTATGAAAAGCTGATATTGGAAATTACTACCGATGGTTCCATTCATCCGAAGGAAGCTTTGAAAGAAGCAGCTAAGATATTGATTTATCACTTTATGTTGTTCTCTGATGAAAAGATCACTCTTGAGACTTCTGACGTGGACGGCAATGAAGAATTTGATGAAGAAGTATTGCATATGCGTCAGTTGCTGAAGACTAAGCTGGTTGATATGGATCTCTCTGTTCGTGCTTTGAACTGTTTGAAAGCTGCTGATGTGGAAACATTGGGTGACTTGGTACAGTTTAATAAGACCGACCTGTTGAAGTTCAGAAACTTCGGTAAGAAATCGCTCACGGAGCTTGATGATTTGCTCGAGAGTCTGAATCTGTCGTTTGGAACTGACATTTCTAAGTATAAATTAGACAAAGAATAAAAAATGAGACATAATAAAAAATTCAATCATTTAGGTCGTACTGCTTCTCATAGAAGCGCTATGTTATCTAACATGGCTTGCTCTTTGATTAAGCACAAAAGAATCACTACGACTGTTGCAAAGGCTAAAGCTTTGAAGAAATTCGTTGAGCCTTTAATTACAAAGTCTAAAGATGACACTACTAATTCACGTCGTGTAGTATTTAGCAATTTGCAAGATAAAATCGCTGTAACAGAATTATTCAAAGAAATTTCTGTAAAGGTAGCAGATCGTCCGGGTGGTTATACTCGTATCATCAAGACAGGACATCGTCTGGGTGATAACGCTGAAATGTGCTTCATCGAGTTGGTTGACTATGATGAAAACATGGCTAAGACTGCAACTGCTAAGAAGGCAACTCGTACTCGTCGTTCTAAGAAGAGTGCTGCTGAAGCTCCTGCTGCAGAAGTTGCAACTACAGAAGAAGCCCCAAAAGCTGAGTAATCTGTACACAACTATATATACTAAGGGTCGTAATCAATTGGTTACGACCCTTTTTTATTTGTTTGTAATTGTTGAACAAATTCTCTTGTTGTTTGTTAATTTAATATAGGAAATGAAACAGGGAAGATGAATTTTTCTATCTTTGCAATAGGAAAATAAAAAGATGAAAGGATTCATAGCAATCATATTATTCTTTGTGCTTGCATTGGCAGGAGTCAAGACAGGGCATCTCAGCGTAGCTTCTTCGATAGCTGTGCCGGGGCAATGTGCTGTGCAAGATGACTGTTTCACTCACTCACATTCTGTGAATGAAGGTGCTATTATTCCTTTGGAGAGAGAAAGATATTTGGCTGACATGGAGTTCAGCGATGCCTACACATTAGCTCATCGCGTAAGTACTTCAGCAGAGCGTTTATATCGTTTCTCTTCTATAGAGACTACACAATATATTAAAGCCTTATTGCGCAAACTGGCCACACGTATGGACGTGCTTACTCATTGTTCAAGACGTGTTTATGATACTTCGCGCAGCCAAAGTTGGGATGATGCTTGCGAGCATTATATCTTTGGCATGAGGCGTATTCTGATTTAGATTTTATTCTTTTACTTGTGTTTTTTATGCATTGATTTTATCTTGTTGCAGCAGGGTAATAATTCGGTGTATAAGGATAATTATATTTTTCTTATTAGTAACAGAATAAATTTGAAGATTATGAATAATGCAGTTTCAGCAGATGTCACTCTGTTTTCAAGAGTACATCCCGATATAGTAAAACGTATCAGTGTTTCATCAGTTATTGTTTCGGCTTTACTTGCCATTGGCGGTATTGGCGCTTTCGTTACCTCTTTGCGGATGGGTGATGCTACATCCACCATGAGCATGGTATTTATGACGGTCGGTACAATTCTGATTCTTACTGCCCTTTTCCGTCTTTTCTGGCGAAGCAAAGAATGGGTTTACACTCCTACGGGGAGTGTGACCAAAGAGGGGTCTTGTTTCTTTGATGTATGCGATTTGCATGTGTTGACAGCCCGGTTGGATAAGAAAACATTTGGCAAAGACAGTGATGTACAAGTAAAGTCAAACGGTAACGTTCGGATGGATTATCTCATTTCTCATGATAAGAGATTTGCGGCTGTCCAGTTATTCCGTTTCATCCCTTATACGTATGAAGCAGCATCTTCCGTGTACTATCTGACCGGACAAGATGCATTAGATTTCACACGTTGCTTAGAGACTAATAAATTTTGATTTTTTCTATGACTCTTTATGTTATGAAAGTAAAGCAAGCCTGTGAAGGTGAACCTTACTTGCTTAAGACGTTAATGTGATAAATTGTTGGGTGGGGTTAGTCGTTGATGACCAGCCCCATCTTTTCCATTAAAAAGCATGCATTCATGTTGCGGGCAACGCCCTCACGCATCTTATAGGAAAAAGTCAGCTCATTGTTTGTAATATCTGCCTCAAAACAATAATTATGGATTTCATCGGGAAAGTATTCGATTAATTTGCCCAGCAAGAGGTCGTGTGTAGCGATAATGCCATTTGCTTTCAGTGTCATCAGCTGTTTGACAAGGGCAAAAGACCCTTTCTGTTTGTCCATCGAATTGGTACCTTTCAAGATTTCATCTAAGATGATAAAAAGTTCCTCACCCGAGTTCAGTCGGTCGATGATTTGTTTTAAACGTTTCAGTTCGGCAAAGAAATACGATTCGTTATCGTTGAGCGAATCCGAAGTCCTCAAGCTGGTTATGAGCCGGGCAGGATAGATTTCGAGCGAGTCGCAGCACACCGGACTGCCGATACAGGCAAGTACATAGTTTACTCCGATGGTACGCAGATAAGTACTTTTCCCGGCCATATTCGCTCCGGTAATGATGACAAAGAAAGGTCTCGAAGGAATTTCTGCATCGTTTTTCACACATTGGCTTACGGGCATCAACGGATGTCCCATCTCCCGCGCACAAAAGACAAACGGTTTGTCGGCTATCACAGGATAAGTATAAGCAGGATGATTGAACGCAAAAGTTCCCATCGAACAGAGTGCGTCCATTTCGCCGAGCATATCCAGCCAATGAAGAAGACATTCTCCATATTTTTTTCTCCACGCTTCGATACGCATCACCTGGCGGAGTTGCCAAAACAAAGATCCCTCCAAGAGGACGTACATAATTTGGTTGTTCCTCAAGTCCAGTTTGTCCAGTTCGGTAGCCAGTTCCTTCAGTATTTCGGAAGTTCTTTTCCCATCCGTGCCGAACTTTGCTTTGAGGCGGGCGAGCAATGGTGCTTTCATCTCTTGCCTGTCAATGAGTGCAATGAGTTTGGCATAAATGGAAAGGATGCGGAGCTTTTTGTCGTATATCCCTTGCAGGTTTGTGACGTGTTTGATAAGCCCGAAGCTTGCCACCACAAAAGTACCGAACGCAAGCCCGAACCAACTCATTGAAATCACTCCTGTCATTCCTAGTGCCAGTAGGATGACATTGGCCGAAGGCACAAGGCAAAGCATAGGACGACTCCACCACATTCGGCTGAAATAAGCAGAAGATTCCGTCCATTCCTTAATCTCGTTTCGGTCATCGGCTTCGCCCTTGTAAAGCAGGCCGGTGATGCGGAAGCATTCGCGGAACTTATCATACCCGGCAAGTTCACTGACTGCTGTCTGCCGTTCCCTTATTTCCTCTTTCTTTTCCAAAGGTTTTTGCAGCCATTCCGCCAATTTGTTTTTTCCGAACGAAGTGCAGGTGCGGTTCATTGCCTGAAACAGTGAATGATGTCCGAAGATGTCGAGGTCTAGGGAATAGCGGTGACCTGCGTTAACAAACTCCGCCCCCTCGTCAAACGGCTCATAGTTATTATCCAATGCGGAAATCTCGTCCTGATTGACGCGAATACATGTTTCCAGCCATTCTTTTCGGAAGAAGAGTCTATTGTGAAACTTCACCAGTATCAGAAACGGTACGAAGGTGAGTGCAGTGATCAAGCATAAGGCAGCTGCTCCGGCATCATAGCCATATATCACTCCGAAGATACCTGCCAAAAACAGGACAACCCGCAGACTGCTGATGCGCAGAATCTTGTTCCTTACTATTTGAAGTTCTCTTTCCGTTTCGTCAACTCGTTGTTGATATTGTGTCTTTAATTCCATTTTTATTTGTTCATTGATAATACTTGCGGGCAAATATAGGGAAAAATATCCCTTTTTCGTTAGTAATTATGTTATTTAGCCTTATCTGTCTGTCGTCTTGCAGCGATAAGAAACTTTAACGGAAAAATGGATGTTTTCTCTTCCGAAAGGTGTATTTTTATCTATAAAAAGAGTAAACAAACACATAGCTTATGGAAAAAGTAGCATTGATATTGCTTTCCACCCTTATCCTATCGGGATGTTCTTCTTATGGTATGCAAGGGAACCCGGCGGCAGTGCAGGCAGGTGCGGCCATCGGAGGTGTGCTGGGTGCCATTGTAGGTGACAGGGCAGGCGGATACAATGCTTCGCAGTTCGGAGCTTTGGCGGGAACAGTAGCCGGAGCTGCTGTAGGCAATGCAGTGACTACGCCCCGACAGGACGATGGTGCGGAAGAGGAATATGATAATTATGCCCCGGCTTATTCAGGCTTGCATGTTACAAATCTCCGCTTTATCGATGAGAACCGTAACCACACGATTGATGCCGAGGAAGACAGTAAGCTGGTATTCGATGTGGTGAATGACGGTGATACTCCCGCCTACAATGTTACTCCCATAATTGAAGAAGTGACCGGCATGAAACATATTCTTATTTCTCCGGCACAACAGATTGCCTATATGCCGGTGGGAAATACGATTCGTTATACGGCAACTATTCGCGGTGGCAGAAGGCTGAAGACAGGAGAGGCTGTGTTCAGAGTTTATACCACGGAGAGCAATGGTGCGATGAGCCGGACACATGAGTTTTCTTTGCCTACGCAGAAAAGAAAGAAATGATTTATCAAACCAAATAATACAATGAAAAAGAAAAAACTATTTGCGATACTGCTCTTGGTGGCTGTGTGTGCAGGATGCGGAGCGGAAAAAGAGCAGACAACGATGGTTACGGTGGATATTGCCACCGAACATTCCGAGAAGGAAGTAGTTCTTCAGGATTTTATGGATGTGGAATACATTCCGTTGGAGACAAGTGATGAATTTGTGACTCAGGGGAGCGTGATGGATATAGGTGACAAGTATCTGTTGGTGAAGAACTGGGCAAACGATGGCGACATTTTTGTTTATGACAGAAAAACCGGTAAAGCCATACGGAAAATAAACCGGAAGGGACAAGGTGCCGAAGAATATAATTTTATCAGCGGAATTATTCTGGATGAAAACAACGATGAAATGTTTGTCAACTGCGCTGCAGCGAAGAAGATTTATGTGTATGATTTGTCGGGAAACTTCAAGCGCTCTTTCGCTCATCCCAAAGATACCGAATACATGGATGTTCTCAATTATGACAAAGACAATCTGATTTGTTATGATGCGTCTGTTTATTATAAGGACGGGCAGTCCAGAGAGGAAGGGAAATCTTATCATTCGCTCATTTCTAAGAAAGATGGAAGTGTTACCCGCGACATTTATCTTCCTTATGATATAATCAAGACCCCTTGTGTGCATCAGGGAGACGGAGTGGCGATGACTTCTGTACGTCCGATTATTCCGAATCGGGGAGAATGGCTGCTGGTTGACTGTTCTTCGGACACAGTATATAATTATGTGCCCGAAAAGAATAAACTGGTTCCGTTCTTTGTGAAAGCACCTACCAAGGACCCGGAGATACTTCTGACAATGGGGGCTGTCACCGATCGTTATTATTTTCTTCACACTGTAAAGAAAGAGTTTGATTTTACTACCGGGCGAGGATTCTTTATGAACGATTTTATGTACGATAAGCAGACCAATGAGCTTTATAAGGCAAAGGTGCTCAATAGTGATTTTGTAAAGAAACGCAGTGTGGATATGTTTTTGCATCCAATCAATAATAATGGAATCGCGGCTGTTCAGACATTGTCGGCCGGTCAGCTTGTCGAGGCTTATCAAGAAGATGGATTGAAGGGCCGACTGAAAGAGGTGGCAGCGGGATTGGATGAGGAGTCTAATCCGGTGGTTATGCTGGTGAAGTATAAGAACTGAGATAATGTGACGGTATCTTATATCCCAAACAATAGGTATTGTTCTTGAAGACTGTTACTACTATTGGAGAAAACTTTCCCTATTGTTTGGGAAAGGTCTTAAGAGACCTTTTGGGTACATATTTACGGATTTTCTTCCGGCAAAAGTGTTTGAACAGAGATAAATACAAATCATGTTTCACACATATTGTGGGGATAATACATTGATTTATAATGGATTGATGTGAAACGTGTTACATGGATAAAATCTGTCACAAAGAACCGTTATAATGAAAAAGGCGGAAGGCTTTTCGTGATAACAGTTCCCTGATAAAAGACCTGGGTCTTTTAAAAAAACTCTTTCATCTTTTTCAAAAACCTCAAGGTCTTTTTTCAAAACCTCAAGGTCTTTTTTGAGCACTCCTTCGTCAATTCTTATTAACGATGCTTTGAATTTCTTGCAATGTTAAGTTTCCGGTGATGATGATGATGGTAAGCTCATTCTGTTCCTCGCACAGCAATACGAATTCTTTTTGCTTTCCCTCATTCTGTTTCTGGAAAATCGTAACTTTTTCACCTTCATCGTTAATACGTATCAGCTCTTGATAGCCGTTCTTGGGACTGATGTAGCTGATATCTTTCTTTATCTGTGCAGTGACAGATGCTTTTTCGCAATTCAGAATCTGAATATTGTCCAACTTGCTTGCCAGCTCTCCGATATAGATTTCCTCTGTTTTCATATCGGGCATCAGGCTGAGCATCGCCTTGGATATATATACGGACGTAACGCCTTCCATGTCGGCATACTTGTCAAAAAAAGACTCTTGCGCATAAGTGAATAATGAGCAAAGGGACAATAGCAGGGTAATAATATATGTACGTTTCATTGTCTTAAGTTTTTAAATCGTTTCAACTGTTGGTTTACATTCTTTTGTACTTTTTCGGTGGTTTCGTGCACCGTTTCCATTTGTTGCACTCCCTTGTTAAGTGCTGACGAGAACATGAACAGTGCCTTCTGAGCTTCTGCGTATGCCTCGGTGGGAGAAGAGCAGGTGTCTTGCGGAGTGGGAGGAGTGTAAGGTTTGTACAGATACATTCCTACCGAGAACAAGATGAGCAGACTGGCGGCAATGCTGCCCACCCACTGTAAGTGGATGATGCGTGTATGCTTTTTTATCTTCGTGGTTCGCCGTTCATGCGTGTCCCATTCGTCTATCAGACCGCTTAATTTACTTTCCAGTCCTTCGGGTGTCTCCGGTTCAGGTTGTGAGGCGAGCTGCATGAAGAGTCTCTTCTCGGCAAGTAAATGTGCCGGAACGTCCGCTTGGGCAAAGAACTCTTTCAGTTCCTTTTCTTCGGCCTCGTTCGTCTCGCCGTCATAATATCGGACCAGTAATTCTTCTATTTCATTTACTTTCATAGTTCATAATTTCATTAAATTGTTCACGTATCTTTTTGCGGGCGCGGCTCAGCAATACACGTATATTGACGGCTGTAAGCCCGGTGACTTGTTCTATTTCTTCGTAGGAACAGTCATTCACGTCACGCAGCAAGATGATTTGTTGCTGTGACCGGGGCAACTGTCTAATCAGTCTTTTTACCTGCCTTGCTTCGTCCTTTTGTTCTATCTCGCGGGCGATGTTGCTGTCTGTCGGAAGCTTAAGCTCTTCGGGCAGTCGGCTGTCTTCGTCCGGTCGGCAGGAACGCAGGGAATCGTAGCACAAGTTCTTGATAAGCGTCACGCAATAAGCCTCGATGCTGGCAACTTCGGAAAGTTCGTCGCGCTTTTTCCACAATTTCAGATACGCTTCCTGCACCATATCCTCGGCATCCTGAACGTTGCCCATCAGCCGGAAGGCCACTCGATAGAGTTTGGCATGGCAAGGTAGAAATTGTTGTTTAAAACTAGCGGCGTCCATGTTACATCATTTCTTCTTTTGCCAGTAGTTTGGCTATTTTTTCTTTGCTTACTTTTCCCTTTAACTGTACCAATGTGCAATCGCCGTTCCCGGTGCAGACGATGAGCAGTTCGCGTATCACGTCGTTCTTACTTTTTGCCAGAATGTGCACTTTTTCACCTTCATCGTTTACCTGAACCAGCGTTTCGTAGTCTTTAATTCGCTGTGCGTTTATCTTTTTGCTGAAGCGTTCCTTTACGCTTGTCGAGCAGGCTTCCAAATCCAAAATTCTTATTGATTTGAACTTTCGGGCAAGCTTCGCATCGCTGTCGTTGCCCATGAACATCTTTCCGATAGCCATCATGAAAGGTGAAATGCTAATACAGTCTGCGTTAGGCTCTTTCTTGAATTCATCGAACAGAGAATTAAGGTCTTGGGCAAAACCGATGTGACAGACAAACAACAGTGCTAATGCCAATATATACTTTTTCATGGTTTTATTTTGTTTATGTTTATACTTCAGGTTCTCTTTTTAAAAGCGCTTTCATCTAGATAGACGGAAGCAGAGAGAATGTTGTTACAAAGAAAAGCATAAAATTATTTTTTTTCTATTCAATATAAGATGTATATTAGTGTAATTGTTAACTTTAAAATTGAAATACTTATGAAAAGGAATTTATTATTGTGCACTTTGGCTGTGTGCGAGTATAGGCTTATATCTCAAGTAGTTAATGAAAAAGGACCTGAATCCTTTTTTCAATGTTGATATATCTGTATGACCTTGAGAAACATAAATATTATGCGGACAAAATATTTCCTTTTGTTGTTCTTGTTATTGCTTGGAGCAGGGTGCGCTACTTCACAATATGGAAGTGAAGCAACGGCTGTTTTAGAAGAAGGAGAGCCATCGATAGCAGATACTACATTCTTATATGATTCTCGCGTTATTGCCTTAGAGACGAAAGACGATGCGCTGATTGCCCGTGTCAACAGGTTGATAGAATGGAAGGGGAATCTTTATATACTTGATAAAGCGGGGAAACAAGTGGTGGCTTTTAATATGGATGGGAAACATTTGTTTACTATCCATCGGGTTGGGATGGGGCCGGAAGAGTATAGTGCTGTGATGGATGTCGCCATTGACAAACGAAAAAATCAGTTGGTGCTGTTGACCGAACCGTCAGCGTTGCTGCGTTTTGATGCGGAAGGCAATTTCATCAGTAGCCGGAAATTGCCCGGTTATTATCACTCTATTGCTTTGGACGGAGATTTTATTTATTTGGAGAATGAAACTTACGCCAATGGCCGGTTGTCGGAAAATTCTATAACTGCGATTCACGGGGAAGAGACAACGGGCTTGTTGGAACCATTGATAGAAATTGCCCCATTTTGTTTTATAGCAGGGCATCAGTTGAGTGCTTCATCGCCTGTGCTGTTTACCCGGAAATTTGATAATACAATTTATAAGTTAGAAAACCAATCGGCATCTCCTTCTTGTACTATTGACTTTATGAATGAAACATTTCCGGAGGATGCAAAGGATAAGGTGTATGACTGCCGTGACTTGAATAAATTCTCCAGAGAGAAAGGCTTGGTTTATTTGATGACGGATGTGACCGAAACTTCCGAACATTTATTGTTCCGAACAAACTTGTTTGATAGGTTGTATATCTTGTCAAAATGGGACGACGCTGTTCGTAAATATGATTATATATTCCAGTCTGAATACGGGTATAACTTGCACGGTTATACTCCGGTGGGCGGTGAAAAAGAAAGGATATGCTTTGTGGCTATGGCAGGAAGCTTGATGAGCTTGAAGTCTTTGGTTGAAACTTATCCGAAAGTCAAGGCAAAGACCACCGTGAAGATGCTGGAATTGTTAAACCGGGTGGAAGAGGATTCTAATCCGGTCCTTTTTTATTACAAGGTAAAATGAAAGTGGTTGCCTGTGATAGGTTTTTCGCTTTTTAATTCTTGACGGGCAACTTGACCCATAACCATTTGGGAATAAGCCTCCAGAAGAACACCAGCACTTGATAACGCCGGTCGATGATGACGGTGCGTTTCTTTTTGTTGAGTGCATTGATGATGTGGGCGGCGACTGCGGAAACGTTCATCAGCAGAGGATATTTGTCGTCTTTCAGTAGCGGGGTGGCTACAAATCCGGGACGGATATCAGTAAACACAATGGGCAGGCGGTTGATATGCGCCAATTGGTCGAGAGCCTCGATGTAAGTATTCTGAAAACGTTTGGTGGCGGAATAGGCGGGAGCCGAACCCAGTCCTTTGGTTCCGGCAATGGAACTTATCACAGCCAGATGTCCGTGTCCTTGCTGTTCAAAATAATGATAGGCTGCCGTCACCATGCGGATGAAACCCTCCACATTGGTGGCGGCAGTCTGTAATTCGATATCGGGTGTCAGAGAGAGGTTTTGTTTACCAATGCCTGAGCTCAGCAAAAATAAATCCATACCTCCCAACTCGTCTATCAGTTGTTTCAGCAAATAGGGTGCATCTTCGTGAGTGACGTCCAAGACTTGGGCACACACCTGTCCGGGAGCAGTCCGGCGGAGCTTTTCCAATTCCTCTTCCCTGCGTCCGGCTATGCCTACCTGCCATCCGGCCTTCAGGTAGCCTTTGGCTACTTCCAGCCCGATGCCCGAAGTGGCTCCGATGATAACAACCCGTTTGACTGACATGGCTTATCTTATTTAATCTGTTCTAAAGCTTGTTCCAGATCGGCGATGATGTCGTTGGCATCTTCGATACCTACCGACAGGCGGATTAAGTCGGGAGCAACTCCGGCTTCCATCAATTGCTCGTCCGTTAACTGGCGGTGTGTATGGCTGGCAGGATGAAGCACGCATGTGCGGGCATCTGCCACATGAGTCACGATGCAGGCCAGTTTCAGTGCATCCATAAACTTGATGGCCTCTTCGCGGCTGCCGTTCAGTCCGAAAGCGATAACACCGCAAGAGCCGTTCGGCATATATTTCTGTGCCAGTTCATAATATTTGCTGCTTTTCAGACCGCAATAGTTTACCCATTTCACCTGTGGATTGGCTTCCAGCCATTCGGCCACTTTCTGTGCGTTTTCACAGTGACGGGGCACACGCAGATGAAGTGTCTCGAGTCCCAGATTCAGCAGGAACGCATTTTGCGGTGACTGAATGGAACCGAGGTCACGCATCAGTTGCGCAGTAGCTTTGGTCATATAGGCCATTTTACCGAATGCTTTGGTATAAGTCAGTCCGTGGTAAGATTCATCCGGCTGAGTCAGTCCGGGGAATTTGTCGGCATGCGCTTCCCAATCGAAATTGCCGCTGTCTACGATGGCTCCGCCTACACTGGTGGCATGTCCGTCCATATATTTGGTGGTAGAGTGAGTCACAATGTCGGCTCCCCATTCAAACGGACGACAGTTGATGGGAGTGGCGAAAGTATTGTCGACAATCAGAGGCACCCCGTGCTTGTGGGCAATACGTGCAAACTTCTCAATGTCGAGCACATCGATGCTGGGGTTTGAGATGGTTTCTCCGAACAATGCTTTGGTGTTCGGGCGGAAAGCCTTGTCAATTTCTTCTTCGGGTGCGTCGGCATTGACAAAAGTGCATTCGATGCCAAGCTTCTTCAACGTGACTCCGAAGAGGTTGAAAGTACCGCCGTAGATGGTAGACGAGCATACAAAATGGTCACCTGCCTGACAGATATTGAAAATGGCATAGAAATTAGCAGCCTGTCCCGATGAAGTAAGCATGGCGCCCACACCACCTTCCAATGCAGCTATTTTTGCTGCCACTGCGTCATTGGTCGGGTTTTGCAAGCGGGTATAGAAGTAGCCCGTATCTTCAAGGTCGAATAAACGAGCCATCTGTTCGCTGGTATCATACTTGAAAGTTGTACTTTGATAAATGGGCAAAACGCGCGGTTCTCCTTTTTTCGGCTGCCATCCTCCTTGTACGCAAAGGGTGGATTTGCTAAACTTCTTATCCATGTCTATTCTTTAAGTTAATGGTTTCACTTTAAATAAATTGAACGCAAAAGTAAGAATAATCTCTTATTTAGTGTTCTTTTATTAGGAAAAGTATTATATTTGAATGAAATTAATAAGCATAACTATGGGAGAGGAAATAAAATTCAGGCATACGATGCCGGTACAAATACGGTTCAGTGACGTAGACCAGTTCGGACACGTGAACAATTCGGTTTATTTTTCTTTATATGATTTGGCAAAGACAACTTATATAAAAGATGTGTTGGGGAGTGCGGATTGGAATAAGATGGCCATTGTAGTAGCAAATATCAATGCCAACTTCTATGCGCCTGTATTCTTTTCAGACCATTTGGTAATAGAGACAGCTGTTGTTCAGTTAGGGCATAAAAGCTTCACATTGCTGCAACGTGCTGTGACAACGGATACGCAGGAGGTAAAATGTGAGTGCCGTACAGTGATGGTGGGTTATGATATTGCAACCAAAGAGCCGAAGCAGATAGCCGAGGAGTATAAACAGGCGATTTGTGCTTACGAGGGTAAGACAATGGACGATTTGGCAAAGAAGTGACTCTCTTTCCTGATATAATAAATTAATTTATGAATTGTTCGGTGATTTATTAATATAATAGTTCGCCGAATTATTTTTTTATACTTTTATGGAGGGGAGTTTTGCAGGGTGCCGGTCTTCTTTCCCTCTTTTATTCTGTATGAAATTTAAATGATTTATACTTACTTTACCTTAAAGAAGGCTTCAATAACAGCATCTTGTTTTAATTCTTACTTCTGTTTAAAAAATAATCGTTATATCGTAAAATATTTCATTAAATCTATTTGTGTTATTAAATTAAGTTCCTATATTTGCGCAGTCGAATTGATTTAATATAAATGAAAAACAAGAAAATCTATCCTTGGGTGGTGGTAGGTCTTTTGTGGGTTGTGGCACTTCTCAACTATATGGACCGCCAGATGCTTTCTACTATGCAGGAAGCAATGAAAGTGGACATTGTGGAGCTCAATAAGGCTGAGGCTTTTGGAGCTTTGATGGCTGTATTTTTGTGGATTTACGGCTTTATGAGTCCGGTAGCCGGTGTTATTGCTGATCGGGTGAGTCGTAAATGGTTAATCGTCGGTAGCCTTTTTGTATGGTCTGCCGTGACTTATTTGATGGGTTATGCGACTGATTTCCATGAACTTTACTGGCTGCGTGCCACCATGGGGGTGAGTGAAGCTCTATATATTCCTTCAGCACTTTCACTGATTGCCGACTGGCATCAGGATAAATCCCGCTCTCTGGCCATCGGTATTCACATGACCGGTCTGTACACCGGACAGGCTATCGGAGGTTTCGGCGCAACGGTGGCGGCCGCTTTCTCCTGGCAGCTTACTTTCCATTGGTTTGGTATTGTGGGTATTGTCTATGCATTGGTATTGGTGCTGTTCCTGCATGAAAATCCTACTCATATAAAGATAGAGAAACTTGCAAAAGAAACGCCTCGCAAGAAAGGGTCTGTGTTCAGCGGACTGGCAATTGTACTATCCAACTGGGCTTTCTGGATTATCCTGTTCTATTTTGCAGCTCCCAGTTTGCCGGGATGGGCAACCAAGAACTGGCTTCCGACATTATTCTCCGAAAGTCTGAATATCCCCATGGCTGAGGCAGGTCCGATTTCTACTATAACCATTGCTCTGTCATCATTTATCGGTGTCATTGTGGGTGGTGTCCTGTCGGATAAATGGGTGCAGAAGAATATCCGCGGACGTGTTTATACCGGTGCCATTGGCTTGGGACTGACGGTTCCTTCCTTGTTGCTGTTGGGTTTCGGACACAGTTTTGTGAGTGTGGTGGGAGCCGGCTTGCTCTTTGGTGTGGGTTACGGTATCTTCGATGCCAACAATATGCCGATTCTGTGTCAGTTTGTTTCAGACAAACATCGTGGAACGGCATACGGAATCATGAACATGACAGGCGTATTTGCCGGTGCAGCCGTAACGGAGCTTTTGGGCAAATGGACTGACGGAGGTGGATTGGGACAGGGCTTTGCCATGTTGAGTGTCATCGTTCTGGTTGCTTTGGCTCTTCAGTTGTTCTTCCTGCGCCCGAAGACAGATAATATGGTCGATTAAATTATACAAAAAATAACGATGATAGTTTCAAGATTAGAGAACAGTTCGCGGATAGAAAGCCTTCATCCGCTGTTCAAACAATTATTTGATTATGTAAAGACGCATGACTTGCTGAATGCTCCTTTGGGACGCATTGAACTGGATGGCGATAACTTATTTATTAATAATGTAAATCCCGAATGTGTTCCTGCCGACAAGCAAGTGCTGGAAATGCATCGCGATTACATTGATGTGCATATCCTTTTGACGGGGCAGGAAACTATCGGTTGGAAGGCTGTTGAAACGTTGGAACATCAGGCTCAGGCTTACCAAAAGGAGGGAGACTGTGCGCTTTATAGCGATAGACCCACCTTGTTTGCCACCTTACAACCCGGTGAGTTTGCCATCGTTTATCCCGAAGACCCGCATGCTCCGGTTATCGGTGAAGGAAAAATCAGAAAATTAATAGGAAAAGTAAAACTCTAAAAGAAATAGTTATGGAAAAGATTATCGGACTTATTGACGCACCTTTTACCCCGTTTTATGAAAACGGAGAAGTGAATTATGAACCGATTGAAGCATATTGCCAATTGTTGGTAAAGAATGGTCTTCAAGGAGTATTTATCAATGGTTCTTCCGGTGAAGGTTATATGCTGACCGAAGACGAGCGCATGAAACTGGCAGAACGTTGGATGGAAGTTGCTCCTCAAGGTTTTAAGGTTATCGTACATGTGGGAAGCACTTGCGTGAAGTCCAGCAAGCGTTTGGCTGAACATGCCCAAAAGATTGGCGCATGGGGTATCGGTGCCATGGCTCCTCCCTTTCCGAAAGTGAGCCGTATTGAAGAACTTGTGAAATATTGCGAAGAAATCGCTTGCGGTGCACCCGAACTTCCTTTCTATTTCTATCATATTCCTGCATTCAACGGTGCATTCTTGTCAATGGTGGCTTTCCTTGAAGCTGTGGACGGACGTATTCCAAACTTTGCCGGTATCAAATATACTTTCGAAAGTATGTATGAATATAACCAGTGCCGCCTTTACAAGAACGGTAAGTTCGATATGCTTCACGGACAGGATGAAACAATTCTGCCTTGTCTTGCCATGGGCGGTGCTCAGGGTGGTATCGGTGGAACAACCAATTATAACGGTAAAGAACTGGTAGGCATCATTGAAGCATGGAAAGCCGGAGACTTGGAACTGGCCCGCGAACGTCAGAACTTTGCACAGGAAGTAATCAATGTTATCTGCCATTATCGCGGCAATATTGTCGGTGGCAAACGCATTATGAAACTGATTGGGCTGGATTTGGGTAAGAACCGCACTCCGTTCCAAAATATGACCGATGAAGAAGAAGCTGCCATGAAGAAAGAACTGGAAGCAATTAACTTCTTTGAAAGATGTAATAAATTCTAAATAAAACATTTGTTTTTATGAATGTAAACGAATATTTGTCGAATTGGGCAGCATGCTATAAGAAGGATCTGACCGAAAACATTCTTCCGTTTTGGTTGAAAAACGGTCTTGACCGTAAGCATGGTGGTGTATACACTTGCCTCGACCGTGACGGAAGTCTGATGGACACCACCAAATCGGTATGGTTTCAAGGACGTTTCGGCTTTATCGCAGCTTATGCCTATAATAATATAGAGAAGAATCCCGAATGGCTGGCTGCTTCAAAAAGCTGTATCGACTTTATCGAGGCTCATTGTTTCGATGCCGACGGACGCATGTATTTTGAAGTGATGGAAGACGGAACTCCGTTGCGTAAACGCCGTTATGTCTTTTCGGAAGGCTTTGCCGCCATTGCCATGTCGGAATACGCCATTGCATCGGGAGACCATACTTATGCCGAAAAAGCACTGGAGCTGTTCAAGCGCATCATGCGTTTCCTGAACACTCCGGGCATATTGGAGCCGAAGTATCTGGATACGTTGAAATCGCAGGGACATTCCATCACAATGATTCTGGTAAATACCGCTTCACGCATCCGTGCGGCTATCAACGCCCCGTTGCTGACAGAGCAGATAGACCGTTCCATCAAGGCATTGCGTACTTATTTCATGCATCCTGAATTCAAGGCATTGCTTGAAATGGTAGGTCCTGACGGAGAATTTATCGATTCTATCAACGGTCGCACCATCAATCCGGGACACTGCATCGAGACGGCCTGGTTTATTCTGGAAGAGGCCAAGTACCGCAATTGGGATAAAGAATTGGTGGATATGGCATTGACTATCCTTGACTGGTCCTGGGACTGGGGATGGGACAAAGAATATGGCGGTATCATTAATTTCCGTGATTGCAAGAATCTTCCTCCCCAGGATTATTCTCAGGATATGAAGTTCTGGTGGCCGCAGACAGAGGCCATTATTGCCACTCTGTATGCTTATCAGGCCACGGGCAATGAAAAATATCTGGAGATGCATAAGCAAATCAGCGACTGGACCTATGCCCATTTCCCTGATAAAGAATATGGTGAATGGTATGGCTATCTGCATCGTGACGGAACAGTGGCACAGCCGGCTAAGGGTAATATCTTCAAGGGACCGTTCCATATTCCCAGAATGATGATTCGCAGCTATACGCTTTGTGAAGAGATAATGAAGAAATAATATTAGTTTTTAATAAGATTGAAAGCCGCAGTAACGTTGGGAAACGAAGCTGCGGCTTTTTAGTCTTATTTTAAGAGTTATTCGGCCAGGACTTTGTCCAGCCATGGCAGTACAAATTCATTTTTGAAGTAATGGTTCGGCCCATCTACATTTACAGAGTCATAGAAAGAGGCTCTGCCGAGTCCTTCAGGCAAATTTTGAGCAGTATTACGTGTCTCCGGTGCCGTATATTTCTGATAATGATGTGTTTCAACGTTTTCCGGATGTCCGCTGATTTCATAGGCTCGTTTTACTAAATTGAAGTCTCTGTCCAGTCCGCCTTCCGTCAGAATAATGGGGCGAGGGGCAAGAGAAGCCACTATATCAGGAAAGTTAAAGTATTTCCAAAAGTCGGGTATTAAATGACGGATGGAATTGGGAAAAGGGCGACGCCCCCTTTGGTCCGGTTCTGTCATCACGATAGCCCGTTCCTGTGTTTGGCATAAGAAATCGTTGTAGATAAAAGCGTAAATGGAAGGGTCCATGACGCCCAATACCATTAAAGGTTCAGTCCCCAAAGAGAAACCACTGACAACAATGCGGTCTTTGCGTATGAAGGGTTGGCATTTCATCCATTCCAAAACTTGTTTATTTAGAAAAGAAGTGTAGCCTAAATAGCTCCATCCCAATTCCAGCAAAATGCGTGACGGAGTATCATAATCATAACTTGTTCCTGTCAAAGGTTCCAGGTCGGCTGCCTCTCCCGCTGCCGCATTATCTACGGCAACTGAGATATATCCTTGTTTTGCAATGTTTAAGGCCATAGCCGCCCGCATATTGTTGGCGGAAACTTCTCCGATGAGGTTTTCTTTTGTCATACCCGATCCGGGAATGCAGAGTACGGCAGGACCGGGTATTTTAACTTTATCGGGAATCAGTATATAAAAAGTAGAAACACAGTGAGGCAGTGGATAGAACTCCCATTTCTCTTGCCGATAACCGTCTTTCTGTATTTTCTCTATACAAACAGGTATTGGCTGACCGGTGATGTGGGGATGATGCATGATTTCTATCATGGCTGTCCGTACCTCTTTTTGCCATTCGGCAAATTCTTGCCGGGTGAAATCATGTCGGAATGCATAGAGTGGTTTGGTATCTTTGAGCATGGCATGTACTACTCCGTAGGTGCTGAGATAACGTCCGTCACTTCGTTCAGAACAAACAGTTTTATGTTGTTCGGGGGAAAATGCTGTTTGCGCGAATAGCATTGATGATGACAGGCAAACGGTGAGGAGAATTACCCATTTTTTCATTTTTAGTTTTGTTTTCTGCATGATTAGATGATATAAGGTTGTCATTTTGAGGCTAAGATAAGTAATTAGAGATGAATTGCGGCAAATTCATCATAGAAAATTAAAGAGGACACCCTCACGGGCATCCTCTTCCAAAATCAATGTTAAAATCGACTATATCTGTAATACAGATGTTTTGATTATTAGTATCCCGGTGTTTGAGTCAATTCAGGATCTTTGGTAATCATATTGGTTTCTATCGGCCAGTATAGTTTGTAAGCTTCGGCTTCAGTTAAGATAGCCTTTTGACCATCTTTGCTGCCTTCCGGACAGAATACCAGATGTTTGCCTCCTTTGGTCAATGTCATACGTTTCAGGTCATACCAGCGTTGTCCTTCTCCTAACATTTCTTTATCTTTTTCATGTAGGATAGCCAGCTCGTTTTCTGTAAAATTACCGTTGGTGTAGCCATATTTGGTTGCGTCCCAATTTTTACCGTAAGCACGCTCACGTATTTTGTTTATATAGGAAGCTACATCTCCGCCTTCCATATTTGCTATTTCAGCCATCATTAGATATACGCCCGCCAAACGATAGACAATGACATCAGCGTCCCAAATATAGCGATTGATGGATTCATCGAAGTGTCCCATTATTTTTTTGTACACTGTACCTGCCAATGAATTGTCTTTACGTGAATAGGCTCCCAGGAATGTCGCATCGCGGCGGCTATCTGTCTTGTCATAAGACAGGTAGAACTCCGGTAGATATTCTATGCGCTGCATTCCTGTGGTGCTAACTTTCAGCGTATCTCCCATAGGTTTTCCATTTTCATCGTTGAAACCTACTGTTTTGAAAGCTCCGGTTTGATAGTTGTACATGAGAGCTGTAAATGGATTTGATGCTTCTCCTTCCATATATCTTACAGCGAAAATTACTTCATTATTGCCTTTATTGTTTACGCTGAATATATCTTCATAGTTTGACTGTAAGGAGAGATCATAATTATTCATCAGGCTTTGCAGATGATTTTTGGCTACGCTTAAGTCTGCATTGTTTGCTGTATTGTCATCTACAGAAACCTTAGCATTCCATAAGTAGACTTCAGCAGCCAAATATTCAGTGGCAGCTTTTGACCAATAGCCTTTTAAATTCTTACGGTTATTGGGGTCGAAAGAGTTATTATTGCCAAAGTAATCGAGTGAAGATTTCAGGTCTGCTTTGATTTGTTTCATAACTTCAGAACCGGCAGAACGCTTCATATAAAGGTTGTTTGGGTTAAAGTCACCATTTACTACCGGATTTGGATCTAAGCGCAGAGGTAAAGTACCATAAGTGCGGTACAGTCCGAAGTAATAGAAAGCGCGTAAACCGTAAGCTTGCCCCAGATAATAGGCCTTTTCTTCTTCGGTCATATAGTCGGCTTCCAGAGTCTTCTGCAACATGATATTTATATTCGCAATACATCCATATATGTTACCAAAGTTTGTGATTCCCGGAGACTCGGCATTCAGGGCTTGATTTACGATACCCTGATAAGAAACCGAAGTTCCGTCTACAGCAACATCGGGAACACTGGTTCCACCGCGTGCTTCACCTAATACATATTGTTGCTGGAATATTTGGTCACGGAAATTTTTGTGTATTCCGTCCATATAAGCGATTACATGTTCTTTTCTTGTCCAGAAGTTACCGCTTCCATAAGTGTCAATGGGAGCTAAGTCTAAAGCATCGCAACCTGTCATGCCGACAGCAAAAGCAAATGCACTGAAGCGAAATGCTAATTTTAATATTTTATTTCTCATAATTGTAGTCTTTTTTAGTTATTAAATTAGAATGTTAAGTTAACCCCAAACAGAATAGTACGTGGTAATGAATAGCCTTGTCCGACTGCACCGTTGTCTTTTGGGTTGGCTTCAGGAGAGCCTACATTTTTCGCACCGGTGATGTAACCCAGGTTCTGTCCTGTAATAGAGACTTCGGCACGTTGCATCTTCAACATTTTAGCTACAGATTCAGGCAATGAATAGCTCAGCGAGATTTCGCGGATAGCTAAATAGTCACCTCTGTATGCAAACATGGTGGATGCTATGTAGTTGTTTTTTCCGTTTTGGTCGGCAAACAGATAGCGTGGGTATTTAGCGTTCGGATTGCTTTCTGACCAAGTATCATAGTACATTGTCGGTGTATTGTATGTTCCTTGGTAACATCCCATGAACCATGGAGTAGTACTTTGTGTCCCACTATTTTCATACAACCAGAAGCCTAGAGCATAGTCAAAGCGTCCGTATAGTTGGAAGTTTTTCCATCTGAGAGTAGTATTGAAACCACCGGTCCAGCGTGGAGAGGTAGCTCCCACTTTTACTTTATCGAATTCATCGATTACATCATCGCCATTTACATCATGGAATTTCGTGTCACCCGGTTGGATAGGGAAGTTCGTAGTGGCATTTTGTTGCTCTGCTGTCAGTTTGTTCCATGCCTCAGGTCCATAGTAAGTTCTGGAGCCATATTTTCTCACCAGATTGGCGGGAATTTCATCGTATGAGCGGTAAATGCCATCTGCTTGGTATAAATACAGTATGCCCGGTTCTTGACCTTCCTGTTGTCCGCCTACCCATTTTTTCTCATCTCCGTTTCCGGTATATACTTGGAATGCATTGATACGGTTTCTTTCCATACCATTGTCCGGTAATGAAACGATTTTATTCTTGTTGAATGCGATATTTCCTGAGGCGCTCCATGTCCAGTCTTTGCTATCGATAATTTTTCCTGAAAGTTCGATTTCGATACCTTGGTTGCGGAATTCACCATTATTGTTTGTTACAGATGAGAAACCAGTAGAGGTCGGGAAACTCAATGCTGCATATTTGTCTGATGTCAGCCGGTTATAATATGTCAGGTTAGTGTTCAGTCGGTTGGCAAAGAAGCTCAAGTCTGCCCCCACTTCAAAGGTAGCGGTCTTTTCCCATCTCAGGTTAGGGTTGGGAAGTTCTGTGATGAGATAAGAAGTATTTCCGTTATAGTTGAATGAACCGTTGCTGTTGCTTGAACCGTAGCTTCCCTGTAAGGTATAGGCACCAATACCTGACGCATTACCATTGATACCGTAGCTGGCACGCAACTTACCGAATGACATTACGGGAATGGCTTCTTTAATGAAGTCTTCGCGTCCGAAAATCCATCCGGCAGATACTCCGGGGAAGAATCCCCAACGGTTGTCACCTAACAGAGAGGAGTAACCGTCGCGACGGAAAACGAATGACAACAGGTATTTGTCCTTAAAATCATAATTTAAACGTCCGAAGAATGACAGGATACGTTGTTTCTCATGCCATGAATTGATAGTACGCTTACCTTCGCCCTTATCGGTCAGTGACAAATCGGGGAGGTCGTCGGTAGGTGCACCTTGGCCTTGTGCCTCAAATCCGCGTTGGTATTTGTTGTAGTATTCCATACCTAACATCACTTCTACATGATGGTCAAGGAAGAAGGTTTCGTTATAGTTTAATACGGCATTGTATGTTTGGCGGAAATCGCGGTTATAATAAGCTGTAGCCGATCTTGTACGCACGAAGTTTCCGGGAGTATTTTCATAATCTTTTGTGAAACTTTCCTGATATGTTTCAGAGTAATACCAGTTCATGTTGGCTGTCAATGACAGATTTTTCAGAATATCAATCTTAAAGGATTGGCTCATTGTGAACTTATCGCTTTGATTGTCATTCCACCATTGGTCGGGTTGGTACATTTGGTTACCATCAGCGGTACCCGGACCTAGTTTCATGTTGCCTTCTTCATCCTCAAAAAGAACAGTAGGAGGAAGTGAACGTACTCGTCCGAAATAATTTAACTCAGAACCGTTGGAGCCGGGCATGTTTTTCCAATTGGCACGATTATAGTTTAGTGACGAAGTGGAAGTTAGCCAGTCTGCAATTTTATAGCTGGCGTTGGTAATGAATGAATAACGTTCGTAGAATGTATTGACAGGAACACCTTCCTGACGGTTGTATCCCAAACCGGCGTAGTAGGTGCCACGGTCATTACCACCAGACATATTGATGTTGTAGTCCTGTGAGAATGCGGGATCATTCAGGTTATATTTATCTACATCCGTATTCTTGTATAAAATTTCTTTACCGGTAATAGGGTCTGTCACTGTCTGCCATCCTCTGCCCAACAGATATTTGTTGTCTTCGTTTAAGAACTGAGTACTGTAAATGTCCTGATCCAGGTTGTTACCGGTACCGAAAGGTTGTTTACCGTTCAGGTAACTTTCCCAATTACCCCAATAAGTTTTTGTGTTTCCGTCTTTGTCTTGAAACAAGTGTCCTGCATCCCAGTGTGCTTTACGCATAGCTTTGATATATTCGCCTGCTTCCAAAAATTCATAAGGAGTGCGTGCATAGCTCAAACCTAATTTAGCCTTGAAGTTAATTTCGCGGAAACCTGCTTTACCTCTTTTGGTGGTAATAAGGATTACACCGTTACTGGCACGTGCACCGTAAAGTGCAGTAGCACCGGCATCCTTTAATACATCCATAGACTCAATGTCTTCAGGGTTGATATCACTCATAGAGTCTCTAAGTTGTCCGTCTACTACAACGAGTGGAGAACCGGTTCCATCCAAGTTGGTACCACCACGCAAGATAATGGTAGGAGTTGCGCCGGGGCTACCTGATGATTGGATAACCTTCAAGCCGGCTACGGCACCGGATAATGCTTGTGCAGGATTGGAGTGCATACCTACGTTTAAGCTCTCCTGTTTTACTTTCGAAATAGAGTTAGTTACTTTGGTACGTAACTGTTGACCACCGTAACCGGTAACTACAACCTCTCCCAACATTTCCGTGTCGTCTTTTAATGTAACGTTTAGAGGCTGACCATTCCATTTTACTTCTACCGTTTTATATCCAACGAAAGAAATCTGGATAATGTCTCCTTGTTTGACATTGTTTAAAGAGAAGTCACCGTCAATACCGGTGATTGTTCCGTTGGTGGTACCTTTTACTACCACAGATGCACCGATAACGGTTTCACCTGTTGTGTCTTTCACAATACCGGTACAAGAGCCATTTTGTTGTGTGATTTTCACATCGGTTATACCGGATTCGGCAACCGCGTAAGCTGTTCCTGTAGAGACGCCCATTAAGAACAGCAACGTACTGACTGACTTTATCCTTTTTAACATAGCTGTGATTTTTTTTATTAGTGTTTATTATAGCATGAAATTATTTTCAAATAAAGTTCTTTTAGAACTTTGCAATAATTTATATTTAGGTTTACGCTGCAAATATATTATATTATTTATTAATTCAAGCATATTTAAGAAATTATTTTTAATATATACTTGATATTTTATTAAGATTACGCAACCAACCTCTCCAAATCTTATATAAACAATCTTATATAGCTATAGATAAATAAAATATTAGCCACCAATATTTTTATAATTAGGTAGAATAAAAGTAGATACAAAAGCCATATTATACCTATACATATACTCCATCAAATGGTATACAGGCTTTGTAGCAATGTTGCAAAGTTCTAAAAGAACTTAGTAAATGATTAAAATGTTGTGATATGGGTTTTCTTTAGACAACGGAAAATAGAGGGGGGTGAAGGGGGTGATGTTATCGAATGTTGTCGATGTATGAAGAATCTTGAATATAAAGAATGTGGGAGAGTAGAAATATAATGTAAAGAAGGGCTATGGCAAAGGAAATCAAGCTATAGCCCTTCTTGTATTTATCGATAAGACTTTTCTAATATATTCAGTATTTCGTCATCGGTTATGGGATGTGGGTCAAGTGTGAATAAACCGCCCATGGTGTCACGTGCATTCTGCAATATTCTAGGAAAGTCATTGGGCCGGATGCCATATTCACTTAATTTTAAATCTTTTACTTTGCATTCTTTTTGCATTGTTACTAGTGCATCGATGAAGTCGGATGCACGATTACTCTTCTTTTCGGTCATCACTTCGGCCATTTTCATGTAGCGTTTGGTGCAGTCGTGACGGAAAGTTTCAAAATAAGCTTCGGAAAGTGCTATTAATCCGGCTCCATGGGGAAGTTGCGGATAGTAGGCACTCATGGCATGTTCCAGTGAATGTTCGGAAGTACAACTGGAGGTAGATTCTACCATTCCGGCGAGTGTACTCGCCCAGGCAACTTTGGCGCGTGCTTTTAGATTTTGTCCGTCGGCTACGGCTACCGGCAGGTATTTATATAATAAGCGGATAGCTTCCAATGCATATAGGTCGCTGATAGGGGTTGCACAGTTGGCAATGAAACCCTCGGCAGCATGGAAAAAGGCATCAAATCCTTGAATAGCGGTAAGTTCGGGCGGGATGGATACCATTAATTCAGGGTCTACAATGGAAAGGGTAGGATAGGTGAGGGGACAGCCGAAGCCTATTTTCTCCTGTGCCGTTTCATGAGTGATTACTGTCCATGGGTCCATTTCAGTACCTGTGCCCGCTGTTGTCGGAATGGCTATAATAGGCAGAGCTTTGCTGATGGGACGTCCTTTACCTGTTCCTCCTGAAACGTAATCCCAATAATCACCATCATTGCATGCCATTACAGCAATGCTTTTGGCGGAATCGATAGAACTTCCCCCTCCCAGTCCGACCACAAAGTCACATCTTTCTTCACGACAGATGGCGGCTGCTTCCATTACATGTTCTTTGATGGGGTTGGGAAGTATTTTATCGTAAACTACCGTTTCTACATGATTCAGCCTCAGTTGGGCGAGTACTTTTTGCAGATATCCATATTTCCGCATGGAAGTTCCGGCAGAAATAACAACCAATGCTTTCTTTCCCGGTAGTTTTTCACTTGATAACTTATTGATTTCCCCACAACCGAATATCAATTTGGTAGGGATGTACAAACTAAATACAGGATTTGCTTTCATGTCTTTCGTATTTAAAGTTTCAATGATAACAAATGTAGAAAAATAATAGTTTGGGCGGAAGAGTAAATAGTTAAATTTTACATACTGTCGGACTGTATGTTTCTTCTTCGTTCAGGATGAGGCAGATGCATTCGAAAGAATTTGATCTATGCGAATGAATAGTTGGAAAAAGAAGGTTATCTTTGCACTCAATTGAAAAAAAGGAATGCGTCAAGACTAAAATGGTCTATTACTTTGTCATTCTGAACGAAGTGGAGGATCTGTTGCTTGTATCTATTTATTAACAATATCTATTTCATGGAAAAACAATTATCAGAAAAACTGCCACGTATCGAAGTGGTAGATGCTTTGCGGGGATTTGCTGTGATGGCAATTCTCTTGGTACATAACTTGGAACACTTTATCTTTCCGGTTTATCCTACAGGTGATCCCGGATGGTTGAATATTCTGAATGACGGAGTCTTTAACATTACTTTTTCTCTGTTTGCCGGGAAAGCTTATGCTATTTTTGCTTTGCTGTTCGGATTTACATTCTATATTCAGTCGGCTAATCAGCAACGGAAAGGGAAGGATTTTGGCTATCGTTTTCTTTGGCGTCTTGTCTTATTAGCCGTTTTTGCTACTGTCAATGCTGCTTTTTTCCCGGCAGGAGATGTCCTATTACTGTTTGTTGTAGTGGGTGTCGTATTATTTGTGGTGCGCAAATGGAGTGATTGTGCCATTCTTGTTACAGCTATTGTATTTTTACTGCAACCTGTTGAATGGTATCATTATATAGTAAGTTTGTACGACCCGTCGCATACGTTGCCCGATTTGGGGGTAGGAGCAATGTATCAGGAAGTGGCGGCTTATACGAAAGAGGGGAATTTGGGAGAGTTCTTATGGAAGAACATCACTTACGGTCAAAAAGCGAGTTTGTATTGGGCATTGGGTGCCGGACGTTTCTGGCAGACTGCCGGTTTGTTCCTGATGGGACTGTATATCGGCCGTAAGCAGCTTTTTGTTTCTTCCGAAACCAATACACGTTTCTGGGTGAAGGCACTTATTATTTCTGCCATCGCATTTGCTCCGTTGTTCCAGTTGAAAGAGTTGGTGATGGCAAGTGACAGCTTACTTGTTCGGGGAACAGTAGGGACGGCTTTCGATATGTGGCAGAAGTTTGCATTCACGGTAGTGTTGGTTGCATCTTTTGTGTTGCTTTATCAAAAGGAAGGCTTCAAGAAGTTTGTATCCAATCTTCGCTTTTATGGAAAAATGAGTCTGAGCAATTATATCGGACAGTCTATTGCCGGTGCTGTCATTTATTTCCCGTTCGGACTGTATCTCGCTCCTTACTGTGGCTATGCGCTTAGTCTGATAATCGGGTTTGTGCTCTTCTTGTTGCAGGTCTGTTTCTGTAAATGGTGGTTGAAGAGTCACAAGCAAGGACCGTTGGAAGGTATTTGGCATAAATGGACATGGTTGGGGGCAGATAAGTGATTGGTTACTGAAAATAAAACACGCATATCGAACAACGAAAGAATATTTACTTATGAAAAACCAAATTGTATTATTAGGCTTGTTGGCTTTATGTACTCACTCTCAGATGAGTGCGGCATCCCCTCAAAAAAGTATTTATCATAAAGGCTGGATTGACTTTAATAAGAATGGAGTGATGGATATTTATGAAGATCCCAAGGCTCCGTTGGAAGACCGTGTGCAGGATTTGTTGAGTCAAATGACTCTTGATGAGAAAACCTGTCAGATGGCCACGCTTTACGGTTCGGGGCGTATTTTGAAAGATGCGTTGCCTCAAGAAAACTGGAAAACCGAAATATGGAAAGACGGCATTGGAAATATTGATGAAGAGCATAACGGTCTCGGCAAGTTTCGTTCAGAGTATGCCTTTCCCTACATCAGGCATGTAGATACGAAGCATGCTATCCAGCGGTGGTTTATTGAAGAAACTCGTTTGGGTATTCCGGTTGACTTTACAAACGAGGGTATACGTGGTTTGTGTCACGACCGTGCCACTTATTTCCCTGCCCAGTGTGGACAAGGTGCCACTTGGAACAAAGAACTGATTGCGCGTATTGCCGAAGTGGAGGCACGTGAAGCAGATGCTTTGGGCTATACCAATATTTATTCTCCCATTTTGGATATTTCGCAAGATCCCCGCTGGGGACGTTGTGTGGAAACGTATGGTGAAGATCCTTATCTGGTGGGACAACTAGGTAAACAAATGGTAACTACCCTTCAAAAGCATAATTTGGTTGCCACTCCCAAACATTTTGCTGTTTACAGTATTCCTGTGGGCGGACGCGATGGGCAAACGCGTACCGATCCCCATGTAGCACCGCGTGAAATGAGAACGCTCTATCTGGAGCCTTTCCGGGTAGCTTTCCAAGATGCAGGGGCTTTGGGCGTGATGAGCTCTTATAATGATTATGATGGTGAACCGATTAGCGGAAGCTATCATTTCCTGACCGAAATCTTGCGTCAGGAATGGGGATTCAAGGGGTATGTGGTTTCTGACAGTGAGGCGGTGGAGTTTGTTGCAGGCAAACATAAGGTGGCTGATACATACGAAGACGGTATTGCGCAGTGTGTCAATGCCGGTTTGAATGTGCGTACTAATTTTACTGCTCCCGACGAGTTTATAATTCCTTTGCGTAAGGCAATTGCCGATGGAAAGATTTCTTTTGATACGGTGGACAAGCGTGTGGCGGAGGTTCTTCGGGTGAAGTTTTGGCTGGGATTATTCGACAACCCGTATCGCGGTGATGGAAAATTGGCCGAGAAGATAGTACATAGCAAAGAACATCAGGCGGTGGCACTCGATGCAGCGCGTCAGTCATTGGTCTTGCTTAAGAATGAGAAAGAGATGCTGCCTTTATCCAAATCGATTCGGAAGGTGGCTGTTATCGGTCCGAATGCCGAAGAGAAGAAGCAACTTATCTGCCGTTACGGACCTGCCAATGCACCGATAAAGACAGTTTTTCAGGGAATAAAGGAAATGCTTCCCGATGCAGAGGTGGTTTATCGGAAGGGTTGTGATATTATAGACCCGCATTTCCCGGAAAGTGAAATTCTTGATTTCCCGAAGACGGAAGAAGAAAGCAGGCTGATGGATGAGGCGGTTGCCGCTGCGCAAAATGCAGAAGTTGCCATTATGGTGCTGGGCGGTAATGAACTGACGGTAAGGGAAGACCGTTCTCGCACCAGTTTGGAGCTGCCTGGCCGTCAGGAAGAGTTGTTGAAAGCTGTGATGGGCACAGGCACGCCGGTAGTGTTGGTGTTGCTTGACGGTCGTGCGGCAACCATTAATTATGCAGCGGCTAATGTTCCGGCGATATTACATGCCTGGTTTCCCGGTGAGTTTTGCGGGCAGGCAGTGGCTGAGGCTTTGTTTGGAGATTACAATCCGGGTGGAAGACTGGCTGTGACTTTTCCGAAATCAGTAGGACAAATACCATTTGCCTTTCCTTTTAAACCGGGATCGGATGTCCCTGCAAGTACTTCGGTTTATGGTGCACTTTATCCTTTCGGATATGGTTTGAGCTATACTTCTTTTGTTTATAGTGATTTGCAAATAACTCCCAAGGAACAAGGGGTACAGGGTGAAGTAAATATAAGTTGCAGAGTGAAGAATACGGGAAAGGTAAAAGGAGATGAAGTGGTACAACTTTATTTGCGTGATGAAGTGAGCAGTGTTACGACTTACACAAAAGTGTTGCGTGGGTTTGAGCGTATTTCTTTGGAGCCGGGAGAGGAAAAAATCGTTCGTTTCAAACTTCGTCCGCAGGATTTAGGGCTTTGGGATAAGAATATGAACTTTTGTGTAGAGCCGGGAAGTTTCAAAGTAATGGTTGGGGCTTCATCGGCGGATATCCGTTTGGAGGGAAGCTTTGAGATTATATAGGCATTATTTAAAAAGTCTTTGTCGCAGTCTGATAGGGATGTATCAAAGCTAACCCGATCTATCAAATCATCAACTGTAGGGCAGGGTTTGCCTGTCCGAACCAACGGTCACGATCTTGGGAGTAATACACAAACAAGCTATTTTGGGCGAGCGAATCTCGCCCTTACTAACAAAATGACAGCATTATCAGTGTTTAGACACAATCCCAAGGGTAAAGGTTTATCGTGAAGTGAAATCTGAAGGACTCGACGGCGAACATTTGATGAGAAGCCGGCAGATATCATAGTAGCGGAGGAAGGAAATATTGCTTCTTCCTTCCTCCTTTCATCTACCGCTGAAATGTCCTGTTGGTAGGGCTCCGGTAGTGAATGGACATCTTGTTACCACCCCTGCAGTCTCCTTTCATCTGTAAAATTTCTTCCGGCAGGAGAAATGCTGAAGGCTGGTTTAAAAGTAGCTTGGGAAGCATGGCTGAAAGGGGAATGAGGGGATGTTCTGTCATTGTTAAACGATTGATTGATAATGCGTTTTGGCTAATATGTAAGGATGAACGGAAAAGGAGAAATGACCGACTTGGTGAGGGTGGTTCCATCTTCCCTTACATAAAAACATACCGGGCTTTTTAAAAAAGATGGTGATGTTTTTAAGAAACATCAAGGTCTTTTTTGAAAACATCAAGGTCTTTTTTGCAGCATGGGAGTGTGTCAAAACTAAACCGTGCTATCCCATCGTCAGCTGTAGGGGCGAGGTTCGCTCGCCCGAAAACAGTTTGCTTTGTGTCTTCGGGCAGGCGAACCCTGCCCCTACGCACGAAACGACAGCATTATCCACATTTTGAATTCAATTGTAAAGTGTGTACGTACGCATCGGACTACACATACGGTGGCATAAGTCTACACGTATATACGCATCAGGTCACACGTATATACGTATCGAGCTACACGTACGTACGCATGAGCCTGCACGTATATATGTCATTGTGTCAGGCTCCGTCATATCCTGTACCCGGGTTTGATTAATTTGTCTCCCCTCTTGACAAACGCTTTTTCATGTTGTATATTTGTAGTTCGTCAAATCTAAAAAAAGTGCCTCATGAATGTATTCGCCACCCTCAAAACAGTCTTCTTCGGAAGCAAATTCCTGTCAGCTCCTGTTCCTTCCGACGGAACGCCGCGCCGTGACTTCATATCCGCCCTCAACGGACTGATACCGCTTTGTCGGACCATCCCCGGTGTGCATCTGGCAGTGGATATCCGCGAAGGCCGGGTGGCTTTGGTGGTGGACTGGACTCCGCGCACCGACGGGAATGCGCTGGCGGGCGTTTACCATTACATTGTGTCCGATGAAGACGGAGTGAAGGAAGTGAGCAAGTCACAGGTTCTTCCGGCTGAAAACGGCAAGGGCAATTTATCGGAAAGCAGGAACGAAGCTCCCGGATGCCCGGCAGTCTTAATTGAAAAAACGGAGAAGGAAGCCGCACAATCGGGAGGTGCTCGAAAGGTTATGAATATCGCACACTCGAAAGATATTGAAAAGGAAGCAGGATTAGAATCCTCGGAAGATGTTGGAAAGAAAATCGGAGTGATATCTTCGGAAGGCACTCGAAAAGAAGCCGGATTAGAATCCTCGGAAGATGTTGAAAAGAAAATCGGAGTGATATCATCGGAAGGCAATCGAAAGGAAGCCGGATTAGAATCCTCGAAAGAGGAAGTCAAGAAAGCGAAATCATCCTCCCTGATGCAGGAAGTGACCGCTTTCCTCACCTCCCGCTACCGCTTCCGCTTCAACGTGCTGACCGAGGAAACCGAGGTGGAAGAAGTAACAAACAACATTCCCGACACCCACCTGCGCTACACCAAGGTGGACGAACGGTGGATGAACACGCTCAGCATGGAAGCCATCGAAACAGGCATAGACTGCTGGGACAGAGACATCCAACGCTTTGTGCGCTCGCGCCGCATCAGCGAATACCATCCCTTTACCGCCTACTTTGAACAACTTCCCGAATGGGACGGCAAGGATCGCGTATCCGCACTTGCCCGCCGGGTGTCCGACGACCCGGTATGGGTGAATGGTTTCCACCGCTGGATGCTGGGACTCTCCGCCCAATGGATGCAGTTTCATCCGGATACCAACAACGCCAACAGTGCCAACCGCGCTAACAGTATCAACCGCGCCAACAGCGTGGCTCCCCTGCTGGTGAGCAGCCGACAAGGACTGGGGAAAAGTACGTTCTGCCGCCTGCTGATGCCCGATGCGCTGAAAGCTTATTACACAGAAAGTTACGACCTCAGCTCTCCGGCATCCGCCGAAGCCAAACTCGCTGCCTGCGGTCTGATCAATCTGGATGAATTCGACAAACTCAGCGCGTCCAAAATGCCCCTGCTGAAGAACCTGATGCAAGCCTCCGCACTGAACATCCGCAAGGCCTACAAACGCAGTGCGTCGGCACTTCCCCGCATCGCCTCGTTCATCGGCACCAGCAACCGGGAAGACCTGCTGGTAGACCGCACCGGCTCGCGCCGCTTCCTCTGTGTCAGCTTGGAGCACGCCATTGACTGCGTCACACCTGTGGAGCATGAACAGCTGTACGCCCAACTCAAAGCGGAACTCCTGTCCGGTGAACGAAGCTGGTTCAACAAGGAAGAAGAGCAAGCCATCCAGCAGCACAACGCCCTGTTCTACAAACACATACCCGAAGAGGAGGTATTCCGCCTTTGCTTCCGCTTAGCCACGGAAGCGGACCATCCGCAGGAAGTGCTGACCCTTTCCGCCACCCAATTATTCGAGCGGATGAAGTCTGCCCATCCTTCGGTCATGAGAGGCATGACCGCCTACAGTCTGAGCCGCATCCTGCCGCAGTTGGGCGAGCGAGTACATACCGCCAAGGGGAATGTGTATCGGGTGGTGGCATGCTAATAACAATGCGAGATAAGGTGACGGGACGCATATACAAAAAGAAACGCTCCCGGTATTAATGGAAGCGTTGTTTTTATGGCTCAGCGGAAATATCTGGTTGGTAAGTTTTAAAATTAGCTATCTTTGCTTACCTTTGTTTTATGAAACCCGAACGATTCCTTCGTGCCATCCTTCCGGATGTGCTTATAGACAACTTTGATATTGTCAATTTCGACAAGAGTGCTGACCGTTTTGATATTTATCTTGATGAAAAAAAAGTTCAGCTAAAAGAAGATAAGTCCAACCCGGATATCATATCCTATGGTTTTGGTGAGTATCGTACAATCCAAGACTATCCTATTCGTGGTCGCGCCACTTATCTCCATGTTCGTAAACGTAAATGGCTTGACAAGTCTTCCAATGAAATCTTCAGTTATGACTGGGATTTATCCGAATTTGACGGTACACGGCTCAATTCTGAGTTCGTTTCTTTTTTAAAAGAAGGAGATTGAATCTACTCCTGTGAGCATCTGTGTGCTTGCGGAACGTTATGGCGTAAAAGGACAGACTCTTCGTAAACAATACAAGGAGAAAATCAGTGATTACCGGAACCGGGATCAGCTCGAATATGCGCATGACTACCTCCTTTATCCTGAAAACATTGGAGAAAACCTTTCTTTGGATGAAACTTGCCTGAGCAATGGAGATGTTTATACGATTCTGACCAATAAAGCAGCCAAGTTTTCAGACTGAGCCATATCAACTGAGCCTTTACAGCGGTTTGCGAAGGTAAAAAAAACGACAAGCAATTTTCACTGCTTGCCGTTCTCTGTCGGAATGAGGCGACTCGAACGCCCGACCCCTACGTCCCGAACGTAGTGCGCTACCAACTGCGCTACATTCCGTTTCTGTTTTGCGAGTGCAAAGGTAAATCATTTTTTTGAAACCAAAAAGAATTTGGCAGAAAATTTGCAAAAAATTTGTAGATTCAAAAAATATGCCTACCTTTGCAACCGCAAACGAGAAACAATGGTGCCATAGCTCAGTTGGTAGAGCAAAGGACTGAAAATCCTTGTGTCCCCGGTTCGATTCCTGGTGGCACCACCAAAAAGCTTTTCAATTTTAGAAAACCCTTGAATTAGAGATAGTTCAAGGGTTCTTTTTTTTTACCCTCACTACGCATTCCGCTACATATTTGTGAAGTTGGATTTCGCCAATTCAGTGGCTTTTTTAAAGGCTTTTGAAAAAGCCATAAATATGTACCATACTTCATTGTTTTTCAATTGTTTGACAATCCCAATCTCTGGTGTGAAAAAGTAATTTTGCACACATGACCGGATGAAGTCTAAAAAGTGAAAGAAACTTAAAAATTCGGTATTTCCCATCGGGATAAAAAAAGGAATCGAACCCGGGATACAAAAGGCAATTCGAACCTGAGAAAAATGGGATTTTTATGGCTTTTCCACAAGTCCCTCAAAAAAGCCACCGAATTTAACATTTCGCTCCATGTCCTCATGCCATCCGGTTTTGACGAAACAATTGAATGTAACACCTCAAAAAACAAAAGTGATGAAACAAGGAACAATGAACATTCTGTTTTTCGTGCTTAAAACGAAATTGTTGAAAAACGGTGAGGCATCCGAGCTTCGGTCATGCCGAACAACCTCTTTTCGGCAGCTATACCCCTTTTCTTTATTTACTCAGCAGTTTTTTGCTTTCCCATACGTCCTAGCCTTTTAGGACTGTAGATAGGAATTTAGATCTTTTGCTTCCCAAGCGGCAGTTCGCTTCAATCGTTTGCTTTTCTTCGAGTGGAGCCTTGTTGTTTTTCCGGTCGTATAATCTTCTTTTTCTCGGAAACAAGAATAAGTTTATTTGGATAATCAATCTGAATAAGGTGCATTATTATTTTCACAAACCATAATACACCACTATAATAGAAAATTTCAATTATTATACATGTCTGGAAAAAAGTACAGTATTAAATATCATACAGAAAAAGCGGCAGTTAAATAATTCCACGTTCATAAATCGGTTAATGTTTGCCGTACTTTATAGCTTATTTGTGTGTTTATTTAAGCAGTACTCCCACTTCGCCAACAGCTGTTGCCGCCTTACTGTTTATTTCGGCAACAGGCTCCAGTTTGAAATAACGGGCCGGATAAGTCTTGCCGAAGCGTACAAAGTAAGGGACAGGGTTGTGCATGATATTGCTGAATTCACCTGTGGTATCGCATTTCGTCCATTCCTTCCCGTTCCGGCTGACATAAAAGTTATATTTATAAATGGTTCCGGTCAGATCTTCCTTTTGTGCAGGAGTATAACTGAAGCCGGATATTTCCACATCCTTACCCATGTCAACCACCAAAGAAGTCAGAGTATCGGTTTTCCATACGGTTTCCTGCTTGCCGTCAATAGCTGCTGTTGCATCCATGCCCACTGTTTTCCAATCATCTACCGGAATGTCGCTCAGGGATACTTTAATTGTATTGTCGATTAATGGTTCGGCATAGTATAAACCAATGTTGCTGATGTTGGCATCTCCACGGGCACCGGTGACAGTCACTCTGACCTTTTCCGCATGGCTGTCCGAGAAAGTAAGCAACCGTTTGTATCCCACTGTGGTTCCCTTGCCTGCATGATGCCATGCGCCATTGCTAAACACTTCCACCGTGAAACCTTCCACACGCTGGCCTTTTGTGATATCTTCTTGAATCAGAAAAGTATTGACCAGTGCATTCTTTCTGACTTTGTATTCTTTGGTATCGCCCACTTGGGCTGTCCATGCTGTTTTTCCCTTCTCAACTTTATTGTCGGCAAAGGTCTTCTTGATGTATTCAGCCAGCTCTTTGATACGTTTTACATCATTCTCGTGTATCAAGCCACGCTTGTCGGGTGGAATATTCAATAATAAAACAGAGTTGCAGCCTACGGAGTGATAATAGATGTTCACCAAATTGGCCAGTGAACGTACCTGTTTGTCCTGTTCGGCATGATAGAACCATCCCGGGCGGATAGATACATCCACTTCCGACGGATACCAAAACAAGTGCGATGCTTTAGACATTAATTCACGGCTTCCCAAATCCTTGGACATGGCATTTATGTCCAATCTCTTATAGATTTCATCAGAACCCGGATAAGAATTAGGCATCAAAGCTGTTGCACTCCATTCCGTGGCCCGTCCCGATACCACGTTCGTTGCCCACCCAGCGTACATCATCACCCATAATGGCTGTCACGGCTTTCGGTTGCAGTCGGCGGATGGTTTTCAAGATGGCATCCCAATCATAAATCTGCTTCTTGCCGTTGGGACCTTCTCCATTCGCACCGTCAAACCAAACTTCGTGCACTTCACCGTAATTGGTCAGAAGCTCGGTGAGCTGTTCGATAAAGAATTTATTGTATGCGGGAGAATCGCCATAACATTCGGCATTACGATCCCATGGAGACAGGTAAACACCAAACTTGATGCCGTACTTGTCGCAGGCGTCGTGCAACTCACGGACAACGTCTCCTTTGCCATTCTTCCACGGAGAATTGGCCACAGAATGTTTGGTTGTCTTAGTAGGCCAAAGGCAGAAACCATCATGGTGCTTGGCCGTAATAATCGCCATTTTGAAACCGCCTTCTTTCAGTGAGCGCACCCATTGTTCGCAATCCAGTTCGGTGGGATTGAAGACAGCAGGATCTTCTTTTCCGCTTCCCCATTCATTGCCGGTAAACGTATTGATACCAAAATGCAGGAAAGCGGTAAACTCCATTTGTTGCCATGCCAACTGTTGCGGAGTGGGCACCAGGCGGGAAGCCATATCCACTTTCTGTTCCAAAGTCGCCCCGACGGGGAAGGTCACTTGTTTCTCATAGTACTCCTGAGCTTGTGCACCTAAAAAGGCGCAAACCAAGGCTGCGGTTAAGATTATCTTTCTCATTGTTATAAAATATTTGATAGAATACTGACATACTTGAATTTATCTGTTTTGAGGGATTTTACTCATCAATGCCGTGACCGGGCTGACAAAATGAAGAGAGACCACCGGTACATATATTTGCCCATGGCGGTCTCTTTGTCAATCTAAATCACAGCTTGTAAATCCGTTGTCACTACATTTACCATCCCGGATTCTGTGGTAACAATTGCGGATTTCTCTGAAGTTCTCCAGTCGGAATCGGATAAAGGTACATCTTGTCTTCCCAAGTACGGCTTTTTCCTGCCTGATATGAAAGGTCGGGATTTGTGTAGTTGGGATATACAATGGCCAGATTACCGTCTGGTTTTCTTTTCCCCACATAAGTCAGTACATTATTGAGCACTTTACCGGCTTTCCAACGTTTCAGATCATTGAATCTGAAGCCTTCTCCTGCCAACTCAATGCAGCGTTCACGACGGATCTCTTGCAAAATAGGACTCAGACTGTATCCCCAGTCCGGCCATTTGGGATCGGTAAAGCCTACATTTACTGTCAGGTGAGGCATTCCAACACGGTCTCTTAATTGGTTGATAGTTCTATCCAAATCCGCATCGGTAATGGTATTCAATTCCGCTTTTGCTTCCGCATTGATCAGCAGGGTTTCTGCATAACGGTAAGCGATGCCATCGAAGGAGCTTTTCATATACAACGCCTGTGAGTATATGGGATTGAATCCTTTGATAGGTCTGTATCCTGTGAAACAGTGCTGGGTGATAAACTCATCTTCATTCACTACAAAAGTAGAGTCCTTCAGGTCATCTGTCACGTTTGTCGGAAAATCGTTGGTGAGGATCAGCTGTTTCAGACGGGGGTCACGGTTGGCCGTTTCCTTTCTCATTGTTTCATCGCCTAAATATTTATTACTAAGTGAAATGGGAAGACCGTCCGAACAAAGGAAGCTTTCTACAAAACTTTTGGAGAAACCGCATCCGGCCTCACGTCCTGCAGCGGCCATGTTGTGTTCACGTATGTCCGTCTTATAATCCACATAGAGGACGGCCTCTTTCAGGTCGCTTTTGTCGTCTATGCGGTACATATTGAAATAGTCTTCTTGTGGATGGCCCGTATTATAGATTTCATATCTTCCTGATGTGATAAGCTTGTCACTCTCAGTTGCAGCCATTTGCAACCACTTTTCTGCTTCTGAGGCATATTCCAATTCATTATGGTATTTATAATGGGTACCTTCATTCAGGCAGAAACGTGCCTTTACGTGTCTGGCTATGTTCTTATTCAGACGGTTGGCTTCTTCACTGCCTGCTTCCGGAAGCCATTGGATGGCGAAATCCAGGTCTTCGATGATTTTTTGGAACACTTGGTTTCTCTTCATCTTCGGACCGTACAGTTCCTCGCTGTCCACATTCAGGTCAACTTCCAGCCAGGGCACGTCTCCCAAAAGTTGAATCTTGTTGAAATATTCCAGTGCACGGAAGAAACGCATTTCGGCTACATAAATATTGACATCCGCTTCGGCAGCCTGCACACTCTGATAATGTGTCATGAAATAATTGATGTTTCGAATGTTCTGCCAGTTTGATTTTTGCCATACGCCACCTTCTGTAGGTACAACATATTGTCCCCATAGGAAAGAATTGATATTGTTAGGGACCTGGATGTCACTGTCCGTGTCATCCAGAACACTGACTCCTCCCGGTATCAGGCCATAAAAGGCATTGGCATAGGCTTTCAGGTCATTGACAGATACCCAAAAACTCTGGTCGTTCAAATTTTGCGGACCTCTTTCCAAAAAAGAGTCATTACAGCCTGTCAGAGACAGGGCAGCCGCCATATAAAGTATATATTTCAGTTTCATAAAAGTTTTGTGTTAAGATTAGAATACAACATTAAGTCCCAAAGCCAGCGATTTCTGCTGTGGATACTTGTATGGATCGTCCAGTTCCGGGTCAAATCCTTCCGGAGTATGCTTGAAGGTCAGCAGGTTCTCTCCGGTGAAATATACGCGGCATTTCTGTATTCCCCATTGTTTGGTCAGGGAAACAGGCAGGGTATATCCGAAAGACAATGATTTGAGACGCAGGTAGGATGCGTCAAGCAGATAGCGTGTCTGGTTTTGACCTAAAGCCTGGCTGCCATTGAAACGTGCCACTGGAAGCCATCCTCCTACATTGTCTTCACGCCAGTAATCATTTCCTACAGCTGTAGGAACCTGCCACATGCTTCCGTATTGCCATCTGAATGTATTGGGAAGCATCAGGTCACGTTTTCCGACACCCTGGAAGAATATTCCGAGGTCAAAACCTTTCCAGTCTGCCGAGATATTGAATCCGTAACGGTAACGCGCCTTGTTGTTACCGATAATCTTCATATCACCCGGATTATCAACTGTGTTCTCTCCATAATCTACGACACCGTTACCGTCAATATCCATAAATCTGATATCACCGGGAACCTTGCTGATTCCGCCATCCAGCTTGGATTGGTCAGGGGCCGAAGTTATCTCATCCGATGACTGGAACAGGGTGGATTCGTATCCCCAAATATCACCAACTATTTGTCCTTCATAATATGGGGAAGACAATGATTTGGTCGGGTTGTCATATTTGGTGATTTCTGCTTGGGTGTCAGAGAGATTGAATCCCACACTGTAATGTAGTCCGTTGTCCAGCTGGTCATTCCAGGTCAATGCCAGTTCCCAACCGCGTGTTACCATATCGGCGGCATTCTCCAAGGGCTCACTCATACCTAGGATATTAGGCAATATTCTACCCGGTCCCAACATATCGGTCGTTTTACGCTGATAATAGTCGAATGTACCCTTCAAACGGTTCTGCAGAATGACAAAGTCAAGTCCCAAGTCCCACTGGGTAACCTTTTCCCAGGTAACGGTATTGCTTACAAGACCACCGGGCAATACGTATTGGGGCTGTTTTCCCCCCATGATATATCCCAAGGTACCAGTTCCGTAATTGGACAGGTAAGCGTACCACCCATTGTCCAAAGCCTGGTTTGCCAGACTACCGTAAGAGGCTCTTATCTTCAATTCATCAAAAAAACCGTTAGTGGGTTGTTTAAACCAGCTTTCTTCCGATAATTTCCATCCCAGAGAGAAGGAAGGGCTAAATACGGAGCGGTCGTTTTTGGGAAATTTAGATGATAAGTCATAACGACCGTTCATTTCCAGCAAATAACGATCTGCAAAACTGTAGTTTATACGGAAGAAACCGCTTCTTGTGGCCCAACTGTCATCCGAATTGCCTACATATTTCTCTCCGGTAGCAGCGTCCATTGAGGGAAGGTCATTGGAGATAAGCTCATTGCGGCTTGCCGAAAAGCCACGGGTATGCTTGCTCTCCTGATTGTAACCGGCCATTATTTTGAAGTAATGTTTTCCCAAAGTAAGTTCATAATCACCGAACAGGTTGAAAGCGTTGTATGTGTCATTGGCCTGGCTTTCTGATACGCCGCTTGGTCTGGAGTGTTGGAAAACCTGTAAGAATTTGCCATCTATACCATATTCGTTGAATGTTTTTCTGTGTACCTTGTTATGTTCGGCATAATAGTTGAACGTATAGTCCATGTTGATTGTCAGTCCTTTTAATGGGGTAAGCTTCACGGCAAGGGTGTTCCAGAAGTCATTTTTTGTGGTCTTACGTGAACCCATTTCATCCAGAACTGCGGCAAAATTGGTGTAATTACCTTGACCCGCCCAATTTCCATCAGGATGTTTTACTGGCATAAGTGGTTGGGTATCATTGCCAATCCATGCTTCTCCGTGTACGGCATCCTGGGCAAGTCCGTCCAGCTCGGTACGGATGTAACTTGTCTTCATGGAGACGTGCAGCCAGTTATTGATGTCATAATTGATATTGTTTACCATATTGAACTTACGGAAGCCCTCATCCCCATAACGCATCAGTGATCCCTGGTCTATATAGCCCACCGAAGTATAATAAGTGGCCTTGTCACTACCGCCGTTGATGTTTACATTATATTTTTGGACAGGGTAACTTTTTTTGTACATCTCCTTCATCCAGTCCGTGTTTCCACAATAGGCATATTTACCGGCCTGGCAATTTCCATATTGCCAGCTACTTGGGTCTTTTGCCACAAAGACCGGAAGATTGTTGACCGGATCATAGAAATAAGCTTCTATATGTTCCATCTCCTCCTGGCTGAAAAGATCATGACCGCTGGTTGTATTGTTTGCAGCGTTCATCCAGTGCGCATATTCCATAGAGTTCATGTATTCCGGACGGGTTGTCGGGCTGTTGAATGAAACAGATGCATCGAATGACACTTGTGTAGGCATATTCTTGCGACCACTCTTGGTTGTGATAAGGATAACGCCATAAGCGGCACGAGCTCCATAGATAGAGGCAGAAGCTGCATCCTTTAATACTGATACGCTTGCCACATCTTGCGGATTGATCAGATTCGGATCCATCTGCACTCCGTCGACCAAAACCAGCGGGCTACCACCATTGATGGATGTTTCACCGCGGACATTGAAGCTTGAACCTTTTCCCGGCTGTCCGCTGGTGGTGATGTTCAAATTAGGAATTGTTCCTTGCAAACCTTGTCCTAAATTGACGATGGGACGGTCTGCCAGCACTTTGTCATCGACGGCAGAAACCGCACCGGTCAGATTGGCTTTCTTGACAGTCGCATAACCTACAACAACAACCTCATCCAGGGTCTTGCTGTCCTCTTTCAGCGCGATTTTTAAAGGTTTTCCCTCCCATACGATTTCAGAGTCTACATAACCAACATATGAAACGACAATGACATCACCTTTCTTGACATTTGGGATACTGAAATCTCCGTCCAGTCCTGTTATTGTTCCGTTTGTTGTTCCTTTGACAACGACAGACGCACCGATGACGGTCTCACCGTTCTGATCTACAACCACCCCCGTGCAAGTATTGTCTTGTTGTACAGAATACATTTCTACAGCCGCTGCATGGGGTACGGCCTGCACATATCCGGTAGAAAAGCCGGATAAAAGTAACATAGCGCTTACTAGCTTTAGTCGCTCTTTTTTCATAGCTTTAATATTAAAAATGTGTTTTATGACAATTCATCTGTGATTTTTATTTTGGCTTTAAGGAAAATTCCTAATTATAAAAAATTAAACCAATAAGTTAATAAATTCCCTCTTTTTTAAAGGTTCTTTTGTTTTTTTGGTGCAAATATATAAATACATTTTAAAATGCATTCAATGTTTATAAGATTTTTATTGAAAAAATATCGTTTACGCGAACGGTTAAGTTAATTCTTGCATTTATACCGGCGGGATGAAATTTATCTGGCAATAACCTGAATTATCATGACTTTGGAGGAGATAGGGGTAAGTTATTAAATATAACACATCCAGATTCTCCTGATAATTTAATAATAAAATGTCCTTTTTGTCAATGACATAATAATAAAATCAGTATTATTCATCCCCATCGCAGATATATTTTTCTATGGTGGGATGATTTTAAAGTATCCACTATTCTATTACTTCACTTTAAAGAAAATGCCTCCATTCGTAATCAACTGGATTTTCTTTTCTCTCTCTTTTCAAAGGCAACGCATTCCCCTCCTTATCCACATATTTCTCCATCAGTTCCTCAATCAGCTTCTTGTTCTCCACCTGGGAGGAGAACAGTTCAAACATGTCCGTTTCCCGGATGGAATGCAGTGTCATGGCCGCCCTGTATGATTTGTTCCCGTCCGAGCCAGCACCATTCAGGTTAAACAGCACGTCGCCTACATTGAGCAGGTCAGCAGGAGTAACCATCGGAGCAATGGCTTCCGTTTCGGAAGAGCGGCTGTCCAGTTCCTTCTGTTCTTCTTTCAGCATTCTCATCTCCTCCAAAGGCAGTTTGCATTCCACTTCATCTTCCGGAATATCCTTATCCGCTCCGATAAAATCACTTCCGGTTTCCAGTTGCTGGCTCATGTAAGGGGCGACGGTCTTCCCGGCATTCTCGTCCAGATAGACAAAGCGGGTAGCTCCCATCACATCCTGTGCATTTCCCGGTTCACCGTTGTCTTTTTCTGCTTGTGGCCGATTGCGGGGAGTATAAAGCAGATCACAGATTTTACCTATTCTCTCTTTTTGTTTCCATACCTTATATAACAGATAAGCGGTACAGCCGAACCGTATTGATAAATAAACTATTTCTTCCATTCTATTGGCTTTTGAGTTGCTTCTTGATTATATATTTCATTGATGATATGCTGATACCTTTCCAGATGGTCTGACAGTACACTCCCTAAAAACATGGGGACAGACATTTCCGGTGCAATGACCGGCAATACTTTGGCAACAGTCCTGTACAATGTATCGTTAATATAGGTCTGCCTTCTTGCTCCCGACAGTTTCACTTTCAGAAACCGGTTCCGGTATTCATCTGAATCAGCCGCTCCATCCGGTGTTTTTTTATTTGCTGTCTGGAAGAACCGCTTTTCTTCTCCTGTTTCTCCAGACAAGGTCTAGCCTGACTTTTTGTTTCCGGCTTCTCTTCCGGAGGAACCGTTCTTTCCAAAGCGGTCACATCTCCTGCCATCATGCGTTTCAATGCCTCCTCGTCCACTTGGTAATCCGTTCTTCTTTTGGTGGTCATAATTGTTTTTATTGAAGTTTCAGTATGGTTTCTATTTCCGCTGCTAGCAGGTCCAGACTGCTTCCTTTCATTGCGGAGGAAGATGGAGGGAACAAAGTGCTGCCCCAAACAGACCGGTTTCTGACATCTGATGACATCTGATGCCGTTTGATGACATCCTTTGGCCCACGACTTTTCCTTCCCGTATTTTCGTGCCGGACAAAAAAAGCAGAGTTTATGGAATTTGTATGTATCGAAGCTAAGGCATTCATGGAAATGAATGAGGCTTTGGAAGCCGTTGAAAAGCAAATGCGTGAAACATGCGGAGAAGGCATCTGTAGTATGGATGACTGGATTGACAACCAGGAAGCATGTATGCTTATGAATGTCTCACCCCGAAAGCTGTTGCAACTTCGGAGAAGCAGGATTATCCCTTACAGCCATATAGACCGCAAGGTATATTACAGGCGTCAGGATATTATATATTATTTGGAAAACAGTATTCACCATGTAACCCCCAAATCCTTATGACTCAATTCATGCTGACCAAAGAAAGCCCTGAGATTATACGTTTTTTCGGAACATAAGCACCCTGTCCAAAATGCTGGATGATCAGGAGCAAAACCTTCGTCCGGTCCTGAACGAAGAACGTTACATTATCGACAGCGAGTTGGCGGAGAAATTGAAGCTGACACGAAGGACGCTGGCTGATTACAGAATGAACGGCAGGCTGCCTTATTACAAAATAGGAGGCAGATTATTATATAAGGAAAAGGACACCATGTGTGAATTGAGTAGAGTTATTCACTACTTTAACCTGACAAAAGCAAGCATATATAACATTATTTGAAAGAGGTTAGAGTTAAAGCAAAGAAAAGCCACCAATAAAGATAAATAAATAAAGAATCCCCTACTTTCACAAGCGGGGGATTCAGCTATAAATTTAAAGTTTTTCTATTATCTAAGCATTTCTCTCACCAGAGAAACGACTTATTCAATTTTTATCCAACCATAGTGTGATATTATTCACCTACAGTAATCTTAACAGGAACAGGACTTGATTTAACACGACCCCAAATATCTTCTACTTTAATCTTGATAGTCGTTTCAACTGTGTGGTCAACTTGATAACCTTTCAGGATCAGACCACCTTCAACTGTTACTTCCTTGCCATCAATAGTTTTTGTTGTAGCAGCAGTAGCTAAACCACCATTACCAACTTCGAAGTACAACTTGTTACCTGTTTCACCAGTTACTTCTTTAATATCAGTACGAGACCATGCTGCTTTACTATTGTCTTTTTCATTAATTATATCCGGCATAACCTTGTAAGATACCTCAGTATTATAAGTGTAACCGATAATAACATCATTACCGAACTTATAACCGTCCAAATCAGAAGCCTTGATTGTTACTACATTACCTTCTTTCGGAACAATCTTACCTTTTTCAATCGGACTCATTACTTTCACCTGGAAGTTGAATACTGCATCAGAAGGATATGTCCAAGCGTTGTCGAACTTACCATCAATAGTCAGTTTCAAAACTTGATCGTAACCTGGTTCTTGTCCCAATGTACCTGTCAAAGCCAAGTAAGCTAACTGATTAGGTTCAACCGGAACCTCATCATAACCCGCTACGTTCAAATCAGCTAATTGTGAAGATACCTTATCTGTAGAGCCAATTTTGTCTGTAGTATTCAGCTTAACAGTAAATCCGTTGGTATCATATTTAGAGAAGATTCTGCTTAGCTTGAATGTAGCAGTAGTAGATGTTGTTGTACCAGCAATATATTTATCAGAATCATCTTCATATAAGTAGCAGTTAGCCACATTATCCTGAACGAATCCCGGATCAATAGCGAACAACTCAGTGATAGCAGGCAGAGTGAATGTGAACGGAACCTTGATAGAATTCAGTTTCTCACCACCTGTCAAAGCATCATAGAATGTGATAACAGCTGTATACTGCTCGCCAATTCTAAACGGTGATGTTTCTTTATTACCAGCCTTCTTATTGTTAACAGCAAAAATCATATTCTTAGCAGTCTTACCTACACGTACGGCTTTATCGTTGTTACCCTTCATGTTATCTTTCAACTCAGACACGAAAGTTTCTACTATTTGATCAGTTTCAGTCAAAGGTGTACCGTCAGCTTTGAGGTAAGTAACTTCATGTCTCTTCACCTTAGTATTCCACAAAGCCAGACCTTCAGTACCCAGAGCATCCTTCATCTTAGTCAAATCAATCTGGAAGAAGTTCTTATCCTTAGAAAGATCAGTAGTGCTATTCTTGCTCAGCTGATGAGTGATAGGATCATAAACTACTTCATTAGAAATAGTACTTGCTTGACCAAACCATACATTAGCTGTTTCATGTGCCCCCTCATTACTAACAGTTTCTAAAGTTAATTTGAAACCTGCTTTTGTAATATTATCAGGAGTTTTAGTCAATCTAAATTTATATGTACCAACAGTCTCTTCAATTTCAATGCCAAATAAAGTTTTGGCATCATCATCAACAGAAAGGTGCATATCATATAAAGCACCAGCATTTTTTCCGTTTACAAAATACCATTCATTAGTATTAATCTTAGCAGCCAGATGTTCTGATGAACCGCAGGTTTGATTAATGCCAACAAATTTCTGACCATTAATTTCTATAAGATTACCTGAAGCATCTTTGATTTCAAGTTGAGTTAAATTAATTTTTTCTTGCGATTCTTGTACTTTTAACTGATATTCAGAGCGGATATTACCAATAGTTACAGCGTATAACTTATAGTTATCCCCATCTTTGAACTGGTTAATAAATTTTTCAACATCATCCATTGAAATAAAAGCTTCATTCATTGATAAAGTATACAACCCATTTGGATTTGCTGTTCTTTCTACAACAAGCTCTTTATAATCAGTAGCTTTTAAGGCAATATGGTTGGGAATATTATTTTTACTATCAACTAATGAGTATGTTAACTCCTTACCATCAACACCAGTCGGATTAATTTGTACAACAGGGGTTTCAACAGAAGAAACAAGATTTATTTGTTTACCCTTCTCAGCTGGTAAAGTACGTGGCCCTTTCCATTCTTTTATTACAACTTCCCCTGTATATGTAAACTTCTTAAAGTCTAAATTTTGTTTGTTATCAATCAAAATTAAATCGCTAACTATTGAGGTAGCAGTAGGAACTTTCACTTCCTGTTTGTTACCGTCTTTATCAAAGATAGTCAGTGTAAATCCATCAGCTTCGCTACCTACAACGCTAACGCCGGAAACGGGAACGCCTGTAGATTTGTAGGTTCCGTCTTCCTGCAATACAGCCCATACACCATCCTGCATTATGATAGACGGTTTCGTTTCACTTGTGGCAACCTTCAGTTCTTGAGGTTCATCGTTGATATATAAAATACCATCTACAACCTTCACAACATCTCCATTGCCTTTTTCATCATCCAAAGTGATAGTTACAGGATCACCCTGATTGAATGTAAAGGTAATGCCATGTCCGTCAGCTGTTTTTGCAACTGAAGTAACATACTTACCGCTACCAACGAGATCCTGCAAAGCCTTGATTGCATCAGCATTTGCAGTAATTTGTCCTTGCAGATTATCGATATCATCGTCATAATCTTTACAAGATACAAATGTTCCTGTTGACGAAACCATTAAAGCTCCGAACAGGATTGCACTTAAAAATTTTTTGTTCATAATGAATTTAAATTTATAAATTTAAAAAAAATAAAAATTGGTTGTTCATATTTGGTTTTAAAGGACTTAATTATCTTACATTTCATTTTTCCATTTGTATGTCATATAACGTTTCGGCGTATATCCCGACTGTCTGCCAAAAGCGGCATAGAAAGTACTTTTGGATGTAAAGCCGCTTCGTTGGGGAAGTTCCTTCAACGGACAGTTTCCTGCACGTAAGAGTTCTTTGGCATATTCTATCCTGTAGCTGTTCACTAATTTCTTCAGACAGCATCCGAAATACCTGTTTATCACATTCGACAGATAGGTCTGGTTTGTCTCAATCATCATACTCAATTTCTTCAGGGACAGTTTCGGGTCAAGAAAAACCTGTTTTATCTCCAAGAAGTAAAGAAGGGACTTGTAAATATCCAAATCCACCTTTCTTGTCTCAATTCCGCCTGCAACAAACTCTTTCCGCCACTGTTTTTCAGCAGCATCAAAAAGCAAGTCCTTCTGTCTTTGCGAAACAAAAGAGGCTTTTTTACGTTTCAGAAATAGATATTCCATAATATTTCCCCTGTTCCAACTTTATTCAAGTACGGTTAAACTCTTAATTTTGCTGCAAATATACATACTTTATTGAAAACTCATCTATTTTTCTCATAAAAAAATTTAGTTTCTCGTAAAAAAGTGGCTTTTTCAGTATTTTTCAGGCAATTATATAAAGTATGGATGGGGGGAATATACATTAATTATATGAAGCTGATGAATGCTGTTTATAAGTTTCATTCCTATTTGCCATGGAACATAAAACAGCACGGGTATGGTATTATTATGGTTAAGGAAATATTTTGTGAGTGTGTTTTGCTGATATTTATTGGCTATGTACAGTTTAACCTTTATCTTTGCTGGTAATTCACCCTAAAAGGTTGGTTCGGATTGTTTGGCTTATGACTTATCTTCTCGATTTGTGATAAATATAGTTTCAAGACCGGTCGGATTCTTTTAATTTTTCCAGCATGTTTTTTTATTATCCCAGAAAACACAGTATATTATTCAGGGTATTATCGTCCAGCTCTTCCAGGGCAACCAAAGCAGTACCGTTTGTTGCATATAAAACTCCGCTTCCGCCAAGAAATACATGGGTTATCGGATATGTATTGCCTTTTCTGTCTGCTATATACATATCTATACTCCTGTCATTCTCCTTTAGGCAGAGCCCCATGATACTATCCAAAACCATTCTTTTATCCATAACCTTCCGATATTTCATCCAAAAATACAAACTTATTATTTGAATAAGCAATGTTTGATGCAGTTTATCGGATTATGGCTGTGAAGTTATGACCGATAAACCGATGTTGAATGAGTAACCTTTTTTATTGTAACCTCTTAGACACGGAATTGTTTTGAACGAAATGAAATCATTCTCCAAATCGTTAAAACACTATTCCTGCCGGTTCAAATTCTAATATCTGAATTAAAACCAAACATATTTTTATGTTTACATATTTTATCAACAGAATATTAGGTGCCGAACCAAGACTTTCGGTTTCTAATCGCTTGGAAGATGCTGTGCCGGACGGGAGATTTCCCCTGCGATACAGGCCCAATGGAATGAATGTATCATCGGGAACTCTATCCGGATGGCTGGTGTAAGTACGGCTCAGGCCGAATTTCTTCTTCCAATAATGGAAGCAGGATGATGAATAGGTCTCATTCTCACAGAAATCTTTTATGGTCAAACCACTGGCTTGTTGCCTTTCATAAACTGACAGGAACTCTTCTTTACTCATTATTCGTTTCATGGTCTTTTTGTTGGCAAAGTAACGGAAGAGTGGATGGCTTTACAATGTGTACTTTATAAAATGCGTGCTGTCACTTCTTGCCCGATTATCTTTAGCGACTTTGGTGCTACACCAAAATTAACTAACTTCTTTCTGTATTAAGGAATGGACACTTCGAGTGATTTCCTCTTTTAACTCGTCAGTAGTTTTCTTCAGCTCCAAAGTCTGTGATTCGTCAGAGGCTATCAGTTTCTTTATATCGTCAATTGTCATTGATAAAATCTTTTATTATAATAAGGATGATTATTAATGATTTATAAATCTAGGTTTATATGATTGCCAAAAGACATTAATGCCACCCCATTTTTTGAACACACTATAAATCTTAATTAGTCCACTTTCAAAATCCTCCTTTTTAGCAAAGGGTAAATTCCAGTTTTGTTTACCATTAAAATATGGTTCATAAGCAATTAGGATAAACTCAAGTAAAGACTTGAATATATCTTGTGGAATATATTCGGAATATGAATTAACTATCCAAGAGAAATGATTCATACAACTGTTGAGATGTTGAGATTTCATTAAAACAAGTTTGTTTGCCAATAATATATATTCTCCCTGGTATTTAGGAAAACGAATTTCCGGTTTTATATCAACAAGCATTGATATAGCATCACTTGTCTCATCTCTTATAAGTAAATCATATATGCTGTGACATACATTTGACGCAACGGATACTCTTAATGAAATTATTTCGTTATAGATTTCATCATATTCTTTGGGAGAGATTGCTTTAAAAGTATTGCTTTCAATAAATGATTTCATTTCATCTAATAATGTAGCAAAATGATTTATGAAGAAGGTGGATTCCTCCTCTCTCTGATTATTACATACCTCTTTTATTTGATATAGTGATACTTTCATTTTTTCCCAAAGTACCTCCATTTCGGTTGCAGTAAAATCTATTTGGTTTGAAATACCTGTAATATCAATAAATGAATATCCTATAGTCATCCCCTTCTTCTCAATACCATTACGCCACAAAAATGGTGATTTCAAAACTATTCGTTTAATCACTGATACTAAATTCGAATCTTGTTTGATATAATGAGGTATAGCTTGTATTAAAGTACAGTCGGATTTTATCAAGGATTCTGGAAGCCTTTCCAAGCATTGTTGCACAGTCTGAGTATCAAGTAAAGTTATAAGGTTTATATTACATAGATATGTGCAGGGATATTCCCGTTTTGACATAACCAAAGCAAATCCTGATAAATGTCTTGATAATATTTTGAAGCCACAAAGTCTTCGTTAGTAAGAGATTTTAAGGCTTTTGTTATTAGTAGATTTTTCCAATTATCAATACTTTCATGAGTATGAAGGATTTCGGAAATAACTCTAAGTTTAAAATCTTTGTCAGATGTCCAGGTCAATCCGAATGTCACTAATTCATAAAAATTCTCATGTGAATAATTTAAATCATCATACTTCCTTGTCCCATTTTCTGCATAAGGTTGTAGTTTATCAAAGAACTTCGTGAAATCACTATTCCAAAATTTGGCATCCAAACCGATTAATAGTATTGAAAGAGATTTCATTATAGGAGTCCGATAGAAATTAGGGCATTCAGATTGTCCTAACGATGCAAATAATGATTTTACAATATTAGGAAGATAGGGAGTCAAACGGTCACAATATAATATCTTTTGACTAACAGACTTAGTGAGTTTCTCATCATTGTACTGAAGACTATAAAATAGACATGGATAGGGATAGTCCTGATAGAGATTATCACAAACAATGTTCCATTTTTCTGTAGAGAATAATATTATATTACTGATATGCAAAGGTCGGCACAATTCAAAAAGAATACTTAATACTTTAAATGAATTGATAAACTTTGAATTGTCACTGTCAAAATCGAAAGACCGTGATTTATTGCCAAATGGAATTGTTTTATTGTTTTCTTTAATGGATTCTATTAATCTATTTAAAATATAGTCTGCATTTTTTATATATGGGCAATCTGTTTGTATTTGACTAACCTCATCAGAGAAGTCTATTGCATTATTCATGCTGCCATCCTGTCCGAAGGTATAATTTCGGCTAATTAGAGGTAATAATTCTAGTGCATTGAGATAATCTTGAATAGAATAATATAAATCTTGATTAGTCAATGGACGAATATCCTCAAATACATCTTCAGAGAAAAGGGCTTTGAACATCTGTTTTCTCACTTCATCAATCGGATTATCCTTTAAGGGTTTCCATGAATCGACAAGATATTTTGCACTTTTGAAATCAAAATTATATAAGTATTTCCAAATCTGAATAAATGGACTTATATGGTCATTCGTATCTGAAAACTTTTGATTTGTTAGAGCTTGTTCCTTATGTAACAAACATTTTAAATCTGACTGTAGTGAATTTTTACAAGTTTCTATCAGCTGATTATATATCTCATCGTCAAAATAATGACAAGGTAATAAAAGTTCTTCTCTGAGGGCTGAGAAAGCTAACATTAATTCAAGTTCAGACGCTGCATTCCATTTCCTTCGGAATCGACTCTGCAACCTCTGCAAAATATGGTTCCTGTTGTGATGATCCGAATTGGATTGCAACGGAATTCTGTTTACATTTGCAGAACAATAAATGAATTTAATATCCTCACTTATTTTGGTGATATTCCAATCTTTTTTGGAGTATTGAATATCACTTATATATTTATTTATGCTATGCCATGTTTTCTTAATTTTAGGATAATATAAAGATGTCGGCAAAAGTTGTTTTAGAAACTGTATAATTCTTACTTTGTGACAATCACCTTCAAATAGACTGAATAGCTCGACACATTCAATATAATGATTTTTTAATAATAATCTCTTTTCTTCAGATAGAGGTTTATCAGCGGAATGTATGTAGAAAAATCTTGCTGAGTTCTTTTGAGATAACTCTTTCCTGATTTCTATATTCTTATCTACAACTTCTTTTACCCAAGACATCCATGATAGGAAATTTGGGTCATCACATGAAAAACCAATAATACAAAAAGCTCCTTTTAATAGTGATATTTTCATGTAATTAACAAACGGTTCATGTTTTATGGGATACTCTTTATAATCCTCTGATGTAATAATGTAATTACAATGGCGGTCTCCATCAAAACCATATGGGGCACTTTTATCTAATCTAATAGAACCATGCAGTTTAAATATGCTTCTTTTCCCATCCGTAAGAGATAACATCTCAGATGATGAGATAAGTTGATAAACAGATTCACGATGTTTCTGTAGCAATAATATCTGTGCTTTAATGCGAGCTATTTCATTTTGAACAATGTGGCAGTTATCCTTTATGTGTGAGATATTATCTGTAAACAAGTTGAGTTCGGGATAATTACAATTAAGCGTCTTAATAAAATGATTGTAATCCCCGTTGTCGTTCTGAATTGCAGTTGGTAAATTTACCTTTACTGCCTTCATATTGTCTTCTATTGAAATATATAAATATCCACTTAATTTTTCTTCATTGAGTTCAAGAAACTCTAATTTGTTTTGGAGGTTTCTTATTTCAGATAAGAGCTTTTGAGCTTTTCCGGTATTGCCAATAATATCAAGACAGTTATCATAATTAAATGTATAAATATGCTTTACATCAAGATTGAACAATAGCCTATGGCAAGTGACATCCGCACTTTCTATAAATTCATTATTAAGAGTTACGATATACTCTGGTTCATCCGAATTTTCTTTAATTGAAATGGTAGGGGTATGTTGCTCTATATAGACATCAATAGCCTCATGAAATCCCTTCCTTCGTACATATTCTTGAGCTATTCCAAGATACCCGATTTCTTCAATTTTATGCTTAATTTCTTTTTCATCGTCTATATGATACATTTCTGTGATGATCGGCTTAAGAAGATCACCCCAATCGAAAAATTTATTAGACATGTTTTTACTGAATCCTGCCCCAATAATAAAAGACAGGCTCTTGTTGTTTAGTAAATGTTTGATACGAATTATCTGTTGTTCTGTTTGCATACTTTTTCATTTCTCTTTTTAGCGGTGTGCCATAAATAGACTGCACTCTTATCACATAACTTATTTCAAATATTTATTAAGAATAGCTTGCTTGCGTTTGGTTGGGGTGTGTCAAAACGTGGATAATGCTGTCGTTTAGTTCGTAGGGGCGAAGTTCGTTCGCCCGAAAACAGCTTGCTTTGTGTCTTCGGGCAGGTAAATCCTGCCCTACAGCTGACAATTGGATAGGTCATTTTAGTTTTGACACATTTACATTTGCAGTATTAAATATCCCAATAAAAATATAAGTGTATATTTGAAAGGAAGAGTTGCAGTGAACTAACTTTGACACTAGTCTTAAATAACTATAGGTTGAATCAGACTGTAACTCTCTTAATCGGAGAACCTATCCGGTTAGAACTGTAGGCTCACGATCTAATAAATGTATTAGTTGTTTCTCTTTCATGTTTAATACTGTAAATGCAAAGTTATGAATTATTCTCATTTTGTTAGTCTTGATGTATGAAAAAAAAACTTTCGATGCATCATTAATGTCTGCGGACGAAAAAGACTTGTGAAACAAGTCTTTTGATAACACTCCGGGAGGAATTCAATCCTTGTTAGCTTGGATAGCAGATTATCAGCTCTCTTTATCCGAAGTCTTGTTCTGTGCCGAAAATTGAAACTATACAAATTGCCGGACAAAGACTTGGTGAGATTGAGAAGATGGATTATTATGCGTGAGAATTTGGTCAAGCAAAAGTATCAAGCATAAAGTTATTGGAAACATTCTCCCAGATGGCAAAGTTAGCTGATGTGACAGAATCTATTTCTTTTTTGGAAGAGTAGCTCAATTCAATCAAAGAAAAGGTTCTGGAGGTGGAAGAGGCTATGGAGTAATTGATAGCCGCCAGTAGTTCTCTTTACACAAACTACTTGCTGTTGAGAAATATAAAAGGGATAGGAATAATCAATGCCATTGTATTACTGTATGCTACTGACAATTTTCAAAGGTTTGACAACCCGAGGAAATTTGCTTGCTATTGTGGGGGTGCTCCATTTGAACATACTTCAGGTATTTCCATATGGGGAAAGACGCAGACTTCTTCATTGGCACTGTATGAAGGACAAAAAAAACGGAATAATCCGGGTATTCTGCTGTCTGTTTTTACTATAAATAAAAGATCAGCAATAGCATATTACCATTTGTTTTCCAGATTAGATATGCTTGATCTGGACGGTGTACATTAATGTCAGATGGATGCTTCATTTAATTTGTTGGCTATATCCGATTCTTATTATTTACGTAAATGGTGAAGTCTTTTATAAAAAGTTTATCAAACATATCTGCTTTATGATAATAATTGTATATTTGCACCGAAAACTTAAAATTATCTTTAATAAGATACGGAAGCTAAGTTCTTTTACCTGACTTCTTAAAGAAAAGAGAAATTAGAACTTATCTTTACACTAATCTTCTTTATGGGGAAATCTCCGGTAATGATTTTCCTATAAGGATATATATTTTTTGGTAAATTGGATAATTATTGATCATATGAAAAGCATTTCTGTTTTACGCTTGGCTGCAATTCTCTTGTGCTGTATGTACTTATTGGGATTTGCTTCACTTCAAGCCCAAGTAAACAAATGGGTAAATTATACCCCGAATTTGACCACTGTACTAAAAAATCCTGCCATGGGATGGATGATGTACGAAGAAGGTTGGTCTTTTCAGGGAACACGCCATAATAAAAGCAACATCTATACCCCCGAAGTTTTTTGGGAACAGATGGAAGAATGCAAGGCTGCTGATTATGCCAATATATTATATATCAGAATGCTATGGAAAGATCTGGAACCTGAAGAAGGTAAATATGCATGGATTTATAATGAACAGTATAAATGGTATATACAAAAAGCTAAAGACAAAGGACTTAAACTGGCATTTAGGGTGTTTTTTCATGGCGTAGATGGGGTACCATCCTATGTATACGAAGCCGGAGCTACAGAAAGCCCAATAGATGATGAAGGCAAAACTCAGCCTTATTATGACAATCCGGTATTTCTTGAAAAGCTGGATAAGTTTGTAGAAGCTTTCGCAAAAGAATATGACAATCCGGATGAGGTGGATTATATGGATGCGTATGGATTGGGAAGATGGGGAGAAGGACATGGTTTAGCACTCGAAAAGAAGGAGAATTTGGAAACTGTCATCCGACAGGTAACCGGATCGTATGCAAGGCATTTTAAAAAAGTGCTTACAGTGATGAATCTTTCGCAGAGTGACTATAGATTCTCCAAGCCGCTTGTATATGATAAGTTGGGGTTTCTTCCCCGTAGGGATGGTATAGGCAGTTTTTGGTTTTCTAATGAAGAACGTGCGATGGTGCATGACGAGCTTTTCCCGAAAAGAGCTCTTATTGGTGAGGGATGCTGGTGGTTTAACGCACAAAATGGTGACAATTCAAAGTACAAGCATTTCCAAGGAGACAAACGTTTTGCCATGAACGATTTCAAAGAGGCTTTTATTGTTTCTGTGACTGATGCTTTAGACAATCATTGCAACACGTTGGATTTGCGTGTGCCTTTACAGTGTAAGTTTTGGATAGAAGAATTACCGGATCAAGTTCAGCGTTTTATAACTTTGGGTGGTTATCGTCTCTATCCGGATTATATCAAAGTAGAACAGAATAACAGAACATTGACTTTGTTTCATTCATGGAAAAACTATGGTGTGGGTGTATTGCCTAATAATCATCCTAATTGGAATTATAAGTATCAGGTTAGCTTTGTTTTGATGAATGAAAGACAGGAGATTGTATTCTTGCATACAGAACCGGAAGCAGAACCTTCCGAATGGCTGAAGGGGATGTCATACAATTATCTGAGTCAGTTTGATATTCCGGCAAAATTACAAGGAAAGTATACTTTATGTGTTGGTTTGACTGACAAGACGAAAAATAATGAGGCGGCTATTGATTTGGCAGTGTCTGAGAATTTAAAAATAGGAAAATGGATATCTGTTGTTGGGCTGGAGTTGTGATGTGTGTACTTGATGTTTTTGTATCAGTTAACAAAAACAGTTGGAGAGGAATTATGATTTTCTTCTCTGGTTTTATTCATTTTTATAACTTAAATCCATTAGGTAAGATTAGGTTAAATTTCTTCCATACTCCGTTACCATAACGATATTCTTCCAATTGTTTCTAGCATAGGAAAGGACTTATAAAATCTGATTGAATGATTAGAAGTTTCTTTCCTTGAAGTCCCTAGTTCATAATTTGTGATATTCAGTGAATGTCCCTCTTTCTTCTAAATTAAAAAAAAAGTTTTACTTTACGTGGACTTTTCTCTTGATTTTTTTCGTTCAACTCTCCCAATCTTCTACCTTTTTCATAGAACATTATTTAACGTGAATTCGATATAAAATTAAAAAATAGCAAGTTGTCCGTCATTGACCGTTTCGATCAAGGCTCTTTTTTTGAGCAAAATTTTGTCGGCAATACTCATCAGTGAATTCTTCATATTGTTTTCAACTTTAGTGACAAGCTGTACACCATTAAGGAAAAGGTTCTCAAACAGAGTCTGACCAGTATATCCTTTGTCTGCACATGGTTTTCCTTTGCTGTTCTCCAGAAACTTACCTTGCTTCAATGGTTCCCGGTCATCCACGTTTTCAGGCGTGAACATAAAATTGAGAATCTCACCCTTGTCATTGATTATCAGATGCAACTTGAATCCGAAGAACCATCCCATTGAATATTTTCCACGCTCGGTAAGTTCCTCAAATGTTTTTATGAATAAGGATTTTTTGGTTACGACAAACACGTGAAGGAGTAGAGTCGACAAAACTGATGCCGGTACAGGTTCCCGGCAGTACTTTTTTGATGAATACGGTTATAAGAAACCTGACGCGGAAAAAGGTGTTTCAGATGTTTACAGGCATATTCTTTGTAGTAATGCTTGAAACAGCGGAAACCACCGAATAACCATAATCTCAGTATCACTCATATCGAATTCACGTTATTTTAGGAATATCCCTAAATATTTATGGTGAAGAATAAAAGACTCGATATCAATTTTAATCAAAAGTTAATATCGGGTTTTCTATTTATGAAAAATACAATGTGTACTTTATCGGATGCTTACACTGATTCAAGATAGATTAACATAGACTTCTGTAGGATTAGTGAACCATGATTCAGCAATAGCTCTGCTTCTTTGTCATTTAATGGATATTTATCAATTAAATTAGCTATGTCACTTTTATTATAGACATAAATATTAGTATTTTTTGTAGTGTATTCTTTTCTGAACTTCAAGACAAAATTATGCAATGCTTCTTTATTCATACTTTCACCTTTATATAATACATGAAAATTTTCAATGGCATGATTGTAGCTTTCTTTTAATATTTCATATTGAGATAGTACCAATTTATTCTTAATGATACGTTTATTTTCATGAATCAATATAGAAATAAGCTTATATGATTCTGCTTTTCTTTACATTTTATAGAATCTTATATCTTTATTTGTTAATCCTTCTATTATTTGTATTTGATGCTTTTCATCCATATTTAAACCAAAATAAATCGATTTTAATGCAAAAGGATTATATCCTTTCCGTTTTGAAGTTGAATATATTAACCTTATCTCATTCTCATATTCCCATGATTTAGATTTTGTTTCAAACATTTTAATCAAAAATCCATCTTTATTATAAATATCGTCAAGTTCAATTATTGGTGGTTCATTTTTATTTTATACAAAAAAAGTAACTATAACAAAAAATCTCTATCTTTGTATTCAGGAATCGAATTAAAGATACAAATTTTATGGTTGTCTTTGTCGACATATCGGGTATTCCTTTATTAGATTTTTTGCAGCACTGGAATAAGCGGAATGTTTGATATACAGGTGTTTGTAAACTTATTATTGTTCCGGAAAGTATCATTTCAAACAAATTTTTATGTTGTACAGTTATGATTAATTATGAATAGAATAATACTTTTTCTGTTTTTCATTGTTTCACTCAGTTCTTATGGTCAAAAATATTCCCTTTCTTCTATACAAAAGAACGAAAATGGGGTTACTATTTCTCTTGAAGAAAAACAAATTGAGATATCTTTTTTAAAGGATAATATCATACATGTCCGAACTTATCCTGCAGGACAAGAACAGAAGCCTTCTCTTATTGTAAATGATAAAGTTTTTGCAGCACAGGATATAAAATGTCGTTCATTGCAAAATAAGATTATCTTGAAATCGGCAAAGGTAGAAGCAACCTATGATATTTTGCAGGATAGGGTTCTTTTTACTGATGTTCAAAACAGTGACACGATTCTCGTAGAAGGTGGTAATCATTTTTCCGAAGTCGATGACTTAGGGGAAAAAGCATATACTGTGAGCCAAACCTTTATTTTAAAGCCCGATGAAGCTATTTATGGTTTGGGGCAGTATCAAGATGGAGTTTATAATTATAGGGGGCATAAGGAATTGTTGGTGCACGCCAATCGTGAAATAGCAAATCCGGTTATTGTATCCACTTCAAATTATGTGTTGTTTTGGGATAATTATTCTTGCTCCACCTTTGAAGATACTCCTGATGGAGCTACTTTTACTTCTGAGATAGGAGATGGAGTAAATTATTATTTGGTAGTGGGGAAAGATATGAAGGATGCTATGTCGGGATATTGCGAATTGACAGGGAATTCGCCAATGCTTCCCAAATCGGCTTTTGGATTCTGGATGTCAAAGGAACGCTACAAGACATTTGATGAGCTTCAAGATGTGGTGAGAACTTACCGAATGAGAAATATTCCATTAGACAATATTGTTCAAGACTGGCAATATTGGGGAGAAAACCTCGATTCGTGGAATGGCATGGTTTTTAACCCGGTCACTCATCCTAATCCCCAAAAGGTTATTGAAGATTTGCATAAGAAGTATCATGTTAAGTTAACATTGTCTGTTTGGCCCGGTTTTGGAAAATCCACGAAAATATATCAAGAGATGGATTCAGCCAATGTGCTGTATGATGTGCCCACATGGGCAGGTTATAAGGTAGCGGATATATATGCTCCCACAGCTCAAAAAATCTTTTGGAACCATTTGTATCAGGGACTTTATACCAAAGGTGTGGATTCTTGGTGGTTGGATGCGACAGAACCGGCTTATAAAGACGGGCTATATCCTGAAAAGCAGACTCAGTGGAGTAAAAAAGCCGGTAAGACTTTTATCGGATCTGCTGCTCGTTATCTCAATACTTATTCGTATGTATTAACTAAAATGATGTATGAAAACTTAAGGAAGCAGAGTGATAATCGCGCATCTGTCTTGACTCGTTCTGCTTTTGCAGGGCAGCAGCGATTTGGCACTTCTATATGGTCGGGAGATATCTATGCTTCTTGGGATGTATTAAAAAAGCAACTTGTAGCCGGTCTTAATATTTGTATGACCGGCATTCCTTATTGGACTACCGATATCGGTGGCTTTAGAGTGCGAAGTAGGGAAAATTCAGGTGAAGGAACCGGAGAGATAGGTACGGAAATCCATAGAAACATATCTTCTTGCGATGGAGGGTATGCAAAGGGGCTTAAAGATTCTGCTTATTTGGAATTATACACAAGGTGGTTTCAGTACGGAGCTCTTTCTCCGATATTCCGGGCTCATGGAACGGAAGTGCCACGTGAGATTTGGCATTTTGGCGAGCCCGGCAGCCTATTTTATGACATTCAAGTTGAGATGATTCATCTTCGTTATTCACTCTTGTCGTATATATATTCAGAAGCTTGGAAGGTTACGTCAAAAGGTTCGGCAATGATGCGTGGTACAGTAGTGGATTTTTCTGACGACCGGAAAACGTTTGATGACGGGAGCAGTTATATGTTTGGGGATGCATTAATGATTCATCCAATAACCAGACCAATGTATTATAATCGGGAGGGGGCTATTTCGGATGTTAATACATTAGAATTGATTTACTTACCACAACATTCCGGTACCTATTGGTTTGACTTGCACTCCAATAGATGCTACGAGGGAGGACAAGAAATAAAATATGATGCTCCCTTGGAAAAGCTGCCAATATTTGTAAAAGCCGGTTCCATTGTTCCACGTAATAAAGTGGTTCAATATGTTGCTCAAGACGATGGCTCTGAAATTATATTATCAGTTTATGCAGGTAAAGATGCAGAGTTTTTATTTTATGAAGACGATAATGAAACTTATGCCTATGAGAGAGGAGGTTATTCAGCGATTCAAATGAAATGGGATAACAAACATCAAACGTTTACTCTATTTGCTCCTATCGGTAAAATGCCGCCTAAATTAGAGAATAGAAAGTTCAAGATTCAGATTTTTACTCCTTTGGAATCGGGACACGTGTCTGTTATTGAAAAAGATATTATTTACAACAACAAAACAATGAAACTGAAATTTTAGTTTGCTGAGGGTATAGAAGGCATACTTCCCGTTAGCAAACTTGAGAGGAAGCACCACGTTCCGCTGTTGGTTGTCTGCCTTTAAGTCCGGCAAGCCTCTCCAGTCCGTCAGATTCGGGTGCGCACTATTCTGACTCTCGCCAAGACGGACGAAAGGTTGTGCCGGTGTCGTGTCGTTATGCCGCTGGCGCAATATTACCTTTTATTTATTATTCTCAATTAATCTTTTATAGTAAAAATGCATTTATTGATTATCAGGATAGAGAGACATACGATAAACTCGCTGATAAATTGCATCTTCCAGTTCCAACTCAAATACAATCTCCTGTGTCTCGGGATCTACTTCTGTCACGCGTGCACCACGATTGCCATTGCTAAGCACATTGCTCATTCCCGGACAAATTAATCTGTTACCCGTTTGTTCCAAATATTGCACCCCGGAACGGGCCGGAGTAAAATATGCGGTACCCCGTTCTTTTCCATATTGCCAAACTTGACGAACCGTACGGTTTACTTCATCCACTTCGTACTCTATTCCACAAGTATAAACATTTTTTCTATCCGTAAAATCAAGCTTGAAATTTCGCCCATAGCCATTATTGAAATAAAAGATATGTCCATTAGGCAACGGAACAGCAGTATGGCACCCCCAAGGCCATTCAAAATCATCACAATTCTTCGTTCCGGCTATCACATCAGGATCAGTAATGGGAGTTCCGTCGGCATGAAGAGGATTTAATAATAATTTCAAATATCTATCTCTCCAATACCCATGAGGTGATATAATCCACTCAATGCCTCCGGCTTTATTAAATTTGAATATTCCTTGATAGCGAGCTGTAGCCAAATAATCATTTCCCCATTCCACTATACCATTATTATGCGCCCAATTACTGGCATTTTGCGCATAAGGATCAGCGGTAAGATTATAATCGGTCATACCATACCGTGCCGAATCCAGCATGTTCACCAAATCCCATTCTTGCAATATTTCCCCTTTTTCGGGATCCATTCTAATAATGAAATCGTTTATCCGTACATCCTTTCCATTGGCTATTTTAGCGGAAGTCTTGCTCACCGTAGCTAATATATTGCCTTGTTTATCTTGAGATATGGCATGATGCATAGTATATCCCCTTTCCAGCATATCCCAATTATGAATTGTATTTCCCATCATATCCACTTCCACCATCCGATGATGGTTTCCGTCACCGGTCATATAATGTCCGTTCTGCATCCGAATCAGTCCGCACCCGATTCCGATATATCGATGTTCATCCGACTTCTCCCAATCAAGAATCCAACGGATTTCTCCGTCAGCATCTACCATATAAGGGATAGAAGTGTCTGTTTCATCCTGTCCGGGAGAGTTAACTAAATTCATGCCTGGCTCCATACGGTCATATTGAGCCTTTACCACTCTGATTTCCTTGGGCAGTCTTCTGCTTTCCAATGTTTTTGTCTGAAGCTTTAGATCGGACCGAGCACGTTCATTTCCTTGCAAATCTGTATAAATTAAAGTGACCTGATTATTATAATTGGGATAAAGTCCCAATACCGGGATATTCTGTTTTAATTCCACACTCTTAAATGCATATTCCACGTCTGGTGTATGCTTTTCCGGTTTGCTGTGTACAATCAGTTTAATGCGTCCCAATACAGGTAATTTTACAACTACACTGGCCGATAATGGATTGCAACCGGAAGGATTGACTGTAGAACTCAATATCAAGTTGTCAATCGAAGTGCCTAAGGTAGGTATAACATAAGTGCTTCCATTGACAAATGTCAAAGTCGTTTTCCAGTTTTCCGCATCCACATCTACATTTTGGATTAACTCTTGCGGAAAAATTACCTTATTGGACTCAAATAACAAAACACATTGTTCACGTTCCTGAGAAACAGATTTCAATAAATCATTTTCCTTCAACTGGTTTTGTATATCCTGCATAGCTTGGGTACAATCCTGTTCTTCATCACGACATGACAAAAATACAAATATCATAACCAACAAAGAGCATAAATAATATCCTTTCCTTTTCATTTGGCTTCATTGTTTTTATAGAGGGAGAGATTCCCCTCCCTCTCATACTTTTTAATTATCAGTTCAATACAATCATCTCCATTCCGGCTTTTGCTCCAAATTCAAATTAGCGTCCACCTCTGCCTGAGGTATCGGGAAGTACAAGAATTTAGCTTCAAAATGGTCAAATCCTTGTGTATCCGAAATGCGGTCTGTCGGTTTATATCCTACCAATTCCTTTTCACCACTTTCATTTTCTTCGTAAAGCAATTCATAATGTTGAGAATCGGTCTTGCGTTCGTGCATGATAGCTTTCAACTTAGCAGGATCATTTCCGTACCAACGAACCATATCATCCCAACGTATATTCTCTCCGGCAAATTCCAGCAATTTCTGTTTCTGGAGTTCTGTCATTATAGCATCTTTTCCACTCAAGGTTTTCTCCGGCAAACCGGCACGTACACGAATCCGGTTAATATCTTTCATTGCTCCGCTTTCATCATTGGTTTCCAGACAAGCCTCAGCGTGGAGCAACAAAACTTCTGCAAAACGCATAATACGTAAATTGTTGATACGTCCGGCATCGTTAGAATACATCGTACATCCTGTGGGAACCCACCAAGCTGCAAACTTCTTCATCATGAAACGCCCTTGAACACCCTCGATAACCGGATAAGCAGGAGCATATCCTTGCTTGGCAATACCATATTTGCCGTCGCCTTCGGGCAGTACCGTCCATTTAAACATATCATCAAATTCCACTTTACCACCATAGAATTTTTCATCCGGCTTCACATCACCGAAATCAGAATATTTAAAGAAGCACGTAGTGTATAAACGCTTATCCCATTTGGAATCAGAACCTTCCGGACGCTGTTCGGAAATGAATTCTTTTATCAAATAGGGAGAAGGTTGCATCTTATACCAACCACCGCCAATATTCTCACCTTTCAGTGTCGGACCAAAATAATGAGCAAGGTTGTTTCCCATAAACGAGTCGTCACTAGTGCCATTGCCCCAAGCGTCACCCGAATTACCTTTGGCATCATAATTGATTTCCCAAATAGATTCAGCATTAAATTCCGTATCGTCACGGAAGTTATCCTCATACTTTTGAGTCAAATCGTAACCATAACCATTCATTATAATTTCAAACTCATTCTTTGCGGCCTGATAATCCCCTTTCCAGATATAAGCTTTACCCAACATGGCAATAGCCGCACCTTGAGTTACACGACCGTTTTCATCGCTTGAACGAAGTTTAGGCAAACGAGACTTAGCTTCCTTAAAGTCTGAAATAGCCTGTTCCAGCACTTCATCACCGCTAGACAGTCCATGAGTTTCCGGATCTGCATCCTGCGGGAGAGTACGGATAACCGCATCACGATAATCAGTACGCAAACGGAAGTACCAGAATCCACGTAAGAAATAAGCCTCACCTATCATTTGCTCACGTTTGGTTTCGTCCATATCAACCGTAGCCGCACGATATATGAATTCGTTTGCCATCTGAATGCCTTCATAGATGTTTCCCCAGCTCAAATCCTTTGTATTCGTTGTGTTGACAAACGACAAATATTCCCAAATATAAGGTTCTTCTCCGCGAGTGGGGTAAAGGTCATCACCGCGCATCTGAAGATGCATGATACCTTCCAACCCGCCATAATATCCACTGGTCATACGGCGGAAAGGATTATAAACTGCGGACAAGCCTTTCATCACATTATCTTCGGATGTCCAGAAAGTGGTCGGAGTCTGACGGTTAGGGTCAATCTCATTCAGAAAATCATCACTACAAGAAGACAACAACATTGGAGCTACAGCCAATGCAGCTATGTATTTTATAAAATTCTTTTTCATATTCTGCAAATATTACTTATTCCTAATTAGAAATTTACTTGTAAACCAAAGGTGATAGTACGTGCCATCGGATAACGACCGTCATCACAACCACGGGTCATTACACCCGAACCACCTGATGTACCGGCACCATTGGCATCTACCATACCCAAGTCAGGAGTATATCCTTTATAATCGGTTATAGTGAAAAGGTTTTCCATAGCCGTATAAACACGCACATTCTGCAAACCGGCTTTGGATACCCATACTTTAGGCAACGTATAACCTAATTCCAAGGTCTTCAAGCGCAAGAATGAACCATTTTCCAACCAACGGTCCGTATAGCCCCAGTTTGTACCATTAGGATCGCTAGTACCAAACAAACAGCGAGGAATATCAGAATGATTGTTTTCAGTCCAGCTGTTCATGCGTTCTGCATACTGGTTTCCTGTTGATTCATTATAAACCGTAGTATAATACTGGGCATTGTAAATCTTGTTGCCAAAGTTTCCGTCAAAGAACATATTCAAATCCAAACCTTTCCATTCAGCACCCAGACTTACACCCAAGTTAACTTTCGGGAAAGCAGAGCCTACATCCTGACGGTCATTATTGTCAATCTTACCATCTTCGTTATAATCCACGAAACGCAAGTCACCCGGTTGTGCATTAGGCTGGATCTTATTACCATTCTTATCCACATACGCATCAATTTCTTGTTGGCTTTGGAATACACCATCCGTCTTTATCAAATTGAAATAACCTATGGAATGACCGGTCTTGGCATAAGTGATCGTTCCTTTGGCATGAGGATTGAATCCCTGCCATTCATCACGACTTCCGTTTACTTCCGTCAGTTTATTCTTGATGAAGGTAGCATTGACACCTACATGATAATACAAATCGCCTACATTATTACGGTGATTCAATGAAATTTCAAATCCTTTGTTTTCTACTGTACCTGCATTTACTGTAGGATTTCCACTCAAACCAAAACTCAAAGACTGCGGCATAGACAACAACATATCTTCTGTTTTCTGAATAAAATAATCAGCACTGACACTGAACTTATTGTTCAAGAAAGCAAAATCCAAACCCAAGTTCAAAGTCTTCGTCTTTTCCCAAGTCACATTCATGGGTGAAGTCCATTCCTTACCGGTAATGGCACCTTCCCAAAGTTCTGTACCCATTATGTTATTCATACCTTTATAAACAACAGACTGGGTAGCATAATTGCCAATACCGCTCAAATTACCCAGTACACCATAACTGGCACGAATTTTCAATTCATTCATGGTCTCCTTGATATTTTCAAAGAAATCTTCATTCATCACATTCCAACCCAAAGATACAGACGGGAATGTGCCCCAGCGGTTTCCATCTGCAAATTTGGAAGAACCGTCCCGACGAATAGAAGCAGACAGCATATAACGATCGGCATACGAATACATCACACGCCCAAACATAGAAATCATTGTATTGGCCCAAGCGCTACCCGATGTATTTTGCGAAGAAACCGAACCGGCATCAATCACAGAGAAACCTTCCGGGAAACCCTTACGTCCTGCACCAAAACCACGTGCATTGTTACGCTGGGCAGAATAACCCACCAAAGCAGAAACCGTATGATTGCCAAACGTATTATCATAATTGATTGTATTTTCAATCAACCAATCGTTCTCCCAGTCTGTACTTTCCGACAATTCCGCTTCATTCTTTTGTGAAGTAGAACTGAAATAATAAGGAGAACTATAGGCATAATTACGTCTTGTATATTTATTTATACCTACATTGAATTTATATTTCAATCCTTTCAAGAACAAATCCACTTCGGCATAGCCATTCAATAAAATGTCTATCCCATGTCTTTGGTAATCATAGGCTTCTGTCCAACCTACAGGATTATCTCCTCTGGTCCATTCCGGAGCGACACCCCAAGTGCCATCTTCACCATATACATTCCACATAGGCACAGCTGTCAGAGCGGCAGTATATGAAACATCTTCGTACTTCTTTTTATAGAATTTCATCATCAACGTAGTCCCCATACGCAAATGATTATTGAAAAAAGAAAAAGTATTCTTAGAACGAATGTTCCATGCCTCATAACCGGTAGTATTTACAATACCATCCTGGTTAAGATAGCTTCCCGACAGATTATAGGTCGAAGTCTTGTTTCCTCCAGATACATTCAAGCTAACCTTGCTCACCATAGCCGAGTTATAAAGTTCTTTCTGCCAGTCTGTTCCAGCACCTCCATTCCAATTCAGCAACCCTTCTGCCGAACTATAACCGGTAGCCTTTGCCAAATCGCGAAGCTGATTACCATCCATTACATCAATGTATTTGGCAACCATCTGAACGCCTGTATAGGCATCCACTGTCACACGGGCAGGAGTTTCCAAACGACCGCCTTTAGTAGTGACCAATACAACACCATTAGCAGCACGAGAACCATAAATAGCAGCAGCCGAAGCATCTTTCAACACTTCAATAGACTGAATGTCAGCGGGATCAACCATATTGATATCACCATACACACCGTCAATTACATAAAGCGGACTGGTGGCACTCAATGAACTGATACCACGGACATTAATATTCAAGCCTTCCCCCGGCTGACCGTTGGCAGCCGACACAGTAACACCGGCAACTCTTCCTTGCAAAGCAGCTGAAGCACTACGTGCAACATTTGCCTGTAACTCTTTACCGGAAACAGAAGCGACCGCACCTGTCAAATGGCTTTTCTTCACTGTACCGTAACCGATAACCACCACCTCGTCCAACAATTCACCTTCCGACAATTTCACATTAATCACACTGCGGCCATCAACCTTAACAGTTTGCTCCTGATAACCTACATAAGAGAATTTCAAAGACTGACCGGAATTTACTTTAATGGTATATTTACCATCAAGATCGGTAATAACACCATCGGTAGTTCCAAGAACTAAAACAGCAGCACCAATCAACGGATTGTTTTCCGCATCCGTCACTGTTCCACTAACGGTGATTTGTTGTGCATATGTGCATATACTAAATATGCACAGCATTAGAGTTAATGTAATTTGTTTCATAAAATATGTATTAGAATTTGATTAAAATAACACTCTTTGTCTGTCGGTCTGAAAACATATTGAATCAAAACCGTTAAGAATGAATCATCTATAGGTTAAAGGCACTATATTAATTTCTATTTTGCTTCGTATGAGTAGAAAACAAGAAATTATACAAAGGATACTCCTGTTCCACTCTGTCATATTATGGCTTGTACAGCCAACAAACGCCAACGAAAGAATAATCAATAGAAATAAAGATTTCATCGTTTTTGTCATAAATTTGATTTTAAGGTTAATTTTTCACATTGCAAATATCCCGTTTCTTTTATCAACCTACAAATACAATTCAAGCATTATATAATGAAATCTTATCAATGGTAAAAAACATCCAGTTATTCAAGAGGTGACCGATTGGTAACAGAGAAAACCATATTTTTCATCCACAAAATATGCTGTGACATGATAGATAACGTAAAATAAGGTTCATTTTATAAGCGTGTGTATAGACTCCTTTCACTCCATCGCTGGTAGAGAGAAAAGAGATATCCAAACGGACATAATACAAGGAACGCATCGTATCTTTTCAACTTTATGGTTAGAAACTCTTTTGGTATAAATGCAAATAACGTAATTAAAATGGAATATCAAGATGGGAATGACAGATTGAGTGAATAGTATCAAAAGTTGATAATATAATATTAATTGACTTTTTCGTTTTTCTCTACTTTTGCAAAGACAAGGGAAAAGTGAATGTAACTTGCTAAAAAGAATGAAAAGACAAAGAATTATGCAGCATGATACCCGATATCTATTTTTAAGTATGACGATAAGTGGAGTAGCTTGTTTTCTGTTTTTCCGCTTCGCCTATCCTTATCATCTTCTTCACCGAGAGCAAATGCTATTGTTCACTTATACAGTCGATCAATTTATCGATTATTTCAATCATCCCGCCCCCTTATCATGTCTGGGGGGTGACTTTTTGACTCAATTCTTCCATAATATCAATATGGGGGCAGCTGTCGTTGCCTTAACTATGGCAGCATTAGGGACATTGACTTATTTCACTTGCCGTAAATGGACCAACCGATGGATAGCCATAGGTTTTTCAATAGTGGTTTTTATTTGGGAAAGCCTGCGCTTCTGCCAAATTCAGTATCCATTTTCGGCGACCCTTTCACTCATCGGTGCTTTGTCCCTGTTTTTGCTGACAGACAAATTAAAAGGAAAATGGGATTTCTTTATCGGAAGCATTTGCGGAACCATGTTATGCTATAGCCTGTTCGGTTATGGTATGTTTGCTTTCACATTACTTACTATCCTTTCCGCCTTGAAGCGGAAACAGAGTTATGTGGTTATTTACGGAATGATACCGGTCGCTTTGGCACTGCCTCCCTTAGCTGCCCGCAAATATCTGGTCATTCCTTCGCAAGCATACTCTTTCCCGGCTACGCTTTGGTATGGAACACCTGATTTTGAGAACGAGCGCATATTAGGCCTGAATACCGAAGACTATTTTGAGAATTGGGACAAGATAAATGAATTGGTACACGACGGTGTTCCGGGAAATGCCATATCCGTGTGCTATAATCTGGCCAATGCCATGCAAAACAATCTTCCGGAAAAGCTTATGGATTATTACCAACCGGCAGGATTGGGTCTGTTCATGCCTGTGAACGAAAAATCGACATATCTTTCCACCCAATTGTCTGGAGAGGTCTGGTTCCGCTTGGGCGATATGACCATGGCAGAACACGCTTCCCTCTTAAGCATGATATTTTCTCCTCAGAACAAGAGTGTACGCATGGTACAGCGACTGGCGGAAATCAATTTGATAAACGGAGATAACGAAGCGGCACGAAAATATCTGCGTATCCTCTCGAACACACTCTTTTACAAGGAATGGGCGAAAAAACGCACACCGGGGAAGGAAAGTCCGGAAGTGAAGGAATGGCTGAAGTACAAACGCTCGTACCTGCCCCAAAAAGATACCCTGAGACTTTCGTCTACTGATGTCGTAAAATCGCTTCACCTGTTGATGGAAGCCAATCCCGCCAACCAAATGGCACGGGATTATTTACTTTGTTTCGATTTGCTGATGAAGGATCTCTCCGCTTTTCTGAAAGATTATAAGCGATACCATACCGGAGCACCTAACCGTCTGTACGCAGAAGCTTTATTGATTCATCTTTATCAAAAGCGGGCAACCGGTAGTGAAATCAAATCCACAGGCATAAACCCTGTCATCGTACAGGATTTTAATGAATACAACCGGTTGCATACACAAGGCAATTCATCTGCACTGGAAAGCAGATTCGGAAGAACGTATTGGTACTATTATCAGTTTGCACAATTTCAATAATGTTGATCATGAATAAGATGCAGTTGTTTTTCATATTTTGGCTGGCGGGACTGGCGGCATGTACTCCCATTCCCGAGAATGTGACGCGCGTAAAAGAATGTGCTCCCATCTATCCCGACTATACCGACATTACTATACCTTATAATATAGCTCCTCTGAATTTTATGATAGAAGGAGCTGAAGGATTGCAGGTCACTGCCTACGGAGATACGGACAGTCTGCGGATATCGGGTAAAGACAAAGCCCGTTTTCCCATCGGCAAATGGAAGAAACTGTTGCTGCAACAAAAAGGGAAATCGGTGCAAGTACGTGTAACGGCCTTGATGAAGGGCAAATGGCTGGAATATCCCTCCTTTCAATGGCAGGTAGCTGCCGAGGCAATAGACGGCTATCTGAGCTACCGCCTCATAGAGCCGGGATATGAAGTCTGGAATAACCTGCAACTATGTGAAAGGAGTTTGGAAGATTTCAGCGAAAAGGTCATAGCGGACAATAAACTGACAGGTGGTAATTGTATGAATTGTCATACTTACGGAAAGCAAAGCGGTCGGCTTTCCATGTTTCATCTGCGTGGGAAAAACGGAGGAACCATCCTCAACCGCGATGGAAAGTTACGTAAGCTCAGCCTCAAAAATGATTCCATGATTTCAGCGGCGGTTTATGGAGACTTCCATCCGTCCGGACGTTATGCAGTGTTCTCGTCTAATATCATCATACCTGCTTTTCATGCCCAAGGCAGCAAACGTCTGGAAGTTTATGATACCGAATCCGATTTGGCAATTGCCGACTTTGAACAGAATCGGATGATTCTTTCTCCGCTTACCCGGGATAAAAAAGTATTGGAAACTTTCCCTACTTTCTCGGCAGACGGAAAACATATTTATTATTGCTCGGCTCCACAAACCACGTTGCCGGACAGTATCTGCCAGTTACGCTATTCGCTTTGCCGCATCGGTTTTGATCAGGAAAACGGTTCTTGGGGGAAACAGGCAGACACCTTATGGAATGCACGCGAACAACAAGGCTCCGTCTGTTTTCCCAAAGCGTCTCCCGATGGTAAATACCTGCTGTTCACCATAGCCGACTATGGCACCTTTCCCATCTGGCATCGGGAAACAGACCTATACATACTGAATCTGTCTACAGAGACCATCCATGAGTGCAGTGCTGCAAACTCGGATCGCTCGGACACTTATCACAGCTGGTCGTCAAACAGTCATTGGTTTGTCTTCGCCAGCAAACGGGGAGACGGACAATATGGCAAGCCTTATTTTGCCTATATAGATAAGGAAGGAAAGATTTACAAGCCATTTGTCTTGCCGCAACAGGACCCGGCACATTATTTCCATACATTCAAGTCCTACAACATTCCTGAACTATCGAAGAGTCCACTTCCTTTTGATGCTGTAGACATTAAAGAGATTTATCTAAATAGTCCTGCAGAACCATTTAAATAATCGTTTTATTTTTACGGTAGTTGTCCCGAAACTCACTTGGTGTGACTCCCTTTTTCTTTTTAAAGATGCGGTTGAAATTGGATAAATTATTGAATCCACAGTCATATCCAATTTCAGCTATCGACAAAGAAGAGTCTATCAAGGCTCGTGAAGCAGCCCCCAAACGGATATCTGTAAGGAAGTCAATAAAACTCTTGGAAGTATGTTGCTTAAAGAAACGGCAGAACGAGGATTCGCTCATATTTACCATTTCCGCCACTTCCGATAGGCGGATGACTTCGGAATAATGCCGGCTGAGGTAATCCATCACCCTACCCAAGCTCTCGTCGGAAGAATGCTGATGCATGACATTTGCGGCAAACTGTCCGGTGGATAATTCACGCATACCTTTGTCTATCGATAACTCATGCAGAATGATGAGCAACTTAATCAGGGAATAAAAGCTGTCGTTCTCGCAGGTAAGGGTTTTCAGCAACGGACGCACCTTAGCTATGGATTCCCGGCTGAATGCGACACCCCTTTCGGCATGGCGGAAAAGTTGTCGTATGCTAATCATTTGGTTCTTATTGAGGAAAGTGTCGGTCAATAAGTCGGGATGAAACTGGATGGTAATTTCATGGATGTTTTTCGATACATTGCGATAGTCTTTCCAAGCGTGCTCCAAGTGGGGATTGGTCACCAATACCAATTCCTCTTCGTCTATCTCCTCGATAGAGTCACCCACAATGCGTTGTGCTCCTTTGGCGTTCTCAATGAAATTCAGTTCACACTCGGGATGTATATGGATAGGAAAATTAAAGTTCGTTTTCTGGCGCTCTATCAAAATGAAACAATCCTTGGATGACAAGGGGGATACTTCTTTGAATAATTCAGTGTTTATCATATTTTCGATTAATAAGATTCAAGTATTTGCGTCAAAGGTACAAGGAAAAGTGAAAACAAAAATAAAAAGCAGGATGTTTTTTCACAATACTAGTAAATTTTTACCGATACTTTAAAGGTTAAATATCGAACCATATAAAGCAGGTTCATAGATATATAAGAAATCATTTAAATATTATCACAAACGAACATCTCTTTTTTGTGTGGAATAGGGTTAATTATGAATATTTATTTGGTAAATATGCGAATAACGGTTATCTTTGCACCAAAATTTATAGATAATATGAACCAATTATGCTCTACATATAGCACATATAGCGTTAGATGGGAACGAGAAAGCCTGTGTAACAGCTTCATTGTACACGTGCATTGGTTCAGCGGGTTTATTTGAGTTTTATCCATTCTATTTTTTCTTCATTCCAACAGGCTGTGGAAATGAAAAGTATATTAGTGGTGACTTTGTTTTTAGTCATCAGAATCTATGTTTCATTCTAAAAGTAGCTATTTTATGTTTACTATTATATCTATAATGTTTACAGGTATCGGCATTGGATATCTGTTGCGTGATTTACGATTTTTGCAAAAAGTAGAGAAAAGTATTTCTCTTACCATATTCCTGTTGCTTTTTGTTCTGGGGCTTTCAATAGGTTCCAATAGCTTAATTATTAATAATATAGGGAAATTCGGATGGCAGGCCATTGTACTTGCAACTTTAAGTATTTTAGGTAGTTTACTGGCATCTTTCCTGGTGTTTCATTTATTTTTTAAGAAAGGAGGTAACGAATGAAAGGTAGTTTGATTGTTGTGGCGTTTTTCTGTGTCGGTTGTTTGATAGGAGCAGCCAATGAGTTCCGGTTTTCTACACACAATGTTTCCATGTATGTGTTGTATGCATTGATGTTGCAAGTTGGAATTGGGATTGGATGTAACAGACAATTAAAAGAGTTGATTAAAAGTTTGCGATTCAAAATGCTGCTGGTGCCTGTTGCTACTATTACAGGAACGTTGCTTTTTTCGGCATTTGCCAGTTTGTTATTAACCCAGTGGAGTGTTTTTGACTGCATGGCGGTGGGAAGTGGCTTTGCCTATTATTCCCTTTCTTCTATTTTGATTACACAGTTCAAAGAACCTTCTATGGGATTACAGTTAGCCACAGAGTTAGGAACAATTGCTCTTTTGGCAAATATTTTTCGTGAAATGATGGCACTTCTCGGTGCTCCTCTTATTCGGAAATACTTTGGGAGGCTGGCACCTATTTCTGCTGCCGGAGTTAATTCAATGGATGTATTATTACCTTCTATTACCCGGTATTCGGGAAAAGACATGATTCCGATTGCTATTTTTCATGGAATCTTGATTGACATGAGTGTTCCTGTGTTTGTTTCATTCTTTTGTAATTTATAAATCTTTGCTTTTGTTTATTCGAAGGAAAATAAGGCGGGAGATAAGGATAATATGAAAAGTAAGCGAAAGTCCGGCTTGAAAGACATCGGGACTTTCGCTTACTTTTTTATTTCTTTTTGGCTGCAACGGCCAACAACACTCCCAGTACGATGCCCAATATGGCGGCAAACAGCACTCTCATATTCGGAGGGAGCAGGAAAGTGATGGTATGTGCCGGATACCAGAACAAAGGAATGGTTTTCTTGAATACGAATCCCCACAACACTGCCCAGTTCAGTTCCGTCATAATCCGTTTCATGGGGATGGGAGTGAGTAGTGCCTTTACCGAACCGCCGCAGTGACCTATGTGGGTGTCGGTTATCTTGTGAAGAGTCATAAAGACGGGGGCAAAAATGCTGTTCATGGCTACCGATATGGCTAATGCTATCATTATTTTCTCAAAACACATCTCTCCGTTGATGGTGGAGGAAGCATTTGCCATACCCATATATTCCATAAACATCGGCACTCCTTTTGAGAAGATAATCATTGCCATATTGATGCCCATGCCAAGCAGTCCCCATACCACCATCCGGGGAATGATTCCGAAAGTCCGGTTGATATAAACACCGGTGCTGATGCGCAGTCCGATCATTTCGCCCATGGTAGAAAGGATGGCAAACTTCAGGAAACTCATGACCATGCCATGGGTGGCGTTAAAGGTTTTGTACCATTCATAAGCATCATCGCTTATAAAGAAGGGGAGAAAAATGGCTGTAGCCACCAAAAGAAAGGTAAAATCGCTCTTTTTCATTGTTTAAGTTGTGTTTTTCAATAATATAATGGACAAACATACAAAAAAACTTCTAGGTTCCTATCAAAAGACTTTCTTTATTTTATTGTTTCTTATACCTGGAATGAGAAAAATAATCGGAAAAAAATGAAGTGTTTGATAGGAAAGGTTGCTGTTGTGATTATAATATGTATTTTTGTAATAGAGTAATAATGAAATTCTTTGTATAGTATGAAGACACCTCTTCTCTCGTTTTTGTTTTTTCTGGTGATATTTGGAGCATGTATATCTGATAGGCAGCCGGCGTCGGCTGTTGATTATAGTTTATTGGTAAATCCGTTTATCGGAACAGATTTTACCGGGAATACCTATCCCGGTGCTCAGGCACCGTTTGGCATGGTTCAGTTGAGTCCGGATAACGGCTTGCCCGGTTGGGACCGTATTTCGGGTTATTATTATCCCGACAGTACCATTGCCGGTTTCAGTCACACGCATTTGTCGGGAACAGGGGCCGGTGATTTGTACGACATTTCCTACATGCCTGTCACCCTTCCTTATCGTGAAGCTGAAGCGCCTTTGGGCATTCATTCCAAGTTCCGGCATTCGGATGAAGAGGCTTCTGCAGGATATTACCGTGTATTGCTGAAAGATTATAATATAAATGTGGAGTTGACTGCCACGGAGCGTTGTGGCATTCAGCGTTACACTTTCCCAAAAGCGCAGTCTGCCGTATTCCTGAATTTGAAGAAGGCGATGAACTGGGATTTCACACAAGACTCCCATATCGAGGTGGTGGACTCATGCACCATACAGGGATATCGGTTCTCTGACGGTTGGGCACGTGGACAGCGTGTTTTCTTCCGTACCCGTTTTTCCAAACCGTTCCGGTCTTCCGAAATAGATACTACCGCCATCATACAGGATGGCAAGACCATAGGTACTGCATACGTGGCACGTTTCAACTTTGATACGACCGATGGGGAAGAGATAGTGTTGTGTACGGCTCTTTCGGGAGTAAGCATGGAAGGGGCAGCTGGAAACCTGGCGGCTGAGGCTCCTCATAATGACTTTGATAAGTATGTGGCGGAGACCAAAGAGAATTGGAACCGTCAGCTTGGGAAGATAGAGGTCAGGGGCATCTGTGACTTGGATGACAAGGTGAATTTCTATACGGCTTTGTATCGCACCATGATAGCGCCCACTGTCTTTAGTGATGTGGACGGTTCGTATTATGGACCTGATAAGAAAATACATAAAGCCGATGGCTGGGTGAACTATGGCACTTTTTCTTTATGGGATACTTATCGTGCCGCCCATCCGCTTCTTACTTATACCGAGCCTGTCCGCACCAATGACATGATAAAGTCTTTTCTTGCTTTTTATGACCAAAACGGCCGGCTTCCGGTTTGGAACTTTTGGGGTAGTGAGACTGATATGATGATTGGCTATCATGCTGTTCCCGTCATTGTGGATGCTTATTTGAAAGGAATAGGTGACTTTGATGCAGAGAAAGCATTGAAGGCCTGTGTCGCCACTGCCAACTTGGACAATTATCGGGGAATCGGGCTTTATAAGAAGCTCGGTTATATTCCTTATAATATAAAAGATGAGTATAATGCCGACAATTGGTCGCTTTCCAAAACACTGGAGTATGCTTTTGATGATTATTGCATTGCAGAGATGGCGCGCAAGATGGGAAAGACGGAACTGGCGGAAGAGTTTTACAAGCGTTCTCAAAACTACAAGAATGTATTCAATCCCGCTACAGGATTTATGCAGCCCGTTGATGACAAGGGTGTTTTTATCCGGCCTTTCTGTCCCGATGACTATACAGCCCATATTTGCGAGAGTAACGGATGGCAGTATTTATGGTCTGTGCCTCAGGATATTCGCGGACTGATAACTTTGGTCGGAGGAAAAGACCGCTTTGCAGAGAAGCTCGATAGTATGTTTACGTATATCCCTGCCGGGAAGGAGGATTTGCCTATTTTCAGCACCGGTATGATTGGGCAGTATGCTCATGGCAATGAGCCGAGCCATCATGTCATTTATTTGTATAATAAAGTACGTCAGCCGTGGAAGACTCAGAAGTATGTGGCACAGGTGATGCATCATCTTTATTTCAATGCACCTGCCGGATTGTGCGGCAATGAAGATTGCGGTCAGATGTCTGCCTGGTATGTATTCAGTGCCATGGGCTTTTATCCGGTCAATCCCGTAAGTGGTGAGTATGAAATAGGGACTCCGTTATTTCCCGAAATGCGTATGCATCTTGACAACGGGAAGACTTTTACAGTGCTGGCACCGGCTGTCAACCGTGAGAATATCTATATCCGGTCGGTCAAGTTGAACGGAAAGCCATACGATAAGAGTTATATCACCCATCAACAGATAATGGACGGGGCTACTGTGGAATTCGAGATGAGTTCCGAACCGGGAGAGATTTGGTATCGATAATCCGTTTCATCGGAAATAAAATAACATCAAATAGAAAACAATGAAATTCAATAGACTCGTAAGCGGTTGTTTGGTAGGATTATTATGTTTGAGTGCATGTTCTACCCAAACAACGGAAATGAAAGAATACACCGGTTATGTCAATCCTTTCATCGGAACGGGAGGACACGGACATACGCATCCGGGTGCCATGTTGCCTCACGGAATGATTCAACCGGGTCCTGATACGCGTATCGATGGCTGGGACTCCTGTTCGGGCTACTATTACGAAGATTCCACCATCAATGGTTTTGCCCACACACGCCTTAGCGGTACGGGCTGTGCCGATTTCGGTGATTTTCTTTTGATGCCTACCGTAGGTGAGCAGAAGGTGGAATATCTTGGGAAAGAGAGTCAGCAGCGTCCTTTCGCTTCTGCTTTTTCGCACAGGAACGAGTATGCCGAACCGGGATATTATTCGGTTTTCTTGGATACTTACGGTGTGAAAGCCGAGCTGACGGCCACTGAGCGTGCCGCCATGCACCGTTATACGTTTCCTGAAAGCAAGGAATCGGGTTTCATTCTGGATATGGACTATAATATTCAGCAGCAAACCAATCAGGTCATGGAGGTGGAGGCTGTCAATGATACCGTGCTTTGCGGATACAAGCGCAGTGCTTATTGGGCTTGGCAACAAGATCTTTATTTTTATGCTGTTTTCTCAAAGCCTTTTACCCATACTCTTTATACCGATACCATCGAGGAAGGCGGACAGCAGATTCCCGTCTGCAAAATGTTGCTCCGTTTTGATACGGCTGAAGATGAACAGGTAATGGTTCGTTTCTCCATCTCGTCTGTCGATGGTGAAGGAGCCAGGCAGAATCTGTTGGCTGAGTTGCCCGACTGGGATTTCGACAAGGTGCGTGCCGATGCCCGAAAGACTTGGAATGATTGTCTTTCAAAGATAGAGGTGAAAACGGAAGACCCCGACCAACTTGCCATTTTCTATACTGCCATGTATCATGCATTCTTGAGTCCGAACTTGTTTACCGATGTAGACGGGCGTTATTTGGGGATGGATTTAAAAGTGCACACCACCGATAAGGAAGATCCTGTTTACACCACTTTTTCTATTTGGGACACATTTCGTGCGTTGCATCCTTTGCTCACCATCATAGACCCTCATACCAACGAAAGCTATATCCGTTCATTGTTGAAGAAACAGCGTGAGGGAGGTGTTTTCCCGAAATGGGATTGTGCTGCCAACTACACGGGAACGATGATTGGCTATCATGCTGCCTCTATCATCACCGATGCATACGTGAAGGGCTATCGCGATTTCGATGTTCGCGAAGCCTACCAAGCCTGTCTCCGTACTGCCGAATACGACACGACCGGCATTGTCGGTCCGAAGTGGCTGGTTCCTTTTGTGATGCCCCGTGCCCGTTATTACAAGGATGCGCTGGGCTATATTCCTTGCGACCTCGAAAACGAATCGGTGGCAAAGGCATTGGAATATGCATACGATGATTGGTGTATATCCGTATTGGCAGATAGTTTGGGAGATGTGGAAACAAGAGATAAATATGCTCGTTTTGCCGGGGCATATAAGTCTTACTTCGACCCCGAAACCCGTTTTATGCGCGGGCGGGACAGTAAGGGGAAATGGCGTACTCCGTTCAATCCTCGTTCGTCTACCCATCGCAGTGACGATTATTGCGAAGGTACGGCTTGGCAGTGGACTTGGTTCGTGCTTCACGATGTGCCCGGTCTGGTTGGCTTGATGGGAGGAGAGGAGGCTTTTGTCGGTAAGCTGGATTCCCTGTTCACTGTTTCTTCCGAGCTTGAAGGGGAGACGGTTTCGGCAGATATTTCCGGTCTTATCGGGCAATATGCTCACGGCAACGAGCCGAGTCATCACATCATCCATCTGTATAACTATGTCAATCGTCCGTGGCGGACACAGGAATTGGTAGACAGTGTGCTGTATAGTCAGTACCGCAATGCTCCCGACGGTCTTTCGGGCAATGAGGATTGTGGTCAGATGTCAGCCTGGTATATTCTGAATGCGATGGGTTTCTATCAGGTGTGTCCCGGTGAGCCGGTTTACTCCATTGGCCGTCCCTTGTTCGAGGAAGTGACCATTCACCTGCCCGGTCAAAAGGATTTTGTGATTCGCACGAAGAACAACTCAAAAGAAAACAAATATGTTCAGTCCATTCTGTTGAACGGGAAACCGCTTGAACAGCCTTTCTTCACGCACAGCGACCTGACGGCGGGGGGAGTGATGGAAATCAGTATGGGAGCCGAACCTTTTAAACCGTAAATAAACCAGGCAACACGATGATAAAGAAACTTTTCCTGTCAGTTGTATTCTTTTGCCTCACTTTATGGGTGCAGGCAAAGGACTATGCCGATTATGTGAGTCCGTTGGTGGGAACTCAGTCCTCTTTCGAACTTTCCACCGGCAATACTTATCCTGCGACTGCCCGTCCGTGGGGAATGAATTTTTGGACACCACAAACCGGAAAGATGGGTGACGGATGGCAATACGTCTATACGGCCAACAAGATTCGCGGTTTTAAGCAGACTCACCAGCCCAGTCCGTGGATTAACGATTACGGTCAGTTTTCTCTGATGCCCGTTACCGGGAAGCCGGAGTTTGATGAAGACAAGCGTGCCAGTTGGTTTTCCCATAAGGCCGAACTGTCGCGTCCTTATTATTATAAGGTGTATCTGGCGGAACATGATGTAGTGACCGAGCTTACACCGACCGAACGTGCGGTGATGTTTCGCTTCACTTTTCCTGAAAATGATTCATATATTGTGGTCGATGCTTTCGACTGTGGGTCATCTATCAGGATTATTCCCGAAGAGAATAAGATTATAGGCTATACCACACGCAACAGTGGCGGCGTGCCCGATAACTTCAAGAACTATTTTGTCGTTGAGTTCGACAAGCCGTTTACTTATCGGGCCACCTTCTCCAATGATGAGAAGCCTAAAAGGAAAAAGGATGAGGTTTCCCTTTCTTTAAAGAGAGACGTCATGGAGCAGAATGCTTTTCACACAGGAGCCGTTATCGGCTTCAAGACCCGTAAAGGGGAAGTGGTGCATGCACGGGTCGCCTCTTCGTTTATCAGTCCCGAACAGGCGGAAGCGAATCTGTGCGAACTGGGTGCCGATGATTTCGATACGCTGGTGCGAAAAGGCAAGGATGCCTGGAACCGGGTGTTGGGCAAGATAGAGGTGGAAGGCGGAACAGACGAACAATATCGCACCTTCTATTCCTGTCTCTACCGTTCGTTGCTTTTTCCGCGTAAGTTTTATGAAATGGATGCGAAAGGACAGCCGATACATTACAGTCCTTATAATGGCAAGGTGCTGTCCGGTTATCTATATACCGATACCGGCTTTTGGGATACATTCCGCTGCCTGTTTCCATTGCTCAACCTGATGTATCCATCCGTCAACAAGGAAATTCAGGAAGGTCTGATAAATACTTATAAAGAAAGCGGTTTCTTTCCCGAATGGGCGAGTCCGGGGCATCGCGGTTGTATGGTGGGTAATAACTCGGCCTCCGTTTTAGTGGATGCTTATATGAAAGGTGTGCGTGTGGAAGAGGTGGAAAGTTTGTATAAAGGGTTGCTGCACGGAACCGAAAATGTGCATCCCGAAGTATCCTCCACCGGGCGACTGGGCTATAAATACTATAATCGTTTGGGTTATATCCCATACGATGTGAACATCAACGAGAATGCTGCCCGCACACTGGAGTATGCATACGATGACTGGTGCATTTACCGTCTGGCAAAGGAATTGAAACGGCCGCAGGAAGAAATTACCCTCTTTGCCAAACGTGCCTTGAACTATAAGAATCTTTTCGACACCGAAAGTAAGCTGATGCGCGGCAAGAACCGGAACGGAGAATTCCAAAAACCGTTCTCTCCGTTGAAGTGGGGAGATGCATTTACCGAGGGAAACAGTTGGCATTATTCCTGGTCGGTTTTTCATGATCCGCAGGGGCTGATAAACCTGATGGGAGGTAAAGAAATGTTTGTCACGATGCTTGACTCGGTGTTTGCCGTTCCTCCTGTTTTCGATGACAGTTATTACGGGCAGGTGATTCACGAAATACGTGAGATGACGGTAATGAACATGGGGAACTATGCACACGGCAACCAACCCATTCAACACATGATTTACCTTTACGACTATGCCGGACAACCCTGGAAAGCGCAATATTGGTTGCGTGAAGTGATGAATCGTATGTATACTTCGGCTCCCGACGGATATTGCGGAGACGAGGACAATGGCCAGACTTCGGCTTGGTATGTGTTCTCGGCATTGGGCTTTTATCCGGTATGTCCCGGAACGGATGAATATGTTCTCGGTGCACCGCTTTTCCGCAAGGCAACCCTTCACTTTGAAAACGGCAACGACTGGGTGCTCTCTGCTCCCGAAAATAGTGAAGCAAACCGTTATATCGACCAAATGCTGGTCAACGGCCGGGTCTATACGGCAAACTTTCTCAAGCATGGTGAGATGTTGAAGGGCGGTAAGGCAGAGTTTCGTATGTCTGCCCACCCCAACTTGCAGCGCGGAATACAGGAGGCGGATTTGCCTTATTCTTTTTCAGTAGATGGAGTGTGACAGATATATGATGGAAAGTGTTAGTCGTCATCATCGTCATCATCCCAATCGTCATCGTCACGATCATGCCATTTGGGGTGTTTATGGCGTTTATGCTTTTTATAGTGTTTGTGATGATGTTTATTGTGATGATCGCAATAGGAACAATAATGTTCATGCCAACAGTTGCTATGATAATGAATCCTGTCATAGAACGGGTTATAATATGTTGAACCGGGTTTGATACCTATTTCTACCAGAATACGATTCCAGCCATATCGGTGATAACGTTTATAGTAATCACATACATCCCGCATGTGTTTGCCGGAAGTTCTGGCTATTTCAAGAGCCAAGCCAACATTTCCCCAATCGCTTCCACATCGCCTATAATAGTCATCCAATGAACGGTTGGACACATTATATTCTACACATAAACGCTTCCGGTAATCAGATAACTCTACAGAAGCGTATTTATTTGCTCTGCCTATAAACAGCGACAACCTATCCTGTGCGAACATGGAACAAGATATGGCAATGAATAATAACAGAATTTGAAATCGTCTCATAATGTTATAAAATTATTCGTTGAGTAAAATCATTAGAGCCACAAATATAGATATTAAATATACAACAAGCAATCTTTTCTTGGAACTTCAGCGTAAGATTTAATTATTGCTTGATAGAAGTTTTTAATTATCAGTAGGATACGAAATATTTTGTGTCTTGAGGTATGGCGTTTTGAATAATGGGTATGGTTTTTATTGATTATATATGGTATCTTTGCAATTTCAAAATGTTCGGTTATTTAAGGATATAAAAGAATATATCAGACAAATTATTGAGACAAGACAATATGCGCAGTTGGAATGTGTTTACACATTTATAATTCGACAGAGATAAGTTGATTGATTTTTATTTGTAAAACGAAGAAAAATATGAATTGGTTGTTATTGAATGCAGCTCCGGGCAGTAAGATTGAGCAAGCGTTGGAAAAGTTGGTAGATTTTGGAATGGATGCAGGTAAGGATATATTTGTTGCCATCCTGATATATTCCATTGGTCGTTTTATCATCAGGCAGATAAGTATATTAATTGCCAAAGTTCTTGAAAAAAGGAAGATAGAGGTTAGTGTGCAGACTTTTTTGAAGAGTCTGGTGAAAATTTTACTGAATATGGTACTTGCTTTTGCCATAATTAGCAAGTTGGGAGTTGAAACTACCAGCTTTGCTGCACTTTTGGCATCAGCCGGTGTAGCTGTAGGTATGGCGCTTTCCGGCAATCTTTCTAATTTTGCAGGTGGTTTGATTATACTTGTTTTTAAACCGTTCAAAGTGGGCGATTATATAGATGGTCCCGGAGTGAGCGGTACCATAAAGGAAATACAGATTTTTCACACCATACTTTCTACTCTTGACAATCGAATGATATATGTTCCCAATGGAATGCTTAGCGGAAACGCTGTGACTAATTATAGTAAACAGGAAATGCGTCGTGTTGAATGGGTATTTGGGGTAGAATATGGAGAAGATGTGAAAAGGGTCAGAGCTGTATTGCAACGTATTATCAATGCGGATAGCCGTATTTTGGATACTCCCGCTCCCATAATCGTTTTGGGGTCGTTAAGTGCAAGCAGTGTGGATATTACCGTTCGTGTCTGGGTAAAAAGTGCTGATTATTGGAGTGTTTTGTATGATATCAATGAAATTGTTTATACGACATTTAATGAAGAAGGCATCGGGTTCCCTTTCCCACAACTCACTGTACATCAGGCAAAAGATTAATAAGGTATAAATTTAACTTCTTAAATAAGTGATAATGAAAAAACTAATTTGTTTATTTACTATTTTGGCATTTCTTGGAGTAGCCAACAGTATGGCTCAAGGATTGCATTTTGGTTTAAAAGCCGGTGTGCTTGGTAATAAAGCAAATGTCAGCGGTATGCGTAATCAGTTTAAGGAAGAGAGTTTGACCGGATTCCAAGTAGGACCTATGTTGCAATATCAAACAGGGCTTCATGGCATTGCTTTGGATTTTTCTTTGTTGTATGTACAACGCGGAGTGAAGCTTACCAATACTTCTAATGGGCGTAGCACTGATATCAGAACACAAAGTATTGATATTCCTATAGAGCTGAAATGGGAAATGGGGATATCAGATGATTTTGATTTATTTTTGGGAGCAGGTCCTTCTTTCTCTTTTTTGGTGGATGAGGATAATTGGGGACGTAAACTGGCTCATATTGCTGTAGATGCGATAGATAAGGATCTTTCATCTATGGGGTGGCGCTCTACTGAAGTTGGATTGAACTTGGGAGGCGGTGTGAAGATTGTGAAGCATCTGATGGTAAGCTGTTACTATAATATAGGATTGACTCAGTCTGCCAAACATAATATAGGAGGTAATAAGCATGACGTCATAGATCAGATATTTGATGGTGATGTATTTGAAAGTAAAAATAGGTACTGGCAGTTATCACTTGCTTATGTATTTTAATTTAGGCAGGTATAAACGATAGCGGTTTGGTATGTTTTTTATGGGAGTGTATCAAAAACTCAACCGGTCTATCCCATCGTCGGCGGTAGGGGTAGGGCTTGCCTGCCCGAATACACGAAGCAAACTGTTTTCGGGCGAGCAAACCTCGCCCCTACGAACTAAACGACAGTATTATCCACGTTTTGACAACCCCAATTTTGTTTATGGGAAGATATTTAATCAACAAGTATGATAAAAAATGAAACTATATATTCTGATACAACGTTTGTTGAAAAGGCAATGGGTTCGATGTTTTGTTCTTTTCTTTATTTTGATTTCAATTATAGCGGTTATTGCAAGTTCATTTGAGGAAATGTCTGAATACAAAGTACCATTATTCGGAATAACCTATATATCTTCTTTTGTTTTTCTGGTTGAATATACAGCCCGCATTTTATCTGCCCCCGCGCTCTATCCTGATATGAAAGCAGCAAAAGCACGTCTGAAATATACATTTTCCTTCTATGGTTTTGTTGATTTTATAGCAGTGATTCCTTGTATTCTTACTTATGTATATTGGAATACAGAAGTGGTGCATATTATTATTTTGCCCTATATTTTTATTATTTTTAAATTGATACGGCATTCGCGCTCTTTCTGGGTTATCGGCAAAGCTCTTGCTTCCGTTAAGGAGGAGCTTGAGACAGCCTACACTGCCAGCTTTATTACGATTTGTTTTTCTGCCATTCTTATGTATTATATTGAAAGGAGTGCTCAACCCGAGGTTTTTGAAAACATTGGCGACGGGATTTGGTGGGCTATCATTACATTTGCAACGGTAGGGTATGGCGATATTTATCCAATTACGCCTTTGGGAAAATTATTGGGGTGCATCATTTGTTTGGTGGGAGTAGCAATGGTGGCTATTCCGACCGGTATCATCAGTTCTTCTTTTATCAATATCGTACAAAAAAAAGAGAAGAAACAAGGAGAGGACTGCAATAACGAAAGTGATAAGCAGTAAATTGTTGTGATACAGTGGTGTGCGTGGTTAAAGTTTGTTTGTGGCGACAACGAACTTATTTCTTGTTTTTGGCAGAATAGAAGAAGGCAGTACACTTCGAGAAAAGGTCATGGCTTTTTTGAGAAAATTTTAAGTTCATCGTTGAACTAATTGGAACTTTCCGGCAAGCATTGGGTATTTCGCATTAAGACTATTTTATGTTTGTTAGTAATTGACAGTCAGAATAAAAAGAAATCCCATTTAATGCTTAATTGCTTCATAATGTGGAAAGTATATTTGGAAGAATAAGAAGAAAAAAAGTGTATCTCTTAGTAAGAGATACACTTTTCGCTGCAAATTTACACAAAGTTTTGATAATTAAAACTTTTTGAGAAGAAAAATCACAAGGCAAGTGCAAAAATATCTTTAGTCTTAAGTTTTAGGACACTTTTTTATAGGTTTAAACAACTCATAATAAAGTAATTATGTGCGTCCGGTGTATCTCTTACTAAGAGATGCATCGGACGCAACTCTTTTTTAAGGGTTTGAAAGATGTGTATTTATTTGAAATAGAGACGATAAAAAGAGAGTACAATGGACTATCTATTCCTACACCGCGATAAGCGTACCTTTACTTCCGAAAGGCAGAAGAATCTGCTTTTCCGGGCTGCCCGGATTTATTGGGAGCAGAAGTTCGCAAACTGTGAGCCGGAGAAAGCAAGAAAAGTCGATTGTGAGCTATATAAATATGTATTGTATTATTTGGAAGTGCGCCAAGTGTTTCTTGACCCGAAGCTCTCACTGAAGAAGCTGAGTGAGATGATTGAAACGAACCAGACTTATCTGTCGAACGTCGTGAACCGCTACTTCGGTTGTCATCTGAAAGAGTTGGTGAACACGTATCGGGTGGAATATGCCAAGGAACTGCTCCGTTCGGGCAAGTGTCCGCCGGAGGAGCTGCCTCAACGCTGCGGGTTTCTGTCGCGAAGTGCGTTTTATGCTGCTTTTAAAAAGGTGACGGGCGTTTCTCCCCAACGTTATATGAAATATGGACAGAGGGAAAAGCTCTCGGAATCAACAGAATATGTATAACCAATTTTAGTTTTTTAAATTTATAAATTTAAAGTTTTTCTATTATGAACAAAAAGTTTTTAAGTGCAATCCTGTTCGGAGCCTTAATGGTTTCGTCGACAGGAACATTTGTGTCTTGTAAAGATTACGACGATGATATCGACGAAATCAACAAGGAATTGACTGACCTGAAATCAAAACTTTCAGATCTTGAAAGTAAAGTAAATGCCGGTGGCGCTTACGTTACCAAGATTGAATCGGTAGACGGTGGTTTCAAAGTATCGGTAAGCGACGGTACTTCTTACAACCTGACTGTTGCCAGCGCTGCTGCCGGTAGCAAGGTTGTGATTGATGACAAGACCGGTGAAATCAGCATTGATGACAAGGCTACAGGCTGGTTTGCCACTACCGGTGAAGGTGAAGAAGCAGTAGATATGACTCCGTATGTAAAAGACGGATACTGGTATCTCTATGACAAAACAGCAAAAGAGTTTGTGAAGTCTGAATACAAAGCTGCCGGTAACGCTTATGCTGTAGTAGCTAACGGTATCTGTACATTGAACATTCCTGATGCTGATGGTAAGATGCAGACTATCCAGTTGCCTACCACTTCGGCTGCTATCACTGGTGTGCAATTTATTAATGTAGGTAACGGAGCTGTTGAACCTACTCCTGCATACGCTTTGAACTATGGTGTGGCAACAAAGGACAATGCTAAATGGGATGGTCCTAAGGGTGCGATTACTAAAGACCAATTGTTGGTAGGTACTATCGAACCTCTTACTTTGCAGGTATATCCTTCTTCTGCAGACTTGTCTAACGCAGATATTAAGTTGGTGGGTAGCGATGGCACAGTTGCTCCGGTTAAGGTAACAGCTACTCCGTTTGAAGGTGTTATCACCAAGGCTGCTTCTGCCAATGGTCTGTGGAATCTGAATATCCGGCCGGATGAAACGGTAACAGACAAGACTATTGCAGATGCATTTAAGGCTGAAACTGGCAACTATGCTTATGCATTGCAAATCAATGGCAATATCCTGACCGGATATGCTTCTAAAGTTACTCCTACTGATAAGTCTACTGCTGGAGCTCTTGCAGCTGCTGATGTTAAATACAATGCTGAAAAACTTAGCTCAGCTAAAGTACCTTTCGGTGAAACAGTTACTCTTGAATTTGATGGAACTAAAGCATACGATGCTTATTTGACTCCGAAATCGGCCAGTGAATTAGAATTGGCAGGTGTTACTATCGATGGTAAGACTATGTCATTCACTTCTACTGAAAAGGCTGCCGGTAAGACGGTTAAGTTTACTGTGAATTTCGTAAACTTTAAGGGAGAAACCGGTACTGCTTTTGATATAACAGTTAACTTCGAAGGTGCAACTGTTGATCCTGAAGCTCCTGTAGCAGCAGTGAAATATACAGCAACTGATGGTGTTAAACCTATCATTATTGATTTAGGTACTACATTTACAAGCTTGAGTGCTCAGACTGCTACAGCGTTGGCTGCTGTTACTCCGACTTGGAATGTGATTTCTATTGACGGTAAAGCGGTAGCTACAGCAGACCAATCTACTGCTAACGGTAAGTTTGCATTTGCAATGACTCAGGTAAAATACTACTCAGACTTGAAAGCTGATGGTACACCGAAAACAGAAGTTACTGCTATAGATAATGCTGATAATCTTAAGAAGGTTAAGTATGCTGTATTTGCACATTCTGATTATCAAGCAACTGCAGCTCTGGGTGCTTATGTATTGAACATGAAATTTGCTGATGCTAGTGGTAATGAATTGAAGAAAGTGGTTGCTCCTGTAACAATCTCTGTTCCTACATTCACTGACTTGTTCACTAAGGTTACTTCTGTATGGAATGCAGATAAGACTGTCTTGAATGCTTTGTTGGTTGGCTCTACTAGTGCAGATGTTGCTAAACAATATGTAATGACTAACGCATTCAAGAGTGTAGAAAACTCAGGTGCGAACTGGAATAACTTGACTCTTACTCCGAAAAAAATGAGTATTAGCGGAACTCCGACTGAGGTTGCTACATATGCTAAAGTCGGCTCAATCTTGGCAATGGCTGATGCTTTGCTTGATGACAATGGTGCAGTAAGAGGCAATGTAACAGTTGATGGTACATATCTGGTTAAAGGTAAAGCAGGCTTGAAAGTTGAAGTTCCTGCATTTGCAGTAAACTTTATGTCTCCGTTCAATGATGCGGTGCTTAACTTCTACAAAGGCGGTAAAGTGGCAGATTTGAATGTTGCAATTGCATCAGATGGTAAAGGTACTATCGCTAAAGTTGAAGGTGCTGCCGGAAAAGAAGTAGGTTTGCAATTAGTTGCCAGCAGTGAAAAGGTGGCAGTTAGCAATGCAATGGAATTGTTTGGTGTAAAAAATACAAATATAAATACAGATGATAAGTTCACATTCGTAGTTAAGGGTGAAGGTGTTCCTGCCGGTGCAACAGCTAAATTGTCTGATGCCGGTATTGCTTTGGAAGGTATGACTTATGCTCCTAACTATTCAGCAACTCTTGAAATGACAGTTACAGCATTGAATGGTATCAAGACTACCATTACATTGCCTATGACTATCAATAAGCCCTAATCATTATCCTAAGTATACTGTTTACTTAAGATAGATGAATCATTGAAGAGTGTGTCCGCCTCGTGCAGACACACTCTTTTACTATAAAACAGGCAGGTATTTAAATAACCTTTTCAAAAACAAACATATTATCAAAACTATTACTACTTTTGCAAACCCTTTAAGTGAAACTTTAGATAGAAGCAGTATGAAACACATTTTATTCCTCGCAATAGCTCTTTTGTCGTTGACAGGCTGTATGAAAGAAAAACCGACAGCCCTTCGTTGGGCTACATTCAACGTTCGCTATGATAACCCACAAGATAGTTTGAACAACTGGCAGTATCGTAAAGCACGCGTATGCAAGTTTATTCAAGAACAGAAAATAGATATCCTCGGAATGCAGGAAGTGTTGCACAATCAGTTTCTCGATTTGCGTTCCGGTCTGCCGGAGTATGACGGTATCGGTGTCGGTCGTGACGATGGCAAGACAGCAGGAGAGTATGCTCCTTTATTCTACCGGAAAGATAAATATGAAGTATTGGACTCAAACACTTTCTGGTTGGCAGAGAATCCCGACAGTGTGGGCATGATGGGCTGGGATGCTGTTTGTGTGCGCATTGCTACATGGGCCAAGTTCAGAGAAAAGTCTACCGGAAAGATATTTATGGCAGTAAATACGCATTTTGACCACATCGGTGAAGAGGCGCGCCGCCAAAGTGCGTTACTTATTATCAAAAAGATAAAGGAAATAGTGGGTGAGCGCCCTGCCATTGTGACGGGCGATTTCAATGTGACGGATGCAAGCAGTGCTTATGAAACCATTACCACGAATGAGTTTGTCATGAAGGATGCTTATAAGATAGCCGGTCATGTGACCGGTGTGGATTATACTTTCCATGATTTTGCCCGCATTCCGCCACAGAACTGCGAGAAGATTGATTTCATCTTTGTCACTCCACAGATAAAGGTAACAGGATGCGATATTCCGGCAGAAATACCGGGCGCTCTGTTGTCCGACCATAATCCCCAGTTGGCTGATTTGGAATTCTAGCCGGATTCCCCGGAGACTCCATGACTCATGTCACTCCCGAAGAACACTGTCTGTTCAGCCCCCTGCTGATATTGTTCCTGTGTCTTTTCTATATATTGATTATGCTTCCCATACGGCTGAACAAGATTTACAGGAAATCCGTCGCCGGGCATACTTGGGTTGAAATGACTCTTGAAGGACTGGTATACGACAGGGCGGAGCAGAAGAAAGAGATTGCCTGGGAGGAGGTGGCAGGCGTAGCCCTTTATAAGGATTATTGTTTCTTATATGGTAAAGGAGGAGGAGAGTTCCTGGTTGTGACTTCGGACGAGAGAGTGAAAGAATCCCTCCTTTATTATCTGAATGCGAGAAAAGTAAAGTAGGAGGGTGAAGTGTTTTCCCTCAAAACGTTGTTCCTGTTGTTATAATGTGTATTTTTGTACTCATTAAAACCAAATCAAAAAAATACGTTTATGAGCAACTTATCTAACATGCCTTGGGAAGACCGCCCGGCCGGTTCGAAAGAAGTGGTGTGGCGCTACTCTGCCAATCCCATCATTCCGCGCGATTTGCTTCCTACTTCCAATAGTATTTTCAACAGTGCCGTGGTGCCTTTCGGTGACGGCTATGCCGGAGTGTTCCGTTGCGATGACACGAATCGCCGTATGCGCCTGCACGTGGGCTTCAGTAAAGATGCCGTTCATTGGGATATCCATCCCGAACCTTTGACGTTTGAGTGTGACAATGCCGAAGTGGGCGAATGGGTGTATGGCTACGACCCGCGTGTTTGCTTCATAGAAGACCGTTATTATGTTACCTGGTGTAATGGTTACAAAGGCCAGCCTACCATCGGTGTGGCATGGACCAAGGACTTCAAGACTTTCCATCAGTTGGAGAATGCTTTCCTTCCGTTCAATCGCAACGGGGTGATGTTTCCGCGCAAGATAAACGGACGTTATGCCATGCTGAGCCGTCCGAGCGACAACGGGCATACTCCGTTTGGAGATATCTATTACAGCGAATCACCCGACATGGAGTTCTGGGGACGGCATCGGCTGGTGATGAGTCCGGCACCCTTTGAAGTGAGTGCATGGCAGTGCCTGAAAATCGGTGCAGGGCCTATCCCTATCGAAACACCGGAAGGCTGGCTGCTCATCTATCACGGCGTGCTCCGCTCGTGCAACGGTTATGTATATGCTTTCGGTTCGGCATTGCTCGATTTGGACGAGCCGTGGAAAGTGAAATACCGTTCGGGAGCCTACCTGCTTTCACCGCGCACTCCTTACGAATGCATGGGCGACGTGCCCAATGTGTGCTTCCCCTGCGCCGCGCTGCATGATGAAGAGACAGGACGCATCGCCATTTATTATGGCTGTGCCGATACCGTGACGGGGCTTGCCTTCGGTTATGTGCCTGAAATCATAGAATTTACTAAACGTACTTCCATCATTTAACTCAAATGATTATCTTTGCGGCATAAAGAAACAAGCAAAGATTTCATCATGATGAACCGGAACGTACTTCATTTGACATGTCCTCCTATACCTGTCCTCCGCATTGGCTTTGTGGGGCTGGGTAATAGGGGGATTTTGGCTCTTGAACGATATATGCATCTGGAGGGTGTGGAGGTAAAAGCCTTATGTGATTTGCGCCCCCGGAATATAGAGCGTGCCACTGCATTGCTCCACCGTTTCAACCGCCCTGCGGCTGTTGCCTATGGCGAAGACGGCGGATGGAGGCAATTGTGCGGACGTGCGGATATTGACTTGGTTTATATTTGTACCGATTGGCTGACACATACCGATATTGCGGTATATGCCATGCAGCAGGGACGCCATGCCGCTCTTGAGGTGCCTGCCGCCATGAGCGTGGCGGACTGCTGGCGTTTGGTGGATACCGCCGAGCAGACACGCCGGCACTGCATGATGTTGGAGAACTGTTGTTATGATGCTTTTGCCTTGACGACCCTGAACATGGTGCGGCAAGGGGCATTGGGAGAGATAACCCATGCCGAAGGAGCGTATATCCATGACCTCCGCCGTCATTACTTTGCCGACGAAACGGAAGGCGGCTATCATAATAACTGGATAAAGCTGTATAGCCAGCAGCATACCGGAAATCCGTATCCCACTCACGGGCTGGGTCCTATCTGTCAATGGATGGATATTCATCGTGGAGACCGCATGGAGTATCTTGTATCCATGTCGTCGCGTGAAGCGGGGCTGTCGGCTTATGCCCGCGGGCAGTTTGGCAAGCATTCCGCCGAGGCTGCACAACCTTATCTGATGGGAGATGTGAATACGACATTGATTCGGACGGTCAAAGGGCGTACTATCGTATTGCAATATGATGTGACGACTCCGCGCCCATACAGCCGGCATCAGACTGTGTGCGGCACAAAAGGCTTCATGCAGAAATATCCCGTGCCTTGCATCCTGCTGGACGAGTATGGTAAAGAACCCTTGGCAGGAGAGGATTTTGAGAAAGTAATGGAACGTTATAAGCATCCGTTCACTGCTACCATCGGTGAGGAGGCAAAGCGGAAAGAGATGCCGAACGAGATGAATTATATCATGGATTATCGTCTGGTGCATTGCTTGCGCAATGGTCTGCCTTTAGATCAGGATGTATATGATGCAGCCGAATGGTCGTGTATCACGGAGCTGAGCGAACTTTCGGTGCGGCAAGGAAGCATTCCGGTGGAGATACCGGATTTTACACGGGGGAATTGGGAAGGAGACAAGTGATGTTCTTGACAGAGGGAGCGTTCTCCTTTCTCCTTACCTTTCGCCTTTTATGGTAAAAGAGTCAAGAATCCGTTTTATCTCTTCGATTTTCCCCGGATTCTTTTTGGCATAATTTTCTCTCATCCTTATGGTTACACAATGTACCATGTCATCATCTTGCTGTAATAAATAGTAAACGCGATATATATTCCATGTCTTATCATATTCTTGACTCTTTTGCACAATGACAAACCTTTCTTGATTCTTATTGGATTTGATTCTCGTTTTGCTGCAGAGCCGGATAGGACCGGAAATCTTTTTCATTTCCAATTCTTCTACTTCTTTTAAAGTAATAGGGGATGCCTTATCTATTTTCTGATAGCTTTCAATAAAACACAATACATGATTCGGTAAGTCTTCCCGGAAATTAATCAATGGAGTTTCCCATATCAGATAATAGAGATGACAACCGATGGACCGGGCGTCTCGCTCTTCCGGTATAATGCCATTGCCTTTTTCATTCTTTGTGCTCCAATGGCAAGGCAAGGTGATGGAGTAGAACTTATTGCTAATCTCTTTCCATTCCTCATTATGTTGCTTGGTGAAGGAGCAACATAATGAGGAATGGAAAGGAGTAGAAGATAGCGGATTGCTTGTTCATGATATGATAATTATGGTTAGTTATATGCTTTAATGCCAATAACGTCCCGGTGAATGAAAGTTATATTTCTATTAACCACGGCTGTGGTTAACTCTAACCACCTACGTGACTAACTCTAACCACCCGGGTGATTAGGCTTAACCACGGTCGTGGCTAAGCAATCACGATATGCTTTACACCAAGATATGTATTTACTTTATAAGTATGTATTCAGTCAGCACTTCCTTATAAAATAAATAAGAACAGCCGAAAGGTAAATCCGGCTGTCCTTATTCAATGCTTTGAGTTCTCTTTTTATTCCATATCTACACTATGCTTTACGGGAGAGAGGATGAATGTAAATTCATAGTCACCGTAAGGCAATTGATATTTAGGCAATGCTATGGTTCCCCAACTGTTGACGCAACCCAATCCCATTTGTGCCTTGTCGATGCACAAGTTGGTGAGGTTGGCCTTCTTCACTTCGGGTGAGTGACGCTGGTCTTTCTGTGCGCCGTCATCCAATGATTCGATGGTGTAATGCAATGCAGAGGCAGAGAAAGGAGCTTCGGCTACAATCTTCACGCCATTGCCGCCGGCATTCAACTGTTTCCACCAACGGATGTCGGTCTTGTTTCCGGTTTCCTGCGGACGGATGTAGGAGTAGAATTGTTCGTCTACACTCTGGCGATAGATGCCCAAATCGGTGCTATGGTTACGGTCACTGTAGTTTTCAACCGGGCCGCGTCCGTAGAACTCAATGGTATTGAAGTTCTTCGGCATTTGCATCTGCATACCGAAACGGAACATCGGAGATACCTTGGCATTCTTATCGGCTGTCATCTTTTGGGTGATTTTAACGGCACCTTGGTTGTTGATGACATACTCCAGATAAAGTTTGGCAGAAACGGCTTTCATGTCGTATTCGGCTGTCACCTGTACTTGATTGTCTACGGTAGTGGAAGCCAGGCGGACAAGTTTCAATCCCGGGTTTTTCCATACTGCAAAGCGGTGTTGCAGGCCGGCACCCATATCATTATCGGTCGGAGCACGCCAGAAGTTGGGGGTCAGTGCAGCGCCTTCTTTAATCATTTCCAGCCCATTGACATCGTATTTGCTCAGGTAACCGTTGGCTTTGTTGAACTCAACAGTGAAGTTCTCACCTTTCACAATCAGGTAGTTTCGCTGGTTGTCGATGATTTGGGGAGCAACGATAGCCACATTGGTGGTCTCTACATTCTTCAACTCCATGGCCGGAGCCTTGTAGGGATTCAGAGTGAGCTGGTCTTTGGCAACTGTATGACCGGCAGCCAATAAACCTTCGCGGTTCTTCAGTTTGTAGGATACGTTCAACAGCCATTCTGTGCACTGGCAAGTCTTGCCTAAGTCAAGTTTAATCTTGGCGGTCTGCTGCGGAGCGACATTGAGATTATCCACACGTCCCGAACGGATTGCTTTTCCGCCTTTCAGCACTTCCCATTCCATATAGTAGGCAGAAAGGTCGCGGAAGAAGTTCTCATTGTAAACGTTTACTTCTCCCTTGCTCAGGTCGGCAGGAGTAGTCCAGATGTTCTGATAGAAATAACTTACCTCGTGCATGTGGGGATTGGGGTTACGGTCGGGGCTGATCAGACCGTTGTCGCAGAAGTTGTTGTCGGATGCATCGAAGCGGTTGAAGTCGCCGCCGTAAGCATAGATTTCAACTCCGTTCTTGCCTTTCCAGCGAACGGACTGGTCGACGAAGTCCCAAATGAAACCGCCTTGCAGGTTCGGATATTTGCGGATGATGTCCCAGTATTCTTTGAATCCGCCTTGAGAGTTACCCATGGCGTGAGCATATTCACACTGGATGAGCGGTTTGGTGGCATCGGTACGCTGACCGTATTTTTCCATGCCTTCATAGCCGTAATACATCGGACAGAAAATGTCGGTGTGCTCTTTCAAGCCGGCTTGTTCGTACTGGCAGGCACGGCTGGGGTCTTCTGCCTTTATCCATTTGTAACATGCTTCGAAGTTGGGGCCGTCTCCGGCTTCATTACCCAATGACCAGAAGATGATGCTGGGGTGATTGAAACCACGTTGAACATTACGCTGGTTGCGTTCCAGATGTGCTTGCTTGAATGACGGGTTCTTTGCCAGAGTAGCTTCACCGTAGCCCATTCCGTGAGATTCCACATTTGCTTCGGCTATTACATAAATACCGTATTTGTCACAAAGGTCGTACCACAGGTTGTTGTCCGGGTAGTGGCAGGTACGCACAGCGTTCAGATTGTATTGTTTCATGATTTGAATGTCCTGAAGCATACGTTCGGGAGATACTACATATCCTCCGTCCGGGTCGAGCTCATGACGGTCGGCTCCCTTGAAAAGAACAGCTTTTCCGTTGACCAGGATTTGACCTCCTTTCAGTTCAATTTTGCGGAAACCGACATTAACGGGGATAACTTCATTGCTTCCCTGCATGCTGGCACGCAAAGTATATAAATAAGGAGTCTCGGCACTCCATTTATTCGGATTTTCTACGTTCATGGTCACAGTGCCGCTTCCTTTGGCGGTAGCCGTGGCTACTTGCTTGCCGGTGGCATCGACCAGTTCCAAATCGACGGTTCCGCTTCCCTTCAGGTCGAGCTTCACAGCCAATGAGCCGTTTTTATATTCAGTATCCAAGTCGGGAGTGACGCGGATATCCTGAATGCGCTTCTTGTTGCGTGCATACAGATAGCAGTCACGTCCTACACCGCTGAAACGGAAGAAGTCCTGGTCTTCCAGATAGGTACCGTCGCACCAGCGGAATACCTGAAAGGCGATTAAGTTCTTTTGTCCCGGTTTCAGGTAAGGAGTCAGGTCGAACTCGGCTTCCAGCTTGCTGTCTTCGCTATACCCCACATAACGTCCGTTTACCCATATATACATATTGGAAGTGACGGAGCCGAAATGAGCGATGATATCTTTCCCTTTCCACGAAGCGGGAACAATGATTTCGCGGCGATAAGAACCGACGTGGTTGTTTTCGGTCGGAACTTCGGGAGGATTGTTCTTAAACTGGTTGCGCCATGCATAGCCTACATTGACATAAATAGGGTCGCCGTAGCCGTTTAATTCCCAAACGCCGGGAACCTGCATATCGTCCCAACCTTTGTCATTGAATGTTGTTTTCCAAAAGTCCATGGGGCGTGCGTCTGCATCTTTCACCCAATTGAACTTCCAGGCGCCGTTTAGCGTCATATAGTTGGCTGATGATTCTTTCAGTCCTTTTTTAGCTGCATCGGCATTTTCGTAAGCAAAGTAGTTGGTGTGCATCGGGGCGCGGTTTACCGCATTTACCTGCGGGTTGCGCCACTCATTGGACTGTGCGCTTGCTGCGAGTGCAAATACGGTGAACAGTCCGGTAAGAAGTTGTTTTTTCATGCTATAATAATTATAAAGGTTTTGTGCAAATATAGTGAAAAACTATAGTACTTATGGGCATAGACCGGGCAATATTTGTTATAATTGTACTTATTTTATAACTTATTCTTAAATATAATGGCATTTTTGAAAGGTATATGGGGAAAATGGCAGCATTTGCTGCACGATGACAAATGGAAGCATAAAATTTATGTAGTCATCTTTGAGAGCGATACTCCGGCAGGGAAATGGTTTGATGTGGCGCTTATCGGGTTTATCGTGCTTAGTATTCTGGTGGTGATTGCCGAAAGTATTCAAGGTTGGTCAGCAGTGATCGGGCCTTATTTGCGGTTTTCGGAATATGTCTTTACTTTCTTCTTTACCGTGGAATATCTGTTAAGGCTTTATTGTTCTCCCCGGCCGCGCAAGTATGCTTTAAGTTTTTTCGGTATTATTGACTTGCTGGCGACTTTGCCTCTTTATATAGGCTGGTTCTTCGGCACGGCGCGGTATTTGCTGGTAATCCGTACTTTCCGGCTGATTCGGGTGTTTCGCATCTTTAAACTGTTTAACTTTCTGGACGAAGGAAACTTGTTGTTGCATTCACTGACCTATAGCAGCCGCAAGATTATTGTTTTTTTCCTCTTTGTGCTGATATTGGTCATCTCTATCGGAACATTGATGTACATGATTGAAGGACAGCGTCCCGGCACGGCTTTCGACAATATTCCCAATAGTATTTATTGGGCGATAGTTACCATGACCACTGTCGGTTATGGCGATATCACTCCCGAAACCCCTTTAGGGCGTTTCCTTTCGGCAGTGGTGATGCTGATAGGCTATACCATCATTGCTGTTCCCACAGGGATTGTATCTGCATCAATGATGAAAGAACACAGACGCAGGCAAGTCCTGAAATGTCCGCACTGTGGAAGAGACGGACACGAAGAGGGAACAGCCTATTGCAAATATTGCGGAGGGAAGTTGGAATAAAAGAAACTGTCATTCCACTACCCATCTTTTATCATGCGGGACAACCATTTGGGGGTTGTAATACATGCCCTCTTTGGTGGGTATTTTCAGCTTATAAGTCCTTTTGCTATGATTGGCTAAGCTGGTTTCCCTCAACCACGGGTTCATATTCTTCAGGATGGCCAATGTGATTCCTTTGCTGCGGGCAAAGCGGGCAAGGTTTGCTATTCCTTCTGTTACGGTTATTTCGGTATAAGGGATGGCAGGGTATAAATCAGATGCTCTCAGCCGGAAACCAAAAGCAGTCGGGTCGGAGAACATAATTTTGGCAGCGAGGATACGATATACATAGCGTGCGGTTTCTTCCACCAATTGCAAATCCAGTGAATCATCTACATCTTGTTTTGCCAGTTGGCTGGCAATTCTTGCCTGTCCGGCATTATAAGAGGCGGCCACTGCCACCCAGTCTTTGTATTTGGCATAAGCATCTTTCAGATAGCGGCAGGCAGCACGGGTTGCTTTTTCCACATGATAGCGTTCATCTATGTTGGAATTGACTTCCAGTCCGTAGTCTCGTCCGGTCCCTTGCATGAACTGCCACAGTCCGGCGGCTCCGGCAGAGGAGCGTGCGATGGGGTTGAGGTTGCTTTCTATTACCATCAGATATTTAAAGTCATCCGGGATTCCGTTTTCCTTCAGTATGGGCTCTACGATAGGGAAATAGCGGTTGGCTTTCTTTATCATTTGCAGGGATGTGCTGTGCATATAGGTAAATGCCAGCAGTTCGCGATCCATACGCTCATGACGGTCGTATCGGCTGAGGTCTATCGTTTTTCCACAGAAAATGACACTGGCCGGCACTTCGGGACTGCTGTATTTCAGTGCGGTGATACCTAAATCTTTTTTTATGGCTGTACTTGCTGTGTCTTCCTGTTCTCCTTTCGGAGCAACGCAACTGCTGCCCACAAGGGCAGGTGAGATTGTGACCAAAGCAAAAAGCATGGCTGCGGTTATGTTCAGTGTATATTTCTTCATCTTTTTTCTACTTTCTTCCGGCGGTGGTACCATCAGGTTATTTTTATATCATGGCAAAGATAGCTTTTTTGCCTTATAATACCTATATTTATTTTTGCAAAGGTGTAATTTATCGTTTGGTGCTGTGCCTGTTGATAATTTACGATTTGCAGTGATGAAGCGGATTAAACGGGAAAAGAGGTAGCAGAAGAAAGGATACCGCCTATGCTCTTATTTTGTTCCGCTTATTTTTATTGTAGTAAATATTCTTCGGATATGTCTTATTTATGGAATATATTTTTCTATCTTTACAGCCATTAAAGGACTGGAGTCTCTAAAAAGTCTAATACATGTGAAGGTAGGGTAGCAGGTTTTGACTTTTCAGAAATGGATACTCAGCCATAGTACGAAATCAATATCGAAAATTATGATAAAGAATAAAGCTCAAAAACAAAAGCTGCTATCCCCGGAAGCATATATTAAGGAGAAAGCAAGACAGTTGCCGATAGTAGAGTGCTATATAGGAACGAAATGGGATTATATGGGGGAAAAGACAGTTATTGTCACTCGTCAACATCCGCAAGGACACTTTACGATGGGAGTTTATTTGGTGGATATTTATTGTAAAGGTTTGCTTCATTCCGAATATTTCTTCAATATGAATCATGACGATTATGAAATGATGGTGAAACGTATCGATATGGATGAGGACTTGAAAAAAGCAGCGTATGCCGATGCCCATAAGTTGGTGTATGGTGCTATCGATTTTGCCGAAGCTGTAGGAATAGATTCTGAGGATTCTTTCGATATCACGAAATATATTCTGGATGAAAAGAAGGAGGAGATACCGTTTGCTGAATTTGGCAGAAATGGTAAACATTACCTGCGTGCCGATACAGATGAGGAAGCTGAACTTTATATACCTATTATAATGGAGGCAATCGGCACTGATTTTACTTACAGTATAGAAGGAGTGACTGATGGAGAAGTGGATGCAGCAGAGGTGCCTTTTGGTGATTTTGATTTCAGTGAATTGAATTATGATGAAGAAGAATTCGACAAAATGTTTGAGAAACTGAATAGGGAATCTCAGGATTGATGTTGTATAGTCTGTTAGATTATCACCTGTAGGGGACAAGCATATCTCGTCCCTACAGGTGACAATAGCAGCGTTATCAACGTTTTGATACCCTTTCTTCTTATTCTTATTTAGGTAAATTGAAAGCGACAGACATTTCTTTCATTTGTTCCTGGCTCATGCCGTCGGGTTCAAAGCCCATGTTCTTTGCCGCGATATAAATCAATGCTGATTTATTCAATACATCAATTTGGTCGAAGGCTGCCATTACATCGCGGTCCACAGCAAAGATGCCATGCTTTTCCCACATGACGACATCATAGTCTGCCAGTTCCTTGATAGTGGCTTCTGCCAGTTCTACTGAGCTGGGAAGCGCATAAGGAATCATGCCTAGGCCGCGCGGACAGAATGCTTTTGTTTCGGGAATCATACTCCACAGCAGGTTAGTGGCTACATCTTTTTCCATGAATTTCTTGTTGTGCGACAAGGCAATCAGTTCGATGGGATGCGTATGTACGGATGCTTTATAAGGAGAACCTTTACTGATGAGGTAATTATGCACGCTCAGATGAGAAGGAACTTCAGAGGTGGGCTGAACCGGTTTGTCGGCTATAATAACGTAGCTTGCGCAGTCATCCAGAATGCGGATAACAGAACCGTTGTCCATGGGGCGGCGAGCTAAATCACGCATACGCATGTTGGTTCCTTTGCAATAGAAATAGCATCCTTTCAGATGAGGCAGTGTAACGCCGATTTGTTTTACTTCACTGATGGCAGGCATATTGCGGATTTCGTCGTCTGCGTATTCTGTGATGTTAACGGTGATATTTCCTCCGTTGCGTTCTGCCCATCCTTTTTGCCATAAATAACCGGCAACTTCTGCTACTTTATTTACTTCATGTGCCAGCTCGGGGCGATTGTCTAAAATTGATTTCATATTTCTTTTTGATTTGATTGTTCTGTAATTTACAAATATAGCAAATATTAAATATCCTCTCTGTAACAGGCAAGATATTTATGATAAGCTTCTTCCCATTGGGTTGTATTCTGCGGCTCGAAGGAGACGGTCTCTACAGAGGTACTGATGAGACGGCGCATGGCGGCAATGTCGTTTACCAGTCCGTTTGCTTTTGCCTGCAGCATGATATTGCCGATTGCTGTTCCCTCACTCGGTCCTGCCATGACAGGAACACCCACTGCATTGCAGGTGAATTGGCTGAGTAGGTTATTGCGTGAGCCTCCGCCGATTATGTGTAATTTTTCGATAGGGAATGGCGCAATCTTTTGCAGCACACTGAATATCTGTTTGTAGCGCATGGATAAACTATCAAAGATGCAACGGGTTATTTCTCCGTATGTTTCGGGGACAGGTTGACCGGTCTGTTTGCAATATCCGGCGATAGCCTTGATCATGGATGCCGGATTTTGGAAACATGGGGCATCGGGATTGATAAGACTGCGGAAAGCGGGTGCTGCCAAAGCAGCGTCAATCAATTCGGTATAAGAATAACTGTTGTTGGTTGTTTCCCATTCCTTGCGGCATCGTTCGAGCAACCACATACCGCAGATGTTTTTCAGGAACCGGGTAGTACCTTCCACTCCTCCTTCATTGGTGAAGTTCTGTTCGTAGCTTTCTTTGTTGATAATGGCATCTTTTACTTCGATACCCATCAGGCTCCATGTGCCTGAGCTTAGATAGGCGAAATTCTCGTTCTGAGCCGGTACTGCTGCCACAGCCGAGGCGGTGTCGTGTCCGGCTACCGAGATGACGGGAACAGCTCCCAGACCGGTCAGTTTCTGTACCTCTTCTGTCAGTACTCCGATTTGCTCTCCGGGGAAGACAAACCGGCCGAATTGTTCTTCTCTGACTCCCACTACGTCCAGCAGTTCTTTTTCAAAACGTTTGGTGCGCGGGTTCAGTATTTGTGAAGTAGAGGCAATTGTATATTCGGTGACCATTTTTCCGGTGAGCATATAGCCCAATGCATCGGGCATAAAGAGAATTTTGTCTGCTGCTTCCAATGCGGTGCAATGATTGCGGTGTAGTGTCGATAACTGGAATAATGAATTGAAATTCATTATCTGAATGCCGGTAATATCATATACTCTTTCGCGAGGAATGTGCGTGAAGTATTCTTCGGGTGCTCCTACTGTATGTGGGTCACGATAGCAATAGGGATTGCGGAGCAGTTCGCCATCCTTACCGATAAGTGCGAAATCCACCCCCCATGTGTCGATACCGATGGAACGGATGGGAATGTTGTCTTTGGCTATTGTTTTGAGTCCGTTGATGATTTCGCGGTAAAGGGCATAAATGTCCCAGTAACAATGACCGCAGGCCTCTATTATATGATTGGGAAAGCGGGTAACCTCTTTCAACTCTAATTTGCCGTCTCCCAGGCAACCTAAAATGGTTCGTCCGCTGGTGGCTCCCAGGTCTACTGCAAAGAAATAAGTGTGTTCCATGTTTCTGCAATTGATAATTTAAGGAATTAATGATACTGCAAAAATAACTCATTCTTTTAAACTGTTCCTCTTTTTTTGATATAATAACTGTTCGAATGCGTGGTAAATGCCCTAAAACATATTATTCTTACTTTTCTGGTAACTTCTTTGGTGAAATGACAGAATATCAATACCTTCGCTAAATGAAAAATGTATGAAGGTTTAATTAAGAATGAAAAAAATAGTCGGACATCTTATTGTTCTCTCTTTATTATGCTTGATAAATGTTAATCCGGCAAGAGCGTGGGATGCTGAACAACGGCAGCCCCAATCTTATGAATTGCAACAAAAATATATCCATTCATTCAGGCAAAATGCCGGCTTTATTCATACAGAGAGGAATGATAGTATCGCTCTTTTTGGGGACAGTCTGACTACTGTATTGGATTCTATAGGCAAATATGATGAATATTTTGAATTGAAGAGGGTCGTAATCCGTTCGCATATTCTTAGGGGGGAGAGTCGCATTGCCGTTGCTCAAAGTGATATGATGTACTCTAAAGCTCAGGCAATGAACCACAAATTCGGAATGGCAATGTCGCTCAGTGCAATTGGTGAAGTGTATAGTCACATGAACCGGTTGGAGGAAGCGGGAACATCACTTGAAGAGGCTTTAAAGCAGTTAAAAGATCCTTCGGATAATCAGATTCTTACAAAAATACTGCTGATGCAATTGGTGGATAATCTTCTGCATTTGAAGAATATTGGGAAGGCTAAATTGTATATAGAGCGCATAAATGAGTATTTGTCGGAAGATTTATCTCCGGTGGAACAGGCATTGTTTTATAATTATAATGCTTACTATTGTATTCAGGCGGGGGTGCCGGATGAAGCCGACAACTACTTAAAGGAGGCTTGGAAGTTAGAACCGATGCTGCCGGTGGGGATTATCCGGCATCTGTTGATAACCGAGGCGGCTTATTATGAGAGTAAGGAAGAATATGAAAAGGCGTTGGATGTTTACGACCGTTTCTTTAAAGGAAAGGCACCGCAGAGCAATCGCGGATTGTATATTGATGCAATGCGTAATAAGGCAGAATTGTATGTTATGATGGGGAAAGAGCAGGAGGCTTTTAAACAGTTTGCTAACGTATATGCTTATGTGAAGTCTGTATTTAATAAGAATTATCCTAAGGAGATTGACCGGCTTTGCACTCGTTTTCAGGCAGATCGGCTGAAGTTTATGAATGAACACCGGCGTACTCTGTCCAACCGCTATTATGTGACCGGAATTGCTGTTTGTGTCTTGGTGCTGTTTTATCTTATTTTTCTGAGTTGGAAGAAAATATTCAAATTGAAGGAATCAAAAAGAAAGCAGGAGGAGATGAGGCGGAAGGCAGAGAATGCCATTCGCAAAAAGAATATGTTCCTTTCTAATATGAGCCATGAAGTGCGTACGCCGTTAAATGCTATTGTGGGTTTCTCCACTTTGTTGGCGTCGGAAGAGGATATGGGCATGGATGACGACTCCCGTAAGCAAGCTTGTGAGATTATCCGTGTCAATTCGCATCAACTGCTGAAACTGATAAATGATATACTTGATTTGTCGGATTTTGAAGAAGACAATATTCACTTCAATATGAAGGAGCATGATGCGGTAAAGATATGCAATGAAGTAATAGAAACCATACGCGCCTCTTATAAACTGAATGTAAGGTTGGAATTTGAGACAGCTCTTGCTTCGTTGAAGCTCGAAACGGATGATTCGCGACTGAGGCAGGTGTTGATAAATTTGTTGGTGAATGCTGTTAAGTTTACTAAAGAAGGTTCTGTTGTGCTTAAACTCGAAAAGGCAAATGACGGGACAGCTCTCTTTTCGGTGGCGGATACAGGTTGCGGCATTCCAAAGGAAAAGCAGAAACTTATTTTCGAACGTTTTGAAAAATTGAATGAGTTTGTACAGGGGACCGGTTTGGGACTTTCTATCTGCCGGCTGATAGTGACGTTCGTAGGTGGTAAGATATGGATTGACGGAGATTATACCCGAGGGGCACGTTTTTGTTTTACTCATCCGTTAAAGTATAAATCGACACTATTATAAGCAGAGTATCATAATATGAAGAAAATTATAACACTGGTATCTTGTCTGATTTCGTTTTCATGTCTCTTTTCCCGGGGATGGAAAGGGGATGATACGATTGCTTTTCGTGACAGTTTGATGAGGAAGGTGGAACATTTACCAGCAGATACTTCTCGTTTGTCTGTGTTGCTGGACGCGGCATATTTGCATCAGAATCCTCCTTATAATGTGTTTTTTGCCAAGTGCCTTTATGAAGAAGCACGTAAGCAGCGGAATATCTATTATGAGAATTTGGGCGCCTATTATCTGGCTGTCTGTTATGATAAAAAACATGATTTGGACAGTATCACCCTTTGGGTGGATGAGTTGCAGGAACTTGCTTCCAAGATAGGCAAGTATGATTATTATCTGGAACAAAAGGCTGCTATCAGTCGCGTGCTGGCTTCTAAAAAAATGAATGAAAAGGCGGCTTTTGTGGCAAAAGAAGTTTTGAAAGAGGCACAAGAGAGAAAAAGTAATAATGGCATAGTGGCTGCCTATAATAGTTTGGGATGTACGTATGCTGCTTTTAATCGTTCGGATGAAGCACTTGCAGCTCTTCTAAAAGGGTATCGGGCTTGCAAGAAAACGACTAAATTGAGTTTGCGCATTGATATTCTTTCTCGTTTATCAAGTAGATATGCTGATATTGTTTCCGGTTTGCCTTCTAAGGACCCCGATAGAGTGAAGAGAGATTCTGTTTTGTTTTATTTAGAGAAAATGGAGGGCTTGTTGAAAGAAGTGTTGTCTAAAGAGCCCAAGACTGTGAATAATTGGAGAGATGTAATGGTGGATTGTCAAACCAGGTATGTTCGTTATTATATGCATCATAAGGATTATTCTAAAACGGCTGAATTCCTTGAAAAAGCCAAAAACTTGCTTACTCCGGAAGTGGATTCGGTGTATTGGCTGAATATACAATTGATGGAATTGCAGTATTATGCCCGGACACAGGAATATGATAAAGGAATCGCATTGATAGACCAGGTCGCTCCGTTTGTCGAAAGGGGACATATAGATGTATTCGAAACTCTTATTTTTTATAAGTCTTTGATATTGCGTGATAAGGGTGACTGGAACGAAGGCATCCATACATTGAAGTTTTTGCTGCATAAACAGGATTCTTTGAGTATAGCTACAACCACCAGTCAGTTGGAACAAGTAAAAGAGAATTATCAAATCAATGAATTGCTGATGGAAAAGCAAAAGATTACTAACCTGAACTATCTTCGGGCTATTATGATTTTGGGTGTACTATTGGTTTTGATGCTGTTGTTTTATCTTTATACCGGTTACTTATCAAAGAGAATTGCTTTGGCAGAAAAGGAGGCGATAAAGGCTGCCGAGCTTTCGCATGCTGATAATTTGGCTAAAGAACGGTTGAAACTTGAAATCAGTCATGATATACGTACTCCTTTGAATGCTGTGGTGGGTTTTGCCGAAATTTTGGCTGATGCGGATAATTTGGATGAAGAAAGTAAATCTGCTTATAATAAGATTGTTCAGGAGAATGCTACACAGTTATTGGACTATGTGAATAATATCCTTGAGCTTTCTCGCCTTGAATCGGGGAAAATAAAATATGTGGAAGGCAGTTGTGACTTTATCGGTCTGTTTCGCGCTGTGATAGAGGAGGCTGATAAAAACGGGCAGAACTGTGTGCATGCAGAGTTGCATACCGATTTGGAGAAACAGATGGTCAGAACAGATCAGGCACGTTTACTTTCTTTGTTTGAAAGTTTAGCCGTCTCTACCGTGGACACGGAATTTTATCATTCGGATATAACAGTAAAACGTGTGGAAGAAAAATCGCTTTTACTGGTGACGGTTGTTAATACACCATTGGCAAAGGAGCGTTTTGAAAATAAAACGGCTATGATTCGTAATGAGATAAATGCTCACTTTATTCATTATTTCGGAGGATATTATAAAGTAGACGAACAGGCAAAACAAGGACCTTCTGTGACTTTTACATATCCGTATGATGTTGCCGGTCTGCATATTCATTGAAAAGTTTCACGAAAGGATTGAGTTACGTCGAAAGTAGACAAAGGCAGTTGTTTTTCTGTCTTACTTCCTTATTGGGTATGGCTTTTTTCGATTAAAATATAACTTTAACACTACTTTTTTGCATATATGCGCAAAAATATTCTGCTTTTTGTATCTATATTCCCAAACAATGCGTAATTTTGCAATCGAATTAGAATAATTATGCAGTATGAAGAGCAAGAATAGCAGACTGGATGCCATCAAAATTATAATTTCCTGCAAGGAAATAGGAAGTCAGGAAGAACTGTTACAGGAATTGGCTAAAGAGGGGTTCCGCCTGACACAGGCTACACTGTCACGTGATTTGAAGCAATTGAAAGTTGCAAAGGCTGCCAGCATGAATGGGAACTATGTATACGTATTACCTAATAATACAATGTATAAGCGTATGACCGAACAGCATTCGGCCGGCGAATTATTAATGCATAATGGCTTTATTTCCATTGAGTTCTCGGCAAATCTGGCTGTGATAAAAACTCGTCCCGGTTATGCCAGCAGTTTGGCTTATGATATTGATAGTAAAGAATTTGATGAAATTCTGGGAACTATTGCCGGAGATGATACCATTATGCTTGTGGTGCGCGAAGGCTGCACAGAGACCGGGGTGAAGAACGCACTTTCACTCATTATACCGAATATACAATAAAAATAATATAGAATAAGAAATGGATGCTAAACAAGTTGATGTGATGGTGGCTGATGCCTCACATGAAGTTTACGTTGATAAAATTTTAGATACCATCAGGGAAGCAGCTAAGGTACGCGGAACGGGCATCGCAGAACGCACACATGAATACGTGGCGACTAAAATGAGAGAAGGAAAAGCGATTATCGCTTTATGTGGCGAAGAGTTTGCAGGCTTTACTTATATTGAGTCGTGGGGAAACAAGCAATATGTGGCCACTTCAGGGTTGATTGTTCATCCTGATTATCGTGGCTTGGGATTGGCAAAACGCATTAAGGCGGCGTCTTTCCGATTGGCGCGTTTACGATGGCCGAAAGCTAAGATTTTCAGTCTGACAAGTGGTGCAGCTGTAATGAAAATGAATACGGAATTGGGCTACGTTCCTGTTACATTCAATGAGTTGACGGACGATGAAGCTTTTTGGAAAGGTTGTGAAGGATGTGTCAATCATGATATATTGATGGCAAAAAACCGTAAGTTCTGTATTTGTACTGCGATGCTTTACGATCCGTCTTTACACGAGGAAGACACGATTTAAAGAAGAAATAATAGAAAAAACACATATTATTATGGAAGAAAAAAAGAAAAAAGTAGTAGTTGCGTTCAGTGGCGGTCTTGATACTTCGTTCACTGTAATGTATCTGGCTAAGGAAAAAGGGTATGAAGTGTATGCAGCTTGTGCAAACACCGGTGGTTTCAGTGAAGAACAGCTGAAGCAGAACGAAGAAAATGCTTATAAGCTGGGAGCGGTGAAATATGTAACTTTGGACGTTACTCGGGAGTATTATGAAAAGAGCTTGAAATACATGGTATTCGGTAATGTTCTTCGCAACGGAACTTATCCTATTTCTGTAAGTTCGGAACGTATCTTCCAAGGATTGGCTATTGCCCGTTATGCCAATGAAATAGGTGCTGATGCTATCGCCCACGGCTCAACCGGTGCGGGTAACGACCAAATCCGTTTTGATATGACTTTCCTGGTATTGGCTCCGGGGGTAGAAATTATTACCCTTACCCGCGATATGGCGTTGAGCCGTCAGCAGGAAATCGATTACTTGAACGAACATGGTTTCGCAGCTGATTTCACAAAGTTGAAATATTCATATAATGTAGGTCTTTGGGGAACTTCTATCTGTGGCGGTGAGATTTTGGACTCTGCACAGGGATTGCCCGAAAGTGCATACTTAAAACAAGTGACTAAAGAAGGCAGCGAACAACTTCGTCTTACTTTTGAAAAAGGTGAGTTGAAAGCTGTGAATGATGAAAAATTCGACGATCCGATTAAGGCTATCCAAAAAGTGGAAGAAATCGGTGCTGCATACGGTATCGGTCGCGATATGCACGTGGGAGATACCATTATCGGTATCAAAGGGCGTGTAGGTTTCGAAGCTGCTGCCCCGATGCTGATTATCGGTGCACACCGTTTCCTTGAAAAATATACTTTGAGTAAATGGCAGCAATACTGGAAAGACCAGGTTGCCAACTGGTATGGCATGTTCTTGCATGAAAGCCAGTATCTGGAACCGGTGATGCGCGATATCGAAGCTATGCTTCAGGAATCGCAGCGCAATGTCAACGGTACGGCTATCCTTGAGCTCCGTCCGCTTTCGTTCTCTACGGTAGGCGTTGAATCTAAAGACGATTTGGTGAAGACTAAGTTTGGTGAATATGGTGAAATGCAGAAAGGCTGGACGGCAGAAGATGCGAAAGGCTTTATCAAAGTAACTTCAACACCATTGCGTGTTTATTATAATAACCACAAGGACGAAGAAATCTGATTATGATTAAAGTAGGAATTATCGGTGGGGCAGGTTATACGGCAGGCGAATTGATTCGTCTGCTGATTAATCATCCCGAAGTAGAGATAAAGTTTATAAACAGTAGCAGCAACGCCGGCAATAAGATTACCGACGTACATGAAGGGCTTTACGGTGAAACCGATTTGGTATTTACCGACCGGCTTCCTTTGGACGAGATAGATGTATTGTTCTTCTGTACCGCCCATGGTGACACGAAGAAGTTTATGGATAGTCATAATGTGCCCGAGGATTTGAAAATCATCGACCTCAGTATGGACTATCGTATCAAGAGTGATGACCACGACTTTATTTATGGCTTGCCCGAGCTGAATCGTCGTGCCATCTGTCATAGCAAGCATGTGGCAAACCCGGGGTGTTTTGCTACTTGTATCCAGTTGGGGTTATTACCTCTGGCAAAACACTTGTTGCTGAACGAAGATGTGATGGTGAATGCTATTACGGGAAGCACCGGTGCCGGTGTCAAACCGGGTGCGACAAGCCACTTCAGCTGGCGCAACAATAACATGAGCATCTATAAACCGTTTTCTCACCAGCATGTGCCCGAAATCAAACAGTCATTGAAGCAGTTGCAGAACAGTTTTGATTCTGAAATAGATTTTATTCCTTACCGTGGAGACTTTCCGCGTGGTATCTTTGCCACATTGGTTGTGAAATGCAAAGTAGAACTGGAAGAGCTGGTGAAGATGTATACGGACTACTATGCCGAGGATTCCTTTGTTCATATCATAGATAAAAACATAGACTTAAAGCAGGTGGTGAACACCAACAAGTGTTTGATTCATTTGGAGAAACATGGCGATAAACTGTTGATAATCTCTTGTATCGATAACTTGTTGAAAGGTGCCAGCGGTCAGGCTGTCCATAACATGAACCTGATGTTCAATCTGGAAGAAACCGTAGGCTTGAAACTGAAGCCGGCTGCTTTCTAAAAAAGAAGAGTTATGAAATTATTCGATGTATATCCTCTTTTCGATATTAATATCGTAAAAGGAAAAGGTTGCCATGTATGGGATGATAAAGGTACAGAATACCTCGACCTGTATGGCGGTCATGCTGTCATTTCTATCGGTCATGCACATCCGCATTATGTAGAGATGATAAGCAATCAGGTGGCACGGTTGGGCTTCTATTCCAATTCGGTGATTAACAAGTTACAGCAGGAAGTGGCAGACCGATTAGGCGAGATTTCGGGATACGATGACTATCAGCTGTTTCTCATCAACAGTGGGGCCGAAGCAAACGAAAACGCCTTGAAGCTCGCCTCTTTCTATAACGGACGGAAACGGGTGCTTTCTTTCAGCAAAGCATTTCACGGACGTACTTCATTGGCAGTAGAAGCAACTCATAATCCGAAGATTATTGCTCCGATTAATGCGAACGGTCATGTGACGTATCTGCCTTTGAATGATATAGAAGCTGTTAAAACAGAGCTGGCAAAAGGCGATGTGTGTGCTGTGATTATTGAAGGAATTCAGGGGGTTGGAGGTATTCAGATACCCGATGCTGAATTTTTGCAAAACCTGAGCAAGGCATGTGAAGCGGCAGACGCAGTGCTTGTGCTGGATGAAATCCAGTCGGGTTACGGACGAAGCGGTAAATTCTTTGCCCATCAGCATGCGGGTATCCGTCCCGATATGATAACCATGGCAAAGGGAATCGGTAACGGTTTCCCCATGGCAGGTGTCTTGATTAGTCCGAAGTTCAAGCCGGTATACGGACAGCTCGGTACTACTTTCGGGGGAAATCATTTGGCTTGTTCCGCTGCCATTGCCGTGCTGGATGTGATGAAGCAGGAAAATCTGGTGGAGAATGCCGCTAAGGTCGGTGCCCACTTATTGGCCGAATTGAAGAAACTTCCACAAATAAAAGAAGTCCGCGGTGAAGGGCTGATGATTGGTATGGAATTTGATGAACCTATTAAGGAATTGCGTCAGCGTTTGTTGTTTGAACAAAAAGTATTCACCGGTGTCAGTGGCACAAATGTTATCCGCTTGTTGCCTCCTCTTTGTTTGAGCATGGCTGAGGCTGATGAATTTTTAGCTCGCTTTCGTAAAATATTGCCATAAACACTATATGCTGGAATAATAATTAGCGAAAGAAAAAACTTGCCGGGATCAGAGTAAATCCTAATAACCGGATATGTTGATCTAAGCAGATTTGCAATGAAAAGGGGACGTATCAAGACATGGAGAATGCTGTTCTTTTGTCGGTAGGGGAGAGGCTTGCTCGCCCGAAAACAGTTTGCCCGGTGTATTACTTCCAGGGTTGTGACTGTTGGTTCGGGCAGGTATCCCCCCTGTCTTTGCTGTTGATGATTTGATACGTCTCCTTTACATTTTCTCTTTCACACGGTTTGGAGTATTTTCCTGACAGGAAGATTAAAAACGTACTTGCAAGCGTGCCTGTAACACGCCAAAAGACCTTTTCACCTCCTCCATGTCTTTAGTCCATACTACAGAACCGTTCAATTTCAATATCAGAAACTTGTTCATGTAATAATTCAGTCCCACCGTGATGTCTTGTTGCATTCCTCCTTTAACCGGTCCGTCATTCAGATTGGTAACATTAATCCGGCCGGACAATAACAGAGACTTACTTTCTTTCGGAGTCAAGGGTAAAGCATCCCATTCATCATAATTAAAGAAATTTCCTTTTATCAAGAATCCTCCTTGTATATATGCTCCCCAAGGCCGGTAGCAGGCAGCCTGCGCACGCTGTACATTCATGTTTAAATATTCTCCTTGAAGAAAAAAGCGGCGGGATAGATACAATGCCTCCAAATTCCATTGGAATGTATGCTTTACGTTGTTTATTTCTATGTCCAATACCGAAGGGACAGACAAGCCGGTAACACCATTGGAGCTGAAAGTTACCAATCTGTCTTTTTGTTCTTTCTCTCTGTCCGGTCTGCGGAATAAACCACCTACTCCCAGATGGAGCAATTTCCCGGCTTCATTTAACGGACGAAACACTCCACGCAAGGTTGCATTGTAACCGGGTAGTACCTTATCATCATATTCCGCTCCATCTCCGCAAAAGACTCCGGCCGAACAATAATATTTATTCTGCGAAAAAGTATAAGATACTCCCACCCTTCGTCCCAAATAGAAAGTTTCGGCAGCATTGGCACCGGTCATGAAGACATAGTCATTGGTACTGGCAGACTGCTCTATACAGCACATCCCCAACATATAACCGATTCGAAAATTATTATTTCCCCATTTCTTCTGAACAAAAGCATCTTTCAACGAAACTTTGTTGCCGGCAAAGCCCACATCTATTTTTGTATACCATTCATCGGGCAAAGTAATTTTTCCGGTTAACCGGACATCCGTTATTTCAGCTTTGGCATGAGCTGAATAAGAATTCTTTGTAAAAAGACCTCCATCAATAAATAATCGACCGCCCAATTTTACAGGTCCATCTGTATTGGCCGACACAATAATAGGGAACAAAAAAGCAAGCAAAAATCCCCGCCACTTATAATACATAGGCTGTTTATCTGTTTAAAAAGTGATTGAAACATTCTCTATGACCGGTAAGTAAACACACAATGCTATTTCAAAATCACTTTTCGGTAACATCCGGTTTATCATTTCTTACCTCGCTTAAAAATTGAAAATGGTACTTCACCCACCCATGGAAGCGGCTTCTTTACCTTAAACAAATATAAGATGGTGGCAGCCGTATTTACTGTATTGTTAGGTTCCTCCAGTTTTATCCCTTTTTTTATATCAGGACCGGTGATTCCCCAAGGCACAATCATTTCATCAACAGAGAAACCTCCATGCCCATGCCCGATACCTCCATGATCCGACAGAAACATAAAATAGGTATCTTCATATAAACCTTCTTTTTTCATTTTATCAATAAACGCGCCTATTTGTATATCCGCCTCTTCTATGGATTTGATATATTCCGCCGACATCCATTTATGAGCATGTCCGGCGTGGTCTGTATGCACTGAATATAAAAAGACAAGTGTGGGCAAATCCTGATTCCGGACTATAAAATCAAATGCCTTTTCATAATTGGGAACATAAGCATCATTTTCCAAATAACTCACTTCATCTAAATATTTCTTGTTATATGGATAAAAAAGATTGATCCAATTATAATAAAAAGCAGTTTTACACTCCGGAATTTCTTCTTTCATTACCTTAAATACTGAGGGATAATATCCTTCTTTATCAATTTCCACTGCAGGAAATCCTTTTTTATCTATTTGCCATCCATTATCAACCACTCCATGCTGCTCGGGACCACTGCCGGTCAGATGACTGGTCCAATTGGGCAAAGTCACGGAAGGCATTACTACACGAGTCGTTAATGACAAGGCGCCTTGGGCTAATAAATTGTCAAGATTAGGAGTGTGGGCAGTAGTAAATCCCGGAACAGAAATGCCATCAAGAGCAATCATTACAACCCGTTTTGCCCGTGGACGGGCAGATATCGGCATAACGCCTACAATCCATAAAGCCAATAGGACTGACATGATACTTTTTAAGTTTTTCATCATATTAATTTTAAAAAAAGGTTTTCAGACAGATATACCACTTTAGAGTTGGGCATAATATCTTTTCTATGGCAATAATTTGTCGGATAGTTTCCAATTCGACAAATACACTTTATAAATTTTGCAAAGTAACTAATTTACTATTATCTAAAACATAGATATTCTTTTTAATTTCATGGATAATCTTACGGTTGCTTATGCGGTTGGTTCGGGCAGGCAAGCCCTGCTCCTACGGTTGACGGTTTGATATCTCTATACTAAAATATGTGGTAATATGTCAGACACACCGAAATCTCATCATGTCTCAGAAAATTCCATAAGTATGCCATTGGTCATCCCAAATAAATTGATACCTTTGTCAAATCCCAATTGTTCTAAACATACACAGGAAGCCGATTACACATAAACAATATATAACTTTATAATCAACAATCATGAACAAAAACTATCTTATCATCGTCCTCCTATTCTTTTGCTCTATCCTGAATGCGCAAAACCTTAATATTGTTTACATAGGCAATAGCATTACAGAAGGAGCTTTACTGAAAAATCCGAAAACCGAGGCTGCACCCATACGTGCCAGCCAATACCTTGATAAACATTTGAATGGTAAAGTAACCTTTCGGAATTGCGGAGTAAGTGGTATGACAACACTCAATTTCCTTCCCATTAGCGGGCAACAGTTTCCCAATGTAAAAACAGCAGCTTCGGAACTGGCGCAACGGGAAGGGCAATTATTATTTTCCATTTCGCTGGGAACCAACGACAGTGCCTGCACTATGGCTTTCGGTGTCCCGGTATTACCGGAAGAATATTACACAAACATGAAAGCCATTATTGATGAATTGTTGGCATTATACCCACAAAGCAAAATTGTAGTACAATATCCCATCTGGTACAGCCCCAATACGTACAACGGTGCTATGTACTTGAAAGCCGGTTTGGAGCGCCTGAAAAGTTACTATCCTATGATAGAAAAACTAATGGCACATTACTCCATCACTCATCCGAAACAAGTTTTTCCCGGTTCAACAGAAGCTTTCGACTTTTTTAAAGAAAACTATTCAACGCATTTTACTCCCGAAGAAGGGAATGCCGGCACATTTTACTTGCATCCCAATAAGAAAGGCGCAGAGGTCCTAGGAAATTATTGGGGAGAGGCTATTTTAAAAGCCATTGGCAATGAATAAATAAAAGACTTCAATACTTGCCTGCAGTTTATCTGCTGATTTAAGTACAAAGCCTGGAATTCCCAGGCTTTGTGCGAATAAATACTCCACAAAATCTTTTTCCCTGTCAAGCCAAACCGATTATAATCTGGAGTTTATATGTTTCCTCTCCCTAAATTCACCAATGCTCTGTGTTTTTTGATTCCGTCTGCAAGGACACTTCTTTCAACTTTTTTATACTGATAGTCATTCTTTTTGTTTCTGCTTTTTAGAAGTAATTTTATTTTTAACTCTTCATCATATGTCCTTCTCTTTTTTTCCTTTTATCTTTGCGTTTGTAGACTTAATCATTATAATCGTATGAAAGTAGCAATTATAGGTGCGGGAAATATGGGAGGAGCCATTGCCCGCGGCCTTGCCCAAGGCACAATTATTCCGGCAAGTGATGTAACCGTAGCCGATCCGTTCAGTGGTAATCTGGAAACCTTGCAGGCCGACTATCCGGAGATTCGTGTAACGACGGAAAATCCGAAAGCGATAGAGGATGCCGATATTGTGATTTTGGCTGTAAAGCCATGGCTGATAGACCAGATATTGAGCGTAATTCGTTTGGAGCCCCGGCAAGTGTTGGTTTCTATCGCAGGGGGTGTGACTTTTGAACAGTTGGTGAATAGTGTAGGTCCGGAACAGACTATTTTCCGTCTGATTCCCAATACAGCTATTTCCGAACGCCAAAGCATGACTTTGATAGCCAGTCGCAATGCCAGCAAGGAGCAGGAGCAATTAATGCTGGATATTTTCAATGAGCTTGGAATGGCTATGTTGATACCCGAGAGTCAGATGGGAGCTACCACTGCATTGACTTCTTGCGGCATAGCATACGTGTTGAAATATATACAGGCAGCTATGCAGGCAGGCATTGAGATGGGGGTTTGCCCGAAAGATGCTCAGAAGATGGTGGCGCAGTCGGTAAAAGGTGCTGCCGAACTGATATTGAATAATGATACCCATCCTTCGGTGGAGATTGATAAGGTAACGACTCCCGGAGGAATAACTATCAAGGGTATCAATGAATTAGACCATGCCGGATTTACTTCAGCCGTTATTAAGGCGATAAAGGCCGGCAACGTAGAATGACATAGCCTTTCTCTAAGTATTGAATTTCAGTATGTAAAGACAATCGGCTCTTGCTGTATTCATAAATCTCTGCCACTGATTTATAAACCGGAAGCGGTAATTTATAAATCAGTGGCAGTGACTTATAAATCGGTGGTGCTGATTAATGAATATATAGGGAGGTTACGAAGAATATCTCTCTTTCCATTTGTTTTTTGTGTTGTAAATAAACAGTAATTCCAATGTGGCTTTTCCATTTCATGAAACACTGCACCGGGGGGCATTTGGTCAGAGCCGGAGCTTATGGAAAAGAATAGAAAGCGGTTATACAGGGGGATGTAAAGGGAGTTCCACAACAAATCTTGCACCTCCGGTGTATTGTGTGTCCAGATAGATTTTACCTCCCAACAGGGTAGTGAGGCTCCGGCAAATACTCAGACCGAGTCCGAAACCGGGATTCATGCTGTTCAGCTTCTCAAAACGTTGGAAAATCAATTCGCCTTTTTCCTTGTCAATGCCGCAGCCGGTATCGGTGACAGAGAAAATGATAGAGGTGCCTGCTATCTCATAAGCCAAGACGATACTGCCTTGAGAAGTGTATTTGCAGGCATTGACCAGCAGGTTGGTCAATATCTGTTGCAGGCGTTGCGCGTCTGTGTTCAGGATGATTTCCGTATCGGGTTGTTTCAGCTCCAGTCTGACGCCTTCGGCCACTCTGTGTGCCACGCCTGCTAAAGTGGATTGGCATAGTTCGGGCAAGACGACATTGGATAGCGAGATGCTATAGTTGCCGCTTTCCAGTTTGCTGAGGTCGAGTACATCATTTACCAATGTGAGCAATAAATAGGTATTGGTGTGCAGATGACCGAGTAATTCGCTCCGCTCTTCTTCGCTGAATTCTGCATCGGCATCGTTCAGCAAATCATTAAAACCGATGATGGCATTGAGTGGCGTACGGATTTCATGACTGAGGTTCTGTAGGAAAGCCGATTTCAGCTTGTCCGCTTTTTCGGCTTGCCGCCGTGCTTTTTCGGCAGCGTCTTTTTCTATCTTTAAATGCCTGGCATGCTGCCGGCGTGTAAAAGCATATATGCTGGAGAAGCCGGAAATAAGTATCAAGATGGAGAACACCACCCAAATCTTGCGCTGATTGGTCTCTTGCTCCATTTTGATGCGTTGCAGCTGTTCTTGTTTGTGTATGACTTCCAATTGTTGTTTTTGTGTTTCGGCTTTTTCCAGTTCGATGGCTGTTTGTTGTTGCTTCAGTTGCAAGTCCTGGTTTTCCAGCTCCATGCGTGTCTGTTCTTTTTCCATCAGTATCATTTGTTCCCGATTTTGCATTTGTGCCAGTTTCATTTCTGTGTTTTGGAGAGACAGGCGGTTCTTTTCCAATTCCAGCCTTTGGTTATTGAAACGGGCGTTGTATGCCGCCATTACTTCCGCATTGTTTGCTTGGTTGATAGAGTCTTGCAGGCGGTATTTTTTGTATAGTTCGGCAAAGGCGGAATAGAAATCCCCTGCCATTTCAAATGCTTTGTATCTGACCGCAAGACTCAATCCTTTGTCACTGATGGAATCACTGTATGCAAGGGCTTTGTCAAGGTTTCCCAATGCTGCATAATAATAACCGTTCAGAGTGAAATAGTTTTCAAGGATGGTCCCTTTCATCACTCCCTGAGCTCTGTACTGCGCTAATTCTTTTTGAAGTTCGTCGGCTTTTTTTGAATCCATTTTGCTGCATGTCACTTGAAACAAGAGTAGTTTGGATTGTATCAATGCAGATTGGGTGACGGAAGCATCTAAACATCTTAGGGCATATTCCTCGGCTTCTTCGTATCGCTGCAGATTTATATAGCATGAGCTTATGGAGCGATACGAATAAAAGTTCTCTTTTTCATTACCGGTCTGTATGTAGTAATCCACAGCCTGTTTGTATTGTTGGAGGGCAAGCCGGAACATGCGCTGTTGGTAATACACATCTCCCATGCGCACGTAGCTTTTCCCTATGCCGTAAGGATTGTCCAAACGAATGGCTTCGTCCTGATATTTTTTCAGTTCTTGGATGGCGGAATCATATTCCCTGTTTCTCAAATAGTAAGTGATAATGCGGTTCCATGCTCCGAATATGTATTGCTTATAAGGAGTATTGCGTGCAAAGTCGGCTACCTTTTCTTTCTCGATGAGCAATGTATTGATATCGTTGATAAAGTAATAATGGTCGGATTTCAGGTTCAGGGCAAGGCATTGCGCTTTTACGTCTCCTTTTTTCTTTGCCATGTGGAAGAGTGTATCCGCCATGAGCAATACTTCGGGCTTCCTGATGGCGCTGTTGCACTTTTGGTAATAGGAATAGAGTTGGTCGTTTATTTTATAAGGATTGTTTTGACTCATCGTTATCGGGCAGAAAAGAAATATTTCCGCCAATAGTATTAGGATAGTATGCCCGATGAACCTCTTCATATCATTCTGTGTGTCTTTGGCAAAAATAGTGATTCTTTTATAATTCATGCTATCATTTATCATAAGTTTTATGGAGCATGGATTTTTTTCTATGTTTCTTCATGGATATAGGGAGGTATCTGCTCCGGGCTTGTGGGTTAATCCAAACTGTTACCATTCTTACGGTGCAGAAGAAAACGTGGTTGCAACGCTCTATGGTAGCGCAGCTTCCGTTCCTTGTGGCGCATGATGGTTGGACTACATTATCCGGCTTTTTTCACACGTTGGGAATGTTTTTGCAGTCCTGTTGCCCGAATACTTTCATTTGAAACTATCCGAAAGGCAACCACTTCCTTAAACCTGTGTCCTTGCTCATATAGAACGATATTGTGCAGTTTTGTTGTCTGTCAGATAGTTTTCATAGAAACTTCTTGAAACTTTGCTAGGATTAATTAAATCTTCATTATCTTTGAACCCTAAATCTAAAGATTATGAGTGACCAGATAAAGCAAATAGCCGAACGTCTCCGGGGATTGAGAGACGTTTTGGAACTGACTTCACAAGAAGTGGCCGAAAGTTGCCAACTTACAGTGGAAGAGTATTTGGGTATGGAAAGCGGTGAGAAAGATATATCGGTCAGCGCTTTGCAGAAGATTGCCCGCAAATATGGTATCGCACTGGATGTGCTGATGTTTGGCGAAGAGCCTAAAATGAGTGCTTACTTCCTGACTCGTTGTGGCACAGGGGTATCGGTGGAACGTACCAAAGCATACAAATATGAATCATTGGCATCGGGATTCCGCGGACGTAAGGTAGATCCGTTCATCGTTACCGTGGAGCCGAAGCCCGAAGATACGCCTATTTATTTCAATTCACACGAAGGACAAGAGTTCAACCTGGTGATAGAAGGACGTATGTTGCTTAATATTAACGGAAAAGAACTTATTTTGAATCCGGGTGACAGCCTTTACTTTGATTCTGCCCAGCCTCACGGCATGATGGCACTGGACGGCAAGACTGTGAAGTTCCTGGCAGTAATTATGTAAATTGTAAGAGTATGGTAGAAAGATTCTTAGAACAAACCACTTTTGCCTCACAAGAGGATTTTATAAAGAACCTGAAGATTAAGGTACCCGAAAATTTTAATTTCGGTTATGATGTAGTAGATGCGTGGGCTGCCGAGGAACCCGACAAGAAAGCGCTGTTGTGGACTAATGATAAAGGGGAATCCAGACAGTATACTTATGCCGACCTGAAGAAATATACCGATATGACGGCGTCTTATTTCCAAAGTCTGGGTATCGGTCGCGGTGATATGGTGATGTTGATATTGAAACGTCGTTATGAGTTCTGGTATTCCATTATCGCTCTGCACAAGTTGGGTGCGGTGGTGATTCCCGCCACTCATTTACTGACCAAGAAAGATATTGTGTACCGTTGTAACGCTGCCGATATTAAGATGATTGTTGCGGCAGGCGAAGATGTGATTACCAAGCATATCATAGAAGCGATGCCCGATTCGCCTTCTGTAAAGAAGCTGGTCAGTGTCGGTCCCGAAGTTCCCGAAGGTTTCGAAGACTTTCATCAGGGAATGGAAAATGCGGCTCCGTTTGTAAAGCCTGAGCATCCGAATACCAATGAGGATACCTCGCTGATGTATTTTACATCGGGAACTACCGGTGAGCCGAAGATGGTGGCGCATGACTTTACTTATCCGTTGGGGCATATCGTAACTGCCTGTTTCTGGCATAATCTGCATCGCGACAGTTTGCATCTGACGATTGCCGATACCGGTTGGGGAAAGGCGGTGTGGGGAAAACTTTACGGACAGATGATTGCGGGGGCGAATATCTTTGTGTATGACCATGAGAAGTTTACTCCTGCCGATATTCTCGGAAAGATTCAGGATTATCATATCACTTCACTGTGTGCTCCTCCTACCATTTATCGTTTCTTGATAAAGGAAGATATCGGTAAGTATGACTTGTCGTCTTTGGAATATTGTACCACTGCCGGAGAAGCATTGAACTATTCTGTATATGAGACGTTTAAAAAAATAACCGGTATTCGTTTGATGGAAGGTTTCGGACAGACGGAAACCACTTTGACGTTGGGTACTTTTCCCTGGATGGAGCCGAAACCGGGCAGCATGGGTGTCCCCAATCCGCAATATGATATCGACTTGCTGACTCCCGATGGGCGTTCGGCAGAAGACGGTGAACAGGGACAGATTGTCATCCGTACGTCTGAAGGCAAGCCGCTGGGTTTGTTCAAAGAGTATTATCGGGCGGCCGAACTGACCGAAGATGCTTGGCACGATGGCATTTATTATACCGGTGATGTGGCTTGGCGTGATGAAGACGGATACTTTTGGTTTGTGGGACGTGCGGATGATGTTATCAAGAGCTCCGGCTACCGTATCGGCCCGTTTGAAGTGGAAAGTGCATTGATGACTCATCCTGCCGTGGTGGAATGTGCCATTACGGGTGTTCCCGATGAAGTGCGCGGACAAGTGGTAAAGGCGACCATCGTTCTTTCCAGGAACTACAAAGGACAGGAAAGCCCGGAACTGATTAGAGAATTGCAAGACCATGTGAAGCGTGTGACTGCCCCTTATAAGTATCCGCGTGTGATAGAGTTTGTAGAAGAGCTTCCGAAGACTATCAGCGGTAAGATTCGTCGCGTGGAGATACGTGATAAAGATAAATGACCGGGGGCGTGCGTTGAGCGAAGTCTTTATTCGTAAATAAAGTAAAAGATGAAAAGAATTTTGTTTTTTGCCTTTTTATGCCTGTGTGTCTGCTTGTCGGCAGGTGCACAGGCATTGTCTCCTGTTACATGGACTGCCTACGGATTGACTTTTAAGGTTCCGAAGGGTATTGTTGTGGAAGAGGATACAGAAGAAACGTTTCTGTTGAACGATAGTAAGTTTTATATCACTGTTCAGGCGTTGGACTCTGACGGCATCACGAAGGGTGACCTGGAAGGTATGTTGAAAGACTATGCCGACGATGATGGGGTGGAGAAGCAGACTGCTGTCAAAGCCTTTGACTTGGAGCAATTTTATGGTGTTTCGATGGATGGGCAATGTGAGGGTGAACCTTGTTGCTATGCCTGTCTGATGACCAAGGCGGCCGGGAGTGCATTTCATGTTTCCATCATTTATTCGGCGGGGAAAAAAGCTGAGGCGGAAGCTATTCTGAAAAGTTTTGTGATGGAAGAGTAAGCGAATGCAGTCAGTTCTGTGCATTCGGGGAGTCAAAGCATTACTAAAGTTAACTGTAGGGGCGGGGATTGCCCGCCCGAATGCATCAAGTAAAGTGTATTCGGGCGAGTGTCCCCACCCCTACAGGCAAAGTGATAGGTTGATTGGGTCTTGATAAAACCTCCTATTTTGCTCTTACCTTGAATTGCAAAGCAATAGGTTCATTCTTTATTCCTTTGGGAAGAAATACTTTTACCTTATCACCATCACAAGTATATTTCACACTCTTGTTTCCTTTCAGCATTTTCATTTTGCCTTTCGGAAGATTTCCTGTCCATTCTATGACTTCCGGCAGTGTTTCTCCTTCGGGCAATGCATAGATGGCATAGAGTGTCTGTCCGTCCTTGTCGGCAGTGAACCATGTGTGTCCGTCCTGATAAACAGGAGTGATTCGGGTATTGTAGATGGCTTTGCCGTTTGCCCGCAACCATTCTCCCACTTCGTGCAGACGCTTGGCCACTTCTTCTTCGATGACACCGTCCGAGGTTGGTCCTACGCCCAGCAGCAGGCAACCACCTTTGGCAGTGATTTCACTCAATATGTTGATAACCTTTTGAGACGATTTGAATGGAGCATTCGGCACCCATCCCCAGTCATTGCTCAGCGTGATGCAACTTTCCCACGGATAGTTGAGCTGTGTCTCGGGGATGCCGCGTTCGGGAGTCTGGTAGTTTTCGTTTTTGCCCCTGATGCTGCGGTCTACCGAAATCAATCCCGGATGCTTCCGGCGTGCTTGTGCCAGAATATCGTCCAGACCAATGTCATCGCCTTTCACCCAACCGCCGTCCAGCCAAAGGATATCAAAGCTTCCGTAGTCGGACATCAGCTCATTCAGCTGGTTACGGGTAAAGGTCTGATAGTTTTTCCACCAGTCGGGATGGCGGTCTTTCTTGTAATTGATGTTACGGTCGGGGGTAGCGAAATAAGGATTCCAAAACCATTCGCAATGCCAGTCGGGTTTGGAGAAATAGCATCCCGTCATGAAACCTCTTTTGCGGAAAGCATCGAATACATGGTAGGCTACATTCTTGCGCGGATTGTCCTTGAAGACTCCGTGGGCAATGGAGAAGTCCGTGTATTTGGAGTCGTAAGTACAAAATCCGTCGTGATGTTTGGTGGTGAATATCATGTATTTGATACCTGCATCCTGCATTACATCTGCCCATTGTTCGGGATTGAAGTTTACCGGATTGAGCGAGTCTTTCAAGCCCCAGTACCACTCTTTGTATTCATCGTATGGCAAAGGTTTTTTGCGTGAAATCCAATCGACATCTTCCGAGCAGATGGACCATGACTCTACAATGCCGGGAACGGAATAAAGTCCCCAGTGAAACAAGACTCCGAACTTCTGGTCTTGCCATTTATCCAGTTTATCCAATACTTGTTGGTCGGTAGGCCATACATAATCCGTTGCTTCTGATTGCTTGTGGACAAAGCCTTGTACTTGCTGGGCGTGGAGGTTCAAAGCGAACGCTGCACCGGCCATGCATACGATTAGTTTTTTAAGGTTATACATAACTGTTATGAGTTAGTGTTTATTGTTTTGTTTGCATTTAATTTTTCCTTTAAGGGATGATAAAGGTAAGGTTTTCTTATTTGGCGAGCAAAAAAAGAGGAAAGAAATTTAATAATTGGTCAGAAAACAAAAAAAGAATGTCCGGAAAGCATCATTCGCTTCTCGGACATTCTCTAATAGATTATAATGTATCAATTACCATCCCGTGTTCTGTGTCAGATTCGGGTTGATAGAGATTTCATTGGTCGGAATAGCAAACAGGTAGTTCTTCGGATCTTCAAATCTGGCTTGTGTATCTACACGCTTGCTGTAAATGTCGAGTTCACCTTTGCTGTTTGTGCCTAATACGTTCTGCATAGCAGTGATGTTTTCGGGAGAATAAAGCTTTGCATCAGGAATCATACCCATGCGGGGTGCAACAGAAGCATCCAGACGTTTGCCACATGCCCAACGGCGCAAGTCATCAAAGCGGTAACCTTCTCCGAATAATTCTACGCGGCGTTCGCGGCGGATTTCACGAATCAGTGTTGCGTTGTTGGCGCTTACGTTTGGATATTCGGCTTCCAGTTTGGGGTCAACGGCCGGGCTCATTGTCAACTTGTGGTTGAATCCTACACGTTCACGCAACTTATTAACTGTAGCATCCAAATCTGTTTGAGAAATGGTTCCCAGTTCTGCTGCTGCTTCTGCACGGATTAACAGAATTTCACCGAAACGGAATACCGGAGCATCTAATGTTCCCTGATGGTGAGCTGCCAGATGTTCGGCTGCATTATAGAATTTGGCAATGCTATAACCGGTAGAAGAAGAACCGCCTGCACCGGTATTGACAATGTTGGCAATATTTGCCGGATGTCCTTTTAAATAATAGGTGTGTTCACCTGCTTCGGGAGAACATACAGTCTGTAACAAACGCGGGTCGCGGTTGTTCAATTCTGCCAATAATCCGGTGTGTGTGGTATGTCCGGGGCAATTGCAGAGAGTGACAGGCAATCCTGTTTCGGCACACAGATAGTCATCAATACAGTCTTTGCTGACGCCCAAGGGAGTTTCGCCGACACCGATCTGACGGCTCAGGTTGTTACCTTTGCCTAAGCTGGGATCATAAGCTTTGGACAAGATGATTTCAGGGTTGTTGGCATAATCGGACTGAATGAATAATTCATGATAAGCCTGTGAAGGAGTACTACCCTGGAATAATGAGTAACCATATTCCGATTTCATCAATTCTCCGGCTGCATTGTATGCTTCCTGCAAGAATTTTGTATCTCCTTCAATCTTGTGGTAGCGACGCCATGTACCTTCAAACAAGCAGAAGCGTGCTTTCAACGCCAATGCAGCATCTTTGGAGATACGGGTAACATCCACTTTCGATTTCATGGGCAGCCATTCAATAGCCTGGTCAATATCTCTCAGCATATTGTCTGCTACCAAAGTGCGGGGATCACGTGCTTTGTATAAGTCTTCGTCTCCCGGGTTTACAACTTTGTCATACCAAGGTACATCGCCGTAAGTTTTCACTTTGTTGAAGTAGTCAAGAGTTTTGAGGAATAAGATTTCTCCAGCAAAACGATGCTTTTCTGCTTCGGAAGCCTGTGACTGTTCATAATTAGCCAAGAAGTCATTACAAGCACGGATGTTTTCCCAGTTCCATTCTGTATCTTTTGCACCGGTAGGAGCTACGTGTAAACCAAAGCTGATAGAATTGTATTCCCATGTATAGATGTTGTCCGATTTGAAATCTTCTTCCATCATACCGAAATTGTAAGATTGAGGGTCTCCATGTCCTTTAATCAATTTAGGATAGAGATTGTTACAATATTGCTGTAATCCATCAGCGCCGGCTGTTGAAAAGAATTTGTCTTTAGAGATGGAGTCCAGCGGTTCGCGATCCAAATAATCGCAGCTTTGCAATGCTAAAGCTACTAAACCTATATATAATATATTTTTTTTCATAATCGTTCCTGAATTTAGAATGTTACGTTGATACCAAATGAATAAGTACGGCAGAATGGGTATTTGGTCATACGATCTTCCATTTCACCATCTTTCTTTCTGTTACCTGTTGCATCCGGGTCTAGGTATTTGTACAAACCTGTAGCTTCCCATAAGTTTTGTCCGCTTGCAAAGATTCTCAATTGAGCGATACCGAATTTAGAGATCCAGGCTTGTGGCAGGTTGTAGCCGATAGTTACATCTTTCAGACGGATGTAAGAGGCATCCTGCAAATATTTAGTCTGAGTCTGACGGCTGCGAGTTGTGTTGGTCGGAGTTGGATAGTAAGCATTCGGATTTTCGGGTGTCCAATAGTCCAGATGAGTATCGTTCAATGTACTCCACCATTGTCCGTAGTATCCCCAGAAAATACCTGTGCTACCTGTGCCGAGCCATAAGTCGCGTTTCATTGTACCTTCGAACAGAGCGCGGATATCAAAGCCTTTCCATGATGCACCCAAGTTGATATTGAAACGATAACGCGGAGTATTGTTACCGATAATTTTCTTGTCACCGTGGTCACTTAATGTGTTCTTTCCGTAGTCAACAGCACCGTTTCCATCCAAGTCTGCGTAACGGATATCACCCGGTAACCAAGTAGTGGCAATTACTTTCTGACGAACTGCTTGTTGTTCTGCTTCTGCTTTATCCTGAATGAATCCGTCGGTTACGTAACCCCAGATTTCACCTAATTCCATACCTTCGTAGTAATCACCCAGATAACCGGTTGGGTTATCATATTTAGTAATCTTTGAGTAGCTGTCTGAAATACCGATACCAACATTATAATCCAATGGGCTGCCTCCTACGTTAGCAATTTGGTCTTTCCAACTCAAAGAAAGTTCCCAACCGTTTGTTCTCATGTTGGCAAGATTTTCCTTACCACCGGTAGACCCCATTGTTGCAGGATAGGTCTTTGATACGACCATATCATTGGTATAACGGATAAAGTAGTCGAATGAAGCAGTCAAGCGGTTATTCAACAGACCCAGGTCAATACCGAAGTTGGCGGTAGTTACTTTTTCCCAACTTACATTGTTATAAGCCAATGAAGCAGGAGTAATACCTGTTGCCAATTTACCGTTCAATAAATAGTTGAGCTGAGCAAAACCCATAGAACTTAAATAATCGAAGTTGCCTGTAGTAACCTGATTGCCTAATGAACCGACAGATGCACGAAGTTTGACGTTTTCGAATATATTACGTGCAGAATCAAAGAATTTTTCTTCAGATAATCTCCAACCAATAGAAGCTGACGGGAAGAATCCCCAGCGGTCGTCTTCGCCATATTTTGAAGAACCGTCATAACGACCGTTTACCTCCAATAAGTATTTGCCTTTATAGTCATAGTTCAAACGGAAAAAAGCACCCTGTACTGCCCAGATTGTTGCTTCTTCTTCCAGGTTTTGCTTGGTTCCGGCTAAGTCGATAACAGGGATGTCATTTACAAACAAACCGGTTGTCTTACCATACATATTGCTGGTTTCTTTGGATTCTTGGTTATAACCAACCATTGCAGTGAGAGAGTGGTCACCGAAAGATTTTTTATATTCAGCCCATAAGTTCAATGCTTCATAAGTATCGTCATACTTCTTCAGTGAAACACCGTTCGGGTCTCCTTTTGACATTGAAGTGCCATCGGGCTGCTTCTGGTAAATAGTCTTTTCGTGTGCACGAGTCGTTCTGAAGTAACGGTTACCGGTATAGTCACCTCTTACGGTAAGTCCTTTGAACGGAGTTAATTTGAAAGAACCTGTATACCAAATATCATCATAAACATTCTTTGTACGTCCGGCTTGTGCCAACATACCTGCAATGTTGAAGTTGAAGTTAGAACCTGCTACACCTGCAAAGTCTCCATCCGGCAAGTAAACGGGAATAAACGGCATGGAGCGATATACTTCATAATAGGGGTCTTCCGAAGTATAGAAGTTAGAGTTAGGTTCGTTAGCTTCGCTACGATTGTATTTTACGTTCAATCCGATTTCCAACCAATTAGTTAATTGAGTGTTGAAATTGAATGACATATTAATACGTTTGAAATGGTCTGTTCCATAAGCCAGCAAACCGTCTTGTCCTTTATAACCTACTGAACCATAGTAAGAGGTCTTTTCAGAACCGCCACGAACACTGGCGTTGTGCTGTTGCATGAAGGCTGCATCATTAAACAATACATCCAGCCAGTCTGTGTTACCGGCATAAGCCCATTCTCCATTGGCGGTGAATTTATTTCCCTGCGTGTTTTCCCAAGCAGTAGGAAGGCTGGGATCTTTCATGCGTTCTTCTACGGCAGCAATAAGTTCGTCACTCCAATACTGAGTACCGCTGGTATTGTTGGACTCTACATTCATGGCGCGCAACCATTGGTCTGCCGGTAATCCCTTGGCCATGCGTGAAGGTGCCGACCATGAGAAGTTATTGTTATAGTTGAAAGTAACTTTCTCTCCCTTTTTACCTTTTTTAGTTGTAATCAATACAACGCCGAATGCTGCACGTGCACCATATACGGCTGCAGAAGAAGCATCTTTCAACACTGAGATACTTTCAATATCCTGCGGGTTAAGCAGAGAAATATCATTGGTTTCTACACCATCTACTAAGATTAATGCAGAACCACCGTTCAATGATGTAAGACCGCGGACGTTGATACTTGTGCTTGAGTTAGGGTTACCATTGGCAAACGAAATGTTCAAGTTGGGAATTGCACCTTGCAAACCTTGAGCCAAGTTAGCGATAGGGCGGTCCTCCAAAACATCGCTTTCTGCCATTGCTACTGCACCGGTCAGATTTACTTTCTTCTGTGTACCGTAACCTACTACCACTACTTCTTCCAAAGTCTGAGTATCATCTTTTAAGATGATGTTCAGAGGAGTACCGTTCCATTTCACTTCCTGAGTAATATAACCCACGAAAGAGATTTGCAGAATATCTCCCTTCTTCACATTAGACAAAGAGAAGTCACCATCAATTCCGGTGATTGTTCCGTTAGTAGTACCTTTTACTACTACTGAAGCTCCAATGACGGTCTCACCGGTTGCATCCTTTACGATACCGGTACAAGCTCCGTCTTGCTGTGCAATTTTCACATCGGTTATGCCGGGATTGCTAACCGCATACGCTGCTCCGGTAGAGGCTCCCATTAGGAACAGCATCATACTGACTGATTTTAGTCGTTTTAACATAGCTGTGATTTTTAAGTGTTTATTGAAACTTATTAATAACCAACATTATCAAGTTCTTTCAGAACTATGCTTCATCATAAATGTTTGTATATAAGCAAGATAAGAAATCATGTAAAAAGCCGTAAGTAGGCGTTCAAGGAGAGTAAACAATGAATTTATATATATAATTCTACTTCTTTTCTACCTACTTTATTAACTTGCCCCCATTGTGAAATAGATAAATAAAATTTGGCAATTATATTTTGTATCCGAAAATCATTGTTGATATCAAAAATGTTCTACTGCGTTTCTACTTATGAGTCTATAAGTTTTCCTCATAGAACCATATTTTTAAGATTTAGAGAGGTTTTAATTCAGAAATAAACATTAATTTAACTTCTGTAGCATAAGACTTTGGAATGCACCTTTGTTAAAAAACGGTCTGTTGAGCAAAATATTTTTTATTCGAAACCCACATTCTTTAAAATTATTATATATTTGCATCGTTAATCTAAATTATATTGAAAAGCATAGTTCTGAAAGAACTTTATGGTAAAAGCATTTAATTGATTTTCAATAAACACTTAAAAATCACAGCTATGTTAAAACGACTAAAATCAGTCAGTATGATGCTGTTCCTAATGGGAGCCTCTACCGGAGCAGCGTATGCGGTTAGCAATCCCGGCATAACCGATGTGAAAATTGCACAGCAAGACGGAGCTTGTACCGGTATCGTAAAAGATGCAACCGGTGAGACCGTCATTGGAGCTTCAGTAGTAGTAAAAGGTACTACTAACGGAACAATCACCGGAATTGATGGTGACTTCTCTTTATCTAATGTGAAGAAGGGGGACGTTATTGTTATTTCATTTGTAGGTTATATCAGTCAAGAAATCGTTTGGGATGGAAAACCTGTCAATGTCACTTTGAAAGATGATACTCAAACACTGGACGAAGTAGTGGTTGTGGGTTATGGTACACAGAAGAAAGTGAATGTAACCGGTGCCGTGGGAATGGTGGATTCCAAGGTTATTGCTGCCCGTCCGGTGCAAAACGTGTCGCAAGCATTGCAGGGTGTTATTCCTGGTTTGAACTTGACAGTAGGTAACTCGGGTGGTTCGCTGGACGGCGAAATGAACATCAATATCCGTGGTACAGGTACTATCGGTGATGGTTCCGGATCTTCTCCGCTGGTGTTGATTGATGGTATTGAGGGAAATTTGAATACTGTAAACCCTAATGACATTGAATCTGTATCAGTATTGAAAGATGCTGCATCGGCTTCTATTTATGGTGCCAGAGCTTCGTTCGGTGTTATCTTGGTAACAACGAAAAGCGGTAAAAGTGGTAAAACCAATGTCAATTACTCTGGAAACGTGCGTTTCAATGATGCTATTGGAATCCCTGAACTGATGGATTCTTATACTTTTGCACAATATTTCAACCGTGCTTCATCCAACCGTGGTGGTGGAGATATTTTCAGTCCGGCAGTGATGGAACGTATCAAAGCTTATCAAGAAGGTACATTGACAGCTACTACCGTAGACAATGGTTCAGGTATTTGGCAGAAATGGGCCAACGCCAACGGTAATACCGACTGGTTCGGTGAGTTTTATGACAATTGGGTTCCTTCGCAGGAGCATAACTTGAGCATTAGCGGGGGTACGGAAAAACTTCAGTATGTATTGAGCGGCAGCTTCTTGGACCAGAAAGGTTTATTGCGCCACGGTACTGATAAATTTCAACGCTATACGCTGAACAGCAAAATCACAGCAAATATCACTGATTGGTTGAAAGTGACCTTAAACAGCAAATGGACTCGTGAAGATTTTCAACGACCGACTTACTTGACTAGCAGCTTCTTCCATAACTTGGCACGTAAATGGCCGGTACATCCCGCTTATGACCCCAATGGATTCCCTATGGACGAAGGTGAAATAGAACAAATGGAAAACGGTGGTGAGCAGAATAGTCAGAAAGACTATTATACCAACCAGTTGCATGTAGTTATCGAGCCTATTAAGAATTGGCGCATCAACTTGGAAGGAAGTGTGCGTACCACTACTCAGTATCAGCATTGGGAAGTATTGCCTGTACATGCTTATGATGTTAATGGAGACCCGTATTACACAGTATGGGATATGGGATACGGTTCTTATTCAGCCGGTTCTTCACGTGTAGATGAGTATTCGTGGAAAGAAAATTATTATACCACTAATATTTATTCTGACTACTTTAAGCAATTTGACAATGGACATTACTTTAAGGTAATGGCAGGTTTCAATGCCGAGCTTTACAAGAACCGCAGTATTGAAGCTATAAAGAATAATTTGATTAGTCCCGATGTACCTACTATTGATACGGCAACGGATGATCCGCAAGCTTACGGTGGTTATAATCATACTTCTGTAGCCGGTTTCTTTGCTCGTATCAACTGGAGTTACAAAGACCGTTATATGTTTGAAGCCAACGGACGTTATGATGGTTCATCACGTTTTGTAGGTGACGAACGTTGGGGATTCTTCCCATCATTCTCAGCTGGTTGGAACATTGCCAATGAAGAGTTCTTCCAAAAGTTTGGAGAAAAGACAAAGATCAACACATTGAAGTTGAGAGCATCATGGGGACAGTTGGGAAATACGAATACTAATGATGCTTGGTATCCTTTCTATCAGACTATGCCTACGGGTAGCAACTACGGATGGTTGGTTAACGGAGTACGCCCTAATTACTCTTACAATCCGGGTATGGTCAGCCTGTTGAAAACATGGGAAACTATTGAAACATGGGATATTGGTTTGGACTGGGGAGCATTCAATAACCGCTTGACAGGTTCGTTTGATTATTTCGTTCGTCATACAAAAGACATGATTGGCCCGGCCCCGGAATTATCATCTGCACTAGGTACTACCGTTCCTAAAATCAACAACTGTGATATGAAATCTTACGGTTTTGAACTTGAAATCGGATGGAGAGATCAAATAGGTGGTGTGAAATACGGTATCAAAGCTCTTTTGTCAGATGACCAGCAGAAGATTACCCGTTACCCTAATGAAAGTATGAATGTCAGCCAATACTACAAAGGCAGAATGTTGGGAGATATTTGGGGATTGACCACTATTGGCATTGCTCAAAGTCAGGAAGAAATGGATGCACATTTGGCAAAGGTAGACCAATCTACACTGGGAAGTAACTGGGGTGCAGGTGATATTATGTATGCTGACCTTGATGGAAACGGAAAAATAGATAACGGAAGCAATAAACTGGGAGATACAGGTGACTATCGCATTATCGGTAATAATACTCCGCGCTATAAATTCGGTTTGACACTGGATGCGGCATGGAAAGGTTGGGATTTCCGCGTGTTCTTCCAAGGTGTAGCCAAACGCGATTTGTGGTTGGACGGATGTTATTTCTGGGGAGCCAATGCACAAGGAAACGAATGGCAGTCTACCGGTTTTGTTGAACATTGGGACTTCTGGCGTCCTGAAGGAGACCCCTTGGGAGCTAATTTGGATGCTTACTATCCGAAAGTAAATTTTGATGGTGGACGTAACGCACAAGTGCAGACCCGTTATATACAAAATGGTGCTTATATACGTATGAAAAACATCCAGTTGGGATATTCTCTGCCGGAAGCATGGATTAAGAATGCCGGTATGTCATCGGTACGTTTTTATGTATCTGCCGACAATTTGCTGACCTTTACCAGTCTGTCGGATATCTTCGATCCTGAAGCTACAGGAAGTTTGGCCGGAACAGGTCCCGGAAAACTCTATCCGTTGCAAAAAGTTATTTCATTGGGTGTAAATGTCAACTTCTAAAAAAGATTAAGAACTATGAAACTTAAAAATATATTATTTCAGGCTTGTGCCTTGGCAGGAGGAACAATAATTCTTTCTTCTTGCAATGATTTCTTGGACAGGGAGCCTCTGTCATCGGTAACACCGGAAGTTTATTTTAGTACAACTGACCATTTTGAAGCTTATTCTATTGCCAAATATAACAACTGGTTTTCAAGCCATGCCGGATATGGTATGGGAATAGGTAATGGTGACGGAGGAACGGATAATGCTGTATCCGGGGGCTATAATTCAACATTGTATGAAAAAGGAGCATGGAAAGTTCCTCAATCAGGTGGGGGATGGTCTTTCAATGATATCCGTTATTGTAATTATTTCTTTGAAAACGCAGTTCCTAAATACGAAGCCGGCCAGGTTTCGGGTAGTGCTGCCGACATAGAACATTACATTGGCGAAATGCATTTCATGCGTGCATGGATATACTTTAGTTATTTACGTAAGTTCGGTGATTATCCTATCATTACCGAGGTACTTCCTGATGATAAGGCAGTGCTGATGGAAAAATCGGTACGTCAACCCCGTAACTTGGTAGCCCGCTTTATTTTGGAAGACTTGGATAAAGCTATCAGTATGTTGAAAGGTTGGGGATTTGCTTCCAACAACCGTATTAATAAGGAGACTGCTTTGCTGGTAAAGTCACGTGTCGCTCTTTACGAAGCAACGTTTGAAAAATACCATAAAGGTACAGGCCGTGTACCGGGTGATGCAAATTGGCCGGGAAAGAAAGTGCATCCTAATTTCACTTTGGATGTAGACAAAGAAGTAGATTTCTTCCTGACTCAGGCTTTGGAAGCAGCTGAACAAGTTGCCGACAAAGTCACCTTGACTCAAAACACAGGAGTAGCTGATCCGGAAACTATCAGCACTACTTCAGGATGGAATCCTTATTTTGAGATGTTCGCTTCACTTGACCTGAGCAAAAACTCGGAAGTATTGCTTTGGAGATCGTATGCTAAAACCGGAAGTTACTCCATTACTCACGGAGCACCTGCATGGGTGCAGTCAGGAAGCAACAACGGTTTGCTGAAAACTTATGTGGAAAGCTTCCTTATGAAAGATGGTATGCCTTGGTATGCAGCTACAACTTCAGCTCCATACATGGGTGATAAGACATTGGATGATGTAAAAACCAACCGTGACGACCGCTTGCAATTGTTTGTGTTCAGTGAAAGCAATTTCTTGCCTGTTCATTCACAGCAAACAGCAGGTACAGTTCAATATTTCATGCCGCACCCAGTATCAAACCGTCAGGAAATGCAAGACCGCACCGGCTATCGTCTTCGTAAATATGCCAGCTTCGACCTTACACAGAATGTATGGGGTAAAGCTGAATCAACTACAGGTTGTATCATCTTCCGTGGTGTAGAGGCTTATCTGAACTATATGGAAGCTTATTATTTGAAAAACGGAAGAATAGATGGTAAAGCTGCCAACTATTGGAGAGCTGTCCGTGAACGTGCAGGTGTGGATCCTGATTTCAACAAGACCATTGCTGCAACAGATATGAACAAGGAAACAGACTGGGCTAAAAAATCGGGTGATGAAACAGTAGATGCTACTCTGTTGAACATCCGACGTGAACGTCGTTGTGAATTTATCGGTGAAGATATGCGTTATAATGACCTGATACGTTGGCGTGCTATGGATGACATGTTGTCGAAGAAGTTCATTCCGGAAGGATGTAATTTCTGGGACGAGCTCTATAAAGTAGCTAACAAAGACGAAAACGGTGCTGAAATAGAATACAGATATACCGGTTCTGAAGGTTCTAATATTTCTGATCCTTCTTTCAAATACTTGCGTCCTTACTCTGTCATGAAAGACAACAACCCTGTATATGACGGATATACTTGGGCCAAGGCAAACTATTTATCACCGTTGCCTATCCGTGAAATAGAACTGTTGTCGCCGGATGAAAATGTAGAAACTTCTGTTCTCTATCAAAATCCGTATTGGCCGACAACGATCAACGGTACTGCTATAGAATAAACGAAAGATAGTAATATGACCGATTAGGTGGAGTAATTCCACTGTTGATTCTTAAAGAAAAGAGAGTAATCCGTGATGGACTACTCTCTTTTTTTGTCTTCTTGGAGAGGTTTGTAATACCATTATTTCATCTTATACACCAATGTTCCTCCCTTCAATATATCTTCGTGTGAGATATAGTTCTTGGTATAAGGCTCACCGTTCAGCGTAATGCTGTCAATGTATTTATGTTCTTTGGAGATGCCGTCTGCAATGACGGTAAATGTCTTTCCGTCTGCCAGATGAAGCACAATCTTCGGCATTTGCGGAGCGCCGAACACATAGTTTCCGCTTACCGGGTCCACCGGATAGAATCCCATGGCAGAGAACATATACCACGCAGACATTTGTCCGCAATCGTCATTACCGCAAAGGCCGTCGGGCTCGGGGTGATACTGGGTATCAAATATTTCACGAACCAACTCCTGCGTACGTTCGGGACGTCCTGCCAACGCATACAGATAAGTAATGTGGTGGCTTGGCTCGTTGCCATGGGCATATTGTCCGATGAGGCCGGTGACATCTGCCTGAGTCGTTTCCAGTTTGAGTGTGAACAGCGAATCAAGCTTGTTCAAGAAAGGTTCCTCGCCGCCAAAGAGACTGATGAGTCCCGGAACATCATGCTGCACATGCCAAGTATATTGCCAGGCATTTCCTTCGGTATAGTCACCACCGGTACTTTCGGCGTGTGCCACCTGACTGGGGTTGAACGGAGTCTTCCAAGTTCCGTTCGAATTACGCGGACGCATAAACTGGGTTTCCGTATCAAACAGATTCTTGTAGAAATCCGCACGTTTGGAGAAGTAAGCCGCATCTTCTGTCTTGCCCATACGTTTAGCCATGTCTGCGGCTGCATAATCGTCGTATACCGATTCGAGGGAAGAAGAAACAGATTCGGTCTTAATCAAATCAGTGGGGAAGTAACCGTATTTCATGTACGTTTCCCAATCGGATTTCTGTTTGTGCGATACGGTCTGGGTTTGCTTGATGGCGTTGAAAGCGCGTTCGGCATCAAATCCGCGGAACCCTTTGCGGTAAGCTTCGGCTATGACGGATACACCGTGGTTGCCTACCATGGTATAGGTTTCCTTGCCCCACAATCCCCAGATGGGCAGGAAGCCTTGCACTTCGCTCTGCTCTACCAGTGAGTTGACAAAGCCGTCTACCTTTTCGGGAACCATCAGCGTGTAGAACGGATGTGCGGCACGGTAGGTGTCCCACAAGGAGAAAGTGGAATAGAATGTTCCCGTTCCTGCCTTAACCACAGAGTCGGCGGCGTTGCGATACAGGCCGTCTACGTCCGAAATCTGATTGGGCTGAATCAATGCATGATAGAAACAGGTGTAGAAGTTGGTTTTCTCGTCTTCTGTTCCGGTCACGTCGATGCGGCTCAGGTAGCTGTTCCAATCGTCATGTGCCGTTTTTTTCACTCCTTCAAAGTCCCATGCGGGCACTTCGGCTTCCATATTCTTCCTGGCGCCTTCTATGCCGGTAGTGGAGAGAGCGACTTTCATCAGCAGTTCTTCGCCGGGCTGCATGTCAAAAGAGGCAATGATGCGTTTGCCTTTTTCGGTCTCACCCATAGGCAGGTAGAGGGAGTCGGTGACGGGTCGGTTGAACTTCATGACGAAGAAATAATCCTGATTGACCCAAACACTGTTGCGCACATGCCCGGTCAGGGTTTGAGCGTCTTCCCAGTTCACCTCGCATTCCTTCACCTGAGAGTGATATTGGTTTTCGTTCCATGTCGGTCCGTGTTGCAAGTCGATGAGGACGGAAGCAGAGTCGGCATTGTGATAGGTGTAGCGATGCAAGGCTGCGTGGGGAGTGGCGGTGAGTTCCGCTTTCACGTTCGGCTCGGTCAGCTCTACCGTGTAATATCCCGGTGTGGCGGCTTCCAGCTTCTTGGAGAAACGGCTGCGGTAGGCATCCCAGGCACGGGTGCGTGTTCCGGTGACAGGCATGACGAGCACGTCACCCAAGTCCATACATCCGGTTCCGTTGAGATGTGTCTGAGTGAATCCCCAGATGATGGAGTCACTGTTGACATACTCGGAGCAATATCTCCAGCCCACTGCGCCGGTGACAGGGCTGGTTTGAATCATGCCGAAAGGTCGGCAGGCACCGGGGAAGGTATGCCCGTTGTCGGCAGCTCCGATAAAGGTGTTCACGTACTTTGTGTAGTCTGTTTCCGCCGGTTCGTTTTCAGTGGGATTGCAACTGAACAATGTCCCGGTCAGGGCTAATGTACATAGAAAATAGAAACTTTTCTTCATTGGTATTTTAATTTAATAATGAACGGATTAATAAAGCAGTGTACCCGATATGCACCAGTAACTGTTGCTTCCTCCTTCGGGAGCTCCTTGCGGTATCCGGACGGAGAGGGTGTGTTCTCCTGCTTCCAAATCGCCCAGATAGATATATTCGGGCGTAGTCACTGTGCCGGGACACCAATTGGAACGGCTCAAGTCCGAAGAGCTCAGGCCGTTTGAGAAGTTGCCCGAGCAGGGATTGGAGTTACGGTACGTTCCGCAGTCATCGCGCCAGGGGATGAACGAGATTACTTTCTTGCCATCCAGATAAACGGTGTTGGGCTTTTGATTGAATTCATCTCCGTTCCCCCAACCGCCGTGTCCGGTGGTGAGATAGAACAGGCGTGCGTTTTTTGCCGGTTCTTTCAGGGTGAATCTCACGCGCAGGGAGTCATTCAGGAAGAAGACGGGGTAGGCTTGTCCGGCCTGTTCCAGATAATTCACGGTGTTGAACAAGGGCATGGCTTTGTTTACGCGGCGTTCGTCATCGGGGTAATACTTCAGTTTCAGGGAGAGGCGATGCCCTTTGGCATCCCAGTTGCCTATGTAGGCTCCTATCCAGACTTCGCCTTGCAGTTGCGAGGCGAGGGGAGTGACCTCCGATTTGTAAATGACCGAGTCTACCCAGTGTTGTCCTTTCACTTTGTTGTGGTTGAACTTACGTACGCCGAATCCGGTAAAGAAACGCATCAGTTCCACGGGAGCCTCATAGTCATCTGTAGAGATGAGTGCCGGATAGTTGCCGTCTTTGGCCTGGAAGGACGGTACGCTTTTCAGGTTCCGTATGGCATCCAGGAAAGACTGTTTCTTGTCGGTCGGGATAACGAAGACGGAACCGGTGCGGTCGTATGCGTCGCCGTCCGAGTATTGGGCAACTTCCACAAAGATGCTGCGGTTCTTTGCTGATTCCGGCAGTTTCACTTTTTTCAGGATAAGGGTTCCGCCTCCTGCGCTGTAAGTTATTCCGTCTTCCAGCGTATCGGGCAGTTTGGCGTTGTTGAAACAAATGGTCTGTTGGTCGAATACAGGAATGGTGATGACACCGCTTTGGTTGATGGTATACTGGTAATCGGCGGCATCCATCTTTTCGCCCCATGAGTCCGGCAACAGTGCCTGCGCTTTCTTGAGAGGGGTAATGGCGGAGGCTTCCTGTATCATATCTCCGTTGCGCACCACCTTCAGCACCAGTCCGTCGGGCACGCCGACATTGGCTTGCGGTGTTCCTCTGAAAGGAATGTCATGGGTGTACCACACTTCGATGGTGTTCGAGTTGATGGAAGTGCGTGCTATCTTGCAGTTCAGTCCCAGATGCTTGCCTTCGCCGGCAGGAGTGAACCCTTTACCGAATTCGAAAGGGGTTGCGGCGGAAATAATCTTTCCGTCAGGCAGCTCCGCCCATTTATAAGCTTCGCGACCGGCATAGTCGATATAATTCTTGATGACGGGCTGTTTGTCTTCGCGAATGCCCTCGGTCGCAGTCTCTTTCTCCCCTTTGGGAGAGACGCTTTCCAGTGCCACTTGGTTGCCCGATACGGTCATCTTTATCTGTCCGGGGCGGATTTTACCTTTATAGCTGGATTGATAAATGACTTCAATTCCTTTGGCATTCTTTACTTTCTTTTGAAGGTTCTGTGCGGCGGCTGCCGAAACGGTCAGCAGACAGAGCATCAGTAACCATGCGTTTCTTATTCCGGTTCTTCTCATGTTTAATGCTAATAGTTAGTAATTAGAATGATTGTACGATAGGCAAAGTTAATCATAAATCCGTAAAAGATTGCATCTTAGCCTCTGTCTTGAGCAATAATTTATAGATTTGACCATTTATTAGTATCCTTAAGCCGTTTCCTGCGTATGGCTAAGGTTTTCTGGGCGGCAGATTATTACGTCCTATTGCAATGGAACGTACGTCCTGCCGTAATGGAACGTACGTCCTGCTGCTGTGGGACGTATGTCCTGCTGCCGTGGGACGTAATAATCCACCGTATAAAAAGTCTTAGCCTAAGGAAAGAAAATGCTTAGTCCGACCGGTGGAGTGACTTCCTGTCAAAGGAAACAGCTTTAGTCATAAGTTATATCTGTTGGTTGGATATTATCATTATATATTTTCATTTTGCAAATGATGAGAGTAAAAATAAAGGCATACAAATGCCTTACCGGTTAATTTTTAGCTTATTTCACCTTACAGATTGATTTAAATACCTATATTTGTGTTTCTAAACTAACAAGAGAAATGGCATATCAGTTTACAAGAATAGCGGTAAAGATTGGAAGTAATGTACTGGCGCGCAAGGACGGCACGCCGGACGTGACACGGATGTCGGCGCTCGTAGACCAGATAGCGGAACTGCACAAGGCAGGAGTGGAGGTTATTTTAATCTCGTCGGGGGCAGTCGCTTCGGGACGGAGTGAAATCAAACCGTCCAAGAAGTTGGACAGTGTTGACCAGCGGCAGCTTTTTTCTGCTGTGGGACAGGCGAAACTGATAAACCGTTATTATGAACTCTTCCGTGAGTATGGCATTACCGTGGGGCAGGTGCTCACCACAAAGGAGAGTTTTGCCACACGTCGTCATTATCTCAACCAGCGCAACTGCATGATGGTGATGCTGGAAAACGGAGTCATTCCGATTGTAAACGAAAATGATACCATTTCGGTGACGGAACTGATGTTTACCGACAATGATGAGCTTTCGGGCATGATTGCTTCCATGATGGACATGCAGGCGTTGATTATCCTGAGCAATATCGACGGTGTTTATGACGGCTCGCCTTCTGCTCCCGGTGCCCGGGTCATCAGAGAGGTGGAGCAGGGGAAAGACCTGTCCGACTATATCCGGGCGGAGAAATCGGGTTTCGGCAGGGGAGGCATGCTGACCAAGACGACCATTGCCCGCAAAGTGGCGGATGAGGGTATTACCGTCATCATAGCCAACGGGAAGAAGGACAATATATTGGTGGACTTGCTGCAGCACCCCGAAGAAACGGTGTGTACGCGTTTTGTTCCGGCAACGGATGGCGTATCGAGTGTAAAGAAATGGATAGCCCACAGTGAAGGTTTTGCAAAAGGCGAATTGCATTTGAACGAACCGGCGGTGAAAGTGTTGAAAGGAAACAAGGCAGTGAGCTTGCTGCCGGTAGGCATCGTTGCTATAGAAGGTGAATTTGAGAAAGATGATATCGTGAAAATCATAGACCATCGGGGAAAGCAAATAGGAGTGGGACGTGTGGGCTTCGACTCGGAGGAGGCGCGCCTGCTGATGGGGCAACACGGTCAAAAACCGGTGGTGCATTATGATTATCTGTATTTGGACTAATCAATTTGACTGCAATGGGAAAACTGACAGATACTTTTCAGCAGGTGCGGGAAGCCGGCAAGAGTCTGGCTTTTTGTGGGGAGGAAAAGATAAATGAAGTATTGCGTGCCGTGGCGGATGCCACGGAATCGCAAGCCGGACAGATATTGTCGGAGAATGCCAAGGACTTGGCAAGGATGGATGAGTCTGACCCGAAGTATGACAGGCTGAAGCTGACGACGGAACGTATCCACGGCATTGCTGAAGGCATTCGCAGTGTGACGCGGCTTCCGTCTCCTGTAGGAAGGGTATTGAGCGAAACGCTCCGTCCCAACGGCATGAAGTTGACGAAGGTCAGTGTGCCTTTCGGCGTTATCGGTATTGTATACGAAGCACGACCCAACGTCACGCTGGATGTCTTCTCGCTCTGTTTCAAGTCGGGAAATGCTTGCCTGCTGAAAGGGGGGAGTGATGCCGACTGTTCCAACCGGGCTATCGTGTCGGTCATTCATTCGGTATTGATACAGCAGGGGCTGAATCCCAATCTGGTTGTCCTGCTTCCGCCCGACCGTGAGTCTGCTGCCGAGTTGCTGAATGCAAGGGGGTATGTGGACTTGCTGATTCCCCGCGGGGGAAAAGGACTGATTGATTTTGTCCGTCGGAATGCCACTGTCCCGGTGATAGAAACGGGAGCCGGTGTGTGTCATGCTTACTTTGACAGAAGCGGTGATGTGACAAAGGGAGCTGCTATTATCAGGAATGCGAAAACCCGTCGTGTCAGTGTGTGCAATGCGTTGGACTGTGTGCTGGTGCACAGGGAGCGAGTGGCCGATCTTCCGGTGTTGTGCGGCGGCTTGTCATGCTCTCATGTGACTATATATGCCGACCCCGAAGCTTTCTCGGCTTTGCAGGAAAGTTATCCGGCGGAGCTTCTCCGGCATTCCACCGACGAGAGCTACGGTACCGAATTCCTGGACTATAAAATGGCAGTCAAGGTGCTTTCCGGTCCTGAAGAAGCGGTGGCTCATATTGCCCGGTACGGTTCCGGTCATAGTGAATGCATCGTGACCGAGGACAGCCGCTCTGCCGACTATTTCATGAAAGCAGTGGATGCGGCGTGTGTTTATGTCAATGTCCCTACTTCCTTTACAGACGGCGGTGAGTTCGGACTGGGTGCGGAGATAGGCATCAGTACCCAGAAACTTCATGCTCGCGGACCGATGGGGCTGGAGGAACTGAATACTTATAAATGGATAGTCCGTGGAGAAGGACAGACAAGAGATTAATCGGTGAGATAGAATTTATACATATTATATATAAAACGAATTATGAGATACTTTACAAATGTACACGATTTGGGTGATTTGAAAACAGCTTTGGCTGAGGCGTTTGAAATCAAGAAAGACCGCTATAAGTATGAGAATCTGGGAAAGCATAAGACTTGCTTGTTGATTTTCTTCAACAACAGCCTGCGTACCCGCCTGAGCACTCAGAAGGCAGCGCGCAATCTGGGTATGGACGTGATTGTGCTCGATGTGAACCAAGGCGCATGGAAGTTGGAAACAGAGCGCGGTGTCATTATGGATGGCGACAAGAGCGAACACTTGCTGGAAGCTATTCCGGTGATGGCCTCTTATTGCGATATCATCGGTGTGCGCTCTTTTGCTCATTTTGAAAGCCGTGAAGATGATTATACAGAAAAGATTCTGAATCAGTTCATCAAGTATTCGGGTAAGCCGGTATTCTCTATGGAAGCGGCTACGGGCCATCCGTTGCAGGCTTTTGCCGACTTGATTACTATTGAGGAATATAAGAAGAAAGAACGCCCCAAAGTGGTGTTGACCTGGGCGCCGCATCCGCGTGCACTTCCACAGGCTGTTCCCAATTCGTTTGCCGACTGGATGAATGAGGCAGATGTGGATTTTGTCATTACCCATCCCGAAGGTTATGAACTCGACCCGAAGTTTGTCCGTGGTGCGAAGGTGGAATATAACCAGATGAAGGCTTTTGAAGGAGCGGATTTCATTTATGCCAAGAACTGGGCTTGTCCGGGTGTGACCCGGCCGGAGGACTATGGCAAGGTGTTGAGCAAGGATATGAGTTGGACGGTAGATGCGGCTCACATGGCAGTGACCGACAATGCTTTCTTCATGCACTGTCTGCCTGTCCGTAGAAATATGATTGTGACGGATGATGTGATTGAGGCGCCTACTTCCTTGGTGATTCCCGAAGCTGCCAATCGTGAGATTTCTGCAACTGTGGTGCTGAAACGCTTGTTGCAAGGTTTGGAGGCATAACCGTCGAGCCAAGTGAAACAGTCGGGGGTATGTCAAAACTAAAGTGACCTGTCACTTTGTCAACTGTAGGGGCAGGGTTTACCTGCCCAAATACACAAAGCGAACTGTCTTCGGACGAGCAGATCTCGCCCCTACGAGCAAAAGCACAGCATTGTCCGGGTTTTGACACATTTACATTTGCAGTATTAAATATCACAACAAAATATAAGTGTATATTTGAAAAGTAGAGTTGCAGTGAACTAACTTTGACACTAGTCTTAAATGACTATAGGCTGAATCAGACTGCAACTCTCTTAATAGGAGAACCTAGCCAGTTAGAATTGTAGGCTCACGACCTAATAAATGTATTAGCTGTTTCTCCTTCATGTTTAATACTGTAAATACAAAGTTATGAATTATTCTCATTTTGTAGGTCTTGATGTAGGAAAAAAAACTTTCGATGCATCATTAATGTCCGCAGACGAAAAAGAGTTGTCTCACAAGTCTTTTGATAACACTCCAACTGGGATCCAATCTTTATTGGATTGGATAGCTGGTTATCATCTCTCTTTATCCAAACTCTTGTTCTGTGCTGAAAACATGGGAAGTTATGTCACAGAGTTATCTGTTTCCAGTGTCTCCATGGGATTTTCCCTGGCTTTGGTTTGCCCGTTGACCATCAAGAAGTCCATAGGCTTGCAACGAGGCAAAAATGACCGCATTGACGCCAAAAGAATAGCGAACTATGCGGTATTACACTATCGAAAACTGGAGTTATACAAATTGCCTGACAAAGACTTGGTGAGACTGCGGGGATGGATTATTATACGTGACAATTTGGTCAAGCAAAAAGTATCAAGCATAAAGTTATTGGAAACATTCTCCTGGATGGCTAAGTTGGCTGATGTGACAGAATCCATTTCTTTTTTGGAAGAGCAGCTCAAGTCGATAAAAGAAAGAATCCTGGAGGTGGAAGAGGATATGGAGCAACTAATAGCCGCCAGTACATCGCTTTACACAAACTACTTGCTATTAAGAAGTATAAAAGGAATAGGAATTATCAATGCCATTGTATTACTGTGTGTTACTGACAATTTTCAAAGATTTGACAACCCGAGGAAATTTGCCTGCTATTGTGGGGTCGCCCCATTTGAACATACTTCAGGTATTTCCATACGGGGAAAAACGCAGACTTCTTCATTGGCTAACAAAGAAGTAAAAGTATACCTTACCCGGGCAGCTATTACTGCCATCTCTTGGGATCCGCAGATGAAAGCATACTATAAAAGGAAAATAGCAGAGGGGAAACATAAAGCATCTGTAATCAATGCTGTAAGAGCCAAAATCATAGCAAGGTCTTTTGCTGTGATACGAAGGCAGACTCCATTTGTAACATTAGCCGTATAATAAAAAGGTCCTTAACTTCGAAAATATCTTAGGTTTAGGAAGTAGCTATACACTTCTGAAGAGTAGGTATGTCTATATACAAACTTACCCAAGGATACGTTAATGTTCGTAAACTTGGGTAAGATTTTATAGATATTGTTTGGAGAGGACTTAGAATTCAACCCCATGCTTCCCTCATTATTGAAGTCGGTTATCACTTCTCAATCTCCATGCCTTCGTCTATCCAGTTCAGGATACCTTTATCCAAGTTGTAGACTTTGAATCCCTTCTTAACCAAGAGCTTTGCTGCATTGCGGCTTCTTCTTCCGCTTTTGCAATATACGGCTACCGGTTGGTCTTTCTGCAACAGTTCATCAACGGCTGCGGCAAAGTTCTCGTCCATAACATTGATGTTCAGGCTGCCCGGAATATGTCCTTCCGAATATTCGGCAACAGTGCGTACATCTACCAATTGGATTTTATTGTCTTTTATCAATTGTTCGAAATGGGCTGTTGATAAGCTTTTGAACTTCTCTTGTTCTTTTCCTGTGCAGGCCCATAATCCGAGCGCAAAGGCACAGATAAAGAAAACAAAATAAATAGTTTTAATCATATTGCTTTTTGTTGTTAATAAGTAAATGAACGGCTGGTCATACCTTCTTTGTATGTATTCAGCGTGAAGATAATTTTGTCTCCCTTTTGCAACACATCGGCATAGGTCCGGAGGGGAACTGAAAGGTAAACTTTACGGTTAAAACCTTCCACATCGTCATGGCGGTTGTGGTAGAGAGTAAGGTTCAGTGTCTTTGTGCCATCTTCATTATGGGTAATTCCGTTGTCGATGAAATGAAATTCGTGTGTCCGGTCTTTTACCATTGCCAGTGCTATCAGGTTCAGATAGTCACCACTTCGCCAGATGCTTTGTATGGCAACCGGGTCTGTATGTATTTCCTTGAATGTATCTTTCGCTTTTGGAATAGGAGAGATGGCTATCTGTGTGTTATACAGGATGGCTTCCAATGATGACGGCTGGGAAGTATTGACAGGGGCATACATGGTAACAGTACGGTAAACGCTGTCGGGGGTCAAACCGTCCAGGCCGGCGCGGGGCTGTATGCTCCATATCACCCCCTCGTCGCTTTTCAGATAAGTTGCCGTCCCTGTGTTGTCCGTTACCAGGTCTATCATTTCTGTCAAGACATTGGGATAGACATAATCGTCATCACTGCAAGCGATGAATAGTAAAGGAGCAAAAAGACATAAAAGAATATATTTCTTCATGGTAAATTATCTGTTTATCGTTAACTGTACTGTTACCTTTGTTTGATTATCGTTCGGATTTCAGCTTTTTGCCGCTTCCAGATAGTTGATTAACGGATTGGCATACATCGTCAATATTTTGTTTCGCAGGAAAGGAATATCCTTGTTGGGCAAATCAATCTTGGCAATCTGTCCTTCCAGATACTTTTCAAACTTAACTTTTTCTTCTTCGGTATATTCTTCGGCAAAACGGGTATCTCCCATTAAGAGGTCGCACGCCACATAATTACCGGCATACAGATGATAGTTTTGGTGAATATGCTTGTCTATCAGTTCAGAGATGGCGGTGAATACTTCTGTTTTGGATAAGTTGCGCTCTTTTATCTCATCCAGCTCTTTGTTCAGGCAGGCTGAAGTTTGGAAATGGATGCGGCCCTTATAACCGTAAAGTCCGGTCTGCATATTGATAAGGTCGTCTTCGGGAGATTTCCGGAAGTTGGCGTCGTCCCGTTTCTGTTGCAGCTCTTTTGCCTTCAGAAAGTCACAGGGGTCGTATTCGTAAGAGATGGAAAGCGGAACGAGATTGAGTTCTTTCAGTCGTGCGATGGCGTCTCCTTCTCCTGCCATTGCCATCATTTTAAGCACGCTGTCCTGGGTGCGGTCGTTAGAGTCTTTTGCGCGTCCCTGGCGTTGGGCAATCCACAGGTTTTCATGCTTATGGGTGATGGCAAAGTGCATATAGCGCGACATCAGCGCAGATGCTTCCAGTTTTTGACGCATGCTGAGACCGCGTTGCACGATGAATGATTTATTGATACGTACCAGTTTTTTTATCCAGGGATAAATCAGCAGATTGTCACCGATGGCAATTTCCACGGTATTCATCTTTTGGTCTATCAAGAGAATGCACAGAAAAGCGGAGTCGAGGATAATATCACGGTGATTGGAAATGAAGGTATAATTCATTGTTTTGTCCGTCAGGGCAGAACAGTCGAATGTAAGCCCATTGGCGCATTTCTTTACCAAATCCCATAATAGTCCGTAGAAAAATGCTTTTTGGAACTCCAGGTTTGTCCGGCATAGACGCATCTTCTCGGCAAGGGCCTCAAAGGGGATGCCCGGCATAACAGACTCTACCACTGCCCGGAAACTCGGGTCGGCGATTAACTCTTCATAGATTTTCGGCAACTCCTCGGGAGTGTAAGGACGAATCTTGTCAAATTCAGCTGGTATGTTCATGGCTCTTTTTATTTAAGTTAAAACTTATTTTCAATAATATCGGTCATTACATCTTTGATGTCCAGTCCGGCAGCACGCACTTGCTGCGGGATAAAGCTGGTAGCTGTCATGCCCGGAGTAGTGTTGATTTCCAATAGGTTGACTTTATCTCCTTCGGTAATGATATAATCGATGCGGATAATGCCCGAACATCCTAGTATATCATAGATGGCGGAAGTGAGCAGACGCACACGCTCTGCCGTATCTTCGGGAAGGCGGGCAGGGGTGATTTCCTGTACCTGTCCGTTGTATTTGGCATCGTAGTCAAAGAATTCATTGTCGGTTACTACTTCGGTAATGGGGAATACCACTTCTTTATCTTTTGTTTTATAGCATCCGCAAGTTACTTCCGTACCTTTCATATAGGCTTCGATCATCACTTCATCGCTTTCATGGAAGGCTTTTTCGATGGCAGGCTGAATTTCTTCTTCTGTTTTGACTTTTGTTACGCCAAAGCTGGAACCGCCGGCATTCGGTTTGATAAAACAAGGCAGACCGATTTTGCTGATTACTTCTTGGTCGGTGATTTCAAACCCTTTGCGGAGAATCAGAGATTCGGATACTCGGATTCCGAAACCTTTCAAATATTGGTTGCAAGTGAACTTATTGAATGTTATGGCCGAAACCAGTACATTACAACTGGAGTAAGGAATCCCCAGCAAGTCAAAGTAACCTTGCAGGATACCGTTCTCACCCGGAGTGCCGTGAATGGTGATATAAGCGAAATCGAAAAGCTTCTTTTCGCCATTCTCCATGAATCCGAAGTCGTTACGGTCGATGGGAGTTTTAGTGCCGTCGGGCAATATGACTTCCCAACGGTGCCCTTCCATCTCTACTATATATAGGTTATAACGCTCTTTGTCAATGAAAGAGTAAATCCCTTGTGCGCTGCGCAGGGAAACGGGGAGTTCGCTGGAATCTCCGCCGGCTACTATCGCAATGGTACGTTTCATAGTTCTTCTCTGTTACTGATATAGTTTCTCCACTTGTCTATCAGGTTTGTCATATCCTCGGGCAACGGAGAGGTGAAAAACATCTCTTCGCCTGTGCGGGGATGGACAAAGCCCAGCGTCATGGCGTGAAGTGCCTGACGGGGGCAGGTCTCGAAACAGTTGTTTACGAATTGTTTGTATTTACTGAAATGTGTTCCTTTTAGAATTTCGTTTCCACCGTAGCGTTCATCATTGAACAAGGTGTGCCCGATGTGTTTCATGTGCACGCGTATCTGGTGGGTGCGTCCGGTTTCGAGCACGCATTCCACCAAAGTGACATATCCCAACCGTTCCAGAACCCGGTAATGGGTGACGGCGTGCTTTCCTTGTGTGGGGTCGCTTAACACTGCCATCTGCATGCGGTCTTTCGGATTCCGACCGATATTCCCTTCAACAGTGCCTTCGTCATTTTCCACAATTCCCCACACCAGCGCATTATATTTACGTTTGGTGGTCTTATTATAGAATTGAAGTCCGAGGTGTGTTTTGGCATCGGGAGTCTTGGCCACTACAAGTAAGCCTGAAGTGTCTTTGTCTATGCGATGGACGAGTCCCACTTGCGGGTCGTTCGGGTCGTATTTGGGATTGTCTTTCAAATGCCAGGCAATGGCATTGACCAGTGTTCCGTGATAATTGCCGCAACCCGGATGTACGACCAGTCCGGCAGGTTTATTAATCACCATCAGGTCTTCGTCTTCATAAACAATGTCCAATGGAATGTCTTCGGGGATAATATCATTGTCGTAACGCGGACGGTCCATCATGACAGTCAGCACATCACATGGCTTTACCTTATAACTGCTTTTTACCGGCTTGCCGTTTGCCATGACGAAACCGGCATCGGCTGCTTTCTGGATTCGGTTGCGCGAAGAGTTGACCAGTCGTTCAAACAAGTATTTATCTATTCGTACTTGCGACTGACCTTTATCCACTACCACCCGGAAATGTTCATATAGCTCCGATGGGTCTTCCACCACTCGCTCTATATCATCCAGTGTATCATCTATTTCATCCGCATATTCTTCTGTCATCATCACTTTTTGGGAAAATAGTTAGAACCAAGATTTGTCTACTACGGGAGTGTCATCGTCACCGATAGCTGTAGAGTCTGTCAAAGTCGAGTCATTGGTTAACTCATCATTGCCATTACCCACATGTAGGGTCAATAAAGCTTCGTGTGGAACTTTATCGCCGGCATTCAGGGTACGGCCTTTATAAGTGACACTGTATACCCAGTCTTTTTCACCGCTGATGTATTCCGGTTCGGTGACTCTGAAGCCTAATGCACGCAGTTTGGCTTCGGCTTGGCGCAGTGAACTGTTGTCCATGATATCGGGAACACTCACTTTGGGTGCACTGTCCATATTGATGGTGAGATAGACCGTTCTTCCTTTTTTTACTTTTGAACCTCCGGCGGGATTCTGTTCCAATATGGCACCGGGCGGCATCCCCTTGACATAACTGGAGTCGATGGCGACCGCTTTGAGACTTTGTTTATAGATTTCATTCTCGGCCTGACGCATAGGCAATCCTTTTACATTGGGAACGACCACTGCTTCACCATGACGGGTGTAGTTGTCAAGCCATTGCAGTGTTCCTAAAGCTATTGCTATCACAACAATAATCATGGCCACCAGGTTGAGCCAAAAGAAGCGGTTGTTCTTGAACGAAAAGAATTCTTTAAATGTTACCATAACTAGTTAGATTATTCCGCGTCAAAGATACGACAAATTCAGATTTGTTCCTATATTTATAGTCGAATATCATCTGTTAACAGCCGAATATCTTTTCTTCTTTCTTCGAAGGTTGTATTTACATTGAAGCGTTTTTTGCGTTTTGCATAATTATAACGGATATTTTTGTACCTTTGCGCCCCGAAAAAATAACCTATTCCAAATTCAGGATTAACATTTAAGATAAAAAGATGACAAACGAGACAACAAATGAGCAGGAGGTCTTATTATTACGTCGCAAATTGGACCTTTTGTTGCGTACAGGAAAAATGCTCATGGAGAGCGCTGCGGACACTAACCGCATTGAACGGAACATGAAGCGTGTTGCTGCCTATCTCGGCATTCCCGAGGAGAAGTTACACATTGATATCCGGTGGACTATGTTGATGGTCAATGTGAGTGATGAGAAGCATTCTTTTTCCAAGTTTCAAAAATGTGAAAAGCATGGCATTAACATGGAGGCTATTTCCAAAATCAGTAAATTGTCATGGCGAGCCATCGAACAGGATTATTCGTTGGATAAGTATGAAGAAGAACTGGAAAAGATTGCTCATCAGAAACGTAATTATACTCCTTACGTTGTTGCCATCTGTACCGGGTTTGCCTGTGGCGGATTCTGTAAACTGTTTGGCGGGGACTGGATTGCTTTCTTGATAACTGCGTTATGTACTTTTGTCGGTTTCCGTACCCGTGCCCGTTGTATAGAGTTCGGTATAAATGTGTATATGAGTATTGCTATTTCGGCATTTGTCTGCACGTGTTTGGCGTATGCCTTTTCGTTTACGGGATGGTCTGTAACGCCTTATCATCCTTTGTTGGCATGTACGCTGTATATTGTTCCGGGAGTTCCGCTAATCAACTTTGTGGATGATATGATTGACAATCATTTGCTGGTAGGTATCACCCGTGCCGCCAATACGGTCATGATGGTTGGTGGAATGGCATTCGGTATTGCTTTTGCGATGAGGCTTTTGGTGATGAGTGATGTAACGATTGACCAGAAATTCAGTGAATTGAGCATGGTACCGCATGACGGATATTGGGTGTATGCTATTGCTGCGGCTATTGCTGCGATGGGTTTTGCCACTATCTTTAATATTCAGCGCCGTCTTTTGTGGGTAGTGGCTATAGGCGGAATAATTGCCGTGTGTACCCGTAATTTTGTTAACTTTGAATTGGGATACGGTCCGGTTATCGGTTCGTTTATGGGAAGCTTTGTGGTCAGTTTGTTGGCTGTGAAGGCAGTACACTGGTTTCACGTGCCGAATCATGTGTTGACAATTCCTTCGGTCATTCCGATGGTTCCGGGAGTGTTGATGTATCGTTCCCTGCTGGCATTTATTAATATGCACGGTGTGATAGGCGAGGTGACAAATGCTTTTTCAAATGGTATTAATTCCGCACTTATTATTTTGTGTATATCATTGGGTGTTGCTGTACCTAATATTTTTGCACGCCGTTATATTGCCAAGGACCGTCAGAAATTTCTTCAAAAAGAGCTGGAAGAACGTAAAGCCCGAGGCAAATTTATTGAGTGGTAGTCTGTTAATGGATTTATAAGGTACTCCGCATGGTAGTTAAGTTTGGGAAACTTGCTCTGTGCGGAGTTCTTTTTAATACTAAAAAAACAATTATTATTCCCGATAGTGATTGATAATCTGTATATTTGCATTAAATCTATGCATTATTAAAATATTATATCATGAATAACCTACATTCCGGCTTACTTTATTCGTTGACGGGTGTCACGGCTTTGGCATCTATGTCTTCATGTGCTTCTCAGAAAAAAACAGAGGAGCAGAAACCTTTTAATATTGTCTATATCATGACAGACGACCATACAGCCCAGATGATGAGCTGTTATGATAAACGTTATATGGAAACACCTAACCTTGACAGAATTGCTAATGACGGGGTGCGCTTTACCAACAGTTTTGTGGCAAACTCTTTGAGTGGTCCCAGCCGTGCCTGTATGATAACCGGCAAGCACAGTTGTGCCAATAAATTTTATGATAACACGACTTGTGTGTTTGACTCTTCACAACAGACTTTCCCAAAACTGTTGCAAAAAGCAGGTTACCAGACTGCTTTGGTGGGTAAATGGCATTTGGAGAGTTTGCCGACAGGATTTAATTATTGGGAGATCGTACCCGGTCAGGGAGATTACTATAATCCCCGTTTCATTACCATGCAAAACGATACGATAGAGAAACAAGGTTATCTGACAAATCTCATTACTGATATGAGTATAGACTGGATGGAGAACCAACGCGATAAGGATAAGCCGTTTTGTATTTTGATTCATCACAAGGCGATTCACCGCAACTGGTTGCCCGAGTTGAAGTATCTGAATGAATACGAAGACAAAACCTTCACTATGCCTGATAATTTTTATGATGATTATGAAGGACGTCCGGCGGCAGCTGCGCAGGAAATGAGTATCTTTAAGGATATGGATATCATGTATGATACCAAGATGCTGGATATGAATAAGGATTCACGCCTGAAATCGGCTTATTTGAACTTTATCGGACGTCTGACACCGGAAGAGCGCAAACAGTATGATGATTTTTATGCTCCTATTATTAAGGAGTTCTATCAGAAGAATCCGCAAGGAAAAGAACTTGCCGATTGGAAATTCCAACGTTATATGCGTGATTATGCCAAGGTGGTGAAGACATTGGATGATAATGTGGGCCGCGTGCTTGATTATCTGAAAGAAAAGAATTTGTTGGATAATACACTGGTGGTCTATACTTCCGACCAAGGGTTCTACATGGGTGAGCACGGTTGGTTTGACAAACGCTTTATGTATGAAGAGTCCATGCGTACTCCATTGATTATGCGTCTGCCGAAAGGATTCGACAGAAAAGGGGATATTACCGAAATGGTTCAGAACATAGACTATGCGCCTACGTTCCTTGAATTGGCCGGTGTCCCTGTTCCCGAAGACATACATGGCGTATCATTACTTCCATTGCTGAAAGGTGAGCATCCGCAGAACTGGCGCAATGCATTGTATTATCATTTTTATGAGTATCCTGCAGAACATATGGTGAAACGTCATTATGGTGTGCGTACCGACCGTTATAAATTGATTCATTTCTACAATGACATTGATATGTGGGAACTGTATGACTTACAGTCAGATCCGATGGAAATGCATAATCTTTACGGACAGGCTGAATATGAGCCCGTGGTAAAGGAATTGAAAGAAGAACTGCTGAAATTGCAGGAACAGTATAATGACCCTGTCCGTTTCTCTCCAGACAGGGATAAAGAGTAAAATACGATGATGAGATATATTTATCTGATTATTTTAGGCTTGTTTTTTTCCGTTATTAATATGGAAGCGAATAACTCCGCTTCCATATCTTTAGTACCTTGTCCGACCAATGTGGTGCCGGGAACCGGGAGTTTTCAATTTACTCCTAAAACAGTTTTTGCTGTAGAAACGGAAGAACAGGCTGCCATTGTCCGTTTGCTTTCCGACCAGTTTACTTGTGCGGCCGGTTTTACCCCGAAACTGAAAGTGGACAGTAAAAAGGGAAATTTAGTGCTTCAGACAGATAAGACTATTAAAAGTGAAGCTTATTGTCTGGAGATTACTCCCAAGAAAATAACCGTCAAGGCGTCAGATGCCAAAGGTTTCTTTTATGCTCTGCAGAGTATCCGCCAGCTATTGCCGCCGGCAATAGAAAGTGCGGTCAAAGTGGATGGTACGGAATGGATAGTGCCGGCAATGACCATTACCGATGAGCCGCGGTTCGGGTATCGCGGACTGATGGTGGATGTTGCCCGCTTTTTCGTCCCCAAGGAGAATTTGCTTCGTATCATTGACTGCATGGGAATGTTGAAACTGAATACGTTGCATTTGCATTTGGTGGATGATAATGGCTGGCGTATCGAGATAAAGAAATATCCGTTGCTGACAGAAATAGGAGCAAGCCGGGTGGAGCGTCCGGGTAAACTTTTCCCCGAACGCCGTAACCAGCGTCAGGGTGAACCGACAGTGGAAAAGGGCTTCTATACTCAGGATGATATTCGTGAGATTGTTGCTTATGCGGCTGCACGCCGGATAGAGGTGATTCCCGAAATAGAGATGCCGGCACACAGCAATGCAGCGTTGGCTGCTTATCCTTTGTTGGCTTGTCCGGTAGTGGATAAATTCATCGGTGTGCTTCCCGGACTGGGAGGAAATCATGCGGATATCATTTACTGTGCCGGCAATGACAGTGTCTTTACTTTTCTGCAAAATATAATTGATGAGGTAGTTGCGCTGTTTCCTTCCAAATACATTCATTTGGGTGGTGACGAAGCCCGTAAAACCCATTGGAAAGTGTGCCCGTTGTGTCAGGCGCGTATGAAGAAAGAAGGACTGAAGAATGAAGAGGACTTGCAGGGCTACTTCATGGCGCGTATGAGCAATTATGTGAAGAGCAAAGGGCGTGAAGTTATGGGCTGGGATGAACTGACAAATACCAAGATTCCCGATGGTGCCGTTATCTTTGGCTGGCAGGGATACGGGCAGGCTGCATTGAAAGCAGCCAGACAGGGACATCGTTTTGTGATGACTCCGGCACGTGTGTTGTACCTCATTCGTTATCAAGGTCCGCAATGGTTTGAACCGGTCACTTATTTCGGCAATAATACATTGAAAGATATATATGACTACGAACCGGTGGAACGAAGCTGGACGACGAAAATGCGTTCATTGCTGATGGGTATACAGGGATCTATGTGGACTGAGTTCTGCAACAAGCCCGAAGAGGTGGAATATCTTATTTTCCCCCGTCTGGCAGCAGTGGCCGAAGGAGCATGGACTTTTCCGGTGTACAAGGACTGGGACAGATTCTTGGCGGCTTTGGATAATTTTACCGGGCATCTTGATGTAAAAGGAATTACTTATGCCCGTTCCATGTATAATATCCAGCACAAAGTGACTCCGATGGACGGCAGTCTGCAAGTAGAGTTGGAATGTATCCGCCCCGATGTGGAGATACGTTACACCACAAACGGAAGTCAGCCCACTGCCAAGTCTTCTCTTTATGAACGCAAATGGCAAGTTACCACTCCTCAAATCATCAAAAGCGCTACTTTTAAAAACGGTAAACAGATGGGGCAGACTTTGACTTTACCCATTCAATGGAACAAGGCAACGGCTAAACGGATGCTACGCAGCAATCCGGTGGAGCGTGTGATGGTGAATGGCGTTCGCGGCAGTCTGAAATATACCGATTCGGAGTGGGCGTCGTGGACCCGGAATGATTCCATTGCCTTTACGCTGGATTTGAGAAAGAGAGAGCATTTGAATAAGTTGGTATTGGGCTGTATCAATAATTATGGCATGGGAGTACATAAACCCAAACGGGTTGAAGTATGGCTTTCCAATGAAGATATTGAATATTGGAAAGTAGCTTCCAAAGAGCTTGATCCGGAGGAAATATTCCGCGAAGGTACATTTATAGAAGAGTTGCCGTTCAACTTGGATGATACCGGTCGTTATGTGCGTGTCATCCTCTTTGGGGCAGGTGAATGTCCGCTTACCCACGTGCGTCCGGGACAGGAAGCGCGTGTATGTGTGGACGAATTAATAATAGAATAAGCAAAAAAAACTTTAGAACGATGAAGAAGCGAATAACAGAAACCTTGCTGGGACTTTTGGCTTTTGTATGCTGTCTTCCCATGATGGCACAGCAACACCCCGAATGGCAGAGCCAGTATGCTGTCGGATTGAACAAACTGGCTCCGCATTCGTATGTATGGCCTTATAAGAACGCAGGCGATGTGCGGAATGGAAATTATGAGGATTCTCCTTACTATATGAGTCTGAACGGAAAATGGAAATTTCATTGGGTGAAGAATCCCGATAACCGTCCGAAGGATTTTTATAAGCCTTCATTCTATGACGGAAGCTGGGCGGAGATCAATGTACCGGGTAACTGGGAACGACAAGGCTATGGAACGGCCATTTACGTCAACGAAACTTATGAGTTTGATGACAAAATGTTCCATTTTAAGAAGAATCCTCCACTGGTGCCTTATGAAGAAAATGAAGTCGGCTCTTACCGTCGCACATTCAGCATTCCGGCAAGCTGGAAAGACCGCCGTGTGGTAATTTGCTGTGAAGGGGTAATCTCCTTTTATTATATTTGGGTGAACGGCCATTTACTTGGCTATAACCAAGGTTCGAAGACTCCTGCAGAATGGGATATCACGGATAAGTTGCAGGAAGGTGAGAATACGGTTGCCTTGGAAGTATACCGTTGGAGTGCCGGTTCCTATCTGGAGTGTCAGGATATGTGGCGGCTTAGCGGCATTGAGCGTGATGTATATCTTTACAGCACTCCCAAGCAATATATTGCAGATTATAAAGTAATTTCGTCTTTGGATAAGAAAGAGTATAAAGAAGGTATATTCGGACTGGAGGCAACTGTTGAGGGACCCTCTGCTTCAGCTTCTTCTTTGTCTTATCGCTTGGAGGATGCTGCGGGAAGAACCGTACTGAGGGGAGAGCAGCCGATTAAGTCGAGAGGCCTCAGTAACTTCATTGCTTTTGAAGAACAACGGATACCGGAGGTAAAGCCTTGGAGTGCAGAGCATCCCAATCTTTATACATTGGTTTTGGAACTAAAGAACCCCGATGGAGAAGTTTCCGAACTGACCGGTTGTATGGTTGGTTTCCGTACTTCGGAAATAAAAGATGGACGGTTCTGCATCAATGGCGTGCCTGTGCTGGTGAAAGGCACCAATCGACATGAACACTCCCAATTGGGACGTACCGTGAGCAAAGAGTTGATGGAAGAAGATATTAAACTGATGAAACAGCATAATATAAATACTGTCCGTAACTCTCATTATCCCACTCATCCCTATTGGTATCAGTTATGCGACCGCTACGGACTGTATATGATTGATGAGGCGAATGTCGAGTCTCACGGTATGGGATATGGTGCGGCATCTTTGGCGAAAGATTCTACTTGGCTGCCTGCTCACATGGACCGTATACAGCGTATGTATGAGCGCTCAAAGAATCATCCTGCCATCGTTATCTGGTCATTGGGCAATGAAGCCGGCAATGGTATCAATTTTGAACGTACTTATGATTGGATGAAATCTATAGAACAGTCTCGGCCGGTGCAGTATGAACGTGCGGAGCAGAATTACAATACGGATATCTATTGTCGTATGTATCGTGGCGTAGATGTACTCAGGGCGTATGCACGCCAGACCGAACCGAAAGTTTACCGTCCCTTTATAATGACTGAATATCTGCATACAATGGGTAACAGTGGTGGCGGACTGAAAGAATACATGGATGTTTTTGAGTCCGAACCTATTGTGCAAGGTGGCTGTATTTGGGATTGGGTGGACCAGTCTTTCCGCGAGATAGATGAAAACGGTAAATGGTATTGGAGCTATGGAGGCGATTATGGTCCCGAAGGAGTGCCCAGTTTCGGCAATTTCTGTTGTAACGGACTGGTGAATGCCGCTCGTGAACCACATCCTCACCTTATCGAGGTAAAGAAAAACTATCAGTATATTAAGTCGGCACTGACAGACCGGCGCAATCTTTCGTTAAAGGTGAAAAACTGGTACGATTTCACTAATCTGAATGCCTATACGCTGCATTGGCAGGTGGTAGGTGATAATGGAACCGTCATCAAGGAAGGTACTCACAAAATAGATTGTGCTCCCCATGCAACTGCTGATTTTGCTTTGGGACGTATAAAGTTGCCATCGAATATCCGTGAAGCATATCTCAATCTGAGCTGGACGCCTGATACGCCTCAACCTTTTATCGGAACTGATTTTGAGGTGGCTTATGATCAGTTTGTCTTGCCTGCCGGCAAGAATTTCCATGCGCAGGTTTCCAAACCGGAAGGAGAAGTGAAATGGGATATTGACCGGCAAACAGGAGCCTTGCGTTCTTATATGTATAATGGTAAGGAAATGCTGGCATCTCCCGTTGTGCTGAGTCTTTATCGTCCTGTCACAGATAATGATAACCGTGAAAGAACAGGTGGTGCACGAGCTTGGAAAAAGGCAGGCTTGGACAATTTGGTTCAAAAAGCGACTTTTGTCGAATCGTCTGCAAAAGGCGGCAAAGCCAAAGTGGAATTGCTGAATGCCGAAGGTCGTAAAGTGGGTACTGCCGACTTCCTGTACACGTTGAGAAAGAATGGTACATTGGAAGTGAAAACAACGTTTGTTCCTGATACGGCCGTTATTACTTCGTTGGCGAGAGTCGGCCTGGCTTTCGAAATGCCGGATACTTATAATCAAGTTTCGTATTTGGGACGCGGTGAGCATGAAACTTATGCAGACCGTAACCGGTCGGGACGTATCGGCATTTACCACACAGATGCAGAGCGTATGTTCCATTATTATGTGAGACCGCAGGCAACAGGAAATCGCACGGATGTACGTTGGGTGAACCTGACGGATGAGGCGGGTAACGGATTGACTTTCCGTTCGGACAAGCACTTTCAGTTCAGTGTTATTCCTTTTACGGATATGAATGTGGACAAGGCAACTCATATCAATGAGTTGAAACGGACAGGTGTTGTAACCGTTCATCTCGATGCAGAACAGTCGGGAGTGGGCACCGCTACTTGCGGACCGGGTGTGTTGCCCCAATACCTTGTCCCCGTACAAAAGCATACTTTTGAATTTATGATTCGCCCTTTGGCAAAATAAAAATAAGACACATGAGAAAAACAATTCTGACCGCAGCCTTGGTTTGTGCCTTTTTAGGTGCACAAGCTCAGGAGTACTATGAGAAACAAGTGACCTTCCCCGTCGGGGCGACTTTGGAACAGAAAGTGGATATGGCTTCCCGCCTGGTGCCCACTCCGCAACAGTTGGCATGGCAGCAAATGGAGTTTACCGCTTTCCTGCATTTTGGCATCAATACGTTTACCGGCAATGAATGGGGAAGCGGAAAAGAAGACCCTGCTGTCTTCAATCCCACCGAGCTGGATTGCGAACAATGGGTGCGCTCACTGAAAGAAGGCGGTTTCAAAATGGCGATTATTACGGCCAAGCACCATGATGGTTTCTGCCTTTGGTCTACTAAGACAACCAAACATTCTGTGGCCAATTCTCCGTGGAAGAATGGCAAAGGAGACGTTGTCCGTGAGTTGCGCGACGCCTGCGACAAGTACGGCATCAAGTTTGGTGTTTACCTGTCCCCATGGGATCGTAATGCCGAATGTTATGGCGATTCTCCCGCATACAATAAATTCTTTATCGAACAGCTCACCGAGCTTCTGAGCAATTACGGTGAAGTGCACGAAGTTTGGTTTGACGGTGCGAATGGAGAAGGTCCCAACGGCAAGAAGCAGATTTATGATTGGGATGCCATCTTGAAAACCATCCGCCGACTGCAACCGAAAGCCGTGACAGCCATTATGGGTGATGATGTACGCTGGGTGGGCAACGAACGTGGTATCGGGCGTGAAACCGAATGGAGCGCTACGGCTCTTATGCCCCATTCTTATGCGGGTGCCGACGAAAGTTATGCAAAGTTGGGTATTAAAGGAACCGGTAAGGATTTGGGAAGCCGTGCTTTATTAGAGAAGGCTCCGGCACTCTATTGGTATCCGTCGGAAGTGGATGTGTCTATCCGTCCGGGATGGTTCTATCATGCCGAACAGGACAACCAGGTAAAATCATTGGCACATCTGACTGATATTTATTTCAAGTCGGTGGGGTATAACTCTGTGCTGTTGCTGAATATCCCTCCCGACAGACGCGGATTGATTCATGAGAATGATGCCAACCGCATCAAGGAACTGGCTTCTTATGTCAAAAAAACATTTGCCGACAATCAGGTGGAAAAGGGGAATGTTGCATGGACAGCCAAAGCCGGTGAGTCGAAAGTGTATAAACTGAAAAAAAATGCTTTGGTCAATACATTCCTTATTCAGGAAGATATCTCTAAGGGACAACGCATAGAAGATTTTACGATTGAGGTGTTTACCAATGGGGCGTGGCGTCATGTGGCTGAAGGAACGACGGTGGGTTATAAACGTCTTGTCCGTTTCTCCGACAGCAAAGCGGAAAAGTTGAGGGTGACCGTAAATGCCGCTCGCGGAACAGCCAATATTTCCAATATCGGTCTTTATTATGCACAACCTTTGACAGAAAAGAATGTGAAAGTGAAGTTAAGTGATGTCTCGGTGAAAGACTGGAAAACGGTGGGTATGCCGGCGGAAGCGGCTAATGCCATTGACGGAGATCCTCAGACTGTATGGACTGCCAAGGCTCTGACTCCTTTGGTGGTGGATATGGGTAAAGCATCGGAAGTTATCGGTTTCAGTTATGCACCTGCGCAAAAAGAAGACCTTACGGGAACGATTTATAAGTATAATTTCTATGTTAGTATCGATGGCAAGAATTGGACTAAGTGCGATGCCAGTGGAGAATTCAGTAACATCATGCACAATCCTGTTCCTTATTTTGTTCGTTTCGGTAAGAAATATCCGGCGCGTTACTTTAAACTGGAGCCTGCTGCCGAAATAAACAACAAGCCGGCAACCACCGTTGGTGAGGTTGGAATCTTGTTGAAATAAACGGAAACATAACTTCTTTATATCCTTTGGGCAGTGCTCGAAGGTAATTCTCATTATCGCTTTGCTGTGAAGGCAGACAAATGTGTCAGCCTCCATAGCAAAGCGATTTGATAAATATATTTATTGTATATTATAACACGTGCAGGCTCATGCGTACGTACGTGTAGCTCGATACGTATATACGTGTGACCTGATGCGTATATACGTGTAGACTTATGCTACCGTATGTGTATTCCGATGCGTACGTACATTAAAAAATATGCAGCTCGCACTGAATGTTGCAAAAAGACCTTGATGTTTTCCAAAAAGACCTTGATGTTTTTTTAAAACCTCAAAGTCTTTTATTGAAACACTACCATCTTTTTTAAAAACCTCAAAGTCTTTTTTTAAGCCCGGTATGTTTTTCATGTAAGGGCAGGTTGCATCACCCCTTATTAAGTCGGTTATTCCCTTTTTCCGTTCATCCTTACATTTTAATTATAACATGCAGGTAATCAATTTATTAATTCTGAAAGTGTTCCCATCATCCTCCCTTCATCTGTGCTTTCCAAGTCCCTTCACAATCTGCCTTCAGTATTTGTCTTGCCAGAAGATGTTTTACAGATGAAAGGAGGCTGAAAGGGCGATTAGGGGATGTCCATTCACTATCGGAACCCCTATCAACAGGACGTTTCAACAGTTAATGAAAGGAGAAAAGAAGAAACAGATTTCTATCTCAAAGGCCGGCTCACGTAATATGAGCAGATCTACGGTGGTTATGAATTTCATGCCGAAAATTGCATTTTCTCCTCTGTGGATAGAAAAATAGATTTATCTTTGTAATATAAACGCTAAGATATAAATGAAAGACCGATGAAAGAAGCAACCATAACCCCCTTTGCGAAGCCGCTTTATGTAATGACCAAGCCCGTGGGCGCAGTATGCAATCTGGCTTGCGACTATTGTTATTACCTGGAAAAAGCAAAGTTATATGAAGAACAGCCTCGCCATGTGATGAGTGACGAACTGTTGGAGAAATTCATAAAAGAATATATTGAATCGCAAACCATGCCTCAAGTGTTGTTCACTTGGCATGGAGGTGAAACCCTGATGCGCCCCTTGTCTTTTTATAAAAAGGCGATGGAACTTCAAAAGAAATATGCCGGAGGTCGTACGATTGATAATTGCATTCAGACCAACGGTACACTGCTGACAGATGAATGGTGTGAGTTCTTTCGCGAGAACAATTTTCTGGTAGGCATCTCTATTGATGGTCCGCAAGAATTTCATGACGAGTATCGGAAGAATAAGATGGGACAGCCATCGTTTGTGAAGGTGATGCGTGGTATCAACTTGTTGAAAAAGCATGGGGTGGAATGGAATGCCATGGCAGTGGTGAACGACTATAATGCTGATTATCCTTTGGATTTTTACCGCTTCTTCCGCGATGAGTTGGACTGCCACTATATTCAGTTTACCCCGATTGTAGAACGTCTATCTAAACGGGCCGATGGGCTTAAGCTTTCTTCTTTAAAGCAGAAGGATGGGGAAGTAGCGCCTTTTACTGTTTCGCCCGAACAATGGGGAAACTTTCTTTGTACCATCTTTGATGAATGGGTAAAGAAGGATGTAGGCAATTACTTTATTCAGATATTCGATTCTACGTTGGCGAATTGGGTGGGACAACAGCCGGGTGTTTGTTCGATGGCAAAATATTGTGGCCATGCCGCCGTGATGGAGTTTAATGGGGATGTGTATTCATGCGATCACTTTGTCTTTCCTGAATATAAATTGGGAAATATCTATCAGAAGACATTGGTGGAGATGATGTATAGCAAAGAACAGGAAGCATTTGGGGCTATGAAGCACAACAGCTTGCCACGGCAATGCCTGGATTGCCAATATGAATTTGCCTGTCACGGTGAATGTCCCAAGAATCGATTTGTTGTGACGGAGGACGGAGAACCGGGACTGAACTATCTGTGCAAAGGATATTATAAGTTTTTTGATCATGTAGCCCCCTATATGGATTTTATGAAAAAAGAACTGCTGGCAGAACGCGCCCCGGCAAATGTGATGGACTGGATACGGGAGAATGAATAAAAATAAAAGGAGTAAAGTGATTCACTTTACTCCTTTTATTTGTTCTGGTCAGATGAATTATTTTCCGTTGTATTCATCAGATACAGTTAATTTCTTACGACCTTTTGCACGACGGCTAGCCAATACACGACGGCCATTGGCAGTTGCCATTCTTTCACGGAATCCGTGTTTGTTCTTTCTCTTTCTGTTAGAGGGTTGGAATGTTCTTTTCATTGTATATACTTATTTTTATGTTATTATTCATGCTGTAACGGGCTGCAAAATTAGTGACTTTTTTGAAATAAACAAAGAGATAACTCATTTTTAGTGATTTCTTTTTGCGTTTTTTCTTGATTTACATTACTTTTGCATCCGAAATCGCAACCGTGAGTGAATATAATCTGAAATAATAATCAAATATAAGCAAAGAAAAGTATGATTAATGCTCAAGACATTAAAATTGGAACTGCTATCCGTATGGACGGCAAATTGTATTTCTGTATTGACTTCCTGCATGTAAAACCTGGAAAGGGTAACACCTTTATGCGTACAAAATTGAAAGATGTAGTTAATGGTTACGTTCTGGAACGTCGTTTCAATATCGGTGAAAAACTGGAAGATGTGCGTGTGGAACGTCGTCCGCATCAATATTTGTATATGGAAGGTGCAGACTATATTTTCATGAATCAGGAAACTTTTGACCAAATTCCTATCGCTCACGACCTGATTAACGGTGTAGACTTCCTGTTGGAAGGAATGGTGGTAGACGTAGTTTCTGATGCTTCTACTGAAACAGTTCTTTTTGCTGATGTTCCTGTGAAGGTTCAGATGAAGGTTACTTATACAGAACCGGGATTGAAGGGGGATACAGCTACCAATACTTTAAAACCTGCGACTGTGGAATCGGGTGCAACGGTTCGCGTTCCTTTGTTTATCAATGAAGGTGAAACAATCGAAATCGATACTCGTGACGGTTCATACGTGGGTCGTGTGAAAGCATAATCTTTTTAAGCCATTATATAAAAAGGCGGAACTTGTTGCAAGCTCCGCCTTTTTTGTGTTCCTTTGTGCGACAAAATGATAGCAGTTTATGAGATATTCTTTTATTATACCGGTTTATAATCGCCCCGATGAAGTGGATGAGTTGCTGGAAAGCCTCACACGGCAGACGGATAAAGACTTTGAAGTGATAGTGGTGGAGGACGGTTCGTCTGTTCCTTGCAAGGAGGTGGTGAAGCATTATGCCGATTGTTTGGATATACATTATTATAATAAGCCTAATTCAGGACCGGGGCAAACCCGTAATTATGGTGCCGAACGCAGTAATGGGGAATATCTTATTATTCTGGATTCCGATTGTATTTTGCCCGAAGGTTATCTGGCGGCGGTCGGAGCAGAACTGCAAAGGGAGAGGACGGATGCTTTCGGGGGTCCCGACCGTGCACATGAGTCGTTTTCCGATGTGCAAAAAGCCATCAACTATGCCATGACTTCATTTTTTACGACCGGGGGTATTCGCGGTGGTAAAAAGAAGATGGACAAGTTCTATCCGCGCAGTTTCAATATGGGAGTGCGCGCGGAAGTATATAAAACTTTGGGTGGTTTCTCTAAAATGCGTTTTGGAGAGGATATTGATTTCAGTATCCGAATATTCAAGGGAGGCTATGTCTGTCGGTTGTTTCCCGAGGCGTGGGTATGGCACAAACGCCGTACGGACTTAAAGAAATTCTTCAAACAGGTGCATAATTCGGGTATTGCGCGTATCAATCTGTATAAAAAATATCCGGAATCATTGAAAATAGTGCATTTGTTGCCGGCTGTTTTTACGTTGGGAGTACTGTTCTTGTTGTTGGGGGCACCGATCTGTGTATGGAGCTTGTCGCTGCTTTTGCTTTTTGCTTTGATTATATGTATCGATTCGACATTGCAAAACAACAGCTTGAAAATAGGAATGCTCTCTATTGTGGCCTCTTTTATTCAGTTGACAGGATACGGAACGGGCTTTTTGCGCGCATGGTGGAAGCGTTGTGTGCTGAAGAAAGACGAGTTTGCGGCGTTTGAAAAGAACTTTTATAAATAATGGGAGAGAAACTGGCTATAAATCGTTGGGCTGAGGAAGACCGGCCGCGTGAAAAAATGGCTCATCATGGAGTGGCTGCACTTTCTAATGCCGAATTATTAGCGATTCTGATAGGTTCGGGAAACACGGAAGACTCGGCTGTGGAACTGATGCGGAAGATATTGAGTGACTATCACAATAATTTGAATGAGCTGGGTAAATGCAGCATTGATGATTTGTGCCATTATAAAGGAATAGGTCCCGCCAAAGCCATCAGTATTCTTGCTGCTTCCGAACTGGGAAAGCGGCGTAAGGAAGAGGAGGTGAAAGAGCGGAAAAAAATACTCAGTTCTTGTGATGTTTATCAATATTTTTATCCTTTGATGTGCGATTTGCCTACGGAAGAGTGTTGGGTGCTGTTGCTCAACCAGGCTTCAAAAGTGATAGACAGGGTAAAAATAAGTGCAGGTGGATTGGCTGCTACTGCTGTGGATATTCGTTGTATCTTGAGAGAGGCATTGATGAAGCGGGCTGTTTCGATGGCACTTTGTCATAACCATCCTTCGGGAAGTCTGCGTCCCAGCAGAGAAGATGATTGCCTGACAGAACATTTGGACAAAGCAGCCAAAATAATGAATATAAGGTTGATTGACCATGTAATTTTAACAGATGGCAAATATTATAGTTATGCCGATGAGGGAAGAATATAGAACCGCCTCGGCCTACGTCTTGTGAATTGTGTTGTATGGAGATTCAGCAAGCGCATAGGCCGGATGGAGGCAGGTGGTTATAAGGATTTATTTTTCAGTTGGTTTCTTAAACGCATCAGAGCTTCTACATAATAATAATCGGCATAGCTCAAGGGTACATCAACTTCACTTTTTCCGGGAAAATGTCCGGTGGAATGCATCAGAGCGAAATTGCAGTTCGTACCTTTTGCAGCCAGATAGTCGGGACTTGTTAATGAACGGATTTGTTGTTCTGCAAAGTCCAGATAACTCTTTGCCTCAGTACTTTTATCCAGTTGACTTAGTTCTATCAGAGCAGAAGCCATGATAGCCGCGGCAGAAGCATCACGAGGCACATTGGGAATGCCCGGGGCGTCAAAGTCCCAATAAGGAATTTTATCGACCGGCATATTCGGATGATTCATAATGAATGAGGCAATATGTTTGGCATGATTCAGATAGTCCGGTTTACCTGTTTCGCGATACATCATCGTGAAGCCATACAAAGCCCAAGCCTGTCCGCGAGCCCATGCCGATTCGTCAGCTGCTCCCTGATGAGTCTGTTTTTTATGCGGCATGCCGGTTATCGTATCATAAGAAACTACATGATAACAGCTGTAGTCATCACGAAAATGGTGAAGCATGGTCTTATCTGCGTGAGAAATGGCCATTTTTCGGAAACGGTCATCACCTGATGCTTTCGAAGCCCAACTGAAGAATTCCAGATTCATCATATTGTCAATAATGACCGGGAACTGCCAAATCTTTTTGTTGAAGTCCCAAGAACGGATGGCTCCCACCCGTTCGTCATAACGGGTAGCCAGCGAATTGGCTCCGGTTAGCATCACGTCCTTATATTCCGGTTTTCCGGTCAGACGATAGCCGTTGCCGTAGCTGCAATATAGCATGAAACCTACATCATGGCTGTAAGTGATGTGTTTTACCTCTTCTACACGGTCGGTGTACATTTCTGCATATTTTTTCATTTCCGGGGTCGGATTGTATTCGTACAAATACCACAATTCACCCGGAAAGAAACCACTGCACCACCAACTGTAATCGCTGGTTTCCAACTTTCCTTCTTTATTGATTGTTTTCGGCAGACGACCATTCTGTGTTTCAAGCTCTTTTGCCATTAATAGAGCCTGTTCGGTCGAAGCTTTCAAACCACGGTCGATGACTTCTTCGATAGGTTCCTGTTTGGGTTGTATGTTACAAGCGGTTACTAAGACTGTAACAATCCATAATACACTATGCGATAGTTTATTCATAATAGAGATAGATTATTAGGTTTTTGTGACAAATATACCGGTTTTAATTGAAAAAGCAAAAAGTATTTTTAATTCCGTCCTTTAAAGGGGGATTAGGAGTAAAACATTGTCTATACGCCTTTTGGAAAGCTTTCTATAGATATCTCTAGAAACGTTTGGTATACTGTTGCAAAATCATCAACTTCTGTATTCCCATTATCACCCATACTGATAGACAAAAGGTGCGGTTAGAGTAGTAATCCCCAAGTTCATTCCTATAATCTGCAATACGACGGATAGTAAGACTGAACATGAGGTCCATACAAGACTTTTCAGGTTTTTATTTCCTAAAGCTATGGAACACAATACACCGTTATAGCCCATCAATCCCATATTTAATGTTCCGGCATCTATCCCTGGTAAGAAAGCTGGTGGAATTAGGAAGAAGTGCTCCAAATACAGTATAAAAAGCAGCAGTCCGCGAATTGATAAGAATGCCGGTCAAAAAGAACAGTTCGGTCCATATATTCCCTTGAAACATTACCTGTCCTATTCCACAACCTAAGACCGGTAATGAATTGTATAATGAAACTGCTTACATAAATCAAAAAACAGCCGTAATCTAAAAAAAGTCCGGGAACAACAATTGCCTTTCACAGTTATTTATAAAACTAACAAAAATATTTAAAAAGGTTCTCGTGCATTGAAACTATGGAATTTATTAATAACTTGCCTTCAATTACTGAAAAGCCTCAATCACATGTGGAAATTCATAATTATATTCATCATATCGTTGTCTGCCTTTGACAATGCTTTTGCCGGACAACCGGACGGGATAGGAGAATTCATAGTTACAGACATCAATGACAAGGACAGTACCCTGAATAAAGTAAGAATGTTCCCTCCTAAATTTTACCGAATCGGAAACGGAAGACGTATAGAAATAAAGGTATGTAATGAGGACAGTATGCAGATAAGAAGAGTACGCTGCCTTCTATACTATTCAGGCTCCGGTAAAAGAAAGTGTATAAATAAAATTTGGATTTCACCTTTGGAGGGAAATGAGACCTATTATTTCTGTATGAACATTAAACTGAAACTGACGAAAGAGGAATGGAGTAGGTTGACATTCAGGATTAAAAGAGGAAAAAGTTACAAGGACTACAGATTCTCGGATACGGATTGAAGCATGTACATCCGCCCCAATCAAGCATATCAAATCCGGGAAACAAATGGTGATATGACAAAAGAGCTTGTTCATCATTCTGGTTATCATTACAAACTGGTTTGGGCTGGTCCTCTATTATTTCTACGCCAAAGACAAGATAGTAGAATGGATGAGATAAGCCGAGTTTTCTATTTATGAAAAATACAATGTTTACTTTATTGGATACTTACACTGTTTTTTAGTATTTCATAAAATGCAGATCAATTTTTTTGTTCTCATCTCTCTAATATTCGAGTTCTATACTACATTTCACTACTGTCCCGTAAAAGTGGATAATTAGTTCTTTGAAATTATTGAAATATAGTCAATTACGCGGTTTTTTAAAATGAAACGGACTTGATTTTGCAACTTTGCAGTCTAATACAAATGGCTGCTATGTTCCAAGACAAATACGTATTCTCTCAATTAACCGCTTTTCTGAACAGGACTCAGTTCAACAACTATGTTCGCAAGTATGATGGCAACAGATATGTGAAACATTTCACTTGCTGGAATCAGATGCTCGCGATGATGTTTGGACAACTGAGTAACCGTGAAAGCCTGCGAGACTTAATCGTTGCTTTCGAGGCGCATAGGGCCAAGCAATATCATCTTGGTTTAGGTCGTGAACCGATAGCCAAAACAACTCTTGCGACAGCCAACCAGAACCGTGATTACAGAATCTTCGAAGACTTTGCATTCTATATGATGAAGGAAGCCTGCGAGAAGCGGACGACCAACATCCTTGACATTTCCGGAAAGAAATATGCGTTTGATTCAACAACGATTCCGTTGTGTCTTGCAACATTCCCATGGGCAAAGTTCCGAAGCAAGAAAGGAGGGGTGAAAGCTCATGTCTTATACGACATTGAAGCACAAGTTCCTGCTTTCTATACCGTAACCACTGCTTCAGAGCATGATTCCACAGCAATGTCTTCAATCCATTATGAACCAAATGCTTATTATATATTCGACAGGGCTTATGACTCCTTTAAAGAACTCTATAGGATACATCTTACAGACTCTTTCTTTGTTGTCAGAGCCAAGACAAACTTAAAGTATAAGACAGTCAAATGGAAGCGAAGAATGCCAAAGAACATAATGACAGATGCGGAAGTGAAACTGACCGGATATCTCTCCGAGAAAAAATATCCTGAGTCATTCAGACTCGTCCGATATTACGACGAAGAGGATGACCGTGAGTTCACTTTCTTGACGAATGCAAAACAACTTTCTGCACTGGATGTCGCCAATCTTTATAAGAAAAGATGGTTAATCGAGCTGTTCTTCAAATGGCTCAAGCAGCATCTCAAGATAAAGAAATTCTGGGGCACAACAGAGAACGCTGTTCGCATACAAATCAGTGTGGCTATTATCACGTACTGTCTTGTGGCTATTGTCCAACATGATATGAAGTTGAAACGTTCAACCTATGAAGTTTTGCAAATTCTCAGCATATCATTGACTGACAAAACCCACTTGCGTGACCTGTTCGACAAGACTAATTTCAATGATGTCAAAGATCTAAATGATCCCCTGATTCCGGGGCTTTTTGATTAATTGTTTAACTCGTCCCATTTTAACGGGACACTAATGACTACATTTTATAAATTAATCCATAATTGTCCCGTAAAAGTGGATAAATAGTTCTTTGAAATATACTCAATTAAACTCTATCTGTAAAGCACGATAATTTGAATTTATACCTTTGAGACCAAATCAAATGGTTTCAAATGAATCAAGACAAATATATTTTTGCTCAATTAGTAGAGTTTTTGAATGGTGATAAATTTGAACAATCGTAGATAAGTACGATACTTGCTGGAACCAGCTTTTTGCTATGATGTTCAGACAACTTAAACAATCGTGAGAGCCTACGAGGCTTAATTATTACATTGGAAGCATATCAAGTCAAGTATAATCATTGGGGATTGGGTAGTGATCCCTTGGCCAAAATCACACTTGCAGCAGCTAGCTAAAACAGAGATTACAGAATCTTTGAAGGTTTTGCATTCTACATGATGAAGGAAGTCAGTGAAAACGCGCTACTTCCGTTATGCTTGATAACATTTCCTTGGATTCAATTTCGTAGTAAAAAAGGGGAGTCAAAGCTCATGTCCTCTATGACATAGAAACCCAAATTCCGGTTTCTTTACATTAACTGTAGCTTCAAAGTATGATTCAACAACAATGTCTGTAATTCATTATGCACCAAACGCATACTATATATTTGATAGAGCATATGATTCGTTCAAAGAATTATATAGGATTCATCTTACAGACTATTTCTTTGTAGTAAGAGCCAAGTTGAATTTGAAATGTAAGTTTTGCAAATGGAAATGCAGACTACCAAAGAATATACTCTTTGATGCAGAAGTAAAACTATTAGGATATACCTCTAAAAAAAGTATTCAGAATCATCAAGTTCTATGATGAGGAAGATGATCGTGAATTTACCTTTCTAACAAATGCTAAATATATATTTGCACTTGACGTGGCTGATTTTCAATTAAAAAGATGGCTCGTGGAACTGTTCTTCAAATGGTTGAAGTAGCACCTAAAAACTTTAAAAAAAAATCTAGGATATCATTGAAAATGCACTTTGTATACAGGTAAGCGTTGCTATTATCACTTATTATTTGGTTATTATTATCCAACTAATTTGCATTTAAACCGTTTAACTTATAGGGCCTACAAATTTCGAGTATCTCATTAAACAGATAAAAATCTTTTATAAAGTTGCTAAATGAGACTAATTTCAATGATGTCAAAGAGCAATTTAACACTCTTATGTCGGAGTAGTTTGATTAATTTTTAATTCGTCCCGATTTTAGCGGAACACTAATAAAATCAATCAGTGAATTATATCGGTACTTTTACTGAAATTCTTTTATCTATAGGTAATAACACTTTCATAAACCGCGATCTTATACTCAAAACAAGGTACTAGGTATGTGTTTGTTTTTTTAATTTGCTATGTCTCGATTTAATATTATGGGGTATAGACATCTGTTTTATAGCAGGGATTTGTAATAAGTCTATTTGGGGAAAGTATAAATTATTCAAATCTTTTTATGTAAATTAAAACTACTATCAAACTAGATGGATTAATCATGCAATATCAATAATTCCAATAGAGTAAACCTATAAATAGTTTATTATTTATACATATGTAAGTAGTACGATTAGTTAATATATAAAAATATATCATGCTTCGTGTGCGATTACATTATTGTTTATTAACATATAATTAATGGATAATATTTATTATAATGTTATATTTGCAAATATATAATAGAGAACCATTATGTTATACCATTAAATTTAAAATACTATGAATGATAGCTCGTAATAAATATTTGTTACCTAATTAATAAATATGTTATATTATTTATGAATTTATTTAGACTTAATACTTATGAAACACAATAGGCTTTTAAATCAATTCAATTATTATAAATGCATTTATAAAAAGATAGCTTTGTTTACCTTTGCATTTATTTCAATCATCGATATTTACGCAAAAGAAGGCGATAGGCTAATTACTCACACTGTCAATCAGGCAGACAATATAGAACAGGTAGCTAAAAAAATTACCCTAAAAGGTAAAATTATAGATGCAAATACCCAAGAAGCAATAATAGGCGCCAATATTCAGGTCAAAGGTAGTAATGCCGGACAAATCAGCGATATTGACGGTAATTTCATCCTTAATGATATTGATGCCAATTCAACATTAATTGTTTCTTATATCGGATATTTACACCAAGAGATTCCTATTAAAGGTAAAAACTCTCTTATTATTCAATTGAAAGAGGATACACAAACTTTAAATGATGTTGTGGTAGTCGGATTTGCCAAACAGAAGAAAGCAAATATGACAGGTGCTGTAAGCAGTGTAAAAATGGATGATATTATTGGAGTTCGTCCCATTGCAACAACAGGAAGTTTGTTACAAGGAGTAGCTCCAGGGCTTCAAGTAACCCAAGATACCGGTGAACCAGGTGGTGGTAGCTCGTTCAATATTAGAGGTACTACCAGTATTAATGGAGGCTCTCCACTTATTTTGGTAGATAACGTTTATTATAATGGACCACTAAATATGTTGAATCCTAATGATATAGAGTCTGTTACAGTGTTAAAGGATGCTTCCTCGGCTTCTATTTATGGTGCTCGCTCTGCTTTTGGTGTTATATTAATTACGACCAAAGGTGCTCAGAAGGGCCAAAAAGTACAACTAACATATAATAATAATTTTACTTTTTCTCGTCCGAGTTCTCTTCCGGAAAAAGCTTCTCCACTTCAAACCGTACAAGCTTATAAAGATATGGGCTATATTACCTATTACTCGGGTCAAACCGTAGATACATGGTTGGATTTACTGCACGATTATCAAGCAAATCCAAAAGCTTATTCCAACGGATATGCTGAAGTTGACGGAATGAGATATCAACTTGCTGAAAGTGATGTTTTAGGAGATTTTATGTCCGAAACAGGTTTTCAACAGAAGCATGATTTGACAGCCAGTGGTGGCTCTGACGATATATCTTATCGGATGTCATTGGGATATGTATCTAATGATGGTATTATGGTTACAGATAGGGATAACTATAAACGATATAATGGGCGTGCCTTCATCAGTGGGAAAATCACTGATTGGTTAACTGCACAAGTAGATTTTACTTTTAGCAAACAAGATAAGAACATGCCTAGTGGAGCAAACTATCAAAAAGCAGTACAGCAGGCTTCGTATGCTCCAACCGGTATGATTAATATTAATGGTGAAGATATGATTTCAGGAGTAGCTGCCAATTTGGTAAAAGCTGGAGGTGACAATAAGACCGGTTATACAGATTCACGTATTTTTGCCAAATTAATTGCTACTCCATTAAAAGGACTGACTTTAAATGCTGAATTTACTTATGACCACCTGAATTATAATGTTACCAATTTTACCAAGCGGGTTGTATACGCCAATGCCGATAAGTTCTCAGAAGATTCCACAGGAGACAATTCTACATATTATAGGAATAAAGAGATGACAAATTATACGGCTTTGAACATCTATGGAACATATAATAAAGTATTTTCAGAAAAGCATAATTTTACAGTAATGTTGGGATATAATCTGGAGAACAGCTATAAAGAAGGGCTTTCTGTAACGGCTAGTGAAATGATTAACGATGAATTACCCTCTATTTCCCAGTCTGTTGGAGAAAAAAAACCGGATGATAGTTTCAATGAGTTTTCTATTCTTGTTTTTTTTGGACGTCTGAACTATACTTATAAGGAGCGTTATCTTTTAGAACTTAGTGGTCGTGCAGATGCCTCCTCTAAATTTCCGAGAGGAAGTCGTTGGGGGTTCTTTCCTTCAGCATCTGTTGGTTGGAGAATTATGGAAGAACCTTTTATGGAATCATTAAGAGAATATATTCCAGAGTTCAAAATTAGAGCATCCTATGGTGAAGTCGGCAATCAAAATATTAGTGCATATGCATTTATACCCAGTATGGGGTCTTACAGGTCTTCTTGGTTACATGATAATCAACAACCTATTACACTTTATTCTCCCGATATTGTCAGTAACAGTTTTACTTGGGAGCGTGTACAAAGTTTCAATATAGGATTTGACCTTTCATTGCTGAATAACCGATTAAGTGCTAACTTTGATTATTTCTGTCGATACACTAAAGACATGTTGACTGATGGTGTGGAATTGCCCAATGTTTTAGGTACAGGCGCTCCCCTACAAAATGTGGCAAATTTAAAATCCAAAGGTTTTGAATTGGAAATGAATTGGAGGGATCGTATTGGAGATATTGCTTACAGCATCGGCTTTAATCTTTACGATTACAAGTCATTCATTACCAAATTTGACAATGAGGCAGGGCTGATCAGCAGCCATTATAAGGGTGAACGCTTAGGCTCCATTTGGGGATATGTTACAGACCGTTATTATACAGTTGATGACTTTATTGAAGGTTCGCTTGATGCAGATCTTAAAAACGGCAAGCTAAAAGAGGGGATTCCTCATGTAGAAGGAATTAAACCTAATCCTGGTGATATCTTATATAAAGATCTTGATGGGAATGGTATTATTAATGCCGGGAAGAGTACTTTAGATGATCCTGGAGATCGTACTATAATCGGTAATAATCAGTTGCGTTTACAATATGGAGTGAATGGTAGTATAAATTGGAAAGGAATAGGGTTTTCTTTTATGCTTCAAGGAGTAGGCAAAACCGATAAATATTTATCCCATGATTTAGCCTTTCCCTATTATTATGAATTTGGAACTATCTATAAGCATCAATTGGACTATTGGACACCTCAAAACACAAACTGCGAGTTTCCAAGACTTTATCAAACAGGTACACGTAATTCAAATTATTCTGCAAACATCCGTACGCAGACCAAATATCTGACAAATGGCGCTTATATGAGAGTAAAGAACTTGACATTAGCATATACATTTTCTAACGAGTTAATTAAACATTTTGGAATTAGCAACCTGCGTATTTATGCAACAGGTGAGAATCTATTTACTTTTGATCATTTGCCTAAAGGTTTAGATCCCACTTTATCCAATAAGGGAGGTGGTATGGGATATCCATTTATGAAATCTTACTCTTTTGGTCTTAGTATAACCTTATAATTTTTAAAGAATTGAGATTATGAAAATTAGTAAACATATTGTATCAGCTTCACTGGTTATCTTGTTTAGCACAACTGGCTGTAATGACTTCCTTGATAAGGCTCCTCTTGATGAGTTGACGGAAAGCACCGCTTTCATTACTTATGACAATTTTAAAACTTATTCTTGGAAACTGTATGAAACCTTTAGCGGCTTTCCAACAGATGGTGGTTACACTCCCTCCAACATTTCCAGCGAATATAATTCGGATAACATGATTAATGCACAAACCGGTGGAGAATCAGATTATGCCTATCAACTGAAATCTGTACCATCCACTAGTAGTTCATGGAATTTCTCTTATATTCGTAATGTTAATATTATGTTGCAGAATATTGATAAATCCTCAATGAATGATACGGAAAAAAGGCATTGGCGAAGTGTTGGATATTTTTTTCGTGCTTTAAGATATTTTGATATGATAGTGGCTTATGGGGATGTTCCTTGGATAGATAAAGTTCTTTCTGATACTGATTTGGAAGCTTTACAGGCTCCACGGACTCCACGAGCTCAAGTAGCCCAAAATATGCTGGAAGACTTAAAATATGCAGAAGAAAATATTAAGCCTGATGGTGATGGAAATAATACAATTAATGTACATGTAGTAAGAGCGCTAATTTCACGTTTTGGGCTTTATGAAGGAACATGGCGAAAATATCATAATCAAGAAGATGCAGAAACTTATCTTCGTGTTTCTGCGGAAGCTTCAGCCAAGTTAGTGAAAGATTTTCCTACTTTGATCAGCAATTATGATGAAATATTTAATTCGGAAGAACTTGTGGGACAACCCGGTATCATATTAGCCAAACAATATGCAACAGACTTGGTTACTCATAGTATCACTCGTGTTATCCGTTCATCTGCTTGGTATGCTGATGTTACAAAAGATGCAGTAGACAGTTACTTGTGTACAGACGGACGTCCTATTAGTACAAGCAAAGTATATGAAGGAGATAAAGACATTTATGCTCAATTCCGTAATCGCGATCGTCGTTTGTATTATACTGTAACACCTCCTTATAAAGTGAAAATAACCGGAAGTGCCGGTACTTCGTTTACTTGGGATTATACAGACAATTCCAAAGATCGCGAATATATTGATTTGATGAAAACTATATCTTCAGAAAAAGCTAAGTACCTTCCTATATCTAATTATGTAGGCTATACCGTACATGCAATTCCACATTTTCGTAATTACCCTAATGGTCAAGGATTTTGTGTATCGCAATTAGGATTCTATTTTTGGAAGTACTATAACCGTCATGTAGACAATATGGGACTACGCACTTCTACCGTTGATTATCCGCTTTTCCGCATGGGAGAAATACTTGTGAATTATGCTGAAGCTGCATACGAATTAGGAGAATTCAGCCAAAACATAGCGGATGCTACTATCAATAGGCTTCGTAAACGTGCTAACTTACCTGATATGATAGTTGCAGAAATAACCGATAGCTTTGATCCTGCTCGTGATCAATCGGTTCCTGCAATATTATGGGAAATACGGAGAGAGCGTCGAGTAGAATTAATGGGAGATGGTTTTCGTTTCCGAGATCTAAAACGATGGAAAAAAGGAGAATATCTCAATAAACAGCCTCTTGGAGTATGGGCAAAAAATAGTGATTACAAAAATAAACTTAAAATTCATGGAGGAGGTAACGAAGGTTATGTTGAGTTTTTCAATGAACCTGATGGATGGTTGGAATATTATTATTTGGAACCGCTACCTACTCAAGAGTTGGCTTTGAATCCTAACCTGGTCCAAAATCCGGGATGGGAAAATAATGGTAAAAATAGATAAACATTAAGAGCCTGTTTAAATTTTCCTCAATAATAATCTTATAGTGGCTAGTTTAACCATTTTCTCTGCCGAATCGAATGTTAGTTCATAGTTTCGGCAGAGTCTTCTATTGTAGGGACATTTACTGGATATCCCTAATGAATATTCCTAATTATACCTATCAATTGAGTACGTTTATTTGCGACTGTTCTTATGGAAGTGGTCTTTTGTCTTTTACGGTTTTATTGAATAGATAAGTTTTGTAGTCCTTTATTAGCCTCCAATTGATATCCTCAAAACTGATTGGCCATTTACCTATATCTTTTAGAAATTCTTGGAAGGACTCCAATTGTCCTATGTATATTTCTTTGGTGGAGGTTCCTTGCAGTTTCCACTATCCTTTATTGTTTTGTCTTTTGCTATGGCATCGCGTAACCCAAATACAGCATTTATTTTTTTACTTTTTTCATATAACGTTCATTATATATACTTCTTTAATAACTTCCAGCAGTTTTCAATCTCGTCAAGATTATCACAAAGATACGATTTAAGCTCCTTAAACTGTTTTCAAGTTCGGATATTTTTTCATTAACTATGGTATTATTCTGATTATCCAGTTCTGTCAGACGACAACTTATATATGCTTTTTGTTTTCTGATGTTCCATTGGTCGGTCGGGATCTACTTTTACTCCGGTAGCCGGTTGTACCTGTTTTTTGTTCATGCGTACCACCATATAAATGTTAGTTGATTTTTCACTTTGGGGTTGACGAAGGTTAAAACAGGCTTTCATCAATTCATGAATAAACACTTGTTCTTTGGGAGTAAAACATTGTCTATACGCCTTTTGGAAAGCTTTCTATAGATATCTCTAGAAACGTTTGGTATACTGTTGCAAAATCATTAAATTTGCAATTAAAATGACGAGAATTATGGATGCAGAGACCCGTTTGAAAATAGAAGAAAGAATAATAGCGATGTTGAAGACCGTATACGACCCCGAAATTCCGGTGAATATATACGATTTAGGATTAATTTATAAGATTGACCTGCAAGACGATGGAGATGTAAGTATTGATATGACGCTTACCGCTCCCAATTGTCCCGCTGCCGATTTTATTATGGAAGATGTGCGTCAAAAGGTGGATTCGGTAGAAGGGGTAAATTCTTCTGTTATTAATTTGGTATTCGAACCCGAATGGGATAAAGACATGATGAGTGAAGAAGCAAAACTTGAATTAGGATTCCTTTAAGATTATGAAGAATATATATTTCCTTTCAGATGCACATTTGGGATCGCGTGCAATAGCGCATGGACGGACACAGGAACGTCGATTGGTGAATTTTTTGGATAGTATCAAGCATAATGCCGCAGCAGTGTATCTATTGGGAGATATGTTCGATTTTTGGTATGAATTTAAGTTAGTAGTACCGAAAGGTTATACTCGCTTCTTGGGAAAAATTTCCGAACTGACTGATATGGGGGTGGAAGTTCACTTTTTTATTGGAAATCATGATATCTGGTGTGGCGATTATCTAGAAAAAGAATGTGGTGTGACCATTCATCGTCAGCCGCTTACTTGCGAAATTTATGGTAAAGAGTTCTTTCTTGCCCATGGTGATGGGTTGGGGGATGGTGACCGTAAGTTTAAGTTGTTACGCTCTATGTTCCATAGCACCACTTTACAACGTTTGTTTTCTACTTTACATCCTCGTTGGAGTGTGGAACTGGGACTGGAGTGGGCGAAACATAGCCGTATGAAACGTGAAGGAGGTAAGGAACCTGAATATATGGGAGAGAACAAAGAGCCTTTAGTGCTTTTTACCAAAGAATATCTTAGGAGTCATCCTGATATTAATTATTTTATTTATGGTCATCGCCATATCATGTTTGATTTGATGTTGAGTCGCACTTCGCGTATGCTTATCTTAGGAGACTGGATACAGGATTTCTCTTATGCCGTTTTTGACGGTGAAAACATGTTCCTTGAACAGTTTATAGAAGGAGAAAGTCAGTATTCTTGATTTCTGTGGAATATTCTACACAATTATGAATCAAATGTATGAGGAATTGGGGCAGCTTATGCTTATCTTTGTACTATCACCATTGAATGGTGACCTTGATTGAATATTATAAAACCTTTTTAATTTATACCATGAAGAAAATCTTTCTATTACTAATTGTATTCTTTACTTGTTTTCAAGTGAGTGCAGAAGACCGGAAAACAATTCGTGTGTCGACCGATAATACGGATTTAATCTTGAAAGTAGCTCCCAACGGACGTTTGTATCAGTCTTATTTAGGCAGTAAACTGCTGAATGAACAAGATATTGTCAGTCTTCCGTCTGCTTCTGGCGGGGATGCTTCGGCCAATGGCTGGGAAGTATATGCCGGTTCGGGAGCTGAAGATTATTTTGAACCTGCCGTTGCCATTACTCACAATGACGGAAATCCATGTACTATATTGCGTTATGTTTCTTCCGAAAGTAAGGCAGTAGATGGAGGCACAGAAACAATTATTCGCTTGCGTGATGACCAGTATCCTGTAGATGTAACCTTATATTATATAGCTTACCCCAAGGAAGATGTCATAAAGACTTGGAGTGAGATCAGTCATCAGGAAAAAAAGCCGGTGATGCTTTCACGTTATTCGTCTACTATGTTATATTTCTCGGCGGAAAAGTATTTCTTGACAGAGTTCAGTAGTGATTGGGCCAAAGAGGTACAGATGAGTACACAAGAGTTGCAATTCGGGAAAAAGATTCTGGATACTAAGTTGGGTAGCCGCGCTGCTATGTTTGTTCAGCCTTTCTTTGAGTTGGGCTTTGACCGACCTGCTAATGAGCATCAGGGAGATGTGCTGTTGGGAACTATCGGTTGGACCGGAAATTTCCGCTTTACGTTTGAAGTCGATAACGAAGGTAATTTGAGGGTGATTCCTGCCATCAATCCTTATGCTTCTTATTATGAATTGGCTCCGAAGGATGTTTTCAAAACTCCGGAATTCATCTTCACACTGAGCAAGGAAGGAACAGGAAAGGCGAGCCGGAACATTCATGCATGGGCGCGTAATTATCAGTTGAAAGATGGTAAGGGCGATCGTATGACACTGCTCAATAACTGGGAAAATACCGGTTTCAAGTTTGATGAGAAAGTATTGGTGGAACTGATGAAGGAAGCCAAACATTTGGGTGTGGATATGTTCTTGCTGGATGACGGTTGGTTTGCCAATAAGTATCCTCGTAACAATGATCACACCGGTTTGGGAGATTGGGAGGCTACAAAAAGCAAGTTGCCTAATGGAGTGCCTGCATTGGTGGCTGCCGCTAAAGAAGCCGGTGTGAAGTTTGGAATTTGGATTGAGCCGGAAATGATAAGTCCGAAGAGTGAGCTCTTTGAGAAGCATCCCGAATGGGCTATCCATCTGCCTAATCGTGAAACGTACTATTACCGTAATCAACTGGTGCTTGATTTAAGCAATCCGAAAGTGCAGGATTTTGTATTTGGTGTGGTGGATAATATCATGACTGAGAATCCGGATGTGGCTTTCTTTAAGTGGGATTGCAACAGCCCTATTACAAATGTTTATTCTCCTTATTTGAAAGAGAAACAAAGTCAGCTTTATATCAACCATGTGCGTGGCGTTTATAATGTTTTGGAAAGAGTGAAGGCCAAGTATCCTAATGTGCCGATGATGCTGTGCTCGGGTGGTGGTGCACGCTGCGACTATGAGGCACTAAAATATTTCACTGAATTTTGGTGTAGTGATAATACCGACCCTATCGAACGTTTGTATATCCAATGGGGATTCTCACAATTCTTCCCGGCTAAGGCAATGTGTGCTCATGTCACTAGCTGGAATAGTAAAACCAGTGTGAAGTTCCGTACTGATGTGGCTTCTATGTGTAAACTCGGTTTCGATATGGGCTTGAAAGAATTGAGTGAAGATGAACTGGCCTACTGCCAGAATGCAGTTGCCAATTTTAACCGTTTGAAGCCTGTTATTCTGGATGGAGAGCTTTATCGCTTGGTTTCTCCATACGAAGGCAATCACATGTCTGTGATGTATGTGGGTGAAGGGCAGAAAAAGGCAGTGCTTTATGCTTATGATATTCATCCTCGTTTTGGCGAGAAACTGTTGCCTGTAAAATTGCAGGGATTGGATCCGATGAAGATGTATAAGGTGGAAGAGATTAATTTGATGCCCGGAAAGAAATCAAGACTGGAGGCAAATGGTAAGACTTTCTCAGGAGATTATCTGATGAAGGTCGGACTGAATGTATTCACCGGCGGACAGGCACAAAGTCGTGTAGTTGAGCTTGTTGCTCAATAAAGAATATTGGGAAAAAAGGAAGGCCGTTACGCATCTCGCGCAGCGGCCTTCGATATTTATTTAACCAAACAATAAAATTACTTATTCAAAATAGCTTGTGTATCGCTGGCAATCATCAATTCCTCATCTGTCGGGATAATTACTACCTTGACTTTTGATTCGGGGGTAGAGATGATAGCTTCGTCACCATGAATCTTGTTGTTCATTTCTTTATCCAATTCTACACCGATGAATTGTAAACCGTCACATACGGCTTCACGGCATTGTGATTGGTTCTCACCTACACCGCCGGTAAATAAGATAACATCTACACCACCCATGGCAGCAGCATAAGCTCCGATATACTTCTTGATGCGATAATAATACATCTTTTCTGCCAGCAGAGCACGCGGATTTCCTTCTTTGCAAGCTGCATCCAATTCACGCATATCGCTGGATACGCCTGATATGCCAAGTACTCCACTCTTCTTGTTCAGTAAATTAGAAACACCTGTCGGAGTCAAACCTTCTTTTTCCATAATGAAAGTAACGGCGCCTGCATCAATGTCACCGCTGCGGGTTCCCATTACAAGACCTTCAAGCGGAGTAAGTCCCATGCTGGTATCTACACATTTACCATCCTTGACAGCTGAGATAGAACCACCGTTACCAATGTGGCAAGTGATGATTTTAGAACCTTCGGGATTGATTCCCAAGAAATCGCATACGCGCTTTGAAACATAGCGATGAGAGGTTCCGTGGAAGCCGTAACGACGTACACCGTATTTTTCATACAGTTCGTATGGGATGGCATACATATATGCATAGTCAGGCATTGTTTGATGGAACGCTGTATCGAATACACCTACCTGAGGTATATTGGGCAAAATAGCAGAAACAGCATTGACACCTTTCAAGTTAGCCGGGTTATGGAGTGGAGCAAGGTCGTTGCAAGCGGCAAATGCATCCAATACTTCTTTATCCAGTTTCACTGATTCGCTGAAACGTTCCCCACCGTGTACCATGCGGTGACCTACTGCATTGATTTCTTCCAGAGACTTGATTGCGCCATATTCAGGGCTAACCAATGTGTTCAGGATAAATTCGATACCTGCAGTATGTTCAGGGATATCTTTTTCCAGAATCTTCTTTTCGCCATTAGGCAAAGTCAGCTTCAGGAAAGAACCTACTAATCCGATTTTTTCAATACCACCCTGTGCCAGGATTTCTTTGGTAGTCATATCAAATAACTTGTATTTGATGGAAGAACTACCGCAATTAAGCACTAATATTTTCATAATGTTGTTTCTTCTTTATTATATTAATTGTTTGCTTTGGCAGCAATAGCCTGATTAGCAGTAATTGCAATCATTTTATAAACATCATCGATAGAGCATCCGCGAGACAAGTCGTTCACCGGACGGGCGATACCTTGCAGAATCGGACCGATAGCTGTAGCGTGTCCCAGGCGTTCTACCAGTTTATAAGAAATGTTACCTACTTCCAAACAAGGAACTACCAGAACATTGGCTTTTCCCGCAATTTCCGAACCCGGAGCTTTGCTTGCGCCAATATGTGGAACCAGGGCTGCATCAGCTTGCAGTTCACCGTCGATTTTCAAATCGGGGGCCATTTCTTTGGCAATACTCAAGGCTTCAACTACTTTGTCTACTACTTCATGTTTGGCAGAACCTTTGGTTGAGAAACTCAGCAGGGCAACACGTGGATCAATACCTGCAACTGCTTTGGCGGTTTGGGCGGTACAAACAGCAATCTGTGCTAATTGGTTGGCATCCGGCATCGGGGTTACTGCAACGTCACCCATCACCAAAACGCCATTATTTCCGTATTCGGGAGCGTGAGTCAACAGCAGCATGGCACCTGATACACAGGTAATTCCCGGTACAGTCTTGATAATCTGTAATGCAGGGCGAAGTACGTTACCGGTGGTGTTGCGGGCACCTGCCAATTGTCCATCGGCATCTCCGGCTTTAATTATCAAACATCCCAAATACAATGGGTCGACTACCAGTTTACGGGCTTCTTCGATAGTCATACCTTTTTTCTTACGAAGTTCGCACAGCAGTTGTGCGTATTCTTCTTTCTTAGGGTGATTTTCGGGGTCGATGATAGTGGCTTTACCGATGTTTCCCAAACCCCATTCTTTAGCCAGGCTCATGATTTCATCGGGATTACCCAATAAAATAAGGTCGGCAACACCGTCTGTCAATATTTGGTTGGCAGCTTTTAATGTACGTTCTTCTGTTCCTTCAGGGAGAACAATGCGCTGTTTGTTTGCTTTCGCGCGCTCTACGATTTCAGATATTAAATCCATGATATATATTAATTATGTACGTTCTAAAGACGAGTGTTGTTTTTCACGGTGCAAAATTAGGTAATTTTGCAATATCTACATTGCAAAATCTATATTATTTTTGGTTTAAAGTATGCAAAAAACGTATGTTATTGAACACCAAACAGGATGTTTCCTTAACTTTGCGCAGTTTTCAATAAGTTTTCATTAAATTCATAAGGTATGATACGTCAATGCGCCATCCTTTTCGGATGTTTGGCTTTGGGTGAACTGATTGTTTTTCTGACAGGCATTAAGTTGCCTTCCAGTATCATAGGGATGCTGCTTCTCACCCTTTTTTTGAAGTTGGGTTGGATAAAGCTGCAATGGGTGCAGGGATTGTCCGACTTTTTAGTTGCTAATCTTGGCTTCTTTTTTGTGCCACCCGGTGTGGCGCTGATGCTTTATTTTGATGTGATTGCGGCACAGTTTTGGCCGATTGTGATTGCTACCTTAGTCAGTACAGTTCTGGTGCTTGTAGTCACCGGATGGGTTCATCAATTAGTTCGTAAATCAAATGGAATATTTAGAAAATAAGTTCTTCTTGTTGGCGGTTACTTTCGGAGTATTCTTTCTGTCACGTATCGTTCAGAAGAAGACAGGCTGGGTTATTTTGAACCCTATATTGCTTACCATTGCCGTGCTTATTCTGTTTTTGAAATTTGCAGGCATCAGTTATGAAACTTATAATGAAGGCGGACAGCTTATCGAATTTTGGCTGAAGCCGGCGGTAGTGGCATTGGGCGTTCCTTTATATTTGCAGTTGGAGATGATAAAGAAGCAGTTGTTGCCAATTATCATTTCGCAGTTGGCAGGATGTTTGGTAGGATTGGTGACTGTGGTCGTCATTGCCAAGCTGTTGGGAGCTACACCCGATATCATCTGTTCGTTGGCTCCGAAGTCGGTTACTACTCCTATTGCAATGGAGGTGTCGAAAGCTACCGGAGGAATTCCTTCATTGACGGCGGCTGTCGTTGTGGTTGTGGGATTATTTGGAGCGGTGTTCGGCTTTAAGGTGTTGCGTGTGGGACATGTAGGAAGTCCCATTGCCCAAGGTTTGTCCATGGGAACGGCTACTCATGCAGTGGGAACATCTACGGCAATGGAAATCAGTGGAAAATATGGAGCTTATGCTAGTCTGGGATTGACATTGAACGGGATAATGACAGCCGTTTTTACTCCAACAATCCTTAAATTATTGGGTGTAATTTAACAAAAATGCCTCTATCTTTGTTATTAAAGAAACAAACATTTTATGATAGAATTCAAAGACATTACTTTAGCGGATAAAGAGCTGATACAGTCGTTTACACTTAACAGCCAACGTCGCAATTGCGACTTGTCGTTTGCCAACCTTTGTAGTTGGACATTCTTATACCAGACCAAGTATGCCGTTTTGGACGGTTATCTGTTGCTTCGCTTTTATGCCGGTGAAGAGCTGGCCTACATGATGCCGGTAGGAACAGGAGACGTAAAACCGGTGCTGGAGGCACTGATTGAGGATGCAGAAGCGTTGGGGGCAAAGTTCCGTATGCTGGGGGTATGTGTAGGGATGAAAGCAGACCTTGAAGCAGTGATGCCGGGGCGTTTCACCTTTACCGAAGATCGTGACTATTTCGACTATCTTTATCTGCGCACTGACCTGGCTGCCTTGAAAGGTAAAAAGTATCAGTCTAAACGTAATCATATTAACAAGTTCAAGAAGCAGTATCCCGATTATGAGTACAGGCTTCTGACTCCCGAGCTTGTTCCCGAATGCCTGAAAATGGAAGAAGAATGGTGTCGTGCCAATAATTGCGATGAACAAATGGCTTTGGGGGCCGAACGGCGGTCCATGACCTTTGCCCTTCATCACATGGAAGAGTTGGGGTTGACCGGAGGAGTGTTACATGTGAATGGAAAGATAGCCGCATTTACATATGGGGCCCCCATCAACTATCAGACATGGGACACTTGTGTGGAGAAAGCGAATACCGATATCGAAGGTTCTTATGCCATGATAAACTATGAGTATGCCAATCATATCGGTGAACAGTATATGTATATCAATCGCGAGGAGGATCTTGGACTGGAGGGGCTGCGTAAGGCGAAGCTTTCTTATCAGCCGACTATCTTGCTCGAAAAATGTATAGCCGAACTCAATGACCACAAAGGATGAAGTAAAAGCATTGTGGAAACTCTGTTTCACGGATAGTGATGAGTTTACCGACTTGTATTTCGACCTGAGATATAAGGATGATATCAATATGGCTGTGCGTGAAGAAGGAAAAATCATTTCTGCTTTACAAATGATTTCCTACCCGATGACTTTTTGCGGGGAGACGATTGCTACTTCTTACGTTTCCGGTGCGTGCACCCATCCCGATTACAGGTCGCATGGAGCCATGCGGCGATTGTTGAGGCTGACGCATCGTCGCATGTATGATGACGGCATTCTGCTCAGCACTCTTATACCGGCAGAGAAATGGTTGTTTGGCTATTATGCAAAGTCGGGATATACTCCGCGATTCGGTTATGTGATGGAAAGGGTAAACGTAGAAAAACTTATCCCTTCCGGTTCTTATAGGGTGGAAGAGGAGGATGAGGCTTCAGCCGAACTGTATCAGTATTTCGACAATCGTATGCGCGAGCGTGCCTGCTGTATGTTGCATAGTTATGAGGATTTTCTGGTTATCATGGCGGACTTACGACTGGGAGGGGGTAAGGTGCTTGTGGCACGCCGGGCGGATCGGATGGCAGGGATGGCTTTTGTGGTAATGGATGCCGGAAGCTTATATATTAAGGAGTTATTGGCAGATGGTATTCCCGGACAGACAGGTTTTGAGGCGGTCAAAGATACCTTGTTGTCGGCAGCTGTAACCCTATACCCCGGAGCTGTCATCGAGTATATTCATCCTTCTTCCGGGGATTCGTCCACGTTGGGAATGGCGCGTTTGATTCATGTGGAAAAGATGCTGTCCATACTTGCAAGGAAACACCCGGTGCTGAGTCTGTCCATTCAAATAGAAGACGATGATGCTATTCCTGAGAATAATGGTTACTATATTGTGGAAAACGGTAATTGTTATCGTGAATATCGGGAAGGAAGAGAATATCATCTTTATACGATAGAAAGCCTGACAGCCAAGTCTTTTGAAACGGAGCATCCTTATATGAGTTTGATGCTCAACTGAAGAAATGCGAATAAAAATTTCAAAGTTACTATATGAGACTGTCCAAGAAGATTATTGTATTATCTTTTGTTCTGTCATTCAGAATGTAGTGAAGAACAGCATATTAATGAATGTATTCAGATTTCTTATTTTGTCCGGAAGGAGAAAATAAGAAATTAGCTGAACATTTTGGACAGTCTCATATACAGTGAATAATTTTTATTTAGGTATATCCTCCTGATATAGTATATGAACTACTTTAAAGCAACTCTTGCAGTGGGGCGAGTTTCATGCTGTTCGAACCCTTTATGAGAATATAGAATCCTTTCGGCTTAGACTTTTTCAGGACTTCTGATAATTGACGGGCATCCTGATAATGTTCGTAAGAGGAGGTCGCTTGTCCGAACTCTTCTCCAACCAAGATTACGCGCTCAAATTTACATTCATCTATGTAACTGACTATTTTTTGATGTTCTTCATGACTACTCTTTCCCAATTCTTTCATATCGCCTAGAATGACCATCTTATGCAGCACTTCCATCCGGCGGAAATTCTCCAATGCCGCCATCATGCTGGTAGGGTTGGCGTTGTAGGCATCCACTATCAGATTATTGTCGGCAGTTGGGGTAAGCTGCGAGCGATTGTTGTGTGGAATATATTCTTCCAGTGCTTTTGAAATATCTTCTTCTGATACATTGAAAAAACGTCCGATGGCGATGGCGGCAAGGGCATTTTTAAGGTTATAAGAGCCTATCAGGTGGGTGCTTACCTTATGTCGTCTGTCTTCGTGTCTCCACTCGAAAGTGAGGAATGGGGCACATATTCCTGCCTTGCCGCTAACATAGAGTTCCGCTTCGTCTTCTGTGCCGTAGGTGATACAGGTCAGCCCTTTTGAAATCTTATTAAGATGCTCATTATCCCTATCGATGAAAATGGTGTGTTCACCTCCGTAACGTAAATGCTCGTATAACTCTCCTTTGGTTTTTATCACTCCTTCAAAAGAGCCGAACCCTTCAAGGTGTGCCTTGCCCACATTGGTGATAATACCGTAATCGGGCTCAACGATGGCAGAGAGCGTTTTGATTTCACCCGGATGGTTTGCTCCCATTTCTATCACGGCAAGCTCGTCATCGGGAGTGAGGCGTAGCAGTGTGAGTGGCACGCCGATGTGGTTGTTCAGATTGCCCAATGTATAAAGTATCCGGTATTTTTTTTGAAGTACGGCGGCTATCAGTTCTTTGGTGGTGGTCTTTCCGTTGGTACCGGTGATGCCTATAATGCGGGTATCTAACGTACGGCGATGGAAGTTGGCCAACTCCTGTAAGGTTCTCAGGCAGTTGTCAACCAAAAGGATATGCGGGTTTTCACCGGCGTATTGTTCTTCGTCCACTACCGCATATCGGCAACCTTTCTCCAGCGCTTGTGCAGCGAAGGCGTTCCCATTGAATGTCTCTCCCTTCAAGGCTATGAACATGGAGCCTTCAGGACAGTTACGGCTGTCGGTGGTTACTCCACTGCATTCCGTAAAGCATTTATATAAAGTTGAAATATCCATTATACCTTCTATTAATATTAGTTGCGGCAAAGATAGCTGAAAAATAGTTCAGGAAATAACAAAAACTCAAGAATTGTGCGTACTTTTGTACGACATAAATAGCACTTCGTAGAGATGATGAACAAAGAGAGTAAATACATTAATGTAAAGGGGCAGTTGATGGATCTGTCGGAGCCTCGGGTAATGGGGATTCTGAATGTAACACCCGATTCCTTTTACAGTGAAAGCCGTCTCCAGACAGTGGAAAAGATTGCTGCACGTGTGGTGGAAATAGTAAATGAGGGTGCTGACTTTATTGATATCGGTGCATACTCCTCTCGTCCGAATGCCGACCATGTTTCATTGGAAGAAGAAATGAATCGCCTGCGGATGGGACTTGAAGTGATTACTGATGTGTGTCCTTCGATTCCCATTTCGGTAGACACTTTCCGGGCAGATGCAGCACGGATGTGTGTGGAAGAATATGGCGCAGCCCTCATTAATGATATCTCGGCAGGAGAGATGGATTCCGAGATGTTTTCTACTGTGGCCGGGCTGGGTGTTCCTTACATTATCATGCACATGAAGGGTACTCCGCAAACCATGCAGCAGGCTCCGCATTATGATAATTTGATGAAGGAAATATTCCGGTATTTTGCACGGAAGATACATCAGTTATATGAGTTGGGTGTGAAAGACCTTATTCTTGATCCCGGTTTTGGTTTTGGTAAGACACTGGAACACAACTACGGGCTCATGGGATGTTTGGAAGATTTTGCTCTTTTTGACCTTCCGGTATTGGTGGGGATATCGCGCAAGTCGATGATTTACAAACTTCTGGACGGTACTCCCGAAAATGCGCTGAACGGCACGACCGTACTCAATACCATTGCGCTCATGAAGGGTGCTGACATTTTGAGGGTACACGATGTGAAGGAGGCTGTGGAAGCTGTGCGGATTGTGCGACAGATGAAGTCCTGTGCTATCGACTGTTAATAGTATAATCTTGAATAATAATATAGCGAAAGATGTTTATCGACTTTAGTATAAAAGACCTTATTGATATCCTGCTGGTAGCTTACTTGCTATATCAGACTTATCGGCTGATGAAGGATTCGGGTTCAATCAACATTTTTACGGGGATTCTGGTTTTCATCGGCATTTGGCTGATTGTGTCACAAGTTCTTGAGATGAAGCTTTTGGGCTCTATCTTTGATAAGTTGGTAAGCGTAGGTGTGCTGGCTCTGATTATTTTATTTCAGGATGAGTTGCGCCGTTTTCTTGTTACGCTGGGTTCGCATAAGCGTTTGGGCAGTTTTTTCCGCTTTCTGACGGGAAATAAGCAGGAGAAGACCGAGAAGGCGGACATTATGCCGATAGTACTTGCCTGTATGAGCATGAGTAAAGGCAAGGTAGGGGCGTTGATTGTCATCGAAAAGAGTATGCCGCTGAATGATATTATCCGTACGGGTGAGATTATTAATGCCAATGTCAATCAAAGGTTGATTGAAAATATATTTTTCAAGAACAGTCCGTTGCACGATGGGGCAATGATTATACGTCACAAACGCATTGAGGCGGCCGGTTGTATTCTTCCGGTGTCTCATGATTTGAATATTCCTAAAGAGTTGGGATTACGGCATCGTGCAGCCATGGGGGTGTCGCAGGAGACGGATGCGCTGGCCATAATCGTATCCGAAGAGACCGGAGGCATTTCGGTAGCTTATAAGGGACAATTCCATCTCCGACTTACTGCTGAGGAGTTGGAACGTATTTTAACGAAAGAAGAGTAGAATTTGACCAAACAGATTTATCATGCTTTGGCTGCTACTGTTGAGCAAACTCATGTGTCTGTCCAATAGCAGGAAGCAGAAAACCATGTTTCACACATATCAGTGGGTTAATGCTTTGCTTTACAATAACTTGATGTGAAACGAGAACTTTTCGTTTACGGTAAATGCCTGTTTGGGGGTTGTGGAAAATGATTAGCTTTACATCCATGAGAAAAGAACGTATTTTGCGTTGTTGGGGTATTATCCTTCCGGTTGCATTATTAATTTATATCATGCTCTGCCGCTTCCTTCCCGGTTGCGCACGCGGATATGCCGATTATGTCTATCCGAATGTATCCTTTGTTTTGTCGGCTGTTTCGTCCGTAATTCCTGTTTCTTGGGAGGAGATAATGGCTGTAGTTGTGGTGTCTCTGATGATATTTATTCCGGTCATGGCGCGCAGGCGTGGAGAGGGGTGGCTCGTTATTTTCCGACGTTTGACTTTGTTGGTATTGTGGATAATCATCTGGTTTTATATGGCATGGGGATTGAATTACTTCCGTCCGAGTCTTTATGCACGTTGTAATTTGAGACCTGTGGAATATGAAGAAGAGGTATTCATGAAATTTTTGGATGTCTACACAGAGGGACTGAACGCTTCATTTACGCATGACACCGGTATAGAAAAAGAGGAGGTGGAGACTATCGTCAAGAGAAACTATGCCGGTCTTTCCTCTTGTTATGGGTTGGCCCGTCCGCAACCGTGGCAGCATATCAAGCATTTTGGATTTACCCCGCTATATTCGAGCGTGGGCGTATTGGGTGCCATGGGACCGTTTTTTGCCGAGGCACAAGTGAATGAAGACGTACTCCCCGAGCAATATCCCTTTACGATGGCACATGAGTTTGCTCATTTGCTGGGAGTGGGCAGTGAGGCAGAGGCAAATTATTTTGCTTTCCTCGTCTGTATGCAGTCGGACTCCGATGCAATGAGATACAGCGGATACTTCAGCCTGTTGCCCTATGTGGCGGTCAGTGCCAGGAAGTTATTATCCGATGACAGATTTCAGGAGTGGGGAAAAACAGTCCGTCCGGAAATATGGCAGGATTATGAGGTGAAGCAGGAGTATTGGAGTGAGAAGTATAGTCCTCTACTTGGCGGAATGCAGGATTTTGCTTATAATCTTTTCCTGAAAGGGAACCGTGTCTCGGAAGGAAAGAAAAATTATGGTCGGGTGGTAGAGCTTCTCATCGCCGCTTCATATAATCGGGAGAAAGGAGAGTTTGAGGATTGGGGACGTGAAGTATCTGTTGCTCTTCCGTAACGGTTGCTTTTCTTTTTTCCGGCTGTCGATGGGTTGGTCGCCGGGACTTTACTTATTGGCTTAATTCCCGGAAAGTAAATTTTTCAGTTCTTTTCAATGATATTTCTTGTTTATATGGCTGCTTTTTTCTATCTTTATCCCATCTTGATAGGATATAATTTTAAGATTATAAACAAGATACGTAAGTGTTATACTGATGCTTAGCTGTAAAGACAGCAATTTGTATAATAAAAATTTTTTGTTGATGAGAAAAACTGATTAAGCCGTCTCGGATAGCGTTCCGGGGCGGCTGAATTGTAAAATGACCGATTTTTATTCTTTAACGACCGGATATTAGTCTTTCGTTCTCCGTAAAACTCATTATATTTGTATCCGTAAATAAAAAACATATCTACTATGAATAGCATGAATAAGATTCTTTCGACTGTTATCCTTCTGGGATTCATTTTACTGTGCGGTTGTAATACACAGCCGTCTCCCATCCGTTCGGGAGAATTGTGGCCTGATAATAATGGGGAACATATCAATGCCCATGGCGGCGGAGTGATGTATCATGACGGTACTTACTATTGGTTCGGCGAGAATAAATGCGATACTACCAGCAGTGCCATGGTAGGAGTAATGTGTTACTCATCGCAGAATCTTACCGATTGGAAAAATGAAGGTGTGGCACTTGCGGTAGAAGACAATGACAGCAGTGACATTACACGCGGCTGTATCCTCGAACGACCTAAAGTGGTATATAATGCAAAGACCGGGAAGTTTGTGATGTGGTTTCATCTTGAACTGAAAGGTAAGGGCTATGAAGCGGCACGTTCGGGTGTGGCAGTGAGTGACACTCCTACAGGACCTTATCGCTTTATCCGTTCCGGTCGTGTCAATGCCGGAAAACTTCCCTTTGATATGGATGAACAGGCACAGGCAACAATGGATACGCTGAATGCTTTGCACTATGCCAAATGGTGGACTCCGCAGTGGGTGGACGCCGTTGGCAAGGGACTTATCTTGAAACGCGATTTCGAAGGTGGACAGATGGCAAGAGATATGACAGTGTATGTGGATGATGATGGTAAGGCTTATCATATTTTTGCTTCAGAAGAAAATCTGACACTGCACATTGCCGAGTTGAGTGACGACTACCTTTCGCATACCGGAAAATATGTGCGTGTGGCGCCTGCCGGACAGAATGAGGCTCCTGCTATCTTTAAAAAGGACGGTATGTACTGGATGATAACTTCCGGTTGCACCGGCTGGGCGCCCAATGAAGCGCGAATGTTCTCTGCTCCATCCATTTGGGGACCGTGGACACAGCATCCCAATCCCTGTGTGGGACCGAACAGGGAGATTACTTTCGGTGGCCAAAGCACGTATATTCTGAAAGTCGAGGGACGAAAGGATTGCTTTATCTTTATGGGAGACATTTGGCGTCCCGAACATCCGAGTGATGCCCGATATATTTGGTTGCCTATTCAGTTTAAGGATGGTGTACCGGTGGTGGAATGGAAGGACAGTTGGACATTGGATTGAAAGAGTTTTCTATTTGACCGAATCCGGTTCTTTGTCATGATGAGAGTGGAAAAAACATTAAAAAGAATAATTGTTATATGAAGAAATTACTGACTTTGTTATTGGCGATGCTCCTGTTGGCAGGATGTGCCGGCAATAACCCCGGCACATTTGAAGCCGGAAAGAATACTTTCCTGTTGAACGGCAAACCTTTTATTGTTAAGGCTGCCGAGGTTCATTATCCGCGTATTCCGCGTGAATATTGGGAGCACCGCATTGAAATGTGTAAGGCATTGGGCATGAATACACTTTGTCTTTATGTCTTTTGGAACTTGCATGAAGAGACACCCGGGAATTATGATTTTACGGGTAATAAAGATATTGCTGCTTTTTGTAAGTTGGCGCAGAAGCATGGTATGTATGTCATCGTCCGCCCCGGTCCGTATGTGTGTGCCGAATGGGAAATGGGCGGTCTTCCCTGGTGGTTGTTGAAGAACGACAGTGTGGAGTTGCGCACTCTCGATCCGTATTATATGGAACGTGTCGGTATGTTTATGCATGAAGTGGGCAAGCAGTTGGAAGACTTGCAAATCACTCGGGGCGGAAATATTATCATGGTACAGGTGGAAAACGAATACGGCTCTTATGCAACAGATAAACCTTATGTATCTGCTATCCGCGATACAGTCCGTGCGGCCGGATTCACTGAAGTCCCTCTTTTCCAATGCGATTGGAGTTCTAATTTTCTCAATAATGGCCTTGATGACCTGATTTGGACTGTCAACTTCGGAACCGGAGCCGACATCGACAAACAATTTGCCAAGTTGCGTGAAGTGCGTCCCGAAACTCCGTTGATGTGCAGTGAGTTTTGGAGTGGATGGTTCGACCATTGGGGACGCAAGCATGAGACCCGTCCCGGAGAAGTGATGGTGGAAGGTTTGAAAGAAATGCTTGATAAGGGTATTTCGTTCAGTTTGTATATGACTCATGGCGGTACTACTTTCGGCTGGTGGGGTGGTGCCAATAATCCGGCATATTCGGCCATGTGCAGCAGCTATGACTATGATGCTCCCATCAGTGAAGCAGGTTGGACGACCGACAAATACTTTGCTCTTCGCGATATGCTGAAGAATTATTTGCAAGAGGGTGAAAAACTGCCCGATGTGCCTCAAGCACTTCCTGTTATGGAGGTACCTGCCATCAAGTTTACACAGATTGCTCCGTTAATCAACAATCTCCCGACACCGAAACAGACCGAAGATATCAAACCGATGGAGAAATTCGATCAGGGCTGGGGAACCATTCTTTACCGCACTAGCCTGCCGGAGGAAGTAAAAGCGGGAACAATATTGAGAATTACGGAACAGCATGACTGGACACAAGTCTTTGCCGACGGTAAATTGCTGGCGCGTCTCGACCGCCGTGCCGGTGAGCAGGAAGTGGTTCTGCCCGCTCTGAAAGCAGGCACACAGCTTGACCTGCTGGTAGAAGCGATGGGACGTGTGAATTTCGATAAGTCTATCCACGACCGTAAGGGTATTACCGAAAAGGTGGAACTCGTCAATGGCAAAGATATAGAAGCACTGAAGAACTGGGCTGTCTATAACTTCCCGGTAAACTATGACTTTGTGGCTGACAAGAATTATCAGGATATGAATTCTTCTGCTTTCTGCGGGATAGAGAAAAACGACGAGTCTGTGCCTGCCTATTACCGTGCTACCTTTACCTTGGACAAGGTGGCGGATACTTTCTTCAATATGGAATCGTGGGGAAAAGGTATGGTATGGGTAAACGGTCATGCGATGGGACGTTTTTGGGAAATCGGTCCCCAACAGACACTCTATATGCCGGGATGCTGGCTTAAGAAGGGAGTGAATGAGATTATTGTTCTTGATTTGAAAGGACCACGGGAGGCAACGGTTACCGGTTTGGATAAACCGATTTTGGATATGCTTCGGGTAACGGTTCCCGAGACTCATCGGAAAGAAGGACAAAACCTGAAATTGACGAATGAGACACCTGTAGCTTCCGGCAGCTTTAATCAAGGTAACGGTTGGCAAGAGGTAAAAATACCCGCTGCTCAAGGACGTTATTTCTGTCTGGAAGGTTTGTCTTCTTTCGACGGAACAAATGTAGCGGCAGTAGCTGAATTTGATGTCTTGGATGAAAAGGGGCAGAAGATTCCGCGCGAAAACTGGAAGATTGTATATGCCGACAGCGAGGAAACTCGTAGCGGTAACCGTACAGCCGATAAAATTTATGATTTGCAGGAAAGTACTTTCTGGCAAACGGTAGATAATGTGGCTTATCCTCATCAGGTGGTGATTGACTTGGGCAAGGAATATAAGGTAACCGGCTTCCGTATTCTTCCGCGTGCAGAACAGGGAGCTCCGGGTATGATTAAAGATTATAAAGTCTATGTGAAAACCGGGAATTTCAGTTATTAAATTAGTTTTTATATTGAATGAAAATCCTACATACCGCTGACTGGCATTTAGGTCAGACTTTTTATGAATACAGCCGTTATGATGAGCATGTTCGTTTCCTTGACTGGTTACGCAGGCAAATCAAAGAACGTAAGATTGATGTACTCCTCGTTGCCGGAGATATATTTGACGGGCCGAACCCTTCCGCAGAATCTCAACGGCTGTATTACTCTTTTCTCCGCCGGGTGACAGCCGAGTGTCCGGCACTGCAAATTATTATCATTGCCGGCAATCATGATTCGGCAGCCCGCCTGGAAGCGCCGAACCCGTTGCTGGAGGAGATGAACATCACCGTTAGAGGGGTGGTGAAGCGGGATGCGGACGGCGACATAGACTTGGCACATCTCATTATACCGATTTATAAGCCCGGTGCCGGACGTTCGCAAGCGGATATAAATATAAATGATATAGCTGCATTCTGCCTTGCCGTTCCTTATTTGCGGCAAGGAGATTATCCGCCTGCCGAAAACTATGCGCAAGGTGTTCAGACTCTCTATCGGCAACTTTTTGCAGAACTGAGGGATGAAGGCAAACCTGTTATTGCCATGGGACATCTGCAGGCGACAGGCTCGGAAATATCCGATGATGACCGTTCCGAACGTACCGTTATCGGCGGTGTGGAGGGTATTTCGCCCGATGCTTTTGATGCGCAGATTATTTATACGGCTTTGGGGCATCTTCATCGTCCGCAACGAGTGTCCGGGCGAGAGAATGTACGTTATTCGGGAGCTCCTATTCCTATGTCTTTCTCCGAAAAAGGTTACAGAAGCAGTGTGGTGATGGTGGAGTATGAAGAAGATAAAACGCAGATACATCAAATTGATGTGCCGCCTTATGTCCGCTTATTAAGCATCCCCGACCGACCTGCGGTGTTGGAGGAAGTCTTGGAAGCGATTCATGAATTGCCTGATGGGGAAATAAATGCGCGTTCGCCTTATCTGGAAGTGAAAATACAGATGACGGAGCCCGATACTTCTTATAAATACAAAATAGAATCGGCTCTGCAGGGTAAATCGGTGAGGTTGGCGCGTGTGGTGGCGGTAATGCCTGTCCAAAAGGAGAGTGGTCTCCGGGCGGTAAGTTATGAAGAGCTGCGGGGAATTCGTCCGCTGGACGTGGCACTCGACTATTATAAAAGGAAATATGACGAGCAGGAGATGCCCGCAGCAATGAAAGAGTTATTGCAGGAAGTCATCAGTGAGGCCGGTAAAGAGTAATTAAGACAACAGTTCATTATGAAGATATTAGCAATACGCGGAAAGAATCTTGCTTCTTTGGCAGGAGAGTTTGAGGTCGATTTTACAGTCGAACCGTTGAAAAATGCCGGCATCTTTGCCATTACAGGCAGTACCGGTTCCGGTAAGTCTACTTTGCTGGATGCTTTGTGTCTTGCGCTGTTCGATTCTACTCCGCGTATGACCAAAGCAAGAGAATCGAAAGTGGAACTGGCCGATGTCCGCAATAAGACGATTGCTCAAAGTGACAGTCGTTCTGTTTTGCGTCGAGGAACAGCCGAGGGATATGCCGAAGTGGACTTCATAGCTTTGACAGGAGAGACATATCGTTCTACTTGGACAGCCTGTCGTGCCGGAGGAAAGCCTTCGGGTATCTTGCGCAGTGTCGGTTTTCGCTTGATGAATCTTTCCAAAAATACTGAAGAGCAGGGCACGAGGAAGGAACTTCTTGCTAAAGTATCCAAGCTCATCGGTCTGTCTTTCGAACAATTCAATCGGTCTGTTTTGTTGGCGCAGGGTGACTTTGCTGTTTTTCTGAAAGCTAAACAGGCGGATAAAGCCGAGATTTTGGAAAAGTTGACGGGGACAGAGATTTATTCTCGTGTTTCTTCGTCCATTTATGCCAAGACCAAGAGTGCGGATATGGAGTTTCGGCTTTTGCAGGAGCGTATGAAAGGAATAGAGCTGTTGTCTGATGATGCATTGGCTGCATTGGATGGAGAGAAGCTTCTGCTTTCCGGCTCTCTTGCCGCTTTGAAGAGCGAGGAAGATAAACTCTCCGCCTGTTTGAAGTGGGTGGAAGAGGAACGTTCGCTCACTCGTAACAAAGAGCAGGCTGAGAATGAGTTGAAGGAAATACGGATTGAGATGGAGAAGTCTGCTGCACGTTATGCATTATTGGCACGTGTGGAACAGGCGCAGGAAATCCGTGATGTCTTTATGCAGGCAGTCGCTACTTCGAGACAACTGAATGCAAACAGGAAAATGCTGGCGGAACGTCAGGAACAAGTCAGGCAAACTGCTGTACTTTTCTCTAAAACACAACAGGAACTGGAAGCTGCAAAGAAGGCACAAACGGCTTGGCAGGAATATCTTGCCGAACTGACTCCCCAACTGAATAAAGCGAAAGAGCTGGATGTGCAGATAACCGAGAAGCAAAAACAATGGTTGGACGCACAGGCGGAAGAAAAGAAGGAACTCAGCCGGAAAGAAAAACTGGAAAGAGAACTGGCCGGATTGCGCCAACAGATAAAGCTGCTTCAGGTGACTTGGAAGGAGATAGAGGATTGGTTTGGGCACTACATGGTTTATGCGGATTTGATACCGGCTGTCTCATTGGTGCTTACTCTTCTTGCCGACCGGGAGACGGCTGAGACTCAGATTGTATCGAACCGGAAAATGCTGAAGGAAGTTTCAGCTTTGCAGGAGATGGAGCAAAAAAGGTTGAAAGCCATGCAGGAAGAAGCGGAACGTTTGAATCGGCTGCTGCCTGCCGAAGTGGTATTGCTGCGTTCGCAGTTGCGGACAGGAGAGCCTTGTCCGGTGTGTGGCAGTCTGCATCATCCGGCTGCTACTCTTACCGAGGTGCAATCCTTGCAGGAGGCAGAGCTGAATCGGGCAAAAGAAAAGGTGACACAAGAGATAGAACGTCTTACCGTTTCTCTTACTGACAGGACAATGGAAATCAATACGCTTGATACCATTGTCAAGAATTACGTTCATCGTTCCGAGGAATGTCTGTCTAAAGTGAAAGAGCATGTTTCTATTCTTCCGGGTTGGCAGGATTTGCTGGATAAAGGACAGTTGAAGGGGGCGTTACGGAACTTTGACAAGCAATGGAAAGAGCGTTTGCAACAACAGACCGATACGAAGGAGGCATTGTCACGGCAGCAGGCCGAACTGGATGCCAGGCAGCATGAGCAGGAAACGCATGTTGTGCAGATAAAGGATAAACAGTCAAAGACTATTGCTTTGGAGACGGATTTGAGTGCTCTTCGTTCGCAACGTGCGTTGCTATTGGAAGGACGTCCCACTCACGAGGTGGAGAATCAGAACAGGAGGAGGCAGGAAGAGCTACAGCAGCATTGGGATATAGTCATGAGGCAATATCAGGATTTATCGGGTGCGTTGGAATCTTACAAAGGGCAGTCTGTTCAGTTGGAAAAAGAAGTGGAACGTCTGGAGGTGTCGTCGCAAGAAGAGAACTGTCGCATAACCGAATGGTTGTCCGGTCGGGAGGAGATTACGACTCGTGCCGAGCTGGAAGAGTTGTTGTCGAAAGATATTGTCTGGATTAATCGTGAGAAGAAAGAGCTGACTGCGTTGAAAGAGCGATTCACTACCGTGCAGGCTGTGCTGGCGGAACGTTGTCAATTGTTGGCTAAACACGGAGAAGGTTCGCATAAACCGTCGGAAGGAGAAACTGAAGAGTCTTTGTTGTTTAAACTGTCTGCTTGTCAGTCATCAAAAGAACAGCAAACCACACGTTTGACTCAAATCGGGCTGATGCTGGATGGGCAGGAAAAAAACAGGCAGGCATTGGCAGGCATTCGGAAAGAGTTGGACGAAAAGCAATTGAATTATGAGAACTGGTCAAAACTGAATGAACTCTTCGGGTCGCAGAGTGGGGTGAAGTTTAAAGAAATAGCTCAGGGATATACATTGGATGTACTTTTGCTTTATGCCAACAAGCATTTACAGGATCTTGCCCCGCGTTATGAGTTACAACGTATCTCGGATACGCTTGCTTTGCAAATTGTTGATCTCGACATGATGGGAGAGGTGCGCACTGTCCATTCCCTTTCGGGCGGTGAGTCTTTTTTGGTGTCGCTGGCATTGGCGCTCGGCCTGTCTTCACTTTCTTCCAACCGGATGAATGTGGAGTCGTTGTTTATAGATGAAGGTTTCGGTTCCCTTGATCCTGAGACATTCCGCATAGCGATGGATGCGCTTGAGCGTTTGCAGATGCAGGGACGTAAAATCGGGGTGATTTCACACGTGGCGGAAATGACGGAACGGATATCGGCACAGATACAGATAGTGAAAACCGGCAATGGCCGGAGCAGGGTGCAGGTAGCGGGGCAAAAGTGAGAATGCCTCTGCACATAAATGCCCGTAGATAGAGAAAACGGCTGAAGGATTTCCTCCCGGAAACCCTTCAGTCTGATGTAGAAGTTTCAGCTTTTTATCATAAGTCTGAAATTGTTTGTAGAATTTGCTTTTATAAATATTTTCAGTGTGTTTTCATTCTGTTGTAGTATCCGTTTCCTGTTCCGGTTCGGGTAGTTTCTCTTTTCCGTAGAATCCCGGCATCGGTTCATAAATAGGATTGTGCGGAATAGATATGTTACACAGTTTTTTCTCCTTTGCCAGTCGGGTAATGTAGCGTCCGGCTGTGGCGCGTGTCAGCGTGAACAACTGTTCGAAATCACGGCGTGTCAGCACGCTGTGTGTCAGGAAGTATTCTGTCAGTCCTTTGTCTATCTCCTCGTTCGTCACCGGAATGGAATGTGGCTTGTACTTTGAGCGTTCCGTCTTCACATCCGCCAGTTGTTTCTTCAGATATTTGTCCGCACGGAATGTTACCGACTTGAATTTTACATTGTTGGCGCGTGTGGAGTGTGGAGTCGGTGTCTCGGGACAGGTCAAGGATATATGGAAATAGCCTATCCCCTCAATGTGTACTCGTGCTCCGTCCTTCAAATGATAGGCCAATTTCTCGCTGAGCGCGATAATGGTTGCCTTGATGTCTGCCACGGTGAGCGAAGAGCTATGGTGTATCTCCTGTGCCAAGTGGTCGGTGCTGATTCGCTCCCTGTTCACTACACGGGCGTGATACCGCTTCTTGCGTGTACCTATCGTATTGGGTGACTCGTAAAATTCAAATTTGACAGCCATTCGCGTTCCTTGTTTTTTTATTCGGTTATATAATTCATTGTCATGCGGAAGCGTTTCTGTTCTCTTCCTTTTAAGTAAACCATTTCACACTAGTGAGCAAACTATATCACTCAAGTGCGTATTTTATATCATACTGGTGATAAAATTTCATCACCATTGTGAAATGATTAATTCGACGGTACAAAAATACATTATTCTGATAATATAAACTATTATTTTACCGGATTTTTTTGATTAATTGCTGTTTTTGGGGGGATATGGGGCGGCAAGTGCTTGTTTCGGTTGTCTTTGTATATGAATGCTAGTGAGTGAAACGGGAAGGGTCTTCCTGGGGCTGACACTTCTGAAAGGCTTTTAGGAGAAGATGGTAATTATATAAAAAAAAACTTGTGTCCAATATACTTGTACCTTGATTTACAATGGAAAACTTGACTCTTTTCTCTTGTCGTTGATTGGTATTAATGTTTTTGCAAAGCTAGATGACTTAGGTTAGAAATGTTTTCTAAGTCTTGTTGGAATAATTTATTTCAGATATAAGTAATTCATTATAAACCGGTTCCAACAAAAGTCAACGGAAATGGGTGAATTTGTATTCGGTATGAGGCAACTCATGCCCGAGACATGCCAATAAAAGAAGAAGCTATCTATGTGCCCTATTTTTTATAATTTTCATTGGGATACACATATTCAAAACCTGATGTGGGCGGAATTATTATGCATATATAGTCTGTTTAATGCGTTCCCTCACTTGATTAAATGTTTTCTACTCCTCTTAAAGGAGATTCCATATCAGATTGATTTCATTATCCTCTGCCATCGGCTCCCCACATCATTTTGTTGCGCAGGGTATTAAAGAAGATATGGTTTTGTCGTTTTACTACCTTTATTTTATAATCAGCTTTACGGATTGTGAGTTTGCTGCCTTCACGACAGGTTTCACTCCGTCCGTCGATGGCAATCAGGAAATTGTGGCTGCGGCTTTCTACGTCAAGTGTTATTTCCCAGTCATCGTTAATTACAATAGGACGTACATTCAGACTGTGAGGCGCAACCGGGGTGATGGCGATGGTGTTGCTATGCGGAACAATAACCGGACCGCCGATGCTTAGTGAATATGCGGTCGAACCGGTAGGAGTGGCAATGACAAGGCCATCCGCCTGATAAGTGGTGAGATAGGCACCATTGATGGCTGTATGAATGGAAATCATGGACGAGCTGTCGCGTTTTAATACAGCGATTTCGTTCAGACCGAAAGGATATCCTTTCAGCTCTTGTTCTTTACAGGATACTTGGAGTACACTGCGGTCTTCTATCCGGTAATTATTACTGTAAATATCATTGAAAGTATCTTCCATTTCTTCGGGCGAAACATCAGCCAAGAAGCCCAAACGTCCGGTATTAATGCCTAATATGGGGATATTACGCGATCCCACCCGGCTGGCTGCTTTCAGAAAAGTACCATCGCCACCGATGCTTAGCACCATATCGGCTTCAAAATCATTTCCCTCGAAAACACCGGCTTGACGAATTTGCAATTTCAAGTCGTCCGTTAGGAACTGATAGAACTCCCGGCAGATATAAACTTCGGCGCGGTGCCTGTCCAGGATAGAAAGCAAACGCTCTACGTGTGTGGATTTCTTGGCCTGATAGGTGTTTCCAAAAATGGCGAATTTCATGGGACGCATATTCATTAGTTAATTTTATAAATCTTTTGTTTGGCAAAATGGATTAGGTTTTGATAAAACCTGCTAACTTTGCACATCAGAACTGCAAAGATAATAATATATTGCTAAGATGACAAAGTTAAGTGTAAATATAAACAAGGTAGCTACCTTGCGTAATGCTCGTGGCGGGAATAACCCGGACGTGATAAAAGTTGCTTTAGATTGTGAGGCGTTTGGTGCTGAAGGCATTACTGTTCATCCTCGTCCCGATGAACGCCATATCCGTCGTAGCGATGTGTATGCACTGCGTCCTTTGCTTACCACTGAGTTTAATATTGAGGGCTATCCCAGTCCCGAGTTTATTGATTTGGTGTTGAAGGTGAAACCGCATCAGGTAACTCTTGTACCGGATGCTCCCGACCAGATTACTTCCAATGCGGGATGGGATACCAAAGCGAATCTGTCTTTTTTGACGGAACTGATGGATACATTCGGTCACGCAGGAATCCGTACTTCTATTTTTGTGAATACGGAGCGTGAAATGATAGAATATGCGGCTAAAGCCGGGGCCGATCGTGTGGAGCTCTATACCGAACCCTACGCGACTCTTTATCCTCGGAATCCCGAAGCGGCTGTCGCTCCTTTTGTAGAGGCTGCCAAAGTGACCCGCAGTTTGGGGATGGGCTTGAATGCCGGACATGACTTGAGCTTGGTGAACTTGAAATATATGCATGACAATATTCCTTGGCTGGACGAAGTTTCCATCGGTCATGCTTTGATAAGCGATGCTCTTTATCTGGGGCTGAAACAAACAATTGAAGAATATAAAAATTGTCTCCGTTAATGATGAACTTGACTTTACTGGCTGCGCAAACAGCCATTGGGGATACCCTGGCAGGGGGTAATCCTGTTTTGACGCCTGTTTCGGGAGAGGCGCAGATGAACCTTTGGGACATGGCGCTGAAAGGCGGATGGATTATGGCTGTACTGGCTGTACTGTCTGTGGTGTGTTTCTATATTTTCTTTGAACGACTGGCGGTTATCCGCAAAGCCGGCAAAGACGATCCCATGTTTATGGAGCGTATCCGTGACTATATCCGCACCGGCGAAATAAAGTCGGCCATTAACTATTGTCGCATAACCAATACGCCTTCGGCACGTATGATTGAAAAGGGAATTACCCGTATGGGGCGTCCTGTGGCCGATGTGCAGGCTGCTATTGAAAATACAGGTAATATTGAAGTTGCCAAACTGGAAAACGGATTGCCTATTGTTGCAACCATTTCCGGCGGTGCACCTATGATTGGTTTCTTGGGAACTGTTACCGGTATGGTGCAGGCTTTTTGGGAAATGGCAAATGCCGGAAATAATATCGATATCACTCTGCTTTCGGGAGGTATTTATGAAGCTATGATTACTACGGTGGGTGGTTTGATAGTGGGTATTGCAGCTATGTTTGCCTATAATTATCTGGTGACTCGTGTAGATAAGGTGGTGAGCCAGATGGAAGCACGCACCATGGCATTTATGGATTTGCTGAACGAACCTGTTCAAAAGTAAAAGCGTATGGCACTGAAAAGAAGACATAAAATATCGCCCAACTTCAGTATGGCGTCTATGACGGACATCATATTCCTGTTGCTGATATTTTTTATGATTACCTCCACCATGGTGTCGCCCAATGCCATCAAGGTGTTGCTTCCGCAAGGTAAGCAGCAGACTTCAGCAAAGCCGCTCACGCGGGTAATCATTGATAAGAACCTGAATTTCTATACTGCTTTCGGCAATCAGGACGAAATGCCGATTGAGTTGGAGGAATTGCCTGCTTTTTTGCAAGAGTGCGCTCAGAAAGAGCCCGATATGTATGTGGCGCTCTATGCGGATGAGGCAGTGCCTTATCGTGAAATAGTAAGGGTGCTGAACATTGCTAATGAAAATCACTTCAAAATGGTGCTGGCCACGCGTCCGCCTGAGAAGAAACGATAAGCTGATTCTTCGTTATTGTCATTCTGAATGAAATGAAGAATCTGTAAACATGAGAATAAAAGCATGAAAAAAAATAAGATAACAGGACTGATTGCTACGATTGTACTACATGCCGTTCTCCTTATTCTGTTGCTGGTGATAGCTATTCGCCGTCCGCAGATGCAGGAGGAAGGAGGTGTGCCTGTTATGTTGGGAAATACGGAACTGTCGCAAGGCAATGCCGACCCTTATACGTTGACGGATGTGGATATAATGAATGAGCCGGAAGCCCCTGCACCTGATATTTCCGAACCGGAGCCGGTTCCTGCCGTTGATGTAAAAGAGGAAGTAATCACTCAGACAGAAGAGGAAATAGTGGCAGTGCCCAAGAAAGAGCCGAAAAAGGAAACTAAAAAAGAGACTCCCAAGAAGGAAACTCCCAAAAAGGAAGTTCCAAAGAAAGATACTGTAAAACCGAAAGAGAAGACTGAAGCCGAGAAACGTGCCGAGGCTGAGAAAGCTGCTGCGGAAAAGAAGGCGGCTGCAGAAAAAGCGGCGGCAGAGGCAGCGGCAAAGAAGATTGCCGGTGCTTTTGGCAAGGGTACTCAGATGGGGAACAAAGGGACCGGTACGGCAGGGAGTGGTCTTGAAGGTAGCCCGACAGGTAATGCGGCGGAAGGAAAATCGACAGGTACAGGTGGTTATGGAACATTTGACCTTAATGGACGTTCTTTGGGCAGCGGCGGTCTGCCGATGCCTGTTTATAATGTTCAGGATGAGGGCCGTGTGGTGGTAACCATCACTGTAAATCCGGCAGGGCAGGTGATAAGTACAAGTATCAACAAACGTACCAATACGGTAAATGCTGCGTTGCGGAAGGCTGCGGAAGAGGCGGCGCGTAAAGCCCGCTTTAACCAAGTGGACGGGGTAAATAACCAGACGGGTACTATTACATATTACTTTAAACTGAAGTAGCTTATGAAAACAATTTATGTATTTTTGGCAGAAGGCTTCGAGGAAGTGGAAGCGCTGACCCCGGTGGATGTGTTGAGACGTGCAGGTTTGCCTGTGAAGACAGTCTCTGTAACCGGTGTGCTGACCGTAAATGGTGCACACGGAGTTCCGGTTATAGCCGATATGGTGTTTGAAGAAGTGAAAGAAGCGGATACGGAAATGATTGTGTTGCCGGGTGGTCTGCCCGGAGCGACAAATCTGGATGCACACAAAGGATTGAGTGATTTGATTATGGCCTTTGCAGAAGCCGGTAAACCGTTGTCTGCTATTTGTGCGGCTCCGTTGGTATATGGCAAACGTGGTTTGTTGAAAGGAAAGAAGGCAACTTGCTATCCGGGCTTTGATAAATATCTGGATGGTGCTGACTATACAGCCGCTTTGGTACAGAATGACGGCAATTTTATTACGGGAAAGGGACCCGGTGCTGCAATGGACTTTTCATTTGCAATCGCAGAAAAATATGTCGGTGCAGATAAGGTGAAGGAACTGAAACAAGCGATGATGATTGCTGAATGAAGAAACATGTTATCATAGTAGCCGGTGGTAAAGGTTTGCGTATGGGTGGAGATATTCCGAAACAGTTTCTGCCGATAGGCGGCAAACCTGTGCTGATGCGTACTATTGAGGCCTTTTATTCCTACGATCCTTCTATACATATAATATTGGTGCTTCCATTGGCTCAACAGGCTTATTGGAAGCATCTGTGTGAGACATATCATTTTGTATTGCCTCATGATATTGCCGATGGGGGCGAAACTCGTTTTCACTCTGTAAAGAATGGTTTGGCACTTGTCGGGGGGGAGGGGCTGGTAGGTGTTCATGATGGTGTCCGTCCTTTTGTGTCCCGACAGGTAATTGCCGGATGCTATGATACGGCCCGGCAGCGGCACGCCGTTATTCCTGTGATAGATGTGGTAGAGACAGTGCGGCATCTGACAGGGGTGGGAAGTGAAACGGTTCCACGCAATAACTATAAACTGGTTCAGACTCCACAGGTATTTGATGTACAATTGCTGAAAGATGCTTATCGGCAAGAATATACGGATGCTTTTACCGATGATGCTTCCGTAGTGGAAGCAATGGGTAAGGAGGTATGGTTGGTAGAAGGAAACAGGGAAAACATTAAATTAACAACTCCATTCGATTTGAAAATAGCGGAAGTCTTAATTTGAAATGTTCGATATCACTACGCGTGACATAAAATATTTGCAAGGGGTGGGGCCCCAACGTGCAACAGTCTTGAACAAGGAGCTGAATATTTTTTCCTTGCGTGATTTGTTGTACTATTTCCCTTATAAATATGTAGACCGGAGCCGTCTTTACTATATTCATGAAATAGACGGTAATATGCCTTACATTCAGTTGAAAGGTGAAATCCTCAGTTTTGAGACTTTTGGCGAAGGAAGACAACGCAGGCTTGTCGGTCATTTCTCGGATGGAACGGGGGTTATTGATCTTGTTTGGTTTCAAGGAATCAAATATCTGTTGGAACATTATAAGACCCGGACAGAATACATAGTCTTCGGCAAACCGACCGTATTCAACGGCCGTATCAATGTGGCGCATCCCGACATGGATCCCTCGGGCGAACTTACCCTTTCTGCAATGGGGCTGCAACCCTATTATAACACGACGGAGAGGATGAAACGCGGTTTCCTCAATTCGCATGGATTGGAGAAGCTGATGAAGAATGCACTTGCTTTATTGCAGGAACCTCTTGCGGAGACGTTAAGTCCGCAAATTATAGAAGAACATCACTTGATGTCATTGGATGACGCCATCCGTAATATTCATTTTCCTCAGAACCCTGAATTACTTCGTAAGGCACAATATCGCCTGAAGTTTGAAGAACTGTTTTATGTGCAGCTCAACATTCTGCGTTATAGCAAAGACAGACAACGTAAATATCGCGGCCTGTATTTTGATAAGGTAGGGGAGATATTCAATACCTTCTATTCCCAAAACCTTCCTTTTGAATTGACCGGAGCGCAGAAACGGGTAATAAAGGAAATAAGAAAAGATATGGGGAGCGGGCGACAAATGAACCGCCTGTTGCAAGGAGATGTGGGAAGCGGAAAAACATTGGTTGCTTTAATGTCGATGCTGATAGCATTGGATAATGGCTTTCAGGCTTGCATGATGGCTCCTACCGAAATACTTGCGGCGCAGCATTATGAGACGATTCGGAAATTTCTATTCGGCATGAATGTTCGGGTGGAGTTGTTGATGGGTTCTGTGAAAGGAAAGAAGCGAGAAAAGATTTTGAAGGATTTGCTTACCGGAGATATTCAGATATTGATTGGAACACATGCCGTACTCGAAGATACGGTGGGCTTTTCTTCTTTGGGAATGGTGGTGATTGATGAGCAACATCGTTTTGGAGTAGCTCAGCGTGCCAAATTGTGGATGAAAAACACTTGTCCGCCTCATGTGCTTGTAATGACGGCTACTCCTATTCCACGAACATTGGCCATGACACTTTATGGTGACTTGGATGTATCAGTGATTGATGAACTGCCCCCCGGACGTAAGCCTATTCAAACTGTTCATCAGTTTGACAATCGTCGTGCCGGTCTTTATGCTTCTATCCGTAAACAGATAGAAGAAGGACGTCAGATATACATCGTTTATCCTTTAATAAAGGAAAGTGAAAAGATGGATATTAAAAACTTGGAAGAGGGTTATGAACATATATGTGCAGAGTTTCCCGATTGCCGGGTGAGCAAGGTACATGGAAAAATGAAACCCGCCGAGAAAGATGCGGAGATGCAACGGTTTGTTTCCGGTGAAACGCAAATAATGGTGGCTACTACTGTGATTGAGGTTGGTGTAAATGTTCCTAATGCTTCGGTGATGGTTATAGAAAATGCAGAACGTTTCGGACTCTCTCAGTTGCACCAGCTTCGAGGGCGTGTCGGCCGTGGCGCCGACCAGTCTTATTGTATTTTAGTGACCACTTATAAACTCACGGAGGAAACCCGAAAGCGTTTGGAAATTATGGTGCAGACAAATGATGGTTTTGAAATAGCCGAGGCAGACTTGAAGCTTCGTGGTCCAGGTGATTTGGAGGGAACTCAGCAAAGTGGTGTGGCTTTTGATTTGAAGATAGCAGATATCGCCCGTGACGGACAGCTGCTTCAGTATGTACGTGAAGTAGCAAGTAGGGTTGTGGATGAAGACCCTACATGTATTCGTCCCGAGAATGCCGTGTTGTGGCAGCAGCTTCAGGCTTTGCGTAAAACAAATATAAATTGGGCAGCAATATCTTAGCTTACTCTGTATTACTGTTAAAACAGAGGATATATGTTGCAAAACATAAAAGGTCTCTATCTTCCCTGCCCACAATGGTTTTCGTTCGTTTTATCACGCTATTGTGTATATTCTACATAAAAAAAGAGTTAAAGATAGAGCTGCCATTTCGAAGAAAAATTCTATCTTTGGGGGAATTTTTGAATAGAAGTATCTTGATAACCTTAAAAGAACCAATGTTATGATGGAAAAAACGTTAGTCATTTTGAAACCGTGTACTCTTCAGAGGGCACTGGTCGGTGAGATAACAAGTAGATTTGAACGCAAAGGATTACGTTTGGCCGGAATGAAAATGGTTCAATTGACAGATGAGGTGCTTAGCGAACATTACGCTCATTTAAGCTCAAAGCCGTTCTTTCAGCGTGTAAAGGATTCAATGATGGCTTGTCCTGCTATTGTTTGTTGCTTTGAAGGTGTAGATGCTATTCAGGTGGTGAGAACATTAACCGGTCCTACTAACGGTCGCTTGGCTGCACCCGGAACTATTCGTGGAGATTACAGTATGAGTTTTCAGGAAAACATAGTTCATGCATCCGATTCACCTGAAGCTGCCGAAGTAGAACTAAAAAGATTTTTTAAACCAGAAGAGATATTCGAGTACGAGCAAGCTGTGTTTGGCTTTCTTTATGCTAATGACGAATATTAAAAGAAAAACAAAAGAAACGGATGATTTTGAAATGTATTAAAGTAGTCGTAGCGGCAGCTTTTGCCTTAGTCAGCCTGAATGTGTCAGGACAGGACTTGTTGGCACGCCAGGCGCCAATCGACAGAAAGTTGAAGGCAGTAGATTCAGTTGCATTAATTCGTCAGATTAAAGCGGAGAAAGCTGCTTATCCTGCATATACCCTTTATCCTAACTGGAGCAACGAGCGTGTACACGCTTACGGTAATACCGTTACTATCCCTGATACTTTCCGTATTGATATGACCGGTTTCCACATGCCGACTGAACATACAAAGATTACTTCAAAATTCGGACCTCGCCGTCGCCGTATGCACAATGGATTGGATATTAAAGTCTACATTGGTGATACGATTCGTGCTGCTTTCAGTGGAAAAGTGCGTATGGTGAAATACGAACGTCGCGGTTATGGAAAATACGTGGTAATCCGTCATGAGAATGGTTTGGAAACTGTCTATGGACACTTGTCCAAGCAGATTGTAAATGAAGACCAATATGTGGAAGCAGGCGAGCCCATCGGATTGGGCGGTAACACGGGGCGTTCTACGGGGTCTCACCTTCACTTCGAAACCCGTTTCTTGGGGCAAGCCATTAACCCGGCACTTTTATTTGATTTTGAAAAGCAGGATATTGTAGCCGATTCTTATTTGTTTAGAAAAGGTAATAACAGATATAGACGCAATAACACCAGCAGTAAGAATGTCAGCCTGATGGCTTCTTCGGATGGAACTATCCGTTATCATAAAGTGCGCAGTGGTGATACGTTAAGCCGGATTGCGCAAAAAACAGGTACTTCTATTGATGCGCTGTGTAAATTGAACCATATTACCCGTAGAACGATACTTCGTCCGGGACAAGTGTTAAGATGTTCTTAAGTAATAGTTAATTAAGAAATATAAAATAGGGCGGAAAGGAGTATTCTTTTCCGCCTTTTTGTTTACGCTTAAGCAGAAAAATGTGTAACTTTGTCGCCTATTCATAGAGAATGATGAAAGATACTAAACAACAATTTGAACATGTGATAGCTATTTGCCGTGATTTGTTTGCGAAGAAACTGCATGATTACGGTGCTGCATGGCGTATCATGCGCCCTTCATCTGTTACCGACCAGATTTTTATTAAAGCCAACCGCATTCGAAGCATTGAAACCAAAGGGGTAACAATGGTGGACGAAGGTATCCGTTCGGAGTTTATGGCTATCGTTAATTATGGAATTATCGGTTTAATCCAGCTGGAATTGGGGTATGCCGAGACGGATGACATGACAGAGGCGCGTGCGTTGGAATTATACGATCAGTATGCAAAACAGGCATTGGAGTTAATGCTTGCCAAGAACCATGACTATGATGAAGCATGGCGTAGCATGCGTATAAGTTCTTATACCGATTTGATTTTGATGAAGATTTACCGCACCAAGCAAATCGAGGGTCATGATGGGGCTACCTTGGTATCCGAGGGAATTGATGCCAATTATATGGATATGATTAATTATTCGGTATTTGGATTGATAAAATTGGAATTTGGAGAGTAAGCGTTTACATAGCATTATTGGACTTTGGACGAATGCATGCCGTTTCTTTTTGGCAATTGTATTTATATTTTCCGGCTTTGTCAAGGCGGTAGATCCTCTAGGTACTCAATATAAAATTCAGGATTATCTGGAGGCTTTCGGTTGGACTTCGTTGGTTCCGGCATTTTTTCCGTTCTTGGCATCGGTATTGCAGGCAATGATTGAGTTCTGTTTGGGCGTATACCTGTTATTTGGCATTCGCAGGCGGACGACACCTTTGTTCATGCTGCTTATTATGGGAGTAATGACTCCGCTTACTTTGTGGTTGGCAATCGATAACCCGATATCTGATTGCGGCTGTTTCGGAGATGCGGTGGTGTTGACCAACTGGCAGACTTTTTGGAAGAACTGTTTCTTATTACTGGCTGCGGTGTCTGTATTCAAATGGCGGAATTGTATTACTCCGTTGATTACTAAACGTTTTGATTGGCTCGTTGCGCTTTATACATTCCTTTATATATTAGGAATGACTTTATATTGTTATCGTGAATTGCCGGTTTTCGATTTCAGACCTTACCATATCGGCGCTGATATTCGTAAAGGAATGGAAATTCCGGAAGGTGCTCAGCCCACTGTTTATGAAACTCGCTTTATCTTGAAGAAGGATGGTGTGGAGAAAGAGTTTTCACTTGAAAACTATCCTGACAGCACATGGACCTTCGTGGATTCTAAAACGGTTGTTAAGAAGCAGGGATATGAACCGCCTATTCATGATTTTTCCATTATTCGCCAAGAAGACGGTGAGGATATCACTGAAGAAGTGTTGAATGATGAGGATTATACTTTCTTGTTGGTGGCTCATCAGCTGAATCAGGCTGATGACAGTACGATCGACTTGATAAATGAGCTTTATGATTACAGTGTGGAAAATGATTATAAGTTTTACTGCCTTACTTCGTCTACCGATGAAGATATTGAAGATTGGCAAGAACGTACCGGAGCTGAATATCCGTTCTGTTTGATGGATAATATTACCCTGAAAACCATGATTCGGTCTAATCCCGGATTAATGTTATTAAAGAATGGTGTGGTAATTAATAAATGGAGTGTGAATAGTCTCCCTGACGAATATATGCTGACAGACCGTTTGGAAAAGCTTCCGTTGGCACAGATAAATACCAAGACATTCAGCCACAAAGTAATTTTGGTATTTGCCTGGTTTATATTCCCATTGCTGTTCTTCAGTATGGTAGATGCTGTTTGGGAGCAATATCATAAGAGAAAGAGAATAAAATTGAATGAGAATCAAACAAAATAATTTCATTAACCCTTTAACAAAAAAACAAAATGAGAAAGAACATTGTTGCAGGAAACTGGAAAATGAACAAGAACCTTCAAGAAGGTATTGCTCTTGCAAAAGAATTGAACGAAGCATTGGCTGCTGACAAACCTAATTGTGATGTAGTAATCTGTACTCCTTTTATTCACTTGGCTTCTGTTACTCCTATCGTTGACAAAGCGGTGATTGGTGTTGGTGCAGAAAACTGTGCTGATAAAGTGTCTGGTGCATATACAGGTGAAGTTTCTGCAGAGATGGTAGCTTCTACAGGTGCAGAATACGTAATCTTGGGTCACTCTGAACGTCGTGCTTACTATCACGAAACAGTAGAAATCTTGGAAGAAAAGGTAAAATTGGCTTTGGCTAATAACCTGAAACCTATCTTCTGTATCGGTGAAGTTTTGGAAGAACGCGAAGCTAACAAACAAAACGAAGTGGTTGCTGCTCAGTTGGCATCCGTATTCTCTTTGTCAGCAGAAGACTTTAGTAAGATTATCTTGGCATACGAACCGGTTTGGGCTATTGGTACAGGTAAGACTGCTACAGCTGAACAGGCTCAGGAAATCCATGCATTTATCCGTTCTTTGATTGCTGAAAAATATGGCAAAGAAGTTGCAGACAACACTTCTATCCTTTATGGTGGTAGCTGCAAGCCTTCTAATGCAAAAGAACTGTTTGCTAATCCTGATGTAGACGGTGGTTTGATTGGTGGTGCTGCTTTGAAGGTTGCTGACTTCAAAGGTATTATCGATGCATTCAAATAATTAGTTTTCAGAATATCTCAAAACAAAATAGCTACTATTTTGTCATTCTGAACGTGAGTGAAGAATCTGTGTATATTCACTTTGTGTTGACGGACTCTCCACTTTGTTCAGAATGACAATGTTAATGCTGTTAGAGTGATGATTATTCCTTGATTTTCCTAAATTCATAAAACGACATGAGATACATTTTTATCATCTTCTTCTTAACTTTTGGCATTTCCGCTTTTGCGCAGCAGAACATTGTAGAAAGTCTGCAACGTAATCGTGCCGGAGAGGGTGCAGTGACCATCCATCAAGACCCGAAGATAACGGGACTGATAGGTACAATTCATACCGGAAGTGCTGCCGGTGGTGAACAAAAAACGCTGAAAGCCAGAGGTTATCGGGTTCAGGTGTATGCCGGAAACAATTCTCGTGTGGCTCGCAACGAAGCCAACAATATGGCCAATAAGGTAAAAGAGGAATTTCCGGAACTCCCCGTTTATGCTTATTTCCAGCCTCCCCGTTGGTTATGCCGTGTAGGTGATTTCCGCAGTATAGAAGAAGCTGACGCAACTATGCGCCGTTTGAAAGCTACCGGTGTTTTTAAAGAAGTATCTATTGTTCGTGAACAAATTAATATTCCCTTAGACTAACATGGAAGAACTATTGCACCCCGAATGGTCTGCAGAGAAGATTGAGCAGTTGAAAGGCCATTATGAGAGTATCTTATCGCTGTTGGGCGAAGATGTAGAGAGAGAAGGATTGTTGAAAACTCCCGAACGTGTGGCAAAAGCTATGCTGACGCTGACACGCGGTTATGAACAGGACCCCCATGCTATTTTGTTGGGAGCTAAGTTTAAAGAAGAATATAGCCAGATGGTTATTGTAAAAGATATTGATTTCTTCTCTTTATGTGAGCATCATATGTTGCCGTTTTATGGCAAAGCGCATGTGGCTTATATCCCTAACGGTTATATTACGGGTTTGAGCAAAATAGCCCGTGTGGTTGATGTCTTTTCACACCGTCTTCAGGTGCAGGAACGTATGACGTTGCAAATTAAAGAATGTATTCAGGAAACATTAAACCCATTGGGTGTAATGGTGGTAGTGGAAGCAAAGCATATGTGTATGCAAATGCGTGGGGTGGAAAAACAAAATGCCATTACTACTACTTCTGATTTTACCGGGGCGTTTAATCAGGCAAAGACGCGGGAGGAATTTATGAACCTTATTCGTCATCAACGCTAACATATATAATAGCTCTATCAGGTGTGGAAGTGTGTCAGAACCTAAAAGTAACTGTTGCATTGTTATTGTAGGGAGGCAAAACCAAAATAACTTATTATTTTGTCATCCGAAACGAAGTGAAGGATCTATTGGTATCTTGCAGATCCTTCGTAAAGCTCGGAATGACAGATAAAAATAGCATTGTCAACCTCTTGACACTACTTTCCTATGATAAATTTTATGCTTTCAGCACTACCCGATCACCCGCACGTTTGGCCATTTCTTTCAATAGTTCACTCAACTCTTTGTAGTGAGCCATGATTTCCAGGCATTTGTTGGCGTCTTGAGTTACTTCGGGTTTGCTTAATGCTTGCAGTGTATGCTTCATTTCTTCTTCCAGTATGGCCAGCTTAAAGTCGATGATTTGATGTGGAACCAGTTCGTGTAAGCGTTCTTCATCCGTTACTATCTTTTGGGATTTAGAATGATATTTGCTTAGTTGGTAACGGTCGTTTATCATCTCTGCCGCCAATTTGCTGATGGTAGGATCAGGATGTGCCAGAAAATAACGTTCTGCCGTGAAGTTCTGATCATGCAGATGACTCTCCGCTTCCGCCAATATTCTTCTGTGCAGCGGGTTGTGAAACTGTAATTCATCCTGTTTTAAGTCCATGGAAATATATTCTATCACTGTAAGTGGTGTTTCTGCATTCTCTTCTGTCTCTACATAACACATAATTCTTTCTCCATAACGGATTAAAGTCTTTATCAGCAGTTGTTCTTTGGCATAGAATACATACTTTTCTCTTCCCTCTTCGGGAATGTAGGACTGATATTGTGCTTCTAGTTCCTCGGGAGGGAAAGGAGGAGGTGGAACGTTATCTTCTGTTCCTATGGGAGGCGGGACCATATCAGCGGAAGGAGAAAGCGTATTGGTTGTATCCTTCTCTTTCTTGATTTGTTCCAAATAGTTGTCATCACGCTGTAGCAGGTGCTTCTTTATCTCATTCAGGATGATTTGTTCATTTACATTCAGAATGGTAGCACACTCCTTTACACAAGCATAGCGAATCACATCATTAGGAATCAGCCCGATACTTCTTGCCATATCAGCTATCAGACCGGCTCGCTTGACAGGATCTTTTTGGGCGTCTTTCAGCAATAGGTTTGTCTTAAAGCGAATGAAATTCTCTTCGTGTTCGGCAATATATTGCTTAAACTCTGTGGCGTTGTGCTTTCGGGAGAAGCTATCCGGGTCGTCTCCGTCGGGGAGGAGCAGAACTTTGATATTCATCCCTTCTGCAAGCAGCATGTCTATGCCTCGGATACTGGCTTTTATGCCGGCCTCGTCACCATCATATAACAAGGTGATATTTGGAGTAAAACGATGGAGCAGGCGGATTTGCTGTTCACTCAAGGCGGTTCCCGAATTAGCCACCACATTCTCTAATCCACATTGGTGCATGGCTATCACGTCGGTATATCCTTCTACCATGTAAACGCAATCTGCTTTCACGATGGCTGCTTTTGCCTGAAAGATGCCATACAGCTCTTTTCGTTTGCTGAATATTTCCGATTCGGGTGAATTGACGTATTTTTGATTGACTCCTTTGGTGCGGCTGTCTAATACACGTCCGCCGAAACCTAATACTTTTCCGCTGATATTGAACCATGGAAAAATGACGCGTCCCCAAAAACGGTCGCGCAGACTGCCGTCTTCTTTTTCGTAACAGAGACCGGTTTTTATCAGGAACTCTTTTTTATATCCTTTGCGCAAGGCTTCTTGTGCCAGAGCATCGTGTGCCGTGGTGCTGTAGCCTAATTGGAATTTTCTCACAATGTCGTCACGAATACCACGCTGGCGGAAATAAGTCATACCGATGGCTTTGCCATCAGCATGGTTATAGAGGATATTCTGGAAATAATCACGTGCAAATTCATTTACGACGAAGAGACTTTCACGTATATTTTGTACTTCTTTCTCTTCATCGGTGAGCTCTCGTTCTTTTATTTCTATGTTGTATTTTTTTGCCAGCCAACGTAGTGCTTCAGGATAAGTCATTTGTTCGTGTTCCATCACAAAGTGAACCACGTTTCCTCCTTTTCCACAGGCAAAACATTTACATAGCCCCTTGGCCGGCGATACGTAGAACGATGGGGTTTTGTCGTCATGAAACGGGCAAAGCCCTACAAAGTTCACACCTCGCTTGCGTAGGGTGACAAATTCGGATACCACATCTACTATCTGTGCGGCATCCAATATCCGGTCTATGGTGGGTTGGTCTATCATTGCGAATGCGAAGATAATAAAAAAACGCCGTCGGAGGTGAGTTCGATGGCGTTTTTAACGGAATAATATAATCAATGGTTATTTGATATTGGGATTCAGTTTGTTCCATTCGGCAACAGGAGGAAGAACGCCCATTGCAATGACTTCATCGCGCAATGCACAGAGGTGTTCATAACTTTTTTCCAGTGCGGCTTCTTCTTCAGGAGTGCCTTTCACATCTTTCAAGTGGCAACCATCTTTGGTGATGGAAGTTTCCCAAGCCATCATGATGTGGTCGAATTTGCCATTGGATACATAAGTGCCTGCCGGCCAGCGGAATGGTTTTCCACCCATGGCGGCAGCAATCATTTCGATGGAAACGTATGACGGACTTTGGAAAGAAGAACGTCCGCGCAGGTTGATGATATTTGCACCGCCTTTGGTTACTTTTTGTTGAATTTCAGCCCATTGCTCTTTAGTCAGTTCGGGAGTGCCGATAATGTCAAGCAAAGCTTTTCCGTTTACTTTTGCGGTGGAAGCGTAGACTGCCATCTGCTCGCCGTGACCGCCATACGTGCGGCAGTTTTCTACTTTGTCCATAGCAATACCGAAATGTTTGGATAGTTCGCTACGTAAACGGGTGGAGTCAAGGGCAGCAAGAGTAGTGACCTGAGAGGGTTTTAAGCCGGAATATAATAAGGTAATGAGACCGGTGATATCGGCTGGGTTAAAGATGACTACGATATGCTTTACATCCGGGCAATAAGCTTTTACATTTTTACCGAATTCTTCGGCGATGGCAGCATTACCTTTTAGTAAATCTTCACGAGTCATGCCTGCTTTGCGGGCAGCACCTCCCGAGTTTACAATATATTTGGCATCGGTCAGGGCTTCTTTGATATCGGAAGTGAATGTGATGTTCATGCCTTCAAAACCACAGTGGAACAGTTCTTCTGCTACACCTTCCAGGCCCGGAGCGTAAGGATCGTATAAACAAATATTAGGAGTAAGGCCCATCATAATAGCAGTTTGAGCCATGTTGGAGCCGATCATGCCGGCAGCGCCTACGATTGTCAGTTTTTCGTTTGTTACAAATTCCATAATTCTTTTCTATTTAAAGTTTGTATAATATAAACGTTTTCGCAGGAGAGTATGTTTCCTTTTCCGGATACAAAGGTATAAAAGCTTTCGATAGGGTGTTTATTCTAAAATATTATATCGGATAACAGAAGGTTATATTGGAACTCTTTATTCTTATCTTTTCATTTGGTGTTCTGATAGTTTCATACAGGGAGGGTGCTGGCAGGGCGTGTGGAGATAAAATGTGCTGCCACCACCTCTGTATCTTCTTGTTGATGGAGATTTTAAAGGAGAAGTGGTAGCAGTGGTAGCACATTTGCTAAACTCTAGGAAGAGTAATGTAACTTTTCAGTGCGTCTACATATTCCTCAAAGGCTTCAAGACCTTTCGGGGTAATTTTGCAGATTGTACAAGGCATTTTGCCTTTGAAGGTTTTAATGACTTCCACGTATTCTGCCTTGTTCAGCTTGTCTATCTGTACACTCAGATTTCCTGCCGTTGCTCCTGTCTGTTGTTTCAGATAACTGAATTCGGCTTCTTCCACCGAAACCAGTATCGACATGATGGCAAGTCGAAGCTCGGAGTGTAGCAATGGATTTAATTCTTTGAACATAGGCGCAAAGTTATAATTTTTTTTGTTTACGGGCAGCATGGTTCAGCACATGTCCCGGGATAATCATCATAAAAATAAAAACAGGAGCGAATATCAATACCTGGTTGAAACCTTCATAGAAAAGGCATCCGATGGAACTTAATGCTCCCAGTGTGCCACAAATGGTCACTGTTTTATAATTTATCACCAGTCCTGTTAAAGTGGTACCCATACCCATCAGTAGAAGAATAATGAATAGGATGGGAAGTTTCCAGAAAAACATAGCGAGTAGAGATATCAAAAATCCGGCTGTTCCGAATACCAGCCAAATGTAACTGATGACTTTGTCTAAATGACTTTTGACAGTCGGCTGTTGGTTGCGTGCAGAGAGGTAGGTTCCGGTTCCTCCTATAATGGGAAGCATAAACCATAGATATTGCCAGTTATTATTCTGTGTGTATGTTACCAGAAGCCATACTAACAGACTGGTAAATACAGTAGTGTATCCCCATAACAGGAAAGGCATACCGCAATTTGTCTCCATTCTATTTTTCGTGTTTTGAATCATTTGAGCGATGAGTTCTAAACTCTCTTTCTCATTCAATTTTCTTTCTTCCATAATGTTTTTCTCTTTAGTTTGTGATTGGTTAATATTTGATACTTTTCTCTATGGCTGTTATCAGCAGGCTGATTCCCCAACCTGCTATAACCCATAATACCCACCAGTAATGTGGACTTGTAAACCAGTTTACAGCTACTAAAAACAGGTTTATTACCACATAATAGACTAATGACCAAGTAAGCCAATTCCAAAAATAACGGGCTCTTTGTTGGCATTCCGCTTTAATTTGTTCCTCGGTTGGAACGAATTTTTCATTGTTCTGATTTACTTTCATGGCTTTTATTTTCCTTTCCCTTTTTTGTCTTTGTGTAATGTGTAATTTTCGTTTTCATCGTGATAAACATAAATAGTGTGTTTTTCTGATGTCACTTCTTTAATTTGTGTTGTGGCTCTTGAACCTGTTGTTTTTTATTATCTCTTCTTTCATAGATTGTGGAGTGTGTAAATCTCCTACATCTATCATAAGATTTCCTTTGTCCGTCTTAATACCTTTTTCCGGAGCTGCTAGTGTGGCGCATGAGGCTGTGTCAAAACGTGGATAATGCTGTCGTTTGATTCGTGGGGACGAGGTTCGCTCGTCCGAAAACAGTTGGCTTTGTGTCTTCGGGCAGGCAATCCCTGCCCCTACAGCTGACGATGGGATAGGCCGGTTTAGTTTTGACACATTCCCAAGTTTTTGTTGAAATGTTGTGCTTGCTTTCATTGTTTTTATTGTTTGTGTATTGAATGCCAAAAGTTTATCTTTAATGATTGCTTTGCAAATATAATCTAGTTTATAATATAAACCAAATAATCAGGGAACTTTTTTTTCTTGATATTCACTTTGTATATAGATATTTGTTTGTTAATGGTTTTTGGTTTGTTCGGCCGCTTGTAAAACCTTTATAGATAGTAGGCTTTAGTTGCCCTCTTTTGTATGTAGTTTGTGCGGTTTACGTGCGCATGCAATATAATTAGGTGTATTCCATTTCCTTTCTGTTTGGTTGTTTCCCAAAAGTATTTGTGATGTTATATTACAACATTTTTACTTACATGTCACCACCCGGTATACATTTATGCACTTGTTCGAACAACTGGGTGGCGGAAAGGCTCTGCACCTCCTGAGGTTCTCAACTGCTTAATACCTTCTTATGGTATCCTGACACAATGACATATATACGTATAGGTTCATGCGTACGTACGTGTAGCTCGATACGTATATACGTGTGGGCTTATGCCACCGTATGTGTAGTCCGATGCGTACGTACACACTTTACAAACAGGGGGATGTGTCAAAAAGTGGATAATGCTGTCGTTTCGTTGGTAGGGGCGAGGTTCGCTCGCCCGAAAACAGTTTGCTTTGTGTCTTCGGGCAGGCGAACCCTGCCCCTACAGCTGACGATGGGATGGGCCGGTTTAGTTTTGACACACTCTCCTGTTGCAAAAAGACTTTGATGTTTCCAAAAAAGATCGAGATGTTTTCCAAAAAGATGGTGATGTTTCTTAAAAACATCACCATCTTTTTTAAAAAGCCCGGTATGTTTTTATGTAAGGGAAGATGGAACCACCCTCACCAAGTCGGTCATTCCTTCTTTTCCCTTCATTCTTACATTTTATCCAAAACATGCGGATAATCAGTCGGTTAAGAATGACAGGACATCCCCTCATCCTCCTTTCATTCGTGCTTCCCGAGTCCTTTCACAAGCAGCCTTCAGCAATTCCCTTGTGTACTTTCTACACCTCTTTTTAGACTACCGTAAATGAAAGCGTTATCGAAACAGTTCAAAAGCCGGAAGAAGTTTTACAGATGAAAGGAGGCTGAAAGGGGGATGAAACGATGTTCTTTCACAACCAACCCCCCCATCGGCAGGACGTTTCAGCAGTAGATGAAAGGAGGAAGGAAGAAACAGGTTTCCGCTTGTAGGGCGAAAAAACGCAGTTATTTTTATGGATTCAGTCATTGCACGACAAGCCATTTTAGGTATTTCACGGTTACTGTTTATTTTCCTCCCCCTCTTGCGGTGGATTCAAAGAAACAGTAGACAGCAATAGCAGATAGAGCCCCAAAGTTCTTTGAACTCAACATACCGTCGATGCACGATAAGAACGATGCATTTGTCGGATGAACCATACCCTTCTACGTGCGCATACATGCGCGCCCGCAATATAATTATGTGTATTCCATTTCCTTCCTGTTCTGTTGTTTTCAAAAAGTCTTTGTTCTGTGTTGTTGTAAATCAGCGTGTTACAAACAAGTTTCAAAAAAGTGTAAGAAAAATCAGATGATATGTTTGGCAGTTAGGTTGAAACCGCCTACCTTTGCACCCGCAATCGAGAGAGATGCGGCACTGAAACAGTGTGTGACTGACTTGGTGAGACAAGCGTAGGAGAGTTTCTCCTTTATAAAGGATTCTGCACCCGATATCTTACCTTAGCCGGGCTAAGGGAGCGAGAAGGGATAAGACCTTTTGGAGCATGCAACCAACCGCCTGAAAAAAAAGTTCAAAAAAAACTTTCGAAAACATTTGGTGGTTAAAAATAAATCTCTTACCTTTGCACCCGCTTTTCAAACGAAAGCACATAAAGAAGAGTTCTTTGAAACGATTATAGATAAACAAACAAGTAGTACAAGTCTGCATGTTATATAATATATAATGTGTATGAAAACAGAAACCGTCAATTATAGATTATTGATAGATTTGGTTCTTGAGCAGATTATCAACTTAAGTGTTGAAAAATAATATTTTTACAATGAAGAGTTTGATCCTGGCTCAGGATGAACGCTAGCTACAGGCTTAACACATGCAAGTCGAGGGGCAGCATGGTCTTAGCTTGCTAAGACCGATGGCGACCGGCGCACGGGTGAGTAACGCGTATCCAACCTGCCTTACACTCTTGGACAGCCTTCTGAAAGGGAGATTAATACAAGATGTTATCATGAGTAAGCATTTTCGCATGATTAAAGGTTTACCGGTGTAAGATGGGGATGCGTTCCATTAGATAGTAGGCGGGGTAACGGCCCACCTAGTCTTCGATGGATAGGGGTTCTGAGAGGAAGGTCCCCCACATTGGAACTGAGACACGGTCCAAACTCCTACGGGAGGCAGCAGTGAGGAATATTGGTCAATGGACGAGAGTCTGAACCAGCCAAGTAGCGTGAAGGATGAAGGTTCTATGGATTGTAAACTTCTTTTATACGGGAATAAACGGATCCACGTGTGGATTTTTGCATGTACCGTATGAATAAGGATCGGCTAACTCCGTGCCAGCAGCCGCGGTAATACGGAGGATCCGAGCGTTATCCGGATTTATTGGGTTTAAAGGGAGCGTAGATGGGTTGTTAAGTCAGTTGTGAAAGTTTGCGGCTCAACCGTAAAATTGCAATTGATACTGGCAGTCTTGAGTACAGTTGAGGTAGGCGGAATTCGTGGTGTAGCGGTGAAATGCTTAGATATCACGAAGAACTCCGATTGCGAAGGCAGCTTACTAACCTGTAACTGACATTGATGCTCGAAAGTGTGGGTATCAAACAGGATTAGATACCCTGGTAGTCCACACGGTAAACGATGAATACTCGCTGTAGGCGATATACGGTCTGTGGCCAAGCGAAAGCATTAAGTATTCCACCTGGGGAGTACGCCGGCAACGGTGAAACTCAAAGGAATTGACGGGGGCCCGCACAAGCGGAGGAACATGTGGTTTAATTCGATGATACGCGAGGAACCTTACCCGGGCTTAAATTGCAACCGAATATGGCGGAAACGCTATAGCTAGCAATAGCGGTTGTGAAGGTGCTGCATGGTTGTCGTCAGCTCGTGCCGTGAGGTGTCGGCTTAAGTGCCATAACGAGCGCAACCCTTGCCGATAGTTACTAACAGGTCATGCTGAGGACTCTGTCGGGACTGCCATCGTAAGATGTGAGGAAGGTGGGGATGACGTCAAATCAGCACGGCCCTTACGTCCGGGGCTACACACGTGTTACAATGGGGGGTACAGAGGGCTGCTACCACGCAAGTGGATGCCAATCCCAAAAACCTCTCTCAGTTCGGATTGAAGTCTGCAACCCGACTTCATGAAGCTGGATTCGCTAGTAATCGCGCATCAGCCACGGCGCGGTGAATACGTTCCCGGGCCTTGTACACACCGCCCGTCAAGCCATGGGAGCCGGGGGTACCTGAAGTGCGTAACCGCAAGGAGCGCCCTAGGGTAAAACTGGTGACTGGGGCTAAGTCGTAACAAGGTAGCCGTACCGGAAGGTGCGGCTGGAACACCTCCTTTCTGGAGAGGACCATCTGAGGTTTTTGTCCTTGTACTACGCGCTTTGTTTATTCATTATAAAGAGAAAGAAGAAGCCGAGTCTAAACAAAGGTAGACTAGGTTGAACCTGACAGTCCTATAGCTCAGTTGGTTAGAGCGCTACACTGATAATGTAGAGGTCGGCAGTTCAACTCTGCCTGGGACTACGAACTCAGTAAGTTCGGGGGATTAGCTCAGCTGGCTAGAGCATCTGCCTTGCACGCAGAGGGTCAACGGTTCGAATCCGTTATTCTCCACTCTCTCTGAAAAGAGAAACGATCTATGACATATTGTACAAGCAAAACAGTAATTTTA
>NZ_KB905472.1:2769502-2811187 GCF_000382445.1 Phocaeicola massiliensis B84634 = Timone 84634 = DSM 17679 = JCM 13223 | reverse complement strand
GTAGACTACAACGTTGATAGGATGCAGGTGTAAAGATGGAGACATCAAAGCCGAGCATTACTAATTGCCCGTTCACTTTCTTTATATGCCGGATGTTGTATACGTTTAGCGGTTGCTATGAAATGAAATTACGGTTACAGCTTATCAATATGTCAACCTTCTTCAGGTGGCTATAGCACAAGGGTTCCACCTCTTCCCATTCCGAACAGAGAAGTTAAGCCTTGTCACGCCGATGGTACTGCGTAACAGTGGGAGAGTAGGTAGCCGCCGTTTTTGATGAAAGCCTCCAGTTTACGAACTGGAGGCTTTTTTATTTTTCTCCTCCTTTGATAGAGGTAGGAAGAAAGTCTTTGTAATAGATAAAAACGGTCGAAAAAGGAGTTAAATTCAAAAATATCTGCCAATTATGGTATGATAATGGAATATTATTTGTATCTTTGTTGCCCGATTTATATAGTATTGCTTTGGGAAAGTTTGATAAATATAAGATAGAATTGAAGAATATGAAGGCGGACTCTGTTAAATATGAGTTTACGCTGGATAATCAATTCTTTGTAGATCTGGATGGACCAGAAGTGCAAAAAGGAAAACTAACAGTGGAGCTGAATGTGAAAAAAACATCCGGTGTTTTCTTGTTAGAGTTCCAGACAGAAGGCTTTGTCATTGTACCATGTGACCGTTGTTTGGATGAAATGGAGTTACCCATTTTGACATCAGATAAGTTGAAAGTCAAATTAGGCTCTTCATTTACCGAAGAAGGTGATATTGTCGTGGTTCCTGAGGAAGACGGTTACATAAATATTGCATGGTTCTTATATGAGTTCATAGCATTGAATATTCCTATGAAACATGTGCATGCTCCGGGTAAATGTAATAAGGGTATGGTAGGTAAGCTGAGTAAGCATTTGCGCACTTCAGGTGATGATGATGACGATGATATTGCAGTTGAATTACCCGAAGAGGAAATTGGCAATGAAGAGCCACAAGAAATAGATCCGAGATGGAATGAATTAAAGAAAATATTAGATAATAATTAAAGTTTAGAAAAATGGCACATCCTAAAAGAAGACAATCAAAAACGAGAACTGCAAAGAGAAGAACTCATGACAAGGCAGTTGCTCCTACTTTAGCTATCTGCCCTAACTGCGGCGAATGGCATGTTTACCACACTGTATGTGGAGCTTGCGGTTATTATAGAGGTAAGTTAGCAATCGAAAAAGAAGCTGCTGTTTAATCAGTAGCTTTAAACACGTTTGTACGTTTTATAAAATAAAGCCGGCGAGCTTCGGCTCTGTCGGCTGTTTTTTTATAAAGAGTACAAACTAATAATTTGGAATGATGGAAAAAATTAATGCAGTAATAACAGGAGTCGGAGGTTATGTACCTGATTATGTCTTGACGAATGAAGAAATCTCAAGAATGGTAGATACCAATGATGAATGGATTATGACTCGAATTGGAGTTAAAGAGAGACGTATCCTTAATGAGGAAGGATTGGGAACATCGTATATGGCGCGTAAAGCAGCCAAACAACTGATGCAGAAAACCGGTTCAAATCCTGACGACATTGACGCGGTAATCGTAGCAACAACTACTCCTGACTATCATTTCCCTTCAACCGCTTCTATTCTGTGCGATAAGTTGGGATTGAAGAATGCATTTGCATTCGATTTGCAGGCTGCATGTTGCGGGTTCTTATACTTAATGGAAACAGCTGCTTCACTCATCGCATCTGGTAGACATAAAAAGATTATTATTGTTGGTGCTGATAAGATGTCGTCTATGGTAAACTACCAAGACCGTGCCACTTGCCCTATCTTTGGTGATGGTGCTGCGGCATGTATGGTAGAAGCTACTACAGAAGATTACGGGATAATGGATTCTATTCTGCGTACGGATGGTAAAGGTCTTCCTTTCCTTCATATGAAAGCAGGTGGTTCTGTGTGTCCTCCTTCTTATTTCACAGTAGATCATAAAATGCATTATCTCTATCAGGAAGGTAGAACAGTATTCAAATATGCTGTTTCAAATATGTCGGATATTACTGCAACTATTGCTGCAAACAATGGGTTGAATAAAGATAATATCGACTGGGTAATTCCTCATCAGGCAAATTTGCGTATCATTGATGCTGTTGCATCTCGCTTGGAAGTGCCTTTGGATAAGGTAATGATAAATATTCAGCGTTATGGAAATACCAGTGGAGCGACGCTTCCGTTGTGCCTTTGGGATTATGAAAAACAGCTGAAGAAAGGAGATAACCTGATATTTACAGCATTCGGCGCAGGTTTCACCTATGGAGCCGTTTATGTGAAATGGGGTTACGATGGTAGTAAGAGATAATAATCATTAAACTACAAATACAAATGAACGCATCCATATTCAGATGCGTTTTTTTGTCTGTAACCAATAAATTATAAAAATTATGCATAAGGCAGGGTTTGTAAATATAGTAGGAAATCCTAATGTGGGTAAGTCTACATTGATGAATTTGCTGGTAGGTGAACGTATCTCAATCGCTACGTTCAAGGCACAGACAACGCGTCATCGTATCATGGGTATTTTGAATACAGATGATATGCAGATTGTATTCTCGGATACTCCGGGAGTATTGAAACCGAATTATAAGTTGCAGGAAAGTATGCTTAATTTTTCGGAGTCGGCGCTGGCGGATGCTGATGTGTTATTGTATGTAACGGATGTGATAGAGAAACCTGACAAGAATCTGGAGTTTATCGAAAAGGTTCGTAAACTGCAAGTTCCTATCTTATTGCTGATTAATAAAATAGATTTGACTAATCAGGAAGAATTGGTAAAGCTGGTGGAAGAATGGCATGAATTGATTCCACAAGCAGAGATTATTCCTATTTCGGCTACTTCGAAGTTTAATATAGATGTAGTGATGAAACGCATCAAGGAATTGTTGCCCGATTCACCTCCCTATTTTGGTAAGGACCAATGGACGGATAAACCGGCCCGGTTCTTTGTAACGGAGATAATTCGTGAAAAGATTCTGCTTTATTATGACAAGGAGATTCCTTACTCGGTCGAAGTAGTTGTAGAACAATTTAAAGAAGATGCAAAGAGCATCCATATCAATGCGGTGATTTATGTGGAGCGTGATTCACAGAAAGGTATTATCATTGGTAAGCAAGGCAAGGCATTGAAGAAAGTGGCAACAGAAGCACGTAAGACTTTAGAGCATTTCTTTCAGAAGTCTGTTTATCTTGAAACTTTTGTGAAGGTGGATAAAGACTGGAGAAGCTCGGACAAAGAATTGAAAAACTTTGGGTATCAATTGGATTAAAATCGACTGTGATAGCCGTAAACAAGAAAGAACATGGGAAATTTAGTAGCAATCGTAGGACGTCCCAATGTGGGAAAATCTACACTTTTTAATCGTCTGACTAAGACTCGTCAGGCTATTGTAAATGAGCAGGCAGGAACAACCCGCGACCGTCAATATGGTAAGTCGGAATGGTTGGGACGTGAGTTTTCTGTCGTTGATACCGGCGGATGGGTGGTAAACTCGGATGATGTTTTTGAAGAGGAAATCCGTAAACAAGTATTGTTGGCTGTTGATGAAGCAGATGTAATCTTGTTTGTAGTAGATGTGGTGAATGGAGTAACAGACCTTGATATGGAGGTTGCTGCCATTTTGCGTCGTACCAAGAAGCCTGTTATTATGGTGGCAAACAAGACTGATAATAATGATTTGCAATATAATGCAGCAGAATTTTACTCATTGGGACTTGATGACCCGTATTGCATTTCTGCTTTGAGCGGATTCGGTACAGGAGACTTGATGGACTTGATTGTAAGTAAGTTTAATAAAGAAGGAGAAGAACTGTTGGATGAGGATATTCCCCGTTTTGCAGTTGTGGGCCGTCCGAATGCAGGAAAGTCATCTATCGTGAATGCCTTTATCGGTGAAGACCGTAATATTGTGACAGAGATCGCCGGTACTACGCGTGACTCTATCTATACTCGTTACGAGAAGTTCGGTTTTGATTTCTATTTGGTGGATACTGCCGGTATTCGCAAGAAGAATAAAGTGACGGAAGACTTGGAGTATTATTCCGTTATCCGTTCTATCCGCTCCATTGAGAACTCGGATGTATGTATTCTGATGATTGATGCTACCCGTGGTATAGAAGGGCAGGACTTGAATATATTTTCGCTTATCCAGCGTAACCAAAAGGGGCTGGTGGTAGTGGTCAATAAGTGGGATTTGGTAGAGAATAAAGACGCCAAGGTAATGAAGTCATACGAGGAGGCTATCCGCTCACGTTTTGCTCCATTTGTGGATTTTCCCATCATATTTGCTTCTGCCATGACTAAACAACGCATTTTTAAGGTGTTGGAAATGGCTAAGGAGGTTTATCATGCCCGCACAACCCGTATTCCGACAGCTCGTCTGAATGAAGAGATGTTGCCGTTGATTGAAGCGTATCCGCCTCCCTCAACAAAAGGAAAATACATTAAGATTAAATATTGTACCCAGTTGCCTAACACGCAAGTTCCTTCTTTCGTGTTCTTTGCCAACTTACCTCAATATGTAAAGGAGCCATATAAGCGTTTCCTTGAGAATAAGATGCGTGAGAAGTGGAAGCTGTCAGGTACTCCGATAAATATTTATATCAGACAGAAATAAAGTATTTAATATTAAAATCAAATGAGACTGTTTCAGAATAAGAGTATGAGACAGTCTCATTGTTTTTATTACTACATGGACGGAATGTTTCTATCCGAATGCATAAGCAAATCTTTTTTGGAAATCAGAGTGTCCCAACGGGAAAAATGCAAACAGATTTATCATCAATTCAGATGAACATGAACATACAGGTTCCTCCCTATGGTGGATAATTTCCTTATTTTTTCTTTTCCATTTCCCTAATCTCTTCCTCTTTTACTTTGCGCAATAAGTCGGAAGCGAAAATAAAGTTGTTCAGGCGTTCGTTTGTTGCTGTGAATACATCATTCTTAGTGCCTTCCCACTCTTTATGTCCTTGGTAGATGTAGAGAATACTGTCACCGATGCCCATTACGGAGTTCATATCATGGGTATTGATAATCGTGGTCATATTATATTCGGTAGTGATATCATGAATCAGTTCATCTATTACCAACGATGTTTTAGGGTCTAAGCCGGAGTTCGGTTCATCACAGAACAAGTATTGCGGATTCAGTGCGATGGCACGTGCAATGGCAACACGCTTTTGCATACCACCACTGATTTCGCCCGGATATTTATTTTGAGCTTCAATCAGATTGACACGGTCAAGGCAGAATTGAGCACGTCTCAGTCGGTCGCGATAGGTGTCATTAGAAAACATATCGAGGGGAAACATCACGTTTTCCAATACTGTCAGTGAATCAAACAAGGCAGCACTTTGGAAAATCATTCCCATTTCGCGGCGTAATGTCTTTTTTTCTTTCTTGTTCATGCTTAGGAAGTTACGCCCGTCATAGAGGATCTCTCCCTTTTCGGGTATCAGCAGCCCCACGATACATTTCATCAATACTGTTTTTCCCGAACCACTCTGACCGATAATCAGATTGGTTTTTCCGTTATCGAAAATAGCATTGATATCTACCAATACATCTTTGCCTTCGAATGACTTATATAATGATTTAACTTCTATCATCCCATTAAAAGTTGTGTTAATACTAAGTCAGAGAACAAAATCAGTACACTGCTCATGACCACAGAATCTGTACTAGCCTTGCCCACGGCTATGGAGCCGCCTTCCACCGTATAGCCGAAATAGGCCGACACGCTGGAAATGATAAAGGCAAAGAACAGTGATTTAATAAAGCTACACCAGACAAACCATTCTTGGAAACTGTATTGCAAGCCGTATTCCAAATCTTCCGCATTCAGCACGCCGCCGAACCAACAGGTGCAAAAGGCACCTATGATACCTGAGAAAATGCTAAAGATTACCAAAAAGGGAATCATAGTCATCAAAGCTGCAATTTTGGGCAGAATAAGATAGCCGGCCGAATTGACTCCCATTATTTCAAGAGCGTCGATTTGCTGAGTCACCCGCATTGTTCCTATCTCCGAAGCAATGTTGGAACCTACCTTACCGGCAAGGATGAGACACATGATGGAGGACGAAAATTCCAACAGCATGATTTCACGAGTAGTGTAACCAACTACAAAACGTGGCATCCAAGGGCTTTCGATGTTTAATTTGATTTGAATGGTAATCACTGCACCGATAAAGAATGAAATGAGCAACACAATGCCGATAGAATTTACTCCCAGTTGCACCATTTCATTGAGGTATTGCTTGAAAAACATTCTCATACGTTCCGGACGTGCAAAAGTACGTCCCATCAGTATGATGTATTTTCCTACAGTTGTTATGGGTCTTATCATCATAGTTTTCACAATTTCCTGCAAAAGTAGCCTTTTTTGTCTATATAAATGCAAAAGATGTTCTGATTTTCTGTTCTGTTATGCGTTTCCTAAACTTTTTTAGTACTTTTGTTCCAAAATTCGTAGATATGTCAGAGCTGGAAATAGAACAACAAAATGCAATGCCCGAAAATGGTAAAATGGTATTGCGTACTGAAAATCTGGTAAAGAAGTACGGCAAACGTACTGTAGTGAGCCATGTTTCCTTTGATGTGAAGCAGGGGGAGATTGTCGGTTTATTGGGGCCGAACGGGGCAGGTAAGACTACTTCTTTTTATATGACTACCGGTTTGATCGTACCCAATGAAGGACATATTTATTTGAATGACTTGGATATCACTTCCTATCCTGTGTATAAACGGGCTCAAAACGGTATCGGCTATTTGGCACAAGAAGCGTCTGTATTCCGCAAGATGAGTGTGGAAGATAATATCGCTTCTGTTTTGGAACTGACAAAGACCAGTCCCGAATATCAAAAAGAGAAACTGGAAAGTTTGATAGCAGAGTTTCGCTTGCAAAAAGTGCGTAAGAATTTGGGAGACCAGTTGTCGGGAGGAGAGCGCCGTCGAACGGAGATAGCCCGTTGTCTGGCAATCGACCCTAAGTTTATTATGCTTGATGAACCGTTTGCCGGTGTAGACCCTATCGCAGTAGAGGATATACAGCATATTGTGTGGAAACTGAAAGATAAGAATATTGGCATTCTGATAACTGACCATAATGCATTGGAAACTCTGCGCTTGACAGACCGGGCCTATTTATTGTTTGAAGGAAAGATTCTGTTTCAAGGTACGCCCGAAGAATTGGCAGAGAATCCGGTTGTTCGCGAAAAGTATTTGGGAACCAATTTTGTACTTCGCCGTAAAGACTTCCAATTGGAAGAAGCCAACCGAAAACAGCAGATGCAAGGCTAAAAGATATATTAGTTACGTATAGGCTTAATAAATACCAAATAAAAAAGGCTGCAAATAGTTAATTCGCAGCCTTTTTTAGTCTGTATCAATCAGTAATTACATTCGTTTCGGTAATGCTTCTTTGATAACCAATTGACGGCCCATAAATTCAGAACCGTTCAGTTCGTTGATGGCTTTAGCAGCATCCTGATCATCTTCCATTTCAACAAAAGCAAATCCTTTTGACTTACCTGTTTCACGGTCTTTGATAACCTTTACAGAAGTTACTACTCCGTAAGCAGACATTGCCTGTTCCAAATCTCCTTCCTTAACACGGTAGTTAAGGTTTCCAACATACATATTCATAGTGAAAAAATAAAAATAAATAAAATAAAAAATACTCTCTGAATGGTGATTATGAATGAGATAGGGGGATTAGAACGACAGAGAGTTTACGTAAGTGCTATGCGTACAGAAGTAAAACCTTGTAATAAAAATCACTAGCTATATTATCTATCACCAGTTCGACCACAAAGGAACGCATAAAATTTGAATAAGCAAGAAAAAAAGCGACTTTTTTTTCTTTTTTTTATTTGTGCCATTTTATTTATCTTTTATCAGGCTACTTTCTGTTGTCAATTAGTTTTTTTTAGCCTGTGTATTTGGTAATTGAAAGATTAAACACTAATTTTGCAACCTCTTTAATGAGAAAATCTGAAAGAAGTAACAATTAAATAAAATAAGTCAGAATGAATATTTCATTGCAAAACGTTGACAAGGTAAGTGCATTGCTTACTGTTAATATCGAAAAGGCCGATTATCAGGAAAAAGTAGAAAAAGTGTTGAAGACTTACCGTCAGAAAGCCAACATACCGGGTTTCCGTAAAGGCATGGTACCTATGAGTCTTATCAAAAAGCAATTTGGTAAAGCTGTGCTTGCTGAAGAAGTTGATAAGCTGATGCAGGAAAAAGTAAACGAATATATCCATGAAAACAAAGTGAATATGCTGGGTATGCCGTTGCCGAATGCTGAAAAGATGCAACCGGTGGATTTTGATACTCAGGAAAACTTTGAGTTTGTGTTCGATATCGCTTTGGCTCCTGAATTCAATGCTGAAATCACAAATCAGGATACAGTAGATTATTATACGATTGAAGTGGCTGACGAATTGGTGGAACAGCAAGTGAAGATGTACACTCAGCGTGCAGGCAAATATGATAAGGTAGAAGCCTATGAAGACAAAGACATGATTAAAGGTCTGTTGGCTGAATTGGATGAAAACGGTAATACTAAAGAAGGGGGAATTCAGGTAGAAGGTGCTGTAATGATGCCGACTTACATGAAGAACGATGACCAAAAAGCAATTTTCAACGGAGCTAAGGTTAATGACGTTTTGGTATTCAACCCTGCTACTGCATTTGATAACAACGAAGCAGAACTGTCTTCATTGTTGAAAATCAAGAAAGAAGAAGTTGCGGACGTTAAAGGTAACTTCAGCTTCCAAGTGGAAGAAATCACCCGCATGGTTCCTGCAGAATTGAACCAGGAATTGTTTGATCAGGTGTTTGGCAAAGACACAGTGAAGAGTGAAGAAGAATTCCGTGCAAAAATCAAAGAAGGAATTGCCGTTCAGTTTGAAGCAGACAGCAACTACAAGTTCTTGATGGATGTTCGTGATTACCTGACTAAGAGAGTAGGCAAACTTGAGTTCCCGGATGCTTTGTTGAAGCGCATCATGTTGCTGAATAATGAAGAAAAGGGAGAAGCGTTCGTTGCTGAAAATTACGAAAAGAGCATCGAAGAACTGACTTGGCATTTGATTAAAGAACAGCTGATTGCTGCAAATGAAATCAAGGTAGAGCAAGCAGATGTCTTGAATATGGCTAAAGAAGCTACCCGTCTTCAGTTCGCTCAGTATGGCATGTTGAACATTCCTGAAGAAATGCTCGAAAACTATGCAAAAGAAATGCTGAAGAAAAAAGAATCAGTAGAATCTTTAGTGAACCGCGCCGTAGAAAGCAAACTGGCTGCTGCTTTGAAAGAAAAAGCAACATTGAACCACAAGTCGGTTACAATGGAAGAATTCAACAAGATGTTTGAATAATATTTTGGTGAGATAAGCATTGATTGCTAAATCTTACTAAAAAAGGGGGCTTTTGACCAAAAATTTTCGTTATAAGCAAAAGTTTCGATACGTCGACCGTATTTTTTTGTACTTTTGTTTGTTTGAAAAAATGGGGTTGAAAGCCTCTTTTTGTGAATAATAACTAAACCATTAAATTATGGATGATTTTAGAAAATTTGCTACTAAGCATTTAGGAATGAGCAGCATGGTGCTGGATGATGTCATTAAGTCTCAAGGCGGATATCTGAACCCTTATATTTTGGAAGAACGTCAGTTGAATGTGACACAGCTCGATGTATTCTCGCGTTTGATGATGGACAGAATTATCTTTTTGGGTACAGAAATCAATGACTATACGGCCAATACTCTTCAGGCTCAGCTCCTTTATCTGGATTCTGTAGATTCAGGAAAAGATATATCTATTTATATTAATTCGCCGGGTGGTTCTGTTTATGCCGGATTGGGCATTTATGACACCATGCAATTTATCAATAGTGATGTGGCTACTATTTGTACCGGTATGGCTGCTTCGATGGCTGCTGTTTTGCTGGTTGCGGGAACAGAAGGAAAACGTTCGGCGCTGACACACTCTCGTGTTATGATTCATCAGCCGATGGGAGGCACTCAAGGTCAGGCTTCGGACATTGAAATTACAGCACGTGAAATAATGAAGCTGAAGAAAGAGCTTTATACAATCATAGCAGAGCATTCGCATACTGATTTTGATAAGGTGTGGGCTGATTCAGATCGCGATTACTGGATGACGGCTCAGGAAGCAAAAGAGTATGGTATGATTGACGAAGTGCTGTCTCGTAAACCGGCTCTATAATATATAAGGTATAATTACATTAATATTAAGAGAAAATTGGAAGATAGTAAAACACCAAGAAACAAGAGAAAATGCAGTTTTTGCGGACGCTCTGAAAATGAGGTAGGTTTTCTTATTACCGGCATGAATGGCTGTATTTGTGACAGTTGTTCCGAGCAGGCATACGAAATTACCAAAGAAGCCCTTCGTCAGTCGCAAGGAAAGGCTGAAGAACTCAACTTGAAAGAGTTGCCTAAACCTCAACAGATTAAAGAATTCCTGGACGAGTATGTTATCGGTCAGGATGATGCGAAAAGATATCTTTCGGTAGCTGTTTACAATCACTATAAACGTTTGCTTCAGAATGCAGACGAGGATGATGTAGAAATTGAAAAATCCAACATCATCATGGTGGGTAGCACAGGAACCGGAAAAACACTGCTTGCACGTACGATAGCAAAACTATTGCATGTTCCTTTTACCATTGTTGATGCTACTGTTTTGACCGAAGCCGGGTATGTGGGGGAAGATATTGAAAGCCTTCTGACTCGTTTGCTCCAAGTGGCGGACTACAATGTGGCCGAAGCCGAAAAAGGTATTGTATTCATAGATGAAATCGACAAGATAGCCCGTAAGGGAGACAATCCTTCCATTACCCGTGATGTAAGCGGTGAGGGAGTACAGCAAGGTTTGTTGAAATTGTTGGAAGGTTCGGTTGTCAATGTTCCGCCTCAGGGAGGACGCAAGCACCCGGATCAGAAAATGATTCAGGTCAATACCAAAAATATTCTGTTTATTTGTGGCGGAGCGTTTGATGGTATTGAACGAAAGATTGCCCAGCGTCTCAACACTAATGTTGTAGGCTACAGTGCAGCCAAAGAAACGGTAAAAATAGACCGTGGTAATATGATGCAGTATATTGCACCCCAGGATTTGAAGTCATTCGGACTGATACCCGAAATAATCGGTCGTCTGCCTATTCTTACTTATTTGAATCCGTTGGATAGAAATGCATTGCGCAGCATTCTTACGGAGCCAAAAAATTCTATTATCAAGCAGTATGTCAAACTGTTTAAAATGGATAAAATAGAATTGGTATTTCAGCCCGAAGTATTCGAATACATAGTTGACAAAGCTATCGAATACAAACTTGGAGCCCGTGGATTACGTTCCATTGTAGAGACAATTATGATGGATATGATGTTTGAATTACCATCAAAGAAGGTGAAAAGCTTCGAAGTGACGTTGGATTACGCCCAAAAACAGATGGATAAAGCAAATATCTCACGGTTGCAAAATGCTTAGTATCAATATAGTAAAGGGAGAGAGAAAGAAAAATGCAATTCTTCTGAAAAATATTACTCGAAATATTCGTGTAATTTGAGAACTTGTTTATAACTTTGTTAGACAACAAAAGATGTAAAAACAAGAACGGGGAACCGCGAAAAACTATTTGAGACAATGGAGGAGAATATAAATTTGACTAACGCACTGAAAAAGTATTTTGGATTTGATACTTTCAAGGGAAACCAAGAAGCAATTATCCGTAATTTGCTGGCGGGAAACGATACATTTGTATTAATGCCTACAGGTGGCGGAAAATCATTATGTTATCAGTTGCCTTCACTCATCATGGAAGGAACGGCAATTGTTATATCTCCTTTAATTGCATTAATGAAAAATCAGGTGGATGCCATGCGTAACTTCAGCGAAGAAGACGGAGTGGCTCATTTCATCAATTCTTCATTAAACAAGTCGGCTATCGACCAGATAAAATCAGATATTTTGAGCGGGAAGACCAAACTGCTCTATGTGGCTCCCGAGTCATTGACGAAGGAAGAAAACGTAGAGTTTCTGAGAGGCGTGAAGATTTCTTTTTATGCAGTAGACGAGGCACACTGTATTTCGGAATGGGGACACGATTTCCGTCCCGAGTACCGTAGGATCCGTCCTATTATAAATGAAATAGGAAAGGCACCTGTCATCGCGCTTACAGCTACAGCTACTCCGAAAGTTCGTATGGACATTCAGAAGAACTTGGGAATGCTGGATGCGGCAGAATTTAAATCTTCATTCAATCGTCCGAATCTTTATTATGAAGTACGCCCCAAAACGAATAATATCGACCGTGACATTATTAAGTTTATCAAGGCAAATTCAGGCAAGTCAGGCATTATTTACTGCCTGAGCCGTAAGAAAGTAGAAGAACTGGCAGAAATATTGCAAGCCAACGGCATCAATGCCCGTGCTTATCATGCCGGTATGGATTCGGCAACACGCACCGCCAATCAGGATGGTTTCCTGAAAGAAGACATCGACGTAATTGTAGCTACTATCGCTTTTGGAATGGGCATTGACAAGCCTGATGTGCGTTTTGTGATACACTATGATATTCCTAAAAGTCTGGAAGGCTATTATCAGGAAACTGGTAGAGCCGGACGTGATGGGGGAGAAGGTATGTGCATTACATTTTATTCCAATAAAGATTTGCAGAAACTGGAAAAGTTTATGCAGGGAAAACCGGTGGCGGAACAGGAAATAGGCAAACAGCTGTTGCTTGAAACAGCAGCATACGCCGAATCGTCGGTATGTCGTCGCAAATCGTTATTACATTATTTTGGTGAAGAGTTTACAGAAGATAATTGTGGAAATTGTGATAACTGTTTAAATCCTAAAAAGCAAGTGGAGGCTCAGGATTCATTGTGTGCCGTGATTGAAACAATCATAGCGGTAAAAGAAAACTTTAAAGCAGATTATATAATAGACATTCTTCTGGGTAAGGAAACTACGGAAGTACTTGCTCATAAACATGAAGAGCTTGAAGTATTCGGCTCGGGCATGGGGGAAGAAGATAAAACGTGGAATGCTGTCATTCGCCAAGCGTTGATAGCCGGTTATTTAAGCAAAGATGTCGAGAACTACGGATTACTGAAGGTGACTTCGGCAGGGCATAAGTTCCTGAAGAATCCGAAATCGTTCAAGATAGTGGAAGATAATGATTTTGAAGAGGAAGAAGAAGAAACTCCGGTTCGGGGAGGTGCTTCATGCGCAGTAGACCCTGTGCTTTATTCCATGCTGAAAGATTTGCGCAAGAAGCTGTCGAAGAAGCTGGATGTTCCTCCTTATGTTATATTCCAAGATCCTTCTCTGGAGGCAATGGCAACCATCTATCCCGTTACGCTGGAAGAACTTCAGAATATTCCGGGAGTGGGTGCAGGCAAAGCTAAACGTTACGGTCAGGAGTTCTGTGTATTAATAAAGAAGCACTGCGAAGAAAATGAGATTGAACGTCCGGAAGATTTGCGTGTCCGTACTGTTGCTAACAAATCTAAGTTGAAGGTATCTATCATTCAGGCTATCGACCGCAAGGTTGCTCTTGATGATATTGCCGTATCCAAAGGACTGGAATTCAGTGAACTGTTGGATGAGGTAGAAGCTATCGTTTATTCGGGTACTAAGTTGAATATTGACTATTTCCTCGAAGAAATTATGGATGAAGACCACTTGGATGATATCTATGATTATTTCAAAGAGTCTACAACCGATAAAATAGACGATGCAATGGAAGAATTGGGTGATGACTATACTGAGGACGAAATCCGTTTGGTTCGTATCAAGTTCATTTCTGAAATGGCAAACTAAGCAAAGGATTAATATACAAAGAAAGCCGGGTTTCTAAGCAGAATCCGGCTTTCTTTATATTGTATCGTTAATTACTATTAAATATAATACTTCTACTAATTTATTTAGTAGATTGTATTAAACTTTGCTTATATTTGTAGTGTATCTAACTGATAAACAAAGAAAAAAATGAAAAAACTGACAGCAAAGGAAGAAGAGATTATGAATATCTTTTGGCAACACGGACCAATGTTTATTCGTGAGATGCTGGCCTTTTATAAGGAACCTAAGCCTCATTATAATACCGTGGCTACATTGGTAAAACTGTTGGTTGAGAAAGGATTTGTAACTTTTCGTGTGTGGGGTAATAGTTATCGCTATGATGCGATAGTCTCGGAGAAAGAATACAAAGGGGCGGCATTGAGTGATGTTATTTCGCAATATTATGACAACTCTTATACTCGGGTAGTGTCACAGTTCATTGAGGAGGAGAAAATGGGACTGGATGAACTGAAGGCGTTGATAGCAAAAATTGAAAAAGGATAGGAATAAAAGAAATCGTTATGACTGCTTTTATTATTTATATATTGAAAAGCACCCTCTGTCTGTCTGCGTTTTATTTGTTGTACCGACTGCTGTTCAGGGGAACCACTCATTTTCGGTTTAATCGCCGGGTCTTGTTGTTGGGCTTGTTGGTGTGTTCATTACTTCCTTTGGTACATTTCACTTTAGAGGAAGAATTACCTGTGCATCGTTCGTTGCGTATGTTGGATGAGGCATTGACTAAAGTTACTTTGCCCCAAACAAGACAGGCTGAGGTGGGAGCGGTTGTTTCTGCCGATGCCGGAGAAAGTACATTTCTTTATTCCCGGTTTTTCTTTTTTCTTTATGTCGGGGGGTGTTCTTTTGTTTTGCTCCTGTTTTTGGCGGCATACATCCGTATGTGGCATCTGATAAAAAGCGCTTCTGTATATCGCGAAAGTGGTGTATGTTGGATAGTGACGGACAGGCAGGTAAGCCCCTTTAGTTGGGGAAATTATATTGTGATGAACCGTAAGGATTATGAAGCCTATCCGTTGATACGCTTGCACGAACAGATGCATGTATTTTATGGCCACTCGTGGGATAGCCTTTGGATGCAGTTATTACAGGTTTTCCACTGGTTCAATCCGGTGGTATGGCTGTGGCAGAAAGAGTTGCGTGACCTGCATGAGTATCAGGCAGACCATGGAGTAATCAGTTGTGGTATTGATGTAAAAACATATCAATTATTATTGGTGGAAAAAGCTGTGGGCACAAGGCTCTACTCTATGGCCTGCGGTTTCGACCATTGTTCACTTAAAAAACGTATAACTATGATGATGGAAAGAAAAACACCCGGATGGAAGCGCTTGTATATCTTGATAGCGTTTCCGTTGGCTGCGGGAGCCGTGTTCGTTTTCGCCCAGCCTAAAGTAGATGCGGCTTTACAAACAGTAGTAGTGAGACAGGCGGCCATGTGCGACAGCAGTTCGCTGAATATGTCGGTTTCGGCGGCTGATTATGCTGGACTGGCGCCGGATGCCGTTGCATTTGATGTGTATGTTAACCAGCGCAACCAGTTGATGATTGGCGTTTTTGACAAGATGGATGTGGTAAAGTTGGAAGGATTGGCAGATGCTGTATCGAAGAGATTGGTAGCCGACTTCTCTTCCCGATATGCCAAGAACAAGGAGGTGCCGCAGATAGTGGCTTGCATCACAGCCGACCGGAATGCGAAGATGGGTTGCGTTTACGAGACTAAGCAGCAGATAAGTCGCGGATATGAGTTGGCTTTGCGTGAGTTGAGTGCGGAGTATTCTGCCGAACTGTTGCAGCATAGTCTTTCCAACCGGATTGTTTATAATCCTCCCCGGTCTTATGGAAATCCGGTTGCAAAAGTGGCGGATAAAAACAAGCGCTTGGAAGGATTTGGCATCACGATTTTCATGGAAGGAGAAGAGAAAAGAAGTTTGAGAGATTTTACTTTACAGGAATTGGAATCTGAAATAGCTTCCTTGCTTGAAAGGGTGGACATATCGAAAAACGTGATATCCATCGGTCTGAATGTGCCGAAGGATGTGCAAGAAGGTATGGTGTATGATGTCAAGCAGGTGTTGCGTAAGTTGTATCTTTTGAAGGTCGATGTAGCTCATTAAATCTTGAGAATTGACTTCTGCCGGTGATAGTAATGAAGTTTAGAAAAAAACTGCTTTCACACAAAACGAGGCGTAACTTGTTGATATATAGTGTAGAGAGGTGAAATGTACTATACGCTATGTGTGAAGGCAGATTTCACAAACTTTATTTGGATGTGCAATCAGGGATGTCTTATTTGCTGTTGTGCCCATTGCCACTCCGAAAAGACCTTGGAGTTTTTAAAAAAGTTCAAGGTCTTTTTTTAAAACTTCTTGTTCTTTTTAAGGGACTGTATACTGATTTATTAAATTGGGTTTGTTTGTCTGTATCTCCAATCATCTTCCCCACTTTTTTTGAATATAGAGAATTTGTACTATTTTTGTTTTTGGAAATGACAATAGGTACTTTGTCCCGTTCAGATATTTGCTAAAATGAGTACTCTAGGACTAAATTAAATCTATTAAAATACGAATGAAAACGAATCTGATTTGTGTATTGCTTTTATCCTTTTTCTTAGTAAAAATGGATGCTTTTGCTCAAAAAGCAGTTATTAAAGTAGCTTGCGTTGGAAATAGTATTACTTATGGAGCTAACATTCCCAATCGCAATAAAAATAGTTATCCGGCTCAGTTGCAAGCTTATTTGGGAAGTGATTACGAGGTCAGGAATTATGGAATTTCGGGTTGCACTCTTTTGTCAAAAGGGGATTATCCTTATGTAAAGACCCGTGCATTTGCAGATTCACATACATTTCAGCCGGATATTGTGCTCATAAAATTAGGAACCAATGATACCAAACCTCAAAACTGGCAATATAAAGATGATTTTATAGGAGATTATCAGCGACTTATTGATAGTTATAAATCATTACCTTCACATCCGCGTATCATTTTGCTGACTCCTGTCCGTTGCTTTCTGACGGATGATTCCTCCATCAGTGCAGAGCGGATAGCTGCTTCGGTTCGTCCTATGATAGAAGAGATTGCATGGAAAAACAAGTTAGAAATACTCAACCTGTTTAATTTGTTGGGTGACCAATGGGAATCACATCTTTTACCGGATCGCTTGCATCCGTCTTCTATCGGTGCCGGAAAAATGGCTCGTCAAATAGGTTCTTATTTGATTCTTACTGCAGGGTGTACAGAACAAGATAAAGCTGATTGGTTGCAAGGTAAAGAAGAATTTAATTTTCATGGTTTCTGTGGATATCAGTTTGATTGTGACGGGGCTGCTTGCAAGATTGTGAAACCTTATAAGGAGGCGAAAGGAAAGCCGTGGGTGATGCGTGCTCGATTTTGGGGACATCAACCTCAAACGGATATTGCGTTGTTGGAACAGGGATTTCATATTGCCTATTGTGATGTGGCTGATATGTATGGGGCGGACAAAGCTGTCAAACGTTGGAATAAATTGTATGCAAAGATGGTAAAAGAAGGCTTCCATAAGAAAGTTGTTTTGGAAGGTATGAGCCGGGGAGGATTGATTGTCTACAACTGGGCTGTACAAAATACTGATAAAGTTGCCTGTATCTATGCGGATGCGCCGGTGATGGATATTAAAAGCTGGCCGATGGGGAGAGGTGCTTCGGAGGGGTCGGATGATGATGTTCGGCAATTGCTTTCAGCATATGGATTTTCAAATGAAGAAGCAGCTTTAAAGTGGCGGAAAAATCCGGTGAATCATGCCGGGAAAATAGCAAAAGCCGGTATTCCTTGCTTGCACGTTGTGGGCGATGCGGACAAGGTTGTTCCGGTTAGTGAAAATACAGCTGTATTTGAAGAAGAAATGGAACGTTTGGGAGTTCCTGTTACTGTGATACATAAACCGGGAGTAGGGCATCATCCTCATTCGTTGAATAACCCCGAACCTATCGTACATTTTATTTTATCGGCTTTACATCGTCTCCCCAATGAATGTATCCATGCTGTTCCCGGGAATGAGTTCCGTTCCGGGGCCGGATGGGTAAAAGGCGTTGAATGGCATGAGGTGGATGCTGATATTAAAGCAACTTTGGCAAACAGGAAGCTGAAATTATTGCTGTTGGGTAATTCCATTACTCAGGGATGGGGAGGCACCCGAAAAGCTGTAGCCTATAAGCCCGGCAAAGAGGCAATGGATAGGGTACTTGGTGAGAAGACGTGGGAAAGTGCGGGAATATCGGGTGACCGTACTCAGAATCTTCTTTGGCGTATCCGCAATGATGATTATAATTGTTGTAAACCGGAGGTTGTTGTGATAGCTATCGGCATTAATAATTTAATATCAGGTGAAAATACACCGGAAGAAGTGGCGGAAGGTATTGTCGCTGTTACAAAGGAAGCGGTTATTGCTTTCCCCGATTCTCGTATCCTTCTTTTAGGTCTTCTCCCCGCAGGTAAGGAGAAAGGAAGTGCAATTCGCATGAGTTGTGATAAAATTCATGCCATATTGAAAAAAAAGAAATTGGCTGGCGCTGAATATGTGAATCCTACCGAATGGTTCTTGGATGCAGATGGAAGAATACGTGACGAACTTTATAGCGGTGATTATACACACTTGACGGAGGAAGGATATAAATTAATGGCTGATAAAATAATGAAGGCTTTGTTAGAGCGGGGTTGATTATTTTTTTTGCTAAATTTTCTTTCACCCTAACAAAAAAATATTCTATCATTTTCCGGTATTGAATAAAACTCGTATATTTGCACGCAATAAATTCAAAACGCATTAAGCCCTATGTCATTTATTGCAGATAAAATTGTAATGGACGGATTGACTTACGATGATGTATTGTTAATCCCAGCCTATTCTGAAGTTTTACCCAAAACAGTCGAACTCTCGACTAAGTTCTCACGCAACATCGAGTTAAAAGTACCTTTTGTGACTGCCGCCATGGATACAGTCACTGAGGCTAAAATGGCTATTGCCATCGCTCGTGAAGGCGGTATCGGTGTTATTCATAAAAACATGTCTATAGAAGAGCAGGCACGTCAGGTAGCTATCGTGAAACGTGCTGAGAATGGTATGATTTATGATCCCGTAACTATTAAGAGAGGTTCTACCGTGAGAGATGCTTTGGCGCTGATGGCTGAGTATAGAATCGGTGGTATTCCTGTAGTGGACGATGAAAGATATTTGGTCGGTATTGTCACCAATCGTGACCTTCGTTTTGAGAAAGATATGGATAAGCGTATCGATGAAGTAATGACGAAAGATAATATTGTTACTACCAACCAGACTACCGATATGGAAGCTGCTTCACAAATTTTGCAGGAACATAAGATTGAGAAGTTGCCTGTAGTGGACAAAGATGGTAAACTGGTAGGCTTGATTACTTATAAGGATATTACAAAGGCAAAAGATAAACCAATGGCTTGTAAAGATGCCAAAGGAAGACTGCGTGTGGCTGCCGGTGTCGGTGTGACGGTGGATACACTCGACCGTATGCAGGCTTTGGTGGATGCCGGTGCCGATGCTATTGTTATCGATACAGCTCATGGACATTCCAAGTATGTTATTGAGAAATTGAAAGAAGCAAAGAAACGCTTCCCGAACATTGATATTGTAGTAGGTAATATCGCAACCGGAGAAGCTGCAAAAGCATTGGTTGAAGCCGGTGCAGATGCAGTGAAAGTTGGTATCGGTCCGGGTTCCATCTGTACAACCCGTGTAGTTGCCGGTGTGGGCGTTCCTCAGTTGTCTGCTGTGTATGACGTGGCTAAGGCCTTGAAGGGTACAGGTGTTCCTTTGATTGCCGATGGTGGCTTACGTTATTCGGGAGATGTCGTAAAGGCTCTGGCTGCCGGTGGATATAGTGTAATGATTGGTTCATTGGTTGCCGGAACAGAAGAATCTCCGGGTGATACTATCATCTTCAATGGTCGTAAGTTTAAGTCATATCGCGGTATGGGTTCTTTGGAAGCGATGGAGAATGGTTCTAAAGACCGTTACTTCCAAAGTGGAACTTCCGATGTGAAGAAATTGGTGCCGGAAGGTATTGCTGCACGTGTTCCTTACAAAGGTACTTTGTACGAAGTAATCTATCAGTTGGTAGGTGGTTTGCGTGCAGGTATGGGATATTGTGGCGCAGCTAATATTGAGAAACTGCATGATGCCAAATTTACTCGTATTACTAACGCCGGTGTATTGGAAAGCCATCCGCATGATGTAGCTATCACTAGTGAGGCTCCTAATTACAGCCGTCCTCAATAAAATGAAAAAATAATGCCGCGTTATTTGCTCGGTGTTCTCTTGCTTCTCCTTGTGTCTGTGTCCGAAATGCAGGCGCAAGGAGATGTCGTGTTGTATATTGAGGGTAAGCCTGTCTATCGTTCCGAATTCGAGTATTATTATCGAAAAGCTCCCAAGCAGACTCCCGAGGCTTATTTACCTGCTTTTATCAATTATAAACTGAAGGTAAGATACGCTATGGATAGTGGTTTGGACACTGTCTCTGCTTTTCGCAGGCAACTTTCGTTTTATGAAGGTCGTTTGGTGAAATCGTATGTGGTGGATGCCGGTATGGAGGAACAGGAAGCCCGTTTTATTTATGAACGGAACAAACAGCGACTTCAAACGAATGATTGGGTGAGGATCGCTCATATCAGTAAATATTTGCCTCAAAATGCGACTCCGGCCGCAGAACAGGCGGCGCAAGCTGTAATGGATTCTATTTATTCAGCGTTGCGGAGTGGGGCTGATTTTTCGTTGTTGGCACGCCGTTATTCAGACGATGCAGACAGCCGGCAAGTCGGAGGCTTGTTGCCTTGGATGCCTGTCAATAAGAACATGCAGGAATGGGTGAATAAATTGACAGTGCTGGAAAAGAACAAAATCTCGGTTCCTTTTTATTCTCCTTTAGGTCTTCATATCGTCAAGTGGGTAGAGCGTAAGCCTTTTGCCTCATATCACGACAAAAAGGAGGAAATACAAGCATATATGGAGCATGGAGGAGTTTGCTCTTCTTCGGTCAGAAAAGATGTTTTAGCCCTTTACCGGTCAGGGGCTTTGGCCGGGAAATATCCCGATTGGGCGTTACGTTTGCAAGAGGTACATGATGGTTTATTGGTTTCTTATCTCACGCGGAAGTATCAGGAGACAGAATATGCTTGTTCCGAAGCCGACTTGGAACACTATTTCAAGCAGCATAAATCGGATTATGCTTGGGATTTGCCTCGATATAAAGGAGCTGTTATTCATTGCAGGAATAAGAAAATGGCTTCTGTCATTAAGAAATATTTAAAGAAAAAGCCGATGGAGGAGTGGAAATCCGCTTTGGAAAAGTTGATGATGCACACGGCGGTTCCGCAAGCAAGCATAGAAGTGGGCGTATTTATTATAGGGAAGAATCAATATGTCGATAAATTAGTTTTTAAGTGTGGAAGTTTTGAACAAGTTCCCGGTTTTTCTTATACCTTTGTGATGGGTAAGAAATTGAAAAAGGGACCGGAGAGCTATTTGGATGTAAAAGAATCGGTAATCCGTGATTATCAGGCTATACATGAGGACTCTTGGATGAAAGAATTGAAACGAAAATATAAGGTTGAAATTAACCAAGAGGTTTTAAAAACAGTTAATAATAACGGAAGTAATTAATTATTGCAGTATCTTCGTTCACTATTTTAATGCTTTATGAGTATCGTGAAAAACTGGGGAGTAATACTTGTGATTGCCGCTGCCATGACTGGATGCGGTCAGGAGCATAACCATAAAGGAAAAACTCCTTTGGTGGAAGTGTCCGGCGAATTTCTGTATAAGGAAGATTTGCAGGCGGCTCTTCCTCTCAATATATCGAAGGATGATAGTGTATTGTTTGCCGAACACTATATCAGGAACTGGATAGAGGATGCGCTGCTGTTTGATAAGGCGGAGGGGAATATTCCCGATAATGATAAAATCTCCAAACTGGTGGAAAATTATCGCCGTGCATTGATTATGCACACTTATCAAGAGGAGTTGGTGAATCAGAAATTGGCAAACGATATCAGTGAAGAGGAAATAAATGCTTATTATGAAAAGAACAAAGAACTGTTCCGGTTGGACAATCCATTGGTCAAAGGGCTTTTTATAAAGGTTCCTCTCAGTTCTCCTGATTTGGGAAATGTGCGGGTGTGGTATCGGAAGAATAATCAGGACGTTATTGAAAAATTGGAGAAGTATAGTTTGCGTAATGCAGTGAGTTATGATTATTTTTATGACCGTTGGACATCTGTGCCCGATGTGGCTGCCAAGATACCTTTGAAGGTGCTTGATACGGATGCAAACTATTTGGATAAAAATAGAAATGTAGAAGTCAAGGACACGGCCTTTTGCTATTTCTTACATATAGAAGATTTCTTGGGCAAGGATAAACAAAAGCCGTTGGACTTTGCCAGAGATGAAATAAAAGAGATTTTAATTAATCTGAAGCGTGTGGAATTTATTAACAAGGTGAAAGAGGACTTGTATCAACGGGCTTCGGATAGAAACAAGATTATTTATTATTATTTGAATTCAGATGAATAAATTGATGTGTACTAAAGTTTATGCACTGTTACTGATGCTGTTCGCTGCTGTTTCTGTATATGGACAAGACAACGTTATAGACGAAGTTGTGTGGGTGGTAGGCGATGAGGCTATCCTTAAATCTGACGTAGAAAGTGAGCGGTTGAATGCTCAGTATGAAGGACGCAAGTTTGACGGAGATCCGTATTGTATTATTCCTGAACAGCTTGCTGTTCAGAAGTTGTTCCTTCACCAGGCAGCTATCGATAGTATTGAAGTTTCTGAACAGGAAGTGATTGGTCAAGTGGAAAGACGTACCAATTGGCTAATCGAACAAGTAGGAGGTTCTAAAGAGAAATTGGAAGAGTATTATAATAAGACTTCTACCCAGATACGCGAAATGCTTCGTGAGAATATCCGCGATGGCTTGACTGTGCAGAAAATGCAACAGCATATTGTGGGGGAGATTAAGATAACTCCTGCCGAAGTGCGCCGTTATTTTAAGGATTTGCCGCAAGACAGTATTCCTTTTGTTCCCACTCAGGTGGAGGTGCAGATTGTGACATTGGAACCTAAAATTCCGTTGGAAGAAGTAGAGCGTGTGAAGAAAACTTTGCGTGACTATACAGATGGTATTAATTCCGGTAAAATGTCATTTGCCACATATGCCCGTTTTTATTCTGAAGATCCCGGAACGGCGCGTCGTGGCGGTGAGCTTGGCTTTATGGGCAAAGGAGAATTGGTGCCCGAATATGCCAATGTCGCTTTTAACTTGCAGGATCCTAATAAGGTTTCAAAGATTGTAGAAACTGAGTTTGGTTTTCACATTATCCAATTGATTGAAAAACGCGGTGACCGTATTAATACCCGCCATATTTTGTTGAAGCCGAAAGTGGAGGAAAAAGACTTGGAGGCAGCTTTAGTTCGTTTGGATTCTATTGCTGATGACATCCGCAACCAGAAATTTACTTTTGATGATGCTGCTACTTATATTTCTCAGGATAAGGATACAAAGAATAACCATGGTTTGATGGCTAACAAGAATACCGGTACGGCGCGTTTTGAAATGCAGGACTTGGCACAAGTTTCTCAGGAAGTGGCCAAGATGGTGGAAAATATGAACGTAGGTGAGATATCAAGAGCATTCACTATGATAAACGATAAAGGAAAAGAGGTGTGCGCCATTGTAAAGCTGAAAAGTCGTATTAACGGACATAAGGCGACCATTTCGGAAGACTATCAGCGGCTGAAGGCTATCGTCATGGAAAAACGTAGTGAAGATAAGCTTGAAAAGTGGATCAAAGAAAAGCAAAAACATACCTATGTGCGTATTAATGAGAAGTGGCAGAAATGTGATTTTAAATATCCGGGTTGGATAAAAGAATAAATGTAGTATATTGAACCGTATGCTTGAAAAAAGAAAAAAAAATAACTCTTCGAGCAGGCATAGGATACTTTTGTTTAGTGTCCTGTGCCTGTTTGTCTTTTGCTTGTTGGCTCAGGTTAATCCCACTAAAAAGGCTGAACCGAAGCCTGCCAAGAGTAAAGTGTATCTGTTGCATTCCGATGTATTGAAAAAAAGTCCTTTAAATCCTGACCCTGATGCACAGATATTGGTTGGAAATGTGACTTTTCGCCATGATAGTGTTTATATGTATTGTGACAGTGCCTGCTTTTATGAAAAGACCAATTCGCTGGAGGCTTTTGATAATGTAAAAATGGTGCAGGGAGATACGCTGTTTTTGTATGGGGATTATCTTTTTTATGATGGAAACACACAGATAGCCCAAGTGCGCAATAATGTGCGCATGGAGAACAAGAATACTACATTGCTGACCGATAGTCTGAACTATGACCGTATTTATAACCTTGGTTATTATTTCGATGGCGGTACGCTGATGGATGAAGAAAACGTGTTGACTTCGGAATGGGGAGAGTATAGTCCTGCTACTAAACAGTCGGTTTTTAATTATGATGTGAAACTTGTAAATCCTAAGTTTACATTGACTTCGGATACTTTGCGTTATAATACAGCCAGTAAGATTGCCAATATTGTAGGTCCGTCGGATATCGACAGTGATAATAACCATATTTATTCGGAATTGGGTTTCTATAATACCCAGATTGGTCAGGCAGAGTTACTCAATCGTTCTGTATTAACCAATGAAGGCAAGCAGTTGACGGGTGACAGTTTGTTTTATGACCGTGTGAAAGGATATGGAGAAGCTTTTGACAATGTATTGTTTAACGATACCATTAATAAAAACATGCTTACCGGTGACTATTGTTATTACAATGAACTGACTAAATATGCCATTGCGACCCAAAAGGCGGTGGCGGTAGATTATTCACAGGGCGATAGTTTATTTATGCATGCCGATACGTTGCAGATGTATACTTTTAATCTGAATACAGATTCCACCTTCCGTGAAACAAGAGCATATCATAAAGTGCGCATGTACCGCACGGATGTGCAGGGAGTATGTGATTCACTAGTCTTTTCGTCTAAAGACAGTTGTCTGACTATGTATTATGATCCGATTCTTTGGAATAATAATCAGCAGTTGTTGGGTGAGGAAATTATGATTTACATGAATGACAGTACTATTGATTGGGCCCATATTCACAATCAGACTCTATCTGTCGAAAAATTGGATTCTGTTAATTATAATCAGGTAACAGGAAAAGATATCAAGGCATATTTCAAGAATGGAGAGATGCATCAGGTAGATGTTATCGGTTCGGTTCGTGTTGTTTATTATCCGATGGAGAGCGACAGCACATTGATTGGCATGAATGTATCGGAGACAAGCCTTTTGAATATATATTTGGAAAACCGGAAAATGAAAAAGATGGTCATGAGTCCGAAATCAAATGGTACTCTTTATCCGATGCTTCAACTTCCACCCGATAAAATGAAACTGGAAAATTTTAATTGGTTTGACTATATTCGTCCGCTCAACAAAGAGGATATTTTTAACTGGCGCGGAAAGAAAGCCGGGCAGGAGTTAAAGAAGAGTAATCGAGGTGCCGCGCCTCTGCCAAATCAGGACTTGTTTAATAAAAAGAAGAAATAACTATGGGAATGTTTAAAATGGAAAAACCTCGTCGTTTCAACCACCAATACATATATGTGGATGAACGCAAAGAGAAATTGCAGAAGATGGAAGAGAATGCCAAGCGTGACTTGGGTATGCTTCCTCCGAAAGAGTTTTCTCCCGAAGACATTCGTGGAAAGTTTATTGAAGGAACCAAGCACTTGAAGCGCAGAAAAGAGAGTGGACGCAAGCCATTGACTTATGGGGCTTTGTTTATAGCTATTGGTATTTTACTTTTTATCCTGCACTATCTGGTGACCGGAGAATTAAGTTTTTAATGAATCATTCGTAGTTGTATTATGAGCGATATCATACGTTTGCTGCCGGACTCTGTTGCTAATCAAATAGCGGCAGGAGAGGTGATACAGCGTCCCGCGTCTGTTATAAAAGAATTGGTGGAGAATGCCATTGATGCCGGAGCGCAACATATAGATGTACTGGTAACGGATGCCGGAAAGAGTTCTATTCAAGTGATAGACGATGGTAAAGGGATGTCCGAAACTGATGCACGTCTGTCTTTTGAACGCCATGCAACTTCTAAGATACGGGAAGCGGCTGATTTATTTGCTTTGCGGACAATGGGATTCCGTGGAGAGGCTTTGGCTTCTATTGCGGCGGTGGCACAAGTAGAGTTGCGCACGTGTGTAGAAGGAGAGGAGTTGGGCACCAAACTGGTTATTGCCGGTTCTAAGGTGGAAAGCCAGGAAGCCATATCATGTCCTAAGGGTAGCAATTTTTGTGTGAAAAATCTGTTTTTTAATGTACCGGCACGGCGTAAATTCCTAAAATCCAATCAGACGGAGTTGAGTAATATATTGACTGAGTTTGAACGCATTGCGTTGGTCAATCCCAATGTGTCTTTTACTTTGTATCATAATGATGCCGAGTTGTTTAATCTCCCTGCCATTCAGTTGCGTCAACGTATAATGGGTGTGTTTGGAAAGAAAATAAATCAGGATCTTTTGTCACTTGATGTGGATACTACCATGGTACGTGTTTCGGGTTTTGTTGGTCGGCCGGAAAGTGCCCGTAAGAAAGGAGCTCGTCAATACTTCTTTGTAAACGGACGCTATATGCGCCATCCTTATTTCCATAAAGCTATTATGGATGCATACGAGCATCTGATACCGGTGGGTGAGCAAGTATCTTATTTTATTTACTTTGATGTGGACCCCGGCAATATTGACGTAAATATTCATCCTACCAAGACAGAAATCAAATTTGAAAATGAACAGGCCATTTGGCAGATATTGGCAGCAGCTGTCAAAGAAACATTAGGTAAATTCAATGCTGTCCCTTCTATTGATTTTGATACGGAAGGTATGCCGGATATCCCTGCATTCGAGAGTTCTCCTTATGCCGGAATACAGCCGCCGAAAACAACTTATAATCCGGATTACAATCCTTTTAATACGTCTGCTGTGCCTCCTTCTTCTTACTCCTCAAAACCTAGTCGTGATTGGGAACAATTATATGAGGGCTTGGAGCATCATTCGTCGGCGCAACATATACAGAAGTCTTACCCGGATGATGGGGATTATTTTACGGCAGCTTCAATGGAGCAACCGGTTACTCCTACCTTGTATGATCATTCGGAAGAGGCGGCAATGGGAGAGAAATCATCTCAACATTATCAGTTTAAGGGACGCTTTATTCTTACTTCCGTTAAATCTGGTTTGATGATTATCGATCAGCAACGGGCACATATTCGCATTCTTTATGATCAATACCTGGAACAGATAACACGTCGACAGGGAGCATCGCAGGGCATGTTATTTCCTGATATTGTACAATTCCCGGTTTCGGAAGTACCTGTATTGCAGGAAATCATGGAAGATTTGTCATACTTGGGCTTTGAACTGACTGATTTGGGAGGTGGCAGTTATGCCATTAACGGCATACCTTCGGGCATTGAAGGTTTAAATCCGGTGGAACTGATTCAGAGTATGGTTCATACTGCTATGGAGAAGGGAGGTAAAGTGAAAGAAGAAGTACAGAGTAATCTGGCTTTGACATTGGCCAAAGCTGCGGCTATTGTGCCGGGACAGGTTTTGACGAATGAAGAGATGAATGGCCTGGTGGATGGGTTGTTTGCTGTAGCTACTCCTAATTATACTCCTGACGGTAAAACCGTATTGTCCGTACTTCAGGAGGATGAACTGGAAAAGCTTTTTAAATAGATGTGATAAAAGATAAGAGGGGTGCCAAAAGTAAAATGGTCTGTCAAATTGTTAACAGTAGGGGCAGGGTTTGCTTGCCCGAACCAACGGTCACTACCTTGGGAGTAATACACAAGGCAAGTTGTTTTCGGGCGAGCGAACCTCGCCCCTACTAGTAAAATGACAGTATCATCCACGTTTTGGCACACCCTCTTTGGCTTACCTTTTTTAAGGCAGAGTATTATTGGGCTTCGATAATTACACGACGGTTGAATGCCGGAGGAGTCAATGTATTAACACCGCCCATACCGCTAATAATCATGTTACTCTTGTTTACACCAAGTTTAACCAATTCGTTTGCAACTGTATTTGCACGGTCTTCACTCAATTGTTTATTCCATGATGCACTACCTGTGTCGCTGTCGGCATAACCGGTTACTTTCAGTTTGATGCCCGGATTGTCTTTTACTAAGTTGGCAATCTGTTGCAAGTTGACTGTGCTGTTTTGAGGCAGAGTAGCAGAACCAATTTGGAAGAATACAGACTGCGGAACCGGAGTCAGCTGGTTGACGGTAACTTGTTCTGTAACAACTTCGTTAGGAGTATTTGCAAGTTGAGCCTTCAACTGACGGTTTTGTTCGATTTGTTGAGCCAAAGCTGCATTGATAGCATCCATTTGGGATGCTGTAAGGGCCATCATTGCATCCACGTCAGGAGCAGGTTTGAAACCTCTTTGCGGAAACTTATAGGTCACACCGACTGATGCCCCCAACATAACGTCCAATCCTTTGTTCAGAGTTTTGCCATCAAACTTGTTTTCAGCTCCCATACCATAAAGCTCCAAGTTTAAATCCCATGCATCTGCTACATGGAAGGTATTAATCAAACCGAAGTTGAATGCCAATGAATTAAGGTGAGGTTTGTCATAAGAATGAGCGAAACCGAAACCTACGAATGGGACGGCATCATATATACGGTCAGGATTATAACCGGCAAGCATATTGCTGATGTTGAACAAGATATCACCATGTAAGTTCATATAGTTGAACTTATCCTGATAGTATCCTTCGCTCAGCATATGAGGCTTGGAGTATGCAGAAGGTTCGCTTGAAAAACTCTTTGACTGCAAACCGCTATACTGCAGACGCAATCCTAATCCGGGAGTGAACCATTTGCCAATAGACACATTCAGAGCGGGAGCGATACGTTTGCCGAATTTGCCCAGGTCGGATTGGTCACCGAATAATACTTGTGCACCGCCTCCTACAGAGAAGAACCAATTATCAAAAAAACGATTGGTTTCCACTTTGTACTTATCTACCGGAACCTCCATAACATCTACGCTTTCGCTGACGATAGCATTTTGTGATTTGTTGCTCTGCTGCGCGAACGTTGCAGAACTGATACTGGCAATTGCCAGTGCAAACATTAATTTTTTCATACTCATTTCTATTAGTTAAATTATTGTTTAGGTATATCTTCCCAATTTCAACTAAATAACATGAGCGTTGAAAAAAAGTTTGTGCAGCTTGAATATTTAATATTTTTTTATGAAAGAAGGCTAAAAAGGTACTGCGATTCAGTGCTGTGTTCTGCATCAAAGCAGAATCCTTCCCAGTTGAAGCTTTTTAGCTCTTCAGGCTTTTCAATGCGGTTTTTGATGATATAGCGTGTCATTTCTCCTCTACACATTTTAGTATAAATAACGACAGTCGTTAATTTCCCTTTTTTCCAAACCTGAAATTCGGGTGTAATTACGCGTACCTGTTGTTCTATACGTTTCCAGTCGAAAAGGTCTTTCATTTCGTTGCTGGCAAGGTTGACCAATGTGCCTCCTTGTGCTTTGATGGATTTGATGAACTCATCCGTCAATATTGGTTTCCAATAATCAAACATAGATATTCCTTCATGTTCTGGCAGTCTGACATCTCCTTCCAATCTATAATTCTTTATCAGGTCAAGCGGACGAAGTAATCCATATAAAAAGGAAGTGATACGCAGATGATCTTGTACGTATTGAAAATCTTCTGCTGTAAAGTCTTGAGGACAGATACGTTTGAATACTATGCCTGTATAGGCTAACAAGGCAGGAAGAGCTTTGTTTGCTTCCGAACAGAAATCTTGAAACCGGAGATAATTTTCGGCTGCTATTTTACTGTTTACCCGTAACAGGCGTTCTAGTTCTTCGGCAGAGAACCTGGACATACCAAGTGCGTGCTGAATGGCTTCAGCTTGAAATTGTGGTGTGCCGGTGGTAGGGACTTCTACTTTAGAATGATCCGTCATTGTCTTGGCACACGAAATAAAAGTCATCATAGGCTAAAAAATGATATTTCAGTCGGCAAATATAGGAAAAACAGATATATTTGTCTTCATTATATCGTAAATTAAATATTCAGAATTATGAAAATGAAAAAGTTAGGATTATTATTGATGTTGTTATGCGCTAGCTTTGCAATGCATGCACAGGAATTGAAGAAGGGAGATAAGTTACCTGATTTTCAGTTGAAATCATCAGTCTATGGAGATGTTTCATCTGCCGATTTAAAGGGTAAGGTGGTATTGGTCAGTTTATTTGCCACTTGGTGCGGCCCATGCCAGTTGGAACTTGCAGAAGTACAAAAGATGCTTTGGCCTAAATATAAAGATAATAAAGACTTTGTATTGTTGGTGATTGGTCGCGAACATACGGATGAACAACTGAAGGCTTATAATGAGCGTAAGAAATTTACTTTCCCGTTGTATCCTGACCCTAAGCGGGAAGTTTTTTCACTTTTTGCAGAAAAATCTATCCCTCGTACGTATTTGTTTAATAAGGAAGGAGAAGCAATCTATACTTCTATTGGATATGAAAAAGAGGAGTTTAATCATTTGATGAATACCATTGAAGAAGCGTTGAAGTAGTCAAAAGCTATTATTGAAACTAATTTTAATTCTAATACTTATGAAACTCAAATCACTTATTGTCGTTTTGTTGTGCATTGTTGTGTGTAGCTCCTGTGAACAGCCGCCGATAGAAGCGTATGCCGTGCTTCCTCAGCCGCAAGAGATTAATTATGTTCAGGGCTTTGTGAAGTTGAAGGATAAGCCGATGGTTGTTTATTCTAATGAATTGTCTAATGAGGCTTTGTTGCTGGCTTCCTATTTGAAGAATGATTTTGCAGTGGAAGTCACTTTGGAGGAAGGGAAAGACAAAGGAGATGTTATTCTTTTATTGGATTCGACCGTTTTACCTGATAAAAAAGGTGGATATGTATTGGAAGCTGCCGGAAGCCGGATTACAATTAAGGCTTCTACTCCCGAAGGAGTGTTTAACGGTGTGCAGACTTTGCGCCAGATTATTAAAGAAAGAGAAGGACGCCTGACAGTTCAAAAAGCTTTGGTGACGGATTATCCGGCTTTTTCCTGGCGTGCTTTCATGTTGGATGAAGGTCGGTATTTCAAAGGTAAAGAAGTTGTCCTCAATCTGTTGGATAGAATGGCAGAACTGAAGATGAACGTATTTCATTGGCATTTGACAGATGATCAGGGATGGCGTATTGAAATCAAGAAATATCCGAAATTGACAGAGGTCGGTGCTTTCCGTGACTCTTCAGAGATTAACCATTTCCACAGCAATGTGTTTGATGGCAAGCCTCATGGTGGTTTTTATACTCAGGATGATATCAAAGAGGTAGTGGATTATGCTGCCAAACGCCATATTATGATTGTTCCTGAAATAGAGATGCCGGGACATGCCAGTGCTGCTATTGCTTCTTATCCATGGTTGGGAACTACCGGAAAGCAGATTAAGGTGCCTTGTAACTTTGGGGTACATTACAATGCTTATAATGTGGCTGATCCTCGTGTTATCCAATTTCAGGAAGATGTATTGGAGGAAGTAATTGCATTATTCCCTTCTCCGGTTATTCATATCGGTGGAGATGAATTACGATATAATGCTTGGAAGGAATCACCGATGGTACGCAATTATATGAAGCAGAACAAGATAACTTCACCGGGTGGCTTGCAGGTCTTTTTTACAAATAACATTTCTAATTTCTTGGCTTCTAAAAACCGTCACATGATGGGATGGAATGAAATTACGGGAGCTCAGGTAAATGATTATCAAAGAGACGGAAGTGGTGCTTCACAACAGCAATTGGCTCCTGGCACAATTGTTCATTTCTGGAAAGGGGAGCCTGAATTGATTAAAGAAACTATTGAGAAAGGATATGATATCGTTAACTCTTATCATATATATACTTATCTGGACTATGATTATGAATCTATTCCTTTGCAAAAATCGTATGAATTCAATCCGATTCCTGAGGGACTGACAGAGGCTCAGCAAAGTAAAGTGTTGGGTATCGGTTGCCAAATGTGGGGTGAATTTATTCCTACGGTTGAAAGTATGAATAAAAAGATTTATCCGCGTCTTGCTGCATATGCCGAAGTGGGTTGGACAAATCCATCCAATAAGGATTTTGATCGTTTCCGTAACTCGTTGAATTCATTTATCGGGCATTGGGAAAAGCTGGGTATTCAATTGGGTGAGTGGAAGTAATAAAAAAGTGGGGTTGTGTCTAAACGTTGATGATGCTGTCATTTGGCTAGTAGGAGCGAGGTTCGTTCGTCCGAAAACAGTTTGCTTGGTGTATTACTTCCAAGGTTGTGACCGTTGGTTCGGGCAGGTAAACCTTGCCCCTACAGTTGAGGTTTGATAGACCGGTTTAGTTTTGACACACCCCCGTTTCTTGTGAGAGTGCCCGATAGGGCTAGAGTGAATTAATCTATTTATAAGAAATCCATTTAATCATCTCTTTTAGTGTCGGCTTTTTGCCATACATCAGGATACCTACACGATATATTTTTCCTGAAATCCAGATGAGTGCAAGTGCTGAGGCATAGAGCAGGCAAAGCGAAAGAATAATTTGCCAGGTCGGTGCATCCAGCGGAACACGTACCATCATGACGATAGGCGAGGTAAATGGGATGAGAGAACACCAGAAAGCCAGCGGACCGTCCGGGTTGTCGCCACTATAGATACCGGCGTAAAGGGAGAACACCATCAGTATCATAATGGGAGTCATAAACTGTTGCGAATCTTCCATGGCATTGATAGAGGCTCCGATAGCAGCAAAGATGGAGGCATAAATCAGGAATCCGCCGATGAAATTCAGGGTAAAGAGGGTTCCGAGTTTCAGCAGATTCAGGTTTTGTAAGGCACTAATCATGCCTTCGGCACCTTTTAGAATGGCTGCATCTCCACCGAAAGTATTGTCGGCGATACCCAAAAGTACAACAAGCAGAATACCCCATATCAGCAGTTGGGTAATGCCTACCAGACCGATACCGATAATCTTGCCAAGCATCAGTTGAAGCGGCTTGACCGATGATACCATTAACTCGACAATGCGGCTTGTCTTTTCTTCCATGACACTCTGCATCACCATGCCTCCATAAGACATAACGAACATATAGATAAGGAAGGTAAGTATCATACCAACGGCTACCGCAATGCCGGCATTTGATTCGTTTGCACTGCCGTCTTCACTCCATTTGATGGTACGTGCACTGTATCTCTTATCAAAATCCTGCATGATATTTTGTAATTCGGGGATATTGTAACTTGTCAGTTTATCGTGTCTGATTTGTTCATTCAGCGTATTGTTTACCAATGACAACAAACCCTTAGTCACTTCTTTGCGCGAATAGATGGCGGCTGCTGTGGGATTTTGAATCAGGTCTTCGGTAATTTCCACTACGGCGTCTATGCGGGTAGTATCACTTCGGTATTCGGGCAACATTTCTTGTCCGGCGATGAAATGATAAGATTCATCATCCTTGAATTGTCCGATGTACTTTTGTGTGTGGTCAATGATTACTACTTGTTTAACTTCATCGCTTTTCACCGTCGACAGCAGTGCAGGAACAAAAATGAGAGCTGCAAAGATGAACGGCATCAGGATGGTAAGAAGAATAAATGATTTCTTACTTACTCGGTTCAGAAATTCACGCTGTATAATGATTAATATCTTGTTCATGGCTTTGGGCATTTAGTGTTTATCCAAACCTTCTACCGTACGTATGAATATTTCATTCATGGAGGGCAGGCATTCGGTAAAGGAGATTATTTCGGTTTGTTGGGCTATTTGGGTCAGTAATGCCGAGTTGGACATATCCTGTTGCTTTTGTAGGGTATATCGGATTTCCTCTTCGGTGGGCTGACTGTCTACAATCTCAAACAGAGGGGATTCTTTCAAGGGTTGTCCTTTCGGAGTGCTTAAGATATAGGTATTGGCTTTGAAACGAGAACGCACCTCTTTCACATTCCCTTGCAACACCACTTCAGAATGGTTGATGAGTGCAATATTGTCACATATCTCTTCCACCGAAGCCATGTTGTGCGTGGAGAAGATGATGGTATGTCCTTCTTTCTTCAGCTCCAGTATTTCACGCTTCAGCAGTTCGGCGTTCACAGGGTCGAAGCCGGAGAACGGTTCGTCAAATATCAGTAATTGGGGTTTATGCAGTATAGTGATGATAAATTGTACTTTTTGCTGCATCCCTTTGGACAGCTCTTCCAATTTCTTGTTCCACCACGGAGTGATTTCAAACTTTTCAAACCATAGCTTCAGTCGTGAAGTGGCTTCTGCTTTGCTGAGACCTTTCAATTGAGCCAGGTAGATAGCCTGTTCGCCCACTTTCATCTTCTTGTATAATCCGCGTTCTTCGGGTAGATAACCGATATGATAAATATCTTCGGCTTGCGACAGGTGTCCGTTGAAGCGTACTTCTCCCGAATCGGGGGCCGTGATGCGGTTGATGATGCGGATGAGTGTGGTTTTGCCGGCACCGTTCGGCCCCAGCAATCCAAAGATTTGTCCTTCGGGGACCTGAATGCTGACACCATTCAGCGCAGTGTGGTTGGCAAAGCGTTTGACCACTTGATGCGTTTCTAAGAAAAAGTTATTCATAGCTTTTGATGTTTGTTGTTTTGTTGAATCAAAATGTCAACGTTATGTTTGTTTTGGTTAACTCGTGGCAAAGTTATGGATTTTTTCTTATAACTATAAGTGAAAAAGGGAAAATAATTAGGTTGATTCGGATTTATCTCAAGAAGAAATAGTTATCTTTACTTTTGCAGAATCCTAAAGACAATCAGTATGGAATAGAGAATTTATTCCATCGGCATACAGAATTTCGAGAGCCTTCGCCAAGACGGTTATCATTTCAACTTCAAGACTCCCGGCATCTACAATCGGGGTGAATGGGCGGCGAGGCATGCGAAGGGGAAACCATTCATCTCGAAATGCCGATGAATAGGACAAAAACGGATGGGGGAAGGGGGAAATTCCTGTTTTGAAGAGAGGGGCACGGCTTCAAAGTGTACGTTGTTGGAGCTGTTGATGTAAGATAAAATAGGTTAACTTTTTTTTGTTGCGAAGAACAGCGTGACGGTTTATTTTTTAGCTTTGTTCATATATTAACTTTAAATATAATGATGTATGAAAAAGATTGTAGTTTTATTTGCTTTATTTCTAATTCTTGGTGCAAATATTTATTGGGATTGTATTGATTCAACAGGAAACTTGTCAGAACTTCAACTAGCAAATATTGAAGCTTTAGCAAGTGGCGAAAGTGGAGCTTCCAATACGGGACCTAGAGAAGAAAAAAAATGTTATGGCGGCGGACATAAAATGGTGTGTCGTTCCATTAACTCCGAATCATGTACTGACTCTGATTGTTATTAACTTCTTTTTTTACGCCTTTGTATTAATACTGAGCAGAATTTGGACAAGACAATTAAAGCCTTATCTAAATTATTCATTAATGATTGTGCTTGTTAAAAATGAAAAATAGAATTATACAGATATTTCTACTAGGATTATTATCAGCTTGTTCTGGGAATAAAGATTCTGTTGAAACAGTTCCTTTAAATTGTGATGTATATAAAATAACAATACCTCTTGATGAAGCTTATTATGATTCCGTCACTAGTCACATTGCAGACACTTCATTCGTTGTTCTGAACGAAGGAAACAACATCATGTTCTCTTGTGCCGACAAAATAATAGAATACAATAACAAATATTATATCCTAGACCAAAGCGCATTACGAACTGTTGTATCCTTTAAAAAGGATGGTACTCCAATATTAGTCCCATAGTAGTATCTTATCAAAAAAAGAGGGTGTGTCAGATTGAAGACACACCCTCTTTTTATTTATTGGGAAGGATTATTTATAATCCTGCCAGCTCTTGATTTGAATATCCTTTTCGCTCATTTCGCAGAATGCTTCAATGAAAGCACTTGCCAGGCGGGCGTTGGTAATCAAAGGAATATTGTGGTCGATTGCTCCGCGACGAATCTTATAACCGTTAGTCAACTCACGTTTAGAATGGTTCTTCGGAATATTGACAATCAGGTCGAACTTGTGTTCGGCAATCATCTTCATTACATTATTCTCTGCATCGGGACGTTCATCAGGCCAGTAAACAGGAATAGTGTTTACTCCGTGTGCATTCAGGAAAGTAGCAGTTCCGGCAGTTGCATAAATCTCGTATCCCTTATTTGCCAACATACGGCTGGCTTCCAGCAAATCTACTTTAGACTTGGTAGCACCCGACGAGAACATAACTGATTTTGTAGGAATTTTAAATCCTACGGCGATCAGTGAATTCAGCAAGGCTTCATGGAAGTCATCACCGATACAACCTACTTCACCGGTTGAAGACATATCTACACCCAATACCGGGTCTGCCTTGTGCAGGCGTGAGAATGAGAACTGAGAAGCTTTTACACCAATCCAGTCAATGTCGAATGCCGACTTGTCCGGTTTGCTGTATGGAGCATCCAGCATGATGCGGGTGGCTGTTTCAATAAAGTTACGTTTCAATACCTTGGAAACGAACGGGAATGAACGTGAGGCACGCAGGTTACATTCAATCACTTTTACTTCATTGTTCTTAGCCAGGAACTGCATATTGAACGGACCGGAAATATTCAATTCTTTGGCTATGCGGCGACCGATTTTCTTAATGCGGCGGGCTGTTTCGAAATAAATCTTCTGAGCCGGGAATACCAAGGTTGCATCACCCGAGTGTACACCTGCGTATTCAATATGTTCTGATATGGCATATTCCACTACCTCACCGTTTTGGGCTACAGCGTCAAATTCTATTTCTTTGGTGTCTTGCATGAACTGTGATACGACTACCGGATATTCTTTAGAAACTTCCTTGGCCATCTGCAAGAATTCTTTTAATTCGTCTTCGTTATAGCATACATTCATGGCAGCGCCCGAGAGCACGTATGAAGGACGAACCAACACCGGATAACCTACTTTGTTGACGAACTCTTCCATCTCTTCCAGGCTGGTCAATTCCTTCCAAGCCGGTTGGTCAATGCCCAATTGGTCGAGCATAGCCGAGAATTTATGACGGTTTTCCGCACGGTCGATAGAAAGAGGTGAAGTTCCCAATACAGGTACTGACTGACGATGTAATTTCATAGCCAGGTTGTTAGGAATCTGTCCGCCTACCGATACAATGACACCACCCGGTTGTTCCAGGTCAATCACGTCAAGTACACGTTCGAATGAAAGTTCGTCAAAGTACAGACGGTCACACATGTCATAGTCGGTAGAAACCGTTTCAGGGTTATAGTTAATCATGATTGATTTGTAACCCAATTTACGTGCTGTCTGTACAGCGTTTACAGAACACCAGTCAAATTCTACAGATGAACCGATGCGGTAAGCCCCCGAGCCTAATACAACCACTGACTTTTCGTTCTTATAATAATTGACATCATAACCTGTGGTAGCGTATGTCATATACAGGTAATTGGTCAGTTCGGGATGTTCGGATGCGACGGTATTGATACGTTTCACAGCCGGAAGAATACCTAATGCTTTACGATGAGCTCGTACGGCCAGATTCTCTTTTTCCATGTTGCCATTGGATTTCAGTACGAAACGTGCAATCTGGAAGTCGGAGAACCCTAACACTTTAGCTTGGCGAAGTACATCTTCGGGCAGATCCTCAATCTTATTATAAGTGGAAAGTTTGATTTTGTAGTCAACGATATTTTTCAGTTTGCCCAAGAACCACGGGTCAATCTTGGTCAGTTCATGGATACGTTCAATGCTGTATCCTTCTTCCAATGCAGAAGCGATGGAGAAGATGCGGAGGTCTGTCGGGTTAGCCAGTTCCTCATCCAGATTCTCGAATTTAGTATGGTCGTTACCCACGAAACCGTGCATGCCCTGACCGATCATACGAAGACCTTTCTGAATGATTTCCTCGAAAGAACGTCCGATAGACATGATTTCACCTACCGACTTCATGCTGGAACCGATCTGACGTGATACACCGGCAAATTTTGTTAGATCCCAACGGGGAATTTTACAAATCAGGTAATCCAATTGGGGAGCTTCGTATGCTGAGTTAGGAGTACCCATCTCGCCAATCTGGTCTAATGTGTAGCCCAAAGCGATTTTAGCGGCAACGAATGCCAAGGGGAAACCGGTGGCCTTGGAAGCCAGTGCGGAAGAACGGCTCAGACGCGCGTTTACTTCGATGACACGGTAGTCGTTGGTATCTGCATTGAAAGCATATTGGATGTTACATTCACCCACAATACCCAAGTGACGGATACATTTTGTAGACAATTCTTGCAGCATGGTGACTTGTTCTTCTGTCAGAGAGCAAGTAGGAGCTACCACGATAGACTCACCGGTGTGGATACCCAGCGGGTCGAAGTTTTCCATGCTTGCTACTGTGAAACAATGATCATTAGCATCGCGGATTACTTCGAATTCAATTTCTTTCCAACCTTTCAATGACTCTTCAACCAGGATCTGTTTAGAGAATGCGAATGAGCTTTCTGCTAATTTGATGAAAGCTTCTTCGTCCGGACAGATACCGCTACCCAAACCGCCCAATGCGTAAGCAGAGCGTACCATAACAGGATAACCGATTTCGCGGGCAGCCTTCAGAGCCTCTTCCATGCTTTCCACAGCGTGGCTCTTCGGGGTTTTCATCGGAATTTCATCCAGCTTTTTTACGAATAAATCACGGTCTTCAGTGTACATGATGGCTTCTACGGAAGTACCCAGTACTTCTACACCATATTTCTTTAATGTACCGTTCAGATAAAGCTCAGTACCGCAGTTCAGTGCAGTCTGACCACCGAAAGCCAATAAGATACCGTCCGGTTGTTCTTTCTTAATAATTTCTTCAACAAAGAAGGGAGTAACAGGAAGGAAGTACACTTTGTCGGCAATACCTTCCGAAGTTTGAATAGTTGCGATGTTAGGATTTACCAACACCGAGTGAATGCCTTCTTCGCGCAATGCTTTCAGCGCTTGTGAACCTGAGTAATCAAACTCTCCTGCCTGGCCGATTTTGAGGGCACCCGAACCCAATACCAGGACTTTCTTTAAATCCTTTTTCATTGAAAGTTTCTTTTTATAATAGTTGTTTTAATGTCGCTAAAATATAAAAAAAATGCGTCCATCCTCGTGAGAGGACTAACGCATTTGCTTTATGTCTATATTATCTTTGTTCCTGTAGGATACATAGCATCTTTAAATTTTGTGCAAAGTAACTACTAATTTCTAAGATAACAAAATAAATCAGGCTCTTTGTCAATGCAGATTGAGATAAAAAATGAGAAATCATCTTTCTTTTGTATATTTATTCGATATTATCAGAGTCGGCGTAACGCAATAAGAAAGAATAACCGGTTTTATTCGTATCTATCAGAGTAATGTCTTTCAGCCTGCCGTCTTGCAAGAAACTATAGTCGTATGTATAGTAAGTGTCTTCTATGATATTTTCACTTCGTTTGCCTAAAATGCCTGCCATTTGTCCCAATGTGTTTACCACGTTTATATAATTGGGTCGTTCGTCAATCCATTGTGCCAGCGTGTTCAGGTCAAGGCTGTAGTCATTAGCAATGGTGGATATTTTGTAATCACTGTTGTAAGTTCCTCTTGGTGTGGAAGTCATAGAGGTCAGGTTCTTTTTGTTCCATTGGTATTCAAGCACTATTCCGTTATTATTACTGCTTTTCAGATATCCTTCATTATTATATGAATAGGTGATGGGACTGTCCTGATTGGAAAATTTGCACACATAGCTGCGGCCATTCTCTAAAGTGGTGGTTATTTCTACTAATGGAGAGTTTTCTGAAGAGTAATTATAGCTTATGTGTGAATTATCTCCATAGGAATAGTTTATAGTGGTTAATGGAGCATTGCCACGCACACCGGTTAGGCGTTTGTCTTTGTCATAAGTAAAGTCAAGGTCGCCTTCATAGCTTATGACATCGGTGATTTTATATACTCTTATTCCGGTAATGATTTTTGATGGAGCAGAAGGCTTTTTGTCATCGTCATCGGAACATGCAGCGAGAAATGCGCCTGCAACAGAGATAAATAGAGCTAGTTTAATGGTTGGTCTTAGTTTATTCATAACAATTATTATATGTGAAATACAGATTCAAAGTTAAGTTATTGTGCTAGAATATTCCTATCTTTGCGTAATTTTTAATATAAGATAATATTTAAGAGGTATGGGAAAAGAAAAAATCATATTGACAGGTGACCGTCCTACCGGAAGGTTGCACATCGGTCATTACGTAGGTTCATTGAAACGCCGGGTGGAACTTCAGAACTCCGGATTGTATGATAAGACTTTTATTTTTATAGCAGACGCACAGGCTTTGACTGATAATATTGATAATCCTGAAAAGGTTCGCCAGAATGTTATTGAAGTGGCACTTGACTATATGGCTGTCGGCTTGGACCCGACTAAGTCTACTATATTCATTCAGTCCCAGATTCCTGAACTTTGTGAGCTGACTTTCTATTATATGGATTTGGTTACCGTATCTCGTCTGCAACGTAACCCTACGGTGAAAACAGAAATACAGATGCGTAATTTCGAGACTAGTATTCCTGTCGGTTTTTTCACTTATCCTATTAGTCAGGCAGCCGATATCACGGCATTCAGGGCTACAACCGTGCCGGTGGGTGAAGATCAGGAACCAATGATTGAGCAGACGCGTGAAATCGTCCGTCGGTTCAATCATATTTATGGTGATACGCTGGTAGAACCGGAAATCCTGTTGCCTGACAATGCTGCTTGTCTGCGGTTGCCGGGTACGGACGGAAAGGCAAAAATGAGTAAATCGTTGGGCAACTGCATTTATCTCTCCGATACTGCCGATGAAGTGGAAAAGAAAGTGAAGGGTATGTACACTGACCCGACCCATATCAAAGTATCCGACCCGGGTAAACTTGAGGGTAATACTGTCTTTACTTATTTGGATGCTTTCTGTAAACCTGAGCATTTTGAACGTTATTTATCTGATTATCCTAACCTGGATGAATTGAAAGCACATTATACGCGTGGCGGTTTGGGGGATATGAAGGTGAAGAAATTCCTGGCAGCTATCATGCAGGAGGAGCTGACTCCCATTCGTGAACGCCGCAAAGAGTTTGAAAAGGATATTCCTGCTATTTATGAGATGTTGCGTAGAGGATGTGAAACAGCTCGTGCAACTGCGGCGGAAACATTGGATGATGTACGCAAAGCGATGAAGATAAATTATTTCGATGATGCGGAACTGATTGCTGAACAAGCTAAGCGTTTCGGACAAGAATAAAAAAGTGTCTTTTATATATATATGGAGTAAAGCCCGCAATTCTTATCTTGAAAAGGTTGTGGACTTTACTTTTTTTATTTCTTGTTAATCAGTTTGTTAGCTGCTTTATTGAAAAATAAATGAAAAAATAATAGGAGAAAAGTTTGCAGTTATCAAAAAAAACCATACCTTTGCAACGCTTTTGAAAACAAGAGGCAACGGGCGTTTAGCTCAGCTGGTTCAGAGCATCTGCCTTACAAGCAGAGGGTCGGCGGTTCGAATCCGTCAACGCCCAC
>NZ_KB905472.1:2565277-2769389 GCF_000382445.1 Phocaeicola massiliensis B84634 = Timone 84634 = DSM 17679 = JCM 13223 | reverse complement strand
GAAAGAACCTCTTATCTACTACTCCACGAAATGAAGCCCTAAATGCTTTAATTTTTGCATTAAAAGCTTCCGCAGCAGCATTTGTGCTTCTGTTCACAAAGTAGTTTAATATCCGTTCGTAATGATTCTCAATGGAATTGGCAACAGTAGTGAACGTATCATAACCAAACTCCTCAATTTCATTATACCAAAGTGCCAGTTTGGCACGAGCCACATCTTTATCTGTATAGTCTGAAAATATCTTCCCTAATCGTAGTGCGTAATAGTACACGGATTTTATATCCGGGAATTGTTCAAAGAGTAGTTTGGCTCTTACCTTCTGGCTTTGCAGCCACTTGTCTGGAGCCTTAAACAGCAGGTACCGGCTTCTGGCTAACAACTGTCTGAGTGTATCTCCATTGCTAAACACTTTAGGTTCATAACTTTCCCCTTTGGCTTTAGCTTCCTTGATTTTCCTGTTCTCATCCTTCATTACTTGCCAGCGATAAGCGATCCGAAGGTCTTGTACAGCTTCATAAACCAACTTTGAGACATGGAAACGATCCACTACCTGCATAGCCCCGGGAAAACAACGTTTTGCTATTTTCTGCATACTGCCGGCCATATCAAGTGTAATTTCCTTTACTTGGTTGCGCTTATCGGCATCTATTTTGAGAAGCACATTGATAACATCCTCTGCTTTAGTTCCCTTTACAATAGCTACAATGATGCCTTTTCGACCATGCTTATCCCGATTGGTAAGGATTGTATATAGTTCGCCTTTGCTTAAAGCCGTTTCATCAATACATAAATGATAACCTATATTTTTAGGATAAAGAATAAAGTCTTCAGCATGTTCCTTCTGATTCCAATTATTGAAATCACTTAAATGTTCTTTGTATTGAGTCTGGAGTTGCTTGCCATCCATACAGTAATGTTCTGCTACACTTTGGCAACTAACCGCATGATTGTCTAAGTAACGCTTTTAAAAAAGCTCCGAACTCAGCTGTTATGCGAGTACCGGAGGCTACTAAGTTCCAATCACGGCTATAAGTTTGTCCTGTTTCCGGGTCTTCCCAACGACGCCGCTTGATGCGTAGATATACAGCCTTGCCGCGAACAGGAAAGTCTTGCACTTCTATTTCCGGGAAGAAACCTTTGGAATGTAGATGTAAATGGGAATGCTCTTGAGGAATGGAAGGCTTTTCCTCAAGAAAAAAAATGAAGCAAGTCTCTTGAGAGACATGGTTAACCAGGTCAAAATAGTCAAGCAGGCCTGCAGGAAGGAACAAGCTCAACATCTCCAGTGGAGTGGCAGGGGGGTGAAGGTTCTGTTTCATGCCACAAAGATAGTGTTTTTAACTAATTCCCCCAAGTTTTCAAACTGAGCCTTTAAAACTCCCTAAGTCGTTTCATTAGTCGGACTAAGCATTTTCGTCTTTTCGATTATGCCTGTCTGTCAGTCGAATTACTACAGTCTTCGGCAGTGGACTGTATAGTCCGTTACCGTAGACCGTACAGTCTGCTACAATGGACTGTACAGTCTATTATAGCAGACTGTAATAATCTTCCGTTTAAAAGGACTTGGCTGACCCTAAGAAACGGCTTACTCTTCCTTTGGTTAGTGATATGATATTTAAATCCCCAAGAAAACGATGTGACCCAAGAATAACAAGTAATCCCAAGTGAACCGCTACTTCACGATCAACCGGACTGTTCCCGTTAAATTGCTGTTGACCCATTGTCGGCCGGGGATATTTCACCGCTTCCCACGCAAATTTCCGCATCTTTGTCATACAGCACGCCGAATTGTCCGGGCGCAATACCCTGCAGAGGTTCATGGCTGTGGATTCGGAACAAGTCGTCTTCCCGTGTCAGTATTCCTTTCATAAACGTATCGGTATGCCGGATTTTGAAAGAAACGTCTACAGGAGAATTTCCCTTCCATAAGTCCTCCGTGATGAAATGGAAACCACGCAAGGCAAAGTCCGTACCGTATTGCTTCTCAGTATTATAGCCTCGTGAAACATAGATAAGGTTTTCATCTATGTCTTTGCGGATAACGAACCAAGGTCCGCCGCTCAGTCCCAGTCCTTTGCGCTGTCCTATGGTGTGGAACCAATATCCTTTGTGAGTGCCGATCCGTTTTCCTGTCTCCACTTCAATGACGGCTCCTTCTTTCTCGCCCAAAAAGCGGCGAAGGAAGTCATTATAATTGATTTTTCCTAAAAAGCAGATACCCTGACTGTCCTTGCGGCGTGCACTGGGCAGTTTGGCTTGTAAGGCAATATCCCTGACTTCATTTTTCATCAGTCCGCCAAGAGGAAACAGCAGTTTGGATACTTGCAGATAATCTATCTGTGCCAGAAAATCCGTCTGGTCCTTGACCGGATCTTGTGCGGTTCCGAGCCATATTTTTCCATCTTTTTCAAGGATACCGGCATAATGGCCGGTGGCTGTCTTGTCATACAGATGTCCGGCCTCCTGTTCGAAGCATCCGAATTTGATGAGTTTGTTGCACATCACATCCGGGTTGGGAGTGAGGCCACGCTTCACTTTGTCTATGGCGTATGCCACGACATTGTCCCAGTATTGCCGGTGCAGGTCAATGATATTCAGGTTGAGGCCGTATCTGCGTGCGGTAGCCGTACATAGTTCGATATCCTCTTCTGCGGTGCAGGTAAGATCCTCGTCACCGTCCATTCCGATTTTGATATAGAAAAGGTCAGGTTTATATCCTTGTTCGCAAAGGAGGTGTACGGCAACCGCGCTGTCGACTCCTCCTGAAATTAATGCAGCTATGTTCATTTTTATTGTTTTGGGTCAATGATTATTAGGCAGCGGATATTCTTCGAACGCATAGAGCACAGTCGACAGATATCTTTCTCCTGTGTCGGGTAAGAGGACTACAATTTGTTTCCCCTCATTCTCAGGCAATTTGGCCAGTTTTAAAGCGGCATAGGCAGCAGCTCCCGATGAGATTCCTACCAGCAGTCCTTCTGTGGAAGACAATTCACGTCCTGTGCGGATGGCATCATCGTCTTTTACACGGATTATTTTATCTACCAGGCTTCCGTTGTATATCTTGGGGATGAACCCTGCGCCGATACCCTGTATCTTGTGTGCTCCCGGTTGCCCGCCCGAAAGAACAGGGGAGTTGTCCGGCTCTACTGCTACGATTTGTATGTTGGGATTCTGTTTTTTCAATCCTTCTGCTACACCGGTCAGTGTACCTCCGGTGCCTACTCCGGCAACAAAGATATCTACTTTTCCATCAGTGTCATCCCATATCTCCCGGGCGGTGGTGCGGACATGGACCGCAGGATTTGCCGGATTGTCGAACTGACCTAAAATGACGGCTCCGGGTGTGGTCTTGCGCAGTTCTTCCGCTTTTTCTATAGCCCCTTTCATTCCTTTGCCACCTTCGGTCAGCACCAATTGTGCACCTGCCGCTTTTAATAAATTCCGGCGTTCCAGGCTCATGGTTTCGGGCATGGTGAGTATGGTTTTGTAACCTTTTACTCGGGCAACCCACGCCAATCCCACACCTGTGTTGCCACTGGTGGGTTCGATGATTACCGAACCGGGTTTCAGGATGCCTTTACTTTCCGCGTCTTCTATCATTGCAAGTGCGATACGGTCTTTTACACTTCCGCCGGGATTGAAATATTCCAGTTTGGCAATTACTTGTGCTTTCGCGCCCTGTTTTTTACTGAAGCGTGACAGTTCCAGGAGGGGAGTGCCTCCAATCAGTTCAGTCAATTGTTTTTTTATTCTTGCCATAATCTTTTGAATTATTAGTGGGTTATCTTTAATAATGCAAAGATAGGGGATGATGTTCAGACAAACAATACCATATTTATGGTATATTTCTTTTGTGCGTTTTTCTTTTTGTGCTACCTTTGTTACGTGAAAAATGAATCTAATCAATTATGCGAACACGAAAAACTATGATGTTCATGGCAGCACTCTGTCTGCTATGTTGCGTGGCTTGTACGCCGCAAAAGGATACTCCTAAAAAGCTGAAAGTTCTCTCATGGAATGTGTGGCACGGTGGTCACTCTAAAACTTATCCGGGAAAAGGATGTGAAGGTACTGTCGGCATTCTCAAGAAAAGCGGGGCGGATGTGGTCTTGATGGTAGAGACATACGGCACTGCTCCGATGGTGGCAGACTCACTGGGATATCAGTATCATTTAATCTCCGATAATCTATGTATCTACAGCCGTTATCCCATTGTTGAAAAGTATGCATTTCCCGATAGCATCGGTACTTTTAACTTTGGCGGAGTAAAGATTGATATGGATGGCACTCCGGTGCGCATCTTCGACACTTGGTTGCATTATTTGCCCGATATGCGCTTGGTTCCCACGGACAAGACGGAAGAAGAAATTCTGGCTTGGGAAACTGCCGGAACGAGGGATGACGAGATACGGAAGATTCTTTCCGTACTGAAACCGATGCTGGCGGAGGCCGATAGCATACCTGTCATCATGGGGGGAGACTTCAATGTACATTCGCATTTGGACTGGACGGAAGAGACGCGTAATTTGTATAATCACGGCGGGGCGGTCGTACGTTGGCCGGTTTCTGTTGCGATGGAAAAAGCCGGCTTTAAGGATAGTTTCCGCGAAATGAATCCTGATGCGGCGGCCAAGTTGGGAGTGACCTGGCTGACTGATGCGGACTCTTTGGAAACGGAATGCCGGGCAGACCGTATCGACTTTATCTATTACCGGGGAAAGACCATACAGGCCACTACTTCAGAGTGTTATGATAACAGTCTGGGAAAGACATTCACTTTTGAGGGAGAGGATTTCTTCTATCCTTCTGACCATGGATTTGTTTTGTCCGAATTTGTTTTGAAATAGATTGTATGATTATTCAATTAAATATATACTGATGAAAAAGACCTTTTTAATTTCCTGCCTGTTGGTTGCTTCTTTTCCTGTAATGGCAGCATACACCGGACATGTTTATGTAGACAAGAATAAGAACGGTGTGTTTGATAAGGGAGAGAAACCGATGTCCGGCGTCAAGGTTTCTGACGGATTGAATGTTGTGGAAACAGCTGCTGACGGTAGTTTTACGCTTCCCGGTCATGCCGGGGAACGTTTTGTTTTTATTACTACTCCTTCCGGCTATAAGACTTATAACCGCCATTATCATAAAATAGAAGATAAGCAGGCTTCTTACGACTTTGGGCTGATGCCTTATGACGGAGGTTTGGGTAAGGATGGCTCCCATAAATATATCCATATTGCCGATACAGAGATTTTCAATACCAAGAATCATGATGAATGGGTAAATAATGTACGTGACTATGCAGCGAATGAGCATGCCGCTTTTATCATTCATACCGGCGATATCTGTTATGAGAAAGGGCTGAAAGAGCATATCAAACTGATGAATACGGAGAATATGGACTGCCCTGTCTTCTATTGTATCGGAAACCATGACCTTGTCAAAGGTAAATACGGCGAAGAGCTTTTTGAAAATATCTACGGTCCTGTTTATTATTCGTTTGACGCCGGACGTGTGCATTATATTGTCACTCCGATGGCAGGCGGTGACCATGCTCCCGGTTATACCCGTGAGGATGTTTATCTTTGGCTGAAAAACGACCTTGCCCATGTAAAACCCGGGACACCTATTATGGTGTTTAATCATGACTTGCTGACTTATGATGACGCTTTTGTTTTTAAAGGAGACAACGGAGGCAGCATTAACCTGAACGAGCATAACCTGAAAGCGTGGGTATATGGTCATTGGCATATTAATTATATGAAGAAGCAAGGAGATGTGTATAGTGTATCTACCGCTACATTGGATAAGGGCGGGATTGACCATTCTACCAGTGCTTTCCGTGTAATGCATGTGGATAAGAACGGTGATTTCACTTCCGAACTCCGTTATTCTTATTTGGATAAGAATATTTGTATAGCTTCTCCTGCCGGTACTGCCTTTGCCAATCGTGTTCCTGTTACAGTAAATGTTTATTCGTCTGCAACTCCGGTGAAAGAGGTGGTTTATAGTTGCCTGCAAGACGGAAAAGCCATACTCAAAAACAAGAAACTCGTTCAGGCTACCGACTGGACCTGGAATGGGGATATGCCTCTGTCTGCCAAGTATCAAGGCAAGGAACTGACCTTGCAGGTGACGGCTCGTTTTAATAATGGTGAGACCGCTTATGCCGAAAGTGCCTTTATTGTCCGACCGGAACAGGTAAAAGTGTCATTGGGTGCCGACTGGAATAACTTGTTGGGAACTTCTACACATGTCGCTCCGGTTTGTCCGCCTCTGGAAGCACCTCTGCAATTAGCCTGGACGAAGAATGTAGGAGCCAATATTTATATGACTTCTCCTTTGGTGCACAATGGTAAGGTATATATAGCTTCTGTTGACGAGAATCTGAAAGGTGAAGGTCATGTTTATGCTTTGGCCGGAGAAGACGGAGAAATACTGTGGAGCTATCCGGTTCGTAATTCCATAAAGAACACTATTGCAATAGACAAAGGTGTGGTTTTTGCTCAAGATGCGCAAGGTTGGCTGTATGCCATTGATGCAGAAACGGGAAAACTCTGTTGGGAAAAACAACTTCCTGTCAACGGCTTGCCGGCATTGATTGACGGCTTGGTAGCCAATGACGGTATTGTATATGCCGGAACCGGAAAAGGACTCGGTGCTTATGAAGCCCGTACCGGCAAACAGCTTTGGAAGAATGAAGATTGGGGACAGGGTGAAGGAACTACTACCACGCTGACACAAGGTAACGGACTTTTAATCGGTTCTGCACAGTGGCGTGCACTTTATGGAAATGATGCCAAGACAGGAAAGAAATTGTGGGAAGCCAGTGACAACGGCTTGCGTAATCGCGGTTCATCGGTTGCCATGCATGGTTCGTTGTTGTATCTTATCTCCAACCAATCTTTCTTTATTCTCGAAGCAGCTACCGGAAAGGTGATTGTACGCAAACCTTTGCCTTATAATGTAGATGTGACTTCCACTCCGTTACTTACCGACAAAGAGATTATTTTCGGTTCGGCAGAGAAGGGGCTGATTGCGCTGGATAATGAAACGCTGGAAGAAAAATGGGTTTGTCCGGTAGGAGCAGGATTGGTTTATACCAGTCCGTATATTCGCAAGGGTGCAGCTACAATTGAGACCAGCCCGGTGCTGGCAGGGAAGACCGTTTATGTGACTGCTTCCGACGGAGCGGTGTATGGTATCAATAAAGACGATGGAAAGATTATTTGGAAATATGCTACCGGAGCGCCTATTTTCGGCTCCGTCGCTGTTTCGGGTAATGCACTGATTGCAGCGGATTTTGGAGGAAATGTCTATACATTCTGTACCCGATAATCTTTCTTGCCAATTAGCTTGTTCAGAAGTCTTTATGTTATTGTTTTATTTGTAAATAGCTTATATATAATAGGTTATGTGGCGTATGGTGATGTTATTCTCACTATACGCCCTTTTTATTGTCAATCTTGTTAAATAAGCATAAACTCCGTAGCCTGAATACCTTTATAACGAATCATTCTCTTATCTTTGTAGAATAACAAATAGAAAGGCCGTGAGGCCTGCTTAATAATTTCAAATGATATTTAAAGAATTAGATCTTATAGAGCCGATATTGAAGGCTTTAGAACAAACCGGCTATACAACGCCGACCCCCATTCAGGAACAAGCAATTCCGGTATTATTAAAAGGTAAAGATTTACTGGGATGTGCGCAGACAGGAACAGGAAAAACGGCAGCTTTTGCCATCCCCATTATCCAGAGACTTTATCAATCAGATAGTAAGAAAGGTATCAAGGCATTGATACTTACTCCCACGCGAGAACTGGCCATTCAGATAGGCGAGAGCTTTGATGCGTATGCTCGGTATACGCGCGTAAAGCATACGGTAATTTTTGGAGGAGTTCCTCCGAAACCACAAATAGATGCATTGAAAAGGGGAGTACAGGTATTGATTGCTACTCCGGGACGTTTGCTCGACTTGCAGGCGCAAGGATATATTTCCCTTAAAGGGCTCGATTATTTTGTGCTTGATGAAGCAGACCGTATGTTGGATATGGGCTTTATACATGATATAAAGCGAGTATTGAAACTGATTCCCGATAAGCGGCAGACACTTTTTTTCTCTGCAACCATGCCACCTGAGATAGAAAAATTGGCAAACTCTATTCTTACGTCTCCGGAAAAGGTGGAAGTGACTCCTGTTTCATCTACAGTGGATACCATTCAGCAAAGCGTTTACTTCGTAGAGAAAAACGAAAAAAAGGATTTGTTACTCTATTTGCTGAAAGATAAATCAATAGAGTCAGTACTGATTTTCACGCGTACTAAATATGGAGCGGATAAGTTGGCAAAGATACTGAATAAGAATAGTGTGGTGGCGGAAGCTATCCATGGAAACAAGTCGCAGAATGCGCGTCAGCGTGCATTGAATAATTTTAAGGACCGGTCAACCCGTGTACTGATTGCAACCGATATTGCTGCCAGAGGTATTGATGTTAATCTGCTTTCTCATGTTATTAATTATGAGTTGCCTAATATATCGGAAACGTATGTACATCGCATTGGCAGAACCGGACGTGCCGGACACGATGGGGTGGCTATCTCTTTTTGTGAATCGGAAGAGTTGGCTTATTTGAAAGATATACAAAAGTTAATCGGATTGGAAATACCTGTGGTGAAAGAGCATCCTTTTATTTCCACTTCCGGTGTGCTGCTTCGAAAAGAAAAGGCAGAAGAGATAAAAGAAAAGGCAAAGACAAATAAAGTATATCGCGGAAGCAAGAGTAACGGTGACTATTGGCGCAGAAAGAAACAGATGCAGAATAAGAAACCGGCGGCAGCTTCGGGAAGATAGTGTATTGATTATATTTTTTTTTAAACGGGGTGTGTCAAAACGTGGATAATGCTGTCGTTTAGTTCGTAGGGGCGAGGTTCGCTCGCCCGAAAACAGTTTGCTTTGTGTCTTCGGGCAGGCAAACCCTGCCCCTACAGCTGACAATTGGATTGGCCGGTTTAGTTTTGACACACTCCCTTTTTTAGTATCTGATAGCTTGTGTTTAGAACATAGCTACCGGGCGTGTATTGTAAGTACTTCCTTTGCTGTTTGCCATTAATATTCCACTGAAGAAGTTCAAATACCATGCTTTGTTTTTATTGCCTTCCGAAGAAGTCCAATAACTCTGCTGGTCGAAATCTTTGAAACATTCCTGCTTGGCGTTACATATCACACCGGCATGATGTAACTCCCAAAGCAGTGCCAGTTCGCCCACTGCCGGCAGATACCATTCGCCTGCTCCTTTTCCGGGTTTGCTGTATTGGTAGCAATAACTTCCTGCCGGATAAGTAGAGGTGCTTTTGTTGATATAAGATGTATTTGTTGCTCCATTGAAGTCGCTCAGGATGCCTTCCGACGGCCAGGCGGTAATCAATCCTGTTTCTGTATTAATGGTAGTTCCTTTGATTTGTTCTTCAGCATTATCGGAGAAATAGGAATCTGCAGTACCGTTAAAATAGGGCAGACAACCGATTTGCTGTGTGCCATTGATAATAGTATCGTTTTTCAATCCTTCGATATCCTCCGATTTACTTGCCCATCTCACTTTGTTTCGCGCATTGGTTAGTGCCACGATACGTCCGTAAGGAGATGTGGTGAGGGTTTTGTCTAGATTACCATTTTTATCGTTCAGGGCATAAACAATACCGATACATGTCTTTTCTTCATTCATTTCCGTAGAATAAGTACCGTCGCTATAATAGTAATCGCCTACTTTGGCAGGAGCTACCGGAGTGCAAGTAAGGGCAGCAGAAGCATAATACTTTCCTTTTTCCAATGTAATGCTTTCTGTTGTTGAGGCTTCATATATGTTACCTGCATTGGTTACCAAGGTGAAATGTAGTTGTGCTTCCGAAGGGAAGAAAGAAATATAAGCACTACCCGGTAATCCGGCATCATTCTTGATAGTAAAGCTTCCTTCTGTGGTGTTACTGAATTCTCCATCTTTCAACTTTAAGGTTGCATTGGAGTAAAGCTTTCCCGAAGTGGCTGTCACAGTGATGCGTGAGATGTCATTCAGCAGTGTGCTTCCATCGGTAGTAAACTCAAATTTACCGATGGTCATCAGATTCTTCATTTCGCAACTGCCCGAGCCCGACTGTGCAGTCATATTCACTTTGCACAAAGCCCATGAATAATCATAATTTGCCACTCCTGCCAATGTTCCGTCCTGATTGGCAAGACTCAGTTGTTGGGTCAATGTATCACTGCTGTTTGCTGTAATGGCATCAGCCGGATAAAATACTGCGATTTCTTTATCACTTTTTACTTTATTCGAGATGTCTCCGGTAAACAGGTCGGTAGAAGTGGATGACAGGGTGAAGATACTTTTCTTTACTCCTGTCAAGCCGGAGTGCATGGCTGCCAGTTTTGTACCTTCATTCCAATTGCCTTGCAGCATACCCGGAGTTGTTGCAGCATCGTTGCGCACTTCCAGAGAAGCTGTTAAAGAGAAAGGAACAGTAGATGTCGTATTCGACTTGTCATCATCATCATCGCTGCATCCGAACATGCACAATGTAATGCCTAAAAGGAGAAATGTTTTTGCCTTTTTCATCATAGTTTTGCTTTTGCAAGTTTTTTATTTCAATCAGCAAAGGTAAATGTAATTTGTAGTCTTTTCAAATCTATTCAATGAAAGAAAGGCTTTTTTCGACGAATTAAGAGTTTTTGGTGGTAAAAGGCTCAATAATGTCGTTGAAAAAGGCTTCCGGTTTATTCCAAATCTTCAATTATCTTCTTTACATCTACCGATTGCAAACGACCGTATACTTTTTCACCGATGATTACTACCGGTGCTAATCCGCAAGCCCCTACACATCGCAGGCAGTCCAATGAGAATTTTCCATCGGGAGTTGTCTCACCTACTTCGATACCTAAGACACGCTTAAATTCTTCCAATAATTTTTCTGAGCCGCGTACATAGCAAGCAGTTCCCATACAAACGGAGATAGGATATTTTCCTTTGGGTGTCATGGTAAAGAAGGTATAGAAAGTGACTACGCCATATACTTTGGATACAGGGATATTCAATTTATGAGCGATGAGACGTTGCATCTCCTCCGGCAGATAACCTTGCAGATGTTGGGCTTCATGTAAAATGTTGATCAGTTCACCGGGAAGATTTCCATGTTTGTCGCAAATAGCTTTGACTTGTTCTGCCACTTCACAGGCAAGTTTTATTTCAGACATTGTTTTCTATATTTAAGAGGTTAGTCAATGGATTTGTTAAAGTAATGTGTATGTAGTAACTTCTCCGATTTTTCGCTCAAGGGTTTGCCGAGATATTCTTCGTATAGTGTTTTGATATACGGATTATCGTGCGATTTGCGAATCGGTTTGCCGGCATCTTCACGATAGAGTGCATTGGCACGGGCGTAGAGCACTTCTGAATTGCCATGATGAAGCGGCTGTCCGCCTCCGCCGATACAGCCTCCGGGACATGCCATGATTTCGATTACATGATATTTATTGTGTCCGTTGCGGATGTCCTCCAATAAATGACGTGCGTTGCCTAATCCGTGAGCAATACCCACTTTTAACTCGAAACCGTTCAAATCAATTGTAGCACGACGAACTCCGTTTAGTCCGCGCACTTGTTCAAAGTTGACATTTTGCAGAGGATGACCCGTATAGATTTCATAGACGGAACGAAGGGCGGCTTCCATTACTCCGCCGGTGGTTCCGAAAATGACACCGGCCCCTGTCGAGACTCCCATCGGATTGTCGAATTCGGAATCAGGTAACAGAGTGAAACCGATGTTGGCGCGTTTGATAAGTCGGGCTAATTCACGGGTAGAGATAGAGTAGTCTACATCAGGGTTACCGTTTGTTTTAAATTCATCCCGGTCACATTCGTATTTTTTGGCGAGGCAAGGCATGATAGAGACAACCACCAACTTCTCTCGTGGGATACCCATCTTTTCTGCCCAATAGGTTTTTGCTATCGAACCGAACATCTGTTGTGGTGAACGGGCAGTAGAAGGAATGTCAAGCATATCGGGGAATTGATGCTCGAAGAAGTTTACCCAGGCCGGACAGCAGGAGGTAAGAATAGGTAGGCGGACAGAACGGTCGCCATTTAAGTAGCGCGTGAGTCGGTTGAGTATTTCAGAGCCTTCTTCCATAATGGTGAGATCGGCGGCAAAGTCAGTATCGAATACATAATTAAAGCCGAGTTCGCGCAAGGCATAAACCATCTTTCCGGTAACCAATGTTCCGGCTGGTAAACCGAATTCCTCTCCCAAGGCGGCACGGACGGCGGGAGCTGTCTGTACGATAACTATTTTATCAGGATTTGACAGATCTTCTATCAGTCGGTTGGTATGGTCACGTTCGGTGAGTGCGCCAACCGGACATACAGCTACGCACTGTCCACAATAAGTACATTCGCTGTCTGTCATCATTTTGTCAAAAGCAGGTGCGATGGTTGTATTGAAGCCTCGGCGGATAGCTCCTAATGCTCCCACGGTTTGTACGTCGTTGCATACACTCTCGCAACGGCGGCAAAAGATGCATTTATCCATATTGCGTACAATGGATGAAGTAACTTCTCGCTTCCGGGGCGAAAGTTCGCCACCGTTAAACGGCATTTCGCGGATATTGAAGCGGAGGGCAAGATTCTGCAATTCGCAATTACCGGATTTGGGGCAGGTGAGGCATTCATTGGGATGGTCGGAAAGAATGAGTTCGGCCACTATTTTACGGGCATTCATCACGCGCAGGGTACTAGTGCGGACGACCATACCGTCAGTGCAGCGGGTGGCGCAAGCGGGTGCGAGATTTTTTCGTCCTTCTACTTCTACTACACAGATCCGGCAGGAAGCGGGATTATTTTTAATGCAGGTTCCTTTCAGGTTGATGTGGCACAGGGTAGGTATATCAATCCCTATCTTACGTGCAGCTTCCAATAGGGTGGTGCCGGCAGGAACGGTAATAAAATGATGGTCTATCTGCAGGGTTATTTGCTGTTCTTCCATAATATTCATTCTTTAAGAGTTGAAATACAGGATTGAAATTTAGGTTGTTGTGTGTCCTGGGTTAACAAACATTGATGGCTTTAAACTTGCAGCGTGCCATGCACATGCCACATTTGATGCACTTGTTCGGGTCTATAACGTGGGGTTTCCGCACGTCTCCTATAATGGCATCGGCGGGGCAATGCTTGAAACATAGATGACAACCGATACATTTCTCAGGATTGATGCTGTAGGTGAGCAAAGCCTTACACTGTTTGGAACGGCAGGTCTTGTCTTTGACATGTTCCAGATATTCATCATAAAAGTTATTTAATGTCGAGAGTACAGGATTGGGGGAAGTCTGCCCCAGTCCGCAGAGAGCCGTATCCTTGATGACATGCCCGAGAGTAGACAGCGTTTCAAGGTCTTTCTCTGTTCCACACCCTTGTGTTATTCTGTTTAATGTTTCCAGCAATCGCTTATTTCCGATGCGGCAGGGTGTACATTTCCCACAAGATTCTTCTACGGTGAAATCGAGATAGAAGCGGGCAACGGACACCATGCAGTCATCTTCGTCCATTACGATCATTCCTCCCGAGCCCATCATGGAACCTGCAGCAAGTAAATTGTCAAAATCAATCGGTGTATCAAGATGTTTTTCTGTGAGGCAGCCGCCCGAAGGTCCTCCGGTTTGTACCGCTTTAAATTTCTTTCCACCTTTAATACCTCCGCCGATGTCGTAGATTACTTCGCGCAAGGTTGTTCCCATTGGTACTTCTATCAGGCCTACATTATTTATTTTTCCTGCCAGGGCAAATACTTTCGTTCCTTTTGACCGTTCTGTGCCGATAGAGGAGAACCATTCGGCTCCTTTTGTCAGGATGATGGGGATATTTGCCAGAGTCTCCACGTTGTTCACATTGGTTGGCTTACCTAAATAGCCGGCTTCTGCGGGGAAAGGAGGTTTCAAAGTCGGTTCTCCCCGATTTCCTTCCATTGAATGGATGAGAGCAGTTTCCTCACCACAGACAAATGCACCGGCTCCGTAGCGGATTTCTATATCAAAGCAGAAATCTGTTCCTAAAATTCTTTCACCCAGCAAACCATATTCACGTGCTTGGGCAATAGCAGTCTTAAGCCGCTGAATGGCGAGAGGATATTCGGCACGGATATAAACCAACCCTTGTCGGGAACCGATGGCGTATCCGCAAATAGTCATGGCTTCTACAATGGAATGAGGGTCTCCTTCCATGATAGAACGATCCATAAAAGCCCCGGGGTCGCCTTCATCGGCATTGCAAACAACATATTTGGTATCAGCGGCTTGTTTGTGAGCAGACTCCCATTTTAGCCCGGTAGGGAAGCCTCCACCTCCGCGTCCGCGCAGTCCGGAACGTTTGATAACCCCGATGACATCTATCGGTTGCTTATGGAGCAAACTGTCTGCCAAAGCAAGATAACCGTGGCGGGCAATATATTCCTCTATATTTTCCGGGTTGATGAAACCACAGTTGCGCAATGCGATGCGTTGTTGTTTTCTATAAAAATCCATGTGCTTGGAGTCGCTCACAACACGTTCGGTTTTCGGGTCGATATAGAGAAGTCGTTCCACTCGGTGACCATTGATAATGTGTTTCGTGATAATTTCGTCAACATCTTCGGGGGTAACCCGTATGTAAAAGGTATTGTCGGGAATGATTTTGACTATAGGTCCTTTTTCACAAAAGCCGAAACATCCGGTGGTGATAACTTCCACTTGATGGACAATATTGTACTGTTCCAATGCCTTTTGGAGATGTTCGGCAATGAGATGGCCGGAAGAAGCAGTGCAGCCGGTTCCTCCACAAACAAGGATTTGCAGGTGGTCGGTGCCTATGGTAAGGCCACAACTCTTCTCGGCAATCTTTTTGTTGCTTTGCTCACGCAAGCGGAGCGCATTTTCTGCCCTCTGCATGATGGCTTGCAAGTCATGGGTAGACAGGATTTTCATGATATTTATTTTTTCTCGCCGAAATCGGCTTGTTGTTGCTCTACTTCTTTCAGTTTTCGTTCATTTTGCTCTTTTACAGCTTTTTCCTTTTCCAATTCCTTTTGGGATTTGGCTGTGATTGGAAAGGATTGTGAGTCAGACTTCATTGGGATAAGTGCTGCCTCTTCACTTGCATAAATCAAAGGATATGCCGAGGGTTTGCTTTCCAGTTCCAATTCTGCGCTGACCGGCATTTGCGAACCTTCGAATAATACACTGGCTGTTATCTTTATTTTGCCGGGTTTCAGAGTAGATTGTACCAATATCGGTGCTGTTCCCCATTTTACGGGAGCCGGATTTGCCAACACGTTTGCACCGCCGAGGATGCGTCCTTCACCTTCGATGTGGAATTTCACATAGTAATTGTTCAGGCGTTTGATGTTACCGTTTTTATCGGCAATGGCGGCTATAACCGTTACGAAGTCCGAGCCGTCGGCTTTCAGTTCTGTGTTTTCATTATCTATCCAAAGAAGTAATTTGGAAGGACGGCGTGCCGGGCATACTTTGTGAGTGGCTACTACCTTTCCGTTTATCAGTCCTTCTGCCAGTAGAAAGACTTCCTTTTGCCTTCCTTCTTTCATAGACATGTTTTTGTCTATCATGAAGTTATATACATCCTTAAATGTGATGATTGGAGACGGCATTCCTTCCCGGCTAACCGGTTTGGTATATGTCAGGCTCTTTCCTCCTTTATTATATGTAAGGCGTACTTCATCACAATTGGAATATACGGTTACATCTTTAGGAGAGAACGGTGTCATTTCGTGAGCGATATATACCATGGGACCGGTTTCGAACAAGCGGTCTTGTTTCTTGGGCGAGCGTTGCGCTTGGAACATATAATAAGAATACTTGGGCTGGCGGAACACATCCATCAATCCGCCATAGAAGGGGTCGGGGTGATAGCCGCGCTGGTGGTCGAATGAATGCCACAGGCATCCTCCTACGTGTTGGCGTGGTGTACGATAAAGCACGTCATAGCAGGTGTACGGATAGTTGGGAGCGGCATAATGCCAAGCCTGGATAAGCATTGCCTGCTCTCCCCAGTTGCGAGCTACCCGGCTGGGAGAGTTATGAGAATTCCAATCATCTACGTTATCTCCCCATTCACGGGTGAAGTAAGTGATTTTGGGGTCGAGCTTCTTTATAGCCCAGTCTTTGTCCGCATTGGCCGGATGGGTGAAAAGGACAGGGTAGACTTCATGGCCGCGTGCCTCGCTGTCGCAACCGGAGTAACAATAAGGATAAGGATATTCTTGTGCTACTAAGTCGAGTGTGTTTTTTGCAAAATCGGCCGGATACCAAGTTTCGTTCAAAATAGGTTCCCACAGCCATACGCAAGGATGATTACGATCGCGACGAACCATATTGCGGATATCACTGTAAACGCGTTGGGCAAATTCAGGAGCGTCGTTCCAGAATTGCCAGCCCGGAGTATTGACAATGACAAACAATCCCAATTCGTCACAGGCATCCATAAAGGCAGGGTCTTGAGGACAGTGGGCATTACGGATTATTTTCAGTCCGGCATCGCGTAATTTTTTTGCATCACGCCAGTGAATACTGTTGGCTACTGCATTGCCTACCACAGCAAAATCCTGATGTCGGTTGGCGCCAATCAAAGGACTTTCGTAGGGCTTTCCGTTCAGCCAGAAACCGTCTTTGCCCTTGAATTCAATGCTACGGATACCGATTCGGCAACGATAGCCGTCTATCGTGTTTCCTTCATTGTCGCGGATACGGACTATTAAATTATATAAGGTAGGGTTTTCGGGGCTCCAAAGCATCGGTTTCTTAACGATGATTTTGTCTTTAGAGGTAATGGCTTTGCCCGGACGAACCTGCACTTTATCGTTTAAGAAAGCGACTTGCCGTCCGTCCGGCTGTTGCAGTTCATATTCCACTACGCCCGTAAAGGTCTTTTTGCTTTCATTGCGCACATGGGTTTTCAGCAGAACTTCCGCCGAGTTGTCGGACACTTTATCGTAGGCAACGAAAAGTCCGCCTCCTGCTGTTTCGTTCTCAAAGTTGGGGTCGGTGATGAAGACGGAGTTATGGGCAATCAGCCAGCAGTCTCGATAAATGCCTCCGAAGTAAGTGTAATCCAGTACATCCTGTGCTTTGCCGGGAGGATAACCGGGGTCATTGCTATTGTCAGTCCATACGGCTATAATGTTATCTGTTTCCCACTTCAGTGCATTCGTGATATCAACCACGACAGGCAGATATCCTCCAAAGTGTTCGGCCAACAGTTTGCCGTTGACAAACACTTTGCTTTTTCCCATAATGGCTTCAAAATGGAGGAAAAGCTTTTTACCTTTTAAAGCATCGGCAGGAGTGAAGTGTTTGCGATACCACGCTTCTCCCTGATAGTTAATGCAACCACTGGCTTCGGTCGGCAGATATTCGATACCGTTGGGAAGAGAGACCACTTCCCAGTTCCGGTCATCAAAATGGATAGCTTCGGCTCCCGGTGCCGCACCTTTGTGCAGACGCCAGGCAGGATTCATGGAGAAAACATCGCGACCGGAATTTGCCAGCTGATAGAAACCGGCTGTAGAGAATTCCGGTTGATGGGTCGCCTGTACTTTGCATAAAGGAAAAAGCAATAAGGCGATTAAATAATAAAGTAGAATACGTTGCTTCATAATAATAGATATGTTATACTAAATAGGGATTAATTTCCCAAAGATACAATATAGTATGAGTTTATTGTAATCATGACCGGGTAATTTTATTATTTTTCGTAAAGGCTTTCTTTTCCATTAATTCTTCGGTTTCTTTCCTTTAAGTTGTATTTAGCAAACAAGGTCTGTTTCTTTGTTGTTGAGAGGTGACTCTTATATAGAAGCCTTTAATGTTTGACGTTACTATATTGCATAGTATTTCAATCCGAATATAATTTTATATAGCACCATTGGGGTCGGAATATACATTGTTATTGTTTACTTCACTTGAAAAAGTCGTGTTGTCGGGTTTAAAAAGCAATTAGGAAAGGACGTTCGTGCTTTTGTATATTGTTGATTAACAGTGTGATATTAACCTGTTTCTATATTAGAAAGAGATTAATACTAGAAGAACTATGTTTTCCATTTGAAAAATAATATATGCTACAAATATATAATAAACATATAATATGCAGCCATATTTATAGTTGAAATCGCACACGGATAAATGTTTATTAACTATTCAACGTATATGGTAGAATATAAGTAGCCTACTTTATCTTTATAAAGAGAGAAATAATAATAGTAGTTTAAGCATTAAAGTATTAATATTTATCTTCGTATCATTGTTAACGCCATTAACACAATGTATTTATTTTCATTATGCCTCCCATACCTCTTGTGTAATGGTAGAAATAAAGTAGAAAACCATTTCTTATGTTCTTTGTAAAAAGGATATATCGAGGAATGGGAATAAAAAAGCTATTTATTTAATGTGTTGATAATAAGGTGATTATTTTTCGGCATAGTTCTTCTAGAACTTAAACGGATAGAGAATTAAAGAAACGTGTCTTTATTAAATATAGTAAACCTTATTATTAATGCTTATGAATTTGAAAAATTTCACTCTAAGGAGTGAACGTCTCTTAGTAATTGCATTGTTAGCATGTAGCACTCCACATGCTTTTGCAATTTCAATGGTAAGTGAGGATTCACATAATCCGGTAGTAAATCAGCAGGATACCCATGTCAAGGGAACTGTTATCGATTCTAGGACAGGAGAACCTATCATCGGAGCTAACATTGTGGTAAAAGGTACCACTAATGGTACTATCACAGGAGTTGATGGAGATTATTCTTTGAAAGCGCCGGTAGGTTCCGTGCTGGAAATTTCCTTCATCGGTTATAAGACCGTCACAGTCAAAGCAGTAGCAGGATTGCAGAAAATCAGACTACAAGAAGACAGTTCTCTATTGGATGAAGTAGTAGTTGTAGGATATGGAACGCAAAAAAAAGTGAACTTGTCGGGTGCTGTCGATGCAATCTCTTCCGAAGCTTTGGAAGATAGGCCTATCATCAATGCCGGACAAGGTTTGCAAGGTGTAATTCCAAACCTGAATATCACTATTTCTAATGGTGCTGCCAACTCTACTCCTTCATTCAATATCCGTGGTGAAACTTCATTAAACGGTGGTGACCCTTTAATTTTGGTTGATAACATACCGACCACTTCAGGTGAGCTTTCCCGGTTGAATACCAATGATATTGAAAGTGTTTCTGTTTTAAAGGATGCTGCTTCCGCTGCAATTTATGGTGCTCGTGCTGCTTTTGGTGTTATTTTGGTAACAACAAAGCGGGCCAAATCCGAGAAAATTGCCATTAACGTAAACGCATTTTATTCGACTCGTAAAGTCACACGCGTACCGGAACACGTCACTGATCCTTATACGGTAATGAAAATCAAACACGATGCTGCTACGCCCTTATATAATCTATATCCGGAAAAACAATTGGAAATTGGCAAATACTTTTCAGAACATCCTAATGAAGATCGGGTAGTTATCAATCCGGATGATCCTGAATCTTGGTTGTATTATGGCTCTACTGATTGGATGGATGAAGTATATGAGTCTTCAGCTCCCTCTTATACAGTAAACTTCAATATCTCTCAAAAAGCCAAAAAGACTTCTTATTACTTATCAGGCGAATATGCACGCCAGGATGGTATGCTACGTTATGGAAATGATATTTATGATCGTTACAATATTCGCGGTAAAGTTGATTTTCAGATAACAAATTGGTTGAACTTAAGTAACAATACCTCATTTGTACAACGAACTTACGATCAGCCAAGCTTCGGACGTACAGATTGGGGACTATCTGATTTCTTTCACGAAGTAAACCGTACTAACTCATTAGATGTACCTCGTAATCCCGATGGTTCATGGACACAAAGCGGTGGTGCTATTCTTGGAGCTTTGCAGGAAGGCGGACGCAAAATAAATGACAGCCGTGAATTCTCAACAACATTTGGTCTGACATTGGACATTATAAAAGATATGTGGCAAATTAAAGCAGATGCCACTTGGAGGCGTGATAGTGAATTAAATCGTAATTCTTATCACAATTATCACTATAAAACAGGTCCTAATAAACCGGAGCAGGCTAGCGGACGCCCGACTCGTGCATCTCGTTCTACCTCGTTCTATAATTATAATGTCTATAATGTGTATACTGATTTTCACTATACGTTTGCAGATAAACATTATGTTCAAGCTTTACTCGGTTTTAACCAGGAAACCAGAAAGACCAATTCTTTCTCTATGTATCGTGATGATTTGATCAGCTCTTCCTTCCCCACTCCCGAATTGGCCGTTGGAGAAAAAGGAATAGGTGAAGATATCAGCGAATGGGCTGTGAGAGGTATGTTTTTCCGCGTTAATTACATCTATGATGACAAATATATTTTAGAAATGAACGGTCGTTATGATGGTACTTCACGTTTCCCCAAAAAAGATCGTTTTGGTTTCTTCCCCTCCGGATCTGTTGCTTGGGTTTTGTCGAAAGAAAAGTTTATGGAAAACATAAATCAAAGCATTGGTTTGGATATGTTGAAGTTCCGTGCTTCTTATGGTGCTTTAGGAAATCAGAATGTAGGTACTTATGCCTATCTGCCTACTATGAGTTCCGGACAAATAGGTCAAATATTGGATGGTTCACAGCCGGTAGCCGTGTATGCTCCGGGAGTGGTATCGAATACGTTGACTTGGGAAAAGGTTAGAACTATTAATGGAGGTATTGACCTGGCACTCTTGAACAACCGCTTGTCTGCCAGCTTTGATTACTATGTGCGCTACACGGAAGGTATGCTGACTAAAAGTAAAACGTTACCAAGTGTATTTGGTGCCAGTGAACCCAAAACTAATGCTGCTGACCTGAAAACAAAAGGTTGGGAATTGTCTTTAAGATGGAGAGATCAGTTTATGTTGGCAGACTCACCGTTTAACTATAGTATTAAAGTAGCTTTAGCCGACAGTCGTGCATTCATTACTAAATATGATAACCCGAATAAACGGTTGGGAGACTATTATGAGGGACAGGAAATAGGCGAAATGTGGGGATTGACTACTGAGGGTTTCTTCCAGACTGAAGAGGAAATTAAAAACCATGCCGACCAAAGTGCAGTAGGTGAAGATGACCAGAGCTATAAATTCTATGTAGGTGACCTGAAGTTTGCCGATTTAAACAATGATGGAAAAATTAATAAAGGTGACTGGACATTGGCTAACCCGGGTGATTTCCGCAAAATTGGTAATAGTTCGAGCCGATATCCTTATAGTTTTGATCTTTCGGCAGACTGGAAAGGATTTGATATTCGCGGATTCTTTCAGGGCATAGGTAAGAGAGACTGGTATGCAGGCGGTGGAAATCATTATTTTTGGGGAATTTACGCACAGCCTTGGACAAATGTACAAACTCATAATCTGGACCACTGGACACCGGAAAATCCCAATGCTTATTATCCTCGTGTAAAGGCTTACATTGCCGAATCAACAGGTAGCGAGCTGGCTTGTGTACAGACAAGATATATGCAAGATGCTTCTTATTTACGTATGAAAAACCTGACTATAGGTTATACATTACCACAGGACCTGACCCGGAAATTGAATATTGAACGTGTGCGTTTCTATTTCAGCGGTGAGAACTTGTTTGAAATTACTCACCTGAAGGCCAATCTCGACCCGGAAGCCTTGGATTCCAGCAGTAAAGTATATCCTTTACAACGTTCTTATTCTTTTGGTGTTAATTTAACTTTCTAATTAATTTACTGATATGAAACAATTAAAAACTATATATGTAGTAGCTACCTTTATGGGATGTGCACTTTTTACCGGATGCAATGATGATTATCTGCAAAAATATCCGGAAGATAGCTTGAATGAAGAGGCATTCTTTAAAACTGTAACCGATTTGGAAACTTATACCAATGGCTTTTATGGCATGTTTGGAGCCTCGTATGACGATTTATTTTCTGATAATATCGGTCATGGAACAGGTGATTATACATTTAGTCAAAAATTAAAAGGACGTATTGATGAGACTAAAATAGGATCATTTGGATGGAAAAAGGATGGCGTATGGGAAAATATTCATGATATCAATTTTATGTTAGTCAATGCTCATAAAGTGGAGGGTGACGAAAATGAAAAGAAACCATTAGTGTCCCGTTAAAATGGGACGAGTTAAACAATTAATCAAAAAGCCCCGGAATCAGGGGATCATTTAGATCTTTGACATCATTGAAATTAGTCTTGTCGAACAGGTCACGCAAGTGGGTTTTGTCAGTCAATGATATGCTGAGAATTTGCAAAACTTCATAGGTTGAACGTTTCAACTTCATATCATGTTGGACAATAGCCACAAGACAGTACGTGATAATAGCCACACTGATTTGTATGCGAACAGCGTTCTCTGTTGTGCCCCAGAATTTCTTTATCTTGAGATGCTGCTTGAGCCATTTGAAGAACAGCTCGATTAACCATCTTTTCTTATAAAGATTGGCGACATCCAGTGCAGAAAGTTGTTTTGCATTCGTCAAGAAAGTGAACTCACGGTCATCCTCTTCGTCGTAATATCGGACGAGTCTGAATGACTCAGGATATTTTTTCTCGGAGAGATATCCGGTCAGTTTCACTTCCGCATCTGTCATTATGTTCTTTGGCATTCTTCGCTTCCATTTGACTGTCTTATACTTTAAGTTTGTCTTGGCTCTGACAACAAAGAAAGAGTCTGTAAGATGTATCCTATAGAGTTCTTTAAAGGAGTCATAAGCCCTGTCGAATATATAATAAGCATTTGGTTCATAATGGATTGAAGACATTGCTGTGGAATCATGCTCTGAAGCAGTGGTTACGGTATAGAAAGCAGGAACTTGTGCTTCAATGTCGTATAAGACATGAGCTTTCACCCCTCCTTTCTTGCTTCGGAACTTTGCCCATGGGAATGTTGCAAGACACAACGGAATCGTTGTTGAATCAAACGCATATTTCTTTCCGGAAATGTCAAGGATGTTGGTCGTCCGCTTCTCGCAGGCTTCCTTCATCATATAGAATGCAAAGTCTTCGAAGATTCTGTAATCACGGTTCTGGTTGGCTGTCGCAAGAGTTGTTTTGGCTATCGGTTCACGACCTAAACCAAGATGATATTGCTTGGCCCTATGCGCCTCGAAAGCAACGATTAAGTCTCGCAGGCTTTCACGGTTACTCAGTTGTCCAAACATCATCGCGAGCATCTGATTCCAGCAAGTGAAATGTTTCACATATCTGTTGCCATCATACTTGCGAACATAGTTGTTGAACTGAGTCCTGTTCAGAAAAGCGGTTAATTGAGAGAATACGTATTTGTCTTGGAACATAGCAGCCATTTGTATTAGACTGCAAAGTTGCAAAATCAAGTCCGTTTCATTTTAAAAAACCGCGTAATTGACTATATTTCAATAATTTCAAAGAACTAATTATCCACTTTTACGGGACAGTAGTGAAAAGAAACATTATATAGGTTTGGCCCGTTTATGTCGTGCGTTGCAATATTATGGCTTAATTAAGAATTATGGGTCTGCTCCTTGGTATTCTGCTCCAATTGCGACAGATGATGAAGAAGCATTATACAAAACTCAGGATTCACGTTCGTTGGTCGTTGACTCGGTGATGGCTGATTTGCAATATGCTTGCGATTATATGCAGGAGGGAAGCAGCCGTACACGGGTTACTCGTTACGCTGCTTTAGGATATATGGCACGCATAGCCTTACATGAAGGTACTTTTCGTAAATATCATGAAGAGATAAGTGAACTGGCCGGTACTGCCAATTCATTCTTGGAAAAAGCTGTTTGGGCTACTGATGAAATAATGAGTTCCGGACAATTTGAAATCACAGGAAAAGGGGCAGCTGCCTATCGTGATTTATTCACTAATCCTGATCTGAGCAAAAATAAAGAAATAATTTTATTCTCTGATTATGATAAAGATTTAAATCGTAAGAACAACACTTCAACAGTATTAAACTGGCAATGGAATTTGAGTCGTAGCCTGGCCGATAGTTATTTAAAATCGGATGGAACTCCTATCACAGAGGCAGATCGTACCAAGACTTTTGTAGACATGTTTACTGACCGTGACCCCCGTATGGCTGAGACAATTATGTATCCTGGATTTATTAACGAAGGAGACAATAGTACGCTGCCCACTAAAATTGTATTGGATTACGGTGGCTTGGGGCAAATCAAATTTTTGCCACGTACAGATGCAACTTATGGTGGGTGGGGTGAAAATATAACCGACCTTCCTATCATCCGTTATGCCGAAATTCTATTAATAAATGCGGAAGCAAAAGCAGAACTCGGCATATTGACCCAAAACGATCTGAACGCAACAGTTAATTTACTCCGCAGTCGTGTGGAAATGCCCGAAATGACTATAAATGTTCCGATAGATCCGGCTTTGGAAGCATTATATCCAAGCGTAAGTGGGGCATTGAAAAACGTCATACTTGAAATACGTCGCGAACGTCGGGTGGAATTGGCATGTGAAGGTTTCCGTTACGATGATACAATGCGCTGGGCTGCCGGCAGCATCTATGAAAGACCATTCGAAGGTGTTTATCTCCCGGGGTTCGGTGTATATGATTGTACCGGTGACGGTGTGCCTGATGTGGCATTGTTCAAATCTCCCAATGATAAAATGGGATATACTGATGAAGAATTGAAAGAACTTTCTGTATATTACACAGAAGATGAAAACGGTGCTCCAAAACAGATTTATTTAAGTGAAGGTGATAAGGGAAATATTCGCTTCTATTCTGATACAGATGAGGATGCCAATAAATTTATTGCACCTAAATATTATTATTATCCACTGTCAAAAGATGAATTGGTCTTAAATCCCAATTTGAAGCAACCGATTGGATGGTAATAGTATAATGGAAGATATTGTAATATGTGAATCGTTACGTTTTCAAGATAACTGATTTTAGTCAAACCTCTGATAGCTCCATTAATTGGCAAGGCTGTCAGAGGTTAATTTTATCATGGTGTATTAAACAACGTAATAACTTGAGGGTCTTACCGGTGCAAAGTTACGCATTTTTAGAAGTTTGGGTGTTGACTTCTTGTTTGTTCTGCGTTAGAAAGCAATTCTGTATGATAAAGATGCAGAAATTTGCGTGGGAAGCGGTGAAATATCCCCTGCTGACAATGTGTCAACAGCGATTTAACGGGAACAGTCCGGTTGATCGTGAAGTAGCGGACCACTTGTCACTCTTGAGGGTTTAACATATCATATCACTGGTCGAGGAAAGAGTAAGGCGTTTCTTAGGGCCGGCCAAGTCCTTTTGAACGGAAGATTATTACAGTCTACTGCAATGGACTGTACAGTCCGTTACCGTGGACTGTACGGTCTACCGTAACGGACTATACGGTCCACTGTGGAAGACTGTAGTAATTCGACTTATAGACAGGCATAATCGAAAGGACGGAAACGTTTAAACCGGCTAGTGAAACGACTTAGGGAGTTCAAAACGGGATCAAAACAAACCTTATGGGATCACGGATGGGAAAACCTGTGATGCTTACTGCTTCTATGAAGCCTTTGGATTCAAAGTGCACATCATAGGATAATGCAGAGGGCATCCGTTCATCAATATGAATGTGTGTTTCTGTTGAAGTCTGTTCAACACGGACCGGTGAAAAGTAATTGAGGGTTTCAGAAGGAAGCGCGATACGAGCCATGAGGCAGAGGTCAGAATTTCGGGCGAGAATAGGAAACTATAATCCCCACTAAATTTCTACTGCCCCTTAGAAAGCATTTTGTTTTAATTGTCTCGCTTTTGTCTTACCTGTTTAATGAAAAAGAGGCCAATATCTTTAATTTTAGATATTTAGCCTCTTATTGGTTGCGGAGGCCTGACTCGAACAGACGACCTTTGGGTTATGAGCCCAACGAGCTACCAACTGCTCCACTCCGCGATGTTGTGTTTTGATTACGAGTGCAAAGGTACGACTTTTTTCTTTAACTCCAAATATTTCTCGAATATTTTTTCAATTTAAAATATGTAAGAAATATAAGTGCTTGATTATTAGTGTGTATTGTGAGTGTTAATTAACGTATATATGAATATTATACTTTAATTGCTTGTATGGTCCAAATTAATAATGTAAATTTGCTCACATATATAAATAATGTGCAACTGAATCTATATGGCAGTATCAAAGACAAGAGCTAAATTGGTAGACGTTGCCCGTCAGCTTTTTGCTAAGAAGGGGGTGGATGACACTACGATGAACGATATAGCGGTGGCTTCTAAAAAAGGAAGACGCACCCTTTATACGTACTTCAAAAGCAAGGAGGATATCTACATGGCGGTGGTGGAATCTGAGTTGGAAATGCTTTCGGATGCAATGGAACAAGTCGCTAAAAAAGATATCACTCCGGACGAAAAAATTTTAAAATTGATAGAGACGCATTTGGATTCTATCAAAATGGTTGTGTATAGAAACGGAACATTGCGGGCCGGCTTCTTCCGTAATATATGGCGTGTGGAAGCTGTGCGTAAAAACTTTGATGCAAAAGAAATCAAACTTTTCAAACAAGTATTGGCGGAAGGAAAAGACAAGGGTATTTTTGATATTGATAATGTAGATATCATAGCTGATATTGTACATTATTGTATTAAGGGAATTGAAGTGCCGTATATTCGCGGACAGATAGCGGAGGAGCTGGATGATGAAGCCGGTTGGGCTTATGTGGCGAAAATCGTATTCGGTGCTCTGGGACGCAAAGATACCGGAAAAGAATAATTTAATTAATAACGTAAAATAGAAAACAAAATGGGATTATTAACTGGAAAAACTGCGATTGTAACAGGTGCTGCTCGTGGTATTGGTAAAGCAATTGCGTTGAAGTTTGCTTCTGAAGGAGCAAACATTGCATTCACAGACTTGGTTATCGACGAGAATGGTCAGAATACTGAAAAAGAAATTGCTGCTTTAGGTGTGAAGGTAAAAGGTTATGCTTCGAATGCTGCAAATTTTGAAGATACAGAAAAAGTAGTGAATCAAATCAAGGAAGATTTCGGTTCTATTGACATTCTGGTCAACAATGCCGGTATCACAAAAGATGGATTGATGATGCGCATGAGCGAAGCACAATGGGATGCAGTAATTGCAGTCAATCTGAAATCTGCTTTCAACTTTATTCATGCTTGTACTCCTATCATGATGCGTCAGAAGAGCGGAAGCATTATCAATATGGCATCAGTGGTAGGTGTTCACGGAAATGCCGGTCAATGTAACTACTCAGCTTCTAAAGCCGGTATGATTGGTTTGGCTAAGTCTATTGCTCAGGAACTGGGCTCTCGCGGTATTCGTGCCAATGCTATTGCTCCGGGCTTTATCATTACTGATATGACAGCCAAACTGAGTGATGAGGTAAAAACGGAATGGGCTAAGAAGATTCCTTTGCGTCGTGGCGGTACTCCTGAAGATGTGGCTGATGTAGCTACATTCCTTGCTTCTGATATGTCATCTTACATATCAGGACAAGTGATTCAGGTAGATGGTGGTATGAATATGTAATCTTTGCATGACAGTCGTTTACGAAGATAATCATATAATCGTAGTCAATAAGACTTCTTCTGAGATTGTTCAGGGGGATAAAACCGGTGATACTCCTTTGTCGGAAACGGTAAAGTCGTATCTGAAGGAGAAGTATAATAAGCCGGGAAATGTCTTTATAGGTGTTACTCATCGTTTGGATCGTCCCGTCAGTGGTTTAGTGGTTTTTGCCAAAACCGGTAAAGCATTGGCACGACTGAACGAAATGTTTCGTAATGGAGACGTAAAGAAAACCTATTGGGCGATAGTGAAAGAGTGTCCGAAAGAAACGGAAGGCGAATTGGTTCATTATTTGGTCCGCAATGAGAAACAGAATAAGTCTTATGCATATGATAAAGAAGTAAAGAACTCGAAGAAAGCGATGCTTCATTATAAGCTTATCGGTCATTCACAGAATTATTATCTGCTGGAGGTGGATTTAAAGACAGGACGTCATCACCAGATACGTTGTCAGCTGACAAAAATGGGATGTCCTATCAAAGGCGATTTGAAATATGGTGCTCAGCGTTCCAATCCGGATGGTAGCATTTGTCTTCATGCACGGATGGTGAAGTTTATGCATCCTGTTTCGAAAGAACTGATTGAATTAACGGCACCGGTGCCCGCAGGTAATTTGTGGAACGGTTTTGATATGGACTGAAGAAATAGAAAAGGGAATGCTTCACAGCATTCCCTTTTTTCATTTTAGGCATCTTTCATTTACTTCAACACTTCTCCGCTTTCGCTGAAAAGTACAGTGCTCTCAGTACCCTCTTTGTCGGTTAAAACAACTTTATAAGTCTTTGTACCATCTTCTTTTGCTTCAACTGAAGCTTCTTTGATAGTTAAGTCTGCATAGTTTTTGGTAATGGCTTCTTGGACAGCTGCCGGAAGATCTTTTACTTCGATTGGAGTGAAATCATTCACTGTTGTAACGGTTTCGATACTTGCCGGATTCATGTTGTAAGCAAATACACTTGTTCCAATTCCCATTACTAATGCTACTGCTACAAATAATTTTTTCATAATTGTAAGTTTTTACAGGTTAATAGTTTATCTCGTTTGTTCTCTCTGATATTTAAAGAGCAATTGGCATGCCAAAGTATAATTTGTTTTATAACTTGTTGATTTGTAGTACAAATGCGGTTTTGGCTCAGTGTGGCGGAATGTGAAAAAATGGGGAATGTGTGGAGAGGATTGGGGAATTATTCCCCAATCCTCTTTTTTATTGGATATTGTATAGCTTCAGTTTGTTATACAGTGTTTTGCGGTCAATGCCCAATAAGAGGGCTGCTTTGCTTTTGTTGTTTCCGGTTTGTTGAAGGGCTTCCAGGATGCGCTTCTTTTCTGTTGCCTCGTCGTGCAGACTGAGGCTTGTGCTTGTTGGAGAAGCACTGGATGACTCAACCAGTTCATATCCCAATTCTGTTAAAGTAATATAGCTGCCTTGTGCGAGCAGTGTGGCACGCTTTACAATATTTTTCAGTTGGCGAAGGTTGCCGGGCCACGAGTAGGTTTGCAGTGCATTGCTGGCAGCCGCGTCAAAACCTATCAGATGTCGGTCGAGTTCGTGATTGGCCTGATCTAAAAAGAAGTTGGCAAAAAGCAAGATGTCTTCCTGACGTTCTTTCAGAGAAGGCATACGCAAGGTAAATTCATTGATTCGGTGGAAGAGATCTTCACGGAAATTACCTTTTTCAATAGCCTTTTGAAGATTCTCGTTAGTTGCACTGATAAGTCGGACATTTACTTCTATTTCTTTATTGGAACCTACAGGACGGATACGCCGTTCTTGCAGGGCGCGCAGAAGTTGGATTTGTACTTCGTAGCTTAGATTCCCTATTTCATCGAGAAACAGTGTGCCGCCATTGGCTTCGACGAAAGCACCGGTTTTGTCGTTAAGTGCTCCGGTAAAGGAGCCTTTTACATGGCCGAAGAATTCGGAAGCTGCAAGTTCTTTGGGGATAGAGCCGCAATCTATTGCAATGAATGGCTTGTCGGCACGTTTGCTTAATTGATGGATGCGGTGGGCAACGTATTCTTTGCCTGTTCCGCTGGCTCCATTGATAAGAACTGACATGGGGGTAGGGGCAACTAAGCCTACATAATTATATAATTGGCGTGCTGCTTCACTTTCACCTTCCAGAAAATTGGATGATGGAGCAATTGATATGGACGGAGCAGAGCCGGAAGGAGCTGCAATAACAGTTTCGTTTTGTAGCGCTTCATTTATTTTCTTTAGCAGTACATCAGGTTGTACTGGTTTGGAGATATAGTCATTGGCACCATTTTTCATGGCTTGTACAGCACTTTGGATATCTGCATAGCCGGTCATGATAATAAGGGGAATTTGGTGTCCATGCTCTTTCATCCATGCAAGTAAAGAAATACCGTCTTGATCCGGCAGACGCAGATCTGAAAGCACAAGGTTGTATGATTGGGCATCCAGTTGTTTTCGGGCACGTGCACTATTGCCGGCAGTGTCTACCAGAAACCCTTTCTTCCCTAGCCATGTCTTTAACATGGTGGCGAAAGTTAAATCGTCTTCTACTATTAAAATAGAGTATGGCATTTTTATGTTTTTAATGATACAAAAATATACCTTTTTTTACTATGCTTCGAAATGCCGGAGGATTTTCTAATACCTTTTAACTTATAAAGGTCTAAATCTGTTCTTCAGCTTGGCGGATTACTCTGTCTATTTCATCAAGGATAAATAAAGCTTTTTCGCGTATTTCGGAGGTCATTTCGGTTGTTCCCCGTCTTTGTTCCAACCAGGTGAGAGGTGCGATAGAAGTGTTGGCTCCCAGCATGGTAAATAAAGGCAAAAGTTTATGTGCCATGGCGGTTATTCCTTCTATTTCCTCATTTTCAAGGGCGGTGGCCATGCAGCTCCGGTTCTTTTTTGTTTCCGACACAAATGTGCGGATGATTTCTTTCGCTGCGTTGGGGTCATCTTCCGAGAAAGCGGTAAGAGCCGAGAAGTCCAATGAAGACGAGTCTGTATGTGAACTGTCATTGGTTGGCGACTGTAGGATTTCAGTGCCGGTCTCTTCCAAATCTGTCAAGTCTTGCCGGATGGCTTGAGAAAGAACTTCGAAAATTTCATGTGTGTTAAAGGGTTTGTGGAGACATCCGGCAAAACCCTTGGAACGGAAATATTCAGCGTCCATGTCGCTACGTGCGGTAATGGCAATAACGGGAATTGTTTTTGCCCGGACAGCCGGAAGTGCACGGATGGCATCCAATAGGTCGAAGCCGTTCATGGCGGGCATTTGTATGTCGGTCAGAAGTGCATCAAATTTATTCTCTTCCAACTGACGGAAAAGTTCTTCAGGCTGTTCACAACAGGTGACATGGATGGTGGGACGTTTAAGCATGGCAGCAGTCAATTGCAGTTGAATGCGGTCATCGTCAATGAGGATAAAGTTCTTTATACCTTCCTCTCTTTTATTCTTTTTATCGGTGTTGGGAGCTTGGGGAAGAGGAAGGTATACATGAAACGTACTGCCTTTTCCCGCTTCACTTTCTATTCTGATATCTCCTTCGAGCAATAAAATAAGTTTTTTTGTAATGGCCAGTCCCAGTCCGAAACCTTCTTGTCCTTGTGCATTACGCAGGCGGGTAAACTCTTGGAATATTCGTTTTTGTTCTTCTTCACTGATTCCGCAACCGGTATCACTGATGCTGAAGTGCAGTTGTCCGTTTTCCAATGCTGCACGGAGCGTGATACTTCCTTCTTGTGTAAATTTTAATGCATTGGAAAGTAGGTTCTCTACTATTTGTCTGGTGCGGAACGGATCGCCTATATATAAGCGGTTTAAGGGTTCTCCACAGTCGTACTCCAATAGCAAATGTTTGGCATTTGCCATTGGTTTGAAGCTTATATAAATGGTGTCAAATAATTGATGAGGGTTGAATGTTACCTTGTTTACATCCATTTTATGGGCATCCAGACGATGATAATCCAATAAAGAATTCACCAGACTCAGCAAATGCTTGGCAGAGCTTTGCATATTGTTGAGATAAAAGCGTTGTCGCTCTTCTGTGGTGATTCGCTCTAACAGGTCGGTATAACCAATAATAGAACCTACCGGTGCTTTTATGTCGTGTGTAATGGTCAACATTAACTTTTCGCGTGCTACCAGTAAGTCTTCGGCGCGGCGTTTGGCTTTCTCCAATTCTCGGCGATAGTGGTTACTGCGTGTGATGTCCCGCCAGATAAAAATCAGAAAGATACTTGCCAGTAGCACAGCTACGATGGCTATGGCCTCTACGGTGCGTGCCGAACTTTGTCGGATTTCTTCTTCCTGTATCTGTTTTTGTTGTGCCATTCTTAGCCCTTCATCTTCGATGGTGCTTAACAGTTGGTTCACTTTCTGACTTAGTTTTAAGCCGCTGAGACGCAGGGACTGTGTCCGTTGGTTGAGCATCTTCAACTGCTGCTGTTGAGTGTCGGTTACACGACTCTGTACGTTTTTCAGCAGTGTGACAACAGTATCGGTCGGACTGTATGATTCCGTCAATGTATCTGTAAATTCTTCCTGAATCACATTATTGACTTGGGTGGAGTCGCCCTTTCCGGGAGAAAAGACTTCTCCCAGTCTTCTGAAAAATCCTTTCGGCTTCTTATGGATAATGTAAGAATTGGTATGTGTCACTACTTTTCGGCGTACATGGGGAAGGTTGAGTAATGAATCTTGTTCAGCTATCAGTTTTTCGATATGTTGCTGATAAATTTTGTCGGTACCTCCTTCCTGGATGGCGCGGAGAAGATTGCGCATATTGCGTTCCTTTTCTGTCAGAAACATCTCGACAGTGTCTAAGCGGAGGGTCTGGATACTATCTGTCAACAAGCTTCGCAATGAATCAACTGCAGCGTTCGCCTTTTGCATGGATGCCTTGTAACGGAAGTATTGTCCCAATTGACCGGCACTTAAGGATTGTCCGATGATTTCAGCCTGATACAGCTGACCGACAATTTCATTGGTTACCCGTCGGCGTAAATTCAATATGGTTTCGTTGTCATCCGTTTCGGTCAATGCTTTCATTTCATGGTTGATATACTGAATGGAAGCAAATAACAGAAGCGTGAGCAAGATGTAGCCGGAAGCTACTTTCAGTTGTGTTGATAAACGTGGCATAAACGAAAACTTCAAAATGATGGTTAATGTTTTTCAAGCGTTCGCGACCGGAAACGTAGATAATACATGATACCGGCAGTAGTGAGACCGAATGGGAAGGCCATCCAGATACCTACGATTCCCCAGTCCATTACGAATCCGAAGAAATATCCGGCAGGTAAGGAGATAAGGAAATAAGCGATAAAAGCGATATACATCATCGGTTTGACATCTGCAATGCCTCGCAGTGCATTGGCAAAGTTGATTTGGAGTCCGTCACCGAATTGGTAGACAATGAACGGGATGATTAATTGTGCCACCGTCACACTCACTGCCTGGCTGTCACTGAACCAGCCTCCCAATTGATGTCTTAATAAGAAGATGGGAAGCGCTCCTATAAGGGCAATACCCAACATGATGTGGAAGCCCGAATATGCAGTGCGGCGTACATTAACCCTATCATTCTGTCCGTTGAAATTGCTGACACGTACAGCCACAGCTGCCCCCATGCCATAATACATCATAAAGCATACCTGTGAAATGGCAAGCATAATTTGATGAGCGGCAAGTGCTGTAGTCCCTATCCAGCCCACCATAATGGCACTTAAGCTGAATGATGCAGTTTCCATGCCCATTTGCAATGCGATAGGCCAACCAAGTTTGTTCAGATAAATAAAATCGGCACGGTTTATTTTGCTGTGTACAAAGCCTTCTTTATATATATGATATCGTTTAGTACAGAAAAAGATGAGAGCAAATACTATTACCATCATAATTCGGGAGGCGAGAGTAGAGATACCGGCACCGAGCAGTCCCATTTCAGGTATGCCGAATTTTCCGTAGATCAGAATATAGTTGCCTATGATATTCATGACATTACCGCCCAGCAACAGCCACATCGATACGCGGGTATCGGTGATACCATCGGCAAATTGCTTGAAAGCATTAAACAGGAGGACAAATAATAGTGATATGAGCAGTACGATAAAATAAGGTCTCATCAGTGGAAGCAATTCTTCGGGTTGCCCGAGACGATGGATATTCAGATAGAGCACCCACATGATAAAGGTAAGCAGTACCGCCAGCAGGACATTGGCAAAAATACTATTTTTGAGCATTCTCCCCACTACCGATGTCTCCCCGCGTCCGAACAGACTGCCGACAATAGGGGTCAGGCCATACGAAAAGCCGGTTGCAAAAATGATGGCCAGCGTGAACATATTGTTTACGAAGCTGGCGGCAGCCAATTCGTTGGTACTATGATGTCCGATCATTAGCGTATCGGCAAACCCAAGGATAATAACACCCACTTGGCCGATGACAATGGGAATTCCGAGTGTAAATAGAGATTTGTAATGTTGAATGTATGTACGGTTCATAGGTTATATATATATTTTTTCCGTTCTCTTACGGAGTGTGGCTTGCACCTTTGGCGGCAGCTTTATAATATAATACGGAACAATTTTCAGGCAAAAATGTTTGTTTCGCTGCTCTCTTAATCTGTTCTTGCGTGACAGAACGGTATTTTTCCACTTCTGTATTTATGTCTTCAGCTTTTCCGATTAACTCGAAATAAGCCAGATTAGTGGCCACATTCAGGTAATTGAGGTTGTTGAATATCTGTTCGCTTTCATAGCGGTTCTTCACTTTTTCCAGTTCGTTCTCGTCTATACTGCCTTCAGTCAGTAAGGCAAGTTCTTCCCATATAGCTTTTTCTGCTTCTTCCAGCGTCTTTTCCGGCGCAGGTTTTCCCACGATATGGAAAAGACCGTTGTCGATGCTTCCGGATATATATGCGTCAATGGAATTAAATATTTGCTTATCCTGTACCAAATGTTGCACGAAACGTGAAGAACGTCCGCTGCTCAGCAAATCGCTCAGCATATCAAATGCATAATAGTCGGGATGATTGCGTGAACACATGTGGAAAGCCATATACAGGGCATCCACCGGAACATTTCGTTCTACCGTCAGGCGGCGTTCCTCTGTCTGCATCGGCTCCATGGGGAGCGAACGGCGGGGAACGTGTCGACGGGGAATCGGACTGAACCATTTCTCTGCCAATGCCACCGTTTCTTCAAAAGTAATATGTCCCGTCACCGCCAGAATAGCATTATCGGGAGCATAATAGCGGAAAAAGAATGCCTGCACCTCTTCGGAAGTAGCATTGGCAATGTGGCTGATTTCTTTTCCGATGGTAGGCCAGCGGTAAGGGTGAACCTTGTAGGCCAGTGCACGCAATAAATGAGAAGCATCGCCATAGGGCTGGTTCAGATTTCGTTGCTTAAACTCCTCTATCACCACTTGGCGCTGCACTTCCAGGCTGCGTGGGTTGAAATCCAGCGATAGCATACGGTCACTTTCTAGCCAGAAACCTGTTTCCACATTTTGGCGCGGAAGGGTGATGTAGTAATTGGTGATATCGTTGTTTGTCCATGCGTTGTTTTCTCCACCGGCATTCTGTACAGGCGTGTCATAGTCGGGCACATTGATGGAACCTCCGAACATAAGATGCTCAAACAAGTGAGCAAATCCTGTATGTTCGGGGTCTTCATCGCGTGCACCCACATCATAGAGGATATTCAGTGCCACCATTTGAGTGGTGTTATCCTCAGAATGGACAATGCGTAGTCCGTTTGACAGGGTATGTCTGTTGATTTCTATCATCTTTTGCGGGTGACTTCAGTTATTCTACAACAGTCGCTTTAAGGATACGTATATTGTCCAACGGACGGTCGGCACGGTTGGTCTTGGCAATCTCTATCTTTTCCACCGTTTCCATACCTTCCACTACTTCACCGAATACAGTATACGAGCCGTCCAAATGAGGCGCACCTCCCACAGTGGTATAAGCTTGAATCTGTTCGGGAGTGAAATGGAATTTTTCTTCTTTATCCGCCATGGCCTGTGCTTGGGCTTCGAGGGTATCTTGCAAGGCATATAATCCTTCCGTGTCACCGGCTTTACGCATTTTATAGATTTCTTTCATGTGCTTTTGTGCCAAGCTGTCGAAGATAGCTTCCTCGCGTTGCTCATTGATCTTATTTTCCATGCCAAGCAGTTGGGGTTCGGTGAATTTGCGTCCCGTGACGATATAGAACTGACAACCGGACGAAGCCTTCTGCGGATTCACGTTATCTCCTTCGCGGGCTGCTGCAAGTACACCTTTATGATGGAAGAACTTGGGAACAAATTCGGCCGGAATGGTATAGCCCACATCTCCGTTACCCAACATGGCGGTATCAGAAGCCGTTTTGCTGGTCGGGTCACCGGCTTGCACCATGAATTGCTTGATAACACGATGGAAGAGAGTACTGTCATATACACCTTCTTTGGCAAGTTTGATAAAGTTATCGCGATGCTTCGGTGTTTCATTGTACAGTTCTACAGTGATGTTTCCCATTGTTGTTTCCAGTTTTACCTGAGTACGCTTTTCTTTTCCCATATTATGATTTTCTTTTTTAGAGCCGGCACCGCATGCTGTTATAAATGCGAAAGAAGCGGCTATCATTAATACTTTATTTATTTTCATGTTTATAATATATATGTATAAGTTTGCAGATGATAAAGTGGACAAATGTACAAAATAGTTTTGATGTTGCCATAGATTGTCGTGTTATTAAAAAGCAGAAAGTAGTGTTATGATAAAAATATATGTTCGTTTCAGTATTCGTACATGTAAAGAAGGTAATAACAAAATTTCGTCTTTTTCTAAGGTGACAGATGTACCGCAAATGTCTTTTTTGAAATTTGCCAAACAGGAAATTGCTCATGCCCATAAGATAGGATGCTACAGCATGGCGCGGAATTATGGTACAGCCATCCGTTCCTTTAAAAAACAATATACTCACTTACAATCGTCATAAGACCAATTATACGGTGTGTATTCATTTGAAACCTTGCATCCGTGCCATTTCGCTATGCAGAATCTTCCACCACGGACTATGTCTTTCCACTGATAACAAGCTTGAATGAAAAGAATAAAAAGCCGGGATATGTGTTACTCCGCACAAGAGGTATAACCTCGCAGATTAAAGCATCGTTGCTATAAACACTATGAAGGTATTAAATTCAGTTTGCTACAGCAAATTCTAATTCCTTTGTTTTTATTCTTGAAAATATCAAATAAGTTGTTTGCAATTGCATCTTTTAGTGAATACTGTAATTTGTATATACACTGATGCTGAAAAGGTTTTAGTATGGGTATAGAAAGTGAAAAAGAGGACACATTGTTTGAATGTGTCCTCTTTTCTTTTTATGATATATGATTAAAACAGTTTGGCAGGATATTCACCGGCATCTACCAATGCTTGGATTTTGTCTACTACACTCTGGCGGTCTTCGGGATAAGTTACACCGAACCATTTGCTGGCAGTATCCAGAACTTCAACGGTAGCTGTTCCGTCATTAATCAATTTATCTACCATCAAAGGAATAAAGAATTCGCTCTTCAAGTTTTCCATGTTCTTAGGATCGCTTAAGAAGGTCTTGAAGAATTCCTGGCTGTATGCAAAGTAATCGGGAGTAAAGCCCCAGAAATTCATACTAACCGGAGTAGTGTCGGCTGTTGCTGTCCATTCTCCATTATCGTCGATATATTTCACTTCTCCGTCGATGCGCTGAATTTTGGTACGTTCTACTACGGAAGTCAGCAGATTCTTTTCGTTTGTTTCGCAGATACCACGAGAAACAGTACCGCTTTCGCTCAGTGTGTTACCTACACGGAAGCCTACCATCGAATAGGTGTTTTTAGCTCCTTCGGGAAGATTTGCAAGGAATTTACCCATTACCTGGAATGAGTCACGGCCATAGAAATCGTCACAATTGATTACTGCAAACGGTTCTTTGATAACATCGGCGCCCATCATGACTGCGTGGTTGGTACCCCATGGTTTGGTACGGTCGGCAGGACAAGTGAAACCTTCGGGCAGTGCGTCCAAAGCTTGGAAGACCATTTCGCAAGGAATGTGTCCTTCGTATTTAGAAATGATTTTATCACGGAAATCCTGTTCGAAATCTTTGCGGATAACAAAAACAAGTTTACCAAATCCGGCGTTAATGGCATCATAGATAGAATAATCCATAATAGTTTCGCCGTTAGGACCCAGTCCGTCCAATTGTTTGAGGCCACCATAACGGCTACCCATTCCGGCTGCTAATAAGAATAATGTAGGTTTCATAGTCTATTTATTTAAAAATTGATATTTTGACTACAAAGCTACAAAAATATATGAAGGAAAATGTATTTGTGAGCGGAAAAAGAAAAAAACATTCTTTTTTTGAATTTTAATATTGATAAAATATCTTTTTCCGAATAATATTTCTATCTTTGTGCCATTGGTTTGACTACAAAAGTATTAAAATATATATCCCTCAATGATTGTGGAGGACATTACGATGCGATATCGGGGTGTCCTCGTTTTTTTGTCCCTTCCTCTATTTAGAAGGGGTAGCCGATAGCGAAGTGAAGGCCAAGGCCGTCTTTGAACTTCGGTATATTGTAGTAGCCGCTTTTTCCTGTGTCGTATGGTGCGTGCAGGGCAATCCCCAAATCGAGTCGGATAACCAGAAACGTCAGGTCATAACGTAATCCCACACCGGTGCCGAGTGCCACGCTTTTTGCAAAGTTTCGCATGGTGAGTTCTCCGCCGGGACGCGCTTCGTCTTTTTTCATCAGCCATACATTGCCTGCGTCAAGGAAAGTGGCGCCATATAGGTCGCCCAATATCGGAAAACGGTATTCTATGTTGGCTTCCAGTTTTACGTCGCCTGTTTCATCGATATATCCATAACGGTTGTCTGCATTGGGATGGAAGGTACCCGGACCAATGGAGCGAACCGTAAATGCGCGTATACTGTTGGCACCTCCGATATAGAACTGCTCGCTATAGGGGGCAACAGTCTGATTGCCATATGCATAGAGGACTCCTCCCATCAGGCGGGTAGCTATATGTTGTTTTTCTCCTACTTTGAACAGGCAGCGTATTTCCGAGGTCATTTTCAGGAACTGTGCGAAGGGGCTTCCCAATAATTCTTTTCCTTTTTCTTTCATCCTTTTACCGAAGGCAGCATAAACGAGTGAAGTTACATTACCGGCAGAGGTGAAAGAGGTTTCCCACCATAGGTTATGTCGTTTTTTCAGAGGAGCGTTATCGTATGTAAAGGTGTAGCTCATGGCAGGGATAAATTGATTTCCCAAACTGAGAGCCAATGACTTGTTTACATTGATAATGGAGTCAAATTCGCTGGTGGTATGTTGCAGAGTGTTGAATGCAAGCCTGAAAGGGGTCACGGTGTGTTTCCAGGTGCGCGATGGCTGGAAATCATAGCTGACGGTTCCACCGAATGACAGCATCTTGAAGAAACGGGCACGGTTCAGTTGGTCTACATAGAGCTTGAAAGATGTATGTGAAGGAAACAGGAAGCGGTTTGATTTGTTCTTCATCCACGGCAGTAACAGACGAGGATAATCCAAGGAGAAGGATGCTCCCAGTTCGTATGAATTCATTTTCGATTTGTCTCCTGCCACACTGTTGGATGCGGTTTGCCATTCATAAGATCCTTTCAATTGGAAAGAAAGCTTGGCGGCTGTACGCATAAAGTTGCGTCGTGACAAACTGAAAATGGCTCCCGGTCCTGTCTGGTCGGTGCTCTTGGTTGTGACATTGAATTCCAGCTCTCCGTCGTAGGGAAGGTCGAACATGGCATTTACCTTGACGTTCAGGGTGTCACAGTCGGGACGGGTGTTTTTGGGGGTGTAACGGAACTCTGTATATTTGAAGATTCCCAGGCGCGCCAATGCTTCTTGGGTATAGGTCTGACGTATTTGGGAATACAGTTGTCCTTCTTTATACAGAAAACGTTTACGCAAGACCAATTCGCGGATACCGGGCTTCTTTCCGTGATAATGAATGGTCATATCTGCAAAGGTCAATGAGTCTGTCGGCTGTTCTCCCTTATATCCTGTAAGGTAAACAGAGGTTTTTCCTATATAATAAGGACGGCGTGCTTCTGCCGGCACTCCTTTTTGCGGTACTACCTGCAAACTTACAAAACCGGGATTGCGCAGTGTGTCTGCACGGAAGGTGGTAAATTCGGGGCGGAAATAGTAGTATCCGTTATTCCTGAAAAGAGTACTTAGCCGCTGGCGTTCTTCTTCTAATTTCAACACGCTGAAATTATCTCCTTTGCGTAATATGCGTTGGTTGTAGGTGGCACGGATCAAGCTGTCGGCTCGTGCCGGATATTTGAGGTAGGCAATAGAGTCCAGATAATAAGGATTGGCCATATTGATTTCGTAATTGAGCTTTGCTTTTCGGGGATTCTTCAGGGTGTCGACCGAATAGGATACTGAACCATTGAAGAAACCATAATCGCGCAGCAGGTTGGTTGCTACTTTTACTCGGGTTTCGGGGTTAACAGTGGAAACATAAACCGGAGTAGAGCCCAATTTGTTAAATATCCAGTGTCCCACTCCTTTCTTTTCCTGGTATTTCACAAAGTCATTATATATCCATAAACCGAATGGAATGGGAAAACGCAGGGAGTTACTTCCCAAAATGGCATTATTGGGAGGGTAGGACAGAGCTGCCTCTACTTCTTCCAGAGTTTGTACTCCGGCGGGAGTTTTGTCTTCATTGATGACATTTATGTTCTTTACACCTACGTAAAGGGTTTCGCCTTCGGGCAGATTCTTCGTGGTGGAACAACCGGCCAGTAGGCATAGAAAAGCTGTCAGTAACAGCAGGTCAGTGTGAATTCTTCTCTTTTTTATCCTTGTCATTTTTGTTAATCTTTCTTTTTCCTGAATATAAATAACTCACCCAGGTGACTCATTTTCTTTCGCAGAACGATACCGACTCCTGTTTCGATGATTTCACCTTCGAGCACGCTTTCGTAGTTTTTGTCATGGAATACTTTGACATATCGGGTGCCGCTATTGTCCAGACGATATTCGATGGAAACATTATCAATAAATGTTTCATCTTGCTGGGCTGTATTACCGGTAGACACTTTTCCACCGATGACGATACGGAAACGGTTGTTCCAGAAACGTTTGGCAAACTGGAAGTTGTAATCCGTCCGCTTTCCGCCGTCTTCGGCATTGTCAACGGTTTCCATTCCCAAACTGATATCAAGGGCCTTGCCTGCAATATTCGAGATTTCACTTTGCAGGAAGGAGTTGAGAGCATTGTTCATATTGAATCCTCCGGTAGAGTTGCCTTCTGCCATATACATGCCGGTGACGAGCATGGTAACAGCCAGTTTGCCCCGTTCTTCAGGGGTCATGGCAGTCAGTTGGTCTTGTACTGATGCATCTTCGGGAGCTGAAAGGGTGAAGGCCAGTCCCAGATTTTCCAATCGTTGGCTCAGGGCGATGCCTACATCGAAGCTGACCATACGAGGACTTTGTCCGTCCTCGCCGACAGTAGCGCGAACTCGCTCTGTGGCAGTAATATTGAGCTGGGGATTCATCACATTGCCTGTCCATTCTACATAGCTGCCGTTTTGGATGTTGAATGTCTTGAGTGGAATGACCGGAATTTCATATTTCATTTCACCGCTGATGAGCGAGTAGCGTCCGTTCAACAGCATTTCACCTTGCGGGGTGTATTGGAAAGAAAGGTCTCCGCCTCCTTCGAGCAACATATAATTGGAGCCGTCCGGTGTGATATCGACGTGTGCTTGGACGGCTTGGTCAATATGCATCGTCATGGCGATATCCATGCCATTGATGGACACCGGCTGGATGGTTTCGTTCGCTACTTCCGTAGTGTCATTAAAGTTGACGAAAGTTACCATGTCTCCCAAGCGGTCGTTCACGGTCAGAGGAGAATCTTTCATCACATACGTGAAATCTGTCTTTCCCAATATATTCATGTTGCCTCGCATCATGAGGGCGTCTATGGGACCACGGAGAGTAGCGTCGAAGTCTACATACATTTTGCCATATACCATAGCCCGTTTGGTGCGGGGGGCATTCAGTAATTCGTAGTTTCGGGCTTTCATTTTTAAATCGGTAGTCATACGCTCCAGATTGGAAAAATCTACGTTACCGTTGATGGTGAAAGGAGTTTTTCCTTTGGTGAAGATATCAAAGTCCTTAAACGTCATTTTACTGTTGACCATCTGCACCGGTTCGTTATCGAAGCGGAAGAGCGCAGATAGTTCGGGCATGAATATTGATACGGAATCGAGTGACAATTCGCCATTGAGCAGAGGCTTGGAAGGATCGCCTTTCATGGCAAGTGTTCCATCAATGTCACCGCCCAATTCTATCATGTTATCGGGTATGAATGGATTGATGACATTCAATGGGAAGTGTTCGAATGCAACATCTGCACTCAGGTTGCCTTTGCCGTCGGTTGTGGGCAGATAGATACCGCCGAGGTGAGCTATCTCTTTGTTGTTGTGACGAATATATCCGTCTACGTGGTGGTCTTTTTCATCACCGGGCAGGTATACACCGCTAAACTCCCAATTGCCGAGAGGGGTGCCTTCATATTTGAATTCATCGACTTTCAAGTCACTGCTTACCATCATGTAAGGACCGGATTCGATATAGTGCGCTTCTGCTCCAATCCATCCTTCCATATCAGGCATATACGGCAGAATACGACGGAATTCTTTCAGGTTGATTCGGGAGAGCTCAACTGTCATGTCCTGACTGGCAATGCTGTCTTCCCGATTGGTATAGAAGCTGAGACCCGTACCTTCATCATCGTGCAGATGGAGATTGGCATGGATGCGTCCGCGGTCTGTCAGGAAAATGTAATTGTCTTTGTTTACTGTAAAAGGACGATAAACTAATGTTGGATGTTCGGGGAAGAGACGCATGCGGATACCCCGTCGACGTAAATCGGCCTGAACTCCCATATAAATGCCTTGTTCCTTACGGGCATTCAGATATTGGATGATTAATTGTGCCTGATTGGTACCTATATTTCCTTCCAGACTGACATCGTAAGCTTCCTGGTCAGGCTTCGGTCCGTTGACAACTCCGCTTAGGAATTTGATGCCTTCCATGTCTTGTTGAATATCAAGATAGAGTGTATCCAATACAATACTGTCTGTACTCAGGCTATAAAGGAATGCTTCTCCGTTCAGACCTTCTGTCGGAGAGGAATCAATATCCATAAAAAGTTTCCGGTAAGAGATGCCCATCATGGACAGGTAATTGCAAACCGGATTGTCTTGTCCCGAAGTGACGCGGAAACACAGACCGGGTAAATATTGTTTCATTTCTTCCTGGTCAATATGTTTATGCTCCCATTGTTCGGAAAGTTTTTTCATCAGTGTTTCTGCCTGACGGGATAAGTGTGTGATGTGTCCGTCTCCTTCTAAAGAAAAGTCGAAATCACCGGCACGCAAATACATCCGGGTAGAATCACCGGCTGTGGTAAATCCCAATAAAAGGTCCTTGGGATGCGAAGTACGTTTAGGTGTGGTGATGGTGATATTGGCCATGGATGCATCCACAGAATATTTGTTTGCCATGTCTGTTGTGAGGTGGACTGTGATGTTTTGCGAGGTCTGCATACGTTCATTTATCAAGTGCAACGCCTGCCAGTCCATGCGGTCGATATCCAGTTTCAGTGTGGCTGCTGCATTATGCGGTTTCAGGCTTCCATCGAGATGCGCCCGTATATCCATTACTTTATTATTGATTAATAAAGCTGTATTGATGATATGTTTTTCGAGTCCGGCCGAGAGTTGGATGCCCGACAGGATATAATTGCCGTAATGGAAACGGTCAATGCTGCCCGAGGCATTGAAGGTGGTTCGGGGGGACATGAAGTCCAGTCCTTCTCCTTTGACCCCCAAACGTGCAGATACTGCAAAGAGTGAGTCTTGCGGCAAGAATCGGTGCAGGTTCAGATTGTTGATGGCAACATCGGCTTCATAAGCTTCGCGTGAAAGGTCGTACTTGGCATAGATCCGGGCGGCATGTTCCATTTTGAAATCATCTGCAATAGAGATACTGTCATTATAGACGGTAATGGGGATGGTGTCAATCACTGCCAATATACGAGCGTCCGGTTCTTTTAATAAAAGATCTGTACCCATTTTGGAACCCGACATGGTGAATTTACCTTCCAGACGCGTACCGTCAGGGATGGCAACTCCTTCGGCAAGAACGCTCAGGAAATCCATATTCTCCACTTCCGTTTCAAGTGTTATGTCTCCTCCGCGTTTCAGAGTATCGGTCAGATGGGTTAATTCACCTTTGGCAAAAAGCTCCAATGCACCGGGCAGTTCGGCACTCAGGGCAGTCAATTTGAGTTGGTTGAGATCACCATCCACTCCTGTACGGATGCGTAAGGGCTCGGCCGGATATTTCTGTACGAAATGTTCATTCATGTTGCCTATCAAGCGTACAATGTCTTGTTTGCCTATATCAGCCATTAATCGGGCAGACAACCGTCCTTCACTTTTCATTTCGAGTGCATCCCAGTCGATGGATGCATTTAATTCGAAGTCCGAATCGGAAGTGGCGAGACGCAAAGAAGGGATGCGGAGCGATTGCTTGTTGGAGAGCAGTCGTCCTTGGGTGGATTGAATCTCCAATCCCGAGCGTTCCTTTAAGACAAAGCGGTTAATGATGGCTTTCATGTCACGACCTTCATAATGAAGAGAATCGAGTTGCACGCCGATGCCGGTCAGTGCGATATGGGAAGGATCCAATCCTCTCAGAGCAATGCTGTCTGATGGAAGAGGAGACGGTGCTCCCGAGTCATAGTTTACTTGTCCGTTCTCTATTTTAAAACTTTGAAGGGAATAGGCGGATTTATGCAGGTCTATCAATCCGTTGCGTAAAGATGCTTTTGCCAGCGATGTGCTGAGCGCGAGACTGTCAAGCGGCATCTGTAAAGCGAAAGATACATTTTGCAAATCAATGTTCTGCAGGATTATTTTCCAATAGGTAGTGTCGGTCTTAGCAGTATCGGCAGCTGTGGTATCATTCAGGCAAAGAGACAAGTCGGTGTCTTTAAGCAGTACTTTGTTCACTATGGCTGTTTCGGGGTCGAGTGCCACACCGTGGCTGGATATGAACAATTCACCGAGGGTTCCTTGTAGCTGCATTCCGTTGATAAGGTCATTGGAATTGACAGTGGCTCCTTTTAAAGAGATACCGTCTACTTCCACTTGTTTTTTTAACAATGGCAACAACTGTACATTTACCTGAAGGCGTTTTACGCTGAGCAATGTATCGTTGTGTTGGGAAGATGCTTCCACGTCATTTACTACTAAATTGAGCGGAAAGGATAAGGATATTCTTCCCACTTTTATATTCATTCCGGTTGATTCAGAGGCATACGAAGCCGCTTTGTCCACCAAAAAGTTTTGTATGGGGGGCAAATAAATCAGTATACATAAGAGAATGAACAATATGAAAGGAGAAGCTACCGTCCATATTGTCCAGCGGATATATTTCTTTTTCATCGTGTGTTTTGTACAAACGTTTCTGCAAACTTAAACAATTTTATCGGCATATTAGTTGAATGTATCTGCCTTTTATCTTTTCTTCTTGATAATTTTATCTTTTCCTCCTTCTGCTATTGCACTTTATATTCACTTGGTGACATTCCGGTGTGGTGCTTAAAATATTTTCCGAAAAAGGAAGGATTTGGGAAATTCATGTAATAGGCTACTTCCTGAATAGACATGACCGAATATTTAAGTAATGCTTTTGCCTCCAGAATTACATATTCGTCAATCCACTCACCGGCTGTTTTCCCACTTACTTTTTTCACCACGGTAGAGAAGTGCTTCGGACTTAAAAACAACTGTTCGGCATAGAAGTCCACCCGTCTTTCTTTGCGATGATGTTCGGTTAGCAAATTAATGAATTGGTTGAATAGTATTTCTTCTCGTTTCATGGATTTAGGGTTGACAGACAAGAATTCCGGTTGTCTGCGATGCAGAATGGAACCTAATTTATAAAGATAGGCACCCATCAGCCGCCGTACAATCTCTGTACGGAAATTATCATTCCGGTCAATAGTCTCTTCTATTAATGTATAGAAAGCCTCCAACTCTTTTACCTCCTCATCCGTCAGGCTGAAAATAGGTTGTTCTTTTAATGAAATAAAGAAAGGCATGAAACTATTCAGGTTGATATACATCTCTTTTAGAAAATCGGATGAGATGAGGAACATTTGGGTTTGATGCATGCCCGGTTTGGGAATTGATTGAAGGATGTCGCCGGGAGCGCAAAGAATTAAATCGTTTTTAGTCGTGTTGTATTCACGCAGGTTGATGTTTATAGTTGCACTTCCTTGTTTTCGCACTGCGATGATAATACCGTCGAGACGAAGAGGATATTTGAATATAGAATTGACATCCGGAATATAATATTCTGTACTGTCCATTATAAAATCATTTCCTATGCCCTTCATTGCAGGGTTCAATTTGCGGATGAGGGCAATGGATATATTTCCAATTTCTTGTTCCATATCTCTTATTTTTGTTTCAAAAATATAAATCAATAATCACATGGCAATTCTTTTTGTCTCCTTTATATATTTTTTAATTGAATTTGGCGGAACGTCTGCCAATTGACTGTCAATAACCCGCTAATATTCTTAATTCTTTCTAAAACGGGAAGGGTGGCAAACTATTTGTGTATAATAACCTGTATATTTAACAACGAAATTATAAAGAACAAAACTATGTCAATGTATTGGATATTATTTATTGGAATTGCGATTATTAGTTATATCGTACAAGCTAGTTTACAGAGTAAGTTTAAGAAATACTCTAAAATGCCACTATCAAACGGCATGACCGGAAAAGAAGTAGCAGAGAAGATGTTGCATGACAACGGTATTTATGATGTCAGAGTGACAAGTACCCCGGGAATGTTGACCGACCATTATAATCCGGCTAACAAAACAGTGAATTTAAGTGAAGGTGTATATGGAAGCAATAGTGTGGCTGCTGCTGCCGTAGCTGCCCACGAGTGTGGACATGCTGTGCAGCATGCGCGTGCATACGCTCCGTTGAAAATGCGTTCTGCACTTGTTCCGGTGGTTCAGTTCTCATCTTCTATCATGACTTGGGTGTTGTTGGGAGGAATTCTGATGGTAAATACTTTTCCGCAGTTATTGTTGGCCGGTATCTGTTTGTTTGCCATGACTACCCTCTTCAGTTTTATTACATTACCGGTAGAAATAAATGCGAGCCATCGTGCACTGGTATGGTTGAGTAAAGCGGGTATTACTAATTCCTATAATCATCAGGCAGCGGAAGACGCATTACGTTCGGCTGCTTATACATATGTAGTCGCTGCACTCAGCTCATTGGCTACATTGGTTTATTATATTATGATTTATATGGGACGTCGGGAGTAAATATTTATCCGATTGTATTGAATAATGGGAGTATGTCAAAACTAAATCGGTCTATCCCATCGTCAGCTGTAGGGGCAGGGTTCGCCTGCCCGAAGACACAAAACAAACTGTTTTCGGGCGAGCGAACCTCGCCCCTACGAACTAAATGATAGCATTATCCACGTTTTGACAGCCCCATTTTCTTTAGATTCTTATATCTGTCCTCCCATATCCTTGAGTTTTTAGTAAAAGCTACAATTCTTTGGAATACACTTTGTTTCTTTATTAGATATTAGAGGATTAAACAGGCTCGTTTTCGGAAGAATGGCATTAAGATCAATAGAGGCTAACCATAATCAGAGTTTTCTCCCTTTTTATTCGTTTATTACAGAGATTTTTTCGTAATTCTGGAAAACTTTCGTTTGTGCCTTATACAAAGGACTTTGGAAGAATTACCCGATTTTGAGGTAATGACTTGGCAACTGTGCCGTATGCTGCGTTCTGCCTTGAATTGCTTTCAAGTAACTCGTTTCTGTGTACAAAAATAATAGAATAGTCCGATGCACACAAGGTACATCAAAGAAAAAGTTCGACTATTTGTTTAGTTTGTTTAATCGCATTACAATCGAAGTTTGACTTCTACCCATTTTGTTTGCAATATATTTGACACTCTTACCTTCATTGTGCAGTTTCAATAAAAATTGGTCTGCACTTCTTGTCCATCTTTTATTGGCGTTAGGGTGCTTTACATAGCTTTCTTCTGACACCTTTTCGGGGTGCAAGAATTCATCCACAAATACAGACGGGAAACGCTTATCGTATAATACAAGCGTTTTTACCTTAGCCCTTGTTATTGCAACATAGAATAATCTTCTTTCTTCTCCGTATGGGAATTGGTCGCTCTTAGTGAGCACATAGTTAAGCACAGGGTCGTCACTCACCTGTGATGGGAAACCGTATGTATCTTTATTGCATTGTAAGAGTATTACATAATCCGCTTCAAGACCTTTTGACTTATGTACGGTTAAAAACTCTATTTTTCGTCCTCCTATCACATAGTAGAATCTATTACCCTCTTTAATTGATTGGTACATAAAAGAGAGGTAGTAATCATCAAAAGAGTAACGCCCCAATAGGAATATTGATTTATCCGATGGAATAGAAGCTACAAGTTGCCCTATCGTATTGCAGTAATCTCGTCTATCATAAGCATAGAATTCCAACTCGGTTCTCATTTCTGAGCTGAACGAATGGATATTCTTTTGTATTTGGGCTTTATTGCGTTGTATAAAGTTCGACGATAAAGAAACCAAAGGCTCTCCAAATCTGTATGTCGTTTCAATCTTGTTTATCTCCGTTGTTCCAAAATATTCGGGGAATTGATTGAATAGAGCCATATCACTTCCCGAAAAACGATAAATAGACTGCCAATCATCACCCACACAATACAACTTTGCAGGAGGATTACCCTCTCGCAATACTTTCAAGAAGTTGTAACGGTCAACAGAAATATCTTGAAACTCATCCACTATGATATAATCATATTCAACAGGGTGTGAAGTACGACATATCTCAGTGGCTTGAAGAATAGCATCGGTAAAATCAATTTGGTTACTATCGCTTAACGCATTTATGTAGCGTTCATATACAGGTTGAAATATATTCTTGATGATAAACACACTTCGTTCATCATCTGCATTTTTGGCTTGTTTCAAAACCTCTTTAACTGATTTACAACTTGATTTTACCAATGTAACGAAAGTAACAACAAGTCGTATAAACGCCTTTTCCTGCTTGCTGCCTTTGGGTAGTACTAAATCGTATAACTCCTCATCGGTCTTTTCTTGAATTGGTACACCTGCTTCAGCTAATAGTTTACGGAGTTTATCCCTAATATCAGAATAATGAAAATCTGCACTTGATGTTACTAAAAGTTGTGTGCCAAATTTCTCGTGAGCAGTTTTCTTCCAAGTTATACCATCATTGTATTTCTGATTGGCTTCTTCGTAGGTTATACCCTTATCTTTTGCGAACCAAGCAGGAACAAGCCCGTGTTCATCAACTCCGAAATGTTCAAGATAGATGCGTTTGGTTACTCCTCCTTGCTTAAAATATATTGAGAAGTCGGGACGATATTGTGAGTGCATCTCATCTGCTAATTGATGTTCGTATGGTTCTTCATATCTGAATTTCACTCCCAGCGAGGACAAAGCAAAACATATTTTTTGTTCTTGTTCACTTCTCACATATATGGCTCTGCCGTCCATATCGGGAAACATCGCCTTTAGCTGCACATTCTTTAGTCCTGATAATTGCTCCCGTCTTTCATTCTTGCGTTGTTCCCAATCAGCTTCATTCGTTTGGTAATCAATAAAGTATTCCACTATACTTTTCTTGAAAGACGATTTATCTAACAATTTGTGATATATATCTACAAACAATGAATCTGTATTGTCGCAAATAGATGGTTTTGTACCTGTCGTTTTGCCTATAATATCAATGGCTAACTTATGGAATGTGTAGCCTTTCAATCCATTGGTCGCCATTCTTTCGGTTAGTTCGGCTGCTGCTTTGTTGGTATAACTGATAAGTAAAATTCTTTCAGGTGCTATACCCTTGATTTCGGTGAGATATTTAACCTTACCGACAATTGAAGAGGTTTTACCACTACCTGCACTGCTGACTACTAAACAATTATCCTCTTCTGAAACAATTGAGCGTCTTTGTTGCTTGTCTAATGGGTATTTTAGGCAATGGTCAAAAAAGTCCCTGTGCGTGTCAAGTAGAAAGGTTATAACACCATCATTGTGTTGTTTTACAAGTTTGTTGATTCTTCCAAAGTCGTTAATGAATTTGGATATGGTTTCTGATGGAGTGATGTTAAATGCTTCAAGTTTCTTCAGAAGTGAATATGCCTCTTGGAAATGCACCTTATAATGATTGATGAAATCTTTTTCTTGCGTTGCGGAGATTACCCTGCCATAAAAGCCATTATTTAAGTCTGAGGGAATATCTATAAACGCCCCCTCATTAAGAGCCGATAATCTCTCTCTTGCTTGCTCATAATTTGATTTCTCGCTATATGCAGATATATGGTTTAGCTTTTCTGCAAGCTCTTTGGATTTGTTTTTTAGGCGTGTTCGTACCATCGCTATTACAATAACCGAAATAGCAATTATACAAATAACCAAAATAAACGCCCATTGCATATTAAAAAAATAGCAGTTGATAATATTTGATTTGCATAAAAATTAGCGTACTACGGAAATACGGAATTTATAGCAAAAAATTATTTTCTTTAAAATAATCTATTACATCTTCATCCGAAGTTGCTTCATCTACTGCGTTTAAAATTTTTACGAAGTCCTCAAACTTATCTGTTTCATAACCCCCACAAGTTGTAAATTCTTCATCGCAAAAGAAAATCATTTCTCCCGGAATGGTCATTGAGCCTGCTCCATTAAGACTCCTAAATCTATGGCTTACTGCCCAACCTGTAAATTCTCCTTTGTGATATTTAGCGACATTTTCTTTTAGAAAAGCAAGTTGTTCTGAAAGTTTCTTGGTGTATTTGTTCAAATCAGATTTGGCTTCTTCCTTTTCTTTTTTTGCTCGTGAATACTCTCCACGAGAGTATTGAGAAGAATAACCATTGGGGGCAAAAATATCCATAGAAGATTCTGCTGATTCAATTTTTCTCTCACAGCGATTTATTTTAGATATCAAATTCTTGATTTCATCGCTAATTTTCATAATAGGCTCGATAGTAGTTACATCAATAAACATACTATCAACTCTTGTTGATATTGGCTCATAAGAATCAGGGTGATAGAGATAGTCTTTAAGCGTCTCTTTAACCAATTTCTCAGCTTTTTCCTCGTTAGAGAGTGTACAAGAAGTTATAACTAAAGCGGATAATACTAAAAACTTTTTCATAATCTGTCGTATTATTGGGTTATTTCTCAGGGAATAAACTTGTTAAGGCTCTTCTAATGGCTTGACGGATATCATCAGCTTCTGTTTCGCCTTGTCCTTCTGCTGTACAAGAACATATCATTTCATTGGTTTTTGCAGAGCTAAACTGTATAGTTACTTCTATTGTGTAACCTAAACCTCTATTACGCCTGCCACTCTCACCATAATTGACGATTAGAGTTTCATTAGATAATTCGGGTTTAAGTTCGGGTAATATGATATATCCTTCTTTTATTAGTATTCCTGCTATTACATCACTTGGATTAACACTTTTGGTGGTTGAAGAACCATAGATACCGTATTGCCCACCATATGTACCTCCTGTGCTTGATGTCAATTCCTTTGTTGGGGAAATGTATGCGTATTTATACATTTCAATAGGAGCATTCCTTACTATTACAGGCATTCGAAGTGGTGCACATCCATTCATTAATATAATGGCACAAATAGCTAATAACCATTTTTTTATTACGCTCATACACTACATTTTTTAATCTCCAGTTCCCAAAGGAATTTAACCTATTAAAGAAGCGTGGAACTGTATGCCACATTCTTTACTTGAAGGTCGTAGGAAACCATAGATGCAGATGTAACAATAGCAGCCCACGCTATATGCGTGAGAACCACTATGCTATCCTTGCATCTAATTGAAAATTTCCTACGTTTTCAAGTACAAGATAAGCATAACGCTTCTTTTTTTTCGTATGTCTTGGAAAGAGTTGCCTCAATCCAATACAAAAGTATGAAAAATCCGTGATATACCATTCTACTATCACGGATTTTTTTGATTTACAGTTTCATACTTCTATTCTGTCTTGGCTTCGGTATTCCGATGGCTTCTCTGAACTCATTCATCTTCTTTCTGAACCAGTTCACGTGAGAAACCCCGTCTATCTTGAAATCGAATTTACCGTTTTCATCCTGTTTGATGGAGCAGACGGAATGTCGGGTATCAAAACTTCGGTTAAATTCGGAAGAATAGAGTTCACCTTTTATTCCGACCTCCTTGAACTCGCACAGTCTTCTGATTATCCCATCATTAAAGCCCAAACGTTCACGCAGGAAATTTATTACAGGCATCAGTTTCTCCACATACGGAAAGTAGCGTCTGACAAAATCCGTAAACTCCGACAGCTTGCGGTGCTGTTGCTCGTAAGCGTTTCTTATCTCCTGTATCTGTTCGGCTTGTTGCCGTTCCCGTTGTCGGGCTTCGTCTTCAAGTTCAAGGATGCGGTCTTGCAAGTCCTCGTTCCTGCGTTCCAACGATTTCATTCTTCCACTTCCGAAAAGAGAACCCACACTGCTTGCAAGGGCGGTTGCCGTATCGGTGGCTACACATTTGAGCTTGTCAGTACGGATTTCTGCTTTTACCTGTCTCAATTCCTCCTGCGCTTCGGTCTTCTTTTCCTGCAACAGTCTGGTTTCGGTTTCGAGGACTTCATTCTTCTTTTTCAAGTCCCTATAATACTGCATGGTGGTGGTGTGCCGTGCTTCCGAACCCCGTACCCCACGCTGCAATCCGTATTTCGCCATCACCCTTGCGTAATTGTCGTGGTAGGCGACCAAGGTCTGGCGGTTGAACAGGTCATCGGCACACAAACGGACGGAATTTGTTTTCTTGCGGTACTTGCGCTTACCGTCCGTCTGCTCTTTCTTGGCTTTGCGCCTTTCACCCGTCACGATGGGAACAACGGCTGCATGTATGTGCGGAGTCTTCTCGTCCATGTGCAGATGTGCGGCAACCACATTGTCTTTGCCGAATGTGGCTTGCAGCCATTGGATGCTGTCGCTGCACCATTCATCGAGTTCTCCTTTTTCCTGTATGTTCATCATGTCCTCGTGTGTACCCGACAAGACCACCCGAACGACACGGACTTGGTCGTGCGTGATTTTCCGTCTGATGCCTGCCGTGTTCAGCCTGTGGGCAATCGCTTCATCCCTGCCGTGAACGCCATCGGGGTATTCGACAAGCACCCTGTTCAGATGCGTTCTTGTCGGGTCTGCGTTTTTAGGTATTATCTTTCTCTCTATATGGTCGGACTGCGTGGTGTCCGATGTACCCTTTGCTTTCTTTATGTCTAATGAAAAATATCCCATATTATTCCTATTTTTGCGGTTATCGTTATGTTTCTTCTCTCTGCCTGTGGCATCGGCTCACAGGGTTTATTATGCAAATGAACCATTGCTGCACTCGGCATAATCCAAACGAGTTTGGCTTCTGCTCTCGTTTGCACAGGGTTTCCAAAGGGATTTCCCTTTGGCTCGATAGGGTGTTTTTAGCGTTACGGAGTAATGCGTGAAGAAAACGCCCTATTGAGCTATGGTATTTCTGTCTAAATACCTTGGGAGAGCGGACGTGCATATTACAGATGAAATCCCCCTTTCTTTTTCGGTGGCTGCATCATCCGCCTTGCGGATTGGACTTGCTTCTTCTCCTTTATCGGCTCTGCCGATTGGGACAAGGGCTTACCGCACAGGTAGTCGTTCAAGTCCTTATACTCACGATAGTACATTGACTTGTCAAGCAGCCGTTCCCCAAACTTCTCTTTCAGCTTCTTGCAGGTGTTCCGTCCTGCCGTGTCGTTGTCAAGGAAACAGCCGACTTGGATGTAGGTCTCCAATATGCTTTCCGCTTTTGCAAGATTGGAAACGGAGTTCAATATGATATAGTCCTGTGTGTCCAATCGCGGGTGTTGCGGATTGTTTTCTACTCGGATGGTAAGGAATGAAAGGTAATCCATGAACCCCTCGAACAGGTAACACATACATCGTTGTCCGCCCTGCTGTCGGATATGGGTGATGTCTTTCGGGGCGACACATCCCTTGAAGTATCTGTTGCGCACTTCATATCCCCCTGCCATGTTCGGAAAGCCGATGGCAAAATAGGGTTTGTCGGCATTCATAAACCGAAGCTCCCTGCATTCTCTTTTGGCAAGTCCGATGTTTATTCCCCTTTCTTGCAGATAGGCTATAAGAGCAGGAGAGGACAACTCACCAACACTTAATCCCTGATAAGGCTGATTGTCGGAATGCTGTCTGCCAAAAGAGAACGATGCAGGGCGGATGTATGCTGTCCGCTCCTCTATGCGTTTCAGCAGATAGGCTACATCTTCCGAATGGTAGAGTTCCGCTGCCAATGCAATGATATTACCGCCTTTGCCGATGCCGAAGTCGTACCATTTTTCAAGCTCGGTGTTTACCTTGAACGATGCGTCCGTTTCTTCCCGTAACGGTGATTTGTACCACAGATTCCTGCCTTGTTGCTTTACAGGCGTATAGCCCAGACTTTGCAGATAGTCTGCCAGTTTGATTTGCTTTACATCTTGGATTGTCATATTACATACGGTTTTGAAGTTGATGAAAATTTGTTGATTTGATGAACTGTTGATGTAATATGTTTATATACAGCCTCGTAACCTCTCAACATCTTCTCAACAAACCGCTCACCAAAAGAGAAATCCACAAACGGGTATCGGTGGTCTCTCAACTTCTCTTTTGGCTTGTTGAGATTTTGTTGAGAATGTATATCGTTTATTGTCATTGTATTTATACCCATATTCAACAATTCAACAGAAAAATGATAGTATTACAGGGATTCGAGTTGCTCCCTTGTGACGGTGTAGAAGCGTCCCACCCTCTTTATCGGCTCATAGTGACAACTTCTGTTGTAATTGCCCTGATAGGTGGTGTAGGTAAGCCCGTTTGGTGCAGGTGTTAGTTTCCAGCACTCCTGCACCACCTTACGCACTTGGTGCTTTTCCGCCTTTACCTGCGAGTGTACCAGCAGTACGACAAGGTCGTTAAGGCAGAATGAAACGCTATCTACATCCATTGCAACCATAATGTCAAGCAGCAGTTCCGACATCTCTATCTCCAGCCGGTTGCGGTTGCTACGGATAATCTTCTGCAAGGCTTCTGTATGCAGCAATGTGGGGTTGAACCACATCCGGCTTTCCTTTTCGGTGGATAGCTGTCTGTGTTGCAGGAAATGAAGAAAGGCGGGTATCTCCGCTTTCAGCTTTTGCAGGAAGTCGGTATCATCGGACTGCAAGCGGTCTATCTTGCGCACCCAATAGCGTGTTTCCCCTGCGTCTATGATTACGGGTAGATACTCGTTGTTGGAACACAGCACGAATTTGGCGAAGAACGCAATCTCGTCACGGTCTTTGCCTTTGGCTTCCACCTTATAGGAAAGTGTGGTGCTGAGGTTCTTCAACCGCTCGCTATCCTCCCTGCGGTTGAGCAGCACCTCATCCACCACGATAAGCAACTTGCCAGCCCAGTCGGAATTGAACTGGCTGCGGAAATCCTCGTTGGTGTTGAAAGTCACATTGTTCTGAAAAAGGGCTTTCAGAAAGTTCAGGAAGGTGCTTTTGCCCGTGTTGCGTTCTTCCGACACCAACAGCAGGATAGGCAACTTCTGAATTGGTTGCAGGTAGAGCAGTTGCAGATAGTCCATCCCCAACTCGTACTGTTCCCCGAAGATGTGCCGTACCAAAGATTGGATATGCGATAAATCGCCCTCCTGCGGTCGGTGGTCTATCGGTTCGTAGAGGTTAAGGAACTTGCCGACCACGGAACGGTAGCCGATGTGTTCGGGTACTGTGCAGAAGCCGTCATACTTGGGAACGCTGCCGATGTAATCCTTGCCGTAATCCTGTCGCAGGGTCTCGTTGTTCCATGCGATGCGTTTCTTCACATACCCTCCGTTCAGTCTCGGTTGCTCCACAATCTTGTAGAGCGTTGTCCCGACACGGATAAATTCTTCCTTTGCCATGCCGCCATCCGATGGTAGCTTATGGCTTAATGTTACTTTGTTAGCTTCCATTTTCAAATACTTTTAGGTTCAAAAAATGTCAGCTACAAAAATATAAGTAATTGACGGATAAGTTGCTACGCAAATCATAGCAGAATAGTGAATAAAGTACTATGGGAAGATGAATTTGATGTGTGCTATAAACTCAAGACAATTATAAACGAAAGAAATTCTCTCATTTGGTTTATTTCGAGTACCTTTGCGGTATAATTAGTTTGAATAGTTAGTATATGGTAGAATACACAAGTAGTAGATTATGTTTCAAGGCTGATTTGATTGAGCCTTTGAATGATAATGATTCATTTATTGTGCATATTCCAGATGAAACATTCAAGTTTACAAAAGCTGATTTCTATCGTGTCTTTTCAAATGTTATTGAAACCAAGAGCTATCAAGAGGGCAGATTGTATAGTTGTAAATATCCTCCCAAACGAGCTATGCAATTTTTAATATCGGGACAACCTACACCATATAGGCAGTCAGAAAGATGTATGCCCACAAAAGATTTGGTAGGGAAAGAAATCCGAATGAAAATTAAGGAGATAGGTACATTGTGGCGTAATTCTCCTAATAACCCTCAGATAGATGTTGAAGTACTTGAAAATTGGAATAATCTGATAGAGAAATGGATTGCAGACAAAGATATGCCATTGATTATTCGCAAAGAAACAAATAAACGAGGTCAATCCTTTGTGCATCCCTGTGGAAGAGAGATTATCGTTTCAGATAATACCGTAGCTATTTGGGTGTATAATAATGTTCTAAAAGGGATAGTGTTCACCTTATCGCAAATCAAAGAGCTGTTGAGCCAAAAAGAGTTACCAATGGTGTTTATGGCAACAAAGGAAATTAAGGCAAATGCCAAGTACACCAAACCATTAGGTAGTTATGCTTTGCCTAATTGGAAATTGTGTCATATTCAACCTGTGGGATTTAATACTAATACAAGCATTGAAGATTTGGAAATTTCCGATATTGAAGACCATTTTCGAAAATATGTAAATCCGAACAATATGTTCGTACTTCCTAAAGAAATTGGTTATTTAGGAGAAATAGATGTATTTATAGAGGAGCAAAAACGATAAAAGATAAATAGCAGGTGTTCATTGCGTTCCTACTATTTATCTAATCTACAATCTACTACATATCATTTGAAGAATTGACAAGCGAAAGGAGATAGCATACTTTCTCTTTTCGCAGGTACAGTCTTTCAAGAACGGCATTGCGTACCCGTTCCGCTCCGAATGTGCTGATATAGAAAGCAAGGGCAACTATCGCTTCAAGGTTGTAAACCTCCATACTGCAATTATCGGATACCCGTATGCTTCGCCTTATCTCGTATTCCCTTAAAACTCCGCTCTTGCAAAGAGCCTTCAGCCCTGCACGGAATGTCGGGGCGGTTACTCCGAACAGGGCGCAAAGTTCCCATTCGCTCATGGCGGTTGCGCCTATGTCGGTCGGCATGATGATGTTGCCGTTACCATCTGTTGTGATGATGCTTCGTTTCATGGCTATGCTTGATTATGGGGTTACACTTCCGAACGATGCGTTCAGCTTGTTGCCGAACATCGTCAGGTCATTGTCAAGTTTCTGTGTGGTTATCTTCGCATAGATTTGAGTCGTGACAATGTTCGTGTGTCCCAGCACACGGCTCACGCTTTCAATGGGCATTCCCTTGCTAAGAGCCAGTGTTCCAAACGTATGACGTGCGCAATGGTAGGAGATTTGCTTCTCTATTCCGCATTCCGTCATTACCTTTTTCAGCTGTTTGCACATCGTCCAATAGTTGATTTTTCCGAAAACCAGCCTGTCTTCCGACAGATACTTGTACCGTTCGATTATCTGCAAGGGAATATCCAGCAGCTTCACTTGGAACGGGACATTTGTCTTATGCCGTTTCGACAATATCCATTTCTCACCGTTCACCTCCACTATTTCGTCCGTTGTGAGTTCTTTCATATCCACGAAAGACAAGGCGGTGAAGCAGGCGAAAATGAACAGATCCCGCACCAATGCGAGGGTGGGGTTGTCAAACTCGTGCGCCATGATTCTTTTGATTTCGTCCTCTGTCAGATACTCCCGTTCCTTAACATTCGGGCTGATATGGAACTGCGCAAACGGATTTCTCGGTATCAGTCCGTTATAGTGCGCACGCATGACCACGCCTTTCAGCCACATGCAGTTCAGCCAGATGGTGGCGTTTTTCAGTCCCCGTTCAGCCGTAAGATAAGCCGCAAACTCCTTGATGAAGTCGGGCGTAAGTTCCAGCATGGACATATCCGTCCGTCTGTAGAATGACTTGATAAAGGCTGCGACATAGTTCCTTGCCCTCACCATTACCTTGTATGTGCCGATGCTGCGGTCTTTGCCGACACGTTTCAGGAAGTTGGCGCAATCCTTGTCAAAAGCCTTTATCAGTGTCTCATACTCGCTTCCTACCCCTTGGTAGGCATTGCGCACCATTTCAGCCGTTACGTATGCCTCTCGGTCGGATATGCGCTGATAGTGCTTGATGATTTGCGCCTTGATGTTATCCAATGCCAGATTGATGTTCCGTGCTTCGGCACTCTTGCCTTTGGCTCGGTTGCCTTTCACATCCCAAAGGGTTTTCGGGATGGTCTGCTTGCAACTGAACTGCGCCACAGTACCGTTGATTGTCACTCGTCCCATGATGGGGACAATACCGTCTTTCTCCTTGCTGCCGTTCACGTAGAACAGCACTTTGAATGTACTTCTTGCCATACTCGTTTTTTGTTTGCAAAGTTAAATATCAACGAGTTAGACCTTGATACGCAAATCGGTGACAAACGGTGCAATAGCATCTCTCATATGTTAAATCTTACTCTTTCACGGGTAATGATTTGCAAACCATTCTTCTTCTTAAATCCGCTTTTCTTTGCGTTTTCCGATTTTTCGGCTTGTCATCATTTGACACCGTAACTACTCTGACATTAAGTCATTTAGCGTCATTTTTCCCGTTTTTCGAGGTTATTCCAGAGATTTTGTGTAATTTTGTGCTTCAAAATCAAATCAGAGAATCATTATGGCAGCAAAACCGGGTATTCCAAAAGGAACCAGAGATTTTTCGCCCGTAGAAATGGCGAAACGTAATTATATATTTAATACGATCCGTGAAGTGTTCCATCTTTTCGGCTATCAGCAGATTGAAACTCCTTCTATGGAGAATCTGTCTACTTTGATGGGAAAATATGGAGATGAAGGGGATAAACTATTGTTTAAGATACAGAACTCAGGCGATTACTTTTCGGGAATTACCGATGAGGAGTTGTTGAGCCGCAATGCTGTGAAATTGGCCGGTAAATTTTGTGAGAAAGGACTGCGCTATGATCTCACTGTACCGTTTGCCCGCTATGTGGTGATGCATCGTGATGAGATAAGTTTTCCTTTCAAACGTTATCAAATTCAACCGGTATGGCGTGCAGACCGTCCTCAAAAGGGACGTTATCGTGAGTTCTATCAGTGTGATGCCGATGTGGTGGGTAGCAATTCGCTGCTGAACGAAGTAGAACTTGTACAAATGATTGATCGTGTGTTCAACAAGTTTGGCGTGCGTATTTCCGTTAAGATTAATAATCGTAAGATATTAACGGGTATTGCCGAAATAATCGGTGAGGCTGATAAGATAGTAGATATTACCGTTGCTATCGATAAGCTGGATAAGATAGGTTTGGATAATGTGAATGCAGAGTTGGCTTCGAAAGGTATCCCACAGGAGGCGATTGATAAACTTCAGCCTATTATCTTATTGAGCGGTTCAAATGAGGAAAAACTGGAAACACTGAAAACGGTTCTGGCTACCAGCGAGACCGGTATGAAAGGGGTGGAAGAAAGTGAGTTTATCCTGAAGACTGTTGCTTCTCTTGGAGTGAAGAGTGAAGTAGAACTGGACTTGACGTTGGCTCGCGGATTAAATTACTATACCGGTGCTATCTTCGAGGTGAAGGCACTGGATGTACAGATTGGCAGCATCAGCGGTGGAGGACGTTATGACAACTTGACAGGCGTGTTTGGAATGGATGGAATGTCAGGAGTCGGTATTTCATTCGGAGCAGACCGTATTTTTGATGTACTGAATCAATTGGATTTGTATCCGAAAGAGGCTGTGAATGGTACGGAGCTGTTGTTTGTGAACTTCGGAGAGAAGGAAACTGCCTACTGTTTGCCTGTTTTGGCCAAAATGCGTGATGCAGGTGTACGTGCCGAGATTTATCCTGATTCAGCCAAGATGAAGAAGCAGATGGGGTATGCAAATGACAAACAGATCCCTTTTGTTGCTATTGTTGGTGAAAATGAGATGGCTGAAGGTAAACTAACCCTGAAGAATATGACTACAGGAGAACAGTCATTGCTGACTTCCGATGAATTATTGAAAACAGTAAGAGGATAATAAGAGGAATTCTATATTTTGTTTGTCACCGTAGCAGCTTTATCATGGGCTGCTACGGTGATGTTTTTTATAGATGGCGTTCGGGATATAAATCGTTCCACCATTCAGGGCTGTCTTGCAGCCAACGTGCAAACCATGCCATGATGGAGTTATGCCATAATATTCGTTTCGGATAATCGGCAATGAAGTGGTTCTCACCATCTACGGTTACAAATTCGACAGTCTTGCCCAAAATCTTCAGTGCATTGAACAGTTGGATGCTTTCTCCGATAGGTACATTGGTATCTGCCGTTCCGTGCAACAATAACAAGGGAGTATTGATTTTGTCGGCATTGAATAGTGAACCTTGCTTGGTAAACAGTTCCGGGTTTTTCCAAGGATAACTGTCGGCAGCTGCTATTGCATTATATGAATACCCCCAATAGCCTTCTCCCCAATAGCTTGTCACATTGCTGATGCCGGCATGCGAAACCGCGGCTGCGAAGATGTCGGTTTGTGTTTGCAGGTATTGGGTCATGAATCCTCCGTAGGATGCACCCAGACAGCCTATTTTTTTATCATTGACAAATGGATGTTCTTTGCAGAATTGCTTGGTGCCTTCGATGATATCGTCGGCTGTGCGTTTACCCCATGCGTTGACGTGGCGTGCCGAGAACTCTTGTCCATAACCGATAGTTCCGCTCGGATTGATGACATATACTACATAGTCTCGTGAAGCAAACAGTTGTGCACAATAGGGATTGCTGATGCCACGTTCGGTGGGAGTCGTTCCACCATAATAATATACGATAAGCGGATATTTCTTATTGGGGTCGAAATTAGGAGGCAGACACATCATACCCTGAATGGTAGTTCCGTCTGAGGCAGTGAAGTTCCAAGGTTCTGTTTTGCCCAATTCAATCTCGTCCAATATCGGTTTCATGGGGTCGGCAAGCAGACGTGAAGTCTTCTTTTTCATATCGTAAAGATAAGCGACTCCTGCATTGTGATTGCTCTGTCCGATATAGGCAGCGATTGAAGGGTTGTTTTCTGAAAGTGCAAAGGCGCTGGTGACATCTGTTTCCAGATTTAACTTCTCAAACTTTTTTGTTTGGGGAGAGTAACGGTAGATGTTTCTGCAATCTTCATCGTTGGTATTGAAGTAGATGCAGCCGTCGCCTTTGTTCCATTGAAGAGGATAGACAGTCGGGGCAAAGTCCTTTGTGATTGGTTCAATATGACGTGTGGCCAAGTCCATGATATAGGCCTGTGAATCGAAGTCATTGGCGATGGGGTGGTTGCCGCAATTCTTGCCTATGCCTCCGAATGCTTCGGGGCTTCCGGTCAACAGCAATTGTTTACCATCCGGTGAATAACTGGCGCTTCCCATAAAACGGTCGTCGATAAAGAGTGTATCGACAGCCAATGTTTCCAGATTGACCTGATAGAGAGAACTTAATGAGAAAGGACGTTCTGTGATGTTCTCTTTTGAGGTGCTATAAAGGATATACTTGCCATCGGGGGAAATATCATTCAGGTAAGTGCTGTGGTTACCGAAAGTGAGACGTTCAGATATGCCCGTTGCCGGATTATATTTAGCCAGGAAGCTGCGGCGGCGTGAACCGGGAATACGGTCAGCCGGGCTCACGATGCGTTTCAGCGGACCTTCCTCTTTCACTCCTTCTTCCGAAGGATGATAAATCAGATAATCTTCGTTAGGCGACCAGGTGAAACTTTCTTCGGGAATACCTTTCAGGATGGTTTCTTCTTTTAGGGTCAGCGGATCAAGGGTGATTACATCGTTGCCCTTGGCAGCCTGTACGGTATAATACAGTTTATTGCTTTTAGGCATCCAGCGCATGCCTTCTTTGGCATTGGACAACAGTACTTTGCCTGTTTTCAGCTCAGACAGCGTGGTGTAAGTATAAGAACGTTTCAAAGAGTGGTTATTCCAATAGCGTGTAAGCAGATATTTGCCGTCGGGTGAAATGGATACGCCAATGACACGGTTGCCGTAAACGGTGTTGGGGAGGGCAAAGCGTTTCTTTTGTTCGGGAGATACAAAACAAGTGATATCTTTAAACTTATCATCCTTGATGAGTTCGCATTTCAAGGTAGGCACTGCTTTATCCTTTGAACCGGAAAGCAACTTGATGGTGATTTCATAATCGGCTTCGGGTTCCAGACGAAGGTTGACTTCGCGGGTTGAGGCACCGGATATGCTGTCTTCAGCATTTTCTTTTGACATTTTTGATTCTCCGTTGATAAAAATCTCCCAACGGGCGGGTGAAGTGACTTTCAATTTCCCGGTCATGAAGCGTTCGGCACGCAAGGAGGTCTCCAATAAGTAGATACTATGGTCTTTCTCTGCTTTAGGGAATGAGAGAACTCCGGCAGTATCGGTGCTCAGCACCTGGAAAGGAGCATCGGCAAGGTCGAGTACGACCGGTGTCTTAAGCAAATCCTTGTCGGCGTATTTCTCACCTTTCGGGTTGATGCTGTCATTCATAATCGGGGTGCGTACTGTAATGGCATCGCGCACCTTGAATTGGGTTAATTTCTCTTGGGCTTGCAGGCAGGTACCGGCTCCGGTTGCCAATAACAAGGCAAGCATTGTTGTTCGTTTTTTCATGCTTTTATTTTTGATTAAATGGTTAATATACTATTTTGTCCAAGATTCCGTTGAGGCAGGCGATAGCTACTCCGTAGTTGGTCATCGGTATGTGTTGGCAGCGTGCCCGGTCGATGCGGCTTAATACATATTTACGGTTGAACATACAACCCCCGCAATGAATAATCAGTTCATAAGAACTGAGGTCGGTGGGGAAATCTGTGCCTGATACTATATCTATGTGCAAGCTTTCACCGACTTTCTTTCTGAGCAGGCGCGGGAGCTTTACTCTGCCGATGTCTTCCGAAAGAGGGGCATGTGTGCAGGCTTCGGCTATCAGTATCCTCGATTGCGGGGTAAGGCTGCCGATGGCTGCTGCGCTTTCTATATAATAATGTATATCTCCTTTGTATCCTGCCATCAATACAGAAAAGGAGGTGAGCAGACTGGATTCGGGTTTCAGGCGATATACTTCGTGGAACACTTGTGAGTCTGTGATTATCAGTTGGGGAGCGCGTGAAAGCGCTTCCAATGTATTTGCCAGTTGATCGGTCGTGCAGCTCATGACAAGACATTTCTTATCGAGCAGTTCGCGCATGGTTTGCACCTGAGGCAGAATAAGACGTCCTTTGGGTGCCTGTATGTCCTGTGGCATAACCAGCAATACCAAGTCTCCTTCTTGTACTAAGTTGCCGGTAATGGTTTGTTGGCCGAAATCGGTCGGCAGTTTTCGGAGGATGGCTTGATACACTGCTTCTATGCCTGTATGCTCTTTGGCACTGACTGTGATAGGCGTTTTTCCGCAGACCTTTTCGATTCGGGCAGCGACATCGGCAGCACATTCGCGCCGGTCTGACTTGTTAAGAATAAGGATGACCGGAATATGTCGGGAGTTCAGTTGCTGTATCCATTGCTGCTCTTCTTCCAAATCTCCGTCTTCGCAAAGCAATAACGCGATGTCTGTGCGTTCGATGGCTTGAAGGGTGCGGGCAATGCGCATTTCTCCCAATTCGCCTTCGTCGTCAAATCCCGGCGTATCTATAAAAACGCAAGGGCCGATGCCGTGTATTTCCATGGCTTTATTCACAAGGTCGGTAGTGGTGCCCGGAACAGCGGAAACAAGGGCTGTGTCCTGCCCCGTCAGGGTGTTGATAAGTGATGATTTACCACTGTTGCAACGGCCGAAAATGGCGATATGCAGGCGATTGGCATTAGGAGTACTATTCATATCCATGAGTTATGCTTAAAATCTAAAGTCACGTTTTCCTTCTATTATCTCTTTCAGATTACGCGCGGCTATCTCCTTTATTTTGGGATTGGGGATATGTTTCAATTCTTTTTGAATGAGCACTTCTCCTTTGGCGCGCGTGTCGGCGGATGCATAATCTTCCAAATATTCTTTTAAAGTCATGAGAGCGTTGGGGGCACAGCAATTCGCTATTTGTCCCGATTTGACTAATGACATGAAGCGGTCGCCCGTTCTGCCTGCCCGGTAGCAGGCGGTGCAGAAGCTGGGAATGTGCCCCATGTCGAGCAGCCAGTTGACCACTTCATCCAATGTCCGTGTATCACTGATGTCGAATTGGGCGGAATTTTCTTCCTTCGGTTCAGGCGTGGCGTAACCGCCTACACTGGTGCGTGATCCGCCACTGATTTGTGAAATGCCCAAATGCAGCACTTTGCTGCGCGTGGCAACCGATTCGCGTGTGGAAATAATCATTCCCGTATAAGGTACGGCAATGCGGATGATGGCTACAATGCGGCAGAATATATCATCGGAAACAGCATTGGGGAAGTCGTTTGTGGAAATATCGTCAGCCGGACAGATGCGTGGCACGCTGATGGTGTGCGGACCTACTCCGAAGGTGGCTTCCAGATGTTCCGCATGCATCAGCAGTCCGATAAAGTCGTATTTATAAGTGTTGAGGCCGAACAACACTCCCAGGCCCACATCGTCTATGCCGGCTTCCATGGCGCGGTCCATAGCTTCGGTGTGGTAAGCATATTTGCTTTTAGGTCCGGTGGGGTGCAAGGCTTCGTAGTTTTCTTTGTGATAAGTTTCCTGAAACAGGATATAGGTACCGATGCCGGCATCCTTTAACCGGCGGTAGTTCTCTACTGTGGTTGCGGCAATGTTGACATTCACTCGGCGAATGGCTCCATTCTTATGTTTGATGCTATAAATGGTATCGATGGATTCCAGGATATATTCGATGGGATTGTGCAACGGGTCTTCGCCGGCTTCGAGTGCCAGACGCTTGTGTCCCATGTCCTGCAGGGCGATAACTTCTTTCCTAATCTCCTCTTGTGTCAACTTCTTGCGGGCTATTGTCTTGTTCTTCAGGTGATAAGGACAATATACGCAACCATTGACACAATAATTGGAAAGATATAGCGGAGCGAACATGACAATGCGGTTGCCATAAAATTTATGTTTGATTTCTTCCGCCAGACGGAAAATCCGTTCTATCAAGTCCGGTTGGTCACATTCCAACAAGAGGGCTGCTTCCCGATGGGTCAGGCCTTTGCATCGAGCGGCTTTGTCTATCAATGACTCAATCAGCGCACGGTTGCTCTTATGGGTTTCTGCATAACTCATTGTATCCAGAATTTCCTGATGATTGATGAACTCTTCCGCTATTTTTGAATCTGCTTTATACATTATATTCTAATTGTTTTTATGTTCTGTTTCCATTATAATCTCCTCTTTCTGTCGAAATCCGGTATCCGATAGCATTTAACCGTTCAGACAGTTTTTTTAATCCTTCTGCTGCTTCGGCACCAAAGGCGGCTTTATTATCATATAAGGTGTATTTGGTACGTTGTTCCGGGGGTGACAGGTTGGGCATCACGACATTGGCACCTGCCAATATTCCTCGTTCGCGGCCATCGCTGGCAAGAGTTGCCAGCGCAGTTGTGGAAGGGATAAGGGCGTAAGGATGCATCAGCCTGAAGATAGAAAGCAATTTGAGTGTCATTTCCATGCTTCCGGCCGCTTTGCCGGCAAAGGGAGTATCGTGATGGGGAATGAAGGGACCGATGCCAATCATTTCCGGTTGGAAACGCTCAATAAACAATAAGTCCTCCACCAAATGTCCGATAGTTTGTCCGGGAGTGCCTACCATGATTCCTGTGCCTGTCTGATAGCCGATTTCTTTCAACCATTGCAGGCATTGCAACCGATATTCGGGTGACATTCTGTCGGGATGAAGCAGCCGGTAATGCTCCTTATTATATGTCTCGTGGCGAAGTAAGTATCGATTTGCGCCGGCATGGAAAAAGCGCTCATAAGTCTCCCGTGTCTTCTCGCCCAATGACAAGGTGATGGCACAATCAGGAAAAAGCCGATGTATGGATGCTACCGTTTGTTCTGTCCACTCGTCTGTCATGGCGGGATCTTCTCCTCCCTGCATGACAAATGTACGAAAACCGGCTTCATATCCTTCACGGCAACATGCTAAGATTGTTTCCCGTGTCAGTCCGTAGCGACTGACCGACGGATTGCCTTTCCGAATGCCGCAATAATAGCAATTATTGCGGCATCGGTTAGTGACTTCTATGAGGCCGCGGATGAAAACTCTATTACCGAACCGGGAAAGGGCTTCCTCTTGAGCTTGCTTTTGTAGATAAGATAAGCAGTTACTATCCTGACATTCGAGCAGAATTTTATATTCTTCCGCAGTCAGTTTATGTTCCTTCCTCAGTTTGTCTATCAAGAGTATTTCATTCCATATTTTCATACGTTTTGGTTTGTTTGGTCAATTCTTGGGATAACTGCCACTTGCCTGACTTGCTTCCGCTATGCGTGCTGGGGCCGGTGATGCAGCCTCCTTCGCAAGCCATTACTTCGATAAATTGTCCCGGAGCTTTCCCCGTTTTGGCGTATGCACGTAATGCTGCAATATTCTTTTTGTTCAAGTCTGAAACCTGAACGGCATTTATCTTGTCTGCTTCCATCTTGAGGAATGCTTTCACGGCACCCATAACGCCGCCTGCCTGAGCAAATCCATGTGCTTCGCGCACAGAAGAGAATTCCATGGCATAAGGTTGTACTATTTCCAAATTGACTTCCATCGCATCGAAAATAGAAGAAATCTCCTCAAATGTCATTACAAAATCCACAGCTTCATCACGTTGTGCTTCTTTACGCTTGGCCACACACGGTCCCACAAATACAATTTTTGCATCGGGATGTTTTTTCTTGGCAATACGTGCGGCATAGTACATTGGAGAACCGGTAGTAGAAACATATTTTTTCATGTCGGGAATATACTTGTTCACCAACTCAATATAAGAAGGACAGCAGGAAGTAGTCATAAACTTCTGGCCTTCCTCCAGTTTTTCAATCAGCTCATGTGCTTCATTTTCCACTGTTTCCATTGCACCTTGTGCGACTTCAATCACATCGGTGAAACCGATTTGCTTGAATGCTCCGTATACTTGTTCGATAGTGGTACTGAACTGTCCTAAAATAGAAGGGGCCACAATAGCCACTACTTTTTCTCCTTTACGGATTCTCTGTAACACATCGAAAGTCTGTGATATTTCGAAGATAGCTCCAAAGGGACAGGCGTTCATACACTTTCCGCAGTAGATGCACTTGTCCTCGTCAATGTGTTCTATGCCATGCTCGTCTTTGCTGATAGCCTTGACAGGACAGGATTCCTCGCAGGGAACCGGGATATAGACGATGGCATGATAAGGACAACTTTTGTGGCAGATGCCACAACTGATACAGGTGTCGTGGTCAATCCATGCTTTGCCGGTGTCTGCATGTACATGAACAGCTCCTTTGGGGCAGTTGTACTGGCAGCTGCGGGCGGTACATCCGCGACACAAGTCGGTAATTTCGTAGTTAATCTGTACGCAAGCGGAGCAGGCTTCGTCTATTACACACATTATATTGTCCTTGGGCATTCCATTTTCTGCACGGTCGAGGGCTCTGGCGGCATATTCGGATAATGAAGTAAGTTCATCTGTTTCATCGTCCATATCCAACCCCAGCAAAGGGAGTGATTTATACTTCCACACAGCGCGTTCTTTATGTACGCAGCAACGTCCGGCATGTTTTGAACGTCGAGGACTCAATTCCAAAGGCAGACGGTCTATTTTGTCTGTTGTCAGTTCTCCATTTTTCCACAGTTTCACAAGTTCGGTCAGCAACTTGTGGCGGACAATCATAATGTTGTTCGTAAAAGCCATATAGTTCAAAAGGTTAGTTATTAGGGTTTGCAAAGATAGTGATATGTTTGCGTTTCATCCCTATAATCGTTAAAGAAAATGAATAAAAAAGGCATTTGGCAGAAATGAATGTTTGTCATAGTGTCAAATTGACAGTTTATATCTGCCAATTCATCGAGTTTTGGCTTTGGCATGCTTTTAGCTGAAGATTATGTGTCGTCTTTAAAAAGACATTGATAACTTGATATAATGTATAACAAATAAAATATTAAAGAACTATGAACATTAAACCATTAGCAGACAGAGTACTGATTCTTCCTGCTCCGGCAGAAGAAAAAACAATCGGTGGTATCATCATTCCTGATACAGCAAAAGAAAAGCCATTGCAAGGTGAAGTTGTCGCAGTAGGTAACGGAACAAAAGACGAAGAAATGGTGTTGCATGTAGGCGACCAGGTATTGTATGGTAAATACTCGGGTACTGAATTGGAACATGACGGTAAAAAATACCTTATCATGCGCCAAAGCGATGTCCTCGCTGTTTTGGGATAATTAATAGTACATTGTAAATCATTAAATTGTAAATAGAATTATGGCTAAAGATATTAAATTCAACATTGATGCCCGTGACGAATTGAAGAAGGGTGTAGACGAATTGGCTAACGCAGTGAAAGTAACCCTGGGTCCGAAAGGTCGTAATGTAATTATCGAAAAGAAATTCGGTGCTCCTCATATCACTAAGGATGGCGTGACTGTAGCTAAAGAAGTGGAATTGGCTGATGCATTTCAGAATACGGGTGCACAGTTGGTGAAATCTGTTGCTTCAAAGACAGGTGACGATGCAGGTGACGGTACTACTACTGCTACTGTATTGGCTCAGTCAATTGTGGGTGTTGGTTTGAAGAATGTTACTGCCGGAGCAAATCCGATGGATTTGAAACGTGGTATCGATAAAGCTGTTGCCAAAGTGGTTGAATCTATCAAGTCTCAGGCCGAAATGGTAGGTGACAATTATGACAAGATTGAACAGGTGGCTGCTGTTTCTGCCAACAACGATCCTACTATCGGTAAGTTGATTGCAGACGCTATGCGTAAAGTTTCTAAAGATGGTGTGATTACTATCGAAGAAGCCAAAGGAACGGATACTACCATCGGTGTGGTAGAAGGTATGCAGTTCGACCGTGGTTACTTGTCTGCTTACTTTGTAACCGATACAGAAAAGATGGAATGTGTGATGGAACATCCGTACATCCTGATTTATGATAAGAAGATTTCTAATTTGAAGGATTTCTTGCCTATCCTGGAACCGGCTGTACAGAGCGGACGTCCTTTGTTGGTTATCGCAGAAGATGTAGACAGCGAAGCATTGACTACGTTGGTTGTAAACCGTCTGCGTTCTCAGTTGAAGATTTGTGCTGTGAAAGCTCCGGGCTTCGGCGACCGTCGTAAGGCGATGTTGGAAGATATTGCCGTATTGACAGGTGGTATCGTTATCAGCGAGGAAAAAGGTTTGAAGTTGGAACAAGCTACTCTTGAAATGTTGGGTACTTGCGATAAGGTAACTGTTTCTAAAGATAATACGACTATCGTAAACGGTGCCGGCGCAAAAGAAAACATTCAGGAACGTATCAATCAGATTAAAGCTGAAATAAAGAATACTACTTCAGATTATGATAAGGAAAAGTTGCAGGAACGTTTGGCTAAGTTGTCAGGTGGTGTAGCTGTTCTTTATGTAGGTGCCGCTTCTGAAGTTGAAATGAAGGAAAAGAAAGACCGTGTGGATGATGCATTGTGTGCTACTCGTGCAGCTATCGAAGAAGGTATCGTTCCGGGCGGTGGTGTAGCTTACATCCGTGCTTCTGAATCTTTGGAAGGTCTGAAAGGTGATAATGAAGACGAAACAACCGGCATCGAAATCATCAAGCGTGCCATCGAGGAACCGCTTCGTCAGATTGTTGCCAATGCAGGTAAGGAAGGTGCAGTAGTAGTACAGAAAGTACGCGAAGGTAAAGGTGACTTCGGTTACAATGCCCGTACTGACGTTTACGAAAACTTGCATGCTGCCGGTGTGGTAGATCCTGCTAAGGTAACTCGTGTAGCTTTGGAAAATGCTGCTTCTATTGCGGGTATGTTCCTTACTACAGAATGTGTAATAGTAGAAAAGAAAGAAGATAAACCTGAAATGCCGATGGGTGCTCCCGGAATGGGTGGCATGGGCGGCATGATGTAATCTTTGCCCCATAAATGATTGAAACTCCTTACTGGCGATAAAAAGTCAGTGAGGAGTTTTTTTATTTGGAAATAATCTCTATCTTTGCGAAAATCAATATTTTAATATTATGAATACACTATTGACTCACCGGGATAAGAAGAAGCTTTTCAGTTACTTGCCGGATGTGTGGTTCCTGGCTATTTTGTTGTTAGGCTGGGGCGGGCTCATGAGCACTATGTTGTTCGGTGCGTGGCACACCGTAGGAATCGTGTTGGGCGTATTCCTTTTATCGGTTACAGGAATTTTAGTTAAACAATTAATTCGAAGGAATGGGGCAATAAGTGTTTTTATGGGGATTCTTTTTCTGATGTGTTCTCTTTTCTTCTCACTCTCTCTCTTTTCAGAACTTCGTGAATTTTCAAGTATTACAGAACCCAATGCAATACAATTGTTATTAGGAGGAGTAATTATCGTGGGAGGTTCACTGGTGATGTCGATGTGGATGATGTTGCGTGGTTTGTCTGTTCGGATGCCATCATAACAACTTTCGCAAACGATGCCCCTTGTTTTTTTGGAAAAAAGATACAATTAAAAAGAAAGCCGTTTCTGAATTTCAGAAGCGGCTTTCTTTTTGTGAGCCTCTTGTCGGATTCGAACCAACGACCCCGAGATTACAAATCACGTGCTCTGGCCAACTGAGCTAAAGAGGCAATGCTTTTGTTTTGCGGGTGCAAAGGTAGTGATTTCTTTTTAACTCACAAACTTTTTGTTGTAAAAAGTGGGACACATTGTTTCCTTTGGGATCTAATCCTTGTTTTATCTCCTTATATCATATCACCTACAAAGGGAAGCATAAGCCGTTTCATAGGGGTGGTCAAGGCCTTTTAAACGGAAGAATATTACAGTCTTCGGCAACAGACTGTACAGTCCACCGTAGCAGACTGTACGGTCCACTGCAATGGACTATACAGTCCACTGCCGAAGACTGTAGTAATTCGACTGACAGACAGGCATAGTCGAAAGGACGAAAACGCTTAGTCTGGCTAATGAACAAAAAGTGACTGAAATTACCAAATGGTAATTTTTACCCTAAAATAACATCCTATCTTTGCAACCGGAAAAATAAATTGATATAGGTATGAAAGATAGTATTGATTTTGGTAGCATGGAGATTCCGAAGTTGTTTCGGAAATTGCTGATACCTACTGTGTTGGGGATGGTATTTTCGGCTGTGTTTGTTATAACAGACGGAATATTCGTAGGTAAGGGGATTGGAAGTGATGCATTGGCAGCGGTAAATATTACGGCTCCACTGTTTTTGATAAGTACAGGCATCGGGCTGATGTTTGGAGTGGGGGCGTCTGTGGTTGCTTCCATTCATTTGTCACAGGGTAAGCAGAAATCAGCGCGTATTAATGTAACGCAGGCAGTGGTGGTTTCTTCTTTGTTCTTGGCGTTGCTATGGGGGGTGGTGTGTATGTTTGCACCTCAAGTGGCACGATTGCTGGGAAGTTCGGAACGCTTGTTGCCTTTGGCGGTAGAATATATGCATTGGTTTCTTCCCTTTTTGGTGTTCAGCGCACTGCTCAGTTCGGGTATGTTTTTTGTGCGATTGGATGGGTCTCCTAATTATGCCATGTGGTGCAATGCTATTCCGGCAGTGATTAATATTGTGCTCGATTATGTGTTCATCTTTATTTTCGGTTGGGAAATGATGGGTGCGGCACTTGCCACCAGTTTAGGTTATGTGGTTGGGGCTGCTATGATAATCATATATTTGAGCCGTAAGAAAAATGTTATCCATTTCTGCCGCGTGAAGCTCAGCAGAAAGAGTATGCAGCTCACTTGGCGTAATGTGAAATATATGTGTCGGTTGGGAGCATCCACGTTTTTGTGTGAGGGAGCAATTGCCTGTATGATGTTTGCCGGTAACTATGTGTTTATTTCGTATCTGGGAGAAGACGGGGTGGCAGCTTTCAGCATTGCCTGCTATTTTTTCCCTATTATATTTATGGTGTATAATGCTATTGGACAGTCGGCACAACCCATCTTGAGCTATAATTTCGGAGCCGGTGATGAAGCACGTGTGCGTTCGGCTTTTCGTCTGGCATTGGCGACAGCTGTGATTTGCGGACTTGTATTCTTTGCTCTTACAGCGATATTCAATCATCAGATAGTGGCAATGTTTATTGATCGTTCTTATCCGGCATACGATATTGCAGTGTCAGGATTGCCTTTGTTTGCTTCGGGATTTGTTTTCTTTGCCGTGAATATCGTGTCCATCGGCTATTTTCAAAGTGTGGAGCGTGCGCGCCCGGCAATGGTGGTTACGGTGTTGCGCGGATTCGTATTCATGGTTATCTGCCTTCTCGGGCTGCCCTTACTGTTTAAAGTGCCGGGTATTTGGCTGGCAGTTCCGTTGGCTGAGGTACTTACTTTTTTAGTGATAACCATAATTTATTGGCGTAAACATCAGTCGGTTCGGGGATGATTTGTTACCTTTGCGGTATTAAATCAACAGAGAAGTATGGATGCGTTTGTTCGGAAGTTTTGTGAAAAATACAGTTTGCCCATAACCGTGAGCTTACAGTTATTGGAGAAAATGGAAAAGTTTAGTTTTCGCAAAGGAGATTTTCTGGTGCAGGAGGGGGAACGGAATTCGAATTTCTATATTATAAGCAAGGGAATCTGGCGGGGGCATTACCTGAATGATGGGGCAGATGTCTCCGTTTGGTTTGCTTCCGAGGGAGAGGCGGTTTTTTCGTCTTGGGGCTACATAGAAAATACTCCTTCATTGGTTTCCATAGAGGCCATGTGTGACAGTGAACTTTATGGTATTTCTAAGGCAAAACTGGAGTCTTTTTATGCTTCATCTGCTGAATTGGCCAACTTCGGAAGAAGGCTTTTCGAACAGCAACTTCTCGGTTTGGAGAATTGGCTTATCAGCGGAGGGAGTCCTCGTGCCAAAGAGCGTTATCTTGCTTTGTTGGAAGAGAATCCCGAACTTTTGCAATATGTTCCGTTGAAGCATATTGCTTCTTATCTGTGGATTACTCCGCAGTCATTGAGCCGCATCCGTGCAGGACTGGGAAAGCAGAAAAAGATAAACGGCTAATTCGATAGTATGGAACTACACAAGTTTGAGCGTCAGCTTCGCCTGATGATGTTGCTGACACAAAACCGTAAATACACCTTGGAAGAACTTGGAAAACGGTTGGATATGAGTTCGCGAAACGTCTATCGATATATTGAGGCGTTCAAAATGGCAGGGTTTATTGTCCGCAAGACAAACGGCTGTTATTCACTCGATAAATCTTCTCCTTATTTTAAGGATATTTCCACTTTGGTGCATTTCACCGAGGAAGAGGCTTATATTTTAAAACGTGCCATCGAAAGTGTAGATGGGAATACCTCACTCAAACAAAATTTGAAAGAGAAACTATATAAAGTATATGATTATGAGATTCTTTCCGAGATAGTTGTCCGTAGCGGCATTGCTGACAATGTGCATAATCTTTATGAGGCAGTGAAAGATAAGAGACAAGTGGCGTTTCATGAGTATAAGTCATCGAACAGCCATGCTGTGACGGACAGGGTGGTGGAGCCGTTTGCTTTTACTGCCAATAATAATGAAATATGGTGCTACGAGCCGGCAAGCGGTAAGAATAAACTTTTTAAAGTGTCCCGGATAACTTCGGTGGAGGTGTTGGAGACCGGTTGGCAATTTGAGGAGTCTCATGAAGAAGGGTATACTGATGTTTTTCATATCAGCAGTGACCGACGTTTGCCTGTCACTCTCCGTTTGGGCATGACTGCTGCCAATCTGTTGATAGAGGAATTTCAATTGGCCGAGAAGTATATGGAGAGAGAAGATGATGCTCATTGGCTTTTTCATACAGAAGTATGTAAGTATGAGGGAATCGGGCGTTTTGTTCTTGGTCTGTTTGAGGACATTGAAATAATTAACTCTCCTGATTTTGTTCTTTACTTAAAAGAAAAAGTGCAGAATATCAGTGAAAAAATTCAGGATTGACGTATTCTGTCAAAACAGGACTGTTTCTTTGTGCCATCATAAAATAAGGAACAGTCATGAAAAAAGAACTTTCAATTCGTTTATCCCTGTTGGGACGCGTCAAACTCTTCGTAGCGGGCTGGGCAGATGCTTATGCCAATTTGTTCTCACTCTATTTAGGTGAGAAAGTTAGTACAGGTCATGTGATGCGTATCACACATGCCGTGGTTGCGTTTATGGTGCTGGTTTTTTCTTATTGCAGCAATCCTTTATTATCTATGCTTTTTCTGATATGGTTTGTGCTTACATTATTGGACTGTAAAAAGTCGGGTGTTCATTAAAATTCTCAGGCGGGAATGTACCGCTTCATTTGTTTTTTTCGTATGTTTGCGGGAAACATAAAAACGCAAAGCCATGTTAGATGAAATTCTTGAATTCAATAAACAGTTTGTAGCAAACAAAGGGTATGAAAAGTATATCACCAATAAATATCCTGATAAGAAAATCGCTATTCTTTCATGCATGGATACCCGACTGACCGAGTTGTTGCCGGCCGCCTTGGGCATCAAGAATGGCGATGTGAAAATGATTAAAAATGCAGGAGGTGTCATTTCGCATCCTTTCGGGAGTGTGATTCGCAGTTTGATGGTAGCTATATATGAGTTGGGCGTAAAAGAAGTGATGGTCATAGCCCATTCCGATTGCGGTGCCTGCCACATGAATAGTGGTGAAATGATAGAGCACATGAAGGCACGCGGCATCAAGCAGGAAACAATCGATATGATTCACTATTGCGGTGTGGACTTTGCGTCATGGCTGGACGGATTTGAAGATACTGAGAAATCTGTGCGCGGCACTGTGCATGCCATTGTCAATCATCCGTTGATACCTTCTGATATCAAGGTCTATGGATTCATCATTGATTCGGTGACAGGGAAGCTGACTAAAGTGAATGTGGAGTGATGTGACCGTTTTTTTGCTTCTTGCAGATGGAAAGCATTAAGCTACTGTCTTATTCAAATTCATGGATAATGTTCATGTCGGCATAGGGGAGTCAGTGCTTTTATAAACTCGATGTTACGTTGCCGGTCGGGAATAGCGCTGAGTTCTTAAACTTTCTTTTCAAATAGGGACATAAAAAATAACTTATGATTGGAGTTGTCTGTGTGTAGGTTTCTCCAATCATAAGTTATTGTTGTTTTAAGAATTCACTGTTTCTTATTTGGCAAATGCGTGACGATAACCTTTCACCTTGTTCCAGCTGCCGCGGGTAAAGTCGGGTACAGCTACCGGAGCATTACCGTTTTCGATAGAAAGACGGGTAAGGTCTGCCATGCAGCACCATTCAGCCAAATCGTATACATCCATATCCAAAGGCAAACCGTTGCGCAGACAGTAAACCAGACGGTAATCCATGATGTAGTCCATACCACCGTGACCGCCTACCTTCTTGGCTGTTTCTTCCAATTCCCGGTGAATCGGGTGTTTGTATTTCTCCATCAAGGCTTCTTTTACGTTTTCGGGAACAGCAGCGTGCATATTCAGGTTCTCGTGGTTGGGTACTTCTTTAGCGTCAACCTGGTCGGGGCGCAGGCAATATTCTTCGATAGGATATTTGTTGGCAAAACCATCAGTACCTGTCAGCTGATACATACGGCTGTAAGGACGGGGATTCATTACATCGTGTTGGATAAGAATTGTCTTACCGTTTTCTGTGCGGATGAAGGTCATGGTGTGGTCACCGTTCTGGAATTCGATAGAATCGTTTGCCAAACCATATCTCTTACCCAGTTCAGGACCGGTTGCAGCTTTAGTATCCATAGCTACCAAAGTCTTCATGCGGTCGCCACGGTGAATGTCCAGCAACTGGCAGGCAGGGCCAAGACCGTGAGTGGCATAAACGTCTCCACGGTTTTCGTTATTGTAATCCAAACGCCAGTTATTCCAATAGTAGGGCCAGAATTCTTCGAGGTTGTGGATATAAGCACCTTCTACGTGCAGCACTTCGCCGAACAATCCCTGTTGAGCCATGTTCAGTGTAGTCAGTTCGAAGAAGTCATATACACAGTTTTCCAACTGCATACAGTGCTTGCGAGTCTTTTCCGAAGTATTGATTAACGCCCAGATTTCGTCCAGTGTCATGGCAGACGGAACTTCGATGGCAACATGTTTTCCGTGTTCCATGGCATAAACACCCATTTCGGCATGATGCTTCCAGTCGGTGGCAATATAAACAAGGTCGATATCATTACGTTCGCACAATTGCTTCCATGCATCTTCCGAACCGGAATACAGTACCGGTGCTTCCATTCCTGCATTGGTGACGATTTTTTGTGCTCTTTCTGCATTTTCGGGAAGTAAATCGCAGAGTGCGACAATCTTTGTTCCGGGGATATGTGTCCAGCGTTCCACAGCTCCGGGGCCTCTCATTCCGAGTCCGATAAATCCAACACGAACAGTGTCGAGTTTAGGAGTGGTCAGTTGGATTACATCCTGTTGTCCTGCGGGACGTTCGGGAACTGCTACTTCAATAGGAGAAAACACATCATTCTGTGCTGTTCCTTTTTGGGGTGAAGTGCATCCGGTCAAGCATATCAACGCTAAACCGGCTACCAAGGTAGATAGTTTTTTAATCATGTTTTTTTCTGATAAAGTTTTATTGGATTAATAGTTGTTTGATGCAAAATTACATAAAATCTTCGGAACGGACGAATAAAAAAGAAGTAAATGCTGCCGAATGGCTTATAAGTGAAAGGTTTGTGCTTCTGTGTTTATAAAAAAGGAGTGTGTCAAAACTAAACCGGGCCTATCCCATCGTCAGCTGTAGGGGAAGGGTTTGCCTGCCCGAAGACGCAAAGCAAACTGTTTTTGGGCGAGCGAACCTCGCCCCTACGAACTAAACGACAGCATTATCCACGTTTTGACACAACTCCATAAAAAACTAATATGTTATTGAAAAGAGAGCTCTAATTCAGAATAACTCCGCTGTTATCAGTTGGGTTTTGAGTCAGAGTGCCCGGATAAGCATTTATTGCATTCTGAGGAATGTAATAAATGACACGGTAGTCTGATGCGGGAATGTCTTCAAATTGTTGGTGAGGTCCCGGATAGCGACGTGTCAAAGGCTTGCCGTTGCGGAACACATCATAGCTGCGTTCTGCTTGATAGGCTAATTCCAGTTGGCGCTCTTTATCAATTCTTTCGCTGGCGTTTGTTGCATCCAATGAAGCGTATCCACCACCGATGATAGAACGTTCGCGAATAGTATTTAGGTCGGCTAAAGCAGCAGAATAGTTGCCCAATTTGGCATAGGCTTCTGCACGATTCAGATAAATTTCACTCAAACGACTGATAATCGGTGAATGTAAATGTGAATCTTCTCCTTCGCGAGAACATTTAGTGATGTAGAATTGTGGGTATACACGGTTGAGAGATATGTAATAGTCTAACACACCCGTATAAGTCTTGCCATCCTGGTAAGTGATAGAATAAATTTCTTGTTCGGCATCTACAGGAGTCAGTGTATATTCCGGACCGTCCGGTACATCTTTTCCATCTACTTCTTTGGTCTTTTGGCAGATCACTGTTGCTCCTTTTTTGATTACAGTCAACTGTTCATAATTTAGTACCGTTTCAGAGTCTTGTTTGATAAAGCGGAATACTTCTTTATGATCATCAGTGTATGTCGGCTCGATAAATGCAGCACGTGCGTCTACGATTTTGTAATGATCCGGACGCCAGTCATTACGTCCTGTCTCATTCAGTAAATCAATATATTTGGCACTGGCGTACATTTCTCCCCAACCCATACCGCCGATATTGGCATACATACCGCCAATACCGTAGTAGTGGTCATAGCCGGAGAATTCGGAAGCAACACGTTTTACGACAAAGATGGATTCGTCATTATTTTCGGGAGTAAGAGTGTTGTATTTCATAAACTCCTCGCGAGGTAATAATGAGTAGTTGCCCGAATTGATAACTTTGTCCGCGTAGTCAACTGCCAGTTGGGCATATTCCCGGTTGGGGTTTTCATACGTTCCACTCATATACAGATATACGCGTGACAGCATTGCCTGAGCAGCTTCTTTTGAGGCATAAGCAGCGCCTTTGTTGATAGTCATCATCTCTTCTGCCTTTTTCAAGTCACTGATAGCTTGCTCATACGTTTCTTTTACTGTAGAACGGTCAGGCAACAGCAGGTCTCCCATAATATCATCGGGAGTACCATTGACAATAGGTACGCCTAAATTCTTGTCGGGGGCCTGATAGTAAGGACGTCCATAAGCACGACATAAGTAGAAATACATCATACCGCGCACATAATAGCATTCGCCCAACTGGTTGTCTATTTCGGCACTCTGTCCTTCTTCTATCATTTTGATGATGTTCGAGGCTTGGGCAACGGCTTTGTAACCATAATCCCAAAAGTTCTGTAAGCGGTAGTTTACCGGAGTACGGGAGAAAGAAATGAATTCATAGAAGGCATCTGTTGATGAACCACGAATCATCATATTGTCACCGGCATATTCACCACAACGGTGCATGGGGTCTGACCATGTTTTTAACTGGGCATACATACCGTTCATTAGAGATTCCAACGATGCGGAAGGGTCGTTGGTGATTTGTTCTGCAGCCATAGAATTGTATGGTAAACGATCTATGTCGCAAGCGGTCAATGATGCCGCTGCCAATAATAAGGTCAATATCTTTTTCATTGTTGTTTCTACTGATTAAAAGGTAAGATTTAAACCGAACATATATTTACGTACAGACGGATAAACGGCAGGGCCGGCAGTACCCATTACCGAACCGTCACTGGCCGGAATTTCAGGGTCTACGCCTGAATAATCTGTGATTGTAAACAGGTTTTCTGCGTTCATGAATACGCGTAAATTTTGAATACCCCATTGTGGTAGCTTAAAGTTGTACCCCAGGGTCAGAGAACGTAATTTCAGGTAGTCGCTGTCTTCCAGATAGCGGGAAGATGCAGAGTTTCCTTTATCTTGATTATTATATTTGGCAACGGGATGAGTGGCAATATCTCCCGGTTTTTCCCAACGATTCCAGCCGTCTTTCAGTTTCATTTGATTGCGGTCGGTATAAGTTCCGTCGGAGTCATATTCTTGACGTGAATAGTTATAAATCTTTCCGCCGATAGAGTAACCGAATACGGCATTCAAGTCAAAACCTTTCCATGTTAAAGTTGTAGAGAAACCTCCAAACAAATCGGGAGCTGCTGAACCGCATTTATAGTATCCTGCTTCTGCATAGTTAGAGGTTGTTTCTCTTCCTGTGACATTGCCTTCGCTATCTTTGGTATCTTTGTACCACATTGGAGCACCGTTTTCAGGATTTACACCTGCCCATTCCTTTAAATAATAAGTATCTACCGGATAACCGATTTCGAGGATGCGTTGCGCTGTACCGGCAATGCTACTTCCATCACTGATGATAACGGGTTTTACCACATAGCTTCCGTCTGTATCTTTTTGTTTATAGAGATCTTTTAATTTATTACTATTGTGACCTATATTTAATTCTACGTTCCAGAACCAGTCTTTTGTACTGATGATATCACCGCCTAATGAGATTTCATATCCGGTGTTCTTCATTTTGCCGATATTCCTGTAAACACTGGTCACTCCGGTAAGCCCTGTAACAGGCACATTATAAAGAATGTTGTCTGTGTCTTTTGAATAGAAATCAAAAGTAAAGCGCAGACGGTTATTAAACAATGCAGCGTCAAGACCGATGCTTGTGGTGTAAGTTTTTTCCCATGTCAAGTCTTTGTTGCCGATAACACTGATAAGTGCACCTGAGTTTTCATTATAACTGGAAGATACCGAATACAGGTCGTATTGTGGGTAAAGTGAAGAAGGACGGTTACCTACTGTACCATAACCTCCACGTAATTTAAGGTTATCGATCCAATCTACATCAAACCAGTCCTCGCGGCTGATAATCCATCCCACACTACCTGACAGAAGATTGCCGTATTTAGCATTCGTACCTAAGTTGGATGCACCGTCCCGGCGGATAGAGGCTTCGGCGATATACTTACCATCATATACATATTTCCATTGAGTGAAATAAGACTGAGTAGCCCATTCGCTGATACCGCCTTTAGTACGTTCGGGCTTGGATACTACATCCAGAACTTCAAATCCGGGTACAAATCCGGTACCATAGACATCTAGATTCTTATAATAATAATCATTAAATTCGTAAGCTATCAATCCGCTGATAGAGTGCTTGCCGAAGTCTTTGTTTATTAATAATTTCTGGTTGGTATAACGGCGGGTTACTTCTGCTCTCCACTCTGTGAGACGCCCGTTTACATTTTCGCCACTGCTTGAGCGCGGATCACTATAGCCGTGAGAAGTAGAGTTGATGTATTTATAGTTGTTGACAGATGAGAATGTCAGCCAGTCTGTTATTTTAATGTCAAAATCTAAACTTCCCATAAATTCGTAATATTTGGACTCTGAATAGTTCCATTGTAAATCGTATAGGTAGTTGGTTTGCTGAGTGTTTACCCAACCACTGTAGCGGTGAGGAACCAAGTTGCCGTCTTTGTCATAGGGACTATCCCATGGGAGCATGGAATACATAGCTGTGACAGAATATTGGCGGTCATCAATATTTCGAAGTGAACCGCTGAGTGCGGGTTTGATTGTCAACCAGTCAAATGGTTTGTATGTAGTCTTCAAGCGGAAGTTGTACCGACTGTAATCATATCCTTTTACGGCACCTTCTTCATCATAATATCCTACAGATAGATAAGATTGCATTTTTTCGTTACCACCGCGTAAAGATACATTATACTCCTGTGTGAGTCCGTTTTGGGTAGCTAAATCCCACCAACTGAAATTACTGTCACGCAGGTCCTTGTTCCATCGTGGAAAAGAAATTTCATTGGCATTTTGGAAGGAAGCATAATAGTCATAAAGTTCTGCACCATTCATTACTTCCAAATTTCCATTATTCAGTGAGCTGACCCCCAATTTTACAGAAGCTTCGATAGTCATTTTTTCGGCTCGTCCGCTTTTGGTTGTAACTACAATGACACCATTTGCACCTTGAGAACCGTAAATGGCAGTGGAGGCGGCATCTTTTAAAATAGTCATACTTTCAATATCCGCAGGATTTAATTGTCCGGCGTCCGAGCCTACTATAACACCGTCAATAACCCAGAGTGGAGAAGTCGTACCGTTAAGTGTGGCTTGTCCACGGATAACTACCGCACCACTGGAACCGGGTTGGCCTGATCCCGGAGCCACATATACTCCCGGAACTTTACCATTCAATAAATTTTCTACCGATGGCGTGGTTATGTCCTTCAACTTCTCGCTTTTGATGTTATTCATAGAACCGGTTAAACTTTCTTTGCGCTGAGTTGTGTAACCTACTACTATGACTTCATCCAGCGCTTCAGAGTCTTCGTCCAATTTGATTGTTTGCAAGCCACCGGTTGCTTTCACTTCTATTGATTTGTAACCAATAAAAGAGATACTGAGAGTAGAGCCAATCGGTGCTGTCAATTCATATTCGCCATCAAAATTGGTGATACTACCGTTTGTCGTTCCTTTTACAACGACATTGGCACCGATAACCGGTTCTCCGGTTCTGGCATCCAAAACTTTTCCTTTGATTTTGGCTGTCTGTTGTGCTACGGTTGGGAGTGAAACATCAGCCATACCGGTAGGAATGGCAGAGGAAGGAATTGAACTCATTCCAAGTACACCAGCTAATAATGTGTACTTACCTCTTTGGGTTAAAGTCTTAATTTTCATAAGTGTTTCATAGAGTTAATAATACTATAATAGATTTGAAAGGCTAATGAATTAAGGAGTATTTGCTAAGTATTTTAAGAACTTATCCTATTTGTCAGAAGTAGCTACAGGTGGTATTTATTGTGAAAAAGAGCTTTTTTTAGCTTCTTGTTTTCTACCTTTTATATACCGTAATGATGCTTTATTACATAAAGATAAAGTGTGAAAAATTATAGAAACAGCATCGGATAATTAAGATAGTGAAACGGGAATGAGATAATTTTATCTTTTTGAGCTTAATAATAGTGAATAAATCAATAATATTATTATCTTTGCCGCTGTTAGTGAATGAAGAAAATAGGATAAGTTCTTAAAATACTTATCGCATTTCCTAATTATTTGTAGTAAATAAGATATCTGATAAATAAAAAAGGAAAATAATCCATTGGATTACTCTCCTTTATACTATTGAGGTTTAAATAAAGTTCTCTAATCAAGTATGACAGTTACTTGATTTCGTATCCCCAAGCACGTAGGGCACCATTTCCCATATCAATAAGACCTGTCTTAATGATTTCTTTTAACTTTTTCATAATGTTATCCTTTCTTTGTTGATTAAAATGATGGCATTTATATTATTTAATGCCTATGCCCCAAGCTCTTACTTCGTTTTCACCCATCATAGCCAGGACTTTCATCACAATACTTTTTACCTTTTTCATAATCTCGTTATCCTTTCTTTCTATGTTTTACAACACAAAATTACGTGCTTTTGTTTTCTGTTGTATACTTATGAGGTCAAAATATACACTAAAGGGACAAATTCTTGATACAGGTCAAGAATTTGCCCCTTTTTATGAAAAAGAAGTTTCAGAAGCCCAATTTACGGAACTCGTTTTCGAAGTTGGGTGTAAAAATATCTTTTCCCATATTGGCTCTAATTTCGTCTAATGTCCAAAAGCGTCCTCCGGCCAGTTCCTCACTGGGGGTAATGGGACCATCATAAACGGTTTTGTGTGAGAATACCAGTTCTTTTTCGCGAGTGGACTCAAAAACATAATTAGTCAGCAGTTCGGGGGTGAAGTCGGTAATTCCGAGTTCTTCTTTCACTTCACGGTGGAGTGCCATTTCTACGCTTTCGCCCAAATCGACATGACCGCCTACTGAAGTATCCCATTTGCCGGGTTGGATATCTTTCCATTCCGGTCGTTTTTGCAGGTAAAGTTCACCTTTTCTGTTGAATACGTGGAGGTGCACTACCGGATGAAGTTTTTTACTGCCGTCATGACATTCGCCTCGTGTGGCAGCTCCCACAATATTTCCCTGTTCATCCACAATGGGAAACATTTCTTCTTTATTGTCGCTATTCATACTTTGTTCTTTTTTGCCTGCAAAGATAGTGAAATAATAACTTAATAATCCACCTGGTGACGTTTCAAAAAAGCCACAGTCTTATGTATTTCTTTGTACATCACTATGTCTTCGCGGATGAAAGGTACTTCCTTGCGATAAACCGAGAGGAATTTTTCAATGTATGGAGAGCTTCTGAGCGGACGCCGGAAGTCGATACCTTGAGCTGCATTCATCAGTTCGATGGCAAGTATATGTTCCAGATTGTCCATTATCTTAAACAGTTTGGTGGCAGCATTGGCCCCCATGCTCACATGGTCTTCTTGTCCGTTGCTGGATACAATGGAATCACTGCTGGCGGAGTAGCAATACATTTTATTTTGGCTTACCATAGAGGCTGCTGCATATTGGGGAATCATAAATCCTGAATTCAGTCCGGGATTGGCAACAAGGAATTCGGGCAGTCCGCGAAGTCCCATAATAAGCTGGGCCACACGACGCTCGGATATATTCCCCAGTTCGGCCAAAGCGATGGCGAGATAATCATAGACGAGTGCCAGAGGTTGTCCATGGAAGTTTCCGCCCGATATAATCAGGTCTTCATCGGGGAAGATGGTGGGATTGTCGGTGACAGAGTTGATCTCGGTCAGCAAAACGGACGCGGCATGGCGAATGGCATCTTTGGTAGCACCGTGTACTTGGGGAATACAACGGAATGAGTAGGGGTCTTGCACATGTGTCTTGGGCTGAGTTATGATTTCACTTCCTTCCAGTATACGGCGGAATGCGGCTCCTGTCTCTATCTGGCCTTGGTGCGGTCGCATCTGCTGGATACAATTCATGAACGGATCAAGACGTCCGTCGAAAGCTTCAAGAGAAATAGCGGCAATGAGGTCGGCTTTCTTGCTCAGTCGGAACGCTTTCAAGATGGCATAAACACCGTTGGCGCTCATGAATTGTGTACCGTTCAGCAAAGCCAGTCCTTCTTTACTTTTCAGTTTTACAGGCTCCCAGCCAAATTCATCGAGTACACTGATGGCTTCGCATCGCTTACCTTTATAATATACATCTCCCACACCGATAAGCGGCAGGAAAAGGTTGGCAAGCGGAGCAAGATCGCCGGATGCACCTAACGAGCCACGGTCATATACAATGGGCATTACATCATTGTTGAAGAAGTCGATGATGCGTTGTACGGTAATGACTTGCACACCGCTATGTCCCAACGAAAGGGCATGTGCCTTGAGCAGAAACATCAGTTTTACTATGACATGCGGCATCTCTTCGCCTACACTGCAAGCATGGCTTTTCACCAGATTCTCTTGTAAGGTACTCAGTTCGTCAGACGAGATATTGCGGTTGCACAGCGAGCCGAATCCGGTGGTAATACCATAAAGCGGTGTGTCGGAATTGGCTATCTTTTTATCCAGATAGTCCCTGCACTTCTGAATGCGCTCCCGTGCTTCGGACGCCAGTTCCAGTTTCAGGTTCTCATTGATGATACGTTCGATAATATCGAATGTGAGTTCGCCGGAACCTATTTGATATACGTTATTCATAATCTTCTTTTTTAGAAAACGGTTTTCACATAGTCCAGTATCTTTTGTTCTTCGGCAATCGTTGTCTTTTCTATCATATCCGCTTCTTCAGTCATTTCTTTTACAAATTTCTCGTCTTTGATAGAAGTGAGATTGATGCGGACATTCAGCAATGCGCCCAGTATAGCGGTTCGTGCACACATCATAGCCACACAAGCATCGGTCACGGCATTGCTGTTTCCTTTTCGTGCCACTACGTCAATCATCGGCAGGATGGAATGGACGATACGTGCCACTTCCATCGGTACTTCGGCTGCATATTTGGTTTCTTTTTGAATCGCTTCGCTGCGGATGTTTTTCTCTTCTTCTGTCTCTTTGGGAAGTTTGAATGCGGCAAATACGCGGTTATACGCATCCGAGTCACGGTCTACATCAATAATGAGTTGACGTGCCAGTTCCTCAAAACGGGCGGAAAGGTCTTCCATAACTTCGTTTACTTCGGCGTATTTCTTCCGTCCGATGGTCAGGTTGGCAACCATTGCGGCGAGGGAGGTTGCCAAAGCACCATTGAAGGCGGATACGCTTCCGCCACCGGGAACAGGATCGTTGCTGATGACTTTATGAATAAATTCTTTAATAGTGAGTTCTGTTAACATGGTATTATGTTTTTTAGTTAGGTGAATATTTTAGAATAGAATACGTCCTCCTTTGATGGTGTGTTGCACGGAGTTCATGCCGGTATAGTAAACGAGTACAGCCGGAGTATCGGTATCCAGCAGGACAAAATCTCCCTGTTTGCCTACTTCGATACTGCCTGTCCGGTGGGCATAACCCAGTGCGGCAGCTCCGTTTAATGTCATGGCTGTGATAGCTTCTTCCAATGTGAGATGCATATATAGGCAAGCCAGTGCAAATGTCAGTGGGATGGAGCCGGAACAACAACTTCCCGGATTGAGGTCGGTGGCGAGGGCTACGGCACAACCGCTGTCTATCATGTCACGTCCTCGTGCATAAGGTTCACGAAGCGTAAAGGCGGTCAGAGGCAGGAGTGTGGCGACAACCTTATTTTCTGCCATTGCACGGATGCCGGTATCCGAAGCGTGCAGCAAATGATCGGCGCTGAGCGCTTTTATTTCACCGGCAAGTTCGGCACCGCCGAAGCTTACTATCTCATCGGCATGTATCTTGGCACCGAGTCCCAGTTCCTGTGCGGCTTGCAGGAGTCGCCGGGATTGTGCTACGGTAAAGACACCTTGCTCGCAAAAAATGTCGCAATTCTCGGCAAGTTGCTTTTCACGGACCAGAGGAAGCATTTCATGGATGAGAAAATCAATGTATTCGTCGGCTCTGCCCTGATATTCGGGAGGCAATGCATGTGCACCGAGAAAGGTGGCGGCTATATCTACTTTGCGTTGCGGAGAGAGATTGATGGAACGCATCACTTCCAGTTGCTTAAGCTCCGTATCGCGGTCAAGTCCGTAACCGCTTTTCCCTTCCACTGTAGTGACCCCCATGCGGCTCATGACATCGATGAACCATTCGGCTTTGCATTTCAATTCCTCCGGTGTCGCTTCACGAGTGGCATGTACCGTGTTGACGATACCTCCTCCGCGTTGCATGATGCTCATATAACTTTCGCCATTCATGCGCCAAATAAATTCTTCGGGGCGATAGCCTCCGAATACCAGGTGGGTATGTGAGTCGATGAATCCGGGAAGCAACACTCGTCCTTCGGCATCCAGAATCTCGTAGCCTTCTTCCGGTTCTTCACATGTAGGACGGGATGGACCTGCATAAGTAATCACTCCGTCGGTTACTTTTACGGTTCCTCCGGTGAGATCCAGCAGTTGGTTCATCTCTTTACCTTTCAGGGCAGAGGTGCCAAGCGGGGTGATGATGCGGGCATTCTTGATGATAAGGTTGTTGTTCATGACGATAGATTTCTTGTTATTCCATAATTTGCGCTTCCAGTACTTGCTGCATGGAGAAGTTTTCCAGTCCCAAATAATAAGAGGCTGTGTCAATCAGAGCTTCCATGGGAACCAGGCCCACAATTTCGCTGCCGATGATGCTTACTCCGTAGCGGCGGGCTTCGAAACGCACCATCTCAAAAGCCCGATAGAGGGCAGTCTTGCTGTAGTCTGTCAGGTTCATGGACACCTGGGTGATACCTCGGTCCTTCAGTTCCACACCCATGGCTTTGCAAAAGCGCAGCCCGCCTCCGATAAAACGGATTTTCTTGGCAATATCATGTGCAATCTCCAGGCTGGGGGTGTTCAGATTGATATTATAAGCCACTAACGGCATGCGAGCTCCGATGGCAACGGTTCCGGCAGTGGGATGCCGTTCTTCGGGACCGAAATCGGGATGCCATTCGGGTTGGTGAATTTTTTCCTTCATGCCTTCGAATTCTCCTTTACGGATGGCGGCAAGATTTTCGCGATGAGGAGCGCTTGCTGATTTCTCATAGAGGAAGACCGGAAGGTCATATTGAGAGGCTACCCGTTGCGCTACTTCTTTAGAGATGGTGATGGCTTCTTCCATGGTACATCCTTTGATAGGAATGAACGGTACTACATCTACCGCTCCCATTCGCGGGTGCTGTCCTTGATGATGGTTGAGGTCAATCAGCTTTACTGCTATGCCGATGGCTTCTATCACCGCTTCTTTTAAAGCATCAGGTTCTCCCACTACGGTGACCACAAGACGATTATGGTCTTCATCATTGCTATAGTCGAGCAGTTTTACCCCGGCGCGTGCACGGAAGGGAGATACTATCTGATCTATTTTCTGCAAGTCGCGTCCTTCGCTAAAGTTGGGAACGCATTCCATGATTTTTGTCCAGCTCATAATTCGTAATGTTATTGATGTTTTATACCTTTTTCTTTTAATACTCTGTCGATTAATGCATCTTCTGCCAGATGCGGCATGGTGATATGATAGCCCTGTTCCCGATGAGTATGGTTAAATTCTTCGGATGTTTCCATGGCATGCGGATTACGTGCCCATGAGCGTCGTGCCACACCACCCATGACATCCCATAGCATGGACGAGCGTAAAATGGCGTCTACTCGATCACTACCGTCGCACACCATTCCGAATCCGCCGTTGACGGCTTTGCCGATACCTACGCCTCCGCCATTGTGCAGGGCGACCAGACTCATGCCGCGTGCACAGTTGCCTGCAAAGCACTGGACTGCCATATCTGCCATCACATTGCTGCCGTCCTTGATGTTCGATGTTTCACGGAAAGGAGAATCGGTTCCACTCACATCATGGTGGTCTCGTCCCAACATAATGGGACCTACTTCTCCTTTGCGTACCATTTCGTTAAAACGCAAGGCGATATTCATGCGACCGAGTGCGTCCTGATAGAGGATGCGTGCCTGAGTGCCGACTACCAGATTGTTCTTTTCGGCATCACGTATCCATATCCAATTATCCATGTCCTGTCCGCGTCGTTCTTTGGGAATACACTCCATGGCGGCATGGTCGGTTTTTATCAAATCTTCATGTTTACCGCTGAGACAAACCCAACGGAAAGGTCCGTAGCCGTAATCAAAAAGTTGCGGTCCCATAATGTCTTCCACATAAGAAGGCCAGATGAAGCCGTCTTTTTCATCAATGCCATTGCGTGAGATTTCCTTTACTCCTGCATCATAAATGGCTTTCATAAACGAATTGCCGTAATCGAAAAAATAAGTACCGCGTTCCACCAGTGCTTTAATGGCATTGAAATGGCGGCGTAGTGAAGCATTTACAAGCTTTTCAAATCGTACACGGTCGTCTTTCAACAGGCGGGTACGTTCATCGAAAGTGATGCCTGCCGGACAGTATCCTCCTTCGTACACGGCATGGCACGAGGTTTGGTCGCTCAGCAGTTCAATATCTATATGGTGATTCAAAGCATGCTCCAGCAAATCTACTACATTTCCGTGATAAGCAATGGAACAAGGCTTGCGTAGCCTCATGGCTTCGGCAGCAAGGGTATAGGCTTCTTTCAAGTCGGCAGTGACGTGCTGCACCCATCCTTGGCGATACCGTGTTTCGATGCGTGAGGCATCTACTTCGGCAATGATGGCGGCGGCTCCTGCTATTTCGGCAGCTTTAGGCTGTGCGCCGCTCATTCCGCCCAAACCGGAAGAAACAAAGAGATGCCCGTTAAGATTTCCATCCTGCGGTACTCCTAATTTCATGCGGCCGGCATTCAATAAGGTATTGAATGTGCCGTGTACAATGCCTTGCGGACCGATGTACATCCATCCGCCTGCTGTCATCTGACCGTAATTGGCAACGCCCATCTGTGCAGCAATTTCCCAGTCACGCTGGTTGTCGAACATGCCTACCATCATGGAATTAGTGATAATAACACGCGGTGCTTCGGGCTTTGACTTGAACAGACCAAGGGGATGTCCGCTTTCCACTACCAAAGTCTGTTCGTCAGTCATTACTTCCAGATATTGTTTAATGAGCCGGTATTGCATCCAGTTTTGGCATACTTGTCCTGTTTCACCGTAAGTGACCAGTTCGTAAGGATACAAGGCAATATCAAATGAAAGGTTGTTGTCTATCATTACTTGAAATGCTTTTCCTTCGATGCAGTTTCCTTTATATTCGTCAATAGGCTTTGCTTTCAAATCGCCTTGCGGCCGGAAACGGTAGCCATAGATTTTTCCCCGGATAAGCAGTTCATCCATAAATTCCGGGGCGAGTCGGGCGTGAAGTTCTTCGGGAATGTAACGCAGTGCATTCCTCAGTGCGGTTTCTGTTTGTGCCGGTGTCAGACGATAACCTCTGTCGGGCGCACGGCGGATGCCTTCCACAAAAGTAGGATAGGCAGGAAGTTCGTTAGATAAGGTGACAGTCATAGCATTCAGGTGTTTTGTCACAAAGATAGTAAAACAACTGAGATACTATGAATTAATGGATATGTTTAGTGACATAAAGTAATGAAAAACTCTCATGTATTATGGCAGAGTAAGAAGTCCAATAACGATAGAAGCCGCTTTTTGGGTATAGCTAAGGCTTTTCATACGGATGATTATGCCTTTCTATACTGAATACTACTACGTCCCACTATAGCAGGATATACGTCCCACTGCAATAGGACGTACGTCCTGCTACGGTGGAACGTACGTCCTGCCGTAGTGGGACGTAGTAAATGTCTGTAAAAAACGCCTTAATGGTAGGGAAGAAAACGCTTAATGCTGCGGAAGGAAGATGGTATGCCTGTGATAGGGCTTCAGGGTATCAGCAACGAACTGTCGCCATAGCTTAGGAACCTGAAATCATGCTCCAAGGCATAATCATAAATCTTTCGCCAGTCTCCTTTCACAAAAGCAGAAACCAATAGCAGTAATGTGCTTTGCGGTTGGTGGAAATTGGTAACCATCTTCTTCACTATCTTGTATTCGTAGCCCGGAGCAATGATGATTTGCGTACTGGTGTGCAATGTTTCCATGTGGTGACGGTTCAGATAATCGAGTATATGCTGTAAAGCCTGTATAGTGCCGATGCCATTTTTCTCTTCGTAAGGCATCCATTGCTGCACGTGCAGTTCTTCCTGGTTGGCATCGGGATTGCGGCTGATAGCTACTCCTATATAATACAGGCTTTCCAAGGTTCTCACCGAAGTGGTTCCTACGGCAATGGCATGCCCTCCGTGTGCAATCAGTTTCTCAATGGTCCGTTTGTTGACGGAGATGTATTCCGTATGCATTTCGTGTCCTTCTATTTCTTCACTTTTCACGGGCTTGAAGGTGCCTGCACCTACGTGCAAGGTCAGTTCTTCGCGGTCGATACCGTGGGCATCCAATGCTTGCAATACGCGTTCGGTGAAGTGCAGTCCGGCGGTGGGGGCGGCTACCGACCCTTTTATTTTGGAATAGACCGTCTGATAAGTTTCTTTATCGCTTTCTTGTGTGTCTCGGTTGAGGTAGGGAGGAATAGGCAGTTCGCCCACCACTTCCAGCAGGTCGGCAAAGGTGATGCTGTCATCATTCCATTCAAAATCTACCCAATGGCTTGTGCCGCGACATTCACCGCGTGTGGCAGTCAGTGTCACCTGTTTCCCTTTCACGTCTACCATGCGGCTCAGTGCTCCTTCTTTCCATTTCTTCAGATTGCCAATCATGCAGAGCCAGCTGCATTTTTTCGTTTGCTGGAAGGACAGTACATAATCGTTCGGCTGTATCGGCTCCAGACAGAACACTTCAATCAGAGCTCCCGTTTCCTTGCGAAAGTGCAGGCGTGCCTGAATCACCTTTGTATTGTTGAATATCATCAGTTCGCCCTGCTCCAGATATTCAGGCAGCGCAGTGAATGTATCTTCGCTTACTTCGCCGTGGCGGTATACCAACAGCTTGGATTGGTCACGTACTGCCAGCGGAAACTTTGCAATCCGTTCATCGGGCAGCGGGTAATTGTATTCGCTTATTTTGATATGTTTTGTATCTTCCATTTGATTTCGTTTCATAATTTGCGCAAAAGTACCGATGTTTGCTCTGTACATTGTATATCAGTTTTTTATTTTTTAATGTAACCAAACTCGTACGTGCATGTTTCTCATCGAACCTGACAAAGGTAACAATTATTTTTTATCTGATTCATCCTCCTTTCATTTTTTATCCTTTTCAATTCTTCTCAAATCCTTATATTATGAGAAAAGAGGATCTACCGGGGTAACCCTGTTTCAGATGATGGGCGGGATATTTATTTGAAGGTGATGAAATCGGAAGTAATTATAGTGGCGGATGTAATCGGCACTGATGGTATTCACCGAACGGTTGTTTGTTGGGCGGTGCAAAATCGGGAAAAGTCGTAAAATCCTATTTTTTTTCGTCTAAAAATGTATCTTTGCGCCTGATATGGCAACAAAAAGAGTGCTTGTAGATAGGAATTTTGGCCGCGTCATTATGCGTACACACCGTTTGGCATGTCATTTATCATGTTATCAGATGATGTAACCATTTCATTTACCGGGCTATGTATTGTTGTATGAATTTTCCCATACCCGTGGAATGAACTTCACAAGTTCAATACGGATTTTTAAGTTAAATGCTATAATCTACTACGATGGAACATGTAATTTATATTTCTGATGAAACACCGTATTAGAGTTACTGATTTTTATTGTTTATAACTTTAATGATGGCTATGGAAAAACTTATTATAGAGCAGTTGAAGCAAGGAAACGAAGATGCTTTTAAATACATATATAAACAGCATTATGTATTGCTTTGCCGTTTTGCGAACCAAATGTTGGCTGATGCTGCTCTGGCTGAGGAAATAGTGGATGATGCAATTTTTTATTTGTGGGAGCACCGGAGCGATATTGAAATTGAATATTCAATTCGTGCATACCTTATGCGTGCCGTCCGTAATCGTTGTTTGAATGAGCTGAATTCGTTAAGAAGGCGGGAAGAACTTTTGGTTTCTTCATTTTTTCTTCCGGAAAATATGGAATTTCTGGATCGGGTTTTTGTCGAAGATGAGCATCCTTTGGGTTATTTATTGGAGCAGGAATTGGAAAGTGAACTGATTCGGAATATTGAAGAACTTCCTTTAGAATGTCGAACGGTGTTCAAAAAGAATCGTTTTGAACAGAAAAAATACGAAGAAATAGCAATAGAACTTAATATCTCGGTAAACACGGTTAAATACCACATGAAGAAAGCATTATCCTGTCTTCAGCAACGGATGGAAAAGTACCTGAAACTACTTGTTCTCTATGTTTTTTTAGGAAATTGAAAAAAAACTTCATTTTGACTACCCTTTAAAACTTATTTTTTGCCTTATATAATAACAGCACTTAATATATGCAGATGAAAGAAGAATATAACGATATAGACGGATTGATTACATCTTATTTATCAGGGAATTTGGATAAAGCCTCTTTTTCCGAGTTGCAGAAATGGACTATGGAATCGGAAGCTAACCGTATTTATGTTCGGAATAAGTTAGAACTTTGGTTTTCTTCGGGAGTATCGGGAAGTGTTGAACCATTTGATGAAGATGCGGCTTTTACTTTGTTTCAGCAGCGGGCAGCTATATTCCCGAAAAAAGAAAAGCCGGCAAGACGTTCTTTCTCTTGGAAAATGTTATATCGTGTGGCTGCTGTGCTTTTGGTATTATTAGTTCCTTTTGCCACTTATTATCAGGGAAAACATACAGTAAAACAGAACTTTTCGGATATAGTGGTGGAAGCTTCATTAGGTACACATACAAAATTAAATTTGCCTGATGGAAGTTTGGTTTGGTTAAATGCCGGTTCTAAAGTTACTTATTCTCAGGGATTTGGTGTAGATGACCGTAAGTTGACATTAGAAGGAGAAGGCTATTTTGAGGTTGCCCACAATGAGAAAGTACCCTTTGAGGTTTGTACCAAAGAGGTGAATCTCCGTGTATTGGGAACAAAATTCAATTTTAAGAACTATTCCAATGACGAGGAGGTGATGATTAGTTTGGTAGAAGGAAAGGTAGCACTGCAGAATGGGATAAAAGCGATGGAGGAACTTTATTTGGAACCGAATGAACGGATGGTGCTGAATAAATTGACTGGCGAAATGGTTAAATCGAAAGCGAATGTAGAGTATGCAAATATTTGGAGAGATAATAAACTGTTTTTTGATGAAGAGTTGTTAGAGGATATTGCAAAAAAACTGATGCGAAGTTATGATGTGCGTATCGAAGTTGCGGACTCACTGCGGGATAGACGTTTTTATGGTGATTTTATGATAAATAAAAATACCATTGAAGAGGTGCTTGAAACCATAGCTTCTACCAGCAGGATGAATTACCGATACGAAAATGGAAAGTATATACTTTATTAATATATTGTAGAACCTAAAAATCTAAATTTATGAAGCAAATAATTTCTACCGGTTGATGTGTAAAGTAGGAGATGCTTGATATAAAAAAGGAGGATGCGGCCACACCCTCCCGATTAAATCAAGTCAAGTATTCTTTTCAAAAACACTTGTTGAGTTAAAGAAGTAGCAAATATAGTAAATCTTTAATTCTTATAACCTTATTCTAATTTATTTATTTTAAAAATCAGAAGAATTATGAGATGTTTTGATAAGGCTATTTTAGTAGCTTCAGTAGCACTTTGCTTTAATTTATCGGCTTTCTCTCAGGATATTACATTGAAAACCAATAATATAACAGTAAAGGAAGCTATCGAACAAATAAAAAAATCATCAGGATATTCATTTGTCTTTTCATCCCTTGATTTGGATACGAAAAAGCGTGTCTCCATTTCTGTAAAAGATGCGGTAATAGAAGAAGTTGTAAAACAACTTTTGAAAGGACAGTCCGGTTTGAGTTATGAAATTCAGGATAAAAAAGTAATTATTAAAAGAGCCCGGCAACCGCTGAATCGTGAGCAGCAAGGTGAGGTGACAGGAAGGGTGATTGATGTAAATGGTGAGCCGGTAATTGGCGCAACAGTGATAGTACAAGGTACTTCCAATGGTACAATAACTGATTTTGATGGTAATTTTACTCTGAATGCAATGAATAATGCTGTTTTGGAAATTTCTTATATTGGTTATGAGACCCGACAGTTGAAACCGCAAAACGGCAAGATGCTGGTTGTGACTTTAAAGGAGGATACACAAGCATTGGAGGAGGTTGTTGTAGTAGGATATGGTACACAAAGAAAGGTTAACTTGACAGGTTCTATCGGAACTATTAAAGCAGATAAGGCATTGAAGGCGCGTTCTGTTACCAACGTTCAGGAGTTGTTGGCAGGTTCGGTTCCCGGTATGACAGTAACCAAGGGTAGTGGTGCGGTTGGCTCCGGAGCTACTATAAATATCCACGGTACTTCCACGATTGGAGGAAGCTCCGGTGTTCTTATTCTGATAGATGGTGTGCCCGGTAATCTTTATACATTGAATCCTAATGACATAGAAAGTATCTCTATTTTGAAGGATGCTGCTTCTGCCTCTATTTATGGGTCACGTGCGGCAAATGGGGTTATGTTGGTAACGACAAAGAAGGGACAAACCTCAGAACGGCCGGTTGTTGACTTTTCTACCAATATAGGAATTCAGAATCCACAGTTCAAATTGGATTTTGTCGGTGCCGAAGATTATATGCGTTTGTATGATGAGGCAATGGTTAATGACGGTAAAGCTGCCTTTTTTGGTGAACAAGGCATACAGGATTTGAAGAACGGGAAATATGCAGATAATAAGTGGTATAAAGAAATATACCGTAAAAATACATTGATTAATAATACTCATGTGGCTGTTTCGGGTAAAGAGAAATCCATTACTTATCGTTTTTCTCTTTCGAACGACTATCAGGAGGGTACTTTACCTAACAATGATTATAACCGTTTGATATTCAAACCTGATTTACACTTCCAACTGTTAAAGAACTTGTCTGCGCAGGTTAATTTGCAATATACACAGACAAGTATAAAGAATCCGCAGGGAGGAACAACAATTTGGCAAACTCAGGCAGCGAGAATATCACCTGTTACTCCTATTTATGAGGCTAACGGACTATATGGGGTTGGTTCTTCGATGGGAGGAAACCCTATTGCCGGTGTCAATGAGGCCGGTTATTCAAAAGAACGTCACAAAGAGATGCTTGCTATATTTAGTGCTACTTATACTCCTTTGAAAGATTGGAATATAAAAGCAAATATATCTGCTTATACGCATGACCAGACGACAAAAGACCGTGTAAAGACTTATTATTTATATGATGCCGAGGGAAATGTGGCAAAGACGGAAAATCTTGTTTCTTCTTTGAAAGATTCTAATGCTTATCAATACCGTACACAATTGCAGTTTACTTCTGATTATGCGCTTACGTTGGCAGACTCACATCATTTCAAATTTTTGGCTGGTTATTCCCAAGAATATTTCAAGCAGGAAGGATTTTGGGCTTCCAGAGATAATATGCCGTTTGATGATATTGATGTATTGGGGGTAGGTAGTGATAATAAGCAGAATGGAAGTTCGACAACTCGTGATGTGGCTATACAGTCTTGGTTTGGACGTGTTAATTACGACTATCAGGGACGTTACTTATTTGAAGCAAGTTTAAGGGCAGATGGTTCTTCTCGCTTTGCAGAGGGACATAGATGGGGGGTATTCCCTTCATTTTCTGCCGGATGGAATATTCATCGTGAGAAATTTATGGAAGGAGCATCTTCCTGGTTGTCCGAATTAAAGATCAGGGGATCTTGGGGAACATTAGGAGATGCGGAAAAAGTAGGCTATTATCCGACTGCACAAGTCTTAAGTTATGATCCTAAAATTTATTCGTTTAATGGGAAATTGGTTGGTGGTGCATATAATAATGTCGCTATAAATCCTGATATTACTTGGGAAGTTTCAGAATTGGCCAATATTGGAATTGATTTTGGAATGTGGGATCAACGTATCAAACTGTCTGTTGATTATTTTAATAATCTTCGTCGTAATATATTATATACTCCTCCTGTTCCCTCTGAATTCGGACTTTCTGCTCCGATTTCAAATTTGTTGAGAATGAGAAATCAAGGGATGGATATTCTGGCGTCTTATAATGACAGTAAAGGAGATTTCTCATGGGGAGTAGATATGAATGCGAGCTTCTCAAAAAATAAAGTGCTGGAAATGGGAAATTCGGATAAATGGATTGAGGGAAATGCAGTGACCTATTTAAACGGGCAGTATCAGTTACCTTTCGGTTATGAAGCCGAGGGATTGTTTCAGAGTGAAGAAGACATAAAGAATCATGCTGAGCAAGGAAATGTTCTTCCCGGTAACATAAAATTTAAAGATCAAGATGACAATGGAGTTATTGACGGTAATGACCGTGTTATCTTGAATGATAAATTACCGATTAATTATGGGTTGAACTTGCATTTTGGGTATAAGAACTTTGATTTTTCCATGAATATGTATGGTAAATTGAATGTGAAGAAATACATATCCGGTTATGAAGGATGGGCTTTCTATTTATCTCAGAATGCACGCCCTATGCATTTGGATGCATGGAGTGAAAATAACCCGGATGCCACTTATCCCCGGCTTACTTTAACGAATACGGCTAATGATACTCAATATAATAGCTATTGGTTGCGTAATGCCGATTACCTGAAAATCCAAAATGTGCAGATTGGTTATACTTTCTCAAAAGCATTATTGGAAAAGGTGAATATTAAATATCTGAGACTTTATTTGTCAGGACAGAATTTAGCGACCATTACCGGCTACGATGGCTTTGATCCGGAGGGCGGATGGTATCCTTTGTCCAGAACATTTTCATTTGGTATAAATCTTCAATTCTAATAACAGTATGAGACATTATCGTTTTTATATTTTATTTGTTGCTGTGCTTACATTGTCTGGTTGTGCAGATTTTTTAGACCGTGATCCGTTGGAACAAGCTTCTGCAAATACTTTTTGGAAAACAGAAGCAGATGTAGAGAAAGGAGTAAATGCCCTGTATCCGTTATTGCCGGGTGAAAGGGATTTTTGGAGAGATTGTGAGAGTGACAACTCTTTGATGACAAACTCGTGGGGAGAGAATGGTTTGGGATATATTTGCCAGGGAATACATAATGCGGCTACAGGCTATTTGTCTGAAGAATGGAAATACGACCATATTTATCGCATTCTTTATTGTTTGGACAAACTTCAGGGAATGGAAATAAAAGAAGAAAAAAAACAGCGTTTTGAAGGAGAGATACGTTTTATTTTAGCGTTGAAATATTACAGGATGGCGCGGCATTTTGGGGATATTCCTCTCATTAAGGAAAAACCTGTTTCTTTGGAAGAGGCTGCATTGCCTCGTTCTCCTAAGCAGGAGGTGCTGGACTATGCCATTGAAAATGTGAATAAGGCGATAGAATATTTGCCGGAAACTTATTCGGGAGATGATGTGGGCCGTATAACTAAGGGGGCCGCTTTGATGTTGAAAGCTGATATGTATTTGGATATGGCAAGTTATAAAAAGTTTCATCAGGGAGAGGAGGCAAAAGAACTTTGGAAGGAAGCTGCTTCGTTGGCAAAGAAGGTGATTGACCTTAATTTATATGGTTTGGAAAATGATTTTGCCTTTTTGTTCAAAGCTGCAGCCAACAATAATAATAAAGAAGTTATTCTTGCCCATCAGTATATGGAGGATGAATTGACGCATATGTTGCCTGTGTTATGTTCACCATCGGGAGTTGGGGTGACAGGTCGAGGATGGGCTAGTTTTTGCCCGACACGAGATTTGGTTGATTCGTATGAGATGACTGATGGAAAGACTATTTATGAATCCTCTTTGTATGATATGGAACACCCATGGGAGAACCGGGATGCGCGCTTGAAGAAAACATTTATGTTGCCGGGGGTGGATATTCTCAGACCGGATGGAAGTTATACTCCGTATATGCCTCATCCGGCTTATAATAATCCGGAACGCATTAATAATGAGGGTGGCGGAATAACGGGATATATGTATTTGAAATATAACGATTTGGAATTGGAGAAAGTTGATGCTTCATGGACGAATTTCAGCCTGTATCGTTATGCGGAAACATTGTTGATTTATGCAGAGGCTTTGAACGAATATGAGCCGTATAATGCAGAAATAGTATGGGCGGTCAATCAGGTCAGAAAACGTGCCGGTTTGCCCGGAGTCGACAGTCAACTTGGAAATCAGGAACGGATGCGTACTATTATCAGGGAAGAAAGAAGGCATGAATTTGTTGGTGAACATAAGCGTTATTTTGATATTTTGCGCTGGAAAACGGCAGAAGTTGTATTGAATCAACCCGGATATGGTATCAATAAGGATGAGCATACTGCTATCGGAGATTATACTCAGGAAAAATTCCTTGGGCAGGAACGCACATTCGATCCGCAAAAACATTATCTGTGGCCGATCCCTCAGTCAGCAAGAGATAAAAATCCTAATTTAACTCAAAATCCTAATTGGTAATAGATAAAATTAAATATATATGATTACACATTTACAGAAATGGAGCTTGTTGGCTCTTTTGGCAGCGGGCTCATTGTCTGCTCAGGAATGGAAACCGTCTGATTGGCCTGTGTTGAAGCATTATGATAAGGAGCATTTGTTTCAGATAGCTCTTCCTTTAGGCGGAATAGGAACAGGTACCGTATCTCTTGGTGGAAGAGGAGAGTTGCGTGATTGGGAAATAATGAATGTTCCGGGGAAGAAATATAGCACGGTAACTACCGGTAATAATGCTCCTTTCTTTTCTATTTATGTTAAGTCACAGGATAATATTCCTGTGACGACTTTGTTGGAAGGTCCTCTTTACAGCCATGAATATTTGCACTATGAAGGTCGTCCGGTTAACCATCACGGCTTTCCCCGTTTTGCCGAGGCCTCTTTCGATGGGGCTTACCCGTTCGGGCAAGTGAATCTTTCGGATGCCGAATTACCGGTTACTGTAAAGATAAAGGGATTCAACCCATTGCTCCCGGGGAATGCTGATGACAGCGGGTTGCCGGTGGCGGTGCTTGCCTATGAGGTTACAAATACCGGGGATAGTCCTTTGGAGGTTTCCGTGTGTGGCTCTATGAGGAATTTTATTGGGAAAGACGGCAGTAAGTTTCGGACAGACTGGAAAGGAGATTATATTCCGGTAGGTGCTGAGAAGAACAGGAATGAGTACAGGGAAAGTGGAAATCGGAAAGGTATTTATTTATACTCCGAAGGAGTTGACAAACAGGATCCGGCATGGGGGACAATCGCTTTGGTGACTTCTTCAACAGGACAAGTAAGTTATCGGACTTCTTCAAAAGCTGATTCATGGAATAATGCCATTTTGAACTTTTGGGACGATTTTAGCGAAGATGGGGTTATGGTAGAAAGGGAACAGCCGTCAGATGAAGATCCGATGGCTTCTCTGGCAGTAAAAAAAACAATTGCTCCTCAGGCTACGGAAACTTTTGTTTTTTATCTGACTTGGAATTTCCCGAACCGTAAAGGATGGTCATCTACCATAGTAGGTAATTATTATAGCCGACAGTTTGCTGATGCATGGGAAGTGGCCGAGAAGGTGATTCCCCGCATGAAGCAATTGGAAGAAGAGACTCTCTTGTTTGTTCGTTCATTTTTGAATAGTTCTTATCCTGAAACAGTGAAAGAGGCAGCTCTGTTTAACTTGGCTACTTTGCGCTCGCAGACAGTATTTCGTTTGCCTAGCGGTCATTTGATGGGTTGGGAAGGAATAATGGATCGTTTTGGTTCTTGTCAAGGGTCATGTACTCATGTTTGGAATTATGAAATGGCTACTCCCTTTTTGTTCGGTGGTTTGGCACAGACAATGCGCGATGTGGAGTTTAACTATGCCACGAAAGAGAATGGGTTGATGAACTTTCGGGCTGATTTGCCTTTGTCGGAAGCTGCAAAAGGAAATTCGGCTGCGGCTGATGGGCAGATGGGATGTATCATGAAGATGTATCGGGAGTGGCAACTGTCGGGTGACTATGCTTTTCTCCGGAAAAACTGGGGACAGGTTAAAAAAGTACTCTCTTATGCTTGGACAGAGAAGGGATGGGATGGAAATCAAGATGGAGTAATGGAAGGGTCGCAGCATAACACGATGGATGTGAATTATTTTGGCCCTAATCCTCAAATGGGATTTTGGTATATGGGGGCATTGCGGGCGGCCGAGGAAATGGCATGGGCTATGAAAGATAAATCTTTTGCCAAGAAGTGTCGGAGGCTATTTGAACAGGGTAGTCGGTGGATGGATGAACATTTGTTTAACGGTGAATATTATGAACATCACATTACTGATCCTGAAACTTTTGAATTCATCAATATGGAAGGTGCAGATGATAAAATTCCGGCTTTCCAGTTGGGCAAAGGGTGTCTGGTTGACCAATTAGTGGGGCAGTATATGGCACATATTTGCGGGTTGGGATATTTGGGAGACAAAAAGCATATTCATACAACTATGGAAAGCATTATGAAATATAACTATGTATCCGATTTCAGCCGTCATTTTAACAATATGCGTTCTTACGTAATGGGTGAGGAAGCAGGACTTCTGATGGCTTCGTGGCCTAAAGGACGTTTGGAAGTGCCCTTCCCCTATTTTGCAGAGGTAATGACCGGATTTGAATATTGTGCTGCTGTGGGTATGATATATGAAGGAATGACGGATGAGGCATTGACTTGTATCCGTTCTATCCGTGACCGTTTTGATGGTGCCAAGCGTAATCCGTTCAGTGAGCCGGAATGCGGACATCATTATGCCCGTTCAATGGCTAGTTGGGCGAGTGTGATCGCGCTGAGTGGATTTCACTACTCGGCAGTAGATAAACAAATGCAGTTTACGTCTGCTCCCGGAACCTATTTTTGGAGCAATGGGTACGCATGGGGAATGTGTCGGATTTCTGACGGTGAAGCCACATTGGAGGTGCTGAGAGGAACTTTGGGCATTGAACGCCTTCGTATTGGGGATGTGACTGTGAAAACGAAGAAAAAGCAACTTACGGCAGGAGAGTCCGAAACTATAAAATGGTAAATTAATGCGTTATTGGTATTTTTTATTGGTTTGTATCAGTCTTATATTGCCGGCCTGTCATGAACAGGCTGGCAATGTCCTGCATCCGGAAAAGACGTCGGTGGCTGATTGGAAGGAAAGCTTGCAAGAAAAACTGCCTTTGTTGGGGCATCGTAATTGGATTGTTGTTACAGATATGGCATATCCCTTGCAGGCTGATCTGGGTATCATCACTTTATATGCTCCTGAAACTTTTGGAAATGTTGCCGCTTTTGTCATGGACCGGATTCGTCGGTCGGAGCATGTCTTTGCGCATATATATCAGGATCGTGAGCAGTTGGCCTTGACAGAAGAACTGTGTCCCGGTGTGACGGCATACAGAAATTCGTTAAGTAAAGTATTGGATGGGAGTGAGAAAGTGACTTTTCTTCCTCACGAAGAACTGATTTCAAAGTTGGATAGTGTCAGCAAGCTCTATCAGGTGGTTGTCATTAAAACAGCTTTGACATTGCCTTACACATCTATCTTTTTTGAATTGGATTGTAAATATTGGGATGCGGTTCGGGAAGTAACTGTCAGGAAGCTTTCTATGGATGCGGTAGATAACCATTGATTGTGCTGTATTCCGTAATGTTTTTCATAAGGTTGTCATGTAATGGGGGGAGGGTAAAAGAGAAGATAAGTGCGGATCATGTTAATTTAAAAGCTGTCTACAGTATATTAGAATAAACCTTTTGTAGTTTGCGCAAAAGTACCGATATTTGTGCAAACTAAAAAGCAAACAATATGAAAATAGGAGATAAAGTTCGTTTTCTCAGTGAAGTGGGAGGCGGTATTGTAACAGGATTTCAGGGAAAAGACATTGCATTGGTGGAAGATGCCGATGGGTTTGATATTCCGATGCCTGTTAGAGAATGTGTAGTAATAGATGCTGATGATTATAATATAAAGCGCAAACCTGTTGCGCAGAAGGATGTGCCTGATGCAGCCAAATCCAAAGGGGCTGTGCAGACCGTGAAAACGTCAATGGAAGAAGAGGAAGACGAACGTCCCATCACTTATCGTGCCGCCGAGCGTAAAGGAGGAGATGTGCTTAATGTAATGTTGGCCTTTGTTCCACAAGATATCAAAGCAATTTCGAGCACCGGTTTTGATGCTTATATTATCAATGACAGTAACTATACGCTTTCATTTGCTTATCTTTGTGCCGAAGGTCATAATTGGCGTGTGCGGAGTTGGGGAACTGTGCAGCCGAATACTAAATTCTATATCGAAGAGTTTGACAAGAGCATTTTAAATGAACTGGAGCATGTGGCAGTGCAAGTGCTTGCTTTTAAAGATAATAAGAGCTTTATGATAAAGCCTGCCGTGTCGGTGGAGCTTCGTATAGATACGGTTAAGTTTTATAAACTCCATACGTTCCGCGAAAGCATATTCTTTGAAGAACCATCATTAATTTATGATATTGTGAAAGATGATATGCCTGCCCGACAGACTTTTTTAAACGCGGACGATATTAAAGATGCGCTTTTGGCAAAGAAAGCTGTTGATGTTATTCCGGCACGTAAGCCTGAGGCGAAAGTTCCGCAGAGCGATATCGTAGAGATAGACCTTCACGCCCATGAGTTGCTCGACTCTACTGCCGGCATGAGTAATGGTGAAATTCTGAACTATCAGCTTGATGTGTTCCGTAAGACTCTGGAGGAATACAAGAGCAAGAAAGGACAGAAGATTGTTTTCATTCATGGCAAGGGCGATGGCGTTTTGCGCAAAGCCATCTTGCAAGAATTAAAATATAAGTATAAGAATTATCAGAGTCAGGATGCTTCTTTCCGCGAATATGGCTTTGGAGCGACTATGGTAACGATTCGTTAATATGCAGACATTAAAAGAATTTCTGAGGACAGACCGGTTCGCTTCATGCACCGGCGTGGAGCTGCTGGAAATAAAACCGGGGTATGCGCGTGCACGTATGTTGGTTACGGAACGACATCTCAACGGTGGAGGGGTGTGCCAGGGAGGAGCCTTGTTTACATTGGCTGATTTGGCATTTGCTGCCGTGGCAAATAGTCATCGCCGGCTTACACTGTCTGTGACAGCTAATATTACTTTCTTGCGTCCTGCAAAATCAGGATATGTGTATGCAGATGCTGCTGAGGTGTTTAATCACCATCGCATTCCTTTTGTAGAAGTGAAGATAACGAATGAGAAAGGCGAATTGATTGCTATATTTACCTCATCGGGCTATAGAAAAGAAACGGAGTTGCCGGTGGAGGATTTGGAATAATATACAGCAAGAAGAGGGCGTGTCGAAACGCTCATAAACTAAAAATCACCCTCGCCACAGGTAGTTGTAGCGAGGGCGATTTCGATAAGAAGGAAGTTTTGACACATTTGTATTCAGGTATTTATTATCCTTCTTTTACTTTCGCTTTTCCAATCTGTCCGGGTTCGACGAATAAATATTTATATCCTACACGGATAGCGGTCAGATTTAATGCTTCGAGACGCGCACGGCGTACCAGCAAGGCAGTCATTTCATGTATGCGACCGTCTACATAACCGATCATTTCACTTTCGTTCGTTTTTTCCGAGCCATACGTGCCGGCACTTTGTACTACCATGAAAGGTGATTCCGTACCTTCTTTATCCATGCCGACAGCTATGGCAACATATATCCACATTGGTCCGTGAGCAACCACTTTACGTGCTGTGGCTGTGCGGCTTTCTCCTTTTGCCAGTGTGCCGTGACAACCACCTGCGGGTGATTGAATCAATGCCCCCAATCCATATACCGGGACCTTGTTATCAGATGCATCCAATGGCTGTTCAAACAAAATTTCTTCACTCGTTTTCGGGTGAGTGACATGATAATGGTTTGCTTCGGGTATCAGTCCTCTGATTTCGTCATCGCCAACAGCTCCGGTTACTAGTTTGACATTCAGTAAACTACCGTTTAAAGCAGCTTCGTATACCACATCTGTCAGTGCGGCATTGCTGGTTAATTCTAATTCTTTCATAAGTCAAGGTTCTTTTATTTGTTTTTTTCTTACTACCAACACGTTGGAAGCCGGAAAAGATTATAAAAGAACGGCAAAATTTGTGAAAGGGATGCGAAAAAAGGGAGAAAGTATCGAAACTGATACTTCTTCCCTTTTAATCCTTATTTTTCGCTTCACCGTTATGGTGTCGGAGTGGCGTGTTTACTGGCGATAGTCAGCCAAATCATCTGCTTTAAACTTGCGGATGAAGTTGAAGTGTTTTTCTACTTCGGCTTCTGCATAGTTTACATATACATGGGCCGACTTGGCGAACAATTCAGGTGCTTTTGTCGCATCTTGGATAAGAAGATGTGACATGATACATACGGCAACCATTTCATAAAGACGGCGTGCAACGAAATCAAGTAACTCTTGATTCTGGGCCTCTTTTACCGCATTGGTGCATGCGTCAAATTTGTTGGCCATTTCTTTCACTCGGTCCATCAGCGGTTGCATATCTTCACTGCAAGGAATAGCTTCATAATTACGCAAGGTTGCGATATAAGAACCGTTGGTTACGTAACGGATAGCGGCTACAGTCTGCAACTGGGTCGTTCCTTCGTAAATGCTGGTGATGCGTGCATCGCGATAGATACGCTGGCAAGCATATTCCATCATGAAACCTGAACCACCGTGAATCTGGATACAATCGTATGCATTCTGGTTGGCATATTCAGAGTTCATACCCTTGGAAAGCGGAGTAAAGCTGTCTGCTAGCTTGGCGTAGACTTTTTGTTCCTGACGTTCTTCAGGAGTCAGTTTGCGTTCGCGGGCAATATCATCCAATGCTTTGTAAATATCCACATAGCGTGAAGTCTGGTAAAGCAATGCACGGCCTGCATCCAGTTTGGCTTTCATGATAGACAGCATGTCATATACTGCCGGGAAATCGATGATGGCTTTTCCGAACTGCTTACGTTCTTTGGCGTATGCCAATCCTTCGTTGTAAGCAGCTTGTGACAAACCTACTGACTGGGCAGCGATACCCAGACGCGCACCATTCATCAATGCCATAACGTATTTTATCAAACCGAGCTTACGGTCACCGCAAAGTTCGGCTTTCGCGTTCTTGTAAACCAGTTCGCAGGTAGGAGAGCCGTGGATACCTAATTTATTTTCGATGCGGCGTACATCTACACCTCCTTCGTTTTTGTCATAGATGAACATAGACAAACCACGTCCGTCTTTGGTTCCTTCTTCGCTACGTGCCAATACCAGGTGAAGATTAGCATCACCGTTAGTGATGAAACGTTTCACACCGTTCAGACGCCAGCAGTTGTTGGCTTCATCGAAAGTAGCTTTCAGCATTACTGACTGAAGGTCGGAACCTGCATCGGGTTCGGTCAAGTCCATAGACATGGTTTCACCCGCACAAATACGGGGAATGAAACGGCTGTGCTGGTCTTCGTTTCCGAACTCATACAGCGTTTCGATGCAATCCTGCAAAGACCAGATGTTTCCAAAACCTGCATCGGCGGCGGCAACAATTTCTGCGCACATGGTGTAGGGGGTGATGGGGAAGTTCAAGCCACCGAAACGACGGGGCATGGTCATGCCGTTCAGTCCAGCTTTGACCATCGCATCCAGGTTTTGTTTGGTTCCTGAAGCATATTCCACACGTCCGTTTCCGCAGTGAGGACCTTCTTCGTCCACTCCTTCGGCATTGGGAGCGATGGTTTCACCTGTAATCTCACCTGTGATTTCCAGAATTTTATCGTAAGAGTCCATGGCATCGGCATAATCCTGCGGTGCATAGTCGAACTCGTCTTTATCTCTATAGTCGCGCTCTTTCAGTTGGCAGATGCGCTCCATCATCGGATTGTTCAAGTGATACTTGAGTTCCGGTATATCGGTATAAAAGTTTGCCATAATTTTTAGTAGTTAGAGTGGTTAATAGTAGCTAAGGGTAGTTAAGTAGTGGGTGGCGATACATTTTTCAACAAGGCTATGCAGTAGGCGTTTAGCAGGCGGCTGATTTCGGCCGCTTGTATGCCTAATTGTTCTTTGTCTTGCAATGTGATGTATCCTAAATCTTTCGACAGGATAATGAAATTGCGTGTTTCTTCCAACGAACCTTGTGAAATGTTATAGAAACGCAGTTTGTCCTTTGAGCTGATTTTAGCATATCCTTCCGCTATATTTGCAGTGATAGAGGCTGCTGCACGGCGCATCTGGTTAACCAAGCAGAATAATTCCTCTTTGGGATATTGCTTGGTTATTTTGTAAATGGCCAATACATACGAATGTGCCTTTTGCCAAACAATCAGTTGTTCAAAGGATTGACTTTTCATTTTTTTCTACTTTGACTACTTATGACTACTACTGACTACTTTGAATTCTTTTTATAATACTTAATCAATTTCGGAACGACTTCTTCCACAGTGCCGTTAATCACATAATCGGCAATGGTGTTGATCGGAGCGTTCGGGTCACTGTTTACAGAGATGATGATACCTGCATCCTGCATACCTGCGATGTGCTGGATTTGTCCGGAGATACCGCAAGCAATATACAGTTTGGGACGGACGGTTACACCCGTCTGGCCAATCTGACGGTCATGGTCTGCATAACCTGCATCGACAGCTGCACGGCTGGCACCTACTTCGGCGTGAAGTTCTTTGGCCAGTTCGAACAATTTGTCAAAACCTTCTTTAGATCCCATGCCATAGCCTCCGGCAATCACGATAGGTGCGCCTTTCAGGTTATGTTTGGCTTTTTCTACGTGACGGTCAATGACTTTGACTACATAGTCTGTTTCAGGAACAAACTTGGCAACGTCGTGGTTCACCACTTCACCCTTATAATTTTCATCCAGAATCTCTTTCTTCATCACTCCCTCACGAACGGTCGCCATCTGCGGGCGGTGCTCGGGGTTGACAATGGTTGCAACGATGTTACCACCGAAAGCGGGACGAATCTGATACAACAGATTTTCATAAGTGATGCCGTTCTTCTTGTCTTCGTGGGTACCGATTTCCAACTGGGTACAGTCGGCAGTCAGTCCGCTGGTCAATGCGGAAGATACACGCGGTCCCAGATCGCGGCCGATAACAGTAGCGCCCATCAGACAGATTTGTGGCTTTTCCTCTTTGAACAGATTCACCAAAATGGAAGTATGGGGCAGTGAAGTATAAGGGAACAGACCCGGAGCATCGAATACATGAAGTTTGTCTACTCCGTAGGGCAATACTTGTTTTTCAATTCCTGCAAGGTCGGTTCCGGCAGCGATTGCCTCAAGCTGGCAGCCTAACTGATTAGCTAATTTACGACCTTTGGTTAAAAGTTCGAGACTCACATCGGCCACTGTTGTGCCTTCAATCTCGCAATATACAAATACATTATTCATAATCGTTATCCTATTGTATGGTTAGCTAACAGTTCGACAATCAATCCTTCCACATCCTGGTCGCTTCCTGTCATGGTCTTGCTTTCTTTTGCCTGGAAGACGATGTTTTCAATCTTCTTCACTTTGGTGGGAGAGCCTGACAGACCGCACTGCTTGGTGTCGCCTTCTACATCGGCCACACTCCATTCAGTGATATTCAGGTAAGGGAATTTTTCATATAGTTCAGCGTAAGGCAGTTCAGAACCGTCTTTAGTGATGGCTGCTTTTTCCTGTGCGCCGAGAGCGCGTTTGTATTTCTGTAACAATTTGGCATTGCGCGGACGGCAGGGAGCTGCACTTCCGTTTACAGTCAGTACAATAGGCAGAGGACCTTCCACAGTTTCTACCCCTCCGTCAATGTGGCGTTTTACGGTGATGCGGCGGGCAGTTTCGTCCACGTTTAGAATTTCTTCGGTGTAAGTAATCTGGCTTAATCCCAGCTTTTCTGCTACCTGCGGACCTACCTGTGCGGTATCACCGTCGATAGCCTGACGACCGCCGATAATCAGGTCATATTCGCCTATTTTGCGGATAGCCGTAGCGATGGCGTATGAAGTGGCCAACGTGTCAGCACCGGCAAAAGCACGGTCAGTCAATAAATATCCATTGTCTGCTCCTCTGTATAAACCTTCACGAATAATTTCGGCAGCGCGTCCGGGACCCATGGTCAGAATAGTTACCGTAGAGCCGGGATGTGTGTCTTTCAGTCTGAGTGCCTGTTCCAAGGCGTTCAGGTCTTCCGGATTGAAGATGGCCGGAAGTGCTGCACGGTTGATGGTGCCGTCAGCGTTCATGGCATCTTTCCCCACATTGCGTGTGTCGGGAACTTGTTTTGCCAGTACTACAATTTTTAAACTCATATACTTTAATATATTTGGTATTAGTAATGTTCTGTTTTGGCGGCAAATTTAAGCAAACTATTTAAGCGACAAAAGGATATGCCGATAAATATGCACATTTTTGTGAAGTTTGAGCAATTTGTCTGCATGCTAGTATTCGTCCAAGAAGCGCAGAAAAACAATATTTTCTCCCACTTTCACTCTTCCGCTTGCTATCCATTCCGGTTTTACACGGAAGGTTTTAAGACATTTGTCTATTTTGTTGGTAATGAGTAAAGGCTGTTTCTTGTTGTATTCCAGTACTTTTATTTTTCCTTCTTTATTTATAGAAACCTTTGCTTTGACATTGCGAATCGTTTTGCCACTGTTGGATTTACTTTTATCCAAATCTATCCAAAAGATGACGGAGGCTTTGGGTAATTTTTCGTCTTGTGTTATGTTATCGTTTACCTTTTTCTGTTGTAGGGAAACAAGGGGGAATGTGTCTGTAGCGTTTTTCAGAACGGTTGCGTGGCTGCCGGTGGATATAGCCAGAAGCAGGGTGATTAGCATCTTTTTCATGTTCTATTTTTATTTATGGTTGTACAACTGCCTAAAGGTAGGAATTTATTTGAGAATGAACGAAATAGGAAGGAATAAATTTTATTTAGAAAAATAATTGTTAGCTTTGTCATCCTATTTAGTCGTATTTTGTTATTACGAAAATAGGTATGTACTATAGTAGTAAAAGAAATATTAAATAAATGGATTATGAGAAAGTTGTTATTTTTATTTGTAGTGACAATGCTTAGTGTCACTGCTATGGCGCAGGATGTGATTTATGATAAAACCAATGATGCGGGAGTACGTACCGTGGTTTGTTCAGGTATGGACTTGGGAGTATCAAATGGAATGAATGTGTATGTGGCTTTAGCGGGATTTCAGTATAAAAGTACGATTCGTTACTCTTTGGCTGTGACCATCGGCTCAGGACATGAAGTGGAAATCCCGGATGACAGCAAATGTTTGCTGACACTGGGCAATGGAAAGGTATTGGAACTGCCTACTGTTTCGGGAGGTGCTTCTGTATTGCAATCCATTGATATCGAATGGGGTGATGTATATCAGACATTCCGTCGTTTCGGATATTACAATATCAAGGCAAAAGATTTGAAGAAAACAGGTAAGAATGGCATTGACCAAATCGAATTCCAGCTGGCTCCGTCCAATTATGTGGTCATGTTTAACCAGGATGAATTAGGCGGATTGTTGACAGGTTCTTTGTCGGTGATTAATAATCTGTTTGGAAAATAAGCATTATACATAGAGGCAGTTAAAGTGCCTTACCTCTCAAACAAAACGTATTCTACGCTGTTTATCACTATGTTTTGAAAATTAAGTGATAAGATTATGGCGAGAATACGTTTTGTTCTTTTTATGTTGTTTCTTTCTTCACTGGGGGTGAAGGGGCAACAGGCGGAAAAATATTTGTCTCATCCTCTGCCTGCCGGATGGCAGGAGCAGGATGCCATGTTTCAACAGGCTTTGCCGGTGGATGACCATTGGTGGAAGGTGTTCGAAGATGTTACCCTTGACTCACTCATCCGTGTGGCGGTGAAGCAGAATCCTTCGGCATTGATGGCTATGAACCGTATGGACATGGCAAAGGCGAATCTGAGAATTATGCGTGCCGGATATTATCCTTCCTTGTCACTCGATGCCGGGTGGAGCAGGCAGCAAACCAGTGGGAATACCGGAACCGGACAGTCTCAGTCGCGTGTGGGGTATTTTGATGCCGGAGTGAAGATGAGTTGGCAGGCAGATGTGTTTGGTGCTATTCGTCAAAGGGTGAAAGCTCAGAAAGAGAGTTTTGCCGCCAGTCGTGAAGAATATAATGCTACGATGGTTTCTCTTTGTGCAGAGGTAGCATCTGCTTATTTTAATCTAAGGGAAGCACAGCAGGAATTAGGCGTATTGCAGCGTAACGCCTTGTCGCAGAAGGCTGTGGTGGAAATTACAGAAGTGCGTTATAATACCGGTTTGGTGTCGAAACTGGATGTCGCACAGGCCAAATCTGTTTACTATAGTACATTGGCTTCCATTCCTTCTGTCGAATCCGGCATTATCCAATATACCAATGCATTGGCTGTGTTGTTGGGACTTTATCCACAGGATGTGGCGTCGTCTTTGGAAAACAGTCACCCGTTGCCGGACTATATAGAACCGGTGGAAGTGGGAGTACCGGGACAACTCTTGTTGCGGCGTCCCGATGTGCGTGCGGCAGAAAGGCAAGTGAATGCACAGGCTGCACTGCTTGGGGCATCCAAGTCGGATTGGTTACCTTCTTTCTTTCTGAACGGTTCTTTGGGTTATGCTTCGCATGATATGAAAGACTTGACAAAAAGAAGCAGTATGACTTGGAGTATTGCTCCTTCTATAAGTTGGACTATTTTTAACGGAGGGCAACGCCTGAATGCGGTGAAACTGCAACGTGCTCAATTGGATGAGACAATCAATCGGTTCAACAATACGGTGCTGACGGCTGTGCAAGAGGTGGATAATGCAATGAGCAGCTACCGGAATTCCATTAAGCAGATTGTGGCTTGCCGTGAGATGGTGAATCAGGGAAAAGAAGCGTTTAAACTTTCTCTTGACTTGTATAAGCAGGGGCTGAGCCCGTTTCAAAATGTCTTGGATGCACAGCGTTCACTGCTTTCTTATGAAAATGCCTTAGTGCAAGCACAAGGTTATTCGTTGATTTGCCTTGTACAGATGTATCAGGCATTGGGAGGAGGGTGGTAAGATTCTTATAACAGAAGTAAAATAAATTAAAGCCTATACCAAGATATGAAAAAATTAATGATAATCATTGCACTGACCGCTTTTACTTTGACGGCTTGCAATAAAAAACAGTCTTCCGGCACGACAATGGAAGCTTTGCCTATTGATGTTGCGCGTCCGATGGTGCAGAATGTCACACTCACAAAGGATTATCCGGGTTATCTCGAAGCTGAATCGACAGTAGATTTGGTGGGAAGGGTCAATGGAGTATTGCAGGCAAAGAACTTTGCTCCGGGTTCGCGGGTAAAGCAGGGGCAGGTGTTGTTTGTGATTGAACCGACGCTTTATGAAAATGCCGTCAAGCAGGCAGAGGCGGAGCTTAAAACGGCTCAGGCCAATCTGGATTATGCTGTCAGCAGTTATCAGCGTATGAAAGAGGCTATAAAAAGCGATGCGGTGAGTCGCATACAATATTTGCAGGCTGAGAGCACCGTTACTTCGTGTGAGGCGGCGGTCAGCAATGCAGAAGCTGCTTTAAAGACAGCACGAACCAATCTCAGTTATTGCTATGTGAAAGCTCCATGTAGCGGTGTGGTGGATATTTCCAATTATTCGGTAGGTGCTTACATCGGAGGGGCTTTACAACCTGTGAAATTAGCGACAGTTTATAAAGATGACCGGATGTATTCTTATTTTAATATCGCGGATAATCAATACCTGACTTATCAGTTGGTACAGGAGAACAACAGCAAGATTCCGGCTGCTGCTCACTTCGTTACTTTAAGTTTGGGTGCGGATGGTAGCCGGACATGGAAGGCAAGATTGGATTACTTGTCTCCGAATGTAACGTTGACAACGGGAACACTTCGCCTGCGTGCCGAGTTGGATAATCCCGAAGGTACGCTGCGCCCCGGATTGTTTGTCAGTGTGACGCTGCCGTACGGCGAAGCGGACAATGCCATATTGGTAAACGATGCTTCTATCGGTACGGACCAGCTTGGAAAATATCTGTATGTGGTGAATGATAGTAATATTGTCAATTACCGTCATATTGAGCCGGGACAGTTGACGGATGGAAATATGAGAATTGTTAAAAGCGGACTCTCTCCGAACGAAAGATATGTGACCAAGGCTCTGTTGAAAGTACGTCAAGGCATGAAAATTAATCCGGTAATGGAAAGTGGAACCACCAAAAAACAATAATGTATGTTTTCAAAATTCTTCATAGAACGGCCTATATTTGCCACAGTACTGGCTTTGTTATTTGTGGTGGCCGGACTTGTTACATTAAATATATTGCCCGTGGCGCAATATCCCGATATTACGCCGCCTACCGTGCAAGTCAGTGCGGTATATCCGGGAGCTAATGCTGAAACGGTCGCACAGACCGTAGGTATCCCCATTGAACAGCAGGTGAACGGTGTGGATGGAATGTTGTATATGAGCTCCAATTCTTCCGCATCGGGTGCTTATTCGCTGACCGTGACTTTCGAAGTGGGAACGGATGTCGATATGGCTACCGTGATGGTGCAAAACCGTGTCAGTGTGGCATTGAATTCCCTGCCCGAAGCGGTGAAAGTGCAAGGAGTAACGGTGCAGAAGCAGTCATCCAATATTGTGATGATGCTTACACTGAGCGGTGACAGTATTTATGATGGCCTCTATCTGACCAATTATGCCAATTTGAATCTGGTAGACCAGTTGACTCGTGTACCGGGAGTGGGAGCGGTGAATGTCATGGGAGCCGGTGATTACTCCATGCGTGTATGGTTGAATCCCGAAACCATGCGTATCCGCAATATTACTCCGCAGCAGGTTTACTCTGCCATTCAAAGTCAGAATATGGAAGTGTCTGCCGGTTATGTGGGACAGCCCATCGGCAACTCAGCCGATAATGATTTTCAATATACGCTGAATGTAAAGGGACGTCTCTCTACTCCCGAAGAGTTCGGCGACATCATATTGAGAGTGGAAGACCAGGGGAAAGTGCTCCGTCTGAGGGACGTTGGCAGAATCGAGCTGGGCAGTGCCGAGTACGGAGTTGTTTCCAGGTTGAAAGGACAACCTACGGCTGCTATCGCCGTCTATCAGCTGCCGGGAAGTAATTCGCTGGATGTATCCAAGGGAGTTCGTGCGCGCATGGCGGAACTGGCCGAGACATTTCCGGCCGGGGTGAAGTACAATGTGACGTTGGATACCACAGATGTGGTGCATGACTCCATTGACGAAGTGATGAAGACTTTCGTGGAAGCGATTATCCTGGTGGTGCTGGTTATCTTTTTCTTCCTGCAAAGCTGGCGGGCGGTTCTTATCCCATGCCTCACTATCCCTGTATCCCTTATCGGAACATTGGCAGTAATGGCTGCCTTGGGCTTCTCTATCAATACGCTGACTCTGTTCGGGTTGATCCTGGCTATTGCCATTGTGGTGGATGATGCCATTGTGGTGACCGAGAATGCTACCCGTATTCTGGACGAAGGGAAACTGGATGCTCGTGCCGCTACCGAGCAGGCGATGGGGGAGATTACCGGGCCTATTGTCGGAGTGGTGCTGGTACTGCTTGCCGTATTTATTCCTACTACGCTGATTAGCGGTATTTCCGGGCAGCTTTATAAGCAGTTTGCTTTGACCATCGCGGCTTCTACGGTGATAAGCGGTTTCAATTCACTGACATTGACGCCGGCAGTCTGTGCCTTGTTGTTACGTCCCACTCCGGCTCATAAAGCACGCTTGTTCCGGTGGTTTGACAGTATGAATGACTGGATGCAGCGGGTTTATGACGCTTCGGTGAAATGGTTGTTGGCACGGCCGGTCATTGCCATCGGCTCTTATGTGGTTATATCAATCATTGCCATTCTGATGTTTGTGAAATGGCCGAGTACCTTTATACCCGAAGAAGATGACGGATACTTTATGATTGCCATTCAGCTTCCGGCTGCTTCTTCTTTGGAACGTACGCAGAGGGTGGGTAAACAGATTGATGCTATTTTGGCAGAGTATCCCGAAGTGAAGACTTATTTGGGAGTAAACGGGTTCAGTATCATGGGAGGAGGGCAGCTGCCTAACGCGGCTACTTATTTTGTGGTGCTGAAAAATTGGAAGGAACGTGCGGGCAAGGAGCATACGGCCCAGGCAGTGGTCAATCGTTTTAACGGACAGGCTTATGCCATGATTCAGGAGGCTCAGGTTTTTGGTATTATTCCTCCGGCTATTCCGGGTATGGGTAATACAGGCGGCTTGCAGCTTGAACTGGAAGACCGTAAGTCTTTGGGTGCCGAGGAACTGCAAAAGGCGGTTGAGGCTTTGCTGGTCAATTATCACACTGAACCGGCCATTGCTTCCATGAGTAGTATGTATCAGGCAGATGTCCCTCAGTATTTTCTGAATATAGACCGTGACAAAGTTCAGTTGATGGGCTTACAGTTGAACCAGGTGTTCTCTACATTGGGGTATTACATGGGACAGGCTTATGTCAACGACTTTGTGGAATTTGGCCGTATTTATCAAGTGAAACTGGAAGCCGGTGAGCAGGCACAGAAGGTGATAGATGATGTGCTGAAACTGAGTGTGGCCAATTCAAAGGGAGAGATGGTTCCCTTCAGCAGTTTTACGCAGATAGAGCAGAAGCTGGGTATGGACCAGATAAACCGGTATAATATGTATTCGGCCGCTTCCATCACTATCACTCCGGCTGCCGGAAGCAGTTCCGGACAGGCGATAGAGGCTGTGGGGAGCTTGATAAAAAATCAATTGGGCAATGAGTTTGGTTATGAATGGACTTCAGTTGCTTATCAGGAAACTCATTCCGGTAATACCACTACCATTATTCTGATTATGGCGTTGCTGGTGGCATATCTGGTGTTGGCGGCACAGTATGAAAGCTGGACAAGTCCGGTCGCTGCTGTGATGGGCTTGCCCGTAGCTATTCTGGGTGCGATGCTCGGTTGCTGGGTGATGGGAGTTCCGGTCAGTATCTATACGCAGATCGGTATTATTCTGCTGATTGCTTTGTCTGCGAAGAATGGTATCTTGATTGTGGAGTTCGCCCGTGATTACCGTAAGGCCGGCAATCCTATCCGTGAGGCGGCATACGAGGCAGGGCATGTGCGCTTGCGTCCTATCCTGATGACTTCATTTACCTTCGTGCTGGGTGTGATGCCGTTGTTGTTTGCCACAGGAGCCGGTGCAGGCAGCCGTGTGGCGCTGGGTGCGGCAGTGGTATTCGGTATGGCAGTGAATACAATTTTTGCTACCATTTATATTCCTAACTGGTATGAAGTGATGCAGAATATTCAGGAGAAATGGTTGACTAAGAAAAAATAATTGTTTTTAGCCGGAAAGAAAAACGCTTTGTTACCTTTGTTGGTAATAAGGCGTTTTTAGTATCTTTGCGGAAAAACGAATGTAGTATGGATACAATAAACAACGATCTTACTAACTTATTGCAACAGATGGGTGTGCATCAGGAAAGCCTGGGCATAACCCAGCGTATCATTATTATAGCCGGTATTATTATCATTGCTTTTGTGGCAGATTATTTTTGCAGAAAAATAGTAGTTCCTACTATAAAGAAACTGACGGCAAAGACACAGGCTACTTGGGATGATTATCTATTCAATGATGTTGTACTGGATAATATATGTCATCTCATTCCACCTGTTATATTATATGCATTGCTTCCTTTTGCTTTTCCGCATGAACCCGTGACTTTAACATTTATCCTTAAACTATGCTGGGTATATATTACTGCTGTGTCAATGCGTTTGATTTGTTCTTTTCTCACTTCACTTTATACCATTTCCAGTGAACATGAGAAGTTGAAGAATCATCCGTTGAAAGGGGTGTATCAAATGTTGAAGTTGATAGTGATATGTATAGGAGTAATTATTATTATCAGTACACTGATTGATAAAGACCCGATGAATATCCTGACCGGTTTGGGGGCTTCTGCGGCTATTCTGATGTTGGTATTTAAGGATACCATTATGGGGCTGGTTGCCGGGGTACAACTTTCAGCCAATAATATGCTTCGTCCGGGTGACTGGATTACTATGCCTAAATATGGGGCTGACGGTACGGTGATAGAAGTGACATTAACTACCGTGAAAGTACAGAATTGGGATAATACTATAACCACAATTCCACCGTATGCTTTAGTAAGTGATTCTTTTCAGAATTGGCGCGGTATGAGAGAAAGTGGCGGGCGAAGAATAAAACGTTCACTGAATATTGATATGACAACAGTGCATTTCTGTACTCCCCAACAGTTGAAGAACTTTGAGAAACGCGGCTGGTTGGAAGGATTTGAAAGGACCGGAAAAGAGGAGGTGAATCTGCATGTCTTCCGTCATTATCTGGAGCGGTATTTGCGACATCACCCACGGGTGAATACAAGCCTTACCCTCATGGTACGGCAACTTCAGCCTACTCCGCAGGGCTTGCCCATCGAACTTTATTTTTTCTCAGCCAATAAGGATTGGATACCTTATGAACGTCTGCAAGCCGAAGTTTTTGACCATGTACTGGCTGTTCTTCCCCAGTTCGGATTGAAAGTATTTCAAAGCCCTACGGGAACTGATATATTGGCGCTTTCAAAACAGTAGGTTTCTTATTTGTCATGTAATTCCAGCACAAATCGGGTTCCTTTCTTGTATTCGTTATCCAGATGCAAAGTACCATTAAGTTTATAGGCGATGAGGCTGCAGGTCGGTAAGCCCAGTCCATTGCCTTGCGTTAAGTCATGGATTTCGGCAAATGGCTTGAACAGCTTTCCTTTTATTTCGGTCGGTATGCCTGTACCGGTATCGGTAATGATAAACTGTCCTGTGTGTGCACTTCTTTTCTTAAACTCTAATGTGATTTTGCCGTTATCTGTGTGTAGTGCAGCATTTCTCAATAAATAAAGCAAGATGCGTTCCAGCGCTTCTGCATTTGTCTTAATATTTACTCTCGGTACATTGAGTACGGCTTCCACTTCGGGTTTGAAGTTTGTCTTGGCCTTTTCCATAATGGTTTCGCACAAGGCATTTATATTCACATCTTTGAGCGGATAATGTTCCTCACGTGTCTCTTCCAAAGTGACGTATGTTTGAATGTCAGTCATGAGTTTTTTCAAAGCTTCTATATTCTTCTGTAAGATTTTGGCCGAGAACACTTCAGTCGCTTCTTCCATCGTGTTAAGAGTCGGTTCTATCTGTGTACTGATGTTACTGATGAATCTTGACTTTTGTTCATTATTCTCATTAGCGATACCCAGACTGTGTTTTAACTTTTTCACTTGGCGTATATGTTTGAAAAGTAAGGCGGCAAGAAATACAAGCGCAGCCGCAAGAATGGCTGTCAGGATACAAAGTGCAATGATAATGAAAAGATTGGTACTTATCTTATCTTCTTTTTCTTGTAACAATTGCCGGTTTTCATCATATTTTTGTTGCAGGGTTGTCAGTTTCTGAGCTGCTTTTACTGTTTGGATGGAATCTTGCCAAGACGTGTAGAGCTTACGCATGGCACCGGCCAGTGGCGCATTGTTGTTCTGTTCTGCATAACTCAGCATATCTTTATAGCATTGCTCTATGCCTTTTTCGTCTTTTCCTTTCGAACGTTTTCGAAACAGTTCTTTATAGCATGCGAGGCTTTTGTCCGGCATACCGAATGTTTGGTAATAATTAGCCTCGGTAAAGAGAAGATCTTCCGATAAGGAATCCGATTTTATTTGGTCTGCATAAATATGCAGTTGATTGAGTTGTTTTTTACATTGCTCTGCATTTTTCAGACGGGTGTACATGCGTAAGCGTTCTTTGGTCACCTGATAGCGGAGTGGATAATTTGCTTTTTTAGTTTCTTGTTCATTGGTATAAATCAATGCATCCATCTGGCGACAGGTGGCGAAAGCTTCTTTATATTGTCTGTTTTCGGTAAAGAGTATGCTGACGCGCACTCCTTCGTCTATAGCTTGTTTATATTGTTTCTTTTCTGCCAACTGGGTAAATTGGGCCCACTTGGAATTTAATTCTGTAGTATTAACGCCCGATGCTGTCGTAGAAGTTTGTCCTTGCCCTGCCAATACGCAGAAAGCAAGTACTAATGTTAGAAGGGTTTTTTTCATCTGTGATACTGCTTTTCTGCAAATATAACCTCATTTGAAAAAAAATGTTCTTAAAAGTGCAACTTTTTTCAGAATACCTGCGTCAAAAGACTAGAAAACCATATAAAAAAGCGAGTATGAAAAGAATTATGAATAAAATCGATTATGATTTTTGGTGGGAAAAAATAGCAGATTATGCAAAATTGGTGGGAAGAACAACGGCTCGTCCGGTACTTTTATTATATTATGTGTTGAGGAGTCCTGAAACTCCGTCATCGGATAAAATGTTAATAGTTGCCGCTTTATCTTATTTAATACTCCCGATAGATTTGATTTCTGCCAAACGGTTGCCCGTCATCGGCTGGATAGATGAGGCATTTTCTTTAGTCTATGCTTATAAGAAAGTGTGCAGGTATGTCACTCCCGAGATAGAATCGGAAGTGGACAATATACTGGAACGATGGTTTCCTGAAGTAAAATATGAACTGATACAGGAATGATGCCGAATGGTATATCATTAGGAATAAGTTTGACTCTCTAAATAAATTTTTATAGGGATAATCCTTATTTTTATCTGCTTAGATACTAATATGAACCACATAACGCCTTATGCGCGTTGTGTGGTTTTTTTTATTCTATAAAAAAACAATCTTTGTGAATTAAATAAGGAACAATTAAAACAATAGATACTATGTCACAAGAAAAAACATCTGTACCGGGTATGGAAAATTCATACTATGCAAACAAGAAGAACAATATGTATTCGAGAACTACAACTCCTGACATGGGAAGTCGCGGAACAATGGTTCCGGGAATGGAAGAGGTGGCTCCCAATGTTGGCCGGCACGAATCGAGTGCCAAAGGGGGAGCCCCGGTAGTCGGATTTTTGTATTCTATATCCCGCCAGGGTATCGGTGAATATTGGCCTCTTCATATCGGCTCAAATAAAATCGGGCGTTCCGGTAATTGTGATATATGTTTGAAGGAAGGTACTGTGTCGGATATTCATGCGGAACTGAATATCAAGCAGATGAAAACTACACATAAGATACTGGCTTCGATTAAGGATATAGGTTCCAAAAATGGCATATTCGTAAATGAAGAGGAACTGGATTACAGTGCCCATGAGTGTTTTAATAATGATTTGATTACAATCGGTCTTAATTATCGATTGCTTCTGATTTTGATTGACACGCAAGCCTTGGGATTGACTGTATCGGAAAACTTTATACCTATAGAAGAGGAAGAGGATGTGGATTTTCCTTTTGCTGCGCCAAAAGGTACAGGTGGCAGCTTTAATCCCTATGACCATAATAATCGTCCGATGAATAATGGAACAGTAGCAATGGACGGAGTTCAAGGTACAGAGCCGGGAGGAACTAAGTTTATGTAACAGTTGCAGACCTTTTAAATTTAAATGAAGGAAAAGATATGTCTATTATTTGCATACAAAGTATAAATGAAAAGAAAAACCACATTCGTTATGAGGTAGATACGGATAGCCAGCCCCTTGGTGTGGGAGGAATGGGTTCGGTGTATCGTGGTAAGCGGATTCAAGAAAAGACCGGTGTATGTGTGGATGTAGCAATCAAATTTTTGTTTGACGATTTGCCTGCACACGTCATCGAAAGAGCACGGAGAGAAGCTTCCATTCAGATTCATAATGAGAATCTGGTGGAAATGTTTGGTTTTATCCAGATAGATGAAGTAGTTTCTCCAACCGTTGTCCATCAGCATTATCATGTGGTAAGTGAACTGTTGCACGGAGTAGTCTTGTGTGATTTATTAAAAGGAAAAACGACAGACAATAATGGAGTGGATATTCCTTTTGCACAAGAGCTGTATAATCAATATGTGACGGATCGTTGTGGCTTTGCGCTGCTTGTTATCAAAAATATATTGTCGGGGATTATGGCTTTGCACGACAAAGGATATATCCATCGTGACCTTGATCCGAGTAATATTATGATTACCTCTGATCGGAAAATAAAGATTATTGATTATGGTATTGCTAAACAGCTTTCTACACTGACTACACAAGACCAGCAACTGACTACCGCCGGACAATTTATGGGAAAAGCAACATACGCTTCTCCTGAATTGGTTGTTGGCGATGTGGTGCACCAAAATGAAACGACAGATATTTATGCCATTGGGATAATGCTGTTTCAGTTTATTGTGGGACATGTACCATTTGAGGGGGCCACTCATGAAGTTCTGGAAATGCAGTTGCATCACAAAATGCCTTTGCAGCAAGTGCCACAGAAAGAGATTCGAAAAATTATAGCCAAGGCTACAGCCAAGAAGCAGAAAGACCGGTATCAATCGGCAGCAGAGTTTAGAGTAGCAGTAGAGCAAATAAGTAAGATTTCCATGCCTTCGGCAACGGAACAGGAAAAGTTCGGGAATATTATAGAGACTGTTCAGGCAATTGTGGGCAAGATGGGACAAAAGAATGTATGGGCTGCAGTGTTCATTGTGGTTGTGCTGATAGGTGGAAGCATTACTTGGAAAATTATAGCCGATAATAAAGAAAAACAGCAAGCGGAGCTTGAAAGGATAGAAACTGAGAAACGGATTGCGGCATGGGAAGCTGAAATGAATAATACGATTTTGGACTCTTCGGTTCCATCGGGACAAAGGGTGACAGATTCTATATCAGGGCATACTGTGATGGTAAAGACTGCCGGTCAGCTTACACTGGAAGCTTTTACATTGTTGAGTGATTCGGGTAAAGCTGTCGATGGCTTGAATTTATTGGAGAAAGTAGCTCAAAAAGGATATCGTTCTTCTTTGGATGCAGCTTATTTGGTAGCGCGTTTGCACTATCCGGGAGAAGATTCGTCTGATTCTATTCAACAAATAAAGAACTATTTATCGGAGACATTGAAGAAAGACGGTAAGGATGCACATCAGATGATGAGTAGAATTGTCAAAACAGATTCAACCTATTATAAAGCCTTGTATGAATTGGGCTGTGATTTCTTAGCCGGTGAAATACGTACAGGTAAAGCCGATAGTCGGGACTTGCCGAAGGCTTTAGAGTATTTCAAACGAGGATTGACATTTGCCACGCAAGCGAATGATAATGAATATATAAGTAAATGTTCCAGAAGAATAGAAGCACTCCAATGAAACCTAATTATAGAAATATAGTACAAAAAGGTGATGAAATCTATTTATGCGTAAACGGTGAATGGTTCTTTTATAACCAGACAGAGCCACCCTTGGGCGCCGGTGCTATGGGCACTGTTTATTTGGGACGGTCTTGTCAGACTCAGGAGAGAGTGGCAATTAAGCGCGTGGTGGATAAATATGCCAATGTACCAAGCATTCGTGAAAGAGCCAAATTAGAAGCATCATTGCTTTTTCGGCATCGTAACTTGGTAGAGATGATAGGCTATTGCGAGCTAAATCCATATAATGGCCCGATATTTATTGTGAGCAGACTGGTGCAGGGAATAACATTGGACGAGCATGTTAATACTCATTTGCGGAATAGGAAAGATGCGGTCAAGCGAATCTGCGAAAGCCTTTATCCTGTGATGGATGCTTTGGATTATCTTCATCAGAAAGGAATTGTTCACATGGATATAAAACCGGCTAACATTATGATAGAGCATGGTTCTAATATCAGATTAATGGATTTGGGCATTGCTTATACACCTGATTCTGTCAGTATGACGTCTCCGGGTTTGATAGGTACTCCCAAATATGCTGCTCCCGAACAAATCATAGAACCCGGACAGGTCCAATTGACAGTAGATAAAACAACGGATATCTATGAATTGGGAGTAACACTGTATGAGTTGTTGGCCGGTTATAATCCTTTTGATTCTTCTACAAGGGAGGAGACTATACAAAGGCAGCGAATGGAAGTATTGCCGGATAGACAGGGAGTACCGAAAGCGGTTGTGGATGTGCTTCGCAAAGCGACAGAAAAACAGCAAAACGAACGTTTCCAATCATCGGGAGAGTTTAAGATGGCGTTACAAAAGGCTTTAAGTGCTCCTCCTTCACCGGTGGTACCGACATGGTTGGTCATGGTCGGTGTGGGTTGTCTGGTTGGAATAATTATTATATTATTAATGTTTGCCTTATGATACCAATAAATACACAATTACCTATTGCTGTCGGTTTTGTCGATTCCAGGCAAGGTGGCAGGGCCGAAAATCAGGATACATGCGGATATGCCGATACTCCATTAGGATTATTGGTTGTTGTGTGCGATGGGATGGGAGGGGGACCTTCGGGCAAGGCTGCTTCGTCTACTGCTACTGATGTAATTATTCAGACAGTACGTTCCGGCAAGCTTTCGGATTCTCCTCTGACAGTTCTTCAACAAGCCATAAAAATGGCGAATCAGGCATTGATTTCAGAGATACAGAAGAAACCTGCATTACGCGGCATGGGGACTACGGTTACCGCTTTGCTGATTAATGAGTATTCGGCCATTGCCGCTTATGTCGGAGACAGTAGGATATACCAATTTCGCAGGGGACATAAGAAGTTTCGCACATTTGACCATTCAATGGTTTTCGAGATGGTCAGGAACGGTACTATTAATGAGGAGCAGGCACGTTTGTCGGAGCAGTCAAACATGATTACTAAGGCCTTGGGTGCTAACAGTGACATTGAAGCGGATATCGTAGAGCTGCCTTATGAAAAGGGAGACCGTTTTATGCTGTGTACAGATGGAATATGGGGAATGTTTCCGGAACGGAAGTTGATTGATATTGTGGCGGGTACTTCTTCTTTGGGAGGAGCTGTCGAAAGTATTGTGATTCGTGTGGATGAAGAGGGAATCGCAAATGGCGGCAAGCATGATAATCTGACCGTAGCATTAATTGAAACAAATTCTAATTCAATATTAAAAGAAAAGATGAGTACAAAAATAAGGAATATATTATTTGCCTTGATATTTATCTGTTGTGTCAGTATAGCAGGCAACATCATTCAGGGCTTTTATTTGCCGGGTCAAGCGGTGGCTTCCTCCAAGAGTGAAGAGTTGGATATAGAAGCTTTGCAAAAGGTATGGAGCGAAAAACTTCAGGCAGAGTTTGATGAAAAGCTGAGAAAGTCGGAACAAGAACAAAAGAGGACTATAGATTCGTTGTCACAGATCATAACCAATAATCCGGGTAAAGCGAAAGAATATATGGAGGTTATAATCAATCAGTATGACATCATAGAACGGTTGGATGACATTATTAATAATTTACAGGAGTTACGTGATGTTTCTGAAGGGAAGGAAAAAGAACAAAAATTGAAGGAAACGGTGGCAATGGTTCAAAAATTGGAGCCTGAATTGAAAAAGAAATATGGCATCTCTGAAAACGAGTTTAATGGCAAAGAGAAGAACGGACGCGAATATGGTATTTTGCTTCTTTTGAAACAGAATATAGCTAAAGAAAACAGCAGCAGGGCGCAAAGTCATTATGACTCCATTATTAATCGGGTAAAAGAGATTAGAGATAAAATAAAATAGTTATAAAATTAATGAGTATGAAGATATTAACTATTGGTCGTGATGAAAACTGTAATATCGTTTTGTCGGATAGTACAGTCAGTCGCCGCCATGCTATTTTGAAAATCCATGCGACCGGAAAGATGGAGATTATTAGTATGGGGCAAAATGGAACATTTGTCAATGGTGTTAAATTGAAATCGGATACGGCATACCCTGTCACCCGTAAAGATGTGGTTTCTTTTGCACACGTGCGCCAATTGGATTGGAATCAGATACCTGATGTTCAAAGATATTACAGATATGGCATTATGGCGGTAATAGGTCTGGCGGTAATCATTACAGCCATTGTTGTTATACAGGATATGAAGGATGATACTCCCCGGCTTCCGGTTATTGAATGTCAGCAGGAGGAGAAGGTGCTTCCGGAAAAGGAGGTGGCACCACAGGCAGAGGTGAAGAAGAAGCAGGATTCTCTCTCTGAAAAGAAAGAGAAGAATGAGGTATCAAGCTGTTTCTTCCCAAAGAAAAAAACAAAGGACAAGAAAGAGAAGAATAAGAAAAACGGAGATAAAAAAGAGAACGATTCTGCATCCAAGAAAGAACAGGCTGTACCTATTATATACTAATACTAATAAAAAAACAATATACAATGAAACTACTAAAAATTGGAAGTTCGTCTTCCTCGAATATTGTATTGAATAGCGAATTTGTGAGTAGCCATCATGCGGAAATTCTATTGTTGGATAGTGGCGAAATCATTTTGGAAGACAAAAACAGTACAAACGGAACCTTTGTGGGCGGCAAGAAAATTACTCCCAACAAGGAAGTTACTATTCAACGGGGGGATTATGTGAAATTTGCCGATGTTGAATTGCAATGGAGCCGGGTTCCTGCTTTGGAAAATACCAGTAAATATAAATCGATTCTTAATATCGGTACGAACTTTCGGAACGACCTGGTTATTTCCGGTGCCTTTGTCAGCCGTTTTCATGCTACGTTCAAGGTGGCAAAAGACGGAAAGTGTTATCTGACGGATTTGGGAAGTAAAAATGGCACTAAAGTGAATGGTGTAAAGATACAACCGGGTAAAGAAATTCGGGTGAAAAAGGGAGATATTGTACTTTGTGGGGATGTGGATGTAACCGAGCAATTGCCTTTCCCTACACCTTATCCATGGATTAAATGGGTAGCCGCTGTCGGTGTGGCTGCTGCGGTTCTTTTGGGGGCAGTGTGGATATTGGGGCGTAAGACTGTCGATCCTACCAAATTCAGACCGGCTGTTGTTTGGGTAATGGCTAACTATTATTACACTGTTACATTTGATGATGTTCTGTTGGGCAGCCGGCCTTACACAGTTCTTTGTTCAACGGACGGCAAGCATGCCCGGGTTGTCGGTTCCGATAATATTCCTAAAGGATATAATAAGTTCAGTTATACGGCAACGGCATTTTTTATTGACCGCGAAGGACGTATGGGAACTAACAGACATGTTGCCTATCCTTGGGACAAGGCTTATATGAATCCTGAAACAGAAGATATGTTGAGACAAGCTATAGAGGAGTTTTTGGAAGAGCTGATCCCGACAAAAGAAGTAAGGACAGACAGCGATTTGACACTTCTGGCGTCGAGTCCTGTCGGTAATGTTTTGATAGAAAAAGCGTTGGGAGAAAGTCCCAGACAAAGGGTGAAATCACTCAATGCTTTGATTAACAGAGTAAGACAAACGAAGTATACCATATCCGGTGCGTCCGATTATATATCGGTTGGCTATCCCGGACAAAACTATACCCATTATGATGACTTTGAGAGATGCTATGTTGTAAAGGCTTCTGAAACGGATGAAAAGGACATTGCTATCTTGCAGTTGAACAAAAAGAAAACTCCATCCGACATCGAATATATTTTCGATGTAAAACAATTTAATACAGAAAAGCTGAAACCGCTGGAAGAAAAATTGTATACCATCGGTTATCCGGCAGGTGCGTATCGTGCAGTGGAGAAGACAAATCATTCACTCGAACCGGATATTCGGGAAACAATGTGCAGCAAAGTGCCTGGAAGATATGATTTTGAATTCCAGGGAGAAGCAGTCGGCGGAGCCAGCGGGTCACCTATTTTCAATAAGCATGGCGAATTGGTAGGTGTTCTTTGGGGAGGCTGGAAGATGGGCTCTACTTTGGGCTTGGCATGTCAGGCCAGATATCTGAAAGAAATGTATGAAGAGGAGGTGGGCCTATGAATAAAGTAATGGTGTATGCCTGCCGGCTGTTAATGATTTGGGCATTCATTCCGTTTGGGATGAATGCTCAAACGGCTAAGTGGGCGATAGCTCCTCAGTATTCATCTATCACTCCGTATGGCGAAGACATGTACAAGGTGAAAATAGGGAAACAAGTGGGAGTTGTGGACAAAGACGGTAAAATAATAGTCGGTGTGTATGCCGATTCCATTACCAATATGGTTGAAGACTGCTCATTGGTATTACGTTTTGTAGATGGTAAGAACAAGTTGGTGAGTATTTTGCATAAGGATAAGACTACCTCGCAAATATCCGAGGACTGGTATGTGGGAAACTATACTTTCTTTTCTGAAGGCAAATTGCCGGTCTGCAATAAAAAGGGAAGATTTGGATATATTGGGCCTAATGGCCGGGTGATACTGGATTTTGCATACAGTGTGGCACACCCGTTTTCTGAAGGTTGGGCTTCTGTTTGCAAAGGAAAAAATCTTTTTTCTGTAGGGCTTAATGCTGTCAGCGGGTTACTGAATGCAAAAAACAAGGATAAAGTTTTTTATGTAAACGAAAACGGACAAAATCTGGTGCTGCAATCCGATATAGGTGATATATATACAGGGACGACATTTAAGAATGGAGAAGCGTTGGTGATAACAAAAGACAATCGTTATTGTGTTATCAATACTTCAGGGCAATTGCTTAAGATAGACAATAATATTGTCTTGTCGTTTGATGAGTATTATGCCATTGGACAGCATGCGGATAAATCGGCAAAGGGAACTAAATCCAGGATAGTATATGATGGTCCGACTGTTTATTCGGAAGATGATTTGTATGGTTATAAACAGGGAAGCGCCATCGTATTGCCGGCACAATTTGACGATGCGCAACCCTTCAGCAGAGGATATGCCATTGCTTCTAAGGATAATAAATATGGTTTGCTGAAACTTTATCCGGGATATTTCCAATGCCGTTCTTCCGTAGGCTCGTTAAAGTCGGTGGATGCCGGAATGGAATCTGTGGATTATGTGGTGACAGTGCCCCAGGCCTGGCAGGAAGCGGAACTGGAACTATTTTGCTCCAACGACCGTGGTGAGAAAGTGAATCTCAGCCAGCCCGGGAATGCGAAAAGCACTCGCATCTTTTCGCTGGTTTTGCCTAAAAAAGAGACTCGTAATCTTTTGCTTGAAGGAGAAAACTTGCAGCTTTGGAATAGCAGCATGATAAAAAATGTTTCAAATGTTGCAGGCAATGATACCGGAATCGGTATTGCCATTGCTCCTTCAAAGGTGAAGGCGAATGCAGATGATGTTGCTTCGGTTGTAGTCACCCTGACAAATCAAACGGGGGAAGCGGTAGAATTTGAGGCTGTTATAACGGGCAATCAACTAATAACGAAGAAAGAAAAGGTGAGTCTGGATGCCGGACAGAGCAAAAAGATTTATGCTACCTTTACTAAAATTATAAAAGAAGAGAAACGCGTTGTGACGGTTACTGTTCCTGATATGAATAAAGTGAGCAAAAGTATAACTGTAGAACCTTTCTTTGTCAATTTTTAAAGGATAAAATGATGAAAACTAAGAGATTTTGTTGGATACTATTATTAAACCTGCTGGTTTTAACTGCCGGTGCCGAACCTTATGAGACGGTTGTGCTGAAAAACGGCTCTGTGCTCGAAGGTTATATTTCTGTTCAGCATCCGGGAAAAGATATTATCTTTTTTGCAGAAAAGGCAACGGTTTATATTCCGGTGAAACAGGTGAAGTCTGTGTTGGAGTATGATATCGAGATAGAAACACTGTCCGACCCGTGGAAAGCTTGGGTAGGAGATAACCCATTGCTGGTAAAGACTGTCAGAGGTAGTAAGTTTCTGCAAATGACTGACATCATTTTGGCAGAAACAGCAGAGAATGATACAGTAGTCCTCGATTCTGCCGTCGTCCGGGAAACGAATACCCCGCTTTATTCAAACTGGAACGTTGTTCCCCGCAAAGTGCGTATACTGGAAAAAGGAGAAGTCATCAAATATCTTGATTTTACTCCTAATTCCTATTATCTGGATTGGAAAGATATACAGGCTATCAAACGTGCTCCCAGGGCCACGACCGATTTGACCGGGTTGATTGATGTGGTGGCATTGCGTACGGGCGAGAAGTATGAAGGACAAATCATCGAACAAATACCGGGAGAGAGAATCCGCTTGCTGAAGAATGATGGAATAGTGGAAGTTATCAATGCCGGACAGATTGCTTTTCAGCAGAAAAAGAAATTGAACCCTAATCAGTCGTTGTTCGAGCAAAGTCCATTGTTGGACGTGGTTTGCATAAAGAAGGATGAAGATACCGGTATCATTGTAGAGCAGAACTATGGGGGAGAAAAGGAGCCCGGCTATTTATTGATTCAGAATGAGCGGGGAGATATTTTGCGCAGGAACAGCATTGCTGTCACGGAAACAAGAAAAAAAGCGAATCCGGATTATAAACCTTTGACGGATGTAATAGTCGGTAAAGGTGAAATACTGGTAAACCGGAAAGAATCGGCAAAAGCTGTTATTGAAAAACAGGAAGGGTTGTTGATAGTAGATACAGCTTCCCGGGCCACTGTTTTGTCGGCCGATTCCATCGGTGGTATGCTGATTGTGGAAAAACAGAATGAATCTTCCGCTTATAGACCTATCCTGCTCAAACTGGTTCTTATGAAAGTGAAAGGAAAAGGATTCTGTAATGTATTTACTTATGAAGACCTGGTGACTAATGGAGTACATCCGCAAGAGTCGGTGGTCAGTGTCAACGGAACTTTAAAATTGTCCTATGCTGTGGGTAAGGGGAAATATATACTGTATGACCCGCAAGGACAGTCCGGCATCTTTCTGTCGATAGAATAAACAGGTATCACATCGGGAGTGTGTCAACCCCAAATCGGGCTATCCCATCGTCAGCTGTAGGGGCAGGGTTTACCTGCCCGAATACACAAAGCAAACTGTTTTCGGGCGAGCGAACCTCGCCCCTACAAACTAAGCGACAGTATTATTCACATTTTGACACAACTCAGGCTATGGGATATATAAGTTGTTATATTCAATATAATGGATACCTGTTGAAAACCTAAAATTTATTCACGGCTGTTTCGTTGCCGTTTCGATAGAATTTGACGCTCACTAATCGTTGGTCTTCTAGTCGGTTCTCGCCTTTTATAGAGACTGTCTTGGTTTCGTAAGGTTTTAATTTCGGCAACAAGGTTTCTGCCACGGTCAGTCCGTTGGAAGTTATCTTTAATGTTGTTTCTTCCGAAGCAGAAAGCCCGAAGTTTTGCACTTCCACCTTCCATTGCTTGTTTGCCTCGTCATACCGGGGCCGTAAAGCAGAGAGGATAGCCGGTTTATAATTGATATAAGGCAGATGGGCGTAACCGATGACAAATTCGCCTTTCTTATCCTTGCCTATTAATTTAGGTGCGAACTCTTCGGCAGTGATACCGCTCCCTTTTCCCTCGAAAGTGACAATTAAATCTTTTCCTTCCTTTTTCCAACTCAAAGGTTTGCATCCCCGACCGAAGTTCACCTCATTGAAAGAGCCGAAACGCAAAGAAGGGATATCCAATTGTCTGGACGGATTGAATCCTTTTTCTGCGGCTATCCTTACTTCGATAGTCGGAGTGGAAGCATCGATGGGAACTGTATTGAGAACAGATAGAAGCAAGTCTTTTTTCAGTGGAATACAGATGTTTTTTGAACTGTGGCGGTCATTTCCATGGTCTTCCCATTTGATGGTGTCTATCACGGCAAAGTTCATTTGTATGGGACGTCCTTCCTTGTCCTGATATACTTTGGCGCGCTCATATTTAAACCAGTTTTCCACTTTTCCGTCTTTGTGTCGGGAGATGCCGGGTACATACGCTTCACCTTGTTCCGTAACCCAATGAACTCCATCCGGAGAACGTTGGTAAAAGGCGATTCTTCCCAACCAATCATTCACTATCAGGTGGTATTGCAGTGAGTCACGCCATACTACCGGATCTTCAAATTCGCCTTCCACATCGGGGTAGGCACGCTTTTCGGTTATCTGGTTATAAGGAGAAGTACCGGTACGGCTTATCCATACGCCACCACCACGGCATATCATCAGGCGGGAGCCGTCTTGCCGGCGGGCAAAGGTCAGGTTGGACAACCCTTCTATAATCTTTCTGTCGCGCGGGTTGAAATCGAACTGTTTGAATTCCCATGGACCATTCATACTGTTGGCTATGTAGTAACCATTGATGACATAAACCACAATACGACCGTCTGTTAAAGTGAATGCTTCGGGATTATGGCCTTTTCCTACGGTATCCTGTATGGTATACGGTCCGTGGAGTTGTTTGCTCACAGCATGATAAACGGTAGAGTTAGGCCATTCCATGTGCCCTTTTTCTGCATTTTCCGGCCATCCGCATACGAAAAGGTGATATTTTCCCTCTTTTCCTTTCAGAATATTTCCACCCCAAAAAGAAATATCCGGATGTTCTATTCCATTATCAACAAACCGTGGAAGTACTTCTTGGGCTCCCCACACCTTATCGGATAGCTTATTTCCTTGCATGGCCTCAAAACGGTCTACATATTTCCCGCCCGGTATTAATTTATCCCATTCGGCGGGGCGTGGTCTGTCGGTGATTTGAGCCGATGCCGAGAGTGCAGTGGCACATGCGACTATGGCTATACTTGTTATTCTTCTTATTCTTTCATTCATTGGTTAATTAATTTTTATTTATAGTTCAGTCATACAGCGGCTTTTCCGTCTTTCTAAACAACGTTATGCGCTTTGTTATGAATTAGCCCAGCTGACACGCATTTGTTTGCCGATAATCTCTTGTACTTCTCTCACCAAATTCCGGTCGGCAGGTTCTTCGGCATAAGCGATGTTTTTCAATACATTGTCAGGATTGGCAGAACTGAACAAGGTAGTGGCGATACGCGGGTTGCCGGTGGAGTACTGGATTGCCAGTTTTTCAATCGGGTAATTTTTGGACATACAATGTTGCACAGCCTTTTGACATGCCTTGACCAATGCTTCCGGAGCCGGATGCCATTCGGGAACGCCACGTTGTGAAAGTAATCCCATTGAAAGGGGAGAAGCATTGATGATTCCAATATTTTTCGATTCGAAATAGTCTAAGTAATCGTTCAGTTTTTCATCATTCAGAGAATAATGGCAGAAATTCAATATACTTTCCACCGTGCCGGAGGCTGAATGCTCTACTACCCATTTCAGGTTTTCCAGTTGTAAATCGGTGATGCCTACATGTTTCACGATTCCTTTGTTTCTCAGCTCAACTAATGCCGGCAACGTTTCATGGATAACTTGATGCAAGTCGGCAAATTCAATATCATGTACATTGATAAGATCGATATAATCGACATTCAATCTTTCCATACTTTTATAGACGCTTTCAGTGGCACATTTCCCCGAATAATTCCAGATATTAACCCCGTTTTCACCGTAGCGTCCTACTTTGGTAGACAAGTAATACTTGTTACGCGGAATTTCTTTCAGTGCCTTTCCCAATACTGTTTCTGCTTTATAATGGCCGTAATAAGGAGACACATCGATAAAATTTATTCCATTCTCCACTGCGGCAAATACAGCTTCCATACTTCTTGCTTCATCGGCTTCGTGGAAAACTCCTCCTAAAGAAGATGCACCGAAACTAAGATTTGAAACGTACATTCCGGTTTTTCCGATTTCATTGTATTTCATTGGTTTAAAATGCTATTTAATCTGTTTGTGGCTTCAAAGTAAAGTAATATATAGGTAAGGTGCAGGGGGATCTTTTGAGAAAAAGTACGCAAACCTTTGCGTTAATAGTACTTATAGCTACCTTTGTGAAAAGTTTGGATGGATATGAATAATAAAAAGCATGTGTCCTTAAAAGATTTGGCAGAAGAGTTGGGTGTTTCTGTATCTACTGTTTCACGTGCCTTGAAAGATAGTCCCGAGGTAGGGGAAGAGATGCGTGAGCGAGTAAAGAAATTGGCCGGAGAGTGGAATTATCGCCCCAATCCTTTTGCAATAAGTCTGCTCAAGAACAATCCGCGTATTATTGGGATTATTGTACCGGATATTGTGACTCATTTTTATTCTTCCATTATCAGTGGCATTAGTGATGTGGCACGTAAAAATCATTATTCTGTTATAATAACGTCTTCTTATGAACAATATGAATTGGAAAAGCAATGTGTGGAAGATCTGATGAATATCCGTGTGGAAGGGATTATTGCCTGTATTTCACAAGAGACAACGGACTATGCTCACTTTGAATCACTGATTATGCAGCGTGTACCCTTGGTATTCTTTGACCGGGTATGTTTGCACGGTCGCTGTTCTTGCGTAGTTGCCGACAATGCAGAGTCGGGTAAGGCAGCCACCGAACATTTCTTGCATCATGGGGCGAAGCGGATAGGCTTTATTGGAGGAGCCAATCATCTGGATATAGTAAAACAAAGAAAACATGGATATTTGGATGCGTTGAGGCAATATCAGATTCCCATTGAGAGGGAATTGATTGTTTGTGAAAAAATGACTTATGAAGAGGGACGTGAAGCTACTCGGAAGTTGCTGGCGTTGCCCTGTCCTCCCGAAGCCATTCTTGCCATGAATGATACGTTGGCTTTTGCTGCGATGAAAGAAATAAAAGAGCAAGGACTGCGCATTCCGCAAGATGTGGCATTAATTGGATATACCGATGAGTTACATTCCAATTATGTGGAACCGGCGCTGACTGCCATTACCCACCAAACTTATGAGATGGGTGTGGCATCATGTAATTTACTTCTGCAACATTTGCAAAAAAATCAAAGCCCGAAGAAGGTAGTGGTTCCTACCCGTTTGATAGTGAGAGGATCGTCTGTAAAATCGCCTTTCTCCAAAATAGAATGAATTTTGATTTTTGCTCTCATACTCTCATCAATATATCTGAAACATCGATGAATAAAGACGGCTCAGTTTGAAAACTTGGGGGAATTAGTTAAAAACACTATCTTTGTGGCATGAAACAGAACCTTCACCCCCCTGCCACTCCACTGGAGATGTTGAGCTTGTTCCTTCCTGCAGGCCTGCTTGACTATTTTGACCTGGTTAACCATGTCTCTCAAGAGACTTGCTTCATTTTTTTTCTTGAGGAAAAGCCTTCCATTCCTCAAGAGCATTCCCATTTACATCTACATTCCAAAGGTTTCTTCCCGGAAATAGAAGTGCAAGACTTTCCTGTTCGCGGCAAGGCTGTATATCTACGCATCAAGCGGCGTCGTTGGGAAGACCCGGAAACAGGACAAACTTATAGTCGTGATTGGAACTTAGTAGCCTCCGGTACTCGCATAACAGCTGAGTTCGGAGCTTTTTTAAAAGCGTTACTTAGACAATCATGCGGTTAGTTGCCAAAGTGTAGCAGAACATTACTGTATGGATGGCAAGCAACTCCAGACTCAATACAAAGAACATTTAAGTGATTTCAATAATTGGAATCAGAAGGAACATGCTGAAGACTTTATTCTTTATCCTAAAAATATAGGTTATCATTTATGTATTGATGAAACGGCTTTAAGCAAAGGCGAACTATATACAATCCTTACCAATCGGGATAAGCATGGTCGAAAAGGCACCATTGTAGCTATTGTAAAGGGAACTAAAGCAGAGGATGTTATCAATGTGCTTCTCAAAATAGATGCCGATAAGCGCAACCAAGTAAAGGAAATTACACTTGATATGGCCGGTAGTATGCAGAAAATAGCAAAACGTTGTTTTCCCGGGGCTATGCAGGTAGTGGATCGTTTCCATGTCTCAAAGTTGGTTTATGAAGCTGTACAAGACCTTCGGATCGCTTATCGCTGGCAAGTAATGAAGGATGAGAACAGGAAAATCAAGGAAGCTAAAGCCAAAGGGGAAAGTTATGAACCTAAAGTGTTTAGCAATGGAGATACACTCAGACAGTTGTTGGCCAGAAGCCGGTACCTGCTGTTTAAGACTCCGGACAAGTGGCTGCAAAGCCAGAAGGTAAGAGCCAAACTACTCTTTGAACAATTCCCGGATATAAAATCCGTGTACTATTACGCACTACGATTAGGGAAGATATTTTCAGACTATACAGATAAAGATGTGGCTCGTGCCAAACTGGCACTTTGGTATAATGAAATTGAGGAGTTTGGTTATGATACATTCACTACTGTTGCCAATTCCATTGAGAATCATTACGAACGGATATTAAACTACTTTGTGAACAGAAGCACAAATGCTGCTGCGGAAGCTTTTAATGCAAAAATTAAAGCATTTAGGGCTTCATTTCGTGGAGTAGTAGATAAGAGGTTTTTTCTGTATAGATTAGCAAAGGTGTATGCATAAAGGGAAATTAACAAATGTTAATCCCCCAAGAATTACAACTGAGCCATAAAGACTTTCAGGGGTGAGAGATGGGGATGAGACATAAACCAAAAAGTGAGAACAATGCTCTCACTTTTACCTGACTCTGTATCTTTTGTGCATTTCCTTCTATACAAGTTGATACATTCTTCCTTTACTTCCTTCAGTTACATACTTTCCTGCGATGTGTTTCATGCGGTTGAAACACTTTGTTCCGGAGCAAAGAACAATGTGTGCAATAGGCGGAAACAGGTTGTTCAATAGGCAGAAACAATCTGTATCATTCGGGAAACACATTGATTCGAATAATTGCATATTTCACTGCTGCCGAAAGGAGATGTCTTTTTCATTACCACCAAGCGTATTTATCCACGAAGCCATCATAAGCCGGTTCGGATGTTATGCCGTATCTGCGGAATGTCTGGCGGACAAATGCCTGATCTTTCGGGTTAAGAAGGGATTCTTTGCGATAAAAACGATAATAGCCGCTTCTGCCGAAATAATACAATAAACTCCGTTTGATGGCAACAGCTGCATTGTGTGGAAGGTTATCGTACAGATGCGCTACTCCGCAGGCGAATCGAACTGTTTCTCCCGAACGGTAATATGGGCATTTCGCATTCATTTCAGGAGTGTAGGTAGGGTTTACTATTTTGATAAACTGGCAGTCTGTCGGGATATGAAGAGCCGCTTTACGGCGCAGGCAGTCAGCGGATTGCGGACACTGCTCATTCAGACAATGGGCGAAGCCTTGGGGAACTGAATCGTAATCGAATTCTTTTGTTTGCATATTGTTTTTATTCTAAGTTTAAAGTGTATAAAGGTAATCAAAAACTATCGGAAAAACAAATAGAAGAAAGGTAATATTATTTTAATGATAAATGAGCGTATACTTGTTTTTGTGTAAGAAAAGCATTACTTTTACAATAACTAATAAAATAATGGATGAATATAACAAAATTAGGATGTAGGGGAAGTAAAACTACACATCGGAAACTGGATGACGAAAGTATACTCTCTCTTCTTACAGCCGGTAATACACAAACACTGATTGAGAAAGTTCGTGAAAAATTACAGTCGGCAATACCCGATAAGTCTTATAAATTTATACAGCGAATCCCTCGGCTGATTTTTGCAGGAATATTCAAAATGGATGGAGAACGGTTGCTCTTAAAAGAGTATACCGGTTGTGTCCTGCTGGAAATCAATCATTTGAAAGGATTGGAAGAGGCACGTGAACTGCGTGCCCAAATAGCTGCCTATCCCCAAACATTGTGGGCTTTTGTGGGGGCAAGCGGGCGAAGTGTGAAATTTGTAGTTCCTTATACCCGTCCCGATGGAACTCTGCCGCAAACGGAAACGGAAGCGGCGTTGTTTCATGCGCATGCTTTTCGTCATGCCATCAAGACTTACGAACCCAGATTGTCTTATCCCATCGAACTGAAGGAACCTCATCTCACCCAAAGTTGCCGCCTGAGTTATGACCCTGAAACGTATTATAACTCTCAGGCACTTGCCATTCATCTTGAACAACCTACCCAAATGCCGGTGGAAACGGGATATCAAGAGAATTTTCATAAATTGACCCCTGCGGAGAGTGTCGGAAAATCTTGGTATGAGAAGCAACGTTACGTTTCTGTTCAGTTTGAGCTCGCTTTGGGGCGTGCGATAGAGAAGTATGGAAACATTGATTTGAAACTGGATTTCAAACCGTTGCTTCATTTGCTGGGAGAAGGCTGTTTCTATGCCGGCATTTCCGAGGAGGATGCCGTGAAGTGGACGATGCTGTATTGGGATACCGTCTTGTCGGAAGTTGAAATAAGGGAGACTTTGCATCATACGTATCAGTTGAAGACAGGATTCAATGAAAAGGCATTGTGTAAGCCCGAACAATTACAGGCGTTGAAAGTGAATGAGTTTATGAACCGTCGTTATGAGTTTCGGAGAAATGTGATGACGGGAGTAGTGGAACATCGTGAACAGGGAACATTCTGTTTTCAGTTCAGACCTGTTACCGATTTGGTTTACAACAGTATAGCACTGAATGCTCAGCTTGAAGGATTGCAATTGTGGGATAGGGATGTGCGTCGTTATATCAACTCCGATAGAGTGAAGAACTTTTCACCGATAGATGATTTTCTGCAAAATCTTCCCCATTGGGACGGGCATGACTATATCCGTGAGTTGGCAGGGCGTGTGAAATGTGACAATCCGCATTGGCAGGACTTGTTTTACCGGTGGTTTTTGGGAATGGTGGCGTATTGGCAGGAGCGCGACACGAAACATGCCAACAGCACCTCACCATTGCTGGTGGGCCCGCAAGGTATTGATAAATCTACTTTTTGCACAGAGATTCTTCCTCCGGAACTGCATCTCTATTATACGGATGATTTGGATTTCAGCGAAAAACGCCATGCCATGCTCTATCTGAATCGTTTTGCGTTGATTAATCTGGATGAGTTCGACCAAATCAGTGTCCGTCATCAGGGATTCCTGAAGCATTTGTTGCAGAAGCCTTCGGTCAATGTGCGCCGTCCCAACAGTGCTTATATAGAGAAAGTGCGTCGCTATGCTTCGTTCATTGCCACCAGCAATCACGAAGATTTGTTGAATGATCCTAGTGGCAGTCGTCGTTTTATTTGTGTGCATGTTTCGGAAATAGATAATTCGCAGCCGATAGATTATCGGCAACTTTATGCTCAGGCAGTAGCCGCGTTGGATAGTGGGGAGCGTTATTGGTTTACTCGCGAAGAGGGTGTGCTACAGACGGAAAGTAATCGTGAATTTCAGCAACAGCCTCTTCAGGAACAGTTGTATTACCAATATTTTCGTGGCGCCGATGATGAGTCGGAAGGAGAATGGATGTTGGCAGTGGAGATTTTTCAGTTCTTGCAGAAGAAAAGCGGCATCAAATTGCCATCGGGTAAAATGAATTTGTTCGGACGTTTTCTGAGTAAGTTGGGCATTTTGACTCATCGCACTAAGAATGGTGTATATTATAAAGTGGTGGAACGTACAAAGAGTGACATATTTTGAAAAAAAAGTGAGAGTAATGCTCTTTTTCTAACGATAGCATAAACAAATTGGTTGAGGAACATAGCCTGTTGATAGAAGAAAAATGAATACCTTTGCATTTGAATATAATAAGAATAGAATTTATGGAAACAGGATTGACTTATACTTCGACCGTCACAGTGTCGGAAGAAAACATAGCTGCCACAATGGGCAGCGGAGATCTGGAGGTTTTTGCTACGCCGGCTATGGTAGCATTGATGGAAAATGCGGCAATGAATGCCGTAGTAGGAGAATTACCTGAAGGTGCCACTACTGTAGGTGCGATGATGAACACGACTCATATCAAGCCTTCGGCCATGGGAGATACGGTTTCGGCAACTGCCGTATTGAAGGAAGTGGAAGGCAGAAAACTGACCTTTGAAGTGCATGCCAAGGACAGTAAAGGGGTGATTGGCGAGGGAATGCATGTGCGCTATATTGTAGATAGGGAGAAGTTTATGAGCAAACTTTCCTGAAACTTTCTGTGGCTCTGAATATCGGTGAAGAATCTGTAAACGTCCAAATGTATGTTTACAGATTCTTTACATATCTATGATATGGTGAGTGCTGTCTGTTCTCTGTGGATTCGGTTAATAATTGGTTTCATGGACAATGTTGCCTTTTATGATTGTATCATTACATTCCTGTATTTTGATTAATTTCTCAATGCCGGCGTTGTTTGGAGTAAGGAATAAGTTGTTGGTGATATGTAGTCCGTCCACCGATTTGGCATGAATGGCATCGGTTCCTTTTAATTGAAAGCGGTTGTTGTCAATATGAATGTTTCGATGTACATAGCCTTCATTGCGATTGTTTTCGGGGGCGATGAAAATAACGGGTGTACCGCATTCGATAAAATGATTGTCCCGGATAGTTATATCGCGTACCATGCCCGATTCAAACCAACTGCGTGCATCGTTTGCTATCAGGATGCCACTCATCTGCATTCGGAAGAAAGTGTTCTTCTCTATCAGAACTTTACGTCGGGTAGTTACTAAGAGTCCTCGTGACGGAATGCGGGAGAAGAAATTGTTTCGGACTATGACTTCCGGAGTATAAGTGACATTTTCTACAACCAGATTGGGAATGGTTTTGAGATTCTGTGGAATCGTTCGGTTCAAAGTAACAATTATTTCGCGTTCATTTTTCATTTCAGCTTTCTTTACTTTGGCAGTAGCCAGTGGCAATAAGGTGTTGGGGTGGATAAATTCTATTTCATTTCCCTGAAAGAAGGATTGGAAACCATAAGTCTGGGGGTGCATATATTTGAGCACAATCTTGTCGGGGGCTGGGAACTCAGTTATCCTCAGGTGGGTGCCGTGTATATTGATAGGGTCATCATGCGCTCCCGAGAAGCGGGAGTTCTCAATCAATATCTTGCCTTTGCAGCCGGACATCTGTATAAAATCGGCAAATCCGGCACAAGTGCGTCCGCTCCCGAATTCCGGCTCAAAAGTAAGATGTCTGTAAGTTAGATTTTCGGACACCTGTCCCACTAGTCCGAAGTTGCCCAAAAAGGCGAAATGGATATTCTCCAGAGTGACGTCTTTGCTGTATTGGATAAGCCCGCAGACTTCATCACGAATGGCATCACGCATTTGGAATACCATTCCGACTTTGGCTTGTGGAGGCTGATTATATATGAAACGAAGAAGATTGGGCTCCAGTTCGATGGCTTTTTGCAGGTCGGAGAGGGGAGACCAGCTTCGCCAGGTAATATCATCTTGTGCATTATATATTTGGGCGATGCCTTTTGACAATTTCCAGTGATGGCCGATAAATGAAAATTGACCGTTTTCTATCACATACTTGGATTGCGGATGAATACGGACATTCATGTGTTTTTCACCTACTTCGGTTACGGTCAGTTCGGGCACAGTAGGGTCGGCTGCGGTGATGGTCATGTTTTTCAGTTGGATATTCTTACATTGGTCTATGGCAAAGCCGGTTATTTCTCCGTGGGTGATGATACGGGCACCTTTTCCATCAATGGTCAGGTTTTGGAGGTTTTTGAGCCAAAGTCCGATGTGTTTGGTCTGGTTCGGGTTCTCTTGTTCTGAGGTAGTGTTGGATATGTGATAAAGTTGATGTGATGAACTTTCACGATAGATATGATAATCAGCATTTTGAAGTTCAATGATTACCGGTCTCCCATTATAGCTTTTTACCTTTTCTATCGCTGTTTGTATTTTGTTTGTCATGTCTCCTCTTTCGGGAGCCAGACGAATGACATTCTGTGCCGGCAGAGTGAGTGTGGCAGCGCAGAATGTTACTAATATGAGAAATGTTTTTTTCATGACTATCTGGATTTATACTTTTCTAGGTTTACTTTGGGGCACGGTTACTTTTTTCGGAAACTCTTTCCTTGTGATTACCCATGCCTTCTTCCCCTTTTTGGGGGAAGAAGGTATGGAATAAGTACATGGCTCTGCTGTGCAGAGTGCTTTGATAATGTACATCATTTTGTTTTTATCGGTTGAAACGGAAGCGGTATTCTTGTTTCACTTTTATAGCATCAAGTGTAGGTGTAACACACTTCTCGGGATTTACATTCTTTTCAAAGTAAATGTTGGCATCAGCCGATTTCAGCCCGTCTATCCGTAATACCAACGGATTAGTTTCTATCGTTCCTTTCAGCCGGCTCAGACTGAGAATCCAGTCAGTACCGTCGTAGAATGAATCTGCAACTAAATTTCCGTTCAGATAGGCATTGGCTTTGTCGCCTTTGTAGTTGATATACATTCGGGTCTCTTCCTCGCCGGCAGTCGGTGCCGGTGCATTAACTTCGTAGAGCGCAAGATGTTCTTCGGGGGCGAAGGAATGCGGTGTCTCTTTGTGCTTCACTACAATGACCGGCTGTTTGTCGGAGGCTCCGGTCCAAGTTCCGTCAGTGTGCCATACAAAACGTTGTCCGTTGGTCATCAGTATTTCTATTTCTGCGACTATCGGCTGGGGAGTGCTATCCGGAAAGCGGAAAGTAATGGTGTTCTCTCCGTTCTGAATCAGTTTGCAGACATCTGCACGACGGTAATCTCCCAATGTTGTAGAGGAAACTTCTTTGCCGTTCAGCAGGCATATCGGATTGCTTTCTGAAGCATAGCGTATCCATGCCTGCTCTACGCCGGCAAATGAATGTATTGCAAAATTCCGTTTTACTTCTTTTTCTTCTCCGGCAGGACGAATCCATTGACCGTATCCCATTGGGCGAAGCGGGCGGATGGATGCCTGAAGGTCGTGGGCGGGTTGACGGAAGAGCTTTTGCATAAACCGGCCGTTGCGATACATTTGGATTTCGGCATTGGGATTATTGTCTATCAGTGTAATGCCTTCTTCATCATAAATCAAGGATGAGGCGGTGAGTGCAACAAACTCTTTGCCTCTGATTGTTCCTTTCCATAGTTGGTCGGATTCTTCTTCGGTCAGTGTAACCAGACGAACTTTGGCACCGTCTTTCTGTGTGATTTCGATGCTGCAATCCGTTCCCGGAACAAGCTGGTTGATGAAGTAGCCGTTTTTGTCGGCTTTGCACACTCCGTTGTTCACCTTTATATCTTGTATGTTTTTATTTTCCAGCAGATATTCTCCACCTATTTGGTCATCTTCAAAAAAGAAGAAGGTGCGGGTATTCCCTTCTTTCAGAGAACAGATGGGCTGTACTGTTGCATATTTCAATTGTACACCGCCCATATTCTGATTGAATGGCCATAAGAAGTAGGTGCCGTCCTTGACGGTTATTTTATGGTTGGGAATGCGGAGCGTTTCGTCTTTTAACTTAACTTTGAACTGTACATTCTTATAGTCCTTTTTACTGTTTCGATACAGATAGTTGGAGCAAAACAGATAACCGGAGTTGTTATGCAGACGGACTGCCCATTGCAGGTTGTTACGGTTTTGGTTGCTGGTGGGCAGATAGGCAGCAGCCGGAGCCAGCGCAGTACCGAAATCGTTCATGAAATAATTGTATTTTTTTGTTTCCTGCATGACAGTTCCCAAGGTTCCGAATTCGCGAATAGGGGCTTGATAATCATAATTGATTCTGGGACCGGAAGATTGGAAAGTTCTTTTTTCCCCTACAGGGTTTGAGCCACCCACATACATATAATATCCCATCAGATTGGCACCGCATCCCAAACGCAAGTTGATCATTTCTCCTGCCAATTCTTCCGGTACGACAGCGCGACGGTGGCGGAACGTGGTACTTCCCACTCCTATTTCGCAGGTGAAGAATGGAGAATCATTGTTTTCTCCGTTTAATGATTCCACATCACCTTCTATTTTAATGATGTCTGTTCCGATATTGTCGGACAAACGGTTGTATGTGAAAAACTCAAAGTTCGAGGTCGGCATTTCTTCTTTTCCGCTTGTCACCCACGGTGCCTCAATGTAGAATCCTGCATATGGAACGATTTCTCCTTTGGGATATTCGCTGTCCATCCAGTGAGTCATGGAGTAGAGGGGAACATCAAAACCGATTTCCACAGCCATTTTTTTCAAGTTCATCAGATGAGAGATAATCATGCCTTGGCTAACATATTCGTTTTCCAACTGAATGGCCATGATGGGGCCTCCGTCTTTATACAGAAGTCCTTTCACTTGCTTGTAAATAGCTTCGTACCAATGACGTACATAGTTCAGATAAAGTGGATCGTTGGAGCGTGTTCTGAAATTAGGGTTGCCTATAATCCAGTCCGGCAGTCCGCCATTCTTTATTTCGGCATTACAGTAAGGCCCTATACGCAGATGCACTTTCAGTCCTACTTCTTTGCAGAGTTGGATAAAACGTCGTAGGTTGAGATGCTCTTGCCAGGATAGTTCTCCTTCCATCTCCTCATGCACTGACCACAGGCAATAAGTTGCTACAATATTTATGCCCGATGCCTTCATCTTCAATAAGGCATCTTTCCAATAGTTAGGATGCATTCGGCTGTAATGGAATTCACCCATAACAGGAAGTTGTGGAATTCCACCTTCATCCATATACAGATTATTAACACGGATTTCTTTTCCTTTTGGTCCTGTATTTCCCATCTTCAGATATTCGATGGAAGGAGGAGTGACTCTGCTCAAGTCAATATTATATTGCGCAGAAAGCGTAGCTGCACTGAAAGCCAATGCAGTAAATACAATTGCTTTTTTCATGATACATATGTAATTTATAAACATCAGTAGTTGGAAAGGGAGTGGGTCAAAACTAAACCGTGCTATCCCATCGCCCCTACGAACTAAACGACAGCATTATCTATCAACTTCTTATTATTTTTCAATTATGATTCCCAAGGAGAAAAAGTAAAAACTAATCGAATTTAAGCTGTATCCATCCGGCTATGTCACCATCTTCAGCGATATATGAATCTAGATACCTTGTCCTGTTGGAATCGTAATTGAGGTAAAATTCATTGCCTGCATCGGAATAATTGGCTACTAAAAAAGATGTGGCATCGGGCAAAACCCAGGCTCTGAGATGTTGCTTCCCGTTTGATTCGATTGTTACTGCATTTCCATTCTCATTGATCAGCTTGCCGATTATGATATTTTGCTTTGTCGACCTGAAATCATTTGAGCCGTATTTATTTCCGTCTTTATTAAAACCGTGTACAGGTATCGTTCTTTGGCGGAGATAATCGGATTGAGTTTCTGGATAAAAGGCTTTTGCCGTTCCTTCGGTGCGACCGATATGGTCATCCGGATAGACACTCCATAATGATTTTCGTTTCCAATACAACGTATTATAGATGTCAGGAAGGTGGAAACCTATACCGATTTGGCGAATACTGTTACCAATCTTGAATATATTCAGAATATAATCGATTCTTAGCCTGTTGTTATTGTCGAAAGAATAAACGAGCTCAATCGGATTTTCTTCATATTTTCCACGGACAGTGATGGAAACACCCTTATCAGTCTGTTCGATGGACTCCGATTCAAATCTCCAATCCTTTAAAGGTTCTGAGGTAAAACCGAGGAATTTTCCGGTCTGTTCCTGCGGAATATAATCAATGACTTCGTATTCTTTCAGATGGGGTATTGCATACACCATTGCCGGTCCGGTAATGATGTGTTCTCCATTTTTCATTATTGAAACCAATGTTCCCGTTTTACGAGAGAACTCATATCGGATATTTTTTGAAATGATTTGATAGGATGTATCGGAAGAAAGAACCTGTACTTTCCCTTTTGTCAATCCGGGGATAGCATAATAAGGGGAATAGACTTTAGGGATTTTCCATGTCGATAAGTCAAAACCTCTTCGATCCCTTATGACGAGGGTTAGTGTATCCCCTTTTACAATGTGAGGTATACGAAGTGTTCCCTGCCTTCCGGGAAGAATGTCCGTTGTCACAACTCCTTGCTGTTTCATGTCTTTCCAGATAATATCCGTCTGATTTGTATTTAATGTATTATATCTGTTATCTAATGTAATCAATGTCTCGTTGCCGGATATTTCAAAATGTTTACTGGTGACAATGATAGGAGAGTAGCTCATTTTCATATGCCAGAATTCCGGTTTTTCTCTCCTGAATCCATCGACAACTCCCCAAGGACCGTATCCGCAAGGAGCATTTTCTTTGGGGTAGAATATCTCATCGGTACATCCCCAGATACCTAGTCCGGTGATGGAAGGTGACTCTTGGATAAAATCGACAAAATATTTAAGATAGTCTCCCCACATATCTCTTAGTCCCGGATCTGTTATGTTCTCGGAAGTATTGTAGCAATTCAGATGGAGGGCTTCCCCGAATATGATCGGGCGGAAGTAATTCTCGAAAGCCATTAGTCCTTTCCAACCCGGATAATGCTTAGTTCCGATATCTGTTGCTTTTATGATTCCGTGAGTTTCCGAATGGGAGAATTTGACCGGAATGCCGGATGCCAGTTCTTTAGCCAGTAGCAGGTTGTTGTAAAATTTAGGCTTCCATTCGCTTTCATTTCCTAAAGACCAAAGTAGAATGCAAGGGTGTGTCCGATCCCTGACTACCATTGACTTGAAACCGTAAAAGATTTGGCTGATCCTGTCATACGAATCTTTTCCGGACTCCCAGCAGACTGGTGCTTCATCTTCTACAAAGATACCGTATCGGTCACATAAGTCCAACATATAACTATCCGGAGGATAATGCGAAGTACGGATATAATTACAATTGGCATTCCGTAACTGTTCGATATCACGGCGTAAGGAAGCCGTGTCTTTAATGGCACGTCCTTCATAAGCGGAAATATCGTGACGAGAAACACCTCTTAATTTAACAGGGAGATTATTTACGTAAAGAATATTCTCTTTGATTTCTATTTTCCTGAATCCGAAATTTCTTTGTATGATCTCTACTTTTTCATTATTCTCAAAGAGAGAGACTTCAACAGTATATAAAAAAGGAGTTTCTGCATGCCATAGTTTAGGGGCATCGATAACGATGTTTTTCAACTGCTTAAACGTAGTTTTTTGCCGATAGATCTCTTTTGCCTCTTTGGATAATCCTTCGATACCTCTTTCCCTGATGATGATTTCGATTTTGGGATTTTTCTGTCTGCCGGATATTGAGAGGTGAGTATTTAATATGCCTTGCTTTAAATCATCAGATAATTGCGCTTCGCAATATAAATCGTTGATATACGTTTGTGGGATTGCAATCAATTCAACATTTCGTAATATTCCTCCGACTTGGTGCTTGGCATAATGGGATATTTTTGATATTCCGCTGGCTAACGATTCGCTACGTACATAGACCGTCAGCCGGTTTTTACCGGAAAGTAAGAAAGGGGTTAACTCTTTTTCAAATTGCGTCATCGAACCTGTATGTTCCCCTATATATTTCCCATTGAGGTATATCCGGCATTCGCTTTCAACAGCTCCGAAACGGATCAGTGTCTTTTGCTTTTTCCAATCGGCGGGGAGTTCGAACTCTTTGTAATATCCGGCCCATTTTCCGGGTTCAATCAGGTATGATTCCATATACCATTCCGATGGAACGCTGATTGGTTCCCATTTGAAATTCGGTTTGCTCACGTTGCCCGGAATGTTTTCTACATTACAGGCAAATAACCAATCGCCGTTCAATGAGTGTATGGGTTGGTTTACTCCTTTTACGTAGGAGGGTGATGGTGTGTGTGCCACCGAATGCTTTCGGTTTAAGCCGGCATATAACGTTTTGACTGTTTCGAAGGTGTAGACCTTGTCTGTCTGTGCCCATCCGCCGGCAGAGCTTAGGCTGAATGCCAGCAGGAGTAACCATTTTTGAAGATATCTTTTCTGAACAATCATATATTTTTCGATTAAAAATTCCTTGTTTATGCGAATCAGTGGTTGAAAATTAATGCTGGTTTATGGTTTAAAATGTCATAATTTTGATTGACTTATTGTTTTTTATTTTGTTGAAAATAAGTAAATCAGAATAATGATTACCTTTGTTCTTAATAATCAAAGTATCTTGTGTAACTCTTTGTTTTTTTCTTAATAAAAGGGTATCAAAACTAAAATGGCCTATCAAATTGTCAATTGTTGGGGTAGGGGGGGCTGCCCGAAGCAACGGTCACGACCTTGGAGGGGGAATACACAAAACAAACTGTTTTCGGGCGAGTAAACCTCGCCCTTATTGACAAAATAACAGCATTATCAACGGTTTGATACAATTCTCCAAAGGCTATAGTCTTAGTCTCACCACACCTTTTATGGAGTCACCTTTGCGTAAAGGCCTGTATCCTTTCTGTGCATGGGACACTAAATAAGTATCACGACCTGCATTATTATAATCAGCTACCAAAAAGCGTATATTGTTGCCATCTATCCAGGCACGGAAATGTTGCGTGCCGTCCGATAGTACCGATATTCTTTCTTTTCCGTTTCCACTTAATACGGCAGTATATATATTCTCTTTGGTTGAACGGAAAATATTGGAGCCGTTGGCTGTCTGGTCGAAAGACCATGCCGTTGTCGGTTCTTTAGAAGGTCCTGCCAGACCGGATACAGGCAATGTTTCATCAAAAGCTTTTGCTGTTCCTTCCAAAGCGCCGATATGATCTTTCGGGTAGGCATTCCAATATCCTTTACGTTTCCATTCCAATTGGTTATAGAAATGGGGAACGGTAAATACAAGTCCGGTTTGCCGGGGAGAAATATCTTGCAATAAAGTAAAATTGTATGATACAGTGATTTCTCCATCAGGGTAAAAACGATAGCTGAACTTGCCTTCTGCTTCTTTGTAACTTCCCAGGATATTGACTTCAATGACTTCTTTCATTGCAATACATTCTACTGATTGCGCCACCCAGTTTTGACAGACCGGATTGAATGGCGCAAAAGTCTGGTTTTTGCCTGTCATCTGTATGCCTTCACCTTCACCGTTCAAGGGGAGTACCATCAGTGAGGGAGATTGGTTCAACACACTTTTACCTTGGTGTGCAGCAGTCAGGAGTCCGTTGCGTTTGCTAATCTCAAACTGGTATTTTCCTGCATTTATCCGGATAAGGTCTTTCGATTCTTGGCAAGTGAGTTTGCCTGCCGGGTGTTTCGGGGATTGTGATTCATTGTTCTCGGGTAAGATACGGAAACAATAACGGTCAATTTCAAAGCCGCGGACTCCTGTGACGGTCAGGTTCAGCATCTCGGTATGGCGTAATGATTCCGGCAAGGTTATTTCCAATTCGCCTGCCGAACGGGGTGCGATGTCACCGGTGATATTACCTTCTTGTCCACCGGCTTCCCAGGTTATACGGCATTCTGCCAAGTTACTGAAAAGGTGGCGGTTTTCAACTTGGAACCGTATCTTTCCTTCATGGTCCATATTTCCTTTCAGGGAGATTTTAACGGGACTATATGCCTTTTTCATCCCCCAATATTCGGGCTTTTCGCGGCGCCAGCCGTCTATGGTTCCCCAAGTGCCGTAACCTACTGCTTTTTCGCCCGGCAGAAAGAAAGTGTCGTCAATCCCTACCCAGATGGCACCTCCTAAAACACCTTGACTGTGGTACATATCATTCCACATGGCGTCTAATAATTTTCCCCACATATTGCGCAAACCGGGATCTGCGGCAAGTTCCAGGCGGTTGTATGCGTTCAGGTGACAGAATTCGTCAAAAGTTACCGGGCGTTTATAGTGGCGGTATTTGTCGGGACCTTCCGGGCCGGGGTAATGATGGTTAGTTATTTCAAGCGTTCCTTCGTCGGCATCCGGTCCCCACTGGCTGAAAATGCGAGGACGGGTAGGATCCAGCTGTTTGACTGTTTCCGATGCTTGTTTGAAGTATTCCTTGAATTTCAGTGATTCGTTTCCCATAGACCACATCAGGATGGAAGGGTGGCTACGGTTCAGGTTTACCATTTCGACATGCTGGTTGACCAGCACGTCATAGTGCTTGTCGGCGGGTACATCCGCTTGGTGCGCCCAACAGAAGGGAGCTTCTACTTCGACAAACATACCCAGTTCGTCACAGGCTTCCAGCAGTGCTTCATCGGGTGGATAGTGGGAAGTGCGGATATAGTTCACATTGCCTCGACGGAATAGTTCGACATCTTTGCGCCATATATCATTGTTAAGTGAACGTCCGCGTAAGGGCATAACTTCGTGCCGGCAGACTCCACGGAGCTTTATGGGATGGTTGTTGACAAAGATTTGGTTGCCTCGGACTTCTATTTGTCGGAATCCTATGCGGCGGGTTGTGGCGGATAGGATTTTTTGCTTGTTTTTTAATTGGCACGTCAGGCTGTACAGATATGGGTGTTCGCTATCCCATTTTACCGGCTTGGTAACGGGAAGGGATATACTGATGGTTTCTGTTTTTCCATTGATGATTGTCGGTACCGGAGAGGAGGCGGATGGCAAGGGGATAATCTTTCCGGCGGCATCTTTCAGGATAAAGTTTACAGTCAGCCCATCTGCTTTTTCCTTTGATTCATTGGCAATGGTGATTTCTGCTTTAAGTATGGCATCGGTATAAGTGGAATCGAATGATGTAGTGGCATGGAACATGGAAAAATTTACTTCGGGCAAGGCAAACAAGTAAATGTCACGTGTGATTCCGCCCAATGGATGGACTGCGTAGTTGGAGGCATTGGAAGTTGCATCGGCTATGCTTTCCGAGGTAACGGAAAGGGCTATTTGGTTTGTTTTTCCATAAGTTACCAAATCGGTGACATCCAGCTCGAATGCTGTGAATCCGCCTAAATGGGAACCGGCTTTTTTTCCGTTGACAAACACTTTGCAATCACTGTACACAGCATTGCAACGTAACTTGATACGTTGACCTTTCCATGAGGCAGGTAGGGCGAAATTCCGGACATATCCGGCGGCTTCCCCTTTTTTAACTTCGAATCCTTGCATCACCCATTCGCCGGGCACTTGGATTGTATTCCAGTTTTTCACGTCTTCCGTTCCATTGAATCCGCTTTTGAGTGACGGATGGAAATACCATTCCCCGTTTAGTGAAATTTTTTGCCCTTGTATGGTGGCAGGCAGTGGGGAGAGGCGGGGGACTATTGTTTCTGTTGCTTTCCCGGATAATATTAACAGGAAGAGCAGACCAAGTGTAACTAAAACTTTTTTAAGCATGATTTTCTTTGTTTTGATGATATGCAAAAATAGGTAATACATAGGGAAAAAAGAAAGGGAACAGATGGGGAAGTGGGTGCAAAAAGGCGGTTATCGGAAGAAAAAATGTACAAAACGGAAATACACATTTCATTCTGTTGAAAATATGTGCATGGTTATCCGAAAAAAAAATAGCAAAGACCCGTTTAGGGGGCTTCCTGCAAGTATCCGTTATTTTAGGATTATATAATTTTCTTCATAAAGCTCATTTCGGATCAGCCCTGTTGTATCCGAAATCATTCTGTGGGGTGTAACGGTTGTAGTTGTCGTAGCGGATGAGGGGGAGATTGCCCTGTTAAGCGATCAGACTACTGCGGCTTATGTTTTCAAGCACTACTTTTTATTGAGTCTTGCTTTTAATTGATTTATAAAAATAATTCCGGCGTGAGGGCGTCTGAAAAGGGCATCTTCAAAAAATAGCCGCATAGACAAAAAGGAGATGTCACGACCTTGGGAGTAATACACAGAGCAAGTCTTTTCAGGCGGGCAAACCTCACCCCTACTAGCAAAGCAACAGCATTATTAACATTTTGATATAATCCCAAACAGTCAAAAGCCTGCGTATTGCCTTTGCTTTAAGCTATTAGATCTATGGTTGATTCTTTCGTAATTCGGAAATATAATTCCAATTTGTTTATCACAAAGTCATTGAATCATGTTGTTTGACAAAAGAATCTTGCCTTTTTTAATGAGTTTGTAACGAATAAATATATTCATATAACTTCTTATAGAACGGATGCTTAGTCAGCGTAGAGGCATCTCCCAATATAATAAGTTTCATGCGTGCACGTGTAATTGCTACATTCATTCGTCGCAAGTCATTTAGAAAACCAATTTGTCCCTCTTCATTTGCACGTACTAAACTGATGAGGATAACGTCTCGTTCCTGTCCCTGAAAACCATCTACCGTATTGATGGTGATAAGGTGTCGGTAAGGCTTGAAGAAAGCATCTCGTTTTATCAGTTGACGGAGATATTGTACTTGTGCTTTATAAGGAGAAATCAGTCCCACATCAATCCGTTCTTCCAGAAAACGGTCTTTACCTATTTTATTGATATAGTTGGTAAGTTGGGAAATGGAGAGTGCCGCCTCCTCTTTATTGATACGGCCGAAGCTTTCACCCACAAACTCTTCGTTGCATTCCATTCCTTCTGTATTTATCCATTCTATCGGTGTGTCATAGTCCAATATACTCCGATATTTTACTTCGGGAGCTGATTTCAGTTCACCCTGATAGAACCATTCTGAAGAGAAACGCATAATTTCGTCATTCATTCTATATTGTACCTTTAACAAGGATACAGTGTCGGGTTTGTTGTCTGCAATCTCCTGCATCAGTGTCCGGTCTAATCCTCCACGAGCTGCTTCCATGCATTTAATGGTAGGAGGAAGCTGGCAATAATCACCGGCCAGAATGACACGGTCTGCTTTGCGTATGGCAATCCAGCAGGCAGGCTCTAGAGCTTGTGCGGCTTCGTCTATGAATAAGGTACTGAATTTGCGTCCTGTCAATATTCTGTTGGCGGAACTTACCAGTGTGCAGGCTATCACACGTGCTTCGCCGAACAATGCTTCGTTGATGCGAATTTCCAGTTCGGTGGCACGGTCTTTCAGTGAGTTTATTTTCTGTCGGATATTCTCACGCTCCGCTCCTTTGCGCGAACGTCCGTAGAGCTCGCGTATTGCTTTTCGGATACTCCATAATTGCGGATAATCGGGATGGCTTTCAAAACGGCGTTCATAGGTAAAAGCAAGCATTTTGTCATTGACGCGGGTGGGATTACCAATACGGAGAACGGGAACGCCCCGGTCCACCAGTTTCTCGCTAATCCAGTCTACAGCCATATTGCTTTGTGCGCAAACCATCACTTGATTTTCCCGGTGAAGGGTCTCGTAAATGGCTTCTACCAATGTGGTAGTCTTACCGGTTCCGGGCGGACCGTGGACTATAGCAACATCTTTGGCATGCATCACTTTATTTACTGCTTCCTCCTGCGTATTGTTTAACCAAGGGAAACGGGTGAAGCAGAAACTGAAAGTTTCCGCCTTTTGGTTGCCATGAAAAATCTCACGTAACTCTGCCAGACGATTCCCTTTTGCCTTGAGGACTTGTCCCAACGCTTCGAACATCAACCGGTAACTGGTTTCATCAAAATAAAGCTGTACTCCCAATTGTCGCTCGGTTGCCTGTATGCTGAGCAATGCATCTGCCGAGGGGAGAACGATTACCATTCGGTCTTCGTTCACGTAGTTGACAGTTGCCGTAAAATTGAAATAATGTAATTGGCCTGATGCATTTTGCGTAAAAAAGCATACCGGACGGCCGAATTCAAATACATGTTCTATGTCTTTGTCTTCTTGCCTTTCAACTTCTACAACCAATTGGTTCAATGAGTTATAATAGCTTCTGCCTGCCGATATAGGATACCAGCACATACCCCGTTTCACTTTGCGCTCAATGCCCATTGCTTCAGTCTGTTGCCTGAAAGTCTCTTTTTCGTAATCATATTCTAATTTTAGTAACAACTCTTTGCGTTGTAGTTTGTTAATTATATTAGAAAGGGGTATATGTTGGTTCATAATGATGCTTTTTTCTATAAGAATTGCAAAGATAATAATAATCCTTTAGGTAGGACTTTATGTTTTATTTTGTTAAATGTATTATAGATAACACAAGAATTCAAATATTATTCCTATATTGCCAAAAATAAAATAGATTTAAAACTGTAATAATTATAAATAGTAAAAGGTATGGTATATGACTTGGACATGTTAAGGGGCTTTTATGCTTCTTTCGAAAAGAAGATAGGTCGGGTAAGAGCCGTGTTGCAGCGTCCGCTGACATTGGCTGAGAAAATTCTGTATACACATCTTTATGATGATGCTCAACTGAAGAATTATGAACGTGGCGAGGATTATGTGAATTTCCGTCCCGACCGCGTGGCTATGCAAGACGCGACGGCGCAAATGGCATTGTTGCAATTTATCAATGCAGGAAAGGATTCCGCTGCCGTACCTTCTACCGTGCATTGTGACCACTTGATCCAGGCATATAAAGGCGCCGGACCGGATATTGCGACGGCAACAGAAACCAACCGTGAGGTATACGATTTCTTACGAGATGTTTCTTCGCGTTTCGGTATCGGGTTTTGGAAACCGGGAGCAGGAATCATTCATCAGGTGGTACTCGAAAACTATGCTTTTCCCGGGGGAATGATGGTGGGGACGGATTCTCATACTCCCAATGCCGGAGGATTGGGAATGGTGGCAATCGGAGTCGGTGGTGCCGATGCTGTGGATGTAATGACCGGTATGGAATGGGAGTTAAAGATGCCGAAACTGATTGGAGTTCATTTGACCGGAAGCTTGAACGGATGGGCTTCGCCAAAGGATGTGATTTTGAAATTGGCCGGTATTCTGACCGTGAAAGGTGGAACGAATGCCATTATAGAATATTTTGGAGAAGGGACAGCTTCACTTTCGGCAACCGGTAAGGCTACTATTTGCAATATGGGTGCAGAAGTGGGGGCTACCACATCCTTGTTCCCCTATGACGACCGGATGGCTGTGTATCTGAAAGCTACCGGAAGAGAGTCTGTAGCAGAGATGGCCGGAAAAGTAGCAAATGATTTACGTGCCGATGCTGAGGTTGTTGCCAATCCTTCTGCTTTCTACGACCGTGTGATTGAAATTAATTTGTCCGAGTTGGAACCTTATATCAACGGGCCGTTTACACCGGATGCCGCAACACCTATTTCAGAGTTTGCTGAAAAGGTATTGGTTAATGGTTATCCGCGTAAGATGGAAGTCGGGCTGATAGGTTCATGTACCAATTCATCTTATCAGGATTTAAGTCGGGCTGCTTCCATTGCCCGTCAGGTAGCTGAAAAACATTTGGCTGTGGCTGCTCCTTTGATTGTCAATCCGGGTTCTGAACAGATTCGAGCCACCGCCGAGCGTGACGGGATGATTGATGCTTTCCAACAGATTGGGGCTACTATTATGGCGAATGCTTGCGGTCCGTGCATCGGACAGTGGAAACGCCATACCGATGATCCTGTCCGCAAAAACTCGATTGTCACTTCTTTTAACCGTAATTTTGCCAAACGTGCCGATGGTAATCCGAATACACATGCATTTGTGGCTTCTCCTGAATTGGTATTGGCTCTGACTATTGCCGGTGATTTATGTTTCAATCCGTTGAAGGATGCTTTGATTAATCAGGACGGTGAGAAGGTGAAACTGAGAGTTCCGGAAGGGGATGAATTGCCGTCGGCAGGTTTCACTCAAGGTAATTCCGGTTATTTGGCTCCTGCCGGTGCACAGGTAGAAATTAAGGTGAATCCCGAATCACAGCGTTTGCAGTTATTGGCTCCGTTTCCGGCATGGGATGGAAAGGATTTTACGGATATGCCTTTACTGATTAAGGCTCAAGGTAAATGTACCACAGACCATATTTCGATGGCAGGCCCGTGGCTGCGTTTCCGTGGTCATCTGGAAAATATTTCGGATAATATGCTGATGGGGGCGGTGAACGCTTTCAATGGTGAAACGAACAAGGTGTGGAACCGATTGACAAATACCTATGAGAGTGTATCGGGCGCGGCTAAGCAGTATAAAGCGCAAGGCATCGGGTCTATGGTAGTTGCGGAGGAAAATTATGGAGAAGGTTCCAGTCGTGAACATGCTGCTATGGAGCCTCGTTTTCTGAATGTAAAGGTTATTCTAGCGAAGAGTTTTGCCCGCATCCATGAAACGAATCTGAAGAAGCAGGGAATGTTGGCGGTGACTTTTATAGACAAAGCGGACTATGACAAGATTCAAGAACATGATTTGATTACCGTCAGCGGATTGGCGGACTTTGCTCCCGGAAGAAATCTGACTGTGACTTTACACCATGAAGATGGCACTCAGGATGGTTTTGAAGTACAGCATACTTATAATGAACAGCAGATAGGTTGGTTCCGTGCCGGCTCTGCTTTAAATGCAAGATAAAAGATGAAAAAGACAGTACCTTATATTACAGGAGACGGAGTGGGAGCAGAAATTACTCCCGCTATGCAAGCCATAGTGAATGCGGCCGTGAAGAAGGCGTATGGCAATGAACATGAAATAGAATGGATGGAAGTACTGGCAGGTGAACGTGCTTTCAACGAAACAGGTTCCTGGTTGCCGGATGAGACGATGGAGGCTTTCAAGAAATATGGTGTGGGCATAAAAGGTCCGTTGACTACTCCCGTAGGAGGTGGTATCCGTTCCTTGAATGTGGCTTTGCGCCAGACGCTGGATCTGTATGTGTGTCTGCGCCCCGTACGCTGGTTCCGTGGGGTGGTATCCCCGGTAAAAGAGCCTCAGAAGGTGGATATGCATATTTTCCGCGAAAATACGGAAGATATTTATGCAGGTATAGAATGGGAAGCAGGTACGCCGGAAGCTGAGAAGTTCTATCGTTTTCTGCATGATGAAATGGGAGTGGCTAAAGTGCGCTTTCCCGAATCTTCTTCATTTGGCGTGAAACCGGTGTCCAAAGAAGGAACGGAACGTCTGGTACGTGCGGCATGTAAATATGCTTTGGAGCATGGCTTGCCGTCAGTGACGTTGGTGCATAAAGGAAATATCATGAAGTTTACTGAAGGCGGCTTCAAGAAATGGGGATATGAACTGGCGGAACGTGAATTTGGCGATGCCATTGCGTCAGGCAAGTTGGTGATAAAAGACTGCATAGCCGATGCATTCTTGCAGAATACGTTATTGATTCCCGAAGAATATTCGGTGGTGGCTACCTTGAATTTGAACGGAGATTATATCTCGGATCAGTTGGCTGCCATGGTAGGCGGCATCGGAATTGCTCCTGGAGCGAACATCAATTACAATACCGGTCATGCCATTTTTGAAGCGACTCACGGTACGGCTCCCAATATTGCCGGAAAGGATGTGGTGAATCCTTGTTCATTAATCCTCTCGGCTGTCATGATGTTGGAACATTTTGGCTGGAATAAGGCGGCAGAGCTGATAGTGAATGCCTTGGAATCCAGTTTTGGCGAGGAACGTGCCACACATGACCTTGCCCGTTTTATGCCCGGAGGTGTCTCGCTTGGCACGTCGGCATTTACAAAAGAAATAATAGAAAGAATAAACTCCTAAAAACTCACGGATATGAAGAAAGAATATATCATTTACAAACTCTCCGAGGATATGAAGAATGCAACCCGGATTGAGAACGAATTGTTCAAGAAGTTTGATGTAAAGCGCGGATTGCGTAACGAAGATGGCACCGGTGTTTTGGTAGGGTTGACCAAGATAGGCAATGTAGTAGGGTATGAACGTATTCCCGGCGGAGGATTGAAGCCGATTCCCGGCAAACTTTTCTATCGTGGGTATGATTTGGAAGATTTGGCACATAGCATTATTAAAGAGAAGCGTTTTGGTTTTGAGGAGGTGGCTTATCTGTTATTGTCCGGTCATTTGCCTGACAAGGAAGAGTTGGTGTCTTTCTGTGAGTTGATTAATGACAATACTCCGTTGGAACAGAAGACCAAAATGAATATCATTGAGTTGGAGGGAAATAACATTATGAACATTCTGGCCCGTAGCGTGCTTGAAATGTACCGTTTTGACCCGCAGGCGGATGATACTTCGCGTGATAACCTGATGCGTCAGAGTATTGACTTGATATCCAAGTTCCCGACCATTATTGCATACGCTTATAACATGTTGCGCCATGCCACGTATGGTCGTTCGTTGCATATCCGTCATCCGCGTGAAAAACTGTCTATCGCAGAAAACTTCCTGTATATGTTGAAAAAGGATTATACGGAACTTGATGCGCGCACGCTTGATTTGCTGTTGGTACTTCAGGCTGAACACGGAGGTGGTAATAACTCTACTTTTACCGTCCGTGTAGTTTCGTCCAGCCGTACGGATACTTATTCGGCCATCGCCGCAGGTATCGGCTCGTTGAAAGGTCCGCTTCATGGAGGAGCAAATATCCAAGTGGCGGATATGTTCCATCATTTGCAGGAAAATATCAAGGATTGGACCAATGTGGATGAAATTGATACTTACTTTACCCGTATGTTGAATAAGGAAGCGTATGATAAGTCCGGTCTGATTTATGGTATCGGCCATGCGGTCTATACGATATCCGATCCTCGTGCTATTTTGTTGAAAGAATTGGCTCGTGACTTGGCAAAAGAAAAAGGTAAGGAAGAAGAGTTTGCTTTCCTGGAATTGTTGGAAGAACGTGCCATCGCTATGTTCGGAAAGATTAAGAATAACGGCAAGACTGTTTCCAGCAATATCGATTTCTATTCAGGTTTCGTATATGAAATGATTGGTCTGCCACAGGAAATATTTACACCTTTGTTTGCGATGGCTCGTATCGTGGGGTGGTGTGCACACCGCAATGAGGAGCTGAATTTTGAAGGAAAACGCATTATTCGTCCGGCATACAAGAATGTGTTGGAAGAACTGGAATATGTGCCTTTGAAGCAGAGGTAATTGGCAAGCACGGATAACATGGGTTTACACGGATTTTTCTGTGAAATTCATGTTATCCGTGTCTGAAGAATAATATCATCGATGGTTTTACTGTCACTTTCTCGCATTTTATAGTCTTTTTCCACAAAAACTATCTAAAATATTTCTCCTCTCTCGAATTTTCTTTAAATTTGTTAGTGACTAACTAAATCTAATAAAAGGAGGACCGAGTATGGAACAACAGACTTTTGACTTATTACTTCTGACAATGTCTGCATTAGCGGTTGTTGTTTTTGCAGCCCTTTATTATGTACGTGCCGGCTATGGTATGTTCCAAACTTCCAAATGGGGAATTTCGTTAAACAATAAACTAGGTTGGATATTGATGGAAGCGCCGGTGTTTTTCGTCATGCTCTATTTATGGTGGAATAGCAGTGTGCGTTGTAGCGCTGTGCCTCTTGTCTTTTTCCTACTCTTTGAACTGCATTATTTCCAGCGTGCCTTTATATTCCCTTTCTTGATGAAAGGAAAGAGCCGGATGCCTATTGCCATTATGTTGATGGGAGTGGTATTCAATGTGTTGAATGGTTTTATGCAGGGCGAGTGGCTTTTCTATCTTGCTCCCGAAGGACTTTATTCGGATGCATGGCTTAATACTTCTTCTTTTTGGGCAGGACTGGTTCTGTTTTTTGCAGGTATGGGAATTAATATTCATTCGGACAGTGTGATCCGTCATTTACGTAAACCGGGCGATACTCGTCATTATTTGCCACAGAAAGGAATGTATCGGTATGTCACGTCAGGTAATTATTTCGGAGAATTATTGGAATGGGTAGGTTTTGCCGTACTGACTTGCTCACCGGCTGCTTGGGTATTTGTTCTGTGGACATTTGCTAATTTGGCTCCGCGTGCCAATTCGATTCGCAATCGTTATCGAGAAGAGTTTGGAGCACAGGCTGTGGGTGGCAGAAAACGAATGATTCCTTTTGTTTATTAACCGATTAGACTATAAAATTATAAAAGTCATGATAGATTCTAAACTATTTACTCCGGCATCCATCGGGCCGCTTACTTTGAGAAATCGTACGATTCGTTCGGCGGCTTTTGAAAGCATGTGTCCGGGCAATGTACCTTCACAACAGTTATTGGACTATCATCGTTCGGTAGCGGCCGGGGGAGTAGGAATGACTACAATCGCTTATGCTGCTGTAGCTCAAAGCGGTTTGTCTTTTGACCGACAGCTGTGGATGCGCCCTGAGATAGTGCCGGGGTTGAAAGACATAACCGATGCCATCCATAAGGAGGGTGCGGCAGCCGGTATTCAGTTGGGACATTGCGGAAACATGTCTCATAAAAGTATTTGTGGGGTAACTCCCGTAGGAGCTTCTTCCGGTTTCAATCTTTATTCTCCTACATTTGTACGCGGTTTGCGTAAGGACGAACTTCCGGCGATGGCAAAAGCTTATGGTCGTTCTGTCAATTTAGCACGTGAGGCCGGCTTTGATGCAGTGGAAATTCATGCCGGACATGGATATCTCATCAGTCAGTTTCTCTCTCCTTATACCAATCACCGTAAAGACGAGTATGGCGGTTCGTTGGAGAATCGTATGCGTTTTATGGATATGGTAATGGAAGAGGTGATGCAGGCTGCAGGTAGCGATATGGCAGTATTGGTGAAAATGAATATGCGTGATGGCTTTAAGGGAGGTATGGAAATAGACGAGACCATGCAGGTAGCCAAGCGGTTGGTGCAAGATGGTGCACAGGCGTTGGTCTTGAGTGGAGGTTTTGTAAGTAAAGCTCCAATGTATGTCATGCGCGGTGAAATGCCTATCAAAACGATGACTCATTATATGAATTGCTGGTGGCTGAAATATGGAGTAAGAATGGCAGGCAAATGGATGATTCCGGCCGTACCTTTCAAAGAGGCCTATTTCTTGGAAGATGCTCTGAAATTCAGAACCGAAATAAAGGATATTCCGTTAGTATATGTCGGTGGGTTGGTTTCGCGTGAAAAGATTGATGAGGTATTGAATCATGGTTTTGAATTTGTGCAGATGGCGCGTGCTTTGCTTAATGAACCCGGTTTTGTCAATCGTATGCGTGAAGAAGAAAAAGCGCGGTGTAACTGTAAGCATAGTAACTATTGTATAGCACGAATGTACACTATTGAAATGGCTTGCCACCAGCACTTGCGGGAAGAGCTGCCGGCAAGTTTGAAAAAAGAAATTGAAAAATTGGAGAAGAAATAAGTGTTTATATATAAAAGCAAGAGTGGAAAAATGAGTAAATTAGCTGTTATAACCGGTGCCGACGGAGGAATGGGAAAGGAAATAACTCGTGCCGTAGCCGAGGCAGGGTATCATGTCATTATGTTGTGTTATACTCTTTTTAAAGGAGAAGAACGTAAGAATCAGATGATATTGGAAACAGGAAACAAGGAGATAGAAGTACGTCAGGTCGATCTGTCTTCTATGGCGTCTGTTATCAATGTTGCAGACGGACTGTTGGGGCGTGGAAAACATATTGACCTTTTGATGAATAATGCCGGAACAATGAGTACTCATTTGATGCAGACTGAAGACGGGCTGGAAAGAACAGTGGCGGTGAATTATGTTGCTCCTTTTCTTTTGACTATGAGATTATTGCCTTTGATGGGAAAAGGAAGCCGTATTGTCAATATGGTTTCGTGTACTTATTCACTTGGGCATATCACGTCCGATTTTTTTTCCCGCGGAAAGTCAGGTAGCTTTTGGCGTATTCCTATTTATAGCAATACCAAGTTGGCTTTGTGGCTGTTTACGCGTGAGTTGTCGGAAAGGGTGAAAGACAGCGGAATTACAGTCAATGCCGCCGATCCGGGAATTGTTTCTACCAATATCATCCGTATGGATATGTGGTTTGATAAACTGACAGATTGGTTTTTTCGTCCTTGCATCCGTACTCCTAAAGAAGGTGCGGCAACAGCTATTCACTTATTGCTTGATGAAGAAGTGTCGGAGGTGACCGGACAAATGTTTGCTTCTTGCAAACCGAAAAAAGTAAAAGATAAATTTATGAATCATCCGCAGGCCAAACAACTTTGGGAGGACACGGAGAAATATATAGAGCAGCTTCGTTTGGAAGAGTCAATTATATAAATCTCCGAGTTGGGGGATTGCAACAACTATGGTTAGTGCCTGTCTTTTTGAACCGTTTGTTCAGCCAGCATCTGTTCGCGGCTCTTGCTTTGAGTGACGATGTACACTCCTAAGAATACCAATACGACGGCCAGTCCTTTTGCCGGTCCGAAAGTACCCATGCCCAATAAAATAGAGACAGAAGTACCGACAATCGGTTGTACATAGTTATACATACTGATAACGGTCGGACGCAATGTCTTTTGTCCTATCATCATTAAAATATAGGCAAAGAATGTGCCTCCCAAGATAACAAAAAGGACGCAGCCCCACGTGGTGGTGGATATCTCGTTAAATTGAATAGCCGAAACTTCGTGATAGGAGAATGGAATAAAGCAGATGGCGGCATATGTGAACATCCATTTCATTAATGTGAAGATATTATATCTGCTGATTAATCCTTTAAAGATAGCCAGATAAAAAGAAAAACTTATCTGAGCAGCCAAGCACAACAAGTCTCCCGGAATGCTTCCGGCCTTATCATCTGTGGAACCTTGACTACTCATAATCAAAGTTAAAGCCCCAATGGAGCCTAAGAAGATGCCGATTACTTTCTTTCCGGTTACCGGTTCCTTCAAATAAATGGCTGCAACAATCATGGTTGCAATCGGTGCGGTGGTTGTTACGATGGAAGCATCGATGGGAGAGGTCAGTGATAACCCGAACGTAAAACAACCTTGATTAAATACGATACCCAATAGTCCGGCAAAGAACAACATCATCAAGTCATGAGGCTTTACTTGTTCTTTGGGTGCGAAAATAGATGCAATCCAAAAACAGACTGCTCCTCCCGTCATTCGAAAAGTTGCCAGTGAAAGTCCTGAAATTCCGTTCTCTAAAGCTGTTTTGCCGATAGGAGACATTAATCCCCACATTATGGCAGCGCCTAGCAATGCCAAATGTCCTTTATACTTCTGAATAGCCATATCTTTTTTACCTTAAATAACAGTACAAATGTAGGTGTTTCTTTTTATATTTTCTATCTTTGCTTTATAGTAAATTTATATAAAATGAAAAAGCAGGCTGATTATATTAAGCGTATCGAGATAAAGCGGCTGTGGGGACGTAAAGATATCTCGTGGGAACTTCGCCCTGATGTTAATATTCTGAGTGGGGTGAATGGAATAGGTAAAAGTACTATTCTGAACAGGTCTGTAAATAGTTTGAGTGCTTTGGAAGGGGGGGCTTTAAGTAATGGCTCTGCACCGGGGGTACATTTTGTTTTTTCTCCTGAAGATGCTACGCAAATTCATTTTGATGTTATCAGAAGTTTTGACCGACCATTGATTCATTCCGAGTTGCTTGAAAAAATGGCGGATAAGAATGTGAAGACAGAGCTGGACTGGCAGCTTTATCAATTGCAGCGCCGTTATTTGGATTATCAGGTGAATATCGGTAATCGTATTATCGAGTGTCTTACTTCCGGTAATCCCGAAGACCAGATGCGTGCTGCCCAAATGTCTTATCCTAAGAAGAAATTCCAGGATTTAATGGATGATCTTTTCGGAGAAACGGGAAAGAAGATTATTCGTCAGAGCAATGAGATTTTGTTTGAACAAGACGGTGATACTTTATACCCTTACCAACTTTCTTCGGGTGAAAAACAGATATTGGTTATTTTGCTTACTGTCTTGGTACAGGACAAGAGGCATGGAGTGCTGTTTATGGATGAGCCTGAGATTTCTCTTCATGTGGAGTGGCAACAACGTCTAATTTCATTAATTCGTGAATTGAATCCGAATGTACAGATTGTACTCACGACTCATTCGCCGGCTTTGGTCATGGATGGATGGCTTGATGCCGTTACCGAAGTGAGTGATATAACACAATGAATTTAACTAAACGACACGGCTATGGGAAAGAGATTATCCGACAACCTTTCTTCTTTATATATCGGTGCGGCGAATAGGTTAAAGCCCAAAAAGGCAAGACGAAAAATTGTGGCTTATGTTGAAAGTTACGACGATGTCTCTTTTTGGCGTACCCTATTGGGAGAGTTTGAAGATGATACTCGTTATTTTGAAGTAATGCTCCCTTCCAAGACCACTTTGGCGAAAGGCAAGAAATCTGTATTAATGAATGAACTGGGTTCACAGTTGGGGCAGAATATGATTGCCTGTGTAGACAGTGATTATGATTATTTACTTCAGGGTGCTACCCATACTTCCCGCTATATTATCAATAATAAGTATGTTTTTCATACGTATGCATACGCCATCGAAAACTATCAATGTTATTCGGGAGCTTTGCATGAAGTGTGTGTCATGGCTACTTTGAATGACCATCCATTGGTAGATTTTGTTGCCTTTATGAAGATGTATTCACAGATTGCCTATCCGCTTTTTATTTGGTCGGTGTGGTTTTATCGGAAACACATATTATCCGAGTTTTCATTGCTTGATTTTTGTTCGTTTGTCAAGTTGGATCAGGTAAGTGTTTACCGGCCCGAGCGCAGTTTGGAAAATATGAGCCGTCGTGTAAGGCGGAAATTGCAGGAGTTGGAGCATCGTCATCCCAAAGCGATAGGAGAGATAGAGGCAATGAAAGAGGAGTTCGCTCAATTGGGAGTATATCCGGATAATACTTATATGTTTATTCAGGGGCATCATATTATGGATAGTGTAGTGATGAAACTGTTGACGCCTGTTTGTAATGTTCTTCGTCGTGAGCGTGAGGCGGAAATTAAAGAACTTGCAGAGCACGATATGCAGTTCCATAATGAGCTGACAAGCTATCAGCGTCGTCAGCTAGGAGTTGATATAGTACTCCGCAAGCATACTAGTTATAAAGAATCTCCGCTTTATAAAAGGTTGGAAAGTGATATCAGACGCTTTTTAAAGCATATTGATTAATACTTATCTGTTGGTTTTCGATATAGCTTTAGCGATAAAGTGATCGATAGAATACTTTCCGGGCCCGGCTATGTACATCAGAACAAATACCACAAGATAGATAAATGCCAGTTCTTTGACAGAGAACGGGTCATTGCCGTGAATTACAAAAAATGCCATGCCCATTGTGAAAATCATAGGAATCATAGCAAGACGGTAAAGGAATCCGAAGATAAAAGCCAGTGAACAGGCCAGTTCGCCAAAAATGGCCAAAATGAGAGACATTTGGCTTCCTACTCCCAAAGGATCCGGGAAACTTTCACTCATGGCATCGAAGTTTGCCCATTTTTGTACTCCGTGAGACATTAATAATACACCGAATAAAATGCGTAATGCCAATAATAGTAATGACATGGCTGTGCTATCCGGTTTTGAGGGAAATAAGAATTTATAAATAACAGACATAAATTAGGCTTTTAAAGTTTATACTATTTATCTATAAAAACGTAAAAAACGAATAATTGTTCATTTTATTCTTCGGCTGTCTCTTTAGGGATGGTTATTTCATTGCCGTCTCTTGTGGCAATATAGTGAGGAGACATAATCTCAATGCCTGCCTTATTGAAGTAATCCTGTATGTTTTGGTGTAGAACAGAATAAATGGCGGCCATTTTGTCTGCATCTTTTATATAGGCATTAACCTGATAAACCGGATACCAATCACTTAATGATGTTTTCAGTACAAATGGTTCCGGATCGGCCTGTATTTCCGGAGTGGCCAAAGCAGCATCAATAAGTAACTGATGTACTTTCCTCCAAGGTGCATCATAGCCGATGGTTACTTCCGAATGAATGATTAGTCCGTATGTTCTTGCCGATTTCGATGTACGGATTCGGGTTACGAAAGCCGTTTTTTTTCACCACATTTCCTGTTGTCTCGTTCAACTTGATACGGTCTCCCAGTTTGAAGGCCTTATGTAAGTAGTGATAAAGCCTTCAATGATATTACCGATGACAGTACTCGAACCGAGTGAGATAATCAGACCGACAAATACGGAAATCCCTTGGAACACACCGGAATCAGCCCCCGGCAGGTATGGATAAATCATGACTATCATAAAAGCGTAGAGCAAGAACCGTATGATATGGAAAGTCGGTATGGTCCAGTCGGAGTAGAAACCGTTTATTTTCAGTCTCTCAGAGTCAATCTCCGTTGCCAGATAACGCAAACCTTTTATCACATACCTGATGGTTCTTTGATGAAATGTTTTCACTATATCTGCTGTTTGTATATATTTCCGTCCTAATCAATCAAGCAATGGAATCAGTTCCTCTGCTTTTTCGATGATGTGTGCGGGATGAAGAGCTTCAAGTTCTGTTCGCGGTCTGAATCCCCAAGCCACTCCCACGGCAGTGACTCCGGCATTGTGTGCCGTTTGCATATCGACATTGGAATCTCCTACATACAGCACTTCTTCTTTGGTGACTCCGGCTGTGGCAATGATATCATTTACAATAGAAGGGTCCGGCTTGGCAGGTATTCCTTCCCTTTGTCCCAATACTTCCACAAAATTTATTTCGGGGAAATAGTGTGCAATCAGTTTCCGTGTAGCAGCTTGATATTTGTTGGACGCCACAGCTATCTTTCTTCCGTCATTTTGTAAAGCCAGCAATAGTGCTGCTATACCCGGATAGGGACGACTAAAATCCGCGTTGTGTTTATCGTAATAAGGGACAAACTGAGAACGGATTTTTAAAATATTTTCTTCGCTTCTTTCGTTCTCGGGCAATGCTCGTTCAAACAGTTTGTTGATTCCGTTTCCTACAAAGAAACGGTAGGCATCCGTGTCATGAATGGGATAGCCATAGTACTGTAAAGCTTGGTTGGTAGCGGCAGCCAAATCAGCTATTGTATTCAGCAATGTGCCGTCTAAATCAAATATCACAAGTTTCTTCATATTTGTATTTCTTTTATCGGTGCAAAGTTAGTATTTTTGTCTGCAAACTAATAATAATGCTTATGAACTTTCTAGAATTAGTAAAAGCGCGCTATTCTGCCCGCAAATATGCCGGTCGTTCGGTTGAGATAGAAAAATTGGAGTATATCATGGAGTGTGTACGCTTGGCTCCCTCGGCAGTTAATTTCCAACCGTGGCGGTTTAAAATAGTCACAGATGAACCTACATTAAAGGCGTTGCAGCAATGCTATAAGCGTGAGTGGCTTGCCACAGCTCCCTGTATCATTGTGGCTTGCACAAACCATGAAGAGTCTTGGCATCGTCGTGCCGACAATAAAGATCATGCAGATATTGATATAGCTATTGCGGTGGAACATCTCTGTCTGGCTGCTACCGAGCAGGGTTTGGGTACTTGCTGGGTTTGTAATTTCGATGCTTCTCAGTGCAGCACTGTTTTGGGATTGCCCGAATATATAGAGCCGGCTGTGTTGATTCCTGTAGGATACGCTGAAGACGAACCTGTTGAAAAAAAGCGCAAGATGCTGAATGAAATTCTTTTTTAAGGATTTCGTAATGTCATCGGGCAGATTCAATCTGCCCTTACAGCAGACCAAAGTGCTGTTTTTTCCTGAGTTGATGGCTGTTTTAGGTTTTTGGAACGCTTTCTTTCTTCGTGTATCTTCTTCTTTTCTACTAATTTTGCATATTTTTCAACCCCTTTATTATAAAAATAAAACCGAAATGCCTAAATTTGAGCACTTTTTAGGCTTTGAATAACCTATAAGTGCAGTAAGTACTATTAATAACACTAGATTTATGGAGAACATAGGAGTCGGATTGATGCTGATGGTAGTTGGAATGGCTACTGTCTTTGTCATACTACTCATTGTTATCTATCTGAGCAAGTACCTCATTACTATTGTCAACAAGGTAGCTCCCGAAGAAGCTCCCAGGAAAGTGCCTACTGTAGCTCCTACAACCGATGCAGGAGCTATGGATGCTATTAAGGCGGCAGTAGAGATTTTGACAGCAGGTAAAGGTCAGGTGATAAAAATTGAGAAGCTATAATCCAAAAGAAAAACACATTTAAGGAAAATGGAAAGAGAAGTGAAATTTAGTCTGGTCTTCCGCGATATGTGGCAGAGCGCAGGCAAGTATGTGCCCCGCGTAGACCAGTTGGTAAAAGTTGCCCCGGCCATTATTGAAATGGGTTGTTTTGCACGTGTAGAAACAAATGGCGGTGGTTTTGAACAGGTAAATTTATTGTTTGGCGAGAATCCGAATAAAGCAGTGCGCGAGTGGACCAAACCCTTCCACGAGGCAGGTATTCAGACACACATGTTGGACCGTGCTTTGAATGGTCTTCGAATGAGTCCCGTTCCGGCAGATGTCCGCAAGTTATTCTATAAAGTAAAACACGCGCAAGGAACAGATATTACCCGTACTTTTTGCGGTTTGAATGATGTTCGCAATATTATCCCCTCTATCGGTTATGCCCATGATGCCGGCATGATTTCACAATGCTCCCTATGCATCACTTTTTCTCCGGTACATACCGTGGAATATTATGTAAACATGGCCCAACAGCTTATCGAGGCCGGAGCGGATGAAATCTGTATCAAGGATATGGCAGGTATCGGACGTCCTGTTTCACTGGGTAAAATAGTAGCAGGAATAAAGAAAATAAAAAATATCCCCATCCAATATCACTCTCACGCAGGACCCGGTTTCAACATGGCTTCTATATTGGAAGTATGTCAGGCGGGTTGCGACTATATCGATGTCGGCATGGAGCCGTTGTCATGGGGCACGGGACATGCCGATCTTATCAGTGTGCAGGCCATGCTGAAGGATGCCGGTTTCAAAGTGCCCGAAATCAATATGGAGGCGTACATGAAAGTGCGTTCTCTTATTCAGGAATTTATGGATGACTTCCTCGGACTATATATCAGCCCGAAGAACCGTCTGATGAACTCCTTGCTGATTGCTCCGGGACTTCCGGGAGGTATGATGGGAAGCTTGATGGCCGATCTCGAAACAAATCTTGAATTTATCAACAAGTATAAGGCGAAACGCAATTTGCCGTTTATGACTCAGGACGAGTTATTGATAAAACTCTTCAATGAAGTGGCATATGTATGGCCACGTGTCGGTTATCCTCCTTTGGTGACTCCGTTCAGCCAGTATGTGAAAAACCTTGCCATGATGAACGTAATGGCCATGGAAAAGGGTAAAGAACGCTGGGGCATGATTGCCGATGATATTTGGGATATGATTTTGGGCAAAGCCGGCCGTCTGCCGGGCAAATTGGCTCCTGAAATTATAGAAAAGGCAGAACGCGAAGGTCGTAAGTTCTTTGATGGTAATCCACAGGATAATTATCCCGACCAATTGGATAAATATCGTAAGATGATGCTCGAAAAGCAATGGGATAAGGGTCAGGACGATGAAGAACTCTTTGAATATGCCATGCATCCGGCTCAGTATGAGGCTTATAAGAGTGGAAAGGCAAAGGAAGACTTCTTGGCGGATGTGAAGAAACGCCGGGAAGAAAAAGCCAATGCAACGGCTCCTGTCGAAGCAGAGAACAAAACAAAGGTATTGACGGTAGATGTAAACGGTCAACCTTATCGTGTCACAGTAGCTTACGGTGCCGTAGACCCTGCTACCCTCAATGCTGCTGCAGGAGGTACTCCGGCGGCTCAAACTGTTGCTCCGGTGGGCGAAGGAAAAGATATCCTTTCTCCGTTGGAAGGAAAATTCTTCTTGGTAAAGAATGCACAGGAAACCCCGAAGAAGGTAGGTGATAAAGTGGCAAAAGGCGAAGTTATCTGTTATGTAGAGGCAATGAAGACATATAATGCGATTCGTGCCGAATATGACGGAACCATCACTGCCATTTGTGTAAATTCGGGTGATTCTGTGTCGGAAGATGACGTATTAATGAAGATATTATAATGGAAGATATATTTGCAAGACTATATGAAATGACTGCTTTCAGCAATATTATTGCCGAACCGCAGTTCCTGATAATGTATGCCATTGCGTTCATCTTGCTTTATCTGGGTATTAAGAAAAAGTATGAGCCGTTATTGCTGATTCCGATTGCTTTCGGAGTATTGCTGGCCAACTTCCCCGGAGGTGAAATGGGCGTAGTCCAAGCCGATGAAAACGGCATGGTAATGGTGAATGGCGTGATGAAGAATATTTGGGAGATGCCGTTGCATGAAATTGCCCATGATCTCGGTTTGATGAACTTCATCTACTATATGTTGATAAAGACAGGCTTCCTGCCTCCTATTATTTTTATGGGTGTGGGTGCTCTGACGGATTTTGGTCCGATGCTTCGTAACCTGCGGCTCTCTATTTTCGGTGCAGCTGCACAGTTGGGCATTTTCACCGTATTGCTGGTAGCCATTTTGATGGGCTTTACACCGAAGGAAGCTGCTTCACTGGGTATTATCGGTGGTGCTGACGGTCCGACAGCTATCTTTACCACCATCAAGCTGGCTCCTCATCTGTTAGGTCCCATTGCCATTGCAGCTTATTCTTATATGGCTTTGGTTCCGGTTATCATTCCTTTGGTGGTCAAACTGTGGTGTACCAAGAAGGAATTGAGTATCAATATGAAAGAGCAAGAAAAGAAATATCCTTCAAAGACAGAAATCAAAAACCTGCGTGTGCTGAAGATTCTTTTCCCGATTGTCGTTACTACAGTCGTGGCCTTGTTCGTACCGAGTGCAGTGCCTTTGATTGGTATGCTGATGTTTGGTAATTTGGTGAAAGAGATTGGCAGCGATACCTCGCGTTTGTTCGATGCGGCATCAAACAGCATCATGAATGCCGCCACCATTTTTCTGGGACTTTCGGTGGGCGCTACTATGACTACCGAAGCATTCCTCAACTGGACAACCATCGGCATCGTGATTGGCGGTTTCCTGGCATTTGCCCTGTCTATTTCCGGTGGTATTCTTTTTGTGAAGATATTCAATCTGTTTACCAAGAAAAAGATAAATCCGTTGATTGGTGCATGTGGCCTGAGTGCTGTGCCGATGGCAAGCCGTGTGGCCAATGAAATAGCATTGAAGTATGACCCGAAGAATCATGTACTTCAGTATTGTATGGCTAGTAATATCTCTGGAGTAATCGGTTCGGCAGTAGCTGCCGGTGTATTGATTTCGTTCTTGGGATAAGCGGTATATATAGAAATATAAAGATACGGATGTGTAGAGAATATCGGTTCTTTAGGGGTAAAAGAACAATGAAGTCTGCATAATCCGTATCTTTTTTGTATATTCACTATTTTAAAACATTTGGAGGCGAAAAACTGTTTTAAAACTGCATTCTTTTTGCATTTGTGTGCAAAAATGAGGCATAATTCATTTATTGTTTGTATCTTTGCAAACTAATTTAACACTAATATAGGTATGAGTTACAATTTGTTGAAAGGAAAAAGAGGTATTATTTTTGGTGCATTAAATGAACAGTCCATTGCATGGAAAGTAGCAGAAAAAGCTGTTGAGGAAGGTGCTGTCATTACATTATCCAATACTCCGGTGGCAGTTCGTATGGGTGAAGTTTCGGCTTTGGCGGACAAGCTGCATTGCGAAGTGATTCCTGCTGATGCTACGAGTGTAGAAGATTTGGAAAATGTATTCAAGCGTTCAATGGAAGTGCTGGGTGGCAAGATAGATTTTGTTTTGCATTCTATCGGTATGTCTCCCAATGTTCGTAAAAAACGTACTTACGATGACCTCGATTATGATATGCTGGGCAAGACTTTAGATATTTCTGCCATATCATTCCACAAAATGATTCAGGCAGCCAAGAAACTGGATGCTATTGCAGAATACGGTTCTATCTTGGCTTTGAGCTACGTAGCTGCACAGCGTACATTCTACGGATACAATGACATGGCTGATGCAAAAGCATTATTGGAATCTATTGCACGCAGCTTCGGATATATCTACGGACGTGAACATCATGTGCGTGTGAACACTATTTCTCAGTCACCGACCATGACCACTGCCGGTTCGGGCGTGAAAGGCATGGACAAACTGTTCGATTTTGCCAATCGTATGTCTCCGCTGGGCAATGCTTCTGCCGATGAATGCGCGGATTATTGTATCGTAATGTTCTCCGACCTCACCCGCAAAGTGACCATGCAGAACCTTTTCCACGACGGAGGTTTCTCCAGTGTGGGTATGAGCCTTCGTGCCATGGCAACTTACGAAAAGGGATTGGATGAATATAAAGACGAAAACGGAAATATCATTTACGGATAATCACCGATGATACGCAAAGTTATATTCATATTAGTATGTCTCGTTGCTCTTTCTTCTTGCCATTGGAACGGAGGAAAGAGTAGCGATTCTGCCGAATTGAATATAAAAGTAGCCCGTTATGACCGTTTGTTGTTTGAGTATGTGACTATGAACAACCTTTCGGCACTGCAAAAGATGAATACTGATTTTCCGCAAGCCACCAAGCTCCTGATAGAAGATGTGCTGGCCATTGGCGAAGTGGATGACAATAAGATAAACGACCGTCTGATGGAGTATTATGCCGATACCACTTTATTGGTATTGATACAGGATGCCGAAGAAAAATTCAAGGATATGGGCTGGATAGAGAAGAAACTCACCAAAGGCTTCAAGCAGTTGAAGAAAGAAGTTCCCTCTTTGCCCGTTCCTCATTTCTATGCCCAACTTTCTGCTCTCAACCAGTCGGTAGTGGTAGGAGACAGTATCGTAGGGTTCAGCATAGATAAATATATGGGGGCCGACTATCCCCTCTATAAACGTTTTTACTACGATTACCAATGCCGCAGCATGGAGCCCGACCGCATTGTTCCGGATTGTTTCACCTTTTATTTATTGAGTGAATATCCCATGCCTTGGGGACCCGGACGTACCTTGCTCGATATGATCTTGCACAGGGGAAAAATCAATTGGGTAGTAGCCCGTATATTGGGTTATGAATCATTTGAGAAAGAGATGGGATATGACGAGAAAGAGGCGGAATGGTGCAAGAAGAACAAATCAGCCTTATGGCAAGGTATGCTGGACAACGGACATCTGGATGCTACCGATCCGTTGATTGTACGCAGCTATATTCGTAAAGATCCCTTTATACCGATTATGACAGGTGAGCGAACCCCGGCAAGTATCGGTGTATGGATGGGCATTTTGCTGATAGACGAATATATGAAGACTCATGACGACGTAACCATAAATGATTTATTGAACGATACCGATTATCGCCGCATATTGAGTGAAGTTGATTTCAAGCCCTGATAAGAACAGAATTATGGAAACAGCATTATACCTGTTGCCCGTTACCTTGGGCGACACTCCCGTTGAGAACGTATTACCGGTATACAACAAGGAAATAATCCTTGGTATCAAGCATTTTATAGTCGAGGATGTGCGTTCTGCCCGTCGTTTTCTGAAGAAAGTGGAGCGTAGCATTGATATTGATTCACTTACATTCTATCCATTAAACAAGCATACTTCACCCGAAGACATTTCCGGCTATTTGAAACCGTTAATGTCGGGCGAGTCTATGGGAGTTATTTCTGAAGCCGGCTGTCCTGCCGTTGCCGACCCGGGGGCTGATGTGGTAGCCATTGCCCAGCGCAAGAATCTGAAAGTGGTTCCGTTGGTAGGGCCTTCTTCCATTATTATGTCTGTCATGGGTTCGGGCTTTAACGGTCAGAGCTTTGCTTTCCATGGTTACCTTCCTATTGAACCGGGCGAAAGAGCCAAGCGGATTAAGGTATTGGAACAGCGCGTTTACTCAGAAGACCAAACGCAGCTCTTTATCGAAACTCCTTACCGAAACAATAAGATGGCGGAAGATATTCTGAAAAACTGTCGTCCTCAAACCAAGTTGTGCATTGCTGCCAATATCACTTGTGAAGGAGAATATATCAAGACCAAGACAGTAAAAGAGTGGCAGGGGAAACTGCCCGACTTGTCTAAGATTCCTTGCATATTTTTGATATACAAATAGTACTTTTGGTAGTGCTTGTGCTACCACCACCTCACAAAACGTTCGGTTTATCGTCGGTTTTGAAAGGATGGGTGGTAGCAGTAACAGCACTTCTATTTCAAGATAATTTCTTTGATGATTGGCCAGCAAGTATGTTGGCCGGTTATTTGAATCTTGACTGCTTTTATTGTTTTGGCAGCATCCGGTGTAGCCGATGCTTGTCCCAGATCATCAAATTTACCTACTTTCACAAAGTTCTCACCATCTTCACTAATCAAAAGATCGGCCATGGTGATATAATCTTTGGAATCGCCTGTTATGACTTTCACTTCATTTACTTTCATCGGTTCACCTAAAACGATTGTAAAATAATGCTCCGGTCCCACGGACGTTCCACCCCAGAAGAAAGTATTCGATTTACCATCAAAAGCATATTCTGCATGGTAAGGAGGATTTCCCGGAATATTGGTGTCGATATGTGCATTACGAACCAAAGCAGGCTTTTCGTTTGACGGAACAAACTCCTTTTCATTCATGGCATCATCTTCATAATAATTGATACCCAGTTTCTTCATAACAGGATAAAACGTAGTAATACGTTGATAAAAATCATCCCAATTTCTGGCAGAAGGCTCACTCCATAGCACCTCCGACAAGGCACAGATACGCGGATAAAGCATCCATTCCACACGGTCCATAGTAGTGATGCGTTCAGTCCACAAGGCAGCCTGTCCTCCTTTTATCAACGCTTGTTGTTCAGCAGTGACTCCTTCTGATACGGGATTCCACTCATAGACTTTACGGGTAGAGTTTCCGGCATACCCCCAGTCGAAATAGCAACCGTGTTGAGGACACATGATAACAGATATGCCATGTTCCAAGGCAATCTTCTGCTTTTCCACACCATTATCCCTCCAAATAGTCAATACATCATTCGGACCGGCTGCATGTCTGTCATTGATTTCACCCCAGCCTATCATTATTTTACCCTTAGAACGAATCAAGTCACTCATTTTACGAGTGAAGTAATCCTGAATTTCCCCCGGAGATTTCATTCCTTCGCGTTTGTAAAGTGCCATACATTTGGGACATTTTTCCCAAATATCAGTAGGAACTTCATCCCCTCCGAAATGTATATATTGCGAAGGGAAAATTTCGATAAGTGCATCTATTACATCTTCTGCAAAAGCGAATGACTGAGGATTGCCGATACAAATCATATTTTCATTGCCACGTTTGCGTTTGTTCCAGTCACGTTCCTCGGGAGTAGCTTCGAATTTTCCTCCCCGACAAGATAGCTCAGGCAATGCGGCAAGCAATGCAATGCTATGCCCGGGCAAATCCACTTCCGGGATAATCTCAATTCCCCGTGTTCCGGCATAGGTTACGATTTCCTTCAAGTCCTCTTTGCTATAATATTTTCCGGACAATTCGGGAAAGTCATAATAATAGGTACCTTCTTTTACTAAATCGGGATATTTATCCATAGATAATCGCCAGGCTTGATTATCAGTGAGATGCATATGAAGGGTGTTGAGTTTGAAAAAGGCCATGTGGTCAAGTGTTTCCTTCAATTCATCTACCGTCCAGAAGTGACGGGCACAATCCAGCATCAATCCTCTGTAACCGAATGCAGGCTTGTCCTGTATGGTGAGCACCGGTAATTGAGCATCTTTTGCAGTCATAATCAGTTGGAGTAAACTGGCCAAACCATGATTGACACCTTGTATATCGCCGGCTTCTATTTTAATCCGGTTTTTCTCTATATTCAGCCGATAAGCTTCGGCAGAAAGTGACTCGTCTTTAACGATTACCAAACTACCCTCCGAATCAGTTAACGATACGGTTAACGAGGCTGTTTTTTGCAAGTCTTTCACAAAATTGTCTGCGGTGAGTTTCCACTCATCGGGTACTTGTATGCTTTGTAAATTACTTAATGGAAAAGCACCTTTATGGATTTCTACATTTTCCGCCAGCGGAATAAGGTCTACCTTTTCTACCAATTTGGTTTCACACGAGGTCAGTAACAAAGCAAATGCTGCAATAGCAAGCAGGTTTTTCTTCATAGATTTAATAAGAAACTGTTTTTATTAAATAATCAATATCCATTTATCAATCAGTTAGTTAATAGTATTTTGTAACTTAAATATCTCTGCTCGAATAAGTTATGAGCTACTATCCAACTAACCAGACTGAAAAACAGTGGCAAGTTATCAAAAATATGGTAGAGCCACAAGGAAGAAGCAGGAAAACTTTGGCTATCATCCACAGGTAAGTGGAGATCACAGTGCATGGTATCCAACCGGAGGTAGTGAGGATATTTTTTTCGTGTTGTCAAACATATCTCCTTTTCCCGTTTTTCAATTTAAGTTTCACCAATACCGGGTTACTGTCTTCTTTCAAATCAGGAAAAGGAGGCTTCGCACCTTCTTCAAAGAATTTGAAAGCATCTACCAACATATAGAGATAACCGTTTTTGCAAAAGAGAGAGCTTATGTTCATCGGTATACTGAAATCAATGGAAGGACAATATTTATCTACATCATTCTTGAACAATTTGGAATAGGTTTTGGCTTTTCCATCAGCAGGACAAAAACCGTGTCCGCTTTTTTCTTCACCTTGAAAATAGGCATACAATAAGCCGTTCTTTAATGCCCATACACCTGATAACTGCTTCTTATTAAGAAGTTCACTCGTGGAGTAATTGTTTACTCCTGCCCAACATATTGTAAACCATTCATAGTCTGCTGCGTCTGGAGACTGTTTTATGATATAGAATGGACGCAAATCTTTCCAGTTTGTTGTGCAAAAGACCGTATCCACATGTACCGGTTTTACCCATAATAATGAATCACTTATAATGCCCCTATAGGCCGGAGCAGCTTGAATAGCAATGCGGGGACCAATTACTTCTCCCTTAATGTCAAAATGGTGGTTCTTTAGCCTGAAAATGACAGAATCCGTATCCAAGTTTCGAACTGTGAAAAAATACAGACTGTCTGGATTAACTTTAGAATGTTGTTCATAAGGAGCATTTCTTATATAACTATAAAGCTCGGTATTTTTCCAAAAGGCAAATATGGCTTTTGATACAGTCTCTAGTTGGTATGGCTCAGTTCCTAGAAAATCACCGTTTAATGAGAATTTCTGATAATCCATTTTACCATAATCTGTAACCAATACATAGTTTTTCTCTATATTAAAGATAGATCGTCCGATTTTGGAGGCAAGTTCTCCCGGCCCTTGTCCTTTCTTGAAGAGTGATTTCACATATTGACCACTTGGGGTATATTTATGAATACCATTACTGCTATCCAAATACAAATTTCCTTCATTATCCTCAACCGGATATGTAAAGACTAAATCGGGAATCAATGGTTCTTCCGAAAATTTTATATATTCTATGCTTTCTACAAAATCAGACAACAGTTGTGGCTCTTCCGAATACTCCGCTTCACTTAAATCAATGATGTGCGGTTTGTATTCCTGCTGTATAGTGTCAGGTTTACTCCCTTTTTCTTGGCACGAAGCCGCCAATAAAAAGAAGAGGATATAGGGTATAAATTTTAGTTTCATTGTATTAAAGGTAGTTTTTATGATAAAATCTATTATTATTTCTTCTTTAAATAAGCCATAATTAATACAGGGTTGTCGTCTTCTTTCAATCCATCAGCTAACGCTACCAGTCTCTCGCTTACCCATTCGCCCTTTTCCTTCTGTTGGGCAATATAATCTTTCAGTTCATAAGGCCATATCCAGCTGACCATGGCGCCATTGTGTACTCCCAGTCTTAACTCAAAAGGTTTTCCACCGTCAATGTCATCAGTCAGATGTTGTGATATGGCAAAAGTATTTCCGTTGGTCTTATCAAGGAAGGCTAATAAATAAGGGGAATGTTTTTTTCGTATACCTTCATAGGCAATAATGTTCATCCATTGCATCACCACATAGCGTTCGGATTCGTATGCATTGAGTATCCTTTTTTTATTGTCTACCAGTTTGGCATATTCACTGTTTTCAGCAAGAAGTTTTTTAGTCTTTTCATCCCCCTTTGCCTGGCGTGATATCTTCACTATTCCTGTAATATGTGTCATATAGTCATTGAGGAAAGCACGTTTGTCCGGCCCTAAATCTTTCATATCAAATTTCCATCTCACTTTTAGTCCATTATCGGTTACTGTGTACATGCAATCGGTAAAGAAATTATAGAATAAGGTATGTCCGTCGTAGTCCGAAAACTCATATTGGATACCTTGAGCATAAACATTGGCCGGCTGATGCAGGCTGCTGTCTAGCGGAATACGTTCGCTATACACAATGTCGAGATTCGTATTCATCCAATATGCAGAATCGGGATAATTGACAAGCATATATAGGCTGTCAGCTGTTGCCATACCTGCCAGGCCTGTCAAAGAACCGCCACTGATCATGCCTCCGCTTGTATATTGTATCGTCTTTTCTGCTCCTGTAAACTTCCCGTTCTTGTCATATTGTATGATTTTGTTTCCCTGTGTATAGAATAAGCCGCGTTTTTCGTCATAAGTAACCATATAGCCCCATGGACTGGTATCTTCTCCCGGTCCGCCTCCCAGTTTTCCTATTTGCTTGACATATTTTCCTTTAGCATCGAATAAGCGTCCGGGAAATGCACACCAATAGGGCTTTACATACTGTAGTAACCCGTTGGTCAAATATATTTTTGTTTCCAAAGGCACATATACGATACTGTCCACCACTTTGGATAATTTCATGGATGGCAGTGCCTTTTCGATGGCATCGCCGATTCTGATGGTGGAATCCAAGACAAAGGCTGTCTCTTCACTTTCATCACTTTGCTTTTTCGACTGGCTTGTGCAGCCTGACAATGCAAGTATACACAATATCAATATGGTGTTTCTCATAAAAAATAGTATTTAAGTTTAGACAAAGATGAATAAAATATTTTTAAGATACAACAAAAGGTTAGTACCCGGATAGCTTTTTAACTATTCTAAAGTACATCGTCCTGAATTCTGACATCCACCAATGATTATGCCGTTTTCTTCCTTCCTCCTTTCATCTATCGCTGAAACGTCCTGTTGATGGTGGTTCCGGTAGTGAATGGACATCGTGCCACCACCCTTTCAGCCTCCTTTCATTTGTAATACTTCTTCCGGCTTTTGAACTTTTTCGATAACGCTTTCATTTACGGTAGTCTAAAAAGAGGTGTAGAAAGTACACAAGGGAATTGCTGAAGACAGCTTGTGAAGGGACTCGGGAAGCACGGCTGAAAGGAGAATGAGGGGATGTGCTGTCATTCTTAACCTATTGATTGCTAATGTATTTTGGCTAATATGTAAGGATGAAGGGAAAAGAAGGAATGACCGACTTGGTGAGGGTGGTTCCATCTTCCCTTACATAAAAACATACCGAGCTTTTTAAAAAAGATGGTGATGTTTTTAAGAAACATCACCATCTTTTTTGAAAACATCAAGGTCTTTTTGCCTACGCATCGGGCTACACATACGGTGGCATAAGTCTACACGTATATACGCATCAGGTCACACGTATATACGCATCGAGCTATACGTACGTACGCATGAGCCTGCACGTATATATGTCATAGTGTCAGGCTCCGTCATATCCTGTACCAGGGTTTGATTAATTTGTCTCCCCTCTTGACAAACGCTTTTTCATGTTGTATATTTGTAGTTCGTCAAATCTAAAAAAAAGTGCCTCATGAATGTATTCGCCACCCTCAAAACAGTCTTCTTCGGAAGCAAATTCCTGTCAGCTCCTGTTCCTTCCGACGGAACGCCGCGCCGTGACTTCGTATCCGCCCTCAACGGACTGATGCCGCTTTGTCGGACCATCCCCGGTGTGCACCTGGCAGTGGATATCCGCGAAGGCCGGGTGGCATTGGTACTGAACTGGACTTCGCGTACCGACGGGAATGCGCTGGCGGGCGTTTACCATTACATTGTGTCCGATGAAGACGGAGTGAAGGAAGTGAGCAAGTCACAGGTTCTTCCGGCTGAAAACGGCATGGGCAATTTGCCGGAAAGCAAAAACGAAACTTCCAAGCACCCGACAACCTTAATTGAAAAAACGGAGAAGGAAGCCGCACAATCGGGAAGTGCCCGAAAGAAAGCTGGATTAGAATCCTCGAAAGAGGAAGTCAAGAAAGCGAAATCATGTTCCCTGATGCAGGAAGTGACCGCTTTCCTCACCTCCCGCTACCGCTTCCGCTTCAACGTGCTGACCGAGGAAACCGAGGTGGCAGAAGTAACAAACAACATTCCCGACACCCACCTGCGCTACACCAAGGTGGACGAACGGTGGATGAACACGCTCAGCATGGAAGCCATCGAAACAGGCATAGACTGCTGGGACAGAGACATCCAACGCTTTGTGCGCTCGCGCCGCATCAGCGAATACCATCCCTTTACCGCCTACTTTGAACAACTTCCCGAATGGGACGGCAAGGATCGCGTATCCGCACTTGCCCGCCGGGTGTCCGACGACCCGGTATGGGTGAATGGTTTCCACCGCTGGATGCTGGGACTCTCCGCCCAATGGATGCAGTTTCATCCGGATACCAACAACGCCAACAGTGCCAACCGCGCTAACAGTATCAACCGCGCCAACAGCGTGGCTCCCCTGCTGGTGAGCAGCCGACAAGGACTGGGGAAAAGTACGTTCTGCCGCCTGCTGATGCCCGATGCGCTGAAAGCTTATTACACAGAAAGTTACGACCTCAGCTCTCCGGCATCCGCCGAAGCCAAACTCGCTGCCTGCGGTCTGATCAATCTGGATGAATTCGACAAACTCAGCGCGTCCAAAATGCCCCTGCTGAAGAACCTGATGCAAGCCTCCGCACTGAACATCCGCAAGGCCTACAAACGCAGTGCGTCGGCACTTCCCCGCATCGCCTCGTTCATCGGCACCAGCAACCGGGAAGACCTGCTGGTAGACCGCACCGGCTCGCGCCGCTTCCTCTGTGTCAGCTTGGAGCACGCCATTGACTGCGTCACACCTGTGGAGCATGAACAGCTGTACGCCCAACTCAAAGCGGAACTCCTGTCCGGTGAACGAAGCTGGTTCAACAAGGAAGAAGAGCAAGCCATCCAGCAGCACAACGCCCTGTTCTACAAACACATACCCGAAGAGGAGGTATTCCGCCTTTGCTTCCGCTTAGCCACGGAAGCGGACCATCCGCAGGAAGTGCTGACCCTTTCCGCCACCCAATTATTCGAGCGGATGAAGTCTGCCCATCCTTCGGTCATGAGAGGCATGACCGCCTACAGTCTGAGCCGCATCCTGCCGCAGCTGGGCGAACGGGTACATACCGCCAAGGGGAATGTGTATCGGGTGGTGGCATGCTAAACTTTATGCGTATATAAATCTATGATTTTATCTGTATAATCAGATGTGGGCGTCATGCCCCAACCGCTTGTTCCCACTCCCAATGGTCATGTGAGGAACAAATCCCGTTGGTCTCTGACTTAAAAGAGTGGAATCAGTAAACTGAATATAATTCATCAAAAAAATCAATGATTCAAATTCAAAAGGATTATAGCAAAAGCCGGACGCTATGTATTTTAGATTATTATCGATTTGACTTAACCGGTTGTAGAATAGATATTTATCGAAGCTTTTGAGAAGTAGTGGTAACGATTTGGCAACGGTGCTATTTTCTGCAATTTGCGGTGCTATACTGACAAATAACTCTTTCTAGAAACAAAGGTAATAATTTTATCTAGATTTTAAATATTCGATGATTGAAAGTTGGAAACTAAGTTCTAATGAATTTGCTCACCAATGATTATAACAACTGTATATCAAAAGCCATTTTCATTCAATCATAGAACGAAAATGGCTTTAAACAGATAAGATAGAATCTTAACGAATACATCTAAAGACGTTTTGATAATTACTACGAAAAGTTATCCGGATTGTTTTCTCGTTCGAGTATTGGTTGCAGTTCAGCTTGTTAATTCATTTTTACAGCTCTTATGCCTATTCCAATATATCGATCGTAATAGCTTATACCCCAAGAGTTTGAAGGAAGATAAGTTACATAGGCATTGTCTATATTGGAAAATGTTGATGTCCAATAATATCCCTCGTCAGGTGTGTCAACATTTTGGTCGTATGCATAACCGTTTGCTGGAAAGAAAAGGCGAGAACCGTTTTTTGCTGTAAACAGATACCCTTGACGGTCATGTATAGATACCCATTCATGCTCGGTGGAAAAAAGTAACTCATGCCATTCTTCTTTTGTTGGCATTTGCCAATCACCCCCTAATTCTTTTTGAGCCGCATCGTGCCATGTATTGCTAATATCATTACCTATTACTTGATGATAATACGGGTAATTATTCTCTTTGTAACTCTGTTTGGGTTCCATCTCTCCCCACGCATAATGATTCCCGATTTCCCATGAGAAATCTGCGCCAAGATTAGTGTGGTTGGTGGGTTATTTACGGTCGTGGCATCTGTTATACCATCTATCTGTATTGCTTTTTGTCAATACCTTATCTTCACAATTTAAGGTTTGTGGCTATACATGGCAATAGTTTACCAATACTCAATGTCTCTTTTCTCTGTGTATTCTTTTGGAGAAGTATATTCGTCTCCTATATAGTCCCCATTTTCATCATACTTATCATATTCGGTAGAGTAGCTTATTTTGCGCTCTATCCAGTTCTTATGCTTATCGAACTTGGTATAAGTATAATGGTAAGTGGTTACACCTTCTTCGGGATGATCTCTTACCATGACTGCCGGAATCCTTTTTTCATCTTCGTATTGGTATGTGCATGTAACATAGGCCATATAAGAGGTGAACCTGTGCTTTACAATACGCGATTTGCTGTCGAATGTGTATTCTTGATTCAGTTCTGTAGTGGACGCATCCGAACATATATCTGAACGTTTGCCGTCTTCTATCTTGATGTCAACCACTGCATCGCCCCAACCATTCACGTTGTAAGCTGTCGAGGTTATGTATTTATAAGTTGTTGCGCCATTGGCATAGTTGTCGTCTTTGTAGACGAGATTACCCGATTGGTCAAACTTCAATTGGGAACGGTCGCCTATAGAGGATTCTTGCGTCACTGATTTCACTTTATTCGAGAGCCAGTAGATGTCTGTGCCTTTATAACGCAGCCCATTATCTTTTTTCGTATCTTTGTGGGTTTCCGTTTCATGGCACGAGGCTATTGCATCATCAGCCCAATAATCTATGGTACGTTCTATCGTCAGAATGGGAACTTCGCCAACTTTCACAGAAGAGGAACGGTCTTGGTTGGATGTAATGCCATTCTTACTAGCTTTGTAGTAGGTGCGCAAAGCAGGTATTTCATCAATGTTAGCAGGAAATGTTATCTTTGCCTGTGTCCAGTTCCCTTTATTATCGTACACATAATCATAGGTAATGGCGAACATCATATCATCTACACGCCAACCATTACCTTTATCTTGATAAACGCCACCCGAATAAGTCCATGTAATTAAGTCGCCGTGCGAGTTATAAATAAAGTTACTTGTACATGTCAGTGTTTCTGTGCCCCTGTCAAACTTAACAGGAATTTTTTCTACGGCTTGCGTACATAAGTTGTCGGTATAGGTAAATGTTATTACCGATTTGCCTTTCTTGTATTCACCAATGTCTTTCAGGAACATATTCGTTGTCGTTGGGGTCTCAAGACGCTTCATGTGCGCAAGCGAATCGAACTGGAATTTGTAAAGTGTCACTCCTGCTTCACTTGTCAAGGCATTATCCTTTTCTGGCGATATGGATTTTAAGATCCCATTCTCGTGATACTCAAAAAGATAGTTCCACGTGCCCGGGTTTGCCCTGTCACTTTTTTCTCGTCGGATGAGTTTTCCTGTGGAATCATAAGTAAAGCCGTTATCGTTGTGCTGACGTTTATAATGACCATCCTCTACAGATTTGATGTTGATAAGGTTTGAATAGCCATCATATTCAAATGCAATCACATCAAATCTGCTCGCACCTACGCTAAATGAGGTTCTTCGTTGTTCTGACAAACGACCATTGGCAAGGAAAACGTATTGCGAAGTAGCCGTTATGCCCCAAGCTGTATTGTTGTATTTATAAGTCACCATCATCGGGTGGCTTCTCAATCCCATTTTTGCCCAGTCTGTAGAGTAATTTACAAAATAAGGCATTAATGTTTCTATGTTCATATCCAAATCCAGCGGATTGAAATAGGTGCACAATGGTGTGTACTGCTCTTCCTTTTTAAAAAGCCTGCTTTCCGAACATGCCGAAAGCAAGGCTGTCAAAGTGCATATAAATAAGATATTTTTCATCATGATGTCATTAAAATTAGTAAGCTGGTTGCCATCCCCATTCGTCCAATTTAAGTTGTGTTTCCTCTTCCCCATTATATAATGTATAAGCTAACGGATTCAATTCATATTCCATTTGGCTTTTACGGGTAATGACGTAGCTCGATTTTTCATCATAACTTCTATCAATGTAGTTTTTGATAAATGTGTTTCGGTTGTACTTATAACTAGACGAAGATCTGTCGCCTTTGTCACGCAACTCCTTATAGGCATATACCTCATTCGGTTTTTGGGCATACAAGGCATCCCAAGTCAGCTTTTGTCCCTCAACTGTCAGTTCGGTAATATCCATATCTATCTTACATTCCTTTTTGAAAGATTCCGATGAGGTTTGGGAAATATAATCTACATACGACCTTGTCCAACCCGGCAGATCCCGACTCGTTACGTTCAACTCACTACTTACTTCAATGGCTTTGCTAAATGCCTCTTCTGTATTTATGGTGCCTCCAGCCACGCGGTCTATTAGTTTATAAGGTGGAACTTCATTGGTCCGGAAGAAAGTGAAGCCTACAGACAGCTTGTCTATTCGCCCTTTTAATGGAGTGACTTTGAGATGTACGGTAGCATTTAGACTGGACATCCCTGTATATGAATCGTTCACAATAGTTTTATTCATCTCTAACAATTCTATGGAAAGATAGGTGTTAAGGTTATTTTCTTTGTAATAGTTCTCCCATGAAGTGATAATAGAGTCTGTCATGGCATCTAAGCGGTGAGTGAGTTTTTCTATGTCGAACTTTTTATTCCATTCTTGTATAGCTTTCTCCTCAGCCTGTTTTTCCCATTTCGATTCATGCAATTGTAACTGTTTTTGTATAAAATCCATAAAGTCGGCATAGGTAAGCTTCTTCAGTTTAAGGTAAAAAGACGAGCTTTTCGACAATTTGTTCACTTTAGGGTAGATGTAAGTCTCATAATTATAAGAAAATCCTGGATACTTTTTATCTATTTCTTCAGTTTCTTCGGGTGTGAGAGGCTCGGTAACGGATTTGTTTTCAGGAGTGCATGCTGAAAAGGCAAACAGCAGCATACCAAGTATAATGTTTCTTGTTTTCATTTTATTTCTATTACGTTATAAATACAATATCTGTTGTGTGAATTGATACTACAATATCTAGTTTCTATAGCGGCTATTAATTTTATAGTCTTGAGTTTCGTATATAGAATTTTAAGTTGATATGATTATTTGTCTATTATAACATGAGTAGGCATATCGTGATCCATGTCTTCGTGCTCATAATTACCGAAACCACCATTGTTATTAAAAAAAGTTACCAAAATCCAAACGATAAAACCAAGTATCGCACCGATAATTATGGTGGAAATACCAAAGAACTCCTTTATGCCGAATATCCAAAATACCAGCCAAAAGAAAAAGGAACCGATTCCGCAATATACAAGAATGGGCAATACATATTCCGTGAATATGCCTAGTAGGATACCTGCTAAATTCAGGAGCAAATATAGCCCCAAGATAACAGCAAAACCAATAAAAATGATTTCCATAGTAGATTGTAAATGATTCCTGCAGTTCCTAAAGAATCTTTTTATAAACGCTGAAGCGTGGCACTGCAATGTTACATCTTAATTTTGAAGGTCGTAGGAAACCCGAATGTACAGATGTAGTAATAGCAGCCCACGCTATGCGTGAGAACCACTATGCCACCCTTGTACATTCTTTTGAAAATTTCCTACGTTCTCAAAATTACAAGATAAGCATAACGCTTCTTCTTTATTAATATGTCTCAGAAGGGACGTCTCAATCCAAATGCAAAAGTAATAAAAAAACTATGATAATCACATGTCTCATAATGTTTTTCTTTGCTTTTGTTATTAACTTGAGCGTATTCCTACAGTTTCATTTCATAGCCTTTGCTATTTTAGTCACTCACGTTTTTTCTCCTGTACAATTTGCATCCGATATATATCTTGATACCTTTGGCTTCCATTTTAGTATTTGATTATCGTTCGATGCCGATGGTTTGGAGAAAAGCTAATTCGGATGTAGGTCTTCTTCTCTCTGATGTATACCGCACTAAGCATGATGTGTTTTTGTCCATAAGAAAGCATTGTAGTACTTTGATTTTTAGCACAATAAATGTACGAAAATTTGTCAAAACGACAATGCAATGCTTTCTTTTTTTATGCTGTGAATTATTCAGGTTCGTACACAGTTAGTACACAATAGACCATAATTTACTGTAAATCAGAAATGAAAGCCTCCAGCATTTCAGTGATACCTTGTGCTCTTCAATCGTTTTTTGCAAGGCAGATACGAGCATTATTTATGGCAGATTTAGTACGATTGGTAAAAATGGCAATATGGATTGGTGGAATTGAAATCTTCATTGGCGGTGAGCAAATGGATAGTACATTTGCGTTATCAAAAAAACGAATTATCATGAAAAAGTTTTATCTTTGTCTATTCAAAAATAGGATGAAACAATAAAATATCAAGAAATGAAGAACGCACAATTATTATTTGCTTTTTGTATCTGCCTCTTTTGCAGTGTGATAAAAGCACAGCAATCTGAATCTCCAAGGAAGAAGATCAACTTTAATCGTGAATGGAAATATGCACACGGAGATGTGCGGGGAGCCGAAAGAATCGGGTATAATGATTCGGGTTGGGAAACGGTGGGAGTGCCGCATTCGTTCAGTATTCCTTATTTTATGTCGAAAGATTTTTATGTGGGGTATGGATGGTATCGCAAGAGTTTTAGGTTGTCGGAAGATGACTTGAAGAAATGTACTTTCATTGAGTTCGACGGTGTTTTTCAAGAAGCTGAAATCTATATAAACGGACAAAAGGTGGGAAGCCATGTCGGAGGATATACCGGCTTCTCTGTCGATGTGACTAAAGCTGTGAAGGCAGGTAATAACGAAATGGCAGTGCGTGTTAATAATATATGGAAACCTGATGTGGCACCGCGTGCGGGAGAGCATGTCTTCAGTGGGGGGATTTATCGCAATGTAAGGCTCGTGCAGAAATCGAAGACTTATATTGATTGGTATGGTACGTTTGTCATCACTCCCGAACTGAAGGAGAACAGGGGAAAAGCGTCTACCGTTAAGGTGGCTACGGAGGTGTGCAACCGCTCAAGTCTGTCTTCGGAGTATAAATTGGTGACTGAGGTTCGGAAACTGAATGGGGAGGCGGTGACTTCTGTCACTACGACCGAGTATGTCGGGGCAAATGACAGTAAGCAATTTGTGCAGGTTACGCCTGCCGTAAATGAACCGGAGTTGTGGCATCCTGCTCATCCGAGTCTTTATAAGTTGGTGAGTTTGCTATATAAGGGAAATGAATTGCTTGACTCTGAAGAGACTGTATTCGGTTTTCGTTGGTTTGAATGGACAGCGGACAGAGGATTCTTTTTGAATGGAGAACATCTTTTCTTTAAAGGAGCGAATGTTCATCAAGATCAGGCCGGGTGGGGAGATGCGGTGACGGAGGCTGCCATGAGGCGCGATGTGAAGCAAATGAAGGAGGCAGGTTTTGATTTTATCAGAGGGTCGCATTATCCGCATGCACCTGCTTTCTCTAAGGCTTGTGATGAAATGGGTATGTTATTCTGGGCGGAAGCTCCTTTTTGGGGGATTGGGGGATTCGGTCCTGACGGGTATTGGAACTCGAGCGCGTATCCCGTCTATGACAAACACAGACCCGGATTTGATGCCAGTGCGTTACAGCAGTTGGGGGAGATGATTCGCATTCATCGCAATCATCCTTCTATTGTGGCATGGAGTATGTGTAATGAGGCTTTTTTCTCGGCACCGGAGGCTATGGACGGAGTGAGGGAGTTATTGAAAAAGATGGTGGCTTTGTCGCATCAGCTTGACCCGACACGGCCTGCTGCAATAGGTGGGGCGCAGCGTCCGTTGGGAGTGGGAAGAATTGATAAGCTGGGAGATATCGGTGGTTATAATGGAGATGGAGCCACTCAGCCTGATTTTCTGAATCCGGGGATTCCGGGAGTGGTTTCCGAATATGGCAGTACGACTGCCGACCGACCGGGAGAATATATGCCGGGGTGGGGAGATTTGGAAAAGAATGATGGATGGAAAGGTTATGAGTGGAGAAGCGGACAGGCTATCTGGTGTGGGTTTGATCACGGAAGTATTGCCGGAAGTCAGTTGGGCAAGATGGGGATAGTGGACTATTTCCGTATTCCCAAGCGTTCATGGTATTGGTATCGGAATGAATATAATCATATAGCACCTCCCGAATGGGCAAAGCCCGGTATTCCGGCTAAACTGAAGTTGGAAGCGGATAAGACAATGGGGATTCGTATTGATGGTACGGATGATGTACAACTGACGGTGACGGTGCTGGATGCACAGGGAAAAGAAATCAGTAATTCTCCCGAGGTGACATTAAAGTTGGTAGCAGGTCCCGGTGAGTTTCCTACGGGGACGTCCATTACTTTTAAACAAGATAGTGATATCCGTATACAGGATGGGAAAGCGGCTATTGCTTTCCGTTCGTATTATGCCGGAAAGACCCTTATCGAGGCTTCTTCTCCGGGATTGGTTCCGGCACGTGTGGAACTGGTGTTTGAAGGGGATCCTCAATATGTGCCGAATGTGACTCCACAGGTGAGAGAGCGTCCGTATGTTCGTTACACTTCAGCCAATAGGGAACGTCCGTTGCAGACTTTCGGACGTAATAATCCGACTTTTACCGACAGTCAGTCTGAAGGTTATGTGGCTGCATTGGCTGCCGATGGAAATGTGGCTACTTGGTGGCAGGCTGCGAAAGGAGATGCTTCGCCTTATTGGTTACTTGATACGGAAAAGGGATTGGATTTGCAACAAATTACTTTGGTTTTTCCGCAAACAGCTGTTTATCGATTCCAGGTGGAGGTGTCTGATGACCGGAAAGAATGGAGAGTGATAGAGGATATGAAGGAGAACCGGACGCCTGTTTCCCGATATGAGATACAGACGGATGCCGGAAAAGTAAAAGGGCGGTTTGTCCGGATTAGTTTCATGGACAATACTCAACAGATTCCGGCGGCATTGGCGGAAGTGACTGTCTTGGGATTTGTGAGGGAGTAACTATTGAACTTATTTGAATTCTTTCCACATTTGGGCTACTACGTCCAGATGTTCAATTTCTTCTTTCAAAAATGAACTGTAGTTGTGTTCGTCGGCTTCTATCTCTTCGGGGCTGACGAACTTACCTCCCTCAAAATGAATTTGATTTTCATTATCCAATGGAAGAATGTATAATAAGACTGTTTTAGAGGAAGCACCTTTGGATGAGCTTATTATGTGTTTAAGACTGAAACGGGGAAGGGTATTCCCATCGATGTATCGGCTATATTTCTTTTCAATCTCTTTGGCATATTTATCTGTATCTGTTTTACATGCATAGATATAGTCTTCCATCGGAATATCCAGTTTACCGGGTTCTTCGCTGTGGGTATTGCGCGGAAGTACGTAAATTTTTCCGTTGCAGATGGGGGCTATCCGAAGAAACGGCATTCTTTGGTAACTCGTACCGATGGATTTTACAAGAATGTAGTTGATGGCAATGGAAATTATATATATTAATGGAGGGAGAATATGCGTTAATATGTAGAGAACAGGATAGGACAGGGGATTGAATAATAAATAAATGATACATAGTATGAATAAATGAATGCCGCTGAAGATGGCGATGATTCGAGTGGACCAACAATTCAAAATGGATATTTTATAATTGAAAAATGAAAATATCTTGTTGTAAACAATCGGCTCGATAAGATAGAACAAGGAAAAACTGAGGATTATAATTTCCAGTATAATGGGAACGGTGCGGTCAGGAATTAATGAATCTCCACTGATAAGTTTAATGACTGAGCATACAACAAGCGCCAACGTAGCATGCAATAGCACTAAGTTGGGGCGGTAGATGGGAGGTTTGGCCAGTCTGTATAATACATAAAGCAGACCGGCTAAACTACAGGCATATAAAACGTATGCATCGGAAAAAAAAATACATAAAATCATGCATACAATAGTAGGAATTAATCCTGTAGACATGATTAAATTCTTATACTCTAGTAATGATTTCATTCTCTCTATCTCTTTTATATCTTTATAACAAATAAGATATAAAATAGGTTTGCGGATTAGCCTTTAAATTTAATATGTTTTTCTGCATGATAGGAAGAACGTACCAGAGGCGCACTTTCTACTTCTTTAAATCCTTTTTTTAATCCTATTTCACGGTATATCCTGAACTGTTCGGGGGTGATGTATTCTGCCACCGGATAGTGTTTGTGGGTGGGCTGCAGGTATTGGCCGATGGTCATTATTTTACAGCCGTGAGCCAAGAGGTCGTCCATAACCTGCTCTACTTCTTCTTGTGTCTCGCCTAATCCTACCATAATGCCGGATTTTGCCGTGATGCCATTGTCGGCTATCTGCTTGATTACCTTCAGGCTGGTGTCATAATCGGCGGCACTGCGCACCAGCGGGCTTATGCGCCGAACTGTCTCCATGTTGTGCGAAATGATATCGGGCTTGGCGTCAATAACTTGCTGTATCAGTTCGCTTTTTCCCTGAAAGTCGGGAATCAGTACTTCGGAGGTGGTTTCGGGGTTTAATCTTTTTATTTCAAGAATGGTTTTAGCCCAATGGGAAGCACCTAAATCATCCAAGTCATCGCGGTCTACCGAAGTGATGACGGCATGTGAGAGCTTCATTAATTGGATGGATTCTGCTACGTGGGTGGGTTCTTCTGTGTCGAGGGGAAGGGGTCGGCCGGTCTGTGTGTTACAGAATTTGCACGAACGGGTACAGATATTTCCGCCTATCATAAATGTGGCTGTTCCTTTTCCCCAGCATTCACCCATATTGGGACAACGACCACTGCTGCAGATGGTGTGCAGTTTGTGAGAATCTACAATATGTTTTGTTTCGGCATATCGTGCATTTGCACCTATGCTTATTTTCAGCCAGTCCGGTTTTTTAACGTGATTCATGGTTATTTGTTTTTTCAGGCACGGTAACCCGTGCCTGATAGATATCTATTATTTCAGATTCTCAATAAAGAAGTTGCTTACACGGGTGAGCAAGTGGTGGCGTGTATTGCCGCCAAAAATGCCATGGTTACGGTTGGTGTAAACCTGCATGTCAAATTGCTTGTCGGCTTGTACCAATGCTTCACTGTATTCGGCAGCATTCCGCAGATGTACATTGTCATCGGCCGAACCGTGAATCAATAATAATTCGCCGTGTAATTTGTTGGCGCGGTTGATGGCTGATGAGGCTTCGTAGCCTTCCATGTTTTCTTTGGGAGTGCGCATGAAGCGTTCTGTGTATACCGAGTCGTAGAAACGCCAATCGGTAGGGGCGGCAATGGCGACGCCTGCCTTGAATATCGGAGTGCCTTCGCTCATTGACATCAATGTGTTGTAGCCACCGAAACTCCATCCCCAGATGCCGATGCGGTTGCCGTCTATATAGGGCAGGGTGCTGAGGTATTTAGCAGTTTCTACCTGGTCTTTGGCTTCTTTTACTCCTAGGTTGAGGTAGGTACACTTTTCAAATTCAGCACCGCGTCCGCCGGTTCCACGTCCGTCTACACATACCATGATGAAGCCTTTATCTGCCATGTAAGCTTCAAAAAGTCCTCCGTTACCCATGGCTCCTATTCCCCAGCGGTCAAGAACTTGCTGAGAGCCGGGACCGCTGTATTGGTGCAGGATGACAGGATATTTCTTGTTGGTATCGAAATGGGCGGGTTTCATTATCCAACCGTTCAACTCTACTCCGTCTGTGGTCTTGAATGTGAAGAACTCTTTGCTCGGCATATTCAGCCCCGACATCTGTTGCTTCAACTTTTGATTGTCAACCAAAGTGGTCAGCACTTTTCCTTTGTTGTCGTTCAGAGTGATGACAGGAGGTATATTGGCACTGGAGTATGTGTTGACGAAATACTTCATGTTTTTACTAAAGATGGCACTGTTGCTGCCTTCCTGAGTTGAAAGCTTGGTCTTTTTTCCTTTGGCATCTATCTTATAAACGGCTGTGCGGAGAGGGCTGCCTTCATTGCTGGTAAAATAAAAGGTGTTGTTTGCCTGATCCCAACCCAAAAAGTCTTTTACCTCAAAATTTCCTTTGGTGATTTGTTTGACCAGGTTTCCGCCGGCGGTGTAAAGATATAAATGATTGTATCCGTCTTTTTCACTCATTACAACGAAGTGCTCAGGGTAAAAAGTAATATTTGAGTAAGCATTTTCTTTGATGTATTGCGGAGCTTCGTCACGAACCATCAGCTTGCAGAGTGTGCTGCGCGGATTGGCATAATAAAGGTCAAAGCGGTTCTGATGACGGTTGAGTGTCATGATAGCCAATGCATTTTCGTCATTGGTGAATTTGATGCGTGGAATGTAGCCGTCTTCGTCCAAAGGCAAATCTATTTTGCGGGTCACTTTGCTCTTGATATCGAAGGTGTGTACCGATACTTTTGAATTGTCGATGCCGGGCATCGGATATTTATATTCGTATTCTCCCGGATAGGTGGCATATTGGTCTAATGAGGGGGATTTGCCTTTATACAGAGGGAAAGAATACATGGGGACTTTGCTCTCGTCGAAACGAATATAGGCAATCATTTTGCTGTCTGCGCTGAAATCGAATGCACGGTTGAAGCCGAATTCTTCTTCATATACCCAGTCGGGGATACCGTTTAATACTTCATTGTATTTTCCGTCGGTGGTAATCTGTGATTCGCTGTTGTTGAACAGGAGTTTGACCAGATAGATGTTGTTGTTGCGTACAAAGGCAATCTGGTTGCCGTCAGGTGAGAACAAGGGAACTTGTTGCGGTCCTCCTGTAGATAGCGGTTCCATCTTATTATTCTTTACATTGAAGATATAATAATTGGCTGTAAATGAATGGCGGTAGATGGGCTTGGTGTCTGTTTGAATCAGAATCAGGCTTTCATTGGGCGACATGATATAGTCATCAAAGTGCTTGATGGTGCAGTCGCGGGCTGTTTCCACATCAAAAATAGTTGCGACTTCTTTTCCCGTTTTAAATGAATATTTAACAAGACGTTTGCCGTCACTGCTGATTTGGGTATAGTGCTCACCGTCCAGCATTGGTCTGATACCTCTGATTCCTTCAGCACGATAAGTAGCATTGGCTACGTCTTTGATGGTTACTTGTTGCGCATTCATCGGCAACAGGCACATAAGCAGAATAATAAATATGCTTAATTTTTTCATAATAAATAAATTCTTTAAATGATAACTGAGGACAAAGTTAAGACTTTTGTTTGAAAATGCGTATCTTTGTCGCGCTAAAATCAGTTCATGTACAAAGAGATGCTATACAATGATTTATCAACCTTCCTGAGTTTGCACTTTCCTTTCAAGGTGCAGAAGATTTCTATTAATGCGGGTTTTACTTGTCCTAACCGGGATGGTTCGATAGGTTATGGAGGCTGTACTTATTGCAATAACCAGACGTTTAACCCGGCTTACTGTCATACGGATAAGTCGGTAGGGCAGCAATTGGAAGAAGGAAAGCGGTTCTTTTCCAGGAAATATCCTGATATGAAATATCTGGCTTATTTTCAGGCTTATACCAATACTTATGGTGAACTGGAAGAGTTGAAACATAAGTATGAAGAGGCATTGACGGTGGCTGATGTGGTAGGATTGGTGATAGGAACACGCCCGGACTGTATGCCTGACGATTTGCTGGACTATCTGGAGGAACTGAATAAACGGATTTTTGTATTGATAGAATATGGTATCGAAAGTACCGATGACGAGACATTGAAACGAATCAACCGCGGACATACATTTGCGCAGGCGGAGGAGGCTGTTGTGAGAACGGCGCAAAGAGGAATACCGGTCGGTGGGCATGTGATATTGGGGTTGCCGGGAGAGGAGAGGGAGGCTTTGATAAGACAAGCGGAACGACTTTCACGTCTGCCACTTACTACGCTGAAATTGCATCAATTGCAGTTGATAAAAGGTACGCGGATGGCAAGTGAATATGAAAAGACACCGGAACTTTTTCATTTGTATTCCGTAGATGAATATATTGATTTAGTGATTGATTATATAGAGCATCTTCGTCCCGATTTGGTGTTGGAACGTTTCGTCTCGCAATCGCCGAAAGAGTTGCTGATTGCTCCTGACTGGGGGGTGAAGAATTATGAATTCACAGAAAAGGTGAAGAAAAGAATGAGAGAAAGAAATGCCTGGCAAGGCAAATACTATAAACCATAAAGAAGAAAATACAGGTATGGAAATTAAAGGAAAAGTACATTATGTAGGAGTGAATGACCGTAATAAGACTCTGTTCGAAAATTTGTGGCCGTTGCCTTATGGTGTGTCCTACAACTCTTATCTGATTGATGACGAGATGGTAGCACTGGTTGATACTGTTGATGTTTGCTATTTTGAAGTGTATTTAAAGAAAATTCGTAGTATAATCGGTGACAGACCTATTAATTATTTGATTATTAATCACATGGAACCTGATCATTCCGGTTCTATCAGCTTGATTAAGCAGTATTATCCTAATATCGTAATTGTAGGCAACAAGAAGACTTTCGACATGGTGGAAGGTTTTTATGGTGTGGGAGGAGAACGATATGTGGTAGGTGAAGGGGATTTTCTGGCATTGGGACATCATAAGTTGAGATTCTCTTTGATTCCGATGGTGCATTGGCCTGAAACAATGGTTACGTATGATGAGACGGAAGGTATTCTGTTCTCTGGAGATGCTTTTGGCTGCTTCGGAGCTTTGAATGGAGGGGTGATTGATGCAAATATCAATACGGATATTTATTGGGACGAAATGGTGAGGTATTACTCTAACATTGTTGGTAAGTATGGTGCTCCGGTTCAAAAAGCATTGCAGAAATTGCAAGCTTTGAAGATTAATGCAATTTGCTCTACTCACGGACCGGTGTGGACGGAAGAAATTCCCCGCGTAGTGCGTATCTATGACCGCTTGAGCCGCTATGAAGCGGAAGAAGGAGTGGTGATTGCCTATGGTACGATGTATGGCAATACAGCAGAGATGGCAGAAGCAATAGCGGAAGAATTGAGTAAACAAGGTATCCGTAATATTGTGATGCATAATGTTTCGCATACAAACCATTCTTATATTATAGCAGATGTGTTTAAGTATAGAGGTTTGATAGTGGGTTGTCCTACTTATAATACCCAGATGTATCCTGAAATGGAAGCGTTGCTGAACAAATTGTCTGCACGTGAGATAAAGGGACGCTACATGGGATGGTTCGGTTCTTTCACTTGGGCAAGTGCTGCCGTAAAGAAGATTACTGAATTCAATGATAAGTTGAAGTTTGAACCGGTGGGAAATCCGATAGAGATGAAGCATAGCATGAAGTCAGAAACTTATGTGCAATGCAAGGAGCTGGCGAAGGCTATGGCGGATCGTCTGAAAGCGGATAGGAAATAAAACACTTGTCAAAACTAAAATGGTCTATTAAATCATCCGCTGTAAGGGCAGGGTTTACCTGCCCTTACAGCGGTCACGACCTTGGGAGTAATATGCAAAGTAAACTGTGTAGGGGCGAGGTTCACTCGCCCCTACTAGCAAAAATGATAGTCTTTCAATATTAATAATTATGCTTGGTGTACGGTAAGTTGCGGGAAGGGGAAATTGATTCCTTCTTTGTTGAAGGTAGCATATACCGTTTGGTTCATATAAAAGAATACATCCCAATAATCGGAACTCTTTACCCATACTCGGACTTTGATGTTTACACTGCTGGCAGCCAGTTCTCCCAGTTCGATGAAGGGGGCCGGAGCAGTCAGTATGCGTTGGTCTGCTTTAATGATATTGCGCAATATTTTTTCCACTTTCTCAAAGTCTTCTCCGTAGTCTACTCCGAAGTTCCATTCAATGCGGCGGGTATCTAAATTGCTGTAATTGGTGATGACACCGCTACTCATTGCACCATTAGGTACATATACCATTTTGTTGTCCGGGGTAATAAGGATGGTATGGAAAATCTGGATTTCTTTTACCGTACCTGATGCACCGGTTGAAGCATCAATATAATCTCCCACTTTGTAAGGTCTGAATAGCAGGATAATCAAGCCGCCTGCAAAGTTTTGCAAGTTGCCCGACAGTGCCATACCGATGGCGACGCCGGCAGATGCTAACAGGGCAGCAAATCCGGTTAATTCAATGCCCAGCTTGCCGATGACGGCCAATATAAGCATGATGAGTAGCAGGATATTGACCATGCTTTTTAAGAATGACTGGATGCTGGGGTCTACTTTACGCTTTTCCAATATCCGGGCAAACAAACGGTTTAGCCAATTAACCAGGAATTTACCTACTATAAATATGATAAGTGCTCCCAGTACTCGTTCGCCTAGAGAGATTCCCGAATCAATAAGTTTTTCAAGTGCGTTGGTTATTTGAACGCTGGTTTCTGATGATGATAACATTAACATGATAATTTTATTTTGATAATTTTTATATTAAACAATTAAATGGATTATTCGTTCAAAATTCCTTTTCCCTGCCGCACAATTTCTGCTTCTTCATTGGTGCAGTCCACAATAGTAGAAGGCTCTATACCTCCGATGCCGCCATCGATGACAAGGTCAACCTGATTGCCGAACTTTTCTTCTATCAATTCGGGGGTAGTGATGTATTCTATCTCTTCTCCTTCTTCCAAAGGTAAGGTGGTAGTCAGTATCGGAGCATCGAGCAACCGGCAAATCTCACGGATGATGTTATTGTCCGGGATACGGATGCCTACTTCTTTACGGTTTCTGAATATTTTGGGCAAACGATTGCCGGTATTTAATATAAAGGTAAATGGACCGGGAAGGTTTCTTTTCATTAATTTGAAAGTAGAATTGTTCACTTTGGCATATTCGCTGATATTACTCAAATCGTAGCAAATAATTGATAGATTGTTCTTGCGTGGGTCTATATTTTTGAACTTGCAAATACTTTCAATGGCACGTTCTTTTAACCCGTGACAGCCGATGGCATACATGGTGTCGGTGGGATAAATAATAAGTCCCCCCGCTTGCAGGGTTTCGATAATCCGGTCTAAATCCTTTGGATTATTGTTCTTTTCGTACAGTTTTAACAGCATGATATTTTAATCTTTAGCATTTTTTTCGCGTAATCGTTCGGCAATAGCCCATTGCAGGGCTGCTTCTTCTTCTTTTCCTGTTCTCATCAGTGCATCGCCGAACAGTTCATGAACTTTGGCATGTTCGGGTTTAATGGATACGGCACGGTCGAAATCGGCAAGAGCCCCTTCGATATTGTCAAGTGCCATTCGGTTCTTTCCACGGTTATATACGGCTTTGAATAGCATGGGGCTGAGACGTACTGCTTCATTCAAGCATACTTCTGCCTCGTAGTATTCTTTATTATTGTATAAAGTGATTCCTTTTCGAATCCATGCATCTGTATAAGACGGATTGAGTTCGATGGCTTTATCATAATTGGCAATGGCAGCCCGCGAGTCATGTGCCTGCGTGATACATTCATTTCCCATGAGGTAATATTCGCGGGCATATTTCTCCAGATTCTTGCGTTGTACATATAATTGTTCTCGTAATCGTTGGTTTTCCTTTTTCTGCCGATTGATAATCTCGAGCTTCTTGCGGATAAATCGTTTGATGACGGGCTTTTCTATATCATATCTGGAATGAATGGCAAGGAAGAATTGCTCTAGGAATCCTTCAAAGTTTCCTTGGTCGAACTGTTTGACCGCTTCTACATATTGCACATCCGCTTGTGCCTGTTTCAATGCTTTTTCTATGGCTGGACGGTTGTTGAACCTTTGAGCAAAACTGACAATTTCCGGGCGGACGAATATATCACCCCGGGTAATTTGTTTTTTTAGTTGGATGCCATCCAGAGAGGTGCAACGGCTTAAAGCTACGTATGCCTGCCCTCCGGCAAATACTCCTCCGGTAAAGTCAACGACTACACGGCTGAAAGTAAGACCTTGGCTTTTGTGTATGGTTATTGCCCATGCCAGACGAATGGGATATTGGATGAATACGCCTAACTCTTCTTCTTCTATCTTTTTTTCTTTGTCGTTATAGCGATAGCGTATGTTGCGCCAGCTGTCTTTTTTAACATCGACTTCTTTCCCATCTTCTGTGATGACATAGAGTGTTTCATCTTCGTCTATGCCTGCTATGGTCCCGATGGTTCCGTTAACCCATCGACGCTCATAATCATTTTTGATAAAAATAATCTGTGCACCGGGTTTTACCTCCAATTCCATTTGGGTGGGTAAGCTGTTTTCTGGGAATTCTCCTTTTATTTCACCGGTGAATATGGTTGAGTCTCCGGGAAGTTCGGCAAGCTTTTTCTCGTTGATAAAATCAACAGTGTCCCGCCGTGTGGCTAGTGTGATATACATATCACTTTCGTTTTCTTTTATTTGGGTATTATATCGTGTGTTGAGCAGTTGCAAATCAGCGGCTCCGGCCGTATTTGTACGAATATGGTCCAGTACATTTACAAATACTTTGTCTGTCTGGCGATAAACTTTGGTCAGTTCGATGGAAACCAACTCTATTTCATTGAATACGCGTGCCGAAAAGAAGTAAGGAGTGGGGTAGAAACGGTTGATGATTTCTCGTTCATCGTTTTTGAGAACTGGTTCCAGTTGGTATACATCTCCCACTAAAAGAATTTGCTTTCCACCGAAGGGTTCGCGCATATTTTGTGAATACACGCGCAATATCTTGTCGATGAAATCAATAATATCTGCTCTCACCATAGATATTTCATCAATAATGACCAGTTCCACTTCTTTTATTAATTTGCGGTGAGCGGAAGTATATTTTAAGAAACTATGCAGTTTCCCGCCTTTCAAACTGAAGTTCGGGTCATCCGGCAATAGGGGATAAAAGGGTAACTTAAAGAAACTGTGCAGGGTACTTCCACCTGCATTGATAGCTGCTATGCCGGTGGGAGCCAATACAATATGTTTCTTCTTTGTTATTTCGCATACATATTTTAAGAAGGTAGACTTGCCTGTACCCGCCTTTCCGGTTAGAAAAACGGACTGGCGCGTATATTGAATCAGTTTCAAGGCATCTTGAAATTCTTTGTTTTGGGTATCTACCTGCATGTATGTCTACTATTAATATGATGAATGGCAAAGATAGCGGAAATCCCATAAAAAGACATAAAAAAGGCGGTTAAAAAAAGGAGGTTGTCAATTACAATATGAAGAGACGGACTTGCTCTGCCGTTTATTCTGTTTTAAAATATACATTTGCTGTTGTCTAACATGTTGTCGCATTTGTCTTTTCAGTATTTTATTGTTTGATTTGTGATATCAAAATAATATCAAATCAATGTACTATGGAAACAAAAGAAAAAACTTACAACGGAATGGTAATCAATGGATTTTCTGCCATCTTATTTAATTTGGTGATGTTGCCGGCACTGGCTTTTCTGAACTTTTATCTGCTGGAGGAAGTTGTTTGGCTGGCTGTTCCGATATTGCTTGTGCTTATTCTGGCATTTGTATTGATGTTGCCGGGGTATTTTTCTCAAGAGCCTAATGAAGCTCGTGTTATGGTTTTCTTTGGTAAGTATGAAGGAACTTTCAAGAGAACAGGTTTTTACTGGGTGAATCCTTTTATGAATAAGAAAAAGCTTTCCTTGCGGGCGCGTAATCTGGATGTTGAACCTATCAAGGTAAATGATAAGATAGGTAATCCGGTTCTTATCGGTCTTGTGTTGGTATGGAAACTGAAGGATACTTATAAAGCCATGTTCGAGATTGATGCACAGACAATGGCTGAAAAGGGGAACGGTCAGGTGTCCGTAACGGTGGCCGGACGGATGAATGCTTTCGAAGCTTTTGTACGTGTACAGAGTGATGCGGCATTGCGTCAAGTGGCTGGAGAATATGCTTATGACGATAATGAACATGATAAAAATGAATTGACTTTGCGTGGTGGAGGGGAAGAGATAAACAATCAGCTAGAACATCAATTGAATGAGCGCTTGGCGATGGCGGGCATGGAGGTGGTTGAGGCGCGTATCAATTATTTGGCTTATGCACCCGAAATTGCAGCGGTGATGCTTCGCCGGCAACAGGCTAGTGCTATTATTACTGCCCGCGAAAAGATTGTGGAAGGGGCGGTGTCAATGGTTAAAATGGCACTGGATAAACTTTCGGAAGAAGAAATCGTTGAGTTGGATGAAGAGAAGAAGGCGGCAATGGTCAGCAATTTATTAGTCGTATTGTGTGCGGATGAGCCTGCACAACCTGTCATCAATTCGGGTACGTTGAATCATTAAGTGTATTGAGGAGCGGAATGGCAAAAAAGGAGACTGTAAAAAGCTTTGTGCTTCGTGTGGATGCCGAAACAATGGAGGCAATCGAAAAGTGGGCGGCAGATGAGTTCCGCTCCACTAACGGGCAGCTTCAATGGATTATAGCGGAGGCATTGCGGAAAAGCGGAAGGATGAAAAAGAAGAGAACTGTTGCAAAAGAAAGGGGGATAACAGAATAATAATAAAAAAATATTCTTATCTTCATAGGGTATTTGAGGGCTGAACCATCTTAAAGATAGAAAGTGAGATTAGTATTTACCTTTTAATACCTTATGAAGATGAAAAAGCAGAATAAACATTTGGTGAAACTGATACTGGCGGTACTTCTTTGGTCGGTTGTTATTCCAATGTGGGGACAAGACGAAAGTGCTGCAGGGTATATTACTGTGAGCGGTGTAGTAAAAGATAAACAGAGCAGGAAAGACTTGGAGTATGTCAATGTATCAGTGCCTGGCAGTAATATCGGAACGGTAACTAATTCTGATGGTGCCTTTACTTTGAAATTGGATAGTGCAAAGTATATTCCGTATTTGGAAATTTCGCATGTCGGCTATCGGAATGTGCAGGTGAATCTTAAACCGGGGAATCTTGACAACCTGAAAATTCTATTGACTCCTTATACTAATCTATTGGGGGAAGTGATTGTGTATGCCAATGATCCCCGATATATTGTAGAGGAGGCTATTCGTAAGATATCTCTTAATTATAGCGGTAAGAGTAATATGCTGACAGGATTCTATCGGGAGACTGTTCAGAAAGGGCGCCGTTATATCAATATTTCCGAAGCTGTGATTCATACTTATAAAACTTCTTATGAAAGTAGGGAGACGGCTCGTGATAGGGTGCAGGTCTTGAAGGGGAGGCGTTTGCTTAGTCAGAAGCGGAACGATACGCTGGCGGTGAAGTTGGCGGGTGGTCCTACGTTGTCTGTCTATGTGGACATTGTGAAGAATCAGGACGCATTATTGGATATGGAGGGCTTGGACTTCTATCAGTTTAATATGGAAGAACCTGTTCAATTGGATAACCGCTTGCAATATGTGATAAGTTTTCGTCCCAAAGTTATATTACCTTATGCTTTGTATTATGGCAAACTGTATGTAGATTATGAAAAATTGTCATTTACCCGTGCCGAATTCAGTCTCAGTATGGATAATAAGGCGAAGGCTGTTCAGGCTATATTAGAGAAGAAACCTTATGGATTGCGCTTTAAGCCTCAGGAAGTTTCTTATCTGGTCACTTATAAAGAGCAAAATGGAAAAACCTACTTGAATTATATTCGTAATAGTATCCGGTTTAAGTGTGACTGGAAACGTAAACTGTTCTCTACGGGGTATACGGTGCTTTCTGAAATGGTAGTTACTGATCGTGAAGAGAATAATGTAACCCCTATCTCCAATAAACTTTCATTTGGTCAGAAAGATCCGTTTTATGATAAGGTTTATGAATATTGGAATGAGGACTTTTGGGGAACTTATAATATTATTGAACCGACTGAATCGTTGGAACATGCGGTGCATAAATTGAAGAAACAATCTCGATAATTTTTACTCATAAGTTGCGGTATGCTGAATGAACTGTTCATCCTGTCTAAGATAAAGGAGGGCGATATAAAGGCGTTCGAAGAAGTCTTTCATCGTTATTATTCCCCTCTTTGCTGGTATGCTGCCGGTATTATCGGTCAGATGGAAGTAGCGGAAGAGATAGTAGAGGAGTTGTTTTATGTCTTTTGGCGGGAGAGAGAAAACCTGCAGATCTTTTGCTCTGTTAAAAGCTATTTGTATGGAGCAGTGCGCAATGAGGTTCTTCAATATTGTGAACATCGGGAGGTGAGGAACAGGTATCGTGAGGCTATGCAGGCATCGGGTGAATCGGGCATTTCTTCCGGTCCTGAAGAGCAGATGGAATATAAAGAATTGGAGGAGTTGATAAATAGAACGCTGGAAAAACTACCGGAACGTAGACGCTGTATCTTCAAAATGCATCGGATGGAAGGGAAAAAGTATGCCGAAATAGCCTCTTTGCTTACTGTTTCTGTTAAGACAGTAGAAGCTGAAATGACTAAAGCTCTAAAAACATTGCGAAAAGAAGTTGAAAAATATATCGAATGAATATGAATCGTACAGAAAGAAATAGAATCAAAACAGACAGGGCATGGAGTAAACTTTATCAGCGTTTGGAAGAAGACCGACTGATTCCTGCAAAAGAAGATAAGAAACTTCGTATGTCTCCTTTGTGGAAATGGGGCGCAGTGGCAGCAGCTTTGCTGGCAGCATTGGTTTATGCCGGAGTGCGCTATTTTTCAGAAGTGAAAACTCCTGTTTTATACTCTTTGGTGGTGCAACAAAATAAGGAGACCTCTACGTTGGTGACTACGCTGGAGGATGGCTCTATTGTCTATTTGGGGGGGGAGACTTTGTTACAATATCCCGAGCATTTTTTACCGGAAAAACGTGAAGTGAAGTTGCAGGGGAATGCACTGTTTGATGTGGTGGGGAGCCGTAGCCGTCCTTTCCTGATTGAGACGGATTTGGTGCGTATTGAAGTGTTGGGAACTGCTTTTAATGTGAAAAGTGATGAGTTGAGGCCTTTTGAATTGTCGGTGCAAAGAGGGAGGGTGAAGGTAACGTTTAAAAAGAATTGTCAGGAGATGTATGTTCAGGCGGGTGAAACGGTTACGCTCAGAAAAGAAGGGTTTCATTTGAGCATGAACAGAGATGACGCTCAGTTTTCCTGTTATCTGAAACATATTCGTTTTAAAGATGAGCCATTGGCAAATATTCTTCGAGTTATCAATTTGCATTCACCGGAGATGCAATTAAAAGTAACTCCATCTCTTGAGCATAGGAAGCTGACTGTTGCTTTTTCCGGGGAATCCCCGGATGTCATGGCTGAATTGATTGGTATGGCGATGAATCTAAGGTGTACTCGTGAAGGAAATACATTCATTTTATCAGAATAATTAGGATGACAAAACATATCTTTCCATATCAGTTATGTATTTTTCTTTTCTGTTGGTTGACTTGTATGACAACAGCAGTGAGGGCGGAGGGAGATGTGTTGAACCGTATTGTGTATTTGTCAAAGAGTAAAGGTACGGTATACGTTTTGCTTGGAATGGTGTCGGAACGTACAGACTTTCTGTTTATTTATGACAGTAAGGTCGTGGATAATGAACGTCTTGTAAAGATAGAGAAAGGCTCTCGTACCCTTCGTCAGGCTATTACTGAAATAGTTGGAATACAAGATTTGGAACTTCGTGTGGTTGGCAATCATATCTTAATCAATGCTCCGGTGAAGAGAGAATATCCGATGGAACAGGTCGTTGATACTCTGGCTCATTTCGTTCTTGAAGGGACATTGCTTGATAAAAAGAATGGGGTGCCTATTGTCTATGCTACGGTAGGAGTAGAGGGAACTTCTATAGGCAGTATAACCAATCAGGCCGGTGAATTCCGCTTGCATCTGGCCGACTCTTTGAGGCGGAAAAGTCTCGTTTTTTCTCATGTTGGCTATGTGGCTCAGAAAATTGATATTCCATTGCTGACTGCCGGGCAGCATTTTACATTGACGTTGGAACCAAGAATTTTCCCTTTACAGGAAGTGGTAATTCGTGTGGTACATCCTATCCGACTTATGCGGGAGATGTTGGAGAAGCGTATGATAAATTATTCTCAGAAACCGGTGTATTTCACTACTTTTTATCGGGAGGGGGTTCAGTATAAGCAGAAGTTTCGCAGCCTGACAGAAGCTGTTTTTAAAATATACAAATCCCCTGTACAGTCTTTGTATGCTAGAGAACAAGTGAAATTACTGAAAATGAGTCGTATCACGGATGGGCTTGAGCAAGATACTTTGATAGCCAGAATGAGTGGGGGGATTGATGCTTGCCTGCAATTGGATATCATTAATCATTTGCCTGATTTTCTTTTGGCTGATGCGCATAAAGATGTATATGCTTATACATCTGCTGATGTAACGATTGTCGGTGACCATTTGGTGAATGTAATCTCATTCGAACAAAAAAAAGAAGTCAAAGAACCTTTGTATTGCGGTGAGCTGTATATAGACTCGGACAATGGTGCTTTATTGCAGGCGCAGATAAGGATTCATCCTCGTTATATGAAGCAAGCGACAGATATGGTGGTACAGCGTCAGGCGCGGAGGATGAAGATTGTTTTGCAAGAATTGACTTATACCATATCTTATAAGCCGTGGAATGGTACTTATTATATTAATCATGTTCGTGGTGACCTTCATTTCAAGGTCAAACAAAAACGCCAGTGGTTGGGCAGTTCATCCCTTCATACTTGGTTTGAGATGGTGACTTGTAAAATAGATACGGTGGGAGTGACTCGGTTTCAGCGGAATGAGCGGATTCCTACGCGGACGGTTTTTGCTGATACGCATTTCAAATACGATTCTGATTTTTGGGAGAATTTTAATGTTATTCCATGGGAAAAACAATTAGTTGAAGTCATAGAACAACTGACTTCTAAAATAGAAAAAATAGAATATGAATAGTTAAGTGCTTTTCTTCTTTGGATTAAGACATTTTATTCGGATGATTATTATGTTCTATTGCGGTAGGATGTACGTTTCATTGCAGCAGGACGTATATTTCATTATAGTAGGACATATAAATAGTACTCACAAGTTTCCTTAATTTGCCGTTTAAGAGAGCTTAGCTGTAGTTGGAGGAAGCTTAACTCTTCTTTTGCTTGCGGTAAACAATTTCTGATAGACTACTTTTCATTAATATATATAATAATGTGTATGCTTTGTTTTCCTATTGTTTATGTTTTGTTATTTATGTTCTACAACAGGTTTATAAATCAGTTAGTTAGCATAAGTCGGTTCAGAAATTAATAAAAAAGTGTTTGATATATTTGGATTGGATTCTAAAATGTTCTACTTTTGCATCCGCTAAGCAAGAGAGCTGGTTTTTAATTGACAGATTTATAATTATCGGTTACTGATGAAGGAACAAAAAAGTTTTGAAAAAGTTCGATAAAAATTTGGCAGATTAAAATAAACGCTTTATCTTTGCAAAACCTTTCCGAATAAAATGAGGAAAGCACATAAAGAAGAGTTCTTTGAAACGATTATAGATAAACAAACAAGTAGTACAAGTCTGCATGTTATATAATATATAATGTGTATGAAAACAGAAACCGTCAATTATAGATTATTGATAGATTTGGTTCTTGAGCAGATTATCAACTTAAGTGTTGAAAAATAATATTTTTACAATGAAGAGTTTGATCCTGGCTCAGGATGAACGCTAGCTACAGGCTTAACACATGCAAGTCGAGGGGCAGCATGGTCTTAGCTTGCTAAGGCCGATGGCGACCGGCGCACGGGTGAGTAACGCGTATCCAACCTGCCTTACACTCTTGGACAGCCTTCTGAAAGGGAGATTAATACAAGATGTTATCATGAGTAAGCATTTTCGCATGATTAAAGGTTTACCGGTGTAAGATGGGGATGCGTTCCATTAGATAGTAGGCGGGGTAACGGCCCACCTAGTCTTCGATGGATAGGGGTTCTGAGAGGAAGGTCCCCCACATTGGAACTGAGACACGGTCCAAACTCCTACGGGAGGCAGCAGTGAGGAATATTGGTCAATGGACGAGAGTCTGAACCAGCCAAGTAGCGTGAAGGATGAAGGTTCTATGGATTGTAAACTTCTTTTATACGGGAATAAACG
>NZ_KB905472.1:2218601-2558601 GCF_000382445.1 Phocaeicola massiliensis B84634 = Timone 84634 = DSM 17679 = JCM 13223 | reverse complement strand
GCAGATGCATTGAGATTTGCTAAGCATAAACGTATCCATACCGGTATTGGTACTTCTGATTCGCATATTAAATATAAATTCAATTCTACTCGTGAAGAAATTATAGAACGTGCGGTAGCAGCCGTGAAATATGCCCGCCGTTTTGTAGATGATGTGGAGTTCTATGCAGAAGATGCAGGAAGAACTGATAATGAGTATTTGGCACGCGTAGTTGAAGCGGTGATCAAGGCCGGTGCTACGGTAGTGAATATTCCTGATACTACAGGATATTGTTTACCCGAAGAATATGGTGCGAAAATTAAATATTTGGTAGATCATGTGGATGGTATTGATAAAGCAATTATTTCTACTCATTGCCATAATGACTTGGGTATGGCGACAGCTAATACTATTAATGGAGTCTTGAACGGAGCGCGTCAAGTAGAAGTGACAATCAATGGTATTGGTGAGCGTGCCGGCAATACTTCTTTGGAAGAAGTGGCAATGATTATTAAATGCCATAATGACATTCATATTCAAACTAATATTAATACTCAAAAAATTTATCCGACGAGCCGTATGGTATCTAGTCTTATGAATATGCCGGTTCAGCCTAATAAAGCTATTGTAGGTCGTAATGCTTTTGCACATTCGTCAGGTATCCATCAGGATGGTGTGTTGAAGAATGTACAGACTTATGAAATCATTGATCCCAAGGATGTGGGTATTGATGATAATGCTATCGTGCTGACAGCTCGTAGTGGACGTGCGGCATTGAAACATCGTCTTCATGTTTTAGGTGTGGAATTGGAACAGGATAAATTGGATAATGTATATGAAGATTTCTTGAAGCTAGCCGATAAGAAGAAAGATATCACCGATGATGACATTCTTGTATTGGCAGGAGCCGACAGAAGTGTCAATAATCATATTAAATTAGATTATCTGCAAGTGACGAGTGGCGTTGGTGTTCGTTCCGTTGCCAGTCTTGGGCTGAATATAGCAGGCGAGCATTTTGAAGCTGCTGCCAGTGGTAATGGTCCTGTAGATGCCGCTATTACTGCATTGAAAAAGATTATTGACCGCCACATGGTATTGAAAGAATTTACTATTCAGGCTATCAGTAAAGGTAGTGATGATATGGGTAAAGTACACATGCAGGTAGAATATGACGGACAGATGTATTACGGCTTTGGAGCGAATACAGACATCATTGCTGCATCAGTAGAAGCATATATCGATTGTATCAATAAGTTTAAAAGATAATAATACGTAAATACAAAAATGGCTAACACATTATTTGATAAGATTTGGGATGCCCATGTAGTACAGAAAGTGGAGGATGGGCCCACTCAGCTTTATATTGACAGACTTTATTGTCATGAGGTAACTAGTCCGCAGGCTTTTTCAGGATTGCGTGCACGTGGAATAAAAGTATTTCGTCCTGACCATATTTATTGTATGCCGGATCATAATACCCCGACTCATGATCAGGATAAACCAATTGAAGATCCTGTTTCTAAGACTCAGGTAGATACATTGGCCAAGAATGCTGCTGATTTTGGCTTGGCACATTTCGGGATGATGGATAAGAGAAATGGTATTATTCATGTCGTAGGTCCTGAGAGGGGATTAACTTTGCCGGGTATGACTATTGTTTGTGGTGATTCGCATACTTCTACTCACGGAGCAATGGGAGCTGTTGCTTTTGGGATAGGCACAAGCGAGGTTGAAATGGTTTTGGCTTCGCAATGTATTCTTCAGTCTCGTCCTAAAACGATGCGTATTACTGTAGATGGAGAATTGGGCAGAGGAGTAACTGCCAAAGATGTTGCTCTTTATATGATGTCGAAGATGACAACCAGTGGCGCTACCGGATACTTTGTGGAATATGCCGGTTCTGCAGTTCGTAATTTGACCATGGAAGGACGTTTGACTTTATGTAATTTAAGTATTGAGATGGGGGCCCGTGGGGGTATGGTTGCTCCTGATGAAGTGACTTTTGAATATATCAAAGGTAGAGAATATGCTCCAAAAGGTGTAGAGTGGGACAGAGCCATGGCTTATTGGAAGACCTTGAAGAGTGATGAAAATGCCGTATTTGATAAAGAGGTAAGATTTGACGCTGCTGATATCCAACCTATGATTACTTATGGTACTAATCCGGGTATGGGTATGGGAATAACTGAGCATATTCCTGCTGATAATCATAGCGCTTCTTATAAAAAATCATTGGACTATATGGGATTCCAACCCGGAGAATCATTATTGGGTAAGAAAATTGATTATGTATTCTTAGGAGCTTGTACCAATGGTCGTATAGAGGATTTCCGTGCTTTTGCTTCCATAGTGAAAGGAAAGAAGAAGGCAGACAACGTGATTGCTTGGCTGGTTCCGGGTTCGTGGATGGTAGATGCGCAGATTCGAGAGGAAGGATTGGATAAAGTGTTGGAAGAAGCCGGGTTCGCTATTCGTCAGCCGGGTTGTTCTGCTTGTTTGGCTATGAATGATGATAAGATTCCTGCCGGTAAATATTCTGTGTCGACTAGTAATCGTAATTTTGAGGGGCGTCAGGGACCGGGGGCACGCACTCTGCTCGCCAGTCCGTTGGTAGCAGCAGCAGCAGCAGTAACCGGAGTTATTACCGATCCGAGAGAATTAATGTAAATGAGTCCTTTTGTCAGGACAAAAAAATATTGTCATAAACAGATGAAAACTTTAGGAGCTATTATAAGAATGTGCTATGGCATTGGTTGGCTATTATGCATTGTCGCTCTCTTTTTTCCGGAAGGGAATGTGTTTCGCGAATTGGCAATCTATATACTTCTGACAGTTTCGGTTTTTAATTGGTATAAAGAATACAAGTCTAAAAAAAAAGAGTGAATATGAAACAGAAATTCAATATAATAACAAGTACTTGTGTCCCTCTTCCTCTGGAAAATGTGGATACAGACCAAATCATCCCTGCCCGTTTTTTAAAGGCAACCACACGCGAAGAGAAATTCTTTGGTGATAATTTATTCCGTGATTGGCGTTATAATCCTGACGGTTCTTTAAATAAAGATTTCGTATTGAATAACCCCATTTATGGGGGGGAAATCCTTGTGACCGGAAAAAATTTTGGTTCGGGATCTAGCCGTGAACATGCTGCATGGGCAATTGCGGGATATGGCTTTCGTGTGGTCGTTTCTAGCTTCTTTGCTGATATCCATAAGAATAACGAGCTGAATAACTTTGTTTTGCCGGTAGTGGTAAGTGAAGGTTTTTTGAAAGAACTGTTCGACTCTATCTACGCGGACCCGAAAACAGAAGTAGAGGTAAACTTGCCCGAACAGACAATAACCAACAAAGCAACAGGAAAGAGTGAATCTTTCGAGATTAACGGCTATAAAAAGCATTGCCTGATGAATGGTTTGGATGATATCGACTTTTTGCTGACCAATAAAGATAAAATAGAAGCATGGGAGAACGCGTCAAAATAGAAATCATGGATACAACCCTTCGTGATGGTGAGCAGACCAGCGGAGTGTCATTCGTACCCCATGAAAAATTGATGATTGCCCGTTTGCTGTTGGAAGATTTAAAGGTAGACCGGGTGGAGGTTGCCTCGGCCCGTGTATCGGATGGTGAGTTTGAAGCTGTGAAAATGATATGCGACTGGGCCGCACGGCGCAACCTGCTTCATAAGGTAGAAGTGCTCGGCTTTGTGGATGGGCACACTTCAGTGGATTGGATACAAAGTACCGGTTGCCGGGTAATAAACTTGCTTTGCAAAGGCTCGTTGAAACATTGTACTCACCAACTGAAAAAAACGCCGGAAGAACATATCGAAGATATAATTAATGTAGTGCATTATGCCGATGAATTGGATATTGCCGTTAATGTTTATTTGGAAGATTGGAGTAATGGTATGAAGGATTCTCCCGAATATGTATTCCAATTGATGGACGGTCTGAAAGCCACTAGCATCAAACGCTATATGTTGCCTGATACTTTGGGAATTTTAAACCCTTTGCAGGTTATCGAGTATATGCGGAAAATGAAAAAACATTATCCCGATATGCATTTCGATTTCCATGCACACAATGACTATGACCTTGCCGTGAGCAATGTGCTGGCTGCTGTACTCAGCGGAGTGAAAGGACTTCATACCACCATCAATGGATTGGGAGAACGAGCCGGTAATGCACCACTTGCTAGTGTTCAGGCTATTCTAAAAGACCATTTTAGTGCGCTGACGAACATTGACGAAAGCCGATTGAATGATGTAAGTCGTGTGGTCGAGTCTTATTCGGGCATTGTAATTCCGGCCAATAAGCCGATTGTGGGCGAAAATGTATTTACTCAGGTAGCAGGAGTTCATGCCGATGGAGACAACAAGAATAATCTTTATTGCAATGACCTGTTGCCGGAACGATTTGGCCGCAAACGTGAATATGCATTGGGTAAAACAAGCGGTAAGGCGAATATTCGTAAAAACTTAGAGGATCTTGGACTAGAACTCGATGAAGACTCTATGCGCAAAGTGACGGAACGCATCATCGAGTTGGGTGATAAGAAAGAATTGGTCACTCAGGAAGACTTGCCTTATATTGTTTCCGATGTATTGAAACATGGTGTGGTAAGTGAAAAGGTGAAGCTGAAGAGTTACATTGTGACACTTGCTCATGGTTTGAAGCCGATGGCTACTGTACGGATGGAAATCAATGGAAAGGAATTCGAGGAAAATTCCAATGGTGACGGTCAATACGATGCCTTTGTACGTGCATTGCGAAAAATATATAAAGTGACATTGGGACGTAAGTTTCCGATGCTGACTAATTATGCGGTAACTATTCCTCCCGGTGGACGTACCGATGCTTTTGTGCAGACTGTGATAACCTGGAGCTTTGAAGATAAAGTCTTCCGTACCAGAGGGTTGGATGCAGACCAGACGGAAGCTGCAATTAAAGCTACCCTGAAGATGTTGAATATCATAGAGAGTGAGTATGAAAACATCGATTAAGGAATTGTCGGAGGAGAAACAGATAAAAATGAAGTAAATAAATAAAAGAAAAGATGGATTTTAAAATTGCAGTATTAGCCGGTGACGGTATCGGACCGGAGATTTCAGTACAAGGCGTTGATGTGATGAATGCCGTTTGTGAGAAGTTCGGACACAAGGTAAGTTATAAATATGCGATCTGTGGTGCAGATGCGATAGACAAGGTGGGCGATCCGTTTCCCGAAGCGACTTATGAAATTTGCAAGGATGCGGATGCCGTATTGTTCTCGGCTGTAGGTGACCCTAAGTTTGATAATAACCCAACGGCAAAGGTACGCCCGGAGCAAGGGTTGTTGGCTATGCGGAAGAAATTGGGATTGTTTGCTAACATCCGTCCGGTACAAACCTTTAAATGTTTGGTTCATAAATCGCCATTGCGTGCAGAGCTGGTAGAAAATGCAGATTTTATCTGTATCCGTGAGTTGACCGGTGGAATGTATTTCGGAGAGAAATATCAGGACAATGATAAGGCATACGATACAAATATGTATACTCGTCCCGAGATAGAACGTATTCTGAAAGTCGGATTCGAATATGCCATGAAGCGCCGCAAGCATTTGACAGTAGTCGATAAGGCAAATGTATTGGCTTCTTCCCGCTTATGGAGACAAATAGCACAGGAAATGGCTCCTCAATATCCGGAAGTAACTACGGACTATATGTTTGTAGACAATGCGGCAATGAAAATGATTCAGGACCCATGTTTCTTTGATGTGATGGTAACAGAAAATACTTTCGGTGATATTCTTACTGATGAAGGCTCTGTTATTAGCGGTTCCATGGGATTGCTGCCTTCTGCTTCAACCGGTGAGAGTACTCCTGTTTTTGAGCCGATTCATGGTTCATGGCCTCAGGCTAAAGGCTTGAATATTGCTAACCCGCTGGCTCAAATTTTATCAGTAGCGATGTTGTTTGAGTATTTCAATTGCAAAGAAGAAGGTGCATTAATTCGCCGGGCGGTAGATGCTTCTTTGGATGCAAATGTGCGGACACCCGAAATTCAGGTAGAAGGAGGTGCTAAATACGGAACAAAAGAAGTTGGTGCTTGGATTGTGGACTATATCAAGCAGGCGTAATCCGGTTTTATGCTGATGAGATAAGTTTTTCATGCTGTTGAAACAACAGTTTCATATTAATGAAATAACAATTTTGCAGGCATGAAAATAGGTGAAACAGAATACAAAAGTATAAGGTTGCGGTGGAAAAAAACGAACCTTATACTTTTTTTTATTTAACTAAAGGAATCATTTCGCAGATTGCCGTACTTTTGCAACAAAATCTATTATAGATGAAACGAATACTGTGTTATTTTCTTTTCTTTTGTGTTTGCATTTATATGCAGGCACAGACGTATGATCAATTGGCAGCTCGTGCTGTGGAGGCGGCGGAGCGAGATAGTTTGGAACTTTCGGAAAAACTGTTTGAAGAGGCATTAAAGCTGGAACCGGCAAATATGCGCAATTCTATGCTGTTTTCAAATTTGGGGACAGTGCAACATCGGTTGGGGAAAATCGATAAAGCGATAGAATCCTATACTTTAGGACTTAATTTAGCTCCTTATTCCGTTACTATTTTATTGAATAGGGCTGCTCTGTATTTAGAGAAAAACCTTTATGAGAAAGCATATCTCGATTATTGCAATGTGATAGATATTGATAGAAAAAATCAGGAAGCTTTACTATATCGCGCTTACATTTATATGCAGCGTCGGGACTATAAAGAAGCCCGAATAGATTATAATACTTTGTTGCAAGAAGAGCCTAAAAACAAGATGGGGCGTTTGGGAATGGCTCTGCTGAATCAGAAAGAGTTAAAGTTTCGGGAAGCATTGGAAGAATTTAATCGTATGATAACGGATTATCCTAATGATGCTTCTTTATTGAAAGCACGTGCCAATTTAGAGATAGAAATGAACACTCCCGACTTGGCATTACTGGATTTGGAATCGGCCGCCAAGTTATCTCCTAAAGATGCGGAAATATACGTCATGTGTGGTGAAATATATCTGAGCCAGAAGAAAAAAAGGGAAGCTTATGTTGCTTTTGAAAAAGCAATAGAATTAGGCGTTCCCCGTCCAGAACTGCAAGATAAATTAAAGGCCAGTAAATAATATCTGGTCTTTAATTCTTTATTTCCCAATCTTCTTTTTGATCAGTTCGACAAATTCTTTTCCATATTTATCTTTTTTGTATTCTCCGATACCACTGATTTCTCCAAAAGCCTCAATACTGGTAGGTTGCTGTGTTGCTATCAGATGTAAGGTTTTATCAGATAATACAATATAGGCAGGGATGGCTTGTTGGTCTGCCAATCTCTTTCTTAATAGACGAAGTTCTTCAAATAGATCCTTATTTTCTTCACCGAAGGTTGTTGGCGTAGAGAAGAGGGCTTCCGGTTCTTGAGCCTTTTTCCTGCGACGTTCTTTCGGAGTGAATTCTTCCCGTTTTATGACAACCAGCATCGCCGGTTCTTTTCCGAATAGGACTTTATGCCCGCTTTCTGTTATTTTCAGATGGTTGTTTTCATTATATGCAATTTCAAAATAACCCAAGTTAAGCATTTGCAGCAAATAATCCTGCCAGTCACGGGCAGGGATATCTCGTCCGGCAGCATAAGTCTTCAGCTTGTCGTATCCTTTTTCTATCAATTCTTGTCCGGCAGCTCCCTTTAGGATGTCCACCAGCATGTGTGTACCGATTTGTTGATTGGTGCGTGCGATAGCGCTCAATGCTTTTTGGACGATGATAGTACCGTCAAACCTTTCCGGGGGATTACGGCATACATCACAATTACCACAATCATGATCCATCGTTTCTCCGAAATAGTTAAGAAGAATACGCCGACGGCAAATATCCGCTTCTGCATATTGTTGCATACGGTGGAGTTTCTCTAAATTTATTTCCTGTTGATTGCTTTCGGTAGCAAACTTTGATAGCAGAATCAAATCACTTAAAGAATAAAAAAGTAATGTATCGCTTTCCATTCCGTCCCGTCCTGCACGACCGATTTCCTGATAAAAGCTTTCAATGCTTTTGGGGAGGTTGTAGTGGATGACCCAGCGAACATTTGATTTGTCTATGCCCATACCAAAGGCAATGGTGGCACATACTACTTGTACGCGGTCATTAATAAAGTCATTTTGGGCTTCATCGCGTGCAGTCGCACTCAGTCCGGCGTGATAAACAGCTACGCGTATTCCATGTTTTCTTAGCATTTCTGCCACGTTTTCCGTTTTGCTTCGGCTCATGCAATAAATAATTCCACATTCATTTTTATGGCGTGCTATAAATTCAAGTATGGTGCGTGTCTTGTCTTTTTGCTGGTATCCTCTTTTTACTTCCAAACTCAGATTAGGACGGTCGAAGGATGAAATAAATATTTTAGGATTACGTAAAGATAATTGTTTGATAATATCTTGACGGGTTATTTTATCGGCTGTGGCAGTTAAAGCTACGATTGGAACGTTAGGGAATTGTTCTCTGATTGTCTTGAGTTGAGTGTATTCTGGTCGGAAATCATGTCCCCATTGTGAGATACAATGAGCTTCATCTATGGCAACCAATGAAATGTGGATATCTTTTAATAAGAAGTTCATTTCCATTAGTAATCGTTCGGGGGAAATATAAAGTAATTTGATTTTCCCTTGCATACATTCCCGGCGTAGGTTGAAATTCTCCGTTTCGTCATTTGTGCTGTTCATTGCACGAGCCGCAATACCATTGGCTCTCAAACTTTCTACCTGGTCTTTCATTAATGAAATAAGCGGAGATACGACAATGGTCGTTCCGTCCATCATCAGAGCAGGAAGTTGATAACAAATTGATTTTCCACCTCCGGTGGGCATAAGAACCAAGGTGTCTTTTTTATCCAGTATGTTTTGGATAATGTTTTGTTGCAAAGGACGAAACGTATCGTATCCGAAGTATGTTTTGAGGATATGGAGCATATTCTGTTTATTATTTTAAAAGATAATGGAGAGCAAAGGTAGTAAAATCTTTAAGATGTGATGCTCTCTATATTGGTAATTAATTTGAGAGAGGACTTTTTGTAGATAACTGATTCAGGATGACACTGCTTCATTTGATAGTTTTTTGTCTGATATCTCAAGTCTTAATAAAGTTTTTTGAAGAAATTTGAATGCTGTGTTGTGATTAATTAAGAATAGAATTTAGCAAAAAAATTTGCATAAGCCAAAAAGAATCCCCACATTTGTACAAAATTTAATCATTATAATCTTATTAACTAACCAAACAAAAAAACTAAGTGATGAGCGACGCAGAAAAACAAGTAGAAGTTCAGGAAGAGGCTCCTAAGAAAAGACCTTATAACCTGCGAGAGAAAAAAGACAAAAAGGCTGCTTATAGATCATTGATCAGAGCAGAACTTGCTGATGAACTGTATGATAAAATTTTGAATATCATCGTGGTTCAGAAGAAATATAAGGATCCCAATTATTCTGCTAAAGATTTAGCGAGAGAGTTGAAGACAAACACTCGTTATTTGTCTGCTGTTGTAAATTCTCGTTTCGGTAAAAATTATTCTTGTCTTTTGAATGAGTATCGTATCAAGGATGCTAAGCATCTGTTGGTTGATAAACGTTATGCAGATAAGAATGTAGAAGAAATTAGTTCGATGGTAGGTTTTGCTAATCGTCAGTCTTTCTATGCAGCATTTTATAAAAATGTAGGAGAAACTCCTAATGGTTTCCGTAAGAGAAATATGGAAAAATAAAATATTAGTATCAAATATGATTTAGTAAAAAAGGAAAACAATAGTTTTCCTTTTTTTGTTTCAACATGAAACTGACATGGCGCTATTGGGAAAACACTTATTTATGATATTGGTAAGAGAGATTATGTTAGCAAGTTGCAAGTAGTATGGAGAAAGAAATAAAAGAAGAGAAAACGTTTGATTACACAGTAGAGCAGTTTGCGGATTTGCAATTGCTTCGTTATGTAGTACATGGTTTTGAGGACCTGTCGTTGGAGCAAAAAGAATTGGTTTATTATTTATCACAGGCAGCTTTGGAAGGTCGTGATATTTTGTTTGACCAAAATGGAAAATATAATTTGGTTATCCGTAGGATGCTTGAAACAGTATATACGGATTATCAGGGAAACCGTGCGGATGCAGATTTTGTCAATCTGGAGATTTATTTGAAACGGGTATGGTTTTCAAATGGCATTCATCATCATTATGCCTCAGACAAGTTTGTTCCGGCGTTTACTCCCGAATTTTTCAGAACGGCATTGAAAAATGTCGATGCTGCTAAATTGCCTTTGGCGGATGGCGAGACGGTAGATACGCTTTGTGATAGAATCTTTCCGGTTATCTTTGATCCTAAGGTTATGTCTAAACGCGTAAATCAGGCTGACGGGGAAGATCTGGTATTGACTTCGGCTGCGAATTATTATGATGGGGTAACCCAGCAAGAAGCGGAAGAGTTTTACAATGCTCTGAAAAATCCGGCTGATGACCAGCCTGTCATGTTTGGAATGAATAGTCGTTTGGTAAAAGAAAACGGACAAGTGCAGGAGAAAGTATGGAAATCAGGCGGATTGTATGGGGCGGCCATCGATAAAATAATTTGTTGGTTGGAGAAGGCTTTCGAAGTGGCAGAAAATGAAGTGCAGAGGGCTGTGATTGAAAAGCTTATCCGTTTTTATAAGGAGGGAGATTTACATACGTTTGATGAATATTCTATCCTTTGGGTAAAGGATTTGGATTCCCGTGTTGATTTTGTCAATGGGTTTATAGAAAGCTATGGTGACCCGTTGGGGATGAAAGCAAGTTGGGAATCCATTGTCAATTTTAAGGATTTGGAAGCAACCAAACGTACGGAGACAATCAGTGCCAATGCGCAATGGTTTGAAGATCACTCACCGGTAAATCCGTCTTTTAAAAAGAAGAAAGTGAAAGGCGTATCTGCAAAAGTCATAACGGCAGCAATGCTGGGAGGTGATTTATATCCGGCAACAGCTATCGGCATCAATCTGCCTAACTCGAATTGGATTCGTAGTGTTCACGGATCGAAATCCGTAACTATTGGCAATTTGACAGATGCTTATAATAAGGCTGCTCATGGTAACGGTTTTATGGATGAGTTTGTATATGGTGCGGAAGAAAAAGAATGGATAGACAAGTACGCGGATTTGACGGGTGACCTTCATACCGATTTGCATGAATGTTTGGGGCATGGTTCGGGACAATTGTTGCCCGGCATAGATCAAGATGCTTTGAAAGCATATGGTTCTACCATCGAAGAAGCGCGTGCCGACTTGTTCGGCCTTTATTATTTGCCCGATCAAAAGATGATAGAACTTGGTCTGACTCCGAATGAAGATGCATTTAAGGCTGAGTATTATATATATATGATGAATGGATTGATGACTCAGCTTGTCCGCATTGAGTATGGTCATTCGGTGGAGGAGGCACACATGCGCAATCGTCAGTTGATAGCTAAGTGGGCTTATGAAAAAGGAGCCTCCGAAAAAGTTGTTGAACTGGTGAAGAAAGAGGAGAAAACTTATGTGAAAATCAATGATTATAAAAAACTGCGTGATCTGTTCGGTACTCTGTTAGCCGAAATACAACGTATCAAGAGCGAAGGAGATTATGAGGCAGCCCGTCAACTGGTAGAGAAATATGCCGTGAAGGTTGACCCGCAACTGCATGCAGAAGTCCTGTCGCGCTATGAAAAGTTGCATTTGGCTCCATACAAAGGATTTATCAATCCTGTATACGAGGCCGTGACCGATGAAAAAGGTCGTATAATCGATGTGAAGGTTTCTTATCAAGAGGGTTATGCCGAGCAAATGTTGCGATATAGCCGAGAGTATTCAAATCTACCTTATCTAAATGAATAAAAAAGGAAAACTATGGATGTACATGAAATAATAAAAGATATCAAGGGACAATTTCGTTTGTTTATGAATGGAGTTGTTTCTCAAAGTATGCGTGAAAAAGGACTGGATTATAAATTGAATTTTGGTATTGAACTCCCGCGCCTGAAAGAAATAGCTGCCCGTTATGAGAAGAACCATGATGTGGCTCAGGCATTGTGGAAAGAAAACATACGCGAATGTAAAATACTGGCCGGCATGTTGCAGCCTGTGGAAACCTTTTATCCCGAAATTGCAGATATTTGGGTAGAAGATATGCGTTATCCCGAAATTGCAGAACTCACTTGTATGACACTGTTTCAAGAACTGCCATATGCTTCGGAAAAAGCATTTGAATGGATGGCTGACGACCGCGAATATTTTCAGTTATGCGGTTTTATGCTGATGGCAAGACTATTGATGAAAGGCAATCAACTGAATGAACGTGCGGAAGCCGAATTTCTTGATCAGGCATTGACAAGCTTGCAGAGTGAAGAGCTACTGCCGCAAAAAGCAGCGGCTACAGCTTTGCGTAAGTTTGCTGTCCAAAGCCGGGAGAATAGCAAGAAGATAAACAGATTGCTTGCCCCTATCGTCAAATCAGACAAGCCCGGAGTGGCAGTTTTGGCCTCTGAAATAAAATTAGAGGCAGAATATTGGCATTAAACTTTCATGTTATCACAAAAAGGTTTAACTTTGACGGCTGAACTGAAATCTGCGATGGAAGAAAATGTGAAAGATACTGTAAAACAGGTTTTAACTGAGTACCTGCAGAAGAACGGGCATCGAAAGACGCCCGAAAGGTATGCTATACTCGATACTATCTATTCCATCAAAGGGCACTTTGACATTGATACGCTCTATAATTATATGGCAACTGATGGCAAGTTTCGCGTCAGCCGTGCCACTCTTTATAATACTATTGTTTTGTTTATTGATGCAAAGCTGGTCATAAAACATCAGTTTGGTAACTCTTCCCAGTACGAGCGTGCGTACAATAATGAAACCCATCATCACATGATATGTACGGAATGTGGCAAAGTTACAGAGTTTCAGAATGAAAGTCTGAAGCAGGCTATTGCCAGTACGAAGCTGAAAAAGTTTACGGCTTCCAATTACTCCTTATATATATATGGTGTATGCAGCAAATGTACTTGGGCAAAACGCAAAAAGAAAAAAAATAAGTAACAATAAAACGAAGAAACATGAAAGTAGATGTCTTGTTAGGTTTGCAATGGGGTGATGAAGGCAAAGGTAAGGTTGTCGATGTATTGACTCCCCGTTATGATGTAGTAGCTCGTTTTCAGGGAGGACCTAATGCCGGTCACACTTTGGAATTCGAAGGTCAAAAATATGTACTCCGTTCTATTCCTTCGGGAATTTTTCAAGGTGATAAGGTAAATATAATCGGTAATGGTGTGGTACTTGACCCATCGTTGTTCAAAGCAGAAGCGGAAGCTCTCGAAGCCAGTGGTCATCCATTGAAGGAACGTTTGCACATTTCGAAGAAAGCACATCTGATTTTACCGACCCATCGTATTCTGGATGCTGCATACGAAGCTGCTAAAGGTGATGCAAAAGTGGGTACTACCGGTAAAGGTATTGGTCCGACTTATACTGATAAAGTTAGCCGTAACGGTATACGTGTGGGAGATATCCTCCATAATTTTGAAGAAAAATATGCAAAGGCAAAGGCTCGTCACGAACAAATCTTGAAGAGTCTGAACTATGAATATGATATAACGGAATTGGAAAAACAATGGTTGGAAGGAATCGAATACCTGAAACAATTCCATTTGGTAGATAGTGAACACGAAATCAATAACTTGTTGAAAGACGGTAAGACGGTCTTGTGTGAAGGTGCGCAAGGCACTATGTTGGATGTTGATTTCGGTTCTTATCCTTTTGTTACTTCTTCAAATACCATTTGCGCAGGTGCTTGTACCGGTTTGGGTATCGGTCCGAATAAAATCGGTAATGTTTACGGTATCATGAAAGCTTATTGCACGCGTGTCGGTGCAGGTCCTTTCCCGACTGAATTGTTTGACGAGACAGGCAAGAAGATTCGTGACTTGGGTCATGAGTATGGTGCTGTGACGGGGCGTGAACGTCGTTGCGGATGGATTGATCTGGTAGCCTTGAAGTATTCTATCATGGTGAACGGTGTAACTCAACTGATTATGATGAAGAGTGATGTGCTTGATGATTTTGATACCATCAAGGCGTGTGTAGCTTATAAGGTAAACGGCGAGGAGATAGATTATTTCCCGTATGATATTACAGATGGAGTAGAGCCTGTTTATGCCGAACTGCCGGGATGGAAGACAGACATGACCAAAATGACCAGTGAGGATGAATTTCCCGAAGAATTTAATGCTTATATCAGCTTCCTGGAAGATCAGTTGGAGACTCCTATCAAGATTATTTCTGTAGGTCCCGACCGTGAACAAACCATCGAACGCTATACCGAAGAGTAATTAGTCGGATATCCATAATAAGAAAAAGCGCAATTTTATCGGTTGCGCTTTTTTTATATGAATATCCAAAGAAGAAGATTGGATATAGGTCGTATGTGGACATAAAAAAAGGCTATCTTCCCAGACAGCCAATCTTTTTGTTAACCTTAAATCTAATACTATGAAAAACACGTTGCAAATATACGGACATTTATTGAAAATACAAGTTTTAGAGTCAAATCAGTGCGTATTATAACACGGTTTATTACGTTGTCGGATTTATTAACAAGCCGGGTTCTAAATAATCAGAAAATGTTATAATTCCTTTCATTGTAATAGGGAAGTCTTGTTCTTTCTAAGTAATGAAGATTATATGGGGAAGGGGGTATAAAATAAAAAAGGAGCAACGCCTTGCTCCAACCTTTGTTAACCTTAAATCTAATACTATGAAAAACACATTGCAAAGGTACGGACTTTAGCGAAATATGCAAATAAAACAAGTAAAAAAGTATGTTTTCTAACACGTTTTAAGAGATTTGCTCTATTTGTTAAATCCGAGAAGCTATTTATCTGTTTTTTTTTATCTTTTTTGCATATAAAACCGTATCTTTGTTACCACTTTTGCAAAAGGATAAAAACGAATGGTTTCAGTAGATAATTTAAAGGTAGAATTTGGAGTTACACCCCTGTTTGAGGATGTATCATACGTAATCAATAAAAGAGACCGCATTGCGCTGGTTGGAAAAAACGGTGCAGGCAAATCTACCATGTTGAAGATTTTGGCCGGTCTGCAAGCCCCCACTTCAGGTATGGTTTCTGTTCCAAAAGAGGTAAGTATAGGCTATCTGCCTCAGGTAATGATACTGAGTGATAAGCATACAGTGATGGAAGAAGCTGAGATGGCATTTGAACATATTTTCGAGATGCAGGAAAGCCTTGAAAAAATGAATCAAGAATTAGCCGACCGCACGGATTATGATTCGGAGGGATATCATAATTTGATTGAGAAGTTTACTCACGACAATGAACGCTTCCTGATGATGGGAGGTACTAACTATAAGGCTGAGATAGAGCGCACGTTGATAGGATTGGGTTTTTGCCGTGAAGACTTTACCCGCCCTACTTCCGAGTTTAGCGGTGGTTGGCGTATGCGCATCGAGTTGGCTAAGTTGCTCTTGCGCCGCCCGGATGTATTGCTTCTTGACGAGCCTACTAATCATTTGGACATTGAAAGTATCCAATGGTTGGAAAACTTCTTGAAGGTGAGTGCCGGAGCTGTGGTATTGGTCAGCCATGACCGCGCCTTTATTAATAATGTGACTAATCGTACCATTGAGATATCCTGTGGACACATTTATGATTATAAGGTGGCATATGATGAGTTTGTGGTGTTGCGCAAAGAACGTCGGGAACAACAACTTCGTGCATACGAGAATCAGCAGAAACAGATTCAGGATACGGAAGATTTTATAGAACGGTTCCGCTATAAAGCTACTAAAGCTGTACAGGTGCAAAGCCGCATCAAGCAATTAGAAAAAATTGTTCCTATTGAGATTGACGATGAAGATAATTCTGCATTGCGTCTGAAGTTCCCGCCCGCCATGCGTTCGGGTAATTATCCTGTGATTTGTGAAGGAGTGAAGAAAGCCTATGGCAATCATGTTGTGTTTCATGATGTGACTCTGACCATTAATCGTGGTGAGAAGGTTGCATTTGTGGGAAAGAACGGTGAAGGTAAGTCTACGTTGGTAAAATGTATTATGGACGAGATTCCATACGAAGGCAAGCTGACCATCGGACACAATGTACAAATCGGATATTTTGCTCAAAATCAGGCCCAGCTGCTGGATGAGAATCTGACAGTGTTTGACACAATTGATTATGTGGCTAAAGGAGATATCCGTTTAAAAATCAGAGATATATTGGGAGCCTTTATGTTTGGAGGCGAAGCATCGGACAAGAAAGTAAAAGTACTTTCGGGAGGAGAGCGTAGCCGATTGGCTATGATTAAATTGCTGCTTGAACCGGTTAACTTTCTTATTTTGGATGAGCCTACCAACCATCTTGATATGCGTTCGAAAGATGTACTGAAGGAAGCGATTAAAGAGTTTGACGGTACGGTAGTGGTAGTATCCCATGACCGTGAGTTTCTGGATGGGTTGGTGACTAAAGTTTTTGAGTTTGGCGGCGGTGTGGTGAAAGAACATATCGGAGGTATTTATGATTTCTTGCAGAAAAAGAAGATAGAGAACCTGAATGAACTGCAACTTTCTTCTTCTCCTACTGCTTCTGCGATGAAAAAAGAAGAAGAACCGGTAAGTGAGAATAAACTCTCATACGAGGCTCAGAAAGAATTGAATAAAAAATTGCGTAAATTGGAGAAACAAGTGGCAGACTGCGAGCAGAAAATAGAAAAGCTGGAAGCGCAGATAGCCGAAGTCGAAGCTAAGATGGCAACTCCTGAAGGGGCATCGGACATGAGTCTTTACGAGCAGCACCAACAGTTGAAGAAAGATTTGGATGCTGTGGTAGAGGAATGGGAGAGTGTTTCCATAGAGCTGGAAGAAGCACAGGGCTGACAATCAAATATAATTTTATATATAGATTCAGATGAAAGCAAAACATTATTTACCTATGGCTGCACTGGCGCTGACGATAGCTGCCGGCTGTGAAAGCAAGAAAGAGGCTGTGATGGCTTCAGGAATAGATTTAGGCAACTTGGATACAACTGTGGTCCGAGGTGCGGATTTCTTTCAATATGCTTGTGGCGGTTGGATGAAAAAACATCCGTTGACAGACGAGTATTCACGCTTCGGTTCATTCGATATGCTGGCAGAGAACAATCGCGAGCAGTTAAAAGGATTGATTGCGGAAATTGCCGGACAGGAAAATGAGAAAGGCACGGTAGCTCAAAAGATTGCCGATATTTATAATTTGGCGATGGACAGTGCCAAACTGAATACAGAAGGAATAGAGCCTATCAAAGCAGATTTGGAGAGAATCGCTTCGGTAAAAGACAAGGCGGAGATCGTTCCGTTGATGGCTGAATTGTCTCATATCGGCATACGTCCTTATTTCACTTTCTTTGTTGATGCCGATATCATGGACAGTAAGAGTAATTTGTTCCAATTATATCAGGGAGGTATCAGTTTGGGTGAGAAGGAATATTATTTGGATACCGATGAGGCTACAACAGATATTCGTAATAAATATAAGGAACATATTGTAAAGATGTTCCGGCTGGCGGGCTTTGATGAATCTGCTGCCCGGAAGAATATGGAGGCAGTGCTTGAAATTGAAACACGCATAGCCAAAGCTTCTTTCAGTGCTGTGGAACAGCGTAATCCTGCTGCCAATTATCATAAGATGACGTTGGATGAACTGAAGAAATCTGTTCCGGGCATCGATTGGGATGCATTTCTCAGTGGGGTGGGAGTAAAAGGTGTTACGGAACTGAGCGTGTCTCAGGTGGAACCCATCAAGGAAGTGGAAAAGATAATCAATACCATACCTGTAGAAAAGCAAGTTGCTTATATGCAATGGAAGTTAATCAACCGGGCAGCGAGTTACTTGAGTGATGAGTTTGTAGCACAGAACTTTGATTTTTATGGCAAAACCTTATCGGGAAGAAAAGAAAACCAACCTCGTTGGAAACGTGCGGTGGGCACAGTGAACGGCATGTTGGGTGAAGCGGTAGGACAGATGTATGTGGAAAAATACTTCCCCGCTGCCGCCAAAGAACGTATGGTGCAGCTGGTCAAGAACCTGCAGACGGCGTTGGGCGAACGCATCCAAAACTTGGAATGGATGGGCGACAGTACTAAAGCCAAAGCCATCGAGAAGTTGAATTCTTTCTATGTGAAAGTGGGCTACCCCGATAAGTGGAGAGATTATACGGCTTTGGATGTTGAAAAAGACTCTTATTGGGCAAATGTGAAACGTGCCACTAAGTTTGAACTCGATTATGAATTGGCAAAGGCCGGTAAGCCGGTAGATCGTGACGAGTGGGGAATGACTCCGCAAACTGTGAATGCTTATTACAATCCGACTACCAATGAAATTTGTTTCCCCGCCGGTATCCTTCAGTATCCGTTTTTTGATATGAATGCCGATGATGCTTTCAATTACGGAGCTATCGGTGTGGTTATCGGACATGAAATGACTCATGGATTTGATGATCAGGGACGTCAATTCGATAAAGATGGTAATTTGAAAGACTGGTGGACACCGGAAGATGCGGAACGTTTCAATAAACGAGCTCAGGTAATGGTGAACTTCTTCGACAGCATTCAGGTATTGCCGGGATTATATGCGAACGGTTCTCTTACTTTAGGTGAGAATATTGCCGACCACGGAGGTTTGCAGGTCTCTTTCCAGGCATTTAAAAATGCAACCAAAGACGCTCCTTTGGGAGTGGTGGACGGATTTACACCCGAACAACGCTTCTTCCTGTCATACGCCGGAGTATGGGCGGGTAATGTACGTGATGAACAGATCCGTTTACAGACAAAATCCGATCCTCATTCTTTGGGCAGATGGCGTGTTAATGGAGCGCTTCCTCAAATCGGTGCATGGTATGAGGCATTCAACATAACCGAAAACGATCCGATGTATTTGGCACCGGAGAAGCGGGTTTCTATTTGGTAAGATATTCTTTGGTATCCGCCGGTAGAGGGTAGGTTTGGAATTTCACAAATTTAATCGGAAAACAGTGAAGTTGGGAATCTATCCTCTACGGTGGATATTTTTTCTTTTGATATAACTCTCTTTCTATTTGGATTTTAATCAATAAACCGTTATTTTTGCAGGCGATGAAACAAAGAAGGTATATAGCATGGTTTTTGATACTTGTTAGCATCATTATGTTAACGGCATCTGTCTTGCCGCACCATCATCACCGTGAAATACTTTGTTTGCAACATGATATTACAGTCTGTGGCTGTCAGTGTTCGGGGGAACAGCATAATCACGATGTATCGCATGACAAGCATACGTGTAATGCCGGTTGTGTGACTAAATTCAAGACTATTACTCCCGAGAAGGTGCAGAATAGCGTTTCGCCGGACTATTCCTTCTGTTCGTTGCTTTACACAGTGCCGGATATTTTGTTGCTTTCATTGCGACTTACCGAACGCAATACGATTCCTGATACTTATTATTTAGAAAAACTACATTCTACATGCCTGCCCCATGTCAAGGGTTTGCGTGCTCCTCCCTATGTTCTTGCTTAACAGATAGAAACGACCTTTTTATCCGCAACTTTGTTGCATCTTTATTATCCTAATTTTGTAATCAGATTAAAAAAGTAAGAACAAATAATATCATCATGAAGAAACTTATCTTTATGGGAGTCTTGGGCTTGTTCCTCTTAGGCTCTTGCAACAGTAAATCGGGTCATGATCACGAAGGACACGATCATGGAACGGAGGAAGCACATAATCACGACCACGAAGGGCATGACCATGATCACGAAGGGCATGACCATGAAAAAGAAAACCACGACCATGAGAATGAAGGTCACGAAGGGCATAATCATGAAGCGGAAGCTTCTGCAGCCGGACATTCCGATGAGATAATTCTGGCTCCAGAAAAAGCGAAAGCAGCCGGGGTAGAATCGGAAATAATCCGGCCTGAATCATTCCGTCAGGTGATAACGACCAGCGGTCAGGTGCAGGCAGCGCAAGGCGATGAAAGCGTAGTAGTCGCCAATGTAGCCGGTGTGGTTTCTTTCCGCCATCCGGTAACGGACGGTATGAGTGTGAGCAAGGGGGCTCCCATTCTGAATATCTCTGCTGAGAATATGCCGGACGGAGACCCTGTAAAACGTACCCGTATCGCATATGAAACCGCCAAAAAAGAATATGAACGTGCTGCCAAGTTGGTAAAAAGTCAGATAATATCGCAGAAAGATTTCAATGCCATTAAGGAGAGTTATGAAAATGCATTATTGGCATACGAGGCTATTTCAAAGAACCAGACCAAGACAGGTGTGTCCGTCACAGCTCCTTTAGGTGGTTATATCAAGAATTGTCTGGTGCAGGAAGGTGACTATGTGTCGGTAGGCCAGCCTTTGGTGAGTATCACTCAGAACCGTCGTCTGTTCCTTCGTGCAGATGTTTCCGAGAAATATTATGGTTATCTGCATAGCATCCAGTCGGCAAACTTCAAGACTCCATACGATAATAAGGTATATGAGCTGGGTGAGTTGAAAGGGCGTTTGCTTTCTTATGGTAAAGCATCCGGTGGTACTTCTTTTTATGTGCCTGTAACTTTCGAATTTGATAATCGGGGAGATGTGATTCCCGGTTCGTATGTGGAGGTGTATCTGCTCTCGTCGGAAATGCCCGATGTGCTGGCCTTGCCTGTTACGGCACTGACCGAAGAACAAGGCTTGTACTTTGTTTATCTGCAACTGGATGAGGAAGGATATAAGAAACAGGAGGTAACTTTGGGAGCGAGCAACGGAAAGAAAGTGCAGATTCTGACCGGTTTGAAAGCCGGTGACCGTGTGGTAACAAAGGGAGCTTATCAGGTGAAATTAGCGTCGGCCAGCAATGCGATTCCGGCTCATAGTCATGAACATTAATCAGCCGTCCTATGCTAAATAAGATTATACATTTTTCCCTTCAGAACCGTATATTGGTTCTGGTGGCGTCGGTTTTGCTGCTTATCGGCGGTACTTACACGGCTTTTCATACGGAAGTCGATGTGTTCCCCGATTTGAATGCACCGACTGTAGTGATTATGACCGAAGCGAATGGTATGGCCGCCGAAGAGGTGGAACAATTGGTAACCTTTCCTGTAGAAACTGCCGTGAACGGTGCGACCCATGTGCGCCGGGTGCGTTCATCTTCCACCAATGGCTTTTCCGTTGTGTGGGTGGAATTTGAATGGGATACCGATATCTATCTGGCCCGTCAGATTGTCAGTGAGAAATTGTCCTTGGTCAGCGAGGAGCTGCCCGAGAATGTAGGTAAACCTACCATGGGACCTCAGTCTTCTATTTTAGGTGAGTTGCTGATTATCGGTCTGACTTCGGATACTACTTCCATGCTCGATCTCCGTACACTGGCAGACTGGACTATCCGTCCGCGCCTGCTCTCTACGGGAGGTGTGGCACAGGTTGCCGTGCTGGGAGGTGATATCAAGGAATATCAGGTATTGCTTGACCCTGCCCGCATGAAACATTACAATGTTACGTTGGCAGAGGTGATGAACGTTACCCGTAACATGAATCAGAATGCCAATGGCGGAGTGATTTATGAATATGGAAACGAATATATTGTTCGCGGGGTGCTTTCCAGCCATGATGTGGCTCAGTTGTCACGTTCCGTCATCAAGACGGTGGAAGGGGTGCCCGTTACATTGGAGGATATTGCCGATGTGAAGATTGGTTCGCAGGAACCCAAACTGGGTACTGCTTCGGAAAGAGGAAAACCTGCCGTACTGCTGACCGTTACCAAACAACCCAAGACCGGGACTATTGAACTGACAGAGCAGTTGGAAACCGCATTGAAGGATTTGCAGAAGAATCTTCCGGCTGATGTACACGTTTCTACAGATATTTTCCGTCAGAGCCGTTTTATTGAAAGCTCTATCGGCAATGTGAAGGATTCGTTGTATGAAGGTGCTGTTTTTGTGGTGATTGTTCTCTTCCTGTTCCTTGCCAATGTACGTACCACGGTTATTTCATTGGTAACCCTTCCGTTGTCATTGATTGTTTCTATATTGACTCTTCACTATATGGGACTCACCATCAATACCATGAGTTTGGGTGGTATGGCCATTGCCATTGGTTCGTTGGTGGATGATGCCATTGTGGATGTGGAAAATGTATGGAAGCACTTGCGTGAGAATCGCTTGTTGCCCGAAGGGGAACGTAAGAGCGTGATTGAAGTCGTGTTCAATGCTTCGAAGGAAGTGCGTATGCCTATCTTGAACTCTACCTTGATTATTGTAGTCAGCTTTGTTCCTTTGTTTTTCCTGACAGGAATGGAAGGGCGTATGCTGGTTCCGTTGGGCATTGCCTTTATTGTGGCGTTGTTTGCTTCTACGGTAGTGGCTTTGACACTGACTCCGGTACTGTGCAGCTATCTGTTAGGTAATAATAAAAGCAAAGGATTGCCCAAAGAGGCATTTGTGGCCGTATGGATGAAAAAGCATTACCGCAATGCCTTGTTATGGTCCTTGAATCATAAATCCGCAGTATTGGGTTTTACGGGTGGACTGTTTGCGGTGGCATTGGTTATGTTTTTTACATTAGGACGCAGTTTCCTGCCATCTTTCAATGAAGGTTCGTTCACCATTAATATCAGTTCATTGCCGGGAATCTCTTTGGCAGAATCGGACAAGATGGGACACCGTGCAGAAGAGTTGCTGATGTCTATTCCCGAAATACAGACTGTAGCCCGTAAAACGGGACGTGCCGAACTGGATGAGCATGCATTAGGGGTTAACGTGAGTGAAATTGAGGCTCCGTTTGAATTGAAAGACCGTTCCCGCCAGGAACTGGTAGCCGATGTGCGTGCCAAGTTATCTACCATTACCGGTGCGAATATCGAAATAGGCCAACCTATCAGCCACCGTATCGATGCCATGCTTTCGGGTACCAAGGCCAACATTGCCATCAAACTGTTTGGTAATGATTTGAACAAGATGTTTGCCATCGGTAATCAGATAAAGGATGCCATCAGCAGTGTGGAGGGTATTGCCGACTTGAATGTGGAACAACAAATCGAACGTCCGCAGCTCAAGATTGTTCCCAAACGCGAGATGCTTGCCAAATTCGGTATTTCTTTACCGGAGTTTGCCGAGTTTGTATCAGTGAACATGGCGGGTGAAGTCGTTTCACAGGTATATGAAGAAGGCAAAGCGTTTAATCTTATTGTCCGTACCAAGGATGAGGTGCGTGATGAGATGGAGAAGGTGCGCAACCTGATGATTGATACCGGTGACGGTCAGAAAATCCCTGTCAACTATGTAGCCGATGTGGTTTCTGCCATGGGACCGAATACCATCAGCCGTGAGAACGTGAAGCGTAAGATTGTGATTTCGGCCAATACCAGCGGTCGTGATTTGCGCAGCGTGGTGAATGATATACAGGAACGGATTGATGCGCAAATCAAGCTTCCCGAAGGATATCATGTGGAATATGGCGGTCAGTTTGAAAGCGAGCAGGCGGCCAGCCGTACGCTGATGCTCACTTCGTTTATGAGTATCGTGGTTATCTTCCTGTTGCTTTATACCCAGTTTAAGAATGCAGCCCAAAGTGGAGTCATTTTGTTGAATTTGCCTTTGGCGTTGATTGGTGGGGTATTTGCATTGATGATAACAACGGGTGAGATAAGCATTCCGGCTATTATCGGCTTTATCTCGTTGTTTGGCATTGCTACCCGTAATGGTATGTTGTTGATAAGTCATTACAATATGTTGCGCGAAGAAGGTATGGATTTGAAAGAAAGCATTCTTCACGGTTCGTTAGACCGTTTGAACCCTATCCTGATGACTGCGTTGTCTTCCGCGCTGGCTTTGATACCTTTGGCATTCCGTGGCGATTTGCCGGGTAATGAAATACAAAGCCCGATGGCGAAAGTTATTCTTGGAGGTCTTTTGACATCGACTTTCCTGAACGCTTTCATTATTCCGATTGTTTATGAACTGATGAACCGAAAGAAGAAATAATAGAAATAATATGAAACGAATCTTAGTTATAATAGCCCTCTGCTCTCCCTTGCTGATGCAGGCTCAGAGTATTGAGCACATTTTGAAAAGCATCGAGCAGAACAATAAAGAGCTCAAGGCACAGAAACATGCCGCCGATGCGACCAAGATGGAAAACCGGACAAACAACAACTTGCCTGATCCTACGGTGAGCTACAGCTCTTTTTACAGTAATGGTGCCGAAGGTGGTCACGGTACGGAGTTCGTTGCTTCGCAAGGTTTTGACTTTCCTACTCAGTATATTGCCCGCAACCGGCAGGCTACTTTGCAGAACGAAGCGGTGGACAAGCAACAACAGGCTGCCCGTCGGGATATTCTGCTGAATGCGAAGAATCTCTGTCTGGACCTTATTCTGTTGAATCAGGAAAAGACATTGATGGATATCCGTATGAAAAATGCGGATGAATTACAGGCACTTTATGAAAAACGTCTGACTACCGGTGATGCGAATATACTGGAAGTCAACAAAATCAAGATGGAGCGTATGAACGTGCAGACGGAAGTTGCCCAAAACAGCGCAGCTCACCGCACTGCCTTGCAGTCTCTGCTTGCCATGAACGGTAACATGCCTTTGGAGTTTGCTGAAACCACGTATCCTGCCATACAGGAAATCAATGATTACAATGTTATGAGGGATGAAGTGATGGCGTCAGACCTTGACTTGCAGGCCGCCGCCGCCACTGCCCGTGCCGCCGAGAAGCAGGTTTCGGTAGACCGCCAAGGATGGTTGCCGAAGCTGGAAGCCGGCTTTCGCCGTAACACGGATGATGCGGTTTCGATGAATGGTTTTGTGGTAGGGGGCTCCTTGCCTTTGTTTCAGAATCGTAAAAAGGTAAAGATAGCCAAGGCACAGGCTATCAGCGCTCAGCTTATGCAAGAAAGTGCTAAAGACCGGGTCGAGGCTTCCCTGATGTCTCTTTTCAATGAGATGCAGCAGTTGAAGGATGCCATGAATGCGTATGATGTCCCTTTGATGTACCGTTCGCTGGATTTATTGAAGCAGGCATTGACCGAAGGACAAATTTCATTGATTGAATATTTTGTGGAAACGGAAAGTATTTATAAGAATCTTCAGGCGTATATGCAGATTGAGAACCAATATCAGAAGGTGATGGCGAATATCTATAAGAACAACCTGTAGGATGTTAATATCCGCTGAGATATAGTAGTGTAGGGGGGGATGTTATAGTTGACATCGCCCCTAAAACTTATCTTGTCGGTTCAGTAAGTAAAATATAAAAAATGATTAGGAGATGAATTTAGAAGAGGTATTGAACTTCCGCCGGTCTGTGCGGAGGTATGATAAAAATAAACCGATAGACCCGGAAAAGGTGAAACATTGTCTTGAACTGGCTACGCTGGCTCCCAATAGTTCCAATATGCAATTGTGGGAATTTTATCAAATAACGAATCCCGGACTGATGGCGAAAGTTTCAGAAGCTTGTTTAGGGCAGTCGGCTGCTTCTACGGCTTCGGAAATTGTTGTTTTTGTTACTCGTCAGGATTTGTATAAAAAGCGTGCTAAATTTGTGCTTGACTTTGAAGAAGGAAATATCAGGCGCAATAGTCCGAAAGAGCGTCAGGAAAAACGTATTAGGGACAGGAAGCTGTATTATGGTAAACTGATGCCTTTCATTTATGCAAGGTTCTTCGGGCTTCTAGGGTTTTTCAGGGTGATATTGGCGAGAACCATCAGCCTGTTCCGCCCTATGATGCTGGAAGTTTCGGAATGCGATATGCGTGTGACGGTAAATAAATCCTGTGCCCTTGCTGCCCAAACCTTTATGATTGCCATGGCAAACGAAGGCTATGACACTTGTCCGCTGGAAGGTTTTGACAGCAGGCGGATGAAGAAACTATTGAAGCTGCCCCATGGGGCAGGCATCAATATGGTTATACCTTGCGGCATACGGGATGGGAACAAAGGCATTTGGGGAGAACGGGGCAGGGTTCCTTTCGATGAAATCTATCATAGGATATAAGAGACAGGGTATTCCTCCTTATTCAGTGTCCACGGCCATATAAATGACGTGTGGCACTCTGCCGCTTCTCTTGATTTTGTCTTCCATAAACCATTGGCGCAGCTCATGGGCAGCCTTGGTTTTCAGCACTCCCGTCAGATTGGAGTATTCCTGTCGGGTGATGAAGGTGTATTCCTTCAGGTATTCCATCAGCATGCCGAATCGCTCTTCCTGAGTGTGCTTGGGAGAAGATGTCTTGAAGCCGTATGCAGGGTCTGCGCGTTCCAGTTCCATTTCGCCCTTTCTGCATACCTCTTTGACAAAGTGGCGTGCCGGCTTGAACTTGACACTGTCGAAGTGCACCGAGCCGGAGCGTATCTCCTTCTTGTCCGTCACCTTTCGGCTGGTAAGTGTTGCCGAAAAGGTTCCTATCTCTCCCAGTTTCACATTGTATCCGTCTGCCAGATAATCCGTCAGCAGATTCTCCAAATCACTGAACAGTCCAATGACCGTGCCTGCCTTGAAGCCGGACCGTTTGGCGATATCATCGGCAATGTTTTCCAGGTTTTTAGTGCCTGCCACCACGATTTTGGGATATAACGTAGTCTTGTCTGCTGTCCCGTTTACATCGGGACTTTTTTTGAAATCAAATTTTGTTGCCATGTCTAATGGGGTTTTAAGGGAACATTAAGCCGTTTCTTACCTACGGCTAAGGCTTTTTGTGCGGCAGGTTATTACGTTCTGCCACAGTGGGACGTATGTCCTGCCGTAGTGGGATGTACGTCCTGCTGCAATGGGACGTACGTTCTGCTGTAGTGGGACGTTCTGGTCTTCCGTACAAAAGTACTTAATCATACGGAGAAAAACGATTAATCCGACAGGAAAAATAAGTTAAAGGGGGGGGGCCTTCTTTCTTTTTGATTCTGTGCAGAGGCCGGCTGAGATGCTAGGCCAGACAAGGCAACCATACGTGGAAGACGGAACCTTTCCCGTATTCGGATTCCACCCATATTTTGCCTTCCATCTGCTCGGTGATGGATTTACAGATGGGCAATCCCAGACCCGTACCCTGGATAAAGGAATTCAGTTTCTTGAACCGCTTGAATATCTCGGTCAGATTCTTCTCTTCAATGCCCATGCCTGTATCCTTCACATAAATCTCCACTCCGCTGTCCTTGAGGGCATATCCCATTTTGATATATCCTTGCCGGGTAAACTTGGCGGCATTGGTGATTAGGTTGGTTACAATTTGGGTAAGACGTTCCCTGTCCGCCTTGACCTGCACTTCCTGAAGCGGGACTTCGTAGATGAACTCCCTGCCGGGCAGCTTGACTTTGTCTTTCATCTGAATGGCAAGGTCACCGAACATTTCGGATAAGTTGAACACGGTATTGTTGAATGTCATTTTGCCTGAGTCCAGAACGGAAAGATTCAGAACATCTTCAATCAGCGTCAGCAGTAAGTTATTGTTCAGCATAACAATGCGCTGGTATTCCTCCTGCTCCTCTTTGCTTGTGGCATCGGCTATGAGTTGTGAGAATCCCACAATGGCATTCAGCGGTGTCCTTATCTCGTGGCTCATGTTGGATATGAATTGTGCCTTCAGGCGGTCGGCTTGTTCGGCTTTGTCCAATGCATTCTTTAACTGCTCCATCATCTGGTGTTGCAAGGTAACATCATTTCCCACACATACCAGCAATTTCTTTCCCTTGAATGAGAATGAAAACTTGGCAGTCTGCAAGTGAGTGCTCACATCGCGGTCGGGGGAGGTTACTATTTCGTTGATAATCAGTGGAGCATCTTCAGAGTACCTGGAGGCTTCCGTGTCATCTCTCCGGTATTTGTCGGCTTCATCTTTAGGGAATACCTCATAGTCGGTTTTGCCTATCAACAGCTCTTTGGGCAGATTGCACATTTGCTCGAATTTCTTATTGATGATATAGAAGCGGTAATCGTCTTCTATGTCTTTGATGAGAATGGCCGAAGGCAGTTCGTGGAAGATGGCTCTCATCATCTGATGTGCCTCCTGTTCCACTTTAATGGCATTTTTCAACTTTATTTCTTTCTCAACGGCTTTTGTTATGTCGTATCCGATACATACCAGAAGCTTGTTGCCCTCGGAAGTGCTCACATAAGATTTGGTGGTTTGCAGAATGACTTTTTTCTGACCGGGAACACATATCTCTTCCTGAAAGGTATATTCTCCTTTTCTATTAATGGCGATTTTATCGTCCCTCCTGTATTTCTCTGCTACGTCCGGAGTGAATATCTCGTAGTCGTTCTTTCCTATGATTTTGTGGTGAGGGGTGTTCTGCAGGATACAGAAGTTTTGGTTGACCATGAAATACCGGAAATCGTTTGTGACATCTTTGATGAAGATGATGGCATCCATCCGGTGGTCTATCAAGAACTGAGACAATTTATTGAGCGGCTGAGTGATGCTCAGTAACTCGGTTTTCTTTTTAAGCAGTCTTATTTCTTCTTTAAGGCTTTCGTTCTCTTTTTTTAATTCTTGTTGTTCAATGTCATTCATGATAGATTTCGGCGGATTGGTTATCCTTAAAAGGTATTCGTCGTAAATGTATTAAAAAAATGAATAACAGGGGCAATCTTGTGAGGACTTTCTGCTATATTTTTTTAATTTTGCACCTGCAACTAATTAACAGATAAGAAAATGCCATTAAATTTACCCGATAAACTACCTGCTATCGAATTATTGAAAGAAGAGAATATCTTTGTTATTGATAATTCGCGTGCCAATGCGCAGGATATCCGTCCGCTGAAGATTGTGATATTGAATCTGATGCCGTTGAAGATAACTACAGAGACGGATTTGGTGCGTTTGCTTTCCAACACACCGCTTCAGTTGGAGATTTCGTTTATGAAACTCAAAAGCCATACTTCAAAGAATACGCCGGTGGAGCACATGAAAGCATTCTATCGCGATTTTGACCTGATGCGCAATGAAACGTATGACGGCATGATTGTGACCGGCGCTCCCGTTGAGCAGATGCCTTACGAGGAGGTGACTTATTGGAACGAAATCACGACCATTTTTGACTGGGCGCGTACTCATGTCACTTCCACACTTTATATTTGCTGGGCAGCACAAGCCGGACTTTATCACTTCTATGGAGTGCCTAAGTATCCGCTGGATAAAAAGATGTTCGGCATTTTTGAACACCATATCAATGTGCAGGGATTGCCTATCTTCCGTGGGTTCGATGATGTGTTTTTTGTGCCTCACAGCCGTCACACCGAAGTGCGTCGGGAAGATATCCTGAAGGTGAAAGACCTCACCTTGCTGTCCGAGTCGGATGATTCGGGTGTTTACATGGCAATGGCACGTAACGGACGTGAGTTCTTTATCACCGGACATTCCGAATATTCGCCTTATACACTCGATACGGAGTATAAACGCGATTTGGGAAAAGGGCTTCCCATTGAAATGCCGAAGAACTATTATCGAGAAGACAATGCGGACAATGCGCCATTGGTGCGCTGGCGCGGACATGCCAACTTGTTGTTCTCCAATTGGCTGAACTATTATGTGTATCAGGAAACTCCGTTTGATATAACTCAGATACGATGATTAAACAACGAAAGATAGAATTGCTGGCTCCTGCCAAGAATCTGGAGTGCGGCATGGCGGCTGTCGACCATGGAGCCGATGCGGTTTATATCGGTGCTCTCCGTTTTGGTGCACGTGCGGCGGCCGGAAATTCTTTGGAAGACATAGCGGCATTGGTGCAATACGCTCATTTGTATAATGTGCGCATTTATGTAACTGTCAATACCATCCTTCGCGATGAAGAGTTGAAGGATACGGAGGAAATGATATGGGAGTTGTATCGTGCCGGGGTGGATGCACTGATTGTGCAGGACATGGGACTGTTGGAATTGAATCTGCCGCCCATTCCTCTTCATGCCAGTACGCAGATGGATAACCGTACTCCCGAAAAGGCAAAGTTTCTGGCAGAGGCGGGATTTCGTCAGATTGTGCTGGCGCGTGAACTTTCATTGCCTGAGATTGGCAAGATACATGAGGCAATTCCCGAAGTGCCGCTTGAAGTGTTTGTGCACGGAGCACTATGCGTCAGTTATAGCGGACAGTGTTATGTCAGCCAGTCGTGTTTCGGGCGCAGTGCCAACCGGGGGGAATGTGCACAGTTCTGCCGCTTGGCGTTCGACTTGGTGGATGCGGACGGAAAGGTGATTGTGCGCAACAAACATTTGCTTTCACTGAAAGACCTTAATCAGAGTGAAGAACTCGAACAACTGCTGGATGCAGGTGCTTCTTCTCTGAAGATAGAAGGGCGTTTGAAGGATATTTCGTATGTGAAGAATGTGACGGCTTATTATCGCAAGAAGCTGGATGCTGTCTTTAAACGCCGTACTGAATATATCCGTGCTTCGTCGGGAACGGTGAAAACGGACTTTAAGCCGCAGTTGGACAAGAGTTTCAGCCGTGGGTTTACCAATTATTTCCTGTTTGAACGCAACAAGGATATCTTTTCTTTTGATACTCCGAAATCGCTGGGCGAAGAGATGGGCACGGTAAAGGAAATCCGTGGAAACTATCTGACCGTAGCGGGAGTGAAATCGTTCAACAACGGTGATGGGGTGTGCTATCTGGATGAAAACGGAAAGTTGCAGGGATTTCGCATCAACAGGGTGGAGAACAACAAACTCTTTCCGCAGGAGATGCCTCGTATCAAGCCTCGCACGCTGCTTTACCGTAACTTTGACCAGGAGTTTGACAGACAGATGCAACGCAAGTCTGCCGAGCGCAAGTTGTCGGTTGCCTTGGTATTGGCAGAGAATAATTTCGGCTTTACGCTGACATTGACGGATGAAGATGATAACAGTGTCAGTGTGGTATTGGAGCGTGGGAAGGAACTGGCACGTACTCCGCAGACCGATAATCTTCGTACTCAGTTGGGCAAATTGGGAAATACGCCTTTCGAACCGGCGCGCATTGATATCGACTTTAGTGAGAATTGGTTTATTCCTGCTTCTGCCATTGCCGAATTGCGCCGTTCGGGAGTGGAGAAGTTGCTGGAAGTCCGTCGTATCAATTATCGCCGTGAACTGTACAAACTGCCGGAGACGCATCATTCTTTTCCGGCAACCGAGCTTACTTATCTGGGCAATGTGATGAATGACCGGGCCTATTCTTTTTATCAGAATCATGGAGTGCAGCGCATTGCTCCCGCTTTTGAGAAAGTTTCGGCAGACAATGCGGTGTTGATGTTCTGCAAACACTGTTTGCGATATAGTATGGGATGGTGCCCCACTTATCATAAAGTGCGTTCTCCTTATAAGGAACCTTACTATTTGGTCAGTGCGGACGGAAAACGTTTTCGTCTGGAGTTTGATTGCAAGCATTGTCAAATGAAAGTGCTTTCTGCTTCGGATGAGCCGAAACTATCTTCTTCTCATTATCAAGCATGACTATGAGCATCTTCCACCATAAACCGAATCAGAAGAAAGTGGGCTTCAAGCTTAGCCTGCTTCTTTTGCCGGTGCTTTTTTCTTTTCTCTTTTCTTGCCGGTATCAGGTTCCTGAATCTTCATTAAAAGCTGTTTCGCAGAAGACAAAAGATTCTGTGGACTATTTGCCGGAGCATTATTATACTTTGAATAGTAATTTCGAAGTTACTTCGGATTCCTTGTTGTTGCAGCAATTGCCGTTGATAGATGTGCTGCCGGTTTATAAAGGAGAAAAGCTGGTGGTGGCGGAGTTTATGGTTCAGGCTGCCGATACGGTGGACTCGGTTTGGGTAAAGGTAGCTCGTGACCAAGAGACAATGGGATGGGTTCGTGAGGGGGAATTACTCAAGAAAGTGGTTCCGGTTGATCCGATTTCACAGTTTATTCACTTGTTCAGCAGTTCCCATACGGTAGCTTTTTTTGTTATTCTGGCTTTGTTCGGCATGGGATATTTGTATCGGGCGGTGCGTAAGAAGCGTTTGCAACTCATCTGGTTTAATGATATTGATAGTATTTTTCCCAATATACTGACGTTGCTTATGGCTACAGCTGCTACTCTTTATAGCAGCATTCAGCATTTCGTGCCGGATATATGGGAGCGGTTTTATTATAACCCTTCTCTTAATCCTTTGGATTTACCGTTTATTCTTTCGTTGTTCATGTTTAATGTCTGGGGCATTGTTCTGGTCGGGCTGGCAACGTTGGACGATTTATTTCATCAGGTCCGTGTAGAGGCGGCTTTCTTTTATTTATTGGGATTGATGTCTTGTTGCATCTTTCTATACTTATTTTTTACGTTTACCGCTTATTATTACATTGGATATCCTTGTCTGGTGCTTTATGCCGTATGGGTATTCAGAAGCATCAAACGTACTTCTCATTATAAGTTCAGTTGCGGAAATTGTGGTGCAAAAATGAAATCGAAAGGTACCTGTCCCCATTGTGGCGCTATCAATGAATGAGATAACACCTTCCGGTAAATGGATACACTTTACCGGAAGGTGGACTTTTATCTTTTTGCTGTTGAAAACTTTTTAGAAGTGATAGCGCACGTCTACACCGAACTGTAATGGTTTGCTTCTTTGTTCAAAGCCTCTCGCCATACTTTCAAAATAGAATGTGGTATAATCTTTATTGGTGAGGTTGCGTCCCCAAAAGTCTATTTGCAAAGCTTTTGCCTGTAAAGAGATACGTCCGTTCAAGGTGCCGTAGAAGCTTTGTGATACATCGTTCTTTTCTGTCCAGTAAATTTTTCCGGCACCGGTATAGTTGAGGCCGACAGTCAGGCTCTGTGCCCAATTGTTTTCATTAAAGAAGAAACTGTAATTGACACCTGCGTTCATGGTGTGGCGTGGAACGAACGGAACGTAATGGCCGCTATAATCAATGTTTTCGTCTGACGAGCTCTTTCCGGCATCATACTTCTTGAAGGTAGAGTGAGTATATCCGTAGCTTCCGTTCAAACTGAGATTTCTATTGACGGATGCTGTCAGGCTGACTTCCGCACCATAGCTTTCACTGCTTCCGGCATTGACCATCATACGTCCCAACCCGCTTTCCACGAACTTGGCAATCTGCTGGTCGCGGGTATCCATATAGAAAGCGGCCAGATCGGTTTTCAGTTTACCATCGAATAAACTGAGATGTGAACCGATTTCGTAGTTCCAGCTATATTCGGGCTTGTAGGTTACGAGGTTTTTTATTTCATCGTCGCTGACAGCACTTCCTGCACCCGGACGCTGCTTTAATGCACTTTGCAATAACTCGGAGAACATCTGTATATTGTAACCGCCGCTGCGGAAGCCCCGGCTGACAGTTGCATAGATGTTGTTCTGCTTGTTGAAGTCATATTTCAAAGCGAATTTAGGTAACAACTGCACATGGTCATCATCCAGCTTGCCTGTAAACTCAGCTGCCTGTTCCATCGGTTTGCCCATTGGTTTTCCCGCCATATACATCTGAATGTTCATGGCTGCCGAAGAATTATAGTCTATCTTATTCTTTTCGTAGTCCAGACGCAAACCAACGGTAGCAGAGAGGTTCTCGAATAATAAATGGTTGAAGGTGGACTGATGGAAAACGGCTGCTCCCAGCACCGGAGTGTCGAAGATTCCCGGCACGGGCATTGTTTCGCTCAATATCTTCAAGTTGACGGGCATCCCCGATGAGGCCATCCCTTTATTAATATTATTTTCCAGCCATTGAATACCTTCAGGTTGAAAAGTGACAGGAGCATCGGTGTGCAACCATTGGTAGAAACCGCTTGCACCGGTTACCCAAATCCAGCGTTGGTTCTTTTTGCTCTTGAAGGTAATCTCTTCGCTCAAGGTATTGATGCGTTGTTTTTGTTCTATGTTGTAGATGTCGACAGGCAGGAAATCCTGATCCAGATACATACGGTCGGTCAGATTCTGATAGCCTGTCACGGCATTCATAATGAATTTGTTTCCCTGATATTCTATGTTCAGTCCTGTATTGAATAATCCGCGACGATAACCGCAGTCACGGTTATAGCTGATTTTTCCGATATGCTCTTGGTATTCTTCTTTGTTTTTGTCCAAGGCTCCTGTATAGTAATAAGGATAGCCGCCCTCATCGCTATAATCATAACCGACCGTAAAGTCTAGTTTCAAATTGTCTGAAGGCAGCCAGATAGCACGGATTCGTCCGCCTCCGGCTTCCATGTTATCGATTTTCTTTCCGTTATATGCATTGCGGAAGAAGCCGTCCGAACCTTCATAATAACCTCCTGCCGAGAAAGCAAAGCGTTCATTCCAACGGTGATAATGCGTCAGTGAGGCACTACGGTAATTGCTTTTGCTACCGTAACTCAATTTTACATCGGTTCCCTGATAGGAGAATGGTGAACGGGTATGTACTTTTATCAGTCCGCCCATCGTGTTTCGTCCGTATAATGTACCTTGAGGTCCGCGAAGAATGTCGATACGTTCTATATCATAGAAATTGAAGTCGAACGCAGATTTGTCTATATAAGGAATATTGTCTACGTATAACCCTACTGCCGGGGTGTTGATGCGTGAACCGATTCCGCGGATATAGACTGCGGAAGTAATTTTTGAGCCATAATCGGGCATAAAGAAATTCGGAACTAAAGCACTTACATTTTTCAGCGTTGTAATCTGATTGATTTGCATATCTTTCTGTGAAATCAAAGATACTGCATTGGGAAGCTCTCTTAGTTTACCGGTTTCTTTGGGTGAAGCAATGACTACCACTTCTTCTATATCAATCACTTTGGTTGTATCTTTGGGAAGTGTGTTAATGTCTTCTGCGAGCGCTGTCGCAGACAGGAAACAAGTCGTTGCCAGTAAAAGTTTTTTTTTCATATTTATTGTTTGGTTTGAGTAGTCTTGTAATTCATTTGCAAAGTAAGGGCAAACGGATGGTTTGTACAATCCTCATTTATTAGGATTTTAAATTCTGTCGGCTTCTATGTAACCGTTCATTACGGCATAGACGGTGAGTCCGGATACAGACTTGATGCCCAGTTTCTCTGTTATGTTCTTGCGGTGAGAGATGACAGTGGTCAGGCTGATGTTCAGTTTATCGGCTATCTCTTTATTGATAAGCCCTTTGGTGATGAGTATCAGCACCTCAATTTCACGGGCGGATAGTTCATGCTCCGTTTTAGGTGTTTGTGCTCCCGAATACTCGGCATGGTTTCTTGTCTGATGACCGTACTTACGCAGTTGGAGGATGTCTTTTATCAGCGATTCTTCATCTTGATAGATGTTCAGCTTAGGTACACCGGCCAGTTGGGGCTGACTGTCACCGCCTGCCAATACAATTGTTTTAGGCTTGCGGGGAAGAAAGAAGGAAGTATGTTCAAAGTAAATTTGAGCAGAGATGAAATAGTGTGCATACATATCCGGTGTATCGTCCACCAATTCGCCAAAGGAATGGAAGATACGGATAACAGCCGTCGGAATCATTCCTTGCAGAATGTTCTGTAACCCCAGGCAAGTGAGGGTATTAGGGTCTATTATAGCTATTTCGGGATGGTGCATATTCTTTATTTGCTGCAAAGATACATATCTTTTAGTTAAAATAATATGTGAATGGCAGAAATGTTATTTGGAGAGACTGAATTGGTATAACTAACTCTCTTTCTTATTTATTAGTATATCAATAATATAACTTGAAACCTTAGCATACCGAAGTATGATATGACAATAATCGGCTGAGGTTCTGCCGGATATTTTCTGTATTAGCCCGTGATATGGGCATACTTGTTTTATAAGGGTGTCAAAACATTGACAATGCTGTTGTTTTGCTCGTAGGGGGGAGGTTTGCTCACCTGAAAACAGTTCTTTGTGTATAGTTTCCAAGGTCGTAACTGTAGGGGCAGACAGCCCCTACAGTTGATGTTTTTTAGTATTGATACGTCCTCTTCATTTTGATGATGAAGCTAAAAACAGTTTTGCGGGACAGAGAGTCCGAAGTAAGCTGCCACCGCTTCGGCACATCGCTCACCGTCAATGCCTGCTGATACGATACCGCCTGCATATCCTGCCCCTTCTCCGCAAGGAAACAATCCCTGCACCGTGATGTGTTGCAAGGTCTCATTGTCTCTGACAATTCTCACAGGCGACGAAGTGCGCGTTTCTACTCCAATCAGCACCGCATCGTTGGTTAGGAAGCCGTGGCTGGTCTTGCCAAACTGTTGGAAACCTTTGCTTAAACGGTTGGCTATGAAAGGTGGCATCCAGAAGTGAAGAGGAGAAGAAACCAACCCCGGACTATACGAACTCTCGGGCAAATCGTAACTCAGTTTTTTTCGGGTAAAGTCAACCATCCGTTGTGCCGGAGCTGTTTGCCGCATGTTTCCCTGTTGCCAACAGGCAGCTTCCAGTGCTTCCTGAAAGTGCATCATCGACAATACAGAATCCGTATCATCGGCAAATCCCAGCTCCTCGTTCTTCATTCTCAATTCATCGTTTTGCAGATCTTCGGGACGTATCTCTACCACCATGCCCGAGTTGCTCCATTTGGAACCGCGATTGCTTGGGCTCATTCCGTTGACCACAATCTGATGAGGTCCGCTGGCGGCTGGTACGACAAATCCTCCGGGACACATACAGAAACTATACACACCGCGTCCGTCTACTTGAGTTACAAAACTGTATTCGGCTGCCGGAAGGTATTTACCGCGTCCGTTTCTGTTGTGATATTGAATTTGGTCTATCAGCATTGAAGGATGCTCAAGGCGCACGCCGACTGCAATTCCTTTGGTTTCTATCTGCACTCCATGACTGTGCAGCCAGCGATAAACATCGCGTGCCGAGTGCCCTGTAGCCAGTATGACAGGACCTTTGAATATTTTTCCGGTATTCGTTTCGATACCGATAATGCGTTCCTTTTCTATTATCAATGAATCCATGCGTGTCTCGAAGTGTACTTCTCCTCCACAATCGATAATGGTATTACGCATATTCTCGATAACCCTCGGCAGCTTGTCCGTTCCGATGTGGGGATGGGCGTCTACTAAAATCGAGGAACTGGCGCCATGCTGACAAAACACGTTTAATATTTTATCTACGTTGCCACGTTTCTTGCTTCGTGTGTAGAGTTTACCGTCCGAGTAAGCACCTGCTCCTCCTTCACCAAAACTGTAATTACTCTCCGGGTCGACTTTATGTTCACGGCTGATGCGTGCGATATCCGTTTTGCGGTCGCGCACGTTCTTTCCTCTTTCCACCACGATGGGACGCAATCCCAACTCTATCAGCCGCAGTGCGGCAAACAGTCCTCCGGGACCTGCACCCACCACTATTACCTGGGGGCTGTTCTCTACCTTACGGTATTCCGTGCGGACGAATTCTTCGTCATGAGGAATTTCATTGATATAGAGACGCACTTTCAGGTTGACATAAATAGTACGTTGGCGGGCATCAATACTTCTTTTCAAGACACGGATGGAATGGATGGTGCGGATGTCCAGTCCTTTTTCACGTCCGATAAATTGTTTGAGTGCTTGTTCACTGATTGCCTGTTCAGGCAATGCTCGCAGTTGGAATTCCTGTATCATATCTTTTTTATTTATTGTCGGGCATGAGTTTCTTGCGATAATATGAATTGGCCGTATAAAGGGCAGCAGCCGGATTGTGTCCGGTGACGCGGTCTTTTGTTATCAAGGTAGTGGAATAGGCATCTGCATATTTATAGAACAGGCTGTCATGTCCCACACAAAGTCCGATAACTACATTCAGGTCTGTATGCGCGCGGTTGAGCAGGCGCGCCTGAAGGATAGGGTTGCACATGGCAGCTCCGATGGTTTCACATTCCTGAGGGATACCAACGGATGATTTGGGCACTCCCGCCACTTTGCATATCACGGAATAAGCTTCGAATCCGTTGGCTCTCAGAATCCGGGCAAAGATTCGTGCTTCATTGATTAATCCGATGCAATTGGCAATTCCTATTTTCTTGTATCCCATCTTGCGTGCAAAGGTCATGATTTCTTCCACGCGGGTGAGCCGGCAATAGCCTTCAAACTCCACTTCGGCGCTGGCTACCATAACATCGTGGTTTTGTCCTTCGTCATAGCGTTCCAGTGCCCACTCCAAATCTTCTGTATCCAAACCGGTCGTCAGGCAGAATTCGGGATATGTACGGTCTTTGAACTTGCAGTTCTGTGTTCCGCAGTCCACACAACTTGGGGTATATGAATTGTCTTTAGTCATTGATGTCGATTCTTTAGTTTTAAAACAGTTTTATGTATCTTATCCGAATAAGGCCCGGAACGCTTCTTCCACTTTTCTGACCGGAATGAGTTCTATTTTCAGTTTCTTGGTATCCATTCCCTGAAGGTTATGCTTGGGGATAAGGATACGCTTGAATCCGAGCTTTTCGGCTTCACCGATTCGCTGTTCGATGCGGTTGACCGGACGTATCTCTCCACTCAGTCCCACTTCACCTGCCATGCAGGTGTCGCGCTCCACCTCCGCATCCATGTTGCTGGACAAGATGGCGCTGATGACAGACAGGTCGATGGCAGGGTCGTTGACCTTCAGTCCGCCGGCTATATTGAGAAAGACATCTTTCTGTGCCAGCTTGAATCCGACCCGTTTCTCCAACACGGCAAGAAGCATGTTCATTCTTCTCAGATCAAAGCCTGTGGCGGAGCGTTGAGGATTGCCGTAGACGGCAGAGCTGACCAGTGCCTGTGTTTCGATGAGGAACGGACGAACCCCTTCGATGGCAGAGGCGATGGCTACGCCGCTCATTCCTTCATGGTCTTGGCTCAGCAGTAACTCAGAGGGGTTGCTCACTTGCCTCAATCCGTCCTGCCGCATCTCGTAGATGCCTAATTCGGCAGTGCTGCCGAAACGGTTCTTGATGCTGCGCAGGATGCGATACATATAATGTTGGTCGCCCTCGAACTGCAAAACGGTGTCGACAATGTGCTCCAGTACCTTTGGTCCGGCTATGCTTCCTTCCTTATTGATATGTCCGATCAGGATAACGGGCGTGTTGGTCTGCTTGGCAAATTTAAGGATGGAGGCGGAACATTCGCGCACTTGCACCAGGCTTCCGGGAGAAGACTCGATTGTCTCGGTTGATATCGTTTGTATGGAGTCGATGATAACCAGGTCGGGTTGCGTGTTCTTGATGTTTACGTAAATCTGTTCCAAAGATGTTTCGCATGCTATCAGGCAGTCCGATGAGTTGTGACGGATGCGGTCGGCACGCAGCTTCAGCTGCCGTGCGCTTTCTTCGCCGGACACATAAAGTATCTTCTTTTCGGGTAATCTCAGAACAGTTTGTAGCACGAGGGTGGACTTGCCGATGCCCGGTTCCCCACCCAGCAACACCAGCGAGCCGGGAACCAGACCGCCGCCCAATACACGGTTTAACTCCTCGTCGTGCATATCGATGCGTGGCTCATCGCCACCCGTTATTTCACTGAGGATTACCGGTTTGCTCTTGACCGGTTCCAATCCAGAAAGAGGACGGGTTCCGGCTACGGGCTTGCGCACCACCTCTTCTACATACGTGTTCCACTCACCGCAAGAAGGGCACTTGCCAATCCATTTGGGAGAGTCTTGTCCGCAGTTGCTACATATATATACAGTCTTTTCTTTCATACAGCAAAGGTATGGAAATATTTCTTTATTTCTTTCCCAAATTCTCAAATCTGTTTTCTTCTTTCACTTCATCTCTCTGAACACCTTCCCGATAATACTCATCGGCCAGGGCAACATACTTGCGGTACATCCTCTGTGCGGTTTCTATTTCATCACCTTGGGTGATGGGGGTGCGTGCCTTTCCGGGAGTCGACACATACTGAAGTTCCCAATCACCCAGCGAACTGTAGAAGTCATTGGCGCGGAAAGCTTCGCGGTTATGCGTGAGCGGCAAGCCCTGTTCCGAATATTCCGTGCCTTTATCCAGATGTTCTTCAAGCATGGCATAGAACTTTTCCCACCGTTTCAGGTAATAACCGTCTATCAGTCCTGCCCATTCTTTCCAACCGTAATCAAAGATGAAAGGGTCTTTGTCTGCCCCCCATATCGTGAACAGGGCAGTGGCATCCTTCTCATATAAGTCTTGTTCTTCGGGAGTCGTTCCCCAACGGCGTGCCTGAGTGAGCCATCTGTCGAAGTTGAATTCAGGACGAGTGCGTAATAAGGTATCCACATCCTTCAATAGTTCCAAGAAGCGTTGGCTGTGGAGTCGGAAGGCCGTCTTGTCTTTTTCTTTAAATGCCTTTGCCGCTTGTTTGTGGATGGCTTGTCCCAGATTGGACATGATTTGGCGTTGTATGTCGATAATATCGAAACGATAGGGGCGGGAATCTCCCAATTTGTCTGCATCTTGCAGGAGAAGAGCTTCTGCCTGTATCAAATCGGTCGGATGATAAGGAATGGCAAAGCCGGCATTCGGTCCCGACTTTTTCACATCAAGCGCGGGGCGTGCGGCAATGATGGAGCTGAATTCCGTACCGTTCGTGCCCCGTGTGTATGCCGACCGGAGCAAATAGACAGTCCATGCGGTCTCGGCATTTTGAGAGACAGCTCCGTAACGGCGACGCGCATAGTCTGCCAACCATTTTTCCACATCAATGCTGTCACGGTGCAAAGGCATTTCAAATGCAAGGTCATAATAAACCGGATTCTGCTCGATGGACTCCATAAAGAGGCCCGAACCGACGATGTTCGGCGAGCGTTTTGCGGCGGTGGCGTATTGGTTGGACGCCAGCAAAGGTAAATCGCCATGTAGATTGATGCGTCCGCCAAAGTTGTGCAGATTACCGGCAATGGCGGAGTAGCCCCAAAAGGCGCTGTCCTTTCGGCACTTAGCCCCGTTAAGGTCGAGAATTAACAAGTCTTCTTTGGGAACGGCTTTCACAATCGGTTCGCGCAAGCTCCATGCCTGCATAGCCCATACAGCCGATGAGTCGAAATCCTTGAATAGCTTGTGAATGGACTTTCCGACCGCCGACAGGTATTCGGGAGTATCTATCGGCGGAGTGCTTTCATGGAACGGGTCGGCGGCATATACCCCGTGGGCACCGTAAAGCTTCTTTTGCTCTTCCAGGAAGTCATGCCCGATGACTTGGAACAGCGAGTCGGTGGGGTCGAGCTGGGCAACGCCGGTAAAAGCGCACCATGAAGGCTGTTGCTGTATTTTAGCATGGGGATATTTAGCCTTCAGTTCGCGTGGTACGTAGCCGGAGAAACCTTGTTGAATAGGTTGCATGCCCAGTTCCAGCTCACGCTGTATGATTTGTTTGCCCAGCCGGATGTGAGAGTCTATCCATGATTTGGGAAGCGGTCCGCCATAGTCCTGCAGGTTTTGCATCCATTGCCAGGCGGCATGCGCCGGTCCTGCAAGGAAATGCCGTGCCTCTTCATCCGTGAAACGATGTTTCAGCAGCGTGTTGTACCACACGGCTTCCAGACCGACAACAGAGAGGGGCATGTTGATGGAGTTCATTGCCATATAGTCCAGCTCGCGTTGCCATCGTTCCCAGTCCCACCATGCTGCCGAGTAACTCACGGTGCAATAGTTCATGTAAACACGATACTTGCCGTTGATGATGTTACGGGTCGTTTCGGCAGGGAGAGGAAGCGTTTGCGGCAGGTTGAGTTGATCGCCGAACCAGGAAACATGTGCATGGCAAGTATATTTTAAATATTGGTTATAGGCGGTGGCAAGTGCTACCGGATTGTTACCCCGCAATAACACCTTTCCGTTCTGGCTGCCTATTTCGTAGACATCTTTTCCGTTTTCGGAATCGATAAGTTCCAGTTGGAACTGGTTGCCATATCCCGGTGTGACACGTTCTATCAAGTCATACGCGGCTTGTATCTGCGGATGGTTGGAATGGCAGGCGGTGCATAGCAGTGACACGACTGTTGCGATAAGCCATAAAGAAATAAAGTAATAGTGTTTCATTTTCTTATTTTATGTGTTAATGATTATAGATATCAGAAGTTGGTCTTATATATGGCACACAAAATTACGATAATTTATTCAATCAGAGAACTTTTTGTTTTAGCTTTTATAATTAAATGTATGAAGAAAAAGCCATAATTGTTTGTTTCTTCGGAATATGTTTTTTACATTTGGACAATCTACTTAAAAATCGTACTATAATGAAAAAGACAATGTTGTTGATGAGTACTGCAATACTGGCGACTGCCTTTCTTGCAGCTTGCGGACCGTCATCGAAAGATGATGGCACCATTACAAGATTAGAGCAGAATGGCAATACACTCACAGTATGTGATTTTGCGAAAGTAAAGGATACTCTGAATGTGCCTCTGAGCGAGTGGGTGGAAGATTGCCGGTTGGTGAGGTTTGAAAATACCGATACGGCATTGTTTAAAATGTGGTGGCCGGCTATTACCGACAACTATATCGGAATCCGTCAAAGCGGAGGTGTGTTTAAGCTGTTTGACCATAAAGGAAAATTTCTGCATGACATAGGAGCGATGGGACAGGGGCCCGGTGAATATGCAGGTTCGTTGTATAGCGAATTGATTGATGAGAAAAATAAGGTGATATACCTTGCCCCGTTTGCCGGAAGCACTAAGGTATTGAAGTATAATCTGGACGGAACCTTTGTGACTGACTATGATTTGGGGGAAAGACTCAACAAACCCAAACTGTCTCTCAACCCCGATGGAAGTATATCGCTCGTTCATCTCTGCTTTCAGGGTATGAGTGAAATGATGGGAGCTGTTATTACGCCGGATAGCACTATCACCAAGTATATACCTGCCCCCGGTCAGGCTATAAATCCCCGTGATAAAAACGGTCGTTTCGTTGGCTTTAATAACGAGATATGGAGCTATAATAATGTGGAAGGCTTCAAATACATGATGATGCCTGTCGATACATTATATAATTATAATGCTGCTGCCAACAAGATGGAAGCGCAGTTTGCCTTGTCCAATCCTCCTGTGGGAGAAGACGTATTCCTGATTTACGATGAGCTTCCCGGTAAATATCTTGCTACGGTTTGGGGTAAAGGAACTATTGTGGTAGACAACAAGAACAATAATTCACACTATGTGAAGTTGGTTAATGACTACTTTGGCGGTCTTCCTGCACCGATGAATTTCACTAACGGTTGGTTTTTTGCTATGTATGAGCCGGCAGTGCTGATGGAAAACATAGAAAAGCGTATGGCTGCATCCGATTGTACAGACAAAGACAAAGAATTGCTGAAAGGCTTGCTTGAATCATTGGATGAAAATGATAACAATGTCATGTTTATCGGTAAACTGAAGAAGTGATTTGACTATTGCTTGGTTATAATAGCCGTCTTTCACAATAAAAACGCTTGTGAAAGGCGGTTTTTTTGCTTCTTTTTGTCTTATTTCTGCTATTGAAAGAGTAATTCTTACTGTTTCTCTCAAAAAAAACGAGATTCGTGATAGATTGTAAGAAATAGTTTTTATATTTGCATCGTTCAAACAAAAAGGAAAGAACGGTTATAAAATGACAATGTACTATCTGCATACAACCACTTTTGGGATGGGGAGCATGATGACCTCCATGTCTGCATCCACAACAATGACCCCTCGGGGTTAAGGATAGTATATAGTGTTTCTACGTGATACACGCTTACGGACGTAAGCAAAAACAGCATTTAATTTTATTTTATTGTAAACAGATACGGCTTATTCCGTTACTGAAGACGTGTTATATAGTGTCCTGAACTAAATAAGGAGATGATAATGCAGGGGAAAAGAGCCGGAACAAAATAGGTAATTGCATGAAAGTAATGAAATTCGGCGGAACATCCGTAGGTTCCGTAGACAGTATTTTAAAAGTCAAACAGATAGTAGAGGCTGCCGAAGAGCCTGTAATCGTAGTGGTATCTGCTTTGGGCGGCATCACTGACAAGTTAATCAATACCTCACAAATGGCAGCCAACGGCGATGCAGAGTATGAAAAAGAGTATCGTGAGATAGTAAACCGTCACATCGAAATGGTGTATACCGTTATTCCGGCGGGCGAAGGACGCACCGTATTGCTGGATAAGGTCAATGAACTGTTGAGTGAGTTGAAAGATATCTTTCAAGGTATTTATCTGATTAAGGATTTGTCTTCCAAAACTTCTGCAACTATCGTGAGCTACGGTGAACGTTTGTCGTCTATTATTGCGGCAACGCTGATAAAGGGAGCGGTGTGGTATGATTCGCGCAACTTCATCAAGACCGAGAAAAAACATGCCAAACATATTCTGGATTCGGAACTGACAACTTCGTTGGTGAAAGAAACATTTGATGAAATTCCGCAGGTAGCACTGGTGCCCGGTTTTATATCTACCGACAAGAACAGCGGAGAAGTGACAAACTTGGGACGTGGCGGTTCGGATTATACGGCTTCCATCATTGCCGCATCTTTGAATGCCGCCAGTCTGGAGATATGGACGGATGTGGACGGCTTTATGACCGCCGACCCGCGTGTCATCAGCACTGCTTATACCATAAACGAGCTGAGTTATGTAGAAGCTATGGAGCTTTGCAACTTTGGTGCGAAAGTAGTTTATCCGCCGACTATCTATCCGGTGTGTCACAAGAATATTCCCATTCTGATAAAAAACACCTTTAACCCCGAGGCTCCCGGAACCATTATCAAGCAGGAAGTTGATTCGGGCTCAAAAGCCATTAAAGGTATTTCTTCTATCAATGACACCACTCTGATTACGGTTACAGGTTTGGGCATGGTGGGAGTGATCGGCGTAAACTTCCGCATCTTCAAGGCATTGGCGCAGAATGGCATCAGTGTGTTCATGGTGTCTCAGGCTTCTTCGGAGAACAGCACTTCCATCGGTGTCCGTAATCAGGATGCTGCATTGGCTTGTGAGGTGTTGAATGAAGAATTTGCAAAAGAGATAGAAATGGGTGAAATCAGTCCGGTGGTGGCTGAGATGAATTTGGCCACCATTGCGATTGTAGGCGAGAATATGAAGCATACACCCGGCATTGCCGGAAAGCTTTTCGGAACATTGGGACGTAACGGCATCAGTGTGATAGCTTGTGCGCAAGGTGCTTCGGAGACCAACATTTCTTTTGTGGTAGAGGCTAAATCGCTTCGCAAATCTTTGAATGTCATTCATGATTCATTCTTCCTGTCGGAGTATCAAGTATTGAACTTGTTTATCTGTGGTACCGGTACGGTGGGCGGCAGCCTGATAGAACAAATCCGTTGCCAGCAACAAAAGTTGATGCAGGAACGCGGCTTGAAGTTGAAGGTGGTGGGCATTGCCGACGGGCACCGTGCACTCTTCACACGTGCGGGCATTGACCTTGCTTCTTATAGGGAAGAGATGGAAGAAAAAGGAATCCCGTCTTCTGCCGCTGTGCTGCATGACGAGATTATCGGCATGAATATTTTCAATTCTGTTTTTGTGGATTGTACGGCAAGTGCCGAAGTAGCCTCTCTTTATAAAGAGTTCCTGATGCATAATATCTCTGTAGTGGCTGCGAATAAGATTGCCGCTTCATCGGATTATTCCATTTATAGCGAGCTGAAACAAATAGCCCGCAGACGGGGGGTGAAGTTCTTGTTCGAGACAAATGTAGGTGCGGGGCTGCCGATTATCAATACCATCAATGACTTGATAAACAGTGGTGATAAGATTCTGAAGATAGAAGCGGTACTCAGTGGAACTTTGAACTATATCTTTAATAAGATCAGCGCAGACGTGCCTTTCAGCCAAACCATCAAGATGGCACAGGAAGAACGTTATTCGGAGCCCGACCCGCGTATCGACCTGAGTGGAAAAGACGTAATCCGCAAGTTGGTTATCTTGGCGCGCGAGGCCGGATACAAGTTGGAACAGACAGATGTGGAAAAACATCTTTTCGTGCCGAGTGACTTCTTCGAAGGACCTTTGGAAGAGTTCTGGAAGAAAGTCCCGTCGCTGGATGCCGATTTTGAGGCACGTCGCCGGAAACTGGAGAGCGAGAACAAACGTTGGCGCTTCGTTGCGAAACTGGAAAACGGTAAAGGTAGTGTGTCTCTGCAGGAAGTAGACAGCAAACATCCGTTCTATGGATTGGAGGGCAGTAATAATATTATTCTGCTTACTACCGAACGGTATAAAGAATATCCAATGATGATACAAGGATACGGTGCCGGTGCCAGTGTAACTGCTGCCGGAGTATTTGCCGATATCATGAGTATCGCAAACATTTAGGCTTATGAAACACATTATTATTCTGGGTGACGGTATGGCCGACTGGCCGGCTGAATCATTGGGAAATAAAACATTGCTGCAATATGCTGCTACACCCTATATGGACAAGCTTGCCCGTATGGGACGTACCGGAAGGCTGATGACTGTTGCACCGGGGTTTCATCCGGGCAGCGAAGTGGCGAATATGTCTGTTATGGGCTATAATCTGCCGAAGGTGTATGAAGGACGCGGTCCGTTGGAAGCGGCGAGTATCGGCGTAGAGCTGCAACCGGGAGACATGGCGATGCGTTGCAATATTATCTGTATCGAAGGAGATAATATAAAGAATCATTCTGCCGGTCATATCACCACCGAAGAAGCTGATGTGTTGATTCAATATTTGGAAGAGAAGTTGGGCACAGACCGTATTCATTTCTATACAGGGGTGCAATACCGTCATTTATTGGTGATAAAAGGGGGCAATAAGCAGTTGGATTGTACGCCTCCTCACGATGTTCCGTTGAAACCTTTCCGTCCGCTGATGGTGAAAGCCGGGGTGCCGGAAGCTCAGGAGACGGCCGAACTGATAAATGCCCTTATCCTGAAGTCGCAAGAATTACTGGCTGAACATCCCATTAACAAGAAGCGTATAGCCGAAGGTAAAGATCCTGCCAACAGCATCTGGCCGTGGAGTCCGGGCTATCGTCCGCAGATGGAGCCATTGGCAGAGAAGTATCCGGTTATCAGGAAAGGTGCGGTCATTTCGGCTGTCGATTTGATTAACGGAATCGGATATTATGCCGGATTGCGTCGCATCACCGTGCAAGGGGCAACAGGACTTTATGATACAAATTATGAAAACAAGGTTGCTGCTGCATTGGAAGCACTTCGGACGGATGACTTTGTCTATCTGCATATCGAAGCCAGTGACGAGGCGGGGCATGAGGGGGATTTTAAGTTGAAACAGTTCACTATTGAAAATCTGGATAAGCGGGTTGTAGGGCCTGTTTATGAGGCAGTGAAAGATTGGGACGAGCCTGTGGCTATTGCCGTGCTTCCCGACCACCCCACACCTTGCGAACTGCGTACACATACTGCTGAGCCGGTGCCTTTCCTCATTTACTATCCGGGCATAGAGCCGGACAATGTACAGAACTTCGACGAGGTGGCTTGTGTGGAAGGCAGTTACGGAGTGATGAAAGAAGATGAGTTTATGAACGAGTTTATGACAGCCTCTGCGTTGCATAACGATTAAAAACCAATCTATATTATGAAATATTACAGTACCAATCATCAGTCCCCGGTTGCTTCATTAGAAGAAGCTGTAGTGAAGGGACTGGCTTCCGACAAAGGATTATTTATGCCCGAAGCTGTTAAAATGTTGCCGGAAGAGTTTTATGATAACATCGAGCACCTGTCTTTTCAGGAAATAGCTTATCGGGTAGCCGATGCTTTCTTTGGCGAAGATGTGCCTGCCGATACATTGAAACAAATTGTTTATGACACGTTGAGTTTTGATGTTCCTGCCGTAAAGGTGAAGGATAATATATACTCATTGGAATTGTTTCATGGTCCTACCTTGGCTTTTAAGGACGTGGGCGGACGGTTCATGGCTCGTTTGCTGGGTTACTTCATTAAAAAAGAAGGGCAGAAGCAGGTGAATGTCCTGGTCGCTACTTCGGGAGATACCGGCAGTGCAGTAGCCAATGGCTTCCTGGGAGTGGAAGGTATCCATGTGTATGTGCTTTATCCCAAAGGAAAGGTCAGCGAAATTCAGGAAAAGCAGTTCACTACGCTGGGACAGAATATTACGGCTTTGGAAGTAGACGGTACGTTTGATGATTGTCAGGCATTGGTGAAGAATGCGTTTATGGATGCTGACTTGAATGCGCACATGAAACTGACTTCGGCAAATTCTATTAACGTGGCCCGTTTCCTGCCTCAGGCATTCTATTATTTCTATGCCTACGCACAGTTGAAGAAAGAAGGTAAGGCGGATAATATGGTGGTATGTGTGCCTAGCGGTAACTTTGGCAATATAACGGCCGGTCTGTTCGGCAAGCGCATGGGTTTGCCTGTGAAGCGTTTTATAGCGGCCAACAACCGCAATGACATATTCTATCAATACTTGCAGACCGGAAAGTATAATCCCCGTCTTTCCATTGCTACCATTGCCAATGCGATGGATGTGGGCGATCCCAGTAATTTTGCTCGTATACTGGCATTGTATGACAACAATCATGCTGCCATTGCAATGGAAATCTCGGGTGCGACCTATACAGATGAACAGATTCGTGAAGCAGTGAAGGAAGCCTATCGGGAAACAGGCTATTTGCTCGACCCTCACGGAGCTTGCGGTTATCGTGCCCTTTCGGAAAGTTTGCAACCGGGAGAGACCGGTGTTTTCCTTGAAACGGCTCATCCGGCAAAGTTCCTGGAAACAGTGGAGGACATCATTGGCAACAAAGTAGAGATTCCTGCCAAGTTGAAAGAGTTCATGAAGGGAGTCAAGCAGAGCATTCCGATGAATAAGGATTTTGAAAGTTTTAAGGCTTATTTGATGAAAGAATAGCTCTTTCATGGTCTATCAAATCGTCGACTGTAGGGGCAGGGTTTGCCTGCCCGAACCGACGGTCACGACCTTGGAAGTAATGCACAAAACAAGCTGTTCCCGGGCGAGCGAATCTGGCTACTACCGGCAAAACGACAGCATTGTCAACGTTTAGACACAATCCTATTTACACAAGGCACGGGGCCCGGACCGGATATCAGTCGGCGGGAGCATCCTTGTCGGGAGAAAGCATTCCGGTCAATTCCTCTTGCAAGGAAGATTGCCGGATGGTATTCTTTTTCTCTTTGAGCAAAGCGTGAGATACTTTTCCTTCTGTTCATCAGATAAAAGCAAAGCTTTCATATATCTTCCTTTCTATAGGGCTAACGGTTTTTTATCGGTTGTCTAAGGCTTTTTATTTGCTGGATTATTACGTCCCACTACGGCAGGATATACGTCCCATTGCAGTAGGACGTACGTTCCACTACAGCAGGACGTACGTTCCACTACAGCAGGACGTACGTTCCACTGTAGCAGGACGTAGTAACAGACGGTAAGTAAGTCCTTAGCCTTCAGTATGAAAAGGTTTAATCTTCCTATTCCTGTGACTAAGTCTGTCTAAGCAGGGTGAATTTTTTAAATGAGTTGTGCCAGCACTTCTTCAAAGGAAGAATATGTATGCGTTTCTTCTTTTTGCGTGAGTATCAACCGGTGGTCGGAGAGTGCTTGCAGATAAGGTAGGAACCGGTTCCCTTGGTTTGCCGGCAGGCAAGTATAGCCGTGTCGGTTTAAGGCGTTGATGGTCCAGTGCAGCAACGTATCGTTTTCGGCTTCCACCCTGATTTCTTTTTTTCCGGTTACAGTGGGATAGTAGATGCCATGATTATAATCGAACCGGATATTACTGTGTGAGAACAGCGTGTCCATCCGATGATTCAGAATCATATCTTCCGTCACTCCGCATTGCAGTCCTGTTTCTTTGGACAGCAGCCAAAGCTTGTCCGACAGTACCAGGGCTTGTTCTATGTCATGGGTGGATAACAGGATGGCCTTGTTTTGCTCCACCGCCAACTGATGCAGCAAAGTCATGATTTCTATGCGGCTCACCACGTCCAGAAAAGCGGTCGGCTCATCCAAGATGATAAGCGGACATTCCTGAACCAATGCTTTGGCTATCATTACCTTTTGCCGTTCTCCGTCCGAAAGTTCGGCGGTGTAGCTTTCGGCTTTGTGGGCAATGCCTACGGCATCCAATGCCTCTTTGATAATGAGATGGTCTTTGGGATGGAGTCGCCCGAAGAAGCCTGTATGCGGCTGGCGTCCCAAAGCTACCAGTTCATACACGGTCAGCCCTCCGGCTTGTGTCTTGTCTGTCAGGACCACACCGATGGTGCGCGAACGTTCCTTTTCCGAATACTGCTGCAAAGGCTTGCCCAGCAATTGCAAATCTCCTGCCAGGGAAGGTTGCGAAGCGGACAGGGTGCGGAGCAAAGTCGACTTTCCGGCCCCGTTTGCTCCAAGCAGACTGGTCAGTTCTCCCGGATAGAGTCCGAAAGAAAGGTGTTCGTGCACTTTCTTTTCTCCTTTGTGGGTGCGATAACCTATGCACAGGTCTGTGGCGGTGATGACAGCTTGCTTTTCCATCAGTTGAAGTACTGGATTTTACGTTGGTTCACAATGACATAAATAATAATGGGCGCACCGATGACCGGAGTGACGGCATTCAGCGGAATGATGCCTGCTTCGCCCGGCAGAATGCAGATGAAGTTGCAGAGCAGGGCAATGGCTCCTCCCGTCAGCATGGTGACAGGTAGCAGGGAATTATGGTTGGAGGTTCCCAGCATGAGGCGGGCAATGTGCGGCACGGCCAGTCCGATAAAGGAAATCGGGCCGCAGAAAGCGGTGGTCGTCGCTGTCAGTAATCCGGTGGCAACAAGCAGCAGGTTACGTGTATGGCGGATGTTGATTCCCAGGTTTTCGGCATAGCGTGTTCCCAGCAGCAGGGCATTCAGAGGCTTTATCAGCAGTATGGTAATCAGCAGCCCCGCCGCTGTGACCAAGGAGAAAAAGGGAAGCTGCTGCAAAGATACTCCTCCGAAGTTTCCCATTCCCCAAATCATGTAGGAATGCACCCCTTCTGCCGTGGAGAAAAAGTTGAGCAGGGAGATGGCAGATGAAGTGATATACCCTATCATGATACCTATAATGAGCAGCATGATGCTGTTTTTTATCAAGGTGGAGAAGAACAGGATGATTCCCATCACCAGCATGGAGCCTATGAATGCTCCGATAATGACGGACAGGAATCCGGATAAAGTGAATACTCCGGCAGTAATCGTACCTGCGCCTGCCAACATGACCAAGGCAACTCCCAAACTGGCTCCCGAACTGATTCCCAGTATGGAAGGGTCGGCCAAAGGATTATTGAATGTGGTTTGCAACATCAGTCCCGATGCTGCGAGTGCCATTCCGCAAAGGAGGGCGGTAATGGCTTGCGGCAGACGGGATTCCCAGACTATGAAACTCCAACTCGCCTTTTCTACTTCATTGCCTGTAAGGATATGCCACACCGCATCGGCAGGGATGTTTACCGAGCCGAACAACAGGTTGGCTCCTGTCAATGCAAGGATGAGGAGGAGCAGTATGATACCGTATTTCGTTCCTTTGTTATTCATTGATACTGTTTGGGGTTACGCCCACTGTAGGGAGTGTGTCAAAACTAACCCGGCCTATCCCATCGTCAGCTGTAGGGGCAGCATTATCCACGTTTTGACATAACCCTACGGTGATTTACTCCGCTAATTTAGTGAAATATTTTAATTCATACCCTTCTAAAAGCGTAGGATGGAATATTTTTATCAAATCTTTCAGTAATCGGTCGGGATGGAAAGGGGAATCTTCGTAAAAGTCTACCTTCCCTGTGTTGCATCCATAAATGTTGCGTTCCTTGAATGCGCGGAAACCGGTGTATGGAGCATAGTCCTGCTCCAATTCCTTATAAGTCTTGTCAATGGCCTGATTATATTTGATGAGCCAGAAATCTGCATTCTGACCTTTGTCAAACACGGTTTCGAAGGCTAGGGGAACAGAACCGCTATGCTCGTCATCGGCAAACACATAATTGGCCCCGGCATCCGCATAGATGCGTGCAGAGGTGCTTTTACCTCCCGGAACATACCAAGCCGAACCGTTTTTCAGTTCGCTGATAACGCTCGGCGCAGATGAAAGGGGAGCAACCAATGCTTTCAGCTCATTATAGTTTTTTTCCACCTCGGCAAACAAGCTGTCCGCTTTTTGTGCTTGACCAAATAGGAGACCATAAAAACGCATCCATTCGGCACGTCCCAATGCCGAAGTTTCCATGTAGTCCGCACATTCGATAATGGGGATGTTGAGTTTCTCCACCCGTCCGTATCCGCCACTGTTCTCGAAAGGGGAGAGCATAATGGCATCGGGGTGCAGGTCGATTATCTTTTCTATATCCGGGTTCATGCCATTCCCTACATCGGCGATGCTTCCTGTGCGGCAGCCATCCTGCACTTCTTGCAGTTTGATATACTTCAAATCGCAGACTCCTCCAATACTCTTCAAAGCACCAATCTGGTTGAGCAATCCGCAATGTACGGATGAGTAAACAACGGCCTTGCTCAATGGCGTGCGGACAAGTGTCCCTTCGGGCAAGTCGGCAGGCAGGGACTTTTCTTTGTCAACCAAGACATAGGTATGCAGTATCCGGGTCGTATCCCATGGATTGCGCAGGCGGGCGATGGTATAGTCTTCGGTTGCAGACAGGCTGAAGTTTTCTGCATAACGCAAAGGGATTGCTTCTTCTGCTTCTATTACAGAAGCAGTCTTGCTTTTTCCGCCGCAGGCGGAAAGAAGGGCAAGCAAGAAGATAAATAGGATTACTTGTTTCATGTTATTTTTTATAATATCCGCCGGTTTTACGGAAACCTTTGTATTCTATTAATTCTTTATCTTTCAGTGATTTTAAATAACGCTCTGTCGTAGCAGCTCCTTTTTGGATATATTCTGCAATTTCATATCCTTTTGCACCGGGTTTCTTTTTCAAGAAGGTGAGGATAAGGCTTTCAAGTTCGTTTATTCCCTCGTTTATTCCCTCACCTTCATTTACTCCCTCATCAGCGATTCTGTTTATTACTGAAATAAACTGCATTCCTACCGGCTCATTGATGAATTTTATATTCGGTTCTTCTTGAAGTGCACGTATAATCCCTGAGCCCAGACCACGATAAGGCATCGTTTTAGCACAGAAATTGGCAATGAAAGGATTGCGTACTACGGCGCTTCCCAGTTTGATACTTTCCACAGTCAGCCCATCGGGAAGGCATCCCGGGCTGATAATCTCTACACGGTTATCAAAAAGTGAGGGAAGCTTTATGAGATTATTTAATTTATGAGGGAAATATAGTTTTGCTTCCTTCACCAAAAGTGAAGAGAAGCAAAACTATATTTTATTATTTCAGTAAGAAGGTTAATCCGCATGGACCTACCCCTACATTGTATTTGTTTGTAAATTTGCCGTTTGCCGAATATTCGTTTACATAGCCATCAGTGGTATAACTTGGCCATCCTCCAACCATATTGTAAGAACTGATATAAATATTTCCGGTAAATGGATTGACTGCGATGCCACAAGGGCTATCAACAGGTTGATCTATTAAATTTTTTGTTTCATTTCCTGTTTTTGTATCTATACTGAAATAAGTATTTTCCGTTGCGCCATAAGGAGCATTGATAAGGTAAAGGGTATTATCTTTTACAGTCATTAATGTTGCTTCCGTTACATCTGTAACAATATTCATATTGTCAATTTTTTGTACTTTAGCTGATATGTCATTATAATTACCCATTGCTAAGACATATACGTTTCCTTCCGTAGTAGAACAAATTTTAGTGGGATTTAGTCCTACGGGTATTCTTTTTGCTTCTGTAAATGTCTTTAGGCCTATTTTAGAAACACTTTTTCCATTTGCATAATCTGCACCATAATTCATTCCGTCTGAGTTAGCAACATACAGGTAGCCGTTGGCCACTGTCATCTCTTCTGGATTTGGACCAACTTTTAATGTAGCATCAATAGTTAGGCTAAGAGTGTCGATACGAGAAACATATCCATCATACATAGAAACATATACTTTTCCATTAGCAGCTATAATATCACGTGGACCTTCCCCTTGAGTGGATGTCGGAACAATCTGTTTGATGGATTTAGCTGTATTTTTGTCTACTATTTCTATAATATTTGAACCATATATGGCAATATACATTTTCGAACCATATACTATTGCATCTTGAGGGGTACCTCCCAAACTTCTTTTGTTTATGTCAAAAAATACATTGTTGCTTGCTGTTCCTTTTTCAAAGTTAATAAAAGAAAGTGTTCCATTAACATTGTTGCTAAGATTACCTGCATTAATAACGTACAAGCCTGTTGCCTCGGTTGGCGAAGTTGCTTCAGGAGTCGTGTCGGGTTGTGAAGAAGGGTCTTCTTCCGGATCTCTAGGAACTTCGATCTCATTGTCATCATCGTTACAAGCACAGAACAGCGGGGCTATACTAAATAAGGCTGCTGCAAAAAATAAATGTTTGAATTTCATACTTATATAATTTTTAAAAATGAATACTGCAAGTTAGTTTATAGCTTCTACCCGGCATCGGGTAGCTTTTCACTATGTCATATTGTTTATTTCCCAAATTAATAATATCTCCCCGAAGATTGTATGTAAACTTCTTTATCTTGAAGCTGCGGTATAATGAAAGTCCGTATTCTATATATCCATCCATTTCATTACTTGGACGATTTTCGGAAGCAATATATCGTTTGCTCACACCTGTAGCATGAAGAGAAGCATTTATGAAAGGATTTTCCAAGGCTAAAGAAGCACCTGCGCTATGACGTGGGGTATATGCAATCTGATGTTTGTAATATACGACTTCCGGGTCTGTTTTATCTACTGCATATTGATAGGTATAGTTTCCAGTCAATAGTAAGGAATAATGTTTTGCAAGTTGGAAAGTGGTGTTTATATTGGCATCTACTCCCCAAATTTCTACTTTGCCTAAATTTACCATATTCCAGATAAACATATTATAGGGCATTGCCACAATTTTATCTTTTACCTTATTATAATACCCATCCAATGTCAGACTGATTGCTGGTAGCCAGCTTGTAAAGTTGTTCTGGTAAGTGATGCCTACATTATATTGTTGGGCCTTTTCGGGACGAAGGTCACGGCTGCCCATCCGGTCAAAGTAGTTCTCAGAAAAAGTAGCCACTCTGAATATGTCTTTATAGGAAGCCCGAAGGTATAGCTGTCCGTCCGTACAAGGTTTCCATGAAAAGGAGAAGGAAGGGGATAATTTTCGTCGGTTCTCAGCTCCGTTTCCTTCTTTTGCACCATTAAGATATATCGATCCGAGTAGTATGGCAACAGCTGTTATGTTATCAGTTTGATATCGGAGAGTTACTGTTTGTAATATAGAATGCCGGTAAGGGCTTGTATTGTTAGGAGTATTGGCATTTAGGTTATTATATATGTAATCTGCCGCATAAACCATGCTCCAGTGACTAGTCGGAGTATATAGTAATGCTCCTGATGTATAGTATTCTCGTTGGAAATAACGGTCGTTTAATTCTCCTCCGGGGTATTTCCCTCCTTCATCGTGGTAATGAGATTGGCTCCAGTTAAATTTCCCATTGATTAACAAAGAAAGATTATTTTCCCAATAAGTACGGTAATGTACTTGTGAAAAGAAATTTCGTTCGCGTAACTTCTCACGGCTTTTCGCATTGTAAAGAATGACTGCACCGGGTAATTGCTGATCTGTGTCGTAATAATAAATCTTTCCGTTCAGTGTGCTTCTGTTATTAGGGCTGATGTAAAGATTCAGTTCTCCTCTGTAGGTTTGAATGTTGTTGTTATAGCGTTTTTCTTTGGAAACATAATCTCCGTTGACTAAAGTGAAAGGATATAGGTTGTCTGCCCTCATAAATTCACCAGTGGTAGATGCTGAAATCTTTTCGTTAAACTTTTGTTCGTAGCGGATAAGGGGATTAATCATCCCGAAAGAACCTGTCTTTATCTGTCCCGTCAAGTGATTTTTTTTGTTTGAAAAATCCGGGGATATGCTTTGTAATTTTAAGGCGGCAGCAGAAGCAACTGTACGTGCCGGTACAAAAATATCTTCATTGTCCCCAATGGTCAGTGAAATTTGCTGGATATTGTCAATAGAGAAACGAGACAAGTCTATTTGTCCGCTTTGACAATCACTGAGTGTCACCCCGTCATAAACTACGGCTGTATGTTTGGCTCCTAAACTCCGAACGGAGATAGTTTTCATTCCTCCTGCACCCCCATAATCCTTTATGTTGACTCCTGAGAAGCGACGTAAAGCATCAGCAATATCCGTAATGCCTTGTTGTTGCAATTGCTTCTTGTTGAGTTGTTGGAAGGGACTAATACTTTTTACTTGTTGCTTGGTACGTTCAGCAGTTACTATAACATCTGTTATTTTATGTACTTTTCCGATAATAGTATCTCCTATCTCTTGCCCTTGAGTAATATTGGGTAATAATAGGATAATGCTATAAAGCAAGAAATAACTTAGTTTAAGTCTGTAAAAAATATCAGTCTCTTTCATCTTATCTATTTTTATAAAGCTATAATGGTATAATTAAATAAATCTTGTGGGTCAATTTGTATGGTTGGAAGACTGTTGACAAAATCTCTGATAGCATAAGTGTCTAATAAATAATCATAATGAATAGCATAAGCATATTTTTTCTCTCCTTCTGAGTATAGCAAGTAAGTTGTGTTATGCTTAGTATCTACGAATTTCTTCATTTTTGTTTCATCTAGGTCTTTTATATTAGTATATTTATCATTAGCGAAAATATCTAAACTTTCTGGATTAATTATTTGGATAATCTTTAGCCCATATATTTTACTTAATCTTTTTGCCTCGTTTTTTATATATTCGGGGTGAGTGTCATGTGGATTTCCCATATGCCATTTTATTCTAATTCGTTGATTAAATCGAGTGACTAATGTTGTTGTTACCTGTGAAAGCAAAGTACCACTTAAAATAGCACGATTGATTTCCAAATATGGTTCTCGTATTTGTGTTATGGAAGGAACTCCATTTTCTATGAAATATTTAAAATCCTTTTTCATATTCTCTTCTAACATAAACTCTGTTATAGGAATTAAACCTTCATCTGCTATATCAATGATTTTATGTGTGTTTTTATCATTCAAAGAGCTAACCCATTGAGAAAGATTTATATCTGCATTATCGACTTTTGTTGGTATTGAGAAATTAGAGAAGAAAGGAGATCCTCCTATTGTTTTTACTGAAGTTTCCATTGCTTCTATTTTATTTGTTGATGTAGTAGCATGGCTGTAGTCTTTACCAATACCTCCCTCAGCAGATACATTACCGTCTTTATCTTTCTGGAACTTAAACCCATAAGATGCAGATATATCTGTGTTCATATTCTTTTCTTTCGTTTCGGTAGATTCATTGTTTCGATAGATTCCGGTATAAAGTGCTGTCGCACGTCCTCCAGTGATGAAACTTGATAAAACAAAGCCTCCATAGTTATTGAAAAATTCACTTGGGGTAAGATTATAAAGTTCTTCCTTGAAGTCCTCTGTCAAATAATCCAATTTTATTTTCTTGATAATATTAGAACTTGTTTGCATATAATAGGATGCATCTCTGATTTGGATATTCAATTCTCCAAATATTCTTTTGCTTTCTTCCACTTTGGAGGTTGTGAATACTTCTGTCATTGTCTTATGTGCACCTAAAGAGAATAAACCCAAATTTAAGGTGAAGCCAGCATTGTTTATTTTTTTTGTAGTACTTGAGTTTTCTGTATATCTATCAAAACCAGTGTATGCAAAACTTTGTGCTTCACCTTTTCCTATTTCATTTTTCCAAAAATAGCTAGGATAATCTCTCATTAGCTTTTCTGTATTAATGACTTGAATTTTAATATCTTCAGGGTCCCCTAATGGGAAATGACTGCAAGTGAAAGATCTACCTAAATAATCACTGAAGGATAGTGTCGGTATAGATTTGGTATTTCTTGGTTTCGTCTTTCTCTGAGATAATATTAACGGATAGCGACTATCTCGTTCTTTTAATACGATCTCTTTACCAGCATCGTTTTGATTAACACTTAGGTCTAGGTCTTGCTCTTCATTACATGATATAAAGGCTATCATGCAAAGAAATAATAAGTTTACTTTCTTCATTATGTTTTATTCTTTATGTAAATAATAAATCTGCTTTTTTAAATCGAATACCCAACATAATCAAAAAGATATAATTAACCCTAGCTAATTTGTTACCTTTTGCTCAAAACAATGAGTGAGTATTTTATTTTTAACTCTTTAAACTCTTTCCTCGAAAGTTTAAAGTATGACTTTACGTTTTGCAGGTCTTCTGACTTACTCCTGTTTACTTGCCTTCCCACCTTATTATATATACAGGCAGTGGCGTGAGTGATAAGTAAACCTATCCCTTATAGGTAGATGGAGCTTACAGCAGCGGGACTGTTCAGGACTTGCACCTGATTCCCTTTTCATCCGCTTCCTCGCATCTGTCGGAGGTGTGCGGAACAAAACGTGACAAAGATAGTTTGTTTGGATGAATAAGAAAAGGAAAATGATGAAAATTTACTTTCTCTTATGAATTAATCCGTTGCAGGTTTATTTCTCTCCCAGCAAGAGCAGTCGGGTGTAGCGGTGCTTTTTCAGCAGCAAAACTACTTGATAACAAAGAATCAGTTCTATTGTCGCCACCACGGGACCTACAATAAAGCTTCCGGCGGTGCCGACGTAGAAGCCCAGTCCGTGCAGCGTGCACTCCAGCAGGAAGGTTTGTGTCCAGTAGATTCCCAAAGTGCATTTTCCCAAGTTGTTTAATGTAGGGGTGAGGCGCCTGTGTTCTATCTTGCCATACACCCACGGCGCCGATAAAAAGAAGACCATGCTACCCACTATGCCGATAACCATGCGGTAGACGGTGATATTTAAGTTCGTCCAGTCCACGGTGCCGTTGGTCCAGTCCACCACTTGGATGGGGACCATATACACGGTGAGCCTGCCTGACCAGAAAGGAAGCAGGGCGGCAAAGGCGACGAGGCTTGCAATCAGTAGCCGGCGACGATGCCGGTCAATCACCTCTTGTTCTTTCTGACAGAAGTAGCCGAGCCAGAACATGGGCAACATGAAGTTGATATTATCTACATTGCCGATGGGCAGGATGGTGAAGAGGACAATGGAAACCAAGGCTGCCGCCCAAAAACTACGCAAGGATTTGAGGGCGATGTATCCGATGAGGTAGCAGAAGAAGACGCACTTCAGGAACCATACCGCATTGAAGAACCCGAACCAACTGAAGTCCATCAGCTCGGGACAAGGATTGTATCCGGTGAGCATGACAAACGCATACATAATGGCGAAAGCGGAAAGGGAGGGGATGACCAGTTGGACAAACTTTTTCTTCACCAGCTCACCGAAAGATAGGTTGAGCGAGGAGCCGAAGAAGTACCCGCACAGCAGCATGAACAAGGGCATGTGATAGGTGTAAATGAAACTCCAGATGGGGTTGTCCCAAAAATCATTTCCGGTGGTTTGTTCCACAGAGTGCCCCAGCAATACACTGGCGATGGCGAAGAATTTCAAGAAATCCAAATAGGGTATGCGAGTCTTTCGGGGTGTAATCATAGTTTTATCGAGTTCTTTTGCGGTTGCAATATTCGCAATAAAATGGGATATATACAAATTTTGGTCAGTCTAATAATAAGTCCTTGTTCGGGATATTAAAATATCTTCGTTGTTTTAATCCGGCTGAAACGCTAAGAATACTTGTCGTGACAGGTTGTCCGAGCAGATTTTACTTTTTGTTTATGCCGAAGATAAAATCAGATTTATTTGAATATAATTAAAGTAGTACTAAATAATATTCAAAGAATGATTTGTTTTATTCAATATAATCACTATATTTGTCAAGTGAATAATCTTAAAATATGTAATAGATGAAACATTTGAATTTTATTTTAACCGGTTTATTTTTCCTGTGCGGTCTTTGTTGTCGGGCACAGGTACTTCCTTTGGAAGAAAATGTGGTGCTGAACACCAAGGAAGGACAAATCAAAGGAAAACTGCTTTTGCCCGGTGGAGTGAAGACCTGTCCGGTGGTGCTTATTATAGCCGGCTCCGGACCTACGGATATGGATGGTAATTCAGCCATTGGCAATTTGAGAAATAATTCGTTGAAGTTTCTGGCGGAAGGCTTGGCGGCAAACGGCATCGCTTCCTTGCGCTTTGACAAGCGGGGGATAGGAACCAGTGCATCGGCCGGTAAGGAGGAAGCGAAACTTTGTTTTGAAGATTATGTGAATGATGTGACGGGCTGGATTGATTACCTGGCGAAAGAGAAACGTTTTACAACAATCACGGTGGCAGGACATAGCGAAGGGGCGCTGATTGGAATGCTGGCCTGTCAGAACCGGCCGAAGGTGAAAGGCTATATCTCGATTGCCGGTGCGGGTCGTCCTGCCTACGAGATTATAGAGGCGCAAGTGGCTGCTCAACAGAATCCGGAAGCGGTGCGGAAGGAGGTGGCATCCATTAACGAGTCCTTGAAAAACGGCAAGGAAGTGAGTGACGTGCCGGCTTATCTGCAATCATTGTATCGGGCTTCTGTCCAGCCTTACATGATTTCCTGGTTCAAGTATAATCCCCGGACGGTGATTGCTTCCGTCAAAGTGCCGGTCCTCATTGTTCAGGGTAAAAATGATATTCAGGTATCGGTGGAGGATGCCGAATTTCTGAAGAAGGGTTGCCCGACTGCCGAACTGCTTTTGATTGATAAGATGAACCATGTGCTGAAAGATTGTGAATCAAAGACCGTACAGCAGCAGATGCTTACTTACGGGAATCCTTCTCTGCCGGTGAACAGTACTTTGATAGCTTCTGTCAGTACATTTGTGGAAAAACTGAAATGATATGGGAGAAATAAAGAAACGTTTGCCGTTGCAATGCCCTGCGTGTGATGCACCGTTGAGGGTGGGCAGGCTTTTCTGCGAAGAGTGCCGCACGGAGGTGTGCGGGGATTTTGAACTGCCTGTGCTGGCACGGCTTTCGGATAAAGAGCAGCAGTTTATTCTTGCTTTTGTCAAATCGAGCGGAAGCTTGAAGGACATGGCGAAAAGTATGGGTGTCAGTTATCCTACGGTGAGAAATATCTTGGACGATTTAATTGATAAACTTTCTAAAATGAATGAGTAATGGGAAATAAGATGATAGACAAAGCGGTGAATCCGTTTATACAGATTGCCGGTGCGCGGGCATTGGCATGGGGAGCGTTGGGATTGCTGGTTTCTACTGTGATATGTTATTATGCCGGCTATCATTATCATGGGTTGCTTCATTTCGGTCCGGCGTCCAATCCTGCGTGGTGGTGCTATGCAGCAGAGCATCTGATTGTGTGGCTGATACCTGCTTTGTTGTTTTATTTGGGCGGCAAGGTATTCTCGCACTCCCGCATTCGGGCAATCGATGTGTTGGGAACCGTATTGTTTGCAGAGCTGCCTTTGCTCGGCATGACTTTAATCTATCTGACGCCTCCCATGCAGATGATGGCAAACATGGATATGAGTATGTCTCCTCAGGAACTATTGGCACAGTCTTTTATCTTGCCGGCTGTGATTCTGTCGTTGTTGGGCATTCCGTTTCTGTTGCTCACCCTTGTGTGGTTGTTCAATGCTCTGAAAGTGTCGTGCAACCTGAAGGGGTGGCATTTGTGGGCAGTGGTACTTGTCGGCATCTTGGGCGGTGACGTGTTGTGCCGCATGTTGATAAGCCATCTTTACGGATGAAATAAAAAAGAGGATGCCAAAAGTCTTGTTGAAGCTTTGACATCCTCTTCTATGTTATACCGATGCGTTATTTAATCTTTTCTCGAATCTTGCTAAGATAGGCACGCATCCCCGCAGCATCTTTCTTGTTGATGATATCCAACAGCTCATTTAATTCTGTACGGATACCTTCTACCTGTGCAGGGGTGCGGGGATTGAATAAAATTTCCTGCAACAGGTAGTCGTCTTCGTTCAATACTCCTTTGGCTATCTTCATGTGACGTTTGAAAGTAGTACCGGGAGCGTCCTGATGCTTCATCACTGCCGCAAAAACGAAAGTGGAGACAAAAGGGATGGACAGCGAATAGGCCACTGTCTCATCGTGCTCTTCAAAGGTATATTCAAAGATGTTCAGACCAAGGTTTTGGTATAAGTCCTTGAAGAAGATTTTACCCAGATGGTCGCCTTCGCTGATGATGATGGCATTTTCGGTGCTCAGTTTGTCAAGGTTGGCAAATGTGGGACCGAACATGGGATGGGTAGATACATAACGGAATCCGCATTGGTCATAAAACTCTTTCAGTCCGGTCTTTACCGAGGCAATATCGCTGATGATGCAATCCTTGGGGAGAGCGGGCAATACTTGGTGAAAAGCATCCAGCGTATATTTCACGGTTGCCGCATTGATAACCAGTTCGGGCTTGAATTCTTCAATCTCTTCGAGTGTGGTATATCGGTAGGTGTTGTAAACGAAACGAAGGCGTTTCGGGTCTACATCAAATACAGCGGTTTCGTGCTGGAAGCTCAATACATCGGTAAAGAAGGAGCCCATTTTACCGGCTCCTAAAATTAATATTCTCATCGGTTTACTTATTTATGATTTCCATTTGTTGCCTTACGCTTTCTTCATGGATGGCTTCGAATACTTTTTTAATGAATTCTGAATCCATGCCGCACAATGAACCTTGTGCACCGCGCTTGTCCAGAATCTCATTGTAACGACCTGTCTGTAGAATGGTCATATCATGTTCTTTCTTGAATGTACCGATTTCACGGCAGACACGCATACGTTTTGCCAATACCTCGATAATCTCATTGTCGCAATCATCGATTTGGTTACGCAGTTCACCCAGATTTTCAGTTGTTTGGGTTTCTTTGCGGATGACCAACAGATTCAGGATGTAGTCCAGCACATCGGGAGTGACTTGTTGGGCGGCATCGCTCCATGCACAGTCGGGATTGCAGTGTGATTCTACGATTAAACCGTCAAAACCTAAATCCATCGCCTGCTGGCAGAGGGGAGCTACCAACTCGCGTTTGCCACCGATATGGCTGGGGTCACAGAAAATAGGCAGTTCGGGAATGCGGCGGCGCAATTCGATAGGGATATGCCATTGGGGTAGGTTACGGTAAATCTTTTTATCATAAGAAGAGAATCCGCGATGGATAGCACCCAGTTGCTTCAAACCTGCATTGTTGATGCGCTCGAAAGCTCCAATCCACAATTCAAGGTCAGGGTTGACAGGGTTTTTAATCAATATAGGAATATCCACACCTTTCAGAGCGTCAGCGATTTCCTGCACGGCAAACGGGTTGGCAGTGGTGCGTGCGCCAATCCAAAGCACATCAATACCTGCCTTTAAACATTCGTAAACGTGTTTGGCAGTAGCCACTTCGGTGGCAACATACATACCGGTTTCCTGTTTCACACGTTTCAGCCATGCCAGGCCATCTACACCGATGCCTTCGAAACCTCCCGGTTTGGTACGCGGTTTCCAGATGCCGGCACGGAAAATCTTAATGCCTTTATTGGCCAGCATAGTGGCTGTATCCATTACTTGTTCTTCGGTTTCGGCACTACATGGGCCGGCGATAATCATCGGGCGTTTCTTTTCAATTCCCGCCAGTTCGATGGGTTTTAAATCTAATTCCATAAATCTATCTTGTTTTTTATTACATTATCTTTTTAATTCTTTCCAGTGCTTCTGCCAGTTTATCCTCCTTGGCACAGAGGGAGATGCGGATATAGCGTTTGCCGTTGCTGCCGAAGATGAAGCCCGGAGTGATGAACACACGTGCTTCGTGCAACACTTTTTCGGTCAGTTCTTCTACATCATTGTAAGATTCGGGAATGCGTCCCCAAAGGAACATACCTACCTGATTGGGATCAAAGCTACAACCGAGTACTTTCATAATCTCTTCTGCCAGTTGGCGGCGACGGCTATATACATTGACGTTCGCTTCTTCGTGCCATTCCACACTGTTGTTGTAAGCTTGTGCGGCGGCCAGTTGCATGGGGCGGAAAGTTCCTGAGTCAATATTACTCTTTATTTTCAATATCCATTGTACAAACTGCGCATTGGTGGCGAGCATTCCCACACGCCAGCCGGGCATGTTGTGGCTCTTGCTCATAGAGTTGAACTCGATGCAGCATTCTTTGGCTCCGGGCACATTGAGAATACTCAGTGGTTTCTTGTTCAGGATAAAGCTGTATGGGTTGTCGTTTACAATCACAATATTATGGCGGCGTGCAAAGTTTACCAGCTTTTCATACAGTTCCATCGTGGCGTTCGCTCCGGTCGGCATATTGGGATAGTTGGTCCACATAATCTTGACGCGGCTCAAGTCCATCTGCTCCAGTTCATCAAAATCGGGTTGCCAATGATTGTCTTCGCGCAGGTTGTAGTTCACAATCTCACTGCCCAATATTTTATTTAAAGAGGTGTAGGTAGGATACCCCGGATTGGGAACCAATACCTGATCACCCGGATTGACCAATGCCAGCGTCACATGCAGGATACCTTCTTTGGAACCGATGAGCGGCTGGATTTCGGTTGCCGGATCAAGCTCTACATGATACCAACGCTTGTACCAGTCGGCCATGGCTTTGCGTAATTCAGGAATGCCGACAGTAGGTTGGTATCCGTGCGCATCAGGACGCTTTGCTTGTTCGCACAATACATTGACGGTTTCTTCCGAAGGAGGCATGTCAGGGCTTCCGATACCCAAACTGATTACATTCTTACCTTCGGCATTCATTTGTGCCACTTCTTTCAGTTTACGGCTGAAGTAGTATTCGCTAACATTCGCCAGACGGTCTGCCGGCTGAATATTATATGGTTGATGTTCCTTCTGCATATTCTCCTAATATTTTAAGTTCTTTAGTCAATGGTGAAACGGCGTCGATAGACTGCTTGTATCTTAAATAATCATTGAAAATTACGTCTACATAGAACAGATATTCCCATTCGCGGCCTATAATCGGTAATGATTGAATCTTGGTCAGATTTATTTTATAGAAAGAAAAGATAGAGAGCACTTGCGACAGGCTTCCTTCGTTGTGGGGGAGGGAGAAGACGATATTGGCCTTGTTTACTTTCGAACGTTCACGTAAGTCATCGGCTTTCCATGGGTCGGCCACTACAAGGAAACGCGTGAAGTTGTGTTTGTTTGTTTCGATGCCTTCTTCCAATACTTTCATTCCGTACAAATCGGCGGCGTATCTGGAGCAGATAGCGGCGTGTCCTTTCAGATTTTCCCGTTTGATGGCTTCCGCACTTCCTGCCGTATCTTCCGTTTCTACTATTTTCAGTTTGGGATGTTGCATCAGGAATTCACGGCATTGTGCCAAGGCAACAGGGTGGGAGTTGACTTCTGTCAGTGTTTCCCAATTGTCATCCGGCAAGCACATGAAGCTGTGTTTGATGCGTAGTTTGTGTTCGCCGACAATGGTCATGCCGCTTTCGCGCAGTAACTCATAGTTGTGCAGCAAACTGCCTGCAATGGTGTTCTCGATAGCGAGCATACCAATTACATTGCTATCCTGCTTTATGTTCGCAAAGACTTCTTCGAACGTGGAACAGCAGATTAGTTCGATCTCTTCTCCGGGGAAGAACTTGTGGGCGGCAATGTCGTGATACGAGCCCGGTACACCTTGTATTGCTATCTTTTTCATTCGTATATATATATTATAAAAAAATCCCGCTTCTGCCGGAAGCGGGATTTCGTTGTTATTATCGCATTGTTTTAATCATTGTTTAACGTACACATACAAACTCCCGCTTCACTTTGTTGCTAAAGTAAAAGTAATAAAAGAAAAAGAAGTATGTATTGTATAATGCTTTCATTTTGTTCTCATTGTTATTGAATACGCTGCAAAAGTAATACTTTTCTAGCAAAAACAAATAAATAAGAAGTTTTTTTTCAAAAATATTTTTTCTTTGTCTCAATAACTTGTATTCTGGAATAAATAAAGTATATTTGTGAATAGACAGGTCTGCATTGTCGGCTATCATTATTCATTAAATAAAGTAGGGTGTATGGGAACTCTGGGATGCATCAATGACATGATGCGGCGTGATAAGGAAAACAGGGAGCTTCGCCGGGCGAGTCGCGAACGGCTGAATGAGACAAGGAATCGTCTGCTTGATGTGAAGGGCAAACGTTCGGAGTGTAATGTGTCTTATGAGCAACTGGAGCATATTGCCCATGAAACCCGGGAATGGGAAGAAAAGGAGCGCAACAGTTTTCTTAAAGGTAAATTGGTTTTCATCACTTTGCTTGCAGGTATTGTTTTATTAATAGGGACAGTTCTTGCCCTATTCTGCAAATGAACCATGTCCGGTTATGGAGGTATATTCTTTTCTCCCGGTCACTTTACATGGGTTTCTGAACTGAATCATTTTTTTCTCTGCTTTCCATAATCCCCGGCATTTGCTGCAAAGCCCAATTGACCAGTCCTTCAAGGTGGGGTATCAGACTCAGTCCTCTTTCCGTCAGGCAGTATTCAACTCGTGGCGGAACTTCGGCATATACCTTTCGTTTTACCAGACCGTCAGATTCCAGTGTGCGTAAAGTGACGGTGAGCATTCGTTGTGATACATCGGCTATCGTTTTGTGAATATCACTGAACCGCATGGTTCCATTGGTATGTAGTGTGATAAGAACCAGCATGGACCATTTGTCTCCAAGACGGCTGAGCACGTCTCGTATGGGACAATTACCGTTAGGATGGAAGTTTTGCATTTTTTAATCTTTTGTATGTTCTTGTTGTTCAATAACGGTTACTTCTGTGTAACCAGCTTATGCTGAAGTGCGTTCTTGTTTTTATGAAAGAGGCACGTTACATTTGTGGCACAAAAGTAATAAACTTACTAAAGATAACTATTGTTTTAACAGATATATTAATTGTTTTATTTAATGCATTAAGATTATGGCAAAGAAAGTAGCAGTTTTGGCAGTGAATCCGGTGAATGGATTCGGTTTGTTCCAGTATTTGGAAGCCTTTTTTGAGAATGGTATATCTTATAAGGTATATGCAGTGGCGGAAACAAAGCAAATTAAAACGAATTCGGGTGTTGAATTGGTGGCAGATGATATAATTGCGCATTTGGTAGGACACGAAGATGAATTTGATGCTGTGGTATTTTCATGCGGAGATGCAGTTCCTGTGTTTGCACAGAATGCAGATAAACCTTATAACATTGATTTGATGTCCGTACTGAAGGCTTTTGGTGAAAAAGGTAAAATATTGATAGGTCATTGTGCGGCAGGTATGTTGTTTGATTTTGCAGGAGTAACGGAAGGTAAGAAACTGGCAGTGCATCCGTTGGCAAAGCCGGCCATCACCAAGGGGCAGGCAACAGACGATAAATCTGTGGTTGATGGCAATCTTTTTACTGCACAAGATGAAAAGTTTGTATGGACAATGATGCCTGAAGTATTGAAGGTGCTTAAATAATGAAGTTGATGAACAAGGACGGAAAATCTTCCGTCCTTATATGGATTGTTGCGGACTTTTTCTATATATTTGAATTCGATTTTAAAAGATACAAATAATGAAATACGATTTTGATAAAGTAATAGACCGCAACGGTACTGCCGCCGTTAAGCTGGAAGAGGCGAAGGAAGTGTGGGGACGTGCGGATTTGATTCCTTTGTGGGTGGCAGATATGGATTTTGGTACAGCTCCTTTTATTGTGGATGCCATTCGTAAACGCTGTGAATGTGAAGTGTTGGGTTATACGGGGAAACCTGACAGTTACTATCGGGCAATCATTAATTGGGTGAAACAACGCTATGATTTGGATGTCACAAAAGAGATGATAAACTTTGTTCCCGGCATTGTTCCCGGTATCGGTATGGCAATGAACAGCTTCACCCGACCGGGAGATAAGGTGATGATTCAGCCGCCCGTCTACCATCCTTTTGCTTGGGTAACGACCCGCAATGAGCGTACATTGGTTACTAACCCCCTGAAATGGGAGAATGGCATGTATCGAATGGATTTGGATGCCTTTCGCGAACAGGTAAAAGGTTGTAAACTGTTTATTTTATGCAATCCTCATAATCCCGGTGGCGTGGTGTGGACAGAAGACGAACTGCGCACAGTGGCAGAAATCTGTTACGAAGAAAAAGTGTTGGTGTTCTCTGACGAAATTCATGCAGACTTAACTCTTCCTCCTTACAAACACCGTCCTTTTGCTACTATCAGTGAAAAGGCAAAGATGAATTCGGTGACATTTATGTCACCCAGTAAGGCGTTTAATATGCCGGGGCTGGCTGCTTCTCATGCCATAATCTTTAATGAGGACCTGCGTGCGCGATTCCGTAAATTTATGGATGCCGGTGAATTGGACATGGGGCATGTATTTGCTTTCCTTTCCGTGGAAGCGGCATATACACACGGAACGGAGTGGCTTGACCAATGTTTGGCTTATATACAGGGAAACATTGATTATGTTGACAATTTCCTGAAAACTCATGCACCCAGGATTAAAGCCATTCGTCCGCAAGCGTCTTATTTGGTTTGGCTTGATTGCCGTGAACTGGGATTAAACCAGGAAGCACTAAACGATTTCTTTGCAGATAAAGCGCATCTGGCATTGAATGACGGAGCGATGTTCGGAAAGGAAGGCACAGGATATATGCGTCTGAATGTGGCAAGTCCGCGTTCTGTGATTGAGCAAGCGATGAAGCAATTGGCTGAGGCTTATCAAGAAATGTCTTTTTAGAAATTAAAAAGGGTGTGTCAAAACTAAACCGGTCTATCAAATCATCAACTGTAGGGGCAGGGTTTGCCTGCCCCTACCGATGACCACGACCTTGGGAGTAATACACAAAGCAAACTGTTTTCGGGCGAGCGAACCTCGCCCTACTAACAAAATGACAGTATTATCAACGTTTAGACACAATCCCTTTTTTGAGTATAGAAAATTATTTCCTCGTATTATTATTTTAATGGAGGCATATTGGGTTCTGTTGGCCAATATGGATTTTGATAGATGGGTGAGTTCTCAATGGAACCGCCGCCTGACGTGATATCCATATCTTGAATTCTGTATGGTTCCAGATAGTGAGCCATAGCCCAGCGATAGCCGTCTTTAGCCAGGTTGTTGTTATTCTTTTCATAAGGACGCAAGTATGGACTGATAGCCGGGTCAGAAACATTGGCTTTAGGATTATCCATACCATAAACCAGTTGCGAAGTACCGTCTTCATTATCGTACCAATGCTGCATGCTTCCCCATAATTTGAAACCTTCAATGTGATATGGAGTGGAAATCATCTGATCCATAGCTCTCCAACGCATCAGATCCATATAGCGTAAACCTTCTGCCATCAGTTCGCAGCGGCGTTCGCGACGGATGTTGTAGAGGGTCGGGTCTATCAGTTTGCCTGCCGAATAAGCTCCCCAGTCATTAAGCGCTTCTTTAGCCATGTCGGTGGCAGCGATGGTTTTATTATAGTCTGTATCTACATGAGAACGTTTTCTTATCTGTGTCCAATAGCTTTGGGCAATATTGTCTAAAGAACCATTCTTCTCATAACATGCTTCTATATAGTTGAGCAGCGCTTCTGTGCCACGGAATATCAGTGCGCCGGTATAGCATAGCCCGTTACCTAAATATTTTTGGTCATAATTATTTCCTTTGCGGAGTGCATATCCGGTAGAATATCCTTTTTCTGCATTATTGTTAAGGATTACCGGGAATGGTTCGATAGGCACTGCCATATCACCTTCTGCCGATTCGAATAAAACATTTATTTGTCCCGGTTCTTTTAAAAAGATATGTAAACGTGAGTCGCGACCTTTACGGACATCGGATATAGTTTCATCTCCTTGATATCCGCTGCCTGCTGCATAGACGGGCAAGCCGTTTGCCATCAGGAATCCGTTTACCATGCCGCGTGTAACACCTATTCCATAGTTCCCGTGTTGGGCGGCTGTTGCGACACCGTGTGTCAATCCCAATGCTTTGCTGTATGGACGCCACAAGAGTACTTCGCTGTAGTCCGACATATCTTCATCTCCGAACATATCCATGTAGGGGTTGGCCGGTTCGGAGATGGCCTGTTGTATTGTTCCGGTGTTTTCAACCAGTTGGGTTGCGTCGGCCACTTCCTTGGCTGCGTTCATGGCTTCTGTCAGGAAGAAGTCGATTTCTTTATCGATATCTCCTGTCGGATATTGATAATTAGCATTATATTCTTTACTTTTTCCCGGCCATTCCGGTCCGTTGGGAACGAAAGGAGTATCTTTGAAGTATTTCAGCCAAGTACCTTCAAATAGAGCTACACGTGATTTCATCAGCAGTGCACACTCACGGTTGATTCGGGTTTTTTCTGTTCCCTTTCCCGAAGACATCATCTCGATGGCGGAATCCAAATCCGATAGAATGAAGCGTGCCACTTCGTTACGTGGTGAGCGTTTGCTGGCTTCTACCAACGGTTCCATTTGGTCGGGTAGGGTAGCCTTGACAATAGGGAAATCACCGTATGAACGGAGGCGTTTGAAATATTCGTATGCGCGCATGAAATACATTTCTCCGATGTATTGGCGTATTTTCTCTTCTGCTCCGGAAATGGTGCCGGCTTCAAACTCTGGCAATACTTTTTCAAAGAAGTAGTTACAACTATAAATATTTCCAAAGCTATATGAGCCTCCCGAAGATTGAGAAGTTTTCCATTGTCCGGGAATGTATCGGTTGTTATAACCGAAACCCGCTTGATTGTCTGTGTGGTTGTCTTCTCCATAAAGTCCGTATCCGTAGGCATGTCCGGGAAGTATGTCTGTATAGAGTTTGTTGGCATAGGCTTCCAGCTGGGATTCATCTTTCAGATATTTTTCCGGTGAAACGGAAGACATCGGTTCTTGGTCCAAAAAATCGTTGCAGGAAGTCATGAAGCCCAAAACGGCGACTCCGGCTACATATTTGAATATATTACTATGTTTCATAATTATTGTTTTTTTTAATGATTATAAGGTTACGTTCAATCCCACAGAGAATGTCCTGCTTAACGGATATGCATTTCCATTGTATTCGTCTCCACCGCCGATTGTTTCAGGGTCGAATATCTTGGTTAGTGAGGTTCCGGTCCACAAGTTCTCACCTGATACGAATATGCGTAATTTAGATACGGCAAATTTCTTGGTGAGAGATACCGGCAGGGTATATCCGAATTGAAGGTTTTTCAGACGGATATAAGAGGCATCCTGCAAGTAACCGGATTGTGTCTGCTTGTTTTTGTCGGAACCAAAGATGGGGCGCGGATAGTAGGCATCCAGATTGGTCGGCAAATCATTTGAAGGTTCGGCTCTGAAGTAATCGGCATGTTCTACAAAGCCGGTAGAATGCCACAATGAGGTGGCTCCCCAAAAGTATGCACTGCCTTGCCAGTAGTCGCGTTTCATTACTCCCTGGAAGAATGCACGGAAGTCGAAACCTTTCCAATCTGCATTCAGGTCAATACCGAATTGATAGCGAGGTTTGTTGTTGCCGAGTATTTTTCTGTCGCCCATGTCATCATACTTATTGCCTCCGCCGTCTATTTTACCGTCACCGTTTAAGTCTTTATACATGATGTCGCCGGCTTCCCAGTTGGAACCAAGGGCGTTTTGTCCTCCATTGGGAAGAGAAGCCAGATGTTCTTCCATCTCTGCGTCAGATTTAGCTATACCGATAGTTTCATAACCGTAAATGTCTCCCAGCATTCTACCTTTTCTATATTTGTCCAATGTATTGGTAGGATTCGGGTAACGGGTGATTTCTGTTTGCGAATCTGATAGAACGAATTTGATTCCATAACCCAGTCCGTTTCTCAGACGATCTTGCCAAGCTATTTCTAAATCGAAACCATAAGTTCTCAAGTCGGTATTGTTGGTCTTGGGTACGCTTAAGCCAAGGATGCTCGGAAGTTCGGGGGCAGGGCCTATCATGTCTAGTGTTTCGCGGGTATAATAATCGAACGAACCGGTCAGACGGTTATTGAAGGCACCGAAGTCAAGACCGATATTCCAATTGCGTATGCGTTCCCAGCCCATGGTAGAACTAATCAATCCGGGAACTGTAGCTGTATTGGGCTTGATACCGTTTTGTATCCAACCGCCGCCACCGGCAGAAACACCTAAGGTTTGGTAAGTGGGATACCATGATTTGGTATTCTGGTTACCTAATTCTCCATAAGAACCGCGTAATTTCAAGGTCCCTACATATTCGCTCAATGATTCCCAGAAGTTTTCGCGGGCAATGTTCCAACCGAGAGAGAATGAAGGAAACCAGTTCCAGCGTTGTTCGCGGCGGAAACGTGAGGTACCGTCATAACGGATATTGACTTCTGCCAGATATTTGCCTTTGTAGTCATAATTGATACGTCCGAAGAAACCGGCGGTAGACCAAGCTGCGCGCGAACCGTTTACGGAAGGAGTTACTACTTTTCCGGTATAATCCAGTCCGGTGGTAATATCAATTTCAGGTAATTCGGGTACGATAATACCTTTGCGGGTCGCACCGAATGTTTGTTGTTTCATTTCTTCGGCTTGAAAACCAATCATACCTTTAAAGTTATCTCCCGATTCAAGGCTGTGCGAATATTCCGTATAAGCATTGAAGTTCATATAGTTCTCTTTGGTTTGGTCTTCATGAGCTTCTGTGTCTTGATAATAGCCGATGGGGTATGGATTTCCTTGTACATCGTGATTATACAAAGTCTGTGTATCCCAGTGGTTGTTCACAGTATTGATTCTGTAGTTAAAGTCCACATGGGTAATCCAGTTCTTTATCGGTTCAAGAATAAGAGATATTTGCTGATATATATTGTCTGTTTGAATGTTGTGTTTTCCACCATCACGGAGGGGGAGTGCCGGAGAAGGAGAGTGGAACATGTATCCGTTGGGGTCATATACAGGCAGTGTGGGCCAGCCTTGGCGTGCCAAGTCGCGGAATAATGCATTGGTCAGATAGGCAGGACGATGAAAATCTTCGCGTGTAAAGCGGCTGGTATAATTCACTTTTGCCCAATCAGTCAGTTGTGCATTGATTTTTCCGGTACCGGTATAACGTTTGTAGGTATCTTGGTTGAATTCCATCAATCCTTTTTGATCCATGAAGTTACCGGATATATAATAATTGACTTTGTCATTACCACCACTGAAACTCAGGTTATGTTCTTGTGAGGATGTCCATTCGCGATATATCACATCATACCAGTCTGTATTTGCATTACCGCCGGCATATCCGTCGAGCCAGTATTTATTGTTGGCATCAGCTAGAACTCCGTCGGTAATTTTACCATCTTGATAGTCTTTGATGCGTTGCAGGTGTTCTGCATTAAAATAAGCTCCTGCTCCCGAATTGATATTTGCATCGTTGTAGAAAGTGGCAAATGTATATGAATCCATTTGCTTGGGAATTCTTACGGGCTGTCCCCAGCGGAAGTTATTATTATAGTTTATGGTCGTTTTTCCGCTCTTTCCACTTTTGGTGGTTACCAAAATTACACCAAAGGGTGCACGCGAACCATAGATAGAAGCGGCTGCGGCATCTTTCAGGATAGAGATATTTTCAATATCCTGTGGATTGATGGAGTTGATGTCTCCTTCCATGCCGTCAATCAACACTAGCGGACTTGCATCAGAACCATCGCCGATAGTTCCTGTACCGCGGATACTCATGCTCATCTTATTATCCAATGCACCGCTGGTAGTGGTGATTTGTAATCCCGGTACTACACCCTGCAGGGCTTGTACAGCATTTTGTACGGGGCGGGATGCGAGTGCTTCTGAGTCTACGGTACCTACGGAACCGGTCAGGTTGACTTTCTTTTGTGTACCAAAACCTACCACTACTACTTCATCCAAGGTCTTGGTGTCTTCTTGTAGCATGATTTTAAGGACGGATTGTCCGGTATACTTTACTTCTTTCGTAGTATATCCTACAAATGAAATCTGTAGGATACTTCCTTTTTTTACTCCTTCCAAGGTGAATCGTCCGTCAATGTCGGTGGTTGTTCCGTTTGTTGTTCCTTTAACAACAACCGTAGCTCCGATAACAGTTCCCAAGGCATCTTCTACAGTACCTGTAACTTTCCCGTTTTGTTGGGAAATACTTGTTCTAGGCTGATTAGGCATCTGTTCTGCCATACCGGTTACCGGAAAACTTAAGGCTCCGGCTAGCAGAATAAGCTTCATAGCTTGATTTTTCTTTAGCATAATATTAGTTTTTAATTAAGATTAAAAATATTTCTTTCTGAGAAGTTGTTTTGATGACGGCAAAGTTACAATGAATGAAATAAAGACGTAAAAGAAGTTAATGGTATGAATTGGAGAATTCGGTACTTGCATAAAAGATAATTATAAAAAACGGATATGATGGAATGTGCTCATTATGAGTGTGTAAGCTATACATTATTATATAAGGGCAGAAGGATGGAACGGTAACATTAAAGCTTTTCCTCCGCCGGACTAACGTTTTCTGATTGCCATGTTAGTACGTCCTGCCGCAATGGAACGTACGTCCTGCTGCAATGGAACATACGTCCTGCTACAGTGGGACGTACTGGTTGTTGGCAGATAAAGCCTTAGTGTGAAGTAAGAAAAAGCTTAGGAGTCCGTTCCGGATTGCCAAGCATGTCTGTTGCTGTCCATTTTCTACATGTTTTCTTTCCATTTATTCCGAATTTGTTAAAAGTAAGTTTGGAATTTAGAGCCTTGTTTTCATTTGATTTGTGTATGTTTGCAAAAGATTCTTGAATTTGATATACTGAATGACATGAAATTGAAAACGATATTTGTACTAGGTCTGGTGGCGGGAATGATGAGTTGCAGCACTCCGGCAGATTATTGTCCCGTTACGGCATCAGGTAATGATTTGGTCTTTCCGGCTTTGGCACAAAGTTGGGATGAAGGCATTCCATTGGGAAACGCCACGGTAGGTGCGTTGGTATGGGAGAAAGATACCGCCTTGCGCTTTTCCTTGGACCGTACCGATTTGTGGGATTTGCGTCCGGCAGATAGTCTGTCGGGGAATAATTATCGCTTTGCATGGGTCAAGGAACATATCCGTAAGGGTGATTATCGGCCTGTGCAGAAGAAATTCGACGAACCCTATGATAGGATGCCTGCTCCTTCCAAAATACCGGGAGCGGCTTTGGAGTTTCCGTTGACGAAACTTGGAAAGCCTGTACAAGTACGTTTGTATCTGGATAATGCTTTGTGTGAAGCTACTTGGGCAAATGGTACTCAAATGCAAACATTTGTTCATGCTACAGAACCGGTGGGGTGGTTTGTTTTTAAAAATCTGACTACGGAGCTGGAGCCTGTGTTGGTGGCTCCTCGATATAGGCAAGAGGGGAGCAGTGCCGAAGCAAGTCCGGTTTCGGGACAGGATTTGCAACGACTGGGATATGAGCAGGGAAGTGTAATCCGTAAAGACAATGAATTGGTGTATCATCAGAAAGGATATGGAGATTTTTCTTACGATGTGGTGGTGAAATGGGAACGGCAGGGAAATACACTGTATGGAACGTGGAGCATTACGTCTTCCTTGAGCGGAGAACAGGCAGAAGAAGAGACGTCGACTGCTATGCTCCGTGGCCTGGCAAAGGACTATAAAGCGCATCTTGATTATTGGGAACATTATTGGGCACAGTCGTCTGTTTCTCTTCCGGACAGTATTTTGCAAAAACAATATTATAATGAGATGTATAAGTTCGGTTCGGCAACTCGTGAAAATTCTTATCCTATTTCTTTGCAGGCTGTATGGACTGCCGATAACGGTAAATTACCACCATGGAAGGGGGATTATCATCACGACCTGAATACACAACTCAGTTATTGGCCTGCGTATGCGGGCAATCACTTGTCTGAGGGGTTGGGATATCTGAATACATTGTGGAATCAGCGTGACACTTACAAACGCTATACTCGCCAATATTTTGAAACAGAGGGTATGAATGTGCCCGGGGTTTGCACCCTGACGGGAGAACCTATGGGAGGATGGATTCAGTATGCCATGTCTCAAACGGCGGGAGCTTGGTTGGCACAGCATTTTTATTTGCACTGGAAATATTCTGCCGATAAGGAGTTCTTGAAAGAAAGAGCTTATCCTTTCTTGAAGGATGTAGCTGTATACATGGAGCAAAATTCGATTGTCGACAGCAAAGGATTTCGTCGCTTGGAGTTCAGCTCAAGTCCCGAAATTTATGATAATTCATTGCAGGCATGGTTCAAGGATATGACAAATTATGATTTATCGCTGATGCATTTCCTGTTTGGTGCGGGGGCGGAGATGGCAAATGAACTGGGAATAAAGACCGAAGCAGCGCATTGGAATAAATTGAAAAGCCAATTGCCTGATTTTGATTTGGATAATGAGGGAAGCCTTACGTTTGCCAAAGGATTTCCTTATAATGCATCTCATCGTCATTTCTCTCATGCATTGGCCATTCATCCGCTGGGCATCATAGACTGGAGCGACGGCGAAAAGGCGCAACGAATCATTCGTGCCACTTTAAAGAAAATGAATGATTACGGACCGGATTATTGGACCGGATATACATATAGTTGGTTTGCCAATATGCAGGCGCGTGCATTCAACGGTGAAGAAGCAGCAAAAGCATTGAGAACTTTTGCCGAATGCTTCTGCTTGAAAAATACGTTCCATGCCAATGGTGACCAGTCTGCCAGCGGGAAATCGAAGTTCACATATCGCCCTTTTACGCTTGAGGGAAACTTTGCTTTTGCTGCAGGCATACATGAAATGTTATTGCAGAGCCATACGGGAGTGATACGGGTCTTTCCGGCAGTTCCCGAAAGTTGGAAGAATGTATCTTTTAACAACCTGCGGGCCATGGGAGGTTTTCTTGTCTCGGCGGCTCTCAAGGATGGAAAGGTTGTCCGACTGGAAATTTACGCTGAAAAAGGGGGCCGTCTTGCAGTCTTTTCTCCTTTTGAGCATAAAGTGGTGGAATATGATACTCAGCCGGGCAGTCGGATAGACTTAGCAGTGGAATAAATGAAGAAATCGTTTTATATTTGTATTACAAAGAAATAAAGAAGATTATGGATGCATGTGCCGTACACTCTTCCCTTTGGGAGATATTGGAGCAGATAACCGAAAATTTAAAGAGTAAGCGTCTGGCGGATGTGTTTCGCTTTATCTCGTTTTATCCTTCGGAAACGTATGGTCCGCATAAGCATTTGCGCATTGAGATAAACTATGTGAAGAAAGGCTATTGTATTCTTCATTTGGATAATGAAAGCGTGACTTTCAAGGAAGGAGAGATAATGGTCATTACTTCAGACGTCAATCATTTGTTTGAGGCGGGCAGTGAAGGGACAACTTTAATGCAGCTGGAGTTTTTGCCCGAAATATTTTCTAACTTTAACTTGAACTCCCGGGTGGGCAAAGATGCTTCGGTACCTACTTCCGTATTCTTGTTTTCTGAAGAGAACCGGCTGATTAAAATTGTGAATAATGTCCGTATCATGCGGGTAGTGCAGCGCATTGTGAATGAGCTGGAGACAAAAAGTGTGTATTATCAATACTTGGTCGTGATGTACTATGCAGAGTTGCTGGTGCTTATCTATCGCTATATGGATGAAGCTTATTTACCTATCTGTACCAATGACTCGTTGAGAAAAGCCATTGCTTATATCCGGTTGAATTATCATTCGGATATCAATATAAATAAGGTGGCGGAAGAAGTAGGCATCAGTGAACGTTATCTCAGAAACCTGTTTTCACAGTATTTGAATCTTTCTCCGTTGGATTATCTGAATCAGATAAGAATCAATAAAGCGGTGGAACTTTTAAGAAACACGGAAATGTCCATAAAAGAAGTATGCTTTCAGTGTGGTTTTCAGTCACCGCAATACTTTTCACGCATCTTTAAACAACAGATGGGGGTATCTCCGCGCGATGTGGCAAAATAGTACTTCCGTTTTGTATATGTTTTGGTTATATTTTCGCCTTTTTACATAAGTGCAATAGTCCTGAAAAGTTCTTTCTTTTTTAAAAGCAGACTACCTTTGCTGTTACTATAACAGAGTAAAAACAATCTTTTAATAGAACAAAAAAATGAAAGAATGGAACGATGACAAAGAGTTGGTTTCCTTGATAAAGGGAGAACTCTATACGGCAGTTGTCGGAGATATTATGGACAAGATGGGGTATACCCATCAATTCCTGCCGCCTCATATTCGTCCGCTTCGCGATGATATGTTTGTTGCGGGACGTGCCATGACTGTATTGGAGGCCGATGTATATGATAATCAGGGAACAAGCGGGACAAATCCGGTTCTGAAACGCTCTTTCGGTTTGATGCTCGAAGCATTGGATGACTTGAAAGAAGGTGAAATCTATATTTGTTCCGGCTCTTCTCCTTCTTATGCTTTATGGGGAGAGTTGATGAGTGCGCGCGCTATGCAGTGTAAAGCTGCCGGTGCGGTGGTGAATGGTTACTCTCGCGATACGAAAGGAATTCTGGCTTTAAATTTTCCTTGTTTTTCTTACGGTCCTTATGCTCAGGATCAGGCTCCGCGCGGAAAGGTGATTGACTATCGTGTACCTATCGAAATTGAAGGCGTGTTGGTAAACGATGGTGATATGCTGGTGGGAGATATTGACGGTGTATGTGTGGTGCCGCGTCAAATAGAAGAAGAGGTGTTTACTCGTGCTTTGGAGAAAGCGCGTGGCGAACGCATTGTCTTGAAGAAGATACAGGAAGGCATGAAAGCCCGGGATGCATTTGATAAATTTGGTATTATGTAATTTATAAAGCAGGAAAAGATGAAAATAACAGATGTAAAAGTATGGTTGGTGCAAGGCATCAAGTACAATTGGACTTTATTGAAGATATATACGGACGAAGGTTATACAGGTGTAGGCGAGGCTACCAACTGGCCGGGAAGCCCCATCGTATACGAGGCGGCAAAACATATAGGCAGTCGCATTATCGGACTTGACCCGATGAAGACGGATTTTATCTGGACAAAACTTTATCGTGACTTAAACTGGGTAGGACCCTATGGTGCCAGTATGTGTGCCATTAGTGGCATTGATATGGCATTGCTTGATTTGAAAGGAAAGGTATTGGGCGTGCCGTGTTATGAACTTTTGGGAGGAGCTTACCGTAAGGATATTCTTTTGTATGCCAATTACTGGTTTACGAAGGGGGGGCACAATGAAGCTGATTATGCAGAACAGGCACGTGCGGTGAAGGCTGCCGGATTTACGGGATTGAAGTTTGATCCGTTTGCACATACCAATTATTTCTATGGTGAAGATTTGGCATCCAATCTGACACTGACTCCTGCACAACAGGACTTGGCGTTCAATGTTTCAAAGGCAGTTCGTGAGGCAGTGGGGCCGGAGGTGGATATCATGATTGAAACTCATGCCATGCTTAATTACCGCATTGCCGTGAAGATGGCAGAGCGTTTGGCAACATTGGATATTGCCTGGTATGAGGAACCGGCAGGTCCGGAAAGTTCTCAAACATTGCGTGCCATGCGTGAACGTATACCTTCGGATGTTGCTATTTGTGTGGGTGAGCGTCATTATACTCGTTTTGGCATTCGCTCATTGCTCGAAAAACATGTATGTGATATCATCATGCCGGATATTACTCGGTGTGGAGGTCCGTCGGAGATGAAACGAATGGCTACTATGGCCGAGGCTTATCAGGTTTTGTTGGCTCCTCATAATCCCAATGGTCCTTTATCTACTCTTGCTTCATCGCATGTATGTGCTTCCGTTCCCAATTTCTTCCGTCAGGAGTTTATGTTCAATGATGTTCCCTGGAGAGATACTGTGATTGACCATTCCATTGCCGATATGGTTTATGACGGGCATTTACATTTGTCGGATCGCCCGGGGTTGGGAGTCGATTTGGTGGAAGAAGAGATGGAAAAGCATCCGGGTATTACAAGTAATCCTCCTGAGAACTTTTATATTTAATGCGTATGCCGTTTCAAATAGACTTAACAGGAAAAGTGGTCCTGATAACCGGAGTGTCCTCCGGTATCGGACTGGGCACCGCACATGAGTTTGCCCGTGCAGGGGCTTGTGTGGCAGGATGTGCGCGTAAACCGGAAAGTGACGATAGCGTTTCGGCATTTTTGCAAGCTGTGGAAGGAGAGGGTTGCAAGGCACTCTATGTCCAGGCAGATGTCACACAGGAAGAGGAATTGGAAAAGCTGGTGCAAGAGGTGATAGCCACTTTCGGGCGGCTGGATATTGTTGTTTCCAATGCCGGAATGAATGTATTTGAAGGTGCGGCGGAATGTTCGGAAAGCCGGTGGGCGTACAATCTGGATTTGAACTTGGCTTCCCATTGGCGTTTGGCCAGGATTGCCAAACCTTATTTGGAACAAAGCGGCAATGGGGTTATCTTATTGATGACTTCCAATCATGCTTTTTGCTCCATTCCGGGATGTTTCCCTTATAACGTTACAAAGACAGCTATCACCGGGCTTGTCCGGAGTCTGACCATAGAGTGGGGACCGAAGATACGGACAGTCGGCGTAGCGCCCGGATTTATAGATACGGCGGGAAACGATACTTGGTTCAATTCGTTTCCGGATGCTATGGCCGAACGTCAACGTACGATTAATCTTCATCCGGTAAAAAAAATCGGTACGGTAGAAGAAGTCGGTGCACTATGTGTTTATCTTGCTTCTCCCATGGCAGGGTTTATAAGCGGGACAACCATTTTGATGGATGGTGGACGATCGGCATTGATGCAAGATTCTTAAAATGAGTTTTCAATTGGTATTTTAAAATATATGATGATGAATGCAACTCTATTACATCGTTGTTATAATCGGACCGGTGAGGCTGCTACATGGATGCCCGGTTTGGAATGTTTGTTATGGGTAGACATTGATAATGGAATTTTATATCAATATACTCCTGACGAAGGTACGGTGAAAGAGCATACTTTTCCGGAAATGATAACTTCCGTTATTCCGTGGAAGGGGCACGGGGATGAAGTGCTTCTGGCAATGAAAAATCGTTTTATTGCTTATGATTTGGAGAAAAAGACTTATAAAACACTGATAGAATTTCCATGTCTGCATCCGCAGTGGCGTACCAATGATTGCAAGGCATCACCGGAGGGACGCATTTGGTGTGGAGTGATGCATTGCAGCGAACATAATGGCAACGGAAGTCTGTATTGTGTAGATAATGATTTATCTTTGACGCCTGTTTTGGGACAACAAAGTATTCCTAATGGAATTGTTTGGAACCGGAAAGGAGACCGTATGTATTATGTTGATTCCGGCAGAAGGTGTATTGAAGAGTATGCTTATGATTATTTGACCGGGGCTATTTATTTTATCCGTACTGCAGTACAGGTTCCCGTGGAATATGGAGTGCCGGATGGAATGACCATTGATGCCAACGGACTTTTGTGGGTGGCTCATTGGGGAGGATTCGGTGTGTACGTTTGGAGTCCGTCAACCGGGCAGCTTGTCGATAAAATAGAAGTTCCGGTTCCTAATGTAGCTTCGTGTACTTTTGGGGGCAAGGAGCGTAATCGGTTATTTATTACAACGGCTGTAGATGGCTTGTCGGAAGCTGAGATACAGGCTTATCCTTTGAGTGGAAGTTTGTTTGTGGCCGATGTACCCGGTGTTGTTTCCGGAGAGAATCATTATCCGTTTATAATCCGTTAAGAAAATGGCAATATGAATATATCAACAATTGATTTAATAGTCTTTATCGCCTACTGCTTGCTTATTTTGTTGGTAGGACTCTTCGTTTCGCGTAGAGGCAAAGGAGAGACACAAGATGCCAGTAACTATTTTTTGGCCGGCAGAGGCTTGGCTTGGTGGGCAATAGGGGCTTCTATTATTGCATCCAATATCTCGGCAGAACAGTTTGTCGGCATGTCGGGCTCCGGTTATGCCATCGGGCTGGCCATGGCGACGTATGAATGGATTGCGGCATTGGGGCTGCTGATTGTGGCTAAGTTTTTTATTCCTATTTTCCTGGAGAAGAAAATCTTTACGATGCCACAATTTTTGGAGGAACGCTTTGACCGCCGGGTGAAGACTGTAATGGCTTTTTTCTGGTTGGCGGTATTCATATTCATCAATTTAACTTCCATTCTTTATTTAGGAGCGTTGACGATTGAGAATGTTATGGGAGTTCCTATGTTGGCAGGGATAATAGGACTGGCGGCCTTTGCCGGAATTTATTCCATTTATGGAGGATTGAAAGCCGTGGCATTGACCGATGTTATTCAGGTTGTGTTTTTGATAGGCGGTGGATTGATAACAACTTACATTGCGCTCGATATGCTTGGCAATGGGGAAGGTGCTATTTCCGGATTTACTAATCTTTGTCATCAGGCGGAAGATAAATTCCATCTTATACTTGATAAATCACATCCCGGGTATATGGATCTTCCCGGGGTATCGGTTATCATAGGAGGGTTATGGGTTGCCAATTTATATTATTGGGGATGCAATCAGTATATCATTCAGCGTGCGTTGGCTGCCAAATCGGTAAGTGAGGCGCAAAATGGTATGTTGTTTGCCGGTTTCATCAAATTGTTGATTCCGTTGCTGGTCGTTATTCCGGGCATTGCGGCATTTGCTTTGGATGCTCCTTTGGAAAAATCGGATGAGGCTTATCCTTGGCTGCTGAGCAACCTGTTGCCTGTGGGAGTAAAAGGGATTGCATTTGCTGCTCTTACGGCAGCGATTGTCAGTTCGCTGGCATCGATGATGAACAGTATTTCCACCATTTTTACAATGGATATCTATCGTTCCTATCTTCGCCCCAAAGCCGGGCAGAGTGAGTTGGTGCGTACAGGGCGTTGGGCGAGTTTTATTTCGTTGTTGATAGCGGTGTGCATTGCTCCTTTGCTTTCGGGATTGGATCAGGCATTTCATTATATTCAGGAATTTACAGGTTTTGTGAGTCCCGGTGCATTGGCGATTTTTCTTGCCGGCTTCTTTTATCGGAGAGCAACGGCAAATGGAGCGCTTTCGGCGGCATTGGGTTCATTTGTGTTCTCTACTTTACTGAAAGTTCTTTGTCCGGCTTTGCCTTGGATGGATAGAATGGGAATCGTCTTCTTGTTGTGTTGCGGTCTTATTATTTTGTTGGGCAACCGTAGTCGGTCATTGGAACAATGCTCCACTATTCATGCTTCATTATTTCATACAAGTAAGTTGTTTAATATTTTTTCTTGCATCATCATTGCCATTCTGATTGGTTTCTATTGGCTTTGGTGGTAAAGGAATGCTAACCTTATTCATATAATTATGATAACGATAAAACAGACTTTATTAATAGCAGGTGTCTGCCTGCTTTCATATTCTTCTTTGAATGCGGCATCCGGTGCCGTCTGTTCGGGACGAACTTATATATTACCTTCACGGTTGGAAGGAGTGCGGCAACCTGTCATGTCATTAAGTGGAACGTGGTCATTCAAGTACTCTCCCAAAAGTCGGTGGACTACTATTCAGGTACCCGGCGAAGCGGCTATGCAGGGGTTTGCCATCGAACATGATAAACCGTTCTTTTATAAGAAGACATTTACCATACCTGCCGACTATGCGGGAAAGCAAATTATTTTGCGCTTCGATGGTGTATACAGTCATGCAAAGTTGAGTGTAAATGGTAAGTTTGTCCGTGAGCATCATGGTGGTTTTACCCGTTGGGAAACTGATATTACTTCGCTGGTACGCGTAGGGAAGAAGAACGAAATCCAATTGGAAGTAGAAGACCGTTTAGACGAAATTTCTTATGCTTCAGGATACGCACATCATCCTATCGGCGGCATACTCCGTGATGTCACACTGTTCGCTTTGCCTGAATCTCATTTGTATGATGTGAGTGTGGAAACACATTTGGATTCACTTTATAAAGATGCCGAGTTGCGTTTTGATTGTGAGTTTATCGGTAAAGAAGGTGCGGAAGCAAGATTGGAGTTGAAGGATAAAGAAGGGAGAAATGTACAGTTGCCGCAAAGTCGTTTTAAGTTGGCGAAGGGGAAAAACACGTTCTTATTGCCTGTGGCAAATCCTTTGAAGTGGGATGCGGAACATCCTAATTTATATACGTTGGAAGTGGCTGTATACAGAGATAACAAGGAACTTTCCCGTTTTGACCGCCGCATCGGTTTCCGGGAAGTGGAGATTGTGAAGGATCGTATGTTGGTAAACGGTCGTCAGGTGAAATTGCGTGGAGCTTGTCGTCATGATATACATCCTACATTAGGACGAACCACTACTGCCGACTTGGATAGTCTGGATGTATTGCTCTTTAAGCAATCTAATATGAACTTTGTCCGTACTTCCCATTATCCTCCTTCGGAACGCTTCTTGGAGTTTTGTAACCGTTATGGCATCTATGTGGAAAGTGAGACGGCTGTTTGCTTTGTTGATACTTATCGGCAGAAGAATTATGCTCCGGGTAATACACAGAGTGATTCGGCTTATACCGACCGTTACTTGGGACAATGTCAGGAAATGGTGAAAGCTTTCCGTTCTCATCCTTCTGTCTTGTTTTGGAGTATCGGTAACGAAAGTGTTTATGGTACAAATTTCCAACTTTGCTGGGATTGGGTGAAGGCTACGGATACCACGCGTCCTGTTATTTTCAGTTATCCCGGTTCGGCAGTGGAAAAGAAAGCTAAAATATTTGATATCCTCAGTATGCACTATCAGAATGTATATGGCAATATCAATCAATGGGGGATGTCTACCCGTAATTTTCAGGGGCATGGTATACCTGCATTATATGATGAGTGGGCTCATCCGGCGTGTTACACCTATGCCACTCTGCAGACCGATCCTAATATCCGTGAATTCTGGGGGAAATCTATTGATATGATGTGGGATGGCTTGTACAATGCGCCGGGCGGATTGGGAGGAGCTATCTGGGGGTATGTGGATGAAGTGTTTGCATTGCCTCAGCCCAAGGTTGGAACCGCATTCTGGAAAGAGTTTGCCCGTACTGCCAAACCTGAAAATTATCAAGGGAACTGTGTCGGATACGGAGAATGGGGAATTGTAGATGTATGGAGACGTCCGAAACCGGAATTTTGGTCTACCAAGAAAGCGTATTCACCTGTGCGTTTACTGGCAGATGACAATCTTTCTTTTACTGCCGGACAACCACTGATGTTGACTGTATACAATCGTTTTGATCATACCAACTTGAATGAGATAAAAGCTTTTTATACTTATAAAGGTATGAAAAAAGCTTTAAGGCTAGGATTTGTAGAACCGCATCAGAAAGGACTTTTGACTATTCCTGCCGAGCAATGGGAAGAGGGTGAGAAATTATTGGTAGAGTTCTTTACTTCAGAAGGAGATTTGATTGATGCTTATCGTCCTGTGTTGGGAGTGGAAAAGGTGGACTATCCTGCTGTGATTGACGGAGAAAAACTGATTGTAACCGATAATGGTGATAAACTGATGATAAGAGGAGAGGGTTTTGAAATTCCTTTCGATAAGGCTACAGGATTGATTGTCAATGCTAAAGCCGGCGAACAAGTGATCATAGAAAAAGGTCCGTTCCTTAATCTTTATGTGAACCTGAATCATTTGACGGGTGCAGAGGTTCGTAAAATGGCCAATCATTTTACGATTTCAGATTCGGACTGGAAAAAAACATCATTCAGTTACACTGAGAAAGAAAACGGAACAGTCAAAGTAGCGCTTGTCGGCAGTTACCGGGGCGTTGTAGCAGAGTTTGATATATTGATATCTCCTAAAGGAGAGTTGTCGGTTAATTATCAAACTTCCGGTGTACCCAATGGTTTCTTACGTGAGACAGGTTTGTCTTTCTATTTGTCGGATGCTATCCAGCACTTGGATTGGAAGCGTAAAGGGTATTGGAATTATTATCCGGAAGGTGAGTTTGCCGGAAATGAAGGTCGTACGTCCCTTTATCAGTCCAGACAGGCTGCATACGGCGAACAACCGGTTCAAGCTTGGCAGGCTGATACGCACAACTATTATTATTGGGCAGATGCCGGTGCCAATTGTAAGCAGCCGCTTACACAAATGGCAAAAGGTATGAAAGAGAATATTTACTATTATTCACTTTCTACGGAAACAGATTCCAAACATCGGGTATCGGTTGTTTCAGAAGATGCTTCTGTGGCTTGCCGGATAAACAAACGTGCCGACGAGCAATTGATTTTATACACAAATAATCGTTGGGATTATCCTGAGATAGCATGGGGAAATTATTGTAAGACATTGGAAGCTCTGCCCTGCTATGGACAGATAAATCTGAGAATGAAATAATCAAATAAAAGAAGTGTGTGTCATTCTATGATGAAGATTAATATAACAAAAAGATTGAACCGTTTCCTGGCAGTAGCCGGAGCAATGCTTATAGGGGCATTGCCGGCACTTGCCCAGGAAAGTTCATTGACAAGGGTCGCAGCCAATGATTGTGGTGTACCCGGTGCACAGCCTTTTTTGGTAAAAGGAGAGAATTATACGATGCCTTCGGAGGTGAAAGGCAGTAAGGAAGCTATAACCTGCAATTTCGGTGGAAAAGTGATTTATGCTTTTAATCAGTTGGATATTCATGCCGACTATCAGTTGGAAGTGGTTTATCTGGCTGACCATGAACGTAAACAACGCATTGTCGTAGATGGAAATGAAATCCAAAATGTAACGTTGGAAGCCGGAAAGGAGCAAAGATATTTGTTGGACTTACCACGTAAAGCTTATGCTTACAGCCAGTTGGTATTGGTGTTTGAAGTTGCCGGGAAAGGTGCAAATGCCATTGTATCCGAATTGAATCTTTATTCCTCCAATTCTAAAGCTCCGGTTCCTTTTGAAGGTACAGAGAAAGAGGCATTGGGAAATGTGCTGACTTATCATATTGATACGGATGTGGATGTGGAAAAAGTATTGCCGGTTTATACGGTTCTTCCCAAAAGTGTTACGGGTACTTACCGGCCTGTTTTGTCTTTGAATGGAACATGGCAGTTTAATCCTCAGCCTGAAAAAGAGTTTTATAAACACTCGGATTCTTCCGGCTGGAAGTCTGTTATTGTTCCCGGTCAGTGGTCGATGCAAGGATTTAAGGTAGACTCGATGGCGTATGCAGGTTATCGTAAGTCGTTTGTTTTGCCGGAAGATTGGAAAGATAAGAATGTCAAATTACGTTTTGACGGAGTGCATAGTGAATACTATGTTTATCTAAATGGGGTAAAAGCAGGTTATCATTTAGGGGGGATGACTGTATATGAAATAGATGTGACCAAGCATTTAAAACCGGGTGTTAATGAGTTGGCACTTGCTGTGAGAAGTGAGTCTTTGGCTGATATGCTGGGCAGTCTGACTCAGTATGCCGCTCATCAGTTGGGAGGTATTACCAGAAAGGTGACACTGATGGCTGTTCCTCAAACTCATGTGTCGGATGTGCGTATTGTGACAGATTTGGACAGTGAGTATCGGAATGCGGCTCTGAAGATAGAGACTGCTGTAGTGAATAAGGCAACTTACGCACAGAATGGATTGACATTGCGATTGTCTGTCAATGGTTTGCCTAATGTCATAGAGCAGCGTCTTCCGAAACTGGCTGTCGGAGAGGTTTGGAAGGGGATTCTTTCGGATACCGTTACCGCTCCGCTGTTATGGAATAATGAACAGCCTCATCTTTATACGTTGAGAATGGAACTTTGTTTAAATGACGAAGTGATAGAAACCGTGGAGAAACGTTTTGGCTTTCGTGAGATAGAAGTCCGTGGAAACGAGTTGTTTGTAAACGGACGCGCCGTTAAGTTGCGGGGGGTATGCCGGCATGAGATGCACCCTTTGACGGGACGTGTCGTGGATGCAATGTGGCAACGAAAGGATATTGAACTTTATCGTGCCGCCAATTGTAATTTTGTCCGTACTTCACATTATCCTCCTTGTGAGGAAATGCTGGATATCTGTGATGAACTGGGAATGTTTGTCGAAGTAGAATCTCCGGTTTGCTGGGTGGGACATCATGCCAATGAAAATTGGAAAACACTCAATTATCAGGATAGCCAATACTATCCTTATATACTCCAGGCGAATATGGAGACGATTCATTTTTATCGTAATCATCCTTCTGTCTTGTTTTGGTCTATGGCCAATGAGTCTTATTGGAATAAAGAATTTGCCCAAATACAAGAATATGTGTATAAAGCTGATTCTACTCGTCCGCATACGTTTCACGACCAGGCGTATGGAGGCTTTAATAATCAGGGAAGTACGGCTCCTATTGCAAATATTCATTATCCCGGACCTGATGGCTATAAGGTAGCTGCAAAGAGCAATCGCCCCATGGTTTATGGAGAGTATTGCCACTTGAATGTTTATAATCGTAGTGAACTGGTGACCGACCCGGGCATACGCAGTGATTGGGCATTGGCCTTGGCTCCCACATGGGAAAATATGTATCAGACCCGAGGCGTGTTGGGCGGTTCTATTTGGTCGGGCATTGATGATATCTTTCAATTGCCTGACGGGAATGCTGTCGGGTATGGAGCTTGGGGACCTATCGACGGCTGGCGTCGTCCCAAACCGGAATACTGGGATATGAAGAAAATTTATAGTCCGGTCAAAGTACTTACCGAAGCTCTTTCCCCAGCCAATGAATTGGTTGTGGATGTGGAGAACAGATATACTTATCTGAATATGGATGAGATAAAGATTGCTTGGCAATATGGCAAGGAGAAGGGAACGGTTTCTGCTTCCATTCCTCCTTCGGGAGATGGGAAGATACGGATTCCAATAGCCAACCCCGATAAGGCAAACGAGCTTTATTTGTCGTTTACTGATCCTCGTGGATTTGTTGTTGATGAATATCTGATACCGGTAGGAGAACAAAAACAAAATGAGTTGCCTCAATGGTTGTCGCAGCCGACTAAGCTGAAAGTCGGTAAAAAAGCTTATGTAATCAGTGGAAAGAACTTCAGCTGTGAAATCAGCAGATTGAATGGGCAGATTTTGTCTCTGAAGAAGGCAGGAAAAGAAGTATTGAAAGGAGGTCCGTGGTTGATGGCACTTCCGTTGACCGGAGGTGGATGCTATCCCAATCATAATGCCAATACACCTGTTTATAACGATTTATGTTCAGACTGGAAGGCAGTGGAAGTAAAGGCGCATAAGGAAGAAAGTAATGTGATAGTAACTGTAACAGGAAGCTATAAGGAGTTTGAAGGCAGTTATCGTTTGACGGTTAATGCGAATGGTGAATTGGCAGTTGAGTATCAATTTAAAGCTTTGCAGAACGTCAATCCGAGACAATGGGGCTTGGTCTTCGAAGCACCGCAAGACTATGACCGGACGTTTTGGCGTCGTAAGGGAATGTGGAGTGTGTATCCTGATGACCACATTAGCCGCCCGACAGGTACTGCCGATTTATTCTATCAGGGTCTTCCTGTACAAACAAATCCGCGAATACAACCTTCGTGGTCGTGGAGCAAGGATTTTAATGAATTGGGCAGCAATGACTTTCGGGCTACCCGCCGAAATATTTGGTATGCAGGATTGTGTGACGGAAGCGGGCATAAAGTAACGGCTTGTTCAAATGGCGAGCAGCATTGGCGTTCTTGGCTGGGAAAAGATAAAATCTGTTTTCTTGTTGCCGACTTTGTGACTGCCGGCAACGAAATGTTTTTGGATGGATATTATGCTCCTTATCGTAAACCGATTAAAAGCAATGATATAATAAAAGGTAAAGTGAAATTAAGAGTGGAATAAAACAGTATATTTACTACCTTATATTGATAGAGTTTTATTTATTAGTTCCGTTTTGTACAACTCTTCTTTCCGGCAAGTTGAATTTGGAAAGAAGAGTTGTTTTTATCTTTGTACTTTACAATAATCAGCTTATTAATGTCGTATTATGAAAGAATCAAGTAAACTCTTTGTCTTGTTTTTCTTCCTTTGTTCTTTGATGTTTATGGGGTGTAGTCCTATACAAAAGGAGAAACATACTTTTTCTATTGGTGATAAAACATTTTTGTTGGATGGCAAGCCCTTTCTGATAAAAGCAGCCGAGATGCATTATACCCGTATTCCTGCCGAGTATTGGGAACATCGTATACAGATGTGTAAGGCACTTGGCATGAATACCATTTGTATTTATGCTTTTTGGAACATACACGAACAAAAAGAGGGCGAGTTTGATTTTAAAGGGCAGAATGACATTGCTGCATTTTGCCGTTTGGCACAGAAACATGGAATGTACATCATGTTGCGTCCCGGTCCTTATGTCTGTTCGGAATGGGAAATGGGCGGATTGCCTTGGTGGTTGTTGAAAAAGAAAGATATCAAGCTCCGCACCAATGATGCCTATTTCCTTGAAAGGACAAAACTCTTTATGAATGAGATTGGTAAGGAATTGGCGGATTTGCAGGTGAGCCGCGGAGGAAATATCATTATGGTACAGGTGGAAAATGAATACGGAGCTTATGCTACCGACAAAGAATATATAGCCAATATACGTGATATAGTCAAAGGAGCCGGTTTTACCGATGTACCTCTGTTTCAGTGTGACTGGAGTTCTACTTTTCAGCGTAACGGATTGGATGATTTGGTTTGGACAATTAATTTCGGAACAGGAGCCAATATTGATGCACAGTTTAAGAAGTTGCAAGAAGCTCGTCCGAATGCACCTTTGATGTGTAGCGAGTTTTGGAGCGGATGGTTCGACCATTGGGGGCGCAAACACGAAACCCGTGATGCCGAAACAATGGTTTCGGGTATTAAAGATATGCTTGACCGCCATATCTCTTTTTCTCTGTATATGACGCATGGAGGAACTACTTTTGGACATTGGGGAGGAGCAAATAGTCCTGCTTATTCTGCCATGTGCAGTTCTTATGATTATGATGCTCCCATCAGTGAAGCGGGTTGGGCGACTCCTAAATATTATAAGTTGCGGGAGATGATGATGCAGTATGCCGACTCTGCACAAGTGATACCCGATGTTCCGGCTGCCTATCCGGTAATTGAGATTCCCGAATTTGAACTGAAGGAAGTGGCTCCGTTATTTGACAATCTGCCCGAGCCGAAGCTTTCAGAGGATATCAAACCGATGGAACAGTTCGACCAAGGTTGGGGAACGATTTTATATCGCACTTCTTTGCCGGAAGTGAAAGAAGGCACTACTCTGTTAATAGACGAAGTACACGATTGGGCACAAGTATATGCCGATGGTAAATTGTTGGGACGTCTGGATCGCAGACGAGGACAGAATTCATTGGTGCTTCCTTCGTTGCAGAAAGGTACCCGACTTGATATTCTGGTTGAAGCGATGGGGCGTGTTAATTTTGATGTGGCTATCCATGACCGTAAAGGAATTACGAACAAGGTCGAATTGCTGACCGAGACTGATAAGAAGGAATTAAAGAATTGGGAAGTTTATAGTTTCCCGGTTGATTATGACTTTGCAGAGTCAAAGAAATATGCGGAAGGTGAAAAACTTGATGCACCTGCCTACTATCGTGCAACATTTGAGTTAGACCGGGTAGGGGATGTCTTTCTGGATATGCAAACGTGGGGAAAAGGAATGGTTTGGGTTAATGGAAAGGCAATGGGACGTTTTTGGAAAATCGGACCGCAACAAACTTTGTTCATGCCCGGCTGTTGGCTGAAGAAAGGTAAGAATGAAATTATTGTTCTTGATTTGCTGGGACCTGAGAAAGCGACGGTATCGGGATTAAAGAAACCTATTCTTGATATGTTACGTGCTGAGGCTCCCGCCACCCATCGCACTAAAGGGCAAAATCTTAATCTAAAGGGTGAGAAGTCGGTTGCTATTGGCGAATTGACAGCAGGCAACGGTTGGCAGGAAGTTAAATTCGGAAAAACTGTTGCAGGACGTTATTTCTGTCTGGAGGCATTGAGTGCACAAGATGGAAAAGACAATGCTGCCGTAGCCGAGTTCTATTTGTTGGATGAAAATGGCAAGCCGCTTCCCCGTCAGCATTGGAAGATTGAATATGCCGATAGTGAAAGCACAAGTTGGGGCAACTTTACTGCCGATAAAATATATGACTTGCAGGAATCTACCTATTGGAGTACTCGTGATGGGGATAAATATCCTCACCGGTTTGTAATAAACTTGGGAGAAGACGTAAAAGTATCCGGTTTCCGTTATCTGCCGCGTGCTGAAGAGTCGTATCCGGGTATGATAAAGAAGTATAAGGCTTATGTAAAGAGTACCCCTTTTAATTTCTGATCCTTTTTTAGAGTTTTTATAATACAATCTTAGTTCTAAAAGTAATAGTCTGCAATTGGGACTATTGCAACTCCTCCTATCTCGCAGAAACGCCTGTAATGAGAATGCTTCTGTGAATAGGAGGAGTATCTGTTCACACATGCTTTCTGACGGTCAGTATTATTCCCCCATTCTGATTCTGTTTCCCGGCTTGCGTGCAGTGTCTGCGATAGTATGTACTTCGGCTTCTACTTTACCTTTTACAAATTCAGGAATATTATATGAGAACATGAAGTGTGAGTAGAAATCAGGGTCTTCTTGCGGGAGGACAAAAGGTTTTCCTGTTTTTCCGTTTTCATCAATATGTACCAGATATGGACGTGTATAAAGACCGTCAATGCGCCGGCTGCTGAAAACAAGCCAACGGCTGTTGCTGCTCCATGAATGATAGCTTTCCACATCATCACTGTTTACTTCATCCATACGGTGCATGACACCCGAATCCAAATCTATTCTATATAAATCTGCATCTTTGTGCCAAATGGAAAAGTTTCCATATTCGGATAACGTGAAAACGAGCTGTTTTCCATCGGGAGAGACCCGGGGGAAGGAGGCACTTTTGTGTTCTGCTCCGGTTATCTGGACGGTGGCTTGTTCGCTGCTGTAAAGTGTATCTACCTGATGACCGAAACGTCGGGTTTCAGGGTCGAAGCTGATAGAACAAAGACTGTATTTCACTGATTTGAAGTCTTTGGGAATTTCCTTGGCTTGTGCCGAGCAAAAATAAAGTGTTTTTCCGTCCGGTGAGAAAGTGGGGAAAGTTTCAAAAGCTTTATCGGAGAATATCAGTGAGTCGGTCACTACTTCATGCTTATTTACATCGTATACCACCACGTCTGAAGATAAATCATAGACTTCAATCCGGTTTTTATCGTTCATGTGGAAAGCCTGGCGGGTATTGTTGACGGAGAAAGCCACAAAATTGCCCGAAGGATGCCATGACGGATAAACCAATGATTGTACCTTTTCACCGGCTTTTGTATCCAGTTTTTCTACGCTTTTTCCATTTATAATGTAAGTACCCGGCAGTTCGGCACGCATGTGGAACAGCATTTTTTCCGGGTCTTGCCGGCAGAAGGAATGGCAGTTCATACAGTTATGGTTGGTCAGGCTGTTTTCGATGATAGGGGTTTGTTCATAATCGGTGATATGACGTTGGTAGATTCCCATTTTATTCCACAGTTCATATCCCGGTTCTATCAATCGGTAGACCAGATATTCGTCTATCGGGTCGGCAGATACATGCCACAGAAAAGTGGGATAGCTTTGCCATTCGTTCTTTTCTCTTCGATAGACTTTTACATCAATATCTTTTCCAACGGCTTTGTCCAGTAATTTGTTCCATTCTTTTTCCGGAAAGAGAAATTGCCCGTCGGTGGAAGCTGCCGTTATCATCTTTTCATTGCCGCAGCTGAGCACGGCTATTGCTTCGTCTCCCGGCTCCGACAATCGGAAGCGTAAGGGAGCGATATGTGGGGGAATGGTGACATCGGCGTAATCGGGAAAGATAGACGGCAGTTCGTCCAGTGTTACATCGGCAACCGGTTCTTTAGTTGTGCCGGTGCAAGCCATGCAACAGATACAAAGCAAAAATATGTGGAATAAGATAGCGTTCTTCATGGTTGTTTCATTTTTTGAACATATAATAATACCAGTATGTATTACCGAAACCGGTATGTAGTTTGTTGGGCAATGCAGCACTTCCTCTATTCTGAAGTACCGTTTGCTTGAAGGTACGGAAACGTTCTGCCACTTGTGGAGTCACTCCCAATCGAGTCCACGCTGCTGTGTCTCCTTCGTGGGCAAGAATGATGGCTTCTTGGAAACTTACCGGCATAGGCGACAGTCCTTTGGCATTATGATAAGTCTCTATAAGTTGGTTAAACGGAATAATGTCTTTATTCATTAGACAGAATATGCCCAAGTATTCGAATGCTGTTTTACATTCGGGGTTAGAAGCGATGATTTGGAGCAAATCGTAGGGAACTCCTTCTATCTGGGCCAAGCCGTCGGTCTTGGCAATGCAGCGTCGTTTGAATCCCAATTCAGGGTCCTTGTCAATGGCTTCATCATTGTTCAGGAATCGTTTTAAAGCAACTGCCTGTTCTTTATAAGCATGCGTGTCTTCCAGCATGCTGATGTATTTTCCGGCAACGGCATGATTGCCATAAATCAAATTTGTCTTCACCAGTCTGGTTAGCAGACGGGGATTTACAGTCCATTCGGAAGAAATCATTCCTTCGAAAGCCATTCGTTGGGCAAGGGCCACATTTCCCATTGCATAATAAACATCACTTAATAAGGTGGAAGCTGTGGTGGAACGATTCCATGCAATCCATAAACCGTCTGCTCCTACTTGTTTGAGCGATAATGCTTTGTCGGCCAAAATACCTTTTTGTGCCAATGCCAGATTTTGGAAACAGGCGTGCATGGCGTTTTTATCGGAACGAAGGGGAGCAGAAAGGAGTTTGTCCCATTGTTCGGTTCTGGCGTAATAATCGAGCTCTTTTACTAAGTACAATGTGGGGGAGTTGTATGTCTTTGTTTCGTTGTGCAGGAACCATCCTGCCAGGATAATCTGAAGAATAGGAGAGGTATAGGTCATCCATTTCTTTTTAAATCCTTTGAATTTTCCGCATAGGCAGGCTAGTATGAATATGAGTAATAATGCTCCCCATGCATAATAAATGATAGGTTGCAATACCAATCGGGGATTGAAATAAGCATCAGGCGAGAATACAATGCGCGCTTCTCCTCCCAATCCTGTCTGATACCACCAACAAGCGGGAAAAATACCCAAAGGAAGTAATAGGAGGGAGTACCATTTGAAAGATGATTTAGTGTAGAATTCATAGAAAATAGCACAGAGTATGACCGCTTCGAATGCCGGACCTGCAAAGTAGAACAGCAGCCATGAGGCGATGGCCATGAATGGAATCCGAATAAAGGGGGAACGGATGCGGATGTATAAATTGAGTATCCACACTACTGATGCGTAAGCAAGAATACCTTCCAGATGATGATTGAAATCCATATCGGCCAATAATAGCAGGATGCCCGGCATCAGATAAGCCAATGGCATTTCCAGGTTGGGAGACAGCTTTCGCCAGATGTTCTGCACACCGATGCCGATGCAGAGAAACAGACAGGTCATAATCAGCGGTCCGATATGCGGATGGATGAAATATTGAATAAGAAAAGAAGCGATGTATTCTGAAATTCCTCCGGGATGGGAAAAGAGTTGGAGGGCGTAGTCTTGGTTAAAACGGAACAGACGAAATTGTTCGATATAAAAATAGTGGAATGCAAGTTGCCGTTCTAAATAAAAAAATAAAAGCAGACTTATACCTAGCCAACTTATTATATTAATTATAATGCTTTTCTTCATCAATGAGTTTCATTTATTCTGAAAGTGTCAGATTACATTAAATAAGGGAGGATGTGTCAAAACCTCTGAAAAGTTCTGATACATCCTCCCACTAAATGTTTTTTTAATATTTGTTGATAGCCTCTTTAGCCTTAGTGACAACCGTAGCAGCCGGAATCTCTTCCAGACTGAATTCATCGAATGCCTTTAATATTTTGTCAATCTTCTTGATTGCTGATTTATTTCCTTTCTTTTCGAACTCTTCCTTTAAGATGCGGATTTTTTCGTAAGATTGGATACCTTCAATCAAACGTTCGAAACGGATGGATGAACGTCCTTCGGGATAAATCATATAAGTGTCTCCGGCAGCCCATGCTGTGAAACGGCTGTCTTGCAAAGGATTTTTAACCCAACTGTTTAAAGCCCAACGGAGATAACCGTCCAAATTCTCTTTGGCAGCAAACCAACCTAACCATTCTGCTTCAGCCGGTGCACTGAAAGTGAAAGTATTCGGGCGGGGTTCGGTACAACAAGTATAATATGTAGTAACCTGTCCGGCTTCTTTGCGTGATTTAATCACTTCGGCAGGGAATTTCTCGCCTATGGCGATACAATAGTCATGTAATTCTTTCACTAATTCATCATGATAGGTTCCTGCTAAAGAAACTTTAAAGTCTTTATCGGCTTTGCGAATTACTTTTAATGTGGCCAGCATATCTTTCATCGGACGTTCGTCCATAGAGATATGTGTAATGTCGAACCATCCTTTTTCTTTCAGATGTTTGGCGAAAGAGGTCAGCATGTTGCCCCAGAATTCATCATAAGCAGCTTCGCCCGGTTTGGCATCCAGGTATTTGAATGAATTGCTTGCCTGGTCGAAATATTGGAAAGAAAGTCTCCAAGGCACCATTGAATAGCAATTGATTTGTTTCTTCACTCCCAATGACATCATATATTCCACCCATTTGTCGAATACGGTATAATCGAAATACCAGGTTCCGTCCGCTTTCTTTAACCAAGTCACCATACTTTCAAAAGGATCATAAGTCTGTCCGTTCCAAGGCTTGTGCATGATAGAGGCAGTGATGACTTTTCCGCCTGCGTCTACATAGTTTTGCATATCGGGACGCATACGGTCAAAATGTTCTTTGCTGAATGGCTCTACATTATAGTAACGTGCTTCGGCATACGGATTTTGCCATAAATCAAGGTGGAAAGCCCACTCTGTGGAAGCCGGTAAAGTGCGGTTCTTTACATTTACTGCTAATTTCAGTTCCGATAAAACTTTATCCCCATCTTTTACAGTAACGGTACCGGTATATTTTCCGGCTTTTACCTGTTGGGGTACACGGACACTGATCCAGCCGCCTTGTGTTGCATTGGCGGGTACTGTCAAAGTGGAGGCGATATGGTCGATAGGGTCTGCTACAAGTGTAGAGTCATAATCCGAACTTTTACGGTAGCCACATCCGCCTTTTCCGTCTTTATTCAATTCGTCGGTCATGACATAACGTACAAAACCGGTACGGACATTATCTTTTGAAATTGTTTCTTTGCCGGAGGTTAAGTCACTGACTATAAAAGATAAGTTGTCGAGTGCTTCGGGAGTCCATACAACAAGCTGTGCCGAAACTCTTTCACCTTTCCACGCAGTGAGGTTAATGTCTTTTTTTAGTCGGGCAATCGGAGCAGGTTCTTCTTTTTTGTATCTGATGTCTGTGCTGCCCCAACTGACTTGCGGAGCACTTACCTTAACCCATAAAGACGGGTTGGTTGAAATTGGATTACTTGCTTCTTCGTAGTTTGTTGAAGTCTGAGCATTTAGGCTGTTTATTGAAAATAAAAAAGCGCCTAGAATAATGAGTTTTTTCATAGGTTGTGATTATTTGTTTCTGCATGCAAAGGTAACGTAGTGAGAGTTAATATCCAAATGAGTTTCTATAAATCCTGTGAAATATCTCCATGGAATAAATAAAAGAGACGGAAAAACAATATTGCTTTCCGCCTTGACGCTTCTTTTTATCGGCAAAAAATCGTTGCAATCATAATCCTGCAAATTTTCGGTGGTCAATGCCTTGGGTGGTAGCAGAAGTAACGTGGTGCAATGGGGTAATATCCACTGAGGAGACAGACACAATCTCCTTTCACGCATAACAGGACTTGAAACCTTTTATTCATGGGCATTTTTTGTGAAAGCAATTTATCAGCTTTCTTTTGACCGCCATTAATATGGGAAAAGATAGCACGAAGCTGTACTCATGCTCTCTTAAAACATGAATAATGCAGTTGCCACCAAACGGTTGTTAGATACAGAATGAGTATCAACCACTTTTCCATTGGAGTGGTTCAGAGAACCATACCATGCAGAAGTCAGATTGTATTCTACTCCTAATTTCCAATGAGGAACATTGTAAGTCAGTTCGGCTGTTCCGCTGAGCAGTTGGTCTACGTTTGTTCCCGTTCCATACATATTGGTCACGGCATCACTTGTTCCGAGATTTTTCATATAACCGAAGAAAATAGCCGGTTTCCATGTCTTGCCATATACGATATTAATCCATGAACTACTGTTGCGGTTAGGTGAATATTCCTGTTCGCCTGTACGTGGGTCAATTGATTTTATACCATAACCTCCCAACATAGAGGTTTGTGTAAGATTGGAACCTAATACGCTTTTGGCGGCAACCAACCATTTTTCAGAATTGTATTTCATGTGCACTTCGTATGACAGACTGGTGATACGTTCGCTCACTTTGTATATCTTGTCTTCCACAGTGGCTTGTGTACGGGGAGTCAAAGATACCATTTCGATACCTGCTCCTATCAATAAACCTTTGTGTTTATAGTCAATACCGGCATATATTTCGGGTACGCAACTGTTTTTGATGTACTTCTGACTTTTGCCTTCAGGACCTTGAGACAGGTATTGTGACTGCCAAAGGGCTGCACCTGTTATTTGTATATCTCCGGTTTTGTAGCGGTAGCGGATTTGCGGTGCACGGCTGAAGGGCTGAAAAGGAGCTCCCATATTCAGATTTAATATTTGGGGAGCAACATCACCATACAGGGGATGCCATGTTTGTCCCAGTAATAGAGCAGATGTGCCCCAATCCAAATTCAGATAAGCATGGCGCAGGCGAACCACCGAAAATGTAGTGCCCGAACCACGAAAGTCCAGTTCTACTTTGGCGGAAGTTTTTGCATTGCCTAATTTAGGACCTTGCACGTCCAATCCCATCCGGGTATATAAAGCATAGAAACTACCATTGGCTGTCGCGTTCAAGTCTTTGCCGTCGGCATCATATACTTTGTCCTTGGGATACATATAGAAAAGCCCGTCTACCGTTTCTTCGTTTGCCCGGCTGTTGTAAAATAAGTCGGTGCGGATTTGGCCATAGAATTTATAACTAAAATCTTTTAGTTGTGCAAAACTTGTTGTTGACGATAGCAGCAAAATTGTGAATAGTAGTGAATATCTTCTCATAATTTATCGAGTTTGTTTTAATAGCCTGCAAAATTATATAAAAACTGAGAAAAACGCGAATGAAAGAGAAGGAAATGTCGTTGAACCTTTGTGTTACGTGTGGCTTTGATTATACTTATTCCTTGAAAATTTTTTTGCTACCACTCAAACTTTGTACCTGTGCTTGTCTTGGAAAGAAGAGATATGGGAGTGTAGGAATGAAAACTCAAAAAGGGCTATGTCAAAACTCAACCGGGCTATCCCATCGTCAGCTGTAGGGGCAGGGTCTGCCCGAATACACAAAGCAAACTGCTTTCGGGCGGGCGAACCTCGCCCCTACGAACTAAACGACAGCATTATCCGCGGTTTGACACAACTCCTTTTCTTTATTTTGTATCAGGGGATATATACTGATTATTCACCTTTGATAGCTGCAACTCCCGGAAGAACTTTTCCTTCGATTGCTTCCAGCAAAGCACCACCACCTGTAGAGATGTAAGATACTTGGTCAGCCATACCGAACTTGTTGATACAAGCTACAGAGTCACCACCACCGATTAATGAGAATGCTCCGTTTTTAGTTGCTTTTGCAATGGCTTCAGCGATAGCACGTGAACCGGCAGTAAAGTTGTCAAATTCAAATACACCTGCAGGACCGTTCCAAAGGATAGTCTTGGCATTTTCGATGGCGGCAGCAAATGATTTTTGAGTTTCAGGACCTGCGTCAAGACCTTCCCATCCGTCAGGAATGTTGTTGGAAGGAACAATCTGAGTATTAGCATCGTTAGAGAATGCATCGGCTGCTACACAGTCAGTACCCAATACCAGATTTACACCTTTGGCTTTTGCTTTGGCAATGATGTCAAGTGCCAATTCCAGTTTATCGTCTTCAACGATAGAGTTACCGATTTTTCCACCCTGTGCTTTGGCGAAAGTGTAAGTCATACCACCGCAAAGAATCAGGTTGTCAACTTTGTCCATCAAGTTTTCAATAATACCGATTTTGGTAGAAACTTTAGAGCCACCCATGATAGCAGTAAAAGGACGTTTGATGTCTTTCAGAATATTATCAACGGCCTTTACTTCTTTCTCCATCAGATAGCCTAACATCTTGTGGTCAGCATCGAAGTAATCAGCGATAACGGCAGTAGAAGCATGTTTGCGGTGTGCAGTACCGAATGCGTCATTTATATAACAGTCGGCGTATGAAGCCAATGTCTTGGCAAACTCTTTTTGAGAAGCTTTCATCGCTTTTTTTGCATCTTCGTATGCAGGATCTTCTTTATCAATTCCGACAGGTTTTCCTTCTTCTTCAGGATAGAAACGCAAGTTTTCCAATAACAGGACTTCTCCCGCTTTCAAAGCTGCTGCAGCATCACTTGCTTTAGCACAGTCCGGAGCAAATTGAACAGGTACGCCCAATTTTTCAGAAACAGCGTCTGTAATCTGGCTCAATGAGAATTTAGCATTGACTTTTCCTTTGGGTTTACCCATGTGTGACATGATAATCAAACTACCACCATCAGCCAAAACTTTCTTCAGTGTAGGAAGAGCACCACGGATACGGGTATCGTCAGTGATTTTACCATTTTCATCCAAAGGTACATTGAAGTCCACGCGGACAATCGCCTTTTTACCGGCAAAGTTGAAATTGTCAATTGTTTGCATAATCTCTTAATTTGTTTATAGTGTATAATTATAATCTCGTTTATTAAGGGTGTGGCAAAGTTACTAATATTTTTTGTTCGCAGAGTGTTAGAGACATAATATTTTTCTTCTTTTTTGCAGAAAGCATATTTCTAAATATAATAATGTGTCCTTGATAGCCCTGTTATAAAGGGTGAAATATTTTTCCCGTGTTAAGATTCTCATAAATAGTTTATTAACGAAAGCTTATGAACAAAAGTTAATTAAATGTTTGACTGTAAAGAGATAAAAAGTACTTTCACATGAGTGTACAACTGAATAATAGCCATTAATGCACTAATTAAAAACTTCTGTATCGACGACTAATCAGCTTGACCTGTTTTTGGTATTATTAAGGGATATGTGATAATGCATATCTTATGTCTTTAAATATAAATTAGATACAATGAAGTATTTGAACGGTGTTGCTGTCTGTTGTTTGGGCAGTATTCTATTTTTGTCTTGTCAAGAGCAATTTGAAGAAGACTCTGAAAGGCAGGAGGGTCAACAGTTACCAATGTCTGTTATAGCTCAAATAGGGGTTATACATAATGAGCCGACTCCCCGTTATTCGGGAGAAGTGGGGAGTGCTATTTTTGCAGAAGGTGATAAAATCGGTATGTTCGTAGATGATAATCCGGTCACGGAATGGACTTATTCCTTGAAATGGACTTCTCCAAAAGCTTATTGGGATGATTTGGTGACTGAAAGTACATTCTCTGCCTTTTATCCATATAATGATGCGACTACTGATAGAACAAAAGTATGTCTGCCATCTTTGAAGGGACAGGATGGTAGTTGGGAAAATATCCAGAAGTATGATTTTATGGTGGCAGAGGTGACTCAGGCTTATGGAGAGGATGGAACCGTTGCTTTTACCGGCAATAACTCTTTTCGCCATATTTCTTGTTTGGTGCAATTTGATATAAAAGCTGCCGGTACATTATCTGATGCGGTTCTGACTAACTTGTCGCTGGAAGGTGGTAATATTATTTCTTCTGCTACTTATTCGTTTGAGACAGAGAAGGTTACTCTTACGCAGGAAGGTGATTCCGATTTGTTGAGCGTTTCCCTGAATAACCATTCAATGGCGGATGAAAAGGAAGGTGTTTCTTATTATTTCATATTGAATCAGAAAACATCCGATACTCCCGTTTCATTGACGTTGGAATATTCGGTTGCAGGTAAGTCTTATGCCGCTTCCATTTCTACTTTTGCCAAAGATAATGCATTTAAGGAAGGTACTCATCAAAAGTATAATATTGCGGTCAATGGAAAAGAAATACAAATAACGGGAGGGGAGATTGGCAGCTGGAATGACGGCGGAGAAATGGGGGATATTAACCTTGATGTAAAGACCGGAGATGAAGAAAATAAATAAAGGTCAGTTTCGTTTTATATTGTTTTTGTCATTGTTTCTGACACTCTCTTTCTCGTGTCAGCGTGTAATGGATGATGGAGAAGAAGACGATGTGTCGTCTTCTGATGGGACAGCATTGAAAATAATGGCCCGTTCCGGCGGAAATACATCTATTGAATATCCGGTTTATCTGTATGCTTTTAATGAGAAAGGAGACTGTGCGGCAAAGCAGAAGATAACTTCGGAAGAGGTGGAAATGAATCTGCAGTTACCTTCGGGAAATTTTAAGGTGGTGGCTCTTTCGGGAGTATCTAAAGGATATGTGATGTCCGATAATCCCAAAATCAGCGATGTAATCACTATGCAAGAAGGTGGTTGTGCTTCAAAAGCAATGATGATGGGAATGGCTGACGTTTCATTGGAAGGAAAGAATAAAACGGTGAATCTTCTGCTTACTTACATGGTGGCTTCTCTTAATGTTGTTCTGACAAAAGCGGATAAGGTTAAACAGGTGAAAGTAGGCATATCGCCTTTGCATTCTTCTCTTAATTTTGAAGGAAAATATGGAGGTGAGGAAAAGAAACTGGAAATAGAGTGTGCGTTAGGGACAGATGGGAGATGGACTGCGGGACCTGTTTATATCTTTCCCGGTTCCGGCTCTCAAACCACTTTGTCCATCACGCTGGACGATTCAAAAGGAAGCCACACGTATGGATATGTCAGTAAAGTTGTTCCTCAAGCCAATCATCCTTATAATATAGGTGGCAGCTATACAGGAGATATTTCTATCGATGGAAGCCTGATAGCCAAAGGTTGGGAGGATGCGATAGATGTCGAGTTTAAATTTGAAACGGATGAAGACAACTCCAATGATGAAGATGTGGATGAGGATATATCGGGAGTTCCCGAGGTTGGAAGCATTTGGAATGATTGTATTGTAGCCGCTTCCAGTAAAAGTAGCGATGGAAGTGGAACAGATTTGTTACTGATGAGTTTGGAAGAATGGGAAAGTCAAATAGCAACTGCCCGGTCTGTTCCCGAAGGCTATTCTGTTCATAATATAAAGAACTGGCGTTTTCCTACGGAACAGGAAGCCAAAGCAATTAGAGACCGGTTTAATGGTGACAGATTGATTGATTTGAATGAGAAAATAGAAGCCAGGAACCAAGAAGAGCTGGAAATAACACATGATTCGGATACACGCTATTTATGTGATAAAGAGGGTGTTTTCTATTCTTTTCAGTTTATTGGCGCAAAGAGAGTTACGAAAGCGGGAAAGGATAAGTTTTATCTGATTCGTGTCGTTACTACCCATCACTTTTCAAAATAAGGAGTACTTATGTATAATGAATAGAGGCAGGTTTTAAGCCCGCCTCTACCTTAAAGAGTAAGATTCTTTTTAGAAATGATAATCTACACTTAAGCCGAATACTTTATTGGTACGGGCATAGACATCTGTTCCTTTTATGGTTGTGTTATTGTAGTTCTCTGAAGTTTTGGTGTAATCATCGTATGTTGTCCAGAAATAAGCGATGTTCAGGTTCAAATGCGAATTCATTTTGATTTTGGCGCCAAAGCCCAGAGAATAAGAATCGCAATAGAAACTTGTATCAGTCTGGAAGTTGTTGGACAATCCATAGTCTGTGTTCTGGTAACCGCCACTGATTGTCAGTTGTTTGGTAGCATCCCATTCGATGCCGGCCAAGTATTCATTCGCGCCTTTAGTCAAGTATTTCTGTCTTCCCTCTGCCATGCCTGCCGATTTATCATCATAGAAATGATATTCTACGGAAGCGCGCAGAGTGGGCAGGATTTCATATCCGGCAGCAATTGTTAATAAAGAAGGAATATCACTGGGAGTATTTACGCCGTCTTTGTAAGGAGCAAGCAGCGGCTCGGCTTCTACCGGGTTTACATCTATCTTGTGTGTTTTGTTTTCGATATTCATGTTGGTTTTAAACTCATACTTGGCAGCAAAGTTCCATTTTCCGAACTTAACGTCTGCTCCGATAATGGGAGTCAGTCCCCAACCTGTCTGGTCGCAGTCCAGCTCAATATTGGCAAGCTGAGAACCACCCCGTTCGGGAATCAGTTTGGCATCCAGAAAACCTTCATAACCTCCGCTGAAATAGTTCATACGCCCTCCGGCAAATACTGACAGCCAGTCATTGATTTTATAACTTAATCCTAATTGCGCACCATAAATATATTGGCGTCCGTCCATGGCACTGTTAATAATATACTTATCGGGAGTCAGTCCTTTGGTTGCAAGCAACCCCATTGCAGCAGCACTGAACATGGGCAAACCGTCATCAAAAGAAGCCTTGCCGCCACCGCCGGTGATGGCAAAACTGGCAGAGATAGTCCAATCGCCTTTCTTGTAAGCTCCGTGGAAACTGGGGATGAAAGGAGCAGAAGCCGTACCTTTGTAAAGACGTGATGTGCCTTCACCGTCGACAGCCTGAAATAATGGGAAAGTGGAAGTTATCTCACGGGTTTGGTAAGCACTCTGTCCGGTCAAAGAAAGATAAAATCCGTCTTCGGTCAGAAAAGACAAACCTGCCGGGTTGGAATAAACACCGTCGATATCGATTGAAGCACCACGGGCAATCATTCTCAGAAAAGAAGCATGTTGATTTGTGTTAGTCAGGATACCTCCTGCAAAAGTTGGATTTGAAACCATTAGCGTCGCTGCGCCAATCAGTAGAATTTTCTTCATTAATTATTTTGTTTTTTGATTTTCGGGCGCAAAGGTAGGATAAAATAACACACAAGCAAAGGAATTGTGCAATTAATTGCGCTTTTAGATGAATATTTCAACTGTTTCAGAAGAAACTATTTGAACTTGCAATAAATGGTATAACAGTTATTAAGTCACGAAACAATGTAAAACAGAATAAATATTCCTACCTTTGTAACTCTTTTAAGCAATCAAAAAGTAAGTATGTATACTAACAAAGAAATATGGAACGTCAGTTATCCGATATTCCTCGGATTATTGGCACAAAACATTATTAATGTGACAGATACCGCCTTTTTGGGGAGAGTGGGTGAAGTGGAACTCGGTGCTTCGGCCATGGGTGGATTGTTTTACATTTGCGTTTTTACGATAGCCTTTGGCTTTAGTACAGGTTCGCAGATTATGATAGCCCGGCGCAATGGAGAAGGCAGATTCAGAGATGTAGGGCCTGTTATGATGCAGGGGTGTGCTTTTCTGTTGATATTGGCGGTCGGTCTTTTTGGGCTGACTCATGCGGCTGCTCCTTCGCTGATACGCTTGCTTATTTCTTCGGATGCCATATTCGATGCTACCAAAGAATTTTTGAACTGGCGTATTTTCGGTTTCTTTTTTGCGTTTGTCAATGTCATGTTCCGTGCTCTTTATATAGGTATCACGCGTACGAAGGTACTGACCTTGAATGCCATTGTCATGGCTATGGTGAATGTCGTGTTGGATTATGCCCTGATTTTCGGTCATTTCGGTTTGCCTGCCTTGGGGTTGAAAGGGGCTGCCATTGCTTCGGTTATTGCTGAGGCCTCTTCATTGGTCTTTTTCCTTCTATATACTTGGGCAAGAATCGACTTCCGAAAATATGGGCTGAATCATTGGCCGCGTTTTGATTTCACTTTGCTGGGACGCATCTTGAGCATTTCTTGTTTTACGATGGTACAGTATTTTTTGGCAATGGCGACCTGGTTTGTTTTTTTTGTGGCTGTAGAGAGATTAGGACAGCGTCAACTGGCCATTGCAAATATAGTGAGAAGCATTTATGTGGTAATGCTGATACCTGTCCAGTCCTTGTCTACCACCGCCAATTCGTTAGTAAGTAACTTGATTGGTGCCGGAGGGGTGAGTCACGTCATGCAACTGATGGGGCGTATTGCCCGTATGTCTTTTATTATTATGGTGGTATGTGTTGCTGTTCTGGTTGTGTTTCCGCAGGCAATGCTTTCTGTTTATACCAATGAGGAGGCTTTGCTGATAGAGTCTGTACCTTCTCTTTATGTCATAGGAGGTGCCATGCTGATTGCATCGGTTGCCAATATTTATTTCAATGGAATTTCGGGCACGGGCAACACACAGGCTGCCTTGATACTTGAGACTGTGACTCTTGTCATTTATACTTCCTATATCTTTTGGATAGGATATATTGTGAAAGCTCCCGTATCTGTCTGTTTCTCCACCGAAGTAATTTACTATGCTCTGTTATTGATTTGCAGCGTTATTTACTTGAAAAAAGCAAAATGGCAGAATAAAAAGATATGAGGTAATTAACTTTTTTGTATTTTTGCACCTCAAAAGCTGTTTAAGGTTAGTGATTAAAGTTCAGTAACTTATAATTCATAATCCGTAATTTATAATTAAAGATATATGTTCGATAATTTAAGTGAGAGACTGGAACGGTCTTTTAAAATCCTGAAAGGTGAAGGAAAAATCACCGAAATCAATGTCGCAGAGACTCTGAAAGATGTTCGTAAAGCGTTGCTTGATGCCGACGTCAACTATAAGGTAGCCAAGAGTTTTACAGATACGGTGAAAGAGAAAGCGCTGGGACAGAATGTGTTGACAGCTGTCAAGCCTAGCCAGTTGATGGTAAAGATAGTGCATGATGAGCTGACTGCGTTGATGGGTGGCGAAACAGCCGAACTGGAATTGAACGGTCGTCCTGCAATCATCTTGATGTCGGGTTTGCAAGGTTCGGGTAAGACAACTTTCTCCGGTAAGCTGGCACGTATGCTCAAGGCGAAGAAGAACCGTAAACCTTTGTTGGTGGCCTGCGACGTCTATCGTCCTGCTGCTGTCGATCAGTTGACTGTTTTGGGAGAACAAATCGAAGTCCCCGTATATAGCGAACCGGGCAGCAAAGACCCGGTGCAGATTGCACTGAACGCTATTCACGAGGCAAAGGCAAAAGGTTATGACCTGGTGATTGTCGATACAGCCGGACGTTTGGCTATCGACGAACAGATGATGAACGAAATTGAAGCCATTAAGAAAGCTATCAATCCCGATGAAACGTTATTTGTTGTTGATTCAATGACCGGTCAGGATGCCGTAAATACTGCCCGCGAGTTCAATGAACGTCTTGATTTCAATGGTGTCGTACTCACTAAGTTGGATGGTGATACCCGTGGCGGTGCTGCCCTCTCTATTCGTACGGTAGTAAACAAGCCGATTAAGTTTGTCGGTACAGGTGAAAAGCTGGATGCTATTGACCAGTTCCATCCGGCACGTATGGCAGACCGTATCCTCGGTATGGGTGATATCGTATCATTGGTAGAACGTGCACAGGAGCAATACGATGAAGAAGAAGCCAAGCGTCTTCAGAAGAAGATTCAGAAGAACCAGTTCGACTTCAACGACTTCCTGGCTCAGATTCACCAGATAAAGAAGATGGGTAACCTGAAAGAACTGGCTTCTATGATTCCGGGTGTGGGCAAGGCAATCAAGGATATCGACATCGATGACAATGCTTTCAAGAGTATCGAGGCTATTATCTATTCCATGACTCCGGAGGAACGTACACATCCCGAGGTTCTGAACGGAACACGCCGTACACGTATTGCCAAGGGTAGCGGTACCACTATTCAGGAAGTAAACCGTCTGCTGAAACAGTTCGACCAGACGCGCAAGATGATGAAGATGGTCACAAGCAGCAAGATGGGTAAGATGATGCCGAAGATGAAGAAGTAATACCTTATATATAAGGAAAGGAGGAAGTGCAAAACTTTCTCCTTTTTTTATTATGCCGACTGACTGATTTATACTACATTTGTTGGAAAGAATCATTTAACAAAGAGATTATGCAATTAATTGACGGAAAAGCCATTTCGGAACAGGTGAAGCAGGAAATAGCTGCTGAAGTTGCCGAAATCGTAGCCAAAGGAGGCAAGCGTCCTCACTTGGCAGCTATCCTCGTCGGCCATGACGGAGGAAGTGAAACATACGTGGCAGCCAAGGTAAAGGCTTGCGAAGTATGCGGTTTTAAATCGAGCCTCATTCGCTATGAGGCTGATGTGACGGAAGAAGAGTTGTTGGCTAAAGTCAGAGAACTGAATGAAGATGCCGATGTAGACGGCTTTATCGTTCAACTTCCATTGCCAAAGCACATATCGGAACAAAAGGTGATTGAGACCATCGACTATCGTAAAGACGTGGACGGTTTTCATCCCATCAATGTGGGACGTATGTCAATCGGACTTCCTTGTTATGTATCGGCTACCCCGAACGGAATCCTCGAACTGCTGAAACGCTATCACATCGAAACGCAAGGTAAAAAGTGCGTAGTGTTGGGCCGTAGCAACATTGTAGGCAAGCCGATGGCAGCCCTGATGATGCAGAAATCTTATCCGGGTGATGCTACAGTAACGGTTTGCCATAGCCGTAGCAAGGATTTGGTTAAAGAATGTCAGGAAGCGGATATCATCATTGCTGCTCTCGGTCAGCCCAACTTTGTAAAAGCCGACATGGTGAAAGAGGGGGCTGTGATAATCGATGTGGGTACTACGCGTGTGCCGGATGCAAGTAAGAAGTCGGGCTTTAAGCTCACAGGAGATGTGAAGTTTGACGAAGTGGCTCCGAAATGTTCTTATATTACTCCCGTGCCGGGAGGGGTAGGGCCGATGACCATCGTTTCGTTAATGAAAAACACATTGTTAGCCGGTAAAAAAGCTATTTATAAGTAAAGGATATTGCTTTAATGAACCGAAATGCCGAGGGTGTGTCAGGATGATGGCTTGTTTTCATGTTGATACACCTTCGTGTTTTCGGATGCAACAGCCGATGTGGAAGATAAATCCCTCATCGCTGCTTACTGTAAGAAAGGGAGGGTTAAGTCGTTGCTTACTATCGGTTAAGAGCTCCTGAGCGGAAGAGTGCTACGTCCTACTGTAACAGGACGTACGTCCCATTGCAGTAGGACGTACGTTCCATTGCAGCAGGATATACGTCCCATTGCAGTAGGATATACGTCCCATTGCAGTAGGACGTAATAAACAAACTTACAGAAAGGCTTGATCTAAAGGACGAAAAGGCTTAGAATACCAAAGTCGTTGTCTTTGATATTGTACAGGGATGATAAAATTAAAAAATAAAGAAATGAAGAATGTGGTTATATTGTTGTTCGCTCTAGTGTTAATAACTTCATGTGGCGGACAAAAGAAACAGGAAGAAAAGGAAGTCCGGAATGTTCAGTTAAAGGGAGAAGAGATGCCTGTTGATACAGCCCTGTTCCGATATGCATACCGAATTAGGGTACAAGGAGATAAAGCCGTAGTCTTTGACCTTCATAATGTGGATTATTATTATCATGCTTTCACATATCCCGGCTTTAAGTATATTTCATCTTTCGGTAAACGGGGTGAGGGTCCTGAGGAGATGATTTCGGCTGAAAATATTCGTTGGGGAGGAGATAATACAGCATGGGTGTTGGATGGCTCAAAGAATCGTTTGTTTCGATATGGCGGCATTGCACCGGGACAAGAACCGAAACTGGAGGAAAACATTTCGTTGGACAAGGCGTTCATGCGTCCTTTAGACTTTGATTTATCGGGTGCGGATTCCTTTGTTATTCCCGATTATTCGGGAGAAAACCGCTTTAGTTGGGCAGACATGTCGGGGAACTTATTGCATAAGTCCGACTGTATACCAATAACTGACGAGAAACAATTGAAAGAAAGCGCACCTGCTGTGGCACAAGGCTGGCGTAGCTTTATTTCGTTTAGCCCGGATAAGAAACTTTTGGTGACAGTAACTCAATTGGGAGATGTGCTTGATATTTATAATATGGAGAACGGCCGACACATCAACTATAAGGGAGAAGATGGTGAACCGGAGTTTCATGTCACTTCAGAAGGATATGGCATTCCGGCCGGACGGATGTGTTATTATGATGTTCAAGTGACAGAGCATTATATTTATGCCATTTATGATGGACGCAAGTTTAGTGATATCATGAAGGAAAAGGAATATAAGCAGGGTGCAAAACAGCTTCGGGTGTTTGACTTTGATGGAAAGCTGCGTAAGGAATACATGCTGGACCGTCCGGTTACGGGTATCTATGTAGACGAAGCCGGCCATTGTTTATGGGCAACGGATGTAAATACGGATACTCAGATAGTGAAGTATATATTTGATTAGCTATGGTTGGGTTGCTTTGGAGTCGATGGGTTTTAAGAACAGTTTAAAACCCTTGCCTCTTACTGTCGCAATGTCGTAAGGAGAATTTCTTAAAGCTTCACGGATGTGCTTGATGTGTGGTAAGCATCCGATAAAATACACATTGTATTTTCATAAAATAGAAAACTCGATATCAACTTTAGTCAAAAGGAGGTTGACTCCTTGAGTTATATACCATTGGAAACCGGCCACCGTTTCTTCGCTTGGTATTATTTCAAAGCAAAGAAGCCGGATGCTTATATAAAGTCGATGGCTACCCATCGTTTAAATAAGATGTTTGTATGGGAACACACGCTACAAACATTTGAAGCAGTTTCTAAGCCTATTCAAAATTTTCTCAACAATAATCTTATAATGGTCAACTTGACCAACGGAACCGTTTTTACATAGATTGGAATTGACAACCAATTGATAGCCGGCACCTCTTATTCTTTTTATTTTATATTGCGGATAATCTTGTAATACTTTCCTTAACCTATTAATACTTGAGTCAACTCTTCTATCCAAATTCATTTCGCCCAATGTCTCGTACTCATTTGTCCACAGTCCTTTTTTTATTTCGTCCCTAGAAACAAAATGTTCAGTTCCTTTCTGAAAAAGCAGTAACAGTTGAAAAGCTTGCTTGGAAATATCCAACTCTTTTGAGCCCATATATGCTTTTGTCTTATTCGTATCCAAAATTATATCTTCCAATCGAATATTCCCTTCTGCCGCTTCTCCTTCACTCTCCGACGCTTTAACTTCGGCAGCAATAAAATTATCTTTTGCATTAAATTTCTTGTTCTTATAGTAGGTATATATGAGTATTAATAAGGCCCCTAATCCTAATACACAAACTACATAGAATATAATCAATAGGGGTATATATTTTATTATTGTCCAAATATTGTAATTCACCCATGCCTGCACACTGACAGTTTCTCTTGCATCCAGAAATTGTATCGTTGTGCAATATGCCGTTCGGGGAGAAAGAGAATCATTATTACTATACTGGGTCTGTCCCTTATATCGATAAATAATTCCCATTGAATCCGTTATGCCATTCTTTTTCATCTTTTCATTAAAGATAGCCATAAACGTATCCGGATTTATAGGAGAGTACTCCGCCAAGAGGTATTGGGTCACTAATTGATTAGCCCTATGTTCATCTATACTATCTTTAAAAGAAAAAGTCTCTATTCCTTTTTCTGTCTCTATTTGATAATTTTTAATCTTCCTTCCTCCTGGTCGAGAATAGATTGATTTCGTATTGCTTCTGACATGATAATCCTCTATTATAGTTTCTTGCAAAACGCGTTCAGCCAACATGTGGATATCCTCTTCTGCAGACGGAACTAAAAAATAGAAAATGCCAATTATTCCAATCACGATTAGAATAATTAATCCAATTGTACTTTTGAATCTTGCAGCCATACTTTTTTCTGCAAAGATAACAAAAATAAAAATATGGATAAAAACATAATAAAAAAGAGATGATTGTAGATGTAATATATCTATTCATAGCATCGGTGAGGTTTCCATAAGGTTTCGGCAAGATAAATATAAGGCTTTCGTAAGGTAAATGTGAGGTATTCTATGCTTTAAATTTAAAAATAAAAACCTAATTTTACCTCTAACTAATAAGATAGAAAGTATGAAAAAGAAAATGATTTTTTCATTTATTGTTGTAGCAACAGTAATGAGTTTTATAGGTTCTTCCTATTCTAATAATAATACTAATGATTTACTATTAGATAATATAGAAGCATTGGCAAATGGAGAACAGGAAAATGGTATAAAATGCATAGGAGAAGGAACAGTAGATTGCCCTATTGGTATCAAAGTAGAAGCAGTAATCAGATTTTATGGTTTAGAATAGCACATGAAACACATTTATTTACTGTTTTTTCTCTGTTTACTATGTTCTTGCAAGGAATCAGCGAAAGAGAAAATCGCTCGTTTGGTGAGGGAATGGGATGGGAAAGAGATTTCCTTTCCTTCCCATTCAGTTTTCACCATTCAAGGGAAAGACACGGTTGATTTTTCTTTCGCAGATGCTGAGTATAAGATAATTACTTATATAGACTCTGTAGGTTGCACCAGTTGCAAGTTGCAATTACCTCGTTGGAAGGAATTCATGCACGAAGTAGATTCATTGGCTCAGGGGAAAGTGCCCTTTGTGTTCTATTTCCACCCCAAGGATGTAAAAGAGTTGCGTTACATTACCCGGAGGGATGCCTTCACTTATCCGGTTTGTTTCGATGAAAAGGACGATTTTAATGCATTAAACCGTTTTCCCGGTGAAATGACATTTCAATCTTTTTTATTAAACCGGGAAAATAAAGTGATAGCGATAGGCAACCCGGTTCATAACCCGAAGGTGAAAGAGCTCTATCTGCAGAGATTGACCAATGGCAAAATGCCTTCTTCGTCAGTTGCCATGACAGACGTTTCCGTCAATACGGCCAATATGGATTTCGGGACTTTCCCACAATCGGAAAAGCAGGAATACAAGTTTGTATTGACCAATGAAGGCAACAATCTGCTGGTCATTCAGGATGTCACTACATCTTGCGGCTGCACCAAGGTGAGTTACAGCAAGGAACCTGTCCGTCCCGGCGCGCCATTGGAACTGACAGTGACGTATGAGGCAGAAGAAAAAGGTCATTTCAATAAGATGATAACCGTGTATTGCAACACAAAGGCATCCCCGCTTCGGTTAATGATAGCAGGAAATGCAAAATAAATAATGATAAGGTATATATTCAATATTACGGTCTAATTAGCTAAATCTAAAAAGCAAACTATTAACACATTGTTATGAAGCAACTATTATATGTCATATTAATGCTAATCATTCATGCATGCGTTCCCCAAAATAAGACAAATGGCTTGAAGGATAGAAGAACCTATGTTGATTATTTAGACTCTATAATTCAAATAGAAGAAATGCATCTAGGGGCTTCCAAAGATACTTTTATTAACCTGAAAAATGCAGGAAATGAACCTTTGATAATTTATAACATCGAATCGTCTTGCGGTTGTACTGTTGCTTCATGGGAGAAGCAACCAATAAGCCCTAATAAAGAAACGAAAATAAGGCTAAAAATAAGACGTTTTGAAATAGGATATTTTAATAAAAATATAAAGATAACTTGTAATTCAAAGCAGTCTCCTATTTTATTTAGAATACAAGGTACAGTAATTAAAAAATAATTCGCTATGAGATTAATTAAAAATATAATCAAGTCATTTGACGACTTCAAAATATTAAAAGAGAAGTTACAAACCGTGAATCAAAATAATGGTTTAATTAATTCTATACGTATATATTTAACAGAATCATGTAATGCAAACTGCAATCATTGTTTTAATAAAGGAATTAGAGAAGATAGACATATGGATACAGCTAAGGCTGAAATGTTATTTAATTACTTTGCAAGCAATGGCATTAAAAATCTAAAGATAATGGGAGGTGAACCAACAGTTCATCCTGATTTTCTAACATTATATAATTTATCTCAGCAAAAATTCGATTCTGTAGCACTATTTACCAATGGTTTGAATGCAGAAATAACTAAAATAACTCCAAGAAATACAGATGCGATAATATATAATTTCTTGTTTATCAACAGACAGTTTGATTCTAATAAGTATCTTCCTTCATCAAATTTCGCTAGAATCTTTGAAATCGTTATTGATGGAAATACAGATATACAAAAACTAAAAAATGAGATACAACATACGCAACAAGAATTATCAAAAAAAAGAATACAACAGTACTATTTTCAAATTACTTTAAATTGTATTGAGCAAATTTTCATAAAGAAAGAAGATATTAATCGAAAATTTAGGGAAATTATCTCTTTTATATTGAGTAAATACCCTAACCATCTATCATTTGATCATACAATTCCCTTATGCTTTTGGGAAGAAGAATCTATTAATTTAATGAACAAATACAATTTAAGTTATTACAAAGCTACATGCCGAGGCACTGATTTTGGATTAGTTGATTCAAAATTCAATTTATTGCATTGCAATCAATTTCAAGAGGTAATTACTCCTATATTCATAAACGATAAAACTATATCATTTATAAGGCTAAATAATTTATTAAAGATAGCAAATCTGAACAAAAAAATATTCAATTTAAAGAATAAATGTATAGATTGTCAGTTCTTTGATACTTATTGTACCGGAGGTTGCCTTGCACACAAGCGCACAAGTCAATAATTATTGATATATTATTAATTAAAAAACAAGAACGATGAAAAAAAGAAGTTTATTTTTCAAAGTGCCAGCTGCACTAGCTTTCGCTTATGTTTGTATAACAAATATACAGACAGTGTTAGCGAACAAAGGATGTCTGTCTATAACCGATTTGGAGTCTATGACTTCTGCCAATGCCGCGTGTGAAAACATACCGAGCAAGAACAATGGTGATTGTGTTGAAAATGATGGAGTTACAAGATGCGATCAATCTACTTTTTGGCATGATTGTTATCGTTAATCATTAGTGTTTAAATTAGAGAGCGGTATTGCCGCTCTCTTTCTAAATTAAAAAAAATGAGAAATATTATTTGTTACATTATTATTATTACCTTGTCTGCATGCAACAGTGTTGTGGAAAACATCAACACAAATAAGGAATTTCATGAAACCTACAAACTAACACTTATAGATAGTATTAGCTTCCCATTAGATGCGGAATCTCAACCCTTAAATGAGTGTATGCAAATATACCACAAACCTCATTCCGACTCTATCCTTTTCACATTTTATAATGAATACAATAATTCTATTTATCTATATAATTATCATAAACCAGAAAATTATCAAATTATTCATTTAGAAAAAGAAGGACCCAATGGAGTTTATCCATATGCATCAGGATATCATATTAAAACTTTAGATTCTATTTATTTTTATTCTATGTATGTGGATAAAATATTTCTCCTTAACAGAGATGGCAATATAAAAGAAACATATGATTTACTAGCAAATGTTCCATCTGATATTTATCGTCCAACAATGAGGCTGGGAACAGGAAGACCTCTTTATTTAATTAATGATAAATTATATATATCAGGATATATTCATGGAGAATTTATCCGAGAAGATAGCATAAAATTACCTTTATCAATTATCTATGATATGAAAACAAAAAGTTCTAATCTAAAACTTGGTTATCCAGAGTCTTACAGACGAGGCAATTGGGGTGAAGTTTATTATAGAGAACTGTTTTGGTGTTATAACGATTCTATCAAAAGATTTATACTGAGTTTTCCTAATGACCATAACATATACTTAACAGATTTAAATAAAACAGAATCTAAACCTGGAGGAAGTAAATATGCGGATGTCATAAAATCCATAGACCACCCTAGTGCCTTCCCGATGCCAAAAGAAAAACGTATTTTACACTATTTGGAATCTTACTTTTACTCTACAATTGTATATGACAAATATCGTAATGTGTATTATAGATTTGTTAAACATCCATGGATTAATCCCCAAATCAAAAGAAAACCATGGGAAAAACCCTTGTCCATTATTATTTTTGATAAAAATATGAATAGAATAGGAGAAACATTAGTTGATTTCAAATACAGATTATCATCAAATGCTTTTCTTGTAACAGAAGAAGGACTATTACTTAGAGAACATAATGATAATGAAGATGAAATTAAATTTGGCATTTTTAAACTAAAAAAGATATGAAAAGGAATCTAATAATTTTGTTGGTTATTCCCATTTTGTTAATATCATGCGGTAGTGATAATTATAAAGATTTTATGCAGAATACATTATCTGAGAACTTTAAAAATACTATGTGCTCATTTAAAGCAATTGTAATTATACCCAATCAGGGATGTGCTGGATGTATAAGTGAAAGCGAAGGTTTTCTAAAAATGTACTATTCAGAATTAGATTCTGTTAAATTCATTTTAACTAAAATAGTTTCAAAAAAAATTTTGAAACAAAAAATAGGAGATAGCATCTTTTATAGTCCAAATGTATTCATTGATTCTTTGAATAAATTCACTCCTCCCTTTTTTTATGAGAAGTTTATTTATCCTTCTATTATTCATTTAAATCAGGGATTAATAACTCATATTGAATTTCAGGCTCCAGATCTTGTTGGACTAAATAATTTAATAGAAGAAAATACTAAATAAGATATAAATGTAGTATGCAAAAATAGCTATAACTTACTCCAAAACTCACATCGTACTTTTCTAATCAAACAATAGTATGATTAGATAATCTTCAATAATTAGTTTTAAATATGTTACATTTTAATATAAAAATATATTTCTATTTAATGATATTGTTGAGCATTTATTCGTGCTGCCGGGAAAAGGATTTAAAGTATTCCCTGAATGCCGCAGGCAAGAACCGAATAGAGCTGGAGAAAGTACTGGAACATTATAAAGATAGTGGTCCTAAATATGATGCTGCATGTTTTCTCATAAAGAATATGCCGGGATATTATTCGTATGCAAAAAGTTCCGGTCTGGACAGTTTGAGAAAAATACAATCCGTCATATTCCATAAAAAACATTTTCCTCGTGATTTGCAAGACAAATGGAGTAAGTTCTCCTACAAGAGCACGCCCAAGGTGTATGACTGCCACGTTATAAAGGCTGAGTATTTAATTGAAAATATAGACTTGGCCTTTGCTGCCTGGCAGAAGAGACCGTGGCGGCACTCTCTTTCATTTGACGAGTTCTGTGAATGGATATTGCCTTATCGCATAGGGGACGAGCCGTTGGAAAACTGGCGAAAGGTTTTTTATCAAAAATATTCGGCTGTACTTGATTCTTTATATAAAGGCAATGATATGATGGTAGCAGCAGACTCGTTAATCAGGTTTGTAAAACGAGAAAGCGGCTATGTATATTCTGATGAATTAAGCCTGCCTCATCTGGGAGCCCTGTTTTTGCAAAAGAACTGTGTCGGATATTGTCGGGAGAGTTGTGACTTGTCTGTATATGTCCTCCGTTCGGTAGGCATACCTGTTGCCACGGATTTCATTATAAGTGCTCCCGAAGCCCAAGGCGGCCATTCCTGGAATGTCATAAAGGATGGGACCGGAATAATCCCTTTTGAATATGATGAGGGAAAGGTTACTCAAGGATATGATGACAAACGTTTAAAAGGCAAAATATACAGACAATGTTTTGGCAAGCAGAAAAAGGATATAACGGGAATAATGGACAAGCCGGAGGTACCCGCTGTCTTAAAGTCTCCCTACATAAAGGATGTCACCGGTGAATATTTTGGCGAAAACAGTGTGGAAGTAGAAATAGATGAGACTGAATGTGGACAATATGCCTATTTGGGAGTCTTTTCTTTTCCGGGCTGGAAGGCTATAGATATGGCGTTACACCAAAATGGTAAAGCCAATATGAAAAATATAGAGCCTGGTGTCATTTATGTACCTTTGGCTTCTAATCATAATGGAAGTCTGTTTCATACAATAGGATTTCCTTTTTGGCTGACAGATAAAGGATTAAAATATTTCCAGCCTGAGAAAGAAGTAGAAACCGTTGAATTATTCCGAAAATATCCGCTACGAAAATGGACGCGTTTCCATATCAGTGAAATCATAGGAAGCCACTTGGATGTTTCAAATTCTTTGGATTTTCGACAGAGTGAGTTACTCTATATGGTTGCTGACACACCGAGAGTGAATTATAATCAAGTGATATGCCATCCTCAAAAAAAATACAGGTATGTGCGATATCAAGCAGCTGCAGATAAACCTGCACGCATTGCAGAGCTAATGTTATTTCGTTCAGAAGAGGACACGGTAAATCTGCCTTTTAAGATTATAAACGGAAGTGAGCCGTGTAAAGGAAATGAGAAAGAAGTAAAAGAGAATATTTGTGACGGAAACTATCTGACCTATTTCCTTTCAGATGAAAAAGGAGGCTATGTAACTTTAGACCTCGGCAAAGATGAATGGATAAAAAAGATAGTTTATGTGCCACGCAATGATGAGAATTTTATCAGTATGGGACATGAATATGAACTGTTCTACCAAAACGGACCTGACGGCTGGGTGTCTTTAGGCAGGAAAACGGCAACGGAACCCCGGTTGGTTTACAACAATGTTCCCAAAAACGCGCTGCTTTGGCTGCATAACCTATCTGCCGGCAAGGAGGAACAGGTGTTCTATATGCAAAACGGGCAACAAATATTCTTAAACAAATGGTAGGAAAGGTGAAAAGGCTGAAAAAAATAACGGACTGCTTGCTGTCGGTCGCTTTCTATATATGCATATTGATAATAGGATGGCTGGTATTACAAACAACCTGTTTCACGACTTTTACCATCCCGTCTGATTCAATGGCTCCCACCCTGCAGGCAGGCGACCGCATATTGGTGAACAAATGGATAATGGGAGCCCGCATCTTCAATATCTGGGATGCATTGGAAGACAAGGAGGTGAAGATTCACCGGCTGCCGGGAGTCGGAAAGGTTAAGCGCAATGATGTGCTGGTCTTCAATTTCCCTTATCCTGCCAAGCAAGACTCCCTGGCGATGGATGTCATGCTGTATTATGTAAAACGCTGTATCGCCCTGCCGGGAGATACGCTGGAAATAAGGAACGGATTCTATCGGATACGTGGGACAGAGGAAGAATTGGGAAATATAGCCGCCCAAAGACGCATCTCCGGCCTGACGGAAAACAATTTACGGGGAGTGGTCATGGAGAGTTTTCCGTGGAGCAAACGGTTGGGATGGACGATAAAGGAATTCGGTCCCCTGCCTGTCCCGGCAGAAGGGCAGGTGGTATCATTGGATAGCACCTCAATATTATTTTATCAACATATCATAAGGTACGAACAAAAAAAGAAACTTTCATTGAGGGATAAACTTGTTTACTTGGGCGACAGCCTGATAAGGGAATACCGGTTTAGGGAGAACTATTACTTCGTATCGGGCGACAACATGGAAAACTCCCGCGATTCGCGGTATTGGGGACTGCTGCCCGAAAGCTACATAGTGGGAAAGGCAACAAGAATATGGAAATCGGAAGATCCCGCCGACGGACATATCCGTTGGGACAGGGTGTGGAAAGGAATAAAATGAAACATATAAATAAAATAATGGCAAGTGGGATTTGTCTATTTATCACCTGGCTCTTCATCCTTGCCGGTGCGGTAGAAGCGGTATGGGGGCTTGCACAGGTATATGGCTTTACCGCCTCCAACCACTCGCTCTATGCCCTTACCGGCTCTTTCTACAATCCGGGGCCTTACTCCGGTTTCCTTGCCATGACGCTTCCGGTCTGTCTGTATGAATGGCTGAAGCGCAGGAAGGAAAAGAAAACGACGGCCTATTATGTAGCCTTATCCGTGCTGTTACTCCTTATTTGTGTGTTGCCGGCCGGAATGAGCCGCTCGGCATGGATGGCCGGGGCGGTCTCGTCGGCATACATCGCATATATGCATTACCGGAAGGAGATTCACGCCTACATCCGTTGTCACCCGAGACGGACGAAAGCGGGAACAATTCTGCTGATATTGCTCGCAGGAGGGATACTTGCCGGTGTTTACCTGATGAAGAAGGACTCGGCAGACGGAAGGCTGCTGATGTGGAAGGTGTCCGTGCACGCCATAGCCGGACAACCGTGGCGCGGATACGGATGGGACGGCGTCCCCGGTGCCTATGGGCAGGCGCAGGAAGATTATTTCTCGGCGGGCAACTACACGGAAACCGAGGAACGGGTGGCGGGGTCACCCGAATATGTGTTCAATGAATATCTTCAGGTGGCGATGGCATGGGGAGTTCCCGTGCTCCTGATGGCGTTGCTGGTGGTGGGCGGAAGCGGTTATGCCGGGCACAGGCAGAAGGAGTACGGGCTGTGCGGTGCACTGCTGTCTTTGGCCGTGTTCTCCTTTTCTTCCTATCCGTTCCAGTTCCTTCTGTTTGTCGTTGCCCTGGCATTGCTGGTAACAGGGTGCGCAATAAAGACCCTTTCCTCCCGACGCCCATTGGTTTGCATGGCGGGAACCGTGTTCTTATTGTTGTCGGCGGGCTATGGGTGTTACCAGGTGTATCGGTGGAAGGAGGTGCGTGAGACGGCTTCGTCGGCATGGCACCGGAAACAGATGTTTTACCGTTCGGGGGCTTATGAACAGGCGGCGGAAGTCTATGCGGAGATATACGAAGACATGAAATGGAATGCCCGCTATCTGTTTGAATACGGTCATGCCCTGCACAAACTGCACAGAAATGAGGAATCGAATGTGGTTATGAAGGAGGCGTTGAAGGTGAGCGGCGACCCGATGATACTGAACATAATAGGCAAGAACGAGCAGGAGGCGGGTAATTATGCAGAGGCGGAATATTGGCTGATTCGTTCCACCCATCGGCTGCCGGGCAGAATCTATCCTTATTTTCTGTTGGCAAAGCTATATGCGGAACCGGGGTTTTATCAACGGCAAAAACTGGAACAGGCCGCAAGGATGGTAATGGAGAAAGAGCCGAAGGTGCAATCCACGGCCATCAGGCAAATGAGGGAGGAAATAAAGAAATTACTTTGATATTCCTATTTGTACTGAATTGTATAAATGCCTAAAAAAGAAAATTTAACAAAAAAAGAAGAGGGAAAATGAGTTTTATTCAAATATAATATTTTTATTTGTCTTTTAAACAAGAATAACATGACTATGAAATTACACATATTGGCTTATGGGCTGGTGCTGGCCACTACAGTGGCAGCTTGTTCTGATGAAAAAAAAGATTCTAAGGAAAAAGAAGGTGTGGAAACTGTATTGCCCTCATTGCCCAATGAGGTGACGGTGGTGCCGCTGGAAAAACGAGTATTCAATCATGAACTGATCAGTAATGGGAAGGTTACGGCAAAGGATTATGCCGACTTGTATTTTCGCACTGCAGAAGTAGTGGCCCATGTTTGGGTGAAAAATGGAGATGTGGTGCGTAAAGGGCAGAAAATAGCAGAACTTGATTTGTTTAAGTTGAATAATACGTTGGCACAGCAGAAAAATGGATTGGCCCAGTCCACACTGGAGATGCAGGATGTATTGATAGGACAGGGGTATGCACCCGATAATTTGAAAGCTGTGCCGGCCGATGTATTGGAATTGGCAAAAGTAAAAAGTGGTTATGAGCAAAGTAAAGCCCAATATGAGTCTGCCAAATATGATGTGGAACAAGCTACACTGGTGGCACCTTTCGATGGTGTTGTTGCCAATCTCTTCGAAAAAGAACATAACATTCCAAAAACGTCAGAAGCTTTTTGCCGGGTAATTAACGCCGGTACGATGGAAGTTGATTTTACTGTGCTTGAAAGTGAGTTGCCTCTGATTAAGGTAGGGGATAAAGTGGAAGTGACTCCTTATGCTTCCGCTGCCGGTGTACGTCAGGGAAGTATCAGTGAAATCAATCCGCTGGTGGATGAAAATGGTATGGTGCGTGTAAAGGCGCGGGTGAATGGAGGCAATAAACTCTTTGACGGGATGAATGTCAGAGTCAGTGTGAAGCGTTCGGTAGGAGAGCAGTTGGTGATTCCTAAAACGGCTGTTGTTCTGCGTTCGGGCAAGCAGGTGGTATTTACGCTGAAAGACGGTAAGGCTATGTGGAATTATGTGCATACAGGGCTGGAAAATATGGAAGAGTATACCATCACAGACGGTCTGGAGGAAGGAATGGAAGTGATAGTCACCGGTAATGTAAATTTGGCTCATGAAGCTCCTGTCAAGGTAATTAAGAATTGAGAATTGTCATTCTGAATGAATTGAAGAATCTGAAAAGAATTAGCAAATGGTAAAGTTCTTATTACAACGCCCTATAGCCGTGCTGATGGCGTTCACTGCCTGTTTTATTATCGGGCTGGTGACGTATTTCTCATTGCCGGTGTCTTTGTTGCCTGACATCGCTATTCCCCAAATTACCATTCAGGTGTCGGGAGAAAACTCTTCGGCGCGTGAGTTGGAGAATACAGTCGTTACACCGGTGCGCAGACAATTATTGCAGGTGGCGGGATTGAGAGAAATAAAAAGTGAGACTCGTGACGGTGCAGGTGTTATCCGCATGGAGTTCGAGTTTGGTGTCAATACGGATTTGGCGTTTATAGAGGTCAATGAAAAGATTGATGCTGCCATGAACAGCCTGCCCAAAGAGGTGGCGCGTCCTAAAGCAATAAAGGCAAGTGCAACGGATATTCCGGTTTTCTATCTGAACATGACACTGAAGAATGACCGGCCTTATGAGGGCACGAATGAGCAACAGTTTCTGGATATGTGCGAACTGGCGGAAAATGTGGTCAAACGCCGCATCGAACAGTTGCCTGAGGTAGCGATGGCTGATATTACCGGTGTCCCCGGAAAATTACTTCAGATAGTTCCCGATAAAGATAAACTGGCCATGACGGGTATCACGGTGGAGGATATCGAGAATGCATTGGCTTCCAATAATGTGGAGCCGGGAAGTATGTTGGTAAGGGATGGGTATTATGAATATAATATCCGTATTGCTACGTTGCTCCGTACCACCGAAGATGTGAAGAATATATATATCCGTAAGGGAGACCGTATTTTGCAATTGAAGGAACTTTGCAAAGTGGATGTCGTATCACAAAAAGAAAGCGGGCTATCCGTTGCCGGAGGTAAAAAAGCGGTTACTCTGGCTATCATAAAGCAGAGTGACGAGAATATGGATGAAATGAAGGAGAAGTTGAAAGAAACGACCGATTATTTTGCTTCTCTTTATCCTGATATTGAGTTCAGTATAAGCCGTAACCAGACGGAATTGTTGGATTATACCATTTCCAATTTGCAACAGAATTTGTCTTTAGGATTCTTGTTTATTTTCATTGTTGCCATATTGTTCTTGGGAGATATCCGCTCGCCGTTGGTTATCGGTATCAGTATGGTGACCTCTATTGTCATTACTTTTTTCTTTTTCTATTTCTGCCATGTTTCATTGAATGTTATCTCATTGTCGGGCTTGATTTTGGCTGTGGGTATGATGATTGACAGCTCTATCATTGTGACGGAGAATATTTCTCAATATCGGGAACGGGGATATTCATTGAAGCGGTCATGTGCTGTGGGAACTACGGAAATGATTACTCCGATGTTGAGTTCGTCACTGACTACCATTGCTGTCTTCCTGCCGTTGATATTTATGAGCGGGATTGCAGGTGCTATCTTTATGGACCAGGCTTTTTCCATCACAGTGGGATTGATGATTTCGTATGTCACCGGTATTATGCTTTTACCTGTGCTTTATCTGTTATTCTATAGATTAGGCATACGGAGCAAAAGCTTCTTGTCCAAGAGATTTGATAATCTGTTGAAAAACGAATGGCTGGAGGGTTTTTATGATAAAGGTATCGATTGGGTGTTTTCTCATAAGAAAATTAGTCTGTTGGGCACTTTGGCCACTTTGCCTGTTTGTGTGTTCTTCTTTTATTTTATGGAAAAGGAAAGGATGCCGGAGATAGACCAGAACGAACTGATAATGCGTATCGAATGGAATGAAAATATTCACGTGGACGAGAATAATCGGCGGGTGGATGAGCTGATGAAACTGACAGATGATAAGGTGACTGAACATACGGCTTATGTGGGTATGCAGGATTACATATTGAATGGAGGAAGTGAGTTGTCTTCAACCGAAGCGGAACTTTATTTTAAGACCGGGACACCCACAGAGATACTTCCATTGCAGGATTTGTTGACGAAGGAAGTAGAAGAGAAATATCCTTTGGCTGTGATATCTTTTTCTCCTCCCGAAACTATTTTTGAGAAGTTGTTTGTGACAGGGGAGGCAGATATCGTGGCAGAGCTTCATGCTGCCAATAAATCAAAAGCTCCCGAAGCCGAGCAATTACAGCAGTTGGAAAAGAACGTTATTCAGGCAACGGGAATGACTCCGACGGGTATTGCTTTCCGTAATCAGTTGAATTTGGTGGTGAACCGGGAAAAGTTGCTGTTGTATAACATTGCTTACGAGGAACTGACCAGGGTGTTGCGCACTGCTTTTAAAGAAAACAAAGTGTCTACCTTGCGTTCTTACCAGCAATATTTGCCTATCGGCATTGCCGGAGAAGAAAAAAGCGTGAACCGTATTCTGAATGAAACTTTGGTTCAAACTCAGCCTGATAAGAACAGACAGGTGAATTATATTCCGCTGAGTGAGCTGGTATCGATTGTTCCGGCTGAGGATTTGAAGAGTATTACGGCCGGTAAGAACGGAGAGTATATTCCGTTGAGTTTTTATGATGTTGAAAACCCTACACGACTTATGAAGGAAGTGAAGGAAACGGTTAAAGAAAAGAATGAGTGGGAAGTGGATTTCTCAGGCAGTTTCTTTTCGAATGAAAAGATGATGGGAGAACTGACTGTTATTCTGTTTGTGTCGCTCTTGTTGATGTACTTTATCTTGTGTGCACAGTTCGAGAGTTTCTTGCAGCCGTTCATCGTGCTGTTGGAGATACCGGTAGATACAGCTTTTGCATTGATTACCTTATGGGTGTTTGGACATACGCTGAATTTGATGTCGGCTATCGGTATTATTGTAACTTGCGGTATTGTGGTGAATGACTCTATTCTGAAACTGGATACTATTAACGAGTTGCGTAAAACCGGAATACCTTTGGTTGAGGCTATCCATATTGCCGGTAAGAGACGTTTGAGAGCTATTATCATGACGTCGTTGACTACTATTTTTGCAATGGTGCCATTGTTGTTTACTTCGGATATGGGATCGGAATTGCAAAAGCCATTGTCTATTGCCATGATTGGCTCGATGGTAGTGGGAACATTGGTCAGTTTGTTCATTATTCCTTTGATATATTGGTTTATTTATAGAAAACATGATAAAAATGAAGTACGTTAGTATATGGATCATAGGCTGTCTTTTATCGGTTGGCGTAAAGGCACAGCAGACGGTGAAATTGGATTTGCAGCATACGATAGAGATTGCGAATGACAGTTCGTTGTCGGCATTCAGATATCAAAATATGTATTTATCGGGTTATTGGGAATTCAGAACCTATAAAGCAAATCGCCTTCCCAGTTTGACACTCGACCTGACTCCGGCAAAGTATTACCGGTATATCACTCAGCGTTATGACTCTAATGAGGATATGGACGTATATCGTGAACAGCAGATGTTCAGTGCCGGTGGCGGACTGAGCATCAGGCAGAATCTGGATTGGACAGGCGGTACTTTCTATATAGATTCGCAACTTGACTTTATGCGCAACTTCGGTGATACGAAATCTACCCAATATTCCAGTGTGCCTATCCGGGTGGGCTATCAGCAGAGCTTGTTGGGGTATAATGCATTTCGTTGGGACCGTAAGATTGAACCGCTGAAATATGAAAAGGTAAAGAAACAATTCATTTATAATACGGAGACCGTGTCAGAGGAGGCTGTCACTTACTTCTTTGCATTGGCAATGGCTCAAGCCGACTATCAATTGGCTAAAGAGAATGTGTCTTCCAGTGATACCTTGTATAGTATCGGACTGCAACGCCATAAAATAGCAGCCATTTCACGTGCGGATTTATTGACCCTTGAATTGGATAAAGTGAATGCGCATAACACTTTGGAAAATGCACAGATAGCGCTGAAACGTGCTATGTTCTCATTGGCTTCTTTTCTAAATCTGGATAAGAATACGACTATCGAATTGTCTTTACCCGGTCGCCCCGCCGCCATGGAGATTCCGGTAGATGTGGCTCTGGCTAAAGCAAAAGAGAACAATCCGTCTTTCTTGGAGCAACGCCAGAATATTTTGGAAGCAGAACAGAATGTGAATAAGACCAAGGTGGAATCTCGTTTTAATGCCAGCCTGAATGCCAGTGTCGGATTCAATCAGGTAGCAGATAAGTTCGGAGATGCCTACCGCCACCCTTTGCAACAGGATTTGGTGTCGGTGAGTGTTTCTATTCCATTGGTGGACTGGGGAGTAAGAAAAGGAAAATACAATATGGCAAAGAATAACCTGAATGTGGTAAAGATTGCCGCACGTCAGGAAGAGCTTAGTGTGGAAGAAGAGGTGATAATGACCGTAAGTGATTTCAATATCCAGCAGCGCCTGATTGCCAGTGCCGAAGAAGCATTGGACTTGGCGGTGATGGCGTATGAACAGACACGCCAACGATTCATTATCGGCAAAGCGGATGTAAACAGTCTGACTCTTTCATTAAATCGCCAACAAGAAGCACAGAAGAATTATATTTCGGCTTTACAGAATTATTGGTTGAATTATTATAAGATACGGAAACTGACATTGCACGACTTTGCTTCGGGATTTTCATTATCTGATAAGTTTGATTTTAATGTAGGTATGTATCGATGAGCAACTCTCGTACTTTATCTTCGTTTACGCTGATAGTCACTTTTGTCTGTTTGGCGTTGATAGGTTTGGCTTTGGTTCCGTTATTGCCGGTCAAACTGGCACCGTCGCGTGTTTTGCCGGGGCTCACTATTTCATTTAGAATGCCGGGTAATTCATCGCGGGTGATAGAGGCTGAGGTGACCAGCAAACTGGAATCGATGCTGGCAAGGGTAAACGGAATAAAAAATGTAATATCTACTTCTGATAATGGAGGAGGAAGTATAACGCTGGAACTGGATAAGCATGCGGATATTGATGCTGCCCGTTTTGAGGTGTCAACCATTATCCGCCAAACGTGGGCGCAGTTGCCTGACGGAGTCAGCTATCCTCAGATTAGTACCCGCCGTTCGGATGATAAAGCATCGAGGCCATTTATGACATATACTCTCAATGCGCCCTCTAACCCTATCTTGATTCAAAACTATGCCGAAGAGAACATAAAACCGGTGCTGGGACAATTGGCGGGTGTATATAAAGTAGAATTGAATGGGGCTACTCCGATGGAGTGGCAATTGGAATATGACAGTGAACAGTTGTCTCGCTTGGGAATAACACTGGGAGACGTGCAGGTTGCCATCAACCGCCATTACGAGAAAGAATTTCTGGGTATTTGTTCTATAGAGAAGGGGCCGGATGATAAGGACTGGATTCGGGTGGTGCGCACTGCTACAGGCAAGGAAACGGAGTTTGAGCCCGATGCCATCAAACTGGAGACAGGAGATGGAACGGTGGTCACATTGGATAAGTTGATAAAAGTAAAGCATGTGGAAGAACAGCCACAGAGCTATTACCGCATCAACGGACTGAATTCCATCTATCTTTATATTACGGCTGAGGAAACGGCAAATCAGCTGGAACTGAGCCGTCAGGTAAAAGACCGTATGGCGGAATTGCAGGCAAAGATGCCGGCCGGATATGAGGTACATATCGGTTATGATGCCACGGAGTATATTCAAAAGGAATTGGATAAAATTTATTTCCGTACCGGACTGACTGTGCTGATTTTATTGCTGTTTGTTGCATTGATTACCCGCAATTTGCGTTATCTGTTTCTGATAGTAACCAGCTTGACTATCAACATAGCCGTAGCTGCTATTTTCTATTATATCTTCGGACTGGAAATGCAGCTTTATTCTTTGGCCGGTATTACCATTTCTCTCAACTTGGTGATAGACAATACTATTGTCATGACCGATCATATTTTGCATCGTAGGAATCTGAAAGCATTTGTCTCTGTGCTGGCTGCTACTTTAACTACCATCGGAGCATTGGTTATTATTTTCTTCCTTGATGAAAAGATTCGGTTGAACTTGCAGGATTTTGCGGCTGTGGTAATTATAAATCTGGCTGTTTCATTGTTTGTAGCCTTGTTCTTTGTTCCTTCCATGATTGACAAGATTAAGTTGGAGAAGAAAAAGACGAAGAAGCACAGACGCACTTGGATGAAGCGTTTTGCGGTTTATTTTACTCGCTTCTATCAGGGATTTATTTATTACTTGTGCCGCTTTAGGGTGCCGGCCTGTATTTTATTGGTATTGGGCTTTGGCCTGCCTGTCTTTATGTTGCCCGATAAGATGGAAGGGGAGGGGACATTTGCGGAATATTATAATAAGGTATTCGGCAACTCCACTTATAAAGAGAAAGTAAAACCGATAGTCGACAAGGCATTGGGAGGCAGTTTGCGTCTGTTTGTCGAGAAAGTATACGAAGGCAGTTACTTTAATCGTGACGAGGGAGAAGTGGTATTGTATGTAAATGCCAATCTGCCTAACGGAAGTACATTGGAGCAAATGAATGCATTGGTCAAGAAGATGGAAACTTACTTGAGCGATTTTAAGGAAATCAGGCAGTTCCAGACAGCTATATATAGCGCACGGCAGGCAAACTTACAGATTTACTTTACGAAAGAAGTGGAACACAGTGGCTTCCCTTATACATTGAAGTCTAATATTATCAGTAAAGCTTTGACGCTGGGAGGAGGAAGCTGGGGAGTATATGGTTTGCAAGACCAGGGCTTCAACAATGATGTGCGCGAGAGTGCCGGAAGTTTCCGGGTGAAGATGTATGGTTATAATTATGATGAGTTGGCTTATTGGGGAGACCGTTTGAAAGAGAAACTTTTGGAGCATCGTCGAATAAAAGAGGTTATTATCAATTCTGAATTCTCATGGTGGAAGGATGATTACAGCGAATTCTACCTTGACTTAAACAGGGAAAGGATGGCCAAGGAGAATATTACGGCTACACAGTTATTCAATGCTTTGGGACCTGTGTTCGGGCGTGATATTTATTGCGGAAGTGTTTTGTTTGAAAATCAGGCTGAATGGCTGAAGCTGTCTTCCATGCAAGGGCAGCAATATGATGTGTGGGGGCTGGTAAATGTTCCTTTGATGATAAACGGACACTCTTATAAATTAGCTGATTTTGCAACGGTAGAGAAAGGACAGTCTCCGCAGAAGGTGGCAAAAGAAAATCAGCAGTATCGTTTGTGTCTGCAATATGAGTATATAGGTTCTTCCGAGCAGGGAAGAAAGTTGTTGAAGAAGGATTTGGAAGCCTTTAATAAGATATTGCCGATGGGATATACGGCAGAGGATGAGCAGGAACGGTGGTCATGGGGGAAGAAGGACAATGCACAATATGCATTGCTCTTGATTGTGATTGCAATCATTTTCTTTACCACCGGCATTTTGTTTAATTCGCTCAAACAACCGTTGGCTATTATTTTTGTGATTCCTATTTCGTATATTGGTGTGTTCTTGACTTTCTATCTTTTTGGCTTAAACTTCGACCAGGGTGGTTTTGCATCTTTCGTATTGTTATGCGGTATAACGGTGAATGCAAGTATTTATATATTGAATGAGTATAACTCCATCCGCAAACGTTATCCGCTGCTTTCGGATGTGCAAGCGTATACTAAAGCATGGAATTCAAAGATTATTCCTATTTTCCTGACTGTTGTGTCTACTATTTTGGGATTTATTCCTTTCATGATAGGTCAGGGAAAAGAGGCCTTTTGGTTTCCGTTAGCAGCCGGAACGATTGGAGGATTGATTGCTTCTATATTGGGCATTTTCATGTTTTTGCCTATATTCTCTTTGAAGAAACAGAAAAAAAGAATGAAGTCTGAATAAAATGAAGAAATAAAAATAATATTGTATGGTTGTTGCAATTCATTACTTATTGTAGAATAAGAGACGTAATGCCTTCTTCTTATATTTAGTGTTAATAAATTTTACCCATTTCAAACACATACGTCTGCACGGAACTATACATACGTTCGCATGGGGCTACACATACGTATGTGTAGGGCTATACATACGTATGCATGGAGTTATGCATACGTCCGTGTGGCACAACGAATCGGAAAGAAGATTAGTATGAAATTATTTGGTGGTATTATCGGGTAGTTGTAATATTGTATGCGTTTAAGCTTATTATAAAAAAACAAAAGTTATGTATATGGTAGAGAAGAGCGGCAAGTTGTTATGTCGTATAGTTCTTATTATGTTGTTGTTCGTCCTGTGTTTTTGTGCATCTTGTGGTCATAAAGAGGCAAGATATGCATTGGATATGGCAGAAAAACGAATGTGGGATGAACCGGATTCTGCTTTAAAAGTATTGGAGTCTATCGTTATGCCGGAAGATTTGGAGGGAAAAGAGCTGGCAGATTATGCATTGTTGTTGACACAAGCGCAATATCGTTCCAATATTGTCGCTACTTCGGATTCATTGATTAATATCGCTGTCGGGTATTATCAGGATAAAGATGTGGAAAAAAGAACGGCCTCATTATTATATAAAGGAGGAGTATTAAAAGATATGGGTAAAGATGAAGAGGCTATGTTGGTCTATAAAGAAGCGGAAAGTTATATTCCAAGAATAAAAGATAATAGGATTGTGACATTAATTTACATGGGATTGGGGTATTTGAATCAAAAGAATAGAAACTATGCTTTATCAATCGATTATTTTAAGAAGTCTGTAGCGGTTAACATTGTTCCAAAGCAGGTATTGTCATGGAAAGTAAGCAGTATAATGAATCTTGCTAATATATCATATTATTGGGGAAATAGAGATGATGCTGATTTGTATTATTCTCAATTATTGGATATGGTACCTTTGGTCGATTCTATGCTTCAGACAAAAATATATTATAATTATGGAATCTATAAAAGTAAGGAAAAAGAATGGGCGGAAGCTGAGAAGTATGTGCGTAAGGCGTTAGATAATGCGTCGGGAGACGTATCATATAGAGCTATGCTTTTATTAGCCAATTTATATAGCCGGACAGGACGTGACGGGGAAGTTGATAGCTTGTGTCAGTATGCATTAAAAACATCGGAGCCGGCAGTAAAGGCTCGCATTTATTATTTCTTGTATGAGGAAAATGTGGCAAGAAAGGAATACGAAGATGCTGTTACCTATTTATCGCATTATGTATTATTGTCGGATACTTTGCGTTCTCAAATAAATCGGTCTGAATATTTGGAAATACAAAAGAAATATGATCAAGTAGTATTATTGAATAAGAATGTAGAGATACATAATCATTGGTATCTTACTATTATAATATCGACCGTTATAATTGTTGCGCTGATTGGAATACATTATTTGGTGTTGTCTATAAATAGAAAGAAAAAAGAAAAGTTATTATTGAAAAGCAAACAGGAAAAAGTGGAGCTGCAAGAAAAGATTGATGCCTGTCAAACTAAGATAGCGGAGGATGAAACGATGCACAATGAGGAAAAAGAAAAATTGCAGATGCAGATCACTCAATTGGAAGCGGAAAAAGAGCAAAAAGATATTAGTATTCGTCGGTTGGAAATCATTTGCAAATCGAAAGATAAGGATATTCCGTTGGAGTATATTGAAGCTTTGGAAATGATAATGAAACTGAAGTCTAAAGAACAGGCTTCCTATAATCCGGCAGTGGATAGGGAGAAATTGCATATTTGGTTGGATTTGGTTTATGATGATTTTGCCGGCCGTTTGCTGGAAAAGTATCAGTTGACCGGGCGGGAAAGGGATGTGTGTTATTTGAAAGCTTTGGATTTTTCCGATGATGAAATCTCTGAATTATTAAAGATACAATTGCGTTCGGAAGAACGATGGATTTATCGTATATGTGAGAAATTCGGGTTTCCCAAAGGTAGTAAAGATGATTTCGCTGCTTATATTGCAGATTTTAAGAAAAGAAGATAGGTGTTTTATTCAGGTTTTGTCGCAAAAAAGAGTGCTGCATTGAAATATAATGCTGATAATCAGTGAAAGTAAATGTCGCAAATCAGTTGGACGATTGTTTGGATTATTGTGGGGCTCTTTCTAAATTCGCAATGTAATAAAAACATTTGTTATGAAAAACGTATTGATAACTATCTTTTTTATCTTGTCTTTTGCACCTATGTTTGCGCAAACAGTTCCTGAAAAGGAAATTGATTTTGAGGGAAGTTTTATTATGGACGATGCCAGATCTGCTTCTCTGCCGATAGAGGCTTATCTTCAAGATACACAAGTTGTCATTACTTTTTATGTGGACCTTTCCGATGCCACGGTGACGATTGCATCAGAAGAAAATAATCAGGAAATGGAAGAACGTACTATTTCATTTATTGATTCCGCTCCGGAGGTTTTTAATATAAGTGGTTACTCAAAAGGTACTTATATTATAACTTAAGTTTCGCAAGTAAAGTGTAGCTCCTCAGGCGGCTGGTGTCAGCCTGTCGAAAGCCTGCTTCACAGCTTTGATTTGTTTATCGTTTGATATTACTTGTTCAGTCAGAACCATTGCATCACAGTTAAGTACCTCGGCAATGACGTTTATAACTTCTACAATCAGCAGCCAGATTTTTTCTGCTACTGAAAGTTCAACAGAGTTCTTTGAAATTTCAGCAAAGAGTCCTCCGATAGTTTCGTATGACTCATAGCGTTTGACATAACTGAGAATATTGTATTGCAGTACGCACAATGATATGCCTGCAATCTGTCCGGCGAAGTCTCTGCACTGGTTCTTTCCGAGTTTAAGATTTTGCTTCATCTCTTTGTGAGCCACTTCGATAACCCATCTTCTTGAGTAAAGTCTGAAGGCTTCTTTCGCATCAAGTTTCAAATCCGAGGTAAGCAGAGCATTCCAATTGCCGTTCTTGCCTCTTCTGTAGAAGAACAGGCAGACCTTAATGCTGGAGATTTTAGCAGAGACAGTTGCTGTGTAGTAACCGATTGAGCGGCTATACTTTACGTTCTTGGATTTTTGGAGAGCCTTGATAAGTTCAGGCGCTGTCTTGTTTCCAAGATCTGTCTCATACTTTGTCTTGCCCATCTTTATCATTCCGATAAGGTGGCATCCAAAGTGCCTTGAGACCACGAACTTCAAAAGTTCAGAGCAGGTAAACCAACTGTCAACAAGAAGATAATCGAAACGTACACCCTCTATGATTGAGCGCTTGAGCATGCTGATGGCCGTCTCAATCTTACTTGCAAAATACTCAGCGCTACGCCTGGCAATACGCTCATCCCCTGAGTGTTCCTTACAATAGCGAGCCTCCGTCTGTTTCTTGAATAACCCCTGTGGCTTATCGCTTCGTTTTCCCTCCTCTCCATGGAGAGAAAAGTCAAGGAGAAACTGGGATACACCATCCGTAAAGCAGAGGAACATTGCCTTGAATCCAAGTATAGGCTTCATTTGGGTATGAGAGAATACCTTGCCAATCTTCTCGGTCTTGAATCCGGTCTTCGGAAGGTCTGTATCATCGATGATGACGCATCTGATGTCCGACTTCAATGTCGTTCTGCGTTTCACACGTGAATACAACTGCCTGAAAACCGAGTAGATTATACGTCGCCAATTGATGTTGCCGTCGTTCATGAAACGATAGAACATATCTTTGTGGCAGACAAATATCTTACCCAGGGCAGAAGACGAATAGTTGGCAGCATTCTTAATTGAAAAGAACGGGAACAGAACAAGCAGTTGTAACACCTGAAGACAGGTGAATTTGCAATTCGGATTCTTAACTGACCCGATAACTTTGCTTTGTATCCTTATGCTGTTCATAATGGTTGATATGCTGTTTATTGCCTTGCTGGAGTCATTGTTTGCAAAAAACTCTTGGAGTTCACCGATAATATGTCTATTTTTGTTCATGGCTAAAGGGTGCTATATGTTTGTTTGGCGACATTAATATAGTGATAATCATTGAATTATCAAACTCTTTAGCCTTTTTTTATTACATTATTTGAGTACTTGCGAAACTTGAGTATTATAACTATAACGACACCGCGAGGTACGTATTTAAGTGGCTTATTCAGAATTGAATAACCACAAAGTGAAGCATGTAAGCTCATCATTACTTCTCTTCATGTTTTTCTGTCTTCTTTTTACTTGTAAAGAGGCTGAAAAGGGGAAGAATACACGTTTGGTTAAAGTGTGGGAAGGGAAAGCCGATGCTTTCCCTTCCTGTTTTATTTGTACTATTCAGGAGATTGATGCCATACATTTATGGAAAAAGTAGAAAGAAATCTCAATTTTATAAAGAGGAATAAAATAAAATGTTTTATTTTGCAGGTCAATAAACATTCTAATACTTACATATCATGTTAACTCAAATTATCAATGGTAAGATATTTACCCCGCAGGGTTGGCTGGACGAAGGTTCGGTGTTGATGCGGGATAATAAAATACTGGAAGTTACCAACTGTGATTTAGCGCTGATTGGCGCCAATCTGATTGATGCCAAAGGCATGTATATTGTCCCCGGATTTGTATGTATGCACGCTCATGGGGGCGGTGGTCACGATTTTACAGAGTGTACGGAAGAGGCATTCCGCACAGCTGTTAAAGCACATCAGAGACACGGTGCCACCAGTATTTTCCCGACATTGTCATCTTCTCCTTTTTCAGAGATTCGTAAAGCTGTAAGTATATGCGAAAAGCTGATGAAAGAAAAAGACAGTCCGGTATTGGGACTTCATGTGGAAGGACCTTACCTGAATCCTAAGATGGCAGGTGGGCAGTTTTCCGGTAAGGTGAAAAATCCGGATAAAGAAGAATATACTTCATTGTTGGATGAAACAAATTGTATCAAGCGCTGGGATTCATCTCCTGAGTTGCCGGGTGCTTTGGAATTTGCCGGCTACCTGAGATCCAAAGGGATAGTGGCTGCCATTTCTCATACCGAAGCCGAATATGACGGTATCAAAGCTGCTTATGAAGCCGGATATACTCATGCGGCTCATTTTTACAATGCAATGCCGGGATTTCATAAACGCCGTGAATATAAGTATGAAGGAACGGTGGAAAGTGTCTATCTGACAGATGGAATGACTATCGAACTTATTGCTGACGGAATTCATTTACCATCTACTATCTTGCGGTTGGCTTATAAGCTGAAAGGAGTGAGCCATACCTGCCTGGTAACCGATGCGCTGGCTTATGCTGCTGCCGAAGGAGTTGAAATAACTGACCCGAATGTGATTATTGAGGATGGTGTATGCAAGATGGCAGACCGTTCTTCGCTTGCCGGAAGTATTGCTACAATGGATGTATTGGTACGTACGATGGTCAAAGCAGGCATTCCTTTGGGTGATGCCATCAATATGGTTTCGGAAACGCCGGCACGCATCATGGGAGTAGATGATAGAAAGGGAACATTGCAAAAAGACAAGGATGCCGATTTGTTGGTTCTAGACCGTGATTTGAATATCCGTGCTGCATGGGCAATGGGCAATTTGATAGAAGGAACGAATACATTGTTCTGAATATACTTTTTAAATACTTTAGGGAAGATGTCTAAACAGTTCGAAGTAATTGTTTAGGCATCTTTTTTAGTTTTAGTAGTCATAATCAATGGGAAAATTACTACATTTGCAATTTGTAGAATTGAAAACTCAAACAATAAAATCGATATGAACGAAGCGATTAGACAAGACGTGAAGAAAGCCTGTGAGGTAATGCAGAAAGGCGGGATAATTCTTTATCCTACGGATACCATCTGGGGAATAGGTTGCGATGCAACCAATGCAGAAGCTGTGAAGCGTGTGTATGATATCAAGAAACGAGCAGACAGCAAGGCAATGCTGGTACTGGTAGACAGTTCGGTGAAAGTCGATTTTTATGTACGGGATGTACCGGCAGTTGCGTGGGATTTGATAGATTATGCTACCAAACCGCTGACTATTATCTATGACGGTGCTCGTAATTTGGCCGAAAATCTGTTGGCGGAAGATGGCAGCGTTGGCATTCGTGTAACAGGTGAGGCATTCTCAAAAGAGCTTTGTTTCCGTTTTCGCAAAGCAATCGTATCTACTTCCGCAAACATCAGCGGTCAGCCTTCACCTGCTAATTTCAGTGAAATAAGCGAGGAAATAAAACAAGCGGTAGACTATATTGTCGGTTATAGGCAAGATGAAGTCGGACATCCGAAACCTTCCGGTATTATTAAGTTGGGTAAAGGAGGAGAAGTGAAGATTATAAGAGAATAAGAAAGAGAGAATGGATGCTTTAATAGAAGATAAGAAGAGCTTATTGCAGCGCTTTATTCTGTGGCGCGAAAAAAGGATAAAGGAAAAACATTTCATTCTGATACTGAGCTTTCTGGTAGGTATTTTTACTGCACTGGCAGCATGGTTCCTGAAGTTTTTGGTAGAATGGATTAAGGAATTCCTGACAGAGAATTTTGACTCAACAGGGGTGAACTGGTTATATTTGGTGTATCCTGTGGTGGGTATCTTTTTGACAGGCTTATTCATACGTCATATTGTGAAGGATGATATCAGCCATGGTGTGACAAAGATTCTTTATGCTATTTCGCGGCGTCAGAGCCGTATCAAACGGCATAATACCTGGTCATCGGTGATTGCGAGTGCCATTACTATCGGTTTTGGTGGTTCGGTGGGAGCTGAGGCGCCTATCGTGCTGACCGGTTCTGCTATCGGTTCTAATTTGGGCAGTGCCTTTAAGATGGAACATAAGACGCTGATGCTTTTGGTGGGATGTGGTGCAGCGGGAGCAGTGGCAGGTATTTTCAAAGCTCCTATTGCCGGATTGGTATTTACTTTGGAAGTTTTGATGATAGACCTGACGATGGCTTCTCTTTTGCCATTGCTGGTGTCGTGTGTGACGGCTGCTACGGTTTCTTATATTCTCACCGGTTCGGAGGCTATGTTCAAGTTTCACATGGATGAGCCGTTTTTGATGGAGCGTATCCCATCGGCTATCTTGTTGGGGATTGCTTGCGGATTGGTCTCTTTGTATTTTACCCGTGCTATGAATTCTGTAGAAAATGTATTTCGTCGTTATAATAATCCGTATGTGAAGTTGACCATTGGCGGCATCATGCTGAGTGTTTTGATTTTCCTCTTTCCGCCTCTTTACGGTGAAGGGTACGATACGATAAATTTATTGCTCAATGGGGTATCCAATCAGGATTGGGATACGGTGATGAACAACTCTATCTTCTATGGATATGGCGGTTTGCTGCTTGTTTATCTGGCATTGATTGTGTTATTTAAGGTCTTTGCATCCAGTGCCACCAATGGCGGTGGCGGTTGTGGCGGTATCTTTGCACCCAGTTTGTTTTTAGGGTGTATCACCGGATTTATCTTTGCCCATTTCTGTAACGAATTTCATCTCGGTCCGTATATTCCTGAAAAGAATTTCGCCTTATTGGGAATGGCGGGATTGATGTCGGGGGTGATGCATGCACCTTTGACAGGTATCTTCCTTATTGCGGAACTGACCGGAGGCTATGACTTGTTCTTGCCTTTGATGATGGTGTCTGTCAGCTCTTACCTCACTATCATGGTGTTTGAACCGCATAGCATTTACTCCATGCGCTTGGCTAAAAAAGGAGAATTGTTGACTCATCATAAGGACAAGGCGGTATTGACCTTGATGAATATCGAAAGCGTGGTGGAAACCGACTTTGAGAAAGTTCGTCCCGATATGGATTTGGGCGAAATGGTAAAAGTCATTTCCCAGGCAAAACGTAATTTATTTCCTGTTGTGGATGTGAATGGAGAGTTACTGGGCATTGTGGCATTGGACGATATCAGGAACATTATGTTCCGTCAGGAGCTGTATCATCGTTTCAAAGTGGAAAAGTTTATGGTGTCTCCTGCCGCCAGAATTTATGTCAACGATTCGATGGAAGAGGTTATGAGGAAGTTTGATGATACGAAAGCTTGGAATCTTCCTGTGATAGATGAGCTCGGCAAATATAAGGGATTTGTTTCCAAGTCGAAGATATTCAACTCATACCGTCAGGTATTGGTAGATTTTTCAGCAGATTAATAGTTATAAGTATGGAAAAGAAAGATTTGAGAATTGTATATATGGGTACTCCTGATTTTGCGGTAGAGAGTCTCAAATGTCTGGTTGAAGGAGGTTATAATGTAGTAGGTGTGATAACGATGCCCGACAAACCGATGGGGCGTCATGGAAGTGTGTTGCAGCCCAGTCCTGTAAAGCAGTATGCTGTGTCGCAGGGATTGCGCGTGCTTCAACCGGAAAGATTGAAAGATGAATCTTTTGTTGAAGAGCTTCGTTCTTTGCAGGCGGATTTACAGATTGTGGTGGCATTTCGAATGTTACCCGAAGTGGTTTGGAATATGCCTCGCCTGGGAACGTTCAATCTTCATGCCTCTTTGTTGCCTCAGTACAGAGGAGCAGCCCCCATCAATTGGGCAGTCATCAATGGAGATACAGAAACGGGTATCACCACCTTCTTTTTGAAGCATGAAATTGATACCGGAGAAATCATACAGCAGGTGCGTGTGCCTATTGCCGATACAGACAATGTGGGAATTGTGCACGATAAACTGATGATGTTGGGAGGAGAGCTGGTGCTTGAAACGGTAGATGCTATTTTGGCCGGTACGGTGAAGCCTGTTCCGCAGGAAAAACTGATTCAGTCGGAAGCAGAATTGCGTCCGGCTCCTAAGATTTTTAAGGAAACGTGTCGCATTGACTGGAATAAGGGAGTGAAACAGATTTATGATTTTATTCGCGGCTTATCTCCCTATCCGGCTGCATGGACAGAATTGTATATGGGGGGAGCCGGTAAGCAGATGATGAAGATTTATGAAGCTGAGAAAATCTTCTGTCAGCATGATATGCAGATAGGGGAGATTCGTACAGATTTAAAGACTGACTTCCGGATAGCGGTAAAAGATGGTTTCATTAATATATTGTCTTTGCAGCTGGCAGGAAAGAAACGTATGCATGTTGCGGATTTCTTGAGAGGTTATAGGACAGCTAATGATAACCGTGTAGAGTAATCACACAAAGAACAGAAACAAAGTAAAAAGGCGCAGCCGGTGAATGCCGTCCTGCGCCTTTCGTTATAATAAATGAGACATTATATTATAACGGTCGTTTAGTTTTTGGGTTGAGTTATGGTTTAGATATTGAAATTCATGCTTTTTCTGTTATTGTTCATCGTGACTTCTACGATATCGGTTTCATTTTTAATTGTTTTTGTTTTTATCTTAAATCCTTTCAATGTACCTTCTTTAAATCCCGGCATATTTTCCAATGTAAATGAGACATAACCACTGTTGGCATTGAGTTGCAGGTCATCGGCCGCATCATGACGCAACTCGGCACTTAAATATCCGCGTGCGTCCGGTTGGGCATCTTTCGCTATGAGTAAGCTGATAGAATGTGGTATAAGATGGTTCCCTCCGTTTAAAAAGGTGTAGCGTAAGTTGAGATGCGCTTTGCTTATACTTTGCCCGCTAATCTCAATCGGGTCTGTGCCATAGTCTTTTGCATCATTGTCTTCCACGAAGACAGGTTCTTTGGTCAGCACTTTATTCACTTGCATAATAGTGATATAAGGAATACTGTCAGCACCTGTACTCTGAGGAATGGCAGTGTAAGTATAAAATATGCGTTGCCCTTTTTGGTTTATTTTATTGTCAGACAAGATTTGCGGGTTGGCTATATAAGTATATCCGTTTAAGTCAGTATCTATCAAAGTAGCCCCCGATAGCGTAATGGGATTGACAATGATGGCCATGTCTGCATTATAATTATCCATACTGCTTTGGAGGTCATCTATGTCTTCATCGTGACTGCATGCTTGCGTCATGCAGGTCACGACCGACAGAAAGAGTAGGAGTACTATATTCTTTATATGCTTCATTTCATTATCTCTTTTTGAATGTTTCTATGACGTAAATGTACAGACAGGATGTTTACTGCTTCTAAAAGTGTTAAATCTGCTTAAGCAAAAAAAATCTGCTTCGTTAATGCAGTATTTTTGCAATCTCATCATTTATAGAATAAAATAGTGTCACAAACAATGAATGAAGCAGAGTTGGCCGAACGATGCGGCAAGGGAGATAACCTTGCCCGCAAGCAGTTGTATGAGCGTTATGCCGGACAATTGATGGCTATCTGTATTCGTTATATTGGTGACAGAGAGACGGCACAAGATGTTTTGCATGATGGCTTTTTGAATATCTTTCGTTCTTTCGACAAGTTTACTTACAAAGGAGAAGGGTCACTCAAAGCATGGCTTGCGCGTGTGATGGTAAATGAAGCTTTGGGTTATTTGCGCAAACAGTCTTCAGCCAATCAGGAAATAGTAGTGGAAGAATTGCCGGATATGGTGGATGGAGATGATGATACGATGGAACAGATTCCTCAGTCTGTATTGATGCAGTTTATAAAAGAATTGCCGGAAGGCTATCGCACCGTTTTTAATCTATATGTATTTGAAGAGAAAGGACACAAGGAAATAGCTCAGATGTTAGGAATCACCGAGCATACCTCTTCATCGCAATTATATCGTGCCAAAAGTTTACTTATAAAGAAGATTAATGATTATAGAAAGAGGATATAGGAATGGAAGAGAAAGATAAATGGATAAAGAATTTACGCCATCGGATGGAGGACTATTCCGAACCGGCTCCTGCTGATCTTTGGAATCAGTTGGAGAAGGAGCTTAATAGTACTCCCAAAATTATTCCGTTGTGGCGTCGCTGGCAGGCAGTAGCAGCAATTGCCTTGCTGGTGGTCATATCGACAGTGACCGTATGGTTCTGGCATTCTCCTTCGGCAGAATATGTAGAAAGAAAATCTGTTGAAATAGCATCTCTTTCTCCTTCGGCGGATATGAATGAGATAATTCCTACCCATCCGTCAGTGGCACATATCGCTCCCGAAATTACGTCAGTAAAAAAGAAAGTGAACAATGTGGAAGCTGTTATGCAGAAAGCTGTATCTGCATTTTATAATGAGGTGATGACAGAAAAAACAGCAGAAGAGAAGCCGATGGAGGAAACAGATAAGACGGATAAAAAGAGCAAAGAAACGGAACAGGTGAAGACTGGAGAGCCTGTGCAGAAACCGGCTGCAAGAACTGCCCGGCGTAATAATTATTATGCATACGCCACCCCCCGGAAGACAAAAGAAAGGAAGTGGTCGGTTGGTGTTTCTACCGGTAACGTTCCTTTTTCTTCCAATATGAATTATTCGGGATATGGAAGTCTGGCTCCATTGAATAAAGAACCGAAGAAAAATTCACCTTATGCTTCTTTGGAGGCAAGGAATGAACTGAACGAGCCTATTTATTTTGCTAATCTGAATGAGGATAATAATACGAAGGTGGAACATCACATGCCTGTCACATTCGGTGCGTCTCTCCGTTTTGAGTTGAATGAGAAATGGGGTATCGAGACGGGAGTAACCTATACGTTGCTTTCCACTGATTTACGTTCAGGTTCTCAGGATTCTTATTTTGAAGAAGAGCAACGCTTGCATTATGTCGGAATTCCTTTGAAGGTAGATCGTCGTTTGTGGAGTAATAAACGTTTTGAAATCTATGCTTCGGCAGGGGGAATGGTCGAAAAGTGTGTTTCGGGCACGATGCACAAGGTGGGCATTGTGAATAAGCAAGACAAAGATGCAACAGATGAAAAGATAAATGTGAAGCCATTGCAATGGTCGTTGTCGGCTGCTGCCGGTGCACAGTTCAAGATTACAGAGAAAGTCGGTATTTACGCCGAACCCGGTGTGGTTTATTATTTTGATGATGGTAGTCAATGGCAGACTATTCGCAAAGAGCATCCTTTTAATTTTAATATTCAATTGGGAGTGCGGTTTACTTTGAAATAAATGACTTCTGTTTGCAATTTTACCGAGTATTCGCAAATAAACCATTTTTTTGTACTACTTTTGTAACCTATATGCTAAGAAATAAGAACAGTGAATTATGGCTAAACCTCTAATATCTCCTTCTTTACTGTCTGCCAATTTTGCTAACTTGCAGGCAGACATACAGCAAATCAATCGCAGTGAAGCCGATTGGTTGCATATTGACGTGATGGACGGTGTGTTTGTTCCTAATATTTCTTTTGGGTTTCCCGTATTGAAATATGTAGCGGAACTGACAGAAAAACCTTTGGATGTACATTTGATGATTGTCAACCCTGAGAAGTTTATAAAGGAAGTAAAAGACTTGGGCACTATGATGATGAATGTGCATTATGAAGCATGCATACACTTGCACAGGGTAGTGCAACAGATAAAGGATGCGGGCATGAAAGCAGCTGTAACGCTCAATCCTTCTACTCCTGTTGCCATGTTGACAGACATTATCCGTGATGTGGATATGGTTTTGTTGATGAGTGTAAATCCGGGATTCGGAGGGCAGAAGTTTATAACACACACATTGGATAAAGTGCGGGAATTGCGCGAGCTCATAGCCCGTACCGGTTCGCAGGCTTTGATAGAAGTAGACGGAGGTGTGAATCTGGAAACCGGTAAGCTGTTGGTGGAAGCCGGAGCCGATGTCCTCGTGGCGGGAAATGCGGTATTCAAAGCTCCCGATATGGGAGAAATGATTCATAAGTTGAAGAATCTTTGATTATTCGGCAGTGCAATTATTTTCGGCTTTGAAGCCTTACTCTATACTCCGGCTGACCATCCCATTGGTAGCCGGAATTTTTTTATCCGATACCTGCTTTCGGTCTTTGAATTTGTTGTCTGTGCACTTTGGAGTGATGGCTGTGCTTTTTGTTGCTCTTCTGTGGATGCTGAGAACATGCGCTTACCGTTATCGGTGGCTTTTTGGAGGAGCGGTCAGCCTGTTTCTGCTGGTTTTGGGAAGTACGGTGACGCAAATACAGTGGGATAAAATAAACTGCGATTGGTCATCGGAAAAGAAAGTGTACCGAGGTGTCGTTCAGGAAACTCCTGTTGAAAAGGAGAAAGTCATGGTATGCAAAGTAAAGACAGAGGACAGACAGGTGCTGCTTTCTGTTTATAAGGACAGTTTGTCTCAAACCTTGCAAAGCGGAGATAATATCTTGTTCTATGGTAAAATTCGTTCTCCGCACAATGCAGGTAATCCGTATGAGTTTGATTATGCTTCTTATTTGTTGCGGAAACAGATTAGCGGGACTGCTTATGTGTATGCCGGATATTGGCGTGTTATGGACAAACCGCGTGTGCTCAGTATCAAGCAACAGGCTTTGGCTTGCAGAGATAAGATTGTCGGGTGTTATCGGCAATGGGGATTTAAAGGAGAGGAATTTGCCGTACTTTCCGCATTGACGGTGGGATATAAAGAAGAGTTGAGCGATGAGTTGCGGGAGTCTTATTCGGTGGCGGGGATTAGCCATGTGCTGGCATTGTCGGGACTTCATGTCGGAATACTTTGGTTTCTGTTGGGGTATATGTTGCGGCCGTTTTGCCGTAATCGGGCAATGCGTATCCTGAAATGGATAGTCGTTACGCTGTTGCTGTGGAGTTTTGCTTTTGTGGCAGGGCTGATGCCCTCGGTGGTGCGTGCCGTCATCATGTGTATGTTGGTTGAGCTCGGAACACTGGGAGGGAAACGAGGGAAACCTCTGAATATATTGGCAATAGCGGCATTCTCTATGTTGTTGTATTCTCCTTTTTATTTGTTTGATGTAAGTTTTCAACTCTCTTTTATGGCAGTTTTAGCCATTTCTCTGTGTTATAAAGAATTCTACCGTATCCGTTTTATCCGTAATCGTTTCTTGAGATATATATGGGGAACAACGATTGTGTCTGTGGTGGCACAATTAGGTACGGCCCCATTGGTAATGTATTATTTTTCCGGTTTCTCTCTTTACTTTTTATTGGCAAATCTGCTGGTGGCACCATTGATTCCTGTTATTATTTATCTGGCATTGCTGGCTTTTGTCTTTGCACCGGTCGCAGAACTTCATCATTGCATTCTGTTCATGCTGGAAGAAGTCATTAAATGTTTGAATTGGGGTACATGGACTATCAGCCGATTGCCTTCGGCTTTTATAGACTCGTTGTATTTATCTTCCTTGGAAGTATGCTTGCTTTATGCTTTTTTTATGTTGGGACTGTATTATTGGAGTACCGGGAGCAGAAAAGCGTTGATAAAGGTATTTGCAGGAATAAATATGATTCTGGTACTTTTGCTCTACATTCATTTTCCCCGGGCAACCGTTCCTTCGATAGTGTTTTATAATCTGCATAATTGTGCTGCCGTTCATTTTATAGAGGCTGATAATTCTTCTTATTTATGTTCAGACAGGAAAGACAGCACCTATATTTATATGAAAAACATAGCTGAAACCTATTGGAAACGGAAGAAGATGCCGATCCCCCATTTGCTGTTATCCGATTATGAAGGTAGAAATGTATGGAGCCATAAAGGAATTGTCCATTGGAGGGGCATGAATATTTGTATGGTGACTGATGGGTATTGGCGCAACAAATCCGCCACAAATCTGTTGGATATCGATTATATGTATTTGTGTAAAGGATATAAAGGAGAGATTGCTCCGTTGCAAAAACTGTTTCATATAAAGAGAATAGTCTTGGATGCATCGCTCGGTGATTATAAGTTAAAAGCCTATAAAGAGGAGTGTAAAACCTTGGGTTTGGATTATATTGATATTTCGGAGAAAGGTTCTTTCCGTATTCTTCTGTGAATAAAGAATAAATTTGTATTTTTGCCATTTCAAAAGAAAAGATATATATATGTTATCAAAAGTAATTTCGCAAGCTAATATTGACCATGTGGAGAAATGGTTTGAGAGAGCTGAAAAAATAGTAATTGTCACCCATGTATCTCCCGACGGAGATGCGATAGGTTCTTCATTGGGACTATGGCATTTTCTGGAATCTCAAGAGAAGAATGTGAACGTGATTGTTCCCAATGCTTTCCCCGATTTTTTACGTTGGATGCCCGGGGCGAAAGATATCATCCGTTATGACAAATATAAAGAGTTTGCCGATAAGTTGATAGCTGAGGCGGATGTTATTTGCTGTTTGGATTTCAATGCCCTGTCGCGTATTGATGCCATGGCAGATGCTGTTGCTGCGTCAAAAGGACGTAAGATGATGGTAGACCATCATCTTTACCCCGGTGATTTCTGCCGGATTGTCATTTCTCATCCCGAAATCTCCTCCACTTCCGAACTCGTATTCCGTTTGATTTGCCGTTTGGGGTATTTTGAAGATATCACCAAAGAAGGAGCGGAATGCATCTATACGGGAATGATGACAGATACAGGCGGTTTCACTTATAATTCGAATAACCGGGAAATTTATTTCATCATCAGTGAGCTTCTTTCGAAAGGCATAGACAAGGATGAGATTTACCGCAATGTATATAATACGTATTCCGAAGGACGCTTGCGCCTGATGGGGTATGTGCTGTATGATAAGATGCAGGTTTTTCCCGAATTCAATTCGGCGTTAATTTGGTTGACCAAAGAGGAACAAGGCAAATTTCAATATGTGAAAGGAGATACGGAAGGCTTTGTGAACATTCCCCTTTCTATCAAGAATGTCCGTTTCTCTGTTTTCTTGCGCGAGGATACGGAGAAAAACATGATTAAAGTTTCCTTGCGTTCGGTCGGAACCTTCCCTTGTAATAAAGTTGCTGCTGATTTTTTCAACGGAGGCGGGCATCTGAACGCTTCGGGAGGTGAGTTTTATGGCACAATGGAAGAAGCTATCGGCTTGTTTAAACAAGCTTTATTGAAGTACGAAGAGCTATTGTTGGCAAAAAAATAGTTATTTTAGTATAATTGCCTAAAAACAATATAAAAGTTTGCGGGTGATTTATTACTTTTGCCCGAAATTATAACAGAATCAGAATGAAGAAATTAAGTATACTGTTCACATCAGTGTTTCTATTAGGATTGTTTTTCCAGTCATGTAACAATGAAAAATCCTATGCTGAGATGAAGGAAGAGGAAAGAGAAGCTATTAAGCGGTTTATTGAGAAAGAAGATATCAAGGTAATTAGCTTTGAGCAGTTTCAGGAACAAGACTCAACTACGAATGTGAAGGATAATGAGTTTGTTCTTTTCTCGGACAATGGTGTGTATATGCAAATTGTAGAAAAAGGAAACGGGAATGTACTGAAAGACGGACGTTATGAAGTGCTGGCCCGTTATGTAGAAGAGCAGATAACGGCAGATGGCACAGGGGATACTCTGTCTTTGAATACTATTGGTAATCTTGCACCACATCCCGATGAATTTATGTTAACTAAGTCGGGAAAGAATTTTTCGGCTTCTTTCACTACAGGGCAAATGGCTTCTGTATACGGCAGCACGTTTGTTCCCAGTGGTTGGTTGATTCCGTTTAATTATATCAGAACGGGCCGCGAGATTTCCGGTCGGGCAAAGGTTAGATTGATTGTTCCTCATAGCGAGGGACAAAAGAATGCCTCTGCTTACGTTTATCCTTGTTACTATGAAATAACTTATCAATTAGGACGATGACACTGATTAAATCAATCTCAGGTATCCGTGGCACTATTGGTGGCCATGCGGGGGAAGGTTTGAACCCGCTGGATATTGTAAAATTCACATCAGCTTATGCAACGCTGATACGTAAAACAACAACTGTAAAGAGTAATAAAATTGTAGTAGGACGCGATGCCCGCATCTCCGGTGAGATGGTAAAGAACGTGGTATGCGGAACCCTGATGGGGATGGGGTTTGATGTGGTGAACATCGGCTTGGCTTCTACTCCGACCACCGAACTGGCTGTTACTATGGAAGGCGCATGTGGCGGTATTATTCTGACTGCAAGCCATAACCCTAAACAATGGAATGCCCTGAAGCTGCTGAATGAAAAGGGAGAGTTTCTGAATAAGGAAGAAGGAAATGAAGTTCTTCGTATCGCTGAAGCTGAAGAGTTTGAATTTGCTGATGTAGACCATTTGGGCAGCTATCGTGAAGACAATACTTACAATCAAAAGCATATTGACAGTGTATTGGCATTGAAGTTGGTTGATGTGGAGGCTATCCGCAAAGCTGATTTCCATGTAGCTATCGACTGTGTGAATTCTGTGGGAGGAATTATCCTTCCCGAATTACTGGAACGTCTTGGTGTGAAACATGTAGAAAAGCTATATTGTGAACCTACCGGAAATTTCCAGCACAACCCCGAACCTCTTGAAAAGAACTTGGGTGATATCATGGGATTGATGGCAAAAGGCGGCTGTGATGTGGCTTTTGTTGTTGACCCTGACGTTGACCGTCTGGCTATGATTTGTGAAGATGGTAAGATGTACGGTGAGGAATATACATTGGTAACTGTTGCTGATTATGTATTGAAACATACTCCGGGAAATACAGTTTCCAATTTGAGTTCTACCCGTGCTTTGCGTGATGTAACACGCAAATATGGTTGCGAATATAATGCTTCTGCCGTAGGTGAAGTAAATGTGGTGACAAAGATGAAAGCAACAAATGCAGTCATCGGTGGTGAAGGTAATGGTGGAGTCATCTACCCGGAAAGCCATTGCGGACGTGATGCTTTGGTGGGCATTGCTTTGTTCTTGAGTCATTTGGCACATGAAGGTAAGAAAGTAAGTGAGTTGCGTGCTTCTTATCCTTCTTATTTTATTGCAAAGAACCGCATTGACCTGACTCCCGAAACCGATGTCGACGCAATTCTGGCAAAGGTGAAAGAACTTTATAAAGATGAAGAAATCAATGACATTGACGGTGTGAAGATTGATTTCCCCGATAAATGGGTTCATTTGCGCAAGAGTAACACAGAACCGATTATCCGTGTGTATTCAGAGGCGTCTACTATGGAAGCTGCTGATGAAATCGGACAGAAAATCATGGATGTTGTTTACAGCTTAGCAAAATAAGATATTAAATACTTTAATTTTTTATTTGCCATATCGGGCGGCAACTCTTGTTGTCTTCTTGATATGGCAAATGTTTTTTTACCATTAAAAGAAATACGATGAAAAAAGGAACATTTATGGCATTGGTATGCCTGGGACTGATGGCATTGACCACTGTCGGTCAGACTTCGGGGAAGAAAGGAACATGGAAGCTGGTTTGGCAGGAAGAATTTGACAACAAAGCCGGATTTGACACCACATCATGGAGCAAGATACCTCGTGGAACGGCAGACTGGAATAACTATATGTCTGATTTTGATTCATGCTACGCCATGAGAGATGGAAATATGGTCTTGCGCGGCATTGTGAATTATACGCAAAAGAATGATACCGCACCCTATCTTACCGGTGGCATTTATACCAAAGGTAAAAAGCTTTTTACCGGTGGAAGGGTAGAGATAAAAGCCAAGTTGCAGGGAGCTCGCGGTGCATGGCCCGCTATCTGGATGCTGCCCGAAAATGCAAAATGGCCCGATGGAGGTGAGATAGATATCATGGAGCGCTTGAATAGCGACACCATCGCTTATCAAACCGTACATTCCTATTATACCTATAAATTGGGGTTTAAGGACACTCCTCCTCATGGTGGTATCAATAAGATAAATCCTGATGAATATAACATTTACTCGGTAGATATTTATCCTGACAGCTTGGTCTTTGCCATTAACCATGATTACACGTTCACCTATCCGCGGATAAGTACTGACAAAGAAGGGCAGTATCCCTTTTATCAGCCTTATTATTTGCTGATAGATATGCAGCTGGGTGGTTCATGGGTAGGAGGCGTGGACCCGAAGGATTTGCCGGTGGAGATGCTGGTCGATTGGGTGAGATATTATGAAAAAGAATGATACCTTACATCTAGTCTTCTACACGGAGCATGTCACTCATTATGCCATCTGAAATGAAAATACCCGGGCGTGTCAGTTTTAGCGTATCATTGACTATTTCCAGTGTTCCTTGTTTCAGATAAGGCTGTGCCATGCGCAGACAATAGGCGTACAGTTCTTCACCATATTCTCTGCGAAGCTTGGATAGCGGCATTCCCCATTTGGTGCGGATACCGGTGATTACAAAGTCATTATAGCGGGTGTACAAATCGAGCTCTTCAATCTCGAATGCCGGTATCCCGCCGTCTATCCCTTTGATGTATTCATTCAGCGAAGCAATATTCCATTGGCGCGAGATGCCGTTGTAGGAATGTGCCGACGGTCCGCAACCCAGGTATTTCTTTCCGGTCCAGTAACTGGAATTATGGCGGGAATGCAATCCGGGCAGGCAGAAGTTGGATATTTCATAATGGTCATATCCGGCGGCACTCAGGCTGTCGATGAGTGTACCGAACAAAGAAACGCTTAAGTCTTCATCTGCTTCGGCTACTTTGTGTTGTTCGCGGAGTTTCCACAAAGCAGTATTTTCTTCGTATATCAAATGATAAGCGGAGATGTGTTCGGGATGCAGCTTTACTGCCTGCTCCAAGTCTTTTTGCCACGAATCGAGTGTTTCACCGGGGAGTCCGTACATCAGGTCGATACTGATGTTATGAAATCCTGCCCGGCGGCAGTTGTTAAAAGCATGGATAGCCCGGTCTGCAGTGTGACGACGCTGTAATAGTTTCAACATATCCTCGTTAAAAGTCTGGATTCCCATACTCAGGCGGTTGAATGGCAGGCTGCGGAGCATGGTGATATATTCCGGAGTCAGATCGTCAGGATTTGCTTCGAGTGTGATTTCGGCATCGGGCTCCACATTGTATACCTTATATATATGGGAAAATATGCTGATAAAGTCCTCTTGTGACAGTTGTGAAGGAGTCCCCCCACCGAAGTAGATGGTTTCTATTGTTTCTCCTCCGATATAATCTTTGCGCATTTCCAGTTCCCGGCACAGGGAAGATACATAAGCTGTTTTCTTTTCGTTTTGGGTGGTGGAAAAGAAATCGCAGTAGATGCAACGTCGTTTGCAAAAGGGAATATGTAAATAGAGTCCGGCCATATATTAAAATAATGTGCAAAACTACGAAAACTATCATTGCTTTTTGCGGTATCGAACTGATATTTATATTTATTTGAGGGATTATCGGAAGAATATATGGAATTAAGGCCAAGAATAAGAGGACATAACGTTTAAGGACCTGATAACTCTGCCGTAAAACATAGTTTAGTAACACCTGCCTTGAGGTTGTTTTTTTTGTCTTTATTTCCTAATTTGCGCTCCACTTTTAAGGAGATATGAGACACATATCCGTTTGTTAATAATTAAATCTTAGATATCATGAAAGTATATCAGACTAACGAAATTAAGAACATTGCACTCCTTGGCAATGATGGATCAGGTAAAACCACCCTCACAGAGTCATTACTCTTTGAGAGTGGTATTATAAAACGTCGCGGCAGAATTACTGCCAAAAACACGGTTAGTGATTATTTTCCGGTAGAGCAAGAATATGGTTATTCAGTGTTCTCTACCGTTTATCATGTAGAATGGAACGGAAAGAAACTTAATATAATTGACTGTCCGGGAAGTGACGACTTTGTAGGTGCCGCACTTACTGCATTGAATGTAACAGATACTGCTATTCTTTTGCTGAACGGACAATACGGTCCTGAAGTAGGTACACAAAACCATTTCCGCTACACAGAAAAACTGGGTAAACCCGTCATCTTCCTGGTGAACCAACTCGATAATGAAAAGTGTGATTATGATAATGTATTGGAACAGTTGCAAACCATCTATGGTTCTAAAGTAGTTCCTGTACAATATCCGATTGAGACCGGACCTAATTTCCACGAGCTGATTGACGTGCTGCTGATGAAGAAATATTCATGGGGTCCTGAAGGTGGTGCACCCACCATCGAAGAAATTCCGGATTCGGAAAAAGAAAAGGCGATGGAGCTGCACAAAGCATTGGTTGAGGCTGCTGCCGAACACGATGAAACGTTGATGGAGAAATTCTTTGAATCGGAATCACTGACTGAAGATGAAATGCGTGAAGGCATCCGTAAAGGATTGGCGGCACGTGGCATGTTCCCCGTATTCTGTGTGTGTGCAGGTAAAGATATGGGTGTTCGCCGACTGATGGAGTTTTTGGGAAATGTTGTACCGTTTGTAGATGAAATGCCCAAAGTACATAATACCAGAGGTGAGGTGGTAGAACCGGATGCTGAAGGTCCTACTTCACTTTATTTCTTTAAAACAGCCGTTGAACCGCATATTGGAGGAGTTCAATATTTCAAGGTGATGAGCGGAACCGTGCATGAAGGTGATGATTTGACAAATGCGGATCGTGGCTCAAAGGAACGTATGGCACAGCTCTTTGTATGCGCCGGTGCAAACCGTATCCCCGTTGAAGAACTGCGTGCCGGTGATATCGGTTGTACGGTGAAGCTGAAAGATGTAAAAACCGGTAACACACTGAACGGTAAAGATTGCGATAACCGTTTCAATTTCATTAAATATCCCAATGCTAAATATTCTCGCGCTATCAAGCCGCTGAATGAGGCGGATGTGGAAAAGATGATGGTCGTACTGAACCGTATGCGTGAAGAAGATCCCACCTGGGAAATCGAACAGTCTAAGGAGTTAAAACAGACTATCGTTCACGGACAGGGTGAATTCCACCTGCGTACGCTGAAATGGCGTTTGGAGAACAACGAAAAGTTGCAGATTAAATTTGAAGAGCCGAAGATTCCTTATCGTGAAACAATTACCAAAGCAGCCCGTGCCGATTATCGCCATAAAAAACAATCGGGTGGTGCCGGACAGTTTGGTGAAGTTCATCTTATCGTAGAACCTTATTATGAAGGCATGCCTGTTCCCGATACGTATAAGTTCAACGGACAGGAATTCAAGATAAATGTGAAGGGTACCGAAGAAGTTCCATTGGAATGGGGCGGTAAATTAGTATTCATTAACAGTGTAGTGGGAGGTGCCATTGATACCCGTTTCATGCCGGCTATTTTGAAAGGTATTATGAGCCGTATGGAGCAAGGACCGTTGACCGGCTCTTATGCACGTGATGTCCGTGTGATTGTTTACGATGGCAAGATGCACCCGGTAGATTCCAACGAAATCTCCTTTATGCTTGCCGGACGTAATGCCTTCAGTGAAGCATTCAAGAATGCAGGTCCGAAGATTCTGGAACCTATTTATGATGTTGAAGTATTCGTTCCAAGTGATAAGATGGGCGATGTAATGAGCGATTTGCAAGGTCGTCGCGGTATGATTATGGGTATGAGCAGCGAAAACGGTTATGAGAAATTGGTTGCCAAAGTACCTTTGAAGGAAATGTCTTCTTATTCCACTTCCTTGAGCTCACTTACCGGCGGGCGCGCTTCATTCATCATGAAATTTGCCAGCTACGAACTTGTTCCGGGCGATGTTCAGGATAAATTAATGAAAGAATTTGAGGCGAATGAAAATAAGGATGAATAACGTAAACTGTAAGAAATGATATCTAGAAGGAACGCTTTTCGTTAAAAAAGCGTTCCTTTTTATTTAAGTAACCTTAAACTTTTAGGTTTATTATTTGGTTTTGAACTTAATTTTTTATTATTTTTGCAAACCAAGCGGCGTTAATTTTGTTATAGTAGTCAGATTATTAGTTTAAATGACTTTTTCGGTTAATTATAGAGAATTGCCGTTTAAATTTGGTTAATCCGTTATGTAATAAGGTTTAACGCTTTTAATTTTGCTGGCATGAAAAAGTCTACTATTTGGATATTAGGAATTGTAATGGGGCTCTCATTTCTGAGTTTGCTTTACTTGCAAGTGAGCTATATTGAGGAAATGGTGAAGATGCGCAGGGAACAATTTGATGAATCGGTTCGGCGCAGTTTGGATCAGGCGTGCAGGAATATTGAGTTGGTGGAAACAAAGAAATATCTGGAGGATGATGTTGTTGCTACCGAAAGAGCTGCCCAATTATACCGGCAGCAGGCCGCCAAAGAAGGAAAAGAGGAAAACGAATTGGTCGCACATACACAGCATTATGCTGTATCTTCGGACGGGTTGGACGGGTATTCCACTTTCGAACTCAAGATGAAGATTAGTACAAACCGTCCGGCCAATGTTCCCAAGGCAATTATCTCTACCGGTAAAAATATCCCGCAAACAGCCAGGGCATTGCAGGAAATCATAAAGGAGAGATATGTATACCAACGGGCATTGTTGGACGAAGTGGTTTATACTATTTTGCGCACAGCCAGTGATAAACCGCTTAAAGAGCGTGTTAACTTTAAGCAGTTGGATTTGTTTATAAAGACGGAACTGTTAAATAACGGCATTGATATTCCGTATCATTTTACAGTGACAGATCGTGAGGGAACAGAGGCTTATCATTGCCCCGACTATACGAACGAGGGTAGCGAGAGCATGTACCGCAAGGTCATATTCCAAAATGATCCGCCTGCACGAATGGGAATGGTAAATGTTCACTTCCCTGATTTGAACAGTTACATATTCAGTTCTGTTAAATTTATGATACCGTCACTCATTTTTACGTTTGTATTGCTTGTGACATTCATCTTTACTATCTACATCATCTTCCGCCAGAAGAAGCTGACAGAGATAAAGAATGACTTCATCAACAATATGACACATGAGTTTAAGACACCTATCTCTACCATTTCGTTGGCAGCACAGATGTTGAAAGATCCGGCGGTGGGTAAGTCTCCGGCTATGTTCCAGCATATTTCGGGAGTTATCAATGACGAGACGAAACGTTTGCGTTTTCAGGTAGAGAAAGTATTGCAGATGTCAATGTTCGAAAGACAGAAGGCAACACTCAAGATGAAGGAAGTGAATGCAAATGAGCTGATAGCGGGAGTCGTTAATACTTTTACGTTGAAAGTAGAAAAGTATAACGGAAAAATAACTTCCAGTTTGGATGCAGAGAATCCTGATATATTTGTGGACGAAATGCACTTTACGAATGTAATCTTCAACCTGCTTGACAATGCAGTGAAGTATAAGAAACCGGAAGGAGAATTGCTGCTGAACATCCGTACATGGAACGAATCGGGTAAACTTTACATTTCGATACAGGATAACGGTATCGGCATCAAGAAAGAAAACCTGAAAAAGATATTTGATAAGTTTTATCGGGTACATACCGGTAATTTGCACGATGTGAAAGGCTTCGGTTTGGGCTTGGCATACGTGAAGAAAATAATTCAGGACCACAAGGGCGTTATACGTGCTGAAAGTGAACTGAATGTAGGAACAAAATTTATAATTGTATTACCTTTATTAAAAAATGAATAATATGGACGAGAAATTGCGTATCTTGTTATGCGAAGATGATGAGAATCTTGGCATGCTTTTGAGAGAATATTTGCAGGCAAAAGGCTACTCGGCCGAACTTTGCCCGGATGGTGATGCCGGCTACAAGGCTTTCCTGAAGAACAAGTATGATTTGTGTGTACTGGATGTGATGATGCCTAAAAAGGATGGTTTCACTCTGGCACAGGAAATTCGTGCTGCAAATGCTGAAATTCCTATTATCTTCTTAACTGCAAAGACATTGAAAGAAGATATTCTGGAAGGTTTTAAAATCGGTGCTGATGATTATATCACCAAACCGTTTAGTATGGAAGAATTAACTTTCCGTATTGAAGCTATCCTGCGTCGTGTGCGTGGTAAGAGAAATAAGGAGAGTAACATTTATAAGATTGGCCGTTTTACTTTCGATACTCAGAAACAAATTCTGTCTATTGATGGCAAGAATACCAAGCTTACCACTAAGGAATCCGAATTGTTGGGCTTGCTTTGTGCGCATGCCAATGAAATTCTGCAACGTGACTTTGCTTTGAAAACTATTTGGATTGATGATAATTACTTCAATGCCCGAAGCATGGATGTATATATCACTAAATTGCGTAAGCATTTGAAGGAAGACGACTCTATCGAAATTATCAATATTCACGGCAAAGGTTATAAACTGATAACCCCGGAAGTTGAGTAATGAGGTCATACATATAAAAAGTCCGAAACACTTGTTTCGGACTTTTTTGATTGTTAAGAATTTAAATAAACGAATCTTTTTTTTACCGCAATCGTTGTTATACATTTAATTCCGCAGCACCATGTCGGTGTTGTTTATTAAAATCAATAATTTTATGTGTAACAATTCATTTTTTTCTTTTATGAATGAGCAGAAAGAGCTTCTGCTGCAAAACGGGCAGTTTAAGACCGCCGTTTCCTATTCATGTACCTTAAACAGTTTTTTCAACTTCCGTAGAGGGAAAGACCTCGGCATCGAAGAGGTTACTTCAGAACTGATACAGAGTTATCAGTCTTGGCTGAAACAGCGTGGTGTGGTGGCAAACACCTCTTCTTTTTATATGCGTGTATTGCGTGCTGTATATAATAAGGCTGTTAAGAAAAACTTGACAGTGCAGCAACGTCCTTTTGAAGAGGTATATACAGGAATTGATAAGACTCAAAAACGTGCTTTGACGATAGAAGCATTACGCCTGCTCAGAAACCTGGATTTAAGTCACAAGAAGAAGCTGGCTTACGCCCGTGATTTATTTATGTTCAGCTTCTATACACGTGGCATGGCTTTCGTAGATATGGCCCATCTGTGTAAAGAGAATATAAAAGAAGGTACCATCACTTATCACCGTAAAAAAACGGGGCAGAAGCTGGTTATCGGACTTGAATCTTGCATGGCAGAAATTATAGAAAGATACAGTTCGTTCACTAAAGATTCCGATTATGTATTACCGATTCTTCATTCGGATAATCCTAGAAACATACAGGTGCAATATTATAATGCATTACGCTATCAGAATATACAGCTTAAAAAAATAGAAAAGTTGTTGGATATTCCTCATCTGCATCTCACGACTTATGTGCCGCGCCACGCCTGGGCTTCCATCGCTCGTGAAAATGGTGTTTCACTATCTGTAATAAGTGAGGGCATGGGACATACTTCAGAAAAAACAACACGTATTTATTTAGCTTCTTTGAGTCAAGTAGTGATGGATGAAGCTAACCATAAGGTTTTATCATCGATTTGAAACTTATGGACTTTGTATCACCTCTTACACAGAGGTGATACGGGCCTCAGAACACCTTCTGAGGGGCATGAAAAGCCTTTCTAAGCTCCTTATATAGAGAAAATATAGATTTTATTCAATTTTTAACTTAAAGCTGTAGATTAAATTATCTTTACTTTATAAATGGCTTTTCAATAAAGAAAACTCACTTTATTTAGAAAAAACATCTGGTTTCATTCTTTCTTTTATAGAAATAAATATTAACTTTGCAGCGAATTTTAAACCTTATTGTACTTCCTCTGTGTAAGAGGTGATACAAAAAGTTTGATTCATTTTATTGAATCTTTTATAAAATTGCCTTCCAAAGGGGTGATGACGCGAAGCGTACTTGAACATGACGACAAACAAAGAAAAAGTGCAGCTGATCAAATGGTTCGCAGCGAAAACAAAATTTTCTGCAGAAAAGAAAATCAAGCAATTCTTGGAGCGGTTGGGTATAGAGCATTATATACCTTTCCGAACCGTTATAAAAGAAAAAGGAGGGAAGAAAGTCAAAGTAGAAAAGCCCGTTATACCCAATTTAATATTTATCCATTCAGATTATAACACTTGTCTTTCATTGGTTAATGAATATAAATTATCCATGAATTATCTCCTGAACTTGGAGACCCGCCAACTGTTGGTGGTCCCCGACAAGCAGATGCAGGATTTTATGTTTTTGCTTGATTTTTCGGAAGATGCAGTTCAAGTGCTTAATGAAAACCTTCGTCAGGGTGACCGGGTGCGCGTTATAAAAGGCGAATTTGCGGGTATAGAAGGCGAATTGATTCGCATCAAAGGGCATAAGCGGGTTGTGGTGCGTCTGGAAGGGGCATTTTCTTTAGCTACTACTTACATTCCGGGATCCTATCTGGAAAGAATATAATTTTTCATTGAACTTTTTTAATTAAATCATAGAACTATCATTTTTTGAATGATAATTAAATTTTATCTAGGAAATAAAACTGTACAGAATATATAATTTATGAAAAAACATTTTTTAAGCATGCTTCTTATGGCAGTGTTGTTGATGTCCTGCAACACTTCCAAGGAGATTCTCTATTTTCAAGACATCAATGTAAATCAGCCTGAGGTTATCAGTGGCGCACGAGACATTACCGTGCAGCCCAAAGACCAGATTTCCATTCTTGTGTCAAGTAAGGACCCGCAGTTGGCGGCATTGTTCAATCTGACAAGGGCTCAGGCACGTGTGGGAACAGGAGGGGTAAGCAGTGGGGGAGAGGTATCTGGTTATACGCTGGATGACAAAGGAAACATTGACTTTCCCGTATTGGGCACACTTCATATTGCCGGTATGACCAAGAGTCAGATTGCCGCTTTGGTGAAGCAGAAATTGATAGACGAGAATTTGGTAAAAGACCCTGTTGTGACGGTTGAATTTATGAACCTTTATTTCTCGGTGTTGGGCGAAGTCAAGTCACCGGGTAAATATAGCATTACCAAAGACCAAATCACTTTGCTTGAAGCCATCAGTATGGCAGGTGATTTAAGTATTTACGGAAAGCGTGATGCAGTGTTCGTTATCCGTGAAGAAAACGGAGAGCGTGTCACTCATTGGGCAGATCTTCGTTCGAAAGAGGTGTTTAATTCTCCCGTTTATTATCTGAAACAGAATGATGTGATTTATGTACAGCCCAACAAGGTGCGTGCCGGACAGTCTACTCTGAACGAGAACAGTGTGAAGTCTGTTTCGATGTGGATTTCCATTGCTTCTTTCCTCACTTCATTGGGCGTGTTGATATTTAAGTAATCTTTTACATTGTATTATATATGATAGAAAAAAAAGCTGCCGCCGGCAAGCCTGCCGACGATTTTATACGGATACAAGACCTGTGGGGACTGTTTGTTCCCAAATGGCGCTGGTTTGTTCTTTCTCTCTTTGTCACCATGTCTGTGGCAGTGCTACGTCTGATGAGCACTCCTTCCATCTATACCCGCAGTGCGGCAATTTTGGTAAAAGACGATTCTAAAAGCGGTTCTTCGGGTGGAGCCATGAGCGAGTTTTCCGATATGGGTATATTCAGGTCAAATACCAATATCAATAACGAGCTGTTTACGTTAAAGTCTCCCGCATTGATGACCGAAGTGGTTCGCCGGTTGAGGCTGAACGAAACTTACACTGTGCGCAAAGGACTTAAAAATGTAGATTTATATAAGGCAAATCCCGTGGCGGTGACATTTGGTGAGGTGATGGAAAAACCGGTCAGCTTCACCATTCGGATTGATTCCAAGGACGCCTTCACCATTTCCGGTCTGAAGGTTGCCGGAGTGGAATCGGAAAATAGCTTTGCCGGCAGGATGGGCGACTCCATACAGACTGCAGCGGGAACTTTGTTCATTTCTCCTACTAAATTCTATAGCGATGCCTGCATCGGCACTTCCATCCGTTATGCCATAGGCAAAGCAGATGGTGCCGCCGACCGTTATCTTAATGCATTGCGTGTCGAATTGGGCAGCAAGGAAGCCACCATCATTAATCTGAGCATCAACGATACATCCATAGCCAGGGCAGAAGACATACTGAATACCCTGATAGAGGTGTACAACGAAAAATGGATACAAGACAAGAACCAGATTGCCGTCAGTACCTCTCAATTCATAGGTGACCGCCTGAGTGTAATCGAAAGCGAGTTGGGACATGTGGACGAGAATATTTCCAGCTTCAAAAGCGAACACTTGTTACCCGATGTTCAGGCGGCATCCAGCCTTTACATGGCTCAGTCGGCAGAGAACAAAAAAGAACTGCTTACGCTGAATACCCAGCTTTCCACTGCTCGGTATATTCTGAAAGAGCTGAAAGAAAAGAGTCTGAGTCAGCCGTTGCCTACCAATTCGGGCATCGCCAATTCCAATATTGAGAATCAGATAAGCGAGTATAACAATATGGTGTTGAACCGCAACCGGTTGATAGCCAACAGTAGCGAGAAGAATCCGTTGGTGAAAGACCTTGCCAATTCTTTGCAGAGTATGCAGCGCACCATCATTCAGTCGGTAGACAATCTGATAGTTTCTCTGAATACCCAGATACGCAGCATCCGTCAGCAGGAAGTAACCACTACCAGCCAGTTGGCTTCCAATCCGAGTCAGGCGAAATACCTGCTCAGTGTGGAACGTCAGCAAAAAGTAAAAGAGGAGCTTTATCTTTACCTGCTTCAAAAACGTGAGGAAAACGAACTTTCACAGGCATTCACTGCTTACAACACCCGTGTCATCACTGCTCCCCGCGGTAGCATGGCACCGGTTTCTCCGCAGAAAATGAACATATTGCTGATGGCTTTTGCGCTTGGACTGGCAGTGCCTGCAGGTGTCATCTTTCTGAAAGAAAATATGAACAGCAAGGTGCGCGGACGAAAGGACTTGGAGCATCTGAGTCTTCCGCTGGTCGGTGAAATTCCTTTGTACGGTTGTGAAAAGAAGAGTATTTTCGGACGGAAACCGCTTCGTAATAAGCGTGTCGTTGTGGTGGAAGAAGGAAATCGGAACGTCATTAACGAAGCCTTCCGTGTGTTGCGTTCCAATCTTGATTTTATGGTATCCAATACTCCGGAAGCTACAGCATTTGCTGTCACATCGTTCAATCCGGGCAGCGGAAAGTCTTATCTGTCGGCAAATATGGCAATCAGCTTTGCCCTCAAAGGGAAAAAAGTACTGCTTATTGACGGCGATTTGCGTCACGGCTCCCTTTCTGCCTATATCAACTCTCCCCAACTGGGACTGAGTGACTACCTGAGCGGACGTATCGGCAATTGGGAAGAAACTTTGGTGTCACACGATAAATATGCCAATCTGAAGATGATTCCGGTAGGTACCGTGCCTCCCAATCCCACAGAGTTGTTGGAAAACGGAAAGTTTGCCGGACTGCTTGCACAGCTCCGCACCAGCTATGACTATATCTTTGTGGACTGTCCTCCCATAGACATTGTGGCAGATACACAGATTATCGAGAAAGCGACAGACCGTACTCTCTTTGTGGTTCGTGCCGGCTTACTGGAACGCTCCATGCTTTCCGAACTGGAAAATATTTATCGCGAAAAGCGTTTCAAGAATCTTGCCATGATTCTGAATGGAACCGAACGCAGCCACGGTCGTTACAGTTACCGTTACGGCTATCACTACGGTTCTTACTATCATAGCGGTAAATAGTTTTTTATGTGGCCGTTCTCCAGATACATATCCGTATCTTCTAAAGGTATCCTGCAGGGTATGACCGATTGTCACAGCCACCTCCTTCCGGGGGTGGACGACGGTGTGCGCACTGCCGAAGAGTCTCTCCGTATTTTGGAAGAGATGGAACGGCAGGGCATTCGTAAGCTATGGCTCACCCCCCATATCATGGAAGATATTCCCAATACCACCGATGCTTTAAAGACCCGTTTCAGAACGTTGTGCGAAAGTTATCGGGGAAATATCCGGCTGGAACTGGCAGCGGAATATATGCTGGACAATCTTTTTGTCCGGCGTTTGGAGGCAGACGATATTCTTCCTCTACACGAAGAAAAACGTTATCTGTTGGTGGAAACCTCCTATTTCAATCCTCCTATGAGATTGCTTTCTATGTTGAAGCATATTCAGGAGAAAGGTTATCATCCGTTGCTGGCACATCCCGAACGCTACGAATATATGCAGATGGCAGATTATAAAGCTTTACAGCAGGCAGGAGTAGCATTTCAGTTGAATATACCTTCGTTGGCAGGCATGTATGGTAAGCATGTGCAGAGAAAAGCGGAAGCCCTGCAAGAGGCAGGCATGTATACTTTGCGTGGTAACGACACTCATTCGTTGATTTTCTTTCAGAATTTATTGAATGAGAAAATCAGAAAATAACAATAATTGAAGTAAATGTCAAGCGATATATCTCAAAATAATAAACGTATAGCTAAAAATACTCTTGCTTTGTATTTTCGCACATTCATAACGATGATTGTGGGACTGTACACCGGTCGTGTGATGCTTCAGGCATTGGGTGTTGATAATTATGGTATTAATGCAGTGGTAGGGGGGATAGTGGCAATGAGTTCACTCATTACTTCTACTATGTCGGCAGCTATCGGACGGTATATCACTTATGCACTGGGTAAGGGCGATCGTGCTCGGCTGCAAGTGATGTTCTCCACTTCTATCAATGCGCAAATCGTGATGGCAGTCTTGGCAGCTGTGGTGCTTGAAGTGGCAGGGGTCTGGTTTCTCAATAGTGAAGCCAACATTCCCGAAGGACGTATGATAGCGGCTAATTGGGTGCTCCATTGCTCCATTATCAGTCTGATGATTTCGCTTGTCAGCACTCCTTTTAGTGCTTTAATAGTGGCTCATGAGCATATGACTATCTATGCATATATGAGCATTGTGAATGTTACGTTCAAACTCGCTATCTGCTTTCTGATTATGATGTATGGTGGTGACAGATTGATATTGCTTGCACTGTTGCAAGTGGCGGTAGCTTTGCTGATGCGTGTGTTCTACGGATGGTATTGTGCGCGCCATTTCGAGGAGGCTCATTACAGTCCTACGATGTTTGACAAGGGATTATTGCGCGAACTCACTGTGTTTAGCGGTTGGAATCTGCTTAACCATGGTGCTTATGTGTTTTCTACGCAAGGGGTTAGTATGCTGGTCAATGTATTTTTTGGCGTAGTTTATAATGCTTCCCGTTCGGTAGCATTGACGGTGAACGGAGTTGTACAGGGTTTTGTGGGTAATTTTACTATGGCATTTTCGCCACAAATTACCAAAAGCTATGCAGCGGGTGATAAAGCTTATGCCATTCTTTTGGCAAACAGAGGCACCAAGTTTACTTGGCTGATGATGTATATTTTCATCGTTCCGGTTTGTATGGAAGCCGAAACCTTATTGCAACTTTGGTTGGGGCAGGTACCTGTGCTTGCTCCGTTGTTTCTACGGTTTGCTATGTTTGAGTCTTTAGCTTTCTCGTCCGGACAAAATCTATTTAAGTTGGTGCAGGCAGATGGTAGAGTGAAACAATATAATATTCATGTCACGCTGTTTATGGGAGTGATTTTTCCGTTGACATGGATTGCCTATCGTATGGGGGCTCCGGTGTGGTCGGGTTACCTTTTCTATATTGTTATTTTTTTTCTGCTTAATTTTGTCCGTTTTTACGATCTCAAATGCTTGATGACATTTTCAGTGAAGCAACATCTGCGTGATTGCATTTATCCTTGCCTGATAGTCTCTGTTACCTCATTTATTCTGCCTGTTATTCTGGCGCAGTTCATGGAGCAAGGAGGAGTGCGATTCTTTATCATGGTTCCTGTCTCTGTTTTGTGGACAGGGGGGTGTTGTATCATTTTTGGTCTTTCGCAGGACGAACGGCTTTTCTTTTGGAATAAGATGCAGTCAGTGTTGAAAAGTAAAATGCCTAAATGAAAATTTTTATATATGCTTTGAAGATGACTGTAGGCGGAGTAGAAAAAGCTTTGTTGGGACAACTGACCCAATATCCGCCTGAAAGTTGTGATGTGACATTGTTGTTACAGGAGAAGTGTGGTGACTATTTGGCTTTTTTGCCTAAGCACGTCAAGGTAGTGGAACATGAAGAATGGAAGAGAGTGTGCAACTTAGTGCGTAATCCTGTTCATATATCCGCTTTAAATGCTATGAAATCAGGACGATTTTTGCAGGCTTTACGTTTGCTGTTGATATTTATACAGACTAAAGTGCGGAGATCATATCAGCCTCTCCATAATTATGTGCAAACATTACTGAGTGATTATCCCGGTGAATACGATCTTGCCATTGATTATGCCGGACCTACAGCGTTTACCGCTAATTTTGTAGCGAAGAAAGTGAAGGCAAAAGAAAAATGGACGTGGGTTCATTTTGATGTAGATAGGTTTCCGGTTGACCGAAAGGTAGTAAAAAATATTTATTCTGCTTTCCATAAAATAAATGTGGTTTCGGCAGAAGGTAAGCGTCACTTTGATTTGCAATTTCCAATGTTTGCTCAGCGTACTTCTATTGTCTATAATATTATTGATAGGGAAAGTATAGAGTCTTTAGCTAATGCTATACCCAATCCTTATCAAGATATAAAAGCAAAGATTATCATCTGTACGGTGGGGCGTATAAGTAGCGAAAAAGGGCAGTTAACTGCTATCCATGCGTTGAAAGAACTGGTGGATGGTGGAGCAGATGTACATTGGTGCTTTGTCGGAACGGGTACAGATGTAAAGAGATGTAAAGAGGAGGTAATGAAACTAGGATTGGAAAGTCGTGTTACCTTTGCCGGATTGCAAACCAATCCTTATCCTTGGATGAAACATTGTGATATTTATGTACAACCTTCTGCTCACGAAGGATTTTGCATTACTTTAGCTGAAGCGAAAATCTTTAATCTTCCCATTGTTTCAACTTCATTTACAGGAGCATTTGAGCAGTTACAAGATTATCTTCCTTTGCATGCTGTTGTTGAATATAATGCTCGAGAAATAGCAGGAGGGGTAAAGGGATTGCTTAAATGTTTATCACCTATCTCTTAGATGCGCAAGCAGTGATATGTGCTTTGCTCAATTTACCAGTGGGTATCTTGCTGGCTTATGCTTATCACCGATTATTGAAAGCAACGATATATTCCAAATGAAAAAGAAAGTTCTGTTCATGATAGATAGCCTCACATGTGGTGGGGCAGAGAAAAGTTTAGTCAGCCTGCTTCCGTTGCTCAACTACGACAAGGTGGATGTTACACTGATGCTTGTGGGGCGTGGCGGAGTGTTTGAGAGCTACGTGCCAAGACAGGTGAGGGTGATAACTTATACACCGGGTGCAGAGACATTGCTGCAAAAAGCATGGTTGCGTCTTTGTCGCATGGCATTCTCAATCTTGTTGCGGGTGAACAAGTATCGCCATCAACCGCTAAACTCTCCTACTATGGAGTGGATGACTTGTAGTACTGCCATCCGTCCGCACAAAGAGCATTATGATGTAGCTATTGCTTATCAGCAGGGATTTCCATGTTGGTATGTGTTGGAAAAGGTGAGTGCAGATAAGAAGTATGCTTGGATTAATGTAGATATAACGAAAACCAAGTTTCGGTTAGGTTATGTAAAACGGTTTTATGACCGTTACGATGGAGTGATTGCCGTGAGCAATGCATTGTATGAAATTATACTCAAGATAGGGCTTGTTGATAAAAAACGTCTTCATTGCGTGTATGACATATTAAATCAAGATTTAATTCGCAGGCAAGGTAGTGAGCCTTTCGGGGGTGAGGTGCCCGACAAACATGTGGTGACCATTGTGACAGTGGCACGTTTGATGCTTCAAAATAAAGGTCAAGACCTTTGTATTGAAGCATCGAAAATACTACAAAATAAAGGTTACAGATTCCAGTGGTTTTTTGTGGGAGACGGTCCTAGCCGGCAGGAAATTGAACGGTTGGCAAAAGAGCGCGGAGTAGATAAAGAAATACGTTTGGTAGGTATGCAACCTAATCCTTATCCTTATATTCAAGCAGCGGATGTTTATGTTCAATCTTCACGTTATGAAGGGTTTGGTCTGACTGTTACTGAGGCTAAAATATTGGGGCGTGCCATTGTGTGTACTAATTTTCCTACGGCTTTCAATCAGTTGGAAAATGAAAAAAACGGACTTATCGTAGAGATGACAGCACAGCAGATTGCCGATGGGGTGGAGCGTCTCATAAAGGATAAGGCTCTTGCACAACGTTTGGCGCAAGCTGCTGGTAGCGAGGTGAATACCACATCCGTCACCGAAGCGAAGAAAGTGATGGAGATGATACTGGCTTAGAAAATTAGTTATAATGTTGTTTAGATATTGATTTGGTGTAGGTTATGCAGCGTATGTAGCATCACGGCTTAAACGAAATATAATTCGTAACTTGATTATATCTAAGTGTTTGATGGATGTTTGAGCGTATATAAGCTTCATATTAATAGGGGAGTATATAACAGACCTTGAATGCAAACTGCAAAGTATTAGTTGCGAATATGTTTTAGTCGACTTATTTAATCTGAAACAATAAATACAGTTAGTATGACCTTTCTTTCAGTAGTAATTCCCGTTTATAACGTTCGTGATTACCTTGTTCGTTGTATAGACAGCGTAATTGCTGAGTGTGACAATATTACCTATGAAGTATTGTTGGTAGATGACGGTAGCACCGATGGTAGTGGACGTTTGTGCGATGAGATAGCCGAGAGGTTATCTCATGTGATGGTTTTACATAAGCCCAATGGAGGATTATCAGATGCCCGCAACTACGGCGTGGCACATGCTGTCGGTGAATATGTATTCTATCTCGACAGTGATGACTATTTGGTAAAAGATGGTTTGCGAGCGGAAATGGAAGCAGCGAAAGAGCTTGGGAGCGATGTGGTGTGTGGTAACTTTTATTACAACTATTCCGATCATGTTACATTATTTAATGACCAGCCCTATCAGACATTTACCGTAGAAGGGGGCGAAGAGGCTTTACGACTGCTTATCGAGGGTAAATATTATCAAAACTTCGCTTGGGGCAAACTGATAAGGCGCGAGTTGGCGCAGAAGTATCTCTTTCCCAAAGGACGGTTGTTTGAAGATACCTATTGGTTTCATCGTATTTTGCACAGTGCTCGTAAGGTGACTGTTGTAAATGCCCCGGTGGTGTATTACGAACAAAGGGATGGTAGCATTTCATTTCAGTATAAGCTAAAGAACCTTGATATACTGGATGGATATGCCGAACGTCTTGATTTTTTGCTGACGTACTATCCGGTGTTAGCAGATAGTCATAAACGTCTAATGGCTCAGACCTGCATTGATCACTCGTGGATGATATGCCGCTATTTGAAAAATGACGAAAAAAAGACAGCTATAGCTCGATTGCGTTGCGTCGTAGCGGACTGTAACTTACAAGAAAACGCTCTGCTGAATAGTATGCAGAAAAGGAAGTTACAAATGATAATGAAAAGTATGCTGATGTATAAATGTAGTACAATTCTTGATAAAATTATAAGGAAAATACTGAAATAAAAAATGGAATATACACATATTGCCGACATGTTCGACCGCTTGAATAAAGCAGGGTGTGAATATGTGGTATTGAGGAACTATGATAACCTGCTGGAGGATGAGATCTATATGGCTGGTCATGGTGATATTGATATGCTTTGCCGTGATGTAAAAAAAGTTGTATCAGCTATTCATGCTAAGCCATATAGACCTCAGTATGGAGAGATGGGGGATAATGTACATTTTTACATTATTTATCAAGGCAGACAAGTGAGTGTGGATATACGCAGTGTAGGTGATGGGTATTATTGCGAAGAGTGGGAAGATGCGATATTGAAGCAGCGTGTTCCACATGAATGTTTTTATGTGATGAATGAGGAAAATCATTTCTATTCGTTAATATATCATGCTATCTTTCAGAAGTCTGCATTGAGCGATGAATATCGGTTGCGTTTGTCTGAAATGTGGGGAAAAGGTTTGCAAACAGAAGAAAAATTGATAGATATATTGGAGAATTACATGGTCCGACAGGGTTATAAATATGTTTATTGCAAGGATTTTTATGTGCCGTTGCGTCTTTGTATGCACGATAAGTCGCTTTGCTGTTACACATGGGCTGACCGATTACCACATTTGAAGTTTGAAATGTATGTGAATTTGATAGCGTTATTGGTAAAAATAAAGCATACGATATGCAGAAGATAAATTTCAGTTTGTTACAGCCTCATACTGTAAAGTTGTATAATCTTGAATGTAAAGAGTACGAAGTGCAGGATGTTCCGGCAAGGTCACTGTTAGTGGGCAGCCGGTTTGATCTTTTTGCAAAACTTTACTACATTCGTCATCGTCAAACAGATAATGTGATGGCACGTGAAGTTTACAACCAACACATTAAAGCCTTTAATCCTGATTTGAAAGAACCTGGACGTGAAGATAAAAATGGTTATGACGATTTTATTGATGCGTTTGATGCGCTTATAGATGATTTAACTGTCAATGGATTCGACCCGGATAAGTCATTGATTCCTATTGATGAAAACGGAATTATTCTTGATGGGGCACACCGCCTCTGCGCGTTGGCTTTTGCTGATAAGCAAGTGCGCATAGTAAAGTTTAAGCAAGTGACTAGTAATGGACGCTTTGATTATGAGTATTTCTTGAAACGAGGGTTGAGTCGGAAAACCGCTGACATCATAGCTGGTGAAATGGTGCTTTGGTTGCCGAATGTATTGATAGCTTGTTTATGGCCTCGTATGGGTGGAATGGAAGCCAAGAAGGAAACGTTAGAAATGATAACCAGGCAATATCCATTGTGTTATGTCAAGGCTATTTCTACTAGTCTAGAATCATTTGTACATTTTATTGCCAAGGTTTATGAACAGCAGTCATGGGTGGGTAACGAAGCTAATCAGTATGCCGGTGCGCGCGACAAGGCTTTAAACTGCTTTGCTTCCAACAAACAGATCGTTTTTGCCCTTTTTGAGGCTGATAGTTTGGCTGAGATAATAGCTTTTAAAGAGAAGGTACGACAACGTTTTCAAAGTGAGAAACATTCTATTCATATCACAGACAATGCGGGCGAATCCAGGGAAATAGCTAAAGTAATATTTGACGCTGAAGAACTTGAAAAATGGAATCAACCAAGTAACAGCTTTATTGTTCACCTATGTGAGACATTGAATGAAAAAGTATTTTATTTTAAAAATGTAACATTTATCAATTGGAAAGTAGCAGTGGCTAAAGTGTTGAATAAAATTAGAAAATAACATGATAAATAAGAGATTAGAGTATCTTGATATTATTCGTGTAGTAGCTTGTTTGATGGTTATTGTCATGCATGCCCCTATATCCGGAGATGGAGCGATGACTCACGGGTCCTTTCTTGTGTTCACTAGTTATTTGACAGCCCCTTGTGTACCTTTGTTCTTTATGGTAAGCGGAGCTTTACTGCTACCATGTAGAGAAGGGATAACGGCAAGAGCGTATTTGGCTAAACGGATAGGGAAGATAGTAGGTCCTACGGTGTGCTTTTCGTTGTTTTATATAGTGTTGAATATCAGACAAATGGAAATAGGGGGGGGTAAAACAATTTTACTAAATTTATTGTCAATACCATTTAGCGCACAGGGGCATGGTATCCTTTGGTTTATGTATACATTGATGGGATTGTATTTGCTTGTGCCTATTCTTTCTCCTTGGATAAGACGGGCGTCTAAGCATGAAATAGAACTCTATTTAGTCTTATGGTTTGTTACGCTGCTGTATCCTTACATCGGGCTTCTGTTACAATGTAATACAGGCAATACCGGAGTGTTGTACTATTTTTCAGGTTATGTGGGATATTTCCTACTGGGGCATTATTTGAGTAGAAACATGTTGCCTTTGAAAGTCTTGCTTCCTGTGTCTTTGTTCGTATTGCCATTACCTTTATTCAATAAACTGTTGGGATGGGGACTTGACTTTTACACTGCTTTTTGGTATTTGTCTGCTCCTGTTGCTATTCTGACAGCGTCTTGGTTTTGCTGTATTAAACGTTTCTTTTCAACTGTTGGTATGAGATTGAGTTCATTAACAAAAGCGTTAACGGTGGTCAGTAACCTGTCTTTCGGTATCTATTTGGTTCATATCTTTGTGATGCGCACGTTGTTGTGGAACTGGTCATTCATATACTCGATAAAGAATTATTATTTACAGACTTTTATCATAATAGTACTCACATTTATGGGGTCGTTTGTAATTGTTTATTTACTATCCCGGTTGCCACTGTCGCAATACATCATTGGTTATACTGTACGAAGAAAAGAATAATAAAACATAAATGAAGAAACGAATATTTATTAATATTCACTATTTGGAGATTGGAGGAGCAGAACGTGCTCTGCTGGGTTTACTCTCGTCTCTCAATCCTGATAAAGTAGATATAGACCTGTTTGTCAATCAGCATACCGGTGAGTTTATGCCACTTATTCCTGAATGGGTGAATTTGCTGCCCGAAATTTCGGAATATACTTGTATTGAGCGTCCTATTACTACCATTGTCAAGGAAGGACATGTGGGGATTGCTTTGCGCCGTATATGGGCAAAGCATAAGCACAAACAATATCTTAACACTTTGACTGTCGAACAGCGGCAACATGATGCCAGTGTATTCCAGTATGTGGCAGATGCGGTGGAAGGGGCTTTGCCTTCTTTGGCTCATTTGGGTGAATATGATTTGGCGATAAGCTTTTTGCAGCCTCACAACATTGTTCTCAATAAAGTAAAGGCTAAAAAGAAGATATGCTGGATACATACTGATTATTCTACCATCCATATAAATCATGATTTGGAGTTACCTGTGTGGAATGCTTTCGATTATGTGGTTTCCATCAGTAATGATTGCATTCGTGCTTTTGTACAGACATTTCCTGAATTGAAGGATAAGATAGTGTTGATAGAAAATATTCTCTCGCCATTGTTTGTGCGTCAGCAGGCAGATTTGTACGAGGTGAAAGCAGAAATGCCCGACGAACCGGACGTGGTGAAGATACTCACGATAGGTCGCTTTTCTCCCCCCAAAAAAATAGAGGGTATTCCACACATTTGCGCTGAGATGGAACGGTTGGGAGCAGATTTTCGGTGGTACGTGATTGGCTATGGCCCCGACAGAGAAATTCAGGAAGCTCTTGACAAGTATGGTATGCGCCACCGCATGAAACTGTTGGGGAAGAAGAGCAATCCCTATCCCTATATCAAGGCATGCGACATTTATGCGCAGCCCAGTATCTATGAGGGAAAGAGTGTTACTGTTCGTGAAGCGCAAATACTTTGCAAGCCGGTGGTCATCACTGACTATCCCACTGCCAAAAGCCAGATAACACACGGTGTGGATGGAGTGATTGTGCCGCTTGATGAGGTACAGACGGCTATGGGGATAGTGGATTTTATAAACAACGGCGAGCTGAGAAATAAGATAGTGTCGCATCTTCACACACATGATTTCGGTAATGAAATAGAGGTGGAGAAAATTTATTCGTTGATACATGATAAGTGAAAATTATGATTCCCGCATTTTTATATAAATATATCTACTTTCTGATTATTACTGTTTTGACACTGTCGGAAGTGCAGCGTTTAAGAAGTTTAAACGAAAAAGAGGGGAGTTTGGGTAGCTTGTTCCTATGCTTATTTATGGTGTTTTTTATAGGATTCCGTCCTGTATCAGGGCTTTTTGTGGATATGGTTAATTATGCCCATTGGTGGGGAGGAGATTGGCAAGGCTTTGATTGGAATACGGAAAATCTGTTATTTGATAATCTCTATCAATACATGGGAAGTGTTTTTCCTGATGCAACCTTTTTCTTTGGCTTGATAGCTGCCATTTATTTTATAGGTATGTTTGTTGCCTGTCGTAAGTTGTTTCCATCCAATACATTAATTGTATTCTTGGTTTGTTTGGCTGCATTTTCTACCTTTTCGTATGGTACGAATGGTATTAAGGCAGGGGCAGCTGCTTCTTTATTTTTGGTAGCATTGGCATATCGGAAACAGCTTGTGGTTTCTATTTTGTTTTTGCTTTTGTCGTTGGGTTTTCACCATTCCATGCAAATGCCGGTAGCTGCTTATTTGCTGACATTGATTTTTAAGAACGAGAAATGGTATTTCTATGGGTGGCTGTTCTGTCTGTTAATGGCTGTCGGGCATGTCTCTTTCTTTCAGAATCTGTTTGCCGGGATGACAGATGAGTCGGGTGCAGCTTATCTCAATTGGAATCCTAACGAGGATTGGGGAGGAAAAAGTGGTTTCCGTTTAGACTTTGTGATATATAGTGCAATGCCTGTTATTATGGGTTACTATGTGAAGTTTAAATATCAACTGGAGGATAAACTATATGATACAATGCTAAATATATATTTAACTTGTAATGGAATATGGATGCTTTGCATGTATGCGCAGTTCACTAATCGTATTGCCTATTTGTCGTGGTTCATATATCCGATTTTGTTGGTTTATCCTTGCTATGCCATTGGAGATGAAACTCATCCATTGGTGTTGGTACGAAAAAAAGTGGTATTGCTACATTTGGCTTTCACCTTGTTTATGGCTTTTATTTATTATGCTTAATATGATACCTAAAATAATTCATTATTGTTGGTTTGGCGGTAATCCCCTTCCCGAAGATGCACAAAAATGTATTGCATCATGGAAAAAGTATTTGCCCGGATATGAGATAAAAGAGTGGAATGAGAGTAATTTCGATGTGAATTGTTGTCCTTATGTGAGTGAGGCGTATCAAGCAAAGAAATATGCATTTGTAAGTGACTATGCACGTTTTGAGGTGCTTTATCGCGAAGGAGGATTATACTTTGATACGGATGTGGAAGTTATCCGAAATATGGATCATATCGTAGCTGCCGGAAACTTTATGGCATTTGAGAAGAGTTTGGCTACTAAGTTGCAGGAAGAAGGTTCTGTATCGACTGTAAAAGCAGTAGGTGTAAAATCGGGTCTTGCTCTTGGGGTTGCTCCGGGCCTTGGCCTCGGGGTTGCCCCGGGCCTTGGCCTGCTGCATGAATTGCTCGAGTTTTATCAGGCGAAAGAGCATTTTGCGGTGGAAGACGGCACGGTGGTGGATTACACCACAGCTCTGCTTCGGAAACATGGATTAGTGGAAGAACATCGGTTGCAACAGGTGGCGGGCGTGACGATATATCCTGTAGATTACTTTTGCCCGATGGATTCAACTACGGGGATTATCACTCTGACAGACAATACAGTTTCTATTCATCATTATTCCTGCTCTTGGATAGACCATAATACTTTCAGTTGGCGTTTACATATACTTAAAAACAAGCTGATAGGTTTATTTGGTGAGAAATGGATAATGAAAATAAGTCGTATATTAAAAAGACATATATAATGAATGATATACCACGCATCACGATCATCATGGGCATCTACAATTGTGCAGATACTTTGGTAGAGGCGTTGGAGTCTTTAGAAGCTCAAACTTATAAAAAGTTTAAGGTAATTCTTTGCGATGATGGGTCAAAAGATAATACGTTAGAGGTTGCAAAAAAGTGGGCGGAAACGCATCCTGGTTATAAGGTGATACGGAACGAGAAAAATATGGGATTGAATGCCACATTAAACCGTTGTTTGGAGTATGCCGATACTGAGTTTGTGGCTCGTATGGACGGAGATGATCGGTCACTTCCACACCGCTTTGAGCAGGAGGTGAATTTCCTTGATGAACATCCGGAGTTCGCTATTGTAAGTGGTCCGATGCTCTACTTTGATGAGAATGGCGTATTTATGAAGGGGAGAGGTCATGGTGAGGTGACCAAACGGAGTTTTATAGCGGGTTCGCCTTTCTGTCATGCGCCCTGCTTGGTGCGACGCGAAGCCTATGAAGCGGTAGGGGGATATTCGGAGGATAAGAAGCTTTTAAGAGTAGAGGACTACCATTTATGGTTTAAGATGTACGCTGCCGGATATAAGGGATATATGCTCAAGGAACCTATTTATGAAATGCGTGATGACAGGAATGCTACCGTCAGAAGAAATTGGTTGACGCGAAGGAATGAAGCTTATGTGCGTTACATCGGTTATAAAATGTTAGGTTTACCTGTGTGGACATATGTGTACTGCTTGCGTCCTTTGGTATTGGCTGCGATGCCCCATAGATTGTATGAATATTTGCATAAGAGAAAGAAATGAATAAGACGATTCGACAAGATTGGTGCAATCGAAAGAAATCTTTCTTTATCACTACCACTATTCCTGCTACATTAGGATTTTTCAGAGGGCAGTGTAGTGCATTGAACGAGTTGTATGATGTATGTGCAGTGTCGTCGCCGGACAAAAGACTGACGGCTTTTGCCGAGCAGGAAGGCATTCGATGTACTGCATTGAAGATGGAAAGAGAAATTTCACTTTTCAGTGACTTACTGTCGCTATTAAAGTGGATTTTTCTACTAAGTAGAGAGCGCCCTTATATAGTACATGCCAATACTCCCAAGGCATCGTTGCTGGCAATGGTTGCTGCGTGGATTACGTTTCGTCCCATACGCATATATATGTGTCACGGATTGCGTTATCAGGGTTGTATGGGCATGAAGCGGAAACTATTAATGACAATGGAGCGTATTTCTTGTTTCTGTGCCAACAGGGTGATATGTGTGAGCAATGGAGTACGGGAGCAGTTGGCAGAGGATGGCATTTGTTCACTGAATAAGTCGAAGGTGATTTTGCATGGCAGTGCTAACGGTATAGATACAGAATGGTTTAATCCTGATATTGTGGATGAATCTGCTGTAAGGATGCAATACGGAATAGGAAATGAGGATTGGACTTGTCTCTTTATTGGACGTATGGTTCGTGATAAGGGAGTGGTAGAGATGGTTAATACAGTAGTGCGGTTACACAAGGAGGGTTTTCCGGTGAAGTTGCTGTTGGTAGGTGGTCGCGAAGATAATTTGGATGCATTGCCTGATTATACCGAGCAATTGATTAAGGAATCGGACTATATTGTGGAATGTGGTAAACAAAAGGATGTACGTCCGTTTATAAAAGCATCAAAGTTACTGCTGTTGCCTTCCTACCGGGAAGGGTTTGGACAGGTTTTGGTAGAAGCAAACTCTTTGGGAGTTCCGGTGGTAGCCTCGCGTATTGTCGGTTGCAAAAATGTAGTGTCGGAAGGAGTGAATGGTCTGCTATGTAATCCGCGTGACGAGAAGTCCCTTTATGAATGTGTGTCTCGACTCTTAGATGACAAGAAATTCTATCTTTCCATAAAAGAGCAATGCAGGGCTTATGCTATTGATCGTTTTGATCATCCTAAGGTGTTAAAGGCCTATATGGAATATTATCGTTCTTTTACGACACTTGCTTATAAAAAATAAAGGCTCCCGGCATACACCGGAAGTCTTCCACTAATAGAAACAATTTTATAAATCCTTATATTCCCGGCTTTCCTTGAAACAAGGGCATGCGCACCATTCTCTTAAATATCAATAATGATATATACCAAATTTGTACGCGATTGTGTTGTTCACTATCTTTGTTTTAAATTAAAATACATAATGCTATGTTGATTATAAGCAGTAGAGAATTCAGAGACAACCAGAAGAAGTATTTCGATTTGGTTGATAATGGTGAGCAGGTGATTGTCCAGAGAGGGAAAGACCGTTCGTACAAACTTGTTCCTGTCACGGATAGTGATGTCTGTATGACTGAGGAAGAGTTCTACGAAAAGATAGACCGTTCTATCCGGCAGGCAAAAGAAGGCAAAGTATTAAGAGTATCATCAGATGATGACCTTAAAAAGTTGCTTTATGATTGAGTATGAGCTGGAGTTTACTCAAGATGCGTTGGATGATATTCAAAGGCATAAGAAGAGCGGGAACAAACCCCTGCTCAAGAAATTGGAGAAACTGCTGGGGGAACTAAAGCAGCATCCCACAACGGGCACCGGACAGATTGAGCTCCTAAAACACTATAAGGAGGAAACCTGGTCGCGGAGAATAAACGATGAGCATAGGCTTGTCTATCGTATTAAAGATGAGGTAGTGACAGTCCTCGTATTATCGGTGTATGGGCACTACAAGTAAGAAATGGATGGCAGTCTATTCATAAGCTTATAAGGATAGAGACAGTTATTTAGATGCTGACTGTGAAGCTCTTTTGATTAAAAAATGTTGTTGTGATAGGAAATCTGAAAAGGAATTCGTTTCTTTGTATATTCAGATAAAATCGGGAATAATGGATATGAGCTTTGAACAATTGAATTTTGTTGTATATTGTATTGGTAGTGTTGCTGATGCATTAAAAATGAATGCACGAAAGGTACATCAGTTGTTGAAAACTTCTGGTATTCTAAATAATTATATTATTCCAAGCTATGATGTTTTACATACATTCAGTAAAGAATATCTAGTTGAGGATGTTGTTTCTTTGATGAAAGAGAAAGGGGTGTTGCCATGATATTGTATCATGCTTCTACTTCCGTCATTGAATTGCCGGACATACTGCATTCTCGTGATTGTTTAGATTTTGGCAGAGGATTCTATTTGACTATATTTCGTGAACAGGCTGAAAAGTATGCCGAGCGTTTTCTTCGTAGGGGAAATGAGGCTTACATCAATATATATGAAGTTTGCGGTGATTTATCCGGTTTCAAGAAAAAAGAGTTTACGGCTTATAATGAAGAGTGGTTAGACTACGTTATGAAGTGCCGTCAAGGTCATCAAGTGGAATCTTTTGATTGGATATCCGGCGGAATTGCTGATGATAAAGTCTTTAATACGATAGATTTGTATTTTGCGAATATGATAAGCAAAGATGAGGCTTTACATCGATTGGTATATGAAAAACCTAATCAACAAATTTGTATAACCAGTTCAAAACTGCTTACTGAAAATTTGCTTTTTAAAGAAGCTATTAAATTATCTCTATAAAATGTTGGCAAATAAAACGATACTCCAAATGAAATACGCAAGGATAATAAAACTCTTTGCCGAAAAGGGGCATCTTACTTATGAGGATGCCATGGATAAGTTTTACAACTCTGATACATATACGATTATCAGTGAGGGAGTGGCGGATATGCATTGTATGAGTGACGAATATTTGGCAGATGAACTTCTGCTGGAATTTGGAATGATGCATGCACCGGGAACATCACTTGCCTTTAAAAAATAAAGGCTCCCGGCATACACCGGAAGCCTTCCACTAATAGAAACAATTTTATAAATCCTTATATTCCCGGCTTGCCTTGAAACAAGGGCATGCCTTGTGAACATTCGTAGAGAGTTCGTTGTGTCCCGCAATGCGGGCTTCGGGATAATCCAACCGAAGTTGCCGCAACAGTGCTATCAGCGCGATTTTCTGTTCCATGGTCCGTGTGTCGGCAGGTTGTCCCTGTTCGTCCAGACCGCCTTCGTAACACACTCCGATGCTGTGGTCGTTGAAACAGCGGGCATGGGCGCCGATATGGTCTATCGGGCGGCAGACATGGGTGATACCGTCGCGGGTGATGTAGAAGTGATAGCCGATATCGGCAAATCCACGCTCCTGCACGTGACAACGGCGGAGAGCTTCCACCGGGAAGCTGCGGTCGGCGCGCGTGGCAGAACAGTGAACTACTATCAAGGCAATGCGCCGGTAGTTTTGATACTGTGAACTGATGTTGTCGTAAGTCATTTTTAGTAAGGATTAAAAATCAGATACAACTTTGAATACCCAGCACACCGCCTATGGCGGTGGCTACTGCAATAATTACTTTGATAATGATGCTCCAGGTTGATTTTCCTTTTGGTTTTTCCATAACAGTGGGGTTTAAAATGATACATAATTTTTTGTATTAGGGCGGACACACGGGTCCGCCCCCTACGGTCTAGACAGCCGGTTCTTCCTTGGACTTGAGCAGGTCTTCCACCACTTTGCCTTCTTTCTCGGCACGCAGTGCGGCTGCTTGTGCGGAACGGCTGGCAACGGGCTGGAATTCCAGATTGCCGAAAATGGTCTTCAGGTCTTCTCCGGGGACGTACTGGATGTTGATGCCGGTGATGCACGAGGCGGTAAACTTCTCCAGACTGTCGGCTCCGCGACTGGTGATTTGAAGACGGAACTTGCCTAAATCGCCGAAGTCTACCTGTTTGCCTTCTTTCAGGGCTTCCAGCAGATTGTCTACGGTGGCGGTAAGAACAGCCACTACATCGGCGCGGCTCACGGTGGTCTGTGAGGACACACGTCTGCTGAGCTGTTTCAACGAAAGTTCACCGTTCATCTGAGCTGTGGCGTAAGCCTTTGGAGATGCTTCCCTTTCCAACGGATTGGGGCGTAATGAAACACTGTAATTTAATGCCATAATGTTACTGTTTTTTAAAGATTAATATTAATTGAACATGACAAAGATAGCATTGCGGAGGAACGGAAAAATGAAAAGCTATGAATGCCTGTGAAGTGCTGTGGCAAAGTATGACAGAGTATGAATTAAGATGAATTAAAGCACTTTATATAGTTGGCTATACGGTTGATTTTCATTACATTTGTTCTATTAATCAAATAGAAAAATGATATGAATCAGAGAGAAGACGAGAGGGAAGGATGGCCGGTGAAACCTTATTACAAACGAGACTTGGCGGTGGCATACGCTCCCGATATCACTCCGGTGGCTGCACTTAACCGTCTGTCGTCATGGGTGCATCACCACAAGGTGCTTTACCGTGCTTTGGCGGATTCGGGGTATACCGACCGGCAGCGGATGTTCAATTCGGTACAGGTGGAGCTGATTTTCCGGTATTTGGGAAGGCCGTAGGGACAGACCCGGTGTCTGTCCGCATGTCGGTTTTCCGTATGTTGGCAACGCGGACGTATGCATGAGCTTACACGTATATACGTGCAGCCTCACACATATATATGCGCAGCCCCACACATACGTTCGCATGAGGCGATGCATACGTTCGTGTGGACGGCCTTTATTCCGCGCGGCATTCCTCTTCGCTTTCGTGCTCTTCATAGCGTCCGCAGGGACGGCGGGTGTAATACACGGTTCCTGTGCGGCAAAGCTCCTGGTCGCGTACCTTCAGCATGTCTATGCGCGTAAAGGCGCGGTCGGGCTCCGATATACGCGAGACGGTGAGAATGAAATCTGCCAGGTTTGCCCAGTTCGCACTGCCCGATATGGTGTACATATTGATGGCTTCCAGTTCGTTCCGGCCGTTCACGGTCTTCAGTCCGCGCGGATGCGCCACGATGACCACCCAGATGTGGTTTACACGTCCCCATGTCTGAAACTTGGTGAGCATCGCCTTGATGCTTTGCGTTTCGGTTTCGCCGTTGCCGCTTTGTGTTTCGATGAAAAGATAGGGGTCTACCACCAGATATTTCAACGGATGTGTGCGGCGCACCCGGTCGGCACGGTTCAGGATGTTTTCGGGCGTGGGCGGTACTTCGTGCATATCCAGATGAATCATGTGGGTATCCAGAAAGTCAAGATAGGGCGTCAGTTGTCCGTCGGTATAGGCGGTGGTGTTGGCTTTGCCCAGCATCAGGCTCACCAGCCGGGCGATGTGCTTGTTCTTGTCGGGAACCTCAAAGGAAAGATAGCATACAAACCGGTCGGTCTGCTGCATGATGCGGCAGGTCAGGTCGTTTAGAAAATCGGTCTTGCCGCTGTTGGGCATGCCGGTTACGATGATGAGCCCGCCGATGTCGGTGGGATGGAAGATGCGGTCGGTCAGCGGGCCGTAGCCCACGCTGTAACCGTGGTCGTATTCGCCGTGGAGCACACGGATGACTTCATCCCTTCGCTCCGCCACGGTGATGATATCGGTGGTGTGGCGTACGCTTGCTCCATCGATGACACTGCGCACCACTTCGATGCCGTATTGCAGCATCACGTCGCCTATGTCCTTGCATCCGCCGGGCAGGGTGACGAAGAGGCAGCGGGCGTTGAAGTAGTCCGACAGCCGCTTGGTGAGTATGCGGCCGGGCAGGTCGGTGTCACCGCAGACCACGATGTGGTCCACCTGTTCCAGCCATGGGAGAAACGCTTCGAAGGATTTGCCCAAGTCGCTTGCGGCTCCCGACGGTACGCTGATGACATATCGGTAGCCGGCTTCTGCCAGCACCAGCGTGTCTTTTTCGCCTTCCACCACGATGACCCGCGGAATGGTTTCTTCCTCCACGAGCAGCGGATTGAGGCAGTCGATGTTGTAAGGGGCGCAAGGCGTGGTGGGTGAGTCCTGTCCCCAGAACTTGCTGTAGGCGGTGGGTTTTCCCTCTTCCTGCCTGGCCGAGGGCGATGGACTGCACGAGCGGTACTTGGCGTTGACGGGGTGTCCGTCCACATAGTTCACGTAGGCGATGCAGGGGAACACGTTGGATGCCTGTTCGCTCTTGTTCTCGCTGTCCTTGGTGATGCAGTAATGGCGCAGGCAGCCTATCCGGGCTGTGATGGCGGTGGCGAGGGAGATGCCTTGGTCCAGGAGGTAGCGGCGCGCGGCGAGCTGGTCGGGGTCGGTACAGTCGGGCGAGTCGGTGAGGGGTTTGATTTTCTGCATTACTTCGGCGGTCAGGGGCTTGTAGTCCGAGGGCAGCATGGGCACTTCGCCCAACGTGCTTTGAGCGTCGTTTCGGGCGGTCTTGTATCTGTTGCCGCTGCGGGTCGGGGCATATCCGGCAGCTCCCGCGGCATATTGCGGAAACATGGGGCGGTCTGCCTTGCAGAAGTCGGTCAGTATGCCGTTGAAGTTACATCCTGCGTAGAAGCAGTGGTACACACCTTTTGCTTTGGAGATGGACAGATGGGGTGTTCCGCATTTGGGGCATACGGCAACAAAATTCTTTCCCGCGCTTTTGCGGTCGGGGAAGTCTGAAAGAGAATAATAAGGCTTCATATCAATTTTAAAATTAGAATGTAAAAAATAAAAAATCATGGTTGACAGGGAACTGCTTCAGGACCCGGAGTGTTGACCGTCGATGTCCACCCATTTTTGTGAGAGGACGTTCCAGATGGCTTCATCGGAGGACCGTGGCGGTGCATCCGCCGGTATTTCCACTTTTCCGTCTATGGGGTCGTCATAGTATCGGATATCTTTGTCGGCATCCTTCCATTCGAATGGCGAGACGGGACGGAATTCACGGAGTTTTTTGCGTTGTTCTTCCAGTTCCTTCAGCAGTGTTTCGCCCAGTTTTTGTGTGGCTTGCTGTATCAGGTTCTCCCCGTGGCGGGTCTTGATAAGGTTTTGCAGCCAGATGATGCGTCCGTTGTGCGGTGTTTTGGCAAAATTGGACTGGGCATCGAAGTGAGGAATCAGGAATTCGTTCACCAGAACGACCAGCGCATCCAGTGCGCGCGGTCGGGTGTAGCGGTAACCGGCAACGATACGGTCGATAATCGGCACCAGTACTGCCTGCTTCTCTTCAGGAGTGGCATTGAGTTTGTGAAAGAACTCTTTGGCAGATGAAGAAGCTTTTGGAGCTTCATCGCCGTGAGGCGTTCCGGCAGGATTTTCAGAAGAATTCTCCGAAGGAGATATATTATTATTTATATTATATAATATATTAATATTAGTTTTTGAATTTGTTTCTGCGGGAGAAACTGCGGGAGAAACCGCCGGAGAAACCGGAGCAGAAATAGAATTCGTCGATTGATGATGCCATAAGGGAGTGAAGAATGCGAGAATCTCAGTTCGGTTTTCATTCCATACCAGTTCGAATGATTTGCATTTTTTGATGTATTCCAATATGTCCGAAGTATGTATGGTTTTTAGTGCCAGACAAATTTGATAGAGGTTGTTGATGGGGTATACTCCATCTTCATTCATGAAATGGGGCATACCCAGATAGAGATCCAGTAATTTCAGACAGGCAGAGTCGCTGACTCCCCATGCCTTCCATTGGTGAATCATTTTCTGTATTTCACGGATGGATACGTTTTGTTTCAGTGCTTTTATAGCCATAAGAGATATTGTTTTAAGTTAATTCTTGCGAAGTTAGGAAAGAATAAGTTGGTATTACTTCCCGCTAGGGAGAAGTAAAGACACGTTTGTTGTATATAATTAACAATTAATAAAAGAAAGTAAGATGAAGAACAGACAGTTCGATACAGAGAAGTTGGCAGCAAGCATCAAAGTGCTTGTTAAAGCTGCCGGATTGCGTAATTCAGAGGTTTGTAAAGACGTTCGTATGAGTCCCTCTTGTTACTACAGGACTCTTAAAGGTAAACTGATGATTTGAGTTTTTATGCTGTTATTATTCATTTTCTGATTATCAACTGCCGTGATTGCGGTGTGGAGACTCAGATGGAAGCGGTGAAACGTGAATGGTGGAATGTGGTAATGGAGAATGAATGGGAGTTAAAAACGGTAGATAAAAGTAGATAAAAAAGAAGAAAGACCATGTATCGTAAGTATTTAAAGCGTTGGCTTGATTTTGTTATTGTATTGTGTGCCGGCTGTCATTTGTTCGATATTGGTTTTAGTCACCTTGTGTGGTATAAAAATAATAAATAACATATTAAAGAATGAAAACAGTAATAGTTTTTGGAGCGACTGGTAACTTGGGTGCTTATGTTGCGCTCCACCTGAAAGCTGTAGGATATGACGTAATTGCTGTGGGTCATCGTAAGAATGATAATGGCTTTTTCGCTTCAAAAGGTATGAAATATTATTCGGTGGATATAATGAATCCGGAAGAGTTTAAGCAATTGCCTTCAGAACACATTGATTGTGTGGCTCATTTCGCGGGAGAATTGCCTTCTCGTTACTCTTTCGATGCAGCCGGATTAGTGAAATCAATCACCATTGGAACGCTTAATGTACTCGAATATATGCGTTCGTGTGGTTGCAAGAAAATCATTTTTCCGCAAACACCTTCGGATATGTGCAAATATCATAATAATGGTTCTGTGATACCGGTGGATGCTCCTCGTCATTTTCCGCTTACCGGTGATCATAGTGTATATACTATTGCTAAAAATGCAGCGGTGGATCTCATCGAGCATTATCATGCCGAGTATGGATTCAGCCGTTTCATATTGCGTTTTTTCACCATCTATCAGTATCATCCCAACGCTTACCACTATCGTGATTTCCAGTTTCATCTAATGCCCTATCGTATGCTTATGGACAGGGCTTCAAAAAGTCTTCCGATTGAAGTGTGGGGAAACTGCAAAAAGGCCAAAGAGATGGTTTATATCAAAGACTTTGTACGGGTGGTAGAAAAGTGTGTGTCATCTCCGCTTGAAGGCGGTATGTACAATGTGGGTAATGGATGGCAGGTATCGCTTGAGGAACAGATAAAGGGTATCATCGAGGTATTTTCTCCCAAAGACAAACCTTCCCAGATGATTTATTGCCCTGAGAAATCCGACCCTTTGGAGAATGCTTTCGATGTGAGCAAAACGTTCAGCGAACTTGATTATAAGCCAGAGTTCAGCTATATTGACCAACTTCGCGACTTTAAGAAAGAAATGGAAGAGGAGCCTATGGCTCAATTGTGGGGTGTAAAGACCGATTATCCCAAGAACTGTAAAAAATAGATGAGATGTATGCGCATTTTTTTAAACGTATTATAGATTTTTCGATAGCATTGATGGTTCTTTTGGCCATTAGTCCTGTCTTGTTGGTAATCACCATTCTTCTTTATGTTTTCAATGAGGGAGCCGGAGCATTTTTCTTACAGGAACGTCCCGGTTTGCATGGAAAGATATTTAAGATTATAAAATTCAAGACGATGAACGAGCGCAAGGATGCATCGGGCAGACTTCTTCCGGATGTGCAGCGTATCACGAAATTTGGTCGGTTTGTACGTAATACTTCTATCGATGAGCTTCCACAGCTGTTCAATGTGCTGAAAGGCGACATGGCATTGATTGGTCCACGTCCGTTGTTGGTAAAATATCTCCCTCTTTACAGTAAAGAGCAGATGCGTCGTCACGATGTTCGTCCCGGCATTTCCGGTTGGGCGCAGTGCCACGGACGTAATAATTTGTCATGGACAAAGAAGTTTGAATTGGATGTGTGGTATGTGGATCATATAAGTCTGAAAACAGATTTGGTGGTAATCTTTACTACTATTAAGAAAGTGCTTTTGAAAGAGGATATCAAATCTGATGGTCAGAATGTTAACGATGAAAACCAGCAGGTGACAATTCCGGAATTTAATGGTGATAACTAAATAATACTAACAATGAGAGCAAAACAAGTATTCAATTATTTGTCCAAGTGTAATAGAAGAATAAAAGAGTTAGCAAAAGCTAATAGGGAGGGATATTTCTCAATATGGTTTGATTATATAAGTGCATTTGTGAGTCATGGCTGTTTAATAGATCATTATGTAGATGGGAGATTCTATATGTATAGGAGAAATGTTCGTAAGCGGATAATGACTTATCGTCGTTTATGTGAATTCATCCGTATATGCAATAAGCCCGAAGAGGTGAAATTGCTGAATAATAAAACTGAATTTAATCGGAAATTCTCAAAATGGATCAGTCGTAAATGGCTTCATTCAACCGAAATGAGTCGTAACCAGTTTGAAAATTTGTATAATCACTGTGATAGATTGATTGTAAAGCCCTTAGACAAATGCGAAGGTAAGGGAATATATGCCTTAGATTTAAAGCATACAGAGGAAGAATGTAATCAGGTCTATGAAGAATTTTAAAACAAGATTTATTGATTGAAGAGTGCTTAGTACAGCATCCTGCTTTATTTTTCTCGAATGTGTCGGTAAATACGATTCGCGTTAATTCTTTATTGGATAAGGAAGGTAATGTACATCTTTTTAAAGCTGTATTAAGAGTAGGTATTGGAGACTCTGTTGTAGATAATTATAATGCGGGTGGTGTCGAATATCCGATAGATATTGAGACTGGTATTATTTCATCCTTGGGCTTCCATGATAATAAACTACAGTGTATATATCATCCATTGTCAGATAAAGTAATGCCGGGATTTAATATTCCTTATTGGGATAAGGTAGTCTTCTGTATAACAGAAGCATCGAAACAACTTCCATTATGTCGTTTCGTTGGTTGGGATATTGCGATTACAAAGGATGGAGTGGAGTTAATTGAAGGTAATCATAATCCGGGATATGTGAGTATGGAGTATTTCGGGGAAATTGGTTGGTATGGTAATCTTAAAAAGTATTTGTAGATATGATACATAGCTTTATATATAAGTCAAAGGACGCTTTGCATCAGATTCTCTCGAAACGTATGGGAGAGGCTGCAACTCGAGCTGAGTTGTATAGTAAGTCAAAAGGTATGGAATTGCCAGAATTGACTGCATCCGAGAAAGAAGCTGTTAGTACATTTTGGAAAGGTTACCCTATAAATTGGAGTTATTGGAAATTCTATAAAAAGGCAGGTTTCTTTAGTGCGGATTTAGTGCCGGATGATCTTTATACAAGGTTTATATTGCGAGTATTGAACCCTTTATGTTACTCTCAAAGCTTGCATGTAAAGAATATATATCCAATATTATTTACAGAATTAAGGCAACCTAAAGTGTTGATAAATAGAATAAGAGGAGTTTTATATGATAGTGAACAAAATATATTATCCGAGAAAGAAGCTCTGAATATTATTAAATCAGTCGACAAACTAATTATCAAACCAACGAGTGGAAGCTGTGGCGGAGATGGCATAAAAATAATTTCTCCTTATAGTTGCTCCATGGAGGATATTTCCAAGATCTTGAAAGATTATGGGCATTCTTATATCTGTCAAGAAGTATTGGAGCAGAGTAAACTGACAGCTCAATTTAATAAGACTTCCTTGAATACATTTAGAATTAATACGCTGAATCTTAATGGTAAGATTACTGTAGAGAACATTATGTTTCGTCACGGTCGTAATAATTCGATTGTAGATAATTTTGGTTTGGGCGGAGTTTGCTGTGGTGTCAATAACGATGGAACTTTTATAGGTCGGGCAATAGATGCATCTTTAAATAATTATGATAAATCTCCTTTTGGAGTTTCCTATTGCGACATTGTTATTCCGGAAACGTCCATGATTGTTGATTACGCAATAAGGGCACATCGGCGGTATTTACCAATGATAGGTCATGCCGCATGGGATTTTGCACTGTCTGAAACGAATACTCCGGTTTTTATTGAGGTAAATTTAGGATGGCCTGGACTTGTTTCAGAACAGCTATCATCCGGACGTTCTATCTTTAATGGTAGAGCAGACGAAGTGTTAGCTTACGCTCAAAAATACTACAGCAATCTTAGATTTACAGACTTCTTAGGTAATTGGCTTTAATCTTATCTAACAATGAAATATATAGAATTAAATAATGGCGTGCAAATGCCACAAGTTGGTTTTGGTACCTATCGCATAGATAATAAAATTCTTCCTCGAGTATTAAATGAGGCATATCAATTGGGATACAGACAGTTTGATACTGCTTGGAAATATGGTAATGAATCTGTTATTGCCGATTGGTTGCGCGATTATAATGTCAAAAGAGAAGATGTTTTTATTACGACAAAGATTAATTTGGACTCTCTCTATTTTTGGGGTTATCATTATGGTATTGATAGACTGAAGAATTGGCGTAATTTTAAGTCAATAAAGAAGGCTGTTCAGGAGTCTTTTGATAATCTGCGAATGGATTATATAGATTTGTTCCTAATTCATCATCCATACCATAACTTCATGGAAATGTATGAGGTTCTGACGGACTTCTACAAGCAGGGAAGAATAAGGGCAATTGGTGTTAGTTCATTTTTGCCTTGTCATCTTAAGGCTCTGCATGAAGTTTCAGATGTTGTTCCTGCTGTAAATCAGTTTGAAATCAGCCCCTTAAATACCCAAAAGGAACTGATAAAATACTGTCAAGATAATGGTGTAGCTGTTGAGGCAATGTCTACCTTCAGCCACTTTAGATCTAACGAACCTCGTAAGGAAATAACAGAAAGTGAACTGATTAAACCTATTGCGCAGAAGTACAATAAGTCTATTGTTCAAGTTGTCCTTAGATGGCTGATACAGCAGAATATCATTGTGATTCCCAAAACATGGTATTCTCAACACATGAAAGAGAATATATCTGTCTTTGATTTTGAACTGACAACCGAGGAAATGACGATAATAGATACTATGAATCAAGGACGTTATCTTAATTATGACCCTACAGCTATGACTAAATATGCTCCTAAAAAATATCGTTAAAACAATATACTAATGTCTGAAGGTTTAAATTTGCTAAGAATACAATCCCCTTGTTTCGTCCTAAATGAACAAGAATTTAAGCAGGGAGTTCATGAGTTTGACGCAGCATTGAGCCATCATTTTCTTCATCATATTATTAGTTATTCAGTAAAGACAAATTCTCTGCCGTATGCTGTAGCGAAGGCAAAGGATTTCGGTTGCTTTGCTGAGGTCGTTTCGGATGATGAATTGGAACTTGCTTTGGCGTGCGGCTATGGGATGAAAGAGATTATCTTTAATGGACCGATGAAATCGAAATCCCGGTTTCTTGAAGCTGTAATGAACGGTGCGGTGGTTAATGTTGAAACTCATCGAGAAATAGCTTGGCTGAAGGAACTGCCGGCTGATGGACATTATAAGGTTGGTATCCGGCTCAGTGTGAATATTTCGGATATTTCCCCTGAAGATGCTGAAGGTGAGAATGATTTTAGTCGTTTTGGTTTTAATGATGTAACGGAAGAGTTTTCTAATGCTCTTGAAGCAATAAGAAGTATTCCTCAGGTAAGATTGGCAGGATTGCATATTCATCGAACCAGTCATAGCAGAAGTGTCCGATTTTATCAAAACATTGTTGCCTATGCTGCAAGTGTAATCAAGAAGTATCAATTGGAGCTTGATTATCTTGATGTAGGCGGTGGCTATTATGGTATTTTTCACAATGCTCCCACCTTCGATGAGTACGCAGAAGCTATCTATGAATCTCTACAGAAGCAAGGATTGGAGAAACTGACTATTATCGTAGAGCCGGGTAATGCGCTGACTGCTGCTGCTTTCAGCTATTATTCGAGGGTAATTGACACAAAGCATTTGCCCGATTGTATTCTACTTACGACAGATGGCAGTCGCAATGATGTAGATCCTTTTTTTCGAAAAGAACGGTATATGACAGAAATACACAGGGAAAAAGAGGAAGCGGAAGTTGTGCCGTTACAAATAGTGGCGGGTGCGACCTGCTTGGAGTACGACCAATTGTTCCGATTGGAAAACCAACCGGAGCTGTGTGTAGGCGATATGATTGAATATAAGAATGTGGGTGCCTATACCTTAACGCTGACACCGATGTTTATCAACTATTTCCCAAGGGTGTATTCACTTTCTTCCGATGGTATGAAGCTGATTCGTGATAAATGGACAGCAAAAGAATATATGCAAAAATCAAATATATAAATTCAATGAAACCTAGTATTTTGTTTTGTAGTGCAGGGCGGCGTGGTCGCTTGCTTCGTAATGCACAAGAATCAATCGGCTCAAAATGTGATATCAATGCAACCGATAATAATGCAACAGCCCCCGCACTTTATTTTGCGACAAATGAATATGTTGTTCCGCGCATTAATGCTCTCGAGTATGTTGACACGGTAATCGACATCTGTAAAAAAGCCAATGTAAAGGCTATAACCACGCTCATTGATCCCGAGATTGAGATTCTCTCTGCAAACCGTGAGAGATTTCTGAAGGAGGGTGTACTGCCTCTTTGTCCTGCTGACGAGATTACTGCCCGTTGCTGTTTTGATAAGTATGAAATGTTTAAATATCTTACAGAGAAAGGTATTCCTACTCCACTGACTTATCATGATTTTGATGAGTTTAAGAAGGGGGTGGATGAGGGTAAAATCTCTTTTCCTGTGTTTATGAAACCCGTGTGTGGCAGTGGCAGTGTAGGGGCTCATAAAGTGAATACAATGGAGCAAGCTGAGGCTGATTGGTTTTCCGGTGAACATGATTATATCATTCAGGAACTGATGACCGGGGGAGATTGTGATGCAGATGTGTATGTAGATGCTATCAGTCATAAAGCTGTCGCAGCTTTTTCTAAACGTAAGATTGAAACCCGCATTGGTGGAGCAAGTAAGACAATTTCCTATAAAGACCAGAAATTGTTTGCTTTTATTGAGAAAATAGCATCGGTGTTCAAATTCTGTGGTCCGCTTGATATGGACTTTTTCATAAAAGACGGTCAGTATTATTTATCAGAAGTGAATCCGCGTTTCGGTGGTGCCTATCTGCATGCATATGGTGCGGGTGTCGATTTCTTCCCTCTGATCTGGAACAATATGAATGGGATAGAAAATAACTCGCAGATAGGACAGTATGATGAAGATGTACTGATGTTGATGTATGATGATGTGGTGATACGAAAGAAATCGGACTTGGTTAATGATGATTTCTCTATACTGTAATGTCTATTCTTTTTCCCTCACGATATAATAGGAGTGTTCATTAGTAATTCTGCTATTATTGGAAAAAGTATGGTAAACTATTATATAAATAGATTAAATAAAAATTATGAGTTACATTCCTGAAAAAACAATTTACCTCTGTCTTGCTCACATGAGTGAAGATGGAATAGAGCAGAAATATGTGAAGGAAGCATTCGATACCAACTGGGTAGTGCCTTTGGGTCCCAATGTAAATGCTTTTGAGGAAGACCTCAAGAACTTTGTCGGAGGAAAGAATGAAGTTGTCGCACTTTCGGCGGGAACGGCAGCGGTGCATCTTGCATTGATTGGCTGTGGCGTTCAGGCGGGTGATGAAGTTTTGGTACAAAGCTTTACCTTTTGTGCTTCGTCGCATCCGGTTACTTATCTGGGTGCAAAGCCTGTGTTTGTCGGCTCTGAAAAAGATACGTGGAATATGGACCCGGTGTTGCTGGAGGAAGCTATCAAAGACCGTATGGAGAAAACGGGAAAGAAGCCCAAGGCGATTGTTCCGGTGGCGCTCTATGGTATGCCATACGACTGTGAGAGAATTATGGAGATTGCAAACCGCTATGACATTCCTGTGGTGGAGGATGCGGCGGAAGGGTTCGGTTCCAAGTTCGACGGCAGGGTGCTGGGCACTTTCGGCAAGTTTGGCGTGTTGTCATTCAACGGCAATAAGATGATTACCACTTCGGGCGGCGGTGCTTTGATTTGCCGGAATGCCGAAGATAAAAATACCATTATGTGGTATGCTACTCAGGCACGCGATGCTTATCCTTATTATCAGCATACGGCAATCGGCTACAATTATCGTATGAGTAATATTTGTGCCGGTATCGGTCGCGGACAGATGACCGTGGCGGAGGCGCACATTGCTCATCATAAGCATGTGCAGGCTTTGTATGAAGAACTGTTGAAGGATGTGAAGGGCATCCGTATGCATAAGCAGCCTGAGGATGCGCGTTATGATGCCAACTTCTGGCTGTGTACGGCTACCATCAATCCTGATGTGAAGATTGTCGGTCAGGAGAATGCGTATAAGGAAGTGGTCAAGACTGCGGTGGGAGGAGCTGCCGGGGTGATTAAGGCGGTGGACAGTGCCACCACGGATTGCCAGCCTAATGAGAATGTGGAAGCAATGCGTGTTTTCATGCTCGCCGGAAAGATTGAAGTACGACCTGTGTGGAAGCCGATGCACAAGCAGCCGGTGTATGCGGATGCGCCTGTTTATACCAACGGGGTGGAAGAGGAAATCTTCAGGACCGGACTGTGTCTTCCTGCGGGCCCTTGTGTAAGTGACGAGGATGTGGCATACATTGTGCAGACAATAAAGGATTGTATAAAAGGATAATGGATTATTATCGGTATTTGGATATGATTTGGAAATTATCAAACTGGTATTTTTCGAAAGATGCACTGCCGTATTGGTGTATATTCGTTTTGGATTGCCTGATAGTGCTGGGCGCGGATGTGTTGGTTTATGCTTTGAATAACGGAACACTTTCTTTTTTGCAGAACTTTGTACAACTGACAGGGGCTTTCTGCTTTTATTTGTTGTTCTATGTTGTGAGCTTTCGGATGTTTCATACGTATTCGGGGGTGATTCGTTATTCTTCGTTTATCGATTTGCAGCGGATGGGTTTTGCCATGATTACGGGCTTGCTGATGATTATAGGCGTCAGGTATCTGCTGAATGAGGATTGTTGGTTGATGGCAGTCGGTATGAAGGATATCGGAATTGCCGCATTGCTGGCTGTTCTGATGATGTGGAGCGTGCGGGTTTTTGTGAAATATCTGTATGACTCTACTTTTAACAGACGACGCGGAAAACGTGTGTTTATCTACGGGGTGAAAGCCGGCGGAGTGGGACTGGCGAAGAGTATCCGCAACCAGGTTGACTCCCGATATGTCGTGAGCGGTTTCGTTTCGGACAGGCAGGATATGCAGGGCCGCTTCCTGATGGGGAAGCGGGTTTATTCCAACGATGAGCATTTGGTGGAGAAGATGGAGGACTTCGGAGTGCATACTTTGCTGGTTTCTCCCTTGAAGAATGAGGCGATTCGGAATAACCCCGAAATGGTGGAGAGGCTGATAAAGGCAGGTATACGAATCTATATGATTTCTGCCGCGCAGGAGTGGGACGGTAAGAGTGATCTTGACCATCGTCAGCTTAAGGAGGTGGATATTGAAGATTTGCTGCCTCGCGACAAGATAGAAATCGACTTGAAAGCGGTGGAGGAATTGCTTACCGGAAAGAGTATTCTGATAACGGGAGCTGCCGGCAGCATCGGAAGCGAGATGGTGCGCCAGATTGCCAAATTTACTCCGCAAAAGCTTATTCTGATAGATCAGGCGGAGACGCCTTTGCATGATGTGCGTCTGATGATGGCACGCAAACGGCCCGACATCGAGGCGGAAACCATCGTGAGTGATATTTGCATGAAGGAACGCATGGAGGAGATTTTCGGTATATATCGTCCCGATTATGTGTTTCATGCGGCGGCGTATAAGCATGTGCCTATGATGGAGAATAATCCGGGAGAGAGTGTGCGTAATAATGTGGAGGGTACGCGTATCATTGCAGACTTGGCTGTGAAGTATCGGGCAAAGAAGTTTGTGATGGTGTCTACGGACAAGGCGGTGAATCCCACCAATGTGATGGGGTGCTCCAAGCGTATCTGCGAAATTTATGTGCAGAGTCTGGATAAGGCGGAGAAGGATGGCAAAGTGGAGGGAGTCACTCAGTTTGTCACTACGCGTTTCGGTAATGTGCTGGGCTCGAACGGTTCGGTTATTCCGCTGTTTAAGGAACAAATCAAGCAGGGCGGACCGATAACGGTGACGCATCCCGATATTATCCGTTTCTTTATGTTGATTCCCGAAGCTTGTAAGCTGGTGCTTGAGGCGGGAACGATGGGCAATGGCGGTGAGATTTTCGTGTTTGATATGGGTAAGCCGGTGAAGATTGTGGATCTTGCCCGGCGTATGATTCAGTTAAGCGGAGCCAAGAATGTGGAGATTAAGTTTACAGGATTGCGCGACGGTGAGAAACTGTATGAGGAGGTATTGAATGAAGAAGAGACGACCAAGCCTACTTTTCATCCTAAAATCAAGATTGCGCAGGTGCGTGAGTATGATTATGCCGATGTGTGCCGGCAGGTGGATGAGCTGGTGGCTTCCAGTGTGGAAGAGGATGATATGGAGATTGTAAAACGTATGAAGGAAATGGTTCCCGAGTTCAAGAGTAAACATTCGGTGTATGAAGTTTTGGATAAGTAGAATTGGGTATCGATGTTTTTTGCCGTTATGCCTGTCGGTATTGTTTGTTTGTACCGGAAGGGCGCAATCGGCAGAGAACACGCGGGTGGATGTGTTTATGGGAGCCGAATTGCATTATCGTGATATTTTTCACAATAAGGTATATGAGGTGCTGGTGAACCTGACACCCGGAGTGAAGTGGTATATGGGAAACCGCTGGCAGTTGGCGGGACAGGTCATTGTGCCTGTTTATAATGATTATGGCGATCGTTATAAGAAAGTCCGTCTGAACATGGCTGTGCTTAGCAAGGAATGGGACTGGCACCGGAAGCATTTTCTGAAAGTGAGCGGAGGACTGTTTGCGATGGAACGCTACGGACTGGATGTGAAGTGGATGTATGCGGCTACGGACTGGCTTGCCTTGGACGCACAGGCGGGATGGACGGGTTTTTGTTCCATGGCGGCAGGATGGGAATGTAGTCCGATGGAGCGTTTGACGGCTCTTGCCGGGGTACGTGCTTATCTGAATGGGGTGAATACGGAATTCCGGGTGCGCGGCGGCCGTTTTCTGTATGAAGACTGCGGTGTGCAGGGAGAAGCGATGAGGCATTTCCGGCATTGCACGGTGGGGGTGTTTGCCCAATATACCGATAAAGGAAAAGAGAATTTCGGTTTTAAGGTGGTTATGATGATTCCTCCTTATAAACGGAGTAACAGGAGGGTACGTTTCCGCCCGGCATCCAATTTCCGCTTGACGTATAATCAGGAGGCGGATGCTTATGCGGGTAAAATGTATACGACCGACCCCGAAGAGAATGAACGGGAAGGATGGTTTGACCGCAGCCAGTCGGACTGGGGTGCGAATGGCATGACGCCTGATTTTACTGTTCGGCAGAAAGGAGGCACTGAATGAAAATGAGATATATAATGGGGTGCTTCATGGCATTGCTGTTTTCGGTGCCGGCCGTGGCACAGCAGTATACGGGCATGAGCGGTTTGATACATGTTCCTTCGGCGGACATGGGTGAAGAGGGGGAGGCACGCGCAGGGGTGCATTTCCTGAATCGGGAGTTTACTCCGAATGTGCTGACGTATAAAGGCGATAAATATCATACGATGAGTTATTACCTGAGTATCACGCCGTTCAGGTGGATGGAGATTGCGTATACTTGTACGCTTTTGAAATCGACGAAGATTGTTGACGGTGTGGAAGATAAGGAACATCCGGGGCTGCACCGCAAGGACCGTTATTTTTCGCTCAAGCTACAGCCGGTTCGTGAGAAGCCGGGTAAGTGGTGGCCGAGTGTGGCGATAGGGGTCAATGACCTGGATTTCCGTGTAAACTGGCTGAAAACGCAGCATGAGACGGATGTATCGCGTGTGGTAAACAGCTATTTTTCCAATTATTATGTGGCATTGTCCAAGCATTTCCGGCTGAAAGGGAATGTGCTGGGTGTGCACATGGCTTACCGGCACTGGCGGTGGAGTCTGAACTCGAAATGGAACGGACCGGTGGGCGGTATTACGTTCAGCCCTTCGTTTCAGAAGAATTTCCGGTTGATAGCGGAGTATACGGGCGATGATGTGAACGTGGGCTTTGACTGGAAATTGTGGAAGCACTTGCTGGTACAGTCTTCGCTGCAAAACGGCAAATATTTTTCCGGAGGGGTGTGCTTTTGCATCAATCTGTTGTAAATGATATAACTAAACATAATTTTTAAATTTAATTATTTTACTATGTACAATTTTGTAAGAAGAGGAGCTTATATGCTTCTGATTGCCGGTTTGACCATGGGGGTTGCCGGTTGTAGTGACGATGATCCTGATTATGACCATGTGACTCCGCCTGTGGTTGAGGTTGCTTCCAATACGTTGACCGGAGTTATCACAAGTCTGAACGGTGAGGGAATCTCGGGTGCGAAGGTTTCATTGGGAGAGGGTAATTCTGCCACGACCGATGCCAACGGTGTTTATCTGTTTAAGGATGTCAAGGCGGGTACTTACCAACTGAAAGCGGAAGCCGAAGGTAAGTTGTCACATACAGGAACATTGACTGTTGCGGATGTGAAGAAGACTCAGAATCTGGTGTGGAATGCGGCACTTGCTTCTGACGTGAAGAAGGAAGTGAGTGTATCGGCTGATGCACCAAGTGAGGGAAAAGTGGAAACGGAAACATTGAAAGGCAATGAGGAAGCCAAGGTGGAAGTGAAGGCTGAAATCGCTGCCGGTGCCGTGGATACAGATGCAGATGTGAAGGTTATCATCTCTCCGCTTTATAAGGAGGAAGATGTAGTGGCACGTGCTGCGCGTGCTACCGATGAGACCATGTTGGTCGGTGCCGTTCTTTCTTGTAACAAGGAGGGTGTTTCTTTGAAAAAGGCTATCGAGCTGAGTTTCGAACTGGATACCGAACTGGCAGGTAAGGTGGAAGTCAAGCAGTATAAGAACGGTGAATGGGTGAAGGCGGACAGCCGTGTCGAAGACAGCCATGTAATCGTTGCTGCAAGTGAGTTCGCTTCTTATGGTCTGTTCCTCGGTGTGGAATTCTCTGAGAAGAAGAGTACGAAAGCTGTAGAGTTTGAACAAAGCAAATGGGACAACCTGTATGGTTCTAAGGATATGTCTGTGGGTGAGGCTGCTTATACCTATAAGGCAGGTACTGAAATCAGCACTGAAGGTAATGCAGACAAACTGACTGCTCTTTTGATAGAAGAGTTGGCACAGCGTTTCGGTGCAACGGCGACTACACTCAACGGCTCTTATCCTATCAATGTTACATTGCCGGTAGGTACTATGTTGGAAATCAGTGGTGTGCAGGAAGAATGGGGTGTATCGGCAAGTGCACTCGGTAAGTCGGCTTCAGGTACACGCCATGGTAATGTATCAATTGAGGTTGCTACTTCCAATCGTGAGCACACAGGTGGTGGTGAGTAAACTGTAGTTTGTATTAATTTTTGTGACCGGTCGGGAAGTAAGCATAAGCCGGTCAGTTATATATTAGGGAGGTAATGGCAGTTATCTTCCTAATATTTTTTTATACCCTTTTCCTGCTGTTTTTTGAAATGTATGACATGATTGCGTCATTCGCTTTTTTTATAACCTCGTTCTTAAATCCTTTTAAATATATCTCTGTCACTTTTACTGACGAATGACCAAGGGCTTCACATATTAGTTGTTCGGAGAAATTACAATATTTGGCAAGGGTGGCCCAGGTGTGGCGCAGGGTGTATGAACTGACTTTGGCTGATACGCCGCATTTTTTCGCCAGCCTGTCTAAATTATAATTCATGGTTCGTAGTGCCTGTTGGTACTCTGTATACAGCTCTTCTCCGGTTTTGCTTCCGCTGAGGATAGGGAAAAGGTAGGGAGAGTTCTGATTGGTATTCTGATACTTGTTTATCAGTGTCATTGTGGTTTCCGACACTTCCACTATCATTTGTCTGCCTGTCTTATGCCGGCGGTAGGAAAGTATATTGCCTTTCAGGTCGCTTTTATGTAGATGGGCTAAATCGACAAAAGGTATTCCGTGCAGCCGGAACATCAGGTTTGCCCACACTCTGCACTGTATCAGCTCTTTCGATAATTTCTTCAAGGGAATTTCATTCAGCAGCTTGTTTATCTCCTCCACTTCCAGCGCACGTTTGATGTTGTTTTTCACTCCGGTGTAGACGTGATTGAACAAGCGGGAGTTTTCTGCTGTTATTCTTTGGTCCACTGCCTTGTTGTAAGCTCCGCGCAGCGTTCTCATATAGGTGGAGACTGTGTTCCAGCTCAGTTGCTTGTTGCGCAGGTAGGTCTCAAATTCTTTCAGCGTGCTTCTGTTGAGTTGGTGGAAGTAAACAACCTTGCATCCGCAGAATTCGCAGAAAGCGTTTAAGGCACTTTGATAGATGTGTGCCGTGCTGTAACGCTTCTCTTCTTTCAGCTCTTCAATAGTTTTGTTTATAAACTCGTTGAATTTTTTCTTCTTTCTCATAGAGATTCCGTTTTTTATAGATTTTACAAAATAAGTAATTCTCATAACGGAATCGAATATAAATCGAAATGTTTGAATTAGAAAAATTATTTGTCTAATTCTGCATTGTTTATGCGTATTATCCAGCCGTTTACTTGCATTTGCAAGCACATGTAAGGCTTTGACGGATTATTTGTAGGCTCAAGGAAAAATATCAGATTATATCGGTCTTGTCTGTCCAGATACTCTTGTGGGAACATGGCTGCTGCCTCTACATTGCTTGATAAAAGTAAGTACTGTGTCAGTGGAATGTTGAACAACGTTTCTCCGCTAGGCTGATAAATCAAACGTAAGCGGGTGTCATCATTTTCCATCAGTCGTAATGTATTCATTCCGGCATGCACTACCTGTATGTCTTCCAAGTTGGCGCTCTCTTGCATGAAGGGGAGATAACAGGTGAAAACGGAGTCTGTCGGAGTGTTCCGGTGATCCATGCATCCGTTGCGGGCTGTCAGCTCCAGGCGAAAATCATCTTTTTCCAGCGGAGCGGCCGACTGACTTTGCAATATGCAGCTCAGAACATTTGTGTTTTTGGTAAGAGAGAGAGCCAAAAACTGATATTCGCCACTGATATGCACATTGTCCAGCCGCCCGTGGAATAGAGATGAAAGCCGTCCGGACTGTTCTCCCGCCTCATTGCGCAATAATGTCAGTGAGGTGGGAGTGTGCCGGTAAAGTGAGTCCGCCAATCCTGCCCAGACCAGAAAGGTGTAATCTCCCTGAGGCAGGGAGGGGACTTGGATTGTACATTCATTTTGATGGAATGTAAGACTGTCTACTTCCTCCCGGGCTATATAGTTGCCTTCCTGGTCGAGAATAAATAGCGTGACATCTTTTACCTGAGTGGTCACGGCATCTACATTCAGCATATTGTAGGTATAGGATAACTTTAGCCAACAGCCTGTGGGACAATCAGACCGGTCATCGTCTACCCAGGAGCATGCACTACAGAGAAGAGTACATAGGGCGAAGAGGATAGTAGCAGTTTTACTCATTGTTTTTCTATTTTGAGACTGTTTTATTCAAGGTCGGCGTCTTGGTCACGGACAATCCACGGATATACTCCGAATTCTACGTCCAAGAATGCTTTGTTTTCATCCGGGTCGGGTTTGGTGTCCGGGGTGCCGGGACCCAGGTTCTTGATGCTGGTTATGTTGACAGAGTAGATGTTGTTGCGTACAATACCGAACTCCATGACGCCCATGACGGTGGGGTTGTTGTTGTCAAGGTGTTTGATCCAGTAATTGTAGAAGGTAGAGAAATTACCTCCGTTCTTGGTGAAACGGGTAATCTGCTTGGCAGCCAGTGCTGCATCATCGGATTCTTCTGTCAAACCATCAATATTGGCATCGCCATATTTACCCACGGCAGCCACTGTGGTGTAGAACTTATAGTTGAAATAATACAGTTTGTCGAACACAAGCGGGTCTTCTACCGGATTACCGTTGTCACCGATGGTCTGTGAAGCTTCGGGGGTAAATGTACCTTTCAGCATGATGCCGGTGGTGTATACTGTGTTCTGTGCCGGACGGAACATACAGTTTTCAAGACAGTACATGGAAACGTACTTTCCTGCATCGGCCAGGCCCGACCAGTTGCTGTCTGTCTGTTTTGACAGGTGGTTGGTGTAGAATGAACCGCCTGTGAAACCGGTAGTGGCTCCGGCTACGGTCTTGTCGAAGAAATAGGGGTCGATAAGGTAACCGTTGTTGTCGGCGATGTTACCGAAGTTTCCTGCTTCTACGCTGTAAGATGATGGAGCCGACGGAGTCTCGGGAGCGTTATCCAGTGTAGCGACATGGCGGAAGGTGTAGAACTTGTTTGCCAGGTTGATGAATTTGTAGTTGTTCAGACGGATTGTGGCGTAAGTCACTCCGGCAGGATTCTTCAGCGTGTAGATTTCCTTGCTGTCATTTCTGACCATCAGTTTGGCAACGGCACGTTCCAGATTGATTCTGACGTGTGTTTTGGTGTCGCTTTCTTCGGGAGACTCTACGGTGATGTTCATATTGGCAGAGCCGCGGTTGGACATGATGAAACCGCTTCCGGGTACGCTGGTTATCATACCGTTTCCATAAGTGGAGGCATCAATCTGTCCCAATAATGTGGATTCCTGACCTATTTCGAAGGTCTGTGAACCGTTGGCTACGGCAAGGATGTCATAGTTGCCCGGTTTTACTGTGATTTCCTTGTTGCAAGGATAGACAATGGTTTGTCCTTCTTTGTTGCTCTCTCCGCTGGAAGTGCCTGCACCCAGATCGCTTTGAGCTACATTGATGGTAGTAACCAGATTCTTGCTGGAAGAGTCAAACAGATAGAGGGTTACATTGCTCACCTTGTATTCTTCGGCGGTACCTTGGTCATAGATTCCGGAATCTTCGGCAGAAGCGGCACGGCTGCCGTTGGAAGAGTTGGGAACTACAAATGAAATCTCCATGTTTCCTCCTTTGACTTCGGGAGCGGGATTGTCTCCGTTTTCTGAGGGAACATCTGAATCATTGATACATCCTGTCATTGCGGCTGCAAGAACGAAGGATAATAATAATTTTTTGTTCATAATGTAAAATAGTTTTAGTAAAAAATGTGATTAATAAATCTCATGTAATATCTTCAGGTTTTCGCCTGCTTGGGGCAGTCCTGCTTCTTCTGCTTTGCGCAGCAGGGTTTCCGCTTCGGTATAATTCCCGTTCAGCATTTGCATGATGCCTTGCAAAAGGGTCTTTTCGGGAGTCTCATCGGCTTTGTCCAGATAGAGCGAGGCGCCTTTGGTATCTCCCTGCGAGAGCAGGATGCAGGCTGCATTGAGATTGGCAACGGGGTGTTCCGGATTAAGCAGAACGGCCGTCATGAAAATCTTATTGTATTCCGGACTGCCGGCAGGGTAGGTCCGGGCTATGCGGAACATCTCTTCAATACTCAGATTCTTGGGGTTGCTTTGGAATACCTGCTTGGCCTGCTCTACCGTAAACGGACGTACCACATAGTGGATGGTGTAGTCTGAATGGCGGAGGCCGGGGAACCAATGTTGCAGGATGAAACGAAACTCTTCGGGATAACGTTTCCGTATTTTCCGTTCTTTCTCGTCGGGGCTGCTTTTGCTTTCTGCAATATGTAGCAGTTCCTCGCGATGGGTGATAACGGTGTCGGTCAGCAACTTGACAAATCCGTCCCAGTCTTCGGGAGTGTAATGGGTGGTGAACAATGTATCATTGAAAGCATATTGGCTGCATACATAGTCTTTCAAGGTCCGGGTCCGTTCCCGCGCCAGACGCTCGTTGTTGGAGTAGGGACCTTCGGGAGAGGCGTATCCATGAATGTCAATATGCGAAATGACTACATTGGTATCGTTTTTTATCAGGTCGATACTGCGCTTTATCTTTGCCAGTTCGGCCGGATTGTTTCTGTATTCGGGATAGATGGTTGTTTCGTTGAGCGGGAAGTCCAGATAGGCACGTCCGCTTTCTTCGCGCACTTTCCTTTCTTCCATCTGCGGAGTGATGAACGCTACGTGCGGATGGATATCGGGAAGGATGTTCAGGCGGGTCAGATAGGTGGAGTCTGTATGATGGGGGACTCCGCATCCGCATTCTTTTTCGATGAGATGCAAGGAGGCATGCTTCATCCAGTGGGTGAAGGGGATGCTGCGCAAGTAGTGTACGCTTTGTTTGCGGTCATTGCGGCGGCGTAACTCTTCATAGTCTTTTTCCTGTCTGCCGGTTTCACGCTGGAAGAAAATATGCTGTTTACGACCGTTCACATAGATGGCGGGAAGCTGGATGAAGTTGTCCAGGCTGTCGCTGAGCCGGGGAATCAGTATGACTGATTCGTTGGAGGGAATCTGTCTGGTAATGTCTACTTGCATGGACACTACCAGACTTTCTCCCATCCGGTAGAGCCGGGAGGAGGCGATGTAAATCGAACTGTCCCGTTCTGCCGGCTGCGCCGATGAGCAAAGCGCAGGAAAAATAAATGATATAAAATAGAATAAGTATTTCATGGCTCTTTAGTTAAATATGTAAACTATACTCAGGGATGCTCTGGAGGGGCCGAAATAGTGATAATGGCCTTTTTCCAGTAGCTCGGCACACACGTCGGGGCATTTATATTTCTTATAGTCGATATATTCATACCCTACACCGACGGAAACTTCTATATTCCAGTGGCGGTTGAGCATGATGTGATATCCGTAGCTTATGCCTCCACCTGCCAGCCAGCCTGCATACCGGTGCTCTTTCAGCCAGGGGAAGAGTCCGAAAGGCATCTTTTTCCCTCCTACGTTGAACTGCGCTCCGTTGAGATAGGCTCCCCAAAAACTGCCGTTGAATTTCTGGCAAGTCCAGTAGCGGTATTCCGGTTGTATGAGCCAATATTTGTTGACATATCCTTCCGTGCGTTTCCATGGGCGTATGCTGCCGGACAAATCGAATGTGGATTTGGGACCGAAGGCATATTCCACACCGGCATTCAGCGCACCGTTGGCGGCGGAAAGCAGGTTGCTTTTGACAGCCATTTTCTGTGCGGAAACGGAAAGGGCGCTGCCGAGCAGAAGACAAGAAAGGATATACCGGGTTTTCATGTTTTATTGTATATTGGTTTGATTGGATTCAAAGAATATTTTCAGGTTATAGGTGGCTTCTTCCGAGCCTTCGGCTTTGGCGGCTTTCAGCAGGCGGATGCCTTCGTAGGTGTTGTTGCACAACAGCTCGTAGGCTCCACGGCAGTTCTTGTAGGCAAGCGTTTCATGGGAAGCCATTTGCAGATAGCGGCCGGCTGCCTGTGTGTTGCCCCGTTCGATGGCGGCGGCAGCGGCGTTGAGGTTGGCAACGGGGCTTGCCGGATATATCTTGACACTGATGTCTATGATTTTGTAGAACTGTTCCGGAGTGTTCTTGTAGCTGATGGCTACGGTGTAAAGCTCGCGTAACGAAAGCATCTGCGGATTGATTTCGGCTATGACACGTGCTTCGTCCAGACTGAAGTTCAACTCTTTCTGGTTGCGTTCATCGGTGGCATCGCTTTCGGGAGATACATAGCTTCCCTTGAAGTGCTGTCTGCCGGAAGAAACAGGACGGGATTCCGAGATGACAGATGCAGAAGGGGATGCTGCAAAATCTCCCTCCCGGGTCCTGTCCTGTCGGGGAACGAAAACACTTTCTGTTTTTGTTGCTCTTATTATTTTTATTGCTTTATCCGGGATAGGGATATTTTCACTTTGTGTCTTTTTCCCATTGCCGTTGATAACTTCTTTTTTTATATTCAGGCTGGCTTGCTGTACCCATTCCGCCATAGGAAGTGAAGCACGGTAATCGATGCTTTGATTGCCCTCGTCGAGGGCGATGGCAGTGAATACGGGAGGGACATCTGTTTTGCCTCTCCGTTTGTTGAGCGCCGAAGTGCGGCGGTACAACCGGTGTGCACGTTCTCCATTGAGCAGAATCCGGGGAAGCTCCTCACTGTGCTCTCCATCTGTAAGGATAGGGGTGAGGCAGATATGACTTTTGGAATCCATTTGGGAAGCACCGAATGTCATTTTCATGGATATTACGGCAGAGTCTTGCCGGAGAGTGACAGACGGAGGTAAAATGTCAAGTCTCAGATTTTGTGCAGTGGCGAATGTGCCGCATAATAAAAGACTGAATAGTATGTTTGTTTTAAGTTTCATGACTAATTGGGGTGTATGTTGCTTTTATATATTTATTGAATGAAATAAATGAATGAAATGCCTATTTGGGTTGGCCCGAAGTAATTGGAGTGTGATTGCTTGATGAGTGCATCTCCTTTGGCAGGGCCGTATTTATCATAGGTGAGGTGGGCATATCCGACGGATATGCTTGCTTCGAGACTCCAGAATGTGCTGAGCAGCCATTGGTGTCCATAGGTCACTCCGCAGCCTATCAGATTACCTTGGTAACGGTTGTTCTTGACTGTGGTGAAAGGGGTGGTTCCGCTGAAATTGTATTGGGCGAAGTGGGCTTGCACTCCGAAAAAACTTCCGATGAAGGTTTCATTGAGCCACCAACGATATTCGGGCTGGACCAGAATATGTTTCATCTTTTTGTTTTCGCCCAGATTCCAGGGGTTGTAATTGACACTCAGACTGAATGAGTGAGTGTCGTCGCATCTTATTTCTCCTCCCAAATTGAGGGTGCCGGTAAGGTCATAAAGAATATTGCTTTTTACAGCAATACTTTGGGCCGAGGCTGTACGCGAAGAAATAACTGTCAACATGATTGCTATTATCAATAAATAAGAATGTCGCATTGTCAATATTTTTATTTTATGATTTTTCTGTTACTTTAGAAGTAACGGAAGAGGCGGAGGAAGGGAAAAATCCATAGCTACAGAGGTAAAGTGTGGATTTTGTGGATGTTAGGAGAAGGAAAGCGCTTAAAATAAGTATTAACCCATGTTAACGATTAGTATGTGGGGAGGGAGAGGTGTATGTGTAGGAAAAAGATTTTTTAAACTAGAAACGAAAAAAAAGTGTATAAATCTTGCATCATATCTAAAGTTTGTATACTTTTGCTTCCAAAATATCTTCCGTTACTTCTAAAGTAACTGTATTGTAATTCTTTGTTTTATAATATAATGTGAAGTTTTAAAACTGCTTATATAGAAAAGTTAATGTATTTAATTATTACCTTATTGGCTTTGTTTAATTCATCATTCTTAAAGCTTTTCAAATAGGTTTCGGTCACTTTCGTGGAGGAATGTCCGAGAGCGTCACAAATCAGTTGTTCTGAGAAATGGCAATATTTGGCTAAAGTAGCCCAGGTGTGTCGGGCTGTGTAGGAACTGACGTTGAACTTGATGCTGCAATAAACAGCCAGCTGCTTCAGGTCGTAGTTCAGTTTCCGCAGGGCATGTTGGTATTCGATGTATTCTTCTTTGTTTTCTCGGTTTCCACTGAGGATGGGGAACAGGTAAGGAGAGTCGGCATCCATGCTTTTATATTGTTGAATAAGCTTCATGGCTGTGGGAGGTACTTCTACGGTGAGCAGGGTCCCCGTTTTGTGCCGGCGATAGGAGATAACGGAATCTTGCAGGTCTTTTTTGTGCAGATATGCCAAGTCCACAAAGGGCATTCCGCGTAGCAGGAACATTAAGGTGAGCCATGCCCGGCTTTTTTCCAGGCTTTGCGATAAGGATTGTGGAAGAGGTGCTTTCAGTAACTTATTCATGTCTCCGGCATCGAGGGCGCGTTTGGTGTTGGCTTTTACTCCGGTATATACGTGGCGGAAGAGGCGGGGCTTTTCTTCTGCCAGGCCTTCGTCTACAGCTTTGTTGTACGTGCTCCGCAAAGTACGCATGTAAGTGGAAACGGTATTCCAGGCACATCCCTTGTTGCGCAGATGGCTTTCAAATTGTTTCAGTCTGGAACGGTCCATTTGGTTGAACCGGATGACATCGGCCTTACAGAAGAGCCTGAGGGCATTCAGTGTACTTTGGTAAATGTGGGCGGTGCTGAAGCGTTCTTCTTCTTTTAATGCCCGAATGAGCTGTTCCATAAATTGGGTTAGGTTAGGTCTTTCTTTCATCGTTCTTTCTTTATTAATTAAATAATGTATATTCTCTGTTTAGATGTGCATTCTTTAAGTTAATCTTAAAAGTTCGGATGAAGTTTATTTGTTTACCGGTTTGTTTCTTTTTGGGATAGCTTGTGCTTTTTCTTCGTTTTTTGACTATTGGCGGAGTTGAAAGACGGTGGTTGCCTTGGTTATGTTGAAACATAAAAAAAAGTTGTGCCAATATTTTTGACACAACCTTATTCATTCTTTTTCTTGTATACTTTAATCGACTATGCGCTTGTTCATTATGATATAAACAACCAGTCCAACAATGATAAGAGCAGCTGAACCACCTAAAACTGCGTTATCATTAATAGCAGAACTTCCTGCGCAGAAGATACCAACCAAAATAGCGGCACCAATGATCATAAGTATCAGACCTAAATTCTTAAGTAAGCTTTTCATGTGTGTATTTTATTAATAGATTATTTTTCTTGTGCACAAATTAAAGCATAATTCTGTTATGAAGGAAATTATTTTAGGAAAAAAAGATGAAATAGCAGAAATTCTTTAATCTTTGGTGTTCGTAAATATCTTCCTTAGTACATCCTGACTAACTTTCAGCTCTTCTAATGTTAATCCTTGCAAAGCTTCTTTTAATGTCTTATTGGCGATAAACCGTGCTTTTTCTTCCAGTTCACGTCCTGTTTTGGTTAAATGAACCAGATTCGTGCGACGGTCTTTCTTGTCCGAGATACGGACTACCAAGTGCTGACGCTCCATGTTGTCTATCAGACGAGTCATGCTGGGCTTGTCCTTGAAAGTGGCATTACACAGTTCTTGCTGGGTTACTCCGTCCCGTTCCCACAGAAACAAAAGCACTGTCCATTGTTCAGGAGTAATGTCTACTCCGTTCTGACGGAAGTTGCGGCTCAGTTTCCTATTGATGGCTGCCGACACTTTACCGTTCAAAATAGCGAATATCAGCTGGATATCAAAACTAAATTGTTCTATCATATAATTATTGTTTAAACAACTTTGCAAAGATACGATTCTTGTGGGAATAACGCAGATTTTAAGGATGAAAAAATACTAAAAGGCAAGATTAATTGCGAAATGAAACTATATTTTTGAAAGAAAATGCCTGTAAGTCTTTGTAGATTAAGAGAAAATATCTACCTTTGCGCTCGCAATTTAAAATTTTAATTTAATAATTTAATTAACGTAGTATGAATCAATACGAAACCGTTTTCATTTTGACTCCCGTTTTGTCTGATGTTCAGATGAAGGAAGCGGTAGAGAAATTCAAAGGTATTCTGACTGCAGAGGGTGCAGAGATTATCAATGAAGAAAACTGGGGCTTGAAGAAATTGGCTTACCCCATCCAGAAAAAATCAACTGGTTTCTATCAGCTGATTGAGTTTAAAGTAGAACCGAAGGTAATTGAAAAATTGGAAATAAACTACCGTCGTGACGAACGTGTTATCCGTTTCCTGACTTTCAGAATGGATAAATACGCTGCTGAATACGCTGCTAAGAGAAGAAATGTTAAATCAACTAAAAAGGAGGATTAATCATGGCACAGCAACAATCAGAAATCAGATATTTAACTCCGCCCTCAGTAGACGTTAAAAAGAAAAAATATTGCCGTTTCAAAAAAAGCGGTATTAAGTACATCGATTACAAAGATCCTGAATTCTTGAAGAAATTCTTGAACGAACAGGGCAAAATCCTTCCTCGCCGTATTACAGGTACTTCTTTGAAGTTCCAACGTCGTATCGCGCAGGCTGTTAAGAGAGCACGTCACTTGGCGTTACTTCCATTTGTAACTGATATGATGAAATAATAAGGAGGAATAAGTATGGAAATAATTTTGAAAGAAGACGTAGTAAACTTAGGCTACAAGAATGATATTGTAACTGTAAAGTCTGGTTACGGTCGTAACTATCTTATTCCGACCGGTAAAGCTGTGATTGCTTCACCTTCTGCAAAGAAAATGTTGGCAGAAGAATTGAAACAACGCGCTCACAAACTGGAAAAAATTAAGAAGGATGCTGAAGCTATGGCAGAACAGTTGAAGGGTGTAACTTTGACTATCGCTACCAAAGTGAGTGCTACAGGTACTATCTTTGGTTCTGTTACCAACATCCAGATTGCTGAAGAATTGGAAAAATTAGGCCACAAGGTTGACAGAAAGATTATCGTTGTGAAGGATACTGTGAAAGAAGTTGGTTCTTACAAGGCTATCGTTAAACTGCACAAGGAAGTTTCTGTAGAAATTCCGTTCGAAGTAGTTGCTGAATAATCTGTAAATACTTTAAAGTATATGCTGAAGAAGCCCGGTTCGCTAGAGCCGGGCTTCTTCTTTTTCTTGAGATTCCTCTTTTTTGTGGAAAGGGACTATATTAAATCGTTTTTGGCTTGCCGGTATATAAATTTTGTCTATCTTTAGCATGATAATTTTTCATACACGAATGAACTACTATGAAAACAAACCTGATAGAGAAAGTGAAGCGCATGAGCACAGAGTATAGATTCGGTGACTTCTTTCGCAACTTCATTGCTGTGGTGCTGGGTATTGTTATTACCTTTGCCGGCAGTGACCTGATAGAAGAACGTAAGATAAGAAATGAAGTGAAAGATGCTCTGTCATTGGTCAAAGATGAAATATTACTCAACAGGGAGACTATAGAAGAATTGATGGAGCAGGAGCTGTTTGAACAGCGGGGGGCGTGTTATCTGCTTCAATATAAAGACTCCATAGATAAGGCATCGCCGGATTCAATTGAGAAATATGGCTATTCGCCATTCCAGTCATTCAATCCTATTTATATTGATGATGCAATGGAGATGCTCAAAAGTTCATCGCTTATCTCTGCTATTGAAAATAAAAAACTTGCTACCCGGATTATTCAAACATACAACACGATAAAAACCGCTTATGGCAGTTTTGGGGCTTTTATGGATATAAAGCTGAAATGTATTGAGAAATTGACTGATAAGGCGGAAGTGCGAGAAGCATTGGCAAAGAATAAGCTCAGGACTAAAATGCAGGAGTGGGACTTTTATTTCACTATCCCGGAAGGGGTGCAGGCTGTGCAGCAAATTTCTTATATACATAGTTATCCAAGAAAAATGTATGGACGGTATATGGAACAGATAGACGAGACGTTGGCTGCCATTGACGAGGTGTATAAATAAAAAAAAGTCTGTTGTGCTTTCGCACGGCAGACTTTCAATTCTCTCTAATGTTCGTTCTGAATATTATTCAGCTACGGCTGCAGAGTCAGCAGCTGTGCTATCAACAGCAGCTACAGTGTCAACTGTTTCAACAACAGCTGCTTCAACTGTTTCAACTGTAGTAGAATCTGCGTTTTCAGCTCCGTTGTTAGCAGCTTTGTTTCCGCAAGATGCGAAAGAAACAGCTGCAAATGCTACGAACAAAAATACTAATTTTTTCATTTTCTTTGCTTTTTAAATCTGTAATACTAAATAGTTGCTTTATTAAAACGTTGCAAAGGTATACACTTTTTCAATATGTTGTACTCCTGAAACCGACTTTTTTTCCACATTTTTATGTTGTGCAACTTAATTTACTGATTTATAGTATGTTTTAAAACATATTGTTATTCCTCTGCAATGCTGTTGTAGAGGAAGCGTTTTATACTCTTTTTGGGAGTCTTTTCAAATTCGGTAGGATAAAGCTGAATAGTACTTACTTGTTCGTAATTGCCTACCAGTTTATTCAGATTTTTCAGGTTCTCGTCCATTACCGTTTTTATATTGTCGGGGGTGTTCAATCCCAGAGAGTCAAGACTGTCGTAATCGGGATAAACCAAAGCCACAAGTTTTTTATTGCGTTCTATAATCAGACTTTCCAGAACGAAGGGCATATTATTTAACTTCGCTTCAATTTCCTCCGGAAAGATATTTTGTCCGTTGGAGCTTAACAGCATGGTTTTGCTGCGGCCGCGGATATATATGAAGCCGTTTGCGTCAATGGTTCCCAGGTCACCGGTCTTCAGCCAACCGTCTTCGGTAAATACTTCGCGGGTTGCTTCTTCGTTTTTATAATATCCTTTCATTACGTTTTCTCCGCGCACCTGAATTTCGCCTGTCGTATTGTAGGGATCATCCGAGTCGATACGCACTTCCATGATGTCGAGAATTTTTCCTGCAGAACCGGGGATGAAGGTATTCCAGGGGGCATAACTGATGAGCGGGCCGCATTCTGTCATACCGTATCCGATGGTAAAGGGGAATTTTATTTTGTAGAAGAAATCTGTTACTTCCGGGTTCATGGCTGCACCGCCAATAATGACTTCCTTGAACCGTCCGCCCAGGGCGTCAATCAGTTTTTTACGGATTTGCGCATATATCTGATTGTCCAGCAAAGGGATATTCAATGCCCATTTCATGCTGCGCTTATTGATAAGTGGCTGAATGACATTCTTGTATATCTTTTCTATTACCAGGGGGACTGTGATAATCAGGTTGGGCTTCACTTCTTCGAAGGCTTTCATCAGAATTTTTGGAGAAGGTGTCTTGCCTAACAGCGTGACATGGGTTCCCACGGCCGTTGCGGTCAGAAAATCGAAAGCACAACCATAAGCATGGGCCAAGGGTAGGAAAGAAAGTACTTTTTCTCCTTTTTTCAACAGTCCTGTTCGGATACCGAAGGTGACATTGCCTGCCAGATTGTTGCCTGTCAGCATCACTCCTTTGCTGAAGCCGGTGGTGCCCGAGGTATAGTTAAACAACATCACTTTATCATTAGACAATTCGGTATAGATGATGTTCTCCTTTTGGAAACCTTTGGGATAGGCTTTTTTCATGGCCGTATCTATGTTGCGCATGAATTTCTGAATAGTCTCTCCATCACGCTGGTGCAGACAACGGTAATCTGTCAAAGAAAAGACAGCACGTAAGTTGCCCAATGCTTCTTCTTCCAGGTTTTCCCAGATATTATCGCTGACAAACAGGAATGTGGATTCGGAATGATTGACGATATGATGAACGTCATTCGGCTTAAAGTCTTGAAGAATAGGTACAACGATGGCGCCATAGGTAATTGTTGCCATATATGCTATGCACCAGCGAGAAGTATTCTTACCTATGATTGAAATTTTATCACCGCGTCGGAGACTGCAATGTTGAAACAGCAGGTGTAACTTGGCTATTTCTTCTGCCACTTGTCCATACGTAAAAGCGTTGTCTTCACCATAATCTGTGTAACACGGTAAATCCCAGTTCTCCTTAAAGCTATTCTCGTATAGCTTAATAAAGTTCTCTTTTATCATTGCACAATTTTTGATGTAATGTGCAAAAATAAGCATAATTATTGGTATTCTAAAAGAATTAAGGAGAATTATGTGTAACTTTGTTGCCTAATATAGATAAATAGGTATGATTGATACGACAATATTCCAAAATAAAACGGCCGTTTATTATACATTGGGCTGTAAATTGAATTTCTCAGAAACCTCAACAATTGGCAGAATTCTGAAAGAAGCCGGTATCCGTACTGCGCGTAAAGGAGAGAAAGCCGATATTTGTGTTGTAAATACTTGTTCGGTTACCGAGGTTGCCGATAAAAAGTGCAGGCAGGCCATCCATCGGTTGACTAAACAGCATCCGGGTGCCTTTGTTGTTGTCACCGGATGTTATGCTCAGCTGAAGCCGGAACAGGTAGCGAATATTGAAGGGGTAGACCTTGTTCTCGGTGCGGAGCAGAAAGGGGAGCTGATGAATTACCTTGGAAATCTGGAGAAGCATGAGAAGGGAGAAGCCATTACGACGGCTACCAAAGATATTCGCAGTTTTTCTCCTTCGTGTTCGCGGGGTGACCGTACCCGTTATTTCTTGAAGGTGCAGGATGGGTGTGACTATTTTTGCTCTTATTGTACGATTCCGTTTGCCCGTGGACGCAGCCGTAACGGACGGATTGAGGACATAGTGGCGCAAGCTCGTCGGGCAGCCGGGGAAGGCGGAAAGGAAATAGTTATTACCGGGGTGAATATCGGGGATTTCGGAAAGACGACAGGCGAAACATTTTTTGATTTGGTGAAGGAACTGGATAAAGTGGAGGGTATCGAACGTTATCGTATCTCTTCCATCGAGCCCAATTTGCTGACGGATGAGATTATTGAATATGTTTCTCGTTCGCGTGCTTTTATGCCTCATTTCCATATTCCTTTGCAGAGTGGCAGTGACGATGTGTTGAAGTTGATGCGCCGTCGTTATGATACGGCATTGTTCGCTTCTAAGATTCGCAAGATAAAAGAAATGATGCCCGATGCTTTTATCGGTGTGGATGTGATTGTGGGAACCAGGGGGGAGACAGAACTGTATTTTGAAGATGCATATCGTTTTATCGAAGGGCTTGAGGTGACTCAACTTCATGTGTTCAGTTATTCTGAACGTCCCGGTACTCAGGCGTTGAAAATAGATCATGTGGTTTCTCCCGAGGAGAAACATCGGCGGAGCCAGCGTTTGTTGGCGCTTTCGGACGAAAAGACAAAGGCTTTTTATGCCAGACATATTGGCAAAGAGGCTATCGTGCTTGCCGAAAAATCGAAGGCGGGAATGCCGATGCATGGCTTTACGGACAATTATATCCGGGTGGAACTGGAACATGATGATGCGCTTGACAATAAGTTGGTGCGCGTAAAATTGGGTGATTTTAATGAAGACGGTACTGCCTTGAAAGGTACAATTATATGAAAAAGATATCAGTTGTCATATTGAATTGGAATGGGGAAGCTATGTTGCGGCAATTTCTTCCTTCGGTGATAGCATATTCTGAGGCGGAAGGAGTGGAGGTATGTGTGGCTGACAATGCTTCTTCGGATGCATCGTGTGACGTGGTGAGGAAAGAGTTTCCTGCTGTGCGCCTTATTGAACTGGAGGAAAATTATGGCTTTGCCGAAGGGTATAACCGTGCCTTGCAGCAGGTGGATGCGGAATATGTGGTTCTTTTGAACAGTGATATCGAGGTGACACCTCATTGGTTGGAGCCTTTGCGGGATTTTATGGAAGTTCATCCCGAAGTGGCTGCTTGTCAACCCAAACTTCTGAGTCAGCGCAATAAGGAGTTTTTTGAATATGCGGGTGCTGCGGGGGGGTATATCGACCGTTATGGGTATCCTTTTTGCCGCGGACGGATTTTTGAAACGGTAGAGAAGGATGATGGGCAGTATGATACGGTGATGCCTGTTTTTTGGGTTAGTGGAGCTGCCTTTTTTGTCCGCTTGAAAGATTATCGTGAGGCAGGAGGTCTGGATGGGCGTTTCTTTGCTCACATGGAGGAAATTGATCTTTGCTGGCGTTTTCGCAGTCGTGGAAGAGGATTGGTATGTATTCCGCAAAGTGTGGTGTATCATGTAGGTGCGGCTACATTGAAAAAAGAAAGTCCGCGGAAAATATATCTGAACTTTCGGAATAATTTATTGATGCTTTATAAGAATTTGCCTGAAAAGGAACTGAATAAGGTGCTTTGTGTGCGTAGTTTTTTGGATAGGATTGCTGCTATGGTTTTCTATCTTAAGAAGGATAAGGAGAGTGCCAAAGCTGTCTTTCAGGCAAGGAGAGATTTTGAGCGTACCCGTTATAGCTTTGCTTCTGCCCGCGTGGAGAATATGATGAAAGCTACCGATGAGCCTATTCCCGAAAGAGTGGAGTATAGTATTTTGTGGAAATATCATGCGTTGGGCAAGAAAAGGTTTTCACAATTGCGTAATTTTGTGAAAGGGCTGACTGCCTGATGTGGGTAAACTAAATTTAGTATATTAAAAAAAACGACTATGAGCAAATTGGTTAGAAAAATTGGCTTGGTGGCACATGATGCCATGAAGAAGGACTTGATAGAATGGGTTCTTTGGAACTCGGAACGGTTGATAGGTCACAAGTTTTATTGCACGGGAACCACAGGAACACTTATCCGGGAAGCTTTGAAAGAGAAACATCCTGATGTGGAATGGGATATTACTATTCTGAAATCAGGTCCGCTGGGTGGTGACCAGCAGATTGGTTCGCGCATTGTGGAAGGAGAAATCGATTATCTTTTTTTCTTTACCGACCCGATGACTCTCCAGCCGCATGATACGGATGTAAAAGCATTGACTCGTTTGGCGGGTGTGGAGAATATTGTTTTTTGCTGTAACCGCTCTACGGCTGATCATATCATAACCAGCCCTCTGTTTGTTGACCCGGAATATGAGCGCACTCATCCGGATTATACCGGATATACACAGCGCTTTGCCAATAAGCCGGTAGTATCTGAGGCAGTGGAACGGGTCAATAAACGTAAAGGCAGAAAGAATAAATAATTATTTTATCCAATGGCGTAAAGTGTATTTTATCGGTCGTAGTGTACTGCGACTCCTACTTTTTGACAATCCGCCCCCATAGGCGGATTTTCTTTGTATAGACGAATATCTATTTCTTCGATGACAGGGAAATCATGGAACAGCCGTTCCGCTATGCGTTCACATACGTGTTCCAATAACCTGGAAGGCGTTTTCATAACTTCTTTTACCGCGATATGTACGTCGGCATAGCTTACGGTTCCCTCCAGTCTGTCTGTCTGGGCTGCATGGATAAAATTTGTTTTTAATTTCAAGTCAATGGTAAAGTTGGCTCCCACAACCGTTTCTTGTGGAGCTACTCCATGACGGGCAAAGAATTTAAGACCTTCCAGGCATATATACATTGATGTTGCTTTCATGTTTTTGTTTTTATTGGACGGACAAATATAAGGTACTTTTTCCTTATGGGAAAGAGAAGCAGAAAAAATGCTAAAAGAAAGAGGAATTGCCATTCGATACAGGCAGTTCCTCTTTTCTTCTCTTTTGTGATTACATTATATAATAAACCATTATCCGCATCTTGACGCTCCACAGGTTTTGCAGATAAGGCATCCCTCCTGATAAACGAGAGTTTCATGTCCGCAATTCGGACACTTCTGACCGTCGGCTTTCGTTCCGTCGGTAACATATTTTTTCAGAGCACGTTCTACACCGTTTTTCCATGTGTTGATGCTTTCGCTGTCCAATTGCAGTGAGTCCACCAACTTAATGACGCGGTCGATAGGCATGCGCCAGCGGAGGACGCCCGAAATCAGTTTGGCATAGTTCCAGTATTCTTTATTAAACTTCTCGGACAGACCTTCGATGGTGGTCTTGTATCCGCGCTTGTTTTCAAACTGGAAGTCGTAGTGTTTGTTGCCGTCTTCGTCTACATTTTTAATGATTCGTCCGCTAGTGACAGACTTCGGCAATAAGATGCCCTCTTCATCGTCTTGCAGACCGGTAAATATCTCGTATGGGTGACCGTCCAGCAGACCGACAAAGGCTACCCATTTTTCCTTGTTGTTCTGGAAACGGATGACATCGGCTTCTAATACTTTCGGGCGGACTTCGACTACCGTAGGCGGTTTGCAAGGTGGCATTTCTTCTTTCTTATCCTTCTTCTTGTTGGAAATCAATACACCGGAACGTGACCCGTCACGATATACGGTACAACCTTTGCAGCCCGAACGCCATGCTTCTACGTAAAGACGGTTTACGAGGTCTTCATCCACATCGTTTGGCAAGTTGATGGTGACACTGATGGAATGGTCAACCCATTTTTGGATACGTCCTTGCATCTTTACTTTCATCAGCCAGTCTACATCATTTGATGTTGCCTTATAATAAGGTGATTTTTTTACCAATTCGTCTATTTCTTCCTGTGTATAACGCTTGGCGGGGTCGTAGCCGTTTATTTCCATCCATGTTACAAACTTATGGTGGAATACCACATATTCTTCGAAGGCGTCACCTGTTTCATCCACAAAGTCAACATGTACTTGCGGATCATTCGGGTTGACTTTTCTTCTGCGCTTGTAAACCGGCATAAATACGGGTTCAATGCCCGAAGTGGTCTGAGTCATCAAACTGGTGGTTCCCGTCGGAGCAATTGTCAGACAGGCAATGTTACGGCGTCCGTATTTGAGCATGTCTTCATACAATTTCGGATCAGCTTCTTTCAAGCGGTTGATGAAGGGGTTGTCTTTTTCTCTTTCGCTGTCATAGATAGCGAATGCACCGCGTTCTTTTGCCATTTCTACAGAAGAACGATATGCTTCCAAGGCAATCGTTTTATGCACTTTTTCCGAAAATTCGGTTGCTTCTTCAGTTCCGTAGCGTAGTCCCATGGCGGCGAGCATATCTCCTTCGGCAGTGATACCTACACCGGTACGGCGTCCCTGACCGCTTTTCTTGTATATTTTTTCCCACAGATGTCTTTCTGCCCCTTTTACTTCTTCACTTTCAGGGTCGGAGTCAATCTTGGTCATAATTCTTTCGATTTTCTCCAGCTCCAAGTCGATAATGTCATCCATGATGCGTTGAGCTAAAGCAACATGTTTTTTGAACAGCTCAAAATCGAAATAGGCATCCTTGGTGAAGGGATTGACTACATAAGAATATAGATTGATAGCCAGCAAACGGCAGGAGTCGTAAGGGCATAAGGGAATCTCACCGCAAGGGTTGGTAGATACTGTGCGGTAACCTAAATCTGCATAACAGTCGGGTACGGATTCGCGTATGATGGTATCCCAGAACAGAACACCCGGTTCTGCCGACTTCCACGCATTGTGTACAATCTTCTTCCATAAAGCCGAAGCGTCTATTTCTTTGGTTGTCGAAGGTGTGGCAGCATCGATGGGATATTGTTGTGTATATGGAGTACCGTCAACAGCTGCCTGCATGAATGCATCGTCAAGTTTTACAGAGACATTGGCTCCTGTAACTTTGCCTTCTGTCATTTTAGCATCGATAAATGCTTCAGAATCGGGGTGCTTGATAGATACGCTCAGCATCAATGCACCACGGCGGCCGTCTTGAGCTACTTCACGGGTGGAATTTGAATAACGCTCCATAAAAGGAACCAATCCTGTAGAAGTCAGTGCTGAGTTCTTGACAGGTGAACCTTTCGGACGGATATGAGACAAATCATGTCCTACTCCTCCACGACGTTTCATCAGCTGAACCTGTTCTTCATCAATGCGGATAATGGCACCATAGGAATCGGCTGCACCTTCCATTCCGATAACAAAACAGTTGGACAATGATGCTACTTGGTAATCATTGCCGATGCCTGTCATCGGACTTCCTTGTGGAACGATGTACTTAAAATGGTCCAATAACTCGTAAAGTTGTTGTGCGTCCAGCCCGTTTTGGTATTTGCTTTCAATGCGGGCCACCTCATTGGCAATACGCCAATGCATGTCTTCCGGTGACTTTTCGTAAATATTGCCGAAAGAGTCCTTTACTGCGTATTTGTTTACCCAAACCCTGGCAGCAAGTTCATCGCCCTTAAAGTATTGTAAAGATGCTTCAAAGGCTTCGTCGTAGGAGTAAATTCGTTTTTCCACTTTTCTGTTCAGATTTACTATAATTATTAATAAGCTTAAGATGTAGAAGTCCTAACTCATTTATAACAAAAGCGTCGGCAAAGCTATATATGTTTTCTGAATAAACAAAATAAATATCGAATAAGTTTTCAACAATTTAAAAGTTATCCAAAACGGTCTGTTAATTATTTGATTTTCAATATAGGTTGTTGATGCGTGAGCTGCTAAAGTTTTCTATTTGGAAAATTTGAGTAAAATGTGAAGTAATGAAATAATTGAAAACTCCAAATGTTTGGGGTGGATTATTTTGCAAAAAAGGTTATTGAATACGCTTTTCTTTTCTTATCTTTGCAAGAAAAAGAATATGGATTCAATAAAGAACAGACGGTCTATCCGTAAATACAAGCAGGATGAAATTCCCGCTTCTTTGTTAAATGATTTGCTTGAAGAGGCTTTTCGTGCTTCTACTATGGGGAATATGCAACTATATAGTGTGGTAGTCACTCGTGATAAACAGATGAAGGAAAAATTGGCACCGGCTCATTTTAATCAGCCTATGGTAACGGGTGCACCGGTGGTGCTTACTTTTTGTGCCGACTTTAACCGCTTTAGTAAATGGTGTCGGGCACGCAAAGCGGAACCGGGATATGATAATCCTATCTCTTTTTTGAATGCGGCGACAGATGCATTGCTGGTTACACAAAATTTTTGCACATTGGCGGAAGAACATGGGTTGGGTATTTGCTATTTGGGTACTACTATCTATAACCCGGACCAGATAGTTGAGATTCTCCAGTTGCCGGAACTGGTGATGCCGGTAGCTACCATAACGGTAGGATATCCTGACGAATGTCCTTCACAGGTCGACCGTCTTCCTGTTCAGGGGCTGTTGCATGATGAGGTTTATCATGATTATTCGGTTGAAGACATCGACCGTATTTATGCTTATAAAGAATCATTGCCGGAGAATCATCGATTTATAGAGGAGAATCAGAAGGAGACATTGGCTCAGGTGTTTACTGACGTACGTTATAAGAAGGCTGATAACGAGTATATGTCGGGTATCCTGAAGGCGACATTAAAGAAACAGGGGTTTGAAAAATAATCCGTTTGTATTTATTTTTAGGCATGAATAACACACGATTTACGGAAAAGATGAAAAATCCGTGTTTATCTGTGTTATTTGTGCCTAAAAAGCAGTCTCTACAGAATGAGACTTTTTATTTTCTTCTTAGTAATGCTTCAATTTCTTCTATATCAGCTTTGAATGATTTATCTACCTCTACCTGATCTTTCACTATTTTGCAAGCATGCAATACGGTAGCGTGGTCTTTATTTCCAATTAACTGACCAATCTTGGAAGAGGAGGCGTCTGTATGCTTTTTTGCAAGGAACATGGCAACCTGACGTACCTGCACGACTTCTCTTTTGCGCGTTTTAGTGTGGATTGCCGATTCTTCTATCTCATAATGACTGCATACTTTGGCGATAATGTCCTCGATGGTAATCGGTTTGCTTTCGCAACGAACCGCTTTGCGAACAATCCGTTCTGCCAAATCGATGTCCACGTCACGCTTAAAGATAATGGACTGTGCCAACAGAGAGTTGATGATACCTTCCAGTTCACGTACGCTTTCGTTGACGTTTTCGGCAATGTAGTTTATTACAGATTCAGGAATATTCAGTCCGTCACGGCGAATCTTGTTGCGGAGAATATTCTTTCTCAGTTCCACATCAGGCTTTTCCAGTTCGGCTACCAAACCCCATTTAAAACGGGTCAGGAGGCGTTCTTCCATACCTTGCAGCATCACCGGTGCGCGGTCGGAAGTCAGGATAAGTTGCTTACCGTTTTGGTGCAGGTGGTTAAAGATATGGAAGAAGGTATTCTGAGTTTTGGTAACACCGGCAAATTCCTGGATATCATCGATAATCAGCACATCTATTGTCTGGTAGAAACTGATGAAATCATTGAAATGGTTTGTACGTACAGAGTCGGTATATTGTACCTGAAACAAATGTGCCGATACATATAATACTCGTTTTTCCGGATAAAGTTCCTTGATGCGTGTACCTATGGCATTGATTAAGTGGGTTTTTCCCACACCTGACGGTCCGTATAAAAACAACGGATTGAATGTCCGGGCAGGGTTCTTTGCCACGGTTTCTCCTACAGTACGCGAAAACTCGTTACTGTTTCCTTTGATAAAGTTCTCGAAATTGTAGTTCGGGTTCAAGTGCGGATCCAAATCCTGCGGAGCCGGAGCCTGCATCGGGTTGGGAGCCTTATTGCCATCTTTTATAACTGTTTGTGCGGGTAATGCCGAAGAACGCTTGGTACCCTCTATATTTACAGTTATATGATTGGTCTTGTCTGTTAATATGCAATACATCAACTGCGTACCTTCCCCGATTTCTTTATAAAGGGCTGCACGCAATAAATCCACGAACTTTTCTTCCAAAAATTCATAGAAGAAAGGACTCGGGACTCCAATGGTCAAGGCGTGGTCTTCGTACTTCAGAGGTACGATAGGCTCAAACCAAGTTTTATAAGTCGTATCAGGAACATTGTCTCTAATGATATTGAGACATCGATTCCATAAAACGACGTGATCGTTTTCAATCATATAAGACATTTATTATAAAAAGCGAAACTTCTACAATGCAAATTTCGAAATGAAAATCTGAAAAAACAAATCGCTTTTTTCTTGCTTTTTATATTTTAAAAGTAATCTCTTTAGTTTCAGTGACTTATAAAAAGCACTCTGAGGTCAGTCCGGAATGAAAGTTGCATATTTGTAAGCTCTTGATTCTTAGCTTTCTATTGAGCTTTTCTTGTGTCGCTATATTGGTGATTAACTCCGCTTCTTTAAGCCTTTCTTCCCTGTTGACAGCCTTTTACTAGCCAACAGGGAAAAAAAGGAAATATGGCTTTATTTAGAATATTTCTATTTTAAGCGGAAGCCTTACTTATCTTTCTTGCCGAACAGCGAGAAGTGTACATACCGTTTGGGATGTGCCTTCAGGTCTTCCAGCAGGGAAGCTGCATTGGCTGTTGTTGTACTTAAGTTCTGGTAGAATGTCGGGTCGTTGAACAATAAGCCAATGGTATTATCTTTGCGGGTGAGTTTTTCGGTCAGCAATTGTACATTATATAATGTAGAGTCTACTTTGCTGAAAGTGCTTGCATAGTCAATGCCTTTTAAGTTTTCACTGATGACAGAGAAGTTATCGGTAATGGTCACCAATCGGCCGGTGATCTGCGGTAATTCATTATTCATTAATGAATTCAGCTGGCGTGTAGTAACGTCCAAGTTGGCTGTCAGTCTCTCAGCATTGTGTATGGTTGCCGTCAGTGCCGGGTCTGCCAGGAGTTTGTTCAATGATTGAAGAATGGAATCCATTTTGGGAAGAAGCTGTTCCACTTGGGGAACCAACTTTTCTTCAGCTACCCCCATCAAACCATTGTTGGTTATTCCGGGCAAAGTATCTCCCGGCTGGAAAAATTCGTTGGTTTTATCATTCAAGAGTAAGTTCATTTTTACCGTTCCCAGCATTTCGGTAACCAATTCTCCTTTACTTCCTTTGGGGATGCGCATTTCTTTGTCTACCTCTACCTCTACCGTCACATGCCCCGGTTTCTTGTAATTATAGTTGATACTTCTCACAGTACCCACTTTAAAACCATTGGCAAATACGGGGCTGGAGCCGGCCAGACCGTTTATGTTGGTATATTCTACATAATAATAGTTTGCTGATTGGAACATGTTGATTCCTTTCAGGTAATTGATACCATAAATTAGCATGGCTAAAGCAGCGATGCCTATTAATCCTATTTTTACCTCTTTCGTCATTTCTGTTATTTCTTTTATATAATTATCTGTTTTTCTTAAATTCTTTGATGGCTTCGTTTACATTCATCTTTTCTCCGTTTTTAAAGGCAATGATGAATGCATCTTTAAATTTAGCGGTAACTTCGCGCTTCATGCGTAATACTTTATTATAGTCGGTGCTTTCTCCATAGGTATATTTATATAGCCCTTTTTCTTTATAATAACTTACCGGAGAAAGTCCTTTTAATTGTCTGCTGTTTTTGGGCAATACCCTATCGGATGCCAATATTTGTATTTTGAATATCGGTTTATGTACAACTTCAGGGTTGCTCTTATTTGTCTTGATGTTAGGTGTACCCGGCTTTCTGTTGCTTCTTACCGGTTCGGGTGCACTGTCGGGTTCATCGGTCGGTGTTTCCGCTACAGATTCCTCCGGTTCGGGCACTTCCGGTTGCTGCACTTTGCTACGGTCTATTGGTGCGTCGTGTTCGCGTTTATAGTTTAAGAAAGCTTTGTAAATACTGTTTGCCAATGCTTCACTGCCTGTGTCGGACAGAAGATACTGTTCTTCATCGGGAGTAGAGATATAGCCGAGCTCTACCAATACACCGGGCATGGATGTTTCACGAAGTACGAGAAATCCTGCCTGATGCACGCCTTTGTCTATGCGGCGTGCCGAAGTCTTGAATTGTTTTTGTATCAGAGTTGCCAGTTTGACACTCTTCTCCATGTTTTTGTCCTGCAGGAATTCAAAGATGATGTAACTTTCCGAAGAGTTCGGATTGAAACCGGCATAACGTTGCTGATAATTGTCCTCTATTAAAATAACAGAGTTTTCCTTTTTGGCGACTTCCAGGTTTTCTTCTGTCCGATGGAGACCGAGGGTGTAGGTTTCCGTACCTCTGACATTGCGTCCGCGGGCTACCGAATTGGTATGGATGGAGATGAATAAGTCTGCTTTGGCGTTATTGGCTATTTGTGCCCGGCGGTCCAAAGGAATAAACACATCGCTGCGGCGTGTGAATATGACTTTTACGTCTTTACAGTTGTTCTGTATCAGGCGTCCTACTTTCAATGCCACATTCAGATTGATATTCTTTTCTTTTCCGCGTCTGCCGATGGCACCGGGGTCATGGCCTCCGTGACCGGGGTCAATGACAACAGTGAAGTCCTTTCCTTCGGCTGTAAGACAAAGAAAGGGCAAGACTAGCGCAAGGCTACACAACAGAATTATTATTTTAAGTCTATCGGTTCTCATATTAATTAAGGTGCAAATGTAGCGATTTTTAATGAAAACTCGGCTTTTACCTTCAAGTTTTGTGTTTTTTAGTAGAAAGATGCCATAAAACCCGAAAAACAGACGAGTATTTGGTTGATTTTCTATTACTTTGCATCCCCAAAAAATCTATAATATGCTTAAATTTCTGAAGAATTGGACGCTGCCTTTGGCAATGTTTGCCGGAGCTATCGGATATTTCCTGTTGGCCAACGTCACTATTTTGGAGCCGGCAAAACCTTTTGTGAATTGGCTGATTGCCGTTTTGACTCCTTTTCTTATCTTCGCACAGTTGCTGCTTACTTTTTGTAAGATTGAGCCCAAGGAATTACTACCCAAGGCATGGCACGTATGGCTATTGTCCATTCAGGCTGTATCAAGCGGCATTATTGCTTTGTTGCTGATTTTCTGCCCCATGGAGGAGGCTTACAGGGATATTTTTGAAGGGGCGATGGTTTGCCTGATTTGTCCCACGGCCACGGCAGCGGCTGTCATTACAGGAAAACTGGGAGGAAGTGCTTCCACGCTTACTACTTATACCTTACTTTCGAATGTATTGGCGGCAATAGCGGTGCCGCTTGTGTTTCCGCTTGTGGAGCCTCATGCCAACATCACCTTTGTGGTGGCTTTTCTTAAAATACTGAGTAAAGTGTTTCCTCTGTTACTGGCTCCTTTTTTTATTGCATTGTTGTTTCGTTATTATATCCCATCTGTACATCGACTGTTGTCGAAATATCATGGGGTCGCTTTTTATTTGTGGGCGGTTGCACTGACTATTGTGACAGGACAAACCGTGCGCTCACTGGTTACCGCTGCTGCCGATGTTTCCATCGAGATAATGATTGCTTTGGCAGGACTTGCCACTTGCTGTCTGCAATTTTATTTTGGTAAAAGAATTGGCAGTGCTTATCATGACCGAATCAGCGCGGGGCAGGCTTTGGGACAGAAGAATACGGTGCTTGCCATTTGGATGGCAGTGACTTATCTCAATCCTTTATCGTCTGTCGGTCCCGGTAGCTATGTGGTGTGGCAAAATATTTTTAATAGTTATCAACTGTGGAAAAAGAGAAAGAGTGAGATGAAATAACCGGTGTAAGATAAGAAGGATAGAAAAAAACATTATAAATAGATATGAAAACGAACTTTACAATCAGGCAAGCTCAACAATCGGATGCGGTTGCGCTAAAAGAGTTATTTCAAAATACTGTTCTTGTGATAAACAGACGTGATTACTCACAGGCAGAAGTTGAGGATTGGGCATCCTGCGGAAATAACCTTTCTAACATTAAAGAGAGGATAGAGACCCACTATTTTGTTGTAGCCGTTAATCAACAGTCACAAATCGTTGGTTTTTCATCTATTACGCCTCAAGGCTATTTACATTCTATGTTTGTCCACAAGGATTTTCAAGGTGAAGGTATTGCTACGATGCTTTTGGAAGAAATAGAACGCTACGCAATTACAGCCGGGATTACGCGGATTACATCCGAAGTGAGCTTGACTGCCCGCCCTTTCTTTGAAAAAAAAGGTTATGTAGTAGAAAAAGAACAAAAGCGCAAGGCGAATCAGCTTTCTCTCACTAATTTTTTGATGGCAAAGGAAGTGGTGTTTTTGGAGTATTATAATAAAAAGGTTACAGATTAAGCTTAGTACGTTCCTTTGTCTGTATATCCAAAACAGACTCAGCCTGACAGAAAGCATGCTTTTACACGTATGTCCTCATAGAACTACACGTACGTATGCGTAGCCCTACGCATACGTACGTATGAAGCTATACATACGTACGCATATGCCTGTACGTACGTATGTTACTTTATATGGAAAATGAGGGGATTAATTCGTTGTTAAATAATCTCCATCGAAAGACAAAGGCAACAAAGCACTTACACCTTCCATGATATAAATATCCGATTTGCTGTAAAGTAAGATACGCATTGGTTTTCCAAACCGCTTTTCAGTTTCCAGCAACACTTGTCGGCAGGCACCACAGGGTGGGATGGGAGTGTCAAGGAAGTCTTGTTCGGTTCGTGCAGCAATGGCAAGTGTTTTTACCGCTTGGTCGGGATATTGGGAATTGGCATAAAATAGGGTAGTGCGTTCGGCGCATAGTCCGGAGGGATAAGCTGCATTTTCCTGATTGCTTCCTGTTACCACAACACCGTTCTCCAGCAGGGCAGCAGCTCCTACCGAGAAATGCGAATAAGGTGCATAACTTCTTTGTGTTGCCTTGCACGCAGCATCCACCAATTTACGGTCTTCTTCCGTGAGTTCGTTATACTTGCGTGCCTCAATATTGATTTCCAGTTTGATTTCTTTCATGGTGTTTAAGCCTTGGTTTGTATGCAAATGTAATCTTTTGCTTTTGATTTCCAACTTCTTTCTTCCGGTTAATTTCAAATTTCTTGCAATTGCTGTTCATTCGCTTCTTCTTCTCGGAAAATAATTATCGTATATAATTAAAAGTCATTAAAAAAGCTGTATATTTGTACTTTGTGATAGAAAATGAAGAACGAAAAATGATAGATCAAGCAGTAATTGACAGAATAAATCAGGGTGATGTAAAGGCATTCGAGTGCCTTTATAATGACTATTTCGTTTATTTATGTGCTTGTGCCAATTCTTATATCTTCAATGCCGAGGAAGCTCAGGACATAGTGAATGAAGTCTTTATGAAATTGTGGTATAAACGTGGTGATTTATTTTTTCCTATTCATCCTTATCTGGTGCGCAGTGTGCAAAACGGATGTTTGAATTATTTGCGTTCACTTCATAGCCGGGAGCGTGTGGCAGATGAATATCGCGAAACATTGCTTGAATATCAGGAAGAATATTGCATGAGTGAATGCAATCCTTTAAAAGAAATGGAACAGGCTGATTTGGAGCGTCAGGTACAGACCGTAATTACTTCCCTGCCCGATAAGTGCAGAACTGTTTTTGAACAATATCTTTATTCTGAACTTACTCCGCAGGAAATTGCCGAGAAGAATGGAATCTCTGTCAACACCGTGCGTGTGCATATTAAAAATGCGATGGACAAGATGAAGGAGAAGCTGGGTTCACGAATCGGAATTCTCTTATTTTTTCTTTTTTAAATGAATAATAAAAAAAGTCCCTTTTTTATTAAATGCTTTTAAGGTTGTGCGTGTATTATTATTAGTTTAATAATACAAGACCGACAGAATGAGTAATTCAATACATGAGTTTGACAGGTTGATGCTGGATTATCTGAAAGGTGATATAACACCTGAAGATAGGCAGAGAATGACCGAATTATTACATAAGGATGCTTCCTGCCGGGAGAAGTATCGTGAGATGTCACGTGCTTATGCCATTGCTTCTGTGCCTTGGTTTGAACGGAGAAAGAAGCAGAACCTTGATTTTCTGCGAGAGAAGTTAGACCTCCGTTCCTCGCCCGGACGCACCTTGGTTAGAAGGGTGAGAGTTGGGAGCTTTGCGGCAATGGTAGCATTATTGATTGGCCTTGGCATTCGTTTTATTTATTTGAATAACCATCCGGCAGAAGTGATTGTTCCACCTGTTTCCTATTGCCGGATAGAAATTCCTCAGGGTGCGCAATCCAAATTGATATTGCCGGACAGCACATCGGTTTACCTCAACGGAGGTACCATTATAAAGTATGATGCGTCATTTCAGAATAAGGCTGAACGCGAGGTTTATCTTAATGGGGAAGCTTACTTTGAAGTGGCTAAAAATGCGGAAAAGCCTTTTATTGTTCATGCGGCTGATTTGAATGTCAAGGTACTTGGTACCAAATTCAATGTATCGTCTTATCCGGACGAGCCAAACATAAAAGTCAGCCTTGTGGAAGGGCGGGTCAAAGTGTCCGCGGCTTCGGATGGAGTTGATAAATTTTATCTGTCTCCCAATGAGCAGGCTGTGTATGACAAGGCAAAAAAGACTTTGTCTGTAAGGGCTGTAGACGCAGGCTCTCAAGTAGCCTGGACAACAGGACGTCTTGTTTTTGTCAACGAAACCTTATTTCATATTCTGAAAACGATTGGGAAAAAATATGATGTTCAGATTTTAATCCAATCCCGGAAGATGAATACTGAATATTTTTCCGGTAGTATAGATGCAGACCTGACTTTGGATGAGATTCTTTCTTATCTGGATGTAGATAATAAGTTTGTTTGGAGAAGGAAGGGAAAAACCGTGGTTATTGCTGACAGATAGGATGTAAAACCGTATCCCTATGGATATACCTTAAATATTTTTGTTAACTAATAATTCTAAGTATGAAAAAAACTTTTTGCAAGACTCGCAGGGGACATTGGGTCCCTCTGGCATGGGCAGCTTCATTCCTTTTATGGGGAAATGTTGCTTTCGCTGCATTGCCTATTCAGGAGGCAAGACTTTCCATGCAGCATCGTTCGGTATCCTTGAATCAAGTCTTCAGTGAAATTGAAAGACAAACGGGGTATTCTTTTTTGGTTCGTAATAATGATATAAATACGAATCAGAAGATTTCCATTGATGTGAAGAACAAGAGTGTCAAGGAAGTCTTGGAGATTTTATTTGCCGGTAAGAATATACGTTATGAAGTAGAAGGGGAACGTATTTCTGTTTATAAGCCTCAACAGACCAGACAGACTACAATTTCCGGAATTGTTGTGGATGCCGCTCAGGAACCGATTATCGGGGCTTCTGTCGTAGTGGTAAACACAACCAACGGCTGTATCACGGATTTTGACGGAAAATTTTCTTTGGAGGTTTCACAATTGCCGGTAAAGGTACAAATCACTTATATCGGTTATAAATCGCAGGTAGTGACTGTCAGTGATGCTAAAACTGTTCAGGTTGTTCTTCAGGAAGATACCGAAACATTGGATGAGGTAGTTGTTGTCGGTTATGGCTCTCAGAAAAAAGCCAACCTGACCGGTGCTGTTGCTTCTGTAAAGATGGATGAAGTGATTGCTAATCGCCCCCTTTCCAAAGCTGCAGATGCATTGCAGGGAACTGTTCCCGGATTGTTGGTTTCCAGTAACGGTAATGCTCCCGGAAAGAGTAAATCTTTTCAGATTCGTGGCGCATATTCGGTGGGTATTAAAAATGATGATGGCTCTTATGGTGCAACAATTAAACCTTTGGTTTTGATTGATAATGTGGAGGGAGATTTGGATATGATAAATCCAGAAGACATTGAGACTATTACCGTATTGAAAGATGCTGCCTCGGGAGCCATCTATGGTGCGCGCGCTGCCGGTGGTGTAATTTTGGTAACAACCAAACGCCCGAAAGGTGAGACTACCTTCCAATTGAATTATAACAATAATTTTGCATTTGCTTCAGCTATGAATTTGCCCGAACAGGCGCCTTTGACAGAGTACTTGAAGGCCTATTCAGATGCTGCAGGAGATCAATTTTGGACAATGGGCTCACCAAGTGTAACCAAATGGTTAGGATATTTGGAACAATATCGTAATAATCCGTCTTCTATTCCGACTGTAGGTGATGGCATTTATAAAGATGCAGATGGGGGGATATATTATATGAATGAAAAAGATTTGGTAAAGAATATGCTTGAAACAAGTTTCCAGCAGACACATAATATTTCTATGACAGGTGGAACCAATAAACTACGTTATCGTTTATCTGCTGGTTATATTTCACACGATGGAGTACTTATCACTAATAAAGATAAGTATGAGCGTATGAATGTAAGTGGATTTATTTCGGCGGATATTACCAAATGGTTTACTCAGGAAGCTACATTCAGTTACGCACACAGTAAAAATATGGAACCTAAGTCTGCTTTAGGGGCAATCTACTCAACACGTTTGGCTTCTTTTTATCCGGAAGGAAATATGCCGGAGGGTATGTCGGATGCAGCATCAGACGGTTTGCCATTTTTTACTCCGAGTAATCAGATTCGTTGGTCGAATCCGGCTAAAACATTGTATGATAATCCTCGTATATTTTTAAAGTCTATCTTGAAACCATTTAAAGGATTTCAAGTTGCTTTTGAATATACTTATGATAAGAATATGTATGATTATCATTGGTATACAGGTAAAGTGGCTTATACAACCGTTCAGGGTGGTAAAAATATAACTCCGACCAATGATTATCTGCAGAAAACGAAAAGATACACAGATTACAATTCTATTAATTTATATGGAACTTATGATTTTGCTTTAGATGATCATAAATTTAAAGTAATGGTAGGTTTTAATCAGGAATCAAGTTATCGCGAAACGATGGAAGCTTATTCATATGGACAAGCAGTGGTTGAAGTCCCTTCGTTAGGTGCTGGAACTTCTACCTTAAAGGCTACTGATAAGTATAATGAGTATTCTGTGCGTGGTGGCTTTTTCCGAGTAAATTATAATTATATGGATAGATATTTACTAGAAGTAAACGGACGTTATGACGGTTCTTCTAAATTTCCCAAAGATTCACGTTATGGTTTCTTCCCATCCGTTTCATTGGGTTGGAATATAGCTCAGGAAAAATTCATGGAAAGTACTCAGAATTGGTTAGGCTCTTTAAAAATACGTGCTTCTTATGGTATGATTGGTAATCAGAATGTGCCGGCTTATTCGTTTATTCCGACAATGGGTATTAATAATAAATATAATGGTTGGTTAGTCGATGGTAATCAAGTGACTGCCATTACTTCTATACCTTCATTAGTAAGTAATAATTTTACTTGGGAAAAAGTAGGGACATTGGATTTCGGTCTTGATTTTTCTATGTTTAATAATCGTTTTACTGGTACTTTTGACTGGTACCAGCGTAATACCAACGGTATGCTTGCTCCGGGTATGCAGTTGCCGGGGGTAGTAGGGGCTGATGCTCCTTATCAGAATACGGCAGATATGCGTACTCGTGGTTGGGAAGTGAGTTTGAATTGGCGTGATCAAATCGGAAAGGTTGGTTATCGTGTAGGTTTTAACCTGTCAGACAGCCAATCAAAGATTATGAAGTATAATTCGAATGAATCCGGCATATTAACCAGCACTTTGAGCAATGGTTCTACCTTCTGGAACTATTATGAAGGAAAAGATTTAGGAGAAATTTGGGGATATGAATACGACGGTTTCTATACCGTGGATGATTTTACCGATACATCTTCATGGAAGTTGAAAGAGGGTGTACCTAGTATTGATGGTTATAATCCTCGTCCGGGTGATGTGAAGTTTAAAAATCTGATGGATGATGACCGTGGAACCAATATGATTTCCAGTGGTGATAATACGGTCAGTAATCCGGGCGACCGTAAAGTGATTGGTAACAGAACTCCACGTTATCTCTACGGAATTAATTTGGGTGCCAATTATAAGGGCTTTGATTTGAATGTCTTCATGCAGGGAACGGGAAAACGTGATGCATGGATTGCAAATACGTTGACATTCCCGATGTATTCTGATTTTAAGTTCATTCCTTTGTATAAAGACTTGGGTAACTATTGGCAACCGGTAGATGCTGCGAACGGAGATTATACAGCTGCTAATCCTAATGCAGAGTTTCCGCGTATTTATGGTAATTATGGCAATCAGGGTTCTAATTACCGTCAGTCAGACAGGTATTTGTCGGATGCATCTTATTTCCGTATTAAGAATGTTACGTTAGCGTATACATTCCCGAAGGCATGGATTACAAAAATTGCGTTGTCACAATTGAAAGCATTTGTTAGTATAGAAAATTTGGCAACATTTTCATCTTTACCGAAAGGTATTGATCCGGAAACTTTATCATGGGATTACCCAGCATTCCGTACCGTATCTTTCGGACTTAATATAACATTGTAAACCTTAAAATTAGTACGAGTATATGAAAAAACTATTTATAAGTTTAGCTATTCTCGCAGGAATCGGCCTCTCCGGTTGTAACGATAGCTTTTTGGAAAAAGCACCAGTGACAGATTTGACAGAGGATAATGCATTTAATTCCTACGATAACTTCAAGGCTTTTATGTGGCCTTGTTATGAAATGTTTACAAATAATACCATCCGCACCTCTTTTAAGAGTTATGCACAAGATGGAAGTTATAAAGCTGATTTAGACGCCGGTTATCTAGAGCAAAAATATGAAAGTGGTTATAATAAATTTGCTTATCAGACAGTTGCCAATGTAGCAAGTGGTAATGGTTGGGATTTTAAATCATTTATTCGCCGTATCAATATTATGCTTTCTCATATTGATGATTCAAGCATGACAGAAGAACAAAAAAATCATTGGCGTGCTGTGGGGTATTTCTTCCATTCTTATTGGTATATGGAATTAATAGATCGTTTCGGTGCGGTACCTTGGGTAGATCAAGTTTTACAAGAAGATTCTCCTGAAGTTTATGGACCTCGAATGGATAGAAAGGAAGTAGCAGATAAAGTTTTGGAGCGTTTGAAATGGGCAGAAGAGAATATTGGTAATTTCACCTCAGAAGATGGAAAGAATACTATCAATCAGGATTGTGTACGTGCTGCTCTTTCACGTTTTACTCTGCGTGAAGGTACATGGAGAAAATATCATGAACTGGGTGATTATGAAAAATATCTTCAGGAATGTGTACGTGTTTCGGAACTATTAATGAAGGACTATCCAATATTGTATAAAGGAACAGACAACCAACCTGCCGCCGGATATGGTGAAATGTGGATTAGTCCCGATTTGGAAGGAATACCTGGAGTTATTTTCTATAAATCTTATGTAGAGAATATGAATGAGCATAGCATGGGGCATGTTGAACATACTTCTTCTCATTATGTAGAAATGAGCCATAACACAGTTAATCTTTATTTAATGAAGAATGGAAAGCCTATTATGAATGAAACATCCGGTTATCACGGTGAAAAAGATATGTATGCTGAATTCCGTGATCGTGACCCTCGTTTGTATCATACTGTTATGCCTCCTTATAAAGTTAAATCCGGAAAGGGTGATTATGAAACTTGGTCGTATACAGATAATCCGGCAGATCGTGAATATATTGATATTATGGGTGCCAATACAAGTTGTAGTAATCCAGGTGTTGGTATGAAACGTTTACCGGGACAAAACTGGGGTGGATCTCTTGTTTCTGAAATTCCTCGTTTGGGTACAGGGGCATTTGTAACTTGTCGTTCTGGCTATTATGTATGGAAACATTGGAGTAATTGGGAAAAGAACTTCAATAATGGTGCAGTGAATACATCTGATAAGCCTATTTTTAAGATTGAAGAGGTTTTGCTGAATGAAGCTGAAGCCAAGTTTGAACTAGGAGCTTTTGATCAAGGTGTTGCTGACAAAACAATTAATAAATTGCGTGATCGTGCTGGTGTTGCTAAGATGGTCGTAGCAGAAATAAATGAAAGTTTTGATCCGGGGCGAGGTAAATATTATCCGAAGGGTAATGATAGTGGTATCATGGTTGACCCAGTATTGTGGGAGATTCGTCGTGAACGTATTATAGAATTAATGGGTGAGGGATTTGGTTTTTATGATGTACGTCGTTGGCGTATGGCACCCTGGTTTGTAAATCAACCAGCAATAGGTATTTGGATGAGCAAAGATGATGCAACGAAAAATAATATGACTTTGTATAATCCCTCTACGGGCTATTCTGACGGGACAAATGGTTCCATGACGGAAGGAAATATATTCCTCTTTAATGATCCGTTGAAAGAAGGTAAGGGTTGGTTGGAAAAATATTATTTATATCAAATTCCGACAACTGAAATATTGTTGAATCCTGAGTTAGAACAGAATCCTGGTTGGTAAATTATGTTTTATCTTTGATAAATTGAGACAAGAAGGACTGTTTGGTTTCTTGAAAAGGAAACGAGAGGGTCTTTCTTGTCTTCTTTTTTTGTTTCATTTTTATGTGTGTTTTGTTGATTAATTAAATTTTAGAAAAATAATATGAATATTGAAAAGCTGATAATAGCTTGCTCCTTATTTTCGTGTAGTGTAATGCAAGCTCAGAAGGTCGTTCAACGTCCTAATATTATTTATATATTGATGGATGATTTGGGATATGGAGATTTGCAGTGTTATGGACAACAGAAAATAGAAACTCCCAACATAGATAAACTAAGGGAGAATGGAATGAAGTTCACTCAACATTATTCTGGTTCTCCTGTTTCGGCAGCATCTCGTTGTGTGCTGATGACAGGGATGCATTCGGGGCATTCACAGATTCGTGGAAATGACGAAATGGCGTCGAGAGGAGCTGTAAGTAACTATGATTCTATGTATGTGCATAAGGAATTAGAAGGGCAATATCCATTAAAGGCAGGAACGATGACTTTGGGAAGAATGTTGCAACAAGCGGGATATGTTACGGGATGTTTTGGAAAATGGGGATTGGGTTATCCGGGTTCTGAAGGAGTTCCTAACAAGCAAGGGTTTGATAGTTTTTTCGGATATAATTGTCAGCGTCAAGCACATACTTACTATCCACCGTTTTTGTATGATAATGATCAACGTATATATTTGAAAAATAGGGTAATGAATCCACATTCAGAGTTATTAGAAGCAGGTGCTGATCCATATAATTCTGCCAGTTATGATAAATATGTGCAAAAAGAATATGCTAATGATCTGATTTTTGACAGGTTGCTTAGTTTTGTTGATCAACATAAAACTTCTCCTTTTTTTGTTATGTGGACTACTCCATTGCCACATGTCTCTTTGCAGGCACCTGAAAGATGGGTACAATATTATGTAAAAAAATTTGGTGATGAAAAACCTTATACCGGTGAAAAGGGATATTTGCCATGTCGTTATCCTCATGCGACTTACGCAGCTATGATTAGCTATTTTGATGAGCAAGTTGGTAAGTTGTTAGACAAATTGAAAAAGGATGGGCTATATGACAATACGTTAATTGTTTATACGTCTGATAATGGTCCGACTTTTAATGGAGGTTCAGACTCGCCTTGGTTTAATAGTGGAGGTTTATTCAATTCAGAGTATGGTTGGGGTAAATGTTTTTTGCATGAAGGAGGTATACGGGTTCCGGCCATTTTTATATGGCCTGGAAAAATAGCTCCAAATACTGAAACTGATCATATTTGTTCTTTTCAGGATATAATGCCTACATTTGCCGAAATTGTAAAGAGGAAATGCCCGCCAACGGACGGAATCAGTTTCTTACCTACATTATTAGGTGAGAAGGATAAGCAATTAGCACATGCATTCTTATATTGGGAATTTCCAGATCTGGATGGAGAAAAGGCGATACGTTGGGGAAAATGGAAAGGTCTATTGAAGAATATAAAGAAAGGCAATACCAAAATGTTATTGTTTGATTTGGATAATGATATCAAAGAAGAGCATGATGTGGCAGCTAAATACCCTGATGTAGTGAAGAAAATGGAAATAATGATGAAGCAGTCTACCGTTCCGGCTGAAAATAAGAAATTTAGGATGTAACTGTTTGTATAGATTTTATGGGAATAATAATATAATGGAAAAAAGGACTGTCCGATTTTTATTTTGTGCGCTATCTTTTACGCCATTGGTTGCATTTGCTCAAAAGGAGCCAAGGACGAAGTTGACGAAACCTAATATCGTGTTCATTCTTGCAGATGATTTGGGCTGGACTGATTTGGGAGTGATGGGAAGTGACTATTATGAAACTCCGAATATAGACCGTTTGGCTGCGGAAGGATTGCTTTTCGATAACGCCTATGCTGCTGCAGCAAATTCTGCACCCAGCCGGGCTTGCATGATGACAGGCATGTACACACCCCGTCACGGTGTATATACCGTTAGTCCTCCCGACCGGGGTGACCGTAGGCTGAGAAAATTGATTCCAATCGCCAATACGGATGATGTCCGTGCCGATTTTGTGACGATGGCTGAAGCGCTACGGCAACAGGGATACCGGTGTGGGCATATCGGAAAGTGGCATTTGGGAGATGACGCAGACGGAACAGGCCCTCTTTCTCAAGGATTCATTTGGAATGTAGGAGGAAACCGGGCCGGCTCGCCTTATTCTTATTTTTATCCTTATTGTCTGCCCGATAAAAGTAAATGCCATTTGGGATTGGAGAAAGGAACACCGGGAGAATACCTTACCGACCGCTTGACGGATGAGGCTGTTTCTTTTATAAAATCCCACAAAGATGCTCCGTTCTTTCTTCATCTCTCTCACCACGCGGTTCATACGGCTTTGCAGGCTCCTGCATCGGTCGTTGATAAATACAAGAATAAACCTGTAGGAAAGTACCATACTAATCCTGTATATGCTGCGATGATTGAGAAATTGGATGATGGAGTAGGAAAGATATGTCGTGCCATTCAAGAGATGGGAATAGAAGAGAATACCATTATTATATTCTATTCCGACAATGGCGGTTCCGAACCGGTGACTGATAATTATCCTCTTCACGGCGGGAAGGGGACGCCATACGAGGGAGGTTCGCGTGTTCCTTTGATTATCAAATGGCCCGGGAAAATACCGGCAGGCACACGCACTTCTGTTCCGGTCATCGGAGTAGATTTCTATCCTACTTTTGTTCATCTTGCCAAAGGAGAAACATCGGGAAATCCGGATGGAAGAGATATCTTTGAGGTTGTGAAAAATAAGGAGACAGAACGGGATTTATTTTGGCATTTTCCGGCATATCTGGAATCGTATCTCAATGGCGGTAAGGATTTCAGAGCGCGACCTTATTCAAGTATTCGTTCGGGTGATTGGAAATTAATTTATAATTACGAGGATAAGTCAATGGAATTGTATAACCTGAAAGAAGATTTGGGAGAGACAAGGAATATGGCAGGACTTAATCCTCAAAAAAAGGAAGAACTTTATAACAAGCTTATGAAGTGGATTGATGATACACATGCGCCTGTTCCTACCGAACCTAATCCGTATTATCAGGGCATAAAGTAATTTTTGATGAATAGGGCATATTCCCTTTGCCTTTTCAGAAGAATGCCTGCCATAGCTACTATTTGTTTTAAGTAGGTTATGGCAGGACTTTTTTATATACGAGTGAAGAAAATGATTATCGTTTTTTGGGAATGCCAAGCATTTCTTTGGCTTTGTCTTCACTGGATAGAAAGTCAAGTGAGTTGATAATCTTATCATAATTCTCTTTGTCTGCAATGCGGGTTGCCAGTATTTGCAGTACTTTCAGTTTATCATCGTCGAAGGTATAGATAGACATGAGTCTGACACATTGTTGGCAGCTGAACCAACGGTGTCCGGCGGCTAATGACAATATATCCAATTGTTCATCTTTGAAAGGTTTCTGTTTTATCTTATTGTATAATTGTTGGAAATCATTGTCACTCGTTATTTGGGGATAATTAGGACGGTGTCCGTTGTGATGTGGCGGACGAGGAGCAACAACCGTAGATTCCACCTGTGCGGGAGGACATACTGCCACCGCAGGAGGAGTGGGGACACTCTCAAAAGAATCCAAATTGCTTACCAGGTTGTTCTTGAAATCAATCAGGATAGTGGTTCCATAGTGTCCTATTCCTCCTCCTTTCCTGTATTCCCATTGCTCTCCTTGTTCGTCGAACCGGCGATAGTCGGGGCGTCCCAGCAGTTTGGTCACTTCTTCCTGTGTCATACCTTTGTGAATGGATAGTAATATGTTATTGTCCATTAAGCTCCCGCAACTTCCGAGAACAAGGCTTAAAAATAAAACGGCTAGTGTTTCTTTTACTCTTTTCATATAATGTTGTTTTTATGTGTAGGCAAAGATAGGCAGGGAATTCGATATGATTGGGTTCTTTTCCCTATTTGATTATAGGGATTTCCCTACAATTGTTATTGTTTGGAAGAAATGCGCCTCGGATATTTAATTAATGTAAAATCCACCGTTGCACATTTAACTTCGTTACTTTTAAAGGTTCTAACTGATAAACATTGCAAGAAACAGATGATAAATGAAGATAAAATCCGGGAAGCTTGCGCTTCTGATAAGGAACATGGATTCAAATTGCTGATGGAGAATTTTCAGCAACCTATATATTGGCACATCCGACGCTTGGTGGTTTCCCACGAAGATGCGGAGGATATACTGCAAGAAGTATTTATCCGTGTCTTTCGTCACCTTGACCGGTTTAGGGAAGAGAGCTCGCTGGGCACATGGATGTATCGGATTGCAACCAATGAATGTCTCCGTTTCTTGAACAGCCGAAAAGAGCAGGCTGTTTCTGCCGAGGAAGTGCAAGAGGAATTAATGAATAAATTGATGGCATCCGACTATGTGGATTACGATAATGCAATGGCAGTGAAATTTCAACAAGCCATTCTTTCGTTACCTGAAAAACAACGTATCGTGTTTAACCTGCGTTACTATGATGAATTGGATTATGAGGAAATTAGCCGGATAACCGATACGCGGGCGGAAACGTTGAAGGTGAATTATCATTATGCCAAAGAGAAAATAAAAGAATATATGACTAATAATTAAGGATAGAATGGAGAAAGAATTTGATTTTAAAAACATAGGAAAGCAGATGCCTTATCGTACACCGGATGGTTTCTTTGACCGGATGCAGGAACAGGTATCGGCACGTACGAAAGTGGAAAAACATAAAAAACAACTTCGGATGAGGTTGGTGATTGCGGCAACACTGGCAGCGGCAGCGATGGTGTTGGGATTGGTTTTCTTTCCTGCCGGTACTCCGGAAGCGGAACAAGTATCTTCCAACTCTTTACTTGTGGCAACCGGTATTGACTACTCATATTCGGATGCAATGGATAATTTTATAGCCGAAATGCCGGATGATGAGTTAGAGGAATGGGTGGAATTATCAGAGTATGACATATTTATGAATTAATTATTTATTTAAAAAGTAATAGATTATGAAGACAAAAAAGTTTTTTATGGTGTTGGTAGCTCTCTTTATGGGTAGTCAAATGGCAATATTTGCACAAGGTAAAAAAGAAGGAAAGATGGACAGAAAGCAGTTCGGTCAGGAACAGATGCAGAAAATGCAATGTAATCAGCTCATAAATGCACTGGCATTGGATGATGCGGAGACTGCTAAGTTTAAACCTGTATACACCAAATATATGGAAGAAATGCGTGCTGTCCGCGATATGAATCCGCGTGCTCCTCGTTCTACGCTTACGGATGCAGAAGTAGAACAAGTAATAAAGGCTCGTTTTGCTCAGAGCCGCAAGATGCTGGATATTCGTGAGAAATATTATAATGAATTCCGTAAATTCCTATCACCGAAACAAATACAGAAAATGTATAATATGGAAAAAAGAATCGGAGATAAAATGAGAAAGGAGATGGGTAAAAGACAAGGAATGAAGAAGAATAATAATAGTAACAGCAGGAGATAATTCCTGCTCTTCACGAATAAACAACACGGATTTTACGGATTCAAGAGCTCGGCTCCTTATGTCCGTAAAATCCGTGTCCGGATAATAAAAGACGGTCGATTTCAGTTTATTTCTTGTAAACTTTCAAGTTGGATATTTTACTTTTGAATTCTCCTGCCTGTTCTAATGGGAATACCAGTGTGCGGACATAATTCATTTTTGTTTTTCCTTCTTTATCAAAGAAACGTTGCTGGATATTCAGTTCTTCTACTAATTTCCCATTGATGAACAGACGTGTTGCTTTGTTATCTCCTTCTATACCGATATTTAAACGTTGGCCCGGTTGGATATTGTAACTGAATGTGTTTAAATATCCGTCACGTGCAAAACCTAACATTCCACGTATAGGGTCGGACAGATAGAATACGGCATCCGGTGAACGGAACAGTTCGGTTCCCGGTGTTTCTGCTGCACCTTCCACATCAAATGTCACACGATAACCGTAACCGATTTCACGATGTGGTGTGCGGCTTTTGGGAGCAACATTGGCTTGTTCGTATACCAGTCCCGGCGCATTGCCGATACGTCCCATTTGGTTTACTCCCGGTGCTTCGCTCAACATTTCGCGCATGCGATTGAATTCATTATACGGAAGTGAAGTTGCAGTTCCCGTCCACATTTTTACGGCTAAAGTTTGTAAAGCCGGGAACGTGCGGTGATGAATATCTTTGGTAGAGATACCGTTTCCTACATGGTCATTCCATACTGCAAACATACCTCCCAGAATGGCAGGATCTTTTTCTTCGAAGACAGCTTTACCTACGTGGGCAGGAGTCCAGGAGTTATATAGCTCTTCCGTGTTCAGATAATCATAATAATAACCGGCAGCAGGTACGATATAAAGAAAACCGTCGGGAATGGAAATAAGTTTGTATCCTTGTTTAACCATTTCTTTAGGCTCTGCATATCCGTTATACCAGGCGCTCATAATTACATTTTCGGCTTTTACGGGAGTTTCTCCTTTGGCATGTGTCAATGCTCCCCATACACAGGCTTGTTTTCCGAAGCCTTCTACATAACGGATATAATGGTCTGTAAACTCACGGAATTTTTCCACTACTTTTTTGTCTTTGTTTGAGTATTCATCTGTGCCGATGTGTACGCGTGGACCACGGAAGACAGGTTCTTCTCCTTCCAAATACTCTTTAAAGAGTCCGTCCATGAATTTATATGTTTCGGGATTGAACAAATCCAGATGATCCATTCCATACTCTTTACTTCCTATCTCGGGTTTATAATGGCTGAATGCCAATGTGTGGGCAGGCGCATCTATTTCCGGGATGATTTCGACGAAACATTCTTCTGCCAACTTCTGCAAATCGATAAATTCTTTTTTTGTATAGAATCCGTCACGTGCCGTGAGTCCGGGATAAGTATCCGATTCCAGGCGGAAAGCTGCATAAGTCTTGTTCCAGTCCTGTTCAAAATACTGTTTAAATCCATTATCGTTCAGATGAATTTGCAGTGTGTTCATTTTGTAGTATGCCATGATTTTCACGTAATCGCGCAAATAAGACATAGGAATGAATTTTCGTCCGCAATCAATCATAAATCCACGCATGGCATAGTCGGGATAATCACGGATTTCACCTTTGGGAAGAGCCAGGTCTTCTTTGTTTTGTTCGGCTATCTGCAGCAGGGTACGTGTTCCCCAATATACACCGATGGCTTTGGGGGCGGTCAGCTCGATTCGGTCGGTAACGCGAATGGCGTATCCTTCTTGTCCTAATGATTTGTCTTTTTTAAGTGAAAGAATGAGGTCGCCTTTCTTTCCTTTTCCTTCCACTATCTGCGGAGTATGATTAAATAAGGTATTGCAGTCATCTGCCAGCATCCGGGCGATGCGTTGCAATTCAGAATTTCCTTTTGGGTAAACAATGCGGGTTTGTTCGGTAGGAATGAATTTGCCTTCGTTGCCTTTCCATTCTTTCAGTTCCGGGATAACAAAAGGTTTGGGATTAACAGCAGCTTGTGCAATGTTTATACAACATACACAGCAAAGAATCATCATTAAACAGATTCGGTTAACTGATTTCATAAATTAAGTAGTTTTTTAGATATTGTGTAAAATGTAAATTAAGTTTTTGTTTTGCAGGACAAAGATAGAAAATAATCCTTTCATCATTCTCGAAAAAAGAAAGATTCTTTCCGAGTGTCGACTCTTTTTTGTATGTTTGCGAGAACAAAATCAAAACAAATTCAATAATCTAAAAAAGAAAACCATGAAAGTCAAGAAAATAACTGCATCAGTCAATGATGCACAAGCCGTGCCTCAAGTATTGGACAATGAAGGCGTATCGTTTCAAAAGATAGATATTGTAAATTGGAAGGAATATCCTTATCATCCTGAAGCTGCTTTTCGCATCGCGCATACGGCCGATTCCATTTTAATACATTACAAAGTGACCGAAGGCAGTGTTCGTGCCAAATATGGAGAAGATAACGGAGCGGTCTGGACTGATTCGTGTATGGAGTTTTTTTCAATTCCCGCAGGCGATGGTGTGTATTACAATATGGAGTGCAGCTGTATCGGCACATTTTTGGTCGGGGCAGGAGCAGAGCGGAATAATCGGGAACATGCACCGCGTGAAGTGATGGAAAAAGTGTCTCGTTGGTCGAGCTTGGGCCGTACGCCTTTTGAAGAACGGATAGGGGAATGTACTTGGGAAGTGGCTTTGGTCATTCCTTATACAGTATTCTTTAAGCACCAGATTACTTCATTGGACGGACAGACGATAAAGGCTAACTTCTATAAGTGCGGTGATGAATTGCAAACTCCACATTTCTTGTCGTGGAACCCCATCAACATAGAAAAGCCGGATTTCCACAGACCCGATTTCTTTGGTTCATTGGAATTTGAGTAAAAACGTAAATTATTTGAAAAAGAATACATACTGCCGGATAAAATCAGTATGTTTGCAGGTAACAACAATTTAAAACGAGAAAATTATGACAGCAATTATTGTGATTGTAGTAGTCGTTATCTTGGCAGCCTGGTTGGTTTCCATGTATAATTCATTGGTTAAAATGCGTAATAACCGCGAGAATGCGTTTGCTGACATCGATGTTCAGCTAAAGCAGCGCCATGACCTGGTACCTCAGCTGGTGGAAACCGTAAAAGGATATGCGGCTCACGAAAAAGATACGTTGGAGCGGGTTATCAATGCCCGCAACGGGGCTATCGGTGCCAAAACCATTGACGAGAAAATTGTAGCAGAGAATGCCTTGTCTTCTGCTTTGAGTGGATTGAAAATAACATTGGAAGCCTATCCGGACTTGAAAGCAAACCAAAACTTTCTTCAGTTGCAGGAGGAAATAGCCGATTTGGAAAATAAGCTTTCTTCCGTGCGCCGTTATTTTAATTCTGCTACCAAAGAATATAATAATGCAGTAGAGACATTCCCTTCCAATATTCTGGCAGGTATGTTCGGTTTCCGTAAAGAAGTGATGTTTGACTTGGGAGAGCAACGCGCAGCTTTGGAGGAAGCTCCTAAAATTAAATTTTAAGGACGATGCAATATGTTGGCATACACACACAGCAGAGCAGGAATAACTTTCGTTCGCTGCTTCTGCTCTGTTTGTTTCCCTGCCTGGTAGTAGGGCTTTTGTTCGTGTTTTGTTATTTGCTGGTTTATTTGACACAAGGTGATGCACCCCATTATTATCAGGTAGGTGTCACCGACCGGTCAGTGGCTTTATTTATAGAAATGGCTCCTTATGTATTGGGAGGCGTATTCATTTGGTTTCTGATTGCCTACTTTGCCAATACTTCCATCATCAACGCTGCTACGGGTGCCCGACCGTTGGAACGGAAAGAAAATAAACGTGTCTATAATCTGGTGGAGAATCTTTGTATGAGTCAGGGGATGCCGATGCCTAAAATCAACATCATAAATGATGATTCACTGAATGCTTATGCCAGTGGTATAAATAAAAAGAGTTATACCGTAACATTGTCTAAAGGTATCATTGAGAAGCTGAATGATGAAGAACTGGAGGCAGTTATAGCCCATGAATTGTCTCATATCCGTAATCATGATGTACGTTTGCTTATCATCTCCATCGTGTTTGTGGGAATTTTCTCGATGCTGGCACAGATAGCATTGCGCTCTGCTTATTATTCTTCCTTTACACGTAAACGTGATGACAAGGGAGGGGCGGCTTTGATTCTTCTGCTGACCATGTTGGTTGCGGCTGTCGGTTATTTCTTTGCCATCTTGATGCGCTTTGCCATTTCGCGCAAACGCGAGTATTTGGCAAATGCAGGTTCGGCGGAGATGACCAAGAATCCTTTGGCTTTGGCGAGTGCTTTGCGTAAAATATCGGCCGATCCCGATATAGAAGCTGTGAAGCGTGAAGATGTGGCTCAACTTTTTATTCAGCATCCGGGCAAGCAGGCAACAAGTGCATTGAGTGGGTTGAGCGGGCTTTTTGCGACACATCCTCCCATCGAAAAACGAATACAAATATTGGAACAGTTCTGAAAGATGAAAACGACGTTGAGATATATTATCATTGTTGTGTTGTGCGGATTCTGTCTTTTTACGGCGCAGGCGCAGACGCGTAATCGTCAATACGAAGAATACATTCATAAGTATAAGGATATAGCTGTGGAGGAAATGAAGCGTTATCGCATTCCTGCCAGCATTACATTGGCACAGGGATTGTTGGAATCGGGAGCCGGAAAAAGTGCTTTATCCCGTAAGTCGAACAATCATTTCGGCATTAAGTGCGGAGGTGACTGGACAGGGCGTACAGTGCGTTATGATGATGATGCCCGTAATGAATGCTTCCGTGCTTACAAGCATCCGCGTGACTCCTATGAAGACCATTCCAAATTTCTAAAAGGGCGTTCGCGTTATGCCTTTTTGTTCAAATTGAAGATAACAGATTATAAAGGTTGGGCACATGGGTTGAAAAAAGCCGGATATGCAACAGATCCTCGCTATGCTTATCGTTTGATTGACATTATCGAACTGTATGATTTACATAAATTCGATACCCGTGACGGTATCAAGTGGATGAAAGAGTTTCCAAATCCGCATCAGCCTTATTTGGCAAATGATTTGCTGTATATTGTGGTGCGTAGCGGAGATACTTTTAAAAGTCTGTCGAAAGAGTTTGATATCAGTCAGCGTAAACTGAGAAAGTACAATGACTTGTATAAAGGATATGTGTTGAAACCGGGAGATATTATCTATTTGGATAAGAAACACCGTCGTGCCGACAAAGAGCATGTTGTTCATGTGGTACGCAGCGGAGATTCAATGTACTCCATTGCACAGAAATACGGAATTCGTCTGAAGAATTTATATAAAATGAATAAAATGAAGCCTGAGGATGCAGCGCCGAAGGTGGGAGATATATTGCGTCTGCGATGAAACGGAATCATGAATGTCCGTTTGCAGAAGTTTAAAAACGTACAGGGTGTTCGATATCGGACACCCTTTCTTTTTGTTTTATGATTGATAATCAGATTATTGGTGTTTTGGCATGAATGTTGCTTTAGATTTGATACGAAAAAAATAATAAAATAACGATAAATTATGGACAGAGAAATTCCAAAAGAAGTACGTGATAAAGAGCGTAAGAAAATGTTGATTAAATATGGTGTTATAGGTGTTGCCGGCATCGTATGCATCGCTTTGCTGATTTCTTTCATGCGGAGTAGTGTGAATCGGAAGGATTTGGTATTCTCGGAAGTGGATACGGGGATAATTGAGGTAAGTGTGAGTGCTTCCGGTAAGGTTGTTCCGGCTTTTGAGGAAATCATCAACTCTCCCATCAATACCCGTATTGTGGAAGTTTATCGTAAGGGAGGAGACAGTGTGGATGTGGGGACGCCGATTCTTAAACTGGACCTTCAGAGTACGGAAACGGAATATAAGAAATTGCTGGATGAAGAGCAGATGAAGCGTTATCAGCTGGAACAGTTGAAGGTGAACAATAATACGTATCTGAGTGATTTGGCAATGCAGGTGAAAATTTCTGCCATGAAGTTGAACCGTATGGAAGTAGAGCTTCGTAATGAACGTTATTTGGATAGTTTGGGTTCCGGTACTACGGATAAGGTGCGTCAGGCAGAGTTGAACTTTAATACGGGAAAATTGGAATTGGAACAGCTCCGCCAGCAATATGCAAATGAAAAAGAAGTCAAGGCAGCCGACCTTAAAGTGAAAGAACTGGAATTTAATATCTTCGCAAAGAGTCTGGCCGAAATGAAGCGGACATTGGATGATGCCCAAATCCGTTCGCCACGCAAAGCTATTCTTACTTATATTAATAATCAGGTCGGTGCACAGGTGCCGCAAGGCACACAGGTGGCTGTCATCTCAGATTTGAGTCATTTTAAAGTGGAAGGTGAAATAGCCGATACTTATGGCGACCGTGTGGCGGCAGGAGGACGTGCCATTGTCAAAATCGGCAATGAAAAATTGGAAGGCATCGTGAGCAGTGTTACACCGTTGTCAAAGAATGGTGTAATTTCGTTTACAGTCCAGTTGGTGGAGGATAATAACAAACGTCTCCGTTCAGGATTGAAAACAGATGTATATGTAATGAATGCCGTGAAAGAAGATGTGATGAGAATAGCAAATGCTTCTTATTATGTAGGCCGTGGCGAATATGAATTGTTCGTGCAGGACAGTGATAATGAGATAATAAAGCGTAAGGTACAACTTGGCGACAGCAACTTTGAATATGTGGAGGTGGTGAGCGGATTGCAACCCGGTGATAAAGTGGTGGTCAGTGATATGAGCAATTATAAAAACAAAAGCAAGTTGAAAGTCAAGTAGGAACAGTTGCAACATAAACGAAGAAATAAAACTCTCTTTTTAAAGTAAATAAGTGTTTCGTGGGGGATTGATGAAGAATCCGGCAAAGAAACCGGGTTCTTCATCTAAATAAAATGTAATTTAATATTTATTCTTGATATGATAAAACTATATTTAAAACAAGCATGGACACTGATAAAGCAAAACAAACTTTTTACTTCTATCTATGTGGTGGGTACGGGTCTTTCCATTGCTTTAACCATGACTATGTTTATTATCTTTTATGTGAAATTTGCTCCGATTTATCCGGAATACAACCGCGATAGGATGCTAACGATTAAGGCAATGAAATGCTATCCTAAGACAAATAAGGAAAGTTGGAATTGCAATGGCGGTGCTTCCTACTATCTGGTGGATAAAATGTTGAAAGATTTGCCTCATTTGGAAGCTATCGGTGCTGGTAAGCAGGATTTTATGGGTAATAATACGATAGCCTTGCCTGATAAGAAAGAGGTAATGGAGGTAAATCCATACTATGCTGATTCCGGGTTCTGGTCTGTGTTTTCTTTTCGCTTTTTGGCCGGAAAACCTTTTACTCAGGCTGATGTAGATGCCGATTTGCCTGTAGCTGTTTTGTCGGAAAGCCTTGCTAAACGCATTTTTGCTTCGACAGATGTAGTAGGGAAATATTTTACCTTCAATGGTAAGGAGTTTCGTGTGTGTGGAGTTGTGCAAGATGTGTCGAATGCCACTCCTGATACGGCAGGTGACTTATGGATACCTTTGTTTTTACACTCATGGGTGTCCCGAACGTCTGAGGGTGAGAAACTGATAGGTAATGTCCATATTTATATGCTTGCTCCGACACCGGCCGATAAAGAAGCTTTGCGTGCCGAAGTACAGGATGTTTTTCGTAAATACAATCTTCAGACTTCCGAATATGAAAATGATTTAATGCAACAACCCGATGATTTCTGGAAAAGTACATTCCGAAAGAATTCCTGTGAGGCGCCTGATTGGGGTGAACTGTTGAAAGGATTGATTTATATATTGCTGGCTTTGCTTTTTATTCCCGCCATGAACTTGAGTGGCATGATTTCATCGCGTATGGATCATCGCTTGTGTGAGTTGGGGGTACGCCGGGCGTATGGAGCCACCAATAAAATATTGTTGGGACAGGTGTTATGGGAAAATCTGTTACTGACTTGTCTGGGTGGTTTGATTGGTATTTTACTATCCTATTTAATTGTACTGACTGCAAGTGACTGGATACTTAATTTGTTTGACGATTGGGTAAATGACCCTGCCAAAACACCGTTTCTTTCTTTTGAGATGCTGTTCAACCCATGGATTTTCAGTTTTGCTTTTGTGCTTTGTGTGTTGCTCAATCTGATATCGGCATTCGTGCCTGCCTTATGGTCTTTGCGCCATACCATTATTCAGTCTCTTAATACTAAACGTTAATACAAAAATACGATTATGATAAAGAAAATAATATGCCAACTATGGAACCAGCGCAGAATGAATGGCTGGATATTTATAGAATTGGTCATTGTCAGCTTTTTCCTTTGGACAGTGATTGACCCCATTTATATTCTGACTGCCGATAAACTTATAGCTTCGGGGTATGATGCCCATAACAGATATGTGGTGAAGATAGGGAATTATGAATCTTCCAATGGGAATTATCAAGCAGAAATGAATACAGATTCCATTTGTAAAGAATCTTATAATCGTATTATTCGTGTGGTGCGCGACCTGCCTGAGATGAAAGATTTCTCTATTGCTTCCAGTGCCAGCTTTCCTAATTCCGGTTCATGGAATGGAACACAAATATATAATGATACGGCGGATATCAAGAATGATAAATATATACATACACAATATTATGAATTTTATCTGCAAGACGGTAGTAATATGTTTCGCACTTATGGCATGAAAGATGCTTTTACAGGGGCTGATATAAATATACCGGCAGATGCGGGGACACGTCAAAAAGTATTTTTATCAGAGGCTCTGGCCCGGGCTCTTTTTGGAAAGACGGATGTGACAGGGCAAAAAGTATATTCTCATGATAAGAGCAGTTATGAAATTGCAGGTGTCTTTCAAGATTATAAGCACCGCAATTATGAACAACCTTATCCTTTATTGGTGTGGGTATATAATGAGATACAAGGGAAGACTTATATGAATTGGAGGTACAGCATCACTTTTTCGCTGAAAGAAGGAGTAGATGCCAACGCTTTTGAACAGCGTTTCAAAAAGGAAGTGATGCCTTTGCTTAAGGCTGGTAATTTCTATTGTTCCGGGCTTGAATCGTTTGAAGAGGTGAGTTATATGTATGCGCAGAGAAGCGGTGTCATCAATCAACTCCGCCTGAAATATTCGTTAGCCGGATTTGCGTTGCTCTGTATTTTCTTGGGTATGGTAGGTACTTTCTGGATTCGTTGCAATGCGCGCCGTCAGGAGATAGGTATTATGCGCAGTATGGGAGCATCTGAAAATGCTGTGCGTAATCAATTTTTAGCGGAAGCATTTTTATTGGTAACGGTTGCTTTTGTGGTAGCTCTTCCGGTGGTTTTCCATCAGGTGCATGAGAGTGGATTTTTCTCTTCGGGAGTAACGAGGACAATACTTGATATGAGTTATTGGCAAAATCAGCCGGTGATGCATTTCTGCATTGTTACACTGATGACTTATATCATCTTGCTTGTTATCGCATTGATAGGTACTTATATACCGGTGAAGCGTGCCTCGCATATCTTGCCTGCCGATGCTTTGCGTGACGAATAGTTTCCGATGCGCACAAAATCGGGCAGAGTGTTCGATAACGGACACTTTGTATGAAGCACAAAATATTGATAATAAATAATTTATACTTTTGGCATAACTTTTGAATGTTGAAAGACAACAGCGAACTTTTAATGAAGATAATAATAACAATTTAAAATAAAATGATTATGGCAATGATTAAATTAACCGGCATCAACAAGATTTACCGTACAAATGAAATTGAGACCTTGGCACTTGAGAATGTAAATCTGGATGTGGAAAAAGGTGAGTTTGTGAGTATCATGGGTCCCTCAGGATGTGGAAAATCTACTCTCTTGAATATCATGGGGCTGTTGGATGCACCCAGTAGCGGTAAGATTGAGATAAACGGTACGTCGGTAGAAAATATGAAAGACAAAGAATTGGCGGCTTTTCGTAACAAGACACTTGGTTTTGTTTTCCAGTCTTTCCATCTGATTAACTCATTGAATGTGATTGACAATGTAGAGCTTCCTTTGCTCTATAGAAAGATGCCGGCCAAAGAACGTACCCGTTTGGCTAAGGAAGTGTTGGAGCGTGTAGGGCTGAGCCATCGTATGCGCCACATGCCCACTCAATTGTCGGGTGGTCAATGCCAGCGTGTAGCCATTGCGCGTGCCATTGTCGGTAATCCTGAAATAATCCTTGCCGATGAGCCCACCGGTAATTTGGATTCAAAGATGGGTGCGGAAGTGATGGAATTGTTGCATAAACTGAATAAGGAAGACGGACGCACCATTGTAATGGTAACTCACAATGAAGAACAAGCCAAACAGACTTCACGCACGATTCGCTTCTTTGACGGACGTCAGGTGATGTAAAACCTGTTTTGGTAGATAGGATTGTTGCTTCTTTGCCATTAGCGTTATCGGTTATTGATGGCGCTAATGATTGTTTTTGGCATTTGGATGCCTGCTACACAAGCTATGAAGATTCAGCCTGCCGAAGCGCTGTATGAGGAATAAGAATATATATAAATAAAATGATGAAATAAATTTTAGTGTAAATGAAAAAGATAATACAACAAGCCTTTTTTCAGTTGCGTAATCAACCTTTGTTGAGTGTGATAACCGTTTTGGGCACCGCACTTGCCATAGCTCTGATTATGGTGATATTGATTGTGTATCAGGCAAAGACGGCAGATTATGCCCCCGAAGTGAACCGTTCCCGTTCGCTTTATGTCAAGTGGGAACGTACTGTTTATGATAAAAAAGACCCCAATAGTGCAGGGCATTCCCGTCCTTCGTTGTGGTTGGTAAAGGAGATATTTTATCCATTGACTACTCCGGAAGCAGTTACTGCCACTTACGAGGGAGGAGAGGTTCTTGTGGGTACCGTCGGTTCCGACGAAGAAATGAATACTCCGCTTATGTTGACCGATGCCGCCTTCTGGAAAGTATATCAATTCCGTTTCTTGGCGGGCAAGCCTTTTACGGAAGCTGATTTCCAATCGGGGATGAAGCAAGCTGTCATAGCCAAGAGTGTGGCACGCCGGCTTTTCGGAGGGGCAGAGAATGCCATAGGAAAGGATATTCTGGTTAACTTTGCTGCCTATACAGTATGTGGAGTGGTGGATGACGTGAATCGTTTTTGTGAGTTTACATGGAGTGAAGTATATGCTCCTTATACCTCAAACGCTATTGCCAGTGAAGCGGAGGCAGGTCAAACCAGTGGTAATAATGTTATTACCATTCTTGCCCGTTCTACCGATGATTTCGATGCTATTCGCAATGAAGTGGCTCGCGGTGTGGCGCAGATAAACACGACATTGGGTGATATGGAATTGCAATTGATGGGACAACCTGATAATTTCCGTATGCAGCTCAATCGTAAGTTTGCCAATCAATACGAGAATCTGAATGCCAATTTCTGGAAATATGGTATTATGATACTGATTATTCTTTTGGTTCCTGCCATCAATTTGAGTGGACTGACCAATACCCGTATGCGCCGTCGTTTGGAAGAACTTGGCATCCGCAAGGCTTTTGGTGCGACTCGCAATGAGCTAGTATGGCAAGTGCTGAACGAAAATCTGGTACTGACGGTTATGGGCGGATTATTGGGGTTGGCATTGGCTTATCTGTTCTTGTGGTTGATGAGCGACTGGTTGTTGCAAACCGTATGGGGAGCCACTGCCACAATGAATGCCTCTATGGTAAGTCCTGTGATATTTCTCATTGCATTTGGCTTTTGCTTGATACTCAATATGTTTTCGGCATACGTGCCTGCATGGAGAGTGGCGCATACTCCAATTGTAGATTCGTTGAATGAAAAACTCTGAAACCATGTTGATACATATATTAAAAATTATAAAGAACAACCTTCGTGCCAATCTTCTTTTGGTGGCCGGAATATTTGTGATTGCCACTTCCTTGTGGTATGCTGTGGACTATGTATATGCCGTGGCGGTCAACGGACAGAAATCTCTTGGCTTTGAATGGGAAAATGTCTATTACATCCAAGTGGGCGTATTACCTCAGGAGAGTCTGGAACGAGATACAACCACTCGCTCTCCCGAGATGATGACCGGTGAATATCTGGAGTTCTGTAATCGCTTGAAGCGTCATCCTGCCGTGAAGGATTTGTGCTATACCCGCATGCATTTTCATTATGTGTGGAAGAATGGGTTTAAGACTGTTTTTTATGATACTTTGCAGGCAGGTGCTTATACGCGCATGGTCAGCCCCGGTTATTTCTCTGTGTTTGGAGTAAAGGGGGCAGACGGATGCTCTCCCGAAGAACTTTCAAAACGTGCCCGTCCAGAAGAAATGGTGATGACGGACAATCTTGCCCGTTACCTGATAAGTGGAAAAGGAAGCAAAGAATATACGCCCCGCAAAGGTGTGGAAATGGTGGGTAAGCTTGTGAGCTTTAATAAAGATGGAAGTGATTCTGTCCGGGTATCTGCTGTTTGTGAAAATCAGAAGTACAATGAATATACCTCGCAACAAGCAGCGTTTTATTATGTCCGTAATGATGGATTTAAATGCACCTATGCCAGCATTCCTTATCAGGACTTGTTTATTCGCGTAAAGGCGGATGCCGATCGCCCCGGTTTTGTAGAGGCTTTCCGCAAGGAAATGAAGAAACAGCTTCGTGTAGGCAATCTTTATTTGGCAGATATGCGTCCGATGAGTGAGTTCCGCAATGAGCAATTGTCGGACTATCGCAGTGAACTTTATACTTACCTTGCTATTGCCGGTTTCTTCTTGATTAATGCATTCTTGGCGGTACTTGGCACTTTTTGGTTCCGTACCCAACACCGTCGGGAGGAACTTGCCATCCGAATCACTTCGGGAGCTACTCCTCACAGCCTTATGCGGCTCTTGATGGGAGAGGGGATTTTGTTGGTTACTTTCGCTTATATTCCGGCATTGATTGTTGCTTACAATTTAGGCGTTGCCGATTTGGTGAATACGTGGCCGGTAGAATGGAGCTTGGGACGTTTTATTGTCGGAGGAATACTTACTTATTTCCTTTTGTTGGTAGTAGTGGTGTTCAGTATTTGGTTCCCGGCTCGCCAGGCCATGAAGATTCAGCCGGCTGAGGCTTTGCATGGGGAATAAGAGTATGAAAAGGAAGTTGATAAAAGTTGCTTTCACGCATCGCACTCATTGAATTCCTTTGTTCATCGGGGTTTGATGTGAAGAGAAACAATGAAGGTTGCTTTCACACGAAAGTCCCCATGAATAGGACGTTTGAGCACCGTTATGTGTGAAAGGAGATTTCATCAATTCTCCTTTCCTAAAAAGACCTTGACCTTTTTAAAAAACTTCAAGGTCTTTTTTAAAGACTCTTCCATCTTTAATGAAAACTTCAAGGTCTTTTCTGAAACAGCTATAATCAGCTGTTCGTATATGAATAGAGTGTCCGAAATCGGACACTCTATTTTTATATTAACTTGTTATTATTCAGTGATATATGTTTTTGGCATACCATTTGTTTACTCTCTTGCAAAAAAGAAGCATAAGACAATGAAGAAAAAAGTAATATCTTTGTTTATGGTCATCGCTCTTTCGATGACTGCCGGAGCGCAGACGCAAGTTAAAGAACATCGACGTTCCATTACGCTTGACGAGGCCATTGTGATAGCCCGCACTCAGAGTGTGGATGCAGCTGTGGCATTGAATGAGTTGAAAACTGCTTATTGGGAATACCGCACATTTCGCGCCAACCTTTTGCCGGAAATGAATTTGAAGGCAACACTGCCCAGCTATAATAAGAAATATAATTCATACCAGCAGGAAGATGGTACTTATACGTATGTCCGTAACAATAATTTGCAGATGAGTGGCGAACTGTCCATTGATCAAAGTATTTGGTTTACGGGTGGTACGCTTTCGTTGAACTCTTCTCTTGATTTCTTGAAACAGTTGGATGGCGATAAATCCAAACGCTATATGTCCGTGCCTATTGCCCTGACGTTGAACCAGCCTATTTTCGGTGTAAATAATATTAAGTGGGATCGTCGCATAGAGCCTGTGAGATATGCTGAAGCAAAAGCCTCATTCCTCAGTGCTACCGAGAATGTGACAAGAACGACCATTAATTATTTTTTCAATCTTTTGTTGGCAAAAGAGAATGTGAATATAGCCCGGCAGAATTTGGAAAATGCACAAAAGCTGCATGAAGTGGCGAAGGCCAAGCGCAGCATGGGGCAAATTAGTGAAAATGATTTGTTGCAGTTGGAATTGAATGTGCTGGATGCCCGTTCTACTCTGACTGATAATGAGAGTACTCTGAAAAGCCGTATGTTTCAGCTCCGTTCTTTTTTGGCATTGAGTGAGGATGAAGATTTGGAGCCGGTGGTTCCGGAAAGTATTCCTTCGGTTTTGCTTAATTATGATGATGTGCTCGATAAAGCGTTGACCAATAACTCTTTTGCCCAGAATATCCGCCGCCGTCAGTTGGAGGCTGATTATGAAGTAGCAAAGGCGAAAGGTGATCTTCGTGAGATAACCTTGTATGCGCAGGTCGGCTTTACGGGAACGAATAATGAACTGAATACCGTTTATCATAATCTGAAGGATAATCAGATAGTGGAAGTCGGTTTCAAGATTCCTATCCTGGACTGGGGGAAACGTCGGGGAAAGGTGAAGATTGCAAAGAGTAACCGCGATGTGGTGGAAAGCAGATTGCGTCAGGAAACCATGAACTTCAATCAAGACCTTTTTATCCTCGTAGAGCAGTTTAATAATCAGCAGATGCAGCTTCAGATAGCAAATGAAGCAGATAAGATTGCCGAGAAGCGTTATAATACCAATGTGGAGACTTTTATGATTGGAAAGATTTCCACGCTCGACCTGAACGATTCTCAGTTGAAGAAGGATGAGGCAAGACAGAAACACATCAATGAATTGTATGCCTATTGGTCTTATTACTATCAGATTCGCAGTCTTACTTTGTGGGACTTTACGGACAATACGGGTATTGATGCCGATTTTGAGAAGATTATCAAGCAGTAATTGAATAATAATTTTTATTTTTGCATCATTATGATATTGATTATAGATGATGATAGTGCCATCCGTTCTTCTCTCAGCTTCATGTTGAAGAGGGCAAAGTATGAGGTTCAGGCAGTTGCAGGACCTCGGGAAGCGATAGAGATTGTGCGTTCCGTGGCTCCTCAATTGATATTGATGGATATGAATTTTACCTTGTCTACCACCGGAGAAGAAGGATTGACGCTTTTAAAGCAAGTGAAGATATTCCGGCCCGATGTTCCTGTGATATTGATGACCGCATGGGGAAGCATTCAGTTGGCTGTTCAGGGTATGCAGGCAGGTGCTTTTGACTTTATTACGAAGCCGTGGAACAATGTCGCTTTGATGCAACGTATAGAAACGGCTCTCGAACTGACTGCCGATAAGCAGAAACCGGAAGCTCCGGTGGTGGATAATGACGGCTTTGACCGCAGCCATATCATCGGAAAGAGTAAACCGCTGATGGATGTACTGGCTACCATTAAAAGGATAGCCCGTACCAATGCTTCCGTACTTATTACCGGTGAAAGCGGGACCGGCAAGGAGTTGATAGCAGAAGCAGTGCATATCAACAGTTCCCGTGCCAAGAAACCGTTTGTGAAAGTGAACTTGGGCGGCATTTCACATACTTTGTTCGAGAGTGAAATGTTCGGTCATAAAAAAGGAGCGTTTACGGATGCTACTTCCGACCGTATGGGGCGTTTTGAACTGGCGGACAAGGGAACTATTTTCTTGGATGAGATAGGAGATTTGGACTTGAGTTGCCAAGTCAAATTGCTTAGGGTGCTGCAAGAGCAAACCTTTGAGGTCTTGGGCGACAGTCGTCCGCGAAAGGTGGATATCCGTGTGGTGAGTGCCACCAATGCCGACCTTTCCCGGATGGTTCGGGAACATACTTTCCGTGAAGATTTGTTTTATCGCATTAATCTGATAACGGTACATCTTCCTGCCTTGCGCGAGCGCCGTGAGGATATTCCGTTGCTGGTGCGTTACTTTGCCGATAAGCAATGTGAAGCCAACGGTTTGCCTAAAGTGGATTTTACGGTCGAAGCGATGGAGTATCTCAGCAGATTGCCTTATCCGGGGAATATCCGCGAATTGAAGAACCTGGTGGAGCGTACGTTGCTGGTGAGCGGCAAACAGGTGTTGATGTCCGAAGACTTCAAAGCGCAATATCAATGCCCGGTGGAGCCGAAAGTGAGCTCTAATCTGCAGGGTATGACGTTGGAAGAGATTGAAAGGCAGACGATTTTGCAGGCATTGGAGAAGTACAATAATAACATGTCACAGGTGGCAACAGCACTCGGTATCAGTCGCGCTGCTCTTTATCGTAGGTTGGAAAAATATAATATTATGATAAACGATTAAATAAAAAAATGAAACTGAAGTTCTTTTTCTTCATTCTATCATTGTTGTTGGTGGCGGTTTGGGGAGTCCTGTTGGTACTTTCTTTCAAGGAACGCGGCATGCTCTTTTATATGGTGGAGGGAATTATCACTTTCAGTCTCATCTTTCTTATCTTTTTTTACCGCAAGGTGATTAAACCATTGGATACTATCGGCAATGGTATGGATTTACTCCGCGAACAGGATTTCAGCAGTCGCCTCACTCCGGTGGGACAGAAGGAAGCCGACCGCATTGTGCTTGTATTCAACCGCATGATGGAACAGTTGAAAGACGAACGACTGCGCTTGCGCGAGCAAAATCATTTTCTTGATTTGCTGGTCAGCGTATCTCCTATGGGACTGATCATTCTGACTCTTGACGGACATGTCTCCATGATTAATGCTGCCGCGCTCCGTTATCTGGATTATGTGACAGACGATGAAGTGAAGGGACGTTTGCTTTGTGAACTTACCTCGCCTTTGGCAGAAGAGATAGAGCGCATACCGAAAGATGCCAGCAAGACGGTTCGTCTGAGTGACTCCATGATTTATCGTTGTTCGCGTCTTTCGTTTGTAGACCGGGGATTTGCGCATCCGTTTATCCTGATAGAAAGTCTGACCTCCGAAGTGGTGAAGGCCGAAAAGAAGGCTTACGAAAAGGTGATTCGCATGATTGCGCATGAAGTCAACAATACGGTGGCGGGCATTACTTCCACTCTTGATACAGTGGATGGTGCTTTGGAGTGTATGGACGATACCGAAGACCTTCGTGAGGTGATGAAAGTATGCGTGGACCGCTGTTATAGCATGAGCCGTTTCATTACTAACTTTGCCAATGTGGTGAAAATTCCTGAACCGCAATTGCAATTGGTCTCTCTGAACGACCGTGTGGCGGCTTGTAAAATGTTTATGGAGACTGTTTGCCGCAACCGTAATATAACGCTGCACTTGACTTTGTGCGATGAAAATCCGCATGTACGCATGGATACTTCCCTGTTTGAACAGGTATTGGTGAATATCATAAAGAATGCTGCCGAGAGTATCGGTGAGGAAGGCAATATTTTTATTCGTACTTCTGTCTTTCCTACCATGCTTGAGATTGCCGATACGGGAGCCGGCATCAGCAAAGAGGTGGAAGCGAAATTATTCAGTCCTTTCTTTTCTACCAAACCCAACGGACAGGGTATCGGTCTGATATTTATTCGTGAAGTGCTGATGAAGCACGGATGCACGTTCTCTTTGCGCACCTATTCCGACGGACTGACACGGTTCCGTATCCGTTTCAGTGCTTGATTTTGCTCTTGTAGACTTCGCCCCGGCTTATCACTTCTTTTACAAACTTGAAGGTTTCTACTCCGCGGAAGTAACCATTCTTGCAGAGGGGGTCATTGAAATATTCTTCGTTGCTTTTCAAGAGAATATAGTCGGCTACATTATTGTCCCAGATGTATTTGTTTTTTCCATATTTTTCGGCCAGGGCCATAGCATCTGTGATGTGTCCGATGCCGGCATTATAGGCTGCCAGGATAAACTTGATTCGTTCATCGGGGTCGGGAATGCGGCGGAAAGAGTTGGCAGTGGCGGCAATGTATTTCACGGCGGCTTTGATGCTTTCTTCCGGGTTCTGTTCCATTCCGGCAGGGACGCCCATGGCACGTGCGGTGCGCGGCATCAGTTGCATTAATCCCTTGGCGCCTGCCCATGAGACGGCGGTCGTATCGAAGTTCGATTCCGTGTAGGCCAGCGAAGCCAGCAGCCGCCAGTCCCAGTCAATTTCTTTGGCGTACTTTTTGAACAATTCGTCATAGTGGGATATTTTTCCTTTCTGTATGGACAGGATGGAACCGTGCGGTATTCGTTTGCTGATTTCAAAATACCGTTTGCTGCTTGCCCGGTAAGACGGGGAAGTCATGTTTTCCCGATGCCATTGGGTGGCTGCTGCTGCCAGCAGGGGAGATGTTTTTCTGACCGCCCACGAAGCGCGTTGGTCGAAACTGATGGGCATAGAGATATTCAGGTTCGGATAATATGTTTTGTTGAGCTTGGCAAGGTCGTTGTCACAGACGGCATAATCGATGGTGCCGTTGGAAACCTGCATAATGAGATCTTCGGTGGTAACACTGTCATTCTCTACTTTATGAATCAGGATACCTCCGCCCAGTTCTTTGTCCAGATTTATCAGGCGGTCAAGATATTTGCCGGGTTTCACATATACTTCTTTGCCAATCAGTTCGGTTACATTCTGCAGAGGGGGGACTTTGTTGCTGTTTCGTTGCACCAGTACTTGGTGGGTAATGATGTCTTCGCCGCAAAACTCTACACTGTCTTTGAATTCCTTCGTGATAGGGAGGTTATAGGCTATCAAATCGCCTTCACCGGTCAGTAATTTATGTACCAGGTCGTGTGTGTTCTTGGCTGTTTCCATCCTCAGCTTCACACCAAGCGAGCGGGCAAACTGTTCGGCCAATTCATATTGGAATCCCATGGGTTCGCCCCGGTAATTGAAATAAGAAGTCGAGCTGTTGAGGGTCAGCACCACCAATTCTCCACTGTCTTTCATTTGCGGCAAATCGTAGTTTGTCACTTCATTGCTTTGCGGTTGTTGGCGGCATGCCATCATGCAGATGCAGGCGAGGAGCAGGAGCCGGACTAGTTTCATTTGCCCAAAATCTTTTCGATATATAGCTTAAGAATTTCAATCGCCTTCTGATTGTTGCCTCCATTGGGGATAATGATGTCGGCATATTGTTTGGTCGGCTCGATGAATTCATCATGCATCGGCTTCAGAACGTTGCGATACTTGTCTATCAGCATTTCCAAAGGATGGCCCCGTTCCACCATATCACGGGTAATGACACGCAACAAGCGTTCGTCGGGTTCTGCGTCTACGAAAATCTTCAAGTCCATCAGGTCGCGCAATTCCTTGTCATATAAACTCATGATACCTTCTACGATAATGACTTCCTTCGGCTCTATATGAATGGTTTCGGGCAGACGTGTACATACTATATAGGAATAGGTGGGCTGTTCGATGGAACGTCCTTGGCGTAATTCGGCTATCTGTTGTTCGAAAAGTGCCCAGTCGAATGCATCGGGATGGTCGAAGTTAGTCTGCTTGCGCCTTTCCAAAGGGAGGGAAGATTGGTCGTTGTAGTAAGAATCTTGTGGAATAACGGCAACGGAACCTTCGGGCAGGCTCTCTATTATTTTCTTGACTACAGTGGTCTTTCCTGAACCGGTTCCTCCGGCTATACCAATAATTATCATAATAATAGGATGTATTTTAAAACAAAACTGTTACTTTTGCATCAGGCTACTTGTATTGGCCGATGTTAATTACAAAAGTAGAATAATTAATTAAAATATCAAGTATGGTAAAGCATATAGTTTTGTTTAAATTGAAAGAAACACTTCCGCAGGAAGAAAAACTGAAAGTGATGAATGATTTTAAGGCTGCCATTGAAGCATTGCCTGCAAAGATTGGTTTCATTCGTAAAATATTTGTCGGTCTGAATATCAATTCTGCCGAAGCATGGGATATTTGTTTGGAGAGCGAGTTTGATACATTGGCAGACGTCAATGCGTATGCTGTTCATCCTGACCATGTGGCTGCTGCCGGCATTCTGAAAGATGCAAAAGAAGGACGCGCTTGCGTGGATTACGAATTTTAAGATGTAGCCTATGAAAAAGATAATCAATCCCTGGAAAGGGATGGAAGGATATAATTGCTTTGGCTGTGCGCCCAATAACGAGGCCGGAGTGAAGATGGAATTTTATGAAGATGGCGATGAGGTTATCAGCATTTGGAAACCTCAGCCACAATTCCAGGGATGGATTGACACACTGCATGGCGGCATACAGGCTGTGTTGCTGGACGAGATTTGTGCGTGGGTGATTTTGCGTAAGATGCAGACTACCGGAGTGACCTCGAAGATGGAAACCCGCTATATGAAACCTATCAGTACGAATGATTCGCATATCGTGCTGCGTGCTTCTATCAAGGAAGTGAAGCGCAATATCATTCTGGTGGACGCGGCTATCTATAATAATAAGGAGGAATTGTGTACCAAAGCGCTTTGTACTTACTTTACTTTCTCGCAAGAGAAGGCAAAAGAAGAGATGCACTTTTTGCATTGTGATGTGGAGAGTGACGAACAGCTTCCTTTAATTTGAAAGAAAAATCAAAGTTTTTATGATAATTATTTGCTGTATTCATTTTAATACTTTATTTTTGTCGCAAATAAAAAGAAAAACTATGGTTAGAACAGCTACACATCATCATCATTTTCCTAACGAATAACGCGGTGGGCTGTGATGATATTGTAGTATACTGATATAAGGGCTTGCCGATGCGGTAAGCCCTTTTTTATTTGCTTGAATAATAATCAAAAGATAGAAAATATGCTTAGAATTGCAGTACAGTCCAAAGGCCGTTTGTTTGAAGAGACAATGGCATTGCTACAGGAAGCGGATATCAAAATTTCCTCTTCTAAAAGAATTTTATTGGTACAATCATCCAATTTCCCCATCGAGGTGCTTTTTCTTCGTGATGATGATATTCCCCAGTCTGTAGCCGGTGGTGTGGCGGATTTGGGTATCGTAGGCGAGAATGAGTTTGTAGAACGCAAAGAAGATGCAGAAGTCATTAAGCGGCTGGGATTCAGCAAATGCCGTTTGTCTTTGGCCATTCCCAAGGATGTGGATTATCCGGGATTGTCTTGGTTTGAAGGTCGCAAGATTGCTACTTCTTATCCGGGTATTTTGAAGGAATTTATGCAGAAGAATGGTATCCATGCAGATATTCATGTCATTACCGGTTCGGTGGAGATTGCTCCGGGAATCAGCCTGGCAGATGCTATCTTTGATATTGTGAGTTCGGGGTCTACACTGGTCAGCAACAGCCTGAAGGAAGTGGAAGTGGTGATGAAAAGCGAGGCATTGTTGATTGGAAACAAGCATATGTCCGAGGATAAGAAGGAGATATTGAATGAATTATTGTTCCGCATTGAAGCGGTGAAAGCAGCGGAAGATAAGAAGTATGTATTGATGAATGCGCCTGCCGACCGGCTGAAAGAGATTATAGAAGTATTGCCCGGCATGAAGAGTCCCACGGTGATGCCTTTGGCACAAGAAGGTTGGTGCTCGGTGCATACGGTGCTGGATGAAAAACGTTTTTGGGAGATTATCGGAAAGCTGAAAGCATTGGGTGCGGAAGGAATTTTGGTATTGCCCATAGAGAAGATGATATTATAGTGGGTCCGGAGGAGGTGTTTCCTCTTTTAAAGAAATAAAGAATATGAAGAAAATTATATATCCCGACAAAGCAGAATGGGCGGATATGCTCCGTCGTCCTGCCCTCCATACCGAAACGCTTCGCGATACCGTGAAGGAAGTGCTTGACCGTGTAAAATCGGAAGGAGATAGAGCCGTCATTGAATATGAAGAACGGTTTGACAAAGTGAAACTTGATGCCTTGGCTGTGACCGAAGCGGAGATGGCGGAGGCAGAAAAAGATGTTCCCATTGAACTGAAAGCGGCCATTATGCTTGCACAGAAGAATATTCATGCCTTCCATGCTGCGCAGCGTTTTGAAGGAAAGAAAGTACAGACTGTTCCGGGAGTGACCTGCTGGCAGAAAGCGGTTGCCATCGAGAAAGTCGGTTTGTACATTCCCGGCGGCACGGCTCCGTTGTTCTCTACCGTGCTGATGTTGGCTACTCCTGCACAAATAGCCGGTTGCAAAGAAATAGTTCTTTGCACTCCTCCCGATAAAGCGGGAAAGATTCATCCTGCCATCCTCTATGCGGCAAAGCTGGCGGGAGTCAATAAGATATTCAAGGCAGGCGGAGTACAGGCTATCGGTGCGATGGCATACGGAACGGAGAGTGTGCCGAAGGTTTATAAAATATTCGGTCCCGGCAATCAATATGTGACGGCTGCCAAGCAGCAGGTTTCCCTGTGTGATGTGGCCATCGACATGCCTGCCGGTCCTTCCGAGGTGGAAGTGCTGGCAGACGAAACGGCCAACCCCGTCTTTGTTGCCGCCGACTTGCTTTCGCAGGCAGAACATGGGGTAGACAGTCAGGCGATGCTGGTGACTACTTCCGAAAAGCTGATGGAAGAAGTGGAATATGAAGTGCAGCGGCAATTGGCCTTGCTCTCCCGTTGGGAAATAGCGGAGAAATCTTTGGCCAACAGCAAGCTGATATTGGTGAAAGATATGGATGAGGCAATTGCTTTAACCAATGAATATGCTCCCGAACACCTGATAATCGAAACCCGGGATTATGAGGAGCAAGCCGAGCGTATTGTCAATGCAGGCTCTGTATTTCTGGGTTCCCTGTCGCCGGAGAGTGCAGGCGATTACGCATCGGGAACCAATCATACGCTGCCCACAAACGGTTATGCCAAAGCTTATGGCGGAGTGAGTCTGGATAGCTTTATCCGTAAAATAACTTTTCAGGAAATCACGCGCGAAGGCATAGAGATTATCGGTCCCGCCATCGAAGTAATGGCAGCCAACGAACAACTGAGTGCGCATAAAAATGCCGTCACCGTCAGATTAAAAGCAAAATAAAAAAAGAGACTATATGAAAGACTTAAAAGAATTGACGCGTCCCAATATCCGGGCTTTAAAGCCATATTCATCTGCGCGCGATGAATATAGCGGGGCAGAAGCCTCTGTGTTTTTGGATGCAAACGAGAATCCCTATAATACTCCGAACAACCGTTATCCCGACCCGATGCAGCGAGAGCTGAAGAATCTGATAGCTCCCGTCAAGAAAGTCAAACCGGAGAATATCTTTTTGGGAAACGGCAGCGATGAGGCTATCGACTTGGTTTATCGTGCTTTCTGCCGTCCGGGGGTGGATAATGTAGTGGCTATCGACCCTACTTACGGTATGTATCAGGTGTGTGCCGAGGTGAATGATGTGGAGTATCGTAAGGTATTGCTGGACGAAAACTATCAGTTTACTGCAGACCGGCTGCTGGCGGCGACGGATGGTAATACCAAATTGATATTTCTCTGTTCTCCCAATAACCCGACCGGGAATGCGTTAGACCGTGAGGAAATGGAAAAGACTCTGTCTGCTTTTCAGGGATTGGTCGTCATCGATGAGGCTTATTCCGATTTTTCGGATGCACCTTCGTTTCTGCTTGACTTGGAGAAACATCCCAATCTCATCGTTTTTCAGACTTTCTCCAAAGCCTGGGGATGTGCCGCCATCCGGCTGGGCATGGCATTTGCTTCTCCTGAAATTATTGCGATTTTCAGTAAGATAAAGTATCCTTATAATGTGAACCTGCTGACTCAAAAGGAGGCCATTGCCATGATGCATCGCCATTATGAAGTGGAACGTTGGGTGAAGTCATTGCTGGAAGAGCGTGCGCGTCTTATCGATGAGTTTATACAGTTGCCCTGCTGCGAGAAGATTTATCCGACAGATGCCAATTTCTTTTTGGCAAAAGTGACGGATGCGAAGAAAATATATGCTTACTTGGTAAGTAAAGGAATCATTGTACGTAATCGCACCAATGTTTCTTTGTGTCGTGACTGCCTTCGCATCACTATTGGCACTCGTCCCGAAAATGATACGTTGCTGGAGGCACTGAACGCTTTTGGCATGCAGTCCGGCAAATAAAAAGATTGTAACAGATGAAAAAAGCATTATTCATAGACCGTGATGGTACGCTGGTGGTGGAGCCGCCGGTGGATTATCAGCTCGACTCGTTCGAGAAACTGGAGTTTTGTCCCAAAGTGTTCCGTAATCTGAGCTTCATTCGGAGCAAGCTGGATTATGAGTTTGTCATGGTTACCAATCAAGACGGACTGGGAACGGATTCTTTCCCGGAAGATACTTTCTGGCCGGTGCATAATCTGGTGTTGAAGACATTGGAAGGGGAGGGTATCACATTCGATGATATCCTGATAGACCGCAGCTTTCCCGAAGATAATGCCCCAACCCGCAAACCGCGTACCGGAATGATGGGAAAATATATGACGGGAGACTATGACTTGGCGAACAGTTTTGTCATCGGCGACCGTGCTACAGATGTAGAACTGGCCAAAAAATTGGGCTGCAAGGCTATTTTGCTTCAAGACGATAAAGAGGTACTGAAGGAAAAGAACCTGGAAGCATATTGTGTGTTGGCCACGACCGATTGGGACCGGATAGCTGAGTTTCTGTTTGCCGGAGAACGTATTGCCGAGGTGCGCCGCACGACGAAAGAGACGGATATCTTTGTCCGCCTCAATTTGGACGGCAGTGGTCGGTGCGATATTTCCACCGGGCTTGGTTTCTTTGACCACATGCTGGAGCAGATTGGCAAGCACGGCGGCATTGACCTTACCGTTTGCGTGAAAGGTGACTTGGAGGTGGATGAACATCATACCATCGAAGATACGGCCATTGCATTGGGTGAATGCATTTATCAGGCCTTGGGCAGTAAGAGGGGAATAGAGCGTTACGGTTATTGTCTGCCGATGGACGATTGTCTTTGTCAGGTAGCTCTGGATTTTGGCGGCCGTGCCTGGTTGGTGTGGGATGCGGAGTTTCATCGCGAAAAGATAGGAGAGATGCCTACCGAAATGTTTCTTCATTTCTTTAAATCACTGAGTGATGCAGCACGTATGAATCTCAATATCAAGGCAGAAGGAAATAATGAACATCATAAGATAGAAGGAATCTTCAAGGCCTTGGCGCGTGCCATCAAGATGGCGGTGAGAAGAGATATTTATCATTTTGAGGTGCCGTCCAGCAAAGGGTGTATTTAGCGATGGTGAGTATGCCGGAAATGTCGATAATATGCAGGTGTCCACACGTATATACGCGCAGGCCTGCGTGAACGTACGTATAGGCCTACGCGTATATATGTGCGGCCCTGCGTGAACGTACGTATGAGCCTGCACGTATATACGCATAAGCGGAGCCTTGCAAATGACCCGGTAAAAGGATGAAAAAGTTATAATTCTTCGCATTCTTTCAGCCACATTGCGGCACTGGCATCGCTGGGCATACGCCAATCGCCCCGTGGACTGAGAGAGACGGAACCTACTTTCGGACCGTCGGGCAGGCACGAACGCTTGAACTGCTGCTGGAAGAAGCGTCGGCAAAATGTGGTCAGCCATTTCTTGATGACTTCTTCATTGTATGTATCGCGGAAGGCTATGCTTGCCAGATAGAATATCTTGCCGGGGCGGAAGCCGAAGCGAAGGAACTGATAGAGGAAGAAGTCATGCAGTTCATACGGTCCTACCAAATCTTCTGTCTTTTGTTTGATATTACCTTGCTCGTCTGCCGGAATCAGCTCGGGGCTGATGGGTGTATCTACAATATCCAGCAGGGTGATGCGTGATTCATTGTCCACACCGTTCAAGGCAATCCAATTTACTAAATATTTTACCAATGTCTTGGGAATGCTGGCATTGACACCATACATGGACATGTGGTCGCCATTGTAAGTAGCCCATCCCAATGCAAGTTCGGAAAGGTCGCCTGTGCCGATGACCAGACCTCCCAGCCGGTTTGCCACATCCATCAGAATCTGCGTGCGTTCGCGTGCCTGACTGTTTTCATAAGTCACATCGTGAACGGTCATGTCGTGGTCGATATCTTTAAAATGCCGGATGCAGGCTTCCTTAATGCTTATTTCTTTGATAGTGACTCCCAATGAAGCCATTAGGTGGAGTGCATTATTATAGGTGCGATCGGTTGTGCCGAAACCGGGCATCGTGATACCGATGATATTTTTGCGCGGAAGTTCCAGTTTATCAAATGTCTTGACGCATACCAGTAAGGCCAGAGTGGAATCCAGTCCTCCCGAAATGCCGACTACCACGGTCTTGCAGTTGGTATGTACAAGTCGTTTGGCCAAACCTGCTATTTGGATGGCGAATATTTCCTCGCATCGTTGGTCTAATTCATTTCCTTGAGGCACAAAGGGGTGCGGCTCGATGGGGCGGGTTAGTGTTAAATCGCGTGTATTGACAAATTCGGTGTTGATATGGATGGCAGGACGACCGGGACAATTGCCGATATTGGCTGCAAAAGTAGTGTTGGTCAAGCGTTCGCCACGGATGCGCTCTACGTCTATTTCGCTGATTACCAGTTGCTCTTTGAAAGAAAAGCGTTCAGATTCGGCCAATAGGCTGCCGTTTTCGTAGATAAGTCCGTTGCCGGCGAAAACCACATCAGTGGTAGATTCTCCAAACCCGCTGGAACTGAACACATATCCTGCCAGACAGCGTGCGGATTGTTGGCTGATAAGTGAACGTACATAAGCATGTTTTCCTATTCCTTCATTGTCGGCCGACATATTGAATATGATTTCCGCTCCTTGCAGTGCCAATGAAGAGCTGGGCGGAATAGGCGCCCACATGTCTTCGCAGATTTCAATGCCGAAGCAAGTATCGGGCGTATCGAAAAGCAAGTTGGCGCTGACCGGCACGTTTTGTCCGCAAAGGCGTATATTGGTATCGGGATGATTCAAAGCGGAAGTAAACCAGCGCTGTTCATAGAATTCTTTATAATTGGGTAAATAAGTTTTGGGCACAATACCCAGAATCTTTCCTTTTTGGCAAACTACGGCACAATTAAGTAAAGTGGAGTTCATGACGACCGGCATGCCTATGATAGAGATAATATCCATTTGCCGGGTATTATTCATAATCTGCATTAAAGCTATCTCTGCTTCTTCCAATAACAATGTTTGGCCAAACAGGTCGGCACAAGTATATCCGGTGATGCTAAGTTCGGGGAAAATAATGATTTGAACACCTTTCCCGTCAGCAATGGCAATTTGAGTTTCAATTTGTTGTGCGTTAAACTTGCAGTCGGCTACTTTCACTGCCGGAACAGCCGCCGCTACTCTTACAAAACCATATTTCATAATTATACCTTATTATATATAGGTGCAAAAATAATCATTCCTGATTGATTTATTGCATGAAAGAAAAAAAATAAAAAAAAGTAAGGAAATTATTTGTTAGTTACTAGAAAGTACATATCTTTGCACGTGAAATAAAGTTGTAACAATTACAAATATGAAAGAGAGTTCTTATGAAGACTTATGATTATTTACTCAGTTATAATATAAAGCCATCTGTGCAGAGAATAGCTATTATGGACTATTTGTTGGCTCATAAAACTCATCCGTGTATCGATGAGATTTATATGGCTTTGTGTGACGATATTCCTACATTGTCGAAAACTACGGTTTATAATACATTGAAGCTTTTTGTGGAACATGGTGCAGCTTTAATGCTTACGATTGATGAAAAAAATGCATGTTTCGATTCGGAAACCTCTTTGCATGCTCACTTTTTATGTAAGAAATGTGGCAAAATATATGATTTGCCTTTCAGTGGCGAAACGAAACAGGTGGAACGTATTGACATGAATGGTTTCTTTATTGAAGAAATACATCAATATTACAAAGGGGTATGTCCGGCTTGTGCTGCAAAAGAGCAGGGAAAAGAAGTAGGCTGATAATATGGTGATCAACTAATAAATAAAATATTGACTAACTAATAAAAAAGGAAATTATGAAAAAGTTTATTTGTACAGTTTGTGGTTATATTCATGAAGGTGATGCAGCTCCTGAAAAGTGTCCGTTGTGTAAAGCACCCGCTTCTAAGTTCAACGAAATGGTAGAAACAGAAGGTGGTTTGGAATTTGCTGACCAACACGTAATTGGCGTTGCTAAAGGTTGTGACGAAGAAATGATTAAAGATTTGAACAACCACTTTATGGGTGAATGTACAGAAGTTGGTATGTATCTGGCTATGAGCCGTCAGGCTGACCGTGAAGGTTATCCTGAAATTGCTGAAGCTTTCAAACGCTATGCTTGGGAAGAAGCTGAACACGCTTCTAAATTTGCTGAATTGCTGGGCGACTGCGTATGGGATACTAAGACTAACTTGGAAAAGAGAATGAATGCAGAATCAGGTGCTTGCGCTGACAAGAAGCGTATTGCTACTCGTGCAAAAGCTCTGAACTTGGATGCTATCCACGATACAGTTCACGAAATGGCTAAAGACGAAGCTCGTCATGGTAAGGGCTTCGAAGGCTTGTACAATAGATATTTCAAGAAATAATAAGTTTATTATAAATAAAAAGGCCGTGCAGATTTGTTTTGCACGGTCTTTTTTATTGTTTTTCTTCGTCGGTTATTCGTATTGTGCCAACAGTTCGCTTAGCTCTTTGGCTTGTAGCACACCGCTTTGTCTCCACAACTGCTTGCCATCTTTGAAAATCATGAGTGTGGGAACAGATTGTATTTGGTAGTAAGCAGCCAGTTCTTGGTGTTTGTCCACATCCACTTTGACTACTCTTACTTTTTCACCTTTCATCGCTTTTACATCTTCCAGGATGGGTTTCATCATTTTGCACGGACCGCACCATTCGGCATAAAAATCTACCAGTACAGGGATATTTGAGGTAATTAAATCATCGAATTTTTCCATATTAATCTCCTTTCGTTATTAATTTCTTTTAAGGGGGATAAAACGAAATGCGATAAATTGAGTTATTCCGCATAAACGGTAATAGTTTTGATATACAAATAGTTATGTACGAATAGGAGAGGGGAGAGAGAAAAAACGAAAAGTTTACTCTGCTTTACTTTGGCTTTACTTTGGACTTTACTTTGAACGGTTTGAACGCCCGTCAACTTTACATGGCAATGGAGATGTGATAAACGGAGTAGAGTAGGGTAGGAGAAATGCGGTACATGGGCTGCGAAATGCTTTATTTAGGCGTTTTGCAGCCCTTTTTGTGCTTTATAGATAGATTGGCTTCCTACTTTTGAATAGTTGAAATTTAGTGCTCAAAATAGCGAAAATAGGGATGGGGGAGGAGAGTGGCGATTTTAACGGGAATATTTCGTTTTTTGAGGATTGGATATGCAGTAGGATATGCGTTTGGGTATGCAAATTTGTCAAGAAAAAAACGAAATGTGTTGATTGGGTATGCGTTTGGATATGCAATTTAAGCAAAATTAAGATGGGTTGAATTATACAAGTTACCATTTTACTACCCGTTTTTATGGCTTTATGTATTATTCAAGGGGGGAAAATACCATATAAAGAATAATGCAAATCAGCATATATAATAGAGTAATATGCTGATTTATAAAAAGGTATCTGGCAATTTCTGTTTTATTTGTGTTGAAAACGTGCGTGTGTCTCTTTTATTTAGAACAATCTGTGCATACTTCCTAATACTGCGTATACTTTCTGTATCATGGAAATAGGAATGTCTTGCGGACTGTATTCCGGGCTTTTATTGGTGGGGATTAAGCGAATAAAATCTTTTTGGTCTGCTTTTCCTATTCGTTTAACAGTCCGATAGCTTTCTGTCACGATGGCATATATTTCTCCATAGGGGAGATATTGGACGGGATCGGTCATTTCTTTGAGGGCGATATAGTCTCCGTTGCTTAATTCGGGTTCCATAGAATGACCTGTAATATTACACCACACAACACCGGGTTTATTGTAAGGCTCAAAATTTATATAGTAATCCGGATTAATTGTTTGATCATTTAAAACGAGATCAAATCCACCGATAAAATCTACATTGTAGTAAGGTGCTCCCTTATATTCATAATTAATAGTCGGGAGTGATAGCGGCTGTGGGGTTTCCTTTAGCATAGAGCCTCGCCCTGTTATTAGCCATTCTAAATTGAGGTGAGGATAATTATCCGCAATAACGGAAAGCCATTTGCTTTGAATATCTGTTTTATTATTTATGGCTCGCCTAATCATGCCATCGCTCGCAGATATTGACTGTTCAAAAGATCTAACGCTAATCCCTTGATTTTGTATAAATTGGCTAATTCGTTCAATCATAATTTTATTCTTTCTGTGAAAATAATCACGATTTTGCTTTATATTGTGATAATTATCCTATATATTTGCATCACCGTATTAATATTACCGGCTGTAAAGGTAGTGAAAACGGCTGATATGACAATGAATAACTTTTAAAAACAATGTGATATGAGAAAGCGAATAGTAGTAGATCGTGGTGAGATCAAGAAAATCTCAAAGGATTTTAAAGTCACGAGCAAAGCCGTTTGGGAGGCACTGGTTTATCGCAGTAACAGCAGCAAGGCGAGGCTTATCCGTAAGGTAGCCCTTGAACGTGGAGGTGTTGAAATCGGAGATCAAAAGGAGGCGGTATGAAAGAGGTGTTGTTACTTCTCTTTGGAGATGAGTTCAGGGAGTATTTCTCTTTGACTGCGAGGCAAAAGTTTTACGTGTGGTATTTCTGCCTAAGTTTATGCTTTTTATGTATAACTGATGATAGTCCGATATGGGCTATTATAGTGGTAGTCTTGAATTTTGCCAATGCCGCCCGCCTGATTAAAAAAGTACCATTAAATATAAAGGAGGATTAATCATGAAAAGAGTATTTCACGTTAAAGAAGATGACACTATCAGAAAATCGTTTGAAGATCTGCTTGATGCGGAAAGAACCTTGTACTCCGCAAGATGCCCCGAAATCGTCAACGAGATGGATGACACGCCCTCTCTATGGCTGTCTTTACAACCTCCTTATGTTCCCTCTCAATCTCGTTCACGGCGTTTTTTAGAGCTTGATGAAGAGCCTTACTTCCGCTTGGCCGGCCTTTTGGAATTGACGTATAGAAACTCAACTCCACCGGAACTCCAAACGCGGGGGTTAACCATCCGGATTCGGGATAATAAGGCTTACTTCTGTATCTCAGGTTCAATCTCCTTAGCTGATTTGCAAACGCTGTGCGAACGTTGTCAGGCTGGGCAATCTCCTGATCAATGTAAAAAGTGATACAAAATGATGTTTCCATGATGATAACGATTTGATTTTGCAAAGGTAAGAAAAATCCCGGACGGTCTTTTGAGGTGGTTCGACTCCGCCTCCGGGGACAAAGTTTAAAAAGGTATGGAGTATTTTGGAAAAACAGTATGTGCAACTTACGATGAATTAACATCAGGAAATGATCCGGTAATAAAACCCGGAACATTGAAGTCCTTGCAATACAGGAAACGTGTTGATGTTATTTCTCGTGGAGGCGGTGGAGGAAACATCGCTTTATATGTCTATTCCTCCCTACCTGAACGTTACCGGATCCGCTTTGAGCAAAAGTATGGTGATCCGGTGGAGCTAATCAAAGAGCAGTGCATGAAAGACAGGCTTAAAATAGATGATGCCGCCCGAACATTCTTTGAGGATTACCGGTATGACAAGGCCGGCGAGATGGTGAGCCTTACCGAAAGGAAAAAAGAGGAATACACCATAAACGCCTCGGTACTGAACGAGTTGATATCGATCCTGAATGACCGGGAGGGCTATCGCAAGGCTTTGGGTGGAAGTACAAAGAAAGTATGGGAAACGATTATCGGAACGGCAGACCGCCTCCGTGACTCTTATGGCCATACGCTACCTGAAAACGCCGCCCGGCTGAAAGACAAAATAAACCAATACAAAAAAGAGGGTTACTCCTGCTTGATCAGCAAGAAAATGGGAAATGGCAATACCCTGAAAATAACCGAGGAAGCCGGTAACATGATTATAGCGTTAAAGCGGAGCAGCGTTCCCGTTTATACAGATGCTCAAATATTCGTGGAATTCAACCGGATTGCAGATGAGAAAGGTTGGAAGCAGCTCCGGAGCATTCAGAGCCTCCGGCAATTCCTGAACCGTCCTGACATCGAACCGTTATGGTACGATGCCGTTCACGGGGAGCTGAAAGCTCACCAGCGTTACAGCCGCAAGAATAAAACCGAGCTTCCCTCGATGCGTGACTCCTTGTGGTATGGTGATGGTACGAAAATCAATTTGTACTATAAAGACTATGACAAGGACGGTAAGCTGGTGGTTCGTACCACTCAGGTTTACGAGGTCATCGATGCTTATTCGGAGGTATTTTTGGGATACCATATTTCAGACAGCGAGGACTACGAGGCGCAATATAATGCCTACCGCATGGCCATTCAGGTATCAGGTCATAAGCCTTACGAGCTGGTGCATGATAATCAGGGAGGCCACAAGAAACTGCAGAATAGCCATTTCTTTGATAAGATTGTCGGCCATGTTCATAGAACCACGGCTCCATACAGCGGGCAATCCAAAACGATAGAGAGCGTTTTCGGACGTTTTCAGGCTGAGGTTCTGCATAAGGATTGGAGGTTCACCGGTCAAAATATCACCACCAAAAAGGACACGAGCCGCCCGAATTTAGAGCGTATCGAGGCGAACAAGGATAAACTTTACACTTTGGCCGAACTGAAAGCAGCATACGCTGCCGCCCGGAAAGAATGGAACGAAAGCAAGCATTTTGCTACCGGGGTGAACCGCATCGAGATGTACCAAAATAGCGTGAACCCTGATACCCCGACAGTGGGTGTTCTCGACATGATCGAGATGTTTTGGGTGATGACTGATAAACCCTCCACTTACACAGATAACGGTCTGAAAATAACCATTAAAAAACGTGAGTTTACATACGAGGTTTACGAGGTTCCGGGTGTTCCCGACCATGAATTCCTAAGAAAAAACAGAGGGCAAAAGTTCTACACCATGTACGATCCTTATGACCATACTTCGGTACGGCTATACAAGAAAGATAAAGCCGGAGAGCTGCGATTTGTACGAACTGCAGAGCCTTATATCGTCATCCACCGGAATATTCAGGAACAGACCGAGGGCGAAATGTCCTTTATCCGCCGGAATATAGAGGCGAACACGGAGGATCGCATCGAGCGTCAGGTTGATGCACGTATCATCGAGCAGGCGCACGGCGTGAGTATGGAACAACAGGGACTCAAACGTCCGAAATTGAAAGGTGCAAAGAGCGAAACGGAGCGTGAAATTGAACGCCGAGTCCGCCGGTACAGTCAGGATCCGGAACAGCTCTCCGCCGGTAAGGTGACAAAGCTAATAAGCAACATCACGTTTGACCAGCTGAATGGTGACATCCGCCTGAATGAAAAGAAAGTAGCAGGAAAATTATAATTCTAAATAAAATGAACAGTACAATGACACAGCAAGAGAAAGACAGTATCCGTGAAGCTCTCCGGGTATATGCAGCAAAGTATTCCAGCCAAAAAAAGGCTGCGGCAAGTTTGAACGGCGTATCTGCCGGGACATTGAGTGCCGTGGTTAACGGCAAGTATGAGAGTATCAGTGATGATATGTTCCGCAATATCATCTCTCAGATAACCCCTGCAGCTGCGGCCACCGGTTGGCAGCTCGTGGAAACGAACTCCTTTCAGGAGATATGGTATGCCCTGAGCGATGCGCAGGAATTTAAAAAAGTCCGCTGGATCGTGGGTGGTGCGGGATGTGGCAAAACAACGACAGCCACCATGTACGCACAAAAGAATCATGAGGTGTTCGTCATCCTTTGTGATGAGGATATGCGGAAAGGTGATTTTGTTCGGGAGATCGCCCGTAAACTCGGTTTTAAGACTTGCGGGATGCGTATCCGTGAAATATTGGACTTGGCCATCGAGAGCATCATACAGATGGAAAATCCACTTTTGGTGTTCGATGAGGGTGATAAGTTGAATGATAACGTGTTTCACTACTTTATCAACCTGTATAACCGGCTGGAGGGCAAATGCGGGATTACTTTCTTATCCACCGATTACATCCAGCATCGTATTGACTGCGGTTTGAACCACAACCGGAAAGGCTATAACGAGATTTATTCCCGCATTGGGCGTAAGTTCTTTGAGCTGGAACCAACCTCCCATAATGATGTATTTGCCATTTGCCAAGCCAACGGACTGATGGATAAAAAACTTATTGCAAACGTGATCGATGTGACGGAAAAATCGGAGTTTGATTTGCGATGCGTGAAAGATGCCATTCACCGGGAGAAAAAGGTGGCGGCAGCGAAATAGTATAAAACCCTGTTCAAACGCTGGTTGAACGGCGTTTGAACGTAATTCAAAAAGTATATGAAACAAATTGTTTTACCACTCGCAAGCCGGTTCCCGGCAGGCCATTTGAAAAGAGGCCAGCTCACCGGCTTTCCTGAGAAAGTGATTAAAGGAACCAAGATCCACACGTTTCGTGAGGATCCGGGCAAATGGGCGTACAACATGGAGCTTATCAACTCCCATAATGCGGAGCTATCTATCCGCCGGTGGATTGGCCGTCCTTATCATACTCCGCAGCTGGAGGTGAAAAGGTTGAAAAAAATCGGTATCCAGCAGGTGCAAATGACATGGGACTCCGATGTCGAGCAGCCGACCGTTTTCATAGACGGAAAACGTATCCTAAACGTGGAGCAGCTGGCTGCTAATGACGGGATGACTCTCGATGATTTCGTGAGCTGGTTTTTTAAGACCTCCAACACATTCGAGGGAGTGATTATTCATTTTACAGATTTCAGATATTGATTTATGGCACGGGCATTATCGGTAACAGAAGCAGTAAGCATGAAGAAAGAAACGCTCAAGCTGACAGGCGCATGGGCGGACGTTTTCGGAGAGCCTGAACGGATTGGCGTTTGGTTTATTTGGGGCAATAGTGGTAACGGGAAAAGCAGCTTTGTCATGCAGCTTTGTAAAGAGCTGGCAAAGTTTGGGCGGGTGGCTTATGACAGCCTCGAAGAGGGTGCGAGCCTCACCATGCAGAACACGCTCCGCCGTTTCAACATGGCCGAGGTAAACCGCCGTTTCCAGCTGCTTGACTGTGAGCCGATGTCCGAGCTTGGTGAAAGAATGGATAAGCATAAAAGCCCCGATTTTTACGTCATTGACAGTTTCCAATACACCCAAATGAGCTATAAAGAATACATCAAATTTAAGGAGGCGCACCGGAACAAGCTGCTGATTTTTATCAGCCATGCAGATGGCCGGAACCCTGATGGTCGGAGCGCAAAGAAAGTGATGTATGATGCCGCCCTGAAAATTTACGTGGAGGGGTTTCGGGCTTTCTCGAAAGGCCGCTTTTTCGGCTCCGTGGGGCATTTTACAATTTGGGATGAGGGTGCGGTAAGATATTGGGGAGATAACGCTTAAAACGAACGGAAATGAGTAAAAATAATCAAGTTATAACGATTTCGCCTCCCATGTTTATCGGAGAGGGAAATCAGAAAGAAAGTATCTCCAGCAAAGGCCACCGGTGTAGCTATTGCCACGGTAACGGTTTCTTTTGGGGAGAGGAACAACGGGAACGGGTGAAAGTTGATTGCCCGGTCTGCAAAGGTAGCGGTAAACTCGATGCCGTGATAACTATCGAGTGGAAACCTGCAAAATAGAATGAACGATGGAAAAAGAAGTACCTGAAAATATATTGGCGAAAATTAGAAAGCTGCTCCGGTTAAAAGAATCCGCCATAAAAATCGGATCCGAGGGAGAAGCCCATGCAGCTGCGGAGGCTGTAAACCGGCTGCTGACATCCTATAACTTGTCATTGATGGATGTTACCCCGGAAGAACAAAAGAATATGATATCCGTGAGTGAATCGGAGAAAATAACCTATCAGGACACGTATGGGAATATTTGGAAAAGGGATTTGTTGCGGATTATATGCGAGTATAATTTTTGCCGGATTTTGTTGCATGGAGGTACGACTTACATGGTGGTAGTCGGTACACGGGAAAATGCGGAAGTTGTGCTCTCGCTTTATAATTACTTGAGGTCTGTATTCCGCCGGTTGTCGGTAGAACGTTGCACCGAGTATGTGGCTACCCGCAGAGGGTATTACCGGACAAAGAAGTTTAAACGGAATTATATAAAATCTTATTTGTTGGGATGTTGCACCGGTTTGCGGAAACAATTTGAGAGCATTCGGAAAACAGCGGAGGAAACCGGACTGATGCTGTGTCACAACCATTTGATTGATGATTATTTTCAATCGATAGGCACAACCACCCATAAATCCAAGAACCGGAATAAAGTGAACACTTCCGCCTATTGTTCCGGGTACGATGACGGTTCAAAGATCAATTTAAACAAGCAAATCAATGGGAAATGATCTTTATCAAATAGGCTTACCGGTGGCCTCTTTAAGTACAGTCCTTATGAATTGGACTTGCTTTAACCGACCGGAGAAATTGCTGATCAGCCCGGCCAAGAAAGATGATTGGGCGGTGGTTGAACTCCGGAACCCGGAGCTGGCCGCAGCTATCATCAAGGATGTGCCGGAGGCAATGGTAAAAGTAGTACAACAACCTGTAAAAGTCGTGCAAATATGAAAGCGTTATCAGCATTAAGACAGGTATTCAGCCTGAAAAAGAACGAGGAACTCGGCAGAAAGTTCTCTCCCGAAGAATTGAAACGTATTGTCGATGCCATGAAAGAGTATGCGGCATCCAAGCTGCAGGAGCAGCGAGCCATTTGTCAGCGTGAATTTGAGTTGGCCTATGACTCCGGCGAAAGTAATTTGGGGACGAACCCGGCCATTACCGAATTGTACGTTCTGCAATCCCTAAAAGAGAGTGAAACCCCTGAACTTGATTGATTATGGCAAAGACAAACAGTTATTCACGTTTTTGGACGCTGCTGGCGAAAATGCCCTGTTCTGACAGGGACGGTTTAAAGCTGCAGCTTGTATCCAGCTTTACGAATGGGCGGACGGACTCACTGAGAGAAATGACTTTGAGTGAATATAACTCGATGATACGGGAGATGGAGAAGCAGACCGGATCCAGCCGTCCGGTCAGTTACGAGGTTCTGAAAAAGAAACGCTCTGCCGTTCTCCACCAAATGCAGTTGATGGGTATTGATACGGCAAATTGGGCGGCGGTGGATAACTTTTGTTTGGGCGTTCGTATCGCAGGAAAGAAATTCAGGGAGTTGTCCGCTGATGATTTGGATGCGGTATTGCTCCGGATCCGCTCCATCCGGCAAAAGGATATGCAGAAAGCAAAGAAAGAACTCAATTAACTTATTTATAAACCATTTAAAATGTGATATTATGGCACAGATTGAAGAAAAGCAGACCGTTGAAATGACGGCAGAGGAAAAGGCTCAATTCGAGGCTTTCCGTAAAGAAAAGGCCAAAAAAGAGGCTCAGGAAAAGGCGAAAGCCGAACGTGAAACGTACCGCCAAATGGTGGATGATGAAGTGAACAGCGCAATCCCGGTACTCCTCTCCTTGAGTGAGGATATCAAGGAAACCAAAAAGACGGTGCTGGAGAACTTTAAGAGTATCCTTGACATGAAATGCGAGGTTCTGAAAGTCGTAAAGGATGACCAGCGCAGCCATACCTTTACCAATTCGGAGGGAACCAAGCGCATCACTCTCGGAGTGTACGTGACGGACGGCTACCGTGACACGGTGGAGGACGGAATCGTGATCGTGAAAGAATACATCGAGAGCCTCGCCGACAATGCTAAAACGAAATCACTCGTGAGCATGGTTTTGAAGCTGCTGGCACGTGATGCCAAAGGCACGTTAAAAGCCAGCCGTATCGTCCAGCTCCGTAAGATTGCGGAAGAAAGCAACAATGACCGTTTCATGGAGGGTGTCCGCATCATCGAGGAGGCATACCAGCCAGCGATCAGCAAACAGTTTGTGAGAGCGGAAATGAAGAACGAGGACGGTATGTGGGTGACCATTCCTCTGGGTATGACAGAAGCATAAGGAGGGACGGTCATGATATACAAAGTTCAATTCCAAATCCACCGCAGAGGTTACCGCAAGCTCCGGCTTGAGGGCTTATACGTGCCGGAAACCGGTGTCGAGATGTCGGTTCCTGAAATGAAACGTGACGTTACCGAGTTCATCAAACGCCAGCTTTCCAGCCGGAACAAGGAATTTGAGGATTTTCAGGTGGAACTGACGGTTTTCAAAAAGCTCAAAACCGATTTCATGTATCACCCGAAATCAAGTGAAGAATTAACCATAATAAAGGAGGAATCAGATGGAACAGACGAATAATGCGAAAGCCCGGTATATTCCCACCCGTGTGGCTGTATGCAAGCGTTGCGAGGGAAAAGGCGTTGTATTCGAGTACAGCGATGAGAACAGGACAAAGGTATCCGGATCCTGCCAATGTCCGACCTGCCTCGGATCCGGCAGAGTGAAAGTGACCAGCTCGGTGATAACCACTATAAAGCCGTTCGTTCCGGGTAAGGATGACAAAGAGGGTATGCTTGCAATGTAAAAGCCCTTTAATCAATAATAAAAGTCCGCTGAAATCCTAATTTTCAGCGGACTTTTTTCGTACTATGGTGCAAATAATGTACCTTTGTATTAAGTAATCAAATCAATATGCAGGAGCAGCTCGTAATACCGTTTTTTTGCCCGGAAATAGAGAAAGCCGGTAACCGCCGCAGAACACGCACGGTTGCCTCCTCCGATGCTGCCATCACCTCCCGCCGTGACCGCCTCGAAAAGCGGAACCGCATCATGACCGCCCGTTATTACTATTGGACTGAGATCAAACGCCGCCGCTTCGATGACGTGCTGAGAATCCTTTCCGATAACGAGTTCTTTGTCGAAGAGCGAACCATCAGCAACACGCTGGTGGAACAGGATGATTTTTACAATGAACTCCTGCGTTCCAAAGCGTCCACCCGCAAGCTCAAAGCGATGTTTCCCGGCTTTGATTGGAACTAATCCATAAACTCGGTTTCATAGATCACGTTATACACTTTCAGACCGTCCGCTCTTTTTTCCGGCGCACCCCGGAGGCGGCGCATCGGGTTGAAAAGGTTCCCGCCGTTCCACCATTGCAAAGCCTCGTGTATCTTATCCAACGTGTCCATGCAGGAGAGAGCGTGTTCCCTGACAAGTTTAGGGGCTGCCGCATTTGTACTCCCTCCGGCTTGAAAGGCCACCCTGAGTTGTATTTGCGCATTTATCTTTTGCCGTCCACCCATGTGGGTTTCGCAGGACGGGTAAGATATATCTATCAGGCAGCACGGGAAAGCCACAGCAGGCCGCTCTCCCGTGTTAAGTTGTCCCTCCTCGGCATCTATCCACCGGAGTTGTGGTACTTCTGTTTTCAGCCGGTCACAAACGGCAATAAAAATTTCTTTGTTCATAGCTATTCATTGTTAAGTGAGTCAATATATCCCTCTATCCGTGCGTGTATCTGCTCGTTCAATTCTTCGGAATCTCCCATGAATTCACGTTTCGGGATGTTAGTTTTCCGGGTGTGCGCCTTGACCGGTACATCTTTCCGTTTTGTTTTCCGGGTGTGTGCCGGTACGGGTACTATACCTTTGAATCCCTCGTTGTGTACCTGAGCGTAATCTATCTTTTCATTCCCTGCAGAGATAACCACCCGCTGGGGAGTTATCACCGCCGGTCTGATACTGTTCACCAGCGCACCGGAGTCGATCAGCAGGGAACCGGTTGTTTTCGGTGCTTTTGCCGGAGTCCACGGGTTCCCGTCAAATGCTTTCTTCTTGAAAGCTGATTTATAGTATTCCGTGGCCGTTTCCACCACGATTTCTGCCGCATCGGAGATTATCTCCTCCGGGAGCGATTGCAGATAATTATTTAATTCTTTGATATTCATATTGAAATAATTTTGTATATTTGCTTCCGTAAGCATATCGCTCCGGGGATGAATCGAATATGCCAACACCTGACGGATGACGGGGGCATCAAAAAGTCCGGGCTTTATACGGCGGAGCGGGATGTTAATCCGTATATAAAAGGAGGTTCTCAGAGCCTCCTTTTACTTTTTGATAAGCAGACCACGGCGATATCTCCATCGTGGATCTATCTTTCTGCTCCTGCGGCCTTTCACCTTGATGTTGGCGTTTTGTTCTATCTCGAACCATGTCGTGACCTGATAGAGCGTTCCGTTCTTAACCTCGCAAACCACGTTAATCACCTTATCCTCGTAAAACTTGATAAAGTTCAGGTTGTCGAACTTCTTTTGATAGTCGTTTATCCATACCTCGTCAGGGTTTTTAAGCACGTCCGGGATGCACTCCACGAGAGGAACACGAGCCTCCTCGTATTTCTTTGTGGTGTGGCGTTTGAACACCTCCTCCGTAAGTTGCACCTTTCGGCCTTTGTAGTCATCCATCACCTGATGCGAATCCCTCCACTGGTTCGGATCCCCGGCAAACACCGGTGCTTTTTCGGTCGCTGCCGCCGCTTTCTTTCCAAAGGACTCCAGCCCGTAATCATTATAATGCAGGTCACCCAGCAAGGAGGCGGCTTTATCGGGAAACTTGCGGATATAATGCTGGTTCTTGGAAAACACCTCAGCCGTTTCTCCCCGGTTTGAATCCCAGCCCTGAGCCTCGTTCATTTTCCATTCACTCGTACCGAGGTATTCATCGACAATGGCACGCATGGCGTTGATGTCTATACCCTCTACCTCGTGTTTCATGAGCGGAACCACCCGGCAACGGCATTTCCAGCCATTGGGCGGGAATATCTTTTTCCACCGTGGATCATTGGCCGGTAATATCACCCCGTCCAGCTTCCGGTGTTCCTCCCTTACCTTTTCATCCCCGGCAGTGACATATTTCCAATAAGGGAACATTTTCGTTTTTCCCATGAGCCGGTGGTAATTGCTGGCGGACTCCGCCGTTAGTACCGCCGTTTCGTATTCCGTCTTTTGCCACGTTTTATTGAACGTGCCACATATTTGCTCCGCTTTTTTGGAGAACTCCTGAAAATTACCGCTCTCCCTGAACGCCTTGTTCAGCTCCTGAATTTCCGCCAGCGTCTTACCGGCGGAGAAATGAAACAGGTTCATCTCCAAAGCGGTGATGAAAGCGTCATCCTGCAGGCCGTATGCGAATCTTACATCCGCATGGTTCATTGAACGTTTGAACGCACTTTGAACACCGTTCAAAAAGTCGGTAGCAATAAAGGAGAACAACTCCGCATCGAACTTCCCGGTTTCGCCGTTTGCAATCCTTGCGGCCAGCTTTTCCGACATCGGAGCGTTATCATTCAGCCTGATGGGGGCTTTTCCAATGGATGCCCCGACCTGCGGGGCTTGCACGAAAAAATCCCATAAGCGCATAAAGAAATTACGGTCTGCATTACTGATTGTGTCCTCCTCCGAATCCTCTCCTATATCGAACTGAGCGGAGGCACGTTTTGCGACCGGCTCCCCGTCTTTAGGCACGGGAATCGAATATTTTTCATGCAGGTAGCTCTGCGGGATATCCATGATGTCGGAGAGCTGCACCACCTCGGCAACGGAGAGCTGCTCCGCCGCTTTGGGGAAAATGAACTTTCCGCCAGCAACGGGATACCCTCTCGCCTCCAGCATGGGGAGTACCTTTTGGTTGAGGACACGCTGTACGTACCGGAGGTCAGATTTATTCTTTCCCTCCTCTACCTCCTTGTGAACCTCACCCAATGAACGTGCGCCTTTCTCTCCCTGTACGGTGGTCATGGTTTGTCCGAGGATAGTGATCAGCATCTCCTCGTTGTTGGCCTGCCGGAATTCGTTGTACGAGGATCCTGAACCCGTTCCGCCCTCTTTGGTTTCCACATCCGCCTCTTTTGGGATGACCACATACGGTGCGGATCCGGCTTTATCGAAAGCCTCCTCCAGCAGCTTGCGGCTCTCCGGATCATACGTGTTGTATTTACCGATGCGCTGGGGCATCCCGAAAAGTTCGATCCATTGTGACCAATCCCCAAAGCCTCCACGTTTGTAGATGGCATAGGGAGCCGCCTTGAGTAACAAACCGAAATCCCGGTCTTTGCCGAGAATGAGCAGCTGTGAATCTCCCTCGTATGGTATGCCTATTTCGTCCGTGTCCTGCCGGAGGATTGTGCGGTTTTTCAGGTTGATATGCTTTGCCGGAATCGGTTCCACGTTGAAACCGTCATTAAAGGTCATTTCAATGCCTGAACGCCCGTATATTTTCTTTTTCAGGATTTCAGTCAGCAGATCCTCCCATGCGGTGGTGTCCATCAGGTCTGCGATCTCCTCCACTTCCTCCCCAGCCGCATTTTGGAAAGTAAGCTCCGAGTTCGTGACCGCATCGATGCGCTTTTGAACGGCATCGCTCAAAACGCCGTCAATCATGATATCATCGAGCAGGTCATACAGCTGCTTTGTTCGTCCATTGTCTGCAGAGGAGAGAGCCGTCCGCCAATTCCCCACGTCATACACTTTCCGCTGGGGAGCCTTGACAACGATCTGATGGATGACCAGCTGCTCCTTTGATTTTGCCCCGGCATTTGTCGTGGCCGTCTTTTTTTTCTTGTTCGCCATAGTCATATATTAAAAATGTTGATTACGCTTGGGATTGCTCCCGTAGATATATTCACCTGCAGTATCCGGTTTCCCGTCACCGTCCTCGTCTATAATGGGGAGGTTAGGCTTAATGTCTGATTTCTGCACTTGCCGGAGCCATGCCACGGCACGCTCGTACCTATCCTGCCGGAGCTGCAGGTCAGTACCGGCATTGCATAGGTTCACGAAATGCCACACGGCTATGTCCTTTACAAAAATGAGCAGGAGGGCGTTTCTTTGGCTCCCTGTGGCCTCGAAAATCTTTTTGCGGTCATACGCACCAAGATATCCGTATGCTTCCTGCAGGGCAGCGTCTATGGCTGCCGTGAGGATTGTTTCATCCTCCCTGCTGATAGCCTCTATATTCTCTTTATAGAGGTGCGTTTCCAATTCTTTGGGTGTGATAAATGCCATGATTAAAATCTCTTTTTATTGGTTACACGTGCGCCCACGGTGTAGGATCCAGCCGAGAGCGTGCTTATCTTTTGGTTGATGATCCACACGCCACCCTCGATGCAGTCCACGCCGTCAGCGGGTGATTTCATAGCTCGGTTGATGAGCAGGAACTGCTCCTCCAGCCTTTTCATGTGCGGATTATCCTTTTCGTCAATGTTGAGGATGAGTTGTCCTCGCCGGTTGATCGGCTCAAGGTTTCCCTCGATACGGTCAAACTTTTCCGGTTTCTTCCGGGTATCCGGTATGATCCCGATAAATCCGAGTTGTTTTCCTTTCTCGCTAAATAGCGGAACGAACACCTGTTCATAGAAAGGATCCTGCAGCTTGTTATTTTCGATGTAATTATATACCTGCGTTTTTTGCCCCACGTAATCCCGAAGATAATAATACCAGTTCACGTACTCCTCGTTTACCACATGGTCAAGATAACCGGTGTAAACGTAGAATTTACCGTCATAATACCCGATAAGGAAACAGGCTTTGAAAGAGGTGGCCTTGTTCTTTGAGTTGGACGGAGCCGGATCCCCGTAAACAACGGCAAACTGCAGCTTTGAGAGTGGCGGGCATTTGCCCCATACCATTTCTTTGAACGTGTCACCCTCGGAGAGCGGGTTGTTCATGTATTCTTGCTGGAACGCCTTTGTGCTGATTTTGGACTGAATGCGGTTAATGCGTTCCTCCGTGTTCTTTTCCGGCCAGCTGGATTTGCCATCCTTGTCCCGAATGTTCACGATATCCCAATGGTCAGCTTTATCACCGGCACGTTTCACGCAGCAGTCGAGAGCGATCAGGTTTCCGCAGAATATCACCAGCAAATCCTCGCTGATGGATCGGGTTGGAAACAGAGCCTCCTCGAACCATTCCCATTTCTTTTTCAGGATGTCCGGGTTCCTGCAGTCTGCATCCGTATCGAAGTCATCCACGAGAGCCGTGTCCGGACGTACAGCGTCCTTTCTCGTACCACGGGGTGACTCCAGCGCACCGATAGCCCGGAACGTTGCCCCGGTAGTGAGCGTGAATTCGTCCGCCGTCCAGCTCCCGAACTCCCTCAAATCACCATAATATGCCTTTAGCATGGAATTGCTCTCAAAGGCTTTTTTATAAGGTTCCAAAAGCCGGACGGCGTTCTCGTGACTGTTTGAGATGAGTAGCACGTTCTTTTTCTTTCCGGTCAGCACGAGGTACATCATGCACATGAACACGATGGTGGATTTTGCCAGCTCACGTGACCACGATAGAACCTCGTACCATTCCATATTCGTGGTGATGCGTTTGATGGCCTTTTTATGGAATTTGGTAAAGGGGTACTTTGCGAATTCCGAGAAAAAGAAAAGGATCCACTCGATGACGTTCGCCTCCAGCTTTTCCAGCTTCTTTTTTCGTTCCACCGGCGAGAGGTTGTCGGCGGCTTTGTCCCTTTTGAGTGAACGGTGGTATTCAGTCCACTCCTTGTACGCCTGAATATCATCTATTTTACCCATTTCATTTTCTCCTTTATGTACGCATCGAAATAATCACTCAATTCCTTTGCCCTTTCGAGATCCTGCTGCCGGAGCCAATCGAGCAGCCCACGGGACACGTTGTATATATCCCTGATGGAGGCATCCTGCTCCAATGCCTCAAGGTCAGCCGTCAGCTTGCGCCGGATATCGGCCTCCGCCGCTGACGGGAACCGTTTGCCCTCCTCCTTGCTTGCGATGGAACGGTCAAGTTCGTCCAACTGCGTGAGCGTGGAGCTGATCCGTTCCTCCCGTGTCTGCAGGAGATTGAGCTTTAAGCCCTCCCATTCCTTAGCCCATTTGTTCACCGTGACACGGGAAACACCTACCCGGTCTGCAATTTCCTGCTGGGTGATGTTCTCTTTGAGATACATCAATTTCGCCCATTCTTTCCGTTGATTTGCTTTCAATTCTTCCGCCATGACTATATCATTTAATAGCCCAAAGGTAAAGCCTTGTAATGAGTGAAAATAATTGGTTTGTAATGTTTTACGTTTAAACTGTAATGGTTGCAGTTTAATCTGAAACCGTTACAGACCGATTTGTACAGCCCGTTTTTTACCCTGAATTTTGTCACAAAATCAAACGAGCGAAATGGGTAAATTAACCTTTGTATTACACGATGAGTCGGTGAACACCTACGGGTTTAGGATGCTCACCAGCGGAGCCAATTTGGAGGAGTTTAAAAAGAATCCCGTGATGCTTTTGAATCACGATGATTACTCCCTGCCGATTGGCCGGTGGGAAAATATCCGTGTTGAGGGAGGTAAGATTTTAGCCGATGCCGTGTTCGATGAGGGAGATGCCCGTGCCGCAGAGGTAAAGCGTAAAGTTGAGAATGACTTTATCCGTATGGCCTCTATCGGTGCGTGGCCTCCGGAGGAGAAAAGCGATGCCTATGACCTGATGCTCCCCGGACAAACACTCCCTACCGTTACGAGATGGACGGTTCGGGAGGGCAGTGTCGTTACAATCGGAGCCAATCACAATGCGCTGGTATTCTATGACAGAGAGAGCAAACAGATTATCGACCTGAATGATAAGGGTAATCTTATCCGGTTGATAGATCACAGTAATAACCCAAAAAAACAATTAAAAATGAGCGTACTTACAGGAGTATTGAAGCTGCAGGACTCTGCAAGCGAGGCGGAAATCGTAACCGCCATTCAGGGAATCATTGCCAATGCCGACCGCTTGGAAAAAGAAAACAAGACGCTGGCCGCCGCAGTGGATAAAATGAACGAGGCCAAAAAGGAATCCCAAAAGCGGGAGGCGGTTTCCCTGACCGATGCGGCCATTAAAGACGGACGCTATGATGCGAAAGGCCGTGAGAACCTGCTGAACCTTTTCGATAAGGATTTCGAGGGAACAAAGGCTATGCTGGCAGCTATCCCGTGTCGTGCAAACGTGGCCGGTCAAATCAACACGGATAAAGGATCCGGTGTGACTCTCGGTGATTGGAAAGACAAGTCATGGGACGAACTGGATAAGGCCGGTAAGCTCGTTGAGCTGAAAGATGCCGCCCCGGACTTGTATAAGTCCAAGTTTAAGGAACGTTTCGGCATCGAACCGAATCTGTAATTATTAACCAGTAAAACAAGAATAGAAATGGCAATTCAGAAAGAAATTTGGATGGCGGCTATCGTGGAGGGCTTGTTTGCCTCCAATAGCTTCCTGAGCAAGGCGTTCAACGCCGATGAGTACGTGAACAACGGAAAAATTGTTCACATTCCGAATGCCGGTGCAGCATCCGGAACCAAGAAAAACCGAACCGAACTTCCCGCTAAGGTAACCAAAAGAACGGATATCGATGTGACGTTCCCGCTGGATGAATACACCACTGATCCGGTACTTATCCCTAACGCCGACACGGTGGAACTCAGCTATGACAAACGGGAGTCCGTCCTGCGTCAGGATAAACTCAAACTGCAGGATGATGTGGCACTCGATTTCATTTTCAACTGGAGTCCCGCCGCCGCACAGTGCATTGAAACCACCGGTGCGGAGATTGATGCTTACACAGATAAGGCCACCGGTAAGCGCAAAGGTATCTGCAAGGCAGACGTGTTGGGCTTGATGACCAAGTTCAATAATGATGATATTCCGCAGGAGGGGCGTTATTTGCTGCTGGATGCGCAGATGTACTCCCAGCTGTTGAATAGCCTGACGGAGAACGAGAACACGGCGTTCCTCGCTTCCGCCGATGCGCAGAACGGTATCCTCGGTAAGCTGTTCAGCTTTAATATCATGATGCGTAGCAGGGCAGCCCTTTACACTGCGGCCAAAGCTCCCAAAACATGGAGTACCGCCGGTGCAGCCACCGACCTCGCCGCCGGTCTTGCATGGCACGAGCAAAGCGTCTGCCGTGCGCTGGGTGAGGTGAAAGCGTTCGAGAACGAGGGTGACGCAACCTATTACGGTGATATTTATTCATTCCTTGTACGTGCCGGTGGCCGTATCATGCGGGAAGATAAAAAGGGTGTAATCGCTTTAGTGCAGGGAACCCCTGCAGCGGGATAAGGTTATGGCAGAATTGAAATATTTGGTAATCCACTGTACCGCCACGCCTCAAGGCCGTAAGGTAACGGGTAACGATATCCGGGCATGGCACACGAACCCGGTGAGTAAGGGTGGGCGTGGCTGGAAGCAGGTGGGATATACCGATATGTTTCACCTTGACGGAACGGTGGAGCGATTGGCCCGGAACAACGAGGACGCACGGGTGGATCCGTGGGAGATTACCAATGGAGCAAAAGGGTACAATTCCATTTCCCGGCACATTGTGTACGTTGGCGGTGTGGCCGCTGACGGCAAGACTCCCAAAGACACCCGTACTCCCGGCCAGCTGAAAGCGTTGGAGGATTACGTGAAAGACTTCCACCGCCGTTTCCCACGGGTGAGAATCATCGGTCATAACGAGATTGCGGCCAAGGCGTGCCCGTCATTTGACGTTCAGGCATGGCTCAGGAAAATAGGCATTAACCAATAACAAAGCAAAGAGATGGACGGTCTGATGGATTTTTTAATGTTCGCCCTGCCGGGTGGTTTTATCGGGAGCATCTTCACATGGTTTGTTGGCCGTAGAAAGCAGAACAATGATATGTTATCCCAGCTTCAGGCGTCCATCAATATGCTCAGTAGTGAGAACCGGAAGATATTGGATGAGAATATCCAACTCCGTAGAGAGAATGCCGACCTGAAAGCGAATCAGGAGGAGATGATCCAAAAGCTCTCCCGTCTTACCAAAGAGGTGGAGAGATTAAGAAAAGTAATCAATAAACAAACAGGAAATGATGAGAAATCCAATCCGAGGGGTAACCCTCGTGCTACTTATAGCCGTGTTCTGCCTGATGGGATGTGCCACGGCGAAATTAACCAAGAGCCAGCAGTCACACACGCTGACGGAACAGACGAAAAGCGGAACCACCACCGGAGTAACCGGAGAGCAGTCAGACGTGACGGCTCAGAGGACGGGGGAACTACTGCAGGGACAGACGATAACCGCCCTGACACGGGAGGGGATTCCGGAGTCGGAGGCGAAAGTGGATGTTCCGATACAGAACCTCCTTAACCTGCCGGATGGTGCTGGCTACACGACCAAAGACGGTCAGGCATCGGTAAGCGTGCAAAGGCATGGCGATAATATCACGGTTAAGGGTAAATGTGACTCTATCGCCCGGCAATGCCTTTTTTACGAGCGTGAGGTGTTCCGACAGCGCAACGAGGTGGATAGCTTAAAACGGGTTATTTCCCGGATGGAACAGACGAGCAGCCGGAGTGATGAAACCTACAAGGCGGAGAGCGATGCCGCTGAAAGTATCAAGGAAAAACCTCCCGCTACATGGTATAAATGGCTTTTAGCCGGATTCGTGGGCAGTTTGCTGCTTACCTCTCCACTAAAGAAACTAAAGAATAGAATATTAACCTTTTTAAAATAGAGAACGATGTCAAAAGTATATGTGAATGATGGATACATGATGCTCCTTGATGCCATTTATTTCAATGGTAAAAAGATCGGCAATGTTTCTGATGACGGTATCGATTGGGGCGGTGATGCCGCTGAATATATCAAGCTCTTTGCCGCACAGGTTCGTAATGCCCCGGTCAAGAAAATAAAGAAAAAGGATGCTACCAATCTGCTAAAGTTTACCCTGATTGAACTTGTTCCTCAGAACTGTAAGGACGTGATGGGCGGAACGGTGGACGGTACAAAATGGGAGGCTCCCTCGGAATCCGTTTCATTGGAGGGTACATTGAAAATCCTCTGCGGAACCGGTCAGACTATCGAGGTGAAACGCATGACGCTGGACGGTGTGGTACGTGGCAAGATTGGCGGTGATGATCCGCTGGGTATCGAATGTGAAATGGAAATGTTGAACCCGCTGGATGGAGGTTCTCCTTTCAGCTTTGATGACACGGTTCCATTTATTTCCATAACGCCCACCTCTTTGTCATTCGCCAAAGGTGGAGAAAGCAAGACGGTGGATATTGAAGCCTCCGGAGCGTTTTCCGTTGGAAAGGTTCCCGCCGGTTTCAGCCTTGAGATTGTAAACGGCAGGATTACCATCACGGCGGATGCCAATACCGGGGCTGCGAGAAACGGATCGGTAGAGTTTATCCTTGCGGCTGATAATACCAAAAAGGCCACCCTCACGTTGAGTCAGGCGGCTGGTAATGCGTAACCCATGAAAAAGAACGTGGAAATAGAGGCAGCGGAGGCTTTGCTTGATGTAGGGGTTTCCCTGCCTTTTTTGCAGTTTAAGATGCCATTCAGAAAGAAACCGGTATCGATCAGGGTAACCATGAAACGTCCCTGCTTGGGGAGTCAGATCCGGATCGCAAGGCTATACCTGCAGTTGGGTATCACATACGAGGAGATGGAGCAGTTCAACAAGCATGAGGAGATGGCGTTCCTTGCCATTCATGGCAAACGTGTTTCCAAGATGGTATCCCTGACCATCTGCCGTGGGGCGGTTTCCGGTCTATTGTTTTCCGGTATTGTCGCATGGCTCTTGAGATGGTTTGTTCCTGACAAGTACCTGCAGGGTGCTAACCAGCGTTTTGTCACTTTGCTTGGTACAAAGTCTTTTATGCGTATTATCGAATCGGTTCAGATATCCAATCCACTGAAACCGAGAGAGAGCCAAAAAAGAAAGGGGAGTTAAGAACGAAATATGTCGGATCCCATAGCCCCTTTGGTATAGTGTGGCAGATAGCTGCGGCCACCGGCTGGAGTGTAAAATACATTCTTTGGGGTGTCAATTACCAAACCCTCCGGATGATGCTTGCCGATGCGCCACATTACGAGAAAGAGAATGATAACAACCGAACCGGAAGCAAAGGCGGTAAAGGGAAACCTAAAAGCCTTTCCGGATTTTTCCAATCACGATTGAAAGAACAATGAAACCCGTTGAGATAGAATTCATAATGAGAGACAAGCTCTCTCCCGGCATTGACAAGGCGGGCAAGTCCGCCGAAACGCTGGGAGATAAGGCCGAGCAGGTGTCTAAAAGCATCACAGACCGTATTGCCGCCCAAAAAGAGCAGATCAAGTATGTTGAATCCTGTCTCAAGGATTTAAAGAAGCAATACGACAACCTTGCACCCGGAAAGGCGCAGCTGGAGATGCGTGCGGAGATAGATGCCTGTACCAAAGCCCTGCAGGAGGACAAGAACATTCTCTCCTCCCTTGAGGCGGAGCATGACAAGGCATCCGTTTCCACCAAACGGCTTTCCATGCAGCTCCGGGAGATGCAGGATGCGATGGCTCGCCTACATTTGGAGGGCAAACAGAACACCAAAGAGTATGCGGAGATGGCCGATAAAGCCGCTGTATTAGCCGATACCATCGGTGATCTGCGTACCCAAACGAATATTCTCGCCAATGATGATGCTGCCTTGCAGGGAGTGATGAGCGGTGTGAACGGCTTGTCCGGTCTATTCACGACCGCCACCGGTGTCATGGGGATTTTTGCCTCGGAAAACGAGGATCTGATAAAGATACAAACCCGTGTGCAGAGCGTCATGGCCGTCACTATGGGGCTGCAGCAAGTCATGAATACCCTGAACAAGGATTCCGCTTTTCGGCTGGTTACCGTTGTCAAGATGAAAAAGCTGCTGACGGCGGCCAATACAAAGCTGGCCGTTTCGTTGGGTATCTCCAATGCGGCGGCCACCGCTTTGATGGCCACTCTGACATTAGGGCTTTCCGCCGTAATAACGGGGCTTATCGTTCTTTGGGATAAATACAGCGATGCGCAGGAGAAAGCGGCGGAAAAGGCGAAAGAACGGGTAAAAATAGAGAGTGACGGGCGTGCCCAAATGATTAAAACCCGTTTCGAGATAGAAAATACGACAAAGAGCCTGAAAGACTTTACCGGCAGTAAGGAACAGGAAAAGGCTAAAGTCGAGGAGTTGAACCGGAAATACGGCGAGAGCTTCGGGTATTACAATACCGTTGCCGAGTGGTACGATGTGCTGATCCAAAAGAGTGATGACTATATCCAAATGCTTTTCCTGCAAGCGAAAGCCCAAAGCCTTGTGAACAAGGCGGTGGAAGCGGACGAAAAGGTGAACGAGGTAAAGGCTACTCCCGAATCCGATGTCGAGGGTTCGATGGGCTGGTTCTCTAAAATGGGACTTTATATGGCTCAAAGCGAGTCTTACGGTCAGATTGACGCTCAGACGTTGATCGAGAAACATAATAAGGAGGCCAAGGATGCAGCCGTAAAAGCCGCCGAGGAACAGCGGGACGCTTATCTGGAGGAGGCAAGGAAACTGCAGGAGGAATATGCCGAGCTGGGAAAGAAATCCGGTATCGGCGGGTTCGTGGCTCCTGAGAACAACAAGGATAAAGCGAAACCGGCCAACAACCTCGCCGAGCTGGAACTGAAAGCCCGGCAAAAGATAGAGGATCAGCGTATCGCCATCCTGAAAGAGGGATATGACAAGGAGCGTGAGGAGGCATCGTTGAACTTTGAGCGGGAGAAAGAGCGTATCAACCGTGAGGAGCAACAGCGCATTGAACTTTATAACAAGCTGAAAGCCGCCGGGGAAAAAGTTACTCCTGAGCAGCTTGCCAATATCTCGGCACAGGCCGCAACCCAGCGTATACAGGTTGCACAGATATATGATGCCACCGTTGCAGAGATTGACGGTAAGGAGAAAAAGGATAACGAGGAGAAAAAGAAGAAACAGCAGGAAACCCTGCAGGAACTTCTGACTAAATATCGTGACTATGAGGCACAGCGTGCGGCTATAAAGAAACAAGGTGATGATGATATCGCTAAATTGGAGGCGGAGCGGACTGAGGCAAACTCGGCGGAGATTGACCGGGCGATAGCCGTCGCAAGAGAAAAGGTAAAACAAGGCATCCAATCAGTGAATGATGCGGAGGCTGACAGTATCTCAAAGGACAATGATTTCTTTAAAAAGCTCTTTGGGGATTATTCTTCCATGTCTTTCGACTCACTGCAGAAACTTATCTCACAGGCGAAGCAGTTGCGTGCATATTTATCCGGCAAGGGAGATGCGAAAGGTATCACGTTCATCTCTCCGGATCAACTGAAAAACATAGAGAAAAGTCCGGCAGAACTTGAAAAGCTGAAAAAAGCCCTTGATAAATTGCTCGATACCGGCAAGGGAGGCAATAATAAGTGGGAGAACATCTTCAAGACATTTGAGAAAGGCTTTGCCGAACTCAAAGGTGCGAAAGGAGCCAAAGAGGTGTCCGGCGCAATCGGTACGATCAGCGGGGCAGCGTCCGAGGCGGCTGGTGAACTTGCCAATATGTTTGACCAGATGGGTGACAACGAGGTTGCCGATGCCCTGAACGGTATGCAGCAGGTGATGGGGGCGGTTTCCAATATCGGACAAGGTTTCGCCAAGGGTGGCTTGATCGGTGGCATCGGTGCGGCTATCGGTGAGGCCGCAAATTTCCTGACCTCGGCCTTTGCTGCGGAAGCCCGCCACAAGGAGGCTCTAAAAGAGATTGAAAAGGCAAAGCTCGATTTCCAGCGGCAATACAACCTCTTACTGCTGGAGCAGAACCTTTTGCTCGAAAAGGCGGAGAACATATTCGGGGAGCGTCAGGTAGCAAAGGCCGCTAATGCGATAGAGGTCTATCGTGATGCCCTCTCGCAATTCAAGGAAGAACTGGCCGGTGACGCTCCCACCATGAACTGGATAGAGCGCATGACGGGTGATTTTGCCGGAACCTACCGCAAACGGCTGGAGAACTATCAGAAAGGTTTTGGCGGGTTGAACGATGCGCAGATCGTTACGGGACATAAAAAAACGGGATTGTTCGGCTGGGGAAAAGGAAAGGATGTTTATAGCGGGATCCTTGATGTTTACCCTGAACTGATAAAGGCCAACGGCGAGCTGGATACGGAGATGCTCCAAGTCATTCTCGATACCCGTAAGATGAGCGATGAAACCCGGAACTATCTTGAGAACCTGATCGACCTGAAAGATGCGATGGACGAGGCGGAACAGGCTTTGGAGGATTATCTGCAGGAAACGTTCGGGAGCCTCGGTCAGGGAATGCTCGACTCCATCACTTCCGCCATCAAGGGAAGCGGCACGGCATTGGAGAATTTTGCGGATCAGGCCGCTTCCGTGCTGGAGAACCTCGGAGAGCAGATCGCATATTCCCTGTTCTTTGCCGATAAGTTCGATGACCTGCAGAAAAAGTTAAAGGCGGTATATGGAAGCGGTAAAAGTGAGGAACAGATTGCGGGTGATGCCATGCACCTGATTGATAGCTTTTATGACAATATCGGGAATAACGTTGATGCGGCTCAATCGTGGATGGAAGCGTGGAAAGACAAGGCCGCCGCTATGGGGTATGATCTTTGGAAAAACGATGAGGAAAAGACTACCACCCAAAGCGGGCGTGCCGGTGCTTTCCAAACCCTCACACAGGATCAGGGTACAAAGCTGGAGGGATTGATGACCTCCCTGCAGATGCACGATGCCTCCATCGATGAGAACGTGGAGAATATATCAGAGGGCATAGGCGGAGCATTGGAAACGATCGATAAGATAAAGACGAACACCGATGCCTTGCCAAAGATATACGATGAGATAAGGGATATCAAACAAAACGGTTTAAAGATGAAATGACAATGGATATTTTAAAAGGCTTGTTACTGATAAACGGGGTTGATGTCTTTGTGGATTATGGGGCATTCCTCGCAGAGGAGAAAGCGGGTGATACCAAGAATTACTCCGCCCTGCTGAAACCGCCATCGGCAAAGCCGCACACGGCTGTGTCATTCCGGGAAAAAGACGGGGAGAAACTGCCTGATGCGCTTTTACCCGCATGGGAGGCTCGTGATGTCACCCTGCAATTTGCGATCATAGCGGCAGACCGGGCGCAATTCCTGTCCCGTTATTCGTCATTCCTGAAATTTCTCAAGGCCGGTAATAAGGGATGGTTGACCATCAACCCTCCGGAGCTTGGCAGGAGTTACCGGATGTACTACAAGGATTGCACGGATTACACCCAGCTGACCGATTTCGGGGGTGAGGTCATCGCAAAATTCAGCGTGAAATTTCGGGAACCGGTTCCCTCGTTATAGTATTCAAACATTATTCAAACAGCGTTCAAAATGGAGCTTAAAATATACAACCAGCAAGGGGTGTTCAAGACTGCGGTATCGCCGTCAGACTCCGACCGCCACGTAAAGGAAGTGATGAATGACAATATCCTGAATTTGTCGTTTACCCTTTACGAGTACGTGGAACTGGGCGTGAATGATTACGTGGATTTTGAGGGTGAACGCTTCACGCTGCTGGAGGATTACAAGCCGGAGCAGAAATCCACCGTTGAGTATGCCTACAGCTGCAAGTTCTACGGTATAGAGAGTGAGCTTAAAAAGGCCAAAGTCCTCAAGATGGTGGACGGTGACGATGAGCTTTCCTTTTCCTATGATGCCACGGCTGCCGAACACCTGCAGCTGATATGTGACAATATAAACCGTATCAAGGGGACGAAAAATTGGGTTATCGGCGAGGTGGTGTCCTCCGCTAATGTAAACATAGAGTATGATAAGATATTTTGTTTCGATGCCCTTTCGGAAATAGCCAAGAATTTCAATACCGAATGGTGGATCGAGGGAACCACTATCAATCTGAGCCGTTGTGAACACGGCACTCCCGTATCTTTGGGGTACGGAAAGGGGCTGCTCAGGCTTTCCCGTGTGGAGAATGATACGGTTCCTTTCTTTACCCGGTTGTATCCTCTTGGCAGTACCCGTAATATCGTGGCCTCTGATTACGGTCACCGCCGCCTGCAGCTTCCGGGTGGTGTCCGTTACGTGGAAAGGAATATCCATCTTGGAATCGTGGAGCAGGCGGAGGAGGAGGCCTTTGCGTACATATTCCCGAAACGAATCGGTACTGTTACCGGTGTCAGGACGGAAGAGGCCACAGGTGAGGACGGCAATGCGTTCACTATATATTATTTTACTGATGAGGGGTTGAATTTCGATCCGAACACGTATGAGATCGAGGGGCTTGTTAAACAGGTGTCGTTTCAAGGCGGGGAGTTGAACGGGCGTGATTTTGAGGTGAATTTCAACTCCGAGACAAAGGAGTTCGAGATTATCACGCAATTCCCGTATGAGAACCAGCAGCTACCGGGCGGCCTGCTGATCCCGAAGCCGGGTGACGAGTATATCCTTTGGAACATACGGATGCCTAAAGAGTATTATCCGCTGGCGGAAAAAGAATTTGAGGAGGCCGTTCAGAAGCATATCGAGTCGATAAGCATTGATACGTCAGTCTATAAGGCTCCAACCGATTACATCTATTTGGATGAGAACCATATCGATTTGAAATTGGGGCGGCGTGTCCTTTTGGAGAATGAGATTTATTTCCCCACCGGCACTCACGAGAGCCGTGTGACCAAGATCTCCCGCCGGGTGAATAATACCACAGATATGGATATTGAATGCACGTATGCGGTTGATTACGGGCGTATCAATCAGATCGAGAGTAATATCGTGGATATTCAGGCAGCCTATAAGGAACAGCTGAATAAGGACGTGCTGACCGTATTGAAAAGCTGGGACAGTATTGATCCCACCGAGTATAACGTCCTTTCCGCCGTCCGGACAATACGCACGATCGCAAATTCCTTGAGCAAGCTGGAAAAAGAAACGGCAGACAAATACCTCAGAAAGGACATACCCGACACGGCGAAAGAGCTTGAAACCTTTTTGAAGGGGATAAAGGTTATCGGCGAGGCTCTTGTTGAAAGCCTTACGGTAGAGAAAGACTCCACTTTCAAAGGTCTGCTTTCCTCCGAGGTCTTTACTTCGGGTTTCCCCGGCGGAACCGGATGGGCATTGTTTTGGAAAGAGGTGCTTAATGCCGCAGGAGTAAAGGAAAAGAAAGCCGTCATGGAGCTGGACGAGATGACCGTCCGTGGGGTTATGCGAGTGTATGAATTTGTCATCTCACAACTGATGGGTGAGAACGGAACCCGTCTGACAACTGACATGATGCGTGTCGATCACATCGATGCGGGCACAAAGACAATCTATCTCGATACGGAGAAAGGAGTCCTTTACAACCCTTTCCGTCCGGGTGATATCCTGATGGTTCAGCGTTTTTCCGTGGATGGTATCATCAAGCAGTACGAACTGCAGGTGGTCACTGCCAAAGTCGGTGATACCTCCAAAGGAGAGGAACGGCTCGATAGCATCACCTATAAGAATTTTGTAGGCGATGAGGGTAGTGTTGTTTTTCGTGACGTGCTTACCCGTGTGGACTCCGCCACCAATTCAGACCGCAAAGGGGTTATCAAACAAACCAGCGTTGAGGAGGGCAGTCCGTATCTTGATGTCCTGTACGGGATGAAAACGGATCCTGACAACGCCGTGCGTCTCCGGCTTGGACGTCTGGCCGGTATTATTACCTATTGGTGGGGGCAGCTGCAGGGATATGGTCTGTATTCCAACAACGCCTATCTGCTGGGTGATTTCCGTCTGCGTACCGGTGAGGATGTCCGGACGAAATTCGAGATAATGGAGGGTATGCTGCAAAGTGCCATGCAGAGCGTTGTCAACACGATGACCGAGGAGGATAACTTTTTGAAAAACGCCAGCTTTCAGGATGACATGGCTTATTGGGAGCGTGAGAGTGATATGGCTTTATTTGATATCGGAGGGCAGCTGCTTGATTTAGGCGTGAATTTCTATTCCGAGAAAAACAAGGTGGCCGATATTGACTCTTTCGATGGCCGTTTCATGCTCCGGATCAAACGGAGTCACATTCGCCAGCTGAATGCGGATATCACCAAGCCGGAAGATGGCAGCGTCATATTTCTAACCTTGAAATATCATTGCGCCGAGGAGGGGAGCCTGACTGCCGGTTTCAGTGGATCCGCTCCCTATGTGGAGCAGGTTATTCCGGCTGGTGAGGGCTTTGATATACTGGAGATATCAGGAGTATGGAACGGAACCGGTGATTTTCTCCTGAAATTTACCGGTGACTTGTATATCGAGCAGCTAACCCTGACCAATCATCCGTTAGAGGATTATAAAAAAGAGGTCAGTACCAAGTTCGAGCAGACCGCCGAGCATATTCTTGCCGTGGCCGAGGAGGTGAATAAGATAGACCATACCATCAAGACCGCCGGTTGGATCACCACGGCAGACGGTAACAAGCTGTGGGCTACCATTACCGAGGTGGACAGTCTTGGCAATCGTGTCACCACGCACGAGAGCAGCTTTCACGTGACGGCGCAGCAGATCAATGCTATCGTGAGCCGTATCGATAAGGCGGAGGATGATTTGGGAATCATAGACCATACCATCAAGACCGCCGGTTGGATCACCACGACAGACGGCAACAAGCTGTGGGCTACCATTACCGAGGTGGACAGTCTTGGCAATCGTGTCACCACGCACGAGAGCAGCTTTCACGTGACGGCACAACAAATCAATGCCATTGTTAGCCGGGTGGATACGATAGACGGAACCATCAGCAAGGCTGGGTGGATTACTACTGCAGACGGCAATAAGTTATGGGCGAGCAAGACGCTTGAGAATGGTGATACGATTGTTTCCTATATCAACCAAGCGGCGGACTCCGTGACAATAAACGCCAAGCATATCAAGCTGGAGGGGCTTGTAACTGCGAATGGTAACGTACAATTCACCACGGATGGAAAGATAATCGCCAAGAACGGCGAGTTCAGCGGAACGGTTGTCGGTGTGTCGGGTTCCTTCAAATCCTTAAACTGCGTGAATAATAGCGGGGATATTGTCGGAGGCATCTCCTTTGGCAGTGATGGAAAGATGTGGTTTAACGGTGACCTGTATCATCAGGGCTATGACTATGACAAAAAACGTTCTTTCCGTTTCCATACCTCCGATGTTTGGTGTCGTGGTAATTTCGGGGCAAGGCAACGCAATACACTGGTGGTATATGGCAGTTATGGTTACTATTACGTAAATGGTTTGGATACGGAAACCGGTAAGGTATATGTCTCCCTACCCTCGGCCACGTCATCCAATAACGAGACCTATTATACCATTCCGTTATACGGAACCACTGGGGATGCTTCCGGTTTCCCTGTTGACTTGGTGATCATAAAGGTTTCAGGGACGTACCGGTATTTATTGAGCGGGATGAAAAGCCAGCGGGTAACGGTCATGAATGCGAATAATCAAAATAGTGAAATTTATATCTACTCGAATGGCAATAAGGTAAAATGGCCGGGCGGTACTATCGCTGATTGTAGGAATATAGCGGATTTCATGAGTCCTTCACCGGCTTCTAACTTATTAGGCAGAGGATGGATAGTGGGCGCAATGAATGATAATAACTGGTAATAATAAAAAGGAGGTATTTATGAAAGTGAATTTGAATGTTCCCTTTATGAATTATAAGGGGTTGGTGATCACGAAAAAGGTAGAGGGTACGGATGTGGAACAGGAGCAGCTGATGAAAGATGTCATTGCTCCGATCCTATTCAGTGGGGAGTGGAGAGATGAGAGGGTGAATGCTTTGAGTGGTGATGAAAAAATCCGTGCTTATAGCTTGAGCCTTAAGATCTATCAATCCACCGGAGATATCGAAATCTCAGCGGAGGAGGCTCTAATGATAAAAGAAGCCGCATTGGTTTTGAGCCCCGGCGGTTACGCACAAATTGTCAAATTGATAGACGGATAAGTTATGGTACTGACAGAAGCTCAATTGCAGGAAATCGCTAAACGTGTGCGTGCGATCATCCGAGCCGAATCCAAAGGCGTGGGTGATCTACCGGTGGCCACCTCGTTGGACGGGCTTCTCTCGCTTCCGGCTTTGCGCTTTAACGGTGGCGTGCCGGAAGTAGTAGAGGCTCCTATCTCCAAATTGCAGGACGTGGCATTGGATGCGGTCAGCGGGGCAACGAAAGCCGCCAATGAAGCCGCAGTAAAAGCCAACACGTCTGCAGGTAATGCAGATAAGGCAACCACAGCGGCCAATAACGCTGCCAAAAGTGCCAATGATGCCGCCGGTACTGCCGGAGCAGCTACCGAAGCGGCAAAGAAAGCCACGGACGCAGCCAACGGAGCCGCCTCCAATGCCACGAATGCCGCCACGAAAGCGTCCTCCGCAGCTGATACGGCGAATAAGGAGGCCAGCTCTGTAAATGCGGCCAAATCGGAAGCTCTTGCCGCTGCCGCCCGTGCGAGCAGTACGGCCACCGCTGCAGAGGCCGAAATCGAGAAAATGAAGCAGCTGCAGGAGTCCATATCAGGTGCTGCTTCATTGGCTCCCACGAGAATGGAACTGACCTACACGAAACGCATCACCCAGCGTAATCCTTACGTTCAGCGTATCGTGGCCAAGATGTTCCCCTCGTACTCCCTGCAGAATGTTTTGTTCTTGGGTGATGACGTGGCCGTGAGCGTGGATCCCGCCGGTGTCGTTACTCCACTCAAGAACGGAACGAGCCGGATCCACGTGATCCCGACACAGGCCACCCACTTGTACAAGACCATAAACGTGACGGTTCAGGCTCCGTCCGTCCGCCTTACCGGAGGCGGTAAAATCCGGGTTGACAGTAAAGGCAGAATACGTTTAACTTAAAAACTTGATAAATATGACAAGCGATCAGGAAACTCGTGTATTAGCGATGCTTTCGGCTTTTGAAGCCGGAAAGAAGATCAGCGAACTCGATACTGCCTCCGGCAGCGTGAGCGATATGCGCATCGAGGTGCTGGATACGGATGGAGAGTCCAAAGTTATGAATTTGTCGGAGGCTGTTACCTCCGCCGCCAATGCCGTTTGTGGACGTTATTGGAATGAATCGAATTCCACGTACCGAGCCGCCGGTTATCACGGCAGCCTTGATATGCTCCGCAAGCTGCCTGAGCTGCTGGGGCTTGGTTGTTACCTTGTTCAGGATGACCGTACCCGGCGCAAGCTGGATCCCACGAACCACTACCGTTTCGAGGACGGCACACCGGCCAAGCTGGATGGCACGATGGGGCAGTATATGTGGTGTTGGAATACCGGTTTCTATTTTGCCGAGTGGAAAGTGGGGAATCTGAAATATTATGCGGTTTCTCTTTCTCCTATCAAAGGCAAACAGTGCGTGTATATTCCCGCCGGTGGCCTTTCCGCCCTCGGTGGTGGCGTGATGGATAGAACGAACGCCATTCTTTGCTCGGTTGTGAGTGATGCCGCCCAATATCGTGGAGGTGGCAATGATGCGAGCCGTGACGGAACCTATCGCACTCAGCTTGGTATGGTGGCAACCGCTCTGCAGTACCGTAGTTTTTCAACTTATGCCCGTAAGCGTGGCGAGGGTTGGGATGCTAATTGGTACGTGGCTCAGGCCGTTGTTGAAATCCTTTTCATGATTATATTCGGAACCCGCAATATGCAGGAGACCGTGATTGCTGAAAAGGATAGCAACGGTCTGTATCAGGGTGGCCTCGGAGCCGGAACCACTAATATGCCGAATTGGGATCAGTGGGGTTATTATCCGGTTGTTCCGACCTCTGCGGGTATTGAGTTGGGTGACGGTTGCGGTGAAACCACGTTCAACGTGCTAAAGGAGGACGGCTCGCTGCATTATGCGGCAAAGGTTCCGGTGTTCTTTGGCCTGAAACATCCTTTCGGCCATATATGGAAAATTGTCCGGGGGCTTATCGATAACGTGGGTGATGAGAAATCCGAGGTTTATGTTGCCCCGTCCCTTTATGCCGGTTATGATGACAATTCGATTTCCGGTCTAATCAAGGTTTGCGAGGTTCCGAGAACCGGCGGTTATATCAAACAGAAAAGTTACTACTTGCTTTGCGCCATGCCGACCGAAATCGGAGCGACCGCCTCGACTTATTTTTGTGACTATTTTTGGGAGAGTTCAGCATCATCCAAAGGGCTTCGTGTCCGCCTCTCCGGTGCTGGCGCTAACTATGGCACGGCTGCGGGGGCGTTTGCTACGACTACGAGCAATGCAGCCTCGTATTCGTATGCGTCTGTGTCCGCTCCCCTCTGCTTTTTCGATGCGGATCCGGTGATGTCGGCCTAAAACGAAAACGGAAAACGGAAACAGGAAAAGAACGTTCTTTGAAGTTTTGTATTGAGAGTTTTTGGAAAGCTGTTCGGCGGGTTTCAGAACTCGCCGTTAGGCGAGTCGATTTTTGTGATTTTTTTGCCGGTTTTGGGAAAATGTAGTTAAAAGGCTTATCTTTGCATCGTTAAACCAAGTTTAACAGGTTGTTTTTACCCTTAGTGTGACGCAGGCTTCGTGTCCGCCTCTCCGGTGCTAACGCTAACAATGGCACGAATGCAGGGGCGTTTGCTACGAATACGAACAATGCAGCCTCGAATTCGAATGCGAATGTGTCCGCTCCCCTATACTTTGCAGTTAGGAAACGGTTAGATGGGGTGAAAGACCTTGCCACTTGGCAAAAGATGACGAACGCTCAAAAGGACGCTGGTAGGCCGGTAACGGTTCGAACGCTTCCGAGTAAGGCAAAGCAGACACTCAGACACTCAGAACCGCAGAAACAGACCATGAAAAGGTATGGAAATTTGTTTGAACGAGTTGTCGAATATGGCAATCTCGAACAGGCGTTTCACAACGCCGCCCGTCACAAAACTCGCCGAAGCGAAGTAATAGAGTACGGCTCCCATTTGGAGGCGAACCTATTACAGCTCCAGCGTGAACTTATCACCGGTACTTACCGCACCTCCGAATATAAAACTTTCATCATTTACGAACCTAAAGAGAGGAAGATCTTTAAACTTCCTTTCAGGGATCGTGTCGTTCATTGGGCGATAATGCAGGTGATTGAACCGATATGGCTCTCGAACTTCACCCGTGATACCTATTCTTGTATCCGTGGGCGTGGAATTCATCCTCTTTTATACAAGCTCCGCCGTGACTTGAAAGCGGATCCGGAGGGAACCCGGTACTGCCTGAAAATCGATGTGCGCAAGTTTTATCCGAGTATAGACCACGAGATCATGAAACAGGTGATTCGCCGGAAGTTGAAAGATGCCCGGCTGCTTGCCTTGCTTGACGGCATCGTGGACTCGCCAGAGAGCGGAGTGCCTATCGGGAACTATCTCTCCCAATTTTTCGCAAACTTGTACCTTTCAGAGCTGGATCATATCATGAAAGAAGAAATGGGCATCCGGTATTACTACCGTTTTGCTGATGATATTGTCCTGCTGGACGGGGATAAGGGAAAGCTCCACGGAACCCTTGTGTTTATCAACCACTACCTGAATAATGAACGTGCTTTGAGTATAAAGCCGAATTATCAGGTTTTCCCGGTAGAGAGCAGGGGTGTTAATTACGTGGGATACGTGACGTTTCATGATTATTGCCTCGCCCGTAAGCAGAACAAGAAAAACCTCTGCCGTGAGGTGGCAAAATTACGCAAACGTGGGCTGAGTGATGAGGAGATCCGAATACAGGCATCCAGCCGGTTGGGGTTCATGCAGCATTGCAATAGCATTTATTTATTAAAAACTCTCAATATGAAAACATTCAGTGAAGTAACAAACAGCGGTGGTAATCTCACGGGAGATAAATACCACATTGATGACATTTTGAACAGGGAAATCCACCTGAAAGGTTTCGAGGTAAAAGAATCCAAGTATAAGGGTGAATGCCTGATCATTCAGTATGATATCTACGAGCAGGTAAAGGATAAAACCGGAGTTTTGCTCACTAACGAGGACGGCACTCCGAAAATGGATTGGGTGGAACATATCTCCTTTACCGGTTCGGAGGCTCTTATAAAACAGTTAAAGGATGTAGTATTGGATGAACCCTGTTCGGCAAAGATTATTAAACAACCAATCGGTGACCGGGGTAAATGCTTTTATAAGATAACCGATCCCGATTAAAATATCGGTGATTATGTACAAAGGGATTTATGCAGAAAAAAAGACTTTTTCAAAGTTCGATAACGAACATTATTTGTGCTATCTGAACGAGCAGCGTGAGGAGTATTCTCCTGAGTCGGATGCCCGTTCGGGTGAGGTGACCGAACCGGTGTCCGCTCCTGTATTGGGATACGCCTATACGGGTGATATGGTGGATGGAGGTACTCTGATTGAAGCAAAAGAGGCTACTTATGACGAATTCGTTTCCGGTCTGATCCGCACGAGGTACTCGGCAAGCAGAGTGGAAGCAATCCAATCAAATCGAATGATAGCTCTTGTCAATCCGGAGCATGAGCGTGCTGCCGAGTTTATTTCCGAGTGGGATGATTTTCAGTCCTACCGGGAACAATGCAAGGAACAAGCGGATGCGCTTATAAACGGATAAATGCCTATCGGGGGCAGGCAAGAAAAAGCCCCCGGCCTGTTAGTAGTATCTCACCACGTACTAACAAAATGCGACACGCCGCACAGCCGGGGGCAATATAGCCTTGGGCTGCGACGTGTCGCTTTTTTGCTTTCATACGTGGTGAGGCCACAAAGATAGTAACAATTAAAAAAATAGAGTAATGAAAACGCCTATTTCTTACTACGGAGGCAAGCAAACCCTCCTTAAACATATTCTGCCTCTGATCCCAAGTCATAAACTTTATACAGAGGCTTTCTGCGGCGGTGCTGCAGTATTGTTTGCCAAGCGTCCGGCTGATGGCGAGGTTATAAACGATATTAGCATGGATATAACGAACTTCTATTGGATGGCTAAAGTCTATTATCGTGACCTGAAACAGGAGATTGAAAAGACTTTGCACAGCCGGGATATGCACGCCCATGCCGGACATATCCTGCAGTATCCTCAATTCTTTCAGCCGGTACAGCGGGCGTGGGCTGTTTGGGCGTTGTGTAAAATGTCCTTTGCCAGCATGATGGACGGTTCGTTCGGCTATGACTTTGGTGGTGGAATGCCGAAAAAACTGCGTAACGCAAAGGATGAGTTCACGGAATGGCTATGCGCCCGGCTTGATAACGTGACCATAGAGAACCGGGATGCGCTGGATGTCATCTCCACTTATGACTCGCCCGATACGTTTCATTTTGTGGATCCGCCGTATATAAACAGTGATTGCGGCCATTACGAGGGTACATTTGATGAGTATTGCATGGAGAAGCTCCTGCAGCTTTTGGAGCAGGTGAAAGGTAAGTTCATGCTGACAATGTTTCCCCTGCCAATGATAGAGGAATACGCAAACAAAAACGGATGGATAATCCACCGGGTAGAAAGAACCATCAGCGCATCAAAGACGAGCCGAAGAAAGCAGGAGGAATGGATGGTATGCAATTATGAAGAACACCCGCAGCGAACTTTGTTTGATTACAAAGACAGCAGCGATGTTGATGCAACAGATGCCTCCTAAATACTGTATAAAGATAGTCATTTCTAATGAATTGCACAAATATTGGAACGTATTTTTTATGTGAAAATGCATAATTTTAAAGGCTTTCAAACACCATTCAAATGACGTTTGAAAGCCTTTTTATATCGTGCGTGTGCGATAATTTTTTCACATTTCGTTTTATACCCTGATTATCGCATTTCGTTTTTTATACCGCTCGCATTTCGTTTTGCCGATTATACTTTTATATAATAAACGCCTGTAGAAAGCTTTTTGTTGAATGACAGGCTAAAAAAATAAGAATCCGAAACAGCCTGACCATTTCGGATTCTTATTTTTTTTGATTGGGATATTCCCGATTTATTTCTTTGTTGTAGACGAAGTATAACGTGCGTTCAATCCGTCAATGATTTCCTGAGTAATGTTGTATGCAGGGTTTGCATATAGCAAGTTGTCAAAGCCGGTATTGCTGATAATCAAATCGTAACCTTTGTTTTGGTTATATATTTTCAGGAATGAGTTGATAGAGTCACGCAATTGTAAGCTGTTCTTTTGGTTCTCATCTGCAAGTTCTGCACTCAATTTCTGTTGCAAAGCCTGCAAATCCTGCTGCTGTTTCATTAAACGCATCTGTTCCTGTTCTGCACGTTCACGGCTTGCAAAACCTCCGTTTTGAAGTTTACGTTCAAATTCTCTGGCTTCGGCTTCCAGTTTTTTACCTTTTTCATTCAAGGTAGTACGGATGTTTTCTTCCTTGCTTATCATGGCTTCATTCAAGTCGTTCCAAAAATTATATTTGGTGAGCAGTGAATCGATTTCTACGTAAGCAATCTTCATGTTGGAAGAACCGGCAACACCCGCAACGGGAGCAACATTAGAAGTAGTAGAAGCATTGTTGTTTTTGTCGGTACATTGTGCAAATACCAGCACGGTGGCCAACGCTAAAAATCCATTCAGGATGAAATTTGTTCTTTTCATAATCTTTTTTTACGTATGTTTTTATTAGTTATTTTTCTTCTTTGCCTTGTTTTTCTACTTCGGGAATCGCTCTTTTATTTATTTTCTGTGCTTCACGGTCTTGTGACTGTACACATCCGATTCCTTTCTTCCGAAGTGCTTTATTACCACTGACATGTGTATTGGGGAACTTTCCTTTTATGAAGATTCCTATACATAATAATGCTATACATATAGCAACTATTAACACTGTTATAAAGAGAGTATCAAGCATTTCTATTATTTTTGTGGTGCAAAGTTAGTGTAAGGTGAGCGAAATGCCAAATTTATTTGAGCATTTCCGAACAGAACTCTACATTTGCAGAGCAAATATAGACTTTTGAAGTGACTTAGCTTTCTCTTTTTCCATTAAAAAAGAGGAAGGAGTCGGTTAAATATATTGATTTAACTAATTTTTGCAAAACTACAATTAGATTTTGCACTAATACCAATTATAGATATGGATAAAAAGGATTTGAAACCGGCCTCTGTTTTTCATTATTTTGAAGAAATATGCCAGGTACCCCGTCCCTCTAAAAGGGAAGAGAAAATAATTGCTTATTTAAAAGCATTTGGTGAGAAACACGGTTTGGAAACCAAGACGGATGAAGCCGGAAATGTGTTGATTAAGAAGCCGGCAACTCCGGGTAGAGAGAATCTGAAGACGGTGATTCTGCAATCACATATAGATATGGTTTGTGAAAAGAACAGCGATGTGGAGCACGACTTCCTGACCGATCCGATTGAAACTGTGATTGACGGAGAATGGTTGAAGGCAAAAGGTACGACTTTAGGTGCTGACAATGGAATAGGGGTAGCTACCGAGTTGGCTATATTGGCATCTGACGATATTGAGCACGGACCGTTGGAATGTCTTTTTACAGTAGATGAAGAAACCGGATTGACGGGTGCATTTGCGTTGAAAGAAGGATTTATGAGTGGAGATATTCTCATTAATCTTGACTCGGAAGACGAAGGTGAATTGTTTATCGGTTGTGCCGGAGGAGCTAACACGACGGCTGAATTTGCTTATCAGCCGGTTCCTGCACCACAAGATTATTTTTATTTTAGTGTAGCAGTAAAGGGCTTGACCGGTGGCCATTCCGGTGATGATATAAATAAGGGAAGAGCCAATGCCAATAAATTATTGGTTCGCTTCCTGACTCAGCTGGCTGCTAAATATCCGATGTATTTGTGTGAAATAGACGGAGGAAATCTTCACAATGCCATTCCGCGTGAAGCACGGGCACTTTGTGCGGTTCCGATGAAGGATAAAGAGTCGGTGCGTGTGGATTTAAATATTTATACGGCTGAGATAGAGAATGAATTTGCAGTGACCGAACCTAATCTGAAAACCGAGCTGTCTTCCGAAGCTCCCTGTAAGGAGGCTATTGATATGGTAACCGCCGGTCGTCTGCTGAAAGCGGTTTATGCTGTTCATAACGGCGTGTATGCGATGAGCCAGGATATTCCGGGACTGGTGGAGACATCTTCTAATCTGGCTTCTGTCAAGCAGGCAGACAGAAAGATAAAGATTGTGACAAGCCAGCGAAGTGCTATTTTGTCCTCTCGCAAGGATATGTCGGAAATGATTCGTTCTGCTTTTATGCTGGGTGGTGCTGAAGTGACTACAGGTGAGGGATATCCGGGCTGGAAACCTAATCCGTCTTCACCTATTCTGAAAGTTGCTGTAGACAGCTATAAGAAATTGTTTGGTGTGGAGCCGAAAGTAAAAGCTATTCATGCCGGACTGGAATGCGGTTTGTTCCTGGAGAAATATCCTTCGTTGGATATGGTTTCTTTCGGACCGACTTTGCGTGGAGTTCATTCACCGGATGAACGTATGCTGATACCGACGGTAGACAAATTCTGGCGTCATTTGCTGGATGTGTTGGTACATGTACCCGAAAAATAATTCTAATAAATAAGACATGAGGAAAATCATCCTATTTCTATGCGTATGCTGTTTGGTCGGGGTTGCTTATGCTCAAGAACCTTTCAGAGTCATGTTTTACAATGTGGAAAACTTGTTCGATTGTCAGCATGACACATTAAAAAACGATTATGAGTTTTTACCTGATGCTCCCAAAGGATGGACTCGGGCAAGATACAATGATAAACTGGCAAAGATAGCCAAAGTGATTGTAGCGACAGGTGTGAAGGATGTGCCGGATTTGGTTGGTCTGTGCGAGGTGGAAAATGACCATTGCATGAAAGACCTTACTGAATATTCGCCTTTGCGTGAAGCCGGTTATCGGTATGTCATGACCGACTCTCCCGATCAGCGTGGCATTGATGTGGCATTGCTTTATCAGCGTGGAAGCTTTAAATTGCTTGGCAAAAACTCCATTCGTATTCCGAACGAAGAGATTGACAGGACGCCTACCCGTGACATTCTTCATGTGACAGGGCAGGTGTTGTCGGGCGATACATTGGATGTATTTGTATGTCATATGCCCTCACGTTCCGGGGGTGAGGAAAAGAGTGAACCTTATCGTTTGTTCACCGCACAGATACTGCATGCTTCGGTTGATTCCCTGATGAACGTCCGCCGGCATCCCAATATTTTGATTATGGGTGATTTCAATGATTATCCTACCAATAATTCGATAGCTAAAGTACTGGGTGCCGTAGCTCCGAAAGGAGAAGTGCAGGCTACGAAGTTATACAATCTGATGGATGGACGTAAAGACGGAACTTACCGTTACCGTGGTGAGTGGGGAATACTTGACCAATTGATTGTGTCCGGTTTCCTGTTGCAGGGACATGCCGGTATTCGGACTTCTTACGACAAAGCACAGATCGTGAGATTCCCATTCTTATTGGAAGAAGACGAAAAATACGGCGGTGACATTCCTTTCCGTACTTATTGGGGGAGGAAATATCATGGTGGTTTTAGCGATCACTTACCGGTATGTGTAGATTTTGAAATAGGAAAAAAATAAAGGTTATGCAACCTTTCCCTTTTAGTAGGGAAGGTTGCATAATTTGCTAATGGTATCCAAACCATTTTTATAAGAGGTATGTTCCCAGTAGTGTCCGGCATTGTATTGGTCAAAACTATTGAGCGTTATCTTGTCATCTTCTATTTTTCCCATTATATTTTTGTCCAATATCTCAGCAAATATATAGTTTCCTTTATCCGGTACCAAGAGGGTATATAGTTTGGGTTGTATTCCCAAAGGCTTGTCAAAATCACTTAGGCGGATAATGCGATAGCGTTTGACTCCGTCTTTTTCGGCTATCAAAAGCAGGAATTTGTCTTTTGATGCCGGGCTGCAAAAGAACAATTCATTGACATTATCGACAAAGACGATAGGAGAATTAAGTTGTGAAAAGCCTTTCTTTAAGTTGGAAATGCCGATTTCTCCTGTTTTAAAGACACTGACCAATAGCTCTTCATCTCCTTCTGTATCATACGAACAGATTACTTTTCCACTATCTTCTCCCCATATTCCGATTTTGGGACTGGTGGAACCGGCTATTTTGCCATTATTGAAGAATGATATGAATTGGAAATTACTGTTATAGCCCAGTTCCGTTTTCTTTTGTAGAGGGTTGGGACGTAAGACTGATGTCTGAATATTGAAAGTAGCCTTTTTCTTCTTTGGAGTGGGGACTGCAATGACTGGGCCGGGCGCATTTATACTCTCTTCTTGCGGATTGTCAAAAAGAGAAAGTGAAATGCTCTCATGGGAATTGTTCTCAGTGATATCCGGAGTAGCTGTTACCGGAGCAGACTCGTCAAAGATATATTCGTTTCTTTCGGCAGAGAACAGGGTTGGAAATTCCGGTTTCCGAGCTACAGAGTCTAATTTCAGATTACGTCGTGCTGCTATGAATTCATGGATATTTTGTTCCGGTTTGCAGATGCACGAACTTCCCGAACGGGTATAAATCTTACCGCTGACTTTTACTACCTCGTTGATGGGTGCTACACGGAAAGCCAGCACAATGCGTTCTTTGCCGTATTCTTGAAAGTTGCAACGTATGTATTCCTGATAGCGGTTATAATCTTCTTTCCCTTCACCCAATAAGCAGATAATATTATGGTTTACTGTGCGCAGATAGATATCGCAGTCGTTGTGTACCAGCTTCAGGTCTTCTTGGATTCCTGTAAGATATCCTTTATCGTTTACACCGATATAAAGAGTACCTCCATCGGTATTCATAAATGAAGCGATAACACGAGCCAACACCATACTTTGATCTTCGCGGGCATCTTTTTTGGCGTGACCAAATGCCGATGATTTAAATTCGCGCTCTACTCCTTCGTGTCCGAAATAAACAGGGATGGAAGGAGCTTCTTCTTTTTTCTGTTCCTTGATACCAAGTAGGGAATTGATGTTTTTGTAGATGATATGTTGCAGTTCGGTATCTTCTTTGGAAAGGAGTGTACTCATGCAAAAATAGCGAGCCAGTTCGGCAATAGTCAGGTCTTCACTTTGCATAAGCTGTTTCAGACGGTCGGTGTTATTATCTGCCATTAAAGAGAGAATATGGACAATTTTTTGACAGAATTCAAACGTAATTCCATATTGTTTGATGCCTAATTGTTCCATACGTGCCAATAGAATATTGAATCGCTGAATATTGTCATGCGAAAAACGTTCGCCGGATGGCAGGATAGCTATTTGGTTAATATTATAAATGTATTCGGCACACAGTCCATAATAAGTGGCTTTTTCTTTTTCACCGGAGAAGAGACACAACAGTCGCAGAAAGTTATAAGCATTAAATTGCTCATTGGGCTCATTTAACTCTTTGGATAGTTGGTCGAGACAGAAAATCAACTCTTTGGCAACTTCTTCGTTAATCGGCCATGTCTTATTTTCTGCTTTTCCTGACTTCTTTGTTTTTTCTTCCGTTTCTTGCTCCTCTTCCATTATGTAAGTTTCCGCTACATCCGAGCTGAGAACAGATTGTATATCTATCTTTTGCAGAGCATTAACAAAAGGGTTATTCTTTAGTTTCAGTGTCTGTTCTTTAATTTGCCGTTCAAGGGTGTTGTTCTGATATTCTCTCAGATGGGTGAAAAACTCCTGTAGGTGAGTGTGTACTTCTTGGTAGAACGCTTCCGCAGAGATATCAGCTTTTACTTTTCCTATATTGATATTATTGTTTAGAAAAGTGTTGTTATCCGGAAATTCTACCTGGTATATATCTCCTACCCGGGGTTTAATCCATCTATTGATAGGGGTGGTAGAAGTAGCTCCTGTAATAAGAAGCCATTTGATTTTATTCCCTTCACAATCGGCAATCATAGCCGGTATTTTTTTTCTTTTTACATTTTCCGCATATACAAATTCATTGTAGCGCGATGCCAGTGAAACCCTGACTCCTTCATTACTGCTGCTTAATACTTTTACTTTATAAGTATCATTACTTGAGAAGTAGTTTTCAAAGTTCTCAATACAAAAGTAACAGGCATTGATTTGTGTTAATGGAAGAATAGCCTTCACTCCTCGGTATTGTTCATCCAGTATGACTCCTTCCAGATATTGCCTGGTGCGGTCCGGTCCGATAATTCCAATGGTAATTTCTTCATTTGCAGAAGGATATTTTGTATTGCTATCTTTGGTTTCTGTGAAAGAAGTTTCCAAGATAGAACTATTTTGAAGAGACTCCGGTTGGTTACACTCATATAAAGGATAGTCTTCCGTCAGTTGATGCCAGTAAAGTTGCAGTTCGGCAATGCTTTTACAATTATTGAATAGGTAAGTAGGTTTACTGAATAAGGCAATAAAAACTCTGTTTTCCATCAACGCAGCTCTTTCTTTTCTGCCTTTCCATGTATGTGCGCTATGTGGAAACAGGGTACTGAGTGTAAATCCGTCTTTGTCGAGCGTCAGTGTATTATGTCCATTGCTATATTGTTTCCATTTGTTATCTTGCGGTTCGGCAGGCATATTAAGCTCGTCAATGCGTATATTTACCATTTGAGCTATAAATCGGTTCAGCTCGAAGTTTAACAGGTGTTCCCAGTCAAGTCTTTTTTCCAAAGAGCTTTCACCGGTGAGCATCGTGTATGCTTTGTTTTTCAGCTGAGAACTAAAGGGAGTGTCCAGTCTTGACAGGTATCTGTATATGCGTGCTGATAGGATTCTGGTATTATCGGTTTCTTCGAAAGGTACTTTATTGCTGAGCAATGATAAAACAATGAGATGGATTGCTTCCTCTATCTTTGTTTGTAATACACATTGTGCATTCGTATACCAAAGTTCCGAAATAATAATTTCATATTGTTCTATTTCCAGTTTCAATATGTTTTGCAGGGTAGCATTGTGATTGTCGCTTATCACCCCATTCTTTTTTAGCAGATAGATTGTTTCGGCAATTATGGGTAATTGCTTTCTCAATAAGGATTTGTCATAGGCCAGAAAATAGAGAAACATTTCTATTTTATGAGAGGCGTATAGCAGATAATCACTTGCTTGCAATTTATAAAGCATTGTACGGATAAAAGAGTCTGCCTGCTTGTCTTTAATGAGGTTCAGCGCATTGCGTCTGGCACGTAAACTTTCTATATATTGCTCCATCTCCTCTCGTTTGGCAGCTAACTGTTCAGGGTAGACTGTTTGCAGATAGCGTGATCCTTCGCTTATCCAAGTGTATAGCCGGTAGGCTGTTTGATGATATTGAGGATCCTCTTCTTCGTCTTGAAGGAGATTGTGGCTATATAAAGCATAATATCGGGCTGCTTGTTCAATCCATTTTAAATCATGCTCTTCATGTAACTTTCTGAGAGTTTCCAAAACAATTGCTGCGTCTGTATACGGGCAATGATACTCTTTGGAGAAAATGTCTTCTTTGATAAAAGAAACCACTTTTTCTATATTTAATGGAGTGTTGTTTTCAGCCATAGATATTATTTTTAAGGTTTGATAAATTTGCTTCTTTATTCGTGGTGATAAGGTCCGTTGTTCAAGATTGTCATGGCCCGATAGAGTTGTTCCACAAAAATGAGCCGTATCATTTGGTGAGAGAAGGTCATCTTGGACAGTGATATCTTTTCTTTTGCTATATCATATATTTTCGGAGCGAACCCATAAGGACCGCCAATGATAAAGACCAGTCTTTTATTTACCGTATGCATTTTTCTTGCCATCCAGTCGGCAAACTCGACAGAACGAAATTCTTTTCCATGCTCGTCCAGGAGTACCACTACATCCCCCGGCTGTAATGCTTTCGATATGAGTTCGCCTTCTTTTTCTTTTTGCTGTTCCATGCTCAGGCTCTTCGTGTTCTTCAGTTCGGGGATAACCTCCATATCAAAGGAAATAAAATGTTTGGTACGTTCCACATAATCATTGATGGCAGTGATATAGTGTTTCTCGACTGTGCGTCCTACGACTAATAATGTAAATTTCATGCGTTTATCTTCTGATTTGTCATGCAAAAATAAGGAAAATATTTACTATATCTATCAATTGATAAAAAAGAATGATTGACATTTTTTGATGAAGGTAGCTTTGCTGAGCAATGAAAAAACACTTTCCTAAATAATGGTGACATCTTTGGGAAAGTGTTTGGAGACTTTTGTGAGTGGAGTTATGATTCCTTATCTGTTTTCTTTGCGTACTTCTCTTAGGATTTGTTCCAGTTCGAAGACCTTTTCGGGGTGCTGCGTTGCCAGATTTTCTTTTTCCCCTGCTTGTTCCATATTATATAGCTGTGGCGTTTCCAAATAACCGGTTTCTATTTTGGGCCCCCAATACATGAATGGTACTCCGCTGCTGGGCTCGATATATTTCCAGTTTTTGGTCCGAACGGACAGTGCATGGTTGGAGGCTTGCTCTATTACCCACGGGCGGTCTGTCTTGTCCTTTCCGAGCAACGTGTTCATTCGGTTTTGGCTGTCGGGAACACTTCCTTTGGGAAGGCGTGCCCCGACCAGCGAAGCTAAAGAGGCCGCCCAATCTATTTGTGAAATAAGTGCGTCCGAAACTTCCGGTTGCCTGATGATCTTGGGCCAACGAACGATGACGGGTACGCGTGTTCCGCCTTCGAAGGCACTGTATTTTCCGCCTCGAAGGTTGCCGCTTGGCTTATGTCCGTTCAGCAACTTTTCTGCCTGGTCGTCATAACCGTCGTCCACTACCGGTCCGTTGTCGCTCGACAGGATAATCAGTGTGTTCTCTGCCAATCCGGTCCGTTCGAGTGCCTCCAGCAGTTGGCCGACGGTCCAGTCGAATTGCGCGATGGCGTCTCCGCGCAGTCCCATCGGGTTCTTTCCTCGGAAACGGTCGTGTGGGAAGCGGGGGACATGCACATCGTTGGTGGCAAAGTACATGAAAAAAGGCTCATCCTTGTGCTGCTCAATGAAGCTGACGGCATGGGCGGTGATGGAGTCGGCTATGTTTTCGTCTTTCCACAAGGCTTTGCCTCCTCCTTTCATAAAACCGATGCGGCTGATGCCGTTCACAATGGACATGTTGTGTCCGTTGCTCGGTTTCAGGTTGTATAGCAATTCCGGGTTATCCTTTCCGGTGGGTTCACCGGGGAAGTTGTGCGTATAGCTGACTTCTATCGGGGCGGAAGGGTCATAGTTGGCAACCTGCCCGTTTTCGATGAAGACACAGGGCACACGGTCGGCGGTGGCAGCCATGATATAAGAATAATCGAATCCTAAATCGCCAAGAGCCGTAGGCAGGGGAGCATTCCAGTCTTGTTGTGCGGTTTTGTCACCCAGTCCCAGATGCCATTTGCCGAAAGCACCGGTGGCATAGCCTGAACTTTTGAATATATCTGCCATCGTGTATTGTTCGGGACGGATAATCATTCCCGCGTTTCCGGCTGCTATGTCCGTTCCCGGTTTGCGCCAGGCATATTCACCCGTGAGCAGGGAGTAACGAGACGGCGTGCAGGTTGCGGCAGTGGCATGTGCATTCGTAAACCGGATTCCTTCGGAGGCAAGGCGGTTTACGTGGGGAGTTTCTATGTTTTTGGCTCCATAACATTCCAAGTCGCCATATCCTAAGTCGTCTGCATAAATCAGGATGACATTGGGCTTGGACGTATTTTGCTTTGGCCCTCCGGCGTGGGCGGCCAAGCCGGAGAAGCATGCCAAAGGCAGTATGTAGTGAAAAGCTGTATTCATGGTCGTAAATTTATAGTCCTACTCTGTTGGGGTCGGGGGTGGAAGACTCTTCCATCAACTGTCTGAACTTGGCAACAATGTCGGGATGTTGTGCTGCCACGTCGTGCTCTTCGCGCAGATCTGCATCCAAATCATAGAGTTGCATTTCGGTGTTTCCTTGCCTGATGTTGGTTATGATTCCTTTCCATTTACCCATTCGGATGGCTTTATTGCCGATTTTCGGGTCGGGATATTCCCAGTAAAGATACTCATGTTCCTTTTGTCCGGCTTTGTTGCCGAGCAGGGTAGGCAGGAAACTGATGCCATCGGTGGGCGGACAAGTGACGGATATTATTTCGGCAAGTGTCGGCATGACGTCTTGAAAACAACAGATATGGTCGGTTTCCGAACCGGGCTTGATTTTGTCTTTCCACACCATGACGGCCGGGACGCGGATGCCGCCTTCGTGCAGGAAGCATTTGCCCCAACCATATTCGGACTTGAACCAGCCGCCGCTGTTGAACCACGGCGAGTCGCTGCCGCCATTAAAGGTGGGGCCGTTGTCGGAAGTAAAAATAATCAAGGTGTTGTCATACAGGTTTTCTGCTTTTAACTTTTGGATTAGTTTGCCCACTTGCTCGTCGAAGTAGCTAATCATGGCCGCATAAGTGGCATGGGGATAGCGGCATATCCCGTATCCGGCTTTTCCCGTATAAGGTTCTTCATCGCCAAACTTCTTGACATAATGCTGAACCCATCTTTCGGGTGCCTGAAGTGAGACGTGAGGCAGGGGAGTGGTCCACATCAGGAAGAAAGGCTTTTGCTTGTTCTCATCCACGAAGGACATTAACTCGTCGAATATTAAGTCGTTGGCATATTCTTCCTGCTCGAATCTTTTATAGTTTTGGGGGTCGTAGGGGTCTTCATCTTTTCCCAGTCGGGCAAGGTGAGGGTTAATGACTTTGTTTTTCAGATATACACGCTCTTCGTTTTTGTAAAGGAAAGCGGGGTAATAAGTGTGTGCCTGGCGCTGGCAGTTGTAGCCATAGAATTGGTTGAATCCCTGTTTGTTGGGAGTACCTTCCGAGTCGGGAAATCCCAGTCCCCACTTGCCGAAGCATCCGGTGGTGTAGCCGGCGTTCTGCATCATCCGCCCGATGGTCATGGTGTTTGCCTTGAGCGGATATTGTCCTTCCAGTTCTTTGTGGACAAACATGGAATCGTGGTCATTGGTGGCACCGCGATAGGCCATTTCGTTGTTGTAGCGTATCTGTGCGTGTCCCGAATGCATGCCGGTCATCAAGACACACCGCGCCGGGGCAGATACCGGCGAACCGGTGTAGTGCTGGGTGAAGCGCATTCCTTCCTGCCGGAGTTGGTCGATATGGGGGGTCTCTATTTTTTCTTGTCCATAGCAGCCTATGTCACCGAATCCTAAGTCGTCCATCAAGATGTAAATTATGTTTGGGCGGCTGCTTGCCGTTTGTCCCAAAGCGGGCATCGCGCTTAGTGCGGTAATGCCTAATATGAAGTTGGCCTTTTTCATGATATAGTAAGCTTTTATTCCCATTTATAATTGTTGTCTGTCTCTTCGGTCAGTGCCGGTCCGAAGCCGTAACCTCTGTTTTCAAACCACTTTTTTTTATGGAGGATACGTTGGTAAAAGGCATCAAAATCCATTAACGGCCCATTGTGCCACATTTGTTCCGCCAGTGCCAAGATGCGTGGAAACAGCCGGCGGTCTATCATGTATTCTTTCACGCCGTCATCAGTCCAAAGCGCACATCCCATTCCCCGGATGAGCGGATTGCTTTCTTGTGTGGCTTTGTAGGAGGGATTGTTCATATAGACATCCTTTAAATCGAAGGTGCGGGCCTGCTCATATCCTTTCCAGGGAGTGAGTGGAAAATTGAGATAGGTGTAGTAGTTGGTACTGCAAATGACGGGATAATGATGGCGGAGGGCATTGCGGAGTGCCAAATCTTTGTGTCCGCGATAGTTCCACCATTGTATCACGATGTTGTTGGGCAACGGATAGCCGTCATTATAAACCACATCTCCCCAAAAAATAGCTTTTTTTCCTTTGCTTTTCAAGTATTCCGCCATTTGTGCCGAAAACCACAGTTGCAGGTCATGGCTGTTTTTCAGACCCAAGTCGGTGATTCTTTTTTGACAGTCCGGGCATTTGTTCCAATTGTCTTTGGGAGCTTCATCTCCTCCCAGATGGATGTAAGACGAGGGGAACAAGGTGCATATTTCGTCTAATACGTTTTTGAGGAATTGCAATGTATTTTCTTTCCCTGCACAAAAAATGTTTGGAGTAAAGCCGAGTTTGGGAATTTCGACAGGGCGGTTGAAGCACCCCAATTCCGGGTAAGAGTGGAGTGCGGCTTCGGCATGTCCGGGCATGTCTATTTCGGGGACAATCGTGATATTGCGTGCGGCGGCATAGTCCACAAGGGCTTTGATTTCTTCTTGGCTGTAGAATCCCTGTTGTTCTTCCCCAACGGCGGCGTATGCTCCTTTTTGAGTCAGCAACGGATATTGTTTGATTTCGACACGCCAGCCAAGTCCTTCGGTCAGATGCCAGTGGAAATAATTCATCTTGAGGAGTGAGGCCATGTCGATGTATTTCTTGATGGTGGCTGGTGATTGGTATTGACGGCCGGAGTCGAGCATGAAGCTGCGCCATTTGATGCGCGGCGCATCCACGATGTCGACACATTGGAATAAGATTTCTCCGTCGGGACCCGTTTGTACCCACTGGCGCAACGTTTGCACGGAGTAAGTAAATCCGGCATTGTCGGCGGCTTCTATTTTTATATTGTCGGGTGTGATGTGCAGGGTGTAGCCTTCGGGCGGGCAAGCGGGATTGCGAACGAAGCACAAGTCGGCTTTTTCTTTTGCATCGCACATTTGAATGTGGGGAACTACCTCGTCAATAAGCAGGGATAGGTAAGTCGCTGTTGAATCTTCTGCATACACTGTCACCCCCTTGTCTTTTATACTGAAACAACCTTTTGTCAGAGTTATCTGTTGAGGGGAAGGGATAATCACCTGTCCCTGGCAGGTCAGTGCACGGCAGAAGAGTAATATCAAAAAGATAATGGATGATTTGTTTATCATAACAGGTTTGTTTAGGTAATATGGATATATAGGTATAAATAGTCTGATTGAGTTGTTGCTTTTGTTGGAGAAGGATGTGTCAAAAGTAAAATTGAAATCTTGACACATCCTTTCTTGGAATTGATATTTACGGTTTATTTACCTACTCCGTCATTCCAGCCCGGGTTCTGCTCGAGTTGAGGATTCAGAACACGTTCCTGACGTGGTATCGGATAGAGGTAATAATATTCCGGCCAAAGCTGGGTGGGTTGCGGATGGAACTCCAAATAACCTTCGTTTCCGCCACCGTCGATGGTCACATTTGTTCCGGCCGGGAAGTCTGCCTTACGCACATATTGTCCCAGTTTTTTCTTCATGGCATAGTGACATTTCTTCCATCTTCTTAAATCGTTGAACCGGAATCCTTCGGAAAATAGTTCAATACGTCTTTCACGGCGTATTTCCCATAGCAGAGGATTGACGGCATAATCGCCACTGTAAGCCGGATTGCCAAGGTCACGTTTCGGATCGAAAGACTCATTGATTTCGGACACTTTCATCGGAGCAACATTAGCACGAGGACGCAACTTGTTGATGGTTTGATCTGCAACTGACTGGGTGAATTCTCCCAGTTCGCACATTGCTTCGGCGTAGTTCAGCATCACTTCTTCCACTCTGAAGATAGGCATATCGGTTTCTTCATTACGTGCGCTTCCCACTTCCAGATAAGTGCAGAAATATTTCCAGTTATTGTATCCGAAAGCCGATTTGTACCAAGGCTGGTTATTCAAATAGAAATCATAATGAGGAACAGCGCCTAAAATACCTCCGCTGAAACCCTGACGGAACGGCAATGTTTTTTGTCTTTCCTTGCTGCTGCCATATCCTATTCCTAATCTGATGTTCAAACTGTCAATGAAACTTCTGTCTTTCGGATTGTCAGTGAATTTCCATTTGTTGTCCCAAGCTGTTGTTGATTCGGAACGGTCAATGTTATAAGGCGGGGTGACGTGCAACCACAAGCGGTGGTCGCGATTGCTGAACTCTTCATATATATCTTTGTCACTCAAGAACAAAGGACTGTTCCAGCGCGGTTTTCCATCGCTACACAGGTAACTGTCCACTAAGTCACGGGTGGGGTTATAGAAAGAAGTGGCAGTGGTTCCTCCGATACTGACTGCGTGAACCACGTTTTCTGCATTGGAATAAGGTTTATACAAAATAATTCCCGGTACACCGCTTAAGTCCAATGAACAGAATAAGTCATCATAATTATCGCATACATTCGGATAGGAGTGGAGCACTTCGGCAGATACGCGTTTGCATTCCTTTAAATAGGTTTCTGCATCATTCAGACCGTGATATTTCCGCCATGTGCCTTCAAACAGACAGAAGCGTGACATGAAAGTTTGTACCACGGCTTTGGTTATGCTGTTTTCTCCGTCACCGTTCACATTGATGTTTTGTTCGGCATATTGCAAATCTTCCAGGATATGTTTGGCTATGTCATCTCTGGATGCTCGCGGTCCTTGTATCAGGTCAGTTTCACTGTCACTCAATACATGGTCAATCCAAGGTACACCACCATAGTCGCATAACAATGAAAAATAACGGTAGCTGCGGAAGAAATATCCTACACTGCGCCAATGGGCCTTTTCTGCTTCGGTCATTTGTGAACCGTCTATGTGGTCGAGCATTAAATTAACGCGGCGGATGAAACTGTAATATTCCCATGAAGTATTTTCTTTTTTATCAGGAACAGTAACGATACCTCTAATCCAACCGGTTTCACTGGTTTCTCGGGTTTGATTGTAGGAAATGTCATCTGTGGCATTCTCAGAGCCATATCCTAATGCGGGAAATGTTTCATACAGTCCCCATGCGTATGCCTTGAAATTGTCGTAAGAGACAAAAGCTGTTTCTGCTGTAGGATTTCCCAACGGATACCTCTCCATAAAATCATTGTTCAGACAGCCGGAGAGTAGAAACATACATAGTATAAGTGTATAATTTTTCATAATTTATCTGGATTTAGAATGTTACATTAATACCGAAAGAGAATTTTCTCATAAAAGGATATTCCCAAGCGCCTTTGGTTAACATATCTGTTTCAAGTCCTTCGGGAAGGTGATCCCATGTATAGAGGTTTTCTCCTGTAGCAAAAACTTTAATCTGGTCAAAATGTACTTTTGTACACCATGCTTTGGGTAACGTATAAGACAGGGTGATATTCTGTAATTTCAGATAGGATGCATCTGCCAGATACTTGCTTTGTACCCAATGGTTTTTATCCGTGTTTACCCCATTATTGGCGTATACGCGCGGATAGAAAGCATTCGTATTTTCCGGCGACCAGAAATCCAGTGTTTCTTTGAACAAGCTTCCCCAACTTCCTGTGGGCCATGCTATCTGGTCTCTACGCCAGTAGTCGCGTTTGCCCACTCCGCGTAGGAAAACAGTAAGTTCAAAGCCTTTCCAACCTACTCCGGCAGTGATACCGTAATGGTAACGTGGAGTAGAATTGCCAATAATTCGTTGGTCACCCGGATTGTCTGCTGTTCCGGCTCCACTGTATATCTCTGTGGGGTCGTCATCAAAGTTCTTGTATAACACATCGCCCGGATATACTTTTCCAACTCCATGAGGGATAGGAATACCTTGTTTCAACGTTCCGTCAGCATTAAAATCATTTTCTGTATAAAAACGGTCGGTTACATATCCCCATATTTCACCCAGTTTCATACCTTTTCGATAGATTTTGTCACCTATCAAGTTGGTTTCATTGTTATATTTGGTAATTTCGCTTTGCGAATCGTAAAGATTGAATCCGATATGGTAACTCCAGTCTTTGATTCTGTCGCGCCAGCTGAGTTCCAGCTCCCAACCATAGGTTCTCAGATTGGCTGCATTTTGTTTGGCAGCACTGGCTCCGACTACCCAGGGTAAATCCATGCCGGGAGCAAGCATGTCTTTTGTGTCGCGTCGATACCAGTCAAAAGTACCATTCAGACGATTATTGAAAAGTCCGAAATCAATGCCGAAGTCCAAAGTGTATACCTTTTCCCAAGAGAAAGAACTGCTGACCATGAGCGGTGCTTTCAGAGTGGTAGTCTTTTTCCCATCCACCAGCCAGTTACTCAGGTAAGGAGCCATGTCCGGGATATATGGATAATTGATGGGGTTGCCATTGCCGTCTAATAAAATCTGATTGCCAATGGAACCATAAGAAGCTCGTAATTTCAAGTTGGAAATAATTCCTTTACTGCCCTTCATGAAGTTTTCTTCCGAGATACGCCAGCCGGCTGAGAAAGATGGGAAGAATCCGAAACGATTGTTTTTCGGGAAACGAGATGTTCCGTCATAGCGTCCGTTAGCTTCGAACATATATCTGTCATTATAATTATAACTGATGCGGTAAAACATTCCTCGGATGGCATATTCCTCAAACTTATCGGTAGTGGAGGCCGTGCCGGTGGCACCTGACAAAGAGGGCAGATTGCTCAGCAACACGTCAGTCTTTTCCGACCATTGGGATTCATAATGGCTTTCTTCCTGATTGAATCCGCCCATTACGCTTATATTGTGTTTCCCTATCGAGAAATCGTAATTAGCAAAGATATTGATGGCATTATAGTTTGTAAAATCCTGAGTCAGTGCATATCTGGTGTTTTCTACACTGTTCAAGATGCCGGTGAAATTAAATCCTACGTACTGATATTTGTTTGCATAAAATTTATTGTATTTCGTAGTCCGGTTGTAAGTATACTCACCTGTAATCTTTAGACCTTTAAGAGGGGATATAATGACACGTCCTAATACACGCATATCGGTTTTTTTGATATTACGCGGTTCACCATACCGTACATAAGTAGCTGAAGTTTCGGCAGGATAGGTGATACCGTCGACTTCATAAGGCGAAATATTTTGATATGATGGCAATGCCATAGCGCTTCCCCACACACCGTTTCTACCACCTTGTTCCACTTTGTACTGATTGGAATTGGCATAACGGACGTCAAGCTGTGTGGTAAGCCATTTGTTTACATCCACACTGATAAAGCTGGAGAAATTGACACGGTTGAATTTGTCCTTGTCTGTGATAAGTATGCCATCTTCACCGGTATAGCCGAGTCCCATACGGTAACTTGTTCTTTCGCTGCCGCCGGAGACAGAAAAACTGTGGTTCTGCATGAAGCCAAAATTGTCCATCATATCATCAAACATATCATTTTCACGCATCAGGAATAAATTTCCCTGTTCATCATAGATATATCCGTTCGGATATTTGGCAGGGTTTGCATTATAGTCCGTGATGTATTTTTCCCATTGGGTGATATTCTTTCCGTCCACATATGTATCGTTTTCCCATCCCATCTTTTTATATGCCAACACCGATTCTAACGGACTGGCCTTTTGGGGTAGCTCTAGTGCGGTAGAGAAAGAGAAATTGTTATTGTAATTGAATTGAGGTCTGGTGTCTTTTTTTCCTTGTTTAGTGGTAATCAATATGACGCCAAAGGCAGCACGGGCTCCGTAGATAGCGGCAGAGGCTGCATCTTTCAAAATAGAAACGGACTCAATATCTTGAGGATCAATCATATTTATGTCCATTGGAACGTTGTTTACCAAGACGAGTGGAGAACCGCCGTTGATAGAGGTCGTACCGCGGATATTATAGGACATGTCTTCGCCCGGAGTACCTGTTGTTGCTTCAATTTTCAGGCCGGGGACTACCCCCTGTAAGGCAGCGGTTATATTGGATATAGGGCGGTCTCCCAAAGACTCTTTCATATTGACGGCACTCACCGCACCGGTCATATTTACTTTCTTCTGGGTTCCGAAACCGATAACTACTACCTCGTCCATTAATTGGGTATCTTCTTTCAATTGGATATGGAAGGTTGACTTATTTTTAAGGCTGATTTCTATTGGTTGATAACCTATATACGAAACAGATAATTGTCCGTTTTCAGGCACTTCCATAGAGAAATTTCCATTTACATCGGTTATGGTGGCCAATTGGCTGCCGATTACTTGAACGTTAGCTCCAATTAATGCTTCACCTTTGGTATCGGTAATGATTCCTTGAATTTTTTTCTTAGGAGCGGAATTTTCCTGTTTTCCGTTTGTAACAGAAGCGGGTTGGGGAATGATGATAATATGTCCCCCCTCGGTTCTATAAGAGAATCCGGTATTTTTAAGAACTGCATTCAAAACAGTTGCCGTACTTTCGTTTTTGAAATCAACCGTTACTTTTTGATTGACATTCAACTTTGTTTGATTGTATGCGATGCTGAGTTTGGTTTGTTTTTCAATACTTTCAAAAACTTTTAGTAGCGGTTGGTTTTTTACTGATACCGTTACAGGTTGATTTTGTCCGAATGCAATGTTATAAAAACATAAAGCCAACAGCAATACATAAAATTTATGAATTTTTACGGGTGTGTTTAGCCACGATAAGTTTCTAAATTTCATAATTTTGTGAATTAATCATTAATACTAAATTTAAGTGTCTTGAAATGTTTAAATGAAGTGATTTTGATTGATTTCGGGAACCGGATTACTCGCTATTTTCCGGTTCCTTTTTCTTTTTATTTTCCTCCTTTCTTTTTAGGTAAATATTCTAATATGATATTATCATCTTCTATTGTGTATGACAGATTGCCTATGGTTTTTGTGATAATGTTCAGTACATCATTGATACTACTTTGATGCTTGAATTTTATTGTATATAGGTCTGTTGTATTCAATGTCGGTGGAAGTAATATGTGGACATTATAAGTCCGTTCTAATGATTTGACGATTTCTTTTAAGGATTGGGATACAAAATTCAACTCTCCTTTGGTCCATCCTGAATAAATGGAAGCATCAATTTTTCTCTTTTGAAACTCTCCTGTTGTATTGTGATATTCTAGTTGTTCGTTGGGAGAGAGAACAGTGATTGGTTCTTCTGTAGGTTTTTGAATCATGACCGATCCTGATTCCAAAGTCGTTACGGTCTTGTCTTCATTTCCGTAAGCGCATACATTGAATTTTGTGCCAAGTACTTTAATCTTTAGTGAGGACGTCTTTACAATAAAAGGATGTTTTTGGTCTTTCTTCACATGAAAATTCCCTTCTCCCATTAGATATACTGTACGCATTTTGCCGATGAATTTCTTAGGGTAAACTAATAGTGTTCCGGCATTTAAGTAAACATGCGAACCGTCGGGCAATATAATTTCATGTTTTTTGCCTTGAGGTACCAGATATTCTACTTGTTCTATGTTCTTGGTATAGGTATCTGTGTATAGATAAGCAGCTAGCATGGAAAATAATGGAATAAGCAGGACGACAGCCGCCCGTATAATTCTATAGAAACGGTTATGAGTTATCTTGGAAGGAGGCACTAAGGCAGCTTTGCGGCAGAAGTTACGATAAGACTCAGCAGTGCTTTGATCTGCTTTGTAGCTGGATTCATCCCACACTTGTTTTAATGCGGCTTCTTTCTCCGGTTGTCCGTGTGAATCAATAAGCCATTTCCATACTTTTTCTTTTATTTCTCGGCTGGATGCGCCGGAAATGAAATAATGTATTATTTTATATGCATTTGACATATACGTGTTTTTGATAGGTTCTGGTATATAAGATACGTGAGACTAATCAAACACACAGTCGTAACTTAAAAAAATATAATTAAAATCAGTGATAATAATTTTCGGATATCTGCTAACGCTTGAGTCAGATGGTTTTCAACTGTTCGTTTATTGATACATAAAGATGCTGCTATTTCATCATTGCTCATTCCTTGTTCGCGGCTCATTTTATAAATTCTTTGGCGTTGTGGTGGCATTCTTTCCACGGCAATTGTTATCAGCAGCTCTAACTCTTTAGCATCAATATATTTATAAATTTCATTATCTTCAATTACATTTGGAGTAGATTCGGTTTGTTTTTGCTGATAATTTTTGAATAGCATGTTTCGTTCGATGTGCCGATATACGGCATTCTTGGCGATGCGGAATAAATAAGCGCTTATATTGTCTATTTTATCAAGGGATGTTCTGTTTTGCCATAAAGTAGTAAAAATATCTTGAGAAATGTCTTCAGCTTCTTCCGGTGATTGCAATAAGTCGCAGATGAAACCTTTCAAACGAGGATAATAAGAATAGAAAAGCACTTCAAAAGATTTGGTGTTTCCTTCGGCTATTGTTCTTATAAGTGCTTTTTCGTTTTCAAGTTTCATATCTTTCTTCGGTTTACTTTGCAAAAATAGGGAAAATCTATACCTTTGCCTATCAATTTACAAAAAAACAATAACACAATGGATGAATTAGTAGTAAAAGATTTGATAGACAGACTGATAGACCTGTCTTTCGCCGAAGATATAGGTGATGGAGACCATACTACCTTGTCATGTATTCCTGCGGATGCTATGGGCAAATCAAAATTATTGATTAAGGAGGAAGGCATATTGGCTGGTATTGATGTAGCTAAGGAGGTATTCCATCGTTTTGATCCTACCATGAAGGTAGAGGTATTCATTCAGGACGGAAGTCACGTGAAACCGGGTGATGTGGCGATGGTGGTTGAAGGTAAAGTTCAGTCCTTGCTTCAGACAGAGCGCTTGATGCTGAACATCATGCAACGTATGAGCGGCATTGCTACTATGACCCATAAATATGTGAAAAAGTTGGAAGGTACCAAAACTCGTGTCCTTGATACCCGTAAGACTACTCCGGGTATGCGTATTATGGAGAAAATGGCTGTAAAGATAGGTGGAGGATGCAATCACCGTATCGGTTTGTTCGACATGATTTTGTTGAAAGACAATCATGTGGACTTTGCAGGGGGCATACACAATGCGGTTACTCGTGCTAAAGAATATTGTAAGGCCAAAGGCAAAAACTTGAAGATAGAACTGGAAGTTCGCAATTTTGATGAACTGAATCAGGCATTGGCAGAAGGGGTAGACCGTATTATGTTTGATAACTTTACTCCTGAAGACACACGTAAGGCAGTAGAGATTGTAGGTGGACGTTGTGAAACGGAGTCTTCCGGCGGCATCACTTATGAGACGATGTTACCTTATGCACAGGCAGGGGTAGACTTTATATCATTTGGAGCATTGACCCATTCTGTGAAAGGATTGGATATGAGTTTCAAGGCTTGTTAATAGCGATTGTATATATAATATATGTGTAAAAGAGCGACCGAAAATCGCTCTTTTTTATTTTGAGTCGGCATTGTTCTTTTTCTTTTCTTCCTTAAACTGTGTGGGAGTCATCCCTTTTATTTGCTTGAAAGAGGTACTGAAATAACGGGGATAGGTAAACCCGACTTCATAGGATATTTCATTGATATTGAGATTGGTATTTGTGAGTAGGTATACTGATTTCTCTATACGTAATCGGTTTATGTAGTCATTCACACCCAGTCCGGTCAGTGTTGTTTTTGAGCTTCCTAAGCCGTTTCATTAGCCGGACCAAGCGTTTTCGTCCTTTCGATTATGCCTGCCTGTCCGTCGGATTACTACAGTCTTCGGCGGCAGACTGTATAGTCCGTTGCAGTGGACCGTACAGTCTGCTACAGTGGACTGTACAGTCCATTGCCGCAGACTGTAATAATCTTCCGTTTAAAAGACCTTGGCCGACCTTGGGAAACGGCTTATTCTTCCCTTTGTTTGTGATATGATATTTAAATCCCCAGGAATAATGACTGCTCCCTTATCATCTACACACTTTTTGACTTGATCCTATATCTTTTTTCAGTCATAACTATAACCGGAAAGCAAAAGTTTTGTACCTTTGCATCCGATTTTAGAAAATGAATAAAAGATTGTAAAGTATGGAACTACCGGAAGACCCGATGATGCTGTTCAGCATGGTGAATATGAAACTTCGCGATTGTTATTCTTCGCTTGATGAACTTTGTGAAGATATGAATGTAGATAAGGATTCTTTGATACGAAAATTGAACTCCGTAGGGTTTGAATATAGTCAAGAGAACAATAAGTTCTGGTGATTTATCTGCATTTTTCTCTTTATTGATTATGTTTGCGCTAATAATTTAGCTGTTGCCCTATCGGGCTTGCCTGTTTCTGTAAGAGGTAGATTCTCTACCGGTATAACGCGTTTGGGGCACCAATAGGCAGGCAATACATCCTCACAAATCTTCTGAATTCTTTCATAAGTATCTCTGCTTCCGGGATTGTTTTCAATGAGCAGAACTACTATTTCACCAAATTTTGCATCAGGTGCAGAGGTAATCATAAATGGAGTATGGAAGTGTTTTTTCAGTGTGGCTTCCACCTGTTCTATTTGTATCTTTACACCACCACTATTTATTATATTGTCTTTTCTTCCTAAAATGCGGAATTGCCCTTGGGCATTCAGTTCTGCAATGTCATTAGTGTATAATACTTTATCACACACTTTGGGAGCATTGATAATCAGTGTATTCTCTTGACTCAACCGGATGGAGACGCTTTCAAAAGGGGTGTACCATTCGGAAGCTTCTGTCCCGTTTACTTTGCGTAAGGCGATGTGCGAAAGTGTTTCTGTCATTCCGTAGGTAGACCATACCTGATTGGGAAAATCTTTTAAAGCTTGTGCCAGCGCGCTGTCAATCGCACCTCCACCGATGATAAGATGTTTTATTTGCTTCAATAATTCTTTTTCTTCGGGCACTTGGAGGGAATTGTATACCTGCATCGGAATCATGGCAGCAAATACGGGTGCTTTCTTCAGATTTTTCAAGGGATGGCCCGAAGGTGTGACCGGAAGGAGATTGAGTCCGGCAACCAGTGAGCGTATCACCACCATCTTTCCGGCAATATATTGCAGAGGCATGCACAGCAGTGCTGTGTCATTTTCTTTCAGTCCGAGAAATGAACAGGTGAGGCAGGCGCTTTCCATCATGCTTTCTTTTTCTACACGCATTGGTTTGGGCTTGCCTGTCGAACCGGAAGTATGGACAAGAACGGTGGGTTGATGGTTGAACCATTCGGAGAGAAAAGTAAAAAGTTCTTGCCGGAAGCTTTGCTTGTCGGTAGGAATATTCATGCGTATCATCGCTATTTCCCAATGGGTATAAAAGATTCCTTCTATTTGGATACGCTGGGTGGTTATGTCTGTGTAGTAAGTATTCATTGTGCCAGCCATTGTAATAAATCAGGTTCTTGCTCTTCGGGATGAAACCACAGGCAGTCTCCTTCGATATGTAGCGGATAATTTATGTTGTCTGTAAACAGTAACCCTGTTCCAAGGCCTTGTGGGAGCGTAGGTTGCAGGGTAGCGCACCATTGGGCGATAGCGTTTAGTCCGATATTTGATTCCAAGGCCGAGGTAATCCACGAACCTATCCCCCTTTCCGCTGCCAGTTCCATCCATTCTTCCGACCCGCTGATTCCGCCGTGAAGGGAGGGTTTCAGAATGATATATTGCGGTCGGATGGTTTCAAGCAGTTCTATCTTGCGGCTGCGTTGGTTAATGCCGATAAGTTCTTCGTCCAAGGCGATGGGGAAGGGGGCGGAAGCACAGAGTGTGCTCATCTCTTTCCACTGTCCGGCGCGGATAGGCTGTTCGATGGAGTGAAGGTGAAACTCGGAAAGACGCTGTAATTTATCAAGAGCATCGGTGGGAGTGAAGGCACCGTTGGCATCCACACGTAGCTCTATTTGTTCGGGAGTAAAGTGCCGGCGGATATGTGCCAGTAATTCCAGTTCTTTTTCAAAATCGATAGCCCCGATTTTGAGTTTGATACAGCGGAATCCTTTTTGCATTTTTTCTTCGATGCGCCGATACATTTCATCAAAGCTTCCCATCCAGATAAGTCCATTGATAGGGATACCTGCTTTTCCTTTGCTGAATGGAGTGTGCCAAAATTGTAGGCTGCATGCGCGGAAATGAAGTAGGGCGGTTTCCAGACCGAACAGAATAGACGGATAGGGAAGCAGGGCTTCCCGATCTATTTCTCCGGTCTTCTCAAAGTTTTTGCAAGCGATGGCCAATAGTTCATCATAGTTGGGAACATCGTCACAACTCAGGGCAGGGAGAGGGGCGCATTCACCTACTCCATAATAACGGTTGTCGGTATCGGTGAGGAGTATATACCATACGTTTCGGGTGGTATATACTCCTCTCGATGTACCTGCCGGTTGCTTGAAGTGTAATTGTTTCTTTATAATGCGGGTTTGGAACATACTTTTTTATATGTGTTTTGTTTTGTATATTTATCTCTGACAATTTCAAAGGCGCGTTGAACCCATGTGTATATGTCTGTGTCAGGAATATCGCCGTTAAAATTAAGCTGGAGCCAATGCTTCAGACTTTGGTTGATGGGAGTGCCGATTGAAACATGTCTCTCTTTTATATCTTCAATTTCATCTGGAGTAGATTTGACATTGACAAAAGTGAAATTGTCAATGTCTATAAAACAGAACATGTGTCCGCAAACATAAAAGGCAAGGATTGAATCATATCTTGCTGCAAATTTGCCAAATGGCATCTTCTCTGAAACATTGCCTAATGAAAGACAGTATTTCCTGAATACTTCAATGTTCATGTCTTTGAAATTACAATTCGTTTTTACGGAAATTTGGGATAATCCTGGAATCGTGGTTTACGTTTTTCCAGAAATGCTTTTCCTCCTTCCTGTGCCTCCTCTGTCATGTAATAAAGCATGGTAGCATCTCCGGCAAGCTCTTGGATTCCGGCTTGTCCGTCCAGCTCGGCATTGAGTCCGGCTTTAATCATACGAAGGGCTAACGGACTGTGTTCCATCATTTTCTCTGCCCATGCCACTGTCTCGTCTTCCAGGCGTTCAAAAGGAACGACCGTATTGACCAATCCCATTTCCAGTGCTTCTTGTGCAGAGTACTGACGGCAAAGGAACCATATTTCGCGTGCCTTTTTTTGTCCTACGATTCGTGCCAGATATGATGAACCGAAGCCGGCGTCAAAGCTGCCCACTTTGGGACCTGTCTGTCCGAAGATGGCATTGTCGGAAGCGATGGTTAAGTCGCAAACTACATGGAGCACGTGCCCGCCGCCGATGGCGTAACCGTTGACCATGGCAATGACAGGTTTCGGCAGGGAACGGATTTGTTTTTGTACATCCAGCACATTCAGGCGGGGAACACCGTCTGTTCCGATGTAACCGCCGTGACCTTTTACGTGCATATCGCCTCCGCTGCAGAAGGCTTTATCGCCTGCTCCGGTCAGAACCACTACGTTGATATCCCGGCACTCACGGCAGTAATACAGGGCATCACTGATTTCGGAGGTTGTAGTCGGGGTGAATGCGTTGCGGTAACGCGGACGGTTGATGGTGATTTTTGCTATTCCGTTATAGAAATCGAAAAGTATGTCTTGATACTCTTTGATGGTTTTCCATTCTCTTGTTTCCATTATTCTTGTTTGTTTATGTATTTTTTTTGTGAGTTTACCGTACGGGCGGTATGCCCGTATGAATCAATTTTGACGCACTCTCATGATAGAATTATTCATTTGGCTTATTTTTAAGTCCGTGGTAATATTCTCTCAACAGGGTGGTATCTTTTTCCTTGTCTGTAAAGACTTCCATTAACATGGGTTGCATCAGCGTTTCCGGGGTGGTGAATTGCTTCATGGCATCTTCCAGTTCTTCTTCATCGGTTACTTTTATATAGATAAAGCCGCGTTCTTCTGCCCAACCTTTGGCAGTGGTGTAATGTTCGGCTGTGATGAACTCCCGTGAGCGACTTGATTTGTCCATGCCCGGCAGAGTGTGGAAGATCTCTCCACCTTCATTATTCAATAGCAGAATACGGATATTTGCACCATAATTCTGATTCCACAGTGCATTCATGTCATAAAAGAAACTCAAATCGCCTATGATGATGAAGTTTAGTTTAGTGGATGCTACGGCATATCCGATGGCGGTGGAAAGTGAACCTTCTATCCCGTTCACACCTCGGTTACAGCAAATTTCTACTCTTGGCGGTATTGTAAATAATTGGGCATAACGTATCGTAGAACTGTTTGCCAGATGCAACGCACAGGGTTCCGGCAATGACTGAATGAGTTTTCCTATGGCTGAGATTTCCGAGTAGGGCAGTTCCGGCATCGGCACGGTCTTACAGTAATTCTCCCACATCAATGGATAGTTTGTCGGTTTGTTGTCCAAAAGAAAAGCAATTTTCTCTAGAAATTCAAATGGGTCCATTTCAATGATGGTCGTCAGGCAACCGTATAAGTCGGCTATCTTTCCATCGGTGGAAATATGCCAGTGCTCACGCGGAGGATGTTTCCGCAGGTATTTCTTTAATTCCTTGGATACAATATGTCCGCCGTAAGTAATCAATAGCTCAGGAGTCATATCGTTCTGACGTTCGGAACTCATGGAATAGATGGCTGCATCGAAGTTCCTGATAGGAATGCCGGGAATGGTCTGGTTACCCAAATGTTCCGTCAGCCAAAGGAAATGTTTATACAGGGGTTTCACATATTTCTTTTCGAACAGATAAATCAGATTCATCTGTCCGACCACTATCATGCGTTTGTTATATTTATTCAGACGTTCAATCAGTATTTTATAGTCGCGGTCGTATACACTCAATCCTTGGTAGCGGGTGATGACGCGTACTTCAGGAAGCGCTTTGACTGTGAAACGGTAGATGGGTTCGGAGATAGGTACGTTGATATGAACCGGACCTTTACCGTGGTGAGTTGTTTCCAGTATGGCTTCGTTAATCAGACGGTTGCAGAACCATTCGTCTTCGTCGGTTTGCACTTCGGGTAAGTTGACCGACATCTTGACCAACGGACCGAATACCCCCGGCTGAGGTAAAGTTTGTCCATCCATTTGTCCTATCCAGGCAGCAGGGCGGTCGGCAGAAATGACAATTAAGGGAACTTGTTGGTAAAAGGCTTCGGCTACGGCAGGATGCAGATTCAGCAGTGCCGAACCGGAAGTGCAACATACAGCAGCAGGACCTCCCCCCTGTAACGATAACCCGATAGCAAAGAATCCTGCACTGCGTTCGTCGGTTACAGAGTAACAGGTGAAGTCCTCTATATTGGCCAGTGTATGCACGATGGCAGCATTACGACTGCCGGGACAAAGCACTATTTTCCGCACACCGTGTGCCTTGAGAAGTGCCGCCAACTGAAGTATGTTCTTTTTGTCTGAATACATAATTCTTTTACTTTAATATAAATATATTTCTCTTTTATCGTCTTTGCTCCGTAGGGAATTGAATTCTTCCGAATGCATGTTGCTATGCTATTGGACGGGCGCAATCATGTGCCCCTACGGTGACAGGCTATCTGTTTATAAACTCAGGATAAAGAATGCTTTTCATCGTATTCATCTTGTCTCCTGTTTCTGTCCATTCCGATTCTATTTCAGAGGAAGCAAGGATTCCTCCACCTGCGTATAAAGTGGTTTCACCCGGTTTTATTTCCATGCAACGTAGGTTGACATATAAATCTGTATGTCCTTCGGTGTCCAGCCAGCCTATAAAACCGGAATAATAGCTACGGTCATATCCTTCATTTTCCAGGATAAATCGGAAAGCATCTTCTTTCGGCAATCCGCAGACAGCGGGAGTAGGATGAAGTTCCTGAAGTAGATTCCCTATATTATCTGTGTTCTTTAATAAAAAATAAAAGTCGGTTTTGAGGTGCACCAATTGTCCGGCACGGGCCGTATAGGGGCCTTTCTCATCCATCTTATTGCCAAATTTCTTGATAATCCGACGAATGTAATCTGCCACATAACCTTGCTCGTCTTGGTTCTTCTTGTCCCAGTCCATTGGCATGACTTCGTTTTGCATCGGCATGGTGCCTGCCAAGGCTACGGTGTGCCATTCTTTGCCGTGTCCGCTCAATAAGATTTCAGGTGTACTGCCCACCCACGTACCGGAAACAGGAGTATGACACAAATAAATCATCATGCGTGGATAATTGTTGCAGGCACGGACAAATGCAGCCAATGGCGAAAAATCGTCATTGATATGCTTGGTGGAAGAACGTGACAAGACAAGCTTTTGGAAATGTTTCTTTTGAAGGGGAGTGATGAAACGCTCGAAAGCTTGGGTATATCGCTCTTTGTCCGTTTCTTCCGAAACGAAAGGAGACAGTTTTTCGGTCTGGTTCTTGCAAGTCAACAAGGCATCGGCACATTCCAAAGAAGAAATGGCTTCGCTGATTTCATCCCAGTCGTATGCTGTGATATCAGGACGAATCACTATCAGCGGATGATGGTCGGACTGAAGGAAGGGAGCCATGACAAACCCTTTCTTCTTATTTAATTCCCGAATATCCGCTAACTGTTCCACATCGCCTGATTGTTGTAGCACAAAGTAGCATTCGTCTGTCCAGGGCAGCCGATAGAGAGCAAAACTGAGTCGGCTGCGTGTCAGGCAATCCAATAAATTCTGTATATGTCTGTTAGGTAGATTCATTTCTTTTTAAGTATGAAGTTAACGACACGAATGGTAGAAACAAGTTTCCCCTCGGGAGTGGTGATATCTATGTTCCATATATGTGAGGAATTGCCGCGATGAATTAATTGACCGTTGGCAATCACTTTTCCGCCCACAGGAACCGATGATATATGATTTCCACTTACTTGTATGCCGCATGCATATTCTCCTTCGCGACATAAAGACATAGACCCGTGTCCGGCTGCAATTTCGGCAAGTGCCAATGATGCACCTCCATTCAGCATGCCAAAGGGTTGTGAAGTACGGTGGTCGACAGGCATTTCGGCACGTACCTCATCGGTGGCAGACGGCATGAATCGGATACCCAAGTGTTCTGCCATTGAGTTCGAATAATCAGGTTTACAGGTTGTTTCTTCTCTCATTTGTAAGTCTGTTCTTTCTATAGGACTACAAAAATACATAAAATTTGGATGAAACAGCTTGGAAAGGACGTCTTTTAGTAACAAAAACGTTTCATCTTTTGTTTTGAGATATATTTTTAATTTTGCAAATGATATATCATAACATCGTTTTTGGGAAACGATAATGCAGAAATTGGCAGCACCGAGTATCGTGCCCCGAAAAGAGGATATTCTTTATGTGACAGGTACTTTCATTGCTGTTTTCTTTTAAGCTATATATTTATTCTTTGGAGTACTGTCGAAGTTTTTTCTCGTGATTTCCGGTTAGGGATTATACGGTTTACACGGATAGATTCAGGTTCTTTCTGTGTAAGCTGTATCCGAATAATGTATGTCGTTACTCCTCAGCTTTTTCCTATATTTATAATAAATAATACCAATCATATCAGCTATAAACCATCCGATGGGGATAGACCACCAAATGCCGGTTACTCCAATAGAGGGGATGGCAGCGAGCCAATAGGAAAGAGCAACTCGTGTTCCTAGCGATGCAATGGTCAGTATTACAGACATTTCCGGCATACGGATGGCCCGGTAGTATCCGTATAGCAGGAATAAAATCCCAATACCACAATAAAATACTCCTTCAATGCGCAGATAACCGATACCTACATTCAGAATCTCCGTTTCATGCGGAGCTACAAAAATCAGCATGAATGGTTTGGCGAATAAGAAGACCAAAACAGAAATGAACAGGGAGAAGACAATTGTTGTAATCAGTGCACTTTTTACTCCTTTGCGGATTCGTTCATACTTTTTTGCTCCGAAGTTTTGAGCGATAAAGGTGGAAAAAGCATTTCCGAACTCCTGTACCGGCATATAAGCAAAAGAGTCAATTTTTATTGCTGCCGCAAAAGCCGCCATCACCATAGAGCCAAAACTATTGACCAGTCCTTGTACCATTAGAATTCCCAAATTCATTACCGATTGTTGTATACAGGTCAGGGTGGAGAACGAAGTGATTTCTTTCAGGCAGTGGCGGTCGAAATGCAGGTCGTTGCGATGCAGTCTCAATTCGGGACATTTTGCGTAGGTATATCCCATAATTCCCAGTGCAGATACTCCCTGTGCGATAATTGTAGCAATGGCAGCTCCCTTGATTCCCCAATCCAGTAGCAGGATAAAGAACAAATCCAGTCCGATATTCAGCACGACGGAAATCGCTAAAAAATAAAGAGGAGTGACTGCATTGCCGATGGCACGCAACAGTGCAGCATAGAAATTATAAATAAAAGTAAACCCGATTCCCCAAAAGATAATCCACAGGTAATCATACATCATCTGATAAATATCATCGGGAATCTGTAATAGTTTGAGAATGGGATGAATGAAAGACAGAGCTGCTATGTTCAGTACGATTGTCACTGTTCCGATGAGTACGGCCGATACGTAAATGCTTCGTCGTAAAGCCTTCATCCGTCCTGCGCCATATTGCAGGGAAAAAACTGTACCGCTTCCCATGGACAATCCCAGCAGGATGGAAATAAGAAAAACCATCAGTGTGTAAGCAGACCCGACGGCAGCCAATGCGCCGGAACCGATACATTGTCCCACAATCAGTGTATCGGCTATATTGTAACACTGTTGTAGCAGTGAGCCTATAATCATAGGTAAGGTAAAACGTAGCAGGGTACCTGTGATGCTTCCCTGTGTTAAGTCTGCTTTGGATAACATGATATGTGCTTGTTTTATTTAAATTTTGCCCCAAAGGTAATAAACACTTTTTTGAATGTCTGCTTCTTTGTAGAAGAATTAGAGTATAAGCCTTTGCTGGCGATTTCTGTCGTGGCAAACTTTCTTCCGATAATCTTGTTGATAGACAAACATAACTTTTAAAACGAATCAATATGAAAGAAAAGAAAGTAGTCCGTGAAGAGCGGAATAAAGAGAAATTGACTTCAGGTGATTGGGTGATGGCCGAATTTTATTCCATTCATTCATTGAAGAGCAGTCGTATGCATGCTGTTATTGACGAGTTTAAGAAACTGATGGGAGGGAAGGTGGAAGTAGTGCAGGTGAATGTGGATGAAGAAAAAACACTTGCCGAATTTTATACCATCGTGCATATTCCTACTTATATATTCTTAAGAAAAGGAGAGCAGTTGTGGCGGCAGACCGGAGAATTGGGATTGGACAGATTGGAAAAAGCAGTAAAGGAATTCATGGTTTGAATCGTGTAGGGATGTGTTAAAACTAAACCGACCTATCACATTGTCAACTGTAGGGGCAGGGTTTGCCTGCCCGAACCGGTTGTCATGACCTTGGAAGTAAGTCACCTCTTCTTAAAAAGAGTTAACCTGATAATGTTTTCCATTGGAAATTTTTGTTTGTAAGAAATATCATGTATGTTTGCATAAAGTTTCCAAAGGAAAATATTAATTGAATTAAAATAGTTGAACTTATGAAGTATATAATAGTAGGAGGTGTAGCCGGAGGTGCAACCGCTGCTGCACGTATCAGGAGAAATACAGAAGATGCCGAAATCATCTTGTTTGAGAAAGGGGAATATATCTCGTATGCCAATTGCGGCTTACCTTATTATATAGGTGGCGTGATTGCTGAGCGTGAAAAACTGTTTGTGCAGACCCCGGAGGCTTTCGGTAAGCGGTTCAATATCGATGTGCGTATCCGGTCCGAGGTCGTGGCCATCCATCCTGCAAAGAAGACAGTGGATATTCGTACTTCAGACGGGAAAACCTATACGGAGAGTTATGATAAACTATTGCTTTCTCCGGGTGCGTCGCCTGTTCGTCCTCCCTTGCCGGGCATTGACAATGAAGGAATCTTCACGCTTCGCAATGTGAATGACACGGATGCCATCAAGAACTATTTGCAGAGGCATGAGGTGAAGCGCGCGGTAATCATCGGTGCAGGCTTCATCGGGCTGGAGATGGCGGAGAATTTGCAGGAAGCCGGTGCGGAAGTGGCGGTTGTAGAGATGGCAAATCAAGTCATGGCACCGATTGATTTCTCTATGGCATCGTTGGTGCACGAGCACTTGTTGCAGAAAGGGGTGCGCCTTTATCTGGAAAAAGCGGTGGCTTCTTTTGAGCGCACAGCCAGCGGATTGGAAGTAATTTTCAAATCGGGTGAAAGACTGCCTGCCGATATGGTGTTATTATCTATCGGTGTGCGTCCCAACACTTCGTTGGCAACAGATGCCGGACTGGAGATAGGGGAGATGCGCGGCATCAAGGTGAACGATTACTTGCAGACTTCCGATGAACATATTTATGCGGTGGGCGATGCTATCGAATTCCGCCATCCGCTGACCGGGAAGCCGTGGTTGAATTACTTGGCGGGGCCGGCCAATCGTCAGGCACGTATTGTGGCGGATAACATGGTCTTTGGAAATAAGATACCCTACGAAGGAGCTATCGGTACTTCCATTGCCAAGGTTTTTGATATGACTGTTGCTACTTCGGGTCTTCCGGCAAAACGGTTGAAACAGGCAGGCATTGATTACCTGTCGGCAACCATCCATTCCGGTTCGCATGCAGGATATTATCCCGATGCTTTACAGATGTCCATTAAAATAACATTCTCTCCTGCCGATGGCAAACTGCTCGGAGCGCAGATTGTGGGCTATAGCGGAGTAGACAAGCGCATTGACGAATTTTCGCAAGTGATAAAGCATAACGGAACTGTATATGATTTGATGGCCTTGGAGCAGGCATACGCTCCTCCTTTTTCTTCGGCCAAAGACCCGGTGGCAGTGACGGGATATGTAGCCGGAAATATATTGAACGGAAAGATGCAGCCTCTTTATTGGCGTGAGTTGCAGGTTGCCGATTGGAGCAAGGTCACGTTGGTGGATGTCCGTACTCCCGATGAGTTTGCGCTCGGTGCTTTGAAGGGGGCTGTCAATATTCCTTTGGATGATATGCGCGATCGGATGAAAGAAATCCCCCGGGATAAGCCGGTCTATCTGTATTGCGGAGTGGGGTTGAGAGGTTATCTGGCTTCCAATATATTGTTGCAGAACGGATATAAGGAAGTAAAGAATCTGATAGGTGGTTTGAAATTGTATAAAGCGGCAACGACTCCTTTGCCCGAACCGAAGGAGTTCTCAAATTACGGCTCTTCAAGTTCTGATTCTTCTAAAGTTGATCATTCTGAACATAGTAAAGATTCTGCTGAAGCTTATACTATTGCTTCTTCTGTTATTCCTTCTATGAGAGCAATAAAAGTGGATGCTTGTGGCATATCTTGTCCCGGTCCTATCATGAAGCTGAAGAAAAGTATGGAAGAACTGGCAGATGGGGAGCGTCTGGAAATTGTGGCGACGGATGCCGGTTTCCCCCGTGATGCCGAGGCATGGTGTCAGACTACAGGAAACCGTTTTGTTTCTGCCCGTTCGGAAGGCGGAAAATACCGGGTGGTAGTAGAAAAGAATATTCCTCAAGTATGTGCAACAGAGACTTGTAAAGCGGACAAAGGGAAAACTTTTATTCTGTTCAGCGATGATTTGGATAAAGTTTTGGCTACTTTTGTACTCGCAAACGGTGCGGTGGCAACCGGGGAGAAGGTGACTATCTTTTTCACATTCTGGGGACTGAATGCCATCAAGAAACTGAACAAGCCTGCTGTGAAGAAAGATTTCTTTGGTAAAATGTTCGGCATGATGCTTCCTTCCAATTCATTAAAACTGAAACTTTCAAAGATGAATATGGGAGGGATGGGTAGTAGGATGATGCGGTATATCATGAATAAGAAGAACATTGACTCACTGGAATCGTTGCGAGAACAGGCCATTCAAAACGGTGTCGAGTTCATCGCTTGTCAGATGTCGATGGACGTGATGGGCGTAAAGCGCGAGGAACTGTTGGATAATGTGACTATTGGCGGTGTAGCTACTTATATGAATCGTGCGGAGCAGGCAAACGTGAATTTGTTTATTTAAAATAATGTATGGAGAAAATAAAATCAATATGTGTCATGAGAGAGCTTTTTAAAGCTCTCTCTGAACTGGAAGCAAACTTGATAGAGCAACATGGGGTATCATTGAATGAAGCAATGGCACTTTGCTGTATCGGAGGTGACAGATTGACGGCGAGCGCTATATCAGAGCATACGGGTTTATCGGCTTCACACACATCGAAAGTGATTCGTTCGATAGAAGATAAAGAGTTGATAGTTCGCAGTTTGGGCGATAAAGACAAGCGGCAGATGTATTTTACTTTATCGGATAAGGGAAAGATTTGTTTGAATCAGTTGAAGGAGAACGAAATAGAAGTTCCTAAGATGTTGAAACCATTATTTAAATAGAAAATCAACTATCTTACTTATTAATTTAAACCAAAACCTTCTTCTTTTTCATTTGTTTATTCCTCACAATGGAACCGAACAAGTGGAAACAGAAATGGAAACAGTTGAGCAATCTGCGGAAATGGCGTATCTGGAGATTAAAACTGATTGATGCCCGCCTTTACTTCGTAAGTATATTTGTTGGTTTGCTTACGGGGCTGATTGCCGTGCCCTATCATTATTTGTTATGGGAATTCTTTGATATCCGAAAAGCCTTCTTCACTGCCCATTATCCGTGGTACTATCATGTTGTCTTGTTCTTTTCTCTGTGGGCCATCCTTATCGGGGTTGCCCTGATGGTAAAGAAGATGCCTTTGATAGCCGGAGGCGGTATTCCCCAGACAAGGGCGGCTATCAACGGACGTATTCATTACGACCATCCTTTCAAGGAACTGATAGCAAAGTTTTTGGGGGGAATATTAGCTTTGAGTACAGGGCTGTCGTTGGGTCGTGAAGGGCCCTCCGTTCAGATTGGTTCATATATCGGAACATTGGTATCCCGATGGGGACATATTCTGAAAGGTGAACGAAAACAGTTGCTGGCGGCAGGAGCCGGTGCCGGACTTTCAGCAGCTTTTGCAGCTCCCTTGTCTTCTTCTCTGTTGGTCATCGAATCCATTGAACGGTTTGATGCTCCCAAAACAGCCATTACTACTTTATTGGCAGGCGTGGTGGCGGGCGGTGTGGCGAGTTGGATGTTTCCCACTACTCCTTATCATCTGATAAATGCCGTCTCTCCCGGTTTGTCTTTTTGGCGGCAGGCGGAGCTTTATATCCTTTTTGCTGCCGTGATTGCCGCCATAGCAAAGTTTTATTCGCTTATAGTTCCCTTTTTTCAACGATGGTTGCCGACGTTGAAACTCTCTGTCTATACTAAAATGTTGTATTTGCTGATTGCGGCATACGCTATTTCTCTGACCGAGACCAACTTGACGGGAGGCGGAGAACAGTTTTTGATGATGCAGGGAATGGACGGCACGCACGACATCCGGTGGCTCGGCGTCATGATTTTGATTCATTTTGTATTCACTTTGCTTTCATTGTCTTCAGGATTACCGGGAGGAAGCTTTATTCCGACTCTGGTGACAGGAGGTTTGTTGGGACAATTATTCGGGCTCGTATTGGTACAGCGCGGAGTGATAGGGTATGAAAATGTCAGTTATATGATGCTTGTCGGGATGGTAGCTTTCTTGGTAGCAGTGGTGCGCACTCCGCTGACCGCCATTGTGCTGATAACAGAAATAACAGGTCACTTTGAGGTGTTTTATCCTTCTATCGTAGTGGGCGGACTGACTTATTATTTTACGGAACTTCTTCAAATCAAACCTTATAATGTATTGCTTTATGACAGGATGTTTCGCAGCCACAACCCGGAGTTTCCTGAAGTCGAGGGTGCACGTTATCATCTGTATGTGGAAATAATGGATGGCTCTTATTTGGATGGAAAAGAAGTGGATAAACTGACTTTACCCAACAACTGTATCATTCTCAGCATCCGCCGTGACCACAAAACCCTGCCTGCTGCGGGTGAGACACTTGTTCCCGGCGACCAAGTGGAGATAGAAATGGACGCCAAGGATATTGAAAAATTGTACGAACCGCTGGTCAGTATGGCAAATATCTATTAAATTTGCCGTATGAAAAAGAAATTCCAACTTGAAGTTCCGGGAGGAGCCGACAAGGTGTTGCTCCATACTTGTTGCGCCCCCTGTTCGTCAGCCATCATTGAGTGTCTGATGCAACACAGCATTACCCCTGTCATCTATTATTGTAATCCGAATATCTATCCGCTTGAAGAGTATAACATAAGGAAAGATGAATGTACCCGCTATGCCCGTTCCTTGGGGTTGGAGATTGTAGATGCCGATTATGACCATGAGGCTTGGCGTTGCCAAATGTCGGGGATGGAGCAGGAGCCTGAGCGTGGAGGGCGTTGCCTCCGCTGTTTCAAGATGCGTCTGTTGGAAACGGCGCGCTATGCCCACGAGCATGGATTCTCCGTGATAACCACCACACTGGCATCCAGCCGATGGAAAAGCCTGGAGCAGATAGAAGAGGCGGGACGTTATGCCACTGCCCGCTATCCCGATGTTACTTATTGGGAACAGAACTGGCGTAAAGGCGGTTTGAGCGAGCGTCGTATTGCCATTATTAAGGAATATGATTTTTACAACCAAAGATATTGCGGTTGTGAGTTTAGCATGCGAAAAGAAGATGCTGCTCCTGCTGCGGATGGAGATAACTGATGCACGAACGCTATTAAGATTGCAGAATGTCCATATTTAAACGCCAATCCGTTTGTTTTATTGATTTAAAAAGATAACTTTGGCACAGACTATACTCACGGATTGAGTATGGGATTATTAAATAATTAACAAACAACATGACACAAACAAAATTTTTCAGATGGACATTACTGCTATGTCTTTCCGGCGCGACAAGCCCATTGGCTGCACAGGGTGTTGGAGAAAAAGCAAAGAAAGTAGAACAAATGCAAGTACTTAAAACCGATGGTAAAGTGCTGCGCATTACGGTCGATGGTAAAGAACAACAAATTCCATGGGTGATTAATCCCTCTCTTCGTCCCGATGTATTTGAGACATCGGGAGAGGAAGTTGTATTCCGAAGCAAGATAGATACCATCCGGTTCAATGTAGCCAAAGAAGGATGTTATGATTTTGTGGTGGTCACTCATCAAGGTGATTCCGCCATGACCCGGATAAAATGGGTATCGGCAAATCCTTTGGAAGAACCCTCGCGGGATATGTTGAAACGCTCTGCCGGCGGATTGCTTTCAAAGAAGCAGGCGCAGTTCGATATCGACGCCTTGGTCTATACTCTCAGCGAAGTCCATCCCGATATGTTTTCCGTGTGCAGACAAAGCGAATGGTTTAAATCGGTAAATAGGGTGAAGCAGCAGTTGCCCGATTCTGTTACCACGGTAGAGCTGTTTAAGTATGCGGCTCCGTTGGTCACGAAGTTAGGCGACGGGCACACCATGCTTCGTTTTCCTTTTAATGATTATTTTACTTCATCTACTATTCGGCTCCCCTTGTTTCTCAATGTAAAGTCCGACTACACACTGCGTGTAAGAGGGTGCATTGATAACCTGATACCCCAAGATGCGGAAGTTCTTTCCATCAACGGAAAGGAGAGTAGGGAACTGATAGAATCGATGATGGACTATGCAAGCGGAGAACGCGATTTCTTCCGTATAGAACGTATTAATTCTGATTTTTCGGCATTGTTTGAAATGATGTATGCCGCAGATAAATACGATGTCGTTTATCGTATGAAAGATAGCAAAAAGAAACTTGAAGTCACCTTGCATCCTACTACGTGGGCGGAACTTCTTCCCCGTATGCCGAAGAAAAAAGAGCAGGCGCGGGTGCTGGATTATTCTTTCAAAGTGGATGAAAAGAAGAAGGTAGCCGTTATGGATTTTAGAAGCTTTAATAATCCGCAACGGATGAAGATGTTTGCCGACTCCATGTTTGTAACCCTGCGCGAAAAGGGCATTAAGAATTTAATCATTGACTTGCGCAACAACGGCGGAGGTAATTCGATGGTAGGAGATGTTCTTTTCCGCTACATTTCTCCCAAGCCTTTTAAGCAAATGGGCAAGGCCCTGGTACGCGTCACGCCCACCACCATACGCTTGACGGGAAGAACCCAAATGGTTCCCGGATGGTCTTTTTATAATGATGAATCAAAAGGAAATTTTATTCCTCCGCTCACCAAAGAAGAAGGTCATTACGAAGGCAGTGTATATCTGTTGATAAGTCATCATACATTCTCTTCTGCCGGTTCGTTTGCCTGGGCTTTCAAGGAGTTTGGCATGGGGACGGTTATCGGCGAGGAATCCGGTGGCATGAATGTGAGTTTCGGCGATATCATCTATTATAAGTTGCCGGTGTCGGGATTGAGTTGCACTATTTCGTTCAAACGTTTTTGGCAATATGGCGCGGACGAAAAGGAGATACATGGTACATTGCCTGATTATGCAGTGCCACAGGAAGGTGCTTTGGCTAAAGCCTTCCAGCTGATTAAGAAATAAAAAAATTAACGCGTATATTTGCGTTGCCAAAAGGCCGTGAGGTTTTAAAAAAAGCTCGGCATGTTTATCTTAAAGCTCGGTATCTTTTTTTAAAAGCTCGGCATGTTTTCATGTAAGGGCAGATTGCATCACCCCCCTCACCAAGTCAGTCATTCCTGTTCTCCGTTTATCCTTGTATTTTAGTCTAAACGTGCAGACAATGTAGGATGTTCATTCACAACCGGAACCCCCATCAACAGGACGTTTCAACGGCTAATGAAAGGAGGAAGGGGGAATCAAATATTCCCATGAGACCTTTTAGCAAGGTAGCAGTTTTTTTGAAACAAGGCTTTGATATTGTGAATCTTTGTATTTACTTTGCACCAATCAATAGGCAAAGTAAAGACAGCGGACTATGAGAAGCAGAAAGAACATCCTATTCAACTTGACCATTATATTATTATTGGCATGTACAGCTTGCGACCGTTCCACTCGTCACGTCACAGAGAACTTGTCGCAAGCGGAGGAACTTATATGGACTGCCCCCGATTCGGCATTGCATATACTGGAATCCATCCCTACCTCCCGGCACTTAATCGGAAAAGAGCAGGCGGATTATGTTTTGCTGCTTTCGTTAGCCCAATATCGTTGCTACATCCCTGTATCTTCGGATTCGTCAATGATTGACCTTGCAGTAGAATATTATAAAGATAAGAATGATGCAGATAAAAAAGGGGCAGCCTTTTATGTGAAGGGATGCATATTGGAAGAATATTCCAAAGACATTCCCAATGCTCTGCTAGCTTATAAAGAAGCAGAAAAATGTATTCCCAGCATGAATGACAAACACTATGTTGCCCGCATTTATAGCAGTTTGGGATATATCAATCAATGTTCTTTCAATTTCGAGCTGGCCAAAGAATATTACCAAAAAGCTGTGCAAGCAAATATAGATGGAAAAGACACGGCTGCACAGACCAGTAATTTGCTCAACTTATTGCAACTATATCATATTTTCCATGATACTGACAGTGTTAACCAATGTATAACCAAGCTATTACAATTTAGCAGTAGTCTAAAGGACAGTATTCTTCAGTCTAAAATTTACCATAACATTGCGGTCAGTAAAATGTATCAGGAAAAATATGAGGAAGCCGAAAGCTTTTTCTCATGCGCCTTGCATATATCACCTGCTTCTCCCCCTTACAAAACAATGTCAGGACTAGCCCAACTATATATAAAGAGAGGGCAAAAAGAACGCGCAGACAGTCTGTTTCAAAATGCTTTGCTTTCCAAAGACTTATCACTACGCGCATATATTTATAATCAATTATATGATGAAGCTTGGAAAGCAGAAAATTACAAGAAAATCGCCCAATATGCCCGTCTGTATATAGACACCTCGGATTCCATCTACAATAGCCACCTGCATCAAGAAGTCTTGAAAGTGCAGAGAAAATATGACCACATGCAATTGTTATACCAAAAATCCCGACAAACGAATATAATATATTCCTCTATAATCATAATATTCATTGTTAGTGGGATACTTTGGTTTCTATTTATTCAATACAAGAAGAAAAGAAAAGAAGAAAATGAAAAATTGCGAGCAGAAATAGCCGAGTTGGTCGAGGTCTTAGATAAAATGAGCACTTCTTGCAATAAGACTCAGAAAGAGCTTCAAGACCAGATAAACGCATTAAAAAGTAAGCAAGAAAAAGACGTCCTTATGTCACCTGAAGAATATGCGGCAATACAAAACACAATAGATAAACTGACAAAAGAAAAAGAGCAAAATGAAAAAGAACAACATCAAGAGTATGAAAAATTGCAAGCACAGTTTGAAGCTTTAAACCAAAAACTAAAAGAGGTAGACCTTAAATCCGCAACTCCATTCCCGAAGTGCTACCTACAAGAGAAATGGACTTTTGATTCGTAAGACAGCCATTAAGTCCTCGCGTCCGTTTCAATGCGCATACTATCCCCTTACCCCATAAAGCGACTTGAGGCAATACGCAATCAGTGGCCATCAAGTGACGTAAATCATCCGGAAGAAGTTTTGAAGGCTTCTGCATATGCATGGTTGTCGGTGTAGATGTTCAGCACACATTGCCTTGCGGTCTTAATCCACTTGGCAGGTACTGAAATGAATTTGAAGACAAACGTCTTGATACGGCTGGTTTCCTTGAGCCCGAACTTCTTCACTTCAATCCTTTGCATGATGGCCTTGTAAAAATTGCGTATCAGTGCCGTCAGGAGCAGGAACACGGTATTTTCCGCCATGAAGGATTTAGGCAGTCTGCCCCATCCAAACCCATTGTTCATGTCATCAAAGATGCGTTCCTTGCCTCCACGCATGTTATAGAACTCCACGATGTCGCTCATGGATGATTCGTAATCGTTGGTCAGGATGCAGCGGTATGTATATTCCCCCTCCCACAGGTCAAGTCCACTGCCCATGCGTCTCTGTCTCTGGATTATCAGGCGATACGGTTTGCCTTTCCACTTCTCAACGAGAATGGAGTTCAACTCAAACACAATGCCGTTTATTTCTTCCCTCTTCCACCCCCTGAGCGCGAAGATGTCATCATAGAGCGAGCAGCAGCGGTTGGCACGTATGTAGAATGTCCTGCAATGCTTCCTGACCTCATCCACAATGTCTTCAGAGCATGAGCCGCAGTCGGCCCTGAAGCGGTTGACTGCCATTTTCTTTTCTTCAAGTCTCCCCAAAATCCTCTTTAGCGTGTCACCCTGGTGAAAGCGTACATTGGTGTTGCCGTCGCTGTTCTCTATGCCGACAATCATGTCGCCGATAACGGCCACACCGGGCCTGTAACCAAGAAATTTCTTGTACGTGGGCTTTGCATCGTACTTCTCCGTCTCAATGAACTGGTGGTCAAAGTCAACGTCATACTCCCCGCCCTCTT